>OZ247499.1:4800000-7813638 GCA_965233625.1 Pirellulaceae bacterium
CCATATGCCGCAAGAGCGAGTCGCGCTGCCGGCCTTCGCCATCGCCGGTCACATGCAACTTCACACCGGGAAACTCGCTGGCGATCTGCTCGACGGCGTCAATCAGCCAGGCCAGGCCGCCCGCCTGTTTTAACTCTCCGCAATACAAGACGGCGGTTCTATCCGTCGCCGCGGCGGGTGGACGGAAGCATGTATCCAGACCGGTTTCCGCCACGCGGATCTGCTCTGGATTGGCGCCTGTTAGTTCTGGCAGAGTGGCGGCGGTTTGGGCGTCGAAGGCGATGATGCGGTCACACTGCTGACATGCCTGCTTTACCGCGGCAGCCAACGTGGCGTCTTCTTGCAGTTGTGGCAGTTCGTCGCCGTAGCACTGCGCGACCACGCGCGTCTGCAACTTCAGTTTTGCAACCTGCCGCGCAACAACCGCGGTCGTCAGCCCCAGAAGGTGTGTGTGAACCACGGCGGGCGCGATCTGCTCCAGCACGCCAGCAATCGCGTTTTCCCAGCCGGGGTCGCCTTCGGCAAAGGGTTGATCCTGGTGGTAGTAATGATGCACCCGCTCGGCCGGTAATCCGCCCGCCAGCGCGGCATTCGGCGCTGGGGGTGCTGCCTTTGGATGCAATACGTGGTGCTGCCAGCGGTCGGCGCCCGTCAGCCGCGCCAGGCAACTGGTCATTACGCCGGCTCCGGTGGCCTGTGGCAATCCAGGCAATATCTGTAGAACGCGTGCGGGCATAGAAGGCGTTTACCGGGAACATCGCAAAGGTTGAAGCATCTGCACTGAAGTATGCAGAAACGCACAGATGCGTCTACGGACAAGCTCGCATAAACAGTGACTTAGCCTGCTTCGAAACCATCTGTACCCGGTTCGTCAGCTTCTTCACCCTCTTTGGCGTCTTCTCCAGCTTCTTCGTCTTGCCCTTTGTCGCGGTTGGCCCAGGCGTCGCGGGCGGCCTGCCGTTCTTTATCGTCGTCAAACGTCAGCGTGTGTACAGCAAAGACGGTGTCCGGGTGCTTTGATACGCGGGGGAAGCCAAAATTCTTGGGGTCTTTGCCGTTGATGTGAATGATGGCGGCCAGCGCTACATCGCGCACCTGCGCCTGCCGGGTCTTACCGCCGGTGCGGTGGGTGTGGCAGACCGTGGCGTTGCTCATCTGCTTTTCGAGCAATGGCAGATCCGCTTTGTCGTTGTTGGCGGCGATGGCCAGGATGGCGCCGGAAAGAAGCGATGAGCTGCTGTTGCGTTTTACATAATCGCGGGCAATCTTCACGCCGACCGGCAGCTTATATCGCAGCGCGATGCTCATCGTGTAGTAAGAGGTGTACGTCTCACCGCTGGCCTTCTCCAGCCACGACGAAAGCACCTTCTTCATCGGCACCGAGCGCTCACGCGTGTTGAACATGGTCTGTGTGGTCGAGCGGCTGAGCACCGTGTAAATCTTGCTCAACGATTCGGGCGAAACGCCTGCGTTGGGATCGGCTGCCACCAGCAGCATGGCGGTGAAGGTCTTCCAGGTAAGCTCGCTGGAGTTGCTGGAATAAATCTGCGTGCGCATCTGATCCAGACGCGTGTTAAAAGACCGGGTCAGCTCCGTGCGGTCGGCAGCGGAAAGTTCATCCGATTCAGGCCGGATCATCTCCAGCAGTGACTGCTCGCTGCGATACATATCGACGTACATCTGCCGCGTCAACTTCGACGTGCCTGCAGTATCGCGGAACTGTTGCCAGCCTGGAAATTCGCCCGCACGTTTATCGTCGCCGTCGAGCAATGCCTGCAGCCGGGCTTCAATATCGCGCTGCGTGATGCCGCTTAGCAGGCGGTCGCAACGCATGCGGACTTCCAGCGGATTGATCCGCGCCAAACCGTCGCGGAGCGCCTGCTGCGCTTCAATGCCGCGCGCTTGCAGGAGTTCGGTCGCTTTCTGCCGCACCTTATAAGATTGATGCCCCAGACGCTTAACCAGTTCAGCGTCTGAGAACTGCGGCTCCGCCGGCGCCGGAGCGGGCGTCTTCGCCGGCAGCACGGGTTCGGGCGGTTCATCTGCGACAATTATGGCCGGCGTGCAGACGACGGTCACGAGAATTAAAGCGGATGTCAGCAGGTTATCCAGTCGCCAATGCATCGGGCGTATTCCTCTTTCAAGCTTCTGGCAGCACAAAACCGCCGTCGTGCAGACACCCATTAAGGGGCAATTACACACAGAACGCAGCGCTTTAGCATAGCATATTGCCCGCAAAACGGTGTGATAATTGTGTGAACCCACTTATGGAGCGCTTCCCGCAGACTCCCAATCCAGTAGCCCGTTGGGAAACTTCACCCGCGCGCCGCCAAGCGATTTCACACGTTGGCACTCCGCGTCGAACAATGGCCGGGACCTGCGTGTGTCGAACAAACCCTTGTTCTCCGTAAGTCCGATATATTCACCGAAGCTCTGCGATGCTTCGTCGAAGAACAAACCGCCAGAGAATGAGACAGTCTGGCGTGCCACTGACACGCTCCCATCCACACACGCCGGCGCCGCTGGATTCCAGACACGACGGGTCTCTACACGAGCGGCAGCAGCGCCGTACATCCACCTGGCGAAGAAGCCAGCCGGGCACTTGTAGAGGGCATGGAAATCAAAAATCACCGTGCTGCTGCAATGCGCGCCGGACAGAAAGCTCATCAAACCGAGCTTGGTCTTATAGCTGATGTCGGACACATCACTGATGAAGACGACCCACCGCCCGCCTTTATCGAAATAACTAGGCACCCGGAACGCTTTATCATTTCCATCGTCGATATACAGTTCTTTTTCGTACGCATGAACGGGGACGCCGTTAGCGTTGGCGAACTCGATCCACCGGGCAGCCAAAGCTGGACCGCACCGTACTCTTTGTGGTTCACACATGCTTAGTGAATTCCGCAGGCGCCGCCGCCGTTCTTTTCGAAGTAGCGCTGGTGGTATTCTTCGCCGCGCCAGAAGGTGGGGGCGGCGGTTATTTCTGTGGTGATGGGGCGGTTGTAGCGGCCAGAGGCGTCGAGCTTTTCTTTCATCGCTGTGGCGGCGGCTTCCTGTTCGGCCGAGTGATAGAAGATGGCCGAACGATACTGCGTGCCAATGTCCGGTCCCTGGCGGTTGAGTGTGGTCGGGTCGTGCAGATTGAAGAAGACTTCCAGCAATTGCTCGTAGCTGATCTGCTCTGGGTCGTAATCCAGTTCCACCACTTCCGCGTGCCCGGTGGCGCCGGAGCAGACTTGCTTGTAAGTGGGGTTATCTGTTTCCCCGCCGGCGTAGCCTACTGCGGCATCGGTCACGCCTGCTGTGTTGCGGAAGGTTGCTTCCACCCCCCAGAAACAGCCTGCACCAAAGGTCGCCTTTGCCATTTTAATCTCCTTCGTCTTTGATAGACGTGTCTGTTGCGCCGTCGTGTTGATTTTTAATCCGTGGTTGTTCGTCGTCCGGCCTTAGTATCTTAACAGTCACCTCTCTGGCGGGTAGGGATCGACGTTACTTCCGGGAGTACATCCAAAAAAACCGCCGCGCAAGAGCGCGACGGTTCAAGGTGTTTACAACGGTTGGGGCCGGATTATCTGGCCGCGTTCTGCAGATCCGAGAGCAGGGCGAAGATCTGCTGCTGTGCGTCGTAGGTCTGACTGATGACCAGCAGGGAGCGCCCGTTCAGCGTCAACGATTTGATGCCCGCGGTTCCACCCGCATCGGCCCACGAGCCCGGTGCGATCACGCCGGAAATGGTTTCGGCAAGCGTGGTTGCGGTGACCGGTTCTTCTGCGTTTTCGTCCTTTGTCAGCAGCGACGTGATGTCGTACACCTGTGGCGTAAACGTCTGCGCGACAACCTGCGGCGTGGTGATCAACAGTGCCTCGTCTTTGATCATGTAGGCCAGCCCTTCGGCCTGTAACATCAGGTTCAGGGCCGATTGCAGCTTCATGCGTTTGCCGCTGAAGGTCAGCGCCGTGTCTTCTGAAATGTCGGCCGCCCGCAGTGCGCGGCTGTCGATCTGGATGGGGATGTTGTGCAGTTCTGCAATGAACAGCCGGCCATCGTTCAGCGGCGTGTCGATGAACTCCAGCGAGGTCTGGCTTTGCAGCGCCGCCATAATGCGACTTTCCGCCTCGCCGGTCGAACGCATGATGCTATCGGGCTTCTTCGGCAGCGGCGCGGCGATCGGTTCGTCCGCAGCGGCGCGGCCTGCTGGCAACAACACGCAGACGCCTAGCAGGGCGAGCAAGGGTAGTGATTTAATGAGCATGGATTCTGTTCCTTTGAGAAGATGGTTGCAGCGAAACGCTATTTGCCGGCGGCGCCAAAGAATCCGCCCGCGTTGCCGCCTCCGCCGAAGCCGCCTCCTCCTCCTCCGCCCAGTCCACCACCGCCGCCGAAGCCGCCGCTACCAACGCCAAAGCTCGAGCCGCCGCTGTAATAGCTGTTGGCTTCATCGCGCAACACCTGCATGCCATTCAGCAGGCTGACGACCTGCTTGTGTACGTCTTTGGTGTTGCGAACCACGACGGCGCCAGCCACTCCGGTCACGCTGTAGTCTTCCGCTTTCCAGCTGCGCGGTTCGACGCTTTTTTCGATCAGCTTGGCCAGGTCGGCGTCGCGGTCAATCTGGTTGGGGTCCAGCGGGTAAATCTTGAGGACCGCTCCGCTCTTATCAGCCGCGGGTTTTCCGGCTCCCATACCTTCACTGCCGGCGCCTTCATAGCCGCCGCCGGCTTCGCCGTTCGCCTTGGCTGGTTTCTTACCTGGCATCGCTGGCACGTCGCGCAGGGCGGCGAAGAAGTTGACCAGTTGCTCGTGAACGCCGTCTGTCTGACTGACCACCAGCAGGTTTTTGCCGGCTACGGTCAGACCTGTGATGCTGCCAGGGCCGCCAACTTCATCCCACGACTCCGGTTCGATGGTGCGGGTGATGGCGTCGATCATGCTGTCGTAATCGGCGCCTGGGCCCGCACCGCGATGCACCAGACCGCCGTCCTCCGCCGTCTCTTTCGTCAGATCGCCGACGGGATACATGCGTGTTGAGAGGTTGCCTTCTGCTTCTTCGTAGGTGGTGATCATCAACACCTCGTTGCGGATCATCCAGGTAAGATCCAGCGGTTTAAGCAGCAGCGCCAGGGCCGACCGCACGGTGATCTTATCGACGGAGAGCGTCACGGGGGTATCGCTGCCGATGCCAATCTCGTCCAGGGCGATAGTGTCTAGCACAACATTAACGTTGCAGGTCTTCTTGAAGAAGGTGACGACGTCAGTCAGCGGAACTTCTTTGAACTCGATGGTGCATGGTTTGGCCATCGCTTCCAGAATCTGCGCTTCGGCCTTGCGTGCGGCCGCCGTCTGTACTTTCCCACCTGCTCCACCAGTTGAACCGCCGCCACCGAACGGGGCCGCAACACCGCCAAACTGTGCCGCTGCCGGAGCAGCCGCGAAGAGCACCCCGGCGACGCACAACGCCAACGGTTTCAGTAACTGTTGCATGATTTCCTCTCCTCCTCTTAGTAGGCAGGTTGCAGCCCTGCCGCCCCTGTAATGTTCTGTTCCTCGCTGCAGGCTTTTCTCAATCCCGCTGCCTCCGGGTCCCATTGGGCGGACGCCCACCCGGTTGAGGCTCGTTCCCATAGATCAGCATGGCAACTCCGTAGGTCAGGCGCCTGCCTGACAACGCAACGGTATCCACCCCAGACCACTACCGGGGTTGGGATAATGCACGCGTGACAATTAGCGGTAGCAGACCCACGCCGGATGATAGACAGTGGCCGCTTTGACGCGTTGTCCCGCCAAAGTTGTTGTCCGATGCGAAATGTAGGAAAATGGATGAGAAAAGTAGCTGGCCAGCTACCCGGATATTGTGCGCCAACTCTTTGCTTTTCTCAAACAATATCTACAGAAAAAGATAAGCCAGTCACGGTTGTGAGTTACTGGCCAGAAGAAGAACACGCGTTAACCGCCCAGGTTTTGCACGGTTCTGATCAGGTGACCAAAAAGACTCTCTGGATGTCTACCATGCAACTCCCGCAATCTCTGTTAACGCCCGTTGTGCTCTTTACATGCATCCTGCTGGCACAGCCCCTGCAAGCTGCAGAACCGGCGCCGCAGCGCGGTTACGAGTTGCTGACGACCAAGGAGTATCTGCCGCCGGACTTCGAGCAATCGACCTTCGAGGAAATCTGGCAGGTCTGGCCTGAACCCCTACGGTCCAAGGCCCGCAAAGCAACACCCGCAGAGCGGTGGCGGATGGCGTTTGAGCGGTACGGCCTAACGGTGCGGCCCGGCGACGAAGCCAAAGAGAAGCCCCGCCCGCTGCAATATGTGGTGAGCCAACAGGGCCAGTGGACGATGAACTGTTTTGCCTGTCACGGCGGGAAACTGCCGGTGGAAGATGGCGCCACCTACCCCGGTTCGCCCAATACGGGCTACATGCTGCAGACATTTTCAGAAGATATCCGCGCCACAAAACTCAAGCAGGGTAAGAAGCTGACGCGGATGGACATGGGCTCGTTGTTCCTGCCGCTGGGTGGCAACCGGGGCGTGACCAACGCCGTTGTTTTCGGCGCCTTGCTGATGAATTACCGCGATGCGGATCTGAAAGTCGTCACCCGGCCGATGCCCAAGATTGTGCATCACGATATGGACGCTCCGCCGTGGTGGCACTTCAAAAAGCGGTCGCACATTTATATCGACGGCTTCGCACCCAAAGGGCACCGCGGACTGATGCAATTCATGCTGGTGCGTGAAAACGGCGCTGAAAAATTCCGCGAGTGGGAAGAAGACTTCCGCAACGTGTACGCCTTTATCGACAGTGTCAAACCACCCGCTTACCCGTTTGAAATCGATCAAAAGCTTGCCACAGCCGGGCAGAAGGTGTTCAACCAGAACTGCGCCACCTGCCACGGAACCTATGGCGAAGATCCGCAGTATCCCAACAAGATTGTGCCTATTGATGAAGTTGGAACCGACGCGACCCGCTTGTACGCGCTGACAGTTCCGCACCGCAAACATTACGGCAAGAGCTGGTTTACGGATTACGGGAAAGACGGCATCCGCGCCGATCCGGGCGGCTATTTGGCGCCGCCGCTCGACGGCGTGTGGGCTTCGGCGCCTTATCTGCACAACGGCAGCGTGCCGACGCTGCATCATCTGTTCTATCCGGACGAGCGGCCGAAGGTCTGGAAACGCAGCAGCGCGAAGTACGACCAGCAGAAGCTGGGCTTCACTGTGCAGACGCTGGATAAACTTCCGGCAGGACTCAGCACTAAGGCGAAACGCGAATACTTTGACACGTCGCTCAAAGGGAAAGACGCGGGCGGGCACACGTTTCCGGCGGAACTTGCGGAGGATGAAAAGAAGGCGCTGCTGGAATATCTCAAGACGCTGTAAACCGCGCCCCGCTACTGCGTCTTAAGCACCATCAGCGTGATATCGTCGTTCTGGCTGTCCTGCCCGGTATGGCGTTGCACATCCGCGTAAACGGCCTGGATAATCTCTGCCGCGGGCCATTTCTGATTGGAGTCGACCACCTCCAGCAGCCGCTCGATCCCATACGGACGGCCGTGACGGTCCACGGCTTCGGCGATGCCATCGGTGTGAAACACCAGGATATCGCCCGCGTGCAGCGCAACTGGCTGCGATGCGGGAAACTCAATATCAAACTCAATGCCCAGCGGGCAGGTCGCGCGCTGCAGCGTTTCTATTTCGCCACCTGCGCGCAGCAGATGCGATTCGTGCCCGGCGCCACAGTAGGTGAAGGTGCGGTCCTGAATGTTCAGGTCCGCCAGAAACAGCGAGATCAACCGCTCGTGACGGGTGTCGACAGTGATAAAGTTGTTGACTGCGCCAAGTAGCTCTGGCAACGAGGGCAGGTGCCCCTGCAGCCCGCGCAGATAAGACCGCACCGCGGACATAATCAACGCCGGGCCAATGCCGTGCCCGCCTACATCGGCGATCAGCAATCCCACGCGACCGGGGTTCTGCGTGTTCTCTGGCGTAAAATGGCTGATTAGATAATCGTAGAAATCGCCGCCCGTTTCGTCCGCGGGGAACGACCGCGCCGCGAGGTCGAAACCGGGAATCCGCGGTGTTTCCGCAGGGAACAGATTCTCTTGAATATGCTTGGCCAATAGCGAAGCATCCAGCCGACGTTGTAGCTCCCGTGCGGTCAGTTTCACATCTTCCTGTAACCGGCGGCGCTCGATGGCGAAGCTGAGGGACTTCTCCAGGTTGTACGACTGAAAATCGCCCTTCACCAGATAATCCTGGGCGCCGAACTGCACGGCCTTCATCGCCATCTCACGGTCGTCCAGACCACTAAGAATGACCACGGGCAACTTGGGAGCGGCGAACGTCACCCTCTCAAAGGTTTCCAGCCCATCGCTATCGGGAAGCGAAAGGTCCACTACCAGTAGATGATATTCACCGCCGGTAGCAAGCAGCTTGACCCCCTCGTGCAGTGTCGGGACAACTTCGACTTCGAACTTCGTGTACTCGGTGTTCGAGAGCGTTTCGCAGAAGTACAACGCATCCAGCGGGTTATCCTCAAAGAGCAACAACCGGCAGGCCTTCATGGAAAGATTGCGCAGATGGCCGCCCGGCGCGTTAGACGCAGCAATCGCCTCCAGATATGCATCGCGATCGGTGGACATGAGCAGCAATACCAGTCGGCCAGCCAGGGACCACTAGTCAGGGCCGCCGCACGGGCATCGCGCCCCAACCTAGCAATCATGGCTAAGGATGGACATTCAATGATAAGGGCGAATGACCCATCGCCCACCGCAGACCTTACTTCGCCCCAACAATCTGCAGACAACCGCACAAGTTTTGTGGGTGAAACCACGTTCCATGGACACCACACAAAATCAGGCGCCGTTGTTCAGTTCTTTGCCCCAGTTCTGGTCTGCGCTTCTAAGCTGGCCTGGCTTTTTTTCAAGCAACCGGTCGCCGGGAATCGCCCCGCAACGGTTGCCCGCAGAGGCATTCAAGCCTCTTTTGTGTCATAGGGGAAAATCCTACCCAATCTTTGTTTTTTGTCAATCTGAAAATTACCCGGCCCGTGGAAAAATAGCGTGTTTGCGTCCCTTTGCGCGGCGTTGATCTTAACCCCTTGTGACTACGGTAGGGCCGGACTATCCTACGTGTTTTCGGTCTTGCGCCGCAACTATTGGCAATAGTCTTCTTTTAATAAGCTTTTGCCAAGCGGTTTATGTCGTTTGCAACAGGTAATGCAATGGGTCAGCGCCACGTACTTTCGGCCATCGTACAGAATGTGCCGGGGGTTCTCGCTCACATTTCGGGGATGTTAGCCTCACGGGGTTACAACATCGATTCACTCGCCGTTGGCGAAACTGAGGACGATAAGCTCTCGCGGATGACCTTTGTGGTCGTCGGCGACGATGCGGTCCTGGAGCAGGTTGGCAAGCAGATTGAAAAGATCGTCACTGTCGTCAAAGTGATCGACATCAGCGCCCAGGACTATGTCGAACGCGACCTGATGCTGATAAAGGTAAGCGCCCCAAAGGGTTCCGACCGCGCGGAAATCCGCGAACTGGTGGAAATCTTCCGCGGGCGGATTGTTGACGTTGGCGCCGATGAGCTGATGATCGAAATCTCCGGCCGCGAACGCAAGATCGAAGCCTTCATTGAACGGATGCGTCCTTACGGCATTACGGAACTGGTCCGGACCGGCCGTATTGCGATGGTGCGAAGCGTCGATCCAGACGCCCCCGCCAACAGCCGGCCACACCTTCACGAAAGTTCGCTCAACCGCTTCACCCACTAGAGGGGTCGCGATTGGCGAATGACAGGAAGTCCGTAGCAGCCGGGCAGCGCATGACGCATGCCCGGCGTTGAGCTAACGATTAGCGCACCATTCTTGTCCGCGCTGCGGACCTTCCCAACATCCCACATTCCAACACACAAAAAAACTCGCAGGACCATTTCCATGACCGCCCGGATTTTTTACGACGCAGACGCTGATCTCTCGCTCCTTAAAGATAAAACCATCGCCATCCTGGGTTATGGTTCGCAGGGCCACGCGCAGGCCCAGAACCTGCGTGATAGCGGCTGTAACGTCGTGGTCGGTCAGCGTCCCGGCGGTCCGAACTACGAACTGGCCAAGAAAGACGGCTTCGAACCCGTTTCGATCGAAGAAGCCACCAAGCAGGGCGATCTGGTCAACATTCTGCTGCCTGACGAAGTGCAGGGCGACCTCTACAAGGCCCACATCCGCGACAATCTGGAGCCGGGCAACATCCTGATGTGCTCGCACGGTTTCAACATTCACTTCAATCAGGTCGTGCCCCCGTCCGGCGTAGACACCCTGCTGGTGGCGCCCAAGGGCCCTGGCCACCTGGTCCGTAGCGAATATGAAGGCGGTGGCGGCGTGCCCTGCCTGATCGCCACCGGCGAAGATGCTTCCGACGATACCGTGCAGCTGGGTCTGGCTTACGCCAAAGGCATCGGCGGCACCCGTGGCGGCGTGATTCAGACTTCGTTCGCTGAAGAAACCGAAACGGACCTGTTTGGTGAGCAGGTCGTGCTCTGCGGCGGCGTTAGCGAGCTGGTCAAGGCCGCTTACGAAACGCTGGTGGACGCCGGTTATCAGCCAGAAATGGCTTACTTCGAGTGCATGCACGAATTGAAGCTGATCGTCGACCTGTTCTATCAGGGCGGCCTCAGCTACATGCGTTACAGCGTGTCGAACACCGCCGAGTACGGCGATTACACCCGCGGCCCGCGGATCATCACCGACGAAACCCGCGCCGAAATGAAAAAGATCCTCAGCGAGATTCAGAACGGCGAATTCGCCCGCGACTGGATCCTGGAAAATCGCGCCGGCGCCGCTTCCTTCAAAGCCATCCGCCGTCGCGACCGCGCCCTGGGCATCGAAAAAGTCGGCGCCCAGCTCCGCAGCCTGATGTCGTGGATCGACGACAAAAAGCCCCTGGACTAAGCGCACGCAAGCAGGGCGACAGAAGGACGGAATTTGTATCCCCTCACCCTAACCCTCTCCCCAAAGGGGCGAGGGGACCAGATGGGGCAGTGGATAACGCCACAACATCGCATCTGCACCTGGCGATATGTCAAACGTCGCGTATCTGACTACAATGCTATCCGGCTGAAACAATCCGCATCCATACACCCGGAAGGTTGAATTGCGATGGCTGAGATCTACGCGACGTTTGAAAAAATCCAGGAAGGCGACCGCATCCGCGTGCGGCACGAAGTGAAAGTCGGCTTCCGCACGTGGGAGGCCGATACCGAAGGCGAAGTGGTCAAAAAAGACCGCCGCCGTCATGGTCTGCACCGGCAGCGGAACTTCGACGATAAAGTCTTCAGCGACATCGTCGTACTCAAACGTCCCGACGGCGAACTAACCACGATCACAGTGGACGAATTCAGCCAGATCGAAATCTTGAGCTAACTACGCGACGCTCTTACGTCGCTCAGCCTGAAACGCGATGCAGGACAATTGTTCGCTTCGCTGCGTGCATCAATCTGTTGAACGCTTAAGGTGCTGCACCACGACGTCGAACGCTGCTAAATTTCGCGGCGATAGTGAGATATTCTGCACGCTATTCAGCCGGTGCAAGTTCTCGTAGCTTTCAAGCCCGGGCGCCAATTTGAACCATTCTTTGACGGCGCGCATGGCAATGATAAGTTTCCCGTCCGCCATCGCCTGCTTCACAAGATGAACGGAGTAATCCGCTGACGGCGCCATGCCGCTTGGCGAGATGGACTTTGGAATGCGATGGTATCTGGTGGAATGGTAGGGAAACAGCTCCACGAGCATGAGGTTGCGGGCCAACTGCTCGACGCTAACTTCATCGATAAGCCAGCGTAGTTTCTGGCGTGACCATCTGCTGCCGGGATACTCTGCGAATCTATCGTCCAGGTAGTAATAGGGCGTTGCCTGCGTCTGGTGAGAAAGGTTCGCCAGCAGTGTCTCGCGGAACTCCGCCAAACGGTGAAGTTCATCATCCTGCGATGAATAGCCCGGATTTAAACCCAATAGATACACCGCCGCCGACGGGGAGCCGACAAATGGCTCTGGATACAGTTGCGTTTGCACCATGAATTCCGGCGATTCCTGGTACTGGATGTTAAAGGCTTGAATCGCCGCTGCATCTTGCGGGAGCACAAATGGTGCGCTGGCTGGAAGCGCGGTCCAGGGGTTCATCATGTCTGTTGTTCAGTCTCGACGACGATGGTAGGCAAACGGCAGGCGGGCAACAAAAACGGCCCGGAGGGTTGCTCCGGGCCGGGGTAGTGCATGCGGGAAGGATGCACTGTTTGATTGTTGCTGGCCGTTAGTCGAGGAAGCCGACCAGTTCCTGGCTGCGGCTGGGTTGCTGCAGCTTGCGGACGGCTTTGGCCTCGATCTGACGGATACGTTCGCGGGTCACTTTGAAGATGTGGCCGACTTCTTCCAGCGTGTAGCTGTAACCATCGCCCAGGCCGTAACGCAGCTTGATGATCTCGCGTTCGCGGTAGCTCAGCGTCTTTAAGACGTTATCAATGCGGTTGCGGAGCATCTCTTGCGTGGCGCCTGTGGCAGGGCTTTCGGCGGCGCCATCGGGCAGCAGATCGCCGAAGTGGCTGTCTTCACTGTTGCCAACGGGACGGTCCAGGCTGATCGGGTAGCGGCTCATGGCCAGCACGCGGCGGGCTTCTTCCACCGTGGTCTGGGCGCGACGGGCCGTTTCTTCCAGCGTGGGTTCGCGGCCAAGTTCCTGCAACAGCTGGCGGGAAACATTGCGGACGCGGGACATGGTTTCGACCATGTGCACGGGAATACGGATCGTGCGGCTCTGATCGGCCACAGCGCGTGTGATGGCCTGACGGATCCACCAGGTGGCGTACGTACAGAACTTAAAGCCGCGGCGGTATTCAAACTTGTCCACGGCACGCATCAGACCGGCGTTGCCTTCCTGAATCAGATCCAGGAAGCTCAGCCCGCGGTTGCGGTACTTCTTGGCGATCGAAACGACCAGCCGCAGGTTACCTTCGGACAGTTCACGTTTAGCTTGCTGATATTCCGAGTAGACACGTTTGAGGTACGAAACGCGGTTGCGGAGGCTGGTGGGTGTTTCCTGCGCCGCCATCAGAATGCTGCGGTACTCAGAAACCCAGGGCTTACGCTCGGTGGCGGGCTGACGGGCTTTGCGATGCTCATCAATGCGGGCCTTCAACTCGTCAACACGTTCGCTGAAGTCTTCCAGCACCTTGATCATCGACTCGATACGCTGCGTACGCAGGCCGAGTTCTTCGATCAGCTGAACGCTGCGCCGGCGACGGTTGCCAAGCTGCTTCCAGGCTTCGGCCCGGCGGGCTTTGCTCTGTGATTTGCTCAGGGCAATACGATAGTCGCGGCGGTTGCGCTTCAGCAGCACTTCCAGCGTGTGCAGGTTGTGCGGCAGGCGGCCGAGGATCTGATCCTTCTCCAGGCGGTCGGTTACCGAGACCTGCACCGTGCGGTCGAATGGCAGTTCGCCATTGTGGACACGTTTAAGCACTTTGAAGGCGGACTGAATCACGTAGTCGCATTCAAGCAGACGGGCGCGGAAACAACGGCGGGTGACTTCGATCTTGCGGGCGAGCGTTTTTTCCTGGTCGCGTGTCAGCAACGGAATTTCGCCCATTTGCGTCAGATACATACGGACCGGGTCATCAGACCACGATTCGTTTTCATCGATCGCAAGCGCAGTTTCTTCCTCTTCCGCTTTGGCCTTGGGAGTCGTCGAGGCAGTGGCTTCGTTATCGTCATCATCGTCGTCAACATCTTCAGCGTCGACGGCCGGGGCGGCTACGAACGTATCATCCTCGTCGGAATTGCGGCGGCGTGTGGAAGCGTCTTCAAAATCATCCAGGTGGGCGTCGTACAAGTGTAAACTCCTAGCTGGTACTGGTGTGGGGGAGGTATTGTCAGCAAGCATCTGGCTGCGTGGTGGTGCAGCGGCTTGCCAAGGTGTTCATCGTGTTAAGTTCAACCAGGAAATTGTACACCCGGTTAAGTGGCATGCAGCAAACTGTTCTTCATTTGGAAGAAGATGACTTATACGTTGCCACAAGCGGTTCTGCCTGCAATAGGCACTGATGACACAAAAACACCTACGGTAAAATTGATGGTGGGTGAAGCAATGACGCGCGGGTAATCTGTTCTTGAAGTCCACCGCCACGATACGGCTGGTCATTCATTTGACCGCCAGATAACCAGTGGATGTGCGTTGACCATGCAGTCGCTGAAAGATCTGACCGTAACGGGTAATCTAAACACCTGCCCTGCACATACCGGCTGTCTGATTATTACGGCTGCTCGCGGTAAAGGGTTCCCTGCGGGGAAAATCTTCCAGGGCAGGGGAGTTTATGGCGGCAGCGGTGTACGGTAGGTTGCAGTGTTAAAAATTGATCTCTGAGCGCCAGTAACGCTTTAAAGCTGTAACGACATCTCACGGGTTTCCACAAACGGGATTACTACCAGATTTTCCGGTAGAATCTTAACAATCCTTTCTCGCGGACCTCTCAAATTGTAACCACCGGCAAGCGCGGGTCCAGTATTCCTTGAATGGGAAATAGGCACTTTTCACGAATTTTGTCAACTTTTCGCCTCAATTTCTTCCATTCGTAAGTGTTTTTCTGAGAAGAGATTAACTAGCAATCGCCTAGCAAACATCGTGCCGCAGCACGGTACTTTACAGCGACCTTGCATGGTGCTAGCAGTCTTCTGCGCCCTTCGCGGTATCGCTTCAGACAAGAAATCATAGCTCAGGTCATTCCTCGATGACAAAGCTATTTAATGCGAAGATGCTATGAATGCGCAAACTGGGTTGGATTGTATTGGGGGAGTTACCTCCGCAGCGGTATTAGCCGCCGCAAAGCTCCATGTACCACTCAAACAAGTCGCGAACCAGCGGAATGTAGTTGCCCAGTAGTTCCAGCGGCATGTAAAAGCTGCGGAGGATGGGCATCGATGCTTTGGGCAGCAGGCCCTGCCGCAATAGCATCGCGACCGGGCCGATGCTGAGCACATACAGAATCGCCACGCCGAAGAAGGTGCAGATGATGACCGGCAGCCAGATACTACCAGCCTTGCTGCGGGAGTGGTTCCGGGTATTCATGCCAGGCGCTGTCGCGTGGTGCTACTTGGCCACGTAGTCAAACACCAGCACCTGTTCGAGGCGGCCGCCGACTAGTTTGACGAACTCTTTGTGCGCCGGGTGGGGCAGGTAGGTGTCGCGGCCTTTGACATCGTCGAAGGTGACAACGAAGCAGTGCGTGAAACCGGCTGCTTTGTTTTCGACACTGATATCGGTGCCCATTTCAAAGTCTTTGATCACGTCGATCTTTTTGGGCAGCGCGGCGAAAGCGTCCACCACTTCCTGCACCTGCGCTTTCGTCTGCGTGTCTTTAAACTGGAACAGCACGACGTGCCGTAATTTGGCGGTAGGCTCTGCAGCCATGGTGACTCCGCCCGCAAGCAGTAGCAGGGAAGAAAGAACGAAGGTGAAAATAAAGAGCCGGCGTAGCCACATGGTGGGTGTCTCCTGAGAACAGTTGCATTAGAAACTGACCTCCACCATAGCCCGGCGCACACGATTTTCAATGCGCCGGACGCAGTTCATATCTCAGCCTCTACGGGCTTACTTGCGGTCCTGCGGCGTGACGCCCACAACCATATCGAAGTTGCCGGCCAGTTCGTTGATCCGCGAGCCCTGTACGGGTTTGAAATCCACCAGCAGCAGGTTGCGCTGTTGTTCAGGCAGACGCATGAGAATGCCGTCGCGGCGGTTGTTGGCGTCGCCTTTCACATACAGCTGGGTCGTCAGCACCCGTCTGCCGCCATGATTCACGAGCATGTGAATGTGCGGTGTGCGGCCGGGGTATGGGACCGGGCGGATGGTGCGGAAGTAGTATTCGCCTTTGCTGCCCGTCAGGAAGCGGCCGAAACCCTGGAAGTTCGTATCGTATTTCTGGCGGCTGGCGCTGCGGCTGTGCAGGTATACGCCGTTGTTGTCGCACTGCCAGGCTTCCACCACGGCGTTCCGTAAGGGCTGTCCGCTGGTGGTCAGCACGCGGCCGGTCAGATGGACGATCTGCCCGGTGGCGGGCGTGATTTTATCGTTCAGCACCAGCAGGTCGTTATCGGTATCCAGCGGCAGGCGGTCCGGGTAGAAGGGGCCTTCGGTCTGCGGCGGCGTCCGCGAAAGCTCTTCGGCAAAGGCGCCGGCCGTGGTGAACAGCGCAGCGCTGGCGGCGGCGGCCTGTAAGAAACGGCGGCGGTTCTTCAATATAATGATGGACATGTTCCTAACCGTGGTTCGTCGTTGTGAGTTTTCGTAACCATTCTCTAACTGCAATCATCGCCTTGGACGCCAGAAAACGCAATAAAGATTGGCGTCGTCACAGTAACGGTTGCGTAACAACTAACACCTTTTCAGGCGGAAAGTCGCGAACGCCCCGCCACAAACTTCTGTCGATCCTTCTATGAACACCGCCACGCCAGATAACCCCGCCGGCCCCTTTAAGCCCGTAGATGCGTACGACGCCAACCTGCGGCAGTCGCTGACCCAGAAATTCTGGCAGCGCCGGCCCACCTCCGCACCGCGGTGCAGGGGCTGGATGACGCGCAGCTTGATACGCCCTATCGCAACTGGACCATCCGCCAGATCACGCATCATCTAGCCGATAGTCATCTGCATGTCATGATCCGCTTTAAGTGGGCGCTGACCGAAGACAACCCGGTTATCAAAGCCTACAACGAGGCGGACTGGGTGCGGCTGGCCGATAACCGCAAAGGCGCGGTCGAGCCGTCGCTGGCGTTACTGGAAGGCATCCATACCAAATGGGTGCAGGTGCTGGATTCGCTCAGCGAAGAGCAGTTTGAAAGAACCTACCACCACCCGGAAACGGACCAGGACGTGCGACTGTGGATCACGCTGCAGAACTACGTCTGGCACAGCAAGCACCACACCGCGCAGATCACCTGGCTCCGGCAGCAGCACGGCTGGTGATATCGCCACCTGCGTCCGCGCCCATCGAGAGGTGTGCTGCCGCTAATCCAGCCAGTCGCGGGCTTCGAGGCGTTCGGGCACGTAGGTTTCGGTCACGTAGCTGATGTCGAGATTGTTGAGCGCTTCAACTTCCAGTTTGAAGTTGTTCTCGATCATCTTGGAAATCTCTTTCTGCCACGTCCGTTTCCCTTCGAACCACGGATAGCTGGCAATCTGCTTCGCGCGTTTTTTGTCGTTGTCGCTGAGTTCGATCTGCACTTCGGGCGAAAGGCCGCAACGGTCGTAGTCGATGCTCCGTAGGCCCAGGAACTTCGCTTCCGGGATGGCCATCCGGCTGGACTCGAACGCCAGATTGATACTTCCCTGTTTAATCACGCTGTAGATGTAGTACCCCCAGGGGTCGTTATCCAGCACGCAATAGACGGGCAGGTTCAATTCGTTGTGCAAGCGGTTCAACAACCGTCGTACGCCGCGCGAGGGCTGACCGCCGCCGTGGGTCAGCAGGCAGTTGTTGACTTCCCAGAAGCGGTCTTCGTGGAAGCGTTGCCAGACCGTATCTTTTTCGACATGAAGGATGAACTTCGCATCGCAACGGACAAACTCGATGACGTCCGGCTCGACGATCGAAGGAATCGCGTACCCGCCGCTGCCCATCGCAGAGCAGTCAATCGTACTGCCGCGGTCGTTCAGAATCAGATTGCCCGCAATTTCACCCTTCTTGGCGGCGTAGAGATGCAATTCTTCGCGGAGCGCGTCCAGCAGCACTTCCATATCTTCGATCACCGGGTCGCATTCGCCCTGATCGTTGAAGGTGTTTTCCGAGGTGCCTTTGATGGTTTTCTTCAGCAGGTAATACAACCCTCGAATACTGGTCGTCTTACCGGTTTCGATCAGTTCCTTACAGCCGCGGCCGACCAGCATGGTCTGCATGTACGAACGCGCCTGGGCGACGTTAAAAAGTTCGCGACGGTTGGTGTTCTTGCCCATCTCGATAAAACGCTTGCGTTTGTTGTAACGCACGTTCGAGAGAGAACGGGCCGGAATATCCAGCTTCAGGTCGCGTTTCCGCTGCACATCCTTTACGACCTCGTCCGCTAGATTCGTCAACTGCGAGAGCGTACGGCGGTCGCGGTCGGTCAGTTCCACCGGCTCATTTGATTTTGCGGCTTGAAACTTACGTGGTTTCCGTGCGGTCTTCTTTTTCGCCATCCGTTGGTTCTTCCGTGCTCGTCACTGATGTAAGGCGAAGCTGCCTTCGCCCGTGCTGCCTAGATGCTATATTTTGCCGTGCATCTGCAACAGATGCTATGCCAGTTGACGCGCATCTCTGAGAGGTTCTACGCGCGACGGCGATCTAAAACTTCCACTCGTGCAACACCTTGCCGCCGGCGCCGGTCAGCTTCACCGACTGGATGGAAATTCTGCCTGCAGCGGCGCCGGGATCGATGCGGAGAAAGCCAACAGGCTGCGCCGGTGCGAACGTGACCTTATACGTATGCGGCTGATTGTCGTGCTGCATCTTGAAGGATGTACTGCGTTGGCGATGGAAGGGGGCGCCGGGCGCTTTCCAGTACACGCTGCCATTACCGGCCGCGGTGGACTGCAAGGTGAATTGCAGCGTCAGATTCTTTTCGCCCTTGATGGTCTGTGGCAGGTGGAAGCTGCAGTACGGATCGCCGCCGGTGCTGGTCACCATCAGGGCGCCGTTCTTCACCGCCAGGTCGCAGGTGCCGCCGGGAACCCAGCCTGCCACTGCCGGACGAACCTTACGCGGGGCGGGCTTCTGCGCCGGTTTACTGCCTGGCTTGCGGGCCATCTTCATCCGGCCTACGCCTTCCAGTTCCGGGCGATACCTGGCCGGGTCGAAGGCCGGGTTCTGCAACGGGCGGGCGGCGCCGGTATCGACCAGAAACGCTTCGATCTTCGCATCCAGCTTCTGCACCATCTGCGGATGGCTGCCGGCCAGGTTCGTTTTCTCACCGATGTCCGCCGTGAGATTATAGAGCTTGTAACGATGCTTGCCCTGCTGGCCGCCATGAAAAATGCGGATCAGCTTCCAGACAGCTTCGCCCTGCGTGGAATGCACGCTGACCGCAGGCGGCATCCACTGCGGCACAGGCGGCGCGTGCGGGAAATAGGTGAAGATGGCGTCGCGTTGCAGCGGCTTACCCTGCAATGCGGGACGGATGCTGACACCGTCAAACTTCTGATCCGCCTGCGGCTTGATCTTCAAGATGTCGAGCAGTGTCGGGTAAAAGTCACTACTTTGAATGATCTGCTCACTGCGCGAACCGGCCTCGATCTGGCCGGGGTGCACAAAGATTGCCGGCCCGCGGATGCCGCCTTCGTACATCGTGGCTTTGCCGCCGCGGAGTGGATGGTTGCTGGTGACGGTCACGCCTTCGACCTGGTTGTACATATTCCCGCCATTGTCAGACGCGAAGATGATAATGGTGTTTTCCGCCAACTTCAGCCGGTCGAGCGCACCCAGCAGCACGCCGACGGCATCGTCCATGCTTTCAATCATCGCGGCGTACACGGGGCAGTGCTGCGGATCGTCTGTATCGGCGGTTTTGCGATACTTCTGAATGAGCGCCCGCTTGGCGTCAAAAGGTGCATGCACGCTGAACATCCAGTAGTTCAGAAAGAACGGCTGATCGCGGTGCTTCTCCATAAACGCAACCGCTTCTTCCGCCATGCGGTCTTCCAGGTGTTCGTCAGGCGTCTGCGGATCGAAGTCCGGAAACTTCCACGGCGCCACATAACTGCCCGCCGGCCCCGGCCCATGCCAATGCGGCACATCCACATCGAACCCATGCTGCAACGGCGAATAAGGCTCCGCCCCCAGATGCCATTTGCCAAAGTGCCCGGTCACATAGCCATTATCTTTGAACATCTCCGCCAGCGTGTAATGGCGGGTGTCAAGACGTGTCGCTCCCAGCGGCTGCGTGGCTTGACGGTTGGGCGGCGCCGTGGCGGCGGTGCTTGCCTTCAGCAGCACCTTGGGCAGGTGGCAGTTGGGCGAAGTGATGCCATGCCGCGCGGGACTCAGCCCCGTCAGCACACACGCACGCGTCGGCGAACAGAGCGGGGTGGAAGAATAAGCACGCGTGAAAGTCATCCCCCGCGCAGCCAGGCGTTCAAGATGCGGCGTCTTATAGTAACGCGTCGCGCCAAACAGCGTGGTGTCGCTCCAACCCAGATCATCGGCCAGAATCAGCACCACATTGGGCTGTTTCTGCTGCGGCGCCGCAAAACATTCACTCACGCTGATAGACGTGAACGGCATTGCAGCAAATAGAAATGCAACGGCGCGAAGCCGCGTCATGCAACGCGCGGCGGATGGTAGTGGTTCAGCAACTGCGGAATGCACGTGCGACGCCTTATCAAAATGGAAGTCAAACAAGTGAAGGTCCGATTATAACTTGCAGGCGCGGACTGAACCTTCCTTCAGCATGCCGGGGATGCGGATACGATGTTGTGGCGATAACTAAAGCGTCACATCTGGTCCCCTCGCCCCTCCGGGGAGAGGGTTAGGGTGAGGGGGTACAGAATCCGTCCTTTCCTTACGCGTTGCGAATCGTGAACCGGACCGACAAAAGCTTCTTGTGGCTTCTAGGAAGTAGTAAGCGGACACCCCCTCATCTGGCCTTCGGCGCGAGCTTCTCCCCAGAGGGGCGAAGAGGGATTATGTTGTTGCCACAACATAATATCCGCACCCGCATGCAGGCTCTTACCGCTTGCGGTAAAAATTTTGGCGAATTCTGATTTTCTACGAACAAACACCGCCAAGCCGCGTCTATTTCCTTCAGACAGTTACCAGTTGCTGGCAACTGAAAATATAGTGTCCGTGATGTCGCCCGGACTTAAAACCGGTTTGCCCTGGAACGGGTGGCCGGCTCTTGTCGCAAGAGATAGACGAAAGGCTGACCGGCGTTGCGGCGTTTATCCGTCGTGGCGAAGGCGATAAAGCTGGCGGATATCCGCGTGGGTGCGGAAAAGCCGTCAAGTAACTGAGGGCGTGAGTCGCTGGCCCACCGGCGAAGTGCTGCCCGGAAGATCACGGATTTGTGTGACTATCGTGGGACGTTCCAGTCTCAACCCTGTAAAGGTTGACCGACACAAAAGTGTCCGGGAAGTCTCCGGTTCCCTGTGGGAACTGGCGACAAGTCACACGTGTAGCAGAATCGAAGTGCCTACAACCGTCGTCGCAAGGTGGCGGAGCTGCCCGAAAGGGGATCTGTGGACTGCTTCCCGGAGCACGAAGCAGGTCGAGCAAGTGGCGGATATCCGACGGGGTCATTCGCTGCAAACCCAGAAGATTCGCTGCACGACTGCCTGCTGTTGGGCGATGGAGACATCAACAACAGGGGTGAAGGTGATGAAGCGTTTAACACGCGCGTGTGCAGACCTCGAGGAGTCATCGACGTTGATCCGGGGGCCATCGCCATGCTGGAATAGAACTTGTGCTAAAGCCAGCAATTTTTTTCTTTTGAATACATACTGAAGCCGCATTCGACTACTGGCTAGGTCGGCTGTTTCTCAGGCAGCAGGAAGGAGATCGATACTCCTATGCGGTGCTTACTCTTTGGCGAACAGTTTCCCTAAGTCGCGGAACGCTTTGAATTCTAAAGCGTTGCCGGACGGATCGTTCAGGAACATCGTGCCTTGCTCGCCGGGCTGTCCTTCAAAGCGGATGTACGGCTCGATGATGAACTGCACATCGTGCGACTTCAGCCGGCTGGCCAGTGCGGACCAACTTTCCATATCCAGCACGATGCCAAAGTGCGGCACCGGCACCTGATGCCCGTCGACCGGATTTTCAATGCGATTGCTCGCGGTCTGATCCGGGTCCTGGTGGCACACCAGTTGATGGCCGAAGAAGTCGAAATCCACCCAGGTGGTATCGCTGCGGCCTTCGGGGCAGCCCAGCACTTCTCCGTAAAACTGCCGGGACGAAGGCAGATCGGCAACGGGTATCGCCAGATGAAAGGGCGAAAGCTGCGTGGTGGCTTCTTGAGATGAACCGGACATCGCGTTCCCTCTAATAATGTGGATGGCTGCTTCAAATAGCACCCGCATCTTAATCCACCGGGCGCCGCCCGGCATAGTCTCAGCAGGTTGGCGATTCTCTAGCAGACGTCGCGGGTTCACGCAGGTTGATTGACACATAATAATGCGGGTGCATGATAGACACCGGGCGGCTGCATTTTCGCCTGACCAGTTCGAGTCTACTTCTGGGGCGCCGACAAGATGAATATGTTTGCAACCATCAACCACTCTCGCCACGCCCTGCGTCTGCTGCTGCCGGCGGCCGTTTTCAGCATGCTGGCGTTGTCAACGCTGGCGACAGGCGCCGCCCTGGACGAACCGGCAACGGGCAAGCCTTCTGCAACGCAGACCAAGCCAAAAACATCGCTCCGCGATTCTCCGCTGGGCAAGTTCATCAAAGGCCCGCGGACAACGGAAGACAAGCCGGGTACAGGCAAAACCAAGCCGGAATCTAAACCGCCCGTCGTCCGGCGTCCGTTTACCAAGCCGCCGGCAACCACCACGCAGAAGAAGGACGAACCCACCCTGGGCGTGCTGCGTGATATTGGCCGTGGTGTGAAGATGTCTTCGGCAGGTCTGCGTTACACACCGGGCAGCCGCGAAGGGCACCGCCTGGACCATGTGAAACGGCACGCCGAGGATGCTCCCTCGCGACCCATCCACGGCGTGTTCGATGGCGGTGAAGCGAAAATGCTGGCCACCATCGATCAGGCTTACCTGCTGATCAAACAGAAGAGCAAGCAGGTGAAGTCAAAACGCGAGGGCGACCGTACGGTGTACGAAGTCGATCTCGGCAAACGCATCGGCTACATCGGCGGCCAGTCCGGCAAACGGCAAGGCAAGCCTGCGTGTCATCATGTGCGGCTGGTGCTGGAAGGCAACGCCGTCATCACTGCGTTTCCTTTCCGTCCGTACCGGCGTTAGGTTCGCACGATATCTTTTCAATCTCATCCCACAATTCAGGAGTCTTCTATGCTTCGTCATCGTTCCCTTTTTCTTCTGCTTGCTTTGGTTACGGGAGCCGCTCTGGCTGCGGGTTGTGGCGCCCGTGTGCAGGTGGCGAAAGATAAAATCAATGACAAGATCGACCGCATGCTGGGCGATGTCGAAGTGAAACGAGCCGCCATTCAAAGCGAAATGGACGGCCTGAAATCCGGCCTCGAAAACATGCGCCAGACACGCATTAAGGCCGAAGTGAAACTGGAACAGCTATCGAAAAAGACCAAGCCCATCAACGAGCGCATCGCCAAGATTGACGAAGCACTGAAAACGCTCCGCCAGCACCTGAGCGCCACGGAAGACGTCGAGATCAACGGTAAAACATACAAGCCCGCCGAAGTGCAGAAGATGGCGCAGGACCTGATCGCACAGCGGAAAGAACTGTCGGAGGAAATGAAAAACCTGACCAGTGGCGAGGAAGGTCTGCAACAGACCGTCACCATGCTTACCGCACAGCGCAAACGGTATGAAAACAAGCTGAAGCAACTAGCTTCGCAGGTTGCTGAGATCGACGCCAAGAAGGAGGCGCTCGACGCGTACAGAGAATCGGCCTCTGCGATGGGCGGCAACTACGACACGCTGGCTGAGAATGTGGAAGAACTGGAAGGCAACGTCGAAGAACTCTTCGTCGATGTCGAAGCCGCGCTGCGCGCCGAGGAAGAGAAGTGGGACGAAGCCGAAGCGGAAAGCACGATCGAATCTGTCGATTCCACCCTGGAAGCCCTCTCTGGTCCCAAAGACACCGCCGCCGAGATCGACGCGATTCTCGCTGGCGAAGGTGACGAGTAAATACCCACAGTCAAATCCATGAGAACGCTGCGTGTCGCGATGCTTTGTCTGCTGACGACGGTCGTTGCCGGTTGCGGCAGCGACCCGCCGCGTCCGCCGAAGCGTCCGCCGTTTCTTTCGACCACGGCGGAGTTTGAAGATGAACTGGTGCGGTACAAAATCCGCCGCGACCGCACGCAACTGGCCATCGACCGGCTGATGCAGCGTAAAACGCCACTCGTTGCAAAGTTGCAGGAGACCGGTGTGCATAGCACCGTCGACCTGACTTCGACAACTCAGCGGCTGGATGCGGAAGAACTGCGGCGGCTGGTGAACAACATCGCGGAGCTGAAGCAGCAGAAACAGCTTTACGCCGACGCCATTGTGCTGATGGAGGCGAAGCTCCGCGACCTCGAACGCCGCGCCATCATCCGCGGCGCCGCCCCCAGTGAAGCAGAGCTTGAAGAAGTGCTGCGTGTGAAACTTGATCTGGAAGATCAGCTCACGCCGGAAAACGATCTGGTCGAGGAAATGGACCTCGACAAAGTCTTGCAAAGCGAACTTAACGGCGACTAGATTCATGCCGCACGACGCAGAGACTGGTTCGAACGGCCCGCTGCGGCTGCTGCTAACCATCTGCGCCATTCCCGTCTGGATCGTGATGATCCTTGTAGCGGCGGTCGCCGTGCCGGGCTACCTGCTGTATCGCGCTCTCGTGCGTTCTATCTGTCCGCGCTGCAAGTTGCCATTTGCGCGACAGGTGCTTTCTGCGCGGTTTGACCGGGAGAACGTGAAGTTCAACGCGGATCACTATAAAGTCGCCTGCCAATGCCGCTGGTGCCGGCATCGCTGGGAGCATGAAAAACTGGTTAGTGTCACGCCTGCCTCAAACGACGCTGGGCTTGCGGGCGACGAGTAACGCTTCGTAACGGTCATCCTGCCGCCAGCCTTCGCTGTGATGCACCACCTCAAGGCCTGTGGCCAGTTCTGGCAGTTCGTTGTCTTGCAGCAGGAAGGCGGCGGGCGGCTTCTGCCGGCGCTGCAAGTTGGTAAGCGTGGGATGAAGCACCACCAGCAGGCCGCCTGGCTCGATAATGGCGGCGCAGGATCGCAGGAAGTCGCGGTTGAGATAGTAAACGCACATCACCACGCGCCACGGTCCAGGCGGCGGCGGACTGGCGGCAATGTCGGTTTCCACCGTTTGTAGCTCTACACCTGCTTCCGCCGCCCGCGACTGCGCCAGCGCGAGTCCCGCCGGTGAGATATCCGCGATGGTCACCTCTAAACCGCGTTGTGCCAGCCAGATCGCGTTCCTACCCGCCCCACCGGCCACATCCAGGGCGGCGCCGGAAGATGGCAGGAGGTGTTGAATCTCGCCAAGTGTGGGCGCGGGGGTCGAGGGTGCCGCAGCAGCGTCGGCGTACTTCGCTTCCCATTTAATGCGGTCTGCTTCCGGCATCGATGCGCCCCTTGTTTGCCAAAGTTGCATGCAAACCGGCGAATAAATGTTGCGGTTTTGCGGCGCAGGCAGGATAATTGACGGGAAGAATTATGACAAACGCAGTGGCAGCACTGCTGTCGATGAACAGAGAACACCGCTCTAGACCGACCAGATTTGTAGGTCAGGCGCCTGCCTAATAACGCAGCGCAGTCGACCTTAACCACTGTCAGGCGGGCGCCTGACCTACGTTATTAAGGCGCCGCCTGCGAATTCCCCCTGACAACAAAACGCAATCCAACTCAATCACCGTCAGGCACGCGTCTGACCCACGGAGTTTACGATGGCTTTAAGAATTACCTTCACACTGTCGCTTTTTATGGCGGCGATCGCACTGGCGCCGTTGACGGTGACTGCCCAGATCAGCACCAACACGGGCACCTTCGGCGCGCGGACGCTGGGCGGCGGCGTGCAGGGCCTGGGACAGGCTGGAGCAGGTGGCGCCGGTTTTGGTGCGGGTTCCACCACTCAGGCGCAATCGGCCGGTCAGGTGACGGGTAACGAGCGGTTTATCGAAGCCAACCGCCAGCCAGGCGCCTTTGTCGGCGCTGACTCGACAGACGCCACCAACGCGCGAAGCAACGTAGGTCTGGGTCAGACTCAGTTCGGCAACCAGTTTGGCGGCGCCCTGGGCCGGGCGGCTCAGCAACTGGCGAACCCGAACGGCGGCAACAATTCCAACAACAACGCCCGGCAGATCCGGGCGCCATTGCAGGTGGGATTTAGAGCCGTGCCACTCAGCCCGCGTGCCGTCAGCACTACCATCCAGACCCGTTTTGGGCGGCTGCCTGGCTTGCAGGATGAGCTACGGGGTTCTGCGGGTATTGCTGTATCGATGACTGGCCGGACGGCTGTGTTACGGGGGACGGTTGGGTCAGAACACGCCCGCGAACTGGCGGCCCGGCTGGCAATGCTTGAGCCTGGTGTATCGAGCGTGAAAAATGAGCTGGTTGTCGCCCAACCATCGGCCGGCCTTGAGGAACTCCCCCGCCCATAACGCTCTGCCGTCCGCCAACAAACCGCACCGAACCGGGCGAAGCGCCCGCGGGCGCCGTTCCCGGTGCGTTGACGGTTGCTAATGTTGTCTGCTGAATACCGTCGCCGTACTGCATGGCGGCGCCGCGATAGTGCTGTGGAAACGGCGAGTTCGGCGCAACTGCCGGGCTGTTTTTCATCAGCCGCTGGGCGGCCGCGTTCTGCATGCGGCGTTTCAGGCTTTCGGGCACTTCAATCGTGGTGCTGCGGACGCCGGTCTGCTGCGGCGCATTGCGTGGGTCCAGATAACCCACCTGCTGCACTTCGCTCTGATAATAAGGTCTGGCCGTGGGCGAAGGTTTCTGCGGCTTGCTGCCGGGACGCCGGCGTACAAGCGGGGCGCCCATCTCGGTGGCCACGCTCTTGCCCGGCAGAACGCTCAGTGCGTGTTGCCCGGCGACGGTCCGTCCGCTTTTGGTGATAAACACGGGCAGCAGGCTTAGCTCCATCTGTTCACCGCCCAGTTCATCCCACGGCAGCCAGACGCTGTACGAAGGGCCTAGTTCAGATTCGCTGTAATGCTTGGGCAGGTCTTCCTCGCGGAATTCAAACTTGCGCTGCGCGTTGAGGTGGCGTTCGTCTTCGCTTGAATCGTCGTAAGCGTAGACAACCAGTTTGCCTTCGACGCGCACCGGCTTATTCTCAGCATTGTAGAAATAGATGCGGCCGCCAAATCCACGCACGGGCTTACTGCCGGGTTGGCTCAGCACGGCGTCAGACCAGAGGGCGACCATCCGCACAGGCTCGCCGTATTCCGTCTTAGGACCGTAGGGATCAAGGCTTTCAGCGACCTTCGAGAAATCACTCATCAGGTCCGAGGTTGTAGGCATCGAGAGGCTTGTGCAACCGGCGCCAAACTGGAGACACGCCAGCGCCAGGCAGAGACAAGCCGCAAAGGTGTGTCGGCTGGGTTGAATCTTCATCGTGTATTGCTTCCTTGCAATGGCCCGCCAGTGACTTCATGTCGAGCGGGCCGACGAGGCTTCTGGCTTAAAGTTACGCCTGCAGCGGCTTGTTTCGTAGGTCAGGCTCCGCCTGCCTTCCATCAAAAGGTTAGGGCGCCTGCGTTGCATTGCTAATCTATGACACAGTTGGTTGCCTGAACTTTGTCGTGGTCCACAAAGATTCAATCGTGTTCGAATCGTGTACGGCACGGCGCCGTCCAGGTTGATTTGTGCCGGCTAAGGCAGGCGGAGCCTGCCCTACGTTTCTGGTAATGTCCGATCGTCGTTCGTCCGTAGGTCAGGCTCCTGACCTACGGTTGTTTTAGAGCGGTTTCTTTAGCGGTAGGCGGGATATGCCTGGCCGCCCTGTTGATAGGTGGCGCCCTGCGGGTACGACTGCGGGTTGTAGTTCTGCGGCGTCACGTTCGATGGATTCGCAACAGGTCGCGAATACTGCATCTGGGCTCCGCCGGCTGGCGCCGGGTTGCGCTGGTAGTAAGGCGAACGCTCGACAGTGGAATTCTGCGCGGCGCCCGCTGCGGCAGCGCCGCCTGCGAACGTCACGCCAGGTTTTTCCGGAGGCTTGCCGTACGAAACGGTTGTCTGTGAATACACCTTGCGCTGATCCGTCGCTGCCTGTTGCGGCAGCTGCTGACGCGTCCACTTCTCCAGTGTATCCGCAGCGGACGGCTTGGTGCTCGTCTGCGGCTGGGCAGGCTGGAACGGCGGCGTAATGCGGCTGCCTTCCGGCTCTGGCAATGGCTGAGCGGGCGTAGGCTGCTGCGGCCGCGGTTGCGGCGACTGCCGCTGCGGTTGCGGCGCTGGCGCGGGTTGCGGATCGCGGACGACCTGCGGCATCGGAGGCGAAACCGGACGCGGCGTCTGCACAGCGCCATTACCGGGCGCCGGGCCTTGAACCGGATTCTGATACTGCAATCCATCCGGCTGAATCACAGCGCCAGGCGGCAGTGCGCCGGGCTGCAACATGGCGCCAGGTGGGAAGCCGGTTCCTACCGGAGCAGGTACGCCGGTCGGATTCAGGTCTGGATAAATCACCTGGGGCTGCGGTGCGTTGTGGCCGTGCTGAGAACCCGGCGGTGTCACGCCGATGTCACCGTGCACTTCCACCACATCGCCTAGGCACCAGCTCATCCGTTCGGATTCAACCTGTTTGATCCAGTCGGCGTCTTCTTCGTCTTTGATGATGTAAGGCGTCATCACGATCAGCAGTTCCGTGCGTTGTTCCTGATCATTATCAAAGCGGAACAAGCGGCCCAGCACAGGGATGTCGCTGAGAATCGGCGTGCCACGTGTAACGTGCGTTTTCGATTTGGTAATCAGCCCGGCGAAGACCACCGTCTGCCCGCTGCGGGCGCTGATGGTTGTCTGTGCCGTGGTGATGTTAATCTGCGGAGCGCGGATGACGTTGCCCAGGTTGTCGGTAAAAATCGGAATACCCTGGGCTTCAGGACCAAGCTGCGATTTCTCGGCGTTGATCTCCATCACCACCAGGCCGTCGGGGCTTGTCCGTGGCGTCACGCCCAGCAGAATACCGACGTTCTCCAGCACGACCGAGTTGGTCACACCGTTCTGGTTACTGGTGGTCGCCGTAATACGCGGCACGCGGGCGCCAACCTGAACAAAGGCAGGCTGGTTATCCAGCGTCATCACCTGCGGACGGCTAAGCACCTGCATCCGCTGGCGGTCCTGCAAGGCACGCAGCAGGATGTTGATCGACTCGTTACCTGCCGAAAGCACCAGACCGCCGTAACCCAGTGCGGCGTTGGTCCGGCCGACAGACAGGTTCGACAACGCCTGGCCGGCAAGCGTTTCCCGTGTGCCCAGCGAAGTGGCGTCGGCATTGTTGCCCAACGCCGCCTGGTTGAACGGGAAGCCGACTACACCAATACCGCGATCAAACAGCAGCGAGTCTTGCAGGCCAAGTTCGATACCGAACTCGGTGATATTGCCCAGCGAGACTTCGGCGATCAGCACCTGAATCATCACCAGCGGCGGGCGGGCGTCGAGTTCTTCGACAATCGCTTTCACCTCGTCGAAGTAACGCGGCGTTGCACTGACGATCAGGCTGTTGCTGACAAGTTCTGGCACCACGATGACTTCGCGTTCGATCTGTTCAAACGGGCTGAGTGCTTCCGGCGCCAGGTTGGTGATATCGCGCTGACCCTGCAACAGCTGGTTGATGGCCGTCGAGACATCGGCTGCGGGTGCGTTGCGAAGCTTGTAGACCACGGTCTTGCGGGTTTCAATTTCGCTTTCGTCTAGCCGCACGATGATGGCTTCGACTACTGCCAGATCGCCTTCACTGCCGGACACAATGATAGAGTTGGTCCGCTGGTCCACCGCAAACCGCAGTGCGACCAGCGAGCTTTCGCCCGCGGCAACCTGCTGAGCTTGCAGCAGCGCGGCAGTGTTGGCTCCGCCGCCCTGGTTGCCCGCAGCGCCGAACAGTTCCTGCAGCAACGTGGTAAGGTTCACCGCGTTGCCATTCAGAATGGTAAAGACCTTAATCTGTGCTGAGGCGTTGGGAAGCTGATCTAAGGCGGTGACCAGCGCTTCAATCAGCGGCATACTTTCTTTAGGTGCGGTGATAATAAGCGAGTTGGAGTTGGTGTCTGCGTTGACACGGACATCAAACAGCACGCCCGACTTCAGAATCTGACCGCCGTTCTTATCGACCGTTGCAAACGAGAGCATTGCGGCGCGGATCTGCGACGTGGTGTTATCCTGGTTGCCCTGCTGGGCGGTTGCTGCCTGCGAACCGGCTCCGGCGCCTGCTCCGGAGTGCTGACCGTTGATGGCGTCTTGAAGGATCGGCGCCAGCTCTTCGGCCAGGGCGTTGGTGAGTTTGAAGATTCGCACCTCATTGGTGGCGGCCGATTCGGCCACGTCAATCTGCTTGAGCAGTGCTTCAACTTCCAGCAGATCGCGCGGGCTGGCCTGCACGATGACGGAGTTGGTGCGGTAATCCGGAATCACCAGCACGCGGGCGCCCAGTGCGGTGCGTTCCTGATAGAACTCGGCAAGCCGCCGTTGTGCATCTACGGAAGACATGTGCCGCAACTGGAAAACGCGGAACTGCGTGGTGGGAGCCACGGGCTGATCCACTTTGCGGATCAGGTTAGTCAGAATATCCAGCGTATCGCGGCGGCCAATCATCAGCAGGGCGTTTGGTTTGGTCAGAGCGCGGAGACTGACCGTTCCCTGTCGCGATGACAGAATCTGGTCATAAAGCTCCGTGACCAGTTCCGCCACCTGTTCGCTGCCGGCGTGCTGAAGATGGTAGATATCGATTTCAGGCGAGGTTTCGCCGCTGAGGCGTTCAATGTCCTGTATGATCCGCATCACGCGGTCGACGTCTTTCTGGTTACCGCGAAGAACGATGATGTCCAGACCTTCCACGAATTCGATCCGCACAGGACCAATCGCGCCGGCGTCGCCCCCGGCAGGTGCGCCCGGTACAACGCCAACGGCGGGAGGCGCCGCGGCGCCTGCAGGTGGAGCGCCGGCGCCTGCGGGTGGCGCACCACCAGCCGGTGGATTGCCGGGCTGTGCCGCGCCGGGCTGTTGTTGAAAGATCATCGTCACCAGATCGCCGCCCCAGCGACGCGGCTGGGTGGTGTTGGCCAGGCGGAAGGCGGAAACAGCTTCGTCCGCGTTGGGGCGGGTGCTGATGGATTCAAGAATCTTGGCCGTCTGACGGATCTTCTCTGGTTCTGCGTAATCGACCGCCAGAATCTCCGCATTGCCCTGCGTCTTGGGCGCGTCGAGCGAATCGATCAGCCGGTCCCAGTCGGCCACCAGAGGCGCCGGTCCTTCAAGGCTGACTTTATCCGCCTGACGATCAAGACTCAGACGGCCCGTCATGCCTTTGCGGGCGGCGGACTGAATCTCGGCGGCGCCGATACGGCCGCTTGCCGCTACGTTGAAGGAAATCCGCTTGCCGGCAACGCGTGTCAGTGTGGTTTCCAGCTCGGCAGCGTCAATGTGTTTTAGTGTGCGGCTCTGCTGCTTGAACGGAGCAGGCGCTGCTGCCGGTTCCGGACGGGCTGGCGGTGCAGGCGGGCCAGCCTGACGCGTAATCAAGGCGGCCTGGGCGGCGATGTCGCGCTGCACCTTGGCAGGCGCCAGCACCAGCACCTTGCGGGTGCGGATATCGACCGAGATGCGTACATCGTCGCGGCCAGCGTATTGCTGCTGAAGCAGCGTGGTGAATTCGTTGAGTTTTGCCAATGGCACGCCGTGCGCTTTCACCGTCGGGGCGGCAGCTTCGGGCTGCGGCTGCGCGGCAGGCGTTGCGGCAGGCGCCTGGGCGATGCGTGGTTCGCGCGATGCATAGGGTTGAACGCCCGGGTCCTGATACGGCGTCGGATACGTGGCAGCGGGGTAGGCTCCGGGCGTCACTTCCGTGTTAGAAGCCTGACGCACGGGGTAGGCGCCATTCTGCCCAACCGTGCCAGCCGTGTAATTCTGTGGGGCGCGTGTCGCCGGTGCGCCGGTGGGCGGCCGGTCCACGGACTGCACCCATTGGGCAACCATCTCTTGCGTGCCAGCGTCGCCGGTGACTTCCAGGATGTTGCGGCGTGCATTGACGGTGACCAGGGCGTTGGCTCCGGCGGACCGCAGCAACGGTCGCAGCTTCGATGCCGTATCGCCTGCGGGCAGATAAAGTAGGCTGTACGCCTGCGTCACGACCGCCTGCGACTGCGGACGGGCGCCTTGGGCGGGCGGTGCCTGAGCGGCGGCGGAATGAACGGTTCCGGCAACGATTCCGCAAGCCACCGCAACAAGAAACCATCGCTTGATGGTTTGTTTGCCGCCATCTTTGAAGGCAGCCAACTGGGTAAAAAGCCTGAATCTAGGCATCGTGGTTTTCTCCAGTAAACGCAGGCGAGCGGAATCTGCGATTGACAAGACAAGGTGCAACATCTGGCACATCTGGTTCAATCGGCAAACTCGCCGCCGTAATTCACTGTATTACCACTACAATCCGCAATGTTTGCCATATCCCGGTCAGCTGGCATGCCAGCGTGTGCGGCGGTTGTTATGTCAAGGTTAATTCGTAGCCGGTTCAGAATCGCAACAAGGGGAGATAATGCACCACACCCCCTTACCGGGTAGCTCTCACTCGTTATGATGCATGCAGCCTGCAAACTACCTTGTACCCGCAAAAACAGCAGGTTGTGGAAGGGCACCCTAGAGCAACATGGTGTTTTCCACCATGGTTGCGAAACCTAAGGTTGATATCCGTACCCTACGCTGTTTTCAGAAATATCGCAGAATTTTCTTTTTTCGCGGAATATTTCAGGAAGCTTGCGGCTCCTCCCTACCGACGCTCACAAATCAATCCCGCCAGACAACTCCCTGACAGGAATCAAGATGAAGAAGTTCTTTACGCTGCTGACTTTGCTATCCGCCCTTACCCTGACGGTCGGTTGCGGTGGAGAAGCTACTCCACCACCCGCCGCCGATGCTGCTGCTGATGGCGAACACGGTGAACACACCCATGCGGACGGTGAAGAAGACGCACACGAAGATGGTCACACCGATGGCGAAGAAGCAGATGCTGCCCCGCCAGCCGATGGTGAAGCACCTGCTGATGACGCAGCACCTGCACCAGCCGACGGCTAATTCTGTTCCAGATGTTTAACCTGACCAGGGTGACTGGTCACGTTTTTTCCACTTAGAAAGAAAGAGATTTCCCATGAAGAAGTTCTACCTGATGTTCGCAATGCTGCTGAGCCTGGGCCTGTTCGTCGGTTGCGGTGGCGAAGTAAAGCCACCCGCTGAAGATGGCGCCGCCGATGTTGAAACTCCAGCCGCAGACGCTGAAGAACCAGCTGCAGATGCTGAAGAACCAGCCGCAGACGCTGAAGAACCAGCTGCAGATGCCGAAGAACCAGCCGCTGACGCTGAACCAGCCCCAGCCGATGGCGCTGAACCAGCTCCTCCAATCGAAGAGCCAAAGGTTGACACCCCAGAAGTAGAAGTGACCCCACCAGCTGAACCAGCTGAGTAGTCTTGCAGGCTGATAACAGCCTCTGAGATCGAATAAACTAAAGGGAGATGTGACCCGTTCGCATCTCCCTTTTGCTATGCGCGGATCGGTAATCGCCGGAAAGATGGCTCGATGAATGTGAAAGAACTCGCCCTGCGGGCGATGCGGTCGGCGCTCTCAGCAGTGTGCCTAGCAGTGCTTGCCTGGACCTCCTATATCACGCCACTTGCAGCAGCGGAGCTGCAGATAGACGCCGTTGCGGGCGAGCCGTTTGGTGTGGCGCGTATTGTATTGCCGGTGCGTGCGGGAGAGGTGGATCGCAACCGCTTTTCGATCCATGCCGAAGGCAACCGCACGCATTATCCGGCGTTCGATACCTATTCGCCGGGTCTGATTCTGTCCTCGTTGCTGGGCAACAAGCCGCCGGCGCCGCAGGCTGTGATTGCGGTTTTTCTGTTTGAAGGCGATCAGCCGCTGACGGTCACGGTGCAGACCCCCACGCCGCAGAAGATCACCATTCATCCGGGCCGCGGGAAGCTGGCCCACCGGCGACTACTCAAGAAATGGTGGCGGGCGTACACCACCGCCGCTGCCGTGCGGGTGGAAGCGGACGAGTATCCACCGCTAATCGAAAACTACCTGACCGGCATGCTGGCCAACCGGCTGGATCTGCCGCCTGTGAGACTTTCTGCGGACGAGCAGCCTTCGCCTCCGCAGCAGACACTTGAACTATTGACCGGCGCCGAATCTCTGCAGGCGTCGGCCATCCGGCAGATGATGCAGCAGCGCCGCAAACCGCAACCGGCTTCGCTGCCAATGCCAGAACCAGCCCGCTGGCTCGAACCCGCACCTGCCGCGGCTGCCATCGATGCTGGCGAAGCGCCGCAGATCGAACCGCTGGCCAGCCGCGTCCCGCCGGACTGTTTTTATGTGCGGTTCGGCTCCTTCAAAAATTATCTGTGGGTGACGGAGCTGATGGAGGAATTCGCCGCCGACACCGCCCAGCTTGCCAGCCTTCGCGGTGTGGATGAAAAGCTGATGGACCGGCTGAAACGGCAGCTTGCCCTGCGCGAGTCCGACCTGGCCAAGCTATTCGGCGACTCGGTCGTAGAAGATATCGCCTTGATCGGCCGCGACCTGTATCTGCGGCATGGCGCCGCCGTGGGGATGCTGTTTAAGACGAAGGACGAAGCGGTCTTCGCGGCCGATCTGCGTGGTCAACGCAATTTTCATCTGAAGCAGTCGAAAGCGGCCGGGGCGAAAGAAACGCTGGAAGAAATCGCTGGCCGCAAGGTTTCGCTGGTGTCGACACCCGATGGCGGCATCCGTTCGTTTGTGGCGGTGGATGGCAAGTATTATCTGGTCACGACGTCGCGGAAGATGGTCGAAGGGTTCTTCGCGGCGGTTGATGGCAAAGGATCGCTCGCCGGTCTGCCCTCGCTGAAACAGGCACGCCGCAAGATGCCGCTTGTCCGCAACGATGCGGTGTTTGCCCACTTCTCCCGCGAGTTTCTCGAAGCGCTGGTGAGCCCGCACTATCAGGTGGAACTGAACCGCCGGCATCAGGCCGCGGCCGGTATCGAGATGGTGCGGCTGGCGCGGCTGGCCGCAGCAAGCGAAGGTCGGCCCGCGGATTCCATCGCCACGCTCATCGGCAGCGGCTTTCTTCCACCGTGGTTCAACACCCGCGCCGGTGATTGCACGTTTGTTGAAGACGAAGCTACCGGCGAAGCGTCTGCTGGCCGGGTGTATTGTTCAGCGCGTGGCTACCGTGGCGCCTTCACACCCATTCCAGATATGCCTATCACGGAGGTAACGCCGGACGAATTAATGGAAGTCTCTATCCGCACCGGTTACTACACGCGGCACTGGCGTCTGTTAGATCCGGTCACCTTCGCCATCCGCCGCACGCGGACGCTTAAGAAGGATAACGAGCGGATCGAAACGATTGTCTTTGACGGCAATGTTGCGTTGTTTGATGAGAAGAAATACGGCTGGCTGCTTAGCATGCTTGGCCCGCCCACCACCGAAGTAATGGCGAAGGCGCCGGGCGATGTGGTGAATGTGCAGGCCAGCCTGAAAGCGGGCGCCCTGCAACCAGGCTCGGCCCCGCATCTGATGTACGCTGGACTACAGGACACAGAGCCACGGACCAAGACGCCGCCGGTGAACATTTTTGACTGGTACCGGTTCCTGAAATACTCGCCGGGTTATCTGGGCGCCTGGCCGAAGCCGGGGCTGCTGGACGCGTTGCCGGTGGGGCTGCTGGGCGTGCGACACGACGATGGCTTCACGCGTTACCTGCTGGGGCTGTGGCGGTGGGAAGGACGCGGGCATTCGGTGCTTTCCTTCGATCAGCCCACACTGGCCGCCGCCGCGCCGCACCTGAAACTACAACCGCCCGCCGCCAAGCCGGCGCACATCCGCTTCACGGCGGACGACCTTTCAAAGACAAAACTAGCGGGCTGGATCAACAACATCTATTACAACCGCGCAGCTCAGACATCGCGCACCAACGTGCAACTGATGCACACGCTGCATCAGCAGTTCAAAGTCCCGCCGGCGGACGCCCCCAAACACGCCAGCGCGATCTTCGGCGGCGAAATCATCTGCGCCCTGGGCGGAAAGTACGAGCTGCGCGAAGACCCGGCGCCGCACTGGGTTTCCACCGCCTGGGAGAAGAAGCCGGCGGAAGTCGCCACGGCAGGTTCACCCCTCCGCTGGCTCCGCGAGGTGCAGGCGACCATCATCAAAGAAGGCGACCAGCTCAACACCCACGCCGAAATCAACATCCGCCGCGCCCCCAAAAAGAAGGCGCCTAACGCGTTGGACCTGCTGAATATTTTTGGGAAGTAGCGGGCCTTCTTATCCAGGGCTGCGCCCTTCGCTGACTTAAGACTGTCCCGTTGGGACTTCGTTTGAACGCGGCCGGTATTCAGCAGCCGCGCCCCACAGCACTCTCGTGCTGTTCGTGATACGATACGGCTGTGAACTGAACGATTGCGGCGTGGCTGTTGGAGAGGCCGCTGCCGTTGATTCTATGGATTACGGATGAACATATGAGCAACGTGAAAACACTTCCGCCACGCAGCGAAATTAAGACCGGCGACACCTGGGATCTGGGCAGTCTGTACCCTTCCGAAGAGGCGTGGGAGGAAGACTTCAAAAAGTTTGAAGCAGAGATTGCGGGCTACGATGATTACCGCGGCAAACTGGGTGAAAGTGCCGCGACGCTGAAGGCGTGCCTGGATTTTGATTACGGGCTGGACCGGCTGGGCGAACGGTTGGGCGTGTATGCTTTTCTTCGCACCACGGAAGATCAGGCCGATAGCGACGCCCAGCGCCGTGTGGGCCGCTTTCAGCATGCAGCCACCAAGGCCGCGCAGGCCGGCAGCTTCATCCGCCCGGAACTGCTGGCGATTGATAAAGAAACGCTGGACGGATTTCTGGCAGAGCCGGAACTGGAACTGTACCGCCTGGCCGTGGAACAACTGGTGCGTTACCGCCCGCACACGCTCTCCGGGCCGGAAGAAAACCTGATGGCCATGCAGGGCGAGATGGCCGGCGCCGCCTCGAAAGCGTTCCGGCAGTTGCTGGACGCGGATCTGAAATTTGGCACCGTCGTGGATGAGAACGGCGACGAAGTGGAACTGGGCAACTCCACCTTCAGCAAGTTCCTGCAATCGCCCGACCGCAGCGTCCGCGAGAAAGCCTTCCGCCAGTATTACGAACAGTTCACCGCCCACGAAAACACGCTGGCCGCCATGCTCAGCGGTTCGGTGGCCAAGGACATCTACTACGCCAAGGCGCGAAATTACGATTCCGCGTTGTCAGCCGCGCTGTTCCCCGACAACGCCCCGCAGGCGGTTTACGATAACCTGATCGCCGCGGTGCGGAAGAATCTGCCAGCCGTGCACCGCTATCTGGACGTGCGGCGCCGCAAGATGAAGCTGGATGACATTCATCACTACGACACCTACGTGCCGATCCTCAGCGATGTGAAGACCGACTATCCGTGGGAGGAAGCCGTCAGCACCGTCATCGAATCGCTGCAGCCGCTGGGCAGTGAATACTGCCAGACCCTGGAGAAAGGTCTCAGCGGCAGATGGGCCGACCGCTACCCGAACAAAGGGAAGCAGAGCGGCGCCTTCAGTTGCGGCACCTTCGACGGCGATCCGTACATTCTGATGAACTACAAGCCCGACGTGCTGAACGATTTGTTCACGCTGACGCACGAAGCCGGGCACTCGATGCATTCGTTCTACTCGGCCGGCAATCAGCCGTTCCCGTACTACAACTACACCATCTTTGTCGCCGAGGTGGCCAGCACCTTTAACGAGCAGTTGCTGTCGCACCACCTGCTGGGCAAGGCGGAAGACGACAAGCAGCGGGCGTATCTGATCAATACCGAGATCGACGACATCCGTGGCACCATCGTACGGCAGACGATGTTCGCCGAGTTCGAAAAGATCATTCACGAAATGGCCGAAGCGGGCGAACCGCTCACGGTGCAGGCGCTGAAAGACACCTACGGCAAGCTGCTGAAAGATTACTTCGGCCCGGACTTTGTCATCGACGAAGAACTCTCGCTGGAATGCCTCCGCATCCCGCACTTCTACCGCGCGTTCTACGTCTACAAATACGCCACCGGCATGTCCGCCGCCATCGCCCTCTCGCAGCGTGTGCTCAACGGCGGCGAAGCGGAACTCAGCGACTACCTCAACTTCCTCAAAGGCGGCTGTTCCCAATACCCGCTAGATCTACTCCGCGGCGCTGGCGTCGATCTGGAGAAGCCCGAACCGGTCGATACCGCGCTGGCGCACTTCGACAATCTGGTGACGGAACTGGATGAGCTGGTTTAGGCGAAAGCCCACTTTGCCCGGTTGGTAAGGAAGCGAGGGAGAGCTGCGATGACGACCCGTTCGGCCGCTGTCAAACTGCGTCGTCTTTCCCTGGCTCTGGAAGGCAATATCGTAACCCCGGCTGAATTCGGTTCCGCTGGGCTGGGGCTGCTGATTGATAAGGCGGACCACGATCCAATACCGCTGATGTTGACGTTACCAGAATCGCACCAGCAACTGATTGTTGCGGAAGTTCAGAAGTTATCAGGTATTGGAGATGCACAACGCGAGTATCATTCGCAGGCCCGAATTGTCTGTGAAGCCATTGTTTCTCACTATCAATCTTACTGACATCCACGCATACCGTCATGAAACGGGCAAGAGTCTTCGGTGTCTACGGACTATTCCTTATTTGTAAACTCGAACGCGTCGGCGATTGAGGATATCAAGCTACTTACGATCCACACGGGTGTAGAGCTGCATGAGAACGGGCGGTTGACGATCGAGGGTCTCACGGGTGTTTACTTTGAAGCGATGACCGCAAGGCATCGCAGGATCATGGCCCAAGACTACGGGCCGTATGGACAGGACTACACCTGGTTTCTCACCGGTACGTACAACAAAGAATCTGATATCCACCAGCTCTACGGCCGCCTGGTGCGTTGCGCCGCGACACTCGTTGCAAGTCGGCCGCAGCTTCCACTTGCGCTGATGCGATCCGCAGAATCCTTTTATGTGCTCAACACGCCTGCGAAACTTTTCCTATCTAAGCAATGTCTGGATGAAGCCGGGGTGCCAGAGCTATTCCAGCGGGAATTCACGCAACAGCACATCGACGGAGACGATTATTAGTGGCGGCGATTCGAGTTTGATTCAGGCGAATCTGCCACCGCACCTGAACCGAAACGATTCTTTCCAGTGGCCCAGCATTCCAACTGGATTCGGTCCACTTCGATGGCTTGCCCTTACCCGCTGCCTAGAGTGGTAGAAACATTTGTTTCAACTTACGCCGTGTCGCTTCGTGGTCGCGGCTTAACATATTCACTCAGGTGGAAACATGACGAAAGCAGCACTTGTTACTGGTAGCGGGCGTGACCGTGTGGGCAATCTTATTGCGCGGGGGTTGGCTGAGGATGGTTATGCGATCGGGCTGCACTACCACAGCTCGGAAGAAGAGGCCGTGCAGACGCGGGATGAACTGCGCGGGAAAGGCGTTGCCTGCGATGCGTATCAGGCCGATGTGGGCGAGGAAGAAGATGTGAAGCGGATGGTCGCCGCGTTTGGCGAGCAGCATGGCCGTATCGATGTGCTGGTGACCACGGCTTCGATCTGGAAGACCATCCCGTTTGCAGAAACCACGGCGGACGACGTGCTGCAGAGCTTCCGCATTAACACGCTGGGAACCTTCCTCTGTGCGCGGGAAGCCGGTCTGCGGATGGCCAAGCAGGAAGAGGGCGGCAGCATCATCGTGTGCGGAGACTGGGCGATCGAGCGGCCCTATCCAAGCCACGCCGCGTACTTCATCGCTAAGGGCGCCATCCCGACGCTGACCCGCATGCTGGCGGTGGAGCTGGCGGAGATGAACCCCAAGGTGCGGGTCAATTGCATTCACCCCGGTCCCGTCATGTTCCCGCCCGGCAGCAGTGAAGAAGAAAAGCAGGAGATGCGCGATTCCACCCTGGTCAAAACCGCGGGCGAAACAGAATGCATGCTCTCCGCCGTGCGGTTCCTCACCAGCAACCATTTTGTCACCGGCGCCTGCCTACCCGTAGACGGCGGACGCAGCATCTACGCAGGCGAAACACGTAATGACGGCTGAGCAGCGCCGGCAGAAAAAACAGGCTATCCGAACCGCTCTTCAAACGCCGCAAGTGTCGCCGCCTCACTGCTTCGTGCCAGGACGGCGAACACGACGGTTTTGAACGCTTTGCGGAAGCGATCGTCTTCTTTTAGAAATTCGTGAAACCAGCGGGCGACGTCTGCCGGGTTGTTGCGGAACACGCCGCAGCCCCACGCGCCCAGCACCAACGCCTCGTGCTGATGAAGCACGGCCAGCGCGAGCACGCCTTCGATCCGCTGCCGCATGACTTTCTCAATGCGGTGGACCTGGTCAGGTTCGTTCTTACGGACGGCGCCTGCATTCACGGCAGGCGCGGTGATGATAGATGTGACATAGGGCCGGTCAAGCAGTTGATCTTCATCATCGCGGAACACGGGCACACGTGGCGAGTAGATCATATGCTGCGTATACAGACTGGTGCCGCAATGACGGTTGGCCTCGTAATATCCCATCACGGGATAAATACAGGCATAAAGTCCAGACGCCCGCGCAAGGCATTCCTCCTGTGCCTGACTACCATTCAAAAACCCACCGCCAGGGTTCTTGGCAGAGGCAAAGTTCAGGCACAGCGGATCGGGGGAATCGCCCGCTTCAACAAGCTGCTTCGCTGCCGCAAAAGTCGTGCAGTTCCGGACCTGGAACTGCGTATCAAATTCGCCCCGCTGCCCGTTCACGCGCTCAAACACCGCATCCCACGAATCCGGGCAATACAACGTCGTCCCCTCACGCGCCGCAGCAAGATCATCGCGCAAACGCACCTGCGACCCATCCGCCAGCGCGTAGCGGCCCTGGTTAAGAATCTCAACAGTCTCTTTGGCAATCAATGCACGTTTCGAACGGCTGGCCATCGGCCCATCTCCTGGCGTATTTCATTTGGCGTTTAGAGACACAGTTCCGGTCCACCGGGTTCACGGAGCCACGAAAAAAGCCACCCGGCGGTGAACCTGGTGGCTTTGCGTTTTGTTCGCGGTGCGTGGCTGGGTTAGCCCGTTTTTCTTAGGGCGGCGGCCTGGTTGAGTTTGTTGTAGAGGGTTTTGACGCTGACGCCTAATTCCTCGGCTGCGGTGGGTTTGTTGCCGTCGTTGCGTTCCAGGGCTTCGTGGATGGCTTGCAGTTCGATCTCGCGGAGCGTCAGCGGGCCGGTGTTGAGGCGAAGGTTGGCCGTGCGGGCACCGAAGCGCTGTGGCAGGTGTTCCGGCGCGATCTTGCCGCTGCTGCAGAGAATGGTGGCGTGCTCGACCACGTTGGAAAGTTCGCGGACATTGCCGGGCCAGGTGTGCGATTGCAGCGTGGCGATGGCTTCGTCGGTAAACATATTTTCGTCCGGCCGCGCGTCGCTGCGGAACCGGCGGAACAGATGATTGGCCAGCGGCGCGATATCGTCCAGGCGGTCGCGCAACGGCGGTAGATGCACTTCGAAGGTGTTGATGCGGTACATCAGGTCTTCGCGGAACTCGCCCTCTTCCACCATCTCCGTCAGGTTGCGATGCGTCGCACAGACCACGCGGACATCCACCTTGAAGGCTTCATTGTCACCCACGCGGCGGATGTCTCCGCTCTCAAGCACGCGGAGCAGTTTGGCCTGCATGGATTTGGGAAGCTCGCCGATTTCATCGAGGAAAATCGTGCCGCCGTCGGCCACTTCAAACAGGCCGGTGCGGTGTTCATCCGCGCCGGTGAAGGCGCCTTTGCGATGGCCGAACAGTTCACTTTCGATCAGGTTCTCTGGCAAAGCGCCGCAGTTAATGGCCACGTAAGGACGTTCCGCGCGGGCGCTCTGATCGTGCACCGCGCGGGCGGCCAGCTCTTTACCGGTGCCCGTTTCGCCAAGGATCAGCACCGTGGAATTGGTTGGCGCCACTTTGGAAAGCAGGTCGCGGACTTTGGCCATGGCGCCGCCCTGACCGACCATTTTGGATTTACCTTCGACGCGTTCAAGCTGCAGCTTGATGGCGCGGTACTTGTTGGTCAGTTCGCGTTTGTCGATCACGCGTTTGAGCAGCGATTGCAGTTCAATCAGCTTGCACGGTTTTTCCAGATAATCGAAAGCGCCCTGCCGTAAGGCGGCAATGGCGGAGTCCATGGTGCTTTTGCCCGTCAGCACCACAGCTTCGGTATCAGGCGATTGTTCTTTGGCCAGCGTGAGCACCTCGATGCCGTTCATGCCAGGCATATCGAGATCCACCAGCACGCAGTCGTAGGTGTTGCGTTCCAGTGCGGCGGCCGCGGTCAGCCCGTCGGGGCAGACGGTCACTTCGTGCCCCATGCGCGGCAGCTCGATGCTCATCAATTCCTGCAGCGACGGCTCATCGTCAGCGAATAATATCTTCAGGCCGTTACGCGGCTTTTCGGTTTTCTTTCGTTTCATTTTTCACCAGGGGCAAGGTGACGCGGAACTGAGAACCTTGGCCGGCTCCCTTACTGAAGGCCTGAATATCGCCACCATGATCGGAGACAATGCGGTAAGTGATGGACAGGCCCAGGCCGGTGCCTTGTCCATCGCGGCGCCGCGTGAAGAACGGTTCGAACAGATGTTCCATCACGTCTTCGCACATGCCGCAGCCGTTGTCCTCGACCCGGACAACTGCTTCGTTGTTTTCGGTCACAATCGAAATCGCCACCTGACCACCGGGGTCGAGACTATCCAGCCCGTTGGTGATCAGGTTCAGCATCACCTGTTTAATTTCCTGCGGATTCACCGGCGCCAGGATGCGCGCGCCGCGGTTGAAGACGATATCTTTCTCGCGGTATTTGCCCAGATGCCGCACCATCTCAATCACGCCTTCGACCAGCTCGCAGAGATCCGTTTCGGTCTTCTCCACATCGCTCATCCGCGAGTAATCCAGCAGGCTGCCGGTGATGCCTTTGCAGCGGAAAGCTTCGTCCTGAATGCGCCGCAGGTACTTCTTTAGAACGTCGATCTCTTCGTTGTGTTCTTCGTCCGGCAGTTCATCGTCTTCGGCGATAATATCCTGCAGGCGCATTTCCAGCGATTCAGCACACCACGCGATCGACGCCAGCGGGTTGTTGATTTCGTGTGCGACGCCGGCCGCTAAAAAGCCGACACTGGCCAGGCGTTCGCTGCGGACAACTTCCCGCGTGCGGATCTTGACCTCTTCGTCCAGGCCTTTGATCGTTTCCTGCAGCTTCTGATAGGTCTCCTGGAACTTGCTGGTCATGTCGTTCATGGCAGTGGCAAGTTCTGACACTTCATCGTTGTGATCGACTTTGATCTGATAATCGTATTCGCCGCTAGCCACGCGGCGCGAACCCTGGATCAGCACGCCCAGCGGGCGGAAGACCGATGCGTAAAAGAACAGCCCCAGCGATACCAGCATCAGCACGGCCGCCACACTGGTGACCCAGGTCAGGATGATCCAGGTGCGATAACGCCCCCGCACATCGCCGGCAAAGCTGTGCATACGTTGCTGCAGGAAGGTCGGCAGCTGCTTGCTCAGGCTCTGCATGTTTTCGATTTCGCCATCGAGCGCTTCGCCCGCGACGGGGTCGAGCATCCAGTCCACATCGCTTTCGATGGTCTGTATCCGCGCGAGCGATTCATCCAGCTGCGCCACGGCTTCCAGTTCGCCGGTGTTTTCGCTGATGAGCGGGTCGTTGGCGATGCCCGCGTTGAGCTGGTTGCGGTATTTGGTCAGCGCTTCTTCAACTTCCATCAGGCTCATGCGGAAGTCTTCGCGCAACAGTTGCGAATCGACGGTCGCCATGCCAATTTTTGAATTAGAACGCGCGTCGCGAAGACGGCTCAGCGCCACGCGTAGATCGCCCACACGCTGCGTTAGATCAGCCGCCAGGGGCAGCTCTTTGGCGCGGACCGTCACGCTGCGCGCCAGGTCGCGATACGAGTAGGCGCCGCGGAATCCGCTGAACGCCAGAATGCCGACGCTGACGACCAGGATCGCAACGCCAAGCAACAGTTTGTTTCGAATGGGCCAACGGGTCAGCACGGCGACCTCCTTGTCGCTTCACCCCATTACAACCAGGCTGTAACGGGAATACGGGATTTGGGCGGGCGGAGTGTAGCGACATCGCTGGGCCGCAGCAAGAGAAGAAAGCCACGTATTGCCGCCGTGGGCTAGCACCGCCAGCAGCGCGGCGAAAGAAGTGCGTTATCCAACAGCCGTAGGTCAGGCGCCTGCCTGACGATGGTTAGGGTGGATTCCGTTTCATCGGCAGGCGGGCGCCTGCCCTACGTGGTTTGAGGTAGCGCCAAGCTGCATTCACTTCGCGGGGGCGGTAAACTGATGGCGTTGATTGTGCTAGCAGATTGCAAATCAGGTGCGTGATGGAAGACAAGAATCCTCCCGGCCAGCCGCGTTACGACGCCGTCTACGTGCATTCGTTGCGTGAAGCGGCGGTGATTGTGGTGATGTTTTCCATTGCCTGCGTATGGGCGATTAGCGTGAGCTTTTCCACGGGCTACAACCTGGCTGAAACGGACGAAGTGGCCACCGTGCTGGGCATGCCCGCCTGGGTGTTCTACGCGGTGCTGCTGCCTTGGGTGGTGATTGACGTGGTCGCCATCTGGTTCTGTTTCTTCTACATGCAGAATGACGATCTGGGCGAAGCGGTGGAAACCGCCGCTTATGAGTTTGGCGAGGACGAAGTTACAGACGAAGCCGCTACCGGCAAGCAGAACCCGCCGGAGTCGCAGCCGTGATGCAGAATTTTCTATTGCTGGCTGACGATGCCGGGGCGTATGCGGCGCTGGTTACGTTTGTGGCTTACATTGCCGGGGTGCTGCTGCTGGCGTATCTTTCCAACCTGGTGCTGCAGTCGAAGTCGTTCTTAAGCGAGTATTTTCTCGGCAGCCGGTCCTTAGGCATGTGGGCGTTCGCGCTGACGTTTGCGGCGACCAGTTCTTCCGGCGGCAGCTTTATCGGCTTCCCCGCGCTGGTGTATACGCATGGCTGGGTGGTGGCGTTGTGGATCGGCAGCTATATGATTGTGCCGCTGGTTTCGATGGGACTGCTGGCTAAACGCCTGAACCAGATCGCGCGGCAGACCGGCGCCATCACCATCCCGGATGTGCTACGGAACCGGTTTGAAAGCGATGGCATCGGCGTACTGTCGACCGTGCTGATCGTGTTCTTTATGACATTCAATCTTATCGCCCAGTTCAAGGGCGGCAGCGTGATCTTGCAGACGCTGCTGGGCGAGATGGGCTGGTTCCAGGCGTCGGCGCGTGCGTTCAGTCCGCTGGTGCGGATGCTGCCATTTGCCGATGTGGATGCGGGCTACGTGCTGTGCCTGCTGGTGTTCGCATTGGCCGTGATTGTCTACACCACGTACGGTGGTTTCCGCGCGGTGGTCTGGACAGATGTGATGCAGGGCTTTGTCATGGTGGGCGGCGTCGTGCTGATGCTGCCGCTGGCATTGTGGCAATGCGGCGGGCTGGAAACCGCCACGCAGAAGATGGCGAAGATGACCCCGCCGCGACAGTGCTTTGTGAAACTTGAATTAGCAACGCCCGCCGATGCAGACGTTTTCATTCCTGCCCGCAGTTGGGCGCCGGTCGAAGGCGCAGATGGTTCGCGCCGCTTGTTCCGGTTGAAGCCGCCCGCCATCATTCCCGCCGGGCAGACCACGGCCATTCAAAGCGAAACCGCTCCGGTAGAAACGCCCGATGCAGACGCAGCGGTGCTGGCCGCCATCGAAATCACCACGCCCGATGAAGTCGCGTCGATCAAGGCCGAACCCTTGCCGGATGGCGTCTCGTTGACCGTACTGGATGACGACGCGCTGCTGGCGCTGAACTTCAAAGATCGTCCGAAGGAACTCCTGTACGGCAAAGATAAGGCGGGGGTTTATGTGCTGGGACCGGGGCCAAGCTACGACAGCGTGGATGGGTTTCTGCCGCTGAGCCTGGCGATTTCGTTCTTCTTCATGTGGACGTTCTCCGGCGCCGGGCAGCCGGGCAATATGGTGCGGCTGATGGCGTTCCGCGATTCGAAGACGCTGCGCCGCGCGGTATTTACGGTTTCCATCTATTACACGCTGATCTATTTTCCGCTGGTGATTATCTTCTGCTGCGCCCGCGTGCTGCTGCCCGGCTGGGAAATTCAGCCGGACCGTGTGATGCCTGAAATGGCGAAACTGCTTACCGTGCAGGCAGGCGCCGGTTGGCTGGCGGGGCTGCTGGTGGCGGCGCCGTTTGCGGCGGTGATGTCTACGATGGATAGCTTCCTGCTGATGATCTCTTCGGCGCTGGTCCGCGATGTTTATCAAAGGCACTACCGGCCCGATGCCAATGAGAAGCAGCTCAAGCGACTGACATACGTTGTCACTCTGGTGACCGGCGCCGCCGCGATGCTGGCCGCAGTCAGTCCACCGAAATTCCTTCAAGACATTATCGTCTTCACCGGCAGCGGACTTTCGACCAGCTTTCTGGCCGTGGTGGCGCTGGGCATGTACTGGCCGCGTTTTAACCGTGGCGGTGCGCTGGCGTGCATGCTGGGCGGATTTTCAATGCACATTCTGCTGTACGCGGTTGGTTATGCGATGTACGGCAAAATGCAGCCGCTGCAACCGCTCGGCTTTCATCCATTCATGGCCGGCGCCGTGGGGTCGTTCACGGCGGGAATCTTTGTCACACTCGTAACGCCGCCGCCCGCGCCGCATCTGGTGCAGAAGTTCTTTTACGCGAAGCCGTCAGAAGGTTGAATCACGTGACCCTCAGCGCCGGGTGCTAATTCCCGGCGACCGCCTCTGCGGTGACAAGGTCTGTCACTTCCACCAGCTGACACGGCTCGCCGAAGTGCGGACGGCCGAGCGGGTTTTCCTTCTTCCAGTAGAAGCATTTATCCGGCGCCAGCGGCAGATCAGCGGCGAAGGTTTCGCGGAAGATCAGGCGGAACGTGTTAACCGGCGTAATGGTTTCCGGCGTCACTTCCGCGGCATCGACGCCCGGCAGGCAGAAGGCGGAGAGGATGCCGTTGCGTTTGCGGATCTGGGCGGCGAGCGGTTTTTCTGCATCGCCCTGATACATCAGCTCCGGCCCTTCGTCGGCTTGCAGCACGATAATGGGCGGGGTTTTTGAACGGGCCTGGATCGCGTCAATCGTCTGCAGGATACGCTGGTTGGTGTATGCCAGTTGCTGAGCGTAGCTCTCGCTAAGAGGCCGCTCGTTGATCTCCTGGCGTGTTGGCTGCGAACCATCCGCGTTGAACTTCCACGGATAATGCGGCGTGATGAAGTGGGCATAGACCAGCTTCGGCGCGCCCGGTGTGGCGGCCAGTTCTTCCAGCCGGTTGAACTTTTCCAGCACCTGCTGGCGGCTGGTTTTGTTGGGCGCCAGCGGCTGAAACATGGTGTACTGAAAAACAATGTCGGTGTATTCGCTGGGCATTGCTGAGAGCCAGTAGTTCTCCTTCGCCACATCGCACGTCCGCAGACCATCCAGCAGAGCGCCCATGTGGTAGTAGTCATAACCCGCATCGGTCAGCAGCCGCGCCACGCGGTGACGCCCGAGCATCTGTATGTAATGTGACTTCGGCCCGAGCTGTTCGCCGTGCAGTTGCATGTTGAAGACGCTGGCCATCGAAAGATCGGTCTTCGGATAGTTCGCCCGGCTTTGACCAGCGATATGAAAACCACGCTTCCGCAGTTCATCCAGGAACGGCCCGTTATCAAAGCCAAATTCCGTCCGCAAAGTTTCTTCGTCCGCGTACCGGTCAAACACCAGGTAATAAATATCCGGCGGCGAATCAGGCATGCTCAGCGTAATATGCTCCGGCGCCGGCTGGCCTTCGTACTGGGCGGCAGTAGGCGCGGGTGCCGCGGTGGATGCATGCATGCCGATGGTGACCAGGGGCGACGCCACCGCCAGCAGGGCGAAGACATTGGCCGCCAGAGTTAAACGGGCTTCGTCTTTGCGCAGCGGCCGCAGGCGGTCTAGCCCCGCAGCAACGAGTCCACCGGCGATCAGATACAAAACGAACTGCGGAATCTTCGCGCCGGTGCCAAGTTCTGACACCAGTCCGTTGAGTTGATACAGCAATCCGAAGCCAAGCATCGCCGCCATCACCAGCGACGTTGCCAGCCCTGCCCGGCCGCGTGTTGAATAGAACCACGACATGATTAGGAATACGACGCCTGCGGCGATCAACGGCAACAACAACGCCGCCGCCAGATGCTGCCACAACACATCGCCCATGTTCTGTGCATAGACGGCCAGTGCGGGAAACACGGCCAGCAGAAACGGGTGGAAGGGAAAAGTCTGGCGGGGTGACGGTTCAGACACAACAGCGCTCCGGGGAAATTGCATCTTCCCACGCCGCGCGGTTGCGGACTGCCAGAAGAAGACGCAGCTTAACGCTGAAGTGTACGTTGCCGTTTCGTGGCAGCAGGCGCCGTTACTGCCGGGCGGCCCAGGCTTTCCAGGCTGCGATGCGGCCGGTTGTATTGACGGCGCCGGTTGAGGGGTCTGTGCCGGTGACCTTTGGCAAGGCGTCGAGCGCAGATTCGCGGACCGAGGTTTCATCATTCAGCGATTGCAGCAACGCCGCCTGAAACTGCGGGTCACGCGAATCGCCCATCGCAATGATCGCCTGGCGGCGGACGTTCTTCTCATCGTGCAAAGCAAACCGCTCAAGAGCAGCGGCGCCTTCATCGTCCTGCATCTGCAACAACGCGGCAGCAGCAGCGACACCCGTCTGCGGATTGCGATGGCGAAGCAACTGTCGAAGCGGCGATGTATCTTCCAGCGGCCCGCATTGCCCCAAAGCCGTGATGGCGGCGGCGAGCACCGTGGGTTCATTGCTTTGCAGCAGCGGCAGCAGATGCGGAACGAACCGGGGCGAACCGCTGGAGGCGATCTCTTCGCACACAACCTTCTGCACCGCGTTGAATTCGCTGAGCAACGCACTTTCCAGCAGCGGCGCCGCAGTGGGCTGGCCATGCGTTGCCCGGACCAGATCGATTTGCGTTTCCACCGGGTCCGTGGGACGCATGTAATGCAGAATACGCGTGACGGCGATGGCAGGCAGCGGACGTACGGCGGCGCGTACCGCCAGTTTGCGGGCGGCGATACGACGGATGCTTGGCAAGTCGCTGCCCAGTTGTTCGATGGTTGCGAAGTCTTCGTCCACCGCCGGCAGGATGCGTGCGAAGATGTTGGCAGGCACCACTTCATCCGCGGGCCGCTGCTCAAGAGTGACCAATGTGTGTAAGTGTGACGGAAGTTTGTCGCCCAGTTGCTGCAACCGCTGCACGCCGGTATCGCGCAGTTTCTGGTCGCTCATGGTGGACCATTTCATCCACAGCCGGATGTCGCGCAGCAACTGTTCCGAAGGCGGCTGATGGACGGTCGTGCCGGTTTCAGCAGTGGCAAGCTGGTTTGCAGCGGCGTCTGCCGGATTGGCGGGGTGCTGTTTGTTCCACTGCTGACGCAGCCGCGGGGCGACGACTTCGTGTTCACCGGCAAACTGATCGACGCCCGTATCTGCAGCGGTGGGCCAGATCTTCGCCAATGCCTGAAACGCCTCGACGCGTGTGCGGGGCGCACTAGATTCCAAGGCGCCCAACAGCAGGGGACCGGCATGGGCGACCGGCAATTTTTCGACGCCGGAAATAGCAGCCGTGCGGACCTCGATACTCTTGTCGTCGAGCAGACGCTTTAACAGTGGCACGGCCATCTGCGGTTCCGCCTGCCCCAGCGAGCGGGCTGCCTGGGCGCGGATGCGGCGGGCTTCGTGCGTGGCGGCCGTTTGCACCGTGACCCAGTCGCCCGCATTGCCCAACGCTTCAACGGCGCCGCAGCTGATGCTCTCCAGCGACCCCGCGTAGATCTTCCGCAGAGCTTCGATAGCTTCGTCCGTGCCCAGCGCACCCAGCGTGGCGACCGCTTCCAGCTTGATGGTCTGATCTCCACCGCTGGCTGCTTTCTCGATGGCGCCGAGCGCTGGAGCATGCTGGCGGCGGGCCGCGGCCTGGAGCGCGGCGATCCTCACGCGGCCCGTGCGGCCGGATACGATCAGCGGCACTGCTTCGTGCGGGAAGGCTGCGTCCTGTTGATGTGTGATAATCTGCAGCGCGGCAATCTGCAGGGCGGGCAATGGCAGCTTGAGGGCGAAGACGAGATCGCCGGGCTGTATCTGCTGGTTCGCCGCCAACGCAAACATGGCTTCTTCCAGCAGCAGCGCCGCATCTTCGCGTTGCTGCCGTTGCCTGGCAGTTTCTTCTTTGCTGAGTCCGTCGATTGATGCTTCGCGCTGCGAAAGGATGTCGCGTTTTGCATCGACCGTTGCTTGGAGAAACTCGTTGTCTTTCAGGAAGCCAAGCGCTTCGATCGCGGCGCGCCGTTGCGGCATGGTGGCGCTGTCGCCGTTGATAATGTCGTGCATCTGCTGCTGGTAGGGGCCAGCTAAACCGCCGCTACGGACCGCTGGATTGCGGGCGAGTTGAATGGCGGCGGTGGTGGCGACGTATTTCTTCTTCGAGAGCAGGGCCGGTTCCAACGGCGGTGGTTGCTTGAGATCACTCCAGCGTTTGAGACCAGGGTGCATCCAGCGCGGTGTGCGGTCGCTGCTGAATGGCTGCGTAGAGCCCGTGAGTTTCTGATACCAGGCGTCTGTGATTTTCAGATCGGCCGGATCTTTGACGGCAGGGTTTTCATAAACGATAAGAAGCTTTTCGAGGGCGGCGATCTGCGCTGGCAGTTCGTCCTGCTTTGTTGTGGTCGCGGGATGAGCGTCTGGTTTCCGGGCTGCGGTGGCAGGCGCTGGCTCTGCTTCAGCCGCCGGTTCGCGCAGCAACTCTGTTGGGAGCGTTGGTTCGCTGATGGAAGGCGTCCGTACGCCGGTGCAACCGCAGAGGGTTGCGAACAGTGCTAGCGTTATCCAGACGTGGATGGAAAAACGGCCGCGGGAATCAGCCCGCAGCCGTAATGTGTCTTTCAGCATGAAACCCGCGCCTCCATTCGCGGCGGAAATCCGGTTGGCGTGTTATGGTCCGCCTGGACCGGCTCCTGGACCGCCTGCATCGGGCGGCGTCATATCCAATGTGCCAGGTCCGGCGCCGGGGCCGCCAGAAGCAGCGCCGGGACCGTCAAGCGTGGCTCCGCCAGGACCACCGGGACCAGGACCACCGGGACCAGGACCAGCTGGGCCAGGACCGCCGGGACCTTCACCATCAGGTCCGCCGATAACAGGCGGTGGCGTGGAAAGGTTTTCCAGCTTGGCGTTAGGCGGCAGACGGCGTACTTCGGTGGACAGGTTTCCGCTGGCGGATTCCAGTTCTTCAATAATCTTGTCGAGGGTGAGCCCCTCTTCCATTCCCGCATCCATCACTTTATCGATCGCCTTGTCGACAGCGACCAGGTAGGTTTCGTAGGTGACATCAGGATTGGCGGGGCGGGCACCAGCTGCGGGAGCCACGGCTCTGCTGCCGACGTAGCGACGCAGGCCTGGTTCAATCTGACTGCTGCCCAACAGAATTTTCTGCACGTTGACCAGGTTAGCCATCATCTTGCGGCGCATCAGATCTACGCGGTATTTCAGGCGTTGTTCCTCAGGGCTAAGTACGGGACCAAGCGTCCCGCCTTCTGTTCCGTAGCCAGGGCCGGCAAGGGAGCCTGGCCCACCGAACTCCGGACCGCCCAGGGCGCCGAAGTCTTCGGACGGGCCGCCGAATTCGGGGATTCCGCCGCCGGGTGAATAACCTTCGCCCATGCCGCCGGCGCCGTTGCCCAGTAGTTTGGCTTCTTCTTTACGGCGTTCGACCTCCGCTTTGAAATCTTCTACACCCTGGCGGGCGACATCGGCGGCGATTTGCGCGACTTGCACGGCGTGCTGGGCAGGGTTGATTTTGGCTGCGGGCGGGAACTCCAGCTTGGCGAACGATGTCGCAGCAACCAGGCGGAAGCTGACCGGCAGTTCCACATCTTTGTAAATCGATTCCAACAGGTTGGCGACGTTGTTATTGATGCCTACATCACGGAAGTCGCCGAGAATGCGGATCGCTTCGCGCCGTAGCCACATATGTCCTTCGGCGGAACGACCCGCGGGTGGCTTATCCTGCGAAGCCAGTTTGAAGACGGGTCCAAGCACCGCATTTTTGGCGGCGCCAGGCATCCGCTGATCCGCGCGGCGTTGCCCATCGAGATAGGCGTGACGACCAATGCCAATCAGCGCGGCGACCTTCAGCACGTCTACCTGTTTGGGGTCCGACAGCGTCTGCACCATGAAGCCCAGCGCTGGCAGGTGGGCCCTGGGTAGTTGCTTGGAGTCGCCCGACAGAACCGCTTCGTCTGTGTTGAGCTGGCCGATAATCAGCATGGCGTTATAGCGTGACGCCGGGTGGTAATTGCCGCTGGCGATCCGTTTCATGTAGTCCAGCGTCAGCTTGACCATGAAATCGTGGGCTTCCTTCGACTTGACGCGTTGCAGGTAACCCTGCACCAGTTGCGACTGAATATCGGTCAGGTTCTGGACGGGAAGCTGCTTGGCGTTAAGTTCCGTCAGAGCGGGGAACATGTAGCCCACCAGCCAGGTCTGCAGCGGGCTCTGGACTGAAGGACCCCAGCTGAGGCTGCTGTCGTTGACCGTCCGCGCGGCGAATTTCTTGCCATCCTGAATGCGTTTGGCGGCGTCTTCCCCTTTGAAGACGGGGGCGTAGGGCAGCTGATCGTATTTGATCTCTCCGGGCAACGGAGCCAGAGGCGTGGTGACAACCACTTCGTTTGCCGGCTTGGCAGGGCTGGGAGCAGCCTTTGGCGCCGTCTCGTTGGACGTTCCGGAGCCTGCTGCGGCCGGAGCCGTGTCGTTGGATGTGCCGCTGCCAGCAGGTGCGGGCGTTCCCGGCGCTGGCTGTTGGGCCGTTAATACGCTGCTCAGTGCAGCGCAGGTGAGCACCGCGGCGGCGAGCGTTAACGTCCGCTGAAAGAGTTTGAATTTAACCATCTTGAAAAGCCTCCTCTTCACGCCCCACGTTCCATCACCCCTGATAACGGAAAACGCAGAAAAATGAAATCGAGATGTTTAACCGAAAAGTGGCAGCACTGCATGCAAACCTAGCCAGCTTACAGTCTCCCGGCGCCGGCAAAACCTTATAAGCCACGGGCGAAAGCGCGTAGAAACGCCATTCAGCCGCATTACAAAGGTCACAACCGGCGAAATCCGCGGGCGCAGTTCCCCTGTTCCAGAACAGAAACCACTCCCCGTACCGTTAACAATACTTGAATCCGGCGCGAAATGTCAATTTTTAAGCTTCCAGCCGGCAACTTTTACGCAATCACCTGCCTACAATCGTCAGCGCCAAGTTAAAGAAACAGCTGTTACATCCGGCACAGAGGAGTTGCGTTGGCGGAAAGGGCATCAACTTCATTCTGATGATCTGGCAGTCGTTCAATAACCACACCTTGACTGTCCAGCGTCGCCACAATGGTTCCTGCGCAACCCACTCCCTGCCCTACGGCACAGGCCGAAGGCTGTGTGACTGGCTGCAATAGTGAAGGGGCATAAGACTGCGGACTGGCAACGCACTGGGACGTTAGTTGCGTACAGATGACAATGGCACCCTCCGTGACAGCTTCCCGGGCGTGATCGGCGACCGGGTGACCATACGTGTTGCCCGTCCCAGCACTGACGACAACGTAACGGGCATCCACCACTTTAGAATAAAACCAATGGAAGCAATTCCGATAACCGTGGAAGTCGTCTTTACCTTTATTTAGTTTTCCCGAGTGGTGCGGCGCGGCGATGATATCGCACAGCAGCCTGTTTCCTTCCCGCTTGATAAGCGCTTTAAACGCCTTCTTGCCGGCATCTCCTGGAAACAGCACTTTCCCGTTTGCGTGCTCCAGCATCAGCACCCCACTGCCCTGATTGCCATCTTTCTGAGCTTGGGCGTCTAGCGACTCCGAAAAATCTGGATATAGAATTGTGAGTACGGCCGGAGCTGCATGGCAAGACAGAGGAATCTTGCCGTAACTGTGGTGAACGCGTTCCAACCTATCAATTTTGTACTTTTTCTGATTGTCGCTCTGATTACGGATGAGGGTGTAAATCTCGTTTGACCTGATATCTTCCGCGGGGCGTTCTTGAGGCAGATAGAACCATTGAATTTGGTCGATGTGGTTATCAAGTAACGCTGGTACACCGCCGATGTGGTCATCATGCCAATGGGAGAGGATCACCGCCTCAATCCGAGAGGGTTTGATAGTTTTCAGCAGTCTAACCAGCGCGGAGGCCGATTTACCACAGTCGATCACCACGACAGAGCCGCCTGGTAATAGGATGACCTGACTTGTTCCCTGTCCCACATCCAGAAAGTAGACTACCGTAGATTTCGACATTCACTGCCCTAAGACTGCTATTCCATCGGTTCGATTTCCGCGGCAGGTAAGCTATCGTAGGACTGCTTTAACGCTCCCTCACTCATCGCTCGGGGAGGGTCCACCGTGTCAAGCAGTAGTGAGTATTGAACCTGACCATCTTTTTGCTGCACGATGACTGCTTTGAACCAGTCACCGATCTTCAGTTTCGACCAGTCACCAATCGTCTGCGTTTGATTGACGCTGAGCGGATCTCCTCCATACCAATCGATCTCGAGTCGATCTTTTTCATTGGAGAGCAGTTTTCCTGTGATCTGCACAATAAAGATATCGGGAACCGTCGGCGCGTGATCTTTGGCTCTTTGAACATGTTCCGCTGGCTTTCGTCTGGCAGGACGCTGCTGTTTCTTATAGTAGCGGCGCCACTTTGCAGACGCTGGTTTCCTTTGCGATAAGACACCCCACCACGCTTCATCGTTGCCATAGACCTGGATGACTGGCTCCCCATTTTTGCTGCCTGTTGCTAGTGTACCTGCGTTCATCCAGGTCCCGGTCGCTTGTTGCGCCACAGACTGCTGGCTCTTTAGCCATTTCAAAACATTGTTGTACTGGTCGACAGTAATTCCACTGACGGCGGGGAGTTTCAGCCCTGGTTCACTAACTGGCGGTACAAATCCTAATTCATTGACGTATTGATTGACCCAGTTCCGGCTCGTACTTCTGACGACGCCCGGCGCGGGTGCAAAATTGACGTAAACGCGACCTTCAGTTGATTGCTGACTCATTTTTACTCACAAATCCTGTCAGCGAAATCGTTTTTCATAATTTTCCATTTGTTGCGGGCATCCTCTAGAGACCTGATTAGCTCATTGAGTGTACTTTCCGATAGGCTAAATGTTGCGGAATCACTTCGTTCGTTCTTGTAAAACTTCAACTCAAGTGTCATTGCAGGCACAAGACATTCGATGCTTACCGGCTGATTACTCTCATTACGCTCATACAAGGGTCGGAGTTGCACGAGTGTCCGAATTGCGTCAATCTCAGGTTGCGTGCCCGAAGCTATGCGACGCATCTCTAACTCGCGACTGAACCCTTTTGTCCGTTGTCCGACAGCTATCAACTCCTTTCGTTTGGAATCAATCTCCGCCAGCAGTTCGCCTGAATCGTCCGGCCCCTCAACCGTAATGAAATGCTCAAGATCGATTACGATTTCGCCCGCTTCAGCCTCTGTAAGATCCAGACTCTGCATAACGACGCTTACATTGACTGCCGAGCGTGCAATTGCGGCGGTGACATCAAGTTCCTTAGCGACGCGTGCTTCAAAATCCTCGTCAACGGGCGGTGCCGCAGAGTCTGAATCTAGCAATTTTGCCAGCCTATTAAGCTGATCTGGCGTAAGCTTCACCAATGCCCGGACATCGTTGAGGGCTTCCGAAGGAAATCTGAATTGGTGAAACATGGTTGGCCTTATCTAGGTAGCACACTGCCCATCCACTGTGAGATAAACGGATGATGACCTCATAACCGCAATATAAAATACGACGTCAAACTACTCAACTTACTCGCTTGTGAATGCACATTCATGAGAGACAAAGAAACTGTCCGAACGGTTCAACTGTCTGTTTTCGCGTCGGTAAGGCAAAAGCCTTACCCGCGAGAGCGGGCGTAGCGGCGGCGCTGGCTTTCTTGCAGGCGGATCTTCCGCATGCGGATCTGGGTCGGTGTGATTTCGACCAGTTCGTCGTCTTCGATGTATTCCAGAGCGTCTTCCAGCGAGAGACGGCGGGGTGGTTTCAGCTGGATGTTTTCATCGCTGCCGGCGGCGCGGATGTTGGTGTGGGCTTTGGATTTAGCGGGATTTACGACCACGTCCTGTTCGCGGGCGTTTTCGCCGACGATCATGCCTTCGTAAATGTCGTCACCAGGCCCGACGAATAATTCCGCGCGTTGCTGCAAACCATTCAGTCCGAAGGCGACGGCCTGGCCTGATGCGTTGGAAACCAGTACACCATTGGCCCGGCCGGGGGCTTCGCCGACAACATCGCGATAGTCTTTGAACCGGTTGAACACCTGCGCGGTGCCTTGCGTGGCATTGAGCAGTTTGGTTCGCAGCCCGATCAGGCCGCGGGCAGGGATGGTGAAGTTGGCGAAGGTGTATTCGCCGCGGGCGGTCATATCATCCAGTTCACCGCGGCGTTTGCCCACCATCTCCATCACCGGGCCCATCTTGTCCGTTGGCGCCTCGATGGTTAGCGATTCAAACGGCTCCTGCATGCGGCCGTTGTTCTTACGCAGAATCACCTGCGGTTTGCCGACGGAAAGTTCGTAGCCTTCGCGGCGCATGGTTTCGATCAGCACGGCCAGGTGCAGCACGCCGCGGCCGGCGACGGCGTAAGCGTCGGAATCTTCCACCGGGTCCACGCGCAGGGCGACGTTCTTTTCCAGCTCTTTATATAGACGTTCGCGAAGCTGCCGGCTGGTCACAAATTTGCCTTCTCTGCCGGCCAGCGGTGACGAGTTAATCATGAAGATCATCTTCAGCGTCGGCTCATCCACCGAGACGCGGGGCATTGGCTCCGGGTGATCGCGGTGACAGATTGTGTCACCGATTTCGATCTTATCCAGGCCGACCAGCGCGCAGACATCGCCGGCCGAAGCCGACTCTACTTCCGCGCGGCCGAGATTTTCGAACACGTAGGTGGTGGTCACTTTGGCATCGATCGTGGCGCCATCTTTCTGGCACAACGCCACGGTCTGTCCCGCCTTCACCTCGCCCGATTGAATCCGCCCGATGGCGATGCGACCCACATACTTCGACCAGTCGATCGTGGTGCACAGCATGCGGAACGGCGCTTCGTTAATCTGCGGCCCCGGCACGTTATCCATCACCAGGTCCAGCAGCGTCTCCATCGAATCCGTCCGCACATCGGGATCGGCGGTTGAATAACCTTCTTTGGCCGAAGCGAAGATGTGCGGGAAATCGTCGAGATCCACCTCTTCATTCAGGTCCATGATCAGCTCTAACGCCTCGTCCAGCGCTTCGTGCGAGCGGGCATCCGGACGGTCGATCTTGTTGACCACCACAATCGGCTTCAGACCGCATTCCAGCGCCTTCGACAGCACAAACCGCGTCTGGGGCATCGGCCCTTCGGCAGCATCCACCAGCAGCAGGGCGCCGTCGGCCATCCGCAGCACACGCTCGACCTCGCCGCCGAAATCAGCATGGCCGGGCGTATCAATCACGTTGATCTTCACGCCCTTGTAGGGGATGGCAATGTTCTTGGCCAGAATGGTGATGCCACGCTCGCGCTCGATATCGTTACTATCGAGAATGCAGGGCGTCGAAAGCTCGCTATCGCGGAACTGCCCGCTTTGCTTCAACAGGCAATCCACCAGCGACGTCTTGCCGTGGTCAACGTGAGCAATGATGACGATGTTGCGGATATCTTCGCGACGTTTCATGGGTTTATGTTTCTAACGTGGATCGGCCAGACGCTGGGTGAGTTATTCAAACTTTTTGGAACACTCACCACAGGTTTTATGCCTCTGCGGAAAGGATGCACGCGATTTGAATTCGCGGGGGGTAAGTAACCCCAATGTGTAAAAATGCTCTTAATCAAAGAAACGGATAAACTCAGGGTCGTCAGCGCTCTTGGGAAGCCAATCGTCTCGCAGGTCGTCAGCGTGCTGGATCGCATCCCCGATATGCTTACAACGCGACTCCACCTCGGGCGTACGTCCAACCATACCAACCCACGACGAAATTGCCCTGATCAGTTTCCAGTCACTATGCATTCGGAATCCATCCGGAACGTAGTGATACAATTGCCGCAAGAGCGTGCTTCTAAAGAAATACTCTTGCTCTCCTGCGTTTTCGGCTTGGTTTCTAAAATTGCGTTCGACGACAACCGGAGCGACGCCCAAGTCATCGCCAAGGGCGTAGAATGTCATCGTCTCGCGAATGCGAAAGTAATCAAGTGACGAACCGGCGCCATCAGGTAGAGGTTGCGATCCGTGCTTTCTCATGATTGATTCTCGAATGCCCGAGGCGTTCTATGACCGCAGAGTTTGACGCTTCTGGGCATCTTGAATTGCGTGGGTAAAAGCGCGGAAGTTCTACTTCGCGCCGATGGCGTATAGTGCTTCAAAGGTGCGGATATAGACGCGGCCGCCAGCGATGGCGGGTGAGGCGGTGGTGGATTCTTCTAAGTCGTTTTTCGACACGACTTCGAACTCTTTGCCGGCCTTCACAACGGTTACCACGCCGCGGCGGCTGGTGATCAGGATGTGACCCGCAGCGTAGACTGGCGACGCGCGGTGGCGGTCGGCGACGGTGCGCTCGTTGTAGTACTCTTCGCCCGTGGCCGCGTCCACGCAGACCAGGTTGCCGTTCTCGCGGCAGAGATACACCAGCCCGTCTTTGGCCAGCGGTGTTGGAACATCGGGGGTGCCGCGAAGGCGTTTCCAGAAGAAGGAATCTTCGCCCGCGATGTGGCCCTTGTCGTCAGGGGTAGCGTCCGCCTTGATGGCGAACACGGGGCCGTTCTTGGCTGAAGGCGCCACGATCATGCCATCGATGGCCAGCGGTGAGGCGACGAAGCGTAGCGTCGGGTTGTATTTGCCTTTGGGATTCAGGTCGCCGCAACGCCAGATTTCGCTGCCATCGGTCAGACGATGGGCCGACAGATAATCGGCGCCGTGGGCCAGCAGGAATTCGCGTTCTTTGTCGCGGTAGATCGTGGGCGAAGCGTACGAGTGTTCGCATTCGCGGATGGCGTCGCTGCCACGTTTCACGGCCCAGATCTCTTTACCCGTCTCCGCCTGCAGAGCCACCAGCATCGCTTCCTGCGTTTTTACATTCTGATCACCCTGGATCAACTGCAGGTAGAGCACCCCTTTATCCAGAATGGGCGTGCTGGTCATGCCGAAGGCGTTTTTTAGCTTGCCGTAGCGCTCTTCGGTGTTGAACTGCCACACCTTCTCACCATCGACCGTGTAACAGCACAGGGCGCCGTTGGCGAAGAAGGCCCACACGTGTTTGCCATCGGTGGAAGGTGAAGGCGCCGCCGAGTTGCCTTCGCCGCTTCGCACTTCGCGGTTGCCGGTGGTGATGGTCTGTTTCCACTTCTGCTTGCCATCCGTTCCGATGCATAGCAGCACCAGATCTTTCCCTTCGGCCGACGTCACAAAGATATTATCGCCCCACACAGCCGGCGTCGCGCCGCCGGCGCCGGGTAGTCCGGTACGCCACAGCACGTTTTTGGTGCGGCTCCACTCCAGCGGGATCGAGCTTTCCGGGCTGACGCCATTCCCCTGCGGGCCACGCCACTGCGGCCAGTTCTCTGCGTGGGTCACCGCAGGCAGGGTCAGCAGCAGGAAGATAACGCAGCACGTAATGTTCGTTTTCAACACGGGAAGCTCCTTCAGATCAAGCGAAAACAGCACAGAACAGCCTCAGGGCAACGCATTCGCAGCGAAAACCATCGCCGCCGAAATCACTCATAGCTGCCTGAAGTTATAAGGAACGCCGTAAACGGCAGAGGGCGGGAAAGGACGGCGGGATAACGGGTCGGCAGTCTTAAAAGACAGAAGTTTCAACAGCCCGCATTTTCGTTCAAACCCCGCAACTGGTCAACGGCGCCGGAGGGGCGATGTTATGGCCTTGTGGGATTATCGGTCGCGTTTGGACCGTGCGAGCCAAGTTTCAATCATTCGGTAGTGACAGATACGCCGCGATGCAGCGGTCAATGGTTTTCAGCGCTTCACGCAGCGGCATATAGCTGGCGCCGGGGTATTTGCCCGTTCGTATGAATCCGTTGGATTCCGCCTGGCCATCTGACGGAAGCCGGCCGTAAGCATCAGAGACTTCGCAACTCCATTCGTCGTGACGCGCGCGGAAGTAGAATTCACGCCCGCCGATCTCTCCGAAAGCCTGAACAGGAGCTTCACCGTACAATTCAAAGCTAAAATCGTTCCGCTTGTCATGGACGCGAAGCAGATCAGGCGTTTCTTCCGTAATGTGTTCGTGGAGCCCCATTCAGGCAGGTTCCGGCTAGTTGCGGCGGCTCTGGTTATTATCTGGCGTGTTCGCCGTCATCGGCATCAGCCGTCCACTCTTAGCCGACGATGTTAATGCCGTTTTCATAACGCTGTACTGGAAAGGCGCCCAGCTGTCCGAGGTGAGCGACGAGCAAACCAGGTCGTTCTCGCTTGTGGCCCCAGGATAGCGTGGGCCAGCGGGCGAAGTTGGCCGCAGCAATTCGGCGGTTGATGCGCCGGTTCCATTCGTCAACGTCCGTCATTCGTTTCACGCTTAATTATTCCAATCAGAGTTATCGTCGCTTAGGTGAGGGTGCGTTGAGCAGGCTGTTTTGTGCCCACCACTGCTGACCAGATGTGGCTCTGTGAATTATAGGCTCACGGGTGCCCGCTAAATCGGTTGCTGGCAGGCGTATCGTGACTTCTCTGATCTTTGACCACGTGCAAACCCAACTTCATCTTGGCGTCATCTGGCGGAAATCAACGCTATAAATCCCGCCGTGGGCAATTATTATGGGGTTGGCGGCCTGGGGAACCTGGGCTTTGGACAGGCGTGGAAAACGGCAGATCGCTTATTTTTCCTGATCTGTTTGAACCATTTGATCCCCCCGGTTCACCAAGGTGTTATGCGAAGTCGTTTCGCACCACGAGAAATGCAACTTTGATAATGCAGCTTTGATACGGCCCACATGCGGTTGGCCGCATCCCACCTGATCGTTCCACCCCTCCGAGACTGGCTCGCCCCTGCTGACGGGCTGTGCGGTTGTTCTTACTTTCACTCCGGGAATCCCTTATATGTCTAGTGGCGAGAATCAAGGTCCCAGCTCCGACGCCATCAAGAAGCTTGGCGAAGCTCGCGAGCGGATCATGACCCAGCTTTCGCAGGTTATTGTTGGTCAGGAGGCAGTGGTTGAAGAACTGCTGATTTCCCTCTTCAGCCGCAGCCATTGCCTGCTGGAAGGCGTGCCGGGTCTGGCGAAAACGCTGATGATCAGCACCCTGTCGCGGACGCTGAACCTGTCGTTCAGCCGTATTCAGTTCACGCCTGACCTGATGCCGGCGGACATCACAGGTACGGAAATCATCGAAGAGAACCGCACCACCGGCAACCGCGAACGCCGCTTCCTGGAAGGGCCGCTGTTCTCGCACATTGTGCTGGCGGACGAAATCAACCGTACGCCGCCGAAGACGCAGGCCGCCCTGCTGGAAGCGATGCAGGAACGTCAGGTCACTGTCGGCCGCGTGCGGCATCCGCTTTCTGACCCGTTCTTTGTGCTGGCGACCCAGAACCCGATTGAACAGGAAGGAACATACCCGCTGCCCGAAGCTCAGCAGGACCGTTTCATGTTCAAGGTGTTTGTGGACTATCCGAACTTCAATGAAGAGTTCGAAGTCGCCCGCCGCACCACCACCACCATGCACGACGACATTCAGCCCGTGCTGACGGGTGAAGAAATTGTCGAGCTGCAGCGGATTGTCCGCGAAGTGCCGGTGACAGACCATGTCATCCGTTACGCGCTTTCGCTGGTCCGCCAGACGCGTGTGAATACGCCGGGAACGCCTGACTTTGTGCAGGATATGCTGGGCTGGGGCGCCGGGCCGCGTGCGGTTCAGTTCCTGCTGCTGGGCGGTAAGGCGCGTGCGTTGCTGTACGGCAACACGCACGTTTCGACCGAGGACATCAAGGCGCTGGCGCTGCCAGTGCTGCGTCATCGCATTGTTGTGAACTTCGCGGCTGAGAGCGATGGCGTAACGCCCGATGACGTGATCCGCCGCCTGATTGAAGTGACTCCTGACAAAGAAGATGAGCTGACCAGCGATGCCCGATTCCAGAAGATTTTTGCATCCTGATGCAATCCGTCGTATCTCACGGATGGAAATCCGTGCACGGCATATTGTAGAAGGTTTTCTGTCAGGCACGCACCGCAGCCCGTACTTCGGGCAGAGCGTCGAGTTCCTGCAACACCGCGAATACGTGACCGGCGACGACCTGCGTCACGTAGACTGGAAGGTGTGGGCCCGGCAGGACCGGCTTTATATCAAGCAGTTTGAGGAAGACACCAACCTCCGCTGCTCGTTGCTGGTCGATGTGTCCAACAGCATGCGTTACGGCAACGGTCCGATGACCAAGTACGAGTACGCATGCACCATCGCCGCCAGTCTGGCCTACATGATCCTGCAGCAGCAGGACGCCGTGGGCGGCTTAAGCTTTGACGAGAAAGTCCGTAACCGCATACCGGTCCGCAGTAAGCGGAACCATATTATGTCGGTGATCGAGATGCTCAATGTCAGTGAGCCGGCGGATAAGACAGACATGGAAGACGTGCTGCGGGCGGTGGCGGAAACCTTCCCCCGTCGCGGCATGATGATTCTGGTGTCTGACTTTCTGACCGATGCGGAAACCACCTTACGGGGCTTGCGCATGCTGAGGCAGCGCGGGCACGATGTGATGGTGTTCCATGTGATGGACGACGATGAGCTGGACTTCCCGTTCAACGGCCCCGTCCGGTTCGAAGGTCTAGAGACGGACGAGTACCTGAACTGCAATCCACGTTCGCTACGTGAAGGTTATCTGGAGGCTTTGAATGAGCATCTGGATACGTTGCGGCGCGGTTGTGCGAAAAACTCCGTCGATTACGCATTGATCCGCACCAGCGAACACCTGGACGCTGCTTTGGCCAAGTACCTGAGCAACCGTCTGGGCATGGGACGCCGCTGACACATTTGACTAGCACCTTCATGACAAGCACTTGAACACCAACCCGAAGCGCAAGCGAGGGACGCCGGAATTTGGAGCATATCGCCAGTTGAAGTCCGTAATTCGTAGGGTGAAAAGCGAAAACCCCGGGATTTCGCACCCAGCTCAAACGCCCCTCGCTCGCGCTTCGGGTTAGTTTGCTGCATCGCTTCGGGTTCGTTCCTGTTGAGTCCTTATAAGTGAAAACAGAAACCTGATTTATGTTTACCTTTCTCTTTCCCGCCCTTGCTTTGGCGGGCGTAGCCCTGATGGCGGCGCCGTTGTTGATTCACCTGATCAACATGATGCGGCACCAGCGTGTCAAATGGGCGGCGATGGACTTCTTGCTGAAAAGCTACAAGAAGAACCGCAACTATGTCTGGCTCAAACAGCTTCTGCTGCTGTTGATGCGTATGGCGGCCATGCTGCTGCTGGGCCTGCTGCTGGCAGGCATGGGTTGCCACTCGGAGACATTCCAGATTGAAGAAACGTCCGTCACGCGGCACCTGGTGCTGCTGGACGATAGCTTCTCAATGGATGACCGCGTCGGCGGCGATACGGCCTTTGAACGGGCAAAACGCGCGATCGAACGCATTGGTGCCAAGGCAGACGCGGTCGAAGGCCGCCACGAAATTACCGTGCTCCGTTACTCTGCCGTCTCCGCTCTCGCCGAAGGCGTCAGCCCGACGGCCGCGACTGGTGAAGGTACGGATAAAGAAGAAGGAGAAGACGCAGCGGCCGTGGCGGAAGCACCCGTTACGGATGACGTAAGCGAAGACGCCGCGCTGAAAGCTGCCGAACGGATCTACCAGATGGCGGATGTTTCCAGCGTGGTGATCGATAGCGAGTTCGGCCGCGACTGGCTGGACCGTGCCCAGAACATTCAGCCCTCGCAGCTCTCGGTCGGCCCCCGCGACGCCTTGCAGGTGCTGCAACAGATGCTTTCGGGCCGCGAAGATCAGGAAGACATCGTTTATGTCGTCTCTGACTTCCGCACCAAAGACTGGAGCGATGCGGCCGAAGTCCGCGATATTCTCGCTTCGATTAAAAAGACCGGCGCCGCAATTCAACTGATCAACTGCGTTGAAGAAGAACGGCCCAACGTTTCGATCACCCGGCTGGAACCGGAAGAACGGACGCAGGCGGCAGGCGTTCCGCTGTTCATGAAGATTGACATTACCAACAGCGGCAAGTCTCCCGCGATCAACAAGCAGCTTAAAATCGAATCTCTGTTCTTCGACCCGCTCAAAGAACTGGGCGGCGATCCACAGACGCTGGCGCCGGAAGTTGAAGAACTGCCTGTGGTGCTGATTCCGGAAATCAAAGCGGGCGAAACCGTGACCCGCCGCGTGCAGGTCCACTTCCCCAAAGCAGGCACGCATGTGGTGCGAACAACGCTGTCGGGCGATGCCCTTTCGCTGGACAACGAGCGGTACTGCGTGGTGCACTTCCCCGAAGGCGTCGACGTGCTGGTGATTGATGGCAGCACCGAAACAGAGAACGGTTACTTCCTGAGTTCGATCTTTGAACCTGAACTGACGGACGAAGAAGACGCCAGCGGGCCGCGGACACGCACGGGTATTAAAACCACGGTGCACTCGGTGTCGTTCCTGCGGGATAAGACGGTGGAGGATCTGGAACAGTACCGCACGATTTATCTGTGCGATGTGCCACGTCTTGACACTGGCGCCGTGAAGTCGCTTGAGCAATATGTGAAGCGTGGCGGCGGGCTGGGCGTGTTTGTCGGGCCGAATGTCGCCAGCTCTTACTACAACTCCAATCTGTACGTCGAAGGCACAGGGCTGATGCCCGTGCCGCTTTCGCGCGATGAACTGCTGCCGGAACAGACGGCCGAAGAGATTGACGAATCGTCCAAGGCGCCGGATATCAACGCCATCGATCATCCCGTGTTCGAAGGCTTCGGAGACAGCGCCACTTCGCTCGCGCGGTTCGTTTCGGTCGACCGCTATATGAAAGTCCGCAGTGAATGGACGCCAGAGCCAGACGGCGGCACGCAGGTGCTGGCGAAACTCCGCAACGGCGACCCGTTCGCGATTGAAAAGAAATACGGCGATGGCCGCGTGGTGGCGGTCATGACAACGGCCGCTCCGCAGTGGAACAGCATGGCGTTCGGACCGGCGCTTCCGGTGATGACGCTGAACATGCAGTCGTATCTGGAATCGGCCCGCCGTGGCGAAACTTCGCGTCCGGTGGCTTCGCCCATCGAGCTGGAAATTGCTTCGGCCCGTAGCGATGTGAAGTTCATCGTGCCGGCTGCAGATCAGCCACGCCTGGTTGTGGAACGCACGGCCAAGGCGGAAGGCGCCGTCGAGGACGAAGAAGCTTCGGCTTCGCAATTGATGAAAGCTTCAATCGGCCGCGGCCAGGGCGAAGCTGCTTCGCTTCGCACCGGCGAGACGGACCGCGCGGGCATTTACGAGGGCTGGTGGTTCACCAGCAAAGGGCAGCCGCAGGTGAAACGCATTGCCATGAATGTGGAAACCAGCGAAGGCCGCCTGGAAGTGGTCGATAAGCCGCAGTTGAAGCAGTACCTTGAATCTTCGGCCCCGGAGGTGATCCGCTGGGACGAGATCGAAGTGGAAGAATCCGACAACAAAGGCGCCAACATGACGAACATTTTCTTCGTGCTGCTGGCGCTTCTCCTGCTGGTTGAGCAGGTTTTTGCATACTTCATCAGCTACCATCCCGCTGCAAGAGGAGCCACACGCTGATGCCTGGTCTTGTTGCTTTCCTGCTGCCCCTGACGGCAGTTCTATCGATGTTTATCACGGCGCCTGCCACCGTGCACGCCGCCACGCCGCAGGCCGCTACAGTTGCGCCGGCGGCGGTCGGCGCTTCGTTGCTGCAGCTACCATCGGACGCGGCGCTGCTGGCCGATACGGTCAAAGAACGGCACATTCTGGGCCGGTTTGAAGACATGACCGAGTGGTGGCACTGGCTGCTACTGATGGGCATCTGCGCGGTGGCGGTGTTTCTGATCGGCCTGTTCTACGTGTTTGACAGCGTGGAGCTTTCGACGGGTATTACCGTGCTGCTGCTCTCGCTGCGTGTGCTCGCCTTTGGCGGGCTGCTGGTGTTCTTTTTGAACATCGAAAAGCGTGCGGATATCGAAGTCGTGAAGAACTCACGCGTGGCGCTGCTGGTGGACACATCGCTGAGTATGGGTCTGCGAGATGGCACAGGTTCCAGCTCTGGCGCCACTTCCCCCTCACGGGCGGCGCTGGTTGCGGAAGAACTGGCCAGCGGCGACATGATCAACACGTTGCGGCAGGAACACGACGTGGTGGCGTACCGCTTTAGTGATGATTACCGTCCGGTCGAAATCGCCACTTTCAAACGCATCGTGCCCGAAGGTGAAGAAGCCCGCAGCCTGACCGCTGATAAAGCAGCCGCCGTGCAGCGCGGCATTCTGCTGGCAACCATCGGTGGCGGCTTTATGGTGTTCTCGCTGGTGCTGGCAGGCGTTTATCTGGGCGCCTCGTACGGCGGCGCCGGTTCGTGGTCTAGCTGGTTGATGACGTTCAGCGTCTGGTCGTTGATCCTGGGCGGTGTGCTGGTGGGTGTCGGCCATCTGCAGGTGCCGGAGTACTTCGAGCCTGAAATTACCCAGGAAGAAAAAGACGCGAAAGAAAAAGAAGAGGAATCCGCCGAAGACAGCGAAGAGACGGAAGGCGACGACAAGAAGAAGCCCAGCACCATCAAAGAATCGCCCGGCGATGTACAGTGGCTGACCGAACTGACGCCGCGTGGCGGCAAGACGCCCCTTTCCGATGCAGTGCGTTATCTGGTGAATAAAGAGCGCGGCGACACCATTGCGGGCTTTGTCATCATCAGCGATGGCGGCCAGAACTCTGGGGTCGGAACGCCTGTGGCCGTGGCTGCGGCGCACAACGCCAAGATTCCGCTGTATGCGATTGGCATCGGTTCTGACCGTCGCCCGGAGAATATCTCGGTGGTCGATCTTGAAGCCCCTGCCCGCGTGAAACGGCTGGAGCCTGGCGCCCTGGCTTCCGAAATCGACAAGTTCACGATGATCGGTCTGGTCCGTGGCGATGGCGCTGAAGGCCGTCCCGTGACCGCCATTCTGCAATCAACCGAAGCGGGCAAAGAAGAATGGAAAGACGAAGTCGAACGTCAGGTCAAGCTTGGCAAAGATGGTGAGCAGGTTCCCGTGAAATTTGAACTGCCGCCGAAATCCAACATCGGCCGCTGGGTCTATAAGCTGAAGATCAAAACCACCGGCAAAGACTTCGACCAGAAGGATAACGAGAAGACGGCCGACGTGGAGTTTGTGAAAGAACAAAGCAAGGTGCTGATGATCGCCGGTGGTCCAACGCGTGAATTCCGCTTCCTGCGGAACCAGTTGCACCGCGATGAAAACATCGAACTGCATGTGTGGCTGCAATCAGCGAAAGAAGGTGTCTCGCAGGAGTCGGACAAACTGCTGTTTGAATTCCCGCTGGATGAAGATGAGATGTTCCAGTACGACTGCATCGTGGCGTTCGACCCCGACTGGCGGCGGCTGGATGCGTTGCAGGCTAAACTGCTGGAACGCTGGGTGGCGGAAAAAGCGGGCGGTATGGTTGTGGTGGCTGGACCCGTCTTCACACCTGTATGGAGCAGCAAACGCCGCGGCGACAAAGTGATTGATACGGTGAAAGGCCTGTATCCGGTTGTGTTCTACAACCGTGGCTCGGCGCGGGTGCGACTGGGACGGTTCGGCGCTGCTGAGGCGTGGCCATTGTCGTTTACGCGCGACGGTCGTGAAGCCGAATTCCTGTGGGTGGACGAGTCCGCGCTGCGGAGCGAAGAAGCCTGGAACGATTTTGAAGGCGTGTACGGCTACTACGCTGTGCGTGAAACCAAAAAGGGCGGCCGGGTGTATTCGCGGTTCGCCGATCCCGATACGGCGATCGAAGGGGAACTGCCGATCTACATGGCCAGCCACCTGTACGGCGCCGGTCGTGTCTTCTTCCAGGCCAGTGGCGAGATGTGGCGTGTGCGTTCGCTGGACGACGCCTACTTCGAGCGTTACTACACGCGTCTGGTGCGGTGGGCTTCGGAAGGTCGTCTGTTGCGTGACGGCGATCACGGTGTGCTGCTGGTGGATAAGAACCGCGCCATGCTGGGCGAAGAGATCGTGGTCACCGCGATTCTGCAGAACGCGCAGCACGAGCCTGAAACGGCGCCGAAAATTACCGCCAAGCTGGTGCAGCCGGGCGGTGTAGACGGCGATGGCGACGGCGCCACGCTGACGCTGGAGCGTGTGAAAGACGGCCCCCGCGACGGTATGTATTCGGCCACGATCACGGCGGCGCTGGAAGGCGACTATCGCATTCAGGTGATGCCGCCCGGTTCGCCGGAAGAAGTCCTCACGGCCAGTGTCCGGGTCCGTGTGCCGGATCTTGAAATCGAGAATCCGCAGCGGAACAATGTATTGTTGACCACGCTCACGCAGCCTGTGGCGGCGGAAGATGAAGTGCTGGAAGGGCGTTATTACACCTCGTTCGATGCGGCGCTGGCCCGCGGTGGCAGCGGCGGAGTGCCGTTGCAGAAACGGATTGCTTCGCAGGAGAAACGGTACTTCACCGAAGCCTCGATGCCTAACGACAGCTTCGAACGGTTGCTGGCGACCTGGCTGCTGGGGCTGATCGCGGGCGTACTATGTATTGAGTGGATCACGCGGCGGCTTAGCCGGCTGGCCTAATCACCCTACCGGTTGGCCTCGTCACGGCGCAACGCAGATTTACACCACCCGGTTAACGGGTTGTTTCAACGGGAACGCATAACATGGCAACTCAGTCGCAATCCAATCAGCTTGCATCAAGCGTTTACGGCTTGCTGGGTGGACTTCGCACACGCATCCGCGCGTATGTGCTGTTCGAAGGGCTCATCCTCGCCTTCGTCTGGCTGGCGGCTACTTACTGGCTGGCGATCGGCTTTGACTATCTGTTTGTGATTCTCGGCGTCAGTGAACTGCCAGCCGTGGTGCGCGGTGTGATTCTGGCAGGCATTGTCGGCGTGCTGATTTACATTGTGTACCGCTACATCCTGCGGCGGACGTTTGTCGGCCTGGCGGATCGTAGTATGGCCGTGCTGTTAGAGCGGCGGTTCCACGGTTTCCGCGACAGTCTGGTGACGTCGGTGGAAATGAATGAGAACCCGGAACACGCCCGCGACTTCAACAAAATCATGTTGCAGCAGGCCGCCCGCGATGCAGAGGGCAAAGCACGCCTGGTGCAGTTACGGCAGATCTTCAACATGTTTCCCGTCTTCGCGTTCACCTTCCTGGCGGTGATCCTGGCGGGTTCGATCGCAGGCTTTGCCGCCTACGCGCCTAATCTGGCTTGGACCGGCGCCAAACGCATTTACCTGCTTAGCGACGATCCGTGGCCGCGTTACGCCCACATTGAGATTGTCGGTATCGAGGTGGAAACCAAGAGCGCCAAGATCAGCGATGCGGGTGAGACGCTCAACACGATGGAAACCGTCGAATTCAAAGACGGCAAAGCCAAGGTGGCCGAAGGCGATAAAGTGCGGCTGCTGGTCCGCGCGGATGCTTCGGCCCGCATTGTGCCGCGGACCTGCACGATTTATTACACGACGTCCGACGGCGCTTCGAGCTATGCGATGATGCAGGCCAGCGGCGGCATCGAGGACGGCTACCGCAAATTCGCTTACAGCGGCAAGCCGTTTAACGGGGTGGATGCGGATATCGAGTTCGATGTGCTGGGCTTCGATCACCGCGTACGGAACTACAAAATTGAAATGGTCCGCAGCCCGACGCTGACCGACATTCAGATCGAAACGAAATTCCCTCGTTACCTGGTCAACGAAGAGCTGACGCTGTTCCTGGACCGTACGGTCAAGCTGACACCTAATATGCGTCTGCCGATGGGTTCGACCATTACGGTGCATGCCACGTCTAACAAGCCGCTAAAAAAGGCGGTGATTCTGAACCTGGTGACCGACACCACGGAAGAAATTACGTTTAATGAGGACAGTGAGGACCGCACCAAGTTCTCTTACACGGCGCCGGCGCTGACCGAAGATCTGGAATTGCAGATCACGTTGCAGGATGTGGACGACGTCCGCTCGCAGAAGCCGCAGCGGGTGTTTATCGGCGCCATCGAAGACAACGCACCCACCGTGGAAGCCCGTCTGCGCGGCATCAGCAACGCCATCACGCCGATGGCCCGCGTTCCCGCCGTTGGCATTATCCGCGACGATTACGACGTGAAAGAAGCGTGGATGCAGGTCGAAGCCACCGGCAACGACCCGACCACCTTCCCCGTAGAACTCTCGAAAAAGGGCGAACTGGAGGACGCAATTGACTTCCGCCAGATCGCCAACGACGCCGCCGCGGCTAAAAAGGACGCAGAAGACGCCGCCGCCCTGGAGGATCTGGAGGGCGATAAACCTGCCGCAGACGACAAACCCGCCGCAGATGGCGAAGGCGCCGTAGCCGCAGATTCAGCCCCGAAACCACTGCTTTTGAAGCCCGGCGACAGATTGAAGCTGACAATTCAGGCCCGCGACCGCTACAATCTGGGTGAAACGCCAAACATCGGCAGCGGCGACACTTACGAGATTGAAGTCGTCACACCGGACGAATTAATGCGGCGGCTGGAAGTCCGCGAGATCGGATTGCGGCGCCGTGTTGAACATATCATCGAGGAAATGGCACTTACCCGTGTCTCGCTTGAGACGGTCAAAGAAGCAGGCGAAATTGAAGTGAAGCCGCCCACCGGCGCCGAGCCGGGCGAGAAGGTGAAATCGCTTGCTGAAATTCAGGAAGAAATCAAAGGCATGCGTTCGCTTCGCACCAAGCAGGCGCAGACGCAGGGAGATAAGTCCGCGGGCGAAGTGATTGGCGTTGCCGAAAACTTCCAGGACATGCACTACGAGATTGACAACAACCGCCTGCTGGCAATTTCGGAAAAACAGGAGCAACTCCAGAACGAAGTGATCGACCCGCTGCAAGAGGTTGGCAAGAAGATGTTTGTCGACCTGGCCGAGAAGCTGATCGCGATGGAGAAGTCCCTGGAAGACAAGAAGAAAGGCCCGGAGGCGACAGACGCCGCCATCACCCAGACAACGGCCATCATTGAGAAGCTTGAAGTGGTGCTGGAAAAACTGGTCGATATCGAAGATTTCAACGAGCTGCTGGAAATGGTCCGGCGGATGATCAAAGAACAGGAAGAACTGATAAAAGCCACAGAACGCGCGAAAGAGGCCGATCTGATCGGCGGCGGGCTGTAGCAGCGGTTGAGGCGGACTGCGTGGCACCGGCAGGCAGGCGTGTATAGACCGGGGACATGGGTAACGGGTGTTCGGGGACATGGGTAACACTTTTTGACTGGGGATAATGCTTCTTAAAAAGGGAGCATTTATGGCCTGGAAGGAGAGTGATGCTGTGAGTTTGCGTGAGGAGTTTGTGCAGCTGGCTTCGCAGGACGGGGCGAATGTGCGTGAACTTTGCCGGCGGTATGGCGTGTCGCCTAAGACCGGCTACAAGTGGCTCAGGCGGTGGCGTGAGGAAGGCAGTGGCGGGCTGGTGGACCGTTCGCGGCGGCCGGTCTGTTCGCCTCGTAAGACCTGTGCTTCGCTGGAGGAACAGGTGCTTGAGATCCGGCGGGCGCATCCTGCCTGGGGCGGCCGGAAGATCCGGCGGCGGCTGAGCGATCTGGGACACTCGCCGCCAGCGGCGAGCACGATCACGGCGATTCTACACCGTCACGGCTGCATCTCTGCGGAAGACTCCACCCGCAGCCGGGCTTATGGCAGCTTCGAACGGCCCGCGGCCAACGACCTGTGGCAAGTGGACTTCAAGGGAGAGTTTGCGCTGGCGGGCGGCGCGAACTGCTTCCCGCTGACGATCCTCGACGACCACTCGCGTTTCTCGCTGGGCGTGTTCGCCTGTGCGAACCAGAAACGCGTGACCGTACAGACGCATTTCCGCGAAGTCTTCGCGTTATATGGCCTGCCCAGAGCGATTTACGTCGATAATGGCAACCCGTGGGGGACGAAGGGAAGCAGCACGCGGCACACGCAGTTTACGGTCTGGCTGATGCGTCACGACGTGCAGGTGATTCACGGGCAGCCGTACTATCCGCAGGGCCGCGGGAAGCTGGAGCGGTTTCATCGCACGCTGAATCTGGAGACGATTCAGGGGCGGCAGTTCACGGGTCTGGGCGAAGTGCAGAGCCGGTTCGACGACTGGCGTTCGATTTACAACCTGGAGCGTCCGCACGAAGCTCTGGAACTAGCGACGCCCATCAGCCGTTACCAGCCCAGCCTCCGTCGCTTCCAGAAGCCGGCGGCGTTTGCGTACAGCCAGCGGTTTGAAACGCGGCAGGTGGGCCGCTCCGGCCAGTTCAGCTTCGGCGGCGTGGTGTACAAGATCAGCGAAGCGTTCCGCGGCGAACAGATCGGCCTGGCTCCAAAGATCGACGCTTCGCAGTGGGAGGTTTACTATCGCGGCTACCGCATCGGTCAGTTAGACCGCCAGTCGGGGAAGGTATCAACCGCGCCGGCGGATAACTGAGTTTCGCTCCGCTCAACTCCGCCATCCGCCTGCACTCAAACCCCAGATCAAGTAAGCTAAAAGCGTTACCCATGTCCCCGAACAGGTGTTACCCATGTCCCCGGACTGAACACAGGCGCCTGCCCTACGGAGTGCGGACTGTAACGATTATTCCCAGGAAGCCATGCATTGCGTGGCAGAGGGAACCAACCGCGGCCGGCGGGCGTCTTATCAGTACACGTTGTAGAAGTTTGAAGCGTAGGATTCAGGCGTAGAACGTAGACAAGGCAATTCACCAGACGCCTATCCCCAGTGGCGTTGAATTGCAACTTGCGGAAGCCATTAACGGAAAGCACTTCAATACGAAGGGAACCGGCATGATCCGAACAGAGATGCGGTATTTATCACTCCTGACGGCGCTGGTCGCAGTGCTGGCGCTTGTCGTCGTGGTGTATGCGCCGGTGCTGATGGCCGACGATCTGCCCGAGGGCGCCCCCGCCGGTCCAGAGGCAGCGGAAGAGAAATCCGATGAGCCTGAGGTGCTGACTGAGCGGCAGAAGCGTCTGGCCAAGCAGCTGGAAGAATTCCGCCAGATGCTTAGCCGCAATGCAGAATTCGAGCAGCGCACCAACAATCCCCGCCGCGCCGCCGTGCTGCGTAAAGCACACGACTTCGCACACACCGGCCGCACGGGCGAAGACGACGATACGGCGAAGAAAGATCCCGTCTCGATCAGCGTGACGATGGATTCCGCCGCCAAGCTGCTGGAATCGCGTCAGTTCTCGGACGCCGAGATCAATCAGAAGCGGGCTCTGCTGAATCTGCAGTCGCTACTGAAAATGCTGCTGGCGGAAAACCGCGGCGAACGGCTCCGCGACGATCAGCAGCGGATCAAAGAATACATCAAAGAGCTGGAGCGTCTAATCCGCATTCAGCGTGGCCTGCAAGGCCAGACCGAAGGCGGCGCTGACACGACCGAAATCGCCAAAGCCCAGGGCGAAACTGCCGATCGTACCGGCAAGCTGGACGATCAGATTGCCAAAGACGAAGCCCACCCCGGCGGCAAGCCAGGCGATGGCGACAGCGACGGCAAGAGCGATGGAAAAAGCGACGGCAGCTCCGACGGAGATAGCAAAGGCGACTCGGAAGGAGACAGCAAGGGCGATAGCGAAGGCGACTCCAAAGGAGACTCGGAAGGCGACAGCAAAGGCGATTCCGAAGGTGACTCAAAAGGAGACAGCGAAGGAGACTCCAAAGGCGATAGCGAAGGCGACAGCAAGGGAGATTCCGAAGGCGATTCCAAGGGAGACTCGGAAGGAGATAGCAAAGGCGACTCTGAAGGAGACTCCAAGGGAGACAGTGAAGGCGACAGCAAAGGAGATTCCGAGGGCGATAGCAAAGGCGACTCGGAAGGAGACTCTAAGGGAGATAGCGAAGGCGATTCCAAGGGAGATTCCGAGGGCGACAGCAAGGGTGACTCGGAAGGCGATTCCAAGGGTGACTCGGAAGGAAACTCCAAAGGCGACAGCGAAGGAGATAGCAAAGGCGACTCCGAAGGAAACTCCAAAGGCGATAGCGAAGGCGACAGCAAAGGAGATTCGGAAGGCGACAGCAAAGGCAACTCCGAAGGCGACAGCAAGGGCGATTCCGAAGGCGACTCCAAGGGAGACTCTTCCGGCGATAGCAAGGGCGATTCATCCGGCAACAGCAAGGGCGATTCCAACGGCCCATCGCAAGAGGATGAAAACCCTGCCCGTCAGCGCATTCAAGCTGCCGAAGAAAAGATGCGCCGCGCTCAGCAGCAGCTAGAAGAAGCCAAGCGTAAGGAAGCCGTTGAAGAGCAGGAAGAAGCTCGCAAGCTGCTGGAAGAAGCGAAGGCGGAACTGGAAGAAATCCTGCGTCAGCTTCGCGAAGAAGAAATCGAACGCATGCTGGCGATGCTGGAAGGCCGCTTCACGAAGATGCTGCAGATGCAGCTCCGCGTGTACGAAGGCACCCTGCGGCTGGACCGGATTCCGAAGGAAAGCCGTGGCCGCGAGTTTGATGTACGCAGCGGTAACCTGTCCTTCGATCAGCGGAAAATCGCTTTCGAAGCCGAGAAGGCGCTGACACTGCTGCGGGAAGAAGGCTCTTCGGTCGCTTTCCCGGAAGCTGTGGATCAGATGCGTGAAGACATGAACCAGGTGGCGGCCCGCCTGGCTCAGAGCAAGACCGGCCGCATCACGCAGCCGATTGAAGAAGACATCATCGCCGCGCTGGAGGAGATCATCGAGGCGTTGAAGAAGGCGCAGGAAGATCCAGAAGATCAGCCGCCGATGGACGGTCAGCCGCCACCACCAGGACAGCCACAGGATCAGCCCCTGGTGGATCAGATTGCAGAACTCAAGATGATCCGCGCGTTGCAGGTCCGCGTGAACAAACGCACCACCCGCTACGCCGCCTACCTTGAGGACGAAGACGATCCTGTCGGACAGGCCACGGAGGAAGACCTGCAAGGCGCACTGCGCGGCCTGGGTGTCCGCGAGGACAAAATCCAGGGCATCACCCGCGATATTGTGCTTGGCAAGAATCAGTAAACCTATCCGTAGCTTCACTGCACTAACGATCAGCCGCCGCGTTCCGGCTTTACGAAGCGGAGAACCGGCGGCTGGTTTCAACGGATCCTACACCTTGCGTTGCGGTGGGACTTCCCACCCGGCGCGCTCCTTATAACGGAGACCGGACCATGTATCACAAACTCGCATTCGCAGGCGTCGCGCTGCTGTTAGCAATGCTGACAACGGCCACCCGCGCCGACGATCTGGCAGACAGCCTGGGCAAACGCGCCAGCTGGCAGGCGCCCACGGCAGAAGAAGTGCGCGGGCAACTGGATGAGTGGCTAAAGACGCAGGAAATCGATGAGATCACGCAGATCAAGATCGACGCGTTGTGGCCCAAAGAAGGCGGCGTGACAGAGCCGGCCGAACTGCTCGACCAGTTGACCGCAACGTTCGCCCTGCTCAACAAAGACGTCAAACAGGTTGTCGACCACTGCCGCAACAACAGCCCCAGCGGTGAGCTGCCAGAATTTGAAGTCTTAAACGACAAGTCCTTGGCTCCCGTCGTGCGTAACAACCTGAAACTGTATTACGCCCGCTGGCTCGCCCAGAACAATCTTTACAACGAAGCCCTGGACCTGCTCGACGGACCAGGCGCCTCGACCGTTGTCTTCACCAAGCCGGATGAAGAAGAAGACAAAGAGCCGGTTGCCAAAGAACCCACCGACCCGGAACAGATTGTCGACGCCAGCGAAGTGGTCGATCCGGCCGCACTGCTGTTCTACAAGTCGGTCGGTTATCACCGGCTGCTGAAGAAGGCCGAATGCCTGCCCGTGCTGGCCAAGCTGCTTGAGAACGAAGACACGCTGCCCACCCGCTACGCCTCGCTGGCAAAGCTGATGGAAGCGGACATCAAGCCGCTGAAGACGGATTCGCTGGACGAGATCGCACGCATCATGCGTAATATCGAGAACCGCCTGGGCAAAGCGCGTGCTGGCACCCGCGTCCGCGAAGAAGAGCAAGCCGTGGTCGATAAGCTGGACAAGCTGATCGAACAGATGGAAAAAGGCGGCGGTGGCGGAGGCGGCGGCGGTGGCGCTGGCGGTTCTAACAATCCTGGCAAGCCGATGAACGACAGTAACGCGGCCCAGGGCAAAGGCGCCGGCGACATCAACCGTAAGAAAGGCTCTGGCGAAGGCTGGGGTAACCTGCCACCCAAAGAGCGTGAAGCCGCGCTGACGGAACTCAGCAAAGACCTGCCCGCCCACTACCGGGCAGTGATCGAAGAATACTTCCGCAAGCTGGCTCGCGAGCGGTAACCCGCGATCGTGCTACCTGCGGACAACCCCGGAAAGTTCGACAATTCCCAGGGTTGGAAGCTACAATATACGTTGCCAACGGAATGGGACGGCGCTCGCCGTCCCATTGGCGTACCTTCACTGACGACGAGAGAAACAAGGAATGCTCTATTACCTCCTGATTCTGGGAGCCGCTGTCACAGGCGCCGCCGACGTCAACGTAGAATTGCTGGATGGATCACGGCAGAGCGGGCAGCTTGTCTCGATCAGCGCAGAACAGGTGCAGCTTTCGACGCCCGATGGCCCGCAACCGGTCAGCGTCGATGATCTTCTTTCCATCACCCCCATCACCACAGCCCCCGTCGCCGCCAGCACCAACGTCTGGCTGGAACTGACAGACGGCTCCACCGTTCACGCCACCGGCTTCACGGCGGCCGGCGGCAAGACCGTCGCCCCGCTGCTGACCGGCAGCCAGATGGAGGTCGATGTCCGGGGCATCTTTAACGTGCGGCTCAAACCGCATTCGACCGATCCCGCTGGCGTCGCGCTGAAGAAACGTTGGCAGGAGATCATGAAGCTGGAAGCCAAGGGCGATGTGCTGGTGATCCGCAAAGAAGTCACACGCCAAGTGGAAGGCAGCGGCGAAGCAGGTGAAGAACCTCGCACCGAAACCGTCCAGGTGCTCTCGTACCTGGAAGGCGTGCTGGGCGATGTGACCGCTGATAAGGTGAACTTCAAACTCCGCGGCAAGAATTACGAAGTAGACCGCGCCCGTGTAGAAGGCTTCCGCTATTTCAAACCCATCACCGGCAAGCAGCCGTCGGCGCTCTGCCAGCTTGTAGATGCAGGCGGTTCAAGCTGGATGGTCCGCAAGCTGGAGTTAAGCGATACGGGCGATAACTTTACCGCGGAAACTTCCAGCGGCGCCAGCTTCCAGCTGGATGTGAAGTACGCCAAGGCTATGGACTTCTCCATGGGTAAGATCAAATTCCTCAGCGATCTGGGCTGGATCGACGACGACAAATCGCTGGCGGAACTGCACTTCCCCAGCAACTTCGACAACGCGTTGGCTGTCCGCCGCCCCGCCAAGGACAAGAACCTGTATGGCAAGCCGCTGAAGATTCTGGACAAAACCTACGGCAAAGGCATCGCCTTGCACGCACAGTCGAAGCTGACGTTCCTATTGCCGGAAGGTTACTCCCGGCTCCTGGGCGTGGCGGGTATTGATGACTATGCGCGGAACGTGCCCTTCGGCGCCGACTGCGAGCTGATTATTATCGCCGATGGCAAAGAACTGCTGCGGCAACGGATTACCGGTCGCGATAAAGAGCCTTTCAAGATTGATCTGAATATTGAAGGCAAACGGAAACTGATCATTATCGCCAGCAAGGGCGTGGAAAACGATATCGCAGACGAACTCAATCTTTGCGATCTAAAGGTAAAGAAATGACAAAGCTCGCTTCTTCATTTGTAGCTGTTCTAGCGCTCGGCTTCGCCGCGACGTTGCTTTCTCCCACGCCGCTGACGGCGCAGGATCTGGATAAGGTGCTTGCCGCCCAGAAGCAACGCATCGCCGCAATTGCGAAGGCCAAGAAGGCCGCCGTCTCTGTGTTTGCCGCGGGCGGACGTGGCGGCGGCAGCGGCGTGGTGATTACGCCCGACGGCTACGCCCTGACCAACTATCACGTGGTCAAACCATGCGGCAACTTCATGAAATGCAGCATGCCCGATAACGTGCTGTACGACGCAGTGATCGTGGGTATCGATCCCGTCGGCGACGTGGCTTTGATCAAGCTGCTCGGCCGCGACGACTTCCCCACCGCCATCATGGCCGACAGCGACGAAGTGAAGACCGGCGACTGGTGCTTCGCCATCGGCAATCCGTTTCTGCTGGCCACCGACTTTCAGCCGACGGTTACCTACGGCATCGTCTCGGGCGTGCACCGTTATCAATACCCGGCCGGGACGCTGCTGGAATACGCGGACTGTATTCAGACAGACGCCTCGATTAATCCCGGCAACTCAGGCGGCCCACTATTCAACGCGGACGGCGACCTGATCGGCATCAACGGCCGTGGTTCATTTGAAAAACGCGGCCGCGTGAACGTCGGCGTGGGCTATGCAATTTCGATCAATCAGATCAAGCACTTCATGGGCTACCTGCGCAGCGGTCGCATTGTGGATCATGCAACGCTTGGCGCCAGTGTTTCGACCGATGAAGAAGGCAAGGTCCGCGTCGGCAACATCCTGGAATCGTCAGACGCTTACCGCCGCGGCCTGCGTTACAACGACGAGATTGTAGCTTTCGGCGGTCGCAGCATCGGCACCACCAACGCGTTCAAGAACGTACTGGGCATCTATCCCAAAGGCTGGCGGGTGCCGCTGGTATACCGTCGCGATGGCGAGCGGAAAGAGATCCTTGTCCGTCTCACAGGGGTGCACGCCGAAGATGAACTGATCAAAAAGGTTCAGCCCCGGCGGCCCGTCGCGGCGCCTAAGCCACCTGAAAAACCAGGCGAAAAAGAACCAGACGACAAGCCCAAACCCAAACCGGTTCAGCTGCCCAACGTACGCGGCCCCAAGGCGCCGGCCGGTCTTGCTAAATACTTCAAGCAACGTAGCGGCTACGCCAACTACTACTTTAACGAGCAGAACCGCGACCGCATCTGGAAGAACTTCACCAGCATCTGCGATCTGACGGACGCCACCGGCGAGTGGACCCTGGATGGTGATCTGGACGGCGGCGGCCAGATGAACCTGACGCTGAATGACAAAGGCGTCAAAGGCAGTTTCCCCAACGGCCCGGTTTCGCTGGACGGTTCCAAAGATCTGGACACCCAACTGGCGCCGCAAGGCAGCGGCGGACTGCTGGCGGCGCTGCACCTGTGGCGGCGGTTTGTCACGGTCGGCCCACAGAAATTTGGCGATGTTTACTACCTGGGCACCGGCCCGGTGATCGGCCGCGAAGGTGTGGCTGACATTCTGGTCGCCACCTACGGCGTGGCTGAATCGCGGATGCTGTTCGACCCGGAAAGCGGCCTGCCCATCGGCATCGAAGCACAGCTTTCCAGCAGCGCCACGGGCAGCGACCCGTGCGAAGTTTATTTCAGTGACTTCAAAGAGGTCGAAGGCAAACAGTTCCCGCACCGCATTGAGGTCCGCAACGGGAACCAGGTGTTCGCCAACATTCAACTGAAGAAGGTCACCTTCAACGTGCCGCCCAAAAGTTAACCCAACAACTCATTCCGCTGCCAATACGTTTTTCAATTATCCGCACGTGGTTGTTTTATGATTCGCTCTGCACTATTCATCGCCGCAGTTTTCCTCTGCGGCCTGCCCGCGCCGCTGCTGGCGGCTGACTCGTATGCAAGCATCGTGGCAAAGGCGCAGCCCCGGCAGGTGAAGATCTATGGTGCAGGCGGCGTCCGCGGCCTGGAGCCGTATCAAAGCGGTTTCATCATTTCCGCCGATGGCCACATCCTGACCGTGCACAGCTACGTGCTGGATACCGACTATATCACCGTCACGTTAAGCGACGGCCGGAAGTATCAGGCGGAATTCGTCGGCCGCGATCCGCAGCTGGAAATCGCCATTCTGAAGATCGACGCTTCTGAACTTTCGCACTACAACCTCAACGACGCGGCCAGCCTCGATACCGGCTCGCGCGTGCTGGCGTTCAGCAATTTGTATGGGGTGGCCACGGGAGACGAACCCTCCAGCGTGCTGCACGGACAGGTTTCGGTGAAGACCAAACTTGCCGCCCGCCGTGGCGCCTTTAAGACGCCCTACAAGGGTGATGTCTACGTGTTAGACGCCATGACCAACAACCCCGGCGCGGCTGGCGGCGCCCTGACAGATCGCCGCGGCAATATTGCGGGCATCCTGGGCAAGGAGCTTCGCAACGCCCAGAACAACACCTGGCTGAACTACGCCCTGCCCATCAGCGCGTTGACCGCATCGGTGGATAAGATCCTGCGGGGCGAGAACATTCCGCTGTCTTCCACGGAAGACGCCCGCCCGGCTGCGGACCCGCTTTCGCTGGACCTGCTGGGCATCACGCTGGTCCCCGAAGTGCTACCCAAAACGCCGCCTTTCATTGACAAGGTGCTCCGCGATTCGCCCGCGGCCAATGCCGGGCTGAAGGCGGACGATCTGGTGCTGTTCTGCAACGAAAGCATTGTCACATCGTGCGAGGTGCTGCGGAAAGAACTTTCGCTGATTGACCGCGACGAAGAGATCGAAGTCACCGTCCAGCGCGGACAGGAACTTGTCATCGTGAAGCTTCGCAGCCGCTAAAGCTTCCTTCGACCCGCCCGGCCCCTTATACACTCTGCCAGACTTACCGCCGGTTTTGCACCGGAAAGAGAGAACCATCATGCGGCTTCTGCTTTGCATCTTCGCCCTACTCGTGGCACCCGCTGTTGTGGCGGCACAGGATATTCAAGAGGAAGAAGAAAAGGCGCTGCTGGCAGCCGTCGATAAGATCGCGCCCAGCGTGGTGAAGATCGAAACCTTCGGCGGCCTGGAGAAAGTTGGCAAACTGCTCGTAGGCACCGGGCCGACCACAGGGCTTATCGTGTCGGAAGATGGCTACATCATTTCGTCCGCGTTCAACTTCGTGCAAAAACCATCGTCCATCCTGGTGACACTACCTGGCGGCGATAACGAGCGATTGGCCGCACAGATTGTCGCCCGCGATCAGGCCCGCATGCTGGTGCTGCTGAAGGTCGAGGCGGAGAAGAAACTGCCCGTGCCTGTGCCGGTGCCACGCAAAGAGATGGTCACGGGGCAATGGACCGTGGCTGTGGGCCGCACCTTTAAGTCAGAGCGGCCCAGCATGTCCGTCGGCATTCTTTCGGCCGCCAATCGCATCTGGGGCAAAGCCGTTCAGACAGACGCCAAGGTGTCGCCCGCCAATTACGGCGGCCCGTTGATTGATATTCAGGGGCGTGTGCTGGGCGTCCTGGCGCCGTTCTCTCCGCAGGCAACCAACGAGATTGCAGGCGCCGAGTGGTACGACTCGGGCATCGGGTTCGCTTCGCCGCTGGAAGATGTCTTCTCGCACCTGGACCAGATGAAGCAGGGCAACGACCTCAAGCCCGGCATCCTGGGCATCGGTCTGAAGGGGAACGACATCTACGCACTGCCTGCTGAAATCGCCGCCGTACCGGGCAAGTCGCCCGCTGCTGAAGCTGGCTTCAAGCCGGGCGATGTGGTGGTGGAAGTCGATGGTCAGAAGATCGTCCGTCAGGCGCAGTTGAAACACGCCCTGGGCAAAAAATACGCTGGCGACACCGTCAACATTGTGGTGAAACGTGGCGATAAAACCGTCAAAGCAGACATCACCCTGGTCGACGAAATCAAGGCGTTCCAGCATTCGTTCTTAGGCGTGCTGCCGATGCGCGGCGCTGGCGAAAAGACCGGCTTCAAAGTCCGCTATGTTTATCCCGACAGCCCGGCACAGGCCGCTGGCATTCAGGCAGGCGATGTCCTGACCAAGTACGAAGGCGAAAAGATCCCTGACGCGGCATCCATGCAGGAGATGCTCGCCTCGCATGTTCCAGGTGATGAAGTCACGCTGACCTTCACCCGCGATGGCAAAGAGCAGACCGGCAAAGCAACCCTCGCCACACTGCCCGAAGAGATCCCCGGCGAACTGCCGCCCGCCTATGCAACGGATGGAAAGAAAGACGACGAGAAGAAAGACGATGAGAAGGCAGACGATGAAGCCGGAGACGAGAAAGCCGGTGACGCTGAGGGCGAAGAAGTAGATGGCGCCGTGGAAGGCGTCGTTGAGATTCAGATCCCCGAGGTAAAGAACAAAGCCTTCGCCTACATCCCTAAGAACTATGACGAAGATCTGCCGCACGGGCTGATTGTCTGGCTGCATGCCCCCGGCGATACGGATCGCGATAAAGTGATTTCGCGGTGGCGTGAGCTATGCGACAAGAACCGTTTGATCCTGCTGGCGCCCCAGGCTGCTAACCCGGCGCGGTGGACCCCCGGTGAAGTCGAATTCATCGGCCAGGCGATTGACAACATCCTGGGCGGCTACAACATTGATCGCACCCGCGTGATGGCGCACGGTTATCAGGCCGGCGCCGCGATGGCTTATCTCACCGTCGCCGCTCACACCGACCGCATCCGCGCGGTTGCCGCCGTCGATGCTGCTTTGCCCGGCCGTGTGAAAGTTCCACCGACCGACCCTGTCAACCGGCTGGCTTTCTATACAACCGTGGCTGAGAAATCGCGTCTGGCGCCGGCGACCATGGCTGGCGTCAAGCGGTTGCAGGAGATGAAGCACCCCGTTACCGTGGTGAATCAGACGGAGGCACGTTACCTGAAACCTTCTGAAATCGCCGACCTGGTGCGCTGGTTTGACACGCTGGACCGTATTTGACGCCAACTCGCTTCGCCGCCACGCTCTGGGCATTGCTAGCGTTATCTTGCTGCTGCTAGCACTGGGGCTCTGGTGGCGTTGGCCGCAGGATAGCGCCGCCGCGGTGGCCATCTGCGTGCGAGCCGGGCTGGTTCTTGGCGCCATCTGGCTGGCGCTGCCGCAGCTTTCGCGGCTGATCGCCGCCGTACCGGTATGGATGGTGTTTGCCTGCGGGATTTCTGCGCTGGTGCTTATCGCGCGACCCCGGACCATTGTGTTTATCGGGCCGGCATTGGGCAGCGCTTTGCTACTGCACTTTCTCGGCTGGTTCCTGCGGCAGCCGCCCAAGCGTAAATCCGGCAGCACGCGGCGTCAGCGACCGCCCGAAAAGAAGAAACCCTAACCTGCTGTTTTGTAGTTGCACACCAACCCGAAGCGCGAGCGTCCATGAGGAATCCTCCGTCAAGTCAGAAAGCGGTTGATTGCGGAATCCAAGCGTCCATCCGGCGTCATCCGTTTACGGCGCGCCATAAAACATATTTCGGTCGCCCCTATTCGAGGGTCGGCGTCGTGGCGCCAGCTCGCGCTTCAGGGTGCGACTTATTCCGCTTTCAGCCTTGAAGGAAGTGGTTGATTCTACTGGTTACGCTGCACTTACGTGCTAGTTGTCGAAGTTTTTAAGTGAACGGGTAGGGCGGGTCTTCGCCGGAGCCGGTCGTCGCTCGCTCACAACGGCTGCGAGTGCGACAGGTCTCCAGAGAAGACGCCGCCCGGGTCTTTGCGGGTGAGGCCGGAGCGAGCTTAGGCGGCGAGTCCACTCTCCTGCCAGACGGTCTGGTTCTTGAGCATCGCCCACATCACGCGGCACAGATAGTGCGCCGTGGCGACCGTGGCGATCTTGCCCCGCGCCGCGTCGTCGCGGCGGATACGCTGGCGGTAGGCGGCGACCGTGGGCGAACGACGCACGGCCTGCCACACCGCTTCGACCAGCATTTTGCGGACCACGCTGGGCCCTTCGCGGGTGATGTGTCCCAGCCGGTTGGTCGAACCCGATTGATCCTGCCGGGGCACCAGGCCGAAGTACGCACCAATCTGCTTCGCGTTGCCGAACCGCTGCGGATCGTCGATAAACGCAGCCACCGCTTCGGCCGTGCGGATGCCAACGCCGGGGATGGTCCGCAGCAGCGCAACAGCCGGACTCCCGCTGGCGAAGGCTTCCAGCTCTTTTTCGATCCGCCGGATGGAACGGTTCAGATCGTCGATCTCCTGTAAGAGTAAGTCGCGTTTGATCGCGTGCATCGGACTGGCGAACTCGAGGGCTTTCAGCCAGGCGACGCCTTTGCGCGTCCACAGACTTTTCGGCGCCTGGATCAGCAGCGTCCGCAACAGTGCACGCAGACCATTCTTGGCCCGGGTGCGTTTTTCGACCGTGCGGGTGCGGAACACGATCATCTCCCGCCAGGCCCGCACTTCGTTGCTGGGTACATGCACCCGCGGAAGCATTTCCACCAGCAGCAGCCGGGCCAGCATGTGGGCGTCGTTGCGGTCGTTCTTCCTGCTGGATTTGAAGATCGCGTGCAACTGCGCCGGGTGCGCCACCGTGACCGATTCGGCCAGCGGAGACAGCAGGTTGAAATACTCGCCATAACCGCAGCTGGCTTCGTAAGCCACATGAAACGGCTGGTCGAGCGACTTCAGGAAATGCAGCAGTTCCGTCACCGGCCCCAGCTTCACTTCCCGCTGCTTTTTCCCTTGATCGTCGAGCACACATACCGCTACAAACTTTGCATGAACATCTAATCCAACGTAAAACATCCTGGAAGCCTCCCAAGGTCAAGTGAAAGAATCTGCTAACTTCCACTTTAAGACCGACGGAGGCTTCCTTCATAGTTTCGAGGGGCGTTTGATGTGGATGCGAAAACGGGGGTTTTTGGCCGTATTCTGGTGGACTTCAACCGGCGATGCGCTGTTAATTCCGGCGTCCCTTGCTCGCGCTTCGGGTTAGTATTCTTATTTGAATTTAAGGCTGAATGTGATTTTCAGCCTCAAAGTGTGCAGCTTTAAAACCTGTTGCCAGGTTAGGGTCATCGCTGTTGAGTGAAACAGGAAGTGCTTTAGTTGTTGCCGCTTTCTGCGGCGTCTGTGAAGTTGTAGGTCTCGACAATGTCCGCTTCGATCTTCCGGGTGGCGCCGTGCTGCTGTAAGAGCTGTTCGACGCGGTAATTCAGGTCATCCAGTTGATCCAGAATCTCACTTTGGCGGAGATCAATCTCATCAATCATCGAGCCGGGATCTTCGGTATTGGACATAAAAAAATCACTCGGGTGGGTGTAACTTGCGGAAGGTGGGCAGGCTTTGATGCCCTATCTGGCGGGGTTTGCGTTTTGCGGGCGCTCGCGTTCAAGGTTGGCAGTTTGTATATTTAAGGGGCAGCGAGCTGCGCGTGCCGGTAGCGATAGAACGCTTCTGGCAAGTGTTGCATCGGCTCTAAACCCAGGCCGCTTTGACTTCACACCGTTGCGATTGCGTTAGTCCGCCTGCACATTCTTTACCCTTCACACAGACTTTGCCGGTCGGGTTGTCAATCACGCCAAGCGGCCTGCCATCTCTGCCCGGTAAGCATTCCCCACCCCGTTTTCCGCCAGGAAATCTTATGAAACTATTACACATTGCCGCATTTTCCGCCGTCCTGCTGATGGCTGGCTTCGCACTGGCCCAGGACGACAAGCCTGAAAAAGAAAAGCCCAAGGCCAACAGCAAATACAAAACTGAAAAAGAACAGATGAGCTACGCGCTGGGCTTCGATATCGGCCGTACGTTCAAAGAACGCGGCGTCGAGCTGGACGCAGAGCTACTGATCAAAGCCTTCAAGGCAGGCTATTCCGAAGCAGATTCGGACATGACCCGCGAAGAGCTGGAAGCCGCTTTCCTGGCCTATCAGAAGGCCGCCCGCGCAGCCGCCGAGCAAATTGCCAAAGAGCGCGCCGAGAAGAACAAAAAAGAAGGCGAAGACTTCCTCGCCAAGAACAAGAAGCGCAAGGGCGTGGTTACCGAGAAGTCCGGCCTGCAGTACGAAATCCTGAAGAAGTCGAAAGGTGAAACGCCCAAGAAAGACAGCATCGTCAAGGCGCACTATCACGGCACCTTCATCGATGGCGAAGTCTTCGACAGCTCGCTGGGCAAACGCCCGCTGATCATCCCCGTCAACGGCCTGATCGAAGGCATGAGCGAAGCGCTGCAGAAGATGAAGGTGGGCGAGAAGTGGAAAGTCTTCATCCCCACCGATCTGGCCTACGGCGCCAACCCCGACCCGCGCAGCCCGATCCCACCAAACGCCGCGCTGATCTTTGAACTGGAACTGCTAGGCATCGAAAAGGCGCCAGCCACCGGCGACGAACCCGGTGAAGACGCCCCCGCCGACGGCGAATCCGCCCCCGAAGACCTCGGCGACAAAGAATAAAGGCAGCGTTCAAACGCCACCATCAGACAATCAACAAAGCCCCGGTGATATCCATCGCCGGGGCTTTTTGTGTGGCTGGGCCCAGGGGCCGCGTCAGTTTTTTCTAATGCGTTCAGAGAAGGCACGTAACTGCGTTTTTCTGTATTTCGGCTTTGCTAGTAAGGGTAGAAAGAGAATGGGTTCTGTCGAAGTCCTGCGAGATCGTCAGTCTGGTGCATTCATTCTAAATCCTAAAGGAACCTTTAAAGGCTATGGAGCGTATGTCGGAATCAATCCTTATCGCGAATTGCACAATACGACGCTCAATCAACTCGGGCAGCTCATTGTGGATTTACTCGAGCTATCGGGCCCACAGCCATACCATATCAAAGAGTTTGAAACGTATCTTTCCAATAACACAGATGAGGAAACCAAACGGATTCGCGACGTCTATTTTCCATCAAACAAACGCCATACGACCGGGTCACTCGCAAGAAGATTTGCACACGGAGGTGTCGAATTCAAACCTGGGCAGAAGTCCTGGTTAGTCTGTTCAGCGGTGTACGACCCAACGGAGCGAGTTCTCAATACAAATGCCGCACGCCGGGTCAAGCTAGCAGGTGGAACCACTGCACTGGGAGCAGCAATTTCAGAATTGCTTGATGAAGTTTAAGCACCCGGGCAAGATGGAGTCGGGTTAGGTAAGAAATCCGATTCCCATTCCACAGTCCGTTACGCAGTTCTTAGCTGCTGCGCCGCATGACCAGAGCTGGGATGCCCCCGGTCCAGCCGGGTGGAAAATCCTGGTGGTTACGATATGGTGGAGAATTGTATAGGGGATCGGTAACAGGTGCTTTTTCTGAAACATTCCGTTGAACGATAAGATTCGAATTTCCCTGCTGCGCGGTGTCTGCCAGCTTCCGGCGTATGTTGCGCATCACCGGGGTTTCTTCACGCGGGAAGGTATCGATTCATCCGTCAGCATCGCGCCGACTGCGTGGTTGATTCCGGATCAGCTTGCCAGGGGGGAAACGGACTTTGCGGTGATTCCGTGGACTCGTGTGGCGGTCGCCAGCAGTGAGTCTCCGCTGGTTCTTCTCTCTGGATCAGGCTGTGAAGAGGCGGCGGTGGTTGTGCGGGCGGGTCTGACCGTTGATGAGGTGCGGTCCGTCGCAGTGCCCCGCGAAGGTGGCATGAAGGACCTGACCGCCATGGGGCTGCTTGAGAGTCTGAACTGGTCCCGGGACAAGGTGCAGCAGTTGCGGTTCCCTTCCGGCGACGGCGCCATTATCTGCCTGAACGGCAAAGGCTCTGACGCGGCAAGCATGATCGAGCCCTACGCAACGATGATGGAAGTTGTCGCGGGATGTACCGTTGTCCGCCGGACCGGTGACCTCTGGCCGGGGGCGCCTGGCTGCTCTCTGGCGACCAGCGCTGCCATGTTGAAGGCTGCACCCGATCTTGTGCAACGTGTTGTGAATGCGTACGCCGCGGCCACAACGTACGTACACAACCACCCCACTGAAGCGGCGGCAACCGGCGCCCCGGTCATCGGCGTCCACCCTGATATTTTACTTAAGTCTTTGGATGCGAACCGGCCGGACATCAACGCCGTGCGGAACACCGGCGCGATGGATCAGATTCTGAAGCTGATGCTGGAGTTGGGGTACGTGGATGAAATCCCGCGTGATTATTCCGATCTAAGTTTTCTCGACCGCGCTCAACAGTGTGCAACGTAGCGCACGCGATGGCGCTGGAAGCCATGAAGGCAAGTCCGTGAAGACCGCCAGACGCATGCGAACCGTTGTCGAGATGTGGAAGGCGGCCGTCGCCCAGCACCCCGGACGGACGGCGGTCGTAGACGGCGCCAGTTCGTTGACCTACTGCGAACTCAACAGCCGCGTGCGTAAATGGGAATCGCGGCTGCGGGCGGTGCGGACGGAGACGGCGTTCGTCGCTTTGCACTTGCCACACCGGGCAGAGAGCATCGCCGCCCTGCTGGGGATTTTAGCTGCGGGGAGGGCGTTCGTAGCTATCGATCCCGCCACACCCGTCACACATCGCTGCGCGCTGCTTGATTATGCGCAGGCACGCGTGGTGATCGGGATGGGAAGTCATGCTGACGAATTACGTGACGCGGGATGGGACGGCGAATTTATAACCGCAACCGGCGCCGACGCAGTTTCGCCTCAGGAAATGGAAGACGGGGCTTGCGATCTGCAAAGCCGGGCGGCGCTTTGTTTCACGTCCGGGTCTTCAGGGAATCCCAAAGGTGTGGTGACGCCCCACCGCACGTTTGCTTTTGCCGCGCAAAATCTGCATGCGATGTTCGAGTTCCGGCCGGAGGACCGGCACGCACTGCTGGCTCCGCTGGCGGTCGCATCAACGCATGCGCAGGTTTTTGCACCGCTGGCCGCAGGGGCGACTATCTGTATGTTGGAGGCGCGCTTGCACAGTCTCTCTCGTCTGGCCGCCTGGCTTCAGGAGGAAGGCGTCACCACTGTACAGACCGTGCCGTCGCTTGCGCGGGCGCTGTTCAGCGAAGCTGCCAGCGGCGCCGGCTGGCCAGCAATGCGTGCCTTAAAAACCGGTGGCGAGAGCACGACGATCGCGGATGTGCAACTGTTTGAAAGCGTGCTTCCGGAAGGCGCCACGCTGATTAACGGGCTGGGAATCACAGAGGCCGGCTGCAATGTGTGCTGGTTCCGCCGGCAGAATGGCTCCAAGCTTGGTGGGCAACTTATGCCCATCGGAGTTCCTCCAGATGATATTGAAATTGTCATCGAAAACGCCGAAGGCGCCATCGCTGCCTGCGGAGAGCCTGGGCAGATCGTTGTGCGTTCGCCGATGTTGCCCACCAGCTATTGGCGCGATCCTGCGAAAACCGCCGCGGTTTATCGTGACCTGCCTGAGCGCGAAGGATGGCGTGAACTTCGTACAGGAGACACCGGCCGCTGGCGCGATGATGGGCAGCTTGAACATCTGGGCCGGTTGGATCAGACCGTGAATGTGCGAGGACACCGGGTCTGCCTTGTCGAAGTCGAAGCCGCCCTGAATGACACCGGACTACTATCTGGCGCCGTTGCCTTTACGGAAGATTCCGGCAGCGGAACCCGGTTATGTGCAGCGGTTACCTTCCGGCCCGGCGCAGAGACGGACGATTCAATTCTGCGGAGCAGGCTGGCGCAGAAGCTGCCCGGCTATATGGTTCCCGCGGTGCTCCAGATTGTTGAACGTCTACCGCGTCTCGAAAACGGAAAAATCGATCGCAGTCAATTTGCTTCCGGCAACCAATCAGCAGCCGTTGAATTGCCGGCGCCACGCGACGCACTGGAACAGACCTTGCATGGCCTGTTTAGCCGTGCTCTGCAGAAGAAGCCACTGGCACTGGAAGCTTCCTTCTTTGACGAAGGTGGTGACTCGCTGGTTGCTGCGGCTTTGTTCGCATCGATTAAGAGAGTGTTTGACCGCGATCTTCCGCTGACCGATCTGGTGGCGCATCCGTCGGTGAAATCCCTTGCGGAACACATGCGTTCAACCGGAACACAGGCACACCCGGCCATCACTTTGCTGACACCTTACCCGGAGGAAAATGCGCAGAACATTTTCGTGTGGCCTGGTGCGGGTTCCGACACGTTGGCGCTCTATCCGCTGGCCCGGAATTTAGGCGCCTCGCACGCAATGTACGGAGTTCAACACCGGGGCGCTGACGGGACACGTCAGTACGATCTGACGGTGGAAGACGCAGCTTCCCGCGGCGTTCAACTTGTACGCCGCGTCCAGCCACAGGGTCCGTATGCGCTTTGTGGCACATCGTACGGTGGACTTATAGCGCTCGAAGTCGCGCGCAAATTACAGGTGCAGGGTGAGACCGTCAATTTCCTGGCAATGCTCGATAGCTATTCGCCGGGCTACCCGCGGCGACGCGCCGACCTGGGGTTGCGCGACAGGCTGGCGCTGTGGAGCCGTAAATTCCGGCCGTTCTCTCAGCGGGATAAACCCGGCCTGGCAGTGCTGCGCAAAGGGTTGCATGAGCAATGGCAGCGTTTTGTTGCGAGGCGGTTCGTCCAGCGACCAGATCCAGACACGGAGCCGCTGCCGATACCTATCCGGTTCCTCTACTTGCAGGAGGCCTGCTTCATTGCCAGCCGGGCTTACCGTCCTGCCGACTATCACGGAGAGGTCCACTTCTACACGGTTGCAGAGCCTACGAATACGAGGTTCTTTGAACGTGACGCCGCGCATGGATGGTCCCAATATCTCAAGGGCGCCCTACATATCGAGACCATTCCCGGCAGGCACTCGCAGCACATTAAAGAGCCACACGTGGCCGCACTCGCGGAGAAACTTCGCAACCGGCTCAATGAGTTACGGGAGTGAAATCACGTGATGGAGATACTTTTCACAATGGCGGCAGCTTGAACACCGTCGGATATCCGTCTACTGACAACTCCACAATTCCAAACCCGAGTCGAGCATGTTTGACAAACTAAAAAGCAGATTCGCTAGAGCCACCCGTCGGCCTCAAAGCGATGTTGAGCCAGGGGACCTGGAATTTTTCGGACTCAACAATCTGTGCCGCCTGGCGAGGATTAGAAGTTATTGGCAACACCGCCAGGATCTGCGAGACAGGCAGCAGGCCTACGCAAACGATCTACCGCAGCTATTGCGTGAAAATGGTGACAGCGGCAGTTCTTCCATTCGCCTGAAAGACGGGTATGCAATCTACACGCGCAAAGATCTACCGCACCTGGACCGCGTTTATGAGGAAGCGGAAGAGTTTATCGCATTGCGGGGCGGCAAGCCGCGAGAGCCGGGAAACCGCGCCTTCATCAAAGATCTTATCGAACCGGGCGACCTCGAGCGATTTCCGTCGTTCCTCGACTTTGCCACCAGTTCTGCTGTGGTCGAGCCGGTCTGTCACAGCATGAAAATGGTGCCTCGACTTTCGGACCTGGTGCCTCCTCCGGTCCGCTTGACCGAAAGCACCATCCAGGGCCAGGTCGCGGAAGGCGAGTATTTTACGTCTCAGCTGTTTCATCTGGACTTCCACGACAAACCGGTTGTTTACGTCATCCTGCTGCTTAGGGATGTAGGCCCCCAGAGCGGTCCTTTCTGCTTCTTGCCCAGCAGCGTTTCCGCCCGGGTTGCGCGCGAACTGAAGTATGGAAAACGGAACATCCCGTATCGACTGACGGACGAACAGGTGGCGAGCGTTGTTGATGAAGATGAAATCATTAGATTCGAAGGCAGCCGGGGCGACGTTCTCTTTCTGGAGTCGAACGCATGCTTTCACTTTGGCAGCCGCGACTGTCACGTTCCCCGTTACCAGTTGATGATCGCCTATGTCAGCCCCTGCCGGACAGACTTCTCCGATCTCTACATGGACCGCAATCATCTGCCAGCTTCCCCTTCAGACTCGCGACTACGGCAGATGCTCTTTCGCAGCTTGCCCAATCACAGCCGCAAGTCGAAGACTCCGTCGTAAACAACTGCCACGCCTTTCGCTTAAAGATTTAGAAACCAGCCGCCGTGCGAAATTGCCGCGGCTGCCAGCGTGATGAGGATGGCGCCAGAGATGGTCCAGACCAGCATCTTGCGCTTCAGGCAATGTTCTTCATGTTGTTGCTGCATGATTCACGCCTCCGATCCACGCGTTTACGACCTTCGATTCCCGTCCGACAGTCTGTTAAGCGCAGACGGTGACGATGTGTTACGGTGGAAGCCTATGGCCACACATCAGCAGTTCTTAGACGCAATCGCCGCCGCGCCGGATGATCCGGCGCCTTGCTGGATGTATGCGGACTGGCTGGAAGAGCATGGAAATCCGCTATGTCATGCGTGGCGAAACGGAATGACGCGCGTTCGATTACGTACAGACTACTCTCGCCTTCACGAGGATGGTGGCAATGGTGATGGGTTTGGCTTTGGCGATGGTATAGGCTCTGGCTCCGGCGATGGCTCCGGCAATGGCGTTGCCTCTGGCTATGGCTATCCGTTATGTTCTGGCGCTGGCTTTGGCGATGGCGCTGCTTTTGGCTACGGTTATGACATTGGTCCTTCTAGTGGGGACGGCTACGGCTACGGCAAAGGCGATGGCGATGGCTTCGGCAATGAAATCAGTGCCGGCTCCTTTAGATGAGCAACACGCCCGCTCAAAACAAAAGCAGTCACGACCCGGAAGTCGTGACTGCATCGAGAACCTGTTCGTGAGGCTTACCTTCCGCGGTTAGGCGGCGGCTAGTTGACGGCGTTGGCCGGCGGCTGCGATCCATTCCTGCACTTCTGTCAGGTCGGGCTTCTTACCGTTGCGGACAATGCGGATGCCTTCTTTGGTCTGGCAGAAGGGTTTCACTTTGGCGAACAGCGCGGTGGCCGATTCGGCAGCCAGTTGCGCCGCGGTGGTTACGCCGCATGCGACCAGAATCTGTGCGTCGTGGCCGCGTAGCCCCGGCGTGCAACAGACCAGTCTGGCCTGCGCCTGCCAGTCGCGGACGTGCGACGCCTTCACGCGCCGCTGGTTCAGCCGGTCGGCAACTTCCACGGCGTCTGCATTGAGCAGATCGTCCACGGTATAGATACCCACGGCCTCAAGCCGGGCAGCGGTCTTCGGACCAATCGAAGGTGCGGCGGCGATTTCCTGTTCGCGGCTGAGGTAGAAGCGGAGTTCCGCCGGCTCGGATACCGCCGGTGTGCTCTCGCGGCGGGTGGTTGAACGTGCTTCACGCTCGCGGGAAGCGTACTCCCGTGCGTCGCGTTCACGGGCGTCGCGTTCACGCCGCTGGCGTTGCCGTTCCGCGCGGCGTGCTTCACGCTGGCGGCTCCCACGTTCGCTGCGACTGCGGTGCGAACTACTGCGGGAACTGCTGGAACGTGAACTGCTTGAACGCGAACTGCTCGAACGGGAGCTGCTGCCGTTACGCGTGGTTGCATAACGCGAGTCGCCGTCGCTGTCTTCGTCGCGGGTCCGCAGCCCTTCATAGGCTTCGTTGCGGAGCCGGCTGTACTGGCTGCTACGATGCGTGCGGCCATTGCGCGAGCTGCGCCAGGAAGCATGCCGCCACGAAGTACCGCCGCCCTTGATCCAGCGCGTTAAACGGTCGATCTCGGCCGTCGTGCCCGACCGCACCAGACGCGAGCCTTCGGGCGTTGCGACAAATTCTTCCAGCATCGCCTGCAAGTTGCCTGGACGAATGCTTGCCAGTTGCTGGCCGTCGTAAATCCGGCAGGCGTACAAAATGCGGGCGTCGTACGAGCGGAGGTTCCGCACTTCGCACATCAGCCGCGACATACCCTGCCAGCGCGAAACCGTCGAGTGCTTCACGTTGGGACGGGAAAGACGTTCAGCCAGTTCACCGGCATTGGCGTGCAACAGGTCTTCGACCGTATAGACGTCCAGGTCGCGTAACTGGTTAGCGACCGCCGGCTCGAGAAAAGGGATCTGGGTTACCTCATCGCGGGTGCGGAGAAAATAACCGTCTTCGTATTGCGTTTCACGCTGCCGGGCCGAAGCCGGTTCGTACTGGCGGTGCACCCGCAGCGGAGCTTCGTCGCGGTGCAGGTGGTACGGACGTGAAGTGCTGTATCGTAGCTTGTGCGAAAACACGGGTAGTGTGCGGTCGTACTGGCGGACGCCGTAGTAAGGCGTGTGGTACGAAGCCTGCGGTGTGTCCTGCGGCTGCACCGTATAAAGATACGAATCATCGTAGCTGCGACGCGGTGTATGAGCATGCCGCCGCGATGCGCTCCAGCGGGGCGTGTAGTGGCTGGCCGGGTGATGATGCGGCAGCGCGCCGTGCCAGGCGTATTCGGGCAGCTTGGCCGTGGTTGTCCGGCGGTACTCACCGTAGTAGTACGGGCGCTGTGCCGCGCGGTAATCGTATTCGTCCGCCCGGTGATGCGGATAACGCGGCCCAGCGTACGAACGCACGCCACGGGCAGGCGTTGTCACGGGCAGGTTACGCACAGGGGCGCCGTACGATTTCATCAGGTCGGCGATCTCACGCTGCGACGTCAGCAGCACAATCTGCCAGCCGCGCGAAGCATAATCGCACAGCAGTTCCGCAGCCGCCCGGTGGCAGTGCGAGGGCAGATGGCGGAAGGCGTCGTCCAGCAGGACCGGCGGCTGTTGCTGCTGCCGCGAACGGTCGCTGGCCAAGGCCAGGCAGAGGCTGAGTTTGACCAGATCACGCGAACCGGCCGAAAGCACATTGGCGTTGTGATACATGCCGGTGTTGTCTTCAACGCGGATCGAACGGCTGTCGCGATCCACGGTGATCCGCACCAGTTCTCCGCCGGTCAGCCGGTCGAGATTCTGCGATGCTTCCGCCGTAACCGGATGCGTCTGACGGGTGACGATCCGGCGGAGCGATGCGGCGAAATCTTCGCGGGCGATCACTGCCTGGCGGACGCTGGCGCCAACGCGTTCGAGTTCTGCACGGCAGTGGTCGATGCGGTTCTGATGTTCGTTCCAGCGGTGGTGTTCAAAGCGGGCGAGTTCCGCACGGAGCGAATCCAGTTCGGCGTTGGCCGCTTCGATGCTGCGTGCAAGCTGCGAAGCATGCGTGCGCAGATCGTGCAGATGTTCGCGCTCCAGCGTTTCGCGGCGCTGGGCTTCGTACTCTGGCCAGTGGACATCAGCCGGCTGCATGCGGTCGTTGATGTAGTGCCGCTGTGCGGTCAGGCATTCGATCTGACGGGTGGTCTCTTCGATCTTGGCGTGCACGTGATGCAGTTCGCAGTGCAGGCCTTCGTTCTGAATCACACGCCCGTTGCCACGCATATGCTGGGCAAGGGTGGTGAGTTCCGTCTGCAGCGATTCCAGCACGGGCGTCAGCCGGGTGTACGCATCATCGCGGCGCCAGTGGTTGGCCCAGCGGTAGGTGGTGCTGCGGCGGGTCGCCAGTTCGCGGTCGATCTCGTGGGCTTTGCGTTCCAGTTCGGCGCTGTAGCGTTCTGGATCGTAGTCGTATTCGTCGCGTGCAGCGGGGCGTGACATCTGATCTTCCAGCCGGTCGGCGCGCTGCTGCAAGCTGCTGCGCGAACGGTCAAGCTGCGCGATCTGATCGTTGAGGAAGTCTACGCACTGCGTTGCGTAACGCGTGGCGGCTTCGTTCTCGCCACGGAGACCTTTCCACCAGTGGGCGATCTCTTCTTCAACGCGTTTGATTTCCGCCTCGACACGATGCAGTTCTGCGGTGCGGCTGCGCTGATCCTGTTCGATTACGGCGATCTGATCTTGCAGACGGCCCCGTGTTGTAACAGCTTCGGCGCGAAGGGCGGCAGCGCTGCGCTGAAGATCGTCCAGCTCAACATGCAACTCGTGGCGCCGGGATTCCAGGTGCTCGACCTCTGCATCCAGGCTGTCCAGGTGGCGTTCTTCTTCCACCGTGGCTGCGTATTCGTAATAGTGATCGCCGGTGTACGACGTGGTCAGATCGCCGGCGCCGCGTGCGAGTGTGACGTCGATCAGACGGTCCAGCGAGTATTCTCGCGGGAATTCTACGGCGTAAACGGCCGCGAATTCGGCTTCGTCCATGCCACCCACCCAGCGCGCTGCGAGATGTTCGCCCGCATCGTAGTGATGGTTGAGCAGGTCGGGCTGATGATGGCGCCCGGAGTAATAGTCTTCGTAGTCGTGCGAAGAGCGGCTTTCCAGCGTCAGTTCGCCACGCTGTGTGCCATCGTTTACACGGCTGAGCGTTTCCGTACCACGGGGTCCGCTGAGTGTAACGGCGCCGACGGCTTCGCCCTGGCGTGGCGCCAGAAACCGCAGGCTGGGATCGGCCAGGCCGTACAATACAGCCTGCGTGAAGCGGGCGACGGTTGTTTTCCCGGAGCTTTCCGGGCCGTAGATAACGTTCAGACCGGCAGCTAAATCATCTAGCTGCAAGCCCAATTCGCTTACATGAATCTGTTGAATTTTCACCGCGGTTTCCCTCCTTAGAAGTCGCTGAAAACATCCTGTTTTTGAAACAACTGAACCTAGGGCGCGGTACGGGTGACTCCGCGACCGGTACAGCCGATGGGAAACTTTAGGCAAAAGCTGAATTTTTTTCCAGATCAATCGAATAGCGTCTGCGGTGCGTTTTGCCGCATAAAACAGCCCTTTGAGAACACCTGCTACTTGGAGATCCACATGGACTACTTTGACTTCTTCTTTCCAGAACAGGCGCAAGCCGCCCATCTACGCAGACTTGCCAGCCGGCCGACCGCTGTTGTGCGTTCGTCCACAGACGACGGGCAGGCAGCCGAGATTCAATCGCTGCGGGAAGATGTGAATTTTCTCACGCTCGTCATCGCGGCGTTACTGCGCCGCTCTACCGAGACCATGAGCATGGCCGACGTGCAGGACCTTCTGACAGAGATCGACGGACTCGATGGTGTCGCCGATGGCGGGCTGGATACCGGCGTGCTGCGCGGCATTCTTGGTGTGCTGAAGGTGCAGAAGGAAGAAGAAGCAAAGCCAGACCACCCGGCGTTCAACATCAAAACAACACCGCGCTACCGCAACAGGTAACCTGGCACACTAACCCGAAGCTCGCGCTCCGGGTTAGTGCATGATGCGAAAAACTTGTGTATCCCGCGCACTCAGGGCGCGGGGGCGTTGGGACCGCTGCTCTTCTAAGCCTCGTTCTTCTAAGCTTCGTCCGGCGGATCGATCTTGGCGTCCTGTGCGGCGAGGCGTAGCTTGCCGAGGGCGCGGGCTTCGATCTGGCGGATGCGTTCTTTGGTCACGCCCATTTCGGCGCCGACTTCTTTCAGCGTCTGCGGCTCTTGCTTGTGGTTCAAGCCAAAGCGGCTGACGATGATCTTCTTCTCGCGGTCATCCAGCTTGGAAAGGATACGGTCCACCTGTTCTTTGCGAAGATGCTGAGCCAGCTCTTGCAGATAAAGGTTGGTGCCGTCGTCTTCCTGGCTGGCGAACATTTCGTCCGTCGACGTGCGGAAGCGGTCGCGGTGTTTGTACTCGTCCGGAATGGTCCGGGCGAAGTTCTTCATAATCGCCCAGCTGGCATACGTGCTGAACTTGTTGCCGCGGGCATAGTCGAACTTTTCAACCGCGCGGATCAGCGACATGTTGCCATCGCTTACCAGTGGGAAGAAATCTTCCGTCGGCGAAACGTGCCGCTTGGCGATCGATACGACCAGCCGCAGATTGGCTTTGATGATCTGGTTTTTCGTGGCTAACGCCTGCGAGTACAGATCTTCAATTTGCTGCATGACCGCGGTTTTCGCCCGCGAGGGGTCCAGCGTCTCACGCAGTTTGCTGGCTTTGTGCTTCAGATAGTTGAAGCGGCGGAACAGGTGATACTCCTGCTCACGGACCAGCAACGGTGTTTCGTACAGAGACGCCAGGTACTGTGGCAGCCCGGCCGGAACACGCGTCTTACGTGGTTTGGTTTCCGGTTCTGGCATCGGCGCCAGGATTTCTTCCTCGTTGGCTGCATCTTCGAACGTTTCGTTATAGATGTAGTCCAGGGGCAGGTCGAGAATCCGCTTCGCACGGACTTCGTTCACAATACGGTGAATGCTGCCCGGCGTGCGGCAGTACTTCTTGGCCAGCTTCTCAATGCTATCGCCGCTGCGCATCTGGCGGTGCTGCGAGTAGATGGAGTTTTTGGCTTCCTCTGTGAGGGGGCCGGTCTGGCCGGGGAAGACCGCCATGGTCGGATGTTCTTCGTCAAACTGCCGGATGGTGTAGCGGATGGTTTCGACGCTGCGGCCCTTGCGGCTTGCGATGCGGCGGGTGATGTCCGCCGGGCAGCCGCCATCGAGCACCATCTGACGGGCCATCGCGATAATCTCATCGCGGTCTTCGTCCGTCATCTGGCTGAAGCGTTCGCCGCGTTTGACGCGTTCTTTGTTGTGCTGCTGGAAGTATTCCACGCTGCTCTGCAAAAAGCCTACACGTTTGCGACCACCAAAGATGAAACGGCGGCTGGTTAATCCTTTGTCACGCCAGCGCGAAATCGTCTTGGTGGAGACATTAAACATGCGGCTGACTTCGTCGAGCGTCAGCACGGGTTCGGCAATTTCATCCACGCTGATATCGGCCGAGTCGGAAAGATCTTCCAGGAACAGCCGCAGATCGTGGTGCGCAACATCGCCCGGGATGGGTTCACCGGCTGCGTTGTCGCCGTCTTCACCTGCAAACCCGGTCACGCGGAACCGCAGATAGCTGAAAGGGTATTCGCGTTTGGGGTCCAGTTCGCGGAGTAGTTTCTCGGTGCGTTCGAGCTGATCAAATTTTGTGTCGCGCGGTGCGTAACGGGTCTGTTCGTCACGCAACTGGCGGATGACTGTGTTTTTGTAATCGGAATGCATAATGCACCTCTTCCTTTGGGCCGGCGCCTGAAACCGGACCCGCAGATAACTTAGGCGGCGTTCCCTGCGACTCCCATCGCTCCACCTAAGTCCCATACCTGGGCGTGTGGTCTGTCCCAGACCACCGTGACCGGCAGCTTAAAGCTACCGCTGTATTTGCTTCAGCAGCGACGTGGCTGCGAATGATTCAATTGAGCTAAATCGTCGTTGAAATGACTTGTGCCAAAATGACGTAACGGATGCTTGTTGTGATGAGAATGAGCAAAGGGTGGGCCGGGTGTTCAATTATCTGTGTCTTACAAGACACTTTTGTCCGTAGGGATCGATTCCGGCGCGGGGCTTCTACTAGGTATACGCTGGACATCCAGCTTTGTTTCAAATTGTTCGCTGTGTTTCCACTGATTTATTCCCAAAGTCACCGTAACACTAACTGCTTCAAACGGTTGCGAGTGGCCGGAATAAACCGGTTTCCGGGTGGAATTTTCCAGGTGACGAGGTCTTCGCCACCTTAAAAAAGACTTGCTCCGGGTGAGTGTGCTGCTACGCGTTTAATGCAAAGGGTGTTAGTAAACGATGGCAATGAAATCAGCTAGCAATACGTGCTACCGATGGAAACTGCATGTACTTTGCGGATGACGTGATGAATGTTTTGGTTGAACTTCGATCGCCAATACCGTCGATGTAACCGTTACATACGACACCTCTGGTCGCAGCCTACTGATATTGGCAGGGGTTATTCGCGGCGACCGTGTATTTATTGGACGCATGTGGCGCGTTTCTGGTTACCAGATTGGCGAAAAAAATCATGAAGATTACTAAGTTACTGTCCTGCATTACTTTAGCGTTTGTCGCCGGAAGCCTGGCGGCGCCTGTCGCCTGGGGGGCGAAGCTTGACCTCTCGATCAAGCCAGCTAAGGACGAAGTAACGCTGGTGAACATGGCCATCGAATCAACCGGCCAGCTCAGCATGAACCCCAATAATAAGAAGGTGGTTCAGGCGCCAATGAAGGTGAAGGGCAGCCTTTATTATGAAGAACGCGTACTTGATACCAATGTGGCCCGCCCGCGCTCCATCCGCTATTACCGCCGCGCTGAGGCCGATATCCGTGTGGGCGAAGCAGATGTGAAAAGCTCGCTGGCGCCAGAGCGCCGGTTGATAGTGGCCGCCTGCGAAAAAGATGCAACTTCTATCTTCTCACCCACAACGCCTTTGTTCCGTGAAGAGATGGATCTGGTGGACGTGCCCGCCAACACGCTCGCGCTGCCAGGACTGACGCCGACGGAGAAACAGGACAAGTCGCAGACCTGGACTGTGAACAACACCACGCTATGCCGTCTGCTGCGGCTGGATGGCGTAAGCAAGTCCACCGTTAAAGGCAAGGTGACAGAGACCGCCGGCGCCAGCGCGACGGTGGAAATCGCAGGTGAACTCAGCGGCGCCGTCGAAGGTGTCGCGACCGAGATCACCCTGAAGATCAAGCTGAAGCTCAATACGGCCAGCCACAGCCCGGACTGGGTGATCCTGTCGATTGACGAGAAGCGTTCCATCGGCCACGCCCAGCCCGGCTTCGACGCCAAGACCACCATCCGCATGGGCATTGCCACCGCCAAGGGCAAACACCACGTAGCCGAAGATCAGATCACCGGCATGCAGCTTGAACCCGCTCCCGGTACTGAGCTGGTCGCCTTCCGTTCGCGCACCGAAGGTTTCAGCATGGTGCACGACCGCCGCTGGCGCGTGATGAGCGACTCGAAGAAAGTCACCATCATGCGGATGGTTGATAAGGGTAATCTGGTCGCCCAGCTGAACATCTCGCGGCTAGAGCCGCTGGAAACAGGTAAGAAGCTGTCCGTGGACGAATTCAAGGCGGACATCCGTGGCGCCCTGAAATCCACGCTGACTGCGTTCAATGAATCGGATGTGCAGGAGAACGAAGGCGTCCGCACCATCCGCGTGAACGCCACGGGCGAAGCCGGGCAGCTGGCCGTGCAGTGGACCTGCTTTCATCTTTCTAAGGAAGACGGCGCGCGTTACAGCCTGGTATTCACTTACGAAGCGAAATACGCAGACCGCTTTGCCGGGCAGGACGACATGATCCGCCAGGCGTTTGAAATTCTCAAATAGCAGATAAAACCGCTCTGGTTCTGCTTACAAGGTTCTGATACGGTCCGGCCCGCTTATCAATTTCCGGGTAGGGTCCCGGCAACAAGAACCGGCCGTCAACGGCGACTGAGGCGAAGTCTGCGGACAGCCCGTCGCCCTGCTCGCAGGCGGCCAGCGTAAGGAGACGCTGAGATGAACCGCGCCAGAACCGTGGCCTGCTTTCTGCTACTAACGCTGTCCGTATCTCCGCTCGCGGCCCAGGGACCGGGCGGTATTGCCGGCGCCTTGCGGGCGCTGAGCCCGTTTTCGTCTGTTGAGGCGGATAAGAACAAAACCTACACGCTGACCGATAAGCACGGTCCGTGGCTGATTTACGCAGCCTCGTTCACCGGCGAAGGCGGCGCGAAGCAAGCCAATGAGCTGGTGTATGAACTGCGCCACGATCATCAGCTAGAAGCGTACATCACCAAGCACCACTTCGACTTTAGCGGCCGGATGACCGGTCTGGGGCTGCAGGAAGATGGCTCGCAGCAGGTTATGCGTCACCGCCGTAACGTCGCCTTCGACCAGTACGCCGTGATGATCGGCAACTTCAAAGATGTCTACGATCCGCAGGTGGAAACCACGCTGCAACGCATCAAGCACATGCAGCCTGTTACATTGGACCCGACCAAACGGGAAGTGACTTATCACAGCCTGGGCCTGTGGCGTGAAGTGCAACGTCGCGTCAGTCCCAACCGCAAAGTGCGGAGCATGGGTCCGATGCGGGCGGCGTTTGTCACGCGTAATCCGCTGATCCCAGCTTCCTTCTTTGCACCCAAGGGTCTGGACCCGCTGGTGGTGAAGATGAACCGCGATGTTCAGTTCAGCCTGCTGAAGTGCCCCGGTAAGTACTCCGTGAAGGTCGCAACCTTCCGCGGCAGAACCACGATGGACACCAAGAAGATTGAACAGCTCATGGCCGCGCCCACCGACAGCAGCCAGCTTGCGGTGGCAGCCCACAAAGCCCACACGCTGACCACAGCGTTGCGCAACCGCGGCGTAGAAGCGTACGAATTTCATGACCGGCACGAAAGCATTGTCGCCGTCGGTTCGTTCTCGTCGGTCGGAACCAAACGCCCCGATGGCAAGATCGAAATCAATCCGGCCGTGCACGCCATTCTGAAATCGTACGGCGCCTCGCAAGTAAACATCCCTGGCCGCGGGCTGCAGGCCCCAACGCCGCACAGCTTTGGCAACATCCCCTTCGACATCCAGCCGATGCCGATCGAAGTGCCACGGCATTCAGTAGCCAGCGACTACGCACAGCGTAGCTCCATCTTCGAATAGAAGTCCGCGGCATAAGCCCCTTTGGGGCGTTGATATCTACACATGTTTTTCGCACCCCACATTAACCCGAAGCGCGAGCGAGGGGCGTTTGATGGAGTGCGAAAAACAAGGGGTTTTGGCGAACCGACTTCAAGTCGATAGTCTTCTTGACGGGCCATTCGCAGCAACGCGGGACGCCCCTCGCTCGCGCTTCGGGTTAGTGTTGTTGTAACTAGACGGTCATTAGCCCTGGACCATCTCGACGATCATCTCTGCGATTGCAGCCGGCGTCTGCGAGTCGTCCATGGGAAGATGACGGCATTCAGAGAGGCCGCGGAACCATGTGTCCTGCCGGCGTGCGAACTGGCGGGTGCGGATATTCACCGCTTCGCGCATTGAGGCTTCGTCTTCTCCTGCTTCAAGCGCGGCGATCACTTCGCGGTAACCGACGGCCTGCGAAGCCGTGCGGCCCAGTTCCCCATACTCTTCCAGCAGACCGCGGACTTCCGCCACCAGTCCCTCGTCGAACATCTGGTGCACGCGCTGCTCAATGCGGTTGTGTAGCTCCGCGCGGGGCCAGTCCAGCACAAACACTTTGCAATCTTTGGCGGCCCGGCCTTCTTCAAAATGCGTCTGCTGGTGGCTGATCGGCTGGCCGGTGATCTTATAGACTTCCAGCGCGCGGATGATGCGGCGCGTGTCGTTGGGATGAAGCCGGGCGGCGGACAGCGGATCGACCTGGTTCAGCCGGTCGTGCAACGCCTGGACACCCACCTGCTTCACTTCTTCCTCCACCGCGCGGCGGAATTCCCAGTCGGCGGGCGGACCTTCGAACACGCCGCGTAGCAGCGATTTCAGATACAGCGGCGTACCGCCGACAAACAACGGCTGCAGGCCCCGGTCGCGGATATCTTTCACCACATCTGCGGCCGCCGCGATGTACTCGGCCGCGCTGAAACTTTCGACAGGTGTGGCGATATCGATCAGGTGATGCGGCGTCTGCGACCGCTGCTGGGCCGTCGGCTTGGCGGTGCCAATGTCCATGCCCTGGTAAACGGCCATCGAATCGAGCGAGATAATCTCGGCGTTCAGCCGCTGCGCCAATTCCAGACCGGTCGACGTCTTTCCGCTGGCTGTGTGGCCCGAAAGGAACCAGCAGTCTTTGAAGGTCTCAGCAACGTCCCGCGACGCACCGGCGCCTGAATTCATAACAACATTTCCAGCAAAACCACGCAGCATCATCGAACGGGCCAATTCCTCAGCGGCACTGACAAAACTGCCAGCGGCAAGCGGTCTATTTTCACCGGCAGCGACACATTGTCCACCGCCCTAAGAGGTTAACCGCAAGTGGTTGGCGTCGATCACTGGGGAAACAACCGTAGGTCAGGCGCCTGCCTGACGATGAAACGGACTCCACTTCAAACGCCGTCAGGCAGGCGCCTGACCTACGGGTTTTTGGCACATCGCACTAGATAATTGGCGTTTGTTGGCGTCAATCACTGCGGAAGCAGTTCGTGCAAAAGATGCGCGTGCACGCAGATAGCCAGATTGATCGGGTGATGCGTCTGGCGTTCTTCAAAGGCCGTGACCGTGCGATCGGTAATCCGGTGATGCCCCACCACGATGCCGATGACGGATTGCTTTGCGTTCTTGTCGCTGCCGGCCGGACGCGTGACGACCACGGCGCCGCTGTCGCCGCCGAAGTTGCTGTAATTGATCAGAAAGGTAGAGGCCGTGGCGTTGGAACTGGGGGGATAGCTGGCCACGCTGCCACGCCGCAGGACAGGCCAGCCGACGGTGTCTGCTTCAATCTTGGCGGGGAAGCAGGGGATGAAGCAGATATCGCCCAGCGAGACGCGTTCCGCTTTGATTTGTTCCTGGCTGCTGATCTGCTCCAGCTCAAAGGGTTGAATATCAATCCCGGCGGGAAACGCGAATTTCATCACCGCCAGATCCGCCGTGGCGTGCTGCCGCCACAGAGGCCGCCCATCCATGCGGACGCGGATGGGTGTTTCCAGACGCTCGTACTGGCCATCTTCCTTCTTCTTGCGCAACACCAGCTTACAGACATCGCGTTTCATATCGTTCATCACATGCGCGGCGGTCACCAGCATGGCGCCTTCTTTGCCACGCACCACAAAGCATGTCCCCGAAGTGCGCCCGTCCGAAATCCGGAACGAAGCCCGCATCGCGTCCAACGCATCCCCCGCCGACGCCCCAGAGGTCAAAGCCGCCAGCATCATGAAAGTAAAAACAACAACCGCATGCAATCTCACGGTCATGCAAAAATCCTGTCAGTGGAAGTGAACGGGTTATCAGATGAACGATGGCGGTTAATCACGCTCAGCGGATTTCGCTTGCAACATTAACCCGAAGCGCGAGCGAGGGACGGTTGATTGAGCGCGAAAAACAAGGCGTTTTGGCGATACAGGTTCAAATCGAAAATCTTCCTGACCGGCCATTCCTGGGCAACGCGGGGCGTCCCTCGCTTGCGCTTCGGGTTAGTGTTCATTCGCCAAAGCGTGAGAGTTCTGCACCCTTGCCGGTTTGCAATTGTCCAGCTACCAACCGCTTAGCTGCGTGTGATGGTTTCGTGCAGATTCAGAATCGCGCGGGCCAGGGCGGTCCAGGCGGCGAGTTCTGGTTTGGCGATGTCCGCCGGCAATGGCGCCTCGCCGGTCGAAAGCAGCGCGGCTGCGGCGGCTTCATCTTTGGCGTAACGCTGACGCTGCTGTTTCAGCAGTCCCAACAGAATGTCCGCTTCCGCTTGCGAAGGTGGACGCGATACCGCCCGCAGGAACATCCGCTCGATCCGCTCTTTCTCGCTGCTGGCTTCGCGCTTCAAAGCACGTGTAGCGAAGGCGCGGGCCGCTTCGACATAGGCCGGGTCGTTCAACAGCACCAGCGACTGCGCCGGCGTGTTGCTGCGCGGACGCTCGGCGACGCATTCTTCCCGCGCTGGTGCGTCGAAGGCACGCATCGCCGGATGCCAGAAACTACGCCGCCAATAGGTATACACGCCCCGGCGGTACAGATCGGCGCCATGATCCTGCACGTACTTGCCATCTTTGTAAAGCTTGTACCAATAGTTGGCCGGTTGATAAGGCTTCACGCTGCGGCCGCCCATTTTCTTCGAGAGCAGGCCGCTGATCGCCAGCGCGTTATCGCGGACCAGCTCCGCATCCAGGCGGTAGCGGTTCTGCCGGGCGAAGAGGCGGTTTTCCGGATCGCGGGCGGCGATCTCCGGCGTGGGGGTCGAACTGCGGCGGTACGTTCCGCTAAGTGCGATCAGCTTCATCATGTGCTTCACGTCCCAACCGCTTTCCATAAACTCAACGGCCAACCAGTCGAGCAGTTGCGGGTGCGAAGGCCATTCGCCTTGCGAACCGACGTCGTCCAGCGTGCGGGCGATGCCCTTGCCCATCATCAGTTTCCACAGCCGGTTCACAAACACGCGGGCCGTCAGCGGATTTTTGCGGCTGGCAATCCAGGCTGCCAGATCCAGCCGCGTGAGCCGCTCATCGGAATCTTTGCCGCTGCCTAAGAAACCAGGAACGGCGGGCGTAACGACTTCGCCACTGTCGTCCAGCCAGTTGCCACGCGGCAGCACGCGCATGGTGCGTGGCTTGGTGGTTTCTGTGACCAGTGTTTTGGGCCAAGTCTTGGCGTCCGACGCTTTCTTCAGTTCCGCCTCAAGCTTGGCAAGCTGCTTGGTCATGGCCTGATGCTGGTCACCGCCCTGCGACGTGTTAGGCAGCTTTTCTTTCAGCGTGGCAATCTCATTTTCCAGCTGTTTCATCTTCGCGATCTGTTCGCTGGTGGGCATGTGCAACTGCTGCGGATAGCCCACGCCGCGTTCTTTCAGGTCGGCGAAGAATGCGGCGAAGCTGTAGAAGTCGCGTGCGGAAAATGGATCGTACTTGTGATCGTGACACTCAGCGCAGCCGAGCGTGGTGCCCAGGAAGATTGCCGATGTATTGCGGACGCGGTCGGCGGCGTAGATGGCCAGATACTCTTTCGGCTGGGCGCCGCCTTCGCTGGTCGTCTGGTTCAGCCGGTTGAAGCCCGATGCGACCTTCCACTTATACTCCTGAAACTTGTCGCCCTTGAGCATATCGCCTGCCAGTTGTTCTTTGACAAACTGATCGAATGGCAGGTTCTGATTGAAGGCATCAATCACATAGTCGCGGTACAGCCAGACCTCGCGGTGCGAATCTTTGTGATAGCCCACCGAGTCGGCGTAGCGCACCAGGTCCAGCCAGTACAACGCCATTCGTTCGCCATATTGCGGCGAAGCCAGCAGCCTTTCGACAACCCGTTTGTAAGCCGCGGGCGAAGGGTCCGCCACAAAAGCCTCTACCTCATCAGGCGTCGGCGGCAGCCCCGTCAGGTCCAGCGTAACGCGGCGGATCAGCGTGCGCGGATTGGCGGCAGGCGCCGGGCGGATGTTCTCCCGCTGAAGACGCTGCAGAATGAAGGCGTCGATATCGCCAATCTTCACACCCGACTCTGCGGCTGGCTTAACCACGGGCACATCGGGCCGCGCGGGCGGAATAAAGGCCCAATGCCCCTGCCACGGGGCGCCCGCTTCAATCCACCGCCGCAACACATCCCGCTGCGCCGGTTTGAGGGAAAGGTGCGATTCCGGCGGCGGCATCAGTTCGTCAGGATCGTCGGAAACGATACGGCGCCAGGCTTCACTATCTTCCAGCCCGCCGCCAAATGCATCGACAATGCCTTCATGCGTATCAAACCGCATATCGGCTTCGCGCGTACTCTTATCCGGCCCATGACAGCGGAAACAGTTCTGCGAAAGCAGCGGCCGGATATCACGATTAAACTGCGGCGGCTCAAGCACCTTCTCCGCGGCGCGACAGATATTCAGCGGCAACATGCCCCATGCAAGGACGCAGACGCCCGCAGAAGCAAGCCGTAATAACGCCACAAAATTCAAATGCATACGTCAATCTCACCAACCGCCAGTGCGGGCAAAAACCATGTTCCAAAGTCTCAGACAGCCACCCCGCCATCCCTCAAACGACTACCTTCAGTATGCTGCGCCACAGGCGAAATCTCAAGTCAGCCTTAGATCGGACTGGCCGGTGGTTTGGCTGGAGAATTGGCGTGGTCATAAGTACTTCCGCCCCGGCGGGTGTTTACTTTATCTTGACCAGACCGTTGGTTTTCCAGTTGCGACTTGTTTCACTGAATACTGTCTGTTTCTTCTTTGTGAGCTGAGAAACTTCTTGTTTTACGAAACGGCTCAGTTCAACTTCGTCAATGACGGAGTCCGTTTCACCATTGTGGGGGATATCACCCTTCCCATCCACAAGCACTTTCAACAGCGCCTCGGTAAACGCGCCGTTCTCCCATTCCTTTTTCTCAATACTCACTTGATTCGAAGCAGACGACGCCAATACGAAGGCTCCACAATCTTTCCAGACAACGCGTGGATGGTCGCTGTTGGTCAATTCTGTGATGTCGACCGTTGGCACACGCCCGCCCTGGCGGATGACATCTGATGAAAAGCACGCGTCAACGAACAACGCCGTTTTGCACTTCAAAGAGTCGTGTACAACACCAGACAGCGTCGATTGCGGAATGCCTTTAATGCGCAACGCTTTGGGATCGGTATCGTGTGCAATCAAGTAGTAAACGCCTGTTTTTTTGTCATGTAATCCGTGCCCTGCAAAGAAGATGATGGCAAGATCTTTCGCCGTTGTTCTCTGTTCTAGCCAGAATAAACCTTCCAGGATCTTATCTTTGGTTGCGTTCTTGTTTGTCAGCTCTCTGACGAAAACGTCCCGGTACAAACCCTTTTCTTTCTGCTCTAGCCAGGCATTGCCGAAATCGCGGGCGTCTTTATGCGCGTAAACCAGGTTTCCGCAATGAGCATGTTCTGATACGCCGATCGTAAGCACGTACAAATTGGGGAGCGCTGTTTTCGATCCATCGTCGTAGTCGAATGTTGCCGCTGCCACCTGGCTCTTCGCGCCGTTCGATCCGTAAGCCGTTGCTTCAAGCTGATTCTTGCCTGGATTCAATTCCAGTTCGCCGGTGTAACGGTTGCTGCCCGCTGCTCTTTGCACGCCTTTGACGATCCGGCCATTAATTTTAAACTCAACCCTATCAACGGCCTCAGCCGCTTTAGCGCCAGGAACCGTGGGTAGAATCGCTTCAACTTCCGCCTCGATGACATTGTGTTTAAATACTTCGCCGCCGGTGGGTCGTAGGAGCCTGGCGCGCGGAGGTTCGTTGAGCAAATCCTGTTTCGTTCGAGGGCTCGCAGGCATGCGAGGGTCATCGGGTAGCGGTGTTTCATGTTTATTAACGGTGCTGTGGCGGAGCAGCGCTTTTGTCAGACTACGACGGACAAATAAGTCGTCAACAATTAAAGGTTGCTGCAGTTTTTGATACTGTGCCGCTTCCAGGAATTCGGCTGCTTCATCGCGGTTGCGATTAATATGCCAACCAATCAATTGATCGCCGCGCGACGACGAATCGAAGTAACCTGCGGGCGACCAGATCACCCATTCGTCCTGCCTGGTGTAAACAAAGCTCAATAACGGCTCTACATGTGGCGGTCGCGACGCCAGCGTGACATTTGTCTCGAACTTCGTTTTATTGTTGCGGATCATGCCTAACCTGACGCGCTGCCCGGGACGATACACGCCGCGCAATTTCCGCGACCGGCTTTCGTAAAAAGAAGTTCCATCGAAGGTCATGATCCGGTTGGTTTTTACGATGGGAGGCACCGACTTTGCTGCCAGGCTACCTTCGGGCACATCAAGCACCTGGTTCCCGCGGAAAAGAAAGTCGATGTCTCCCACGGGGGCGACGTAATCTAGATTCCAGATACGGACTGCGCCTTCCGTAGAAGCAGTTGCTAATAGCGAGCCGTTAGGGTTCTGTGCAATCGACGTAATAAAGTTGCGATGCCCCAGGAATTCCCTCAATACCCGGGCAGAACCCCGGCTATCGATAGCGACGCCCACAAGTTGCCCCGTCAGGTCGCCAGCGATGTAAATAACCTCGTCTGGTTGCTGCCCCCACTTTGGCTGCTTGGGCAAACGCAAAATCGCCGAGATATAGCCAAGACCTCCTTCGCGAACGGCGCCTTCTGGTAATGCACCAACCGCGCTGACGGCTGCGGCGTAATTGATTTTGAAGGGCGAATCAATCGGCCTGTCCTGTGGGCGCAGCTGGCGCACATGTCGCGGGTTTACGACCAGTTCATGGGTTAACCGGCCGTAATCATTCCGCTCCCACTTGTTTCCGTCGCGCTCGACGCCAAACAGCAGCCCGTCACCCGACGGTGTCCAGGCAACCTTATAAATGCGTTCGACCTCGCTGGTGTCAATTACCCAGATAGGTTCCGCGGTGCGTGTATTCCAGACATGAATACCACCAAGTTTGTCAACACTGACCGCGCGTTTACCATCGGCGCTTGTCGTCACCACAAGCGGTGTCCAGGCGTGCCCGAAATAGGTGCAGATTTTATTTGTTTCATTGGGTTCGTGACTGCCGTTCTGGTCCTTCTGGTAAACTTGCACCCAGAACCGTGTGCCGGCGGGATTTGCCCGCGTGGAACCACCACGAGCCAGATAACTGGAACCCGGACCGCTTCGATCCGTGGGAGGCATGTACCACCAGGCCGTTTTGAACACACCGTTCACATGTGGCGGCGGGTAGACCGTATCAAAGTTTTCGCGGGTCCGGATGATGCGGGCCTGTTCGCGATGATCAATCTTCTTGCCAGTTTTTACGTTGATGATAACGCGGCGTTGCGCAAGGTCGGCGAGAATGTGATCGTTGTCGATGAAGCCAAAGAAGTCAGAAATGTTCTGGTTCTTGAACTGTTCGTCCGGGTCACGGTAATAAGTCTGTGTCGTTTCTTTGCTTGCGATAGGCCAAGACTTGACCTGAATTCGACCGCCTCAGCCATAGCTCGCGATCCATTTACCATCGGGTGAAAACGCTAAGCGATCGGCGCAACCAATATGGCCTGGAAGAAGTTCCTCAATCTTCGAGAGATCACGTAGCGCGTACTTGCGTATTGAACCCGCAAATGTGTTATCGCTAACACCCACATACAAATACTTGCTGTCGGGCGAGAACCGGACTGCGTTGGTACGCCCTAATTTCAGGTAAGGCGCCAGTTGAAAACCCCGGAGCCGGCCAAGCAATGTTTTGTTATTAACATCCCAGACCCGCACTTCTTTATCACCAGCAACGGCCAGCAGGCTGCCATCACCATTAAGGGCGCAGTCGCGGATACTTCCGCTAGCGAAGCTGCCACTTCTCACAACCAGAAATGGGTTGTCTTCGGCAGATGCCGTTGAAGATGTGAATGTTTGCAGGACCACGACAGCTACCACTGTCCAGCCTGCAACTAGTTTGTACATCTCAAAATGTCGCATGAAATTTCCCGCAACTGCTAACCCGGCACTTCTGGGGAGGCGTAAGACCCCTTGCCGGATGATTTTACTTGGATGCGTGAGGCGCTTCAATAAAGGAGGCACTTGCTCTACATCCGTAAATCAATTTGTCAGCGGACAAATTTCAATCCAAAAACGTAAGTAACCGTCGCACGCAGTTTACTCGACTACAACTCGTCGGCGCCGGTGAAGTTTGTTACCAGCGCGCGGAGCTTGCGGCGGAGGACGGTGTAGCTGAAGAAGTTGCGGCTTAGCTCGTAGTTGCGGTTGACCATCTCTTCGCGGTATTGCTCATCGTTGATCACGCGGCGTACGGCTTCTACGGTTTCGCGGGTGAGATAGCCATCCATCGGGACCACTTGAAAGCCCCGTGGTTCGATATCGGCGATGTAAATCGAATAGCGGTTTACGAGCACGGGTTTGCGGTAATAGAACGCCTCAAGCAGCGCGTTGCCGAAGCCTTCGTAGAGGCTGGGGTAGGTGATAAAGTCGGCCACGGCGTAAGCATCGCCCAGCGTATAGACGCGGCGGCCATCTTCGCGGACGCCGCGTTTTTCGTTCACCTGTTCATCAATAAATCGCAGGTCCACGTTCTGCCGCTCCGCCATCTCGATCAGCGCGTTGCAGTACTCGTACCCCTCATCGCCGGATGCGTGCGAGATGACCAGTTTGCAGCGTGGGTCTTTCAGTTCACCCATCAGGTTGATCGAGTGTTCGATGCCTTTGCGCGGCACGACGCGGGTCGGTTGCAGGAACATGATATCGTCGTCCGTCAGTCCGATATCGCGCCGCAGCGTGGAGGTGTAATCATCCGGCTCTGGCGGTGTGCGTTCAAAATTCAGCACATTCGGCACCAGGATCGAAGACACGCCGCAACGGTGCGAAAGGTCTTCCTGCGCGAATGAATTGATCGTGACGTGCTGGATTGATGGCAGATCGGGCGGAAACGCCATCGACAGAAAATCGCCTGCCGAGTTCACCGCAAAGCGATCGCGTTCCCAGTAGAAGTCGTGATGGTGGGCGATTGTCGGGAAGCCGGTCTCCGCAATGAAGTTGGTCAGCGCCACGCCCAACGGGATATTCATGGGAATCGTCAACGCGTTCTGAACAATCAGAATGTTGATATCGAACTTCTGGACAAACTTCTGCAGCATGTACTTCAGATGCTCAGCCAGCGAATACACCAGCCGCGTGACGTTCGGATCGCGCTGCCGCGAGCCGAAGACGTGCCGGTTGATGAAGGCGATGTTCTCGCTGCCGAAGTATGCGGTTGGCGCCAGCATGCTGATGTCCGGATCGGTATCCAGCACTCCGGCAAACCAGAAGCTGCGGTGCTTATGATCCCAGAGAACTTCCGCCCATTTCGCACTTTCGAGTGAGACGCCATCCGTGCCGGCGAAACGGGTGGAAACAAAGCCGATGTTCTGTCCCATGACGAGGGGCCTTTGTGATAAACGCGCCTTCGTCGCAATAGCGCGTTGGTGAAAGTGCTAATGTGGCCACGCGATCCATCACGCAACCGTCCGTCCAAGGTGTGTTACTAAGTAAGTGTGTTTATGCAATGCACTGCGGGATCGATGTTAACTGCGTCACCACGGCGCCGGGTTGGCAGCCTTGCATCCGCGCGTCTTCTTCACGCAGACGTAAGCTGCGCTTGTCGCCTGCAAACAGAATCGTCTGCATGCCAGCCTGCTCGGCGGCCCAGACATCGTTGAGCATATCGTTACCCACGAACACAGCCTGCGCGGGCTGCAGATCGTGCGCGGCAAGCGCTTTTGCCGCGGCGTTGAACATCGTGGCGCCGGGTTTTGATTCGCCGCACAGGTAGGAATAAAATTGCAGATCCGGCAGGAAGCCCAGTTCGTCCAGCGTTTCATCCACCAGCGCGGGGAACAATTGCCGCGTCATCGCCTGCGCGTTGCTGACAATTCCCAGCTTCAGCCCGCGGCTTTGCAGCGCTTGCAGGCAATCGTGCAGGCCGGGCATGGTCCAGACCGGATTAACCCGCACTTCATATTCCAGAGCCACGCGCGAAGCATCGATGCCAGCATCCGCCAGGCCGGTCTGCTGCAACACGTCTTCCCAGACGGCGACAATATCCACCTCTGGATGGCCAATTCCTTCCGTGCGTTTCTTGTCCTGATGAGCGGCGATGGTCTGCTTGAGAATTCCGGGCGGTATTTCGCGGACCTTCGCGACACTGGCGCCACACTCCAGCAATGCGGTTTGCAGCAGTTCTTCGCTGGAGGTTCCCGTCTGTAAAGAAATATCGCCTGCGGCGCTGATTAGCATCGTGCCATAAATATCAAACAGCACTGCCTGAATACCGGGCAACACATCCAGCCGGGGCGCCATGCCGGTGGGCCGTGGCTGCATGGGCTGGCAGTGGCTGCGAATGATCTCTGAAACGCCGGTAGTCATCGGTTAATGTTGCGCAATAGCGCCTTGCATGGTTTACGGTTCGACCCGCACGGCATGCAGACGCTGCAAATCCAAAAAAGCGTGTAGAAGCTGTTGAGGGGCAATGGCGGTATTTATAGGAGCATCTGTCTCCGCAGCAAATAGTATTCCGTAAATCCGCTGCAAGTCGGCAGCAGTTGCCGCAAGCGAGTAGTTCTCCCGCACCACCTGCGCATTGGCCGGCACAATCGTCTGCCAGATGGCGCCGTCCTCATCAAGCGATTGCCGCATCCACGGATTCAACTGCTGAAGCTGTTGCCGGGCCACATCATCGCCCGCAACACGCCGCACCACCTGCGATTGCATGGCAGCGGGAAGAACGGCGAAATCGACGGTTGCACCTTCCGTCAGTTTTTCTGCCTGTCGCGCGATGTCTGCGGGCGACTGTTGTCCGTACGCGCTGCAAAGCTGCTGATTCAAAGCCACCAGGCGGTCCATCAGTTGCTGCCGGCCCACCCATTCAACGGGCACGTGCACCGCCTTGCCCAGATGCGTCAGGTCGAGGCCCTTTTCGCAGAAGTCGGCCGTGATGTCCGGAATGTTACGGCCAATCAGCGGCTTGCCGGACAACCAGCTTTCGAGAAACACTAGGCCGAAGCCCTCGGCCACGCTGGTCGTGATGATGCGGTCAGCGGCAGCGATATTCTGCTGAAACGAAAGCTGATCGTTCAGCCCCACTTCAAACAACATCGGCAACGCCAGTTCCGCCGCCAGCGTCTTCCAACGCGTGTAAGCCGGCGCTTCTTCCTCGCTGGTGGCCGGCAGCGTGATGGCGAAAACATACGGATCGCCCGCAAGAGCGGCCCATAGCAACAGTTCGCCGATGTTCTTGCGACGGATCGCACGCACTGGATACAGCATCAAACGCTGCTCTGAACGGAGCCCGTGCACGCGGCGGAACTTGGTGGCGGCTGCCGCGGCGTCCGGCAGTTCAGCCGGTTGCGGGACGGGGTTAGGCAGCATGTGCATGCGCGAAGTGTCGCCGCCGGCTGACTGAAAAAGATCGCGGTCGCGGTTGTTCAAAAACGCGTAGTGAATATGCGGCGCCGCGGGATACAACGCGCGGGCATCCGCCTCTGCATGTTCGCCCGCGGCGATGCGCTGATAGTTGGCTGGTCGCAGGTCTTCGGCAAAGTCGTGAATTTGCAGGAGCAGCCGGTAGCCCGCCGCCGCAAGGTTCCGCAAAGTGCCCGGCAGCGAAAGGTTCTTCACCATTGAATGGTTGTGCACATGCAGCAGCGTTTGCCCCGCATCACAACCTGCCGCGGCGAGCGCGCTGGTGACTGCCTGCGTAAGACCCGCGACATCTTTCGCCGGCTGGCCCTCTGGCTTCGCCTCATCGTAATCCAGCGCGGGAACGCTGCAGAATTCAACCGGCGTTGATGAATCGCCAACCGTTGCCGGCAGCGTTTCCCAGCCATTACGCCGCCCGCCGTATAGCACCACCACGCTGGTCACGCCCATGCTGTCAGCGAAATGGCAAATGGCCTGCAAATGGCTTTTCATCACCTGCGTTACGCCGCCACGATTCAGATGATAGTGAAGAATCGCAAGTTTCATATCAGCCTGGCGGTGGTGGAACACGGTGCAAGTTGTGTGAATCGCAGCGTTGTAGGCAGCCGCGTTTCACCAACGATTAGACGCCATCGCCGCAAAGACGTGAACCGGGGTGCGAATGTGCCGTTGTACGCAACGATCTGTGACTCCCCTCACCCCAGCCCTCTCCCCAGAGGGGCGAGGGGGCCAGCACGGTCTCGATGCGAATGTTTGAGACGCCGGGAGGTTCTAGCCCTATAATTCAACGGACGAACATACCGGCAAATTTGTGCAATATTTCTGCGGTGCGGGCGAACTACGTGCGGCTTTGATTTCGCAGATAGGCGGATTGAAGCTGCCTGGGATCCGTGAATTTGAACAAGGGAGAAGGGTCATGTACTGGTTATTTTTAGGCTGTGCGGTCGTGGGCGGCACCGTACTGGCCTGCCAGACACTGCTGACTTTTATCGGACTGGGCGGCGATGAAATCGGTGATTTCGACGTAGGCGATGCAGACGCCGGCGGCGGGTTTGACGCCGGCGATTTTGATGTGGATGGCGATGTTGGTGATTTTGACGCTGCTGCGGGCGATGCCGATTTCGACGGCGACGGCCTGCACGAAGGCGCCTCACACGGCGGAAGCTGGCTGTTTGGCATCCTTTCGTTCCGCACGCTGGTGGCCGCGTTTACGTTCTTCGGGCTGGGTGGGCTGACGGCCGACGCCGCCGATCAGACGCCTCTGGTGCAGATTGTGGTCGCGCTGGTGGGCGGCGGCATTGCCATGTACCTGGTGCATTGGGTGATGAAACTGTTCAAAACCCTGGGCAACGATGGCACCGTGCAGATTCAGCGGGCACTGGGCCAGACGGCCAAGGTTTACCTGTCGATCCCCGCCGACCGCCAGGGAGCCGGCAAAATCCATGTAACCGTGCAGGAAAGATTGATGGATTACCCCGCAGTGACGGCCCACAACGAAATTCTCCGTACAGGTGCTACGGTTAAGGTGGTGCGTGTCATCGGCGGTAATACGCTGGAAGTCGCACCTATCAAGAAGAAAGAACCCGTCGCGTAGCTGCCATGCTTACGCGGGTAATACCCATACTCCAAACTCCCTCGCTTCCGGGAAACTGTGAAATGTCAAACGCACTATTACTCGCCGATACGATGCAGGTGCTGATTTTCATCGCCATCGGCGGCATCGCTGCGGCGGTGATGTTCTTTGGCTTCGTGCTGTTGTTGATGAAGCAGTACAAACGCTGCCCCAGTAACCGGCTGCTGGTCATCTACGGTAAGACAGGCCGTGGGCAGGCGTCGCGGACCATTCACGGCGGCGCCGCCTTCGTGTGGCCGCTGGTGCAGGATTACGCCTATCTGAGCCTGGAGCCGATTCAGATTGAAGTGCCGCTGCGTGGCGCCTTGTCTGCGGAAAACATCCGCGTGAATGTGCCCAGCGTGTTCACTGTAGCCATCGACGTGAAACCAGAAGTCATGCAGAACGCCGCCGTCCGTCTGCTGGGTCTGACCGTGGGCGAAATCCGCAAGCAGGCAGAGGAAATCATCTTCGGTCAGCTGCGTCAGGTGATCGCTTCCATGCAGATTGACCAGATCAACCGCGACCGTGAAACCTTCCTGCAGCACATTCAGGACTCGCTGGAGCCGGAACTGAATAAGGTGGGTATGAGCCTGATCAACGTGAACATCACGGACATCACCGACGAATCGGGCTACATCGACGCCATCGGTCAGAAGGCTGCTTCGCAAGCGGTCCAACAGGCCCGTGGTGATGTGGCCGACAACGAGAAGATGGGTGAAACGCGCGTCGCCGCCGCCGAACGCGACAAAGCAATTCAGGTCGCTGCCGCACGCCGCGACATGGCGATTGGAACGCGCGAGGCGGAACGCGATCAGTCCATCAAGGTCGCCAACCTGGAAAAGGAACAGACCATTGGTGAAAAGCAGGCGTCGTTCCAGCGTGAAGCAGAAGTGAAAGACGCCGAACGCGGCATGCGTATTCAGGTTGCCGAAGCCGATGCTGCCGCCATCGACGGCGAAAACATCTCCCAGGCCAAAGTCGCCGCTTCGGAAGCAGAACTGGCAGTCAAGAAGGCGGACGCTTATCAACAAGGTGAAACGCGCAAACGCGAAGCACAAGCGGCCGTGCTGGAAGCCGAATACCGCGCCATGGCCAAAGCCGCCATCGCTGACGCCGAACGCGTCGAAGCCGAAGAACGCGCCAAGCTGGAGGCGCCCGCCAAAGCGGAAAAAGCCAAGATGATTGTCGACGCCGAGGCTGACGCAGAGCGTGTCCGCATCGCCGCGAAGGCAGAAGCCGACGCCCTGTTCGCCAAGCTGGATGCCGAAGCCCGCGGTCAGTACGAAATCCTGGCCAAGAAGGGCGAAGGTCTCCGCGAAATCGTCTCTGCCTGTGGCGGTTCGAAAGAAGCCTTCCAGATGCTGCTGCTGGAACACATGGACAACCTGGCCGAAGCCTCGGCCAAAGCCATCTCCAACATCCAGTTCGATAAGATCGTGGTCTGGGAGAACGGCGGCGGGAACGGCAAGAGCAACACGTCGAACTTCCTGTCGGGCATGGCCAACTCGCTACCGCCCATGCTGCAAGTGATGAAAGACATCGGCGGCGTGGAACTGCCTGAGTCCCTGATCAAACTCCAGGGCGAAGAACCCGCCGGCCACGTCGCTTCCACCAACGGCGCCAGCCCCAACGGCCCTAAACCTCGGGCGGAAGCATCGCCTGCGGAAGAAAGCCACGAGAACGAAGAAGCCGCTAACGAGCCCGACGGCAGCACCGGCCCAGTGTAGCTCTAGATGAAATGAAGCACGGCACGCGCTGCCCGGATGCTGGGCAGGCGCTGCCTGCGGGATGACGGATTGTGCAGGTCAACCACTATCTATTGGAAGGCCTCTAACCGGCGAATTGCGGCGTCTTCACGGCCGTAACCGGGGAAAAACTCCTGGATAGCGAAGTAGCCCCTAAAGGCGGCAACGGGTATACTGACAGTAGAGGGTCGCCTAACCCGCACAGCCGACCCTGTCTACCCGGTTGGCATAGCCACCGCGTGGCTTCTTTCGTAATATCTGACTGTTCAGGCCTTTAGATAGCGTTGCCTACCGATCTGGCAACCGCCGAGTGCAGAAACGAGGCAGCGACGTCGACCGGCGTTGCTGCTTGAGGAAAACCCCTAATGTCGAACGAAGAATTCAACGAATTACTACGGCGGATGCCCGAAATTGCAAAGTCCGTCAACGCCTTCACTTCGGAAGAGATCCAGAAACAAGCCTACGATGCGCTGATTCAGGCATTTCAGGCGGAACAGGCTGAGAAAGGCGAAGCTGAGACTTCCGCCGGAACAACCGCCAAACCGAAACAGAAACCGGCCAAAGACGCTGCCCCGAAGGGCGTCCAGGACATGCTGGCGATGGCCCGCGCGAATAAGCCCGTTAGCAAAGCGCAAGGCTCTTCGACTAATGGCAACGGCAAGAAAAAGGCCGCAACCAAGGCGCCTGCCGCTTCAACCACTACGAAGCCGCTGAAAGAAGTGCCTGCTGGCAACGGCAAAATGGGCAAGCCAAGCCCTGTTGAAGTCTTCAAAGAAACCAGCCAGAACCTGCTCGGTGATATTCCGGAAGAACTGGTCGATAAGACGGATCACTTCGGCAAAGGCAGCATTCAGCTGCTCAAGCATCACGGCACCTATCAGCAGGACGACCGCGAAACCCGCAAGAAAATGAAGGCGGAAGGCAAACGCGGCAAAGCCTTCATGTTTATGGTGCGGAGCAAAATTCCGGGCGGTAAGCTCACGTCGGAACAGTTGCTGGCGCAGATCGACCTGGGCGATGAACTGGCGGACAACACACTCCGCATCACCAGCCGTCAGGGGCTGCAGTTTCACGGCATCGTGAAAAAGGATCTGAAAAAGAGCATCCAGCGGATCAACGAGATTCAGATGTCCACGCTGGGCGCCTGCGGCGATGTGAACCGCAACGTCATGTGCTGCCCCGGCGCCTACACCGACGCCGCCCATCTTGAAACGCAGGCCCTGGCCGACGAACTTGCCAGCCACCTGGCGCCACGGACGCGTGCGTATCATGAGGTCTGGCTGAAAGACATGGAAACCGGCGAAAAAGAGCTGGTCGGCGGCGGTACGGAAGGTAAAGTCATCGAGCCGATCTACGGCGATGTTTACCTGCCGCGTAAATTCAAAATCGGCATCGCCTTCCCGTTCGACAACTGCATCGATGTTTACACGCACGATGTGGGCCTGCTGGCCATTGTCGAGAAAGAAAAGATCACCGGCTACAACATCATTGTTGGCGGCGGTCAGGGTAATTCGCCCGGCGTCGAGTCGACCTTCCCCGCGCTTGGTCAGAAGATGACCTTTGTTACGCCCGATAAGGTGCTGGATGTTGTCACCGCCATCGTCAAAGTACAGCGTGACTTTGGCAACCGGAACAACCGCAAGCAGGCGCGTATGAAGTATCTGATCCACGAATGGGGCTTGAAGAAGTTCAAGGCCAAGGTGGAGGAATACTACGGTAAGAAGCTGCCACGACCTACCCGCCACGATGTGACCGGCGTCAACGATCACATGGGCTGGGAGGATCAGGGCAACGGCAAAGTCAGCTACGGCCTGAACGTAGAGAACGGCCGCATCAAAGACGACGGCGACTTCAAACTGAAAACCGCCATCCGCGAAATCTGCAAGAAGTACAATCCGGGCATCCGCCTGACCGCGCATCAGAGCATTATCTTCACGGACCTGGATCCGGCTCAGAAAGATGAATTCGAGAAGCTGCTGAAAAGCCACGGCGTGAAGCTCAGCAGCGAAATCTCGAACGCCCGCCGCTGGTCCATGGCCTGTGTCGCCTGGCCGACGTGCGGACTTTCGATTACTGAGAGCGAACGCGCGCTGCCGGGCGTGATCGACAAGATCGAAGAGGATATCGCCCGCCTTGGCCTGACCTCCGAAGAATTCACGATCCGTATGACCGGCTGCCCCAATGGCTGTGCCCGGCCGTACAACTCCGACGTTGGTCTGGTTGGCAAAGCCGCAGGCAAGTACACGCTGTATCTGGGCGGCCGCCTCAACGGCGACCGGCTGAGCTACATCTACAAGGATCTGGTTCCCGCGGAAGATGTGGCGCCAGAACTTGCCTCGGTGCTCACGTACTTCAAAAGCGGTCGCAAGAAGGACGAGTCCTTCGGTGACTTCTGCCACCGCAAAGGCAAAGAAGACCTGCTGGCCTGGACGGCTGAAAACGCGAAGGCGTAGTCGGCCCTCGCGGAGTATCGCACCCTCGCCATGAAGGAGAGGGTGCATGAAGTGCCGGGTGAGGACTTCTCTGGCTGTTGCTTTACCGTCAGGTGGAAGTGTTCTGCACGTTTCGGTGGGGCAGCGTTTTCCCCCTAGTATCTTTCTATTCGCTGGTTTTCCAGACTGGTGATGATACTTTTGCCTGGCTGGGGATTGCAACTCTTGCTGGGTGACGCCGTGTAGATCGTATCTCCCCCTGGGCCTTGTGGCCGTAGATGAGCTGGATCGCACGGCGGTTCATTCTGAACCCGGACCGTCGCCTGAATCAGCCGTCGCGGCTAGATCGTATCTACTAGGAAGGGACCTTATGAGCCAGTCTGCCTGCCAGCCTTTGTATCAACGTGTTATCGGCGTCGATGTCGCTTCCAGCAAAATCGACATCTGCGATTCTCAGCAGGAAATCGACCGCACGATCTCCAACGCCCCTTCTGCGATTCGCAGGCAACTGGCCGGTAAGCTCGAGCAGCACCAGAACGTGCTGGTCGTCTGCGAAGCCACCGGCGGCTACGAGCAAACGCTCGTCGACGCCATGCACCAGGCCGGTGTGGATATCGTGGTGGCCAACCCCAGGCAGGTCCGCGACTTCGCCAAAGGCCACGGCTACCTGGAAAAGAGCGATACGCTCGACGCGCGCATTCTCTGCCAGTTCGGACAGGACGTGAAAAAACTGCATCTGAAGCTGCCGGTGTCGCCTCAACACAGGCGTCTGCAAGCCGCTGTCCGCCGCCGTGGACAACTGATGGAGATGATCCATCAGGAGCAGAACCGCCAGCAGCAGACCTGCGATAAATTCGCGGCGCGGTCCATCAAGGACACCCTCAAACTGCTGGAAAAGCAGCAGGCGGCGACCGAAAAAGAAATCACGTCGCTTCTCCAGGAACTGGCGCCTGATGAGCCGCTTGTTGAGATCCTCCGCAGTGTGCCGGGCGTGGGCGAAATCACCGTCGCCACGCTGCTGGCTGAGCTTCCCGAACTGGGGGAACTCAACCGCGGCGAGGTCGCCAAACTGGTGGGCGTAGCGCCGCTCATTCAGCAAAGCGGAAACTCCGATAAGAAGCGACCGGCCCGAGGCGGCCGCGGTCAGGTGCGCCGCGTGCTGTACATGGCCGCCCTGGTCGCCACCCGTTACAACGCGGTGATCGCCGCCTTTTATCAAAGGCTGCTGGCCCGGGGCAAACCCAGAAAGCTGGCGCTCGTCGCCTGTATGCGGAAACTGCTGACCATCCTCAACGATATGGCCCGCCACGAGCAACCGTGGAGAGACGAGTTACCTCCGCAGACCACCCTCAGCCAGCAAAAAGGGGAGGCGGCCGGAAACCGTCGCTAAACAACAACCAGCCGCCTCACGTGCTCGATGCATCAAGATGCACCGGCACAATTTCATCCCAGGATTATAACCCCACGGCTGCCTGGACTCCACGCAGTTCATCCTCTCCCTGCGCACAAGCAGAACAATCGCCCGCAAAAAACAAACGATGACCAGAACCCGTTTGACAAAACTCAAGACCGTCGCTCATCTGGCCTCCGGCCATCTTCTCCCCCAAGGGAGAAGAGCATTTGGAGCCGTCGCAGTCGCGTTCAAAGTTCTTATTCGTTGTCCAACGATGATTTGCCGTTGTCGATGGCGTGCATGTTGCCTTCGCGGAAGGCGTGGGCCATGGCCATGGGTACTTCCGCTTCGGCCAGCACCAGGCGGGCGCGGTTTTCGGCGACTTTGGCTTTGTTTTCCTGCTCGGTAGCCACGGCTTCAGCACGCCGCTGTTCTGCTTCGGCGCGGGCCACGCGGGTGTCTGCTTCGGCCTGATCCGCTTGCAGGCGGGCGCCGATGTTCTCGCCCACGTCGACGTCGGCGATGTCAATGGAAACGATTTCAAACGCGGTGTGTGCATCCAGGCCGCGTTCCAGCACCGCGCGGGAAATCCGGTCCGGGTTTTCCAGCACCAGCTTGTGATTGTCGGCCGAACCAATGGAAGAAATCACGCTCTCGCCCACACGGGCGATGATCGTTTCTTCGGTGGCGCCGCCAATCAGTTGTTCCAGGTTGGTGCGGACGGTCACCAGTGCGCGGGCGCGGAGTTCGACACCGTCTTTGGCAATCGCGCTCAGGGTGGTCTTTCCGCTGCGTGATGGATCCGGACAGGCGATCACCTTCGGGCGGACGCTGGTCTGCACCGCATCCAGCACGTCGCGGCCTGCCAGGTCGATGGCGGCCGCACGGTCGAAGTCCAGGTCGATCCCGGCGCGGTGGGCGGCAATGATGGCGTGAATCACGTTCATCACGTTGCCGTTAGAAAGGTAATGCGCTTCCAGCCGCGTGGTGCTGATACCCGTACGGCGGTTGATGTTCAAACCGGACTGCGCGGCTTTAATCTTGGCCGACACAATCACTTTCGGGTTCACCTGGCGGAAGCCCATTCCGACCAGGCTCCAGATGCTGACATCCGCGCCGGACATATACGCCTGAAACCAGACGTTGCCGTAACGCAGGAACACGACCAGCAACACGAACGCCAGCAGCGCCATTAAGATGCCAACGCCGACAAGCAGGATACCAACAAAGCCCGCAATGGGCGCCGCCGCCTGGGCAAGCAGATGTGGTTGGAACGTCATCCAGAAGACTCCGGAAAGTAGTTTCAAACAAACGCCGCAAGCGGGCGCGCCAAACAAGCGCCGGAAAACGGCCGCAGCGTATCACGAATGATAACCCATCCCGTGGCGCCGTACACCATCGGGCGGGAAAATCTCCCGCGGTAGTGTCCACTTATCACCGTCAGAAAAAAAGCGGCTGGCGACTAGCGACTGGGCCTAGTGGACGGGTGATTTCGCGTCGGTCCGCGCGGCAGTTTCCGCATTGCGGATTTGGCGGGAATTCGCCTGCTCTTAACATTCCTTAAGAAGCAGTTGCATGCATTTCGCGCGGGCTTCTGACCCGGCATGCAATCTTGCTGGCAACCACCCGGTTGTCAGTCGACGGAGCGTACTTTCCCACCTGCCAGCGGAGCTGTCGTTATGACGAAAGAAGTGGAACAAGCCGTCGGAAGATTTGTCGCCACGCTAGTTGATATTGCTAGCAATGATAGCCGCGTTATGTCCGGCGTGCACGAAATAGCCGCTGCCATTGCCGCCGCCACAAAGTCCGCCCCAGAAACCGCCCCGGAGCAACCCGCAGCGGACGAAGCAGACGAGAAGACAGGCGATGCCACGCCGCCGTTGACCGTAACCGCACCGCCAGCCGATCCACCGCCGACGCTTCGCATGGATCAGGCCGCCCGCAAACAACCGGCGCCGGATACCAAAGCAAAACCCGTTTCGCCCAAGTCACGCAAACCTTCGCCCCCGAAGCCCGATCCGGACGAACCTGTCATTCCCGCACAGGTCGCCGTCGATAGCCTGTGGCCCGCGAAGTCGCCCGATGCCCCTTCGCCTAAGCCAGAGCTGCCCGCCTCTGCGTACCGGCAGTGGCAGCAATCGGAAACAGAAGACGAATTGCCAGACATCGCCCGCCGTTGCCGCTTGAAAGCAACCGCCGCGCGGTATGCAGGGGAACGTCGCCAGCGGATGGAAAACGGCGAAGACGTGCACGGTGAGTTTGCCGCCGGAGAGGAACCCTTGCGGGAAGAGGCCGCTGAACTTCCCGCATGCCGCCTGTGGATGCTGGAACAAGATACGGCGGCGCCCGAATCGGCGTACGACTATGAGCAGATCGCCCGCTGTTACGAGACGCTGGCAGAAGCCGCAGAACTTATCTATGCCTTGTGCGAAGACCGCGACCCGCAATATTTCGAGCGTGCTTTAAATCTGCTGGCAGAATCGCAGTCGGCTGTGCGGGTGGCGTCTCTTAAGTTTGGCGGCCGGACGGATGCGGATCAGGATCTTATCTTCAAGTGGTTGAAGTTCGTCAGTAAGACGGAACAGATTTACATCAAACGCCACATGCGTATTGCCGACCCGGCCGATCCGGAACTGGCGCCCGGCATTCTTACCCGCGTCCGCACGCTGGGCAAACAGGTTAAAAACGACGCCCGGCAGTCGAAGGTCCGTTCCAAACGGCTGAAGAAAATCACTTTTATCAGCGGCAAGATTAAAGCCGGCGAAGAGGCCGACAAGCCTAAGCACTGGCGAACGCTTTTTCAGACGATCGACGATCTGGTCAACGACGGCGTCCCGCCCAGCAGCCGCGAAATCCGCGACGGCGTGATTGAGATCATTCACGAAATCCCGGAAACCATCAAGAAGATTCCACCCAACGTGCATCAGGTCATGCGCGAAATCGACAGCTACATCGCCAACCTGGCTGACCACGAAACACCCGCCGCTTCTTCCTCCACCCTTTCACCCCAGGTCGCGGAAGTTGCGAAGCTGGTCGCGGGGCGCAAGATTCTCTTGATCGGCGGCGACGAGCGGAAGCCGCAGAAGCAGGCCATCGAAGAAGCGTTCGGCCTCAGCGAACTGGTGTGGTTTGTCACCAAAGAGCATCATCCTGTGCGCGAGTTCGTGCCGCATGTGGCCCGCGACGAAGTGGCGCTGGTGCTGCTGGCGATCCGCTGGTCGAGCCATTCCTACCGGGAAGTCAACGACTTCTGCCAGCAGTACAACAAGCCGCTGGTCCGGCTGCCCGGCGGCTACAACCCCAACCAGATCGCCGAACAGGTGCTGACCCAATGCGCGGACCGGTTGCGTGGCGAATCTGTGTAGAGAAGCGTTTCCCGTCGTGTCTGCCACTACGGATCGCACCGTGCGGAGAAAGCCGTGCCCCCTCACCCTAGCCCTCTCCCCGGAGGGGCGAGGGGACCAGAAACTGCACCTTCATCTGATCGCCGGTTGGTCGCTCGCTTGCCAGCACTGCGCGCAGGTTGTTCCGTTATTGCGGCAAATTCGGCTTCTTACCACCAGGAACCATTACAGCGGTTAGGCCTGTTGCGCCGATAGAGAACAAACAACAGGCGCCTGGAGGTTCTACCTCTGCGCCTGTGTAAACCGTGGGGCATTTGCAAATACATGGCTCTGGCTGTCCGGCAGCGAGGGTCCAATACGCCAGACTGAAGGTTCAACCTATGCGCATCTTGCCAGGCTGCTTTAGCGCGGCTGGATTCGTCATTCTTGGTTTATCGGCCGCGTTGCTGCATGCACAGCCAGCATCGCCCGGAGCCGCCGGAGCCAAGATCGAACCGCCCGTCATCACGGCGCTGGCGGTGCAGAGCGGCGGCCCGCTAACGGCGACCGCGGGCGACGATCACTTTGTGCGTATCTTTAATTCAGAAACGGGCGAACTGGTGCACCGCTTGGCGTCGCACACCGGATGGGTCCGTGCGGTAGCTTTCAGCCCCGATGGCAGCCTGCTCGCCTCTGGCGGAAACGATCGCCGGTTGCTGCTCTGGCGCCCGACCAACGGCCAGCTGCTGCAGGAAATTGCCGCCCATCGCGGCGCGGTGACGGCCATTGCTTTCGATCCCCGTGGCGGCAAGGTCGCCGCTGCCGGTTTTGAAGACAAACTGCGGATCTACGACACAACCACCGCCCGGCTGGTGCACGAAGTGGATTGCCCCTGCAAAGATATCCGCGCCCTGGAATATTCGCCCGATGGCAAAATCATCGCGATTGGCGGACGCGACGGGAAGATTCATCTCTACGATAGCAGCACCGGAAAAATCCTGCGAAGTGTGGCGGTTCACACCCGCCGCGTGCGGGCCATCAGCTTTGCTCCCGACGGCGCCAGCATCGTCTCGACCGGCGAAGATCGTGCGGTCCGCGTCACCCCTGTGGCAGACGGCCCTGCCCGCACGCTGCCCCGTCAGAGTGCCAAGATCATGTCACTCTGCTACCTGCCCGGTAACCGTGTAGCACTGGGCGGAAGCGACAATGTGGTGCGTGTCTGGGATATCGCCGCCGGCCGGCAGACTCAGAAGCTTGAAGGCCACACGGGAAGCGTTACCGCACTGAAGCACAAAGACGGCATCCTGTATTCAGGCGCCTACGATACAACCCTGCGAACCTGGCGTGTCGCTCCTTAAGAGCAGCATCCGCCGTTAGCACCGCACACAAGAAGAACAGCACAGACCTGGTAGGCAGGACGCTTACCGTTTGATTATCGCATGGAGGCGACAGATGAGCTGGCTCCGCAAAATTACACGGAAACTCTGGAAGAAGCCGGCAGGCAACGCCTGCTGCGATTCCAACGCCAACTCCACCGGGCGCGTCTGCGGGTTCGAAGAGATGGAACCGCGGCGGATGCTGGACGCAGACCCCATTCAGATCGGCGCCGTGTTCCTGGAAACAGACGACGGCGCCGACACACAGGCCGATGTCTTCGAGATCAGCTTTGAAGGCGGCGCCGCCGGGACGCAGCTGAAAGAGGTTTATATTGACCTGGATCAGACACCCGGTGGAACGCCCGGTATCTTGCAGGCGCCTGATCTGTTCTTCGACACGGCTGATACTGGTTTTGGCAGCCGCGAAGCGCATGCGTTTCAGGTCGTTAACGGCGCTGGTGACGGCATCGACAGCGTGCAGGCCGAAGTCGTCGACGGCACCTCGCAGTTGAAGCTGACGTTCGAAGGCTTCGACGCGGGTGAGAAATTCGTCTTCAGCATCGACGTCGATCACGCCAACCGCACGTTTATCAACGACAACTTCGACCTGCTCAATACGGGCAACCCCAACGACCTGACGGCGGCTGAACTTTCCTACATCAACGACAACTCATTTGACTCGCTGGCGTCTGGGCGTGAGTTCGCCACGTCGCAGTTCCACGCTACCTTCGTGGCGCCCGGCTTTGCCGAGACAACCGGCATGGGCCGTTATGCCGACGATTACAACTTCAACGGAACCACGTTGCAGTTGACCGGCGATAGCGACACCAACCAGCCCAACCGCACCGACGGTGTGCACTTTCAGCTGGAGCAGGAAGAACTGCCCGTCACTATCAGCGGCCGCGTGTTCCACGACCGCGACTTCAACCTGGTGCAGGACGGAACCGGCGCAGATGAAGATCACGGCATCGCCGGCGTTGAGCTATCTCTGCTGAAGCTGAACGAAACCACCAACCAGTACGAAGACACCGGCCACACCGCCACCACCGACATCAACGGCGACTATCTGTTCGGCGAAGACCTGGGCCTGGGCTCTGGTACTTACAGTGTGGTCGAAACACAGCCGGGCGATTATCCGTACAGCGTGGGCGCCATTCCCGGTACGGTTGAAGGCGCCACGTCCGGCGTTGTGGGGCCGTTTGATAACAACGTGATCGAACAGATCGTCATCCCGCTGGGCGGACAGGATTCGATCAACAACGATTTTGCCGAAGCCAAGCCGGTTGAGATCAGCGGCTTCGTCTATCACGACCGCAACGATAACGGCATCCGCGAAACGGGCGAAGAAGGTATCGAAGGCGTCACCATCCGCCTGCTGCCTATCAACACGGTTTCGCTGGAAACGCCGCGCGAGATGCAGACCGGCGCCGATGGTTCTTACTCGTTTGAAGGTCTGGCCCCCGGCGAGTACGAAGTTTACGAGATCCAGCAGCCAACCGGTTACATCGACGGTAAAGACACCGCTGGCAAAATCGGATCGGACACAGTTGGCGTTGCTGGCAACGAACAGATCACCGAGATTTTCCTGCCCAGCGATTCTAAGGGTGTGGAATACAATTTCGGTGAGATTCAGGAAGCACGCATCAGCGGCAACGTGCACCTTTCGACGCCCGAAGGCGAATGCTTTGAAGATAACCCCAGCACGCCTTACGTGCCTATTCCAGGCGTCCGGGTTGAGCTGACAAACCTTGACACCAATGAAGTCCGCCACACGTTTACCGATCAGAACGGCGATTACTCGTTCGACGGTCTGCCGCCGGGCAACTACAAGGTGGTTGAATTCACGCCGGCAGATGTGCTGGATGGCGGCGCCCGCGTCGGCGAAACGCCTGGTCCTGGCGATGGCATCCTGGACCCGGCCGATCCTTCCAACATCATCACCAACATCACGCTAGAGCCCGGCGCCGTCGCCGTAAACTACGACTTCTGCGAGCATCTACCCGCCGAGATTGCCGGTAATGTCTACCACGACCGCAACAACAACGGCCTGCGTGAAACGGGTGAAGAAGGTATCGGCGGCGTCACCATTATTCTCCGCGACGCTGCGACCGGCGACTTCATTTCCGACACCACCACGGAAACTGATGGCTCGTATAAGTTCGAGGGGTTAACCCGCGGCGATTACACGCTCGAAGAAGTGCACCCCACTGCCTACACGGACGGCAAAGATACGGCTGGCACCGTCGGCGGCACGACGCACGGCGTGGCGACGAATGATCTAATCAGCGACGTCCATCTCGACTTCGGCGAGGCGGGCATCGAGTACAACTTTGGCGAACGTCTGCTGGCGGAAATCAGCGGTAACGTCCACCTCTCGACACCCGATGGCGACTGCTTCGAAGATCTGCCGCAGGGCGAAGAATACCGCCCCATTGAAGGCGTGCTGATCCGGCTGATCAACGAAGACACCGGCGCCGAGATTACGCAGCTGACGGACTCTGAGGGCAACTACTCTTTCAAAGATCTTGACCCCGGCACTTACACCGTTGTCGAAACGACGCCGACGGGCTTGATCAACGGCGGGGCACGTGTTGGCGAAACACTGGGCGACGCCGACGGCGTGCTCGACGCGCTGCGGCCGGGCGATGCGATCACCAGCATCGAACTAGAGCCCGGCGCCGTTGCCGTGAACTACGACTTCTGCGAGCACGAACCGGCTTCGATCAGCGGTCACGTGTACCACGATGCCAACAACGATGGCCTGTTCGACAAGATCAACGAAGATCCCATCCCAGGCGTCCGTGTGATTCTTCGCGATGGCAATGGCAACTTCATTGCTGAACGCACGACCGAAACCGACGGCAGCTACAGCTTTGAAGGCCTGGAAAAAGGCGAGTACATCCTCGAAGAAATTCATCCCAATGCCTGGATCGATGGTAAAGACACCATCGGTACGGTCGACGCCATTCCTAACGGCTTTGCTGGCGATGATGAGTTCCTGGCCATCAATCTGCTCTACGGCGATGAAGGCGTTGAGTACAACTTTGGCGAACGGCTGCTCGGATCGCTCCGCGGTAATGTGCATCTATCCGACGGTCTGGGCGACTGTTTTGATGACAACGTCATCTATCAGCCACTTCCCGGTGTTACCGTTCAGCTGATCGATCAGGCGACCGGAAACATCATCCGCACGACCACGACCGACAATCAGGGCGACTACGAATTCGTTGACCTGGAAGCCGGCACCTACACGATTGTCGAAATCACACCGGCCCACCTGCTCGATGGCGGCGCCCGCGTAGGCAACATCGATAACGTGGATGTGGGCGTGCTGGAGAACCCCAGCCGGATCAGCACCATCGTGCTGGACCACGGTGAAAACGGTGAAGATTACGACTTCTGCGAACACGAACCGGCCACCATCTCTGGCTTCGTCTATCACGATCGTGATAACGATGGCCTGAAAGAGACGGGCGAAGAAGGCATCAAAGACGCCATCGTGATTCTCCGCGATTCGGCGGGCACCGAAATAGACCGGCAGACGACCGGCGATAATGGCGAATACAGCTTCACCGGCCTGAAAGCAGGCGAGTACACACTCGAAGAAATTCAGCCTTCGGCCTATCTGGATGGCAAGGACACCACCGGCCAGATCGGCGGCAGCGACGTGGGCGTAGCTGGCAACGATGTGATCCAGCAGATTGTTCTGCCCGGCGGCTCTGACGGCGTGAACTATAACTTCGGCGAACTGCTACCGGCCAGCATCGAAGGTTACGTGCATTCGGACCCGGATCTGAACTGCATCTTCGATATCGATGAAGACCCGATCGCAGGCGTGACAATTATTCTCCGCGATGCGAACACCGGCGACATCCTTGCCGATACGGTCACCGACGCCAACGGTCACTATAAGTTCGACAACCTCGGACCCGGCGAATTCACCATCGAGGAAATTCAGCCCGTAGATTACTTCCAGGGCGGTCAGGTTGTAGGTGTGACCGGCAACGGCGACGCGACGGTCGACAACTTCCTGTCGTCCATCACGATCCAGTCGGGCGATGCTCTGGAGAATTACAACTTCTGCGAGATTCCTGCCGGCCGGATCTCTGGCTTCGTCTTTGTGGACGGCGCCCCGATTCTGACCGACACCGGCGCCCCGCCGAGCGACCTCACCGGCATCCGCGATGGCGTGCTGACCAACGACGATACCCGCATCCAGGGCGTAACGCTGGAACTGCGTAACGGTATCACTGGCGACGTGATCAACGGCGAAGACCTGTTGCCCGGCGCCTACCCGAACGGCCCCGTGCAGACTCAGACCGACGCCAACGGCTTCTACGAGTTCACCGGGCTGCCGCCTGGCAGCTACGCCGTGTACGAAATTCAGCCGGTGCAGTACTTCGACGGTATCGATACGCCGGGCACCACTTCCGGCATTGCCGTGAACCCGAATCAACCGCGTTCGGCAGCGGAACAACAATCTATCTTCCTGCTCTCGGAAGATCCTGGCGACGACGCGATTATCCGCATCGCTCTGGGAATCGGCGACTCGTCCGAACTGAACAACTTCAGCGAGATCGAGACCACGGTCGGACCGCCGCCGCCGCCGCCACCTCCACCACCGCCACCACCACCACCGCCTCCACCACCACCGCCGCCACCGGGCACACCGCCCGATGTGCCGCAGGCGCCAACGGCTGCCACTCCGCCGTCGTCCGTGCTTGCTGTGGCAGGGGGAACCACCGTTTCGACCGTTCGCACCACTGGCGGGTTTGAGTTCAAACCTTACAGCTGGCACCTGAGCGTGATTAACGCAGGCACCCCGCGTGGTAACGGAGTAGAACTTGCAGAAACCGACACCTTCCAGCAGGCGGGGCACATCAGCCGCGATCGCTGGCAGGCGGAAGACCTGCAAGGCGGTTCGTTTGAACTGGTCACCGGCTACAACGATCCCGGCAGCCGCGAATTCTCAGAGAAACTGTTTGGCCTCGAAGGCGCCATTCCGGTTTCCGGAGACTTCAACGGCGACGGAACCGATGAAGTTGGCGTCTTCCTCAACGGCGAGTGGTTCATTGATATCAATGGCAACGGACGTTGGGACTCAGAAGACCTATGGGCCAGCCTCGGCGGCGATAAGGACATACCTGTCACCGGCGACTGGGATGGCGATGGCAAAGACGACATCGGTATCTTCGGGCCGCAGTGGTCGGGCGATCCGCACGCTATCGAACGCGAACCCGGTCTGCCCGATGCAGACAACGAGCGCAAGATGGTGGACCTCCGCGACGAACTGCTGCGGCGCAAGAACATGCCGCCACAGCGCGAAGACGCCACCAACGGCCACCGCGTGATGCAGCGTACGCCGGAAGGACGCGTACGGGCCGACGTTATCGACCACGTCTTCCGTTACGGTGAACGGCACGATATGCCCGTGGCCGGTGACTGGAACGGCGACGGTATCCGCGACATCGGTATGTTCCGCGATGGCGTGTGGTATCTGGATGTCGATGGCGACGGACGCATCAGCTACGCCGACAAACGGATCGAGTTCGGCGCCGCTGGCGACGTGCCTGTAACCGGCGACTGGAACGGCGACGGCATCGAAGATATCGGCGTCTACCGCAACGGCGTCTGGCATCTGGATGTCAACGGCAACCACGAGCTGGAAGCGGTCGATCGCGTGTTCGAGATGGGCGGCGCCGGCGATACGCCCATCACCGGTGACTGGGACGGCGACGGTGTCGACGAACCAGGCATCTACCGCCACGGTCAACACCTGCGGCAAGCCCGTCGCGACGCCAGCTAAACTACAACTGGCAAACGTCAAAAAGAACCAACCGGCGTCACCTGCAACTTGCGGGCGGCGCCGGCTTTTTTATGCGCGGGTGTGTTCCGCAATGCATCAGGGTTTAACCGCTGGCAGTTTCGACACATCCACGTATGCATGCTGGCCGCGGTTCTGCCGGGCAAGCTCTATCAGGAAGTTGTCTTCGGCATCCAGCGGACCATGCCCGAATTCAATGGTGTTGATCACCGCAGACGTCCGGTTCAGCCGCCGGATCAGAGCCAGTTCTTCGCTGGTCAAAGGCGGCTCGCGGGCGTCGGTCAGAAAGTAAATCACATCAGGACTGAGGTTCAGCGCCAGACGCAGCGGCTCCAGATGATACGTATTGCCCTGCGCGGCCATCTTCCGCACAAAGGTGGTGGCCAGCTTCTTCTCGCGGTCCGAGCCCCACATCATGCGGTTATGCCGCGCGTTGAACGGATTAAAGACGTACGACCGCTCATTGTAAAAGATGATCTGAAACTGGTTCATTCTGCCCAGCGGCTCCAGCCCGTTAATCAGCTCGCGCTTCGCCGCGGCGATGGGTCTGCCGCCGAATCCATCCATGCTGCCCGACCGGTCAAAGACAAACACGAACTTACTGCCCTGGCTTTGAATACCAAACACGCTGGTCTGAACATCGTTGTTCACCCCTTGGCCGCGGACCTGACCGACCAGTTCACCCGGCGCCAGATCCCCCGCATCCGGCAACGCCGCTGCCATCGACGCAGCCAGTCCGCCCGTATCTTCCGCCTGCGGAAGAAAGCCCTCCACATCCACCGGCGGCAAGTCAGCGCTTGGCAGAACGCTCTCAAGCGAAGAGCTACTTGTTGAAGATGCAGCTGCCGCCGCGGTGGAAGCTGCGGCAACAGGCTGCCCCAGATACTGCGTCTCACCGCTGCTGGATGTAGTCGCCAGCACAATGCCCGCCGCCCGCAACGGCGTACGTTCGGGTGCCGGTGTGGCCATATTCCCCGCAAACAACGCCGCAGCCAGCACCACCAGAAAATGAAAGCCGCCCGAGAATAACCAGGCAGGCGCCCCGCGACGCGCACCCGTGGCAACAGCCTGCGGATCGCCCGGCGCGCTACCTGCGTCTGGCGGAGTCTGATTCACCATCGAATACATACACCCGTTCCTTCCCACCGCCAGCCACAACAGCCGCCAGTGACATTCCCCTTCAATTCGAGTGTAAAGCCGCCCCGCAAAGCCGTCAAACCAGTTCAGCTATTAGCGTGCAGTTGCGAAGATGCAGCGCGCATTTGCACTAACCCGAAGCGCGAGCGAGGGACGCCCCGCGTTGGTGCGAATGGCCCGTCTAAGCTGCTTTCGACTTCATGCGATTTGGCCAAAACACCTTGTTTTCTGCACTAAATCAAACGTCCCTCGCTCGCGCTTCGGGTTAGTGTGCCAATGCACCTTGTGGGAAAGGTTGGCGTGAAGTGCCGGGTGAGGGCATTTCCCGGCTGCTGGAAAGCGTGGGCTCACACGCTTTGCGCAGTGGCGGCGTTAAAGCAGTGATCAAACAGCAGGCGCCACTCTGCGTGGGCTATGTCGCGGGCCAGTTTTTCGTGCCCGTCGTTGTTGCCTGCGACAGATTCGACAAAGTCGATAAAGCCGAATGCATCCCAGTCGCCGTTGCCGTCTAAGAATTTGCCGGTTGCATCAACGTCCGCTTCGGAGGCAAGCGTTCCCGCCAGCGGACCAAGTTTGTCGAACACGGCGTGATCACCCGTGCGGCGGAACCAGTACTTCGCATTGGGATAGTCCGGTTCGCGGCGGTGCATGATGCCGTGCCAGTAACTGCCCGAAGCCGAGGGAATATCCTGGCTGATGGTGTGCGACTGATCCAGAAAGTTGTGCAGCAGCCACAACCCGGAAATGCAGCACTGCGCCATCTGATGGTCCACCACATGCAAGCCCGCGAACGCGCTGTCAACCGTCAGCTTCCGCAGCGCGGCCCGGCTGGTTTCGTCAGTGGCGCCAGGGCCCAGTTCGCACAGGCTGGCGCTCTCGATCAAGTCGGTAACCGGCGCCGGATAGTTGGTCGTCATCGGAATCAGAATGTGAAGCCGCGTTGCTGTAAGTCCATCGTTAATCCGTAGGATCGAGCGATGATTGTAGCAAAACGCCTGTCAACTGTATGCCGGTCGTTCTAGCAACGCGTTGATGCAGGACGGATTCTGTGCCCCCTCACCCTAACCTTCTCCTCGAAGGTAAAGGTATCTACACAAGTGGAAACCTGAAGAAGGTGAATTAGCTTTAGAACTTTATTCGACGCACTAAACACTAACCCGAAGCGCAAGCGAGGGGCGCCAGAGTCTGGAGCTAATAGCCCGTCGGGGCAACTCGTTCGATCTGGAATGTAATCGCCAAAAGTCCTTGTTCGCAGCGGTAAGTCAAACGCCCCTCGCTCGCGCTTCGGGTTAATGTGCGCGAGCGAAAAACTTGTGTAGATACCAATGCCAAAGGGTCGAGGGAACCAGATGTGGCGATTAGATAACGCCACAACGTCGTATGCCGGTCGTTCTAAACCGCGGTGGCTGCTTCTTCGTAGCAGACAACCAGTGTGCGGCTTGGCACCGCCAGTTTCAGCACTGGGGCGAAGTCTTCGTAGCTGGTGTCAACGTGTGACAGTAGCTCTCTAAGCCCAGGGCCGTCCGATGTGTTGATGCGGTTGTAAACGCTTTCAAACTCTTCGCGTTCGCTCCACATCGGATCGTGCACGGCGGGCAGCAAGGCCGAAAGGCTGACCGAAAGCTCTGGTACGGGCGGCTGCGATGCGGCCAGCAGGTCGTCCAGGTTCGGGTGCGCTTCGATCAGCACGGCGAATGCCTCGGGCAGACTCCAGCTGCGCGCCATCACGCCAGCTGCGTCAGCATGCGTCCAACCGAAGCGTTCCATCTCTAGTTCCGACAGGCGCCGGCGGCCAGCGTCGCGGCCACTCAGCAGCTCTGTGTATTCTTCCGGCATCTCTTTGGCCAGCATCGGCACGGCCATGTCCTGCAGCAAAGCAGCGGCAAACAGATCTTCGGCGTCTTTCAGTCCCAGCTGTTTGCCCATCGCGCGGGCGAACAGGCCGCGGCGTAGCGAATCCTGCCACAGGCTCTTCAGTTCAAACGGGCCGCACTTCGGATTGGGCATCAGACTGAATACCGCGCTCCACAAGGCGAAGTTCTTGATCGTACGGATGCCAACCAGCGTGATCGCCAGCTTCACACTCGAGATTTCCCGCGAGAAGCCGAAGTAAGAAGAGTTCACAAACTTCAGCACCTGACCGGTCAGGCCCGGGTCTGCTTCAATCGGTACAGCGAATTCCTGCGGGCCGTTATTGGGATCTTGCGATAGCTCTAACAGGCGGATCGCGCTTTGCGGCAGCGCGGGCAGTTGAGCATTGGCAAGGACTTCATTGAGCTTCTGTGTTGCGGCTGCATCCATCGTTATGTTCCTATGGCGCCTAGCGGTGGGTCGCCCGTATTTCGCGGTATGGCTGCCGCCCTGCCCGGTAAGGGAGCTTTACGAATCGAAGACGGCGGACTGCTGAAATCTACGACACAGAATCCGCGCCGTCCAACCAAACTGCTGCGTTCTACCGCAGTGCTTGTTTTGAAGCATTTTCGCCGCACGATGGGCTGCAAAATGTGGAGTTTCTGCATCAAATCTTCGCGTTGAAACCAGCAATGAAGCGTTTCGTAGGCTTCGCCAGCAGTGGCGCGCTGTTTGCCTGTAGATCAGTGCCCCGGCTGATTGCTGCGGCATACGTCGCCGGTTCAAAAAATCCACCGCCGGGCTGGAATAATCGCTGCGAACAGAGCCTTCCGTAAAACCCGCTCAGATATCACACGGACGGGGAAACTAACACGTTCCCACGTCAACTTCCTGCAATTACTATCGGTACGGACACCCGCAGAATTCGTCGAACGCAAAACGTCCGCAGACCATCACATTGTGGACACTCCGACACTATTTTCATTCGCCTCTTAACCGGTCGAAGCTGCCGGCTAGTCAATATCCTGCCATGCAACAGCCGTCACCCACTGAAAACAATCCGGGCGCCTCTTTCCCTCTCCAGGTAAGCACGGAACAATACCCATTCTTGCGCGACCATCAGGTGCAAGAGGCAACGCTACTTCCGGGCGCCTTGTATGTGTCAGTAGCGTCGGAGGCGTTTATCGCTGCCAGGCAGGATACGAACAACGCTGAGGTGTTGCAGTTAACGCAAGTGAACTTCCTGCGGCCACGATCACTCAGCGGCACGGAACAGGTAACGCTGCAGGCCAACGATGTGCAGCCGCAACCCAACGCACCGCTGTGCCAGGGTTCTGTCACTGACGGTGAAAACACCCTGGTCGAATTTTACGCAGCCGCGCTACCGGCGCCTTCTATCAACCGCCTGCCGGCGCCTGCTATTTTAGAACAGGATGTCTCGTCCGCCTTTTACCAGCGGCTTCAGGAAGTAGGCAACCAGTACGGCGCGGCCTTTCAACCGCTGCGCAACTTACAGACCAAACCGGAGCAGGCTGCTGCCACGGTGATGGTTCCTGCCCCTGCGGCGCCGTTACGAATCCACCCGGTGCTGATCGACGCCCTGGTGCAGACGCTTGCGGCCTGCGTGGCCGAACCCGAGGGCCCCTATCTGCTATCCGCCGTCGCGAACATCGAATTAGATCTACGGGCGTTGCAAAGAGCGTTGTCCACCGGCGGCACGTTGCATAGCATTGCGGCCCGGAAGAGCAGCCACGAAGACGCGTCGCAGATAACGGGCGACGTGCAGCTGCTTGCCGCCAACGGTGAAGTGCTGATCGCCATGCAGGATGTCTCGCTGGTCTACCCGCAGGCAAAGCCACCAGAGCAGCGCATTGGCATTGCGGCCACGTTTACCGCCGAACCACTGGCCGACGCCGTTGCATTCTGGGGCGCGCACTTTCAGGCGCCGTTGCAGGCTTCCTTCGCCCCGTACAACCAGGTGCATCAGCAACTGCTCGACCCGGGCAGCGTGCTTGCCCACCCGCAGAACGCGGCCAACGTCCTTCTGTTCTGCTGGCAGGACTGGGTCCAGAAAGCCTTCCGTCCGCTTACCGCCGACGAGACGGCCCGGCAGCGTGTTGAAGCAGAACACGCCACGAAGAAGCTACCCGCGGGTATTCAGGTCGCCCATCTCAATCCGTACGAAACCGATTACGTCTTCAACGAGATCTGGGTCGACCGCTGTTATTTGAAGCACGGCGTCTCGCTCGAGGATTGCCAGTGTGTGCTCGACATCGGCGCCAACATCGGACTGTTTTCGCTATTCGTAAAACAGCACGCGCCGGATGCGAAAGTTTACTCGTTCGAACCATCGCCCCGTGCCCATGCGGCCCTTACCGCCAACGCGGAAATGTATGGCGGCGGTTCTATCACGCCGTTGCCGTGCGGCGCCGGAGAGCACGATGGCCACGCGACCTTCACCTTTTACGAGGCATCTTCCGTCTTCTCCAGCTTCTACGCTGACGCGGGCGAAGATCACGCGGCGGTCGAAGCCATCGTTGCCAACATGGTGCGGACATCGCTGGGCGAAGACGCGGCACAGGACGCCATCGACGCGGCCGTTGCCAGTTTTATGAACGGCCGCATGAACAGCCAGACACTCCAGTGCGAGCTACGCAATGTTTCCAGCATCATCCGTCAGCACAACATCGACCGCATCGATCTGCTGAAGCTGGATGCGGAGAAAAGCGAACTGCCCGTGCTACGTGGCATCGCCGATGAACACTGGCCCATGATCCGGCAGGTTGTCGTAGAAGTTCACGACCGCGAAGGCCCTGTGCTGGCGGAAGTGCAAAGCATTCTCGAAAGCCGTGGCTTTGAAGTGGCGGTGGAAGAAGAAACCTTGCTGCATGGCTCCGGGCTATTCAACGTTTTTGCGATCCGCCCTGGGCAGAACAAAACCGCTGCCCAGAAGCAGCAAGACGCGGCAGATGTTTCCGCCCGTGTGGAAGAATTCGTCGCCAACCTGCAAGCTTTCGCCTCGACCAATATCACGCCCTTGCTGCTAATGAGTTGCCCGCCGCATGGCGAAGAGGGAAGCAGCGCCGACCATCAGCAGGTAGAAAGGCAGATCGCCGCCGCGCTGCAACCTTACCGCCATATTCAATTGCTTACGTCGCAGGAGATCAGCCAGCTTTACCCGGTTGCGGAAATTCACGACGCGCAAGCCAATGCCCTGGGACATGTGCCTTATACCAGTGGCTACTTCACTGCGCTGGGCGCCTGCGTCGCCCGTCACTGGCTGAAGCATCGCGCACCGGCGCCCAAGGTGATCGTCCTGGACTGTGACCAGACCTTGTGGGGCGGCGTCTGTGGCGAAGACGGCGCCAGCGGCGTCACGCTCGATGAACATCGCATCGCTTTCCAGCAGCGGATGGTGGAGCTGATGAACCAGGGGCTGCTGCTGGCCGTCTGCAGTAAGAACACGCCGGCGGATGTCGAGGCCGTGTTCAACGGGCGTGAGATGCCGCTCAAACGCGAACACTTCACCGGCTGGAAAGTGAACTGGAATGCGAAGTCGCAGAACCTGCACGAACTTGCCGCGGAGCTGAACCTCGGCCTGGATAGCTTCATCTTCATCGACGACAACCCGCTGGAATGCGCCGACGTAGCTGCCAACTGCCCCGGCGTGCTGGTGATGCCATGCCCGGCGGAAAGCCGCGCAATCCTACCCATGCTGGACCACGTCTGGTCGCTCGACCTTCAATCCAGCAGTGACGAAGACAGCCGTCGCACGCAGATGTACCGCGACGAAGCCAGCCGGCAGCAGGCCCGCGCGGCGGCGCCGACGCTCAAGTCGTTCATCGACAGCCTGCAATTACAGGTCCGCATCGCGCCCGTCACTCCCGCTCAGTTACCGCGTGCGGCGCAACTTACGCAACGCACCAATCAATTCAACGCATCCACCATCCGCCGCAGCGAAGCGGAACTGCAACAGCTTCTGGACAACGGCCACAGCGTGCACATGGTTCACGTGCAGGACCGCTTCGGCGATTACGGCGACACCGGCCTGTTGATCTTCCAGATAGCGGCCGGCGTGCTGCATGTAGACACGCTGCTTCTTAGCTGCCGCGTTCTGGGCCGCGGCGTAGAGCATCAACTGCTCGCGCACCTGGGACGCATCGCCATGGAACAAGGCGCCACGCGGATTGAAATCCCGTTCGAGCCGACAGAGCGGAACCAACCAGCCCGCGACTTCCTCGCTTCGCATTGCATTGGCCAGCCGTTTACCACCAGCGCAGAATCCGCCGCCAGCGTGCAGTACAACCCGCAAGCAGCCGCCACGGCGACGGCCGCACCACTTCCACAACAACAACCCTCACGGCGTCAGTTGTTCAACGAACCGCTTGCGCAGATCGCCACAGAGTTGCAGACCGTTGAGCAGATCAGCCAGGCGACGCAGGCAACGCAGCGGCGCCCGCGGCCCGCCGAATTACCCGCCGAGACGCCGCCTGCCAACGACCTGGAACGGAACATCGCTGCCATCTGGTGCGAACTGTTGAAGCTCGAAAGCGTCGGCGTGTGCGACGCGTTTAAAGATGTAGGCGGCACCTCGCTGCTGGCTGTTCAGTTGATCGCCCGGCTGAAGTCGTCGCTGGATATCGACCTGCCTGTTGTGCAACTTTTCGAACGCCCCACCATCCGCCAGATCGCTGCCTACCTCAGCAACTCCGCTGACAGCCAGCCTGCGGAAGACGCCGCCGCCACAGCCCGCGACCGCGCCAGCCGCCGTAAGGCCCGCGCCGCATCCCGCCGCCGCGGGTAAATCGCAGCATGTCTGTAAGCTTTCCCACTGCTTTCAACCAGAACAACTATGTATCAGCCAGGTGAATTTGATATTGCCATCATCGGACTCGCCGGGAAGTTTCCCGGTGCGGATTCCGTAGATGCGTACTGGCGGAATCTGGTGGAAGGCCGCGAATGCATCCGCTTCTTTTCCGATGAAGAACTCGACCGCGCCGGCGTGCCGCGCGAGATTTATCAGCGGCCCGGATACGTCAAAGCGGCGCCGGTGATCGAAGGACCCGGCCTGTTCGACGCCCGCTTCTTTGGCTACTCGCAGCGCGATGCAGAGCTGATGGACCCGCAGCATCGCGTGTTCCTGCAATGCTGTTATCACGCGCTGGAAAACGCGGGCCATACGGCTGATGGCTTCGACGGGCGAGTCGGTGTTTACGCCGGCTCTGCGATGAACACTTATTTTCTCTACGCGAATCTTGCCGAGCGGTTTGCCGAAGATTATCTGCCGACGCTGCTTGCCAGTGACAAAGATTTTCTTTCGACACGTGTCTCGTATCAGTTGAACCTGACGGGACCCAGCCTGACCATTCAAACCGCTTGTTCAACTTCGCTAGTGGCGGTTCACACCGCGTGTCAGAGCCTGATTAACGAAGAATGCGATATGGCGATGGCCGGTGGTGTTTCCATCCGCGTGCCGCACATCGCAGGGCATCAGGCAGAGGAGGGCAGCGTGTTCTCGCCCGATGGCCATTGCCGCCCGTTCGATGCGAGCGCCGCCGGCACCATCTTTGGCAGCGGCGCCGGCGTGGTGGTGCTGAAACGCGCGATAGATGCCGTGGCTGATGGTGACACAATTATGGCAGTCATCAAAGGCTCAGCCGTGAACAACGACGGCAACCGCAAGTCCGGCTACACGGCGCCCGGTGTCGAGATGCAGTCGCGGGCCGCGATTGAAGCCTATGCCGCCGCCGGGATTGAACCAGCGATGATCTCGTACATCGAAGCGCACGGCACCGGCACGTATCTGGGCGACCCGATTGAAGTCGCCGCGCTTACTTCGGCCTTCCGCACGCAGACGCAGCAGCAACAGTTCTGCCGCATTGGCTCGGTGAAATCCAACATCGGCCACCTCGACGCCGCTGCCGGTGTCGCGGGGCTGATCAAGACCGCACTCGCCCTGAAGCACCGCACGCTGCCGCCCACGCTGCACTACACCACGCCCAATCCGCAGATCGACTTCGCCACGTCGCCGTTCATCGTCAACCACCAGCTAACACCGTGGGCAACATCCAGTGCCGCGGATGATATCCGTTACGCTGCGGTCAATTCATTAGGCATCGGCGGCACGAATGCGCATCTGGTGCTGGAAGAAGGCCCGCGTGTGGAAGCTGCCTCACCAGGCGCAGAGCGGCCGCAACTGCTGGTTCTTTCCGCCAGAACAGAAACAGCGCTCGACGCCACGGCTGCCAAGGTTGTGTCACACCTGGTGGAAGACGGGACAACGTCGCTTGCCGATGCAGCCTTTACGTTACAGACCGGCCGCAACCGCATGGAGCACCGCCGCAGCGTTGTGGTGACGGACCGGGACGATGTTGAACTGCTCGCGGGTCAGCCCCGCGCCGCCAACCGGCTGGACAACCCGGACGTGATCTTCATGTTCCCCGGCCAGGGCGCCCAGTACGCTGGCATGGCCCGCGGCTTGTACGAACAAGACGCAGAATTCAAACGGCAGATCGATACGTTTCACGATCAGTTACTGGCCGAAAACAACATCGACTTACGCGGCGTTCTGTTCCCTGCCGCGGGTGAAGAACAGCAAGCTGCCGAATTGCTGCGGCGGACGCATGTAACGCAGCCCGCGTTGTTCGCCATTGAATACGCGCTGGCGCGGTTGTTGATGCGGTGGGGCGTTCAGCCCGCGGGCGTTACCGGGCACAGCGTTGGTGAATATGCGGCGGCGTGTATTGCTGGAGTGATGCAGCCGGCGGATGCGCTACGGCTGGTCGCGCTGCGCGGCGCCATGATCAGCGAACTGCCTGAGGGCAAGATGCTGGCTGTTGCGTTACCGGGTGAAGCGGTGCAAGAGCGGCTGGACGCGCGGCTGGAACTTGCGGCCATGAACAGCCCCGGCGCCAGCGTCGTGGCAGGCGACGCTGCGATGGTGGACGCGTTTGAAGCGGAACTAAGCAACGCCGGCGTGCCGTGCCAGGTTTTGCGGACCTCGCATGCGTTTCACTCCGGCATGATGGCGCCGGTCCTAGAAGACTTCCGCGCGGCGGTTGAAAAGGTGCAACTCCGCCCCGCGCAACTGCCTATTTATTCCACTGTCACCGGCGCCACGGCTGATCCCGCGGCCTACGCGCAGCCGCAGTTCTGGGTGGATAACATCCGGCAGCCCGTGCGGTTTTCAGAGGCCGCGGCGGAACTTCTGAAACAACCCAACCGCGTGCTGCTTGAGACCGGCCCCGGCCAGACGCTCAGCGGTTTCATCCGCGAACAACCGGGCCACAACCAGCATCATGTGATATGCACGTCGCTGCGCCATCCGCGCGAAGACGCTGACGATTACGCATTTCTACTGCGGACCCTCGGCAAGCTATGGGAGGCGGGTGTCACACCCGATTGGCAGAACATTCACGGAGCCAACCGGCAACGTGTGCCCCTGCCGGGATATGTTTTTGACAACGAGAATTACTGGCTCGCGCGCAGCACAACCGTAGGCAGCACTTCAACGACTACGACGCCGGCGGAACCATCTGAACCCGCCGCGCGGCCACAGATCCCGCGCCGGCCTGTCCCGCAGTGGCTCTACAAACCGAAGTGGCAAGCCGCTGAAACCGGTGCGTCTGACGAACCTTCGACCCTCATCAACCGCAGTACGGACAGCACCTGGCTGGTGTTTGGCGGGCGTGAATGGCTGCCGCAGGAAACGGCGAATGTTGTGACGGTTAAGCCGGGTGAGATGTTCCAGCAGATCAGCCGTCACGAATATCGCATCAACATCCATGCGGCGGAAGACTACCGGAAACTGCTTTCGTCGCTGGAAGAAAGTGACATACTTCCGTCACATGTACTGCATACCTGGATGACCGGGGAGGATGTGGAAGACGCACAGGAACTGCAACGTGGGCTGAATAGCCTGACTTTCTTTACGGCAGCTACCGGCAATGTCTGCCCGCTTCATCAGCTTCAACTCTTCACGATTACTCACAAGGCGATTCCCGCCACACAGGATGACATCGTCCTTCCCGCCCGCGCTGCCGCAATCGCCTGTTGCAAGCTGATTCCGCAGGAGCACCCTGGCGTTGCGTGCCGTCACATCGACCTGCCGGATGACATAAACGCGTCACACCGTTCTTACGCGTTGCAAAAGATGCTCGCACAAGCTGCAGCCCTTGATGGCGGATCATACGCCTACCGTGACGGAAAGCTGCTGACTGAATGTTTTGAACCGTGCGAAGCTCCATCCGCCGGGGTAACAAAGCGTCTACGCGATGGCGACACGTATCTTCTGTTTGGCGGTCTGGGCGGTATTGGTCTGACTCTTGCCCGTGAGATTGCCCGGCAGGTGCGTGCGAATCTGGTGCTGGTTAGCCGTGGACCGTTACCGTTGCGGGACGAAGCTTCGCCGCGTGACTTGAAGAAACTCAAGATCATAGATCAGATCCGCGCCGCCGGGTGTCAGGTTCTGACAGTTCAGGGCGACGTCAGCCGCAGCGATTCTATTGCTCAAGTGCTACAACAGACGGCTGACCATTTTGGCGCGGTGCACGGGGTGATTCATGCGGCGGGCGTGAGTGGGCCGCTGCGGCCGCTGCAGCAGAGTTCGCAGGAGGATATCGCGGCCTGCATGCCAGCAAAATTGCACGGTGTAGCGCTGCTGGAAGAATTGCTGGCGGATCAGCCGCTGCGGTTCATTCTTGGATGTTCAACCATTGGCGCCACGTTGCATCATCACCGGATTGGTGAGCTGAGTTATCTGGCCGCCAACATGGCGCTGGACGCGTTTCCGTTTCATCAACGCACGCGTGGCGATGGCGTCTTCCGGCAGACGATTCAGTGGGATGAGTGGAGCGAAGCGGGAATGGCGGCGGACCTTGCCGCTTCGGGTGGTAACCCGTCGTCTCCGCTGTTTGATATCGAAGACACGATTTCCCCGGAAGAAGGCGCCAAGGCGTTTGCGGCGGCGCTGGCGACGGATGAGCCGCGCGTTATTGTTTCGGTGCATGACCTGATAAAGCGTCTTGCCACCGCGGACGCGTCAGAGAGCCATACGGAAGCATCTCAGCAGGCCGCAATTTCTGCTTCAGCGGCGAGTGACACTATTGCGTCACTGACGCAGATCTGGTCGGAACTGCTGGGAGCCAGAGATATCCGCCCGGGTGATGACTTCTTTGAACTGGGCGGTAGTTCCTTGCTGGCGGTGCGGATGAATTCGCAGATTGCCGACAGACTTGGCAAGAAGCTGCCCGTCGGTTCGATCCTTGAACTGCGGACGATTACGCGGCTTGCGGAATTGATCGATGGCGGGCAGAAGAAATCGCATCCTTCGCTGGTGGCGATTCAACCCAAGGGCGCCCGCCCGCCGTTGTTTTTGATGCATGCCGCGGGCGGCAACGTGATGTTCTACCGGCAGCTTGCCGCACACCTTCCTTCGGACCAACCGGTTTATGGGCTTCAATCGCAGGCACTGATCGATGGCGAAGCCACCTTCCGCAGCATCGAAGAAATGGCCAGCGGGTACGCAGCAGCGATGCTCGCGATGCAACCAGATGGACCCTATCTAACCGGCGGATATTGCATGGGCGGCACCTTGGCGCTGGAGGTCGCACAGCAGCTGCGGCAGCGTGGTAAAGAAGTGGCCGTCGTAGCGATGTTTGAAACTTACAACTGGGAGAAGTGTAAGCGCCGCAAGCCGATGAGCGGCGGACGCTTCTGGCTTGAGAAGGTTTACTTCGCGCTTCGCAACGTGTTTGCAGCAGGTAGCGGCGCCTCGAAATTTGTGCGGGAGAAACTAAGTGTCGTCGGTGCGCGGCGGAAGGTGTGGCGGGGAGAACTCCAGCGTAAAGTGCATTCCGCGCAGGCCAGCGATCAGCAGATGCTGGCGCAGCTCTGGGAGAATAACGACCGGGCCGCCATGCAATATCGCCCGCAGCCTTACGATCTGCCTGTGACGATCTTCCGTCCGGAGGTGCGGCACGCTGTGTTCCGCGATTGTGAGTTCGACCAGGTCAACTGCCACATCGAAACGCTGCCCTGCTTCCCGGCCGCTATGATGCTGGAGCCGTTTGTCGCAGAACTCGCCCGCCGGTTGAACCAGCGCATCGAGCAGGCGATTCCGACAGCGTGACAGCGGGTAAATCGCTGTGCTAAACGCTTCAAGCGGGGCGGTCGTGTTGAGATTGGCTGGATGCGGAGCCCCCTCACCCTAACCCTCTCCCCGGAGGGGCGAGGGGACGAGATGCTGCGCCTGGTTAACGTCGCAACATTGAGTTCATCGTTGCGGACCAGCAATTGTTTGCTTCGTAACACTGGCTCTTATACACTCGCCAGCCAGGGTAACGTGTTCATTACATCATTTGACGAGGCGGATATGACGACGCGACTGCTTGCCTGCTTGTGCCTTATTCTTGTCACTGCTGCCACCGCCTACGGTGAAGAGCCGGCTGGCGGTGCGTTGAAAATCGCCTGGAAGGACAATTACCTTTCGATCTTTGGCGACTTCCCCGGCAAAGAAATGCGGACGCATTACCTGGAGGCTTACTGCCGCCCCGGCTCGACGGACCGGGACTGGGGCGAAACGGTGATTAAGCACCGCGCTGAACTTCTTTCTGCCAGCGAAGATGGTCGCGTGATTAAACTTCGCGATACGCTCGCCGACGGCGTGATTGTGGAGCACGTGATTACGGCGGGCGATGGCGAAGTGGACTTCCGCCTGACGGCGACGAATCCGACCAGCAAGGCCTCGCAGGCGCATTGGGCGCAGCCTTGCATCCGTGTTGATAAATTCACCGGCGCCGGTCGGGAAGACGCCCGTGTTCTGGTGCCGAAGTACGCCCGGCAGTGCTTCATTTTTCTCGATGGCGAACTCACGCGGCTGCCGACGCGCCCGTGGGCGGATAAGGCGCGCTACATTCCCGGGCAGGTTTACCGGCCCGCCCATGTGCCTGCTGATGATGTGAACCCGCGGCCGGTCAGTTCACTGACGCCCTCCAACGGGCTCACAGGCGCGTTTACTGCCGACGGTAAACAGTTGATGGCGGTCGTCTGGGAGCCTTACCAGGAACTGTTTCAGGGCGTCATCGCCTGCATACACAGCGATTTCCGCCTGGGCGGTTTGAAGCCCGGTGAGACCAAGAAGATCCGCGGCAAGATTTATATCATGCCGGCGGATATCAAAGCGTTGGTCAAACGCTACGAAGCGGACTTCCCGGAGCAGGTAAAACAAGCTGCTGCGAGCCGGGATGATTCGTAGTTAGCGGCGACGTCAGACTAACTGCGTTGATCGACAGGTACAAAGTCGCGTTCGGTGGGGCCGGTGTAAACCTGACGCGGGCGGCAGATACGTTTGCCGTCTGAGTTGTGCATTTCCACCCAGTGTGCGATCCAGCCCGGCAGCCGGCCGATGGCGAACAGCACGGTGAACATCTGCACGGGGATGCCCAGCGCGCGGTAGATCACGCCGGAGTAGAAGTCAACGTTCGGATACAGTTTGCGTTTAACGAAGTACTCGTCATTCAACGCGACTTCTTCCAGTTGCTTGGCGACGTCGAACAGCGGATCGTCAATCTGCAGCTTCTCAAGCAGCTTGTCGCAGGCGGCTTTGATGATCAGCGCCCGCGGGTCGAAGTTCTTATAGACCCGGTGACCAAAGCCCATCAGGCGGAAGCCGTCGTCTTTGTCTTTGGCCATGTCCACGTATTTTTTGACGTTGCTGTCATCTTCAATGATGGTTTCCAGCATGTTGACCACTGCCTCGTTGGCGCCGCCATGCAGCGGTCCCCACAACGCACAGATACCGGCGGCGACCGAAGCAAACAGGTTGGCGTCGGCAGAGCCGACCATCCGCACGGTGGACGTGCTGCAGTTCTGCTCGTGATCGGCGTGCACAATCAGCAGCATGTTTAATGCGTTGACGAAATCGGGGTCTATTTCATAAGGCTCCGTCGGAACGGCGAACATCATCTGCAGGAAATTTTCGCAGTAGGAATAGTCGTTCTGCGGATATACAAACGGCTGCCCGGTCGACTTCTTGTAGCTGTAGGCGGCAATGGTGGGCAGTTTGGCCAGCAGCCGGTGAATGGAAACCTCGACCTGCCGCTCGTCGTGCGGGTTGAGCGAATCCTGATAGAAGGTAGACATGGCGCCGCAGACCGAAGACAGGATCGCCATCGGGTGCGCATCACGTGGAAAACCGTTGTAGAACGACCGCATGTCCTCGTGGATCATGGTGTGCTTACGGATCGAATCCGTAAACTTCTCCAGCTCATCGCGTGTCGGCAGTTCGCCGTAGATAAGCAGATACGAAACTTCGAGAAAACCACAGTTGGCGGCAAGCTGTTCAATCGGATAACCACGATATCGCAGGACGCCCGTCTCGCCGTTGAGGAACGTAATCGCGCTGCGGGTGGAGCCGGTGTTCACATACCCTTCATCCAGGGTGATCATGCCCGTCTGGCCGCGGAGCTTCGAGATATCGAGGGCCTGCTCGTTCTCGACTCCGGTGACAATAGGGAATTCAATTTCCCGTCCTTCAAGATTCAGCTTGGCTGCGGGCATACGAGTATCCTTGTCCACGTCTCAAGTGTTTCCACCACGGCGGCTTGTTAAACCAGTCTGCACAACCGTTACAGGAACATTAGTTTTATAGATCGGGTGACAATAGCTACCGGCAAATCACCGGCAGCAAACCGCCCGAGGGTGCTTCAGTTGCTTTCACGATGTTTTGTCTCGCAGTTTAACCGTCGCAACGCACCACGGCAATTCGGCGCCGGTAAAAACCAGGGGCCGACCTGGTTCATGCATTTCCAGGAATATCTATCAGCTGGTCTGGTTTTGAACGACCACGCAGGTGCTTAACCTGGCTCGCGGTTGGAGGCGTCTTCGATCTGTGCTGGATCGAGTTCTTTGACTTCGGGCTGGCGTTTCTTGCGTGTCTTGACGGGCACCATGGATTTCATGGATTCGCGTTTGCCGAAGCACAGCAGGCGGTCGCCCGGCTCGAGGACGCGGCTTGATTTTGGGTTCGGAATCACCACGTTGCCGCGGTAGAGCGTGAGGACGTTGATGTCCTTGTCGGCAAAGGCGGCGTCGGTGATGGTCATGCCGACGAAGTGCGAACCTTCGGGCACGATCAGTTCGCAGACGCCATATCCGCGGCTGACGGTCAGACGCTGACGGATATCCATCTCCGGGAAATCGACATGGGCGGCGCAGTATTCCACCACGGCGCCGGCGATATCTTTGCCGGTCGCGCGTTCGATACCTTCCAGCCCCGGCGAGCTGTTGACTTCCATCACCTGCGGGCCTTTCAGCCCTTCCAGCATGTCCACGCCTGCGACCTGCAGACCCATAATCTGCGCGGCGCGGACGGCAGTCTCGCTGTATTGTTCGTCCAGTTCAACGGCTTCCACACTGCCGCCGCGGTGCACGTTGCTGCGGAACTCGTCGCCTTGGGCCACGCGCCGCATGGCGCCGACAACACGGTCGCCTACGACGAAGGCGCGGACGTCGCGGCCTTTGCTTTCGGACACAAAGTTTTGCAGCAGCACGTTCTGACGGGCCGACTGAAGCGTCTCGATAATTGCTTCGGCCACCTTCAGGTTGTCGGCCAGAATCACGCCTACACCCTGCGTGCCTTCCAGCAGTTTAATGATCACCGGGGCGCCGCCAGTGCGTTCGATCGAAGGCAGCACGTCCGCACGGTCGCGGACAAAGGTGGTCTTCGGCATGCCGATGTTGTGGCGGCTCAGAATCTGCATGCTGCGCAGCTTGTCGCGACTGTTCGAGATGCCATTGGAAGAGTTGGCGACAAACACATTCATCTGTTCCAGCTGCCGGACCACCGCCGTACCAAAGTAAGTGATGCTCGCGCCGATACGTGGCACCATCGCATCGTAGTCGGCCAGCGGTTTGCCTTTGTAATAAAGGTCCGGCTTGCCCGATTGCAGATCGATGGAGCATTTCAGCGTGTTAATGACCGTTACGTCGCAGTTGCGTTCCTTGGCGGCTGCGACCAGACGGCGCGTGCTGTAACAACGTGGGGCGGTAGAGAGAATTCCGAGTTTCATAGTTTGATAATTCTGTTGAAAGTCGCGGTGCAGCCGCCTCGCGCATCCTAGTTCATCCACGCAGGCAGCGGGCCCGTATTGTAACATCTGTGCCGCGAATTCCACCGGGCAACCAAGTTACAGGCATGTTACGGCGGATCGAGGAACCTCCTGCTACCATCAAGTCATGGTTGTGAAGATCCCGCGAACAAAGAAGGCGCCCGGCATGAAACGCTCCCTCCAACAGATACGCTTTGCAGTAACGCTTCTTTTCGTCGCATCACTGCCGGTAGCTACGGCCCACGCTGCCGGACCGCCGCAGAGCGAAGAAAACAACAGGGCGTTTCACAGCCAGCTGCTGAAGATCGCCGCCGAATACAAAACCTATGGCCGCGTTGATGATGAAACACGGTGGGCGCCGTATCTGTGCCGGATGCCGATGCCTTCGATGGCCCGCTTCAGCAAGAGCCAGAACGCGGCAACCCACGGCCGCAAACTCTATTACCTGTTCGCCAAAGATCGCCCCGCCTACATCACCATGAAACTGGGCGCCACGCTGAAACCCGGGCAGGCCGTTGTGAAAGAATCTTGGCATCCGCAGGAAACCAGCCGCAAGCTCTCACACAAACTCTGGGAAGATATGGAGCGAGACCCGTTACACAAGCCCACCGCCCGGAACAAGAAGCCGCGCGGCATATTTCTGGAAGGCGGTTCGTACTATCCCTACGTCCAGAAAGACGGCAAAACCTACCACGCCAGCAAAAAAGCCGGGCTGTACATCATGTACAAAACCCAGACCGTGACCGATGCCACCGACAACGGCTGGGTCTATGGCACCGTCACATCCGACGGCAAAACCGTCACCAGCGCCGGCCGCGTCCAGTCCTGCATGAACTGCCATCAGGAAGCCAAGTACGACAGACTCTTCGGGCTTAGGTAGTTGTTAGAGGTTAGTGGTTAGAGGCTAGAGGTTAGAAGTGTGACTATCGATGCGGCGCTTTTCCCCTTACACCAACCCGAAGCGCGAGGGAGGGACGTTTGACTAAACGCTCACAACAAGGGGGTTCGGCGATTTCGCCCTGGATCGATAGTTGCCCAGACGGGCCATTCGCTTCAAACCCTGTTGTCTCGCGTTTCGGGTTCGTGTTTGAATTCTACTATAACTGAACCCACTAACCTCTAACCTCTAGCAACTAACCTCTAACCACCAACTCCCTCCCCGCTAGACCATTGCTGGTGCAGGGCCTACGATGCATGGATGAACATTGGATGATGGCAATAGGTCCGCCAGACGCCCTGCGTGGCGTACGCTTATCCGCCCTTACCGGCTAAGAAATGCGGTGAGAATGCCGGAAAGCGTTGTTGGCCGTTGTGTTTGCGGGAATCTGAAGCGTCTGCCGTGCTGCGCAGATTGCTAATTGGACGCCCCGCAAGCGTGGCGGAAGCGATGGCGGCGCACGGAGTTGCGGAATGAACAAGCCACAACCAGGCAGCGATCGCCAAAGCCTGCTCGATAAACTGCTGGGATACTTCAACTTCTCATCGGGCGCTGCCGATACGCAGTTTCTTTCCGCTCTAAATGCTCTCTACGGCGCACTTTACGACGAAAGCGAAACACCTGTCACCTGGCAGCATCTGGCCACCCCATTGAGCGAACGCCTGCAGGTGCTCAAGCAGGAATCTTCCGCCTTCAGCGACTGCCAGCAGGCCGAAGCCATCACCGGCGGCCTGGTCAGTGAAACGCTTGCGGCTTACCGCGAATTTCACGCCGATCTGCTGTTTCATTTAGAGCCGCAGGTGTTGCACAACCCGCTGTTTCTGGGCCGTGTCTGCGAGGCTGTTTTGCAGCAGGGCGGGCCATGGGACGAGACAGACCGCATCACCGCTGGCGCCGTTGCCACGCTGAACGATTACATCGGCTATCGTCCGGTGCCAACGCTGGAATCCGCCAGCCGCGAGGACAAAATCGAACCGTTCCCGCACGAATGGACGCGGCCCGTTCCGCTTTATATCCGCGGCGCGGGCATAGCGGCGGGTCCGTATTTTGAAGTGGTGCAAACGGCGCTGGAAATCCTCCGCGGCCCGGATCAGGACATTCACAACGCGGCGCAGTTCGATTTAGATCTGGTCGACGAACTGGCGATCGACGTGCGGGCGTACGACTTCGATCACCCGGTGAACAAACGCCCCAACTATCACTTCGGCCAGTGGGACCCGCACGCCATCGATAACAGCGGCCGCTACCGGCGTTTCATCGTGCAGCAGGTGACCCTCGATGCGTTGATGAGCCGCGTCGAAGAGCCGGAAGATCTACCTGCCGACGAAGTTCTGTTTGAAGCCGGCGCCGTGCTGGCAGGGACCATCTTGATGGCCTCCGGCATCAGTGGCGCCGGACCGGGTGCGCACGATTCGACGCAGTCGCTGGCGGATCTGCTGCCGGGCATCGCCGCCTACCGCGATTCGTTTTACGAGCGTCTGTTCAGCCGCACCAGCGGCGCACATTCCAAACGGCTCCGCACGGAGATGGAAGCCAAGCGTCAGCCGTTTGGCGGCGCCCGCCAGCATTTGAATCAGCAGTTAGCCCGGCAGCGCGCCGCGCAACTAGAGCACATTCAACTGGCCAAAATCTTCGCCCGCATGGGTCACCCCGAAGCCGCCCGCAAACAGGCGGACGTGGTGCCCGCCGCTTCCGCCCGCACCATGTGCGAGATCGACTGCCGGTTATCCTCCGGCAACCGCTACATCGAACAGGGCGAATTGAAGAAGGCGGCGGAAACGCTGCCGGGTGTCATCGAACTGCTCAAGCGCGCGATCCAGTGCGGCGCAATGATCGACCCGCGGAACATCCTCGGCTTCGACGCCAACTTCAGCCTGTTCCCCGCCATCGAAAACAGCGTCCGCGACCACCGCGCCGACGAACTAGTGGTGCTGATGGAACAGATTTTCGCCTTCTATTCCCGCGTCTGGAGCGAAGCCGCCGCGCAGGATAACCTGGCGCTGTGCGAACAGGTAAAGGCGGGCTTTCAGAAAACCGCGCAGTGGTGGCGGCAGTACGCCGCGCACGAAGTCAGCAGCGTGGAAGCGGTCGATCCGCTCGATGCTTTCAATGCCGCGGAACACGTTGCCAACGCGCTGAACCTGTGGCACAAGGGCGGCGCCTCGACGGGCGATATGGCTTTCTGGGCCGAACACGCGCAGATGTTCAGCTCGCCGCAGGCGTGTGCCCTGGTGGTGGATGCATTGATTCAGCGCGGCGATTTTGTTGCGTCGCGGGCGTTGCTGATTCACTGGCTGGCGCAGGCGGAAGAGATTCAGCTTGAGCAGGGCGACAGCAGTTTCCATCGGCTGGTGGAAACGTGGCTGCTGGAGATGCAGCGGATAGCGCTGGATACGCAGACCCCGGCGGATGAAGCGGCCACCGCATGGAGCCGCATCCGCAAAATGCTGGACTACATGGAAGCCAATGCGGGCGACTACTGGCGGGCGCCTTCGTTTGATCTTGCCGGTGGCGGTGGCTCTTCGTCATCGGTCGAAGATCTGTTCGCCGGTGGTGAAGAGCCGGACGACCTCGACAGCCTGTTCGGCGCCGCTTACGAAGACGTTGTCTATCGCGATAGCACCGACGACGGCGTCGAGAGCGAACTGGCGGACGAAGGCGGCGGCGGGACCGATGTGGGTCTGGAAATGGAATCGCGGCGGATCATTTCGCGGCTTGCGTTCCTGAGCAACCTGGCCAACCTCTGGCGCCTCGCATCAGCGGCCCCCGTCACGCTGCTACGGCGCGGCGCCACCAATGAAGACACCAACCAGCAGAACGCCGCCACGCTGATGAGCTGGGCCGAACACGCCAGCGTCAACCAGCAGCAGTTGATGCAACTGCTCGAAGCCGTGCAGGCGCACCGCGTGCCGCTACCTTCCGGCGGCCAGGAATCGCTGATTCAATACGACCGGCATCGTTCATTGAAAGAGTCGTTGCTGGAGCGTGTCATCGCGGCCGTGGTTGAAATCGCCGATGCCCGCCGCCTGCTGCTTGCTTCGTGCTGTGCGATCACGGGCGACTGCGAAGCGGTGATGGAAAACTTCAAAGGCATCGACGAAGATCAGCGCTGCGCGATCAAAGTGTTCGCCAGCCTGCTACGTGGCGACGCACCTGCGGTCAGCCAGCGATGGGCGGCAATGGCCGACGCCTTCGCATCGCAACCGCTGCTTTATGTGCCGCTTTCTAAAGGCGGCGACCCGGAGGAAATTGTCGCCGCCCGCGTCCGGCAGCAGACGGTGCAGGATCTGCTGGTCTGGCTGCCGCGTCTTGGGCTGATTCTGGAATCGTGCCGTCTGATCGAACTCGCCCGCGAGATGGAACGCGATAATCCCGTCGGCGCCGGCGCCGTGACGGAGTTCGATGAACTGTTCAAAATCGGCTATAAGGCCATCGTCAAAAGCCTGGTGCACTCCGCCAGGTCCTGGGAAGACGATCCGCCATCGGAGGCGGCCGCAGAAGATGCAGAGGACGAGACAAAGAAGTCGCCGCTATCCAAGGGTAATAAAGACAGCAGCAAGAAGAAGCCGCCGCGGAAACGTGCACGCACTTCTTCCATCAGCCCTGGCAACCGGCTGGTTTCCTGCCTGGAACAGGTGACGGAATCGCTGCTGGTCAACTGGCTGGCGCACAGCCGTACGCTGCGGCTGTCGGTGCTGGAACGGGTGAAAGACGAACGCTCGTGGGAGCGGCTGGAGGAGTTCATCAAGAACTACGGCGCCGAAGTCTTCACGCAGCGGTTCTTCAACTTCGGCAACATCCGCGCGATTCTGCATCAGGGCGTCGACGCCTGGATTCAGCAGGTGGAATCTTTCCCCTGCGAAGAACAGTCGTACCGCTTCTTCACCGCCATCGACCAGGACATGCCACGTGGCGAAGCCATCGAACTGATGACGCTGGTGCTGGAAGCCATCGTCGAAAATTACGGCGAGTACCGCGATTACAACAGCACCACCACGCAGTCTGACCGGGGCGAACTTCTTTACATGCTGCTGGACTTTTTGCGGCTGCGGATGAAGTACGACCGCGTGTCGTGGAATTTGAAGCCAGTTGTCTGGGCGCACGAAATCCTGGTCCGCCGCGGCGCCGAAGAAGCCGCGCGGTTGTGGCGGCGTTCGCTGGCGGAACGCATCGGCGCCGAGGCCGACCGCTACCAGACATCGCTGGCCACGCTGCAACAGAAATACGCCATGCGGATGCCCACCATCGCCGACCGCATCTGTGAGCGGTTCGTCCGCCCGATGGCCATCGACCGCATCCGCGCCTTGGTCAAACCCGCCATGCAGGAAGCACGCCAGGATGGGCCATGCCCCACCTTCGAACTGCTAGAGCACGAAACCGAAGTGCTGACCCGCGAACCAACGGGCGTTGGCCTCGACATCCCAACATGGCTAATTGCCCTGGAAGACGAAGTAGACGCCGCCAGCCGCCCCGAAGGCGAAAGCGACTCACCACTATCCGCCGACGCCATGATCCCCCAAGCAACCCTCAGCTACTTCGATATCGAAACGCAGATCGACCAGTGGAAAGAAGAACGCCGCACGCGTTAACAATGTAGGGCAGGCGCCTGCCTGCCTTCCCTCGACCAGACCCGCAGCCATCAACAACCCGTCTGCCCGGACATGGCATTCTTGCGGAATAACTCTGTACTTCCGCGCTTCTCAAATCTACGGAGGCGGTGGATATCAAGTCTTCGATACGGTCGTAACTACCGCGAAGCCCTGGCTCTACTTTAACTTGGCGTTGCGATTCTTACATCAGGCTCTGACGAATGAGGTAGTTACCGGTGCGTTGTTATGCAGGCTGCGGACCTGCAGATTCTGTGGTCCGCAAATGATTCCACCCGGCAGGAAGGCAGGCAGGCGCCTGCCCTACGTTGGTGTCGCGATCTACCGTTGCCACTAGCGTCCGGCGAGGTAGTAGCAGTTCATCATGTCGTGTGGCAGGTTCGCTACGCTGACATTCTGGAAGCCGGCTTCTTCCAGCATCTGCGTGGCCAGTTCTGTACCCCACACGGCGCCCAGTCCGGCGCCTTCGCGGGCCAGAGACACCGTCATGCAGTGCATGCAGGAGATGGTGTACAGGAAGGCGCCCAGCGGATGGTCGATGTTCTTCTCGACATGGCTTGAAGCCGAGATATCCTGCATCAGGAACTGGCCGCCGGGCTTCAGCGCGGTGAACACGCCTCGCAGCACTTTGGCCGGGTCCGCCTGATCGTGGATCGCGTCGAATGCGGTGATCAGATCGAACCGCGACTCCATGTCCAGCTTCGCTGCGTCGCCCACTTCAAAGAACAGATTGGTCAGGCCGCACTGCTGGGCCATCTGCTGACCGTTGGCGACGCCTTCTTTCGAGATATCCACGCCGGTAAACCGGCTGTTGGGGAACATCTGCGCCAGGCGTGCAATCGCGCGGCCGCTGCCGCAGCCGATGTCCATGACTTCGATGCCCTGCTCCAGCCGCGCGGTGATTTCCGGCGACAGTGGCAGGATAAAATCTTCCAGCGCGGCGACCACGGTCTGGTCACTTTCTTCCGCCATCACGGTCTGAAACCGCGGGAACATGCAATAGTGAACACCGCCGCCGTGCTTGAAGCACTCGACGATTTCATCTTCCACCTGGGCCAGCAGCGGAACGAACTGTGTGGACACCGCCAGGTTTTCCGGACTGGCGGACCGCGTCAGAAAGGCCGCATGTTCCGCCGGCAGATGAAACACCTGCAAGGCCGGGTCGTATTCAACAATCTTGCCCGCCGTCAGTGCGCCCAGCCACTCGCGGACATAGCGTTCGTTGAGGCCGGCAGCGGTGGCGATATCTTCGCTGCTTGAAGGCGGCAGGTTGGCCATCGTGTCGAACAGCCCGGTGCGGTGGCCGATGGAAATCATCAGCACCAGACCGCTGCCATTGAGCATATCCAGCATACGACCGACAAAAGCATCTGCCCGTGCCTGATTGAGCGGGGGCGCCTGATCGATAGACATAACAATTCCGGCGTGCGCCGGCTCCGTGAACGAGTGAGAATTACATGGTTGATGCAATCTCAAGCGGAGCGACGCAGGAATTGTTACAGCCTGCCGGAAAATTCTGCTCTACGCTGAAAAAGCTTTGCGGAGCATGGCAAGGCTTTTGGGAATGGCGGTTTCGTGCTTCTCCTGGCCTTCAAATTCCAGGGACACGTAGCCGTTGTAATTATGGCTGGCAAGAATGCCGGCGATCTTCTGGTAATCCAGGTCCAGCGTGTACCACGTGCCGCCGCCGAAATACGTCTTCGCCTGTACAAACACGGCGTGCGGCGCCAGCTGGTTCATCTGCTCGTACTTATCTTCCAGGAAGTTCCCGGTATCCAAGGTCGCACGCAGCCACGGCGAGTTCACCTTATCAATCACATGCAGCACACCTGCCGCGGTCCGGCCCAGGCCCCAATGATTTTCCAGTCCCAGCACCACGCCGCATTGCTCCGCCTTCTTCAGACACGACGTCAGACCATCGATCACCCATTTAAAGCCGTCTTCGTCGGTGTAACCTTTTAGCCGTGGTTCAATGCCTTTGTTCTTCATCAGTTCATCAAAGTTCTTACTCGTGCCCCACCGGCCCGTGTTGACGCGGATTGTGGGGATGCCCAGGCGGTAAGCCAGTTCGATGCACTTCTCTGTGTGTTTGACGTTTTCGTCCCGCTTCTCTTTATCGGGGTAAACAAACGACTGATGCGTTGACATGCCGCACAGGTCCAGGCCGTGCCGGAAGGCCCGTTGTTTCAACATCTGCAGATAGGCGTTATCTTCGCGCGGCATCTGCACATGCAGAAGCTCAACGCCATCGAAGCCCGCTTCCGCCGCCAGATCGATACAGGCTTCAATCGAAAGCTTTGTATCCTTGCGGTACCGCCAGTAGGAATAGGTCGACGTGGCAATACGATTGGCCCGCTTCTTCGCCGGTTTCGCCGCATCCTCCGCCGCGGTTGCAGCAGAAACAGCAGCCAGCGAACCCGCCGCCCCAGCAGCGATAGCAGCGGACAATATTTGACGACGATTCAAATTCAAACTCATGGCGAAGGATCCGAAGGAGGCGCAAAGTCGTAAGAACGGCTAATCCCATGATACCACCGCTTCCAACGCCGTACGGCGATTTCCACGAAGCGTGTCAAAAGACAGAGCGTCATGACAATGTGACCGGTATTCAGTTCTTCATTTGTGCAGATATCAATGTCCAAACGCGAGGGGCGTTCTTGCTGCGTCTGGTCACCCGGAGTCTGCTGCTCGCATTGCCGGGATCTAAAGATACCGGCCCGTTACGCTTGCCGGATTCGCGGCGACCTGTTCCGGCGTGCCTTCGGCGACAATCCGCCCGCCGCCGGCGCCGCCGTCTGGCCCTAGATCAATCAGCCAGTCGGCCGCGCGGATGATGTCGAGATTGTGCTCGATCACCAGCACCGTATTACCGGCATCCACCAGCTGATTCAGCACACGCAGTAGACGGGCGATATCGTCGAAGTGCAGGCCGGTCGTGGGTTCGTCCAGCACGTACAACGCGTGGCCGGGCGAAGTGCGCGACAACTGCGTGGCCAGTTTAATCCGCTGAGCTTCGCCGCCTGAAAGCGTGGTGGAAGGTTGCCCCAGTGGCAGATAACCCAGTCCCGTCTGCTGCATGCTTTCGAGCAACCGCCGGATCGCGGTAAAGTTCTGGAAGAATTCCAGGGCTTCATCAACCGGCATCGCCAGGATGTCGGCAATGGATTTGCCGCGGTATTTAATCAGCAGCGTCTGCCGGTTGAAACGGGCGCCGCCGCACGCTTCGCACTGCACATACATATCCGGCAGGAAGTTCATTTCAATCTTCCGCATCCCCTGCCCCTGACACGTTTCGCAGCGTCCGCCTTTCACATTAAAGCTGAAGCGATTGGCCTTATATCCGCGGCGTTTTGCATCGCGCGTGCCGGCGAACACCTTGCGGATTTCATCAAACGCGCCGCAGTATGTCGCCGCATTACTCCGCGGCGTCCGGCCGATCGGCGCCTGCGTGACCTCAATCAGTTTGTCAATCTTTTCCACACCTGTCAGCTTTTGATGCGCGCCCGGCGCCGGCGCGACATTCCCCAGCGCGCGATGCACGGCGCGGGTCAGCACGCCGCCTACGAGCGAACTCTTGCCGCTGCCACTGACACCCGTCACGCAGAGCAGTAGCCCTAAAGGAAACGTGGCCGTCACGTCCTGCAAGTTATTGAGCGAAGCGCCGTGAACGACAATCGCCTCGTCCTGTTTCGCAGCACGCCGCGCATCCGGCGCCGCGATCTGCTTGCGACCGCTAAGATAGTCGCCCGTGATCGAACCTTCATTGGCGATGATCTCATCGACGGCGCCTGCCGCCGTGATCCTGCCGCCGCGTGAACCGGCGCCGGGGCCGACATCTATGATCCGCCCGGCTGCGCGCATCATTGCTTCATCATGTTCCACCACCAGCACCGTGTTGCCTTGCTGCTGAAGGTCTTGGATGGCTTGAATCAGCCGGTCGTTGTCGCGGCTATGCAGCCCGATGGTCGGTTCGTCCAGCACGTAGCAGACGCCGGTCAGACCGGAGCCGATGCTGGTGGCCAGTCGCACGCGTTGCAGTTCGCCGCCGCTGAGCGTATCCGCCCGGCGTCCCAACGTCAGATAACCGACGCCGGTGTGCAGCAGAAAGTCCAGCCGCTTGAGCGCTTCTTTCAGCACCGGCGCCGCAATCTTCGCCGCGTCGCCTGTGAAATCCAATTGACGTAAAAATGTCACAGCGTCAGAGACTGGCAGACTGACAAGTTCATGCATTGTCAGCCCACCCAGCCGCACGGCGCCAGCTTCGGGCCGCAGCCGCGAACCGCCGCACGCCTGGCAGGGCACATCGCCACGCAGTTCCGCCAGTTCTTCTAAACGCTTGGCGCGGGTCGTGGTGGCGAATTCTTTCTCCAGCATGGTCACCACGCCTTCAAACCTGGCGCCGTCGCCATACAGCAGCTTGTCGAACTTCACCGCGGAAAGCTCTTTCAGCGGTGTATCCCAGGTGTATTTCTGCGTTTCGATATACGGCTCGACAGCCGCGCGGACCTTTTTCTTTGCCGCTGCCGACAGTGGTTGCCAGGCGGTTATGCCGCCGCTGGCCAGCGATTTACTGCGGTCCGGCGTAAGCATACCGGGGTCGAATTGGTCGCGTACGCCAAGCCCGTCGCACTCCGGGCAGGCGCCATACGGGCTGTTGAAGCTGAAGGTCCGCGGTTCAATCTCTTCGTAACTCAGCCCGCACGATGGACAGGCGTAAAGCGTGCTGAAGACTTCATCCTTCCACTCTGGCGGTGACGTGCTGTTATCCAGATGTGTAGCGACCAGCAGACCTTCGCCCATCTTCAGCGCGCGGCTGACCGATTCGGAAATCCGGCTCTGTGCGCCGGGGCGGATAATCACGCGATCGATCACGGCTTCAATCGTGTGCATTTTCCGCACGTTAAGTGACGGCACATTTTCCAGGTCGTACACTTCGCCATCGACACGCACGCGGACGAAGCCTGCTTTGCGGATGGCGGCGAAGACGTCTTCATGCTTCCCCTGGCGGCCGCGGACCATCGGCGCCAGGATCATGGTTTTGCTTTTCTCCGGCAGCCGCATAATCGCCTGCTGAATCTCTTCTTCCGCCTGCTGCGAAACCGGCGTGCCGCATGCATAGCACGACAGATCGCCCAGCCGCGCCATCATCAGCCGCAGGTAATCGTACACCTCCGTCACCGTCGCCACGGTGCTACGCGGGTTGGCGTTGCCGGGATGCTGGTCGATGCACAACGAAGGCTGCAGCCCCGTTATTTCATCGACATTGGGCCGCTGCATCTGGTCCAGATACTGCCGCGTGTAGACCGACAGACTTTCAAAATACTGCCGCTGCCCTTCTGCCAGAATGGTATCAAACGCCAGGCTGCTTTTGCCCGAACCGCTCGGCCCCGTTACCACGACCAGTTGATTCTGCGGGATATCAATATCCACATTCTGCAAGTTGTGCGTCCTGGCGCCTCGGACACGGATCATATCCGCCGCAGGCAAAGTTCGGGTGCTCATGCGTTCTCTACAAGCGTATTTTGGCGCCACCACTTCTGGCAGCGGTTGTGTGATTTCCCTCCGGCTCCATTATCGCCGTTTGTGCTGCGGTGGCTATGATAGGGGCATTCTACCTGTCCGTTCCCTTGGCCGTTGAAGCACAGCGTGATTGAGCAACCTTCTGAGTCTGCGGAAAAAGCGACACCCCGAACCGCGGAGGTTACCCGTTCGCCCCTGAATCTGTCGTGGTTTATCTGGCTGCGGTGGATTGCCGTGGCGGGACAGCTGGTGACTATTGTGCTGTCGAAAGTGGTGATCGGGGCGCCACTGGACCTTTCGCTGCTGCTGGGGATTGTGGCGTTTACGGCGGCTTCGAACCTGGTGCTGACCGCGTGGATGCGTTACTTCCGGCAGAGCGGTTCGGCCAATCCGCGTGGTGCTGCGGAGCATCTGGTGCTGGCGGGTGTGATGGCGCTGGACCTGATTTCGCTGACCGCGCTGCTGCATTTTTCAGGCGGCGCCTCGAACCCGTTCGCCATTTTCTACTTTGTGAATATCGCGCTCTCGGCCGTGGTGCTGCCTTCAAAATGGGCGTGGCCCGTGGCGGTCATGGCGATAGCCTGTTTTGTGGCGTTGTTCTATGTCAGCCCTGGCAGCGATCTCTTTACCAGCGTTCCGCCCACAGGCTTTGGGAGCGATGTCGTTGCCGAACAACGCTTGTGGCGGCAAGGAATGATCGCCGCGTTTATCGCCTGTGCCGCCGTGACGACGTATTTCATCACCCGCCTGACAACGGAACTGCAGCAGCGTGAGCAGGCGTTACGCGAAGCAGAAATGCGGCAGGCCAAGAGCCAGCGGTTAGAAGCCCTGGCCACCCTCGCTGCCGGCGCCGGTCACGAACTTGCCTCGCCGTTATCGACCATCGCCGTGGTTGCCAAAGAGCTAAGCAATCATCTGGACGGCGCCGATGTACCCGCTTCGGTCCGCGAAGATGTGGAGCTGATCCGCAGCGAACTGGCCCACTGCCGGACCATTCTAGATCGTATGGCAGGCAACGCCGGTCAGGTGGCGGGCGAAGAATTCACGGACCTGCCTCTGGCGGAACTGGTGGACGAAATCCTGCTGGGTGTCCGCGGGCGTGAACGCGTAATCGTGGACCTGCCAGAACCGCTTTCGCACGTCACCATTTCCGCGCCGCTGCAAAGTCTTTCGCAGGCTATCCGCGGTGTGGTGCAGAACGCGGTGGATAGCTCGCCGGAAGATCAACGGGTGCGGCTGGCTGTAGAGAAACGCGACACCGTGTTAAGGCTCATCATCCGTGACCGGGGCAGCGGCATGCCCGCCGAAGTGCTGGCCCGCGCGGGAGAGCCGTTCTTCACCACCAAGGCGCCGGGCCGCGGCATGGGCCTGGGGCTGTTTTTGGCACGAGCGGTCATCGAACGATTGGACGGCGATATTCAACTCAAGTCCAACGTCGGCCAGGGCACCACGGCAACGGTCGCGCTGCCGGTGAGTCTGCTGAGCTAAGCATGGCAGACGTGTAGGTCACGCGCCTGCCTGACGACGTTTGAAGTGGATTACTTGGCATCGGCAGGCAGGCGCCTGCCCTACGTGCTGTTTAGCGTTTTTCGAGGATGCCGGCGCCGAAGGTGAAGCCGCCGCCGAAGGCGCAGAGGCCGAAGCGGTCGCCTTTGCGGCTGGTGGGCGATAGATCGTCCAGGCACAGCGGGATGCTGGTGGACGAAGTATTGCCGTGGTTGCGGATGTTGCTGAACACGTCCGTGTCGATGCGGCTGGCGATGGCGTCGATAATCCGCTGGTTGGCCTGGTGAGGCACCACCATGTTCAGATCGTTCACGCTCAGGCCCTCTTTCGCACAGACGCGGGTCAGGCTGGCAATCATCGACCGCACGGCTTCGGTGAACACTTTGCGGCCCTGCATCTGGATAAATCCATCGTGCATGCGTGGCACGGTCAAAGCCGAACCATCGTCGCCCTTGGCCGAAAGTTCCGGACGATGTACGCGCCAGCCGGCCGATTCGATATGGCTTTCGCCGTACAGAATGGTTGCTGAGGCAGCATCGCCAAACAGAATCGCCGTGTCGAAATCTTCCGGGTCCAGCAGCGGCGAAAGCACCTCGGCCGTGACGATCAGCACACGCCCGTGCGGGGTGCTTTGCAGGAAGTCATAGCCGGCTTGCAGGGCGTACATGTACCCGCTGCAGGCGGCGTTGATGTCGTAAGCCTGCACCATCATGTCGCCGCCTTTGCCATCGGACAGGCCGCTTAGCACCTGGCAGGCCATCGAAGGCGTGACGCTGTTGGGGCTTGTCGTGGCGCAGATGACCAGATCCAGATCGGCCGGGATCAGCCCTTCCTGATCCAGCACTTTCCAGCACGCGCGGACGGCCATGTTGACGGCGTTTTCATCTTCGGACACCCAGAACCGGCTCTCGATACCGGTACGGCGGATGATGTCTTCGGCCGTCATGTTCAGATCACCGCCACGCTGTAGCGACAGCAGCTGATCGTTGGTGATATGACGGCTGCCTTCGACGGTGGCAATGCTTGACACCCCGACTTCAAACGCGCGGATATCGTCGTGACGACGCGGCACGCGGAGCCGTTCGGTGCTGGCTTTGCGTGTCAGGATAGGCGTACCGGGCTGCTCTTGCGTGATTGGCTTCACGCGACGCCGGTCACTGGCCAGTTTGACGGTGAACAGCGGTTCGCCGACGGCGACGGTTTCACCTTCATCGGCAATGAGTTCTTCGACAGTGCCCGTGTGCGGCGAAGTCAATTCAAACACGCTCTTAGTAGCTTCCAGCGAAGCTACCAGCTGGCCACGTTCGACTTTGTCACCCGGCTTCACCATCAGTTCGACCACCTGCACCGACTCATCGGCGGGGCCGCTACCGACGGCCTCGACGGCGGCGATGCCATCCTGGGCGGCGGTTTCCGGCTGTTGCCATTTCAGGTCCAGGTCCAGCATTTCCGCGGCGGTTGTCAGCACGCGTTTGAAGCTGGGCAGCACTTCTATCTGGTTGCCAAAGTTACACGGCACAAAGGTGTCAGCACGTGTCACCCGGCGGACTGCGACGGGTACGCGGACCTTTTCGCTAACGGTGGCGACAATCTCGGCGCCAACGCCGCAGGTATGATTGTCTTCGTGCACCACCACCATGTGAGCGGTTTTCTCCGCCGATGCGATCACGCTGTGCTGATCCCACGGCGCGATGGTTCGCAGGTCAATAACTTCCGCTTCCACGCCGGCTGTCTCCAGCGCTTCAGCAGCCTGTTTGCAGATGCGGACGGTATTGCCCCAGCCGACAAAGGTAATGTCGCGGCCGCTGCGGACGATCCGTGCGGGGCCGATGGGCGTAAACTGCCCGGCGGTGTCTTCGGAAGTTGTATTAGCCGGATCGTTCAGGCAGCTCTTCGGATAGAAGAAGATGCTGGGCCGTTCTGATTTGAACGCCGCGTTCAGCAGCCCCGTGGCGTCGGCCGCGGTGGAAGGCATAAACACGTCGATGCCCGGCGTATGCGCCATCAACGATTCAAACGTCTGTGCGTGAAATGGTCCCAGGCCAGGGCGGAAGCCGCCACATGCAACCATCACAATCACCGGCGCCTGCCAGCCGCCATCGGTCCGCCAGTGCAAGCTGCCTAGCTCCGATACGATCTGGTTGTACGCCAGCGGCAGGAAGTCGGCGAACTGCAGGAACGCTACGGGCCGCCCGCCCGCCATCGCGCGTCCGATGCTGACACCCATGATGGTGGATTCGGTCAGCGGTGCGTTCTGCACACGTTTGCCAAATTCGTTGCTGAGGCCTTTAGTGACGCCGAAGACGTCGCCCTTGGGATCTTCAATATCCTGTCCGTACAACGTGACCCGGTCGTCGTTCTGCAGGCGTTCGTGCAGCACGGCGCCCATCGCTTCACGCATGGTGAGCTGTTTGCCTTCCTTGTTGCCACGCGTCTCATGCGAGGGATGCGTCAGCTCTGCCGGCAGCTGTTTGAGAGCGGTGAAGCTTGGTTCCGGTTCGGGTCCGGCGGCCGATGCATCTTCCGCCATCGCAACGGACCGGTCCGCCTGCTGACGGATGCTTTCCAGCTGCTGTGCGGTGCAGCCGTTTTCGAGCAGATGCGCGGCAAGGTTTTCGATCGGATCGCTACCTTCGGCAGCTTCGCGGATCTCTGCCTCTTCGCGGTAGATATTCTGGTCGTCAGCGTTGGTGTGGTTGGACAGACGTTCGACATCGAACACCACCAGTTGCGGCTCGCGGAGCATGCGCATGCGGCTGGTGATCTGGGCGAACTTGCGGTCGGCTTCCAGCGGTTTGCGACCGTTGATGCGCTGAATTTTCATGCCGTAGAATTCAGACGGATCGCCATCGGGGTGCGAATAGAAGGTGCGGCCTTCGGTGGTCGTGGAAATCGCCCAGCGGTTATCTTCCACCAGGAACAACACGGGCAGATTCTGGCGCACGGCTTCGGCGACGGCTTCCAGAAATTCGCCCTGTTGCGTGGTGCCATCGCCCACGCTGCACAGAACGATCGGGTTGCCGGGCTGATTCTTCACCTGGGCGGCGACGCCTGCGGCTTGCAACGCGCTGTTGCCAACAGGGCCGACGATGCTGAGCAATTTGAGCGCAGGGTCGCTCATGTGGGCGCTCATCTGCCGCCCGCGCGAGTGCGAATTCTGTTTGCAGAACAACGCATCGAAGAAGGCGCGGGGTGTAACGCCCCGCGCAAGCATGAGCGCTTTATCGCGATAGTGACAATGCAGCCAATCCGCGGCGGTCAGATGCGATGCGAGCGTAGCGGAGGCTTCGTGACCGGCGCCGGCGACGTGAAAAAACGCCTCACCGCGGCCCGTAAGCTCCTGCTCTACCTGGTCAATGCGCCGCGCGGTGTACATCACGCGGTACAGTTCGAGCAATTTTTCAACTTCCATGTATTCTCACCCGGACGGTCTGGGATTTTCCGGCTCGAGTCGTGCGGGCGACGGCCACCCACAAGGGTCATTCTGCGTGCTTCTTGCTGTAAGTCTCGGCGATTTGAAGAGTCTGGGCGGCTAACTTGGGGTGAAAACAAGCGTCCGTGCTGGTGTTTCGTCCCTGTAACAGCCTTACACTCTTATCGGTTATTCCTGCTGTGCGGCTTGTGTAAGTTTTTCACTCTGTGCGGGAAATCGAGCTACATGAACGCGTTTACCAGAACCCGTAAAAAGAAAAAAGGCCATCTGCAGAGAATGAAATCTGCTTGTTTCCCCGATGCACACGCAATCGCCCGCGAAACACGCGACGAAGCCGTCCGTAGTTTTTACGAACCGCTTCTTTCTGGCGTGCGTAATTAAGATGGACGGCTACAAAATCGACTTGTCCACCAGCGTTGCTAGCAGCCTTACCATGCCAGCGGCGTCATCAAAGTGCTTTTTGTATTGAAGCTCCAACCTTCACGCCTAAAATAATTGCATGAGCAATTTGCGGAACATTCTTTTTCTGTTGCTGAGCGTCGGCCTGGTACTACCAGGCTACGTTAACTCTTCGTGCGCTTGCGCGGTTGAGGCTTCAGATCAATGTACATGTGCTGCGGCGGCGGAAACTCCAACTTGCTGCACTCCTCCGCATTCAACCCGGTTGGATTGCCAGCAGAGTTGCGAAGAGGGTTGCCGGTCCGACTGCGGCTGCGCTGCGGCGAGTGACATCGATGTTGCTCCCATCAGCACGACCAGCGCTGAGCCGTTAGATTTTGCGACAGACGCCAGCCCACTGCCCCGGTTCTTCACAGCTCAACGCGCTGTTGAACCCGCCGTCATCCACCACGCACGACCGCCTGGGCACAACCAGCGTCAGGCGTCTCTTTCGGTGTGGTTGAAATAATTCTCCAAAGCTCAGTTGCTGTTTCATTGACATCAATTTTGCTTGGAGAATATCTATGTTTAAGAAAGCATTTCTCGCTCTGGTTGTTTCCAGCGCCTTTGTGGCTGCCCCGTTTGCCTATGCTGCGTACAGCGGCTCTGCGGGTGCGACTTGTGCATGTTGTGGCGTCGATTGCACATGCGAAGCCTGCGTTTGCGACGAGGCTGGCTGTGCCTGCGATACGGGGGGCGATTGCTTCTGCACCTCCGGCTGCTGCACAACGTGTTGCGCTAAGTAACGACTAAACTAACTGCGCTGGCCGCTCTGGCAGACCGCTTGAGCGGCCAGTTGCATTTTGAGAGACGTTGTACACTCATTATTCAATACACACCACGATGCGATTTGTTGACCCTGTGCGGTAGCGCCCTTACACTTGCGCGACCATGCCCCCAAATGCGCCGCGAACGGCTCATCAAAGTTAAATCACAGTTTCGACGCTAACTGACTACCACATATTCATGCGACACCTACTAAACCTGTTCCTACTGTGTGTCATCTTGTGCCTGCCGGCGGTGGCGGTTGCTGGTGAAGCGGCTTTGCTGCGTGTGGATGCGGACTTTGCGGGTGGGTCTTGCGAGGTGCAGCAGATTGATCAGCAGTCGCGCACCATCCGCTTCAAACCGGCGACCCGCGCCGGACGGGGCTGGGTCTGCTGGTGGTACTTCAAGGTGGAAGGTGCACAGCAGGGCGAAACGCTGACGCTGGACTGCGGACCGGCGCCGTGGGCTACACCTTTGCAGGCCACTTACAGCACCGATAACAAAACCTGGCGCCAGACAGATGCGGGTGCGAAGTCTGGCAGCCGCATCGTTTACAAGTTGAAGGCGCCGGCCGCGCAGTTCTGGGTGGCATGGGGGCCGCCGTTCACGCACCTTCAGGCGGCGGAGATGGTGCGGCAGGCCGCGCAATCGCCTTACGCCACCAGCTTTCAGCTTTGCACCACACGCGATGGCCGCACCACGCCAGCGCTGCGCGTGCATCAACCGCCTTCAACGGACGAGGAAAAGCAGCAGGCAGCCGGAAGGCCGCTTTATGGCATCTGGGTGCAGGCCCGTCAGCACGCGTGGGAGTCTGGTTCAAGCTGGGTCTGCCAGGGTTTTACAGACTGGCTGCTATCGGACGATCCCCGCGCCGAGCGGTTGCGGAAAACGGCCGTGATTCACATCACGCCAGTGATGGATATCGATAGTGTCGCCGTTGGCGCTGGCGGGAAAAATCAGAAGCCGCAGGATCATAACCGCGACTGGAGCGAGAAGCCGCACTGGCCGGCTGTGGCCGCGGCGATGAAGAAAATCAAACAGGCTAACGCCGCCGGCCGGTTCGACCTGTTCCTGGATCTGCACAATCCGGCTGCGGGCAACAAGAATCCTTACTTCTACATTACGCCCCCGAATCTGCTGCAGGAAAGCGGTCGCCGCAACCTTGCGCGGTTTCTTGCCGCAGCACGGGAAGAAATCCGTGGCCCGCTGAAGTTCACCGGCACAGCGCAGGAATCGGGGCCGGGGTACGACCCTAACTGGCGGAACATCAGCAAGAACTGGGTGTCGTTCAACACGGCGCCGCATGTGACGGCGGTCACGCTGGAAACCCCCTGGAATACGCCGGCAAGCACCACCAGCGGTTATCAGACCACGGGGCGGCAACTGGGCCAGGCTGTGGAGCGGTATCTACGGCTCAACCCCCGCGGCGGCGTGAGCGAATAGCAAGCTTCAGGACTAACAAGCTCACGCCCACGATGGTTGCGGTGCGGTGAAGGTGACAGCTTCGCCCGTGACCGGATGGTTAAGCGTGATGGAAGCTGCGTGCAGGCAGATGGGATCGCCGCTCGTAGTGGCAGGCTCGATCGTTCCCGTGGCGCCGGCGGGCAGGTAGACGGGGTCGCCCTGAATGGGGATGCCCAAGTCCCACAGGTGAATGCGGATCTGATTGGTGCGGCCCGTCACAGGTTCCGCCTCGATCAGCGCGCCGCCTGGTTGCGATTCCAGCAGGCGGAAACGTGTGTGCGAAGGCTGACCGTCCGCATCGGGCAGGCGGATGCCGCCGGTGGTTGGAGCGGCGCCGATGGGGGTGTGACTTTCGAACGTGTCGCCGGGTGGATTGCCAACAACGCGGGCCAGATATTTTTTCTGCACCTGCCCGTTTTCAAACTGCGGTTGTACCAGGCGGGCGTACTGCCGCTTCTTACTCAGCACCATCACGCCCGTGACAGAAGCATCGAGCCGGTGCGCCGGTCGCAGCTTCAGCGGATGAAACGCCTGGTTGAGAATGTAGACAAGTGAGTTGCGGTTGAAGCGGCCACACGGATGCACCGGCAACGGCGCCGGTTTGTTGATGACGACGATCGCTTCATCTTCATAAAGCACTTCGATCGCGGGGTTAACGTCCGGCTCCTGCTCGGCGGGAATGTGGTGCAGTAAGTGGTCCCCCTCCCGCACCACGTAACCGAAATGCACCTGCACACCGCCGCAGTACACCTGCCCCGCCGCACAGGCCACAGTCCACTGCTCGCGGGTGAAGCGGGTGTGCATCTGCTCAAGCACATCCAGCAGTTCACCGCCGGCGTACGTGGCGGGAATGCGGACCGGACGCACATTTTCGTAAGGGCCTTTGCCTGGCAGCGGCGTGGTTGCCTGCCGGATCGCTTCGTTACGTTGCTGTAACAGGACGGTTTGTTTTTCTGCTTCGCTCTGGAAGCAGTGCGGGCATGCGACGCCTTCTTCGTACGCTGCGTGCTGCATGTCAGCGGTTGTCAACGGCGTCTGACAGACGAAGCACTGCCGGGCGCCCGTGGCATGCAACTGCGGATCGAGCGCCACGCGTTTATCGAAGACGAAGCACTCGCCGTTGTAATGCTCGCCGCCAACATCTTCAAAGTATTTAAGAATGCCGCCGTCCAGTTGATACACTTCTTCAAAGCCGGCAGCTTCTAAGAGCGGCGCTGCTTTTTCGCAGCGGATGCCGCCGGTGCAGAACGTGACCACAGGCTGCTGCCTGATCTCTGGCGGTAGTTGATCGACCACATCGGGGAAGTCGCGGAAATTATCGACGGGGGCGACAATCGCGTTTTCAAACGTGCCGACCGCCGCTTCAAAGCGGTTACGGGTGTCAAGCAGTGTCACCGGGCGGCCTTCGTCCAGCCATTGTTTGAGTTCTTCGGCGGACAACCGGGGCGAAGTGTGCTGCCGCGGATCGATGCCATCGACGCCAAACGCGATGATCTCTTTTTTGATCTTCACCAGCATGCGGTTGAAAGGCAGCTCGTCGCTGAAGCTTTCCTTGACCGGGATATCCGCGAGCTGCGGCATGCCGCGCAGTTTTTCCAGCAGCGCATCGATGCCCGCGCGCTCCCCTGCCACAAACAGGTTGATGCCTTCTTCGCTAAGAAGAATCGTGCCGCGGAGCTTTTCGTGCTGGCAGAGTTCTTTCAGCGACTCACGCAGTTCAGGCAGCCCCGTCATCGTGACGAATTTGTAAGCGGCGATATTAACGATGCTGTTCAACGGTTTACGCCTCTGCGGCTTGAAGTAGCAACGGGAAGAACTGCCCCTGCATTTTTTCGCCCTGCGGAATGCCGATGCCTTCGCCCAGCAGCGGATCATTGGTGGCGGACTGCACACCGTCGCGGATCACATTCAGCACGGCTGCCCGCCGCGGTTGCTCTGTGCGGTTTTCAAAAGAGCCGTGCACCATCAACGGGTGATGGAAAGACGCTTCGCCCTTCTTCATTTCGGCAGCGACAGGGTTCTGAAACTGCTCCCACTGCTGCTCATCCAGCACTTCGCGGATGGCGTTCATATCGCCTGCCAGGCCGGTGATGGGCAACAGGTCCCAGCGGTGACTTCCCGGCACGTAGTGCACGCACCCGTTGGCCTTGGTGCTATCGTCCAGGCCGATCCAGCAGGTCAGATGCGCCATGGGCTGAGTGCGGGTCCAGTACGAATAATCCTGATGCCACGCCACCACACCGCCGTGCATTGCCGGCTTACAGAACAGTTGATCGTGCCAGAACCGCACATCGCCTTCCAGCAACTGGCTGGCAGGCACCGTGAAAGCAGGGTGCCACAGAATGTCATGAAACCCCGGCCGCAGGCGCCAGGCGCCGAGCGCGTGAAACAGCACGTTGTCCGGATCGCCCGATTCGTTGGTGTGATATTCGTACCACAGATCGCGGCCGTCGTGCTGCGGGTTGAAGAAGCCAGACAACTCTTCGCGAAGCGTTTCGATCTGATCCTCTTCCAGAATCTTCACGCCGCTGAGATAGCCATGCTCCCGGTAGAACGCTACCTGGTCATCGGACAAGCGGTACTTCTCAAACTGCTCTGCGGTCGGCTGTGCTGCCGCCGGGGGGAAGAGCGCGCCAAGAGGCGAATGCTTTGTGGAAAGGTCAGTCATCGTGTTACTCATCGAACTGGCTTGATTTGCCTTGAACCCGTAGGTCAGGCGCCTGCCTGACGTCGAAACGCAGTCCACGTCAAACGACGTCAGGCAGGCGCCTGACCTACGGCTGCTTTGTATCTGGATCTACGGCGTGAGGACGATCTTGCCGGCCAGCGTGCCGGCTTCGTTCAGGGTGTTGTCTTCCTGCAACTGGTGAGCCTGGGCGGCTTCGGACAGTTTGAAGCGGGCGCCGATGCGTGGCTTGAGCTTGCCGCTGGCGCCCCACTTGTTGATGTCTTCGGCGCAGGTGCGAAGTTCGGCGGGCGATGCTTTGAACATCACAACGCCCAGCAGCGAGCATTCTTTCACATAGAACGGACCGACGGGGAACTCGGGCCGTGCGTCGCGTCCGGCCATCAGCACCACGCGGCCACGCTCGGCCATACGGCTGACAATCAGATCGAAATCGGGTTCGCGCTGCGTTTCCCAGAATACGTTCACGCCATTGGGGGCGAAGTCTGCAAACGCGGCGTCGATGTCGTCTGTCTTGTAGTTCACCACTACATCGGCGCCGAGTTCTTTGCAGATGGCGACTTTTTCGTCGTTACCTGCGGTGGTCATCACCTGGGCGCCGGTGGCTTTTGCCATTTGCAGCACCGTAGAGCCAACGCCGCCGCTGCCACCGTGCAGGAACACTTTCTCTCCGGCTTGCAGGTTGGCCGCGCGGTAGAGTCCCAGGTGCGCCGTGACGCCGACCAGCGCTCCGGCGGCGGCATCTTCGTCGCTGACTTCATCAGGGGTGGGGTAGAGCCAGTCCTGATCGATGGCCGCCAGTTCGGCGAACACGCCCTGCCTGCCCATCAGGCCCTGATTGGTGGACCACACGCGGTCACCCTTTTTGAACTGCGTGACGCTGCTGCCTACTTCCACCACTTCGCCCGCGATATCGCAACCGATGATAAAGGGCTGCTGAAGCTCCCAGTAGTTGGCGCCGTTGCGGATATAGGTATCGACCGGATTGACCGAAAACGCTCCGGCCCGGACCAGCACTTCCGTAGCAGCAGGCTGCGGATCGGGCAGGTCGCCGTACTGAATATTGGTGGCGGGGCCGGTTTCTTCAATGTATGCAGCTTTCATAACAATCCGTAAATTGCAGGTTATGAGATAGAGACAGCGACGCAGCGAAACACCGCACAGCCGTAACTTGCAGTTTAACGGTTTTGCGTGAATGTGCGAGATTGGGGCGCGATTGCGGCGCCTGCTCATCTGGCTTGCGGCGATCTTCTCAACGGCGGGGCTTAAAGGTATGGTTGCTAGAACATCATGTCCGCACCGGGCGGCGGGGTTTCTTGATTCAGAACTCCAGAAAGCAACGGTTCTTTCCAGCCATGCCGCATGCTGAAGCGAGTATCGAGATCAACCGCACGGCGGACGATGTGTTTGCCATTGTGCATGACTACAACCGACGCCTGCATTGGGATACGCTGCTGAAAAGCGCGGTGCTGACCGGTGGTGCAGACAAGGCTGGGCCGGGAGTGCGTTCTGTCTGCACCGGCAAATGGATGACGGGCGGCATTGCGATGGAGACAGAGTACGTTTCTTTCACGCCCGGGAGCGTCGCCGCGGTAAAGCTGACCAACCGCCCGCTTCTGTTCCAGACCTTCGCCGCCACCATCCGGCACAAGCCACTGGCAGAAGGCCGCAGCCAGACGACTTACATCTACAATTTCGAGGCCCGTCCAGCCTGGCTCCGCTGGCTGCTGCACCCGGTGATGCAGCGGATGTTATTGAAAGAAACTCGCCGCCGTCTGCAAGCGCTGAAAGTGTATGCAGAAAACAGCGCCGGCGACTGATACCTGATGCTTTCAAGGTGGCGTGTTGAAGATGGCGCCGTTAGCCTTCGTACAGTTCCGGGAACACGTCTTCGGGTAGACCTTGTTTGCGGACCAGCGTGCGGATGCGGCTGAGAAACTCGAACTTATAGTTGGCGACCTGCTGCTCACTGATGCCCAGACCGGCCGCGACTTTCTTGTTCGGCCAGCCACGGACGAAGAGTAGTTCCGTGCATTGGATTTTTGTCCAGTCGCCACGCTCGCGCCAGTGGTTGATCTGCTCGCGTAGTGAGTCCACCACCGCCTTTTCTTCCAGGTGCTGACGTTCTCCCGTCCGGGCGATGCTGCTGGCCGGACGCGCGCGGGAGGAAATTTCCCAATCGCCCGAAGTGTTGGAACCTGTCGATAGCGGGATCGCCGGACGGCGGCCTTCACGCCGCAGATGATCCGTCAGCTTGTAAGCGCAGATTGAAAACAGATATGTCTCCAGCGGGCGCCGGCCGTCGAAGTTTGGCAGACTGTGCAGGAAACCGACAAACGCTTCCTGCACGATGTCTTCGCTGCTCGCGCGGTTGCCGGTGCGGCTTTCAGCGAACGCCAGCAGGCGGCCTTCATAGCGCGAAATCAGATCGCCCCACGCGTCGGGATCGCCAGCGCGGATCCGCTCGACAAGCAGACGATCAGCTTCAGATGTGTTTCCCATAATATCCAGCCGCTTCAAAGTTCGCAGGGCAGGCGTTTATTGCTGTAACGCCACCCTTCTATAGTACCACGGAACGCCGGGTTCGTGATATCAGCGCTCTTTGTGACGCAGATGCTCCGGCAGTTTCTCGCTGTGCTGAACGAAGGAAAGCAGGTCGAGAATTTCCTGCTTCGTTAGCACGTTGACCAGGCCCGCAGGCATGGGCGATAGTTTGCTGACGATCTTTTCTTCCACATCTTTCTTCTTCACCTGCGTCACTGCGTTGGGCGTGAGCAGGTTGCTGACGACGTGATAGTTGCGGCGGTCTTCTTTTACGACCACGCCGGCGATGACCTGACCGTCTTCCATGAAGAACTGCTGCGGGAGGTAGTCTTTGTGAATGGTGGCCGACGGTTCGAGAATCTGCGCGAGCAGTTTGGCGCCTTGCAGCTTCTTGACGGACTCGACCAGATCCGGCCCCAGATTCACGCCGTGCCCGCCCGCCACGTGACACTGATTACAGCGGGCTTTGACAAACGCCTGCATGCCGCGGACGACGGCTTCTTCGCTGGCGTCGACGGTTAGTGCTGCGGGGAAGTCGGCGGTCTTCCATTCTTTGACCATCTGCGGCTGACTACGGGCGAGCAGGGCATCGGCGTTCTCCAGATCGTCCGTGACGATCATCACACCGTTCATCACGACCCAGTGCCCGGGGAAGGTGCAAACATAAGGATATACGCCTGGTTTCTGTGGCGCCTTAAACCGCATGACGTGCACCATCTTTGACCGGGTGGGGCCGATCATGGGTGTGCTTTGCACGATCAGGTTTTTCTTCTCCCGCGGGATGAAGTCGGATGATGCGTTGCGCGGATCTTTCGCCATTTCGTTCGCCGCGATGCCGACTTCCGCCAGGGCGCCGGGCTGAACAATGACCAGGTTGTGGTCGGTGGCGTCGGGATTGCTGAACACGATTTTCACCGCCTGGCCGGGCGTGACGGCGAACTTCTTCTGCGAGAACAGCATGCGCTCGGGCACGCAACTGATCTTCACGGTTTTCAGATTCTTCTGCGAATCAAACTGCGATTGCGGGCCGTTAGGTGTCGGCTCGCGCAGGGCGTCCATGCGGTTGGATTGCTTAATGATTCTAGCCAGATTGTATTCCGGGTTGTTCTCCCATAAGGGTTTCAGCGTGTGCGAACCCAGGGCGCAGGTGATGGCGTATTGCAGATGTCCGCCGCGTGGATGCTTGAACACATCGAGCATCGCGTCCAGCGCCGCGCGGGTGCCCACGTAACTTGCGGCGATGGCGGCTTCCATGCGGACGATGGCGTTTTCATCATTCGCCGCGGCGCGGATCAGGGCCGGTGTGTCTTCCATGTGCGGATGCCAGTACCGTAGCTGCTGCACGGCAGCGGCGCGGGCGTGGTGGTTTTCGCACTTGATAAGTTCACGCAGCAGCGGCGCGTTCACTTCGCCAATCCAGCGGTGCAGCCAGACGCCTTCAATCTGATGATGCCGGTAGCGGTCATCGGTCTTGTCCAGCGATGCCAGCCATTTGTCCAGCGCCGCTTTCACATCGGCTTTGTTACGTTCGCGCAGTTCGCGTTTGGCCCAGTAGCGATAACGGTACTGAGGCGCCTTCAGCAGGTTCAGCAGTTCGCCGATGCTGGCGCCGGCGATTTTGGGCGGGTCTTGCAGCTTGTGGCCTTTGGCCGTAATCCGCCAGATGCGGCCGGAATGCCTATCGCGGCGCGGATCGCGTAGCGAGTATTGCGCGTGCCCCTTCACAGGGTTGTACCAGTCGCAGACATACATGGCGCCACGCGGCCCGTAACGCAGATCGACCGGAATGAAACTGAGATTGGTGGAGAAGATCAGGTCGCCGACGTATTCTTCATCGTAGCCGAACTCCGTTTCCTTCCAGTGATGAATTTCCACACGGTTGGTGGGCTTGTAGCGGACTTTGATAAAGTCACCCTGCATCTCTTTGGGAAAGGTTTTGAAGTCAACAAACTCGTGCCCGCACACACCGCTATACGCTCGCAGACCTGCCGGGCGGGGATGCTGCGTGGGATACTCCGGGTCAAGCGAATGAAATGCGGCGGCGTACACCGGATGGCTGGCCATGTGCTGCCCCCAGTCATCAAATGTCACGCCCCACGGATTGGTGCTGCTGTAGGTGCCAAAACTTGTCAGCCGGTGCGAAGCCGGATGATAGCGGAACCAGCCGCTATTCTGCTGCCGCACCGGGCCGTAAGGCGTTTCGACCTGCGAGTGATGAAACACGGACTCGCGGAACACCAGATCACCATCGGGGGTCCAGGCGAAATCGTGCAGCGCATGGTGCGAGTCTTCCACGCCAAAGCCCGTCAGCAGCACGCGGCGCGTATCCGCCTTACCATCGCCATCGGTGTCTTTCAGGAAGCTCAGGCCCGGCATTTCCGAAACGTACACGCCGCCATCGCCAAATTCAAAAGACAGCGGAATGTGCAGATCGTCGGCAAACACCGTCGATTTATCCGCTTTGCCATCGCCATCGGTGTCTTCCAGAATCACCAGTTTGTCGGCCGGTTCGCTGCCTGGATAAACATGGGGATACGTCGTGCTGCAGCTGACCCACATGCGGCCTTGATTGTCCCACCGCATCTGAATGGGCGCCGCGATGTCCGGGAACTGCTCTTCCCCGGCAAACAGATTCACTTCAAACCGCGGATCAATTTTGAACGCTTTTAGTTCATCGGCCGCGCTCATCCACTCATTGGCGCCACGGCTTTGTTGCGATGGCGGCATGACGGGAATGTTCGAGTCATCCACCTTGGCCGGCACCTGCTTGCCCGCGGCCATGTCCCAGATGCGTTGTTCGCGATTGGCAACCAGCAGTTCAAAGTTGCGCATGGCCGGTAAGAAGTCGAGGTAGCCATACGCCTTGTTGCGTCCACCCGTGTAATAGAACGTGTTGAGCGGGCGGTAGCGACGCATGAACTGGCGGTTTTTATCGACCACCACTTCGCGGATCTTTTCGTTGATGGCAGGCGCCGGCTTGCCTGTGAGTGTCTTGAACACTTCTTTGGCAAACAGGTCGTAGCCTTCTTTGGTCAGATGGCTGCCGTTGATGGTCAGGTCCGTACCGGGCGACCGCATGGCGGCTTCGGTCGGATCGAAGGCGTTGACGTAGCCAATCTGCTGCTGCGCGGCGACCTGCTTCATCGCGTCGGCGTACTTTTTGATATTGGCGTTGTTACGGTCCGCAGCGGCGACGCCTTCGATATTTTCATTGGCAATGGGCGAGATCAGCACGATCCGTGGACCTGTCTTGCCATTGAACGCTTTGGTTTTCAGACCGGCGATGTATGCGGATAGCTGCTGTTTGAAATCCGGCAGCCCCGCTTCACTCTGGAACGATTCATTGAAGCCGAACGCGGCGAAGATTACGTCGATCTTCTCATGCGTCAGATGCTGTTCGATATCGGCGAAGTTGGCGGGCCGCGGCTGTAGCGCGGCGGTGTCGCCGGGCCAGGCCAGGTTCCGCACCGTCAGCCGGTGCTGCGGATACGCCTGTTGCAGCAGCGTTTCCAGTTGACCAAACAGATGCGACCGCTCAAGCAGCGTGTTGCCAATCAGAGCGATGCGGTCGCCCTGGTTCAGCTTCACAGGCAGCGTCGTCACCTGCGGGGCGCCAGCGCCGGCGCGGGGCGCGGTCTTCTGATAAATGGCGTACTTCGCAAACTGCGGATCACGCGGCGCCGCGGCCGGCCGTTTGCGTTGTGCAGAGGCGGCGCCGGTGAAGAATGAGAATAGCAGCAGAAACAGCAGGATCAGGCGGAAAGACTTCATCGGCGGGTCCAGGTTGTTTTAACAGGCAATGACTTAAAAACATCGTAACCAAAACCGCAGCCGTCCGCGTGATTCTTTGCAAAGCGGCGATTTTCGCAACACACACGAATCCGAAACGCGAGCGAGGGACGCCGGAAGCTGAAGCCACCATCGGTTGAAGTCAACCTTTTCAGCGTAATGCGGCGAAAAAACCCTCGTTTTTCGCCTTCACATCCAACGTCCCTCGCTCGCGCTTCGGGTTGGTGTGGGAGCAAAACGCAACATCAAAACTGGCGCTTCGGGTTAGTATTCCGTTCGTCAGATATTGCGTGAACGCGGCGTGGTCCTGGTTTGCCTCGTTGCTACAGTGATACAGTACAGATAGGCACTGAATCATAATTCAACGAAGACTGAGCGCCAGGGCGTTCAGCATGGACTGTTGTGAACGATCGAAAAACCATTCTGCTGACAGGGGCAACCGGCTACGTCGGCGGGCGTCTGTTGCCTTTGCTGGAAGAAGCCGGATACCGTGTGCGTTGTCTCACCCGTAAGGCTGCGTCGCTGGAAGGCGATGTTGCCGGTGAGACGGAAATTGTCGAAGGCAATGTGCTTAAGCCCGATACGCTTCCGCCCGCCATGGAAGGCGTGGATACGGCGTTCTACTTTGTGCACTCGATGGGTTCGACTTCAAACTTTGAAGAAGAAGATCGCGAAGCCGCCCGCAACTTCGGCAATGCGGCAAAGCAGGCGGGCGTGAAGCGGATTATCTACCTGGGCGGGCTGGGCAACCGTGACGAGTCCCTCTCGAAGCACCTCCGCAGCCGGCAGGAAACGGGCGACGTGTTGCGCGCCTCGGATGTGCAGGTGATTGAAATGCGGGCGTCGATCATTATTGGTTCGGGCAGTATTTCTTTTGAAATGATCCGCGCCCTGGTCGAGCGGCTGCCCGTCATGATCTGTCCTAAGTGGGTACGGGTGCTTGCCCAGCCAATCGCCATCGAAGATGTGCTGGCGTACCTGATGGAAGCGGTCGAGCTGCCCGGCGATTCTTCGAAGATCTACGAAATCGGCGGACCCGATCAGGTTTCCTACGAAACGATCATGAAGGAGTACGCCCGGCAGCGTAACCTGCGACGCTGGATGATTCCGGTGCCGCTGTTAACGCCATATCTCTCGAGTTTGTGGCTGGGTCTGGTGACGCCGCTTTACGCGCGTGTCGGACGGAAGCTGGTGGCGAGTCTGAAGAACCCGACGGTGATTTCCAGCAACCTGGCCCGCACGGCGTTTTCCGTGAAGCCGCGGTCATTGAAGCAGGCGATTGCCCGCGCGATGATTAACGAGGATCGTGAATTCGCCAGTACGCGGTGGTCCGATGCGCTGTCTGCCGCGGGCAAGCAAGGGACGTGGGGCGCCGTGCGGTTCGGCTCACGGCTGGTGGATTCGCGCGTGATCCAGACACCGGCCCCGCCCGCCGCGGCCTTCACGCCGGTACGGCGGATTGGCGGCGACACCGGCTGGTACTATGGCAACTGGTTGTGGAGGATGCGCGGCTTTTTAGATCTGCTGGTCGGCGGCGTGGGCGTACGACGCGGCCGTCGCGATCCGGAGATTCCACTGAAGGGCGATACGCTCGACTTCTGGCGCGTAGAAGACTACGAAGAAGACCGTTTCCTGCGCCTGCGCGCCGAGATGAAAGTTCCCGGCCGCGCGTGGCTGGAGTTTGAAGTAACCGGCTGTGAAGATGGCAGCGTGATCCGCCAGACGGCGATCTTCGACCCCGTCGGGCTGTTCGGTCTGGCCTACTGGTACGCCATGTACCCGTTTCACTTCTTCATCTTCGCCGGCATGCTCCGCAACATCGAACGCGCCGCCCGCGACGCCATGGACGAGATAGACCCACCACCGCCGCAAAGCGACGAAGACTGCGACGACGTCGCTGATAAAGCGGAGACGGCGACGACGGAACTCACTTCCAACGCGAATTCCTAAGATCAGCCACTTCTTAGAGATGTTAAATTGTTGGCTTGTGCGATGACCGACTGTTTACATCTTTTTATTGAGTTGAACTCAATGTCTGAAGAGACTGAATTCTGGAATTTGTGGCAGGAGCATCGCGCCAGTATTGTCATCGAACTTCAGCGAGAGTTATCCAAAACCGGCAGTCTTGAGAGTTATCGAAGTGCTCTCAGTTTCATTTCACGAAGATTGTCAGTTGAAGATATCGTGACGCTGTATCAGGAACTTCGCAGGTCCAATCGTCCGGAATTTGAATGGCGGAACGAGTTCCTTAAAATTTTTCCACTCGTTAACGACACCAGCTTGCCCGAGCCACTGCTAAGCAGAGATGATGCCCTGAAAATGCGCGATGAGGTGGAACATCTCAGCAACCTTAACCAACCGCAAACAGGATATCCCGACATTCCGTTTTAGGCGAATGATCTCAATCGTCGAAATCCACGCTGCTGGTCAACTCCAGCAGCGGTTGCACCTTGGCGGCTTTGACGGTGGCGGCGATGTCGAACCCGGTGGGTGTGAGTGAGAAGTCCGCGTAGAGATGGTGCATGGCAAGTCCGGCGGCGCAGAGCTGACGGAAGCCGTCGAGGAAGCGGATTGTCTGTTGCGGGTCGCCCGCGGCGCGGAACACGCGCCACTGCTGCGGCGCCTGTTCGACATGCACGGCGAGGAATCTTTCCACCGCATCAAAGGCCAGGTTGTTTGACTTCAGCTCAATCACGCCCCGCGTGGCGGCGGCGTGCAAAATGGCGTGAGCTTCCAGCGGCAACGATTCCAGCAGTTCGGCCGCATCCGGCGCCGCCTCCCGCAGCGTGGCGCGTCCGCAAAGCTGCGCCAGCGCGATGATGGTCGGGGCGCCGGCGCCCATCGCCTGCCACGAGATCGAGGCGTCGTCGCCGCCACGGGGAAGAAGACTATCGTTCATTTTCACCGGGTTTGCAAAAAGACGCCGCTGGATGGTAGTACGGCGTTATTTTAACAGACCGGCAACCTCAAAATAGAAGACGCCAGTCTGGTCTGCCCGGCCAGACTGGCGTAATGCAGCGGTTAAAGTCCATGTTACGCATGGCTATGACAAACGGGTGTCAGCCCCTACGGAATTACACCGCAGTTTTTCGCATTCACGCCGGTCTTATCGCGCAAGTCCCTGCAGAATAGACACTTGCGACGGAAGAAAATTCTAGATCGCAGACCGGATAACCCACTGCGCAAGCAGGAACACGGGTAATAACCACATGCTCCAGACCAGCCAGGGGTAATGCAGCGGCATGCGGCCGGTTCTGATACGCACCAATTGCACGATGCGGTAAGGGATCTGCACAAGCAGAACGGCAAATAGAAAGATCCCGGCCGGATTGAATTGCCAGGCTCTGGCAATGTCGAAATGTGCCAGGCTAATAAAGCAGCGAGTCATTCCGCAGCCTGGACACTCGCGGTTGAGGAACCGTTTTGACGTACAGAGTTCAGGCAGCGTGGCGCCGAAAACAGTGACTTCGTTGGTCCGTCCTTCGCCGGGCACCGCCAGCACTAAGGCGATGCCGATGACCACCACGCTTAAAATAAGCAGGAACCAGTGCAGAGGCGCATCGGGCGGCCTCTGCCGCGGCGCGGGATAAATCTCGGCGCCTTCTACAAACGGGCTGCCGTCAATAATTTCCGCTTCACCGGCTTCGATGACGCCGCTTTCTTCATCCTGCGGGGCGTCGTGGGCTGCATCTTCCGTGCGGGCGCCAGCAGCGTCACTCACTTCCGCCATCGGTCTCCTGGCTTTCTTTCTCAGGCTCTGACTGCTGCGACGACGCATCCAGAGCTGCTTTGAAGCGGATGAGTGCGCGGCCAATCTGGCCGGAGTGCGGTTCAAGCTCTACGGCGCGGGACTGATACTTCACCGCGTTCTTATAGTCTTTGGCAGCAAAGTAACAATGGCCCAGCGTATCCAGGTAGCCCGCGGCGGCAGGACGCAGTTCTAAAGAACGATGGCTCTTGGCAATCGCATCTTTGAAGTCGCCTTCGGTATTGCCGACCAGCCACGCGTACTGGTTGCAATACATAGCCAGGCGGGATTTCGCCCAGGCACGCAGGCTTTCGCTGTTGGCTTTCTCAAGCTGCTTTTTGTGCTCGGCAATCTGCGTACGGAAGTTGCCAATGGCGGCGTCCATCCGCGTCTTCACCGTGGCCTTAAATTCTTTGTCACCACCTTCGGCCCGGTACATGGCGATCAGCAGGTCGGCGTCGCCCGGATCGTCTTTGATGCCCTGGCGGTAGTGGTCCAGTGACTTCTCCAGATCCTGACTGCCGGGCTTCTGATAATGCAGACCCAGGAAAAAGTGCATCCGCGATTTCACACCGCCGGGGTCGCGTCCCAGCCGTTGCTGCATGGCCTGCATGACCTTCGGGTCGTTCTTAGCGGCGGTAATCATTTCCTCCAGCACCTGTCCCGCTTCCAGATCGTTCTCATGGTCGTGCAGCATCTCGGAGAACAGCAGACGAGCCCGCAGATTGTAGGGCGAAGTCATGGGCGAAATCTTCAGCACATGGCGGTATTCCCGCTCTGCCCAGACAATCAGCCCGCGTTTCTCCAGCGCGTCGGCAGCCACCAGGTGATCGTCGGCTGCTTCGGGTAAGAGGTTGAAAGCCTTGGTGGCTTTGGCCTCGGCTGCTTCCTGATCGTTCTGCCGGCGGGCGGCCTCGGCCATGCGGTACAGCAGCAGCGGATCGGTGGCGAACCGGCCCTGGTAGCGGGCTTCGACCGTCGCCATCACGTCCCACGCTTCACGCTCTAGCAACCAGTCCACTACTTCCAGCAACTGCTCGCGGCTGCCATCGAGCAGGTCGATGGTCGCTTTCATGGTTTCGATCGCGCGCTGCTTCTCGTTGAGTGTCAGCAGCAGTTCCACCTGCCACCGCAACAGGTCGCGGACGATTTTGCGATCCGACTTTTCGGGGAACTGCGTAAAGGCGTCGCGTTCTTCTTTGGCAATCTGCTGCCATTCGTTCAGGGTGCCGCGTGGATTGGTAAGTGTCTCTGCATACAGCCGCAACCATTTCACGCCGCGGCGGCGGCTGGCGCCAAGGGTGCGGAGGATTTTCTCTGACAGTTCCTTGCGGGCGGCGGGGTCGTCGCTGGCATCGTGTGTGATGGCGATAATGGCCGCGTGTTTTGAAAGCAGATCGTTGGATTCGTAACGGGCCAGACGGCACAGCGCGTTCACGCCTTTAGAATCTTCCAGCAGCGCAAGCTGATCCATCCGGCTTTTGCGCTCGACGCTGTTCTGACCGCCATACACATCCAGAATATTGTGCACTTCGGGCGGGTCCGATTTACGCGACCACTGCACGCCCATGCTGCGGACCAGGTACCGCGCCCGCGAGCGGATTTCCAGATCGGGGTGCTCCTTCGCGTCGTACAACGCATCAAACGCATCCAGCCCCAGGTCTTCCAGCGCCTGATGCGCCCGCTCGCGCACGGCGTACTGATCGGCTCCCAGTTGCTTAATTAAAGCGGCCACCTTCGCATCCAGCTGCTCCTGCGTCAGCTTCTGCTCCGCAGCCTCCCCGGCGGCAGGCGCCTTTTCCGCAGGTGTATCGTCAGCAGGCTGTGCAAAGACAACCGCCGCGGCAGTTAAAGCAACAGCGGAAAACACGCAGCCAACGGCCACGGTGCGAATCAGAAACCTCGTCGGGAACATCGTACGCCTCGCGCAGAAAGAGTCATTCTCCATCTAGTTTAGAATAACGCACCGCCACCGCCAGCAGCAAGCTCTTTCAACCGGCCAGGGATTTCAGCTTGAAAGTATCGTCCCATTAAATCAAAGGTCGCCCGGCGGTGTGCGGTGCATTAGCACGTTGACGGATTCGATGATGCGGGTCGAGAGTTGCTGAGAGAACTGGGTTCCGGCTAAGCCCAGCAGCATTGTAAAAACCACGACAACGCGGAACGTGGCGTAATAACTACCTTCGCCGAATTCGCTGGGACCGATCAGCATCAGCAGCACGGCGGCGGAAAACGGTGCGAACAGGGCCAGGAAGTAGAACAGCCGCGCTCTGCCTGGGATATGCTGCAATTCTTTCGCAGCGTTGCGGCGGCGGTGCAGCGGATCAATCAGCAGCAACGGATACCAGACACGCACCACGTAGTACTGAATAATCAGGAACGAGTAAGTTCCCGTCAGCAACAACGACAACCCGACCGATACCGTCAGGTGCGCGAATTCGCGGAGCGTCATCGGTGCGATAAACAGATAGACATACGCCGGCGCGTACGCCAGCAGCGGCACCCAGGCAAGGATCGACTGCACGAACGCGACAAGCGGCTCGTGAAGAATCCGGCGCCGGGCTGCGTTCACTTCCTCGTGCGACACGGGTTCGTGATTCCGCAGCCTATTGAGCGTGTGCGTTGCAGGCCGGAACCAGATATAGCTGATCATGGCCTGCGCCGGGAACATCATCAGCGCGTAGACGATCGAAAGCGGAATGAACACCAGACGGTCGACCGCCGAATAATTCGCAAACAGAATTACGGCGTTGTAGGTCGGGCAGAAGAGGCAACCCGCCAGGTGCGGGAGATGACTGGTCAGCACACTTACCGCGAAGGATTGCTGCGCGGCAAGCTTGCCCATAAAACCCTGACGCGGAAGCTGTTTTTCGATGCGCATGTTTTCGCGGCAGGCTTCCAGCACGCTGGCGGCTTCGGCCGCGGTGGCGTATCTCTGTTGCGGATCTGGTTGCAGGAACCGCTGCACCGCACGGTCGAGAATGCCAGGAATATCGCCCACCGTTTTGCGCAGCGACTCGACCGGCTGGCGCCGCACCGCAGAAAGCCGCGCCGCCTGCGCTGCAAACCCGCGATCCAGCGACTCTGTGCTATCGGTCAGCGTCTGCGACTGAAGCGTGAGCAGTTCCCGGATCACAACGCCCAGCGAATACAGGTCGCTGCGCGCATCAACGTCGCTTGGCGCCACCGGGCGGTCTGGATGGATGGCGTCGAGATGTTCCGGCGCCATGTAGGCCAGGGTTCCGCCAAAATTCTCACGGACATCGCCCGATTCCAGATTGGTCGACATGCCGAAGTCCGCCAGATAGGGCCGACCGTTGCGGTCGATCAACACGTTGGCGGCCTTGATGTCGCGATGCAGCACGTTCCGCGAATGTGCGTATTCCAGCGCCGCACAAAGCTGTGCGCCCAGAATGCAGACCGCTTCAAAGTAATCGCACTGTACCAGCCGGTCGCGGTTCTTTAGCCCCGCCGGGTCGGTCGCTGCTGTCGCCGGAATGTCGGCCGCGAGGATGTCGATTGCTTCAATAATGCGGGCGCCGCTGAGTTCACTCCGCGGATACGTTGCGAGTTTGCTGATCAGCTCTTTGAATGTCACACCAGGCACATATTGCATGCAGATCTGGCGGACCTGTCTGCCCGGCTCGCGGTGCTCTGAGTACACCTGCACGATGTGCTCGTGTTGCAGAGGCGCCATATTCTGCGCTTCGCCATCGCACTGCGACGTGATCTTCAGCGCTACATCGCGGGGCAGCGAAATCTGCCGCGCCAGATAAACGGCGCCAAACGCGCCGCGGCCCAGCAGTTGCCGGATTTGAAAGTCCGGCGTCTCACCCGGCTCTAAGTCCTGCGGCGCGATGTCCCAGGGAAGCTCCGGCAGCAGGCTTTCGCGCTGCGTCTGCTCCATATGCCGTAGCAGCGACTGCACTTTGGCGATGACTTTCGTGTCGTCGCACTGGCTGGCAAGAAAGCTGGGGCGCTGGTGCGGCTGCAATTCCGCAGCGGCGTAAAGCAGGCTTTCGAAGTCGGCGGCTTGTTCACCCATCGTTCTACGGAAAATTTTTATTTTCTGTTACCGCTGCCGGCTGTCTGTTCCGTGTACCTATGCAGAACGGCGAGGATTGCAAGGCCGTCACACACCAGGCGGGAGAAACAACGTGAAGCATTTCATTATCAGCGTGCTGCTGGCATTCGCTGCCGGGGCGCCCCTTGTTTGCGGCTTCACACTGTTTCATCTGTCGCAATCATCGCCGCCCATTACACCCCCTCATTATAAATCACAAGGAAGCATTCGACATGAACCTCACGAAACAAACATTCGTCCAGACGATGCTGCTGACCTTAGCCACGTCCCTGACATGCCTGTTGGCGCAGACAGCCAGCGCTGAGACCTGGAATACCACTTACCGCGCTGCCAATGGCAACATGGTGAACGCCCGGGTCGAGTTATACGGAGACCGCGGACATTACGACGCCCCTGGCTGCCGCGGCACGCTCTCCAACGTGCGGTCTAATTACGGACCTGCAGGACGGACGATCTCCGGTAGCTGGCGGTTCTGCGACGGCTCAACGGGCTCTTTTAGCTGGAACGTCAACGGCACGACATTCAATGGCCACTGGAACTTTAACGGCGGCGGTGCTGCTTTCCCCTGGAACGGGCAACTCGCTGGCGGCGGCGGCAATGGAGGAGGCGGCGGCTTTCCTCCAGGCAACGGTGGCGGCGGCAATGGTGGCGGCTTCCCTCCCGGCAACGGTGGCGGCGGGTTTCCTCCTGGCAATGGTGGCGGCGGTTTCCCACCTGGCAACGGCGGCGGTCCTGACCTGAATGACCTGCTGGGCGGTAACGGCGGCGGCAGCACGTGGCAGTCTGACAATGGCAGCCAGTGCTCGTTTGATAACGGCAACGCCACCATTTCAGATCCCAACAGCGGGGCCGTCTTCAGCGGCAACTACTACACAAACGGCTCGCAGGGTAACGTCCGGTTCACCGTCGGAAACCGTTTGCAACAGTTTAGAATTCAACGCATCAACGCCAACACTATCCGCATTGGCTCCCGGATTTATCGCCGCCGGTAATTAGAATTCTGGCAACCATTCTTTCTCTCACAACCACGCCGCACACCCCGCGGCGTGGTTTTTTGTGTAGAGCCTGCAGCGAGTTGCAGGTGATGATGTGAGCCTCACTCAACGGGCAGTAGCTGCAGAGCATCGACGATGACGAAACCGGTTGTGCCTGCGTTGCTGACTCGAATCGTCGTTTCGACGCCTGCCTTTAAGTCGACAACGCCAATCACGCGGAACGGCTTTCCCGCTGGCAACGGCTTTGTCTGGTCCACGGCGAAGGTGTGCTGGGCGGCGCCGGTCGATACGGTGACCGGCACGTTGCTGGCTCTGGTGCTATGGGGCGAATACGCCATCAGCAACTGGTGCTGGCCGGACTTGGCCGGCGTGAACTTAAAGGTGGCAGCGGTTTTGCCATCGCCTTTGGCGTTAGTTTCACTATCGCCCTTGGCGGTGGAATCTTGCGTACCGCAGTAGATGTAGCCTGCGTTGATGTAGGGTTGAAAGTTGGTGGAACGCGACCATTCACCCGACAGTTCCGCTTGCGCATCGTCTAGCACAATGCCTGGCAATGTCTTCGCCGCGATGGCGCTTTTTGGAAGCGGCGTTTCCGTCACTTCAGGCAGTGTCAGAACCTGTCCCTGGGCCAGAAGTCTCTCGCGGAGTTTGGCGTAAGGCAGCTTCTGGGCTGGTGCATCTTCATCCGCAGCCAGCGCCGCAGCAATGCCGGCCGCCTGCCCGATGACCATCCACGCCCCTTCAATTCGCAGCGACGAGATGCCCACGTGCGTGCAGGAAAGTGCGACGGGAACCAGCAGATTGTCGCACTGCTGCGGCTTGGGAAGAATGGACCGGTACGGCACATGATAGGCGTAACCCTGCTTAGGGTTCTTCCGCCGTACGGGGAAGATCGTGCCTTCGTTCACCACGCCGCCGCCGGGCAGTGCAATCCGCTGGCAGTCATGCGAATCGATGGGGAACGAAGAAATTGCGATCGCATCTTTCTTCTCCGGGGTTACCAGTATGTCCTGCTGGCGGATCACGTACAGTCCCTTCATGCGTCGCGATTCGCGGACGTACAGCGCGGGTGAGAAATGACCGTAACTGGCGAACTCGTCCTTACACAGTCCAAGCCTGGCGTAACGATCCCGCATCGCCCGCGGCACAGCCGGATCTGTTGTCAGGAAATGATAGAACTCCAGCGTGTACTGTTTGTGTGCTTCCCAGATCTTCCGCCGGCCCGCTTCATCCGACGAATGCCAGTCGTTCCCGCCGCCGACCAGACCGATGGAAAACTGACCGCCGATCGAATTGTTGCCGTCCAGCTTCTTGCCCGGCAGCGGGTACAGGTCGAACCCGACGCGTTTCTCTCCGGCCCGCAACGCACGACGGACAATCTCGAATTTTGCAGGGTCGTAGTTCGCCGGCTCCGGCATAGGAATGCGGTTCGCCGGCTCCGCCGTCAGGCACAGGCGGAAGCTGTATGTCATCACATTTCTGTCGCCGGATTTCGCATCGCCTCTGGTGTTCGTCGTGACCAATGGCAACAGTTTGCCTTGAGCATCGAAGCCGTTGATTTGCATCGTCTGTTTCGGATACTGCTTGCCAGCGAGCGATTCGCCATATTCATCGCGGCCTTCGCGGCCGATGGTCCAATCGACGCCAGCAGCAGCCATCAGATCGCCTTCATAGGTGCCGTCCACAAACATGCGGGCAGTGAAGGCGCCGTTGGTGGTGATCAGCGATTTAATACGCGGGCCGTCTTTTTCAACCGATTGAAGATACCGCTGCTTCAGCACCGTCACGCGTGCCTCTTTTAGCATCTGCATCGTCACACGCATTGCCACGTGCGGCTCGAACGTCCACCGCGACTGATCCTTTCTGGCCGGATCGTAGGGGGCTTTGAGTCCGCGCCGGGTGTAGTCCTTCACGATGCGGGTATGCCATTCATCAAACAGCCCCATCAGCGTGCTACGGACCATCTGATTCGAATCGCAGTGGCTCAGGCCCCCGGTGTTCATCGCGCCGATATGATCCGTCGGCTCCAGCAGAATCACCGAAGCACCTTCGCGCGCCGCTGCAATCGCCGCACAGAACCCGCCCGGTGTCGAGCCATAAACAATAACGTCCGCCTTTGTCGTCCGCGCACTGCCAGCGTCAGTCTGCCGCGGCTGAGCCTGTGACACTGCGGCGTTCACTAGCACAGCAAAGAAGGCAGAGAACGCGCCGATGCGGAGCAATGAAAGTAAACAGGTGCGGTCGAGGTGAATCAAAAGATGTTCCTTGTATTCGATTGTTGGAAACACGCGCTTCAGTATTACCACTAACCCGGCGCCTATCAAAAACGCCACAGGCGTTTACCTGTGGCGTCTGGCTTATTGAACTGATTAATGCGTCTGAACTAGCAGACGTGCACCTGCGACTACAGGTTCCACCACCAGTGTTTGGCGGGTTTGATGGCTGCGTGCTGGGTGGCCAGGGTGTTGCTGACCTGGGCGGTGCTGGCCACTTTCCAGGAGTCGATATCGACGCCGCCAGAGGCGGTGATGATGTAGCTGCGGCCTGATTTCAGGAAGCTGCATTGGGTATCGACGGTTTTTGGAGCGTTCCATTTGCCGATGGCCAGTTCGCTGCTGGGGCTGGTCAGCAGCGGAGCGCTGAAGCCGGCGGCGTCTTTCAGACCTTCTTTTTCGATCACGGCGGCGATGACACAGAGGTCCATCACGTTGCGGAGATCGCCGAAGACCAGATCGTGCTGCGACAGTTCATCGTAGCTATCGGTCATCGTCTTGGCCCATTTCGCGGCCAGACCGCTGCTGCGACCGGTGCCGGTGACTTTGCCGTCGCCGTCAACCAGTTCATCTTCGGTCTGCACTTTCACGCCAGGACCGTTCAGCTTCCAGGCGAGGCCGTCGGCTGTCTTTTCGCAGGTGCCGTAGTTGCAGGCCATCCACCAGCGCGGTGTGGCCGAGCTAGGCTGCTTGCGGCTGGCGGCCAGCATCTGAATGTAGCTAGGCATCTTGATAGGTGCTTTGTCCAGACCCATCGCCAGACGCTTCATGCGATAGTCAGCAGCGACCAGCACGCGGGCGAAGTGCGAATCTATAGGGACGCCGGTGATGCTCACCTGCTGCGGCCCCATCGCTTCCTGAAGTGCGGCGACCATTGCGGGCGAGAAGCGGCGCTGGCGGCTCATCACCTGGTTGAACCGCTGACGACCTTCGGCGGTCGGGTCAATCGAGACACCGATGCCTGCGCCGCGATTGGCGTTGTTGACGGTCCGCAGAGCGACCAGCAGGTCGTCAAAGTGCAGCACGGGGCGGCCGGTGGTGATGCCGACAACTTCGCCCGTGGGGTCGATCTTCCAGCCTTCAGCCGGTCCAGCCAGAACAATGTCGTTCTGTTCCGGGTAGGCGAAGACGTATTCAATCCGCTGCAAACCGGCCAGGTACTTCACTTCGTCCGGCAGTTTGCCAGCGTTGTTTTTCAGGGCGTCTGCACAGGCAGCTTCCAGCCCTTTGAGCGAAACCATCCGCATCTTGACGGGCTTCAGCAGACCATCGCCGGGACGGCTGTATTCCCGCATCATTTCAGCGCGGAGCATCTCACGGCTGCGGGGTGAAGCACTGGTGACAACGCCTGAGGCGTCGATCGAAACACCGCCCACTGCGGGCTGACGGAACAGATTACCCGCCCACACGGGGGCAATCGCCGGTCCTGCTGCAATCCAGCAGGCCACAGCGAAGAACGCTGCCAGCCGGGTGTAATTCATCGCACGACTCAACATAAAACTTTCTCCTTCATGGCATACACGCCTGAAAGCCGACCCTGCTGCTACCGCCTCTTCCCGTTCCACCGGAAGGCCGTGTGCCTGGGTCCGCACAGTATTAGCCGACGCAGCCCGCAGGCTACGCACCCCTGATTTGTCAGTTCAATAAGAAAATCGGCAGCCTCGCGTGGCCGCAAACCTTCCTATGTAGAATAACCCCGGTACTTTAGCCATGCAATGAAAATGCTGCGGGAATGCCGGGATTTATGCAGCTAAACGCCCCTGACCCCATCCCGCCGCATCCGCCAGAACCCGCTCAGGCCAACTATTCCCGGCAACACCACGCTTCATCGCCGCAACACCCGCAGAACCGCTACAACCGGCTACCTGCACTCATAAAGCGGCGTTAATATGTTGCGGTCGATCCAGGCGATGGCGGGCACGCAGACGGCGTCGCCGAAACCAAACAGCGCCTGCCTCTCGCTGCATGCGATGCGAAAGTCCCCGGCGCCCTGCAGCCGGGCGTATTCACGGGCCGACATCCACCGCATGCGGACCTTGCCATCAATGGCCGCCACCACGATCTGCCGGGCGCTGCCACCCCGCGGCGTTCGCAGGCAACCGGCCAGCCCGTCAAACCGCACTTCCAGTCGCTGCTGATTCTGTCGCATCCGGCGGAAAGCCGTACTGGCGAAGGTCCGCCCGGCAGCGACATATTCTTCCAGTTGCTCACGGTGGGCATCGCTTAGCATCTGATAATGCCGCGTGGTGTTGGCTTCATCCCACCAGTCCTGCCCCTCATCCGTATCGATCACGCTGTGCAGCGTCGCACTGGCCGGCGCCGGCGCCGAGAGCGGCCGCGTGAACCAGCCGGTTTGCAGGGGCGTCTGCAACATGGCCTGTTTCAAACGGGTCGAACGCAGGGCGCCGCTATCTTCCAGCGTCTGGCGCCACGCACCGGCGGCGAAGGCGTCTTCCTGCGAATCGAACACCCACGGCCCGTCCTTCTGCTGACGAAGCTTTTCGATCCAATGCTGATGCACGCCCACTACAAACAGCCGGGGGCGGCTTTGCGGCGTGAAATACTTCGCATCCACCACGATGGCGTCCATCCAGTAACCCATGCCCGCCAGATGCTCCAGCGCCGCGCGGAAATCGGCGCCGCCGTGCGCGGTGAGAAAGCCGACGACGTTTTCCAGCATCACAACCGGCAACGGCTGCGGCAGCGCCCGCAAGGCTTGGGTGAAACCAAAGAAAGCCGAGGATTGCGCGCCGTTAAAGCCCTGCATATTCCCCGCCAGCGACATGTTGGTGCACGGGAAAGAAGCGGTTGCCAGAAACGGCGTCTGCTGCAAACGGGCCGTTACCTCGTCCGTCTGCCAGACATCTTCCAGATGGTAATGTTCCGCATGACCAAAATGGTCAACGTACATCGACTGCTTCTTCGCATCGATATCGTTAGCGTACACGCACCGCCAGCCACCCGGCTCCAACCCCTGATGCACCAGCCCGATACCAGCAAAGAATTCGCAGAAGGTCTTATCCATCGCAACGCCCCACCATGTGCGTGTGCGAGGCAAGACCACTAACCCGAAGCGCGAGCGAGGGGCGTTTGATCTGGATGCCAAAGCAAGGTTTTTGGGCCGCTCGGGGCCGGATGCGAGGACTTAATCTGGCGGCGTACTCCAACCTCCGGCGCCCCTCGCTCGCGCTTCGGGTTAGTGTCCAGATGGCAACATCGCCTCGCCCCTTTGGGGAGAGGGCTGGGGTGAGGGGGTACAACCTGCCTGTTTCATTCGCCAGGTGTAGGATGGCAGAACACAGCCCCCTCACCCTAACCCTCTCCCCAAGGGGCGATGGGACGAAGAGAGCCTGCTGCGGGTTGTACGCGTCGCTCGCCATCAGCCGCGGAATTCTGTCTGGTTGTCGCGGACGAAGACGAGTGAATCTTTGTCGGACAGATCCTTGTTGAATTCGTAACCGTGCCAGTTGAAGTCTTTCAGCGCTTCGACGCTTTCCGTGCGGTTCTGCACTATATAAGCCGCCATCAGACCGCGTGCTTTTTTGGCGAAGAAGGAGATCAGCTTGTAGTTGCCGTCTTTCATGTCCAGAAACCGCACATCAATCACCCGCGCGTCGAGGTTCTCTGGCTGAAGCACGTTGAAGTATTCATTGGAGGCAAGATTCACCAGCACTGGCGTCTTCAGCGCTTGCAGGTCTTTGCGCAGCACCTGCGTGATCTTCTCTCCCCAGAAGTCATACAGATTGGCGCCCTTGTCCGTCGGCAGGCTGGTGCCCATCTCCAGGCGGTAGGCGTGCATCAGATCCAGAGGCCGCAACACACCATATAAACCGGAAAGCACGCGGAGGTGTTTCTGCGCCCAGGTGAAGTCGCGTTCGCCGAAGTTGCCAACCTCCAGCCCCCGGTAAACGCCGCCTTTAAAAGCCAGGATTGCCTGTTTAGCTTCGGGCAATGCGAACTTCGGCTGCCAGTTCTGATAACGCTCCTGGTTCAGCACGGCCAGCTTATCGCTGATGTTCATTAGCTCACAAAGGCCGTCCGTGTCGTACGTCCGCAGCGTTTCAATCAGCTCGGTTGCTTCTTCAATAAACAGCGGCTGCGTGGTCTTCTGCGTCTGGGGCGGCGTTTCGAAGTCTAATGTTTTCGCGGGCGATAGAACGGCCAGCATGCATAGTTCCTTCATCAAATAAGTCAGGATTCAACTTCGTATCGTAGCACGAACCCGGCCAAAGTGAATGCCGCGGGCGATCTGCGCCGGTGTTGCCCGTTGCACAGCCACTTCATAAGAAGCCGCCCTGCAAACAAAAACACAGCTATGACATCGCCTTTGCGGATCGGCTAAACTCCGGGCATTGATTTGTCGCATCGCTTGTCGTTTGCATTCCCGTCAAAGAATTCAGGATCAATCACATGGGCAGAATTGCTATCAAAATCACGCTTATTTTACTCGCCGGGGCGGGCGTGCTTATTTACCTGGGCGGCCGGGAAATATGGCTGGGCGCCGAATCTTCCACAGAGCCGGTGCCTATTGAACTCAGCGACATCTCTCGCGGCGCCGCCATCGAGCACCGGCACGTGGAACTGAATGGCTACTATCCGCTTTTGGCCCACGCCTTAGAGAAAGGTTCAGACGTCTATATTCCATTGGCCCCGTTGCCAGATAGTGAAGACTCTGACCGGGCGACCGCTCGTGACGCGTGCGTTGTGGTTCACATTCCTGACTCTGACGAAGACGCCGTTGTTGAGCATCTCAAATCTGGCTGTGGCATGCACACCGGCACGGTGGATTCAGAGTTTTCTTCGAAGCTTGCTGACGCGATGCGCAGAGAACTGGGAAGCGACGCCGGCGAAATTGCCGTGGTCGAACTGGGAAGATCCCCGTCAATCGTTCTCGGCTTTGTCATGTTAATAGGCGGCGTGCTGCTGTTTGGTGCAACAGGCATCGGCGCCTTCATGTGGTACAGCCGCGGGTAGGTTAGTGACGCTCACCCTTTCGGCCTCTATTGGTATCTACAGAAGTCGAGAACTGTGTGAGGTGGAGTAGCCTTAACGCTTCACTTGGAGGATGGAACACCAACCCGAAGCGCGAGCGAGGGGCGCCCCGCGTTGTAGAAAATGGCCGGATAGGAAACTCTCGATTTGAAGCCAATTGGCCCAAAACCCTTGTGTTAGGCATTCAGTCAAACGTCCCTCGCTCGCGCTTCGGGTTGGTGTGCCTTGCGTAAAACTTATGTTGATACCAATGCTCAGCATTATAGAGGTTTCACGCCTTCTGCGAGAAATCGAAGCCCTTGATACGCCGCGAAATGCGTTCCAGGGCGATGGCTTTGGCGTCGGGATCGTCCACCGGGGCGATCAGCAACAGCACCAGGTGCGCGGGCTGCTCATCCAGGCTGTCGAACGCTACGCCCGCGGCGGAATAGCCCAGGGCGGCGGTGACCCGGCGGACGCTGCGGTGCACCGCGTGCGGAAGGGCCACCCCGGCGCCGATGCCCGTGGTGCTCATCGCTTCGCGACGTTTTACGGCGTCGATGATGCTGGCGGTGTTTTCCTCTGCAATCGCGCCGGCGGATTCCAGACCGGCGGTTAGTTCTTCGATCGCTGCGGCGGCGGTGGTTGCCTGAAGCTGCGGGATCAGCGCCTGCCGCACGACAAACGGTAACGGGCCATCAAACAGCACCTGCATTAACCGCAGAGGAAACTGGCATTCTGGACAAAGGGCGCAGACATCTTCGTCCGGCGGCGAAACCGCAATATCGCACGCTGCGCATTCCTGGGGCGTTGCATGACCAGATTCGGTCCAGTGTTTCGCCATATAAAAGTTTCGTTGCGGAAGTTACTTCTGAAATAGGTTTCGCAGGTCGCCGGGCCATCCATCCTATCCAGCCAACCAGGGCCAACGGTTAAACCGGGCGCCTTTCGCATGCCCTGGCGGACCTTATAATAACCGGAAACACCACGCGAACGAATCAGGAATAGACATTATGACCACGGGTTTTGGCATTATTGGTTGCGGCATGATTGCGGGCTTTCATGCAAAGGCGATCGGCGATCTGGAAGACGCGAAAGTCGCTGCCTGCTTTGACATGTTCCCGCAATCGGCGGAGAAGTTCGCCGCGGCAAACGACTGCACGGCCTATTCCGATCTGGACAAAATGCTGGCGGACCCGGCTGTAGACGTGGTCACCATCTGCACGCCCAGTGGCGCCCACATGGAGCCTGCCGTCGCAGCCGCCAAGGCGGGCAAGCACGTGATTGTAGAAAAGCCGCTGGAAATCACGCTCGACCGCTGCGATGCAATTATCGACGCCTGCGAAAAAGCGGGCGTGGTGCTGGCCACCATCTTCCCGTCGCGTTTCCACGAGTCTTCGCAGTTGATGAAACAGGCTGTCGATTCCGGACGCTTTGGTACGCTGACCGTGGGCGATGCCTATGTGAAGTGGTACCGCTCGCAGGAATACTACGACAGCGGCGCCTGGCGCGGCACGTGGAAGCTTGATGGCGGTGGCGCCCTGATGAATCAGGCGATTCACAGCGTGGACCTGCTGGCCTGGCTGATGGGTCCGGTCGAAAGCATCATCGCCCACACTTCAACCCTCGCACACGAACGGATCGAGGTGGAAGACACCGCCATGGCCGCATTGAAATTCAAGAACGGCGCGCTGGGCGTGATCGAAGCCACCACGGCGGCGTACCCGGGCTTCCTTAAACGCATTGAACTGCACGGCTCGGAAGGCTCGGCCGTTCTTGAGGAAGAAGATATCACCAAGTGGGAATTCGCAGAGCCAACCGACGATGACAAGGCGTTGCTGGAACGCATGGCGGGCCGCACCACCAGCGGCGGCGGCGCTGCCGATCCCTCGGCCATCGGCCATCACGGCCACACGATGCTCTTCGCCGATACGCTCAATGCCATCCGTAACGGCGGAAAGCCCGCCGTGGACGGGCACGAAGGCCGCCGCAGCGTCGAGATCATTCTGGCCATCTACCAGGCAGCGGAAGCCGGCGCCGCCGTGCAGTTGCCGCTAAAAGAAGACCCTGTGCTCAAAGCACGCCCGCAGACAGACGAATAGTTGCACATTCTGGTCCCCTCGCCCCTCCGGGGAGAGGGCTAGGGTGAGGGGGTACAACCTTCATTAAAGAAATGCGACGAAGCGTCACCAAGTAGTTGAAGCAGAACCGCAAAACCTGCAACGGACGGAAAACTGCTTCCCCTCACCCCGGCCCTCTCCCCAAAGGGGTGAGGGGGCGAAAACTTCCTCTTTGGTCTGGCTCTACTTATGCGACAAATTGGCGCTCTGGATAAAGCCAGTGAGGCACAGCGGTTCTGTGCGTATCTATTAACGCAGGGGATTGACGCACAGGCGGAACAGGCGGGCGACGCCTGGGAAATCTGGGTCCGGGATGAGAATCAGCTGGACGCGGCCGACGAAGAACTCAAGCAGTTCAAGGTAGATCCAGAAGCGCCGAAATACGCATCAGCCGTGAAACAGGCCGAAGGCATCGAGCGCGAGCGGGCGAAGAAGCTGGCCGCCGCCCGCAAAAACATGGTCAACATCCAGAGCACCTGGGGCCGCGCGATGCCAGGTCAGGGGCCAAAGAAGTGCCCGTTGACGGTGGCTATCATCGCTGTGTCCGTGGTGATCTTTGTGGCGCACATCACCGACATTGGTGGTTTCTTTTACCGGCATCTGGAGTTTGCCGACCGAATCCAGTTTGTGGACCGGTTGGTGGAGAACGAAGACGGTGATCTGATGAAGGTCGCCGCTCTCAACCCCGATTCGGTCTCCGACCGGCTGGTGAACATCCGCCAGGGTGAAGTCTGGCGGTTGTTGACGCCCACGTTGCTACACTACGACTTCCTGCACATCTTCTTCAACGCCTACATGATGTATTACCTGGGCGGGCAGGTTGAAAACTACTACGGCAGATGGCGGTATGGGCTGCTGGTGGTGGCCCTTGGTTTAACGGCAGTGCTTGTCCAGTGCCTGATGCCGGCGGAACTGCCGTTGGGCATACCGGGCGGCAGTGCGTTTGGCGGCGGGTTATCCGGCGTTGTGTTCGGGCTGTTCGGTTTCATGTGGGTGAAGATGAACACGCAGCCTTCGGCGGGTTTCTTCATGTCGCCGTTTCTGATTGTAATTATGTTCGGCCAGTTCTTTCTGGGAATCACGGGCATCCTGGATAGCATCATTCAGACAAACATCGCCCACTGGGCCCACGGTGGCGGCCTCATCGCGGGGATCGTCATCGCCTATATCCACGCCCAACTGCGACGGTAACCCGGACGCGGGTTGCCTGTGGCGTGGTTATCCGAAAGGCTCCCGTGCCAGCGCCAATCGCCGGCGGGTACGCCGGCTTCTTCCCCTGTTAAACCCTTTTACAGCGCCCTTCCGCTGTTAAGGTTTGAGGTTAGACTGGTGGTTTGAAAAATTCAGAACGGTCTTTAAAGAACAATACGCTTGGCGAGGCGGGGAAAGTTTTGTCAGTTATTGTTCAGAAAGCGCAAGTTTCTTGACCGAAGACCCTAACCAGGTATTTGTGAACCGTGGTGGGTAAACTTACAATATGGGATACGAAGAAACCTGCAACGACTCTACGAGTTACGCCCCCATAGCTTTTTGAGATGTTCGAGGAGAACTGCCTGTGCAGATCAATATTTCCACCCGTCATGGCGACATTAGTAGCGACTCTCACAGCCGGATCGAGGAAAAAGCCGGAAAGCTTCCCCGTTACTTTGACCGCCTGACGGCAGTGAATGTAACGATCGACATGGAGCACAAAGAGGAAGTCAACGTCGAAATCTGCGCATCGGCGGAACATCACGACGACTTCGTCGCGACCGCCGGCGGAACCAACGTGATTGCTGCCTACGACGCCGCCGCCAACAAACTCGAAAAGCAACTGCGCCGTTATAAGGATAAACTGACGGGGCACCGCCAGACCGGCTCCAAGCACATCGAACCGGGCACAGGCGACGAGTAAGCTGCTGACCTATCATTACATACACACATTCAGGCCGGTTCAGCTTCGGCGCGCCGGCCGTTCCTACCACTAACCGCCCCCAAGCAACGCCGGCACACATTGATCCATTCGCGCGTGTGCTGATCTTTTTTTCAGGAATCCACGGCTATGAAATTCAGCAGCTTTGTGAACCCCGGATCTATCCGCGCTTCACTCGCTTCGGAAGACAAAGAAAGCGTTATTCGCGAACTCGTCCAGGGTCTGGTAGACGCTGGTGAGATTCCAAACGCTGATCTCGAAGGCATTTTCGAAGCGATCATGAAGCGTGAAGAGCTGGGCAGTACGGGCATCGGTCGTGGCGTGGCAGTGCCCCACACCAAACACGCCAGCGTTGACAAGCTGGTCGGGACCGTGGGCGTCAGCACCGAAGGCGTCGACTTTAACAGTCTCGACGGAGAAAAGGTGCATCTGCTGTTCCTGCTGATCTCTCCGCCAGACCGCCCCGGCGACCATCTCCGCGCGCTCGAAAACATCTCGAAACAGCTCCGCGACGACACCTTCTGCCGCTTCCTCAAGCAGTCGAAATCCACTGAAGACATCCAGCAGCTTCTTGAAGAAGCTGACAACAATCAGTTTGCCACCTGATCTGATTTCCGCCGCGCTCCAGCACGCCGCGTGCGGCCGGTCGCCGCGGCAATGTGCCAGCGGGAATGCTGCGGATATGTTTTTGCGAACATGATCCTGCGAACGAGTTTCTGCAAACAAGGATGCCGCACAGCAGAAGTGAATGCCATGACCAACGGAACTGTGTCTCGCGACATGAAAATCACCAACGAGCAGGGTCTGCACATGCGGCCCGCTCTGCTGATCATGAAGCTGGCTGAAAAGTATGCAAGCGATATTTCGCTGACCAAAGACAATCAGCGCGTCAGCGCCAAGAGCGTGATCTCTATCATGACGCTGGCCGCCACACAGGGCTCCACCGTTACGATTGAAGCGACCGGCCCGGACGCGGCCGAAGCGGTCGAAGCCGTGGCAGCCATTGTGAACGACGGTTTTGACGAAGCTGACAATCCGGCTGAGGATTCACAACAGGCCGGTCCTTAACTTTAAGCGCCGCGATCGTAGCGTAACGCCTGGCGAAAATACCGGCCGCCGTTCGTTGGCAGACGACCTACAAGGCGAGCCGCCTGCCATGCGAAATCTGAAAGGCATCCCTGTTTCACCCGGCATCGCCATTGGCGAAGCGCTGATCGTGGACCAGCAGGGCTTTCGCATCTCCCGCCGCTACATCCCTCCGGCCCGCATCGAAAAGGAATGCGACCGCTTCCGCAACGCCGTTGATGGCGTCGCCGCGACGATGGAGGAGAACCGCCTGAAGGTGCAGCAGCAGATCGGCCCGCACTACGGAGCCATCTTCGCCGCCCATCTAGAGATGCTCCGCGATCAGCAGTTGCAGAGCGGCATCATTGAGCTGATTCAGAAGAAGTCGTACTCCGCCGAATACGCCACCAGCACCGTGCTGCGACGTTACGCGCAGGTGTTTGAATCTCTCGAAGACGCGTACATCTCGCAGCGCGCTGATGATATCTACGACATCGAAAAGCACATCCTCCGCGAGCTTATGGGCGGGCGCCGTCAGGATATTGCCGGGCTGACAACCCCGGTGATCGTCCTCGCCCACGATCTCACGCCCAGCGAAACGGCGCAGCTCGACCCGGAGTTTGTCAAAGGCTTTGTCACCGAAGCCGGCGGCCTGGGCGGGCATACGGCGATTGTGGCTGAAGCGCTCGGCATCCCGGCTGTTGTCGGCGCCGGGCGGTTTCTCACCAAGGTGACGGGCGGCGATCTGATTGTGATCGACGGCGACGCGGGCCAGGTGATCGTGCAGCCCGACGAACCCACCGTCGAGCGTTTCAAAGAACAAAGCCAGCAGCAACGCGAGCATTATCAGCAACTTGCCGCGCTCCGCGACCTTCCTGCCAAAACCACCTGCGGCGTGAAGATCAAGCTGGGCGCCAATATCGAATTCCCGCGCGAAGTAGACGCGTGCATCGAAAACGGCGCCAGTTCCATCGGCCTGTACCGCACGGAGTTTCTCTACCTCAACCGCGAAACCGATCCTACTGAGGACGAACAGTTCGAGGCCTACGCGCAGGTGGTCCAGGCCATGCCCGACCGGCCCGTTGTGTTCCGCACCCTTGACCTTGGCGCCGACAAGATGCGGCAACTGCCCGACCGCGTCGAAGAACGCAACCCGTTTCTAGGCCTACGCAGCATCCGTCTTTCGCTGCAGAACCCGGAATCGTTCCTCGTTCAGCTCCGTGCGATTCTCCGCGCCAGCGCGCTCGGCGCCGTGTGGGTGATGTTCCCGCTGATCTCCACCGTGCACGAGCTCCGCAAAGCCCGTGAGCTGCTATGTCAGGCGATGGATCAGCTGGATCAGGAAGGCATCGCCTTCGACCGCGACGTCAAAATAGGCATGATGGTCGAATCGCCCGCGGCCGTGGTGATGCTGGACCGTTTCCTGCCGCTGGTGGACTTTCTCAGCATCGGCACCAACGACCTGATTCAATACGCCCTGGCCGTCGATCGCAGCAACAAAGACGTCGCCGATCTCTATCGCGCGGCCGATCCTGCGGTGCTGCGGATGATCCGCACCGTGGTCGAGCAGGCCGGCGCCGCCGGGAAGCCCGTGAATCTATGCGGCCAGATGAGCGCCAGCTCAATGTTCGTCATGTTGTTGCTTGGGCTGGGGTTACGCGGCCTCAGTGTTCCACCGGTCGCCATCCCGGAGATCAAAAAGCTGTGTCGAAGCGTTTCCATCCAGGAATGCGAACACGTCGCCAACCGCGTGATGCAGATGGACACACCGCACGAAATCGAAGCATGCCTGCTCGAAGAACTGCAACGCATCTCCCCACGGTTGACGATGGATTAAGGGCAGTGGAGCGCTGGGTGCAGAAATTATGTTGTGGCAACAACACAATCCCTCTTCGGCCCTCCGGGCATTGGTATCTACACAAGTTTTTTGCTCGCGCACATTAACCCGAAGCGCAAGCGAGGGGCGGTTGATTGAGTGCTTAAAACAAGGCGTTTTGGCGGACTAGCTTCGAATCGAGAGTTTTCCTGACGGGCCATTTCTGCTCAGCGCGGGACGCCCCTCGCTTGCGCTTCGGGTTAGTGTTCCGTCCTTCGAATAAAGCTCTCAAGCTACTTCACCTTATCCAGGTTTCGACTTGTGTAGATACCAATGCCCTCCGGGGAGAAGACCTTCTTTTAAGCCACAAGAAGCTTTTGTCTGTCCGGTTTACGCTCCGCAAAGCGTTGATGAAGGATGCTGCCCCCTCACCCTAACCCTCTCCCCAAGGGGCGAGGGGACCAGATGTAGCGATTAGATAACGCCACAACATTGGATCTGCTCCCTGTGTCGTTGTTTAGTTGACGTCCTCCGCCTTTCCGACCTACAATCGGTCGTGTCGATATGTGGAAAATCCGCCCTTGCTGGCGAGTGATCCTACATGACGATGCCTGTCTATCTAAAGCCTGCAAACTTCGTCATTTAACACCTTCCTAGTGCGCTTCCGCTGCGGTGATTGCCGCGTGGCAGGGGATAACACTGTCGCGATGAACGCCTTTTTTGTGTCGAACGACGGCCCCAATCCTGGCAAACGCTACACGCTGCAGGAAGGCGCCTCGCTGGTGGGCCGCCACCCGGATTGCCAGATTGTGGTCGATGTTGGCGCCGTCAGCCGCAAACACGCTCAGGTGCTGCATCAGGACGACGCCTACTTCCTGGAAGATCTCAAGAGTCGTAATGGCACCTTCCTGAACGACCAGATGGTGACCGGCAAACAGCGGCTCAAACACGGCGACACGGTCCGCGTCTGCGACATTACCTTCCGCTTTGAAGAGTCACGCCCCGGCGTGCAGACGCCGCCAGAACCGGTGCCCATTACTGAAAGCAGCTACCGCTCGAACCGTGGTTCGCATACGGTGCTGGTGGACGATACCGGCCGGTCGGATTCGGCTTCGTCCATCATGTCGAAGCTGGATGTCTCTGCCTCACGCGGATATGTCGAAGTTAGTTCCAGCCCCGAAGCCAAGCTGGCAGCGCTGCTGGAAATGACGCGCAGCATGGCGCAGAAAGTCGCTCTAGACGATGTGCTGCCTCAGGTCATCGACTGCCTGTTCAAAATCTTTGTGCAGGCGGATCGCGGCTTCATTGTGATGGAGACAGACGACGGCGCCCTGGCGCCGATGTGGACACGCACCCGGCGCGGTGACGACGACGAAACTATCCGCATCAGCCGCACGATTGTGAAGCAGGTGATGGAGAATCAGGAAGCGATTCTCTCGGCGGACGCCGCCAACGACGCGCGGTTTGAAATGAGCGAAAGCGTCGCCGACTTCCGCATCCGTTCCATGATGTGCGCGCCGCTGGTGGATCTGGATGGCAAGTCGATTGGCGTGCTGCAGATTGATACGCTGGATCAGAGTAAACGCTTTAGTGTGAACGATCTGGAAGTGCTTGCCAGTGTCGCGATGCAGGCTTCCATCGCCATTGACAACGCCAGCCTCTACGAACGCGAAGTGCAGCGCCGCGAGATCGAGCGCGATCTGGCTCTGGCCCACAATGTGCAACAGGGTTTCCTGCCAGACGGCGCCCCGCTGTGCGAAGGCTATGACTTCTACGACTACTACCACGCGGCACATCACATCGGGGGCGACTATTACGACTACGTCCAGCTACCCGACGGCCGGATTGCGGTGATCGTGGCCGACGTTACCGGACACGGCATTGCGGCGGCGATGCTGGTGGGCAAACTCTCTGCCGAAGCGCGGTTCTCGCTGGCCGTTGAGCCCGATCCGGCCAAGGCGGTGGACCGGCTTAACGATGCCATGTGCCGCATCCCGGTGGATAAATTCGTCACGATGATTCTGGTCGTGTTTGATCCTTCCACGCACGAAGCCACCATCGTCAACGCGGGTCACATGGCGCCCATTCACCGCCGCGCCGATGGCACGCTAGAAGAGCCTGGCGCCGGGATCGCCGGTCTGCCGCTGGGCATTGTCGCCGGCCGGGAGTACGGCAAAGAAAGCATCCGCATTGCACGTGGCGAACAACTCACGCTGTACACCGATGGCATCAGCGAGTGCATTGATTCCAGCGGAAAGATGTACTCGATAGAACGGCTGCACCAGCTGATAGGCAGCGCGCCGGATTCAACCCCTGCCGAAACCGGCGCGATGATAACCGCCGACGTCAAGAAATATCTCGGCGACGGCGAACAGGAAGACGACATGTGCCTAGTCTGCTGCGGCAGAGTTTAAGCCGGCAGAATCACCGGCCGGGTCAACGCCCTGCGGACTTCCAGGATAGTTTTTTCGTCTCTGTCACAGCTACCCGATCAGTTCGGGAATCAGCTCCCCGCCGAACTGCGATAGCTGCTTGAAGCGGCCGGCGTGGAAGTAGGTGAGTTTGTTGTCGTTCAGGCCCAGCAGATGCATCATGGTGACGTGGACGTCGCGGATGGGGTGCACGGTTTCGACTGCTTCGGCGCCGATTTCATCCGTGGCGCCGACGACCGCGCCGCGTTTGACGCCGCCGCCTGCCAGCCACATGTTCATCGCGTCGGCATTGTGTCCGCGACCGATAGAGGTCACGCCGCCGCGGTAGTTGTTGTCCGGTGTGCGGCCGAATTCGCCCGTCCAGATCACCAGCGTTTCATCCAGCATGCCACGGGCCTTCAGATCTTTGATCAGGGCGGCGATGGGCTGATCGACGCTGGCGATGCGTGACGAATGCCCTTTCTCCAGATAGTCGTGACTATCCCATCCGCCAGAGAAAATCTGCACGAAGCGGACGCCCTGCTCCACCAGGCGGCGGGCCATCAGGCACTGACGACCGAAGGCGGCGGTTTCTTTACGGTCAAAGCCGTAGGCGGTTTTCAGGTGTTGCGGTTCGCTGTCGATATCGACAATGCCCGGCACCGACATCTGCATGCGGTACGCCAGCTCATAGCTTTCCATCCGCGACTTCAGTTCCGCATGTTGCGGATGGGCGGCAGCGTGCATCGCGTTCAGCTCCGCCAGCTGGTCGAGGGCGGCGCGTTGATGCTTGCGGGTTTTGTACTTGGGCGGATGCAGGTTCAGAATGGGCGAACCATTGGACCGCAGCCGGGTGCCCTGATAGTGCGCCGGCAGGAAACCATTGGTCCAGTTCGCCGGCCCGGCCTGGGGCATCGCCAGTTCTGTCATCACGACGTAGCCGGGCAGGTTCTGATTCTCACTGCCCAGGCCATACGTCGCCCAGGCGCCAAGCCCCGGATCGCCGCCCAGGCGGCTGCCGGTGTTCATGTGCAACAGGGCTTCGGGGTGGTTCAGCGATTCCGCTTTGCAGCCGCGATAGACACAAAGCTCGTCCGCCACGGCAGGGTCCGCCAGAAACTTCCACTGGTCAGACATCTCAATGCCGGCGTTGCCCACTTTGCGGGACTTAAACGGACTGCCCACGTAGAAGCGTTTGCCATTGGCCAGACCGGCCGTGCGCTTCGATTCCTTCAGATGCAGCGCATTCAGCTTCGGCTTCGGGTCGAAAGTGTCAACGTGCGAAGGCCCACCTTCCATAAACAGCATGATGACCGCTTTGGCCTTGGCCGGATGCATCGGCGGCTTCGGCGAAAGCGGCCCGGCAGGTTTCTTTTCCGCCGCTTGCAGGTCAGTTAACGCCAGGGCGCCAAGCGAAGAACCTAAGCCAAAGAGGAATTCGCGGCGTGGTAGAGAGGCCATGATTTATCTTTCCCGTTGTGTATGTCTTATCTGTGACTTATTTGTGTCAGCCGCAGTTTTAGTAAACGAACAGAAACTCATTGCTGTTCATCAACAGCAGGCAGACGTCCGCCAGGGCGCGGGTTTCGGCGCTGACCGTGGCGGGCTTGGCGTCAGGCACGTAGTCGTTGAAGACGTTGAGCTTCTCGACAAATTCAAACGGTTCGCCGGTGAATTCTTCGACCAGCGATCGCGTGACCTGCCGCGGATACTTCACCGGCTGAGGCTGATGCTGCTGATGATACGCCGCCATCTTCCCGTAGTATTTCAGCAGCGACGCCTGTTCACGGGCGCTTGCCTGGCGACCGTAGGCCAGTTCAATCGCCCGGCTGATCTGCGCGGCTGCGGTGGCGGGCTGTTCTTTTTGCAGCCGCAGGGCGAAGGCGATGGAACGGTCGGTCATCACGGTGCTGTTCATCAGGGTGAACGCCTGCGGTGTGACCGAAGACGAGTCGCGCAGTTCGCACGATTCGTTCGGGTTGGGCAGGTTCATAATCTCGAGAAACGGATCGGCCTGCCCGCGGACGCGGTAGGCGTAGATCGTGCGGCGGTTGCGCTCCGCCGGTGTGCGGGAAGGCTGATGCGCCGGCGCGATGGAGAACTGAATCATCCGCGGTTGCAGGGCCACTTCCATATTGATCTCGGGCATGATCGGCACGCCGCCCATTTCGCGGTTCAGTTCACCGCTGATCTGCAGCATGCTGTCGCGGAGTTCTTCCGCCGTCAGCCGCCGGGGCGGGAACGAAGCCAGCAGCTTGTTCTCTGCATCCACGGTGCGTTGCCGTTTGAGATCCGCCGCGTGGCTCGACCGCCGGTATACGTCTGAAGTCATGATCAGCCGGTGCAGGCGTTTGACCTTCCAGCCGTTCTCAATAAAGTCTGCCGTCAGCCAGTCCAGCAATTGCGGGTGCGTGGGCTTCTCACCTTTGGCGCCGAAGTTATTGGCTGTCTTCACCAGTCCTTTGCCAAAGTGCTGCGCCCAGATGCGGTTGACAAAAGAACGCGCCGTCAGCGGGTTACGGTCATCGGCAATCCATTGGGCCAGGGCCAGCCGGCGGCCGCTTTGCTCCGTGGTGATCTGCCACGGCTTACCGTTCTGTCCCGGCGCTGGCACGCCCGTCGCGCTGAGAACACCCGGCGTGGCAGCTTGCAGAGGCGCCTCCAGCGAACCGCCGCCGAGGATGAAGTTCTGCGGGCGCCACTTCTTGTCACTGCCTTTGGGCGCGCGGAGTTTGCGGGCGTTCTTCCAGGTGTCTTTGCCGTTGTACACGGTCTGCGCCATCGGCTGGTAACGCTCCAGACGCCGCTCCCAGATCCACACATCCTGCTTGCGGACCTTCATCACACCCTTCTCTTCGGGCGATAAGCCGACATGACGCGGCGGCTTCTTGTCTTCCGGATCTTTCTGCCGGGCGGCCTCGTTCTTGTAGGGGAGCTTATGTTCGGCGTACCACTTCTTCGCCGCGGCTTCCTGCTTGTTGTAGACCTTGTTGTACTCGGCGGTGGCGTATTCAAACAGTTCCTGCGTCAGCTTCTTTTTGGCGGCAAAGCCGTTGCGGTTTTCCTGCGGCAGAAACGCCACGTCCATCTCCGCGGGCTGCGTTGTGGCGAACGCGGCGTACATGTTGTAGTAGTCGCGAGTCGGTAGCGGATCAAACTTATGGTCGTGGCACTTGCAGCAACGCATGGGCATGGAAAGAAAAGTCTGCCCCGTGTTGTGCACCAGATCATCCAGGTAAATCTGCCGCGCTTCGTCCTGGGGAATCATCGCTGTGCCCCACGGACCCATGCGCAACAGGCCGGTGGCCAGACGTGCTTCGGCGTCGCCGGGGCGAAGTTCATCGCCTGCCAGTTGTTCCAGGATGAACGTCTTATAAGGCTTGTCTTTATTGAAACTGCGGATCACATAGTCGCGATAGCGCCAGGCGTTGGACCGTTCGTAGTCGTTAGAAAAACCGGCCGTGTCCGCATACCGCACCACATCCAGCCAGTGCTGCGCCGCCCGTTCGCCGTAGTGCGGGCTTGCCAGCAGCCGGTCAATCAATTGCTTCCACGCCTGCTGCGGGTTCTTTTTAGAAGCAGTTTCAAACGCGGCGATTTCTTCTGGTGTGGGCGGCAGACCAGTCAAGTCGTACGTTGCGCGGCGGATCAGTGTGCGGGAGCTGGCGGCGCCGGCGGGCGGAAGCTGCGCCTGTTGCAGACGGCGGTTGATGAAGTAATCGACCGGGTGTTCATCCTTGCTGGGGATGTCGATCTTCTTCAACGGCTGGAAGGCCCACAGGTCTTCGCGCTGGTAGCGGCGATAGGTCCAGTCTTCGGAAAGGCCGCCGCTGGTGGAAACAATCAGGCCGTCCTCGTTCTCCACCACGGCCCATTCACCACGCTGAATTTCGCGCTGTCGTTTTTCGCTTGGCCACGGGGCGCCGGCGGCGATCCATTTGCGGAAGTATTCCGTTTCGTGCTTGGCTAAGCGGTCGTTTTCTTTGGGCGGCATTTCGTAGCCGTCCCACAGGATCGCCTGATAAAGCGGGCTTTCGTGCGGCTTGCCAGGTATAAGGGATGGCTCTTCGGACTCGCCGCCTTTGAGCATGCCTTCGCGAGTCAGCAGGTTGTAATCGCCGCGGACGTCGTCCGGGTCCTGGCCGTGGCAGCCGAAGCACTTCACTTTCAACAGCGGCAGAACACGCAGCGTGAACAGGCGTTCGGCGGCTGCGGGTGTGAGTTTCGCGTGCGGTTTCTCACCGGCTGGTTCATCGGCAAGCAGCGGTGCTGCCAGCATGCAGATGCTGAACATCAACATTGCTGGTAGGGCCGGGATATTACGGGGCGCCATGTTCATACATATCCTTAATTTCTGTGGCAGACAGCGTGGCGGCGAAGATTGCGAATTCGTCGATGCTGCCATTTAAGTTACGGATGGCGAAGCCGGCGTCGGGCCGCGTGGGGCTGGACCAGTTGCCCAGCGAGGCGGCGCCGATGCGTGTTGTTTTTACGCGTAGGTCTGCGGGCACCGTTTCCTGATGCAGCAGCTTGCCATTGAGATAGTGCGAAACCTCACCCGTGCGGGCGTTATACGTGGTGGCAATGTGCTGCCACTTGCCGCTCATCGAAGGCCGCCAGAACGAAGGCGACCGCACCGGATGATGCGTTGGTCCGGGGAGCTGCCCGCCCTTGCCATCGGTGTCTGCTTTAGAACGGACGGAGAAGAAGAGCTGACCGGTATCCAGGATCTGCCAGTGCGGCTCTCCCTGGTTGTAATGGTCGGTCAGGAACAGCGAGTTGTACCAGCGGTCCAGCGAATCAATCTTCACCCAGCAGCAGAACGAAAGCGATGCATACTCGCCCGGCACATTCACACGCACACGGTCTGCGGGCTGTTTGAATTCAAGCGCCGTTTTCTGCGCCCACCGGCCGGCAAGATGCCGCGCGCCGACGATGGCGCCATCCAGGTCGGTGTTGGCGGGCGTTGTGCTGCATGGCAACCGGCGCTGTTGAGCGTGCTGCTGATCGAAGGCGTAATACAGCACCAGCCGCGGGTCTTTTCTCAACTGCTCCGACCAGGTGCTCCACCGCTCGAACCGCGCGTTGTCCTGGCCGTCAGCCCGCGAAGCGAGTGCGGCGATATCGACAAATTCCTGCGGCTTGGCGTCTGATGGTTGAAACTCGCCCGCGGCGGTGCGAGTGAGCGCCTGTCCGGCGGTGAGCAGGCGTTTCTCTGCAGCCGGGTGATGCAACTGCACCTCGCCGTCAAACACCTGTACGCTGCTACCCTGGTCAGAAACCGAGAGCGCGAATTCGGTGCCGAGGTCCACCACCTTCATATCGTCCACTTCCAGCGAGAAGCCCCTTGCGGCGGGCGGAACCATGGCGCGTAACCGGCCGCTGCGCACCCGCGCCTGCGCGGCGGATTGCAGTTGCAGTTCCGCCGGTCCTTCGACCACGACGGTGGCGCCGGAGAAGAATTCAATCTGCGCGTGCCCGGACTCCAGCGCGAACAGGCCCGGCTTGAGCGCTTCGCCCGTCTGCAAAGGTTGCTGGCCCGGCTTCCAGCGTGCATCGACCAGTCGCGTGAGAATCGCCACGCCGTGTGCCTGGGCCTCGTCCCCGGCGTCGCGCGCCGATGGCAGCGCGGCAAGGGGCGTGTTGTTGTTCGCTGGCCAGAAGCTACGCGCCGCCCACCATCCGCCGGCGGCAATAAGTATCAAAGCAGCCGCCGATACCGCCAGCAGCCAGCGGTTGCTGGTGCTGAAACCGGGTTGCGGCGTTGGGGGAGTCTTCTTCGCAAGGCTGATAGCAGGCGCTCCGGCCAGACCAGCGTCCGACTCCAGGTGCATGGCGGCAGTCAAAGCCTGATATTGGGCGAAGTGCTCGCGGGCGGCCTCGCTGCTGTGCAGGATTTCCTGCAACCGCTGGAGATCTGCGTCCGAGATATCGCCGCATTCCCAGTCCAGTAGCAGCGCGTCTAGTTCGTTCAGTTCCGCGTTCATGTTCAACCCTCCGCCGCGATCTGCTGCTGAATGCACTCTGCCAGACGCCGGCGGATACGCATGATCGCCATCTTGATGGCGCCTACGGGTTTGCCTGCCTGCGAAGCGATTTCGGCAATGGGCCTGGATTGAAAGTATCGCTGCTCAATCATCTGCTGATGGTGTGGCTGTAACTGCTGTAAGCACGGCCGCAACGCCTGGCCGGCAGCATCCAGCGTCTGCATCTGCTGCTGCACCGCGGTGCTAAGTTTTTCGGCCAGAGTCTCGTCCAGCAGCACGCGATCGCGCTGGCGGTCGCGCAGATGGGCCATCACCTGAAACCGCGCAATGGCAAACGCCCAGGGCAGGAACGGCCGCGAAGGATCGAACTCGTCAATCTTCCGCCAGAGCACCAGATTGGTCTCCTGCACCACATCCGCCGCGCGGCTACGATCGCCCAGCAACGAATACACATAACCGAACAGCCGGTTCTGGCTGCCGGTAAGTTGCTGAACAAATTCTTCTGCAGCATCCGCCATAAATCTACTGCATCACCCTTCCACACAGGTGTTGTGATTTCTTTCTATTTAAGCTTGTCTAGGGGCAGTTACCACTTTCCCGGCAGAGGTAACGCACATTTTCAGAGAATGTTCAAAATAACCTGCAAGAAGCGGCCATTGCCGTTATTTTGGACGAAAAGAATGCCCGGTAAGCACGCAGAGAGCGCGTCGCCCACAAAAATAGTCTTTCGCTGGCGTCTGAATAAATATGTTCGACTTCATAAAACGATTATTCGCTCCGCAACGGAAGCCGTTTGGTTACGCGCCGGTTATTGGAGGCGGCAAGACCGTCCGGGAAATCAGGATTGGTGAATTTGACGCCCGGCTTATCACAGACATCGAATCGACCGGCATGGTTGAATACACGCACATCCTTGCCGTCTTTGACAGCAACGGAGATCCCGTGTTTTTCGCAGCCGCGGAGGTGAACTCCATGGCCGCAGAATTCGGCGGCGGCTCGCATTTCCTGGGAATTTTCGACGGCAGCGGTCATGCTTCGCTAAGCGACGACGACAAGTGGGCGGACCTGGACACCTTCGCCAATGCAGCCGTCGATATTGTGAAGAAGCACTTTGCAATAGCTTAGGCAAAAGGTTCGACGGCTAGCTGTCATGCGGCAGGCAGACGTTTGCCCTAAGTTTGCGTTGTCACCACGCAAACGCGCCTCAGCACGTCGCGCCGAGTTAATGCGACGTGCAGCAGCTTTCAGAGTCTTACGGCTGCCGGCCTACCCCAGCGTGAATTCTGGCAGCCTTACGATCTCGCCGCCTTTGGTGGCGGACTCGTGGGCGCAGATGCCGACGCAGGTCCAGTTGGCGCTGGTGACGGCGTTGGGCATCGGGTCGCGGTCTTCTAATAGGGCGGTGACAAATTCGTGCACCAGGTGGGGGTGCGAACCGCCGTGGCCGCCGCCTTGGATGAACGAGAGATGCTGGTCGTCGTGAATTTCGGCCGGCATCGTGAACTTCTGAATCTCAGCTGGCAGCAGCGAAGCGAAGTCGGGTACTTCGACCTTGGATGGGATTTCCGGCTCTGGCTTCTTGGCGGTGTGGATCAGATGCGGTTCGTTTTCGACCAGGGTCCACTCGAAGCTTTTCTTTGTGCCGTAGACGTCGAAGCTTTCGCGGTACTGGCGGGCGACATCGTACAGGAACCGCCAGATGTGCGCCGTGAGATCGCTGTCTTTGATTTTGATGTGGCAGGTTTCTACAGCGAACTTGTTGCCAGACTTTTCGGCGATATCATCACGCACCGTACCGGAGCCGAAGCAACTGACGTATTCCGCCAGGCCATCGACCAGCCCCAGACACGGGCTGACCGCGTGCGTGGCGTAGTGCATGGGGATCATCTCTTCCCAGTAGCTGGGCCAGCCATCCATATCCTGCGGATGCGACGCGGCCAGATGCTGGATCTTGCCCAGTTCGCCCTTGGTGTAAAGATCTTTGATAAAGAGATACTCGCGGCTGTAGACCACCGTTTCAGCCATCATGTATTTTAGGCCGGTCTGCTGCACCTTCTCGACAATTTTCTGACAGTCCTCAATAGTGGTCGCCATGGGCACCGTGCACATCACATGCTTGCCGGCATCCAGCGCCTGTAAAGACATCCAGGCGTGATCCGGGATCGGGCTGTTGATGTGAACGAAGTCGATATCCGGATCGGCCAGGACGTCTTCGTATTTCGTGAAGCGTTTCTCAATGCCGAACTGTTCGCCTGTTTTCGCAAGCTCTGCTTCGTTGCGGCGACAGATGGCGGTGACGTTCGCCTGCGGGTGAGCCTGATAGATTGGAATAAACTCGGCGCCAAATCCTAGACCGATCATGGCGGCGTTTATCGTTCGACTCATCTGCATTCTCCTGAGGTCTGGTCTGCGGAATAGAATTACCTGACAAGGCTGATAACGCCGCGGGTTACGTGCTCCATCACGGCGGCGATACGTGTGACTATCAGTAGCAGAAGATTACCACAATTGCGTTGCAGGCACGCGCCACCGGGAGTTACATTTTTTAACGGGTGCGGATGTGCCGGATAGTTATGCCGTTATTCGCATGCGGCCGGAAAATTCGCCACTTGAAGAATGGGTGTACTGGTCTACAACATGGTGGAAGCATCTGCACCCTTTGAGAAAGTTATTGCCATGAAGATTGCTGTCACAGGATCAACCGGCCTTGTCGGCCAGGCGTTTATCGACGCGGCCAAACAGGCTGGCGACGAGATCGTCCGCGTGGTGCGGCGTGATCCGCAGCCCGGCGATTGCCTGTGGAGCGTGACGGATGGCACGATCGACGCGGCGGCTCTGGAAGGTGTTGATGCCGTGTTGCACCTGGCCGGTGAGAACATTGCCGAAGGAAGCTGGACCGACGCCAAGAAGAAACGCATTTTAGAAAGCCGTAGCAAAGGCACGCAACTGATTGCGGAAACGATTGCAAAGCTGGAGAACCCGCCCCAGGTGCTGGTCTCTGCTTCGGCCACTGGCTACTACGGCACTCGCGGCGACGAGGTGCTGACCGAAGCGTCAGAGCCGGGCGAAGGATTCCTGGTGGATGTCTGCACGCAGTGGGAACAATCTGCAGAGCCGGCGCGGGCCGCGGGCATCCGCGTGGCGCATCCACGCATCGGCCTGGTCCTCACGCCCAAAGGCGCCGCGCTGAAGAAGATGCTGCTGCCCTTTAAGATGGGCGCCGGGGGCCGCGTGGGCAGCGGCAAGCAGTGGTGGAGCTGGATCACGCTGCCCGACCTGATTGGCACCTTCCGCTTCGCCATCGAGACAGAATCGTTGAGCGGCCCCTACAACGCCGTATCGCCACAGCCGGTGACCAATGCAGAGTTCACCAAAGTGCTGGCCAAGGTTCTATCACGCCCGGCATTCATCCCGGCGCCCGCTTTCGGCCTCCGCCTGCTGCTAGGTCAGATGGCCGACGATCTCCTGCTGGCCAGCACCCGCGTAGAACCCGTGGTCCTGCAGCAGGCCGGTTACAACTTCAAACACTCCGACCTAGAAGCCGCCCTGCGCGATCTTCTCGACCGCCCGGCCAAGGCCTCAGCTTAAGCGGCTTGGCTCCACCGCTTCAGCCAGCGGATCATCACGGGATGAAGACGAACTCGTTACTGTTAAGCAGCGCCCGGCAGAGTGTTGCCAGGCCGTGCTGCTTGACGATGCTGGCCGACAGTTGCAACTGTTCAGGTGTTGGGTTGCGGCCGTAGGCGAGTTGAAAGGCTTGCGTGATGGCGGCGGCTGTTTGCGGGTGTTTCTTTTCGAGGGTCGCGGCCATGCTCTGCGCGCGGCTGACGACGAAACGGCTGTTGAAGAGATTGAGCGCCTGCACCGCGGTGGTGGAACGGCTGCGGACAGGTGCGGGCTGACCGGCATCCGGGCAGTCGAAGGCGCCGAAGACGGGGGCGGGCTCCATGCGCACTTTGTGCGCGTAGATCATCCGCCGGAGATGTTGCGGCTGCAACTGCTCGATGGGTTTGAAGCCCGATGTGCCGCCGCGCGACTGGAACAGGTCATAGCCGCGGCCGCCCATCTTCAGGTTCAATTCGCCCGAGATCGCCAGCATCGAATCGCGCAGCGCTTCCGCCTCCATCCGCCTCGACGGGTAACGCCATAGATAGCGGTTGCCGCGATCCTTCTGCCGGGCGGCGGGGTTTATCTGATGCGATTGCCGGTAGGTAGCGGTGCTGCAAATCAGCCGGTGCATGTGCTTCACCGACCAGCCGCTGGCGACAAATTCCGCCGCCAGGTAATCAAGCAATTCTGGATGCGAAGGCCGCCCGCCATTAAGGCCGAAATCATTAGGCGTCTTCACCAGTCCCTGACCGAAGTGATGCTGCCAGATGCGGTTCACCATCACGCGGGCAGGCAACGGGTTCTGTGGTGAAGTCACCCACCGCGCCAGCGCCGTCCGCCGGGCGATGTCGCTGGCCGGCTGCTGTTGTAGCCCCGGAGAATCGTTGTGCGAAACGCCGAACAACGCGGGAACGGCGGCCAGCGTCTCCTCCAACGGCTGTTCTGGATCACCGCGCCGCAGGGCAAAGGTTTTGCCCGGCGTTGTCGAAAGTCCCGCGAACACCATCTGCTGCCGCGAGAGCTGCGCGATCTCCGTCGTAATTTCAGCACGCCGCGCTGTTAACTTCCGCGTCTGTGCGGCTGCCGCGGCGGGCTGATGTCGCAGGCGGGTGAATGCCGGGCTGGCGGGCGTGGTGCGTGGCAGGCGGTCTTCGTGGCTGGCGACAAGCTGCCACGTTTTGCCATCGACCGATGTTTCAATGCGGTAGGCGGATGCCAGCCGGTCGGCGTATTTGCCGTTGCGGTCGCGGCCCCATACGATGCGGTTGATCGACTGGGCCAACGGCAGTTCGATCTGCACCCAGCCGCCGCCGTACTGATTGGAGATCCAACTGCTGCCGTTGCCGTACACGCCATCGTTGATCTTCTGCAACTTGTGCGAACCTTGATTGTCGCCATAGTTGCCGGAAGATGTCGCCGCGCCTTCCTTCGCCAGATTTCGGCTGCCGCCTGTCGCGTAGATTTCCAGCTCATCGATGCAGGGCTGGTGACGGTTATCGTCGATGGTCGCCAGCGTCGTGAAGCGGACGAACTTCGCCTGCGTGGGTGCAAACCGTTCCACGTTTTTCACCGGACTTACCGGGTCGCGTAACACCGGCAGCGCGGGTTGTTGCTGCTTTGCAACGGAAGATTCTTCCTGCAGCACGATCACATCCGCGGTGATGCCGGTGCCCGTCTTGCCGCCGCGGAGCACGATTTTTGCACCGGGTGAAAGCTGCACCAGACCGGCATCATGCAGGCCGCTCCACAGGGGCTTCAACGGCGTCTTGCCGCGGGTTACACCTGCGGGGTAGTACTGGTCGATGGTCGCCAGCGGCTGTTGATCGTCCAGCGTCTTCAGATCGCCGTCGGCGTCTAATAGATAGCGGGCGTCGCGTGTGTGCACGCCGCTGCCATGCACGCCCCACGACAGCCACAGGCGGAAACTGCCGGCAACGCCCGGCTGATACGTCAGCACATCTTCGCCCGGGCGGTTGTCCCACCACAGGTAACTGCCGCCGCTGAGATTGGGCGCCCGTGTGGCGGAACCAACGTCGTTCAGATGGCCGCGCTGCTTCCCGGCGGGATTGCGGCCCGGACCATTAGGTTTATACAGCGAAACGGCGGCCGGCGACGTTTCGTCCAGGGTGATCGTCCGCCCGGTAAAGGCGAGCGGTTGAAACTGCTGCAACTCTGCGTCAATGCGCTGCTTCTCCGCTTCCAGTTGTGCAATCCGCTGTTGCTTCTGCGGCTGGTCACCGGTTTGCATTGCCCGTTCGCCGTACTTCACGCCGGCGAAGAACGCTTGCAGCGCGTAATAGTCACCGGCGGAAACCGGGTCGAACTTATGATCGTGACAACGCGCGCAGCCGATGGTCATGCCCAGCATCGCGCCGCTGAAGCCAACGATCATCTCATCCAGTTCATCCTGCCGGGCCAGCCGTTTGGAAGCGGCGTCTTTCCCGATCTGCCCCGGCAACAACGCGGCAGCCGTGACCAGAAAACCGGTCGCCTCGACCTTGCCAGTGGTGTCGCCCACAAGCTGTTCATGCAGAAACTGGTCGTACGGTTTATCCTCGTTGAAGGCGGCGATGACGTAATCACGATAAGGCCACGCGTTGTCGCGCGGCGTATTAACTTCAAACCCGTGCGTATCGGCGTAACGCACCACATCCAGCCAGTGCTGTCCCCAGCGCTCGCCATACCGCGGACTGGCCAGCAACCGTTGCTGCAGCTTCGCGTAACTGTCTGGATCTTTAGAACTCACAAACGCCGCAACTTCGGCAGGCGTGGGTGGCAGGCCATGCAGATCCAGCGTCAGGCGGCGGATCAATGTGCGGCGGTCTGCTGGGGGCGAAATTGTTAGTCCATGTGCTGCGCGCTTTGCCGCCAGTAGACGGTCGATCTCTGCGGCTTTCTGCTGGTCCGTCTGCTGATGCTGGGCGGCGGTCAGCGGTTTGACGGGTTGATAGGCCCAGTGCTTCAGACGGTGGTCGATGGACTGCTCGCGATCGAAGGCGGTTTCCGGCCATCTGGCGCCCGCGTCGATCCACTTCTTCAAGAGTTGAATTTCGGCAGCGGGCAACTTTTCGCCGGGCGGCATGAGCGTATCTTCGTCGCTGCTGGTGATACGGTGCACCAGTTCGCTTTTGTCGCTGCTGCCAGGAGAAATCACCGGCCCGCCGTCGCCGCCCTTGAAGGCGAATTTCCGCACATCCAGCCGCAAGCCGGATTCCTGTTCGTCCGGGCCATGACAATCGCCGCATCGTTGTTGAAGGAGCGGCCGGATCTGTTTTTCAAAATCAATCTCGTCCGCGCATACACCCGCCGGGGCGCCCGATGCAAACAACAGCGCAAGCAAGATGCACGTGCGTAAACGATGAATCGAATTCGTAGCAGAGCCTGTGAACTGCATAGCAACGTAAACTCCTGAACCGCCTGCTGGACCACGTGGCTCTAATATAGCCGCTGGGCTTCAGCGAATCGAAGTTTGCGTGCAGAACGCCATCCGGCAACTGTCGAAGAGATCACCTATTCGATAGGTGGAACGCCAATCGCCGGTGGTTGTTTCGGCAGGCTTGGCTGCGTGGGCGATGATGCCGGGGCCATCTCCGGAGGCGCCATCTCCGGCGTTTTTTGTGGCGGTGTTTTTTGCGGCGTTGCGGGGGCGGCGGGGCCGGGCGTCTCGATCTTTTCGCCTTGAACCGGCTGTGGCTGTTTGGGCTTGGTGACCGGTGCTTTGCCTTGCAAGACGTTCAGTGCCTGCTGCATGGTTTTCATGTCGCCGCCGGAGAGATCATGAAAACGAATCGCCGTAGCAACCCGCGCGGCGATCTGCGGATGGGCGCCGTTAATTTTACCCAGGCTCGTTGCGGCAGCTTCGCGGACGAACGGGTCTTCGTCCGTCAGCAGTTTCACCAGGGCGCCGTTGGCCGATGCCGCCTGCGGGCCGGTTTCGCCAAGTGCTTCAATGGCCCACAGTTTATCTTCTGGTGTGGTGAAACGAAGCAGTGAAAGCAGCCCGTTGACCAGCGGTTGACGGTGCAGCGGTTTCAACTGAAGCAGCAATGCTGCGGCCTGGCGGCGGACTTCGTGTTTATCGCTATGCAGCAGCGCGTGAAGCTGCGGTTCGATATTGCTATGCGGCGCCTCAATCTTGATGAGCGTGGCAAGGATGAAGAGCGGCTCAATGATATACGCCGTGCGGAGGTTCAGGAACCGGCTTTCGTCTTCCAACGGCGGCAGCGGTCGCGGTTTGACGCCAAGTGCTTTGGCGATGGTGGCTTCTTTTTCGCGTCGCGCCTTCTCCTGTTTTTCTATCAGGCGGATCGGCAGCGTAAAGGCGCCAATCTCGGCGGTGAAGCCAGGCTCGCGCTGAATTTCGCCGGTCCAGGCCGGGCCATACATGGCGATGTTCATTTTCAGGCCGCGGAATTGCAGATCCCGCCGCGCTGCCAGCGCCGTCAGCGATGAAGTTGCACGCCGCGCAACAGCCTGGTTGGGCATATCGTATAGCGCCTGAACAGCGGCGTATTGTTTGATGCCGCTGTGCGAGTTGAGCGCGGCAAGGTACGCGTCTATCGCCTGCGGCAGCAATTCCGGCGCGACGCGGGCCAGCGTGTAAGAGGCCACGTAGAACCGCAACGGGTCGTTACCATACGCCTGCTGCTGAACGGTCCTCAACAGCGCCGGGCCAGCGGCGCCCAGGTCTTTCTCTTCAAAGTTAATCAGCACGCAGCCTGCGGGTCCGGCGGTCGAGATTGGCGCAGTTGCCACGGCGCGCGTCAGCACGGGCGCCGCACGACTGGCTACGTTGTGTAGCTGATCGCGGGCGCTCTCGCGGATACGCTGATCCGGATGCGTCATCGCCTGCAGCAGAAAGGCTGGATCCTTTTCCGCCGCCGGTGCAATCGTTCCCGTCACCAGGACAAGAACCATTGCTGCCAGAAATCTCATATTCATCGTCCCGCCGCGGCTGTTGGTCTGCATGCTTGATCAGTCGATTGCCAGCGCGTAACGGGCGCCGGTTCCACCGATTGTAATTGCGGGAATGGCCGCGGGAACAATCGCAGGCGTACTCCCAGGCGAAAACCAGGAAGCAGGTGCGGTTGTAACGCTGAATCCAACTGCAAGACACGTCGCCGCCGGGCTACCGTGTTGCCAGATCCACGCACACCGTGGCGATAGAACTGCTATCGCGCAGGTGACGGCATTCAATTCCCGCAGCCAGCAGAAGACCGGCTGCCTGGGCGTAGTCGTATTCCTCGTAGATATTAAGAAGAGCGGTAACGGCGAAACCGCGGCGCCGCAGGTTGCCAAGCGACACTGCCGTTTCATTGGTTACAATCGGCACAATCGCCACAACAGTTGCATCTCTCACCAGTTGAGACGAAGTTTCCAGCACAAGTTCTGGAAGTTTTAGGCCCGTCGTCAGTTCCAGGCGGGCCAGAGTTTCCAGAATCTGCGCCAATTGCCCAGCTCCACGGCGGGTTTTCACGATAGCTGGCTGCAAGCGGTCACTATCAGATAGCAGTTCTACGGATTGCTTAATCAGGTCGCGGGTCCGCGAATCGGTCTTCCAGCCCTCCGTGCGGATGCGGTCTGCAGCATCGCGGCCATTGGTGACAAGGCCCACCTGCTGCCCCATTTCAAACAGCGCGCCAGCAATAGAAGCAGCCGCCGTCACGGCCAGGTCCGAACGCACCGGCTCGTGCGAAGGGTTGAACGAATCCGCATGAAAATCCAGCAGCAGCGTGGCGCCGGCAATGCTGGAAGGTTCAAACACTTTGCTATGCAACTGCCCGGTCCGCGCGGTCGCGCCCCAGTGCACGCGGTTGAGTGGGTCGCCCGCGACGTACGCCCGCACCCCGGCGGTGCGGGTGGGGTCTTCGTACAGGCGGTGCAGCATGCGGACTTCGCCCACGGGCCGTTTCGAGGAGACATCGTATCCGGCCAGCGCCTGCGAGTCCGGCAGCACCGTCACAAACGCAGGCGGCGCCGCCACGCGGAACCGGCGGTGCAGACCAAACACATCGCCGCTTTCCAGCAGCAGCGGACCGAGCTGATAGTAACCGCGGCGGTTGCACAGGACCTGATAGAACATCGTCCGCGTGCTACGCGGCATGAGCATCGCCAGCATCAACCGCTTGCCTGTCACGGCCAGCCGGGGCGGCGTGTGCAGCATGAATTCCACGGGCAGCAGATCTTCGATCAGAATCCAAGGCACCGGCAGCATGCCTGTGTTTTCGATCGTGATCATCACCGTTACGGTATCGCCAATCTGCGCCTGCGATGTCGACACCTTCCGCGTCGCCCGCACGTTCCTGGCCAGCCAGTACGTCAGCGCCCGGCTGATCAACAGCGCAGCCAGCAACGCATACATGGCGTACGCCAGCAGGCTGAAATCCAGAAGCAACGCCAACAATAACAGCGCTGCCGCACCGGCGTACCATTTCAATCAGTCACCATTATTTAGCTAGTAGGTCAGGCGCCTGCCTGACGATGGTTGAGGTGGATTCCGTATCGTCGTCGGTCTCGCCGCCTGTTCTTCGGGTTTGCTGCCTCAACAACAGATTAATTCCGCGATGGATACGTTCCTTTGATACAGATGATGTATCGCAGCGGACCGGTTGTTTTCTCTGCGACAGCCTTCGGCAGCACCTGTTTGCGCAGGGTCTTTTCTGCTTCGCGCATATCGGGCAGCTTAAACGTGGTGCGGCCGTCGCCTCCGTAGTTCGTTCCTAATAGTGAGAACAACGCTGTATTACTGGCGATGGGCAGGGTCTGGCCTTCGCAGTACGCCCAGTTGCGTTGTGCGAATCCGTTGGCCGTCAGCTTGATGTCGCCCAGATAGTCTTCCGCGGCAGCATGGCCGGGCAGTGCAAACAACAATGCAGCGAAGCAGAGAACGGCGGCGACGCAGGTCAGGCTCTTCATCAGTGGTATCTCCGTAAAGATGGAAGGGAAAGTGCATCCGCCCCGTTTTCGCCTGATGCGGCTGCCGGGTCAAGTTTCTTCAGCAGCGGCGGTTTCTGGCTGCGGAAGGCAGGCTGGCGGTTTCCCGTTAAATTCCGGGCGGCATTTCCGTGCGGGCGCGTTTTCTTGTCCTACACTTTCAGCGGACAAGGCCACTTTGGGGGTGGCTGGAGAAAGCTCGCACAAAACATATTCATGTCGTCCCGCAACCGGGAGGGCATTACGGGAGACCGGTTACATGGCATTTGACGCCTTTTTGCACATTGACGACATTCCAGGCGAAAGCACCGACAGCGCACACGACGGCTGGATCGAAATCAAAAACTACGAACACGTCGTGAACCAGCCAATCTCGGGTTCGGTCAGCAGCGGCGGCGGCCTCAGCAGCGAACGCGTCAACCACGGCGCCTTCTACATCACCAAAGAACTCGACAAAGCCAGCCCGAAGCTGCACCTCTACTGCTGCAACGGAACGCACATTCCAAAGATCCAGCTGCAACTCTGCCGCGCCGGCGGCGACAAGCAGCAGTACATGGAAGTCACGCTGGAAAACTCCATCGTTGAAAGCGTCGAAAGCGCTGGCAACTCCGAAGGCGATGGCAGCCTGCCAACCGAAACCGTCGCTTTCCGCTACGGCAAAATCAGCTGGGCCTACACCGAGCTAGATCACAAGACCGGCCTGGCCAAGGGCGACATCGCCGCCGAATGGGACCAGGAAGTCAACACCGGCGCTTAAGGCGATTGGCGCCAGGCGATTGGCGCAAGCCAAACGCCAGTGCTACAAGTTAGCGTCGATAAGACAAACGCAAAAAGGAGATCAGCAATGGTCTCCTTTTTCGTTTGTGTTGCCGGACCGCAAAAACGTTTTCTCAGTTGTAGCGGGACGATTCAATAGCTGTGGGGCGATTTGTTATGAAGCGATTTCCAGTCACTTCATTCATCCGGCCAGATCTCGCCGACAGTCCGCCAACACCTATGTTCCAGATCGTATCGTGGGGCTTCGAGGCCGCCATGGAAAAAGACATACGCGGGGGAGTAGAGCTTCGGCCCATCAGTTGCCAGCCAGCGATCAGCGAACCACAAAACGATTTCGTCAGAGATCACCGCAAACGTGTCTACACCTGATTCTTTGAAAGATTCCATCGATTCAAAAGAGATTGTGTCGTGGATGACATCGCCTTCAAGAATGGTTTCCTCGGTTTGAATGAGGTGGATCCCGAGAAAGAATGGGTCTATTTCGAACTGAAGACGCTCGGAATGGCCGAGGTCGAACCGTTTTGCCAGTTCGTGACGAATTGCTGATTCAGTCGATTCATTCCAAGCCTGGAGCGAATCTCGAACGTGCTGTGAAAACTCTTTGGACATCAAGTGCAACACCAGCCGCATTACGTTTGAGACAACTCAGTAGAGATTAGAGTTTACCAAGGCGGGCAGCCCAACCCAGAAGCGGCAGCCGAAAGCACTCCGGCAGATGGTCGAATGAACTTGCCAGGGCTGCGCCCTTCGCTGACTTGAAGGCGCCCCGTTGGGGCTGCTGGGGTGATCTTGTGGCCGTGTTTCTGCCCCTTCTACGCCGTTCCGGCGGCAATACCCCTTGCCGGGGCGTGGCTGGTGGGTTATTCAAAAGACAGAGACGCTTTTTCTTCCGCGGCTTGTCTGTCTATGTCTGACTCATCCACTACAAATGCTTTTCCGGCTGCGGGCCGGATTGATTTGCATACCCACCTGCTGCCAGGTGTGGATGATGGGTGCCAGACGCCCGCGCAGTCGCTGGAGTGTATCCGCCGGTGGATTGAGGCGGGGTTTAGCGGTTCGGTCTGCACGCCACATGTGGGGCCGGGCTGGTACGCCAAGAATAATCCGGACAACATTGCCGAGTGGATGCCGGCGCTGCGGCAGGAAGTGGCCGATGCGGGGCTGGACTATCAGTTGTGGGATGGCGGCGAAGTTCGCATCCTGCCGGAAACGATGGAGTGGTTCTCTTACTGGGGTCTGCCAACGCTGGGGCCGGGGCGGTGTGTGCTGCTTGACTGGTGGGGCGCCGACTGGCCCGACTTCTGCGAAGAAACGCTGCAGTTTCTGCTAGACAACGGCTATCAGCCCATTCTAGCGCATCCAGAGCGGATGCAGTTTGATGATGACACGTATCACAAAGTAATCAGCAGCCTGCTGGAACGTGGCGTGTGGCTGCAGGGCAATCTGAACAGTATCGCCGGCGGCGAAGGCAAACAGGCGCAGAGCCGTGTGCTGGAACTGCTTGATTCTGATGACATCTACGTGCTGGCCTCCGACTCGCATCGTCCGGCGGACCTGGATCAGCGGGTGGAAGCGGTTTCCATTGTGGAACAGCAGTACGGGGCGGAACGTCTGGAACTGCTGCTGACGACGCGTCCGCGGGAGATTCTCGTTCATAACATGATCGAGTAATCAGCGCGGGTTTCAGCCCACGCCTTCCTGCGGGCAGAATTTCTTCATGGTGCAGTTTTCGCAATCGGGCTTGCGCGCTTTGCAGACCTGACGGCCGTGGTAGATCAGCCGGTGCGAATACATGATCCATTCTTTCTTGGGCAACAGCTTCATCAGTTCCGCCTCGGCTTTGACCGCGTCGGTTTCTTCAATCAGGCCCAGCCGCCGGCTGCAGCGGCCGACGTGCGTATCGACCACCACGCCGCTGGGAATCTCAAAAGCGGTGCCCAGCACTACGTTCGCCGTCTTGCGGCCGACGCCTGCCAGTGCGACCAGTGCATCCAGATCCTGCGGAACTTCGCCATCGTATTGCTCGACCAGCGCTTCGCTGCAAGCCTTCACGTTCTTGGCCTTGTTGCGGAAGAAGTTCACGCTGTTGAGTTCTTTTTCAAGCTTCGCCAGCGGTAGTGCGGCCACGCTGGCGGCGTCCGGATAATGGGCGAACAGGTTGCGTGTAACGATGTTCACACGTTCATCCGTTGTCTGGGCGGAAAGAATCGTCGCGATCAGCAACTGATAAGGTGTTTCAAACTCCAGTGCGCATTCCACGTCCGGAAAATCCGTCTTGAGTTGCTTGACGACTTTCTTCGACCTGCGTTTCACTTCGTCAGAAGCAGCCATCGGGCGGGTTCTTTCAGTTAGAGATCGTGGCAGTTTGCGGGAAATAAACCGTTCTGCAAAAGATTATCCGCCCGTGGCGCTGCTCTGCAATGGCGTCGGTCAGGCCGGTTGAATGAATTCGCATCAGCCTGACCGAATGGAAACCACAACCGTCCGCCCAGGCGGCGGCTTCTCATCTTATACAGCGGCGGATAAGCCATGTGGCAGTTCGCGGCGCGGCATTTGCGTGTTTCGATGGCTTGGTTTGAAGATACCAACCCTCACCCTCTGCAAATGCATTTAAGGAGACGCTATGCGTTTCATCAATACATCGCACGCCAGCGTGCTGGTCGGCTGCATGACACTTGCGGCAGCGTTCAGCTTCGCATCTGTCGCGAACGCCCAGACCGCCAGCAAGGCCGCAACGCACCTTGGCTTCACCGTGGCTGAAACAGCCGGCGGACAGATTTACATGGACACCGTAACGGCCAATTCGCCTGCCGGACGGCGCGGCTTGCAGAAAGGCGACCGCATCCTGCTGGTCGGTCAAACCGTTGCCCGCACCGCGGAAGGCGTGCAGCAGGCCATCAACGCGATGAACACAGGCGATACCGTGCGGCTGACACTCTCCAGGGATCAGCACGTTGGCACCGTCACCTTGCAGTTAGCCCCCGCCACGACGGACGCCACGGCCGTGGCTCCACCTGGTAAGGACCTGTTGCTGCTGGGCATGGGCCTCACCCCGGACAAAGCAGGGCGTCCCCTGGTGGCTGCCGTCTCCGCAGAATCGCCAGCGGCTAAAGCGGGCATTCAGCAGGGCGATGTCGTCCAGCAGATCGATGGCATGGAACCGGCCAGCTTCAAGCAGTTCGCCGACACAGCCCGCAATGTGCTTGATAACGACGCCCGCGAAACGGTTGTCCTGACGCTCAGTCGCCGCGGCGAGAGCTTCCGCGCCGTTATCAAACTCATGCCAGATCCAACCGTTGTGGCCCGCACGCAGGGCATGCAGCGCGGCTGGGGAGCACCCGCCCGGATGCAGGCTGCGGTGGCTCATCTGGATCGTTTGAATGGCGGTTCGCAGACCAAACGTTATGTCGGCAACATCCGTTTTCTGAGCCAACTGGAAGTCACCCGCGCGAATGCCCGGATCAGCGGCCTGGCTCCTGGTTATTACGTGATTGCCGCCCATTCGCACGGCGACCTGAGTCAGATTGATGTGCAGCCGATGGCAATCGGCGCACCGGGAGACGATTCGCCAGAAGACACTGCAACCGATAACGATGGCCCTGATCTGAAGCAGTCCACGACGTTGAAATCCGGCGACACATTAGTACCGCCGAAGCCACGCAAAACAACCGCGGAGCGGATGATTGAAGATGTGCCTCCCGTCACACCCGCTTCCGCCGCACGCGCCAATGCTGGTGTGGAACCGGCAAGTGAAACCGAAGCCGCCGCCAGCGCCCGTCGTAGTGCTGCCGCGGAACTCGCACGGCGCCGTGCTATTTTCCGTGCGGATATGAAACCCACAGCCGTGGAAAACGAACCCGTCGTCGTGCTGGCGACCGTCAACGTGGACGAACTTGGTAACAGCGCCACGACCAGCAAGTTCGATGGCGATGTTGACTCGCTGGCCGGTCTGGCAGTGGCTGTCTACCCGATCGAACGGGCGGATATGACGCGACTTGCGGCCGGTGGCGCCATCGGCACACGCAATCTCCGGGCGCCTGTTGCGGCGGGCCTTGTTGGCTATGCAGTTGCTACGCCCGCAGCCCCTGATGCAGATGCTCCGGCAGTGGACGCGCTAGACAACGATGAACTACGCGACGTGCGCAACGACGGCGTCATCGACCGTGGCATCGACGCCAGCGGACGCATCGAACCGATTCCGCCCCGCACCGGCGCCCCGCTAGAGCGCGAGTAACGCGTCGCCCACTTGCCGCCGCCCGCAGATTGCGGCATTCTCTGGCAACAAGAACATCATCGCGGTCATTGCGCCGCGGTGATGCCTGGAGAATCTTCAATCTGAGGTATGGCGAAATGCAGGTAAACGAGTACTTCGATGGCAACGTCAAATCCATCGCCTTCGAAAACAACGAAGGCCGGGCAACCGCCGGAGTCATGGCGCCCGGCGAATATGAATTCGGCACGAGCGAAAATGAACGGATGAAAGTCGTCTCTGGCCAGCTGGATGTACAGCTACCAGGCGCCAGCGAATTCACGCCCTACCCGGCCGGTTCAGAGTTCAAAGTGGAAGCCGGACAGAAGTTTCAGCTTAAAGTCGATCAGGCGACTGCCTACCTGTGCTTCTACGGGTAGCTATTCAGCAACCAAGCAGGCTCACTAATTGCCGGCGTATGGATTCTAATTGTTAATCTCCGAAACAAATATCTACTCTGAGCGTTAGAACGAATAACACTTAACTTGTTCAACGTGGTGGGCATTGACCACGTTGTCACAGCGAACGTTCCAGGTAGAAACATGAGACAAGCCCTATCCATTCTGTTCTGTTCGATATTGATGGTTTCTAGCGGACAGTGCCAGGAACCGGCGGAACGTGGTGATCCGGCGACAGATCGCCGCGCTGAATTACTGAAGCGGTTCCCTGAGATCGATACGAATGGAGACAAGGTTCTGTCAGCACGCGAACTTGCAACGCACTTAAAGAAAATGCGATCAGGTCCGGAAGCCAAATCGCGATTGAAGGTAATCTTGAAGCGGTTTCCAGGAGCCGACGCTAACAAAGATGGGGAATTGACTTGGACAGAGTGGCGGGAGTTCCAAGCTGCTAACCGCCGGAACAATTCTCAGCCTTTCCGTAGAAGCAACGCGTCACGCGTTAAGGCCGCTGTGCCCGATGTTGCGTACGGTGATCATGACTTGCAGCGCTTTGACCTTTGGCCTGTTCCAGACGCGAAGAAGCCCACACCACTTGTCGTGTTTATCCACGGGGGAGGGTTTCGCAGCGGTGACAAGTCACTCGTCAGACGCGAGACGATTGAAACCTATCAGAAAGCCGGTATTGCTTTCGCCTCATTAAACTACCGTCTTTCTGATTCGGGGCCGTATCCAATTATGATGCACGACGCCGCCCGGGGCCTGCAAACCATCCGGCATCGTGCAAAAGAGTGGAACATTGATCCCAAACGGATCGTCTGTTACGGAGGCTCGGCTGGCGCGGGGATCAGCCTGTGGCTTGCGTTCCACGATGATCTGGCTGACCCCAGCAGTGAAGACCCTATCGCCCGGCAATCAACACGCATCCTGGCAGCCGGTGCGATGAACGGCCAGTCGACCTACGACATGCACACATTCCGCGAATGGTTTGGTGTTCCTGATCTTGAGATGGGCCCTGCTTTGCCGGCATTCTTAGGAATAAAGAGTAACGCCGACCTGGATAAGCCGGCAGTTCGAGCCCTCATGAAAGATGCGTCGCCAATCTCGCATCTCTCTAAAGACGATCGTGCAAGTGTCTACATGACATACAGCCGGCCAAACTCCAAGGTCACAAAAGAATCGAATTCTGCTGTATGGGTGCACCATGTGCTGCTGGGACTAAAACTGCGTGAGGCCATGCAAGACCAGGACTTGGAGTGCATTGTAACGGCGCCGGGCATCGCGCCGGAAAACACAGCATTCAACTCGCTGGAAGCCTTTTTGATTGCGAAGTTGAAAGGTGCTAAGACCGGCAAGTAGTAAGTCGACGTCGTTCGATGCTCCGGCTCGTCATAGCGATCATTCAGGCGGCTGAATCGCGTCGACCAGCCGGGTGATTAGCTGTTCGTTGGCGTCGCGCTGACCGGTCTGCAAGTAGTTACGACCGATCACGCGGTGCGACAGGGCGACAGCGGCCAGGTTCTTGATGTCGTCTGGCACCACGTATTCACGGCCATCGAACAATGCCGCTGCCTGTGCCGCGCGGTACAGCGAAAGGGCGCCGCGCGTGCTCACGCCGACGTGCAGTTCATCGCTATCGCGGGTGGCGTGCACAATGTCCAGCAGGTAATCGTCCAGCGACGGATCAAACCGCACTTCGCGGACCGCCTGCTGCAGCTGCCGGATGTCTTTGCAGGAAACAACGCTCTTGAGCTGGTCGACAGGTTCACCGCTGCGATGAGTCGCCAGCACACGCCGTTCTTCTTCCCGCGATGGATAGCCGACAGAGATTCTCAGCAGGAAGCGGTCTAGCTGACTTTCAGGCAGTGGATACGTGCCCTCGAACTCAAACGGGTTCTGCGTGGCAATGACGACAAACGGCTTGGGCAGTTCGTACGTCACACCATCGACCGTTACCTGGCCATCGCTCATTGCTTCCAGCAACGCGCTTTGGGTCCGCGGCGGAGCGCGGTTGATTTCGTCAGCAAGAACCACGTTGGCGAAGACGGGGCCTTTGTTGAAGACGAATTCGGACGTCTGAGAATTAAAGACCGTGCTGCCGGTGATATCGCCGGGCAATAGATCGGGCGTGAACTGAATCCGCCGGAATTCGCCTTGGATGCTCCGCGCTAACGCTTTGCCAACCAGCGTTTTTCCAACGCCGGGCACATCTTCCAGCAGCACATGTTCGCCCGCCAGCAGCGCGATGGCGCAGTGCCGCGTGACGTCTGGCTTGCCGAGCAGGACGCCGTTGATATTCTCTGTTAAACCCTGGATCAGCCCTTCGACACCGGCGCTCATAGCCACCCCTGCAAAGCGTCAACCGTCAAATGGCCGCCGCGGATGTGAAAAATGTGATGCAATCTGTGCACCACATCTTAGCTACCAGCTTTGAAGCCTTAAAGAGTAGCAGACGGCGTGGAATACACCGTTTCAGGGCCGGTCGCCTGGATTGTCGCCCATGTAGATATCGCTGCCCATGGCGGGAGCTTTTTTCAGCTCGCCTTCGAGTTCTATCACCAGGGAATCCGTGGCGCCGTCAATCTTGGCGGTCAGGCCCGAAGTCGCCGTCTCCGTGTACTTCACCGGAATCAGCGAAATGAGCTTAGGTCCGCGGGTGACGTTCACAATAACGGCCACAGGATGCTCGCCCAAGGCACAGCCATCGCCGGGATTCTTGGTGGTCAGCGTAAAGGTGCCGTCCTCCGGGTTGATCTTGCCGGAAGCCGGGCGGTAATCCGACGGCTCTAGACGTACGAAGCCCGTAACGCCGGTCAACGGTTTACCATTGATCTTCACCACGCCAGAAACAGGCACTAACGACCGCCCCATATTGCACCCGGACATCGATGCTAAGATGCCGGGGGCGAGCAGGAACAACAAGAGGCAAGGCAGGAACCGTCGTTGCTTCATCCAGATTCTCAGGTGCATCACTGGGTACTCTTTACGGCGCCCGAACCACGTTGTCCCAGGGTGCGGTACAACGCCAGGTTGATTGTTTCCGCACCAAAGCGCACACTGCCGTCGCCATAGGCGAACAAGGCGCCGCCAGGATGCTGGCTGCCAAAGGCGCCGTTGCAGGGGTTGCCATAGTTGTCAAATGTCACGCCCTGCTGATAGGGCGTATTGATGGGGTTGTCGGTCGTCCGCAGGCTGTCCACATGTCGCCCGGCGCGCATCCAGAGGTTTGTGTGGCCCGGACGATGGGCGTCGATGACTTCGCCTAGATAGATGACGTTGCTGGTGCCGTCGGTAGCGTCGCGGTTGCCCAGTGCATCGCGGTAGAGAAACATGCCGCTATTAAGCCATTTGGTTTGTCCACTGATGCCGTATGTCGGGCCGTAGTGTCCTGCACAGGCAGCGTAGCTGGACGTTGACCAGTTCTTTCCGCCGGAACTTACCGTGCGTTCAAATGTTGAACTAGGGCATCTGTACGCTTCCACCTCTGTTGAAAGGATAGCCTCTGGCAGATCATTTGGAATGTTATTGCCTGATCCGGTAGACAACGTCTCCGCCTGCTCCGTGAAGCGATCGTAGAGGTTCCCCTGTTCAATCTGGGGCAGTATCAGCACGAACACACTGGTGCCGGGACCGTTCTGCGGAGAGCATGCCCCATCGCAGCCGGCCCGGCCGGGTGGGTAGCTCTTAAACGAGTCTTCGTAATTATGCAGCGCCAAGGCAAGCTGCTTGAGGTTGTTGGTGCAACTGGCGCGGCGGGCGGCTTCGCGGGCGGCCTGGACTGCGGGCAGCAGCAACGCGACTAGTACACCAATAATGGCAATGACGACGAGCAGTTCAACCAGCGTGAACGCCCCTCTACGAAAACGAGGCATAAAGTCACCTTCAACGAGAACGAAAAATACGAAAGATTAAATGAGAAGATCGCAATCCGTCGATTATACCGCGGGTTGTGTTGCGCGCAAAGAGATTTGCCCGCGTGTGATTGCCGCGTTCCTGCCCCTTCGCCACTGGTTTAGGGCGATTGCTTCAGCGTACAGCGGCAGATTGGCGTGTTCGCCTGGTGGATCAGCCCCACAAATTCGGCGACGTTATCGACGGCCAATGTCTGATAGATGCTTTTTCGCCGTGATTCGATTGTCCGTAGGCTCACGTCCATGCGTGCGGCAATCACCTTGTTGGGAAATCCGTCGACAATCAGCTGCACGATCTCGCGTTCCTGACTTGTCAAAGCATCAATCTTTTTCAGTAAGGCCTGCTGCTGATGATGCTTCTGGCGGCACCGGCGCACGAAACTCAGGGCGGTGTTGATATTCTGCCAGAGGTCAATGTCGCGATAGGGCTTTTCGATGACGGTAACGGCGCCAAGGTGCATGGCACGGACGGTCGAAGGCACATCGGCGTGGGCTGTGAGCACCACGGTGGCTATCAACCACTTACGTTCTTTGAGTTCGCGGAGCACCTCTAGGCCGGAGCCGCCGTTCAGTTTGAATTCCGTAATCAGGCAGCCTGCATTCTCTGCATCGTAACTCTGATAGAAGTCCGCAATGTTTTCGCAACGTTTGACGTTGGGGTAGACCGAAGAGACAAGCTGATGCACATCGTGCGCGGCGGCTTCATCGCTATCAAGAATGTAAATCTGCTGGTTTTCCACTGTTGCCTCAAAGTGCCTGCCCAGGCGTTGTTGTTCCTGTCTGGTCCGTGACAACCTCATATCGTTGTCCTAAAGGGGAATATAGCCCAGAACGGCTGTTTCCAATAAAGGCAGGTTGAATACCCTAGTAACTTTCACGGCCTTTAGGCAGGCGTCACCCCTCCGTTTGCGGCGATTACTTGGTAGGGTGTTCCCTACGTATGGTGGCTAGCCGGCAATGTGTATGAAGTATCTACATTTTCCATGCAGTCTTCAGGTTTGTGCAGGCATTAACCGCCGCATCTCTGCTGACAGAGCCACGCGCACAAGTTCTGGGACGCTATGAACCTGCAGCTTCTTCATGACAATTGCGCGGTGTTTCTCGACGGTCTTGTCAGAGATATTAAGACGACCCGCAATGGCTTTGTTAGGCACTCCATCGGCGACAAGCTTTAGCACTTCCTTCTGACGTGGCGTAAGTGTCGCCACAAGTGCGGCGGCCACAGCGGCCTTCCGGGTTGCCTGTTCACTGGTTTTCCGCGCAGAAATATCCAGTGCGGTTCCGCATAACTCGATCATGTTGCCCTGAGGATCAAAGACGGCGCCCGGGGCTACTTCCACCCACCTTACCTCGCCACTACGCCGTACGATGCGGTATTCCAGGTTGGGCGCCGCTTCTCCTGGCTTCAGCGCGTAGAGCATTGCGAGGAAGCCTTTCACTTTAGGCAGATCTTCCTCGTGCACCCAACTCTGCACCTTCGGCAATGTCAGTTTTTCCTCGTGATCGCGGTCATGGATACGATACATCTCATCCGACCAGGTAATACGCCCCGATGGCACCTGAATGGACCAGTCACCGATCTTACCTAGCTGCTGGGCGCGTTTTAGACGCTCCTGATTGCGTTTAAGTTCAAGTTCCGCTTGCAGTTGACGGGTGATATCGCGGCAGACTTTGATGACGTGGGGCCCGTCGCGCAGAACGATGACTTCGGCGGATATCAACGCAGTGCGTTGTTCTCCACCGCTATTGCAAATATCAAATTGAAAGTTCTCGACACGGCCATGCCGCAGCAGAATCTCACGCAATTCCTCTGCCTGCTGCTGGTCAGTACACAACTGCAGTTCATTTAATGTGCGTCCGGTCAGCGCAGCAGGGCTTACGCCAAACATTCGCTTACAGCCCTGGTTGGCTTCTACAATCCGCCCTTCTTCGAAGGTGGTGAGCATGATGGCGTCAGGACTGTTCTGAAACATCGTGCCGAACTTCTGTTCAGATAGCCGCAGCGCTTCGTCTGCACGATGGCGGCCCATAACCAGCGAAGCGATGTGCGTAGAGAAGTCCAGCAGTTGCTGATGCCGTACGGACGGTCCTCCCTTCTGACCGCGGTAAATCGCAATGGTGCCAAGCACCTGGCCGTCCAGATCCTTCACAGGTGTCGACCAGCAAGAGGCCATTCCAGAGGCTTCCGCCAGATCGCGGTAATCGGTCCACAACTCATCGTTGCGAATGTCGTTGCAGTAGACCGCTTCGCCCCGGTGTGCGGCGGTGCCGCAACTGCCCACCCCTTCGCCGATGCGTACACCATCGGTTGCTTTGACATAATCCAGCGGCAGGTTCGGGGCGCTGAGGTAATGCAGGGACGTGCCGTCGACGCTTTTGCTAAAAATAGAAGCCGTCAGGCCGCTGTCGTGCGACTCAATAAAATCCGTCAACGCGTGAAAGATTTCATACGGACGCGCCCCGCTGGCGACGAGTTCCAGAATCGCGATGTGGCGTCGCGACACCTCGACAACCGCGGTGTCTTCGGCCAGACTGGTATCCAGTTTGCTTGCTGGAGACACGGCATTCTCTCGCATTCTGGCCCCTTAACGCTGTGATTGGGGCAGATATCACACCTAAGAAACGTGGCATCATCCCCAAGCCGGTGGGTTCGAGTATTTTCGCATCTTAATGACTTCTTTTCGGCAAAGCACGCAAAAATTGCGTTCCATCCCATATTTACAATCACCCTGGCGATGGACTTGACGCCACAATATCAGAGAAACTTTTACACTTCTGCATCACCGGCCGGGCTGGCCACCATTTTTGAATGACACGCAACAACTGGAAAGTCGCGGTGATCGGCGGCGGGTTGGCAGGACTTTCGGCCGCACACCGTCTGCTGGAACTGCAACCGGGAACCAACGTCACACTGTACGAGCGCAGCGATCGCACGGGCGGCGTGATTGACACCACGCACCGCGATGGCTTTCTTATCGAACGCGCTGCCGACATGTTCACCACCCGCGATCCGTGGGCGATGGATCTGTGCGAGAGGATTGGCCTGGCGGAAGAACTCACAGGCACACAGCAGCAACACCGGCAGGCTTTTCTGGTGCAAGGCGGCAAGCTGCATGCAGTTCCCGCCGGATTCAGCCTGATGGCGCCCAGCCGCGTCTGGCCCATGCTCACAACGCCACTGCTCTCGTGGCGCGGGAAACTGCGGTTGGGGTGGGAATACTTCACGCCAGCTGGTCCCGGCGCTGCGGACGAAAGCTTGGCCTCGTTTGCACGACGGCGGCTTGGTAAAGAAACCTACGAACGCATCGTGCAACCGCTGGTCAGCGGCATGTACACGGCCGATCCGGAACAGTTGAGCATGGCCGCCACCATGAAGCAGTTTCTGGAAATGGAACGCAAACACGGCGGCGTGATCCGCGGCGTGCTAAAGCGACCCGCATCGCAGAAGAAGAATGAGAAACAGGCCAGCGGCGCACGGTACAACATTTTCCGCGCCCCGCGCGACGGGATGAAACGGCTGGTCGAAACTCTCGCGGCGCGTCTGCCTGAAGACTGCATCCAGCTCAACACACCCGTCACCGCAATGCAGCGGGAGGAAGAAGGCTGGCGGATTAGCACCGCCGGGGGCCACCGCAGTTTCGACGCCGTCATTCTGGCGGCCAGTGCACCCGGCGCCGCAAAGATTCTGGCCGCAGCCGATCAGCCGCTTAGCGAACAGTTAAGCAGCATCCCGCATTCCAGCGCCGCCGTCGTCGTGATGGGCTTCAACCGCGCAGACATCGAACATCCGCTGAACGGTTTCGGCGCCGTCGTGCCGCTGGTCGAGAACCGCAAGATTGTGGCCGCGAGTTTTTCCAGCGTGAAATTCCCCGGCCGCGCACCTGATGGAAAGGTGCTGCTCCGCGCTTTCGTGGGCGGCGCCTGCCAGGCCGAACTGCTGGAACAGGACGACGAAGGTTTACGCCAGATGGTGCTGGCCGAACTGCGTGAACTAATCGGCCTAAAAGGTGAACCGCTGGTGTGCGACATCACCCGCTGGAATAACTCAATGCCCCAGTACCACGTCGGCCACCTGGAGAAAGCGGCCGATATCGAAGCCAGAACCGCCAGACTGCCGCGGTTGGAACTGGCCGGCAACTTCCTGCACGGCGTCGGGATTCCGTACTGCATCCACAGCGGAGAGCAGGCCGCCGCACGCATCTTGCAGGTCGAAGAAACCCGTACGGAAGAGGTGGAAGCGGGTTAATCATACCGCCGCTGCCGCTTCACTCACCGGGCCTTCACTTCGACTTGCGCACGCTTACTTCGGGCAGAGCCTGCTTGAACTGCTCAATCGCCGCGTCGGAAACGCCTGTATCGCTGACATCCACCCAGCGCAGCTTTTTGATCGCGGTCAGTTGTTGTAACGCCTTGCCAGTCAGCGGTACGCCGCGAAGCTTCAGATTGGTCAACGAAGTGGCGCCGGCAAGCTGGCGGATCGCGTCCGCTTCCACCTTCGTGTGGCTGATGTCGAGATAGTTGAGTTTCTCCAGCGTGGCTAGCTGCGCTAAACCTTTGCCGGTCAATGCCGTATTCGCAAGACGCACGTTGGCAAGCTCCGGCAATTGCGCCAGAACCGCCGCAGCGTCATCGCCCGCATCTGTGGACGAAAGATCAACATCGTTAATCCTCTTGATGCTCGCCAGCGACTGCAGCTGCGCCGGCGTCACCTGCAAACCAGCCAGTCGCAGACTTCCAAGTCGCGGGTGCGTTTTCAAGATGTCCGCGACGGCGCCTGTCGCGCGGGTGTGGCTGAGATCCAGATGTTCTAACCGTGGCATCTTCAACAGCTGGTGCAGTTCTTTGTCGCTGACACGCGTGTGATCTAAGCGGACGTTGTACACCAGCGGCAGCGTGGCGATAGGCTCGATCACCGCATCGTCGATCCTGGCGCCGCCTATTTTGATTGTGCGCAGCTTTTTCAAATGGCGGATACGCCGCAGCCCGTTGGCGGTGATTTCGTCGCTGATCAGTTCCACGCCCTGCAAGGATTTCATACCAGCGAGGTGTTCCAGATCGTCGTCACCCAGCGGCACGTTCTGCACGTACAGTTGCTCCAGGTGCGAAAGCCGCGCGATCAGCGGCATGAACTGCCCGCGGCTGGGTGACGCCTGACGCAAGTTGACCGATGTGATCCAGCCAACCGGGTCTTTATAAAGGTCAGCGCCAACCGCTTTCAGAGCGTCTTCAATCTGCTGCTCGCCCGTTTCAAATTTCTCCAGCGTGACCAGCGTCTGCCCCGTATCTTTGGCAACGGCGAACGTCTTCGGCCGTGGCTGACCGGGCTGACCCAGGCACCACACCAGCTTGTCGCCTTCCAGTTTGAAGATACCTTTCAGCAGGTTGCTATCTTCGCCTTTGAGTTCTTCGGCAACAGCGATGTTAGCCGTCGGATTAGCTACCGCGTTGAGAACTTTCGTATTGCTATTCTGCGGAAGCGCCGCCTGCCGGAAGGCGAACCGGTCTTCCTGCGAAAGTTCCAGGTCGATCTCCATCGGCTGCGTATTGGTGGCGAGGCGTTTTAGCGTTGTCTTGCGAACCGCAGGACGTGTGAAGGCCAGGCTTCACGAAAGAAACAGGCCGGTCTCCGTCAGCACCACTTCGATAATATCGCCGGGCTGCTGACCAATCTGGGCGCCGGTTGGTTTTTCGCCGTGCTTCACCTGGCGGACAATCCATTTGCGTTGCAGACGCTGCTTCATCGGCTGATCGTCACCGCCGGCAGCGATGTTGCTGGACGAACCAGCAGGCTCACCCGCCAGCACGCCGCCCGCCATCAACAGCAGGCCTACGATAGAAGCCGTCATCCAGATTGCACAACGCATGGTAGAAACCCCGCCGGTGATAAGCCCACTTTCACAAACTATCTTAGCGAGTTCATCGCCAACCTAGAACACACAATCTGTAACGCGTGTGTAACGAACCAATGGAGCCTGATGATATAATGCGTGCATGAAACGCTTCAGCGTAAAACGGCCAGGCCAGTGGTTATGGCGGACGGGATACACAAGGCAGCAGATTCTCGATCGCTGGTTAGAAGGCAGGTTTGAAGACGATCTACTCGTTTGCCCGTTGGGCGACGCACATCTTGCAACAACGCTTGCCGAATTCCGTAACGATGAGCAGGCTCATGCGAAATGCAAGGAACGCTACCGCCTGGAAGTGGAAGCGTGGGAGGCGGAAGTCCGTGCGAATACTCCCGCAATACGACACATCGGACTGTATCTCGTAGCGTTGTGTGTGCCGGTGCATTTGATCTTCATGGTCATAGCAATCGTCTTCGACATCATCACCAGTCCCACATCGTGGCCGGCATGGCTCTACATCACGCTTTCAATCACGCCGACGCTTGGCGCCAGCGGATTGCTACTTGCCATAGCCGGGTTGGTGCAACACCGCATCAAAGCGTTCCTGCTCTGGCGGCAGAGACACAAGGGACAGATATTTCTGTAGTCAATTGCAGGGCATCCAAGCGGCACTTTGAAGAAGGTGCTGTGAGCATTCCGTGAAGTTTCTGCATTAGCGATTTTCGCCATTGGGTTCTTCGCCAGCTTTGCCACAATACGCGAAGTACGAATGTTCGTCGTAGCCGTTTCTGATTTCTGAAAGCGCGTTTCCATGAAGACAGCTTTTACGGGCGCTCTGCGTGTGCTTTGCCTAGTGTGCGTGCTCTTGATCGTCGCAACCCATCACGCAGCCGCTGCTCCTGCGGGAGAACCAACCGGCGACGCAACAGGCGAAGGCGGTCAGGCTCTACATCCTGCCGCTGATTCTTTACCACGCAAGAAGCAGGAGGGTTCAATCCGGGTCTTAAGTTTGAATCTCTGGCATCATGGCGCCAAGGTGAACGGCGGTTTTGACATGATCGCCCGTGTCATCTTCGACTCTGGCGCCGACTTTGTGGCCATGTCTGAAAGCGACAAAGAAATTCCCGGCCGCCTGGTCCAAGCGCTCGAAAAGAAGGGACGTAAATATTACAGCCAGTATGTCGGCAGCGATCTCGCCTTGCTCAGCCGGTATCCCATTCAACGCGCCGAGATGGCGCCAGATCCGAAATTCGCATCACGCCTATTGGCCTGCCACGTTGAGTTGCCGGATGGCGAACCGGTCATCGTGGTTACGGCGCACCTGGATTACCTGAACTACGCCACGTATCTGCCGCGTGGCTACGATGGCAACTCGTGGAAGATGATCGATACGGACCAGGATGGTAAGCCGGACCCCGTTGTTGACATCGCCAGGATCAGGAAGATGAATCTGGCGTCGCGGCGCGATGAGTCTATCGACGCGTTTCTGGCTTACGCCCGCAAGTACCCCGGCAAGCACATTATCCTAGCGGGTGACTTTAACGAGTGTTCGCATCTGGACTGGACCGAAGCGACCAAAAACCTGCAAAGCCATAACGGAGTGGTCATGAAGTGGCGCAATAGCAGCGTGCTTCAACAAGCGGGATTCATCGACGCCTACCGGCAATTGTATCCCAACCCCGTCACGCATCCGGGCGCGACCTGGCCCTCGCCGGCAGCCGGCCAGGGCTCGACATCCTGGGCGCCGGAAGTCGATGAACGCGACCGTATTGATTTCGTCTACTATCGCGCGGCTCAGCGCAAGAAAGCTTTGAAGGCAACCGCCGCCGCAATCGCCGGTCCGCGGAAATACTTCGTTTACAACATTCCCAAAGATCCAAAGTCCAAAGATCCGTTTGTGTTGACCAACCACCCCTGGCCGTCGGACCACAAAGGCGTACTGGTGGATTTTCAGGTTGTTGAGGAGTAAGCAGCCGTGAGGCTCTGAATGCTACTCCGCCCGCCAGTAATCCGGCAGGCCCTTCTTTGTTTCGCGCAGGATGGAGAGGATGTTCTTTCTATCTTGCAGCGAAAGATGCGGGAAGTCATCCGCCGTGTCCTGACGGTTGAGCACTTCCCATAGCTGCTGATAAATCTGCCGGCGGGCTTCGGTAGGCAGAGCGTTGAAAGAAGGCGAATAGATCAGGTAGCTGCACGGGTATTTGAACATCCGCGTCTTGAGATCTAAATCGCGGAGCGAACGGCCCTGTGCATCTTTGGGCCCTATTGCCTGGAAGTCTCTGGCGAATGGGGTGCTGCCGGCGATGGGGGCGGTTAGCTTCGCTTCGTCTTTATACAGCAGGTGTTCCACCAGTTTTTTGCAGGCGGTGGCGATGCGGCGCTGTGCGAGTTCGCTGACGAATTTCTCCGGCCGGTCGAGGATGCGGTTCATCGTGTACGACTGGTGCAGTGCGGCGCGGGTCGTGAAACTCGCCTGGGTAATGTGATTGTGCATCGCCGTCTGATGTGTGAGCAGCAGCAGCGCGACGATGTCGCTGTGGGCCGTTAGATAATGCCCCGGCTTCACCGCCTTGTTCACATTCTGCCAGTTAGCGCCGGCATCCACATCGAGTTCTGTTGGCGCCTGCCGGTCCGTTGTCACGTTGCCCATGTGTCGTTGCTCGCCGTGGCTGCCGGTCACGTACCAGCCTCCGTAACGCTTTCGCAACGGGCTTTGCTGCGTGGTGTTGTAGGTGCCGGCGCCGTAGTGCGGCAGGCCCGTGGGCGAAGCATAAACCGACCGCACCAGATGCCCCGGCACGTTACCGGTGCGTGACGAAGCATGGCAACTCAGGCAATTGCCGGTATCGCGGACGAACTGCGGTTTTTCTTCCTGCTGTTGCTTGAGTGTGTAAAAGATGGGGCCCTGCTGCGGGTCCGTGGCTGAGATTTCCAGCACATCGCCATACTGCACATAGCCGACGTAAACATCATCGTTGAAGTAAATCGCCCGCGGCGCCTGGGGAGAAATCAGCCGTTGCTGCAGACTGGTCTTCGAAAACACCAGCGTCTGCGATTGCTGCGAAATCGAAAGCGCTTCCAGCACCTGTGACAGATACCCCAGACGGTCATCAAATTTCAGCTTCACTTCACCCCGGTCAATCCGCCGTTGCAGCCGCGCAATCGCATCGGCAGGTTTCGTGGTGGAATAGAAAACCGGCGCCTTGTCATATTCAATCTGCGCCGCTGCCACGCTGGGCAGTAAACAGCAGATGCAGGCGACAAGCGTCTGCCAGGCAGCGGACCACTTAAGTTTTACGAACGACATAGACTTCCGGGATTCGTCCAGGTAGGCGTGTACCGGGCGGGAACTAAGGTGCAACTATCTTGTTGCCTATTGGTATCTTCGTTGTGCGTGGAAAGAATCTCAACTTATTAAATCACTCAACCTGTCTGGCCAGGGCGGCAGCGATGTCCTTTAGGCTCTTGGGCCACTCGTCGAAGGTGACGCTGCTGGCGCCGGGGATGTCTGGTCTGGTGATGCCTTTGACCAGTTTGTCCGTCGGCTGTGCGTACAAGAACGGCACCTTGGGCTGACCGTAGGTTGCGGGCAATGACTTTGCGTAGATCTCTAATTCGGCCGCATAGTGCGCCGGGTTTTCTGGCAGGTTGCTTTCCGCCGGAACCCAGATAACGCCCGCCACGCCCATGGGGGTCAGCGGACTTACGCACCAGTTGTAGGCGTACGTCGGAATGGTGTCTGCAGCAACGCCCTCGCTCTTCCCGGCTTGTGGAAAAGCGGGCGCCGAAAGCGGAGCCGCGACTGACAAATCTGCGTCACGTTCTTCCGCAGCAACGACTTTACGGACAAACGCTTTCACTTCTTCCACATGCTCTGCGGCTGCCTGCCGCGCGACAGAAGTATTGGGGTATTGCAGGAACAGTTCGTTCAGCCGGTCTTTGAACGCGGGATCTTGCACATCTTTCACACCCTGGAAAGAAGTCCACGACAGCGGCGAAGCCAGTTGCCGGTTACGGCCGCCCCGGCCCGAAGACATGGTCATAAAACCTTGCGGAACACCCTGCCGGTTGAGGGTCCGGGCGAACTCGTAAGCGAACATCGTGACGCCGCTGCCTTCCTTGGAGTAGTCGGCAGTCAACCAGGAAGAACGGTACCTGCCGCCGCCGGTTTCGAAGCGGCGTTTGCGCGGCGTGGTGAAACTGCTGGCCGCGGTCTTGCGGCGGAACTCGCGCACCAGCGGCATGGCAGCCGGTGCCGCGGCGTCTTTGTCACGTTTGTTATAGGGCCACTCCGATGTCAACTGCGTGCTGCCGGTCAGATACCAGACGTCGCCGATGAGAATGTCTTTGACGGTTCTGTTGAAGCCATGCGAAGACTGCACCTCTAAAGTGACTGGCGTGGTCGATGCTTTCCGGGCGGGGAATTCCACCGCCCATTGCTGCAGATCATTGGCAACGGCTTTACGGCTATCACCTGCAAACGTCACGGTGACCGTTTCGCCCTGGTTGGCATGGCCCCAGACTTTGATGGGCTGACCGCGCTGCAGAATCACGCCGTCGCGGTAGTATTCCGCTACTTGCAGGATAGGATAGTCCGGGTCGGTGTAGCGGGCGTACTTTGCCTTGAGTGCGGCGACTTTTTCCAGATCGTCCTCTTCAAAGATCAGCTTGCCGCCGACGGCTGCGAATGGTGTGGCTGGCAGTCCTGCCTGGTTGTAAAGGTTGGAATTCTCCGGCACGGCGCTGTAGGCGTACTGCACGCCAACCGGCGCGGGTACGGCTTTGGAGCTGACAACGACTGTGTCGCCTACGATCTCAGCCTCAGCCGCATGCCACTTCCCGTCGGCGCCGCAAAGGCGGAAGTGGTTGAGCTTATCGCCCGGTGTGGGACGGGCGGGTTCGACGAATTTGCCTTCTTCGCGATAATCCTTGGCCATGCCTTTGTTGCCGCACATCAGCCCGCCGGAGAGACTTTCTGGTTCAAACGAGACAATCGCTTTGCCATCTTTAATTTCGTACCCGCTGTAAATGGGCCCGGTGTAGGCGATCTCTTGGCCGTATTCTTTGGCCAACGCCCATCGCGCCATCCGCATGCCGGGGTGCAGTTTGTTGAAGTAATGAATGCCGCTGGGCCGGGCGGAGTTAAGGTCCGACTGCACAACCATCCCCACGTGCTGGCGGTTGTTCATAAAGAACTTGTGCTGTGCCTGACGGACATCGGCAAAGCCGACGTTGTTGGGGTCCGGGGCGCCGTAGCACTGCATCTGGGTGAAGTAGAATGGCATCTGCGGCATCTCCCAGGCGTCACGCCAGCCACGCACCAGCGCTTCCATCCGCGCGGCGTAGATGCGGCCATCGCCGCTATTGCTGGTCCCCTGGCACCAGATGGCGCCGCGGATTGCGTACGGAATCACCGGCGCGATTTTACCGTTGAAGAACTGCGACGGCCCGCGCCACATTCCCGCAATGCCGGGCAGATTGGGCCGAGAGGGCAACTTGCCGCCCGCCTCTGCCGCCGCACCGGCTTCCGTCTGCCACTGCTTAAGATCTTCGTAATACTGCGCGTACGCGTTGCGGCCCTGCGTTGTTAGCGGGTCGGCATTGCGGATCAGGTCTGCGTCGCCTTTCAGGGCCGGATGTTGTTCGATCGCTTCGCGCTGTGTGAATGCTTCGATCCGCGTGTTGCTGTGCGCGCTGAGCAGAATGCCGATGGGCACGTTCAGCTCTTTGTAAAGTTCATAAGCAAAAGATAAGGACAACGCCGAAAATCCGCTGGCTGCACTGGCTTTCTTCCAGCCGCCGTCGGATGTGGCCCGCTTCTGCGGATAGAGCGCCGACACCGTGTTGATGTTGATCTCGCGGATCGGAATATCTTCTTTGGAACTGGCGATCTCGCGGGCGATGCCGCTGCACATACTTTTGCCCGCTGTCCACACCATGTTGGACTGCCCCGAAGAGAACCACACTTCGCCCACCAGCACACCGTTCAAATCAATCTGGCTGCCACGGTTGTTCTTCACCGTCAGCACGCGTTCCGCAGCAGATGCTTTCAGCGGGTCAAGCTTCACCATCCAGTCGCCATGTTTGTCAGCAACCGCAGTCTTCGTCTGGCCGGCAAACGCAACACGCACCTGCGTGCCCGGCTTATCAAAGCCCCACACCGGCGCCGGCTTCCCACGCTGCAGAATCATATTGGCCGTAAATGGCGCCGCTAATTCAAGCTCCTCGCCGGTCGCCCATGTAGCAGGTAAGAACAGCAGCAGTGCCAGGAATGAAAGGATGAAGTGCTTCATGTGTCTTATTCTGCTGAGACAGAAAACGAGAGTTCAGGCAGTGGATTTTGATCCTTACAATATAACTGCTGGGTGATGTTCAAGTTTACGGACAACGGTTTTAGTTTTCGCTGTGAAGTAAGGCATCCTATGTATATTCGCACCTACAAATGCGCAGCGTGCGAATTTGAATCGGCAACGGTTGATAGCCCCATTGGGTATTACCAGTTCGACGATGGAGAACGGATGCCGGTGTTGACCAGTAATGCATGGTGCTTCAGCTGCCTTACGATTACGCGTGTCGAAAACCTGCCCCCGGTGGAGTATCTCGCCAGCGAGGTGAAGCGATTCGAAAGCGGTGATTTCACAGAGGATGACAGAGAACATGCCGCGTTATTCGATCAGCCTATTGAAGACATGATGGCGACGCTTATCGCCACTTTCACGGAGATGATCCGCCGTTTCAAAAACCGCTCGACACCCAGTCGCTGCATCGAATGCGGCGGAACGGAGTACAATGAAGTGGACGACGCCGCCGGGATGACGCATCCAGAGTGTGGCGGCACATTCCAACTGGTCGACCAGGCCCTCGGATCACCGGCGACGTACTTCCTGCTTGATACGGAAGGCGTGCGGATTCAGCCACCGCGCACCCCTTAACCGGCGAATCAGATTTGCCCCAAACCCAACAACGCTTATCCGCCATGAAAAAACCACCTCCAGGAACTGCCGAGCGCATTGCGAAAATGACCTTCGCTTCTGTTTACCCGCACTACGTCAACAAAGTTGAAAAGAAGGGACGCACCACCGGGGAGCTGCATGAGGTCATTCAGTGGCTTACTGGCTACGATGCGAAGCAGCTGAAATCCATCATCGCAGACGAAGTCACCTTTGCAGACTTCTTCAAAGACGCCACGCTTCACCCCAATGTGCATCTCATCACCGGCGTAATCTGCGGCTACCGCGTTGAAGAGATCGAAGACCCGTTGATTAAGCAGGTCCGGTACCTCGACAAACTGGTGGACGAACTGGCCAAAGGTAAGAAGATGGAAAAGATTCTGCGTAGCGAAAGCTGATGTGAAAGCTTGCATTCAGGAGTGTCAGTGAGTCCGGTATGCACTTTAGATTCGTGCCCCTCCTGCACATCGCAGGTAACGGTGGACCGATCAGTTTTCATCGGCGAAGTCCGCTGCTTCGACTGTGGTGAAATGCTGTGGTTTATTCAGACGTCGCTTTGGATCGATTCGGAATTCTTTATTAACACTGGACCCGTGCGATTTTTCACGGTGCGTAAAGCGCGCGACGCCAGGGACCGGGTTATTGCTTTGGTAGCTGACCATTTCGGCGTAGATCGCTCGTACATCTGGAATGTTCCGTCATCTCTGAAAGATGTCAGCGATGATGGCCATTCTGGCATCGAACTGGCGTTCGACCTCGAAGAGGAGGTCGATCTGCGGCTTCGAAGGTAGATATCTAGCCGTCGCCGCTAGAAAAATACGATCAAACCATTTTCGTTTCTGCGTTACTTCGCCGGGCTATAATCCACTGATAAGTCACCCGGAGCCATCCAGCCTGCGACTCTTTATCACAATGATGAACTCACACGACGTTATCCGATCTCTACTCTTCGCTATTGTCGCCGCAACCATCATCGGCGCCACTCACAAAACATCCGCTGCCGAACGGGCGCCGAATGTGGTGGTGCTGCTGGCGGATGATCTGGGCTGGAATGGTTTGAACTGTTATGGCAGCGATCTTCATCCGACGCCGGCGTTGAACCGGCTGGCGGGGCAGGGGGTGCGGTTTACTCAGGCGTATGCGGCGTGCACCGTGTGTTCGCCGACGCGGGCGGCGATGATGACGGGCATGTATCCGGCGCGGCTGCATCTGACGGATTGGATTGCCGGGCAGAACCGTCCTTACGCCAAGCTGGCGATTCCTAAATGGACGCAACAACTGGAACACCGCCATACGACTCTTGCCGAGGCGTTAAAGGCGGGCGGTTACAAAACAGCCCATCTTGGTAAATGGCATCTGGGCGATAAGCCGTTCTATCCGGAGCATCAGGGCTTCGACGTCAACATTGGCGGCACACATGCGGGCAGCCCCAGCGGCGGCTACTTCCTGCCCAATCGCATGCAACTACCTGGCGCCATGAAAGGCGATTACCTTACCGACCATCTCACCAGCGAAGCGTTGAAGCTGATGGAGCGGTGGCGCGATCAGCCGTTCTTCATTCATCTGGCCTATTACACCGTGCACACGCCCATCCAAGGCAAACCGGAACTGGCAAAGCAGTACGCCGCTAAAGCGAAGAACAACACGGTCCACACCAACCCGGTTTACGCCGCCATGGTGCACAGCCTGGACGAAAGTGTGGGTCGCATTACGGCGAAGCTGAAGGAACTGAAGCTGGAAGAAAATACGCTGCTGATCTTCGCCAGCGATAACGGAGGTCTTTCGCACAAGCTGCTGACAGGGGCGCCCAAGCGGACCGGCATCACGCTGAATACGCCGCTGCGGCGCGGTAAAGGTTCCGCTTATGAAGGCGGCACCCGTACGCCGCTGATCATCCGCTGGCCCGCGCGTTTCGCTGGCGGGCGTGTGACGGATACGCCTGCATGCACCATTGATATGTATCCCACCATCCTGGCCGCCACGGGGGTCGCGGGCAGTGCGGCGCATAATAAGGCGGTGGATGGCGTCAATCTTCTGCCACTGCTGGCCAGCGAAGGCGCCGCACTTCCGCCGCGGGCGTTGTACTGGCATTACCCGCACTATCATGCTGGCGGCAGCGGGCCGCACGGCGTGGTGCGTGATGGTGATCTGAAGCTGATCGAATACTTTGAAGACAACCGCGTGGAGCTGTACGACCTGGCCAAAGATCCGGGCGAAGCTAACGACCTGGCCGCCACCCAGCCCGGCGTTGCCAAGCGGCTCAAGCAGCAGCTTCACGCCTGGCGGAAGTCCATTGACGCCCAGATGCCCACGCCCAACCCGGATTACGATCCGCAGCGCGCTTTGCAAGGCAAACGCCGCCGGTAGGGTTCTGCGTCTGGAGGTGCAAGTTGACGTGGATTGATCCGGCGGAAAGCGGTACGGTAGATGTTGTATCCTTTCCCTGGGAAGAACCCTCAACCTTTTAACCAAGGAAACCGCCCGTGTCCGGAATCCTGCTCCTGCTTCTCGTTTCTGTCGCGCCGCAGCCGGCAGCGGTGACTACGGCGGTTGTGTGTCCGGCGGAGCTTCGCCCGGCTTTGCAGCCGTGGATCGATTTCCGCGCTGCTCAGGGGCATGCCTTTGCGTATGTCGATAGTACGCAGTCCGCTGGTGAAATCCGGCAGGAGATTATTAAGGTTTCGCAGCAGCACAAGACGCTGAAGAATGTGCTGCTGGTCGGCGATGCAGCGCCGGCGACTTCGGCCGCCCGGCAGTTCCGTCCGGGTACAGAGCCTGACCGCAAATTGCAGACGCCGGCTCACTTCGCCAAAGCGGTTGTCAACATTCACTTCCGCAGCGAACCGCTGATCGCCACCGATAACCGTTATGCCGACACCGATGGTGACGGGCTGCCGGATCTGGCCATTGGCAGGCTCACTGCAGATTCGCTGGCGGAACTTACCACGATCGTCAACAAGATCATTGCCTACGAGAAGAACCCGCCGGCTGGCGCCTGGCGACGGCAGATTAACATGATTGCCGGCGTTGGAGGTTTTGGCCCGATGGTGGACTCGGTGCTGGAAATGGCCACCAAAAAGTTCATGGTTGAAGGAATTCCGCCGGGTTACTGCACCACGATGACGTACGGAAGCTGGCGTAGTCCGTACTGCCCGCCGCCGCATCGTTTTCATGCAGCCACGATGGATCGCATGAACGAAGGCAGCCTGCTCTGGATTTACATCGGGCATGGCCAGCGTGCGTCGCTGGACCGCGTCCGCACGCCCATCGGCGCGCATCATATTCTGGATGTAAATGACGTCCGCAAAATTGATTCGAAGAATGGCCCGCCTATCGCCGTCTTCTTAGCCTGTTACACCGGCGCTTTCGATGAGCCGCGTGACTGCATTGCCGAAGAACTGCTGCGGGCGCCCAACGGGCCGGTGGCCTGCTACAGCGGATCGCGCGTGACGATGCCTTACGCCATGACCATCATGGCGCACGAAATGTTGAAGGCGTATTTCATCGATCAGAAGCCGACCCTGGGCGAAGTGATTTTGCAGGCGAAACGCAACATGGTAGGCGCCGCCAAAGACGACGCACAGCGGCGGATGATCGATTCGCTGGCTGCCGTTATTAGCCCCAAGCCGGAACTGCTTACGCAGGAACGCGCCGAGCACCTGCGGCTGTTCAACCTGATCGGCGACCCTTTGCTGCGCGTGCCTCAGCCGGAAACCATCCAGCTGCAGACACCTGAGAAAGCGGCGCCGGGCGATACGTTGCAGGTCAGCGGGGAAACGCCGCTGGGCGGGAAATGCATTGTGGAGCTAAGCTGCCGCCGCGACCGTTCGCGGTTCCGCGCACCCGTACGTGAAACCTACGTCCGCAGCCAGCAGGCAGAAGCCGCCTACGCCCGCGCGTATCAGCAGGCCAATGATCGCGCTTACGTCCGCCACGAAGTGCAGATCAAACCAGGGCCGTTCAAGTTCAAACTGAAGGCGCCCGCCGGCGCCCATGGGCCGTCGTTCGTGCGGATGTATGTTGAAGGGCAGGAAAAGCGGTTCGCCATCGGCAGCAGCCCGGTGCACATCGGCCGCGTGAACGACTAAGGGTGATGCATCCAATGGCCAACTTCACTTCGGTCGTAAAACTCGCAGTCAGCAGTTTGAAACGCGGTTTGGCTGGGTTTGCCGCTGGTTTAGTTATCGCCTGCTTCATCCTGGTTTTCATGGGCCCTTTGCAGTCCAGCCCTGATTTAAGCGTTTCAGAAATCGAGCAGCAGACTGCCTCACTCTGGATAGCGTTTTACATTGCATGTGGCACAGCTTTATTGGCAGCAATCGCTGGCAATAGAACCGTGTCGAAATTCTGGCTCTGGTTTGTGCTGGCGTTTGGAATCATTTGCGTTATTCCATTCTGGAAGCACAAAGGCGGCGCGTTCCTCCCGTTCGGCACACTCTATGTAAACTTCGGTTTCCAGCCCCGCGACGCGGTTATTCTGGCGGCGCATATTACCGCAGCGGTCCTGATTGCTCTTGCCATCCACTATGAGTGGCCTGGCATTAAGCATCTGAAACTCCGGGCAAAGAAACGTTGTGGCTGAAAACCCTGTTTATTGTGAATGCATTCACAACGGAAACTTGTGCAGTCAGCACTTCAGCCCCAGCAGAATGGTTGTTTCCGTGTTGTGCTCATCCGCGTCTTCACACGAATGATCATAAACTTCGAGCGAAGGCATTGTGACTGTCTCTCCGCGCTGGGCAAGTTCGTCCTTCAACGCCTGCCACTTCTGGGGCAGATCGTGGTAGGGGCCGATGTGGAGATGCTTTGCGTAGCGGGTTAACTCAAACGCGCACAACTCCAATGAACCGGGAGACTCTGCCGGTTCGAGGTCTCGAACTTCAACGCCGGTAAACATACGGTCGCCGTCTAAGTAGACCCAATAGTTGATGCCCGTGGTCTTTAGGCCTGTTTCGTTCACGCTGCGCCACATCGCATCCATCAGCCGCAGCCCGGTTTCGCCGTAGGTATGGTTTTCTACAACGGATGATAGGCCGTGCAGGCGGAACTGAAGGGGCTGTTGGATGATGTCGATTTTCATTCCGCTTCCTCAGCAGGGTCCGATTTGGCGCACATCTCGTCGAACCGTCGCTGCATCTCTTCCTTCGAGACATCTTCGATATGCGATCCCAGAAGCCAATCGTGGCCGTAAGGGTCAAGCAACTTCGCCGCCCGTTCTCCGTAGAACATATCCGTGGGCGGCATCGTCACCTTGGCGCCGGCGGCTTCGGCCTGTTTTGTCATCGCATCCACGTCTTCAACGTGCAGGTGAATGGCCGATCCTGTGCCGCCGAAAGCTTGTGGCCCCTGGATGCCATATTCAGGATACTCGTCAGATACCATCACGGTGAACGAACCGAACTTCAGCTCTGCGTGGCCGATTCGCCCGCCCGGTTCACTCAAGCGGAAGTCTTCTACGGCGCCGAACGCCTTTTTGTAAAAGTCGATGGCGGCGTTGGCGTCCCGGACACGCAGATAGGGGAAGACTTCGTGAATCTGCTGGCTCATGCTTTGTCCCTTATCGACTTCGACATTAACAAAAAAGCCGGGCGACGGTTTGCACTCAAACCTGCCCGGCAACTTACTTGTTTACGGTGAACCGATCGCTGGCCCGCGGAGTTACCGTTTCGTAATATCGTCGCGCGTTTCCCACTCGCCATCGGGGCCCGCACTGCGGAGGATGTAGGTGTCTTTGTGCTCACCTTCGGTGATCAGATCGTAGCGGACGGGTGTTTCCCAGCCGTCTTCCAGATGCAGCACCAGCTTGTTGCCCTCGATGCCCTTGGGAACTTCGCCGGTTTCGATCTGATGCTCGACGATGATGTCTTTGGCTTCTTCCAGTTGTGCGCGTGTGATGGCGGTCTTCTTACGCACTTCGTGCCGGTGAGCGTTCTGGGCGGTCGAAAGCATCGCGCCGCCGACGAACAGCGTTCCTATGGCGCCGATGATGACACCCGGAATGGCAAAGCCACGCGGCGCCTTTCGCAGCGCGATCAGACTCAGGATAAAGCCCAGCGGCGACAGCATGCCGCACGTTAACGGGCCGCCCACCAGCGAGACCAGAAATCCAGCCAGGCCCAGACTGTTGCTAGGCCGCGGCGGCGGGGGGCCGATGTAGATAGTTTCGCGATAGCCAGTATGGGCCATAATTTCTCCTCCCGTGGAGCCTTTTATAAATCTGCGGACGCCCCGGCGGCCAACACTGCCGCCCTAAGGGAGCCTCTCCGCAAATCTATTCGTCCGCTATTTGAAAGTCTTGAACTTTCCGGCCTTATATCTTGCCCAATAATCCAGCAGGTCGGCCCGCACTTTCGGCGATAAAAGCAGTAGCCCAAAGATGTTAGGGAACGCCATCGAGAGAATCATCATGTCGGAAAAATCGAGAACGGCGCCTGCATTGACGATACTGCCGACAAACACCGCAATCACATAGATGCCTTTGTAGACCAGCGTGCTACTGGCCCCAAATAGCCTCACCCAGCAGCGTTCCCCATAGTAACTCCAGGAGATCATCGTCGAGTAAGCGAACATCAGCACGGCGAAGCTGAGCACATACGGGAAGAACGGAATCACCGAGCCGAACGCCCGCGACGTCAACTGCGTGCCTTCCAGCCCCTGCTCCACCACCCACGTCGTGTTGTTGTAGGCGCCGGTGATGAGGATCACCAGTGCGGTCATCGAGCAGACCACGACGGTATCGATAAACGGCCCCAGCATCGCGACGCAGCCTTCGCGGACAGGCTCTTCGGTCTTTGCCGCACTATGAGCAATGGCCGCACTACCGACACCGGCTTCGTTACTGAAGGCGGCCCGCTGAATACCAATCACCGCCACGCCCAGGATGCCGCCGCCGAACGCTTTGGGCGAAAACGCCTCGGTAAAGATCTGCGCGATCAGCATCGGCACCTCGGTGATATAGGCGCCAATGATGAACAGACAGGCAATCAGATAGATCGCACACATGGTCGGCACCACCTTCGACGCCGCCGCCCCGATGCGTTTGATGCCGCCGATGATCACGATGCCCACCATGCCCGCCATCACCAGACCAAAGACGATCTTGAAGGGCATTTCGATGGCGTTCATCGACTGCTTGATTTCGCCCTTTTCCTGTTCGAGTTCCGTTAGTTTGGCGAAGTCGCCTTTCTCGGCAGCAACTTTGATTTCGTCGCCGATCTCGTCGATGCGGTCGAGGCTGCCTTTCTGAAGGATCGACACCATCTGTCCAGCCGCCTGGTTCGCCTGGAACATGTTGCCGCCGCCAAAGCTGGCCAGAATACACATCACGGCAAAGAGGATCGCAAACACATAGCCAACGCCGCCCATGCCCAGTTCTTTGAGACCAGCGTGCAGGTACTGCATCGGGCCGCCCAGGACGGTGCCGTCTTCCTTCACTTCGCGGTATTTCTGGCCCAGCGTGGATTCGACAAACTTGCTCATCATGCCGAAGAAGCCGCAGAACAGCATCCAGAAGAAGGCGCCAGGTCCGCCGACCGTCATCGCAATCGTCACGCCGGCGATGTTGCCCAGACCCACGGTGGCCGAAAGCGCCGAAGCAAGCGCCTGAAAGTGCGTGACTTCGCCCGGTTCATCGGGGTTGTCAAACTTGCCGCGGACAATGTCGATCGCGTGGCGGAAGCCCCAGAAGTTGAAGAAACGCATGTAGAGTGTGAAGATCACGGCGCCCATCGCCAGCCACAGCACCACCAGCGGCGCCCCGCCCACACTGTTGCGGATGACCCAGGGACGTTGCTTCACTTTGCCCAGCAGCGTGTCGGCCGTTGCCGCGTCGAGCGTGCCTTCTTTCTTCGCCGCATTGAGCATGTTGAGGTTCGCTTCGCCGAACTTCAAGGCGCCGGCTTTGGCCAGCACTTCCGCTTCGTCCCAGGTCAGCGTTTCTTCATCGCTCAATAGCTGCCGCATAGGAAGCCGTTTGTGAAGCATCTCGCCGCCGGGGTCTTTCAGCACGTAGGTGGCTTTTTCTAGAACGCGCGTAAGGTATTGCACCTCGACTTCCTGCTCTGTCTTTTCGCCCTTTTCGTTCTCGAACACGGCCATGTATTTGCCGGTCCGCACCGCGTTGTCGCCATCGACGTTACTTAGTTTGCCCAGCACCCGCAGCCGCAGCGCTTCTTTGTTGCTGATGGTGTCTTCTTTATCGACGCCCGTAGGCGTTAAGCGGGCGAAGGGTTCATCCTTGGCGTTGACCGGCCGCACGTAATAAGCGGTCTTCTCTAATTGCACGCTTAATTCGGTGTGCTGCCAGACGCGGTAGAACAGCACCATCGCCATGCCTTCGACGGCGGACTTAAAAACGCCGTCAATGGCTTCGGTTACCTGCGTAACAGCGCCAGGCGCCTCCTTCTTTTCGGCCAGTTTCACCTCAGGCGCCGCCGTGTAGGTGAAGCCGCCGGGCAGCGACGTTTTGCCAGCGCTGGCAGGTGCGCCAAGCTCATCTGTCTGCGGCGGTGCGTCGGCTTTTGGCGGTGGATCGTCTTTCTGCGCTAATGCAGTTCCCGCGGTGAGAAGCAGAACGGCCAGGAGCGTTGTCGCCGCGATCATGCAGCGTTGCAAAGCAGGAGCTTGAAATTGCAGGGTCATATTAACGTGCCAGAGGATGGTTAAGAGATTGCAAAGGGCGGCATCTCTTAAGCGAAATCAAGGTGCGATGTGTTACTTCAAACTGCATACAGCATAAGACGTCACTCCGGCAAAGTGTCTGCCTATCAAGACGCAGAACCCGCCGTTATGGCGATGCCTTTTATCGTATAACCCGATACTTGTCAAATATTTACGGCGATGCGTGTTAAATCGCGGCAGACTTTTCAAATATCTACTTGTCAAAAATGTGAAAAAGAATATTATGCGGGTGAGCCAAACAAGATAGCTGTTGGAAACATCATTCATGAGCGACCGTTTCGTACCTTCTGATACTGCACTGCTAGATCTGCTTCGCAAAGGCCAAGCACTTTCGATCAGCCAGCTTGCAGCGTTGATGGAGGTTACTGCCACGGCGGTCAGGCAGCGGCTAAACCGTTTAATGGATCAAGGTTACGTCCGTCGCACTGAAGAACGCGCCGGACGCGGGCGTCCCAGTCACCGCTATGCGTTGACCAACCAGGGGCTACGCAAAACCGGCTCGAACTTCGCAGATCTCGCCATCGCCTTGTGGCAGGAGATCCGCGACATCAAAGACAAAGAAGTCCGCCGCGGCCTGTTGCAGCGGCTTTCCCGCCGGCTGGCCGATCAATACGCACCGCACATCCGTGGAGACAGCCTCGAAGACCGCATGAACGCCGTCTCGCAGCTGCTCGGAGGCCGTGAAGTGCCATTTAGCGTGGACGAAAGCGGCGATAACCCCGTGCTAACGGCATTGGCTTGCCCCTACCCGGATCTGGCGGAACAGGACCGTTCGATCTGTGCGATGGAGCGGATGCTGTTCTCGGAAGTTTTGGGCGAAGCGGTTCGCCTGGATAAGTGCCGCCTGGACGGCGAGAACTGCTGCACCTTCAGCACAAGCAACGATCAGATCGATGGGTTTGTCGCCGTGGATCAGGTCGGCCAGGCAAATTCCGGCCCGGATGGCGTCGCCGCCGGAGAGCCGCAGACTACAGTAACGAAACAGTGAGACGAAGAAACCAGTTAGCCGCATAAACCTGCGGTAAGCAACGGGCTACCCGTTAGCATGCCAACACCTCCGTGGTATGCTGGGAAGTCGCTGTCGAAACAACACGCTGGCAGCAGCTTTGACCCCGCATCCCCACCATTAGAACAGTTTAAGGTTACAAGAGAATGTCGCAGACACAGCCGTGGATTGAAGGGCGGATGGAGGAGAACGTCATCACCACAACGGTTGAACAGGCCATCAACTGGGCCCGTCAATCCAGCATCTGGCCGATGACGTTTGGACTTGCCTGTTGCGCGATCGAAATGATGGCCGCCGGCGCCAGCCGTTACGACATGGACCGCTTCGGAGCGGGCGCCTTCCGTGCGACGCCCCGTCAGGCGGATCTGATGATTGTCGCCGGTACGGTCACCTACAAGATGGCCAGCCGCGTTCGCCGCCTTTACAACATGATGCCCGATCCGAAGTTTGTCATCGCCATGGGCGCCTGCACCGTGGGTGGTGGTCCTTACTTCAAGTGGGGCTATCACGTGGTGAAGGGCGTTGACCTGGTCGTACCCGTCGATGTGTATGTGCCCGGCTGCCCGCCGCGCCCTGAAGCACTGCTCGAAGGCCTGATGCGTATTCAAGACAAAATCAACGGCCACAAGATCGCCAAGCGCAAAACCGATGGCAGCCGCTTCCTGGCCAAGGGCGTGAAGCTGGAAGATGAGATCCCGGTACCGCACCATTCCGGTTACGTCGAAGCGCCGGCCGATGGCGATCCCCTCTGGGAACACCAGAAGGTGAAGTAACAAACGGTTACGTAACACACGCAGCGACTGCTGCATCCAACGATTTTTAACACTTTATTATTGCTCCACACGACCGGTTAGGGGCGTGAGGAATCAGGGAACATGACTGACACTCTTACCATCACCGACCTGCACGTTTCCGTTGGCGAAACTCCCATCCTTAAGGGTGTGAATCTTAAAATCAGCCGCGGCGAAACTCACGCACTGATGGGGCCGAACGGTTCCGGCAAAAGCACGCTGGGACTCGCCATCATGGGGCACCCCAACTACGAGGTGACCTCTGGGCAGATTCTGCTCAACGGCGAAGACGTGCTTGAGATGGACCCGACACAACGTGCTCGCGCCGGCCTGTTCCTGGCATTCCAGCGGCCCGTCGCTATCCCTGGCGTCAAGCTGGCCGAATTCCTCCGGCACGCCACCACCAACGTCCGCAACCCGGACCGTAAAGAGGGCGAAGATCTGCTGCCAATGCGCCAGTTCCGTAAGGAAATCACGGCCAAGATGGATCAGCTGAAGATCGACAAAGAATTCGCCCGCCGTTACGTCAACGACGGCTTCTCTGGCGGTGAGATGAAGCGGGCGGAAATCCTGCAGCTTGCCATGCTTCAGCCCAAGTTCGCCATCCTGGATGAAACGGACAGCGGTCTGGACGCTGACGCGGTCAAACTGGCCAGTGAAAGTATCGCGGACATCGGCGGCGATCAGATGGGCCTGCTCATCATCACGCACCACGACAAACTGCTCGAACGTAATCCGCCAGACTTCACACACGTCATGCTGGGCGGCCGCATCGTCGAAACAGGCGGTGTCGAACTCGCCAAAGAACTGCACACCAGCGGTTACCAGCGCATCCGCGAAACCTATCCCGAAGCTGCCGCCGACAACAAGGCGATGCTCGAAGAATCGCAGCCCACCGCCTAGTAGACGCGGGGCGCAGGTCGATGTAGGGCAGGCGCCTGCCTGCCTGCCGATGGTAACCGCAACGGACTGCGACAAACCTGCCGGCAACGCCGGTGCACGTCCATAACAGAAGTGGTTAGGAAGGTGCCGTCTCACCACGGCGCCGTACTCATAGAAAGTTAAAGATCATGGCTACAGATGCAGCAGCCAACCCCGTTGGCGAAATCAACAAGTACAACTTCCGCACCACCACGACGGGCGTCTTCAAGGCCAAAAAGGGCCTGAGTGCGGAGATCGTCCATCAGATTTCTGACATGAAGCAGGAACCCGACTGGATGCGCGAGTTCCGTCTGCGTTCGCTGGAAATCTTCAACTCCAAGCCAATGCCCAAATGGGGCGGCGATATCGAGCTGGATTTTCAGGACATCTACTACTACCTGAAGCCCACCGAACAGCAGGAACGCTCCTGGGACGATGTGCCGCAGGAAATTAAAGACACCTTCGACAAGCTGGGTATTCCCGAAGCCGAGAAGCAGTACCTGGCCGGCGTGAAAGCACAGTTCGAAAGTGAAGTGATCTACGGCTCTTTGAAAGAAGAACTGGCCGATCAGGGCGTTCTCTTTACCGATACCGACACCGCGGTCAAGGAATATCCCGACATCGTCCGCGAACACTTCGCCAAGGTCATTCCGCCGGAAGATAACAAGTTCGCCGCGCTGAACTCGGCTGTCTGGTCGGGCGGTTCTTTCATCTACATCCCGCCAGGGGTGAAGGTCGACTTCCCGTTGCAGGCGTACTTCCGTATCAACGCCGAAAACATGGGTCAGTTCGAACGTACGCTGATCATCGTCGATGAAGGTGCCCAGGTGCACTACGTCGAAGGCTGCACCGCTCCGATGTACACCTCCGAAAGTCTGCACTCGGCTGTCGTGGAAGTGATCTGTAAGCGGAACTCCCGCTGCCGGTATACGACCATTCAGAACTGGGCCAACAACATCTACAACCTCGTCACCAAGCGGGCCATGGCTTATGGCGACGCGACGATGGAATGGGTGGACGGCAACCTGGGCAGCAAGCTGACCATGAAGTACCCGGCTGTTTACATGATGGAGCCAGGCGCCCGCGGAGAGATTCTCTCGATCGCCTTCTCCAGCGCCGGACAGCATCAGGACGCCGGCGCCAAGCTGGTGCACTGCGCCCCGGACACGACCGGCCAGATCATCTCGAAATCGATTTCCAAGAACGGCGGCCGCAGCAGCTACCGCGGTCTGGTGAAGGTCGAGAACGGCGCCGAAAACGCGAAGTGCAACGTCGTGTGCGACGCGTTGATCCTCGACCCGGAAAGCCGCAGCGATACTTACCCCTACATCGAAATCAACGAGCAGGACGTAAGCATCGGCCACGAAGCCAGCGTCAGCCGCATCGGCGAAGAGCAGATGTTCTACCTGACCAGCCGCGGCCTGACCGAATCGGAAGCCAGCACGATGATCGTCAACGGCTTTATCGAACCGCTGGTCAAAGAACTGCCGATGGAATACGCCGTCGAAATGAACCGCCTGATCCAGCTGCAGATGGAAGGCTCCGTCGGCTAGATCCTCTCCGATGCCCCCTCGCCCCTTTGGGGAGAGGGCTGGGGTGGGGAGTCCAATTCCGCCTCACTCACTCTCATTTTGCTGAAGCGGCTACAACACAACTTACTTTGGGCGTAGCGAATGCTGATGACCGCTACCCCCTCACCCTAACCCTCTGCCCAAGGGGCGAGGGGACCAGAAATAACCTTATACGCATCCTTCACACATGACTTCTACAACTGCCGAAACCACGTTCACCCAGGAAGGCTTTGAAGCCTTTCTGCAGACCCGCAACGAGCCGGAATGGCTGCTTGAAATGCGTCGCGACGCGTGGCAGAACTTCAGCCAGATGAGCTGGCCCACGCAGCGTGAAGAAGAATGGATGCGGACAGACATCCGCCTGTTCAACCTGAACAAATTCCACCTGCCAGCAGGTGACACATCCGAGTCACAGGCGCCGCCCGCGTTGCTGCTCGAAGGCGTCGATCCGGCAGGCCGCTGCGTTTCGCTCGATAGCCGCACACAGCTTTCGGAGTGTAATCAGGAGTACGCGGACAAAGGTGTTATCTTCGGCAGCCTCAGCAACCTGGCTTCCGAACACGCGGAACTGCTTAAACCGCATCTGATGAAGGCCGCGTTCGATCCATCGTTCGACCGCTTCGCGGCGCTGCATGCAGCTTGCTTCTCAGGCGGCCCTGTGCTGTATGTGCCGCGCGGTGTTGTCGTGGATAAACCGTTTCATGTGCTCGCTGGCATGACCGACGGCGGCATTGATCTGGGCCACACGCTGGTGATTCTGGAAGAAGGCGCCGAAGCCACGCTGCTTTACGAATCCGCCAGCGGAGACGAAAGCCACGGCGGTCTGCACTGCGGAGCCGTGGAACTGGTTGTCGCCCCCGGCGCCAATCTGCGGTACGTCAACCTGCAGAACTGGGGCCGTGGCGTCTGGCACTTCGGCCATCAGAAAGCCACCATCGGCCGCGACTCAAACTTGCAGTGGACCATCGGCGCGATGGGCGCCCGTCTGGCCAAGGTCAATCAGCATGTAGAAATGACCGGCGCCGGCGCCAACTGCCAGGTGAACGGCGTGATGTTCACCGAAGGCAAACAGCATCTTTCGTATCACACGCTGCAGCATCACAAAGCAGAAAGCTGCCGCAGCGATTTCCTCTACAAAGCCGCTTTGCAGGACACCTCGCGCACCGTGTGGCGGGGCATGATCAAAGTTGATAACGCTGCGCAGAAGACCGACGGCTATCAGCGCAACGACAATCTGCTGCTGTCACGCATTGCCCGCGCCGACGCGATTCCCGGCCTTGAGATTGAAGCCGACGATGTCCGTTGCACGCATGGTTCGACCAGTGGTTTCATCGATGAAGAGCTGATCTTCTACGCCGAGTGCCGCGGCTTCACCCGCGAAGAAGCGATCCGCGCGATCGTGACGGGTTTCTTCCAGCAGGTGTTCGACCGCATCAGCATTGAAAGCGTCCGCGACGCGCTCTCGCTGGCCGTCGCCCGCCGTGTCCGCGACTACAAATAAACCCACCAACGTACGCCCGCAATTGACGGCGACTCAGGACAGAAACGAACTTACATGGCCGAATTCATTGCCGTTGCCAAAACGGGCGACATCCCTGATCCAGGCAAGCAGTTGATTGAAGTTGATGACCGCCTTGTGGTCCTCTTTCACGCATCGGACGCCTACTACTGCCTGGACGATGTCTGCACGCACGATGGCGGCACGCTGGGCGACGGCGACCTCTGCGACGGCAACACGGCCATCGCCTGCCCCCGCCACGGCGCCAAATTCGACATCAAAACCGGCGCCCCCATCTCGATGCCCGCCACCCGCGCGACCGTCTCACACGAAGTGAAGGTCGAAGGCGACGACATCCTGGTGAAACTCAGCGACGGTTAACCAGATCCGTTCAACCGCCAAGGTTTCCGACGGGACTGCCTCTAGGCTTGCCCATTGCCGGGAAACGCATCCTGATCCATGCAGAATGCTTCCCAGATGTGCCCATCTAGATCTTCGAAGGATCGCTCATACATAAAGCCGTGATCGGCCGCTTCCCGGTACTCTTTCGCACCAGCCGATATGGCTTTATCGACAAGCCGGTCTACTTCTTCTCTGCAATCATATTGCAGCGCCAGCAGGACCTCGGTTGCAGAGTGTGCATCAACCAGTTGCTTCTTCGTAAACCGTTGAAGACTGCCTCGCGTGTGCAGCATGGCATAAATCGTACTGGAAATAATTAACCCGGCCGCATCGTCGTTTGTAAACTGCTCGTTGAAGGAAAAGCCCAAAGCAACGAAAAAGTTCTTGGCGCGTGGAAGATCATCGACCAGCAGGTTCACGTAAATTGCGTTTGGCATCATTCACCAGTTCTGTATAGACGTATCTACACACGTATTGAGAACGGCGCGTCATTGTCACCGGCGCCGCCTACTCTTCAATCAACTGCTTATCCTGTTCACCGGGTTTCCCGATGGTCAGGTCGCTTGATTCGTCGAGCATGAAGATCTCGACGCGGTCGTTCTCTTGAATATCAGTCGCTTCCGTTTTATCGCCGACTGTAATAGAAAGCGGCTCGCCTTTTCCGGCGACAGAAATCCGCACGCGGTGCTGTTTGATACCGTTGGCGAGCATGTATTGGGTGACGACGTTGGCTCTCGCGAACGATAGCGTCCAGGGATCGCTGTCGGGGATGGGCACTTTGGAAGTGTGCCCGCGGACGTCAATCTTCTGGGGCTTGCCGCTCAGGAGAACGATTAGTTCGTCGATGCTCTTGCGTGCTTCGTCCGATAGTTCCGCTTGGTGCTGCTGGAACCGGACCACGGTGCCGATGCCTGTCCGATCGCCCATGCGGACATTAAGCACGCGTTCGTTTTCGCCGCTGGCGGCCTGTGGCTTGGCGCCGCCTTTCATGGTGTCGCGCCGTCTAGAGCGGCCTGTGGTGGCGAGTTTTGCCACCTTGGAATTCCGCGGTCGCGCGTCGCCGGGCGTGATGCTTAACTGCGACATGTCGTAGCCGAAGTTCTGCTGCATCGACTGCACCATCGCCTGGTACGTTTCTTCCTCTTTCATCTCGCTCAGCGAAACAAGCATGATGAAGAAGGTGAGCAGCAGCGACATCATATCGCCAAACGTCACCACCCATTCTGGGATATCACCGCCACCGCCTTCGTCTTCTTCTTCCATGATGCGCGGTCCAGTTGAGGGAGAACCCCGTAGGTCAGGCGCCTGTCTGACGGTGGTTGAGGTGGTTTCCTTGCTGTCGGCAGGCAGGCGCCTGCCCTACGGCGATGGGTTACTTGCGGGCGACGCGGACCTGCATGTGTCCATAAAGGGTTTCTTTGCCGCGGATGATGAAGAACTTAATGGGCTGCATCTTCTGAAACTCGGGCCGGTCAAGGATATAGCTGACGTTGTCCAGCGAAACGGTTTCCCAGATGTGCATGCCAACCAGCACATCGCCCTGGCGGATACCCTGTTTCCAGGCGGGGCTGTTGGGCTTCACGTCGGCCACTCGCAGACCGCCACGGTAACGCGTGCTGACCGTGCGGAAGGTGTGCGAAGGAACCTGTTCCAGTTTCAGGCCCAGCGTATCCCAGGTGCGGTCGGTGCTCTCTGCGACAACAGGGGCGCCGCGGTCAGCCACAAACGCGATGGCCAGTGATTGTTCCTGCCGCTTCACTTTCAGTCGTACCTGCTGTCCGGGGCGGACGCCTAGCAGAGCGCGTTCGAAGTCGAGCGGACGCTGTACGGTGGTATCGCCAACGGCGGTGATGACGTCGCCCTGCTTCAAGCCGGCAACGGCAGCGGGGCTGCCGCTGGTGACGCTGCGGACAGCGAATTCCAGATGGCGGCGGTCGGCGACGGTCGAGCCAGAAACGCCGTGCGAAACTGTGTTCTGCGTTTCGGCCTTCATCAAGCGGGCGGAGATGTCGAGGGCTTCGTTAACAGGAATCGCAAAGCCAATGCCCTGGGCGCCGACGCGGACAGCCACATTGATACCGATCATTTCGCCATCGATATTCAGCAGCGGGCCGCCGGAGTTGCCGGGATTGATGCTGGCGTCTGTCTGAATCAGATCGTGGTACATCTGCTCATCGCTGACCTGCACGCTGCGGTGCAGGGCGCTGATGATGCCCTTGGTAACGGTGTGCCGGTAACCGAATGCGTTACCGACGGCGATCACGGTTTCGCCGTGCATCAGGTCGGCGGAGGTGCCGCTACGGATCACGGGCAGTTCTTTGCCGGTGCTGATTTTGATTACGGCCAGATCGGTCTGCGGATCGTGGGCCACAATCGAAGCGACGTACTGCGACTTGTCGTACATCGTAACCTGGATGCGACGTACGCCTTCGATGACGTGATAGTTGGTGACGATGTAGCCACGCTCATCAATGATGACGCCCGTTCCCATGCCGTTAACCTGCTCGAACCGGGCGCCCTGCTGCGTGCGGTCAAAGTCGGCTCGGACGGTCTTACGGCCGCTGATATTTACGACCGAAGCGCGGGCGTCGCGAACGGCCCGCACAACGGCGGTCATTCGCAACTCCGAAGCTGCTGCCACGTTCGTGTCAGTGACTAGACCGCCAGGCAAAGCGGCAAGCACCGTCAGAACGACTGCGGCAACAGCGGAGTGAGGTAGGTATTGCATGGATGGCTCATCAATATGGGAAGCCAGCGTAAACGCAGCAGCAGGCTCTTTAGCAGGGGCAACATCCGCCGTTGGTGCGAGAGGATGTTGCAATAGGCCCGCGACATGCCGGTGGCGCCGGAATGGTGGGTGTGAAGGATAAATCGGTTGCTGCTGGCTGGACCGTTAGTAGCCAGTAGACTGCCCGGATATCTCACCCAGATTAACGCCCGGCGGTTTCCCATCCGTTGAATTTGCAGAACTTCCGTTGAACCAGGCACAGGTTGCTTGAGGCGCCTGTGCCTGCATGGCATGCGCCGCTAGCGGAGCCTCACTCGCCACTTATTGGCAGCACGCGTCTGTGCTGGCGCCTGCTTTGGCGGGGCGCCGGGGATCTTCGTCCAGGTGCTATCGTCTGCATCAGACGTTCCTGACTTTAAGGTGACCGGCGGCTGCGCGGCGGGAGCTGGTTCTGCTTCTGGCCCGTCAATCACACCCGTGGCGCCATCGGCAGGGGGCGAAGTTTCGCCGCCCGGAACTTCTGCCGGAGTTGGGATTTCTTCGACGGGTGCATCCTGCGGTTCCGCCTGAAACGGACCATTGTCCATCGGCTTCGGAACCATGGCCGGCGCGGCGTCACCGGCAGGCAACAGACCTGGTTCGCCTGCGGGCTGCTCTACGATGGGGCCTTCAAGCACCGAGGCGGGCGCCATGGCGGTTGCCTGCACAACATCGCGGTTGCTGAACACCGGCTCGGTGGGCAGCGGATGGAAGCGGGCGCCTTTGCGTGCGAAAACTGGCTGCGGCGGCGTCTGCTGCTGACCGTCCGCGTAGTCTTCGATGTAGCCTTCATACACGTCGCCATGGCCGCCCTGATTGCACCCGCAACCTGGCGCGACAACATCCACACCGCAACCCGGCGCCACGACATCTACGCCACAACCCGGTGCCACCACATCCACGCCACAACCCGGCGCGACGACGTCTACACCACAACCCGGCGCCACCACATCGGCGCCGCAGGTTGGTCCTAGAAGACCGCCGGTGCAGCTACTGCAACTGCCGCCAGCTGGGATATAGCGGATCGATAAGCAGCCGCTGAACATGGATGTTGCGGCAAGGCTTGCCGTCAGCAGAAGAGTCCGCCAGTGCACCAGATAATTCATGGTTCGAGTCTCAGCCAAAGAGCTTTCGGTTTTGGAAGTACGCCGCAAACCGCGCGCACGCAACCTCCCACACAACCGTTATCGGCGCTCATGGCCGTCAACTTCCGCCTAACCGTTAAAGTCTGCCATCTTTTTCGCATTCACATGCCAGCAATAGCAGCACGCAAAGCGCATGGGTCTTACTTAATTGATCTTGAGAATCCTGCCGCGGAAGCGTGAACGCGGGCGGACGGGTTTGGCGGAACCGGCCGTGGCGCCGGGGCGGGCCGTTTCCACTACGGCGTCGAAAGCGCGGACGCCGCCGGAATCGCTGTTGTGCACGATGTTGATCCGGGTGGTCACAATTGCAGAAGGCGCCGCCTGAAAGCCGCTGACCTTCACTTCGTCACCGGGGCCGCCGAACAACAGGTTCTGTGCGTTCAGCGTGATGATTGCCTTCGGGTCAACCTGCACGGTCAGCGTCCGTCCATAATTCACACGGAACGTCAGGTCTGAAGGGTCCGACCGGATGATGCCCACAACGCGGTTCTTTTTGATCCCGTCGGGCAGCTCTTCGCCAGGATTATCCACCGGGTACAGACCGGGTTTTGTCGCGGGCGTACGACTGACAATCTTCAAAGCCTTCACAGGTTCGCTGAGGCTACGTCCGCGGAACAATCCTTCAAACTCCACCACCATCTCACGACGCAGGAAGCTTGGTCTGGCCGTGCCCGTCACTTTGACTTCAGGCGGTCCAATGCCGGGAAAGGTGAAACCGGCGGCAGAACGCTGCGTCGTGGCGGTGAACACATCGCCATTGGCGGCGCGGAATTCCAGCCCGTCGGTCCGCACGCGGACAACCGTGCCTTTGAACTCCCTTTCAACCGCCTGCGACCAGACGCTGCCCGCCGTGAGAAGTACCAGCAGCACCGCAACGGCGCTGGGGATGAACACGTTTCGCATGATGGAACCTCCGTAAAATCGTTCCCGGTGACATTCCCCAATTATAGCACATAGCTGGCGAACGCCCGCAAAACCGTTACTTCGCGGCCGGATAGAATTGCGGCGGCGCCTGTGCTGGCAGCACATAAGGCGGCAGCCAGAAGGCAGCGCGATGCCGGTTGAAGCGGGTTTCAGAAGGGTCCACGGCGAACCAGTTCACCCACCGCCGCGGGTCGGTGTCCACCGGCTGGCAGAGCAGGCTTTCACCATTGGGATTGAAGCTGGAAACGGCGTATTCGTAGATGGTCACCGCTGACATATCTTTGTCAGCATTGTCCGCCAGTCCGGGCAACGGATAACTGGGCACCACGCCCGTGGCGGTTGTATCCAGGTGCGTCTGGCCCTTCACATCGCGCAGCGCCTGCCAGTCCTTCGTTCCTTTTGCCCGGCGGTACAGCCGGTAGCCTTGCGCGCCCAGCACCTCTCCCCACGTGGCGTACACGCGGTCCTGCCCGGTGATGATGCGTAGTCCGGCAGGCGGCTGCGGGCGCTGGCTTGTGACATAAACCGGGTAGTCGTCCGAAGGCTGGCCCTGCTTAGCGCCGTTGATGGCGATCACGCGGACCCAGAATTTATCGCCTTCGGGCAGTTCATCAATAAAGGTCTGCGGCCGGTTCACTTCGCCCAGCGGCTCCCACGTGGCGCCAACATCGTCGCTTACTTCCAGGCGCCACTTCTCGGCGCCGCCAGGCGTGCCCCAGTAAATCTCGGCGCCGCCCTTACGTTGCGTGGTTCGTAAGATGGTGCTCTTTGCTGGCCGCGGCTTAGTGGCGGTCAGTTCCCAGTTGTGCCTGCCGGGCGGAACCACGGCCGATAGCACAGCGCCGTTGCGGTCGGTCTTGATCGCCGTACCGTCAATGTAAAAGCGGAATGTTTCCGCTGGTGGCGCCGGCGTCTGCTGGATGAACTCAACGGAAATCTTGCCGCCGCGAGATCCTTCGCAAACGCCTTGCACATCGCCGGCGGTGGCGAAGTGCAGCTGCTGATCGTTCCAGCGGATGTTCGCCTTCGCACCGGCTGCGGTACGGATCACAATATCATAGACGCCCGGCTTCCATGTGGCGTCCGGATTCACAGCGATCTGCCGGACTGCCGAATCCCCGAACACCAGTTCCCAGTTATGCGTGCCGGCGGGCAGCGTTGCCGAAATCTGCCCCGCTGCGGGTTGCACCTCCAGGCGCCGGCCGTCGATGTACAACGCGTCGTTCATGGTCACGGGACCAATGGCAACGGGCGTGGCGACTTCCGCCGTGTAGTCACCCGTGTAACGCAACGGCTGCGTGAAGCGTGCATTCGCCGCGAAGCCCTTACCTTCAGTGGTTAGCGTGACGCCGCGGGCGCCAATCGCTTTTACCGCCCGGTCTTCGCCAATATCCAGCACCGCCAGCGTGGTCTCGCCGTTATGGTGCTGCCGGACGATGCCGCAACTTCCCTGAAAACGCACACCGCCGCGGTCGTAGCGGATTTCTGCTTCGGGCGCTGTCCAGAAGATCAGGTCTTTGCTTGCCGCCGTATCAACCTGCACTGGGCTGTTGTGATCGCGGACTTTCTGCCCCGCGGTTGTCTGCTGCATCGCCGCGGTGAAGCCGGGCTTGCCAGTGACACCGTTCACGCTGGTATCAGCCTTGTGGGTCACAATGGCCATGCTGCTGGCATCAAGCGCGGCGTGTTCCGCTGTGTCGTTGGTCAGACCCGGCACGCCGCGGACGGCCGTTTTCTGCACATCGCCGACAGGTGTGGCGAAGTAAATATAGGGGAACGGTTCGCCCTGGCCGCCCGCATACCACGCAAAGCGGCGGCGCTGCGCCGTGGTGTGGTCGTAGATGACAAAATAATCATCACCGGCCAGCAGCACGCTGCGGCTGCGATACTCAGGCCACGAATACGCAACGCCCTTGCGTATCGGATGGTCGTCGGGCGTCAGCGGCGTAATGCGGGCAAGCTGCACGTCATCCAGATTGTAGAAAGCCTCTTTCAGCGGGCCGATGCCAATCGAACACCAGGCGTCGTGCTTCCAGACGCCGAAGTTGCTGACGTTCGTATCATCAAACGAAACAGCTTCTCCCGCCGGTTTCTGCCGGCTGGTATAGCGGCTGGTGTATCGCTTGCCGGCGGCTGTGAATACGATCTCACCGCCGCCCTGATACTGCTTCTCGTACCAGCGGTAATTGGCGCCGCGGTCTGTCTGCAAGAGCTGCACCATCAGTTCGCCCGGCGTGTTTACCGCGGCCCGCATCGTAACGCCGTAGCCCGTCCACTTGCGGCTTTCGGGTTGAAAGCGGGTGCCGCTCAGCAGTTTGGGGTCGAGAGACTGCGTGTAGAAGCCCGTGCGGCTGGCGGCGGCTTTCTGTTGTGCGCGGTAGCGGGCTCCGGTGGATGCGTACAGCAGCTTCTCTGCCAGCAGCGGCGCGAAAGGCAGCAGCGGGTACGCCATCGGGGTGAAGTCGGGCGACTCGTACGCGGCGGACTCCACGCCGGTATCACTTCGCCGCCTCTCAAAGCCGAACTCCGCCAGCAACGGCATGCCCGGCCGCCACGTCGCCGCAACGCCATTTGGCGCCGCAACGGGCGACGTCGTCGCGTTCAACACCCATTCCAGCCGGTGTTGCACTTCCGCCGAAGCGAACCGGTTTACGCCGTCGGTCAACTCACCCAGGCGGTGGCTCTGATAATTATGCTCCAGCTCCATCGGTGCATAGCCCGACGCACTGCCCGTCGGCCGCCCGCCCCAGCTGTTCCACGGATCAACCGCGGGGCGAAGGTAAAACCGGCCAGCCAGTTGCATCGCTTTGTGCGATTGATCCAGCCAGTCGCGCGCCATCGGGTGTGCCGGAAAACGGTGCGCCGCCTGCGCAAGCCGCCGCCACAACTGCGCCGCAATATTCGGGGCGCCTCCCAGCCCGACGCGATACGGCCAGTCATATTCGTCCATCGCTGCCAGATACGCAGCCAGCAGTTCGTACTGGGGCGATTCGTAAGCGATCTGTTCCGGATCGGCGTTGTGATTGGCCCAGCTTGCCATATCTGGCCCAGGCGACAGCACCCAGTCTTTCACGCGGTCCAGCGTGACGGCGCTGTAATGATGATAAAGCCACGCCGGGTAAAGCGGTGTCGGGTCCGCCGTGGCGTTGCCGGGCGGTTCGTAATCGTGTGCTGCCGCCCGCCGCTTTGCCGTGTTGCGATCGTAGAACGCCAGCGACGTGTGACGTGTTCCTGTCACTAAGGGAAAACTGTAAATCAGCGTCTTACTGGCCGGGATAAACCGGAAGCGGATCTGCATCGCGGCGCCGGCGGTGTGAATGCTGTACTGCGGCGTTTTCCAGCGGTGCGTCTCGCGGACCAGCAGCCCCATTTCGTCTCCGCCCACACTATCCCAGAACGCAATGTGCGGCGCATAAGGTGTTAAGGCGTTGCCGCGGAAAGGCGCCACGCGGCAGATCATTTCGCCACCGGGCTGCTCAAGATACGGCCCGCCATTCCACGCCGGGTCGTGCCCCTGAAACGGCTTGACGGCGGCGCCCGGCTCTGGCGTGAGCACGGCAGGTCGTTTGACCGGTTCATCAATGGGTGTCACCACCGGCGCCCCCTGGCGGGTGTGATCCATGGCGGCGTGACGGTGCGTCGGCGTGACGCCTTCCCAGGCGAATTCCATCCGTAGGTTGTCGCCGGTGGAGATACCCGCGATGGACTCGCTAATTTCGATGAACTCATAGCCCAGGATGCAGCGGATTGTCGCCGTGTAGCGCCCGCCGTTTTTGAATTGATAGTTCATCTCATAGGTGACAAACAGCGGCCCGTCATCCAGCTTCCGCACGCCGAAGCCTGTCACCGGCTGATCCCCGGCAATGTAGCTGCGGCCGACCCAGCCCTTGCCGCGGTTGAGTTGCACCACGGGCCCAGGTGCAGCTTGTCCGGCAGCCGCCGGCGCTGCGGGCAGACGCACTTGCAACGCGCCGGTATCGATGGTCGCGATGCCTGCGGCAACGGTTTCTTTCACCGGCTGACGGAATTCGATGCCTTGGAACAGCGAACCATTGGCCGCCTCCACCGGCGCGGGTCCACTGAACGGACCAACCGTCAGCGCGAAGGTGCGTTTGCTGCCGGTGGGCAGATCGCAGAAGAAGCTGACCTTGGCGAATTGCAGCTCGGCCGCCGTTCCGCGTACTTCGGAAAGCTGAACCGGAATCCGCTGCCCGCTTTCAACATGTGTCAGCTGCAACTGCGCGGCGGCGATGCCCGGCTTGTTGAAAACCACCGGATAGGTGACCAGCGTCCGCGGCCACGCATACTTCGGATCGTTCAGGCGGTCGGCAACCGTCAGCATCAACGGCTGTCCGTTAAACCGCTGCAAGTAATGGTTATCGCGCTGCGTGGCGGCGCGACCTACCGTTGAATAAGCCAGCAGCGCTAAAGCAGCGATGACAAAAAACTGACAGCGGGAGATCATAGAGAATTCCATCTAAGGCGATTGCATTGCTGCGAAAGCCTGTGATTCGTGTCTGCGCCGGTCACGCCGTCGCCTTCAGGCAATCTTCCAGATAAGCGCGTGACTTGTTGATGGCGGCGGTAATTTCTGTGGCCGTGGGCAGGATGGGAACGCCACGCGGCACCGGGTGCATGAAGATTTCCGTGAAGCCCTGGTAGTTGATCTTACGCAGCGCTGCCAGCAACGGCCGGTAATCCAGCCCGCCGCCAAAGCCCGGCATCTGCATCATTTCCTGCTTCTTAGGCAGCTTCACGTGCGAACCCTTGCCATGCTCCTGCGCGTAGAAGAACGCCAGGGACGGTCCCAGATGTTCAATCAGCTTGGGCATCTCTTCGACGTACTTGTAAAGGTGATGCGGCGCGAACGCCAGGCCCAGGTGCTGTGACTTATTCATGTCAGCGAAGTAGCGGATCGAATCCGGCGTGTAAAGCAGTTGCCGGGCGTGATTCTCCACGGCGATGGTGATGCCCTGTTCTTCCGCCGCAGCGACATGCGGCTTCATCTTCTCCAGGAATGCTTTTACACCGGCCTTCGCCTCGGCGCCGGACGGTTCTCTGGGTCCGCTGGAGCCACAGACAATCGCCTTGCAGCCGAACTGCTTGACGATCTTCATTTCCTCCTGCAGGCGGAAAGGACCAAGCGGGTAGCGTGTGAAGACGCTGGCGGAAATGTCGTGCTTTTTCAGCAACGCCTGAAACGCATCGTGGCCCATCGCTTCAATCTGTTCACGCTGATCGCCGTGCACCAGGCACCAGATGTCGATATCGCTGGCGCCGGTCTTCGACACTTCGGGCAGAATTTCCGCCAGCTTCATTTTGCCGTACATGCAAGACGAAACAATGTAATTCAGCTTAAAGTCCTGCTTCGCATCTTCGGCCCTGGCAACGGCGCCCACGGCGGATGCAGCAGCGATAGCGGTAGACGTCTGTAAGAAATGGCGGCGGTGATGAACCATATAATTGTCTCCGCGTGAAAGGGATACGGGTAACTTGAACTTTGGTTTTTGAAGTTGGACACTAAGCGCGAAGCGCGAGCGAGGGGCGTTTGATTTTTGCTGCGAATATTTAGCGTGTTTGGCCTTTCCCAGCGGCAACGAGGGACTTCAACCGGCGACATGCTTCAGGTTCCGGCGTCCCTCGCTTGCGCTTCGGGTTGGTGTTTAAAGCGGCCTATTTCTGGGCGGTTTTACAATAATCCGCAACGCCGTGCGAATCCTGTTACGTTGTGTGCGAGTTGTTACCATTGTAGTCGCATCGTGGAAGCACTGAACGGAAAAAAGGATCTTGCAGATGGCTGAGTCAACGGAGGGGAAGAAGGGCGGTCATGGGCGGCTGACCATTGCGATTGTGGTGGCGATTATCGCCGCAATTGTGCTGGCGCTGGTGCTGCCACATGTGGCGATGTCGCTGGAATTGGGCGGCGAAATCTTCCTACGTCTGTTGCAGATGGTCGTGGTGCCGCTGGTGATGGCCAGCGTGATGAGCGGCATTCTGGGTCTGGGCGATGTCCGCAAGCTGGGCCGACCGGGCGGCGCCGCGATTGCGTATTACATGACCACCACGGTGCTGGCTGTGGCGACCGGTATTCTGGTGGTGAATATCATCCGGCCCGGTGTCGGCATCGATCCCAAGCTGGTTGCAGACGCCCGGCAGGAGGGCGGCAAGCAGGTCCGCAAAGTGCAGGAATCCATGCATGGCGGCGGCAGCGCCGTGCAGTTCGACAAACTGCCTACCGCCTACAAGTCAGGCTATAGCGATCCGCTGGAACTTCCTGACGAGCACGAGCAGGTCATCGAAATCACCGTGGTGCAACGCGGCGATGCAGAAGAACCTGCCACCGCCGTGATTCAAACCAGCCGGGACGGCAAGACCTTCAAACGCACCGATGACTATTTTAAAGTCAGCCGGGAGCAGGGACGCCACGAATACAGCCAGTTGCTGCCGCACGACGCCAAGTATGTACGACTGAAGTACACGGCGCAGCAGGGCGACGATTCAAGCAGCATCATCTCCGCCAATGTCGTCCGCGGCCCGCCCACCATTTACGACATCATGCACAACCTGGTGCTGATGCTGTTCACCAGCAACCTGCTGGAGTCGATGGTAGAGATCAACCTGCTGCCTTTGATTGTGTTCAGCATCGTCTTCGCCGGGATGCTGACCACGATGGGTAAGAAGTCCGAAGCGATCGCCAACCTGGTCGTCAGCATCAACGACGCCCTGCTGAGCTTCATCCTGTTGCTGATGAAAGTGGCGCCCGTGGGCATCTTCTGCCTGGTGGCGGCGCGGTTTGGTAAGGCGCAGGCCGATGGCAATCTATTGCAGTTGTTTGTGGTGCAGTTCTACTACATGGCAACGGTGCTCAGCGGTCTGGGTATTCACTTCTTCATCACGCTGCCTGTCATTTTATATCTGTTGACGCGGCGTAATCCGTTCAGCTTCCTGGTGCAGATGTCGCAGGCGGTGCTAACGGCGTTTTCGACAGCCAGTTCTACGGCGACGCTGCCGGTGACGATGGAATGTGCGGAGAAGAACGCGGGCGTATCCAGCCGCTCGACCGAATTCGTGCTGCCACTGGGCGCGACCATCAACATGGATGGCACGGCGTTGTACGAAGCGGCCGCGGCGATCTTCATCGCCCAGGCGTACGCGCTGGTGGAGCCGAACTTCGAACTGACGCTGGTCAAGCAGTTCACCATCGCCATCACCGCAACGCTGGCCGCCATCGGCGCCGCCGGCATCCCCGAAGCCGGTCTGGTGACCATGCTCATCGTGCTCAACGCCGTCGGCCTACCGCTGGAACTGATCGGCCTGATTCTACCGGTCGACTGGTTACTAGACCGCTTCCGCACCGCCGTAAACGCATACGGCGACTCCATCGGCGCCGCCGTGGTGGACAATACCTTCCCGGCGGAAGAAGCAACGGCGGGCGAAGTTGTAGAGACGTAGCTAGAGGAAACGCCAGACTAAACGAAGGGCGCACATGGGAATCTACTACGACTTCTATGTCCAGCAACAAACTGCCGACGGATGGATCGTGCCCGTTGGATTCAAGAATGACCTTGACGGCTCTGATGAAGAGTTGGGTTACTTCGTCTGGTTCAAACATTCGCCGATCTTTTTTGATGAGTCTGCGATGCTTCCTCTTCATCGGACACGGCCTCCCGAGATTGAAACAACCTCCCTTTACCAGCAGCGAAGCTGGGGCTTCGATGATTCGTCGTACTACGGATGGATCGGACTGGAAGAAATGCTGATGGACGATTGGGCAGTCACCTACCTCTATGTATCTACCCACGTACCTGAACCTATGGCCTATTTATTCATGGACGGAGCTCAGTTATTTCCTGAGAAGGCGTTATTAGAACGTGGCAGCACAGACAAAGATATTTCCGCGTATCTACGAAGCGCAAGCAGACACATCATTGATGAACCGATCAAACGCAGAACCTACGCCCGCGACTATCGGGGGTGGGTGGAAGTTAGCTGGAAAGTGTCTGTGGAAGACGTCCTTGGCGAATGGCGGGTAGCTGAGTTCAAAAAGTTGCGAAGGTTCGGCAGCGATTCTGAGATGCGTATCATTTGCACACGCGGTTAGCAGCGTGGGCTCGAACCAGGATTAGGCGACCGTTTTTCTGCAGACGTGCGAAGCGTCTGATATTCTAGAAGGCCCGTAGGTCAGGCGCCTGCCTGACGAGTGGTTGAACGGGTTACCGCTGCACGTCAGGCAGGCGCCTGACCTACGGATTGGATGAAGTCTTCACCCTTACTAATTCCGGGTTCCTGTATGTTCAAACGCTCTTCTTGGATACTGCTTCTATGCATCGCCGTTTGTCTTCCTTCCTCTAAGGTTTCTGCACAGGAGGTGCCTTATCTTACGCCGCAGCAGGCGGTGGATAAGATGACGCTGGTGGATGGCTTTGAGGTGAAGTTGTTTGCGGGTGAGCCGGATATCGGGCAGCCGATTGCGTTCTGCTTTGACGCCAAGGGGCGGATCTGGGTGGTGGAGAATTACAACTACCGCACGCGCGGACACCATACGACCGATAACCAGACGAAGCTGGCGATTCTGGAAGATACCGACGGTGACGGCGTCTTTGATAAGAAGAAGTATTTTGCCGAGAATCTGAAGTTCACTTCCGGCATCGCCATTGGTCATGGCGGCGTGTGGGTGGGTTCGCCGCCGGCGTTGTCGTTCATCCCGGATGCAGATGGTGATGATAAGCCGGACGGGCCGCCGCAGGTGCTGCTGGATGGCTGGGGAATTAATGACCGGCACGAAACGCTGAACAGTTTTATCTGGGGCCCGGATGGTTGGCTGTACGGCTGCCATGGCGTGTTTACAAAATCTAAGGTCGGCAAGCCGGGCGCCGCGGCCAGTGAGCGGCAGTATATCGACGGCGGTATCTGGCGGTTTCATCCCACGCGGCATGAGTTTGAAGTCTTCGCCCACGGGCTGTCGAACCCCTGGGGGATCGATTTCAACAAGAACGGGCAACTGTTCGCCACGGCGTGTGTGATTCCGCATCTGTGGCATGTGGTGCAGGGCGGCTTCTATCACCGGCAGGCCGGCAAGCACATTCACCCCTTTGTGTACAACGACATTAAAACCATCCGGCAGCATAAGCATCTGTCCGCCCACGGCGGCGCGCGGTTCTATCTGGCGGATACCTTTGGCAAGAAGCATCGCGACCGTCTGTTCATGTGCAACATCCATCAGCATCAGGTGCTGACCGATATTATCGAGCCGAAGGGTTCCGGTTATACCGGCCGGGCCGGTGACGACTTCCTGTCAGCCCACGATAAACAGTGGGTTGGCTTCAGCGTTGAAACCGGACCCGAAGGCGGCGTGTATATTCTGGACTGGCACGACGAAGATATCTGCGGCCGCAAGCTGGTGCACGCGGGCACAGGCCGCATCTACCGCATCATGCCCAAAGGGGCGCAGGGCGTCACGCCGCCTGATCTTCCCGCCAGAAGCGATGCCGAACTGGTCGCCCTGCAACTGCATTCCAACGACTGGTACGTGCGACAGGCGCGAACCGAACTCGCCGGCCGGGCCGCGGCTGGGAAGCTCGGCGGCGGCGTCGCTGAAGACCTCACGAAGATGCTGCACGCACAGACCACTTCCCCCAAACGCCTGCGGGCGCTGTGGGCGCTGCACTGTGTGGGCGGCGCCAGCGAATCGTTGCTGCTGAAACTGCTGGAACACGAAGACCCGCAACTGCGTGGCTGGTCGGTTCAACTGCTGTGTGAAAAGAAGGCGCCTTCGGACAAAGCCGTAGAGAAGTTCACCGCGATGGCGGCGGCGGAGAAGTCGCCCGTCGTGCGGCTGTTTCTGGCCTCGGCTTTGCAACGCATGCCGGCAGAGCAGCGGTGGCCCATCGTCAAAGGGCTGGTGCAGCATGCAGACGATGCGAGTGACCACAATCTGCCACTGCTGATCTGGTACGGGCTGGAACCGATTGTGAAGTCGGACCCCAAGCAGGCATTGGCCACGGCACTGACGGGCAAGATTCCGCTATTACGGCAATACGTCGCCCGCCGGCTGGCCGCCACCGCCAGCACCTCGACCACCAAAAACGACGGCAGCAGCACCGATGCCAAAGCGCTGACGGCCACGCTGCAGAAAGTGGCGTCGGGCTTTACGATTGCGGCCAGTGGCGAGGGCGGCGTGAAGTTTCATCCGGCTTTCCGCAACCGTGCGGCGGTGCAGACCCACCCTCTCGATCGCAAGACGCCTTCCGTGATTCAGCGTACACTTGAGTTGCCGGGTAATGGTAGTTCGCAGCTGCTGATCGGCGTCAGCCATCATCCGCACGGCGATTTTCAACTGGTGGTGACGGTCAACGGCAAACCCCTGACGGACCAGATCATTCAGTCGAAGACCGTTGAAAACGAGTGGGCGGATATCAAACTGGATCTGTCGGCTTACGCCGGACAACGCATCGCACTTCGCATCGAAAACAAGGCCAACGACTGGCGGAATGAATGGGCTTACTTCAGCCACATTAAAATTGTCAGTCCGTAACACCAAGCTTCACAACAGGATTATCCCGATGAAAACCATCATCGCTTTACCGCTGTTCACACTCGTTCTACTTGGCCTCCATGCATCGCTGCGTGCGGATGAACGGACGCTGATTTTCTCGGACGATTTTGAACGCAAAGAATCGCAGGAGAAAAAGGACGAGCCTGGCAACGGCTGGAGCACCAACAGCGCGTGGCGCGCCGGCGGCAACAAGCAGGTGGATCTGAAAGACGGCGCGATGTATATCTACATGCACAAAGACGCCGATCACGCCGTTTCTGTCCGGCACGATGCGGAATTCACCAACGGTGAAGTCGAGGCACGCATCAAGTTGGAAAATCCGAAGGATACCTTCACGCTGAACTTTGCGGACGCAAAGTTGAAGACGGTGCACGCCGGGCATCTTTTCAAAGTGACCACCGGCCTGAAGAAGCTGGAAATCGCCGACCTGAAGACGGGCGTCATGGATCTGGAAATCCGCAAGGCGCGGATGGCCGGCAAGCTAACGCCGCAGCAGCAGAAGATGCTGGCGACCAAAAAGAAAAGCTTCCCCGTCAAACTGCAGCAAGGCAAATGGTCTTCGCTAAAAGTCACCATCACCGGCGATACGATCACGGCGTATCTAGACGGCCGTGAGGTAGGTTCGTTTCAGTCCGAAGGTTTCGCCCACCCCACGAAACGTATGCTACGCTTGTCCGTGCCAAAACAGGCCGTGGTGGATGACCTGAAAATCTACGCGATCAAGCCGTAGCCTTAAGCCTGCGAAAACAAGTACGAAAACCAACCCGAAGCGCGAGCGAGGGGCGCCGGTCGTTGGAACGCACCGCCCGTTGAAGTGACGTGCAACAGCGAGAAGTGGCAAAAGCCTTGTTCTAGCATCCATGCCAAACGTCCCTCGCTCGCGCTTCGGGTTGGTGTAAACTCTTCTAAACACCAAGCTTTACACCTTTAGTCTTACGGAAAAAGTATGAAACGTTTCGTTCTAAGCCTGACAGTGCTTACCGCGGTGCTGGCGACAGCATTACCCTGTGCAGCGCAGCGCAAGGCGCCGCCGCGGGCGATCAATCTGGATGTGCCGCGCGACAAGGTGATTGCTGCCGCGCTTTATACCGTGCACAAGGGCACGCTGAAGCTGAACGCGCAGTTGTTTCCGCTGAAGGAAGGCGAACCACGCGACGTGCGTCTGGAACTGAAAGACGGCGACAACTGGAAAGAAGTCGCCAGCGTGAAGGTCCGCGACAATGAATATGGCAACGCCCGTCAGGATCGCAGCTGGACGGCGTTGTTCCGCGTGGAGAACTGGGACGAAACGAAGGACGTTCCCTACCGCGTGCGGCACGGTGAGAAGGCCGTCTTTGAAGGGCTGATCCGTAAGAACCCCGTCGATAAGAAAGAGATTGTTGTCGCGGCGTTCACCGGCAACTCAATCAGTAAGAGCCACGGCGGCGATATTTCGCGGCAGGACCTGGTGGATAACATCAAACGCGCCGACGCGGATCTGCTCTTCTTCTCAGGCGATCAGGTCTACAACCACACGCGTCATTACGAGTACTGGGTGAAGTTCTGCCTGGACTTTGCCGACGTGATGAAAGACCGGCCCACCGTTTCTATCCCCGATGATCACGACGTCGGCCAGCCGAACCTGTGGGGGCAGAACGGCAAAGTCTCGCGCGAATCCGGCGCCACCGATGGCGGTTACGCGATGCCCGCGCAGTATGTGAAAGAGGTGGAGCACGCCCAGACGGCCAACCTGCCCGACCCGTACGATCCGGCGCCCATCGAGCAGGGCATCGGCGTGTATTACACCAGCTTGAACTGGGGCCGGATCAGCTTCGCGATTCTGGAAGACCGCAAATTCAAAACAGGCCCCAAAGGACAAGGCGCCGGCAAGGGTGGCGCCGACCGGGCCGACCATGTGAAGACACCTGACTTCGATGTGACGAAGATTGACCGCCCCGGTCTGAAGCTGCTCGGCGACCGGCAGTTGAAATTTCTGGATGCGTGGGGGCAAGACTGGGAAGGCGCAGACTTTAAGGTGGCGCTGTCGCAGACCATCTTCTGTGGCGGAGCGCATATCCACGGCAAAGTGGGCGGCCGGCTGTATGGCGATCTGGATTCGAACGGCTGGCCACAGACGGGCCGCAACAAGGCGGTGGATCTGATGCGGAAGTCGTACGCGTTGCACCTGGCGGGCGATCAGCATCTGGCCACGGTGTTCCATCACGGCGTCGAAGATTTCGGCGATGCGAACTATTCGTTCTGTGTGCCCTCGATTGCGAATCTGTACCTGCGATGGTGGGAGCCGCTAAAAGCAGGCGGAAACCGCAAGCCAGGACAAGGTCCGATTTATGGCGAACATCTGGATACCTTCGGCAATCACGTTACTTGCATCGCCGTTGCCAACCCTGATAAACGGCCCGCCAATGGCGATAAGCTGACAACGCGGGCGGCTGGCTTTGGCATCGTGCGGCTGAACAAAGAGAACCGAAAGATCACCATGACGTGCTGGCCACGTAATGTGAACATCGCCGCTGCTGACGCCAAGCCCTATCCCGGCTGGCCGGTAACCATCGACCAGACCGATAACTACGGCCGCAAAGCCGTGGCGCATCTGCCCACGTTGCAGATCACCGGCGCCAAAGATCCCGTGGTAAAAGTGATCGATCAGGCAACTGGCCAGTGGGTGTACGCGCTCCGCATTCAAGGCGATAGCTTCCAGCCCAAGGTCTTCAAGAAAGGCGTTTACACGGTGGAAGTGAATGGCAAAGCCTTCAAAGGCATCGAAGCCACCAAGCTGAATGACCCGGCTGTGCTGAAGATTAAGCTTTAGAAGGTAGAGGTTGCCTGTATTATGTTGTGGCAACAACATAATCCCTCTTCGCCCCTCTGGGGAGAAGACAGGCCGTCAGGCCAGATGAGGGGGATTCCGCCATCTACTTCCAAAAAGTCACAAGAAGCTATTGTCGTCCGGTTCACGCTCCGCAACGCGTTGATAAAGGACGGATTCTGTACCCCCTCACCCTAGCCCTCTCCCCAGAGGGGCGAGGGGACAATATGTGGCGATTAGACAACGCCACAACATCGTATCTGCACCCTCAGGCAGTACGCGAATCTACTCTTCCGCGTTAGCGTCTACGATAGCGCGGCAGAGGGCGGCCCAGTCCGTTACATGGTGCGGCCTGATGGCGCCGTCTGATTCGGCGCTAGCGACGGCGACGCCGCTGCGGACAAGATACGCAGCGGTGGCGGGCTGGTTGGTGTGGCAGATGGCCTGACCCGGCTGAATGACTTCAAATTCCAGTTGCTGGGCGATGCGTTGCAGCTTCGCCTCATCGGCGTCTTGCAGCCCCGGAAGGCTCCGCAGATGTGGCAGCAGGCCGCGGCGGCGGTAGTGTTTATCCACCACTTCGCGGTAGCCCGGGTCGATTTGTACGGCTTGCAAGAAGACGGGCGTGAACTCCATCACCAGGCAGTTCGCGGCGGCAACCAGCGTGGCGGCCCGCGGCGTGCCGAGGTTGCAGCTCATTTCGCCGTAGACTTCGCCCTGGTAACAGTTCATGGTGAACGTGGCGCCGTCGATATCCGCCGGTCCATCGCTGGCGATAGCACGCGGGCGTGATGCTTCTTTTCCGCCAAAGAGTTTTGACTTCCACTTCGAGACAAACCCACCGCCCTCCTGTTGCGGCGTGGCGGTCTGTGCGCCGGTTACGTGCGCGGTGGCTGCCAGCCGGGGTTTGCCGCTGCCGGAGTTCAGCTCTTCTTCAATGGCCAGCACATCCGCCTCGGCTGCGGCAAGTTGTGCGCGTGTGGTGTCGATAATTTCCGGCTGCGAGGGGGAAGTCAGTTTCTTACGCCAGCGGGCAATCTGCGACTTCCGCAGGATCAACGCATCTTCAGACCGCAACAGGTAAAAACCCGTACCGCCGGGGTCCGCCTGCTGGCAGATAATATTGCCTGGAGTGAACCGCCGCAGCGCCATCTGGTTCCGCATGGCTTTATCGGCAGGCGGATTCTGCAGGTTGCTGGTGATCTCCAGCAGGGCGAGGTGTTCTGCGATCAGAAACGTATCCTCGCGGCGGAGGGTGAGTAGATTGGCGTTATTTGCAGACATAACCTTCGCCTTGGCCGCGGCGGGAAAATACAACGTCTATCTTTATTGTAATTCACGCACCGTGGAAGTGTTTCCGCTGCGCGATTACAGGTACTCTTCCTTGGCGGTGTAGCTTGGGCAGTTGCTGCGTTTGCTGCGACGCTGCATGTGGGGCAGGCGGTCGCGGAGTTTCTTCAGTACGTGCACGCCGACGTTTTCCAGCGTGTCGCTGAGTGTGAGAAATTCAAGCGATGAAAGATGGGGAGAACTGACAATGGCCATCAGCCCGGCGCCGGTGTAGGCGCCCCGGTCCATATCCAGCCGCCGCAGGTTTGAAAGGTGCGGCGAATTCGCAATGGCTTGCAGGGCGTCGTCGCCCAGGTGTTGTATGCGATTCAGCGAGAGGTGTTGCAGGGCGTTGATATGTGGCGACGCAACGAGTTGTTCGATGGAGTTTGCGGCGGCTTCGCAGTACGTCAGGTTCAATCGCCGCACGCCTTGTAACAACGGCGACGCGGCCAGGGCCGTTATGCCGGGGCGGCCGAAGTTGTTGAAGCTGATATCCAGTTCCGCCAGGCTTGCGAATCCTTCTGAACTGGCCAGCACTTCCAGAGGCTCATCGCCGAAGTGATTGAGCCGCAGGCTCAGCGATTCAATCTGTCCGGCGTGCCCGGAACTGGCCAGCGCCTGCATGCCGCGCGTTCCGCAGGCGTTGCCGCTGAATTGTAGATACTTGACCTGTTGCAAACGCTCCCAGGCGCAAACCTGTGCGCACAGTTCATCGCCGATGCCGGTCTGATCCATCTCTAGCACGGTCATATTGTCAAGCGGCGCCGAGAGCAGCAGGTCCACGCATTCGCCGTCTAGCATACGATCAAACAGCCGCAGTTTTTTCAGACGCTTTAGCTCCGGGGCGGATAGCAGCGCCCGTGTCTGCCGCAACTGCGTATCTACGCTATCCATCGTCAGCCAGAGTCCATCTACGCGTTGAAAGCCTGGTGATGCGAAGAACGCCGGGATGGCTTTGTTGCCCCATTTGTTAATACGGACGTGACGCGCCGGCGTGACCTGCCAGATTTTGTCGAACGATTCTTCGTACTGCTTGATGCCCGGAAACGTCACATGTTCCATCATGCCACGCAGAAAGGCGGCCCGCTGCGTGCCGTAGCGCGGCTCGATGCCCCAGGGCGTACGCGGGAACTTCGGCAGCAGCTTCGTCCATTTGGAAAGGTTGGCCGCCAGCAGCGCTTCTTCCCGTTGCTCTAGCTCCCACCGCGAAGCATCGCCCCGTGGCAACGCGGCCAGGCGGCATTGCAGGCGGATGAGTTCGCAGCGCGGATCGCCTTGTTCTTCTAGCCAGTCGGCGTAAATCAGACGCGGCCGGTCGTCGTCCGGGGCGGCGGTGATCGCCTGTTGAAAGCCGGCTTCCAGATTGCTCATGCGGTTTCTGACTTGATGTTCTGCAATGCCAGCACCACCTTGTCCATCGAGGGCGGGCGGTTATCGGGTTTCGGCTCGATGCACTTCATGATTAACGCCGCCAGTTGCGGATTCAAGTCGGGCCGCGCCGTCAGAATGTCGGCGGGCTTCTGCGTATCGTGGTTCAGTGCGGTCTTGCCAGAGGTGTCTGCATTTCCCCACGGATAGCTGAACGCGAACATGCGGTACAGCGTGACACCAAAGGCGAAGATATCCACCCGGCAGTCGGTCGCGCGGCGACGGACAATCTCCGGCGCCATATAAAGCGGCGTGCCCGTGCGGTTGCCCGGCAGACGGTAAGGCGGCAGGTCCGGCAGTGCGAGGCCAAAGTCAATCAGCGTGGCTTTGGCGCCGTCTGGCGAAATCAGATAGTTGCGCGGGCAGATATCGCGGTGAATAAATCCCGCTTTGTGCACGGCGGCCAGCGCTTCGGCCATCTGGACCGCAAGGGCCAGGCGGTTGTGCTTCATCTGCCGGTCTTCGGACTGAATGAGCGAACTAAGGACAGCGCCGGTGATGTATTCCATCACCAGGTAAAATTCATTTTTGGTGGTTAAGCCATGTTCATAAGTAACGACCACGTTGGAGTGCGTCACCTGCTGTGCGATCTCGCCTTCGCTGGGTTTGTTCAGCCCTTTGAAACGCGCCTCGAACAACGCGTTCTTCTCCATATCCAGAATCTTCAGACCGATCGTGCGGTTCTTCTCGATATCGAAGGCCTGGCGGAATTTCGACATCGTGCCCGAAACGGCCTGACGGGAAAAATCAAACCGCGCGGAAATATCAACCTTCTCACTGTTGAAAAACGACTTCAGTTTGTCGAACATTCCCATGTGCGATAAGCCTACATCCGGGTGAAAATCCTGCCGGGCGGCAGCGACACCACGTGTTGCCCGCCTAGCCTCTCACTTTAGCCGGGAATTACAGACGCGTCGATGGTCCGGCGTGCCGTGCAAAGGCCAATTCGCATGCCGCGGGGCGGCCGCTTGCAGTAAATTAATGTCTTCGATTGCTTCCACCGTTACGAGCCAAGTTATGAAATCCGTACTTGCCATCGCAGCCCATCCTGACGATATCGAATTTCTGATGGCGGGCACGTTGCTGCACCTGCGCGACGCTGGCTATGCGCTGCACTATATGAATGTGTCCAATGGTTGCTGCGGGTCCAGCACCACAGCCGCGGAAGAAACAGCCGCCGTGCGACTTGAGGAAGCCCGGCAGGCCGCTCAGCAGTTGGGCGCCACGTTCTACGAGCCAATCTGCAATGACCTGGAAGTGTTTTACAACCAGCAGACGTTGCAGCGCGTGGCGTCGGTTATCCGCGCCGCACAGCCCAGCATCGTGCTGACGCATGCGCCGGTGGATTATATGGAAGACCATACCAACACCTGCCGCTTGGCGGTGACGGCCGCATTCAGCCGTGGCATGCCCAACTTCCCGGTGCAGCCGCCACGCGATATCTACACCGGCGATGTAACGGTGTATCACGCACAGCCGTATACGCACCGCGACCCACTGGGCGAAATGGTCCGTCCCGGCATCTTCGTCAATGTGACCCCGCTCCAGCAGCAGAAACGCGAACTGCTATCGCTGCACGCCAGTCAGAAGCAGTGGCTGGATGAAAGTCAGGGGCTGGACAGTTATCTGGACACCATGCAACGCCTGGACGCAGAACTGGGCCGCATGTCCACCTTATACGAATACGCCGAAGGCTGGCGCCGTCATCATCACGTAGGCTTCTGCTCTGCCGAAGCTGATCCGCTGCTAGAAGCCCTCGGCTCGTATGCATTCCCACGTCCAGAACAGGAACAGGAATCGTAAGCCGTTGTTTAGAGGTGGATGGCGTCGCGTCGGCAGGCAGGCGCCTGCCCTACGGCTTGTGGAACGCAGCGCGTGGTGTTTACAGCGTGAAGTTGTAGGTGCGGTACTGCGTATCGGGCTGCCAGCCGCGGCTTTCGTACAGCGTCTGTGCGGGCAGGTTGTCGTGTCCGGTTACTAGTGTCATTCGCACTGCGCCGGTGGAACGTGCGAAGTCTTCCGCGGCTTGTAAGAGACTGGACCCGGCGCCGCATCGTCTGGCTTGGGCTGACACAAACAGGTCATTCAAGATCCACACGCGTTGAAGAGACAACGTAGAGAACGTGGGGTAAAGCTGTGTGAAGCCAGCAGGTTCGCCCGCCAGCGTGGCTAGAAAGATGACGGAGTCTTCCGCCGCTAACCGCTCTGCCAGGTACTGCCGGCAGGCGTCTTCTTCATCCTGCTGCTGGTAGAAGCACCGGTAGGCGTTAAGCAGCGGCGCGAGCAAATTCAGGTCGGCGGCGGTAGCGCGCCGCACGATGGGAAAATCATTCATGATGTTTTTAAGAGACGAAGGAGGGAATCGAACCCACTTAGGCCGGGTTGCAACCGGCTGCCTAGCCATCTGGCTCCATCGTCTTATTTTAGGGGAGGAAGCTTAAGAGAAAGGAATGAAATCGGTTTCACCCGTGGGACGGTTTACCGCCACCACGACCGGTAGCGGCGGGAACTTCCGTGACTTGCTCTTCCGCCGGTTGGCCTGGTGTGCTTCTGTCAACGGTGCTGCCACCGTTTGATACCAGGACTCGACCTTCGCTGCCGGCGTCTGCGGCAACAGTTGCGACGCTGTTGCTGACGCGAACGGTCTGGCGTTCCAGAGGAAGACCAGCGGCCACACCAGCGACGCCGGAACGCCTAGGGCGGATAACGGCTTCATCACGCGCGCTCCACAGAACGACGGAATAAGTAGCGGGTCCGGGAGTTGCACCCGGCAGCCCAGGCTTATGAGACCTACTGCCAACTGCATAAATTTCTGTTGTAAAAACGTCTACTAAATAAGGCGTTTTCAACGACATCGCGAACAGGTGTTTATGCAGTTGTCATTAGGTGAGCGCTGGCCCACCCGCAATAAAAACTTCAGCACCCCCGATGGGACTCGAACCCACGATCTTCACCGTGACAAGGTGATGAGCACTCCGGACTGCTCCGCGAGGGCGTGTTGAATTTCTGATGGCGTTGTTATCAGTAGCTCGTAATGAGATAGAGGCGTCTGCGGCGGCGGGGTTCGCGATGCAGCGGATATTTCTGGTTGTTGTTGTCCGTGGCAGGGAATCGCCGGACATTTCGCAGCCATGGCTGGCGTGGTAAAATCTCACAATCCTTAAGGGCGCTGCTGAAATCTTCAGAAAACAGGCCATTCAAGCTATATCGAAGGGCGACTGGCAACTACAAATAGAGTTGTCAGGCATGGCCGCCTGGCTGAATATCATCCGGGTTGCGGTGGGCAGTAAGCCGGAAAATACGGGCTGCAATCCAACCCAGCGACATTATCCATTTGTGTATTCCCGCGACGGAAAACCATGACAAAGCGCGAAACCCCTGCTGTGGGCATCGACCTCGGCACCACCTATTCCGCCGTTGCCTATCTGGACGATATGGACCGGCCGCAGACGTTGATGAACGCCGAAGGCGACAAGACCACGCCCAGCGTCATGCTGTTTGAAGGCAACGATGTGATTGTCGGGAAAGAAGCCGTCAAGGCGATGGCGACCGAAATGGATCTGATTGCCGAATGTCCCAAGCGTGAACTCGGCCACCGCATGTACACCAAAGCGCTCGGCGGCCGGCAGTATCCGCCCGAAGCGCTGGAAGCGTGGATCTTAAATAAACTGCGGTCCGACGCCGTCCGGCAGATCGGCGATTTCAAACACGTTGTGATTACGGTTCCGGCCTACTTTGACGAAGTGCGCCGAAAAAGCACGATGGACGCGGGCTACATCGCCGGCTTCAAAGTGCTGGACATCATCAACGAGCCAACCGCCGCGGCTGTCGCGTTCGGCTTTCAGCAGGGTTACTTGAAGCCCGATGGCGGCAGCGACGGTAAGAAGCGGATTCTGGTTTACGATCTGGGCGGCGGCACGTTTGACGTGACGGTGATGGAAATTGACGGCGCCCAGTTTGTCGCACTTTCGACCGACGGCGATGTGCAGCTTGGCGGTCGTGACTGGGACCAGCGGATCATGGACTTTGTGGCGGAGGAATTCATCCGCAAGCATGGGATGGACCCGCGTGAAGATCCGAACACCTACGGCCGCCTGTGGCGCGAAAGTGAAGACGCCAAACGCACGCTCTCTGCGCGTTCCAAAGCTGGCGTCTCATGCGATTACCGCGGCGCGGCGGTGAAGATTGATATCACCCGCGACCAGTTCCACGAGATGACGCAGGACCTGTTAGACCGCACGGCGTTCACCACCCGGCAGACGCTGCAAGCCGCCGGGCTGGACTGGGGCGATATCGACCGCGTTCTAATGGTCGGCGGTTCAACCCGTATGCCGGCGGTCACCGAGATGCTGCGGCAGGTATCGGGTAAAGAGCCGGATTGCAGCGTCTCACCGGACGAAGCCGTGGCGCACGGCGCCGCATTGCAGGCCGGGCTGATACTGGACCGGCATGCCGGACGTTCGCCGAATTTCAAGATTAAGAACGTCAACTCGCACAGCCTGGGTGTGGTGGCCACCGATGTGAAAACCAACCGCAAACGCAACGCGATTCTGATCCCCCGCAACACGCCGCTGCCCGTCACGGCCAAACGCACCTTCAAGACATCCAAAGAAGGGCAGAAATCGATTCTGGTGCAGATCGTCGAAGGTGAAGCCGCCAATCCCGACGACTGCACGGAACTGGGCAAGTGCACCGTCCGCGATCTACCGCCGGCGCTGCCCGCCCGCACGCCGATCGAAGTGCGGTTTAAATATCAGGAGAACGGTCGCCTGACCGCCATCGTGAACGTGGCCAACACAGACAAGAAGCTGTCACACGAAATTCAGCGTGACAACAGCATGACCCGCGAACAGCTCGACAGCTGGCGCAACTACATCTGCGGCCTACCGCCGGAGAATGAAGACGGGAAGTAGTTGATGCCGCGCCCCGTGTGCCAATCTCATCAAGTCCGGCGCACCGCAACGCATGCTCTTCTCCCTTGGGGGAGAAGTTGGCCGGAGGCCAGAGGGGGAAGCGATGCCCCGTCGAAACGCGTAAAGCACTTCATTTGAAGGTAAGTGAACGCTTTGTGGCCGCCGGGAAAGCCCTCACCCGGCGCTTCGTGCCACCCTCTCCCACAAGTGGGCGAGGGTACAATGCTCAATGTGTGCAACTTCAAAAAACGCGAACCTTTTCATTGCGGATGTGTCTGCGTAAGCCGGGCGAGTACTTCCATGCAAGGGCGTGTTGATGAATCAGCCGGTGGACCTGGAGTCTGGTTGGAGGCCGTGTTTCAGCGGTCAGTTGTCGGAAGAGGAAGAACAAAGTACGCAGCCCGCGCGGGTCGCGTCGCACCTGGGCAGCCGGCTGGTGTGTCTGACGGCAGCGGGCGAAGTCTCGCTGATGGCGACACAACTGCAAGCCTGTGGCGACCTGGCAGTGGGCGACTGGGTGTTGCTGGACCAGCAGGGCCAGCGCGGCGTGCGGCGGCTGGAGCGTGAGACGCTGATCGCCCGCAAAGCGGCAGGCGAGAAGGCGGACCTGCAACTGATCGCCGCGAATGTAGATACGCTGTTTATCGTCAGTTCGTGCAACAACGACTTCAACCCTTCGCGGCTAGAGCGCTATCTGGCCATCGCGGCGCAGGCGGATGTTACGCCCATTGTCGTGCTGACGAAAGCCGATCTCTGCGAAGATCCGCAGTTGCTCAAACAGCAAGCCGCCCGGCTAGCAAGCGGCCTGATCGTCGAGACGGTCGATGCCCGCGATGCGACTACCGCGGACGTACTCAGCACCTGGTGCGGTGTGGGGCAGACGATCGCACTGGTCGGTTCTTCCGGCGCCGGGAAGTCGACGCTGGCAATGACGCTCGGCGCCACGGATCTGGCAACGCAGGGAATCCGGGAAGATGACTCGAAAGGGCGCCACACCACCACGGCCCGTTCATTGCACCGGCTGACGGCGGGCGGATGGTTGATCGACACGCCTGGCATGCGGGAACTGCAGCTCGCTGCCTGCGAAACAGGCGTGGATGATGTATTTGACGAGATCGTCACGCTGGCGGAAGCATGCCGGTTCCGCGATTGCAGCCATCAGAACGAACCAGGCTGCGCCATTCAGGCGGCAATCGAAGACGGTTCGCTGGACCCGCGGCGTCTGAAGAACTACCGCAAACTACAAGCGGAACAGTCACGCAACAGCCAGACCTTGCAGGAGCGGCGTGAGCAAAGCCGCAAACTGGGCCAGCACTATAAGTCCGTCCAGCGGGCAAAACGCAAACTCAAGGAGTGACCAAGGGTCACCCGTTCTTATTCAGATAGCAGACGTCCGACGGCGCCAAGTAACTGATCCATCGAAAACGGCTTGCGGATGTAATCATCTACGCCCAGCATCTCTGCGTAGGCCTTATGGCGGCTGCCTTCATTGGCGGTGATCATAATCACCCGCATGGGCACAGGACGGCTGCGGCGCAGTTTCTCTAAGACCAGAAAGCCGCTGCGCTTGGGCATCATCATGTCCAGGATGACCAGATCGGGGTCTTCACGCTCAGCCAGGGCCAGCCCCTGATTGCCATCGCGGGCGATCAGCGTTTCGTACCCTTTCGATTCCAGGGCGTATCGCAGTGATTCGATAATCTCAGCATCGTCATCGACAAGAAGAACCCGCTTACCGCTGCTCTTTTCGCTTTTGGGTTGGGGTGTGCTTGTTTCGTCCGGCATTTATACGTTCCTGGTAACCATTGAGATATCTATACAGTAAACGGACCAAGGCCAACTACACAAGTAACCGTCAGCATGATTTGACCAGACCGGGCAGTCTGCGGCGGCAGCACCGTACATTGTCAGCCGTCTACAATACGCAGGATTGCAGTTATAATGGCCGCAGTAAGTTGGACAGGGTCCGTTGTAACATGGCGTGGAGAACGCTTTTTGTGACGGTTCTGGCCAGGAATGGCGGCGCTCAACATGCGTAACTGTTTGTAAACCATCGGCTTACTGCAACATGCCAGTTCTGGCGGAACTGGCCGGATGTAACCTGCGTGGGGCTTTGCGCATCACAAGCTCAAACGCGCGGTTGCCGTAGAACTTTAGAAACTCGGGCCGCACCGTCAGTTCCCGCCTTTGTACGATGAAAGCCACACGCGTGTGGACTCCGCATGAATATACCCTTTCTCACCGCGCTGCCCGTCTATAACGAAGCCAATCATGTGAACGCAGTGCTGGACGAAGTCTCCCGCTATGCGGACGACATCCTGGTGGTGGACGATGGCTCTTCCGATGGCACGCACGAAATTCTTGCTTCCCGCAACGATGTTCAGACCGTTACCCACCCCGTTAACCGGGGCTACGGCGCCGCGTTAACCACGGCTTTCGAATACGCGCAGGAAAACAACTACGAAGTGCTCATCACCATCGACTGCGATGGCCAGCACGAACCACAACGCATCCCACGCTTCGCATCGGCCTGCTGGAATGGCGGCCGTGAAGGTGGGCCAGACATTGTTTCTGGCAGCCGCTATCTGAAGAAATACCGGCGAGACAGCCTGCCGCCCGCCGACCGTCGTCAGGTGAACGAGCAGATTACTGCTGAGCTGAATGAATTGCTGGGCTATAACCTGACCGACGCCTTCTGCGGCTTCAAAGCTTACCGGGTGCCCGCGCTCTCCGCCTTCGACATCCGCGATACGGGTTACGCCATGCCGCTGGAGCTGTGGGTGCAGGCGGCGCATGCCGGGCTGCGGGTGGAAGAACTGCCGGTGCCGCTGATCTATCTGGACGAAGAACGCTCTTTCGGCGGCGCTCTGGACGATTCGGGCACGCGGCTGCAGCACTATCGCGATGTGATTCAGCGCAGTATCGCCGCGCTCCCCGCGTCGCACATCGCGGCGCCTGCTGAGGATTATTGCCGATGAGCGCTCTGGCCAGCCGTAGCATTGCGTACCGCCGCCTCCGGGCGCCCGCAGAGAACGAGGCGTTGCTTGCGAAACCGGCGCTGCAAGAGGCGGCTGCGTGCTGCCAGCAGAACATCGCCGGTCGTGGCGAACATGCGTTTCTGGCGTCGCTCCGCGCAACGGCCCGTCGCAGACTGCTGGAGGAAGCCGTCCGTTACACGCGCGCTTACCGCGATGTGGAACTTCCACGCGGCGACCTCAGCACCGCGGCTGTTTACATGAGCGGGCATCAACCGCAACTGTTTCACGCCGGCGTGTGGGCGAAGAACTTCGCGCTGTCGCACCTGGCATCCGCCCACCGGCAGCGGCTTGTCGAAGGGCCGCCCGCAGTTGCCGTTAACCTGATTATCGACAATGACGATTGCGGCGTGGTGGCCATCAAGGCGCCGTCGGGCAGCGTGGAGCAGCCGCACCTGGAAACCGTTCCGCTGGATGCCGGCGGCGCGCCGGTTCCGTTTGAACAACGCGAAATTAACGACCTGGATCTGTTCGACAGCTTTCCGTCCCGCGTCTGCGCGGCGATGAACGGCGTTGTCGGGCAGCCCCTAGTGACAGATTTATGGCGCCACGCAAAGGAGGCGGCCCGCCGCAGTAGCAACCTGGGTCAAGCCGTCGCCGCCGCCCGGCACAGCCTGGAAGGCGAGTGGGGCTTGCAGACGCTTGAACTGCCGTTGAGCCACATCTGCCAGACGCCGGAATTCGCCGCGTTTGCCGCCCATCTGCTGATCCGCGGCGAAGCATTCCGCGATGCCTTTAATGAACTGCTAGTCGAATACCGGCAGGTGAACCGCGTCCGCAGCCAGAGCCACCCGGCGCCTGCACTGGGCAATGATGGCGACTGGATCGAAGCGCCTTTCTGGCTGTGGAACAGCCAGCAGCCTACGCGGCGCCCCGTCTTCATCCGCAACCAGCCCGGTGTGCTGGAAATCACTAACCGCCAGGGCGATACGCTGCGGCTGGAAGGCGACGAGCAGCAAATTGCCACTCAACTGGGCGAGCTGAGCAGCCAGGGCTGGAAGATCCGGCCGCGTGCGCTCATTACCACGATGTACGCCCGACTGGTGCTGTCCGACTTCTTCATCCACGGCATCGGCGGCGCGAAGTACGACCAGTTGACCGACGCGCTGGTGCAGCAGTTTTTTGATGTGCCGGCGCCGTCGTTCATGACGCTGACCTCGACCATGCACCTGCCGGTGGATTACCCGGATGTGACGGCTGCCGACCTTCGCGATGTGGAACAGAAACTCCGCGAATTGACGTATCATCCAGAAGACTTCGCCACCAGCGACACCGCCCACGGGCAACGTGAGATCGCAGAACTGGCAGCCGACAAACACAAATGGCTGGCAGCCGATCCGCCCCGCGGTGAAGGCTGGAAGCGGCACCAGGGCATCACGCAGGCCAATGAAGCATTGCAGCCATACATCGCGCCGCTGCGTGAAGAACTGCTCCAGCAGCAGCAGGAAACCACCGCCGCCCTGCGGGTGCGGAAACTACTTGCTTCGCGTGAATTTTCGTTCTGCCTGTTCCCCGCCGCGCAGCTCCGCACAGCGTTCTATAAAATGTTCCCGGCGGCAGCATGCGACTGCCATTCACGCGATATTTAGCACTCAGAAATTACAGGCGCAAACATCAACCCGAAGCGCGAGCGAGAGACGCCGGAATCAGAATCGCATCGCCGGTTGAAGTCCAACACACCAGGGACAAACGGCCCAAATTCCTCGTTTGCGCGTCAGAATCAAACGCCCCTCGCTCGCGCTCCGGGTTGGTGTAGGATGCGATACACTGGTGTAATTCTGAGCAAATTCTGGCACGATGCGGGTTCTGGCGTATGGGCAAGGTTTTCAATCTGCTGAAGCAGACGTTCACAGAGTTTGGTGAAGACCGTTGCTCGCGGATTGCCGCCTCGATGGCGTACTCCACCGCCTTCGCCCTGGCCCCGATGCTGATGCTGATTATCGGGCTGGGCCAGTTTTTCTTTGAGCCTGAAGACATCACGGGCAAGATCGAGACGAACCTGGAAGAAGTCGTCGGAGAGTCCGGCGCCGATCAGATCCGCACCATCATTGAAGGCTCGCAGAAGAAAGAGCAGCAGGGCGTGTGGGCCACCGTGCTAAGCGTGGGCATTGTGCTGCTGGGCGCCACGGGGCTGTTCGCTCAGCTTCAGGTGGCGATGAACGACGTGTGGGATATTAAGCCCGACCCGGATGCGAGCGGCATCTGGTACTTCATTTCCAAGCGGCTGCTGTCGCTGGGGATGGTGCTTTCGACGGCGTTTCTGGTGATCGTTTCGCTGGCGGTGACGGGCATCATCAGTTCGTTCGATGATGTGCTGGACAACTGGCTGCCTGGCAGTGCAGGTTCGATGATTTTCGCTGCTGGCAACTTCCTGTTATCGCTGCTCGTATTGACGGGCCTGTTCGCCGCCATGTTCAAAGTGCTGCCCGACGCCAAGGTGCGGTGGAAAGATGTGGCGGTTGGCGCCGCCGTCACAGCGCTGCTGTTCATGCTGGGCAAGTTTGGCCTAGGGTGGTATCTGGGCAGCAAGAACATGGCCACCACTTACGGCGCCGCGGGTTCGCTGGTGCTGATCCTGGCGTGGGTGTATTACTCGACGCTGATCTTTATGTTTGGCGCCGAGTTCACGCAGGTCTGGGCCAAGCTTTATGGAGACGGCATCCAACCCAGCAAGATCGCCGTCCGCATCAGCGGCGATGATGAATGAACTCAGTCGCTGCGGCTGAACATCATCAGAATCCGCAGGATGTAGTAGAACAGCATGGCGACCGAAGCGAACAACGCCAGCGACGCAGCCACGTACTGATCCGTGCGGTAATGCAGCATGATGTTCGACGTGTAATAAAGAATGTACCCGCTGGCCAGCACGACCATCGCTGCGGCGAAAAACACGCCCAGAATGTTCCAGCTAAACACGAACGAGCAGATGATCACACCCAGCGCCGCAAAGCTGGCAATGGTCAGACCGGTCCGCAGGAACGAGAAGTCAGCGCCGGTAACGAACACGATGCCCGTCAATCCGCAGAACACCAGCGTCGTCAGCACGCCCGCGGCGGGAATGGTATTGGGAGCGAACTTCGAGGCGAACCACAACAGCGGCACAAAGATCACCGCTTCAGCCACCACGTACAACAACAGCCCCATATATTGCAGCGGCTTATTGGCCACCGACCGCGCCCAGTACTGCGCCACAAAGCTGACCAGCATAAAGCCGCCGAAGACCAGCAGCATATTCCAGCCGCTGAACACCGTCGCAATCAAACGGTCCAGCGTCGCTTCCGGAATCAACGCAAACAGCGCCGCCTCCAGACCCACAAACGCCATCACCGCCACCGCCAGGTGCATATAAGTCAAACGGATAAACCGCGCCCGGGCATCCTCGGCCGCATAAGCAGCCGCATCCCGCATCTCATAACCCGTATATTCCCGACCATAGCTCATGGTGTCAGCCTTCGTAAAAAGTGAGTGCGCAAAACGCCGCAGTGAACTGTAGAGCGGCGGGGGTGGGAAGTCAACGAATGGCGCCGTACTGCAGTATTAGCAACGCCAACCAGACTGCCAGGATGAAGAAGCCGGTGGCCATAAGGATGAATTTACCTTTTCCCAGAGAGCGGAATGCTTCCGCCCCCCAGATTCCGATTGAAGGAATGAGCATCAGCAGGACGACGCCAGAAGCGACATATTCAGCAAACTCCCAGTTCCGCTGATAAAGGAAAGTGCCCAATTGATGAGCGACGGCCAGAATGCCTGCCAGGTAAGTGAAAAACCAGGAGATCGTAACGGGGAACGTCAGTTTACCTGGCCCACGAGATGGACGGTTCCGATAGTACGGATAGCTGAACGGTTCTTCATCGACTGCGTCCTCCTGATCTGGCGGTGGATCTATCGAGGATACATTCCAGGTGAGCCCACGTACCTCCATCGCTATGCGCAGATACTCACGCACCAGCGCCTGACAACGATGTTCACCTGCCCCAAATCCTTCGCCATGTTCGTAGCCCTCCTCACCTGCGCCTGGTCCGTCACCATGAGCGCCGAACGGCCCGGCGCCGAAACCGCCGTCTAACCCGTCGCCAAAACCCTCCCCGGCATAATCGACAGCCAGCGGGATCTGACGAATTGGCTTACGCCACTCTGCCGCCAGCGGATCGCCGCGTTCTTCCAGCCAGTCGGCGAACATCAGACGCAGACGGCTGTTGCCAGGGTCGGCGGCGATTGCGTTGAGAAAGTCTTCTTTCTGCAATGGACCGCCCTCCTGTTACCAATCAACGAACTCGCCATGCAGACCGATAGTAAGTCCAATAAGCAAACTAGCGTAGGATGGGAACCGAAAGAATCCACTATCAGCGCTTATGTACGCCCTGCCGTCTTCAGCGATGGCTAACAGACAAGTATCTCGATCAGCGGCCCCTAGCGGATATAACCTGCTGCCTGCACTATCTTCGTATTCTTGAAATCTATCTGCTTCACCAACGCCGTGTGTAGGATCAATCTCAAAGCCGAGGCGGGCGAGTTCTACACCGGGACCTTCAACTTTCGATGTTAGGCCGCCAACGACGAAAAGAACATCTCTTGCTGTTTCAAAACACTCAAACTCCGGCGATAGCTGTTGTATCCACTCCAGCGTCCTGTCGCCAAGATTGTTGGGTATTTCTACCCCATTGGCGACAAGGGTGTTATATAGACTTCTAGGAAGAGTATTCACGAATTCATGCCCAGTATGAATGCCAGCTATTTCTCTTATTTCGTCTTATCCAACCGGCGGGATTTCGTGGAAGTATTTGGTCAGGTGGAAGAAGACCGGGGCGGCGAAGCAGAGGGAGTCGATGCGGTCTAGTAGTCCGGCGTGACCCTGGACCAGGGTGCCGTAGTCTTTGACGCCGCGGTCGCGTTTGATGGCGGACATGGTGAGGCCGCCGGCGAGGCCGACGACGGCGATGACGGCGCTCATGGTCATCGAACCCCACAGGGTGAATGGCGTCACCCACCATAACAGTCCGCCGGCCAGCGTGGCCGTGGCGACGCCGCCGAGGAAGCCTTCCCAGGTTTTGCTGGCGTTGATGTCGCCCGCAATCACGCGGCGGCCCAGCAGTTTGCCCCAGGCGTACTGGAACACATCGGCGAACTGCACGACCAGGATGAAGTAGAAGAGCAGTCCCGCGGGGCTGCCATTCCAGTCCGTCCATTCGCCGCCGGTGCTTTCAGCGCGGGTGCGGAGGTGCAGTTGCAGGATGGCGGGCGCGTGGCTGAGGCAGTAGACGCAGATCATCAGCCCCATCTGAATCTTCGCGCTGCGTTCGAGAAACCGCTTGGGGTCGCCGGCAATGGCGTTGCGGGCCGGGATAAACAGCGACGCGTAAACTGGGATCATCACCGTGTAGGCGCCGTACACTTCCCAGCTAATCAGCACATATTGCAGCGGCGTGATCAGGAAGAAAATCCAGAACAGCGAGCGATGGTCGCCGCGGCGGGTGGGCGTCATCGTGATGAACTCGCGCAGCGCCCAGAACGACAGCACGCCGAACAGCACCACCGTGGCGATCCGCCCCGCCGACGTCGAGATGGCGCCAAGCAGAAAGCTGGCCGTTAGCACGCTGCACATAAACCACCACGACTGCACGCGGTTGTTCAGCACGCGGACAACGCCCGGATTCACCACGGATTCGGGCTGCAGGCTTAGGATCCAGCCGATCAGCGACGTAATCAGCAGCACGACAATCGCGCCGGCGAACAGCCAGATCGTGGGTTGATCCAGCCAGGCTTTCACCGGGATCACGTCGGTCTGGGCTAGCAGGTGGATGATTTCGACCGGCAGCATGATTTATAGTTCTTTCAGCCGGAGGACCGCTTCACGCGCCCGGCGGCGGAAGTCGAGACTTGCTTCGCCCGTTTCCAGCCACATCGGCGGACCCACCGTGATGCAACTCAGCAGCGGAACGGGAAGGTACTCGCCGCGCGGCAGCACGCGGTTGAGGTTATCAATATAAACCGGCACCAGTTCCAGGTCGGGCCGTTTCTTGGCCAGATAGTACAGGCCGCTCTTGAATTCGCCCAGGGTGTCGGACGTATTGCGGCCGCCTTCCGGGAAAACTATCAGCGAATACCGGTCGCCGATTTCGCGGATCATCAGGTCCACCGGGCTTTGATGCACCTTGATCTTCTTACGGTCGCGGTCGATCAGCAACGCATTAAACTGCGCCGCCAGATACTGCCGCAGCCAGCCCTTCTCCCAGTAATCCCGCGCCGCCACTGGACGGGTGACGTTCCGCACGTTGGCCGGCAGCGAAGACCACAGCACCAGCGCGTCGAGGTGGCTGGTGTGGTTGGCGAAGTACACCCGCTGACAGGTTTCCGGCTGACAGTCGATCCAGCGCATAGTGGCGCCGCTCATAAGCTTGGCGACAAACGCCAGGACCGACGCCGTAAGTTTCATCCACGACTCCAGAGGGAATCAACGTGTGACCGCCGTCTTTGTCCCCTCGCCCCTCCGGGGAGAGGGTTAGGGTGAAGGGGGTTGTTGAATGCGTTGACAGTTAGCGGGCGCAATATTGAATTGTTAACCATCACATTCTGCGACGACATGCAAAATCACGCCCCTCACCCCAGCCCTCTCCCCAGAGGGGCGAGGGAGCAGGAGGCTCTACTTTACTTCAACGCCCTTCCAGAAGGCCACATAATCTTTGATATTGCTGGCGGCTTCCTTCGGATCGCGATAGACCCAGGCAGCGTCGGCGTTGGTCTGGCCATCAACCTCAATCGTGTAGTAGTTGGCCGTGCCTTTCCAGCCGCAGACGGTGGTGGTGCTGCTGTCTTTGAAGAACTCTTCCTTCAGCGAACCGGGCGGAAAGTAATGGTTGCCCTCTACAGACTCTGTGTTATCGCTCTCCGCAATAACCTGTCCGTTCCAGATAGCCTGGACCATGATGTTGTTCCTTGATGATTAAATTCGCCGCTTTAGCGCGTATCTAAATGTCTTCACTCCGCAAACCAACCCGAAGCGCGGGTTTTGAAGTTGCACACTAACCCGAAGCGCGAGCGAGGGGCGTTTGATGTCGAGGCGAAAACGCGGTTTTTTGGCCGCAATTCGCTGAAAGGGTGGACTTCAACCGGCGGTGCGCTTCAGCTTCCGGTGTCCCTCGCTCGCGCTTCGGGTTTGTGTTTCCTGCTTGTATTTAAGGCTAAATGTGATTTTCAGCCTCAAAGTGTGCAACTTCAAAACTGGCGCTTCGGGTTGATGTTCTGTCCTGCTCCGGCGTTACTTTGCCAGATTGCGGAGAACGGTCTGCAGGATGCCGCCGTTGCGGTAGTAGTCCATTTCCACGGGCGTATCGATGCGGACTTTGGTTTCGAAGGTGGTGACTTTGCCATCTTCGGCGGTGGCTTCCACGGTCAGGGTCGAAAGCGGTTGCAGGTCGTCGTTCAAACCGGCGATGCTGTAGCTTTCCTTGCCCGTCAGCCCCAGCGTTTTCCAGGTGGCGCCGTCTGTGAATTCCAGCGGCAGCACGCCCATACCCACCAGATTGCTGCGGTGAATACGCTCGTAGCTGGCGGCGATCACAGCGCGGACGCCCAGCATCATGGTGCCTTTGGCGGCCCAGTCGCGGCTGCTGCCGGTGCCGTATTCGGCGCCTGCCAGCACGATGGTGGGCACGTTGTCTTCCTGGTAACGCTCGGCAGCGTCATAGATAGACATCTCGGCGCCGCTGGGCTGATGGCAGGTCACGCCGCCTTCGGTGCCGGGCGCCAGCTGGTTGCGGATGCGGATGTTGGCGAACGTGCCGCGGTGCATCACGCGGTCGTTACCGCGGCGGGAGCCATAGCTGTTGAACTCGCGCGGCTCAACGCCCTGCTCGATCAGGTACTTACCCGCGGGCGAGTCCTGCGCGATGGCGCCTGCGGGCGAGATGTGGTCGGTGGTAACCGAATCGCCCAGCAGCAGCAGCACGCGTGCGCCGGTAATAGGCTGAACCTGATCGACCTCGTGCTTCACGCCGGCCAGGAATGGCGGCTCGTGAATGTAGGTGCTGTCGTCGCTCCACTCGTAGAGGTCGCCGCCGGAGATCTCGATGCGGTTCCAGACTTCGTTGGAATCGAACGCTGCGGAGTAGCGGTCGACGAACATTTCTGGCTTCACCGACGCGCCGATCGCGGCCAGAATTTCTTCCTGGGTCGGCCAGATTTCTTTCAGGTAAACATCGCCGCCGTCGCTGTCTTTGCCGATGGGGTCGCTGCCAAGGTCGATGTCCGTCGTCCCAGCCAGAGCATAGGCGACCACCAGTGGCGGGCTGGCCAGGTAGTTGGCTTTGGTCAGCGGATTCACGCGGCCTTCGAAGTTACGGTTGCCACTGAGCACGGCCGAAGCGACCAGATCGCCCGCCTTCACCGCGTCGGCGACTTCTTCAGGCAGCGGTCCGCTATTGCCGATGCACGTTGTGCAGCCGTAACCGACCGTGTTGAAGCCCAGTTCGTTCAACGGCTCTGTCAGGCCGGCTGCGTCCAGATAATCGGTCACCACGCGCGAACCGGGCGCCAGGCTGGTCTTTACGTAAGGCTTTACTTTCAAGCCGCGCTCGTTGGCTTTTTTGGCCAGCAGTCCGGCGGCCAGCATGACCGAAGGGTTGCTGGTGTTGGTGCAACTGGTAATGGCGGCGATCACCACGCTGCCGTGACGGATTTCTGTCAGTTGCCCATCGCCGTCAGAAGGTGCATCATCGGGCGCTGCGACCACGGCGGTGCGGTCCAGGGCGTTATCTTCCAGGGCGAAGCCGCGTTCGCTGACGGGCGCGACCAGGCTGGCTTTGAAAGACTGCTGCATCTGCGAGAGCGGCACCCGGTCCTGTGGCCGTTTCGGCCCTGCCAGCGACGGCTCCACCGCGCTGAGGTCCAGCGAATACTGCTCGGTGTAAACCGGCGCCGGCGCGTCGGCGGTGCGGAACAGCTGCTGCTCTTTGGTGTAGCGTTCCACCAGTTGCACTTCGGCTTCGGTGCGGCCGGTCTGTCGCAGGTAATTCAGCGTTTCGCCATCGACCGGGAAGAAGCCCATCGTGGCGCCATATTCGGGCGCCATGTTCGCAATCGTCGCGCGGTCTGCGAGCGACATCCGTGCGATGCCTTCGCCGAAGAACTCAACGAACTTACCAACAACGCCCGCTGCACGCAGACGCTCGGTGACCATCAGCACCAGGTCCGTGGCGGTGGCGCCTTGCGGAAGTTCGCCGGTCAGTTCGAAGCCGACAACCTTCGGCGTGAGCATATAAATAGGCTGCCCCAGCATGACGGCTTCGGCCTCGATGCCGCCAACGCCCCAGCCGACAACGCCCAGGCCGTTAATCATCGTGGTATGGCTATCGGTGCCCACCAGCGTATCGGGCACTGCGACGGGGCCGTGGGCATCTTCACGCAGGAAGACACACTTCGCCAGGAACTCGAGATTCACCTGATGCACGATGCCCACGTTGGGCGGCACCACGCGGAAGTTATCAAACGCCTGCTGCCCCCAGCGGAGGAACTCGTAACGCTCGCGATTGCGTTCAAATTCTCTTTCAATATTAAAGTCCAGCGCGGCGCCGGTGCCAAAGCGGTCTACCTGCACGCTGTGGTCGATGACCAGATCGACGGGAATCAGCGGGTTGATCTTTGCCGGATCGCCGCCCAGCCGCTTCATCGCGCTGCGCATGGCGGCCAGATCCACCACCGCGGGCACACCAGTGAAGTCCTGCAAAACAACGCGGGAAGGTTTGAACGGAATTTCGGAAGCTTCGACGGCATCAGCCTTCCAGCCAGCCAGGCTCTTGACGTCTTCTTCCCGCACCTGAAAACCGTCGTAGGTCCGCAACACAGCTTCCAGCAGCACGCGGATCGAGTACGGCAGGGTTTCGACCTTACACAACCCCATATCTTCCAGCTTCGACAGGCGATAGATGCCCGCAGAGCCATTGCCGGTGTCAAATTCATCGCGTGCGTCGAACGGATTCTGAGCGGTTGTATCTATCATGGCATTTGAGGTCCGGATGAAAGTGACTTAAAGGCCCCGTAACACGCCGCAGCGGTTGGGTTTATCTCTGCCAGAAAAACGCAGAACGGGGTTTGGGCTAAGGCTAGGTGAAGCGCTATGTGAAGACGGCTTTATGAAGTCAAAATTGTGAAGATGCATGAATCAGGGCGAACGGAACGGAGCAACTACGATTTTATCGCATCCGCTTCAGATTGTCAGGAGTGCCACCGCAAAGCGAAAGTCGCCGCCTTTGCTTCTCAAGGGTTAACCTCAATGTTCAGCTACAAGCAGCTTATTGCACCTAACCAGTAGATTGTGACATCTGCAGGCAACAGCTATGTTGAATGGGTTGCGAATTGTCCACTTCGGAACTGCGTATTTCCTGCGCTCAACCTGTTTCACAGCCTGCATCGTCTATTCGCCGTTTTTAGAAGAAGGATCTGCCTAAGATGACTCGTACTTTCCGGCGCACGCCTCACGCGTTGTTGTTTGCTTTTTGCAGTCTTGCCATGTTGCTGCCAGTTCTATCTGGCTGCAGTTGCACGGCGGAACCGCCCAGCCGGTTTGAACCCGTCGCTGGCGACACAGCGCCGCCGCCCGGCGCACCTGCCGTGGCCAAAGACGCCGTGGCTGGTGGAGAGCTGAACAAGTTCTTCCCCAAGGCTGAGGGTGATTACAGCTCTGTGTTCACGCAGGAGAAGCAGGGTTTCGCGATGGCCAAGCTTTCCAAAGACGGCAAAGAGCTGGCGTCGTTCGCCATCATGGATACGCTGAGCAACCCGGCAGCCAAAGATAAATTCGCCAAATCCGACCAGACCTTCTCCGGTTATCAGCTGGCGACATCCGGCAGCAAGGGAACCGCCGTGCTGGTGGCTGACCGCTTTCAGGTGCAGGTCCGTTCGCTGGACGATTCGTTTGACCAGTTTCAGCGCGAAGACTGGATTGGCAAGTTTGATCTCGATGGCCTCGCCAAGTTGAAGTAGCAAACAACATGTGGCGCAGGCGCCTGCCTGCTGCATGACAAATAGCACCGGTCGAACCACCTCGGCTTACCATACACGCAACTCATTCTTTCTGTGAAGGAGCACCGGCATGGCTACTCCCATCTACCGGCTTGTCGACGATCTGCCTGAGAAGAGCATCACCACGCGGATGCTGTCCGCCATCGATTTTGTGGCGCCGGGGCATTACAAGAATATCACCGGGTTTGAAAACGCGGTGAAAATCATCACCGGCGAAGACGACGACGATTACATTCAGCAGGTGGGCGACCGCGCCGTGCGGTTGTTCAACGACCGTTCGCAGGGCTATCAGCGCGCGGTGTGGCTGTATCAGACAGCCGAAACCACCAGCAATCTGATGGCTGCTTCGGCGATGGCTAACCGCGTGGGTGAAAAGTTCAAGATCGCCTCGTTCCTGACCAGCCTTACACCCAAGCCAGACCGCGCACAGACGATTGATTTCGGCGTGAAGCTGGTGGTTGAACTTGTCGCGTTCTGCCTGGTGAACGGTCTGCCGGGCGATAGCATCGGCGACTTCGTAAAGTCACTGACTAACTACCGCGACGAATCTCTGATGCGCGTCGGCGCCCTGGTTTCGGTCGACGGCCTGTTGCCCCTGGGCCCGGATTTCCTGGGCAAGATTCTCGACTGGATCGGCAAAGCCGGCCCTTCCAACCTGGAAGAAAACGAAACCTTCCGCCGCGTCCGCCCGCTGATCCCCGGCGGCGAAACCGTCAAGCAGCTCGGCTTTATTCAAAGCAGCATGAAATCTGTCAGTGACTGGATGTCGTCCTACACCAAGGAAAACAGCCTGTCACCGGATAAGGTGCTGGGCGGACTCAAGGACTTTATCGAAGTGACGGACGACCGCCTGGACTATGTCGCCGCCTTCGTGGACCTGACAACCAACTACTATGAACACACCGGCATTCAGACCGTCGCACGCAGCCTGATCGAACGCGCGGTGAACGAAGTTTAAAGCCGCTATTTCATGCGGGCCGTTTCCGGCTCTAGCAAGGCGCTGATCGAACCGGTGCCAGAGTGGATGCGGCGGATGGCGTCGGCCATCAGGCGGCTGGTGTTAATCACTTCCAGCTTCGCGCGGTTATGCTCGTTCAGACGGAAGGGCGAAACGGTGTCGGCGACAACAATGCGGGCGTCGATCTTTTCGAGGTTCGCATTGGAACTACCTGCGAACAAACCGTGCGTCACGCACACCGCCAGCATTTCACCGCCCGACGGCGCCACGCTGGCACAGGCCAGCGCCATGGTTCCGCCGGTCGAGATCATGTCGTCGACGGCAATGACCTGCCGGCCCTCGATATCACCGATCAGCCGCCCGCCGGTAACTTTGCCCGTGACAGGATCGCGGAGTTTATCGAAGATCACCAGCGAGATGGTTTCGACTTCCACCTTCAGATAATGCGCCAGTGTCTTGCGGAAGCGGTCGGCGCGTTTCAGGCCGCCGGTATCGGGCGTAAGGACGGCGGTGGGTTGACCGGGCTTGAGTTGCCCGGCGCACCACTGCGCGTGCAGATTCTTACACTCGATATTGTCCATGTTCGAGTTAATGCTGAACGCGTTCTGCGCCGCGGCCAGGTTATGCACATCCATGAACAGGTAGTGCGTTACGCCCACCGACTCAAGCATGCGGGCGATAATCTTGGTCGCCACCGGCGCGCGGCTCTTATCTTTCTGATCCTGCCGGGCGAAGGCCAGGTACGGCACCACGGCGGTAATCTGATGGGCGTTGGCCTGCCGCAGCGATCCGCAGAACAGCGCGAGCTTCATGAACTTATCGTTCACGCTTTCCAGCTCGTCGCCGTAGAGGCTATGGATCACAAACACGTCATGACCGCGGACGTTGCCCTGCGGCCCATCGCAGCTTTTGATATAGAATTCGCCGTCGTCAAACAGGTCTTCCTGATGCGGCGTCAAAGGCACGTCTAAATGTTCCGCCACCTGCCGGGCGTATTCGCTGGTAGCGCCCAGGCCGAAGAGCTTGAGCGGATGCCGGTGCTCGATCATCAGATCGCGGACCAGCGGCGAAAGTTCCTGGCGGTTGTGCTGCTGCTCTGTCACGTTACTTGCCTTTACCTTCATTAAACAGAAGGTAGGTGCCACTCTTACCGGCCACGGCAATATCCAGCCGGCCATCGCCATTAAGATCCGCCGTACGGATCTGCAATCCGGTGCCGACCGAACCCTGATCAATCGTGTGCCGCGTGAACGTCTGCGACTTTGCGTTCCACTTGTAGTAGTACAGCCGTGGCGGTGCTTCGCCGCCTGGGTCGCGGCCGTTGTGGGCGTAATAGCGCTTGCCGGTGATCAGCTCGTCGGCTCCGTCGCCATCCAGATCGGCCATGTGCAAGCTGTGCGCCTGCGACCAGTCTTTGTCGATCAGCTTCTCTTCCCATTGCAGCTTGCCATCTTCAGCCGGTTCAAGCTGTTTCCACCAGTGCAGGCCGAAGTTGTGCCCCTGCCCGATGATCAGATCGTTACGGCCGTCGCCATCCAGGTCGCGGACAAGCACGGGAATGCTGACGTGCCAGTCCCAGTCTGCATGAAACTTCCAGGTGGTTTCAAAGGGCTTCTCTGCCGGCTGCTCGTACCAGCCCTGGCCGACCAGAATATCCTTGCGGCCATCGCCATTCAGATCACCAACGCCCAGACCGTGCCCGCTGCCCTTCACGCCCAAAGTGCTCTTGAGCATCGTCGGCTTTTTGTCTTTACCTTCACCGGTGGTGGACAGTCGCCAGATAAGCATCGGCTTGTTTTTGGCCCACGAGTTAACGATCCACTCGGGCTTACCATCGCCGTCGATATCTTCGAACAACTGGCCTTCGTTCGTACTGGCTTTCGTATCGACCAGCACGTGCTTTGTCCATTGTTTGCCCAGTCGAAGATTCTTGGCGCCCGGGTTTTCGTACCAGTGCACCTCGGTCGGAATGAAGTCACCGGCGATGATGTCGGTGCGGCCATCCTCGTTCACATCGTAAGCGTAATCGCCATTGCTATGAACGTAACCGTTCCAGTCTTCAATCGTCCGCAACGGCCGCGGTGTGTAGGCCGGCGCCGCGTACCAGTTGCGGCCCGCTGCCACATCTAGTTTGCCATCGCCATTGAAATCAGCTACGTCGATACCTTCGTTGCCATCGACGGTCAGCAGTTGAATGCGCCACTTCAAAGAAGCTTCCTGCGCAGCAACCAGACCGGGAAGTAGCAGGCATGCAGTTAGGGCGGTAAACCAAAGGCGATTCATAGCGGCTCCCTGAATCAAGAGATTGCCTGGGCGGATATGGAAGGTCTCTATGATATTCACCCGCCACGGCGTCTGCACCCCGGGCATTTACTTCTTCTTACCGCGTTTTTTGAACGTGCGTTTCTTCACCGCTTTAACTTTCTTCTTCCGGGGCTTACCGCCAGCGGCTTTTGCGGACGGCTTGCCTTTCGCCGGTTTCCCTTTTTCCGGTTTGCTGGCGGAAGACTTCCGTGACGCAGGTTTATGCGTGACGGGTTTCGGCGTGCGCGGTGCTGCCGACAGTTTTTCGACCAGGCGGAATTCAAGCTGCCGGCGGTCGACTTCGACCAATGTGATGCGGACCTTTACCGTATCGCCCAGCCGGAACGAATTGCCCTGCTTCTTACCGGTCAGCGAATGAGCCCGGCGGTCGTAGGTGTAGTAATCGTCAATCATCGACGCCACCGGGATCAGCCCTTCGGCCGGGATCTCCAGCCCTTGCACGAACAGGCCGAACTCTTCCACACCGGTGATCACACCTTCCATCTCATCCCCCTTGCGCGTGGCAAGGTAGTTGAGCAGCTTCAGCTTCTTCAGTTCGCGTTCCGCCTGTTCGGCGCGTTGCTCGCGGCCGCTACAATGTTCGGCCAGGCTCATCTGCTTGTCGTACTTATCGCGCGGCCGCGTGCCGGCGATCAGCGCGTCGATCATGCGATGCACATCCAGGTCGGGATAACGACGGATGGGCGACGTGAAGTGGCAGTAGGTGTCGGCCGACAGCGCGTAGTGCCCTTCGTCCTCCGGGCTGTAGATCGCCTTCTTCATCGCGCGGAGCACGGCGTAATTCACCGCCCGTGCTTCGGGGCGGCCGGCGACTTCGTTAATTACGCGCTGAATCTCGAAGCGGTCTTCCAGGTTCTCACACTGGATGCCCATATCCTGCACGAATTCATTCAGCGCTTGCAGCTTTTTCCGGGCCGGTGACTGATGAATGCGGCGGATGAAGTTCAGCTCTTTATCGCGCAGATGCACCGCCACGGCAATGTTCGCCGCCAGCATGAACTCCTCGATAATCTGATGGCTTTCCGTGTTCTCCACCGTATGGGCGCCGGAAACCTGACCCTCGCTATCCAGGTCAATCTTCACTTCCGGCAGCGACAGCTCGAGGGCGCCTTTTTCAAACCGCCGTTTCCGAAGGATCATGGCCAGCTCGTGCATTTCACCCACAAGCTTGAACACTTCCGGCGAAAGCTTCTCCTGCCAAGGGGCGCGGTCCGCTAGATATTCGTCGATCTCTTCATAGGCAAACCGGTGATCGCTGCGGATGGCGCCGTTGACCACATCCACACCAATGGGCGTACCTTCCGGCGTGAACTCGATAAACGCGGTCTTGGTGTAACGCACCTTGCCGGGCTGCAGGCTAGCGAGGTTGTTAGAGATAATCTCCGGCAGCATCGGGATGACGCGGTCGGGCAGATAGATGCTGGTCGCGCGGTCGCGGGCTTCATCGTCCAGATGCGTCTTCAGCTTCACAAAGTGCGAAACGTCGGCGATATGCACACCCAGGCGCCAGTGCCCGTTCTCGATCCGCGAGAGCGAAATCGCATCGTCAAAATCGCGGGCGTCGACCGGGTCAATTGTGATGGTCGTGACTTCCGTCAGATCCTCGCGGCCGTCCAGACTTTCGTCAAACGCGTCGGCCTGCGCGCGGGCGTCCTGCATCACTTCTTCACTGAACTCGCCCGGCAGGCCAAACTCGTGAATGATGCTCAGCGTATCGACGCCTGGCTCGCCACGGGCGCCAAGCACTTCCACGATCACCGCTTCGCCATCGTTGCCACGCGAAGGGAAGCGGACCATATCGATCACGACTTTATCGCGCGATGCCGCGTTCTTCGCGCCGGCGTCGCCGACGTAGATTGGCTCGGCGAATTTGCCGGCATCAACGGCCACAAAGCCGGCGCCTTCGCGTTCGAAGTACGTGCCCACAAAGCGGTGCGTGTTGCGTTGTAGCACGTCCACAATCTGACCGCGGACTTTCTCACTGTCGCCAGGCTTCTGCCCGGTCTTCACTTCCACAACATCGCCGTCGGCCGCATCCAGTTCTTTGCCGGGCGGAATGAAGATGTCGTGATCGCGGCCCAGGGCAGGCGGCGTTCCGGTGGGCCTGACGAAGCCAAACCCGGCAGCGGCGCGGGAATAGACGCCCGTGATGCGGGGCGTGCGTGTCTTCTGATCATCGCCGCGGCGGACGATATGATTGGCGTCCCACTTAAGCTGCCCGCTTTTGACCAGCCGCTTGATCGCGCGGCGGACGTCTTTCAAATCTTCGCGCGGCCGCCCGATCTTTTTGCAGATGATCTTCGGCTTAACCGGCTGATAATTGTCCCGCAGCACATGATCCAGAATGAGCTGCTGTAGTTGCTGTTTCTCGTCGTTGCTGTCTTCGATCTGACTGTTTTCGATTTCGTTATTCTCTTTATTCATATTCTCAGCTTAGCGGTCCAAGCCAGAAGCGTCTATCCGCCAGCAAGGGGGCTCAGAATTTTGCAGAAGCCCACGTGGCGAACCTGCTATACATTCTCCCAGGCGGCAGTAGTTTCCGTTATGAATACGTTCACAACAAACGGCGTTTTCATCCACTTCGCACACAGTTAATTGTGCAGCTGTGAGTAGTGAGAGAACGTGGCCGCGCGTTGATGAGGCTGCCGGTTGGTTGTATTGTGAGACGGTTGGGGTACGCAACATTTCTTTGCCCGGAGTTTCAGATGCTTAACCGCCAGATCCTGAAGATTCTGCCACTTCTATTATTGGTGCTCGTCGTCGGGTGCGTTCCCAAAGCGATCAATGTTCCGCCGAAAGCTTATGTGGCCAAAGGCCTATCGGTGACGGGCGACTTTTACCTGCAAGACAGTAAAGGCCGTCGCACGGATTACAGCATGACCGCCAGCAAGAAGTACGAAGCTTTGCCCTACGCCATCAAGGGAAAGGATCTGGACTGCTATTTTCAGACCTACAAAATCGGCGACCTGGTCCTGGCGTTTATTACCGCAGAAGATAAGAACGGCGTTCTAGAAAAGGAATACGTGGTAACCCGGCTAACGATCACCCGGACGCAGCTGGCGTTTGAATCACTCGACGAGAAGTTTTTCAAAAAGAACCCGGACGCGCTGCCAGGAACCAGGATTGTTAAGTCCGGCAACTCCACCAAGGTTGAATTGCACGCAACGCCCGAACAGCTTGTCGCCTTCTTCAAGCTGCACAGCAAAACGGCGGGCCTCTTTAACACGAATGATCCGATGCTCTTCAACCGCATTCCCTGACGCAGTCACCACGCGGTAAGAAACGGACAAATTTGATCTTCCTAACCCGGGAAAACAGTTAGAGCTGGCAGCGCGGCTCTAACTCTCTATCAGCAAACAGTTTCCGCCCTCAGAACCAGATTCCGCCCGGTGCACTACCCGCGGAAAACTGGGGGATCTGGTAAAGTGTGTGACCAGACGTGTCACGCGATGGCAGCACTTTATGGGTATGGAAACTATGTCTGACAATCAGCTGCGACTGTTTGATACCGAAGCATCTCCGGTACACGAATCCACAGACCGTGTGCAGCGGGTCTTTCTGGGGTACGAGCGGCCCGCGCTGCCTGCGGCTGTGGCGCATTTTGCCAACCGGTACACCAGCGGCGTTCACTTCGATATGGCGGGCGTGCTGGTGGTGGCGCCGGATGGCCGTGCGAAATCGCGGCTGGAAGAATTGTTTGCGCGGCATGCGTTCGAGCAGCGACTGGCGTTTTCTGCGCCCAATATCGTCACGATGGGCGAGTTCCCCGAATACCTCTACTTCCCGAAGCTGCCTTTTGCCAGCGAGCTGGTGCAACAGCTGACCTGGGCGCGGGCGCTGAAAGAGCTGGACCGCAAAGAGCTGCAGAAGCTGATCCCGCATCCGCCTGCAGATAACGAAGACCGCCGCTGGCGCGACCTGGGCGATCTGATCCGCACGCATTATCGCGAACTGGCGGGCTATGACCGCGACTTCAAAGATGTGCTGGAAGCGGGCCGTGGCATCGCCGGGTTCGACGAGAACGAACAGCAACGGTGGGGCGTGCTGCATCAACTGCTAACCCGCTACCACACCATTCTGGATGGCTTGAAGCTGTGGGATAAACAGTCGGCACGCATTGTCGCTGTGAAGCATGACGAATGCGGTTACGACGGCGATATCGCGCTGGTTTGCGTCGCCGACCTGAATAACATTCAACGCGATATGCTCAAGCCGGTGCTCGACCGCACCACCGCATTGATCTACGCGCCGCCGGAACTGGCGCACCGTTTCGATGAATTCGGCTGTTTGCAAACCGACGAATGGACCAGCCTGCCGCTGCCTGTGAAGACACCGCAGGTTTCGGTCGTGGAAGATCTGCAGGAACAGGCGGAAGAAGTCGTACGGCGGATTGCAGCATTAGATGGCAAGTACGCCGCCAGCGAGATCTGCGTGGGTGTGCCCGATCCGGCAACCGTCGCGCAGGTGCAACGGCAACTGACCCAGAGCGGCTTGCCCAACCGGTTTGGTCCGGGAACAGGCATCGAGCAGACGCCGCCTTATAAACTGCTGACCGCGGTTGCCGACTATGTCGAGCGTAACCGGTTGCCGCAGTTCGCCGCGCTGGTGCGGCACCCGGATGTGGCCGCGTGGCTGCAGACGCAAGGGGCGCCGCTGGGATGGATCAGCCAGTTAGATACGTATTACAGCGAGCATCTGCAGACGCGGCTGGATGGCGACTGGCTGGGCGCGGCGGAAGATCAGCAGAAAGCGTACGCCGCGCTGCATCAGGTGTACGAGATCATCACCGCGCTGCTTGCGCCGCTACGGGGCGAAGGGTTCGAGCTTCCGCAGCAGCGGCTCGACGGATGGACCGCCGCGCTGATGGATGTGGTGATGACCATTTACAGTCACCGGCAGTTCGATCGGGAAGACCCGGTCGATAGGCTCACGCTGCTGCCCTGCCTGGACATTCACAAGGTGCTCAGCAGCAACCGCGAAGTGCCCGCCGCACTGGCGCCCTCGATCGCAGCGCCGGAGGCGATCCGTCTGACCCAGCAGCAATTGCAGCCGCGTGTGCCCGTGCTGCACGATCAGCCCGCCATTGAACTCCTAAGCTGGCTGCCACTGGCGCTGAACGATGCACCCGCGTTGATTGTGACCAGCGTGAATGAGGGCTTTGTGCCAGATTCCGTCGGCTCTGTGCTGTTCCTGCCGAACGCACTGCGGGCCGAACTGGGCATGGATGACAACGCCCGGCGGCATGCCCGCGACGCCTACGCGATGGACCTGTTACTGCGGACACGCAAAGATGTATCGCTGATCGTTGCCCGTCGCGATGCTGAAAATAACCCGCTGATTCCCAGCCGTCTGTTGTTTGCAGCCGATGACGAAACCGTCGCCGACCGCGCCATGCGTTTCTTCAAGCCACAAGGCGGGCAACAGAAGCCAATATTGGCAGGCGGCTTGCAGCCCGGCGCCGAAACATCGCAATTCGCCATTCCGCAGCCAGACCTGACGGGGCGGGAAATCAAGCGGATCGCCCCAACCCGGTTTGCGGAGTACCTTGCGTGCCCGTACCGCTTCTACCTGCGACGCGTGTTGTATCTAAAAACGATTGATGACCAACCAGAAGAAATGGAAGCTACTACCTTTGGCACATTAACTCACAACGTGCTGGAAGCTTTCGGTAAGAGCGAGAAGAAAGACTCCGAAAACATAGAAGAAATTGATCGGTTTTTTCGCGCAGAACTCGACCGTCTGGTTGAGCTGACGTTTGGTGCGCATGCTGCTGCCCCCGTGAGTATTCAAATAGAACAACTACGGATAAGACTTTCTGAATTCGCCAAGGCACAGGCAGCCTGGGCTGCTAAGGGATGGCGTATCCTGCACATCGAACAACCCGGAAAGGAAAGAACGCCGGAACTGATGGTTGACGGAGAGCCGTTCCATATTCATGGCTTTATCGATCGCATCGACCGAAATATTCACACCGGCAAGTACGCCATTCTGGATTACAAAACCAGCGATGCAGGTGACGGCCCTGAAAAGAAGCATCGCAAGAAGGGTGAATGGGTGAACTTGCAGTTGCCGATGTACCGCCATCTGGCCGGCACGCTGGATGTGCCGATGGACGTTAACCAACTGGAGTTCGGCTATATCCTGCTGCCTAAAGATGTCAGCAAGACGGGCTTTGCGATGGCGGACTGGACAGCGGCCGACATTGAAGAAGCAGATGAAGTGGCGCGGAACGTGATTCGCAACATCCGCCGCGGCGTCTTCTGGCCACCTGCCGATCCGCCGCCCCCTTTCTCAGACGAGTTGGCCTGTATCTGCCAGGACAACGTGTTTGATCCATGGAAGCCGTCAGCGGAAACGACGGACCCTGGCGCCGCATCCGCTTTGCAAAAACCGCACTTCAGCACGAACGATGTTGCGAAGCCGTTTTAGCAGCCTGCTGAATAACCTTGAGAGATGTCGCCGGTTGAGGGCTGCGACAGGCTTTCCCTACGTGAAGAATTACGAAGGAAAACTGTGGAAGATTCGAAATTATCACTGGCCGGCTATACCCGGCGTCTGGTTGTCGCTGCAATGATTGTGGTGGCGACGGTCGCGTTCTGCGCTGCGTTGATCTACGCCACCGAGATCTTCCTGGTGCTGGTGCTGGCGGTGTTGTTCGGCGTGTTTTTGTGCAGATGCAGCACCTGGCTATCCAGCCTCATTACCCTTAACTACGGCTGGTGCCTGGGTATTGTCACGACGGGTCTGGTGCTGCTGGGTCTGGCCGGGCTACTGCTGTTTGGCGTGCAGATAAACACGCAGGTTGAGAAGGCTTACAAACACTTCGACCAGGTGGAATCGCAGGTGCAACAACTGGCGGAGGAATACCCCGCGCTCGAAACCGCACTGGCAAACACCCCAGTGCTCCGCAAACTGGTGGAGGATCCGCAGGGCAAATCCAAATCTGAACAAGAGAGTTCACCTGATAAGGACAGCTCGCCTGAGGACAGCCCTGAAAAGAAAGAACCGGAAGACAAGGACAAGTCTGCGTCTGAGGCAGAATCAGGCGATAAGAAGTCAAACGGGAAATCGCAGAAGAGCTCGAAGCCGCTTCCTGAAGAAGTGAAAAGCGTGGCGGGCCGCGTTGGCGCCACGCTTAAGACTGTGTTTGGAACGACGATGGGCTTCTTTGTAAATTCGCTGGTGATCTTTTTCGTCGGACTCTTCCTGGCTGTGGCGCCGGATCAATACCGCGACGGCGTGGTGCAGCTATTTCCCCCGCCGCGCCGCGACCGGGTCCGCGGACTGATGAACGGAGTCGGTGACACGATGTGGCACTGGCTGGTGGGACGCTTTGGTTCGATGCTAGTGACAGGAACTGGCGCCGGCATCATCCTGCTGATCCTGGGCGTGCCGCTGGCGATATCACTCGGCGTGATTACTGCCCTGCTGACCTTCATTCCGAATATCGGCGGCTTTCTCGCGCTCTCCATGAGCGTGCTGTGCGCGGTTCCTCAGGGCGGCACAACGGTCGCTCTGGTGATTGCCGGCTATCTGCTGCTGCAACTGATCGAGAGCTACGTGGTGACGCCGCTGATCCAGCAAAGGCAGGTGTCACTCCCGCCCGCACTGCTGATTTTCTTTCAGGCGCTGATGGGCGTGCTGTTTGGATTCCTCGGCGCCGCCGTGGCTTCGCCCGTTCTGGCCGCGGTGAAGTATCTGGTCGAAGAGGCCTACATCAAGGATGTGCTGGAAGATAGCGAACCGAAGAACGAAAACCAGGAACAGGAAAACGCATGATCCAAGCCGCTGACAAGTTTCCGCACCTGGTCATCCGCGCTTCGGCAGGTACGGGCAAAACGTACCAGTTGACCAACCGCTACATCGGCCTGCTGTTTGAAGATGTATCGCCGGATTCGATCCTGGCAACCACCTTCACACGCAAAGCCGCCGGCGAAATTCTCGACCGCGTCGTGCTGCGGCTGGCAGGCGCCGTCCATGACGAAAAGCAGCGCGAAGAACTCGCAGCCGACGTGATCAAGCGTCCGCTGACGCGTGAGGATTGTTTAGAGAAACTGGCCGAAGTTGCACGCAGTTTGCACCGCATGCGGGTGGGAACGCTGGATAGCTTCTTCTCGCAGATCGCCCGTAGCTTCAGCTTTGAAATCGGATTATCACCGGCGTGGCAGATTGTTGACGAGCTTGAAGATTCGCGCATCCGTAGCGAAGCCATCGAAGCCGTGTTGCGCCGCAACGACAAACAAGACCTGCTGAACCTGACGCACCTGCTGGCCAAAGGCGAAGCAACCCGCGGCGTCGGCGCCTTGATACGCTCGACGGTCGATCAGCTTTACAACATCTACCTGGATACACATCCTGACCCGCAGCCGTGGCACAGCATCGCCCGGTTGCCGCAGTTGTCGCCGGACGAACTGACCGAAGTTTTCGACCGGTTAAGCATTCTAGAGATGCCCACCAACGCCTGGGACGAAGCCCGCACCAAGGACCTGGAGGCAGCTTCCGATGGTGAGTGGGGCCTGTTCATCAGCAAAGGGATCGCCGCCAAGGTGGTTGCGGGAGAACCGAAGTACCGCAGCCGCGCGATTCCGGCGGAAGTGCAGATGCTGTACGAGCAGCTTATCAAACATGCAGGCGCCCAGCTGATTGGCAAGATTGTCTCGCAGACCGAAGCCACGCACGATCTGCTTGAGAAGTTTCATGTCGAGTACGAACGGCTCAAGCAGCAGCGGCAGGCGGTGCGGTTTGAAGATGTCACCCGCACCCTTGCCAGCTCGCAGGCGCTGGGCGATATGCAGCGTCTGATCTTCCGGTTGGATGCGGACATAACACACTTGTTGCTGGATGAGTTTCAGGACACGTCGCCTGCCCAGTGGGGCGTGATCCGCACCTTCGCCAATCGTGCTGCAACGGCCGACAAAACAAACGACCAGACCGCCGGTTCTTTCTTCTGCGTCGGCGATGTGAAGCAGGCGATCTATGGCTGGCGTGGTGGTGTGGCGGAAATCTTCGACGCCATCAGCGACGAAATACCTGGCCTTCAGACACAAGCGCTGAACACCAGTTACCGTTCCAGCCAGGCCGTGGTCGATACCGTGAACAAGGTGTTCGCGGGTATCCCGGCGCACAACAATCTGGACCGTTTTGAAGAGGCCGTCACTCTCTGGTGCGGCAAGGTGCAACAGCACACCACCGCCCTGAAGGACCTGAACGGCTACACCAGGCTGGAGACCTGTGCGGCAAAAGCGGAAGACAGTTATACGACGGATGCGTCGTTTGATCTGGCAGCGCAACGTGTTGCGGAAATCGTTGAGCAGGCTCCCGGCTTTAGCGTGGGTGTGCTGGTGCGACGTAACGCCAGCGTGGGGCAGATGATCTACCGCCTGCGCAAGCTGGGCGTTTCAGCTAGTGAAGAAGGCGGCAATCCGCTGACCGATTCCGCGGCGGTGCTGGCCTGCCTTTCGTTGTTGAAGCTGGCCGACCATCCCGGTGACGGCGTGCTGCGTTTTCACATCGCACACTCACCGCTGGGCGAAGCTTATGGTTTTCAGAACCTGGCCTTCAACCGCAAAGGCGCCGAAGCCGATGATGAAGCAGCTGGCCGTCTGGCGCAGCAGGTGCGGTGCGAACTGTTGACGGAAGGTTACGGCGCGGTGCTTCAGCGGTGGGCCACGATTCTGGCGCCGCAGTGCACACCGCGCGAACTAAGCCGCACCATGCAGCTGGTGCAACTGGCGTACGACTATCAACACCGGGCGACGCTACGGACGACAGACTTCACAGCGTTTGTCGAGAATCAACGCGTCAGCGATCCATCCACCGCAGCCGTCCGCGTGATGACCGTGCATCAATCGAAAGGGCTGGAATTCGACGTGGTGGTGCTGCCGGAACTTACCGCACAGTTCGTCGGTCAGCACGATCAGTTTGTGGTGCACAAAGATTCGCCCACCGCGCCGGTCAGCCGGGTCTGCCGCTATGCCAATGCAGATATTCAGCCGTTGCTACCGCCTGCGGTGCAGGAGATGTTCACCGATAGTTTCGAGCGTGATGCAGTGGAATCGCTGTGTGTGATGTACGTCGCACTGACCCGCGCCGTGCATGCGTTGCACATGATCGTCCCGCCGACCGAACAAAGCGAATGGAAGACGCCACGCACCTTCGGTGGGCTATTGCGGGCCGCGCTGGTGGGTAAAGACAAGGTCGAACCGGACACGCTGCTGTTTGAACATGGCGACCCGCAGTGGTACACCAACCCGGGCGTTGAGAAGAAGTCCGCCGCAGCGCCGGAGCCGGTTGCCGCACCCCTGGAAGTGAAGCTCGCCGGGGCGCCTGCGAGTGGACCTTTGCTGCGTCAGCGTCCGCCTTCCAGCCAGGCAGGTGGTCAGCAGACGACCTTGCAGGAAGCTCTATCCGGCGCCGGCGCCGATGCAATGCGCAAAGGCGTGATCTTTCATGCCTGGCTTGAGCAGGTGCAGTGGCTGGATGAAGGACGGCCCAGTGACGAGGTGCTTACGCGGCATGCGATGCGGATTGGCGCCCACAGCCTGAACCTGCCGGAAATGCTCGCTGAGTTCGATCAGATGCTAGGCAACGCCACCGTTTCGCAAACCTTGCACCGCGCACGGTACGAAGGCTGGCAGCCCGCAGAGGAGCGTGGCGGGACTTCCAAAGAACCGGCAAAGGTGCAGGTGTGGCGGGAACGCAACTTCTCTGTGCAGGACAAAGATGAACTGCTGACCGGTTCCATCGACCGCCTGGTGGTGCTGCGTCACGGCGAACGGATCGTCGCCGCGGAAGTGGTGGAGTTCAAGACCGAACACCTGGAATCCGACGAAGACCTGCCCGCACGCATCGACTATTACCGGCCGCAGATGGCCGCCTACCGCCGTGCGGCCGCGGCAATGCTGCAACTACCACCCGCAGAAGTCACCGCTAGGCTGCTGTTCGTGCGCGCCGGCGCCGAATCTATGGTACGCTGAACAAGATATGCTGAACAAGACGTGCCATGCACTTACGCCGCCACCGGCAGCTTCAGTGTGAAGGCGGTGCCGACACCGACGGTGCTTTCGACCCGGATGCGGCCTTTATGCGCTTCGATGATGTCGCGGCAGCAGGAGAGGCCGACGCCCGAACCGCCTTTGCCGGTTTCATCGGGGCCGTTTTTGGTGGTGTAGAACGGGTCGAAGATCTTCTGCAGTTTTTCAGCAGGAATGCCCGGTCCGGTGTCACGGACCAGCAGGTCGACGGTGGCAGCTTCTTTGTCGTGGTGAATGCCCACGATCACGCGGCCGCCGCTGGTCATGGCCTGACGCGCGTTGATGAGCAGGTTCATCAGCACCTGCTGAATCTGGTTGCCATCGGCGTTGATTTCCGGCGCCTCTTCGAAGGTGGTTTCCAGCTCGATGCGGTACTTCTGCAGTTCGCGTTCGAGCAGGACGAGCGATTCTTCCACAATCTGCTGCAGGTTCACCGGCTCGAAGCCCGCGCGGCGATTGCGGGCGGCGCCGAGCACGGCGTTGGTGATTTTGGCAGCCCGCAGGCCGGCATCGTGAATCTTGTTCAAAGCCTTGTCGCGGGTGGCTTCGTCTTTATGACGCATGCCCAGCTTGGCGTAGTTGATGATGGTCGTCAGCACATTGTTGAATTCGTGTGTGGTGGTGCTGACCAGTTCTCCCAGAGCGATCATCCGCTGTGCGTGAGCCAGCTGCTGTTTCAACTGTTCGATCTGCTGCTCGGGGGTGATCTGCTGTGTCGAAGCCATAGGTAGGAAGCCTTCCGCGAACTTGCCGTTTACTACTTAACCCGCAAAGTCTTTGCAGGCCCGCTGCCTAGCGTGTCTCGCCCGCACGGATGCATTTTTCCTGGTTCGCCAGGATTGCGGCGTAAACCGTTTGCCTTGCAGGTGTTAGCGATACTACTGGTATCGGAAACCGGCGTAGGAGACTGCAGGCGAAGCCGCTACAATCCGCCGGGTTTCGTCACCGGGGGAAGAAAATGCGCACCGTAGAACTGATTGAAGAAGCTGTCGCCGTACTGCATCGCATCGGCTATCAGATCCGGCAGGAGTGGCTGGAAGGTTCTGGCGGCGCCTGCGAGATTGCTGGCAAGAAGTGCTTCTTCGTGGACCTGGCGTTAAGCCGCAGCGAGCAGCTGGAACAGCTGATTGACGCGTTGCAGAACGATAAGATGGCGGGCAACGTACGGATGTCGTCGCCGCTGAAGGCGTTGTGCGGATTCGAGAGCCCCACGAAGCGAGCCGCGTAACATGGCGATGACCATTACCGCAACCACACCCGGCGGCCAGCGCCATAAGATGCGGATGCACGCCGGACAAACGGCGAAGTTCGGCGGCAGTGCGTGGGCGGACTTTAGCTTCCCCTCGGATCCGGCGCTGGCGGAACTTCACTTCAGCATTGAATGCACACCCGCCGCCATGATGCTCCGCGACCTCAGCGGCGCCGCGGTGCGGCTGAATCAGCAAGCGGTCGCCGCTGCCAGGCTGAACACCGGCGACACCGTGCAGGCGGGCAACACGCGGTTTGAAATCGAGATCGATGGTCAGTCGCGACCCACAGCAACAACCACAACAACCACCGTCGAAGAAACCACTGAACCCGCACCGCCGGACGAACCGCAGACATTGGCCGCGGTGTGCGAATCGCTGCAACTTCCGCAGGCGCTGCCGGCAGCAAATCTTAGCGCCGGCGGCGAAGAGCTTGTTGCACGGCTGGCCTCCGCAGGGTTGCACTACGAGGCTATCCGCTTGCAGGCACATATTCTGGAACCAGCCGCGGCGGTCGCATGGGGCTGTAAATGCCTGCGCGAGATAACCGCGACCCGTCAGGCAGAGGACAAGCTTTCAGAAGAAGACACGGCAGCCATCGACGCCGCTGCAATCTGGGCGACTTCGCCAGGCGAAGACGAACGCTATGCCGCCCAAGCGGCTGCTGAGCAGAGCAGCTACGAAACCGGTGCAAGCTGGCTGGCGCTGGCGGCCTTCTGGAGCGGCCCCAGCCTGCTGCCCGCGGACGAAAAACCATTGCCGCCTGGAATGTATGACGCCGGACACGCCATCGCCGGCGCCCTATCGCTGGAAGCAACACGCGATGCACAAACGGCAGCCGCGTGGTATGCAAGGTTCCTGCAGCTGGCGTAGGTTATCGCTCGCTGGCTGGGATGTGCACGACGATGGCGGCGCATTTGCCGAAGTCGGGCTTCTTGGCATCGGCGTCGCCGCCGTTGATGTTGATGAACAACTGGCTGCCATCTTCGTTTAAGGCAATGCCATAGGTTCCGCCGGTGTGGTATTTCTGTTTAGCGATCATCCCGGCGCTGAGGAAGGCAATCACTTTCACGCGGCCCGTCTGCACATTCATCTGCACCACAGGTGTACCAATGGTGATACTTTTTCCGTGGGCGCCGGGTAGGTAGTACAGGTATTTGCCGGCGGGATCTAAGCGGCAGGCGGCGGTATAAAGGGGACCGGCCGGGAACACGGGGCCGATCTCTTTCACCTGGTGCGTGCTGGTGTCAAAGCTGAACACCACACCGCCGCGAGTGATGCAGTACACGGCGCCAGATTCTGTCACCCGGCTGGCGGCGCGCAGTGTATCGCCGCCGGGCAGCTTGGTCTTGAGGGTTTTGAACTTCCCGGTTTTGGCGTTGTAGTGCACAAACTGGCTGGCGCCTTTACCGCCGGTGCTGTAGTAGGCGTCGCCGCTGGGCGTGACTATCATCGCGCGTGAGACATCCGGTGTTGGACCGCCCAGCGTTTCAACCTTGCCCGTCGCGATGCTGTAACGGAAGAACCGGTCGGTCTGCACCGGAGAGGTTTTGCCGGGCACTGCATAGCCGTAGAGCGACGCGTTGGCTTTACAGCCGATCAGCACGGGCACGCTGCAATGCGGAATGGGCACGCCATGATCGAGCGCGGCATTGTCTTCCATGCCCACACTCAACAGCCAGTCGCCACGGTATTTTGCCTCGGCGGTCGTCTGCCGCACACTGCCACGGTAGCCCCAGAAATAGATGCGGCCATCGTGCTGCACCAGACCGCCGTGAATTTTTCCGGGCGTGTAGACCTGCGGATCTTTTTCACCGATCACGGCCGTGCAGTCCACCAGCTGCGTAACCTTCTTTGCGGCGGTATCTATCGAGTAAACGTAAGCCGAACCATGCGGCGCCGCATGATCGCCGATGGAGCCGTAAAATTTCCCATCCGTACCGGTCAGAGCGTCGCCCCACGTAGACCATAGCCGCGCACCTTCCCACTGGCCGGGGAAGACGGCGAAGTCTACTTCCGGCGCCGTCTTCGCGATTTCGAAATCGCCTTTCAGATCCGCGGGCGGTTTGAGCCATGCGGCGGAAGCAGGCATCCGCTGTAAACGGGTCTGTGGCGGTTCTGCAGCAGGCAACACGTTCAGCGTTGTGAGGATGCTCAAGAAGAAGACTGGTAGCAACAGAGTGCGCTGAAGCATGTGGCGTATTCCTTTTTCCATAAGACAGTGTAACCGGGTACTGTGGGATGCAATTGTGGAACTGATCCGCCGCGACCGCAAGTATTTTCCTGATAACCGCCGTCGCGGTGCACGTACGCGAATGTTGGCGGTTGCTGAACACAATGTTACGATGCGAGAGGGAGATGGCTCCCACTTTTCATTCACGTAAGGAAACAGGTCAATGCATTACTTCTCTCTTCGGGCATCCGTCGGCGCAATGGTGTGCGTAACGGTTCTCACACTGACAACCACGCCGCAGCTTTCGGCTCAGCAGCCGCGCAAGCAGTTTTTTGAAGGGCTAATCCGCAACTTTATCGAGTCGCAGGGACCCGCGCTGCCGCCGCCGCGGGTGAATGTGCCGGCGCCTGTCAGGCAGGTGAATATCACCCAGGTGCGGACCGAACTGGAACGCATGGACGAAGCTTCTTACGAGCTGGCCACGGTGCTGGCGGCCGACGTTAACCGGCTGCCACAGGCGCGTGCGTTTTCAGCCGATGCGATGAAGATCCACGCGGCCGCCCATGCCCTGGAAGACACGGCCCGGCGCACCACGCGCGATGCACGCCCGGTTGTGGATGGCTTCCGCCGCCTGGATCAGCAGTGGCGTGTCTTCGCCCACCAGGTACGCGGGGCGCCGCACCTCAATACACGCAGCCGCAAACTGATCGGGCAGATCGACGGGCACAATACATCGCTTGGCAAATTGCTGGGCGTTGAACCACAACTTGACCGCAACGAACTTTCGCGCCAGTTGTACAGCTATCAGGCGGAAGTCAGCCATCTGGCGGGCGACATCCGCGCGGAAATTCGCGACCGCCGCGCCAGCGCAATGCTGCTGGAAGCCGACCGCCTGCGGCAGAGCCTGACTTATCTGGAAAACAATGTCCGCCGCGGGGTGCCCACGGCGACGGTGGTGGCCGAGTATCAGAAAATCAACACGGCGTGGCAACGTCTGGCAGGGCAGTTGCGCGGCTTAAACGACCGGCATATTGAACGCGGCGTGCAGCGGATTTACGACATCGACCGTGAAATCCATAAGCTGCTGTGGCTGCAGCAAGGCATGAACTACAACCAGCTGACGCAGCTTTGCGGTCTGTTACAACGTGAGATGGGCGCCGTGCTTGATAACATCACGTTGCGGCAAGTGATTGAAACTCCCGGCGGCCGTGAACTGATGGCTGCGTGTGACGAATTCAATTCGTCCTGCGGAGACTTCCGCGGTTGTGTAGATACCGAAGACGAAGACGCCACGCTTCGCCTGGTGTTTGGCTACCTGGGCGATGACTGGGAAGCGGCGCAGCAGCGGCTTGCCAAACTGCCGCCCAACCCGCAGCGTCAGCAGCATCAGCAGCAGGTGCAAGCCGCGATGAATTCGATCGAACAGATGCTGGGCGTGCAGACGCCGCAATCGACTGGCCAGTCGGCGCTACAGCTTGCTGCGGCCATTGATTACGACTCGCAACGGTTTTCTAACGAGCTGAATCGCCGCTTCGCCACGCCCGGTTACGACGCTACGTTCCGCCGTGACATTCTGCTGGCAGCATCCCGGTTTCAGCAGTATTGCGCCGGGCTGCACCGCGACACCATCAGCGGCGTGCCCAATCAGCATCTTGCCAAAGACTGCCGCCAGATGGCGCGGCAGTGGGCGGAGCTACGCACGATGTACCAGAAGCTTCAGCCCGCCGACCGGCAACGCCTTGATCCGCTCCGCAACCGCATCACCGGGCAACTTGTCGAGCTTGAAGCCCGGCTGATAGATAGCCTGTGACGTTGGGTAAAGTGAAACCCAACGTGATTTGACCAAACCTGACACGCAACATCTGACACGCGGCAGGCAGGCGCCTGCCCTACGGCGAAGTGCCTGCCGGGGCGCTGTTGCCGTTAGGCGCCTTTGCCGTCTTTGGTTAGTGCGAAGTTCAGGTCGCTTTTTCCTTCCGTGATCGACGCCTTCAAGGGTGTGAGATGATGGGCGTTGTAGTTGGCGTGCGTAACGGTTTCCAGCTTGTCGCGTTTGCCGCTGTCTGGCACACCTTCCAGCACAAACTCTTCGCCAACTACCTTGGTGCCAATGATCAGGATGGTCTTGTCACCGGGTGGAACATCGGCAGTGTATTGCCCATCCCGGATAACGCCGCCTGCCGAAGGGGTCTCTCCGTCCGCAGAAAGGAAGGTGATGGAACCGTTCTCAAGCGGTTCTCCTTGCACCGTGACCTGACCGCTGACCGCAACGGTGTGCATGGAAGAACCGCAGCCTAAGAGAAGCGGCAATGCCAGCAGTGTGGCGGAAAATAATATGAAACGTAGCATCGCAACAGACTCTGTGATTCAAACAAGTAGAACGGAACATCCGGCGCCGTCGATTGAAAAACGCGACGGCAACGGGCCGCCGCTGAAAGCTTCAGCGACGGCGTTGAAAACTGTGACGGGTTAAGGCAGATTGATTGACTCGCCGCCTTTGCCCGACATAACGGCTTGCCATACATTCGCCGAAACGGTCTCTGGGACGAACCGCACAGAGCCGTCCAGCATGCTCACGTTCACACCGCCTGGGTGGCGGCTGCGGGCGGCAATCTGGTACTCAGTGTTTCCGGAGATCTGTGTACAAGGAATCACACGATAGTCGGCATGGTTCACATCCTGACTTGAAGCAGAACACCGGCGGCACTGGTCGGGAACGCTTGAGTTGGGCGTATTGATTGACATGAAGCCGGGGCTGCCTTCGTCGTTCAGGAAGTCGCCGCGGTTGTCGCTGGTGTTGCCTGGCGAGGCGATGATAATTTCGGAGAAGCCAACGGTGTTCGAAAGACCATCGGTGATATCGCTCAGGCGATACATGTGCCGTACGCCGAAGGGGGAACCCGAGTAGATAGCCTGATCCGCTGCGTTCTGGTGCAGGTGGGTGTTGCCCATGTTGGTCACGTAGTTACCCATTACACGCCAATAAGTGTCGGCGGTGCCTTGTGTAACATCAACTTTGTCAGAGGGGCAGTAGTACAGCGGGATGAACTCGCGGTGCGTTTCGATATTGCCGCTCTCGTAGAAGTGCCTGGTGATATCGTAGCGGTCGTACAGGTTGCCCTGTTCAACGAACGGCCAGAGCATCACGGGCCACGAGATGCGTTTGTAAACCTGCCGGTTCTCCACGGTGCCTTGGCTGTTCATGGCGCCGAGCGGAAGAAACTCGCGGTTGATGTCGGCGAAGTTATGCGAGCCCAGTGCCCACTGTTTCAGTTGATTGGTGCAAGTCATACGGCGTGCAGCTTCGCGGGCGGCTTGCACCGCAGGCAGCAACAACGCGACCAGGACGCCAATAATGGCAATAACCACCAGCAACTCAACCAGCGTGAAGCCAGGTTGCGGTTTACGGTTCTGTCGACTCATGAGGGTTCCTTAGCTTTGTTAAGAAATGGGTGTATAAGACTAAATAGCGGGGATCAATCCGTACAAAAGACCAAAGTGGTCGCTGTATGAAGGTTAGTTCAAGAACGGCTGGGTGGGCCCGCAAATACGGGGTTGAGACAGTTGGAAACAACGTCCCTGTTTGCCCCCGTTAACCAGTTTCCTGATCGAGGCGTATCAAATTGGGTTACATAGATTGTGTAAGGTGGGCAGACGGAAAACACCGCGAAATGATGAGATGCCTATTTCGACATTGTTGTCGTCCGGCATCCTGACGGTGGTGTTACAGGGTGTAACGGGGTGGGACGGACCTAATAACTGTTCATTCCCTGGCATGGCGCCAGGACTACCTGTAGGGCCGTTTGAGGGTTACTATATTCTCGCACGCCACAACCAGTAGCGTCAAGTCTTTCCACGTGTATCTTCTGGTATGTCCAGGGACTGACTGGCTGCGAAAACTGCGGCGCCTGCATTAAAAACCCACCAACACGGAGAACCCACGTGTTCGAGACGCTTGAGATGGCCCCGCCCGATGCGATTCTGGGCCTTACCGAAGCTTTCCGCGCTGATGAAAACCCCGCCAAGATCAACCTTAGCGTGGGCGTTTACAAAGACGCCACCGGCGCCACGCCCATTCTGAAGAGCGTTAAAGCCGCCGAGCGGAAGCTGCTGGAAACCGAAGATACGAAGGGCTACCTGGGCATTGATGGTTCGCCGGAATACGGCGCCGCGGTGCGCGAGCTGCTGTTCGGCGCCGGGCACGGGATTCTCACTGCCAACCGTGCGCGGACGATTCAGGCGCCCGGCGGTACAGGCGCTTTGCGTGTGGCGGGCGAACTTATCGCGCGGTCTTACCCAAACGCGAAGATGTGGTGCAGCAAGCCCACCTGGGCCAATCACGGCAACATCTTCAGTTCAGCCGGGATGCCGGTGGAGTATTATCCCTATATCAACGCCAGCGGCGACGGGCTTGATTTCGACGCAATGATCGCCGCGCTGCAGCAGATCCCTGCGGGCGACGCCATCTGCCTGCACGGCTGCTGCCATAACCCGACCGGCATCGACCCCACCAAAGAACAATGGCAGCAGATTGCCGCCGTGGTCAAAGAGCGGAAGCTTCTGCCGCTGGTGGACTTCGCTTATCAAGGGTTTGGCGATGGCATTGAAGAAGACGGCGCCGGTCTGCACGCGATAGCCACCGCAGTGGACGAACTGCTGGTGTGTAGTTCATTCAGCAAGAACTTCGGTCTCTACGGCGAACGTGTTGGCGCCTTTACGATGGTCGCCCAATCGGCAGACACTGCCGACGCGGTGCTCAGCCACGCCAAACGCTGCGTCCGTGCGAATTACAGCAACCCGCCACGGCATGGCGCCGCGATTGTCACCACGGTGCTGGGCGACGCCGAATTGCGGGAGCAGTGGACCGGCGAACTGGCGGAAATGCGCGACCGCATCAACGGCATGCGGCAACTGTTTGTGGAGACGATGAAAGAAAAGGCGCCGGAGCACGACTTCTCTTTCATCACGCAGCAACGCGGCATGTTCTCATTCTCCGGCCTGAATCCGATGCAGGTTGACGAGTTGAAGAACAAGTATTCGATCTACATTGTCGGCAGCGGCCGTATCAACGTGGCCGGCATGAACGCCCAGAACATGCCCGCCCTGTGCGAAGCCATCGCCGCGGTGTTATAAGCAGCAGCCGCCAACGCAACGCCTCAAAAAGAAAAACGCGGTGGAAGAGAAAGTTCTCGACCACCGCGTATGCGTTTCAGGTTCGACTTGTTAAGCGGTTAGCTTAGTTGAAGTCGACACCGTTGACAGTGATAACACCCTGGTAGGTACCGCCAGGAGCCAGTGCAGCATCTTCCACTGCGTTGCCGTTGCCGCCCGCAGCGATCACTACGTTGCCACCCGAGGTGACAAAGGTACCGTTCGAGTTGTTCAGGTCGAAGCCCGAACCTGGCGTGGCGGCAGCGTCGGCTGCACCGGTCAGGGTCACAGTGTTACCCGAGATGACCAGTTGGGTTGTATCCACACCGGCGAGGCTGTTGAGGTTTACACCTTCAGCAAAGGCAACGTTGGTGTTGATGACCATACCGCTGATTTCGTAGGTCGCAGCCTCGCCATTGTTGATGACGTTGACACCCACGAAGCGGTTGGTAATGGTACCGCCCTGAATCCGCACCTGCGACCCATCCAGCATGGTCTGAATGTCGATGGCTGGAACGCCAGGGTTGTTGTTCGCTGCGGCATTGACCGTACCGAAGTTGATGTTACCCAACGTACTACGGATGTCCAAGGCACGCGGGGCGCCGTTCTGGACAGCGATCGAACCAACCGCGGTGTTCACGTTGGACGTGTTATCGCGGATGAAGACGGTCGTGTCAGCAACCGACGTCGCGTTCACAACACCCAGGTCGAACACTGCACCGGCGCCGCCGTTGTTGTTCTGCACGGTCAGACCGCGTGTGGTGGTGGTGTTAACCGTGGTAGCGGCGAAGTTAACGTTGTTGGCCGCGTTATTATTGTTGGTAATGCGGAGCACTTCGTCGCCGATCGTATTCAGCGTACCATTGGTGACCACAACAACACCCGCGTTGTCGGTCATGGTGAATGCACGGTCGCCAGGCGCCACAGCCTGCGTGGCAGCATCCAGAGCTGCGAAGGTGATCGTGGCATTGGCTGCGTTGTTGGTGATCGTGGCGCCGGACTGGATCCGGTTAGCTACACCGCCAAGGTCAGCATCTTCGAAGTCCACCGTGGTGGCTCCGGCGCCAGCCAGTGACTGGTCAACCAGAATACCTGTACCGTTTGCCCCGGTGGCGGTCAAAGTACCACTCACGAAGTCGATATCCGATCCATCACCCAGGCTGGTGATTTCGATCAGGCGGCCGTCGTTGGCTTTCGAGATGTTACCGTTGTAGGTCATCGTGGTCGAAACGCCTGCGGCGCCGTTCACCCGGAAGGCGGTGCCTGTCGGATCAACAATGTTTGCGATGCCGAAGGTCACGGAGCCATCCACATTATTGATGTTCACACCGCGGGCGACGCCGCCGTTGATGGTGACATTCGCCAGGTTAATCACGTCGGCTGCTGTACCACCGGACACCGTGATGGCGTCTGCGGTCGAGTCGGTCAGGATCACCTGATTGTTCAAGGTGAAGTTACCGTTATAGTTCTGAATCAGGATACCGGCGCCGCCGGTGTCTGTGATGTTACCACCACCGAAGACAACATTACTGAACGCCGTTTGCCCGGTTGCCCGGATCACCTGCTGACTGTTCAGCGTGGTATTGGTGATCGAGCCCAGGAAGGTGAAGTTCGGGGCGCCGCCGACCAGGTCGATAGCGATGCCTTCCGTCTCGTTGATGAGGATGTTGGTTGCTGATACTGCGTTCGCGATACCGGCTGGCATATTTCTCAACACGATACCGTTACTGATAACGGCGGAGTCGCCGACACCATTGATGGTAATGGTGTCAATGGTTGTCTCACCGCCTGCGGCCGGCGTGCCAACAGGTGGCGCCCCATCGCCGAGGATAGCGGTCTGAGCATCCAGGATGTTGAAGTTACGCACCGTATTGGTGTTGGCCAGCGTTACAGCAGGACCGATCTGGTTGGTGATAACAGGCTGACCACCGTTGTCGGTGAGTGCAAAGCGGAATGGTCCGGACGTCGATGGGATCGTGTGTGTAATACCGTCACCCAGCAGGAACTGGCGGTCTTTCAGCACGATGCCCGTGTCGTAGTTGGTGGTGGTTCCGTCACCCTGCTGAACCAGAATCACGTCGTCCGGAATCGAAGCGTTTTCGGCTTCAGCCAGCGAGCTGAACGGATTCTCGAAGGTACCGTCGCCGCCTAGACCGGCCCGGTTGTTAACGTGCAGGATGCGGTAAGGCAGGTTGGTGTCAGGGTCGATCAGGAAGATCGGGTCCTGGTTTCTACGGACGATATGGTCGTTACGACGGGTAGGCGAAAGATCGTCGCCCAGTGGATCGTAGTTGTCGTTGCCGCCCAGAATTGCAGTGACCTGACCAACCAGCGTGGTGCCGTAGATCGAGTCCTGTGTCAGTTCGAGTGACAGACCCAGTCCGCTCATCAGGCTACCGCTGACACGTGCGCGGAAACCGCCGAAGTTTTCGGTAACGCCAGCATCGTTGCTGTAATAGTAACCACCCAGGTCAATCGCAGCGTTGTAGCTCGCCAGGTTGGGCAGCGGCAACTGAAGCGTTGCGTCGAAGCCTTTGTAGGCGATGCTATAACCGTTGCGTTGCAGAATGAAGTTCTCGAAGAACGGGCTGTCGGGCGTACCGATCAGATAGTTGTGCTGACCCACGGGAATGTAACCGTTGACCCAGAACTGCCAGTTGCGGTTTTTCAGTTTCAGGGTGGGACCGACCTGGTTAAACGAGTGGCCGAAGCCTTCCAGGTCGTCGAAGTCGCCGTCGTACCAGAAGCCGAGCGAGATATCGGTGGCTGCCGGTTTGATGGTCATCACGCGTTCGATACCAACGTTGGTAAAGAAGCCGCCTGAGTCAAGGTTTAAGTGAGCGCGGGATTCAATCAGCCAGCGGCCTGCCAGCGGGTCTTCCACCAGACGGCGTTTATAGCCCAGCGTGGCGTAGCTGCTGTTGTAGCCAAGGCCGCGATTGGCGCCGCTGATGGTTCCCCAGATGGTGCCCATCCAGGTCGGGTTCATGATGGCGGTCATGATCGGCCCATCGCCGAAGCCCTGTCCGCCTGGTCCGCCAACGACATTTACGTCGGCAGAGCCATCAATGAAGCCGCCCTGCTGGAAGCCGCCTTGTTGCTGGAAGCCGCCCTGCTGCTGGAAGGCGGCGGGCTGAACGGCGCCGGACTGGCCGGGCTGTTGTGCGTAACCAGCCTGCTGCGCTTCCATGGCTTGCCGCTGATGATAGGCGGCTTGCATCTGCTGCATGTGCTGGGCGTACGCCGCCTGCTGAGCATCGAAGTGCTGCGGCGACAGCGGCGTCTGCGGGTTGATGAATTCTTGAGCTACTGCGGAGCCGGCTGTGGCGGACCACAGCAGCGCGCTACAGGTAAGCAAGCGTAACCACGGGTTCATAGATTTCTCCCTTGCGCTGGTAAACCACAACGCTACCGGTGCTGCGTAAGTTGCAAAGGCTTGAGTGAGTGGGGCGGTAGAAGTTGGCCGCCTCTTGCGGCCGGTTGCGGTTTTAGCCACGGTTCCTAAGCCTGTTTCTTGAGGAGTGTTTTTTGATGCTTGCAGAACTTGCCACCCACAAAGGTGTGCAAGCCGCAGAAACTTGCGGCGAATGCCGCGTTACCGGCGGTCCAGCCCTGAATCCTTTCAGAGCGAAACGCCATCACCTGCGCGCCGGTGTGAGCCGAATAACACACACGCAACGGAAAAATGGCACATTCGATAGAGATGATCGTCGCCGGATAATGCTTTCCATGAGTATTTCCCGGTCAATTCCTGTAATTGATACAACCTGACACAGATGCTTGCGCTATCACGCCAGCACCCGCCGGGCGGCTATAATGGCGACGCACGGCTGGCCACATCGCCCCGCTACGCTCAGCGCAGCAAGCCGTAAACCATTACCCAGCAAATACATAAAGCCATTTGAGCACGTTATGTTGCACCCTCAGATGTTCCGCCTGCGTCAGCATTTCGACGCGCCGCAAGTCGAAGACCCGGAAGCCGAAACCTTAGCGCAACTTTCGCAACTTCAACTGCAAAGCGCCATCCAGCCCGGTCAGACGGTTGCTATCACCGCCGGTAGTCGCGGCATCGCAAGCATCGACCGCATCCTCCGCGCCGTGGTTCAGCACATCAAAACGCTTGGCGCCACACCCTTCCTGGTGCCCGCGATGGGAAGTCACGGCGGCGGCACGGCCGAAGGACAGCGCAAAGTGCTTGCCTCGTACAACATCACCGAGGAATTCACCGGCTGCGAGATCCGCGCCAGCATGGACACCATCGTCGTCTGCCAGGCGGACGAAGGCTTCCCCGTGCACTTCGACCGCCACGCCTCGACCGCCGATCATGTGCTGGTCTGTGGCCGCGTGAAACCACACACCAACTTCGTCGGCGACATCGAAAGCGGCCTGATGAAGATGATGCTCATCGGTCTGGGCAAACACGCCGGCGCCAAGGTGTATCACCGGGCGATCATGGATTACAGCTTCAATCAGATCCTCCGCAGCGTCGCCCGCGAAGTGCTCAGCAAATGCAACATCGTGGCTGGCCTGGCCATTATCGAAAACGGTTACGATCAGACAGCGAAGATCGAAGCGGTAAAGCCGCAGAACTTTGAAACCCGCGAGCCGGAGCTGCTGGCCATCGCCCGTAGTTTGATGCCGCGTCTGCCCTTCGTAAAAGGCGATATCCTGCTGCTGGATGAGATCGGCAAGAACATCAGCGGCAGCGGCATGGACACCAACGTCGTGGGCCGCAAGCGGGGCGATCATTCACCCGGCGGCGTCTCGCCCGATGGTCAGCCGATGCCAGAGATTAAACGCATCGTTGTCCGCGACCTTTCCAACCAGACGCACGGCAACGCTGCAGGCATTGGCATTGCCGAATTCTGCCGCACCCGCGTGATCGAAAAAATGGACGTCGAAGCAACCCGCATCAACTGCCTGACCGGCGGCCATCCGACCGGCGCCATGCTGCCGCTGGATTACGCCACCGACCGCGACATTCTGGCAGCCGCGCTGCCTACCATCGGCCTGCCAGACCCGCCAGACGCCCGCATGATGTGGGTCCGCAACACGCTGGATGTCGCCGAAGTCGAGTGCTCCGCCGCCTACCGCAGCGAAGCGGAAGCCCGCGACGATCTGGAGATTCTCACACCGCTCCGCGATCTACCCTTCGACGAACACGGCAACCTGCCAGACCGCCTGCAATAGACGCAACACACTCTCACCCACCCGTAGGGCAGGTGCCTGCCTGCCGCCAGAAAACACGGGCCGCACCATTACGGACATAACCACGGGAACAACGCAGTGATGAACGGATTGAAAGATTGCCTGGCCCCGTTGGTGCTGATCGCAATTCTTATGACGGGTTCCGCTCAAGCGCAGGTGTTTGATGAGAAGTATTCGCACTGGCCGGAAGATCTGAAAATCAACGGGCGGATCGTCATTGATAACGACCTCCGCGATTTCGATCAGCTAAGCGTCATGCTCGAGCGCGTCGCAGACGGCCGCACCGTCTGTTGCCTGCACGCCGGAAAAGAACCTGCAGACGCCGCCATGCTGCGGCAGTTGAAGGCGGCAGCGGGCGAAAACGGCAAGGTCGCGTCGCATGCCATCGCGGGCCAGTCGCAGAAGAAACTCGCCGCGGCGATTGATGCCGCGCACGTGGTTTACGTTCAGCCAGCCAACGAACATCACAAAACCCTGCTTGAACTTCGCGAGGCATTCGCCAAGCTCATTGAACGCGAGGGCATGCTGGTGATGTCTGCGGAAGATGCAGGCCTGTTAGGCAAGTTCACACCGCCAGAACCTGGCGGCCGCGGCGGCTTCAGACGTCCGGCGCCGATGATGAATCTCATGCCGGACTGCGTGATCTATTGTCAGCAGGAGGAAGAAGACCCGTTCCGCGATGATGAGCGTTACGTCCGCGACTTCTTCGATTTCCTCGAAGACAATCCACCCTTGGTGGGCGTTTCGATTGCCCACAACGCCGCGCTGGTGCTGACCGGGCGAAAGCTGAACTGTGTGGGCCGCGGCCGCACCACGCTGATGCTGCCCAAGGCAAAAGGCAATCGCCAGGAACAGCGGACGGAAAGCATCGGCCGTTATGTCTCGCGGCGGCAGAACCCGCTGGAATACGTGGCCGATCTTACCGCCTGGCGCCGCGATGCGATGGACCGCGATCTGCCGCCTTTCCCGCCCCGCAACCCGCAGACGCCGGATGTGACCAGCGGCGCGCTGTTGATCGTGGGCGGTGGTGGTTCGCCCCGTGGTCTGATGAACCGGTTTATCGAACTGGCCGGTGGCGTTGAAAACGCGAAGCTGGTTTATATCCCCTGTTCTGAAGACGAAGACGTAGGTCTGCGGCACGGCATTGTCGAAGGCTGGAAGCGGATGGGTGTGAAACACGCCACCTTCATTCACACCAAAGATCGCCGCCGCGCGGACCGCAACGACAAGTTTCTCGAACCGCTGAAAGACGCCACCGGGCTGTTCTTCGGCGGTGGACGCCAGTGGAACTTTTCCGATTCTTACTACGGCACCAAGGCCCACCAGCTGATGAAAAACGTGCTGCGCCGCGGCGGCGTGATTGCCGGTTCTTCCGCCGGCGCCTCGATCCAGGCGCGGTATCTGGCGCGGGCGACGCCCATCGGCAACTGGCGGATCATGGCGCCAGGTTACGAACGTGGCGGTCTGGGCTTTATCAGCGGTGTGGCTATCGACCAGCACTTTTCGCAGCGCGGCCGGCAGAAAGATATGGAGCAACTGATGCGCGTGCACCCGCAACTGCTGGGCATTGGCATCGACGAAAGCACCGCCATCGAAGTCCAACGCTCTACCGCCACCGTCACAGGCCGCGGCAGCGTCTATTTCTACGACGCCGCACGCAAAGGCAGTAAGGAACAACCCGCCGTCACCGCGCTAAAAGCGGGCGAAGCGTACGATCTGGCAAAACGCAGACAGGTGAAGAAGTAGCAGCAACTACCCACGCAGTCCGCGGCTAATTTCTGTCAGTACGTCGTGGTCCGTCGGATAGTGCGTGGTGGTCAACTGCTTCAACGGAATGGGCGTTTCGTCCATGCGGTAAGCGGTGCCTGGCTCGTGCACGCCATACACGGCGGTCACGATATGCACTGCCGGCGAGAACGGGAACGCGGCATGCGGGTAATCGAGCAGGATCACAGGTATCTGTTCAAGATACTCGCGGGCGGCCGGTGTGAATTCCTTCAGACTTTCGCCGCCGACGAGCACGCAGCAATCGGTTTCGCCGCGTTCGAGAATTTCATTCGCCGTGTATTCACCAGGGTTATATCGCGGATAGCCACGGGCGAAATTCACCGCAAACGGATAGCCCGTTATCCAGCACAGCACCGTGTCGGCGCCAGCCACATCGCCCGGCAGACGTAAGCGCCGGGCGATGAAACGGGCGTGGGCATTGGTTTCAGCGACCAGCCGCAGCAGCACTTCTACATTCGCGTGGCCGATACCCGTCCGCGCCAGCCCCAGGCCGAAGAACACGGCGCCGTAATTACAGTTCATCATCAACTGCGCCAGCTGCTCGATCGCCTGTTGCGAAACACCTGCCGCGCCGCCGCGAAGCGGTTGACCGGCGATCAACTGCCGCAGCGCGTAGATCAGTTCAAAGTCCGACTCTTTTTCGATTTGCAGAAAGATGTCGGCCTGCTCGCTGGTGGCGGTTGGTTTGTAGTCAATCACCACCACGGTGCGACCGGCGCGGCCCTGCGGCGTGAACATGCCACGGGCATCGGCGGAGTAGCGTTCGAAATGGCGTGGATGGCTCTCGACCGGGTTGGCGCCCCAGAACAGAATCAGGTCGCTGCGGTTCTTCACTTCGCCCAGCGTAGACGTCGATTCGCCCACCTGCTGAATCGCCATGATCGACGGCCCGTGACAGACCGAAGCGGTCGTATCCACCACGCCCGCAAGCTGTTCGGCCAGCAGCACCGCGGCCCGTTGTCCCGGCGTGCTGCTGCGCGACAATCCGAACACTAGCGGAGCACGGCTCGCCGCGAGCAGTTGCTGCGACCTGGCAATCGCGTCTTCCAGCGGCGCTGTTTCACCATTCATCCGGGCAGGGGGCGGATGACTCGCAGCGAGAGCTTCAAACCAGGGGTCGGCCAGCGGGCAGCTGTTTTCCACGACCTGCAAGGAATGCTCTCCGGCTTCCACCGTAAGATCGTCGCACACGCAGCCGCACACGGTGCAGGCAACGTCCGTAATGACTTGCGGTGCGGGCATGAAGACTTGCAGAAAACAGACGGGCAGGAAGGTAACGCGAGCGTGGGCACAGGTAAAATGGTACCGCAAACGGCCGCTGGCTGCCTAGCTGGTCAGCAGTGGTTCCGTCAGGTGCTCCACCATGTTGAACTTCTCAAGTTCAAGCTGCTGGTCCTTGAGATGCAGGTGGGTTACCGATGTATTAAACGGCGTATCCATAAGGCGCAGGTCCAGGAGATCCAGAAACGCCATCTTGAAATCAGCATGCATCACATACGCCACGCGTTCGGCAGTGCCTGCAAATGTCGTCAGGGTCCAGTCCAGCAGATTGCGGGCGCGAAGCTGGGCGGCATCATAGCTTTCGTAAGGTTTGCAGGTCCACCAGCCTTCAATCGAAAGATCCGGCGGGATGACGTAGCCTGGGAACTGCTCCTGAATCTGCGGGCCGTTCATCCCTGGCCGCCCCCTCATATTGCCGGCATGCGTTCCCGCCACACAGCCGCCGACTTCGTGCAGTTGCACGCGTACATGGGGCGTTAAACCCGTGGCCTTTTGCAGATAGCTGGTCGTCTGCAGTGTGCGTAGAAACGCGCTGGTGTAGAGCTGGGTCAGCTGCAACTTGCTAGCCCACGCTGCCAGCCTTTCAGCCTGCTGATGGCCGGTTTCGGTGATTTCCGGGTCTTCCACCCGTAACTCAGTAGGACGGGCGTTATTGGCTGACTGGGCGTGCCTGATGAGATAAAGGTCCATGCCTTCAGCCTAGCAAATTCGCCGCTGTCTCAGCAGGTGGGCGCCGGACAGACGTGCGAATTTAACATGACATTCACGCACGCAGCTTTCGTTAAACTAACCGAAGCGCGAGTTTTGAAGTTGCACACTAACCCGAAGCGCGAGCGAGGGACGTTTGATGTGGATGCGAAAACAAGGGTTTTTGGCCGCATTTCGCTGAAAGATGGACTTCAACCGGCGATGCGCTGCCAATTCCGGCGTCCCTCGCTCGCGCTCCGGGTTGGTGTTTCGCCTTACTTAGAAACTCCAGAGCAGCGTTACGGAGTAGTTCAGATCGTTTGGCTTCGCGCCGTTGGGGGTGCTGTCGTAGCGGTTGAAGATGCCTAGCTTCATGCTCATGCCCCAGTCGGCGTTGAGCACCGTTTCCCAGTCTGCCTTGGTGTTCATACGGTAGTTCTCAAAGTCGCCGATCTCCGGGAAATAGTCGACCGTGACGTTGATTTTGCTGGTCTTGCTCAGGTTCCAGCGCCAATCCAGGCCAAACGCAAGTTCGGGCACCCACTCGTCATCCGAACCGCCAAACTCCCGCGAGGTCGAACCACCAGCACGGGTCGAAAGCTTCGTGTAGTCGTTGTTCAAGATGGCATAGCCCACACCGGCGTCGATGGCGACCCGGGCATCGAAGTTCTTGAACTCATCCAGTTCCGTCATTTCGTGCACATACAGGCTCCACGGACCGGGCGGAAACTTCCATTCGCCACGGATATCGCCGATGGTGTTTTCCGCCGTGTTGACGCCGTCTTGCTGCGTGTTGACGTGGGTGATGCTAAACGTGTGCTTCCGCCATTCGTCCTCAAACTTGGCGTTACCTGCCGCCTTGATGCTCAGCGTGTCCGAGTTGCCGCTGGTGCCGTTGAGACCGAATTCGATCGAGCCTTCCCACGGATCCCAGTACTCAGTGCTGAAGACCGAAACATAGCCCGTTTCCTCGATGACGATATCGCTTTCTTCAATCACCACCTCTTCACCGCTGGCGCCGCCATTGCCTGCACCCTCGCCACCGGCGCCGCTGCCAGGCGGCGGCGCAGAGCCGTCCAGTGGCAGTTCGCCCGTTTGCGGGTCGAGAGCTGGTAACCGCGAAAGATCCTGCAAGCCGTTGCCAACCGGCGCTCCTGGCGGCGCTGCTGGTGGTGACAGTGGCACGGTTCCTTGTTCGAAATTGGCGGCTGGCTGCAATGCGTCACCCGGCGCCGGTGGCGGCGTGCGGCCCGCGGGGGGATAACCTGCACCTGGCGTGTAACCATCTGCCGGCGCACCGCTGGGCACGTAACCACCGCCGGGCGGCGGGCCGTTCTGCGGCTGGTATGACTGGGGCTGGTATTGCTGCCCGTAACCGCCAGAGTAGTCTGGCGCCGGATTCTGATAACCCGGCTGACGGCTCTGGTAGCCTGTGTTGGGCGGATACGATTCAGCGCCGGAGAACGATGGCGCCGGCCGGTACGGGTCCTGGGCCGTAGCAACCAGGGCAGGCAGTGAACAGAACAGAATTAGAAGCGCCGCGCGCTGGAACATCATCGGAAGACGCCCTCAACGATAAGTAATAGTTTTGCGCAGGTACTCGCGCAGAGAATAGTGAGGCTGCTCTTAGCAGATCCGGCAAACTGCCGGAAGACGGTTTCCCGCAGCACTACGCCCGTTCTGCTGATTCCGCCAGCATGTTCACATAAAGAGCGACCTGTGCCGGCGTGCAATCCGCCCGCTGACCGATATCTTCGACCACCGTGGCAAAATCTTCACCGCGGTTGAGCCGCTCAATAAGTTGCTGCGTGTGCGGCTGCATGCGGCGGATTACGTCCTGGCTTAGCGACGGTTGTATCGCACCGGCAGGCGCCGGCTTCATGCCCAGGCAGCCAATGTAACGGAAGATGTTATTGAGCAAAAAGACCGGCGTCAGCACCAGCGATATCAGCCCCCACCATCCCAGCAGCAGGGTGATAAGCGTATAGCTCCAGAACACGCGATGGATGCACGATTTGCACATCTCACCATCGGCCTCGCCGCCCAGCCGCATCACCAGCAGGCCGATGTTCTGATAGAAGGTGACATGCTTTGTCGCCGCCTCGACGCCGCATCGCTGGCAGATCATCGCTATTCCTGGCCAAAACCCTGAGTTAGTCCGCAAGTGCGGAACGAAGTGCGGGCGTCCATCGTCTTTAGGTAATACAATGACCTAAAACCGTAGATCACACATCTGAGCTACAAAGTTACTCTAACATCAGGAACGTACACCATGAAGAAGCTTGCCGCTGCCCTCACCTGTTTCGCATCCATCGCCGTCTGCTTCGCGCTGCTCGCTCCGGCCAATGCTGCCGAAGAGGCGCCCAAGTCGCTGGAAGTTACGAAGAAGACCAAGAAGCTTGAAGTGCGACACGGGCAGATTGGCTTCCGCAGCACGATGCTGTTCTACACCTTCGCCGACCAGAAAGCCGTGCTGAAAGTGCACATCGGCAACCGCGACAAAACCTTTCCCGTGACAGTCACGGCGTATGTGTTCGACAAAGACGTCACCGCCGATGGCATCGGCAAGTGGCTCAACAACCAGCACTCCGACGGCCTCTTTCCCGAAGTGCCCGAACCCATCAAAACCATCAAGCTCCCCGCCAAGTCTGGCAAAGTCACCGCCCACAAACTCACCGGCGAAACCGAACAGTTCAACAACATCTGGGACAACTACGACGTCACCGTCGAAGTCAAAACCTACGCAGGCGAAGGCGTTAAAATCAACGGCTTCAAAGCCGAAACCAAAGTGCACGTGAAGGAATAGGGTCGCCAAGGGCTGAAACGAGGTTTTTCATGCCGGATCTAGAATCCCAGTTACTGGGCAACCTACTTGATTCTCTTGACCGGTTGTTTGATCGAGAGACAAGCGTGATAGACGTCCACGCCTTGGTTTGTGCAACACACGCCGCTCTATCTACAACGACTCACACGCCGGTCCTTCATCTGGCGCAAGAGGAACTAACGGCGGTCGTCAATGCGCGAGTTTTGCGCGACCAGCAACGCGACGCGGCGTTGTTAGCCACAGAAGACTTGCGAAAATACCTCGCTTCCGTCGTGCCTTTCCCAAGATCCAATGGATAACACTTTACACGTAGGACAAGACTCACGCCGTTTCAAGAATCGGTCTCTCTGTACGTGTGACGGCGGAAGTTCTTCAGTATTACCACTGCAAACGGAGCCTGTTATGGAAGCTGAGCCAGTACGACAATCTCTACTTACCTGGATCTATAACGCGTTAGGCATTCCCTACGTGATCCTGCTGCCACTTGCAGCATTTCTGTGCTTCGTATTTGCGCTGATCATCGTGCTCCGTGGGAAAGGTCCGATGGCGGGTGCTTCCCTTATCCTTGTCGTTCACATCCCTCTTCTTGTCGGAGTGTTCGCCGCAATTCAAGGAGGTATAGCGTCGTACGCCGTCATCGCCATGAGTTCCGGCACGCCAAAGCCTTCCGAGGTAGCGGCTGGCATTTCTACCGCACTCGTCGCACCGTTGGTTGGAATGTTATTGATGATTCCGGGATACGCGACAGCCGTACTCGGATCCTTCATCCGCTCGCTGGTGGACAATCCTCATGGCAGCAAACCAGAAAACTGACGGACAAACCGATGGCGCAGGTTGACGTTTTTAATGCTTAAGTCTTTCGCCCTGCCCGCTAAAAACCCGACAGCTATACCGCGTGGTCATATGCTTAAGGAACAGCCTGAGCTTCGATGTTCTATCTGCGGAAATCCGGGCGTGCTGCGGCACTATCCCGGACCGGTGCCCGTTTCCAGCGTCTACTGCGACATGCATTACTCGTTATTGCAGCGCGGATATGATCCGACCGTGGTTGCTCGCTACCAATACTTCAGAGGGCCAACAGAGCGAGCTGACACCTACTCGGACGTAATGGCTTGGTATGAGTATCATGGCCAATGGTGCACGCGACAAATCGAACAATTTGAAGACAAAACCTACAAGGCGAGTCGTGATAGCGAGTGGGCAAAAGTTTCGGAATGCCCTCTAATTGAAATCGATAAAAATGACCCGGATTTCCCACTCACTGAGATATCCAGAGATGAGTTCGAGTCTCTATGGTCGATCGCTACCCCGGAGCCAGAGGTTTGACTGGCCAGTCCCCTCGCGTTTTTAAGTCATAGTCGCATGCGCTAATCGCCTCGTCAAAATAGAAATCGAATTCAGGGTGCAGACAGACTACCTTTCTGACATGTTTACGAAACACCAAGCTTCCGAAATTGCACAAAAACATATTGCTGCACAACCCAGCCCAGCACCGGGCTATTCGATCACGCTTGGCCGGATGACAGTTGTCGACTCGGGCTGGTACTTTGACTACATAGTCGAAAGCGAATTGAAACTCCCAGAAAACGAGCAAGAACAATTCGCAGGTGCGCCGGGCTTCCTCGTCGACCGTGAATCTGGCAATATCTCGATAGTTTCGCATTCGGATTGGGTCGATCTTGGATTGGCGTTTTGCGACAAACCACACGCTAATCCGAAGAGCGACGACTGATTCCGGTAGATAGAAACTGATGCCTGACCACGATCCATTCAATGAACCGGAAACGGCGCATCCGCGTTCGCGTGAGTTAATGGTTGAAGCGTTGTTCTGGGATTGCACGGACGAAGGGGCGCCTTTCGGTAGTGACGAAGGCTGGGATGCGTATTACGAATGGCGTCGATGGCGGCGGGTAAACCGCTCCAGTTCATTGACAGACTGCTTCAACTGGATACTCGGTGGCAGGCTTAGCGAGTACGACCAGAATCTAGTTTATGATCACAGAATTGCCGAAGACCTTGCCAACCCCTCGACGGCCCTTCACGCAGAATATGGCGATATGTGGACGCTCGATACGACCATCATCGCATCTGGTCTTGGGCAACTCATCGACGAGGGCGCCATTGATCACGATGCAAAACCCTTTCTTCACGTCGCGATTGATCGGCAACGCAATCCGAAATCGCAGGGAACGTATAATGCGTTCACGCTCGATGCCATTGCTCGTGTCGTAGACGCTGCGTAGCGTTGTCGCGATAAGACATTGTGATGGCCATCGATCGTTACCCGGAGTAGCGTGACCAGATGAGCAAAGAAAAGCACGCAAAATTTGATTGCGACTACAATCATCGCGCGAATCTGACTGCGGCCCAATGGGTGGATTCTGCGAACGCATTGTCGATGCTCGATTTTCTTGCTGGTCGCCGCGGCGCCGCGCGACGACGACGGTACCTCTCTCTGGAACAGTGCGAACAGAAACTGCGTCACCTGATGCTTGCTTGCTGCCAAAGGATCAGGCCTTACTCGCGTGATCGACGCACGCTCGAAGCCCTGGAAACGGCGGAACTTTTTCTGGATCAACAGGCAACCGCAGGTGACCTTTGTGCTGCGCACGGTCTAGCTCAAACTGCATACGACGTCGCCGGCAATCGAGGAGAGGTATGCGCGGCCTTTCCCGCCATCTGCGCAACCCTCCCGCAACTCACCTTTGATAGCTGTCAGTATGCGGTTGACCTGGCGGCCTATGCCACGGCATTTCTTCCGCCCGACAAATGGGACGACTCGTTACGCAACACGTCTCTTGAGCTGTTCGCCGGTTATGTGCGCGACATATTTGGAAACCCGTTCCGGGCGAATGAAATGCACTTCGTTTCGTCGCCAGAGGCAATGCGGATTGCTGATCACATCTATAAGAACTTAGACTTCCGGGAAATCGGCACACTTGGAAAAGCTCTCCAGCGTTGCGAAAACCCGAATCACCTGGCGATTGAACACTGTCAATCTGACAGCGAGCATGTCCGCGGGTGCTGGGTCGTCGATATGGCAAGACGGCTAGGACCTGCTTAGACGCGATTGCCGTTGTCGCGTCGCCGGACAAGAAAACGCTGCCGGCGTTGTATAATCTGGTTTGGCCCGGCTATCTAAGACGTACTGCTGCCGGATCCAGATTAAGCCGCTTTGAAAGTGAATCGTGAATCGCATTTCGCCAACGATCAACGAGGTGGAACTTCGACGCGTTTGCCACATTATGGAAGGTATAGCTAAACGGCACGATCTCGCGGAGGACGAACATCAGGCACTCGAAACGGCTGCAATCGCGCTGATGGCGGCGAACCTGACAAACGCTCTCCAAACCAGCTACAAGAAACTGGCCGACGCCCACAACGGGAACATTCCTGACGATGTGAGAAACGATATGCTCGCTCGTGGTATCGACATAGATTCGCTGGAAACGGATCATGACTGATGGATAGGATTAGTTCTTTGATTCACGACGGGCATCATTGCGCCGCCCCGGCCGTTTGAATTGGCGGCCCGTTCTGTGACAAATGCGCCATGACATTGGCCCCTTCTAATATCAACGCGAATGACCATCTCAATCGAGTCGCGGCAACCTACCGTTACGGTGGTCAGAGTTCGAACGCAATCACAGTGGTATATTCTGGGCGACATTGCAAATTTTTACGACGGCTACATCTACGACGTGTTTGAATCGCTGCACCGCTCGTTGAGATGAGCATATAGCCGTGGTACGAACATGGAGCCGCTAAAATTCTCGGCAGTACGACTGACGCTGAATCCACCGTTGAAATCGCAGGCTGGGGCTAACCGACATGAGAAATCACGCGATTAATGTTATCGCTGCCTCAGCACTAAGTGTGATTCCGGATACATTCGGATTCAAAACTGCATCCTACGCGACCTGGGCAACGACACGTGAAGAGGATGACTTCGATGCCGCCCGGATTATTGACTATTTGAAACGAGAGGGCCGGGCTGTCGAAGAATCTTTGCTCCAGAAATATGGCGAGTCCAGCCCCACCCAAATACCATTGCTGGAACTTAGTGCGATGGCTCCATGGATCGAATGTCTGCCTGCATCGTTTGTTGATTACAAATCGTTTCAACCGCTCCGCAAGATTCCGAAGTACATTGAGATTCTGACATTCACGACCCCCGTATTTGCTGATTCTCAAGACCTCGCATTCCTGGAAGTCTGGGAAGAGGATGGACGCTACTCGAACATGGGAACATGGTGGTGGATGCAAATGCATCGGGTAGATGGCGCCTGGAAACCTGATTGGCAGCACGTACACGCCATATCGTAGTTGCTAGAAGACAGCCGTTTTCAGTCGCTCACTTATAATCGCCTGCACATGAATAACGTCTATGTAGTCACCGGTGGGACGATGGTCCACGTGACACCACACTTCTCCTTGTGCGCGCCTGCCTATGGCCAGGTTGGCTCCCTCATCTTTGATCGGCTGCAGCGGGGCGTCAGGGCTTCTGCTCGCCTGTACGGATGTAATGTCTATCTGATCAACACCAGGATGGCCGGAACGAACTCAACCCGTACTGTTGACCATCTCACTGAATACGGCATGACGCATCCTGTTGAAACCAATGACGACCTTGAAGCCCTCGTACGTCAACTCTGCTCCAGGCCGGAAACTGCCGCAATTGTGATGGCAGCGGCGGTTTGTGACTTTCAGCCTCTGGCGCTAACGGGATTCGAAGGTGACGGCACGGTAGACATACATAGATTCGGCAAAGATCAGAAACGTCTTCACAACACAGGTTCATTGAATCTGAAAATCGGCCCAGGCAACAAGATAATCGACGTTATAAAAAATGCACGACCCGATGTTGTTCTCGCTACTTTCAAAACCACCGCAGGAGCATCAGAAGACGAACTGATCAGCAAGTCGTTTCGGAACCTCAAACGCAGCAAGAGTGACCTGGTTTTCGGGAACGACATTCACAGCAAATCTAACGTGGTGGTGACTTCAAGCGAGAACGTTTTACGTGGCGTGGATCGTCTTGAAACATTAGAAATATTTTGCACAGAGCTCTTAAACCGCCTTGCTTTCGACTAAAGCGTGGCGGTTCTAAAAGTGAGTCACATTAGTTGGCAGCGAACATGAAAGCGATTCTCCAGACAACTTCGCAGGTCAATGCAGGATTTGCTGTCCTAGCGCGACGGATAAATCGCGTGACAACGTTGAATGCTTCTGAGTCGTGTATCACGGCAAAGGAACTGCTCTTTACCATGCGCGTGCGGGATGAAGAAATCCTCTTTCAGGGAAAGTCGATTCCGCAATCAGCGATCGTTGAAATAAGAAACGGTTTTAACTTCGAGCAGGCAAAAACGGAATTCGCAGAGGTGGGATTGCAACTGCTTCTAGTGGACGGCGCCAAAGGTTAGAGGATCAGCTACTGTGAACTTTCTGCTGATGCTAGAAGACGATCTGGATCGCATCACGCGTTTTCGCGCCGTGCTGGCTGTGCATCATCCCGCGGCGAAGCTGGAAGTTTATAGAACGGCTCCTGACTTTATCGCCGCATATCCTCTGCTCGACCGGGCGCCTGACCTGATATGCCTGGACCACGACCTGTTCACCGACTCGCCTGATGATCCCGATCCGGGCGACGGCCGCGACGTCGCGGCGTTTCTGGTGACGCGTGAACCAATCGCTCCTGCACTCATCCATTCGACGAACGCTGTCGCGGCAATCTCGATGCTGTATTCGATGCGCGATAACGGCTGGAACGTCGACCGCATCGCACCGCTCGGGGAAGACTGGATCGAGTCGTACTGGTTTCCAACCGCCAGCGACATGGTGACCTCACACGATTCGCAAAGTTAAACCGCAATCATCAATTCAGCTCTGCTATTCATTAGTTCCTCAAAGTAACTCCGCCATTTCAATGGGAATCTACCGGTGAAGCACGATCTTACTGCGAACAAACGTAACGCCATCGACTTCTACCGCATGGCGTATCTTGGCGATCCGGCGGGCGCCGTTGAGCGCTACGTTGGCGCGGAGTACATCCAGCACAACCCGCTTGTCGGCGACGGTAAACAGCCCTTTATTGAATATTTCACGGAGATGGCCACGGACTATCCGGACAAGAGCATTGAGTTCGTCCGCGCGGTTGCAGAGGGCGATCTTGTTGCTTTGCATACGCACCAGACATGGCCCGGAAATGACGAGTACGTCACTATGGATTTCTTCCGCTTCGACGACGAAGGCAAGATTGTCGAACACTGGGATTCCATCCAGCAGGTGCCTGCTGCGAGTAAGAACGCAAATGGGATGTACTAGCTTGCCGCTATCGCGCAAGGAGTTTCGCCGACCAGTTCCGCGCAGCAAAAAGCCCGCGGAAGGGTTCCTGCGGGCTGATTGATTTTGATGCTTGTGACTGGATCAGAAGGCTGGCTTAAAAGCCTGCGAGCGCTTCGGCCTCGGTGTCGAAGATCTGGAAGATCTGCGTCAGGCGTGTGATCTCGAAAATCTGGCTGATCTGTGGACGCAGGTTGCTAAGGCGGAGGCTGCCCTTGGCGTCTTTGATGTTCTTGTCGAGGCGGATCAGCTTGTTCAGCGCGGCGCTGGAAAGGAATTCGACGTTGGCGAAGTTCAGCAGCAGTTTGTGGCGGTTCTCAACATCCACCAGGCTGAACAGCTCGGCGCCAAGCTCTTCAATCAGGGCGGAATCGATGATGCGGTTATCGGTGAAGTTTACGACCGTCACGTCGCCCTTTTCACCTATCTCAATGCGTTGGTAGTCCGGCATATCCTGTCTCTCCGCTGGATAAAAAACGCGTCTTGCCGGCCGCAACCAAGTAAAAAAGAGTTGGCAAGGGAAGTATAAAATTCAGGCGCCTAGCAGCAGATTTATGATAGTGCGGCGTGGTTGACTGTCAACCGCCGCACGACGCAACTGAAGCGTGAAAACGCCGCCCCGGAATCGCAAGTACCTGAAGCGGTGCGCTGGCAGACGGCCACCGCGTGCAGTCTCAATCATCCATCTCTAAGTCTGCGGCGACCTTCGAGATCACGATCGTCATATCATCTTCCTGCGGTTCATCCTCCACAAATTCGCGGACCTCTTGCAGCACCTGTTTCACCATCCACTTCGCAGGCTGGTGGAGATGTTGCCGCACGTTAGCGACCATGCGGTCGCCGCCAAACATGGCGTCGTCGTGGCGCCGTGCTTCGTCGATGCCATCGGTGGCCAGCAGGAAGGTGTCGCCTTCCCGCAGTTGTATGGTCGCTGAATTCGTGTGAGCAGCGGTTTCTATGATGCCCAGTGGCAGACCCGTCGATTCGAGAATCCTCACCTCTCCGGCAGCATCAAGCAGGTAGCCTTGATGGCCGGCGCTGGCGTAAACCAGAGTTTTCCGCTGCAGGTCCAGCAGGCCGATAAAGGCCGTCGCAAAGTTCTCATTCCGGTCACGGCAGAACTGCCGGTTGGCGCTGGTAAGGATTGCCTGCGGAGATTCGTTTAACTCAGCGGCAGCCCGGAAGTAGGCCTGCAAACGTGCGGCCAGCAGTGCAGGGCCCAGGCCGTGCCCGCTGATGTCCGCAATAACAACCGCCACCAGATTCCCGCCGGTATAGAGGAAGTCAAAGAAGTCGCCGCCGATGCTTTCTGCGGCGTGCATCTCGCCGGCAATATCGAACGTTCCGGACCGCGGCATTTCCCACGGCAGCAGACTTTGCTGCACATCACGCGCAACATCGATGGCCATCCTCGCGCGGGCGGCGGCCTTCTGCGCGGTGATATCCTGACCATCGCCGACATAGTGGGTGACCTTTCCATTCTCGTCCTTCACGGCGGAAATGCTCAGACGCTGCGGAAAGAGATGCCCGTCCTTGTGTTTGTTCCAGACCTCGCCTTCCCAATGTCCTTCCTGGCAGACCTTGCTCCACATCTGGCGATAGAACTCCTGGTCGTGCCGGCCGGACTTCAGGATCCGCGGTGTTTTGCCGAGCGCTTCTGCGGCGGTATACCCGGTAAGCCTGGTGAAACTATCGTTCACGCGCAGGATGTGGCCGGTGGGGTCCGTCACGATCATGCTGTCGTAACTGTTGAAGGAAACAGCCGCCAGCCGCAGACGTTCCTGCGCGGCGCTGAGTTCTTCGCTGGTCGCCTGCAACGCCTTGGTGCGTTCGTTTACCAGCTGTTGTAGCTGGTGGTTCAACTGCTCAAGCATCTGGCGGGAGTTGTCGTGTTCGATGGCGATGCCCGCCAGTTGCGAGGCGAACTCGATCGCGCGGACTTCAACCTCCATCGGTTCACGCGGTTCGTGATAGTACATGGCGAACGTGCCAAGCACGTTCCCGTCAAGCGACTTCACAGGCTCTGACCAGCAGGCCCGGAGCTCCGCACGCCGTGCCATCTCGCGGAAATTCCGCCAATTGGGATGCTCCAGAACGTCGCTCACGATAACGCGTCTGCCATGGAACGCGGCCGCGCCGCAAGAGCCGTTTTCCGGCCCGACTGGCAACCCGTCGACGGCGGCGTTGTAGAAGTCAGGAAGCCCCGGTGCGACGCCGCGGTGCAGACGCTGGCCACCAGAATCGAGAATCAGGATCGAACAGATCATGCCGGGCAGCGTGCTTTCGACAATGCCCACCAGCGTTTTCAGCGCCTCTGGCAGCGGTAATCCACGCGCGATCTGTTCCAGAATCTGGCTGCGTCCGCGCTGATAAAGTTCAAACTGCTTACGTTCAGTGATATCGACAATCGTGCCACGCACCAGCTTGGCGCCGTCGATTGGCACCTTCACCAGCCGCACTTCGCAGGGGAAGCGTTCCCCGCGGGCGTTCTGGTGCCACCATTCGAACACGGCAACACCCTGGGTCACCGCCTGGTTAATCATCCGCCTGCCGTATTCGCCCGAGGCGCCGTCCGCCTGTTGCGACGGGCTGACATCGAACGGACCAACCTGCAGAAGTTTGTCACGTGGTAAGCCGAATATTTCTTCGGCGCGTGGATTTGCATCCACGAACTTTCCCGTCGCAACGTCGAGAATGACGATTCCCTCCGGCGCGAATTCCATCACGCGGCGAAGTTGTTGCTTAGTCTGATGGTGTTCACGCTGCTCTTCGAGGAGTGCTTTCTCTAGTGATAGGACGTCGCTAGATGGGTCAGCATTCCCTTCCATGATTTTGCCTTCATGGGAAGAACAGCACTTTTAACCGGATTAATCGCACCACCACATAGAGAACTGTCCATACATCAACAGTGGGGGTATCCTCCAAAGATTATGGCCACGAAGGTGCAATGTCAAGAAAAACCGGCAGGCGGGGTCATTCATTCAGCGGTTGCATAACGGCGTGTTTCAGCAGCAGATAATTCACGCCCTGATATTCCGTTAGCACAGCTTTGATGTCCCAGACGCGGGGCTTGCGGGTGCCCGTCAGCGAATTGACCACACGCTCCAGAGCCAGGTTTTCCAGCACGGTGTAAGCAGTTTCGCGGCTTCCACCGCGGTAAAATGTCACGCGATCGCTGGTCTCGCGGAAAGTGCCAGCCATGCGGATAACTTCGCCCTCACGGTGATTTTCGCCGCTTTTCACTTCGCCAGAAGGCTCCTGCCCGGAAGCTTCCACGGTAATTAATGGGAAGACGAGCAGCGTTAACAGTGCAATAAAGGGAGATCGCATGGAATTAGTCCACTTCGAGCGGTTCACCGGGTTGTGCATGGCGGGATTGCTTGGCAGTTAAAACCTAGCATGGTATTTGGCAAACCCGTGATCGCGCGCAAGCCCTCTGCCAAATCTGGCGGCAATTGGCTACAATGCCCCTCCCAAAATCCTTAACAGCGTTTTCACATCGTTCAGGTGATCTACGATGGCCAAAAAGAAAAAAGAATCCGTCTTCCTCGTCTGCGAAGAAACTGGCGACTACAACTACACGCTGCGTCGCAAAACTGGCGGCGAAAAGCTGAAGCTGAAGAAGTACTGCCCACGTCTGCGTAAGCACACGCTGCACGTTGAGAAGAAGAAATAGGCAGTCGGCCCCGCTGGCTCAACTTGCCAGGGCCCAATGCCGTTGGAACACACATTATTTAGGGATGGATGACGACCGCGATGAATAGCCGCTGGCGCATCCATCCCCACGACGCTGCGCAGATCGCCGCGCTGGAAAAGTCCGCAGGCGTTTCCCCCGTGGTCGCTCAGCTACTTTCCGCACGTGGCGTTACCGACCCGGCGGAAGTGCGGACCTTTCTTGAAGCGAAGCTCACCGGCCTTCGCGAACCGCAGCTGCTGCCCGGCGCATCCGCCGCCGCCAAGCGTATCTTCGCCGCCATCGAGGCGGAACGGCCCATCGTCGTCTTCGGCGACTACGACGCCGACGGCATGACCGGCGCCGCCATTCTCTATAGCTGTCTGCAGCTTCTGAAGGCGAACGTCAAATACTACGTGCCGAACCGGCTGGAAGAAGGTTACGGCCTAAGTCACGACGCGCTGGAACTGCTGCACCGCCGCGGCGCCTCGATGGTCATCACCGTCGATTGCGGCATTGCGAACATCGAAGAAGCGGAAACCGCCCAGAAGCTGGGCCTGGAACTGATCGTCACCGATCATCATCAGTTCGCCAGTACGTTGCCCGCCGCCGCCGAACTGGTGCACCCGCAACTGCCCGGCGGCGACTATCCCTTCCACGGCCTATGCGGCGCCGGCGTGGCGCTGAAGGTTGCCTGGGCGTTGTGCCAGCTGGCATGTGGCGAAGAAAAAGTCACCAAGCCGATGCGCGAGTTCCTGTTGCAAGCTGTTGGCCTGGCGGCGTTCGGCACGGTCGCCGATGTGGTGCCGCTTCAGGATGAGAACCGCATCCTGGTGAAGCACGGACTACGCCGTCTGAAAGATCAGCCGGTCGCAGGCATCCAGGCGATGTTGAATCTCGCCCAACTAAACGACCGGCCAGAACTTCGCACCGAAGATATCGGCTTCACCCTGGCGCCGCGGCTGAATGCGGCCGGACGGCTGGGGCATGCACGTCTGGGCATTGAACTGCTAACCACCCGCGACCCGGAACGCGCGCAGGCTTTGGCCGAGTACTTCGAGCAGCTCAACGAACAACGCGACACCACGCAGAACCGCATCGAACGCGCCGCCCGCAAAGTGATCCGCGAAGACCTGCAAGAAGACTCTGACCCCGCCTTCGTTATTGCCGGTCGCGACTGGCACCCCGGTGTGATTGGCATTGTCGCCGGGCGGTTGCAGGAACGGTTCCATCGCCCCGTGCTGATCATTTCGCAGGATAAACTCGGCGCCAAGCCAGCCACCGGCTCTGGACGCAGCGGCGGACGCATCGATCTGCACAAAGCATTGTCGGCATGCAGCGATTATCTGGTCGGCTTCGGCGGGCACGCCGCGGCTGCAGGCTTCAAAGTGGAAGAAGATCGCATCGACGCCTTCCGCGCCGCCTTCTGTGAAGTGGTGCAGTCAGAGCTTGGCTCCGACATCGGCACACAGACGCTACGCATTGACGCCGAGGCGCCACTCAGCCAACTGACGCTTCGCACCATCGAGCAGATCGAACTACTCGCCCCCTTCGGCGCCGGCAACCCGCGGCCCATGCTCTGCGCCTGCGGCGTGGAACTGGCCGAACCGCCAAAGATGATGGGTGCCAGCGAACGCCACTTCAGCGTACGGCTAAAACAGCACGGCGCCACCCTCCGCGGCGTGGCCTTCAATAAAGGCGAAGACGCCCACGAACTAGAACAATTCGGCGGCCCCTTCGACATCGCCTTCCGCCCCGTCATCAACGAATGGCGCGGCCGCAAAAATGTAGAAATGCATCTAGCAGACTGGCGGCCGAGTAGTGGTTAGTGGCTAGAGGTTAGAGGTTAGTGCTTCGCTCTTAGTGATCTGATGAGGCCGCTTATTATGCGTCCTACTTCTTCGGCGGATTCTAGTGCCGTCGCTGCGTTGTTGAGATAGCCTAGTCTTTGGGCGATCAGAAGTTGCGTTGTGACCTCGGCGGTTGAACCTCTCGCGATTCCTAGAAATTGAATGAACTCACCTTTGGAGTTTCTTGATTGTCCTTCCGCGATATTGCTGGGAATCGAGACAGCAGCCCGCCGGACCTGCGACACCAACCCGAATCGCTCGTCATCGGGAAATGTTTTCGTAAGCTCGTAGACACAGACCACAAGATCCATAGCTTTCTGCCAAGCAATCAACTCGCGATAGTGCTGAGCCATATCTAGAGAAACCACTAACCACTAACCTCTAACCTCTAACCTCTAACCTCTAACCACTAACCACTAACCACTAGCCTCTAAATTCGAATCCCTTTCGATAGTCGCGTCCCCAGAGCTGTTCCGCCGGGCGGTTGTTGACGATGTGGCCGTTGCGGGGGTCGCAGGTGAGGGTGCTGCTGGTGCGGTGGGCGATGTTGCCCAGGTGGCATAGCAGCGTGCTTTTGTGGGCGATTTCGATATCGGCGTTCGGCTTGGCGCCGGTGCGGATGCAGTCGAGGAAGTTGGCGAAGTGCGGGGCGTCTCCGCGTGTGCCGGTTTTGCGTTCGATCTCTTTGCCCTTCATGTCGAAGATGGCGTAATCCTGATCGGTGACGACCATCGAACCTTTTTCGCCATGGAAGCTCACGCCGAAGCGGGTGTTGTGAACGCCCAGCGGCGACCAGCTAAGACCCTCCCACATGATCGTGGCGTCTTTGAACGTGTATGTGACCAGGTGCGTATCGGGCGTGGTCTGGTCATCGGAGAAGCGGAAACGTCCGCCGCCGGAACTGACCTGCGAAGGATAATCCACCTGCATGCCCCAGCGAGCGACGTCCAGCGCGTGCACGCCATTGTTGCCCAGTTCGCCATTGCCCCAGTGCCAATGCCAGTGCCAGTTGTAGTGAACCAGGTTGGATTTGTACGGGCGGTCCGGCGCCGGCCCCTGCCACAGTTCGTAGTTCAGCCAGGATGGCGGCGCCACCACTTCGCCGGTGCCGATGGTGCCACGGCGGTTGTTGTACCAGCTACGTGCGTAGTGCGTTTTGCCTAACACGCCATTGTGAATACGGCCGATGGCTTCGATTAGCATCGGGTAACTGCGACGCTGCGTGCCCATCGTCACAACCCGCTTATGCTTGCGGGCGGCAGCAACGGCTAGTTCCCCTTCTTCGGCCGTATGACTGCAGGGCTTCTCCACGTAAACGTGCTTGCCTGCGGAACAGCCAAGGATGGTCGCCGGTGCATGCCAATGATTCGGCGCGGCGACGATCAGCGCATCGACGGTTTTATCGTCCAGAATCCGGCGGAAGTCTTCCACGCCTTGCGGCGCCTGTTTCTGTTTGGCTTTAACCAGTTCCACCGCCCGCGGAATCGCCCGGCTATCAACATCGGCGATATACGCCACTTCGCAATTGGGCTGAGCCACAAAGCCGGCCGCCAACGCCCGCCCGCGGCCATTCACGCCCATAATGCCGACGCGGATTTTTTCGTTCGCCGATTCCGCCGCTTTGGCCTGGCTCTGCGAAAACACGGCCACACCGGCAGCCACACCAGCCGTCGTTTCGAGAAACGCTCTACGATCAACCATCACACAACTCCCGGGCAGGTGGAAAGCAACTTAAAACAGCGAAGCAACTCTGCCCGATGATAACGTGTGGCAGAACCAGGCGAAAGAAAATGCCGGAAACGAGTTAGCTGATCGAATCTAATTCATGACGCCCATCGGCGCGCTGTATACTTCGGCTGCTTCTACAAAAGCGATGCCCCTTCGCGCGGCGTCACAGGCTGCTTCCCGCATCCCTGTGAGATAAATTGCCGCGCCGTCGTCGCCCCAGTTCTGTGACTTCGCCCACAAGTTGATCTCGGCGTCGTTGTCGTCAATCGCCTGAATCAGTTCAGGGACAGCGCTTGCGCGGACATAGCCGCCCACCATGAAATTGTGCTCAATCTTGTCACGTAGCGTATCGGCAAGCTCTGGAATGTCTGCCAGCAAGGGGGCAATGATCTGTTGTGGAGTGTCAAAAAGGCTAACTACATCCACGTCCCCCTGACAGAGCAGGTTGGTCGGCCAGCCATATCCGCGCGCCATCCAGCCTGGGCGGAAGTGAGAAGCGAATTCGAGTACGGCAAGAGTGAAATCTGTTGCGAAAAGTTCGCGCGGGTTGCGTTGTTCGTCCGTGCCGGGAAGCTGTACGGGGCGATCTTCTCCGCAAGCCTGGAAGGCATCGCGGAAGAGATCCATCTTCCAGCAGAGCCCCTTCGCCAGTTCTGTATCGTTGGGTAGCTCCCCTTCGTTGCTAGGCTTCACAAGGTTAACAAGCTTGCCGCCGGTTTCATCGAGTGATTCTAAAACGGTGCGCGCGATTTCATCGACTTCGTCCTCAGTTGCTGACATATAATTGTCAATCGCGGCTGAGACCTCATCGGTGCTCTTGCCTCCGATGAAAAAGGGACGCCCCCAGACATGTACTTCTGGATCGAATAAGGGCACGCTCACGTCGGATTCATGTGTCAGGTTCAACAAGCCAAGTCCCCAGGCGTTTGCCCGGAACCGGACCTTCGCGATGCGCACCGCGTCTGGCAACAGATCGTCGATGTCGCCGTCCCCTTGCACATACGGGATGATTCGCTTGTGAATGAATTCGACATCGACGGGGTGATAACTGATGTCCCAGCCCATTTCGTTCTACCCTTGTTGAACAGCGTAATTGGAGTGGCGGCAGACGGCCGCGATACCTTAGGTTAGCGACACCAGCATCGCCACAAAAGCAATCAGCCTAAGTCCCTGAATTTGCTGGTGGAAATCAGTAGTTCCATTGGGCGGTAACGCTGGTATAATTGGCCGCATTGACCACCATCCTCATCCGCCCCCTGGTGGTGAGTCCTGTTTTGTTGTCTGTGTAAAAGGAACCCTGCCGTGGCGGCACTACGCTCAGAAGAAAACGGCGACATTCTTGTCGTGTACTTCAACGACACCAAGATTCTTGACGAAGCCAAGATTCAGCAGATCGGCAAAGAGCTGATGGAAATGGTCGAGAAGGCGACGTCCGGCAAAATGATCGTCTGCTTCCAGGGCGTCACGTTTATGTCTTCGGCGATGATCGGTAAGGTCATCCTGCTGAATAAGAAGTGCAAAGCCGCCCAGCTGAAACTTAAGCTCTGCGACATCTGCGACAACGTGATGGAAGTGTTCAAGCTGATGCGGCTGAACAAAATCCTCGACATCCACCCCGATGTCGACAAGGCAATCGCCTCGTTCGAGAAAAAAGGCTGGTTCGGTTGATCCACCTTGAGTGATGCGGGCGGCGTTATTCCACGTCGCCCGGCGTCCGCTTGTAGAAGGCGTAATCCGGGTTGTCCTGGCTGAAGTCGCTCTCTGATAGTCCGGGATTCATGCGGATGTTCAGGTAGTTGTACTCTTCCAGCAGCGGTGGTTCTTCGCCCGGTTTCTCAGGCCAGAGGTACGCCGTGTAGCGGACGGGCACCTTCATCTGCTTGTCGATGTAAATGTCTGCGCGATGGAAGGTAAAGTGCGGACGCTTCTGCGGATGCTCGACGCGGATGTGCAGGCAACTGCGGCCGTTGACCTTGGCGTTATCAAAGTATTCCACCGTGCACTCCTGATAGTGCAGTTCGCGGACGCCCTGCTGAATCAGCCGCACGGCTAATTGCCGCACGCCAATCTGCGTGACCGGGTAACGGTTACTCCGCATGGCGGCGTCACTGGCAGGCGGGATGTTGGCCGTGATGTACGAAAATCGCGGTCCGCCTTTCCGCACCAGCATGTTGCCATCTCTTTCACCGGCCACGTACAGAATTTCGCGTCCGGCGAATTTGCCGTCGCCCAGATACTTCAGGTAGGCGCCAAGCGGCGTGTCGCCCTGCTGCGGACGGATCTTCGCAGCAATGTATTCGTACTCGCCCAGGCGACCGTCGATACGTTCTCTCCGTACCAGGGTGCAGGTGTAACCGCGGATGTTGTTATCCATCTGCGCAAGCAGCTTGCGGGCATAGTCCAGGGCGGGCGTCAGCGGATGATCTGGCAGCGGCGCCACTTCGTCGGCCGGGATCTTTTTCGCCGTGATCACGCCTTCCGCAGGGGGCGATGCGATGGGTTCGGCGCCCGGCGGTAATGCGTCGTCCTGGGCGTGCAGCGCCGGCGCCAGGCAGAAAGCCGTCGTTAGTAAAACGGCGAATAGACACCGGGTGGCGATAAAATGCTGCACAACAAACTCCTGTTCATCCATGGCGCCTCCCTGGAAGCACCGGTCACCTTACACCAGGGAGGCCGCAGTTTATTCTCTGTCACACAAACATCTATTGCCAGGATCTTTAAACTTTCTATCCGGCCGTTGTGGGAATTTCGCCAGCAGGCGCCATCAGAATTGGCATATCCGCTAGTTCTTACGTGATAAGCTGTTTGAAAAGTGCGTTGCATGCCCGGAGCAGAACTCTGCATGCCACACCTGCTTTACGCATTCCGGCGCCGGGCAGTTCGATCGAAGACACAGGTTGCAACGCCTGGCGGGTTTTTAACGACGCCTGCATTGCTATCACAACAGTCGCCAGCCAGAGCGTGAAATGTCATCTTACCTGGTGCTTCGTGCTAATATGTGGGGCGAACTGTTGTTGCTTCACACACATATATTGTCAGGTGCCACGATGAAACGCTGCCTCGATGCCTGTTTGTACGCCGTCTTTTTTGTCGCGATGATCAGCACGGCGCCAAGCCTGGTCAAGGGCGAAGAACCCGCGGAACAGCCGCCCGCAGAGTTGCCCAAGTTTGTCAGCCTGTTTAACGGCCGCGATCTGACGGGCTGGGTGGATGTGAACACTTCGCCGGAAACGTGGACCGTGAAAGATGGGCTGCTGGTCTGCAAAGGGCTGCCCATCGGCGTGATGCGGTCGGCCAGGCAGTACGAGAACTTCATCCTGCATATCGAGTGGCGGCACATGGAGCCGGGCGGCAACTCCGGCGTGTTCGTGTGGAGTGAAGGAAAAATCCCCGAGGGCCGCCGGCTGCCAAAAGGCATGGAAGTACAGATGCTTGAAAAGGAATGGGTGAATCTGCATCCCAAAAGCAACGGCGAGCCAAACGACATCGGCTACATCTCCGGCGAACTCTTCGGCGCCGGGGGCCTGCGCGCCACGCCCGACAATCCACGCGGCAGCCGCAGCAAATCGCTGGAGCTACGCTGCAAAGGCGCCGGCAAGTGGAACGTCTACGATGTGGTCTGTGTCGATGGCACCGTGAAGCTCTCGATCAACGGCAAGTTCGTGAACTCCATCCGCAACTCATCGGTCCGCAAAGGCTATCTCTGCCTGGAATCCGAAGGCGCCGAAATCCACTTCCGCAACATCCACATCATGGAACTCCCCCCTGGCGTCACTACAGCCGAACAGACCGCAGAAGTGATTGGGAAATAGCCAATCAAGTAGGGCACGCTCCACGGACTAATGATCACTGTCATGTGCGATAAGTCAGGTATTGACCTCGAAGAAATTCTGACAGATCTATCGAATACGCACGCAACAATCTTCGCATTGTCCTGCTGTGCTGTCTTTACGCCAGCATGGGAGGTGTTGAGTACGCCAGCGGACGAACACGATTTTAGGTCTGTTACTGAGGCGATTCAGGGCGTAATCGCGAATGATCAAAAAAGCTCTAGACGCATCGCGTCAGAGTTATTCAATAGCCTTCGTGATAAGCAACGGGAAGCTGTCTACGCCTCACTTCCTCGTGAACAATTTGCGTTAAGGGCACGACGGATCGCATGTAGTGCTTTGGAGGTTTGTCTGCATCCCGCGGACATCCCAAAACGACTAATGCTTAGTGACGTATGCGCGCATTTTGCAGCGGAGTTGGACCAGTTGTCGAATTCTAAATCTTCGGAACAAAGAAAAACGAGGCTTGTAAGTACCTCTTCTGCGAGCGGACCACTTGAAGCACTTGAAGCAGAGCGGCAGTTGTCATTATTGACAGCATCTCGCGCTGATGCGCACTCTATCCATACCCCACCAATAGAATTTCAAGACTTGATGCACGGCGCCGTTCGCAAAGTCATTCGCTTTGATGAACGCGGTAGAAAATAGTCCGGAACGGCAGACCATACCCGGCAGCTATTTCGGCATTTCGATTTATCATCGCATCAGCGGTCTGTGCTGACGCGTGGCAGGTTTTTTAGCATGCCGGCGCCGGTTCTTTTTAGTTCCGCGAGGGTGGCCTGGCGGAACCTGGTAAGTGTGGCGGTGTATTCTGGTTTCATGGCCAGGTTGTCGAGTTCCTCCGGGTCGGCCTGCAGGTCGTATAGTTCCTCCGGTTCTCCTTCAACCAGCGTGCGGATGTATTTGTATCGGCCTTTGGTCAGTAGCAGATACCAGGGCACGCCGGGCCCCAGGTCGCGGACCTTGGGATCGGTTTCGATGATGTTGGTGTCGTCGCCATAGGTGCGGCCTGTCATCGCCAGCAGCGCGGGTTCTTTGCGTTCTTTGCCGGGATTAAGCAGCAACGGCGTCAGATCGTAGCCGTGCATTTTCCAGGGTAGTTCCATGTTGGCGAAGCTGAAGAATGTCGGCGCGATATCGACGCCTGAAATGGGCGACTTGCAGACTTTGCCGGTGGGCAACCGGCTGGGCATGCTGACGATCATCGGCGAGCGGATGTTGGCGTCGTAAGGCGCCAGCTTGGTTGCGAAGCCATGCTGCCCCCAGGCGAAGCCCTGATCGGCAGTGTAGACGATCAGCGTGTTCTCGTACTGGCCGGTTTCCTTCAGGCATTCGATCAGCCGCCCGACCGATTCATCAATCGCCAGCACGCCTTCGTGATACTGCCGCGTCCACGCCGCCAGGCTGTTGCCGTGGATACCTTTGGCGCCTTCCACCGTCCGGCCGCCAAAGGCGCCGCCCTTCATCTCCGGGTTGCCGTTTTTATCTTTGACCCACATCTGGATCTTCTGCATATAGCTCGGCTTGCCGGCGCGGGGTGGATAGATGTCTTTGGGCACGGGCACCTTCGCGCTGGCGTAACCTTCGCGGTGCCGTCTGGCCGGGGTGAAAGGGCCATGCACGGCGCCGTAGCAGACCCACAGGTACCAGGGCTTCTCTGCGTCGCGATGCTCCCCGCGGATGAAGTCTTCGGCCCAGTTGGTGTAGTTGTCGGTGGCGTATCCTTTCACCACTTTAGGCTTAGCGCCATTGATTTCGATCAGCTGGTCGTAGTAATAGGCGCCGGAATTCTGTGGATACTTCGGCCGGTTCCAGACAGCTTGAAAGTCCCAGTCGCGGTTGGCGCCGGAATCGACACCCGTGTGCCATTTGCCAATCTGCGCCGTGGAGTAACCGTTCTTGCGGAACGTGCTGGGCCAGAATTTACATTGCTCCGGGTCGTAGGCGCTGCCCGGATACTGCCCTTCCATCCGCATCGTTTTCACGCCGTACTGCTGCAAGCCCGTGAGCATGGTCGCCCGCGAAGGCATGCACCAGGTGCCAATGTAGGCGTGTGTGAACCGCACACCGTTGCGGGCAAGACTGTCGATATGCGGCGTCTTCACCCAGTCGTACGCTTCCGGGTAACAACTGACCGTGCGATGCGATTGATCGTCTGCATAGATAAACAGAATGTTCGGCCGGGTGTCTTTCTTTTCAACCGCCAAGGCGGGTGTGAAACATCCCAGACTGAAAATAACAATCAGCAGATAACGCATCGCGTGGGTGTCCTTATGAATAGGTCGTACTGGCATAGCGCTGCAATAGAATAACAGACCGGCAGTCGGGTTATAATTGCCGGACCCGTTCATCAACCATTGAAACCAGGAGTTACCGTTATGAAAAAACTGACCCTGCTGATCGCCGCCATCACCATGCTTTGCTGCGGAAATGCGCTGGCGGCCGGCAAGCCGTTGCGGGTTTATATACTGGCCGGGCAATCCAACATGGAAGGACAGGCGAAGGTCGAAACCCTGGACTATATCGGCATGGACCCGGCAACGGCGCCTCTGCTGAAAGAAATGCGCGGCGACGATGGCGAGCCGCGTGTGTGCGAACGCGTCTGGATCTCTTACCTTACCGGTTCGCCAGATCGCGGCCTGCTGGGCGAAGGAACCGGCAAGCTGACTGCCGGCTTCGGTTCGCGGCGTGATCCGAAAGAAGACGGCGGCAAGATCGGCCCCGAGTTCACCTTTGGCATCACCATGCAGAAGGCGTACGACGGCCCCATCCTGATTATCAAAACCGCCTGGGGCGGCAAGTCACTGAACACCGATTTCCGCCCGCCCAGCGCCGGCAAGTACGAGTTCAACGCCGCGCAGCTAGAGAACTTCAAAAAGCAGGGCAAAGACGTTGAGAAAATCAAAGCCGACCGGGCAAAAGCTTCCGGCCGCTATTACAAGCTGATGATGGATCATGTGAAGAAGGTGCTGGCCGACCCGAAACGTGTTGTGCCGGACTACGACGCGGAAGCCGGTTACGAACTGGGCGGTTTTGTCTGGTTCCAGGGCTGGAACGATATGGTCGATAGCGGCACTTACCCGGAGCGCGGAAAGCCGGGCGTTGGTTATCCGCAGTACAGCGAATGGATGGCCGCCTTCATTCGCGATGTGCGTAAAGACCTGAGCAAACCGGAACTGCCCTTCGTCATCGGCGTGCTGGGTGTGGGCGGGCCGATTGACGACGATTACAGCCCACGGTATCGCGTCACGCATCAGAACTTCCGCGATGCCATGGCCGCCCCGGCCAGCATGCCAGAGTTCAAAGGCAACGTCGCCGCCGTCCGCACGGAACTGTACTGGGACCAGCCCCTGGCCGCCATCGAAGCCAAGTTCGGTCAGGTCAATAACATGGCCCGACAGTTGCGTAACAAAGCCAAAGGCACACCCAATGAAGACGGCAGCATGTCACCTGCCCAGCAGAAAGAATACATGGCCAAATACCGTGCGAAGCTGATCTCCGCCAAAGAAGAAGCCATGTGGAAAAGTGGCGCCTCTAACGGCGGCTACCATTACCTGGGCTGCGGCAAAACCATGGCGCTGATCGGTAAAGCCTTCGCTGAAGCCGTGCAGGAAATGGAGTAACCTTCCGCATTCAGAGATTGACGAAGCAAACCTTACCCCGGCGGCTCGCTGCCGGGGCCCCAGTTTTTGCGGTTGTAGGCTTCGGAATCGCCGCGGGCGATGGTCAGCGTCTGCCAGTTTCCGCCGGCGTGGACGCGGGCGGCCTGCACGATCTGCCCCAGGTGATAGCACGTGTGTCCGAGTGAACGGCTGATCGCCAGCGGTACGCTGTGTGGCTCTCCGCGGATGACGACCTGCTGTGACAGATCTTCGTCACTCAGAGATTCGAGCGAGTCGAACACGCACTGCCAGCCGCGTTCCCAGTATTCCAGCATGGCGGCGCGGTCGGCGAAGCTGTCGACAAATTCATCGTCGCGGTTCCGCCACGGCTTCTCACCGTCGGTGGTCAGAAAGTCGGTCCACCGCGAGATAAGGTTGCCCGCCACATGCTTCATGATAACGGCAATCGAATTGACATCCTCGCTCAGTGCGGTGCGTAACTGCTGATCCGTACATTGCCCGATGGCTTTGTCGGCCAGCTGTTTCTGCTTGAGGAACGTATCAATGCTTGCCGCCAGGAATTCGCTCGCGGTGCTCATTAGCGGATCGCCGAATAGTCCGTAGATTTCATGTAAACGGCTTCGGGACGCTCACGCAGGAAGCGGCCGTCAACCTGCGACTCTTTCGCCACCTTGCGCCATTCAGGGTCCTGGCTGAACGCTTTCCACGAATTCTTTGCCGCGTCGCGGCTTTCGTGCTGGATGATGTAGATCAGCGTGTTTTCCGCCGCGGGCTTATCGGCGGGATGCCAATAGGCGACCGACTTCATCCCGTGCCGGGCGAAGATGCGGATGGTGTTGTCTTTGAAACGCTTATCCAGCAACGGAAGCTTGCCGGGGTTGGTGCGATATGTGCGAAGTTCATACACCTGATCGCCGGGCGTTTCGCCGCCGGTGAACTCTGGCGAGTACTCCGCTTCGTTCATGTAAACCGATGCTGGCGCTTTGGCCAGAATGGCGCCGCCTTCGCGCGATGCTTTGGCCACCTTCTTCCATTCTGGATCAGCCAGAAACGCCGCCCACGACTTCTTCGCTGCGTCACGGCTTTTGTGCTTCAACACATAGATCAGCGTGTTCTCTGCGGTTGGCCCGTCCGTAGGAACCCAGTACCCGACAGACTCCATGCCGTGCTTCTTGAACAGCGCCACCGTATGGTCGCGGAACCGTGCGTTGAGATTCTTCAACTTGCCCGGATGCGTTGTGTAAGTCCGCAGTTCATACACGTCCGCCTTCGCGATGCAAGGCAAAGTGCAGACAGCCAGAAGCGTTGCAATCACAGCATGTGCCAACGTTTTCATCGTGTGTTCTTCCTGAAGAATCGTGATTAATAATCGCGCGGTGTCACGCGGCCCTGCACGCGGGATGGCAGTCCCTGAATACGGAGGAAGCCTTCCGCGTCGGTCTGATTATACGATCCGCCGCCTTCCATGGTGGCAATACCTTCGTCGTACAGGCTGTTGGGGCTTTGACGGCTGTGCACCATCATATTGCCTTTATACAACTGCAAGGTCACTTCGCCCGTAACATGCTTCTGCGCCTCGCGGATGAAGGCCAGCAGTGCGTCCAGCTTCGGGCAGTACCAGAAGCCATAGTAGACAAGCTCTGCAACTTCGGGCGACAGCCGGTCGCGCAAGTGCAGCAGATCGCGGTCGAGCGTCAGCTGTTCCAGGATGTTATGCGCTTCGTACAGCACGGTCATGCCTGGCGCCTCGTAAACGCCGCGGCTCTTCATCCCCACAAAACGGTTCTCGACCATATCAATCCGGCCCACGCCGTTACGGCCGCCGATCTCGTTCAGCGTGGTCACCACTTCCAGCGGTGAGCAGGTCTTGCCGTTCACCGCAACGGGCACGCCCGCTTCAAAGGCGATGGTGACTTCTTCCACCTTATCGGGCGCCTGCTGCGGCGAGACGCCCATGCCAAACTCGACACTTTCTACACCGTTGACGGTCAGGTCTTCCAGTTCACCGGCTTCGTAGCTGATGTGCAGGCAGTTCTCATCGCTGGAATAAGGTTTGGCCGCCGAGGCTTTGACCGGGATGTTCTTTTTTTCGCAATAGTCGATCATCTCCGTACGGCCGGGGAACAGATTGCGGAAGTTCTCCATCCGCCAGGGGGCGATGATCTCGACCGAAGGGTTCAGCGCTTCGGCAGCCAACTGGAAGCGGCACTGATCGTTGCCCTTACCGGTGGCGCCGTGGGCATAGGCGGTGGCGCCTTTCTCGCGGGCGACCTGCAAGCAGATTTTGGAGATCAGAGGGCGGGCGATCGAAGTGCCCAGCAGATACACGGACTCGTATTTCGCCTGCCACTGCAGCACGGGGAAGGCGAAATCGCGGCACATTTCTTCCTGCGCGTCGATCAGCTGCGCGGATGCGGCGCCGATATCGCGGGCCTTCTGCATGATGGCTTCACGGTCTTCGCACGGCTGCCCAAGATCCACGTACACAGCGTGCACATCGTAACCTTCGTCCATCAACCAGCCAAGAATAACGGAAGTATCCAAACCGCCGGAATATGCAAGCACGCAACTACGCATCGTTTTAGCCTTCTAATATGGGCTTTGTCCTGCTGCCCGCCCGGCATCAGCCGGCAGGCGCCTGTGTTCTGAAATGAAGTGGTCCATTGTGATCGCGGAACACGGTTTTGACAACGCGTGGAGTAATCCCGTACGAAACCTACGCAAAACGCCGTCACGGGCCGCCTTTCTTTTTGCAGCAATGGTTTACAATAGCCTGTTGATCAAGGGTCCTGCTTCACACGGCAACAAGAGATTCGCTGGCCATGGCCAAAGGAATGTATACGCAGGGCGTCTGCGTGCTGCTTGAGCAGCCTGTCACGCTGGACGCCATTGAAGATGTGCTGGCCGATTACGAATTCCGCGCCCGTAAAGACAGCTATGAACGGCTGGAATCCGGCGGCCCGACGGTCGTGGTCAACTATCGCGAAGAAGTGAACGGCCTGGTCGCCATCGACATTGTCGATACGCAGTGGCCGGATCACATGGGCGATGCGGACAAAGAGCCCGACCTGTTCGCCGCCTGGATGATGGGCGGCTACGGACCCTACGCCTTCCCGGATGGCCTGCAGCGCGCGGCACAGCAAAGCTGGACGTGGGAAGACGGTAAAACCGTGGCCCAGCGTCACAACGCGTTCATCCGCGTACGGGTGAGCTACGCATTCGGCGCCGAAGAGAACGACCCGGTCGTGCCGCCGGACTACGAGTCGCTGCCAGAGCTTCAGTTCATCACCACACTCACGAGCAAACTGCTTTCACTGCCGGGCGCCCTTTGTTACTTCAACCCCAACGGTGAAGTGCTGCGTGACGAAGACGGTCTGCGGGAAAGCTTGAACTTCAGCTGGAGCAACGAGCTGCCGCCGCTGGATGTGTGGTCGAACGTGCGGCTGTTTAACGTCAACCCGGAATGGTCCATGATGGACACCGTGGGCAATTCGCAGCTCGATATCCGCGACTCCGAGGCATGCTTCCACAGCGACTCATACGACTTTGGCGCCGTGGAGAATTTCCTGCGGAATGTTTCGCTGTATATCCTTCGCAACGGCGAAGTCGTGGGCGAAGGCGATACGATGGACGGCCCCGGTGACACGGTCTGGCAGTGCCATCTGCTGGAAGAATCGGCCTGTGCCCCGCCGCGGCGCGTTTACCGGTGGTTCCCGCAGGACAACCGCACGCCGCCGCCCGAACTGCTCCCCGCGGATGAAGCCTGATGGGCGCCGGTCAGACACCTCAGCCAGAATGGAAGCTGCCGCCCGGCGTCACGCGCGGGTTGTGGGAGTATGTCCATAACGATCACGTCGCGGAGGATTACGACGATTACTTCGCCCATTGCCGGCTGTTCGATTTCGATGCACAGGTGATTAACCGCTGGTTCGACAAGCCGGACGGTGTTGTGGCGGACTTAGGCTGCGGGACGGGCCGCGCGCTGGTGCCGCTGGTGCGGCGCGGCTTCCGCGGTCTGGCGGTGGATCTTTCGGAACCGATGCTCCGCATTGTGGGCGAGAAGGCAGCACGCGAAGATCTGCCCATTCAATGCGTCCGCGCGAATCTGACGGAGCTTGACTGCATTGCGGACGACGCCTGCGATTACGCCGTCTGCCTGTTCAGCACGCTCGGCATGATCCGCGGTTACGAAAACCGGCTGCGGGCACTGCGGCATACACGGCGGATCATCAAACCGGGCGGGCGGTTTGTGCTGCATGTACACAACCTGTACTACAACCTTTACGATCCGTACGGGCCGTGGTGGTTCTTCAAGACGTACTTCCAGCGGTGGGGCGGCGAAGTAGAGCCGGGCGATAAATGGTTCAACTACCGCGGCGTAACGAACATGTTTCTGCACGTCTTCACACCCCGCGAGTTACGGCGTGCACTGGGCGCCGCCGGCTTCCAGATCCGCGAGATGCTGCCGCTGCACGCCACCCGCGTGCGGTCGTTGCGGATGCCCTGGCTGTTCAGCACGTTGCGGGCGAACGGGTGGATTATCGTTTGCCAGTAGTTTCCAGGCGGAAGACGGTCACGCCGCCGGTATGCTGCCGCTGCGCCACGCGGCAACTGCCCCGCAGATACGACTGCACGCCTTGGCGAACCTGAGCGGCGGTCTCTGGTGAACCGCGGACCATCAGCCAGCAGCCGCCCGAAGATTGTAGCTCCGAGAGCGTGTCCGGCGGTAACGCACCCATCTTGGTTGTGGGGAGCGACTGAAGGTGATGCTTCTTGTCCAGGCGGTACATCGCCTGCAACGGAAATAGCGTGTACTCGCGAAGCTGCGGGCTGACCTCTTCTTCGAGCAGTGCGTCGGCTTCGATCAGCCCGGAATACAACAGCACCGGCTGCCCGCGGTTGTGTTCCGACTGGTTCACGACTTGCACGGCGCCGCGCCAGTCTTCGTTCCGCATATAAAAGCCGCCGTCCTGAGTCTGCTGATAGGGCTGTTGCACGTTGTAGGCAACGCCCGTCGTAGCCAGCACCAGCATCGCCAGCCACTGCATCGCGTTACTACCCGCCGACGCGCACAGCATGCACGCAACCAGCATCGGCGCTAGGGCGATAGTCACCAGATACCGGTAGTGCCACAGCCGCGCCACGTCGAAATTATTCAAACACCAGGCCAGGCCCACCGGCAGCACAAGCCAGCAGGCGGCAATAATCCACCACGCAAACGAAATCCGCCTGCCACGGCCTGAGAGACCGGGCACACGCGAAAGGAATTCAAAAGGAAGGCCGCGAAGCAGCATCAGCGGCGCCGCAATCGCGATGGCGACGCCCACATATAGACCGGTATTCAACAACTCCACCAGCGCCATCCGCGAAGCACGCGGAATGAACATCGCCCAGTTGCTACGCCGCGCGGCGATCTCAAGGAGCTGCGGGGCCGACAGACCGCAGCCGATCCCAACCGCCAGCGCTACGGCCAGCAGCGCCGGCCATCTTCGCCTTGCATGCAACAGTCCGAAACCCATCAACGCGACAACCGCGACGCCCTCGGCCACCAGCAACAACGCGGTGGTGTAATGCAGATAGAACATCGCCAGCGCTGTCGCCGCAGCGGCTGCGGCAAGTTGTGCGTGCGTGGCGAAATCCTGCTCCGGGTCTGCCGAAGGTTCGCGGGCAACCAGCAGCGACAACAGCAGCAGGTGCAACAGTGCCACAAACTGCGCCAGCGCATAAGGCCGCGCTTCGGTGGCGTAAAAAACAAAATTCACATCAACCGCCACCAGCAGCATCAGCAGATAAACCGCCGGCCGCGACCGCGTATAGAACCAGGCCAGGCAACCCGCCGCGATCACGCTTCCCAACGAGGCCACTATCGACAACGCCCGCAGCCCCAGCACGTTGTGGCCCGTTACATGGGTCACCGCCCACACCAGCCAGAAGTAAAGCGGCGACTGATTACCCTGCACCGCCCGCGGCGTCACATCGTTCAGTTCACCGGCGACGGTCCAGGATGTATGCAGTTCATCCACCCACAGTACATCGCCCGCAACACGCAGACGCAACCAGGCCGCGACAAGCAATAGCACAGCCATTGCGAGCAGATCCAACAGATACCTGTACCTGGACAAAGCATTCATTCCCGGAGTATAGCCCCGCATTGCAAAATCATCAGGGGATTCCCCCATTGATGACCGCCACACGCAAAGGTCTATCGTCCAAACCGGCGCCGCACATCAGCCGCTTATCAGGCGGAACGGCGCCTTCTGATTTCACGGATATTTCCAGCGGGCGCCGGAATGTTTCGCTATCTACTTGTCGCCGTGTAAGTTAGAGTCAAAACACCAGCGACGCACCACAGTCCGGCATCCGTCCAGACGTCGTATGAAGCAAGCGACATAGCGACGCGAAGCGGATTTGTGAAGTTTTTGTGAAGATGCAGAATGAAGACTGAAAGGCTCAAGATGCAACGTATTTCCGCCCCGTTGACCGCCCTGGTTTATAGTTTTCTGGTTGCTGCCGCAGCCACGTTTCTGACTGGTAGAGCCAGTGCGGACGAGAAGCCGGATGCTGCCCGGCCGAACGTGCTGTTCATCATCGCCGACGATCTGACTGCCGATGGCTTGCACTGTTATGGCAACGCGCAGTGCCAGTCGCCGCATCTCGACAAACTTGCCGCCCGTGGCGTGCGGTTCACCCGGACCTACTGCCAGTACCCCGTCTGCGGCGCTGCGCGGGCGGCGTTGATGTCTGGCATGTATCCGCAGGTTAACGGCGTGGTGGGCAATGGTTCTTCCGGGAAGTTCACTGCCACCATGGGCAAGCGGCAGACCATGTCGCAGCGGTTTAAAGACGCCGGTTATTACACGGCGCGCGTCAGCAAGATCTATCACATGCGTGTGCCCGGCGACATAACTGCCGGCGTCGACGGCCCCGATCACGCGGCCTCCTGGACCGAACGCTACAACTGCCAGGCGCCCGAATGGATGACCAAGGGAGAGCACGAACATCTCACGCGTGAGAAACTCAATCGCGACCCCAACAAGCATTACGGCCTGGGCTTCGGCAGCGCGTTCTATGTGGTCAAAGGCGCCAGCGACGGCGCGGAGCAGGCAGACGTGCAAGCCGCCACCAAAGCCATCGAGCTGATGAAAAAGCACCGTGACGAACCTTTCTTCCTGGCCGTCGGTCTGGTGCGGCCGCATGTGCCGCTGGTGGCGCCCGGTTCGTACTTTGAACCTTACAAGCCGATGGTGATGAAGCTGGCGCCGAAGATCGAAAACGATCAGCTGGACATTCCCGCCGAAGGTCTGGGCGGTAGCTCCAAAGCGCGCGGGCTGGCCGGTAAAACGCTTTCGCAGCAGAAAGTGCTGGCCGCGTATTACGCATGCATTACGTTCATGGACGCGCAAGTGGGCCGCATGTTAAACGCCTTGGATGAACTCAAGCTGCGCGAAAAAACCATCGTTGTCTTCTGCAGCGATCACGGGTACCACCTGGGCGAACACGACCTGTGGCAGAAGATGAGCCTGCATGACGAGTCCGCCCGCATTCCGCTGATCATCTCGGCGCCTGGCTACCAACCTGCCGTCTGCAACGCCCTGACCGAACAGGTTGACATCTATCCTACGCTGGCGGACCTTGCCGGGCTCAGCACGCCGCCACACTGTCAGGGCGTGAGCCTGGTGAAGCTCTTAAAGGAACCCGATGTGAACGTCCGCGACAGCGCCTACTGCCTCCGCAACAAAGCGCACCTGCTACGGACAGACCGCTGGGCCTACATCCAGTATCCACGCGGCGGTCAGGAACTGTACGACATGCAGAACGACCCCAAGCAGTACACCAACCTGGTCGATAAGGCTGAACACGCAGACACGCTGGCCAATATGAAGCAACGCTTAAAAGAGAAGCTACAGCTCATCAGCGTCGATCCCGCGAAACCCGTCCGTATCCGGAATAAGTAAGACGCCACAGCGAAGCAATACAATGCTGCAGCGTTATCCAGACGCCACATCTCGTCCCCTCGCCCCGCCGGGGAGAGGGTTAGGGTGAGGGGCACTGCCACCTTTCGCCCTAATCAGTTCCCGCATTACCCGTCGTCTTCCGCCTTATCCAGCTCTTCAAAAACGGCTTTCATCAAGATCGGCCACGCCACGGTGGCGTCGACATACACTTCGGCAAAGCGTCCGCCTTCGCTGGCGGGCGTGAACTTGCCCCAGCTAACACCTTCCGAATACGTGCAGCCGGACAGCCCGCCCCAGTGCACCGGCTCCGGACAGATGCGCACGCCGTAGCGGAAACGCGGCGGGGTGAGCGTTGTGCCCAGGCGGTCGTTGGTCACTTCGTAATACGGCGCCACCTGCTGCGCCCAGTTGCGGGGCACACCGCCGCCGATGGTGAAGATGCCCACTTCTTCCGCGTCGCCGATCATGCGGGCGTACTGCTGAAGATCCAGGAACGGGTTGAACGCGGGTGTGGCTTGCAGCACCTCTTCATGCGAAAGCGAAGCCAGGTCGCGGCCCTGCAACGCGTTCATCATCGCCCAGCTAGAGAAGTCGAGGCCCAGTTCACTGTCCGTGAACGCAGGTACGAAGACCGGCACGTTCTTCTGATACGCGCTGCGTAAGATGCCCGGTCCTTCGTCCAGTTCATCCAGCCGCTTGCCCAGCGCTGCACAGAACCGCGCCGAAGACCATACACCATCTTCCGGCGTTGAATCCGAAAGCACGGCATTGACCAGTTGTTCAATGCTGCCGAGGTTCGACTCCATTTCCAGCGTATCATAAACGCGGTTGTAACCCTGCTTGAACAGCGTGTGGTCTGACTTTGAAGGATCGTAGCGGTAGTGCGTCAGCCCGATCGATTCTGTCAGCCCGTGCGCCATTAAGGCGCCGGTGGATACGATGGCGTGCACGAGTCCGCGGTCTATCATGTCGCAGATCATCTGACCCTGTTTAGCCACGGTCATGGCGCCGGAGATGGTCAGCACGACCTGACACTTCTGGTTGCGGACCATTTCTAGAAGGATGTCGAGTGCTTCGCCCAACTGCCTGCCAGAGAACGCCGTCTTTGCCATGCATTGCAGCAGTTCTGTGACGGAGTTGACTTTATCGAGTGAGAAACTTTCCAGCGGCGTCAGACCGTCTTCGCGGCCGTCGTGATGCTTGCGGTGCGTCATAGTTGTAAGCTTGCGGAGAGAATGCGTAATAGATAGCTGGGGTTGCGACGCGCGGCGCTGTTTACGCCGCGTCGCCTTCTTCCCGTTCGACAGCCGCCTGGCTGATGCTGCCGTCTTCGCTAACGTCGTCAAACTGTACGGAGACGCGTTTGCTGACGCCGGATTCCTGCATCGTCACGCCGTAGAGCGTATTGGCGGCGGTCATCGTCTTCTTGCTATGCGTGACGATAACAAACCGCGTCCATTCCAGGAATTCTGTCAGCACGCCAATGAAACGGCCGACGTTGGCTTCGTCGAACGGCGCGTCGACTTCGTCCAGCACACAGAACGGGCTAGGGCGGAACTGAAAGATGGCCATCAACAGCGAGACGGCGGTCAGCGCCTTTTCGCCACCGCTGAGCAGCGAGTTATTAAACTGCGGCTTGCCCGGCGGCGTCGCGACAATTTCGATACCGGCTTCGAGAATATCGACGCCTTCTTCCAGAATGATGTCCGCCTTCCCGCCGCCAAAACTCTTGCGGTACAGCACCTGAAAATTCGCACGGATCGCTTCTAAGGTTTCGGCGAACAGCCGGCGGCTATCGGCGTTGATACGGTTGATGATGCGTTGCAGAGATTCTTTCGCATCGACCAGATCTTTGTACTGTCCGGCCAGTAGATCGTACCGCGACTGCAGCTCATCCAGTTCTTCCAGCGCATCCATATTCACGGCGCCGACGTTGGCGATCTTACGACGCAGCGAAGCGATTTCCTCTTCCACTTCGCGGCGTTCTTCTTCCATTTCCGCGTCTTGCGTTTCCAGCGAAGCGATGTCGATGCCATAGTCATCCATCAACCGTTGCGCGAGAGTCGAGCGTTCCAGCCGCACTTCGCCGGCTTCCATCTCGTCACGGTGAAGGGCGTCTTCCAGCTTGCGTTGCTGCTGGCGGAGCTTGTTGGCGGCGGCGTGCAGTTCCGTGCGTTGACCGCCGGTTTCCTGTTGCTGCTGAATCAGATCCTGCGTCGTGGCTGCCAGATCATCTTTCAGAATGTACAGCCGGGCGGTTTCGCTGGTGCAGCGCAGGATGGTGCGGTTGGCTTCAGTGCACCGCCGCGCGGCTTGCTGAATCTGTTCCCGCGTCTGTTGCAGCGCGCGAGCGCGCTCGGCCTGATCTTCGCGGAGCGAGGAAAGCTGTGCGCGGTGCGTCATCAACTGCTGATCGCTGCGGGCGAACTCGACTTTGGCGCTGGTGACGTCGTGAATGTGAACCTGGTGCTTGGCGTCCAGTTCTTCAATCGTGCGTTCGGTCTCGCGGATGTGGGCTTCCGACTGCCGGGCGCTGCCCTCCACCTTGGCCAGTTCTTTTTCGACGCGGGCGATCACTTCCTGGAATTCTTTGCTGCGCCGGCCAGCCGCTTCCAGATCGGTTTCCGTGGCGGTGCGTTGCGTCTGCAACTGGTCCAGGTTGTCCTGCAACGAAGCCAGTTGCGTGGTGACGGCGGAAAGCTCACGCTCTGCCTCCTGCTGACTGGCGCCGGTTTCAACAATCTCCACGTCCTGCTGCGCGATCTCACCAGTCAATTGCGTGACGATGGTCTGCAATTCCGCGATGCGGGCTTCAAGCTGTTTTGACTCTTGCAACAAAGCACGCAATTCGCTGCGGCGGGAAATGATGCCGAGGTTCCGTTCCCGCGGCCCGGTAATAATGGAGTAGCTGCTTTCGACCACCTGCCCGGTCCGCGTCACCAGCCGCACCGGTGCGCGGACGGTTTTCAGCAGTTGCAGCGCGGTGGTTAAATCTTCCACGAACCAGGTGTCGCCCAGCAGGCGCCGCATCAATGCTTCGTATCCGGCGGAAGTCTGCACCAGGCGGTCGGCGCGGTTCACCACGCCCGGCTGACCGGTCAGGTCGGGGCCGGCAGGTTCCTCGCCTGCCTCGTTCATCAGCAGAAAGCCGACGCGACCTGCGGTGCGGTACTCACCGGTTTGAATCATCTGAATCAACGCGTCGCCCGCCAGCACGACCGACTGCGCGCGTTCGCCCAAAGCCAGGTCGATCAGCGGCGCGTCATCGACATTCACCTGCAAGAGATCCGCCACCAGACCGCGGACCTCGCAGAACGGGCCTTCCTGCTCCTGACGCGAACGGGCCAATACTTCGCGGACGCCGGCGCTGAGGCCTTCGAAGCGGCGTTCCAGTTCTTCCAGCAGATCCGCACGCTGCGTGGCGCCGCTCTGCCGGTTCTTCAGTTCTGATAACTCCGCTTGCTTCTCTGCCTGATTACGACGCGCCTCACTGAGCTTGGCGCGGGCGATTTCCAGTGCCGCCGACTTTGCTTCAAATTCTTCCTGCAACCGCTGCTGCTGCTGCTTGAGTCCTTCGATCTGCGCGGCCACGGCGGTGCACCGCGCGGATGCTTCTTCAAGCTGCCCTTGCAGCCGCGTGGCGGCGGATGTGGCGGCGGAAAGCTGCGTCTGCGCCGTGCTTAAGTCGTTGCTTAAACCGGCCGCGGTGCGCATCTCCTGCATGTACTGATTGCGGCGGTCGAGGTTCGCATCGCGAAGCTTGTCCAGCTTCGTGGCGATTTCCTGCAGCGCCGTCTCGTGATAATCGACTGAACTCAGAATGGCGGCGTGAGAGGCTTCGGCCGCTTCCAGTTCGCCCATCGTGGTGGCGATGCGGCGGCTGGTTTCCGTCGTCCGGCGGCGGGTGGCCGACAGACGCTGATAGTCGCGTTGCTGTTCCGCTTCCAGCTCGCGCCGGCGGTTGTTGAGATTATCGATATTCGTCTGATGACCGGCCAGGCTTTCCAGCACGCGTGAGAAGCGGGCTTCGCTAGTGCGGGCGGATTCAGCCAGCGTCACGGCTTCGGTCTCTAGTTCCGCGGCCTGCGTCTCTAGTTCCTCTGCCTCTGCGGCGGCTTCTTCCGCCTGCTGACGGCGGCCGTCCAGACGCGACTGAATGGCGCTGAGCTTCTCGGACATTTCGCGATAGTCCGTCATCCCCGCCGCGGTGCGAAGTTCCTGCAGCCGGTCGCTGTATTCGCGATAACGCTTGGCGCGGGAAGCCTGTGAACGGACCGTTTTCAGACGGCTTTCAACTTCGTCCACAATGTCAGACAGCCGCAGCAGGTTCTGCTCGACACGTTCCAGCCGGCGACCGGCTTCCACCTTTTTGGCTTTGAAGCGGCTGATGCCGGCGGCTTCTTCAAAGATGGCGCGGCGTTCTTTGGCCGATGCCTGCAACAGCCGGTCGACCTTCCCCTGTTCGATAATGCTGTACGCGTCGGCGCCCACGCCGGTGCCGCGGAACATATCGCGGATATCTTTCAGGCGGCACGGCTCGCGGTTGATCAGGTATTCGCCTTCACCGCTGCGGTAGACACGCCGCGTGACATGCACTTCCGGAGCGTCGATGGCGATGCGGCCGTCGGAGTTATCGATGATGATCGTCGCTTCGGCCGTGTTCATCGGCTTCCGGCCGCCGCCACCACCCTTATAGATAACGTCCGCCATCTCCTTACCACGGAGACTTTTCACGCTCTGTTCGCCGAGCACCCACTTAATGCCGTCGACAATATTCGACTTCCCGGAACCATTCGGCCCCACCACCACGGTGATGCCTTCCGGAAATTCAAAGCGCGTTTTATCGGCGAAACTTTTGAAACCGACAAGTTCAAGCGCTTTAAGCATTACAACGCACGTTGGTGAAACGGGGCGGAGCCGGCAGTTCCCGGCAAGGAGGGTGGGCAGAGGATATCAGGCGTATCGCCTGACTGGATGTGCCAATGTCAACGCGAAGGATTGCACACTAACCCGAAGCGCGAGCGAGGGGCGTTTGATTTAGATGCTTCAACAAGGACGATTGGCTTACCTAGCTGGAATTAAGTACATCAGTTGGCGATTCGCTTCAGATTCCGGCGCCCCTCGCTCGCGCTTCGGGTTAGTTTGTGACCGGGGGGATTCCTTTTAATCCTACGGAAGCATCCACCATGTCAGTCTATCAAAGAATCCGCGTGACGGAACCTCGACGAAATCGGGCTGGTCGCCGTAGTCTTCTTTTTCGTCTTCAATATCTTCCTTCGACTGATGTTCGCGTGTCTGGAACATATCCGGCAGCGGCGTTTTCGGTGCGTTCTGGCCACGGTACTCGCGGCCGGGAAGTGGCACAGCGTCGATGGCCAGACGTGCAGGCAGGATGCCCTTTTCTTTCGCGCTGCGGACTGCGTCCAGCACGTCGGAGTAATCGCCGCCGACTTCCACAATGGTTTCGATCAGATCATCCAGCCGTGTCGAGCACTCGCGCCGCACATCGTCACGCACCGCGTAGAAGCGGTTGACGCGGAGGCGGCCGTTAGGCAGCGGCTTGATCAGAATGTGTTTACCGGCGTAGAGGAATTCACGCGGCTCGATCCGCACATCGCGGCCCAGGATCAGTATTTCGGCAGCGCGGCTGCGCGAGAAGTGAATCATCTGGTCGCCCAGGGCCGACTCTACCACATGCAGGGAGAAATCGCCCATCGAACGGCCGCGGATCAGCGGATCGTTGGGGTTGCGTTGCCGGATAGCGCGGAAGGCGCCGTATCTTGTTTCGGCACTGGTGCCATTCATCAGCTCAACCAGAGCTTCGTTGGATTCTACATGCGTCATGGCGACCAGCGCACTCAGCGCGTGCCACCGCAGGGCGGAAGACGTTAACGCCGCCTCGGTCAGCACCGGCACGGCAGCGACGTTGTCGAGGAACGCCAGAGCCTCTGCCGAGTAGAAACGCGATTCAAACGAAGGAGCGGTCAGCCCCGTCAGCAGGGCGCGTTGTCCTTCGCTGCCGATGGCTTCCAGCTTGAGTGCTGCCTGCGCGGCCAGCTCCGGGTCGCGTAGCTGGCGTCCGAGCTTTTCGATCCGCTCAATGCGTTCACTGGGCGATTCGGACACGGCGATCGCCCGCACCACGCGTAGATAACGGCCGATGTTGTGGCGGTATTCCGCGGGAATCGAGAGTTCGATCACACGGTTGGTCTTCGGGTTGGCGACGCCTGTTTTACGTCCGTATCCGTTCATCTGAAAGCGGAGGTTGACCGCTTTGGCCACACGCGTAGACGCCCGGATCGATTTGAAATCCTCGCGGATCTGCAGACCCAACGGACGGGCGTACAGCGCCTTTCCGCCGCCGAGAATGCGTCCACGCGTCAGATTGCGGGGATCGTCTTCGCCGTCGAAGATGCTGTCGACAAGGATGTGGCCCGCAGCTTTGGCCGTGCCGTGACCTTTGCGGATAACGTTGCCGTGGACTTCCATTTGTTTAAGTCGCGTGGGCATCAGGTAGCCGCCACGCAGGCTTTCGGTCTTACTGTTTGACCGTGTCTGCACATGCAGGTCTACTTCCTGATACTTCTGCACGCCCGGCGGCAGATAAGCCGTTACGATCACCATCGACGTCCGCGGGCTGGCGAGAATCTGCTCTGGCTTATGGGCGCTCAGCGTCTTCATGGCCGTGATAAGTTCGCTGCGCTGCGGGCTGGAAATCGGGTCGCTGCCGGTGTTGTCCAGCGAGTTCACCAGGGCGACGTTCTGCACACGCATCCATTTAATGCCCCAGGGCGAAGCGAATTCGCCGACGAGCGCGGGGCCAGTTTCTTCCTGATCCTCCACCGTTTCTACATCCGGGCTTTGTCCACGGATCAGAGGATAAGCGCAACCACCAACGGCGGCCGCCATGCCGGTCAGCAGCGCCCAACGTCGTGTGAATTTCCAGCCGGGAAGTGATTTCGTCATAACGCCTGTTCCCATGTTGCACTGGCCATCTTTCATCAAGCCACGCACCTCGCGCGCCCGCTCTGCAAAATTGCCGGAGGGAAAGTACGCAAACGCAGATACCACGTCAATACAATATTCCTGCGGGTTGCCTGCTAGCGTGCTACGCGTGGTCCGGACCGCTATAATCGCCAGCGGCGTATAGATGCCTGATGGCCGTTTTCGCTGCCCAGTCAAACAGGCGCCCGGTCGACGGATTTCGTTTAAGCGCCGCCTCTTCTGGCGGTTTCCAGCGAGCAGGATTTCCACTTATGGCTAAGAAGAAAGCAACGGCAAAGAAGGCGACTACGAAGAAGGCAACTACGAAAAAAGCTACCCCCAAAAAGAAAACCGCCGCGAAGAAGGCAGCGCCGAAAAAGAAAACGGCAACGAAGAAGACAACGGCAACAACGAAAAAAGCCGCCCCCAAAAAGACCGTTAAAAAGAAAACGGTGAAAAAGGCTGTCAAGAAAACAGCCGCAGCCAAAAAGGTCGTGAAGAAGAAGGCGGTAAAAAAGAAAGCCGTTAAGAAAGCAGCCGTTAAGAAGGCAGCCGTTAAGAAGGCAGCCGTTAAGAAGGCAGCTACGCCCACTGCAGCACCGGCGGCGCCAGCTACGACGGCAACATCATCCAGCACCAGCCGCCCCAAGACCAGCAACGCCGCCGTGGAAATGGGCAAACTTGCGAAGGGCTATTATCCGGAAGCTTCGGCAGCCGGCGACTTCCAGTGCTTCGGCCCGCCCGCGACGCAAGACGGGGATTTTGAAACGTGCCGCATCGCCGACATGGGCTGCTTTACCCAGGATGGCAAAGACAGCAACAAATATTATCACGGCGCCGTGGTGCAGCAGCAGGATTCGAAGAACTGGTACGCCTACTTCGAATGGGGCCGCACCGGCGCGGCCAAGCCCAGCTTTCAGTTCATCGGCTGCCGCGATGAAGCACACGCCCAGCAGGAGTTCGCCAAACAACTGCACGCCAAGAACGACCGCCGCGGGCAATGGGTGGATGTGGCCGGTATCCGCACGCTGCAAGCCAAGCCCAATAAAGACTGCTACCTGGTCCGCCCGATGGCCACCCGCAGCACCGGACTGCCCGACGCCCGCAGCATCAAACTGAACCAGGGCGCCAAGCAGCAGAGCCAGCCCGCTGATGGTAAAGCGAAAAAGAAAACGGCGAAGTCTTCCGGCAGTTCCGCCAGCACCGATCCGCAGACCTTAGCCCTGTTGAAAGACCTGCTGGGGGGAACCGTGGCCTACACCCGTGGCAGCATGGCCGACGATAGTGTGCCCACGCAAAGCTCAATTGACGAAGCCCGCGATATCCTTACCGCCGCTCAGAAACGCGTCGGTGATGTGGGCGACGATGTGGACGATCAGGTCAACGACTCAGAACTGATGCAGCTCACCAGCGTCATCTACAGCCGCATTCCGAAAAAGAAACCCGTCGGAGCCGCCGCTTCCACCTGGATTCTTTCCAAGCAGAACATCCAGGGCTGGCGCCACGATCTGGACGCGTTTGAAAGCGCGTTGTACGCCACCGACATCGAAGAGCAGCCCGCGGCCGAATTCAATCCGCTGGCCGATATGCGGCTGGATATGAACTGGATTGATCCCAAGTCCAAGACCGGCAAATTCCTGTACGACTGGTGGCCGAAAGCCACAGGCAACCGCCATCATTACGTGGGCAAGCTGAAGATCTACAACATGTGGGAGGTCAGCCGCCACGACGATGAAGGCAACATTCCCAAGTCGCAGGATGAAGTGCTGAAGGACAAACCCAAGATCAAAGAACGCGCCTTGTATCAGCCGAAGACCCGCGGCGATCTTTCCGCCGCGGACCAGAAACGCTTCAAAAGCAGCAACACGGCGCTGATGTTCCACGGCACGCGGTCGGTGAATGTCAGCGGCATCCTGCGTGAATCCCTGCGGATGCCCAAGCAGCTTGTCGGCGTGGTGATTACCGGCGCGATGTTCGGGCCGGGTCTGTACTTTGCTGACGACTGGAAAAAATCGGCCGGCTATACAAGTATCAAAAACTCGTACTGGGTGCGGGGCGAAGGCGCCGTCGCCGGCCGCAAGGCGTTTATGTTCGCCTGCGATGTCGTGCTAGGCGAACCGTTCGTGGCGCCAAAGGCCAAGGGTTATGTAGAACCGCCCAAGGGCCACCACAGCGTGTTCGGCAAACGCGGCGTCTCGCAGGTGCTGCAGAATAACGAGTTTGTTGTCTACCGGCCCGAACGCGCAAGGCTGCGTTATCTGGTGGAGTTCACCTGCGACCGCTAATCAGACCTTTCTTGAAGACTTAAAACGGAGACCGGCGGCATGGCGTCAAAATCCCGTAGCCTGTTGCGTTACGCCTTACTTGGCGCCGGCGGATTGTTGCTGGTGCTGCTGCTTGCCGTGGCAGTCTGCTGGGTGGCGGGCGGCGGTGTGCACACGCAGACAACTTCCGCGCAGATCAACGCGCCGCAGGAGGTGGTGTTCAAACACCTGACCGATCCGGAATCGATCAAGAAGTGGATCGAAGGCGTGGAAGAGATTCAACCGCTGGACGATCTGGGCAACAAGCCCGGAGCGCGGTCGCGGGTGGTGTGCATCGTCGATGGCGAACCCTTCGAGATGGAAGAAGAGATGCTCACCTACAACGAATCGGACGAACTTAGCATCCGCTTAACCTCGCCCATGTTTTCTATCGTCAACATCTACAAGCTGACCGCAGACGGCGAACAGACGACGATCACCCAGACCATGGAATCCGAATACCACGGCATGGCCCGCCCCATGGCGCCCTTCATCCAAGGCGCCACCCAGCAGCAACTCGACAAGAACATCGCCGCGCTGAAGGAACTGGCGGAAGAGGATTGAACCCGTCGTCAATCCGCTACGCGCTGCGGTCTGCGAAGGTGTCGATCTCCAGATCGTAGAGCCAGTCGACCAGTTCCGTTGTGTCCGGGCGGCGTAGTGGTTCTTTGGCCAGCAGCTTGCGCAGCAGCCGGCAGGTGCGTAGCGTCAGGTGCGGGGCGAGGGTGCGTGGATCGGGCGGTGGGCAACGCAGGTGGGCCAGAGATAACTCGGTTTCGCACATCTGCTGGAACGGAAGCTGCCCCGTCAACGACTCGTAAAGCATCACGCCCAGACTGTAGATATCCGCGCGGGGGGTGATATGGCTGGCGCGGGCCAGCATCTCGGGCGCGATGTATTGTAGCGTGCCTGTAATGGCGGAACCGGCTGCGCATTCGCGGTCGCCGATCCGGCGGGCTAGTCCGTAGTCAAACAGCGTGACGTGGCGGCTGCGGGAAACGAACAGATTGTCGGGTTTCACATCGCCATGCAGCCAGCCTTCTTCGTGCAATTTCAGCAGCGCCTGGGCCGCCTGGCGGATGATCCATAACGAGGTGGCGGCGGGAACCGGCCCCGCGCTGAGCCACTCGCGCCAGGTGGCGCCTTCCAGCCGGGGCATCACCAGATAGAACGGCCGGGTCGCTGTATGGGCCGCTAGTACGGGAAGCAGGTGCCGGTGCGATAGCTGCTGGCCGATGTGCCCTTCGCGACGCATCAGGGCGACCGCCACGGAATCGGAAGCCAACGCGGGTTGCAGCAGCTTGATGGCGTAGTCATCAGGAAGGTTTTCGGGCAGATCGCGTGGCCGGGCGGCGAAGACCTGGGTCCAGCGACCTTCGCCCAGGAGTTTGCCGATTTGCCACCGGCCTGTCGCCTTATCAGGCGAGCCGTGACGTGTGGGAGATTTCAGTGCGGGCATGTGGGTCGATTCCGCGAATGCAGAGCGGACCGCGCCTGGCAGAGGCTGGAAGGTGCGGCCGTATAGTATGTAGAAGAGGGTCTGCTGTTAAGATCGGCCGCACACAACAGAGACGTTAAGGATTACCGCGAGCGCATAAAAAACGACTGCCTCTTGAGAGACAGCCGCTTTCAGTTTTGCAGTGCTAAGCAGTGCTGTGCACTACTTCTTAGGTGCAGCAGCTGGTACAGCTTCTGCAGCGGTGGTTTTGGCTTCAGCAGCAGGAGCGGCTGGAGCTTCAGGAGCAGCAGGTGCTTCAGGAGCGGCTTCTGCAGGAGCAGCTGGAGCTTCTTCGGCAGGTGCTTCAGCTTCTGGTGCTGGAGCAGGAGCCATTTCCGAACCGCCAACTTCGACGTGAACGCCAGGGGCGTCTACGATGACGCTGCCGCCAGCATCACAACCGTTAGGACCGCAGCCGCTTTCTACAACAACAGCGCCGCCTTCAACAACAACTGCGGTGCCACAGGTGGCGCAAGGTGCTGGTTCAGGTGTTTCGCAGCAAGGTGCTGGTTCGCAAACTGGTTCTGGTTCGCAGCAAGAAGCTTTCTTGGCTTTGCACTTGGCGAGCAGACGAGCGAAGAAGCCCTGCTTCTTAGGTGCTTCGCAGCATGGTGCTGGTTCGCAAGCTGGTGCTGGTGCTGGTTCGCAGCATGCTGGCTCAGCCTTTTTGCACTTGCTGAACAGTTTGGCGAAAAGTCCGCCTGCTTCAGCTTCGGCGCCGGAGAACATAACTGCGGCTACTGCGAAAGCAGCTACCAATCCAAAAAACCGATTCATCCCGTTTCCTCCAAAAATTGAACTAGTTTCAAACTAAATTCGAGTCCTGTTTCGCTGCTTGGCGGCAACATGCCGCCTGAGTGATTGTCCTCGACTCTAGTGTGTCCGGCAAAGATAGGGATCACCCTAGGCTTGCGGATTAAGAGGGAGGCGTAGCCTGCGAAAACTAGGATAAGAGGTTAACATGGGGCGCATGGCTGTCAATACAGCAAGGGCATGATTTTCATCTTTTCCGGGCTGCAAACCAAGATTAAGGAAAACCCCTGCCCAGTTAACGCAAAAACCCCTCAAAACCAGGTGTTTTGAGGGGTGCGGTATTGTCGTAAAGGGCTGCGCTGCAGCGCGGAATGTGTATTTTTCAGCTGAATTTTCGGCTCATCCGAAGATATTTAGCGTTTGAATGACGCTGGCTGTGTATCGGTGCTGCGGCCCGGCGTGGCATTCTGTTGCGATAGCTGCTCGTCCGCTCTACGCCACTGCTGCTCCATTTCGGCAGGTTTTTCGAAGTCCAGGAAGATGGGCTTCTGATTGGCCGCGATACTGGTCTGCATGCCTTGCACGCGCCAGCCGTCTGTTTTGTTCTTCAACACCCAGACGATCTCGAACGTGTCTTCGGCGCCCGTTCCGGTCTTATCTGTCCACAGGCTGACAACCTGCGCTTCGTCGGCGGTGGTTAGTTGTACATCGCCGAAGCGGAACCGGGCGGATGGCGAGCCTGGCTTCTTCAGGTTCAGGCCGCCCTTACGGGTTTCGGTTGCTGCCTTGGTGGTCAACAGTTTCTCAGCTGTCTGCACGTCGTCCTGACTCAGCGCCACCAGAAAGGCTTTAACGACCTGATCGGGGGTGGATGCAGGATTCGACTGAATGGCTGCCGGATCAACAGCGTTTTCGCCTGGGGCGGCGGCGATTTCGCCACCGGCTGGGGTAACTGCGGCAGGCGCCCCAGCAGTTTCCGGGGTTTCTGCTTCATTGCAGCCACAGACGGCGGCGGCCACGAGAATGGCGAAAAGACTGAGGCGGACTTTCATCGGTTTCCCTCCTTGGAATACAGATCTGGCGCCAGCGCCTACCGGCTGCCATGTTCAATGCGTTGTTGTGGACGGCAGTTTCGCAGGAAGCCTCCCGCCGATCAAGACGGAAATCCGGCCAGGTTGTCGTGGGGGCGTTGTGGCTGCCTGCGTGCTTACCAGTTGGCCGTCAGGCCCAGCTTCAGACCATGAAACAGTGTGCTGCCGTGGTCCGTTCCGACCACCGGGGCGGCTTGAGGATCAGAGATCTGCTCGCCCGGCAACGCGACACCATTAAGCCATAGCACATGGTAGCCAATGTCAAACTCCAGCCAGCGGTATAGCTGGTAATGGATACTTAAATAGTATTCACCCACAAACGCGATGCTGTCGCTGGCATCGAAGGTAGGTGCTGCGTTCGTGAAATTCTCTACGTCTGAATGGACGTGATAGACGCCCGCTTTGGCGCCAGTTCTTAAAGCCGCGCGACCGTCCAGAAAAAGATAAGCAAGCGTATCAGCGCCGATCTGCACACCGTAAAGGTCGTTCTCTGTCGATACAGCGCTCACGCCATTGATGTTTATCTCCTCATCCAGATTCACATTCCGGAAACCAGCCAGAAGTCGCACATTGGTGGATTGGAAGAAGTAAACGTTCGCCTCAACGCTCGTCAGGCTACTTTGATATTCCAAAGTGGCTCCATTGACGGGTCTTACACCGATCGTCCCGGCGGGTGCCGTCAGCTGGCTGCTGATGCTGTCGACACCAAAATACCGCAGTTCCATCCGTTCGCCGCGGGCTGCCAGATAATAGCCGGTCTGGCGATCGTTGAATTCCTCGGTTCCCAGCAGCGAGCGGCTGTTGGGGGAAGTATCGTTCGCCCGCACCAACGGCGAGTCGCCGACTTCGCGGTTCCAGAAGATGGCGCCGGCGGAGAATTCCCACACCTTGGGCAGCCGGGTCTGGCGGACATTCAGATCACGCACCCGCTGACTGGCGAAGGCTTCGAAATCGCCAAAGATCGTCGGCTCTGCCTGAATGACGTATTGCGCCGGCGCCACTGCCGGGTCATACATCGTCAGTTCGCGGCCGGTTCCCAGGGGACTGGCTTCAGCGCGGACTTCCGTCGGGAGCGGTCGCGGCGTGCGTCCGGCCTCGCCTGTGGCTGGAACTTCAATCCGCTGGGCATAGCCGGTGGGCGCATTGCAGAGCGTAACAATCGCTGCGCACACAAGGGGCGCGATGGTTTTTGGGTGAAGCATTTGCAACTCAGACTTGGTTGAGAAAAGTTGAGTTGCTGCTGTATCAGATCCCCTGGAGCCAGCCAAGATCAATTTACGGGAATCTGCAGTTTTCAGTGAAGTTGCGGGCGTGCGGCGCCGGGCGGATTTCGCAGCTATTCGGCGTCTTCCAGATCCCGCTCGGTAATCATGCGGAAACCCTTCTGGCTGAGCGTGTCCAGCGCCAGGTCGGTATTGTCCACCATCAAGGCTACCGCAGGCACACCGTTGGGATGCACCATCAGCGGGTAAGCCTGCACGATGTTGATTTCCACCTGCAACAAAGCGGTGCAGACCCGCAGCAGCGGTTGCCCGGAGTCCGGCAGTTCGATGCCCACCAGATCGGTCTCAATCAGCGGCAAGCCAGCACGTTCAAGAATCTCACGGCCCTTCTCCGGGTCGCTGAGCAGGAAACGGACGAAGGCGCATTCGGTGGCTTCGTTGATCGAGAGCGCCACGATCCGCACGCTGCTGCCTTCGAACCGTCGCACCACATCCAGCAGTTGCCCGACCCGGTTCTCCAGGAACACGGTGAACTGGCGGATGGTGGGATAATCGCGTCCGCGGAGTGTTGCAAAGCCGGTAGACGAGCCTTCACCCTCATTCATGGCAAGTCCCTCTGGTTGTGATCCGCGCCGCCGCGTTTATAGTTGTGAGTTAATGTTGCTTAGCTGCCCCTTGTTTCTTTTCCACGTCGAGCAGCAGATGCCCGGCCGCGAAGGTTCGATTAGACGATAAATCCTCGAAAAATCAAGGTCAACGCCACTCGGCTCCTCCGCACCCAGTAGCACCTCCTCGCCAACCTCTAATAACCAACCTCGAACCTCTATCCACTATGCACGATCACGCTAAACGTCGCAGCCGGCTTCGCACCCTCGTGAAAAAAGCGGGCGCCGCGGCGATTCTCGTGACCAATCAGGTCAACGTCCGCTACCTTACCGGGTTCACGGGCAGTAGCGGCTGGCTGTTGTTGACGAAGGATGAGGAAATTCTCATTTCCGATTTCCGCTACATCACGCAGATTGCTGAAGAGTGCGGCGACCTGAAGGTCGAAATACGCACAAATTCCGCCCCCATTCACAGTGCTGCCGCTAAGGTCGTGAAGGCCTGCGGCGTGTCCGACCTGTGCATTGAAGGCGATTCGCTGACCATCGACGCCCACCGCCAGCTTGCTGAAGGGATGGAAGGCGTCACCATGCACCCCACCAGCGGGTGGACTGCGGGGCTGCGTGCGATTAAAGACAGCTACGAGGTATCGCTGATCCGGCGTGCGATTGAAATGGCGCAGCGGACCTTCACGGCGGTGAAGTCGTCGCTGCGGGCGGATCAGACAGAACGCCTGGTTGCGGCGGATATTGACCGGCAGATCCGGCTGCTGGGTGGCGAGGGCGTTAGCTTCGACCCGATTGTCGGCGTTGGCCCGCAGGCGGCGTTGCCGCACGCCAACCCGGGCGAAACCAGAATTGGCGATTTCCCCTTCGTTCTGATCGACTGGGGCGCGGTGGCGGACGGCTATCGCAGCGACTTGACCCGTGTTTTAGCCACGGGTAAAATCCCGCCCAAACTCGAACGTATATATAAGGTTGTGTTAGAAGCGCAACAGGCCGCCATCGCCGCAATCAAACCCGGCGCCGTGACCAAAGACGTGGATAACGCCGCCCGCAGCGTGATTACTTCAGCCCGGCACGGCAAACACTTTGGCCACGGTCTGGGACACGGTCTAGGCCTGCAGATTCACGAAACGCCTTTTATGGGCCGCACATCCGAAGACGTCCTTCAACCCGGAATGGTGGTCACCGTTGAACCCGGAATCTATATTCCCGGTTTCGGCGGAGTTAGAATAGAAGACGATATCCTGGTGACGAAAAAGGGTCACGAGGTGCTTAGTTCCCTGCCGAAATCCTTCGAAGACTGTGTCGCGCCGCTCTTATAAAGATCGCCCTACAGCCAGAACCATATATCTTCCACCGGCGGCTCTTAGCCACCCGATGTGTAAGGCTTTTTAATGAACGATAAAAAACCCGCCAAGACCGACGATGCCTTTAGCGTAGAACGCGTCCGCGAACTGATCGATCTGATGACGGACAATGAGCTGTCCGAAATCATCCTCAAGCGTGGTGAAGACCGCATCTGCCTTCGCAAGAAGGGCGAACCGGCGCCAATCGCCTACGCACCCGCGCCTGCCGCAGCGCCAATGCCTGCACCGGCAGCCGCAGCGCCAGCGGCCAGCAGTGGCGACACGTCCGCCGCAGCGCCTGCCGGCGATGGCCCGGAAATCGTCTACATCAAAAGTCCGATGGTCGGCACCTTCTACCGTTCGCCCAATCCAGACGCACCACCGTTTGTGAAGCCGGGCGACCGTGTCACCTCGGAAACCGTGGTCTGTGTGATCGAAGCGATGAAGATGTTCACCGACATGCAGGCCGAAGTGTCGGGCGAAATCGTCGCCGTGCTTGTCGAAAATGGCGACCCTGTCGATGTGAACAAGCCCCTGTTCAAAGTCGACACCAGCAAGTAACCCGCAAGCGGCACGAGCACACCTATGTATAACCGCATTCTTATCGCCAACCGTGGCGAAATTGCGCTGCGCATCATCCGCGCCTGTCAGGAGATGGGCATCGAAACCGTTGCCATCTTCAGCGAAGGCGACCGTGGCAGCGCGTATCTGGACCTGGCCAACGAAGCGTTCTGTGTTGGCGGGCCCAAGAGCGTCGACAGCTATCTGGACATTACGCAGATCATCCGCGCAGCCGAAGTCGGCAACGTCGAGGCGGTGCATCCGGGCTACGGCTTCCTCTCAGAAAACGCCCACTTCAACGAAGTCTGCCGCGACTGCGAGATCGACTTCATCGGCCCAACGCCCGAAGCGATGAACATGCTGGGCGATAAGAACACCGCCCGCGCACTGGCCATGAAGGCCAATGTGCCCGTCGTGCCCGGCAGCGACGGCCTGCTGGAAGACGAAGAAGAAGCGGTCAAAACCGCCAAAGAAATCGGCTACCCCGTGCTGATCAAAGCCACGGCGGGTGGCGGCGGTAAAGGCATGCGTGTCGCCACGGACGAAGCCTCCCTGCGGTCTGGCCTCAAGGCCGCCCAGAACGAAGCCGCCGCCGCGTTCGGCAACGCCGGTGTTTATCTGGAACGGTACGTCGAGAATCCCCGCCACGTCGAAGTGCAGATTGTGGCCGATCATCACGGCAACGTGGTGCATCTCTGGGAACGCGACTGTTCGACCCAGCGGCGCCATCAGAAACTGATTGAAGAAAGCCCGGCGCCCAACCTTCCGCAGGAAGTCCGCGAGGCCATCTGCGCCGCCGCTTGCAACATGGTGAAAGCGGCTGACTATACCAATGCCGGCACCGTTGAGTTTATCGTTGATAAAGACTTCAACTTCTACTTCATTGAAGTGAACGCCCGTATTCAGGTGGAGCACCCCGTTTCGGAAATGGTCACGGGCATCGACCTGATTCAGACGCAAATCCGCGTCGCCTCGGGCGAGCCGCTGCCGTTCAAGCAGGAAGATATTCCGTGCAACGGCGTCTCCATCGAATGCCGCATCAACGCGGAAGATGGCCACAACAAATTCCAGCCATCGCCAGGCACCATCACGCAGATGTTTGTGCCCGGCGGCCTGGGCGTCCGATTCGACTCGCACGCCCATCAGGGCTACACGGTGCCCCCGCACTATGACTCGATGATCGGCAAGCTCATCGTCCACAAGTCAACCCGCGAGGAAGCCATCGCCTGCATGGTCCGCGCCCTGGCCGAACTACGGATCGAAGGCATCAAAACCACCGCACCGTTCCACCGCGACGTACTCTCCCACAGCGAATTCGCCGCCGGCACCATCGACACCAAATTCGTCGAACGCACCTGGACGGTGTAGCCCGCAATCGTAGGGCAGGCGCCTGCCTGCCGACATTTTGGGGTGGATTCCGTTGGGCAGGCCGCGAGGCGGTCTGGTAGATCATGCCGCTCTGACTTTGGCGCCAGGATGACGTTCCGCCGGAATCATGAAAAAGCTCTTGCGTGGCAACGCTGGTTGACTTGCCATCATGAAGCTCTAACCAGTTCTGGCGTGCCGCCGGAAATTTACGCGGATGAGTCCCGGTGGTTTAGATTTCTTGAACATGACGGGTTGGACTGGGACTCGGGGTGGCGGGTGCAATGGCTTTCCCCGGAGCAAGCGGCTAACTTTCACGCGTTCATACAAAGTGAACTTAACACCTCAGAGTTCTTGGGCTGTTTAAAGGCTCTGACGAAAGTCTCTACACCTACTATCGTCAGGCAGGCGCCTGACCTACGGGCTTGAAACCGCTTCTGCCCGGACGCTCTTCTTCCCCGGCAACGGCAGCAACCATAGCGCGCCTGCGGCGCGCAGTACGAAGCCGACGCAGAACATCCAGCCAAACGGGTCGAGCACCAACGGCCCAACCTGCCACGCCACAGGCATCGCGCTGATGAAGTCGAACCAGGTGCCGCCTGCGATGGTGGACACGCCGTAGGCCAGCCCCGACACAGCGTAGTACACCGCGTAGTGTCCCGCCGCATCCTGCCCGTCCGCCTGCCGCGCGACAAGTGCGGGCAGCGCGACATTTAGCCCCACGTACGCCACCCAGACAGTCCACGCGCCCGCCGCCCACCATGGCGATGTGGGCGTTGCCAGCAAGTAGAACAGCGGCCCGGTGGCGGTCAGCAGTTGCGAAAGAAGCATCACGCGGCGGGCGCCGTAGCGGTCGATCATCCTGCCCGCCCACGGCGCCAGCAGCGATTGCCCGATGCCCATCGATGTGCTGAAGGTCAGCATCGCAAACAGCGGAAGCTGCAACACGCGTTTGGGATAAATTCCCTGCGGCGCCTGCGTCATGCCGTTGGCAAAGCCGGTCCAGATGACGAACATCAGCAGCATCAGAAACGGCCCGCTCCGCAGAAGACGCAGGTAACGCAGTGGCAGAAACGTGTCACTCCGTTCGCGCCCGGCCATTGATTCGCCAGCAACGCTCGCCACGGCGGGAAGCAGCGGCAGCAGAGAAACAAGCATCAGCCCGGCGCCGATCGCTGCGGGTATCGCATAGCCGATCCACTTGGCGCCGGCGGACAATTCGAACGCGGGCATTGCCGCCTGTTGCCACGCCAGCGCGATGCAGCTGCTGACCAGCGCGCCGCAGATCTTTCCCGCCGTCAGCCACCGCCCACGCTGCCCGAACCATTCACCGCGCGTGTCGCCCGGCGCCAGATCCGCCAGCCAGGCAAACAACGCCACCACGCCCAGGTATTCCAGCAGATGATACAGCGACCAGGCCACCACCAGCACCGTCAGCGAAACCCACGCCGAACCCGCAATGCCCGGCGCGGCAGCGACAGGTAGCACCAGCAGAACCAGGCTGGAAGTCAGCAGCATCGCCAGGCAGAACTGCTTACGCCGGGGGGGCGAATGGAAGAACGCCGGCGCGGCAAGCTGCAGCACGCCCGCCAGCTTTGGCGCCGAGAGAATCAGCGAGATCGCAATCCCGCGGGCGCCGAATTCCAGCGCCAGATAGATGACCAGCATGGTGCTGGCCATTCCGTTCCCCGCGCCCCACAACCCGCCATTCCAGCAAACCAGACGCCACGCAGCCGCGCGGGTTTTGAAGTTGTCTTCGCACTGCCCGTTGCGGTTCACTTACGTTACTGATCCATCAGTTTCTTAATCGTTGGCTCCATCGCCTCGGCCCACATGCCGTAGCCTTTCTGCTGCGGGTGCAGAAGATCGGGCATCACCGACCGTGGCAGCACGCCGTTATCTTCCAGGAACGTTTCGTTGATGTTCAGGTAGAACACCTTCTTATTGTCGGCGTAGCCCTGGATGATTTTGTTGGTGGCGGTGTTCAGTTTCCGCAGTTCGTTGTTGGTGTCGGCGCCCCGCGGGAAGATGCCCAGCAGCAGGATTTTGGTATCGGGCAGCTGCTTCTGAATCTCGGCGACAATCGCTTTAATGCCTGCCGCGGTGTCTTCGGCTTTGTCCTTACGATGGCCGGCATTGTTGGTGCCGATCATTATCACGGTCAGCTTGGGCGAGATGCCTTCGATGGCGCCATGTTGCAGCCGCCAGAGCACGTTCTCAGTCCGGTCACCGCTGAAGCCCAGGTTGAAGGCTTTGCGGGGGGCGTAGTATTTCTTCCACGTCTCGGCGCCTTTGTTTTCCCAGCCGTGCGTGATCGAATCGCCAATCATCAGCAGATCCACCTCGCCCTGCTTTTTCATATCGGCCAGCTTCTGCTTGTGGCGCGGCATCCACCAGCTCTGCGCCCAGCGTGCGGTCTGCACTTCGGGCGTAACGGCTTTGACGCCGGCGGGCGCCGCAGGTTGCGCCGCAAGGGCGACGGACATCAGACTGATAGCGATAAGATTCATTGAGAGACTGCTCCCTACCTTCGCACCGCGGCGAATTCTGCTGGAACGCGTCGCGGGTGTTCAGGTTGTAAGTTTCATTGCGGCGGGCTACCCGGCAGCCCACTCTCTCCCAAGAGCCTAACCGCCTGGAGCGCAGCGTTCAATCACTAAACACCCGCATAAGTTTCCGATGCGAAGCGGCTCACCATGCGGCGTGTTTTCGGCTATGTTGCGTACACTTTGTTACGCCGCCCTGAGTAGATGCGTCGAATGGAAAACTACCGCTTTCCCGCTGAATGGGAGCCACACGCCGCGACGTGGGTGTCGTGGCCGCATAACGGCGAAACCTGGCCGGGCGTGTTCGACAACGTCGCTGCTGAATTCGCGCAGATGGTCCGCGCCATCGCCATGTTCGAGCCCGTCCATGTACTCTCAGGCGGCGCCGCGATGCAGCAGGCGCAACGGCATCTGGCGGACGTTGCCGGTGTTTCGCTGGTGGATATTCCAACCAACGACGCCTGGGCGCGCGACCACGGCCCCACGTTTCTACAAGGCACAACACCGGGCGCGGCGCCGGTGCTGCTCAACTGGCAGTACAACGCCTGGGGCGCCAAGTACCCGCCGTTTGATGACGATAACCGTGTGCCGCCGCGCATTGCAGAATGCACCGGGCACCGCTGCATTGCGCCGCCGGGTGGCATTGTGCTGGAAGGCGGCGCCATCGAAACCAACGGTGCCGGTGTGCTGCTGACCACACGTTCGTGCCTGTTGGACCCGGCAAGAAACGCAGGCGTCTCGCAGCAGCAGATGGAAGAAGTTTTGCGCGAATATCTGGGCGTTGAAACGGTGCTTTGGCTGGACGGGCAGGATCTGCCGGGCGACGACACCGATGGCCACATCGATCAGGTCGCCCGTTTCGTGTCAGAAGATCATCTGCTGGCCGCCGTAGAAGAAGACGCCAGCAGTGACAACTTCCTGCCACTGCAGAAGAACCAGCAGGAATTGCAGACGCTACGTGTCGAGGGCAACCCGCTAAGCATCACACCGCTGCCGATGCCACGTGCGATGTACAATCAGGGGCAACGCCTTCCGGCCAGTTACGCCAATTTCTACATCGTCAACGACGGCGTCATCGTGCCGCAGTACAACGATCCTGCCGACGAAGAAGCACGACGGATTCTGGCCACGTGCTTCCCGGACCGCAAGATCGTAGGCGTGCCCGCGTCAACGCTGGTGTGTGGTCTGGGTTCGGTCCATTGCCTGACGCAGCAGCAGCCGCGCGACGTGTGAACCGCAATCTACAGCAGGCAACCGCCGCTGATGTACCAGCCGGAACGGCACTGCCGCGTCCAGAGAATTTCGACCGGCATTTCCACATCGTGGGTCACGCCATCTTCGTCCGCGCTGAACGTCACGATGGCCAGGCCGGTGCCCGTAGGTTCCCGGTGCGTGAGGCCGATTCCGCTCATAGAGATATCGGAGGTGAAGCCTTCGACGCGTTCGTCGCCAATTTGAATTTCAACTGGCTTAAAGACAGGATGCCGCGCCTCTCCCCGGCGCTCTTCGCCGCCCGGACTGCGTAATAAGGCCACCGCACGATGTTGTTCTTCAAAAGTCGTCTGCATTGCCCTTCCCCATAGGTGAAAATCCCATAAGAAAACATTAGCTCGCAAAGGAGCGTTTGCAATGCAAGATTTTTCCGCAGCGGCAAATCCGGCACAACCGTTGTGATGCGTTGAAGATCGTCGCCGGGAATAGCCTTAATTCGCCTTATGCGTGTTGTTCAGCGTGTAGAACGCCATGGGGTGTTCTAGTGTGCTGCCGTCGGTGGCGGGCAGGCCGGTGATGTGAAACTCGTAGACTTTGCGGGTCAGCAGTTCCGGCAGCACCAGCTCTACTTCCTGACCGTCGGCTGAGAGCGTGGCGGAAACAGGGGTGACGTTTTTGGCGTTGGAGGGCGACGTGCCATAGGCGGCCTGCCACTTCAGTTCAAAGTGCCGGATGGAATAGTTGCCTACGTCGACGGCTTGCTTGGCATCCACGGGTTTGGTGAAGCGCAGACGGAAGCCGCGATCTGTCAGACGGATCGAATGAATCTCGTGCGGCGTTTTGCCGGTGAAAGTGATCTTCTTCAGCCCTTCACCCGCTGCCCAGCCGCGGCCGGTAAAGCCGACCCACAGGACGCCCTGTTTGTCAAAGACCAGGCGGTTCACGCCGCCGCCCAGCTTGTCGTAGATGAACGGAATGGCAGCGCCTTGATACTGGCCGTTGACCTTCTCCAGGCAGATGCGCGAGAGGCGGCCGTTCTGCACATCGCCCACCAGCACCTGCCCGGCGAACGGTCCGAACTTGCCGCCGGTCGTATCCCACAACGGCTGCGAGGTGGAGTTGCCCATCACGCCATGCGGCAGGAACACGGCCGGGCGTTTGCGGATTTTCAGCAGTTCTTCGCGCGTCATCTCCCAGGGGCGTGGATAGCGCGGATCGTCAATCAAGCCGCTGGGGTGGCCGACAAAATCGCCCTGCCGCACATGCATCAGCCAGCCGCAGGCAATGTAGCTGCCTTGGTTATCGGTGGTGAAGATTTCACCATCGGGCGACATGCCGATGCCGTTGGGCGCCCGCAGTCCGGGGGCGAACGGAATGCGTTTGCCATCGGGCGTGAACTTCATCACCCAGCCGCGATACTTGATCTCGTCCTGCGTGCCTAGCCAGGTGCCTTTGAAGCGGTCGCCGCCGCGGTAGAACCCTAGACCTAGCGTGCCGTAGAAGTTGCCTTCTTTGTCGCGGACCAGGCCGAACGCGTACTGATGATAGTTGCCGGTGTAGCCCCACTGCTGATTGATGGTTTCAAAGTTATCGGCGGCGCCGTCTTTGTCTTCGTCGGTGATGTGCGACAGCTCTCCGCGTTGCATGACCCAGATTTCGCCTTCTTTACCGGGCAGCAGGCCCAGCGGTTCGTGCAGTCCGAAGGCGAACTGACTGAAGCGGCCCTTGTTGTACTTCCAGACTTCGCCCCGCCGCGTACACATCAGCAGAGAGCCATCCGGCCAGAAGCCCATGCCACCCACTTCCAGACGGATGGCCGGCGGCACCTTGATGGTTTCCACCACATACGATTGCGCGTGGACGTTCGTGACGGCGCCGGTGCAGGCGATCAGCGCTGCGATGCAACTTAGAATGGTGCGGAAAGACTGCATGTTATTTGCCGTTTTCAAAAGGAACCGTCACGGTGAATTCAACCTTGGCCGCTTGGGGCACCGTCAACACGTTACGCTGCCAGGCGCCGGTGCTGGACGCGTGTTGCACGCCTTCCTGGCCGATGAACCGCACGCTGGCTGGTGGATCGTAAACCGTAAAGCGATGCGTGAGATTTTCGCCTATGTCAACGCGATGCTCCACCAGCACGCCGTCCACTTCGTAGCGGAATAGCGGGTGACCTTCGATCAGCCGGTAGCCACGGAACCGCAGTTCCGGCGTCGCATCTTCGGCTTTGACTCTCAGCGGGAAAGCGGCGTCTGCTACATGCAATGTGCGGCCTTTCGCCGTGACGGGATTGCCGCCGCGGCCGTTCCAGGCTGGCGCCGCATCGATGAACTTCCCCGACCAGACGAACCGCAGCTTGCAGGTTTCCGGATCGAAGGTGTAATTCAGATCGCCGGGCAACCCCACATTGATCGCGCGGTTGATCTGCCCGGCTGCGGTTTTTGTCGCCACCCGGAACACGACCGGCTTGGAATCGACCAGAATCTGCGTGCCCTGCGTCTGCGAACCGATCAAGCCCTTGGGCAATGGCAGCCGCTCCTGGTGATACAGCGCCGCCCACAGTTCTGCGATCTTCGCGTCGCGATCGGCAGGTGAAAGCGTGCCGAAGAACTGTGGCATCGACGTGCCCGGTTGCAGCCGGGTGGGGTTGTGCATCCACCGCTGGAACCATTCGCTGCGGACGGTTCTTCCCGCCATCGCCAGGTCGGGCGCCGGAACGACGCCGTCTTTCTGCTGATTCAGCCCGCGGTAATTATGGCAGTTAATGCACGCCACCTGCCCGCGCTGCACGCCGATGGTCTTCAGCCCCGCGGTCGCCTGAGCCAGATCGAACACGGGCGCCGGGTCCGCTTCGGTAGCGCCGGATGTCTTTGCAAAGGTCGGTGGTAGATGGGCGACCTGCGAACCGAAGTGCGGCATGCGTAGCTTCAGCCACGGCCGGTTCCGCTGCTTGCCAACCAGCACGTCCGACAGACGTTGCGTGGTGAGTTTATCGCCCACGCCCGTCAGCAGCGGCGCGATCTCGACCCGCACAATGCGGCCTTCGTCATCCACCGCAATCGCGTCCTGCCGGCCGGCGCCGTTCCACTCGTGACAGGCGGTGCAGTTGAAACTGCGGATGGCCAGCGTCTGCTGCATGGCAGGTGCATCGTACGTCAGCTTGCCAGGCTGAACCGTCGTCAGGAACAACTGCAATGCTTCGCGCTGCGTATCTGTGAAGCGGTAGTCAGGCGTTGTCGCCGGTGGCTTCTCTTTAAGGCAGCCGCCAGTAGTGCTGAACGCAGCCGGCGGTTTGCCGGTGGGGCGGGCAAGTTCAGCAGCGGATACGCCGCCGGCAAGCTGCTGAATCTGTGCGGGTGAAAGGGCGGTTTCCCAGATAGAAAGATCGTCGATGTCGCCTTTGAAGCGGTTGGAAGGCTGTTGCTGCAACGGCAGGGCGCCGATCAGTAACCGGTCTGTGTAGTCGCCGCCTCCGGGCTGCGCGACGCCGGTGCGACCCTGCGGTTTGCCATCGATGTAGTGCTGAATCTTCACGCCCTTGCGGACCATCGCGACGTGATGCCATTTACCATCGACCAGATTCACGCCGGCAGGTTTGACGGTCACAGGCTTCCAGCCGCCATCGGAATTGTATTCGCCGTAGGTCAGCGAATTCCGCCCATCCTGCCCGATGTTCATCCGCCATTCGCGCGAACCGCGTGTCTTACCGCCTGCCCGGCCCCATGCCAGAATCGTGCCGCCCTGCGTAGTGCGGACCCAGGCTGCGAGCGTCATCACATCGGGCCGCGGGAAGTGATTTAGCTCCACAAAATTCTTGCCGCCAAGCGAGTACGCTTTCCCCTCGCCGAGTGCTGTCGCGCCCGCGGCATAGGACGCTTTGGATGCAGCGCGGCCGGTGGTGCCGCCTTGGCTATCGTTGAGCGTCTCTTCAAAGTTCCAGGCGCTGCGGAGCGGCAAGCCGGGCAACTGGCCGAAGGCTGGCGCGTCGAGCGTGCTGGTAACGCGGCCATCGTTCCGCCGCGCCGTGTGGCAGTTTGCACAACCGGCGGATGCAAACACTTTGGCGCCGCGTGCTGCATCTCCTTGTGGTGCTTCTTCCTCCGCGGCAGCTTGTTTGTTGTCGTGCAGTGTGAACAGGTAATCGGCAATCTGCCGGACTTCTTTCATCTCGGTCTTGGCGTTGAACAATTCCGGCATGCGGCCATGGGGCGAAGTTTTCAGCGGGTCGGCGATGAACCTTGCGAGTGCACTGACGGACTTATATTTCGCCGCCACGTTGTTGAGCGGATTTGTTTCGCCGTGACACTTCACGCAGCCGGTGCGCTGGAACAGTTCCTGACCGTGCTGCACGCTGGTTTCATCCTGCGGACCTTCTTCATGGACGGCGGCAGATTCCTGCAGTGTCATGATGAAGGCGACCAGATCGCTCCGCTGCTGGGCGTTCACCTGCGGGCGGGGCATGGTGGTCTGGGGGCGGTGCTGCCGCGGATCTTCCAGCCAGTTGTGCAGCCAGTCAGCGTTGAGTCGCTGTGCAGCGTTGGAAAGATCGGGCCCGCGATGCGAAAGCTTCACACCGCCTGCTGGTTGATGACAACTGGCGCAGCCGTGGCTGGCGTACAAAAAACGCCCTTCGTCGATCTTCTGCTGATCTTCAAACACTTTGGTTGCCGGCGGCTGATGAAACAACGCATCGGGTGGCAGCGGTTCTTCCGCAAAGAAGCTGGCCTTCCACCGCAGCTGCAACCGCCCGGCGCCTTTGCCGTTGTACCGCACCACCAGCGGATGATCGCCCGCAGCAAGCTGAACGGGTTTACCACCCACAGCCTTCCCGTCGATCTCAATCACAGCGTTCCCGCTAAGCACATACGTATCGCCGCGTTCCACACGCAACACACCGCGATACACTGCCGAAAAATTGCGGCCGTTGATCTGCGGATGCACCGACTCGCCATCGCTCAGCCGGAAGTGCGGCTCCGGAACACGGACCTGAATCTGGTGCGTGTCATCTTCGTACTCCGCCAGCAGCCCCGGCGTCAGTTCCGGTTCAGCCGCGGCAGCGGTCACATTCAAAAGGCCGCCGCCCAGCAGCAGAGCCAGGCAGTAAATTTCAAAAATTCGCATCAATAGATTGAATCAAAAAGACCGCGTAAAACAGGTAGCAAGCCGCCGGAGTACGATTGTAATCGCCCACAATTCGAGTCGCTATCTTAATAGCCGCGAGCCGCTTTATCGCGACAGTTTTCATGCGAATTACGACATGGCTTGTATGAAGAACTCACCATACGCCGCGAAAATGCTTGACGACCGCAGCGACGGCGGATAGAAGGAACTGCCCGCTGCGTGTTCCCACCTACCTATGAATCGAGGATAAGATGCTCCGTGCCGTGATTCTTGCTTTGTTGTTTCTGATTCCTGCAGTGTCAAAGGCTGACACCAACTGGCCGCAGTGGCGTGGGCCGGCGGGGACGGGCGTTGTCTCGGGCGATAAGGTGCCTGTGAAATGGACGGCTGCCGATGTGCAGTACCGGGTGGAATTGCCCGGTGTGGGACAGTCTTCGCCGGTGATCTGGGGCGATAAGATTTTTCTGACCACCGCCACCCGGACCGGCGACCGCATTGTAATGTGTCTGTCTCGTAAAGATGGCTCGACGTTGTGGCAGAAAACGGTGTCGCAGGGCAAGACGGAAGAGCTGCACAAAATGAACACCTGGGCCTCGGCGACCTGCGCGACCGATGGCGAGCACGTAGCAGCGTTCTTCGGGCGTGGCGGGCTGCATTGCTTTGACACGGCGGGCAAGCTGCTGTGGTCGAAAGACCTGGGCAGATTCGACGGGCCGTGGGGAACCGGCGCCTCGCCCGTGATCGTGGGCGACCTGGTCGTGCAGAACTGCGACGCAGATAATGCGGCCTTCCTGGTGGCGTTTGATAAGAAGAGCGGTAAAGAAATGTGGCGGACGCCGCGCCCTGTGGTCCGTGGCTGGAGCACGCCGGTTCTGATCGAAGCGGGCGGGCGTAAAGAGCTGGTGATGAACGGCCACACCGGCGTGACCGGTTACGATCCTGAAACGGGCAAACAACTGTGGTTCTGCAAAGGCGACAACGGCCGCGGCACGCCAACCGTGACACCCGCTGCCGGGCTGATGGTGGCCGTGGCGGGGCGTCCTGGTGATATGGTGGGTGTGAAGGCTGGCGGTGAAGGCAACGTGCAGGAAGTCTGGCGCACGCCTCGCCGCAGCGGTCGCGATCTGCCATCGCCCGCCGCCGTGGGCAACTATCTGTTTGTGGCGAATATGCGTGGTGTCGGTTCCGTGTACGACGCCCGCAATGGTCAACTGCTCAGCACGATGCGTCTGACGGGCAACTACAGCGCTTCGCCCATTGTGGCCGGCGGCCTGATTTATCAGCCTGAAGAAACCGGCGATGTCGTGGTGATCAAACCCGGCAAAGAGCCAACCATTGTCGCCCGCAACAGCGTAAACGCCGAAGACAACGAAATCTTCCGCGCCTCGCTCGCCGTCGCCGGCGGCCAGGTCTTCATGCGTTCAACCGGTTGCCTGTACTGCATCGGCAAACCTGCGAAGTAAGCCGCCGTTGTTGTAGGTCAGGCGCCTGCCTGACGACGAATCGGACTCCACCTCAAACTTCGGCAGGCAGGCGCCTGCCCTACGGGTTTGAGGGGAGTTTGAGCGGATTCCTACGCGTTGCTGATCTTGCCGATCAGTCGCTCGCCGGTGCTGCGGATGATCTTCGCTTGAACTAGCTGGCCGGTGAGGTCGGCGGCGCCGGGGGTGGTTTGCATCTCGACCGGTGCATAGCGGCAGGAGGTGCCGGTGGGGGTTTCTTCTGTCTGCGATTCGACTAGCACCTCCAGCGTGCGGCCCACTAGCGACGCGAAATATTGCTGCCGGCTTTCGTCTTCGATGGCTGAGAGGGCGCGGTTCCGCTCGCCTTTAACGGCTTTAGAAATCTGCTTGCCCATCTCGGCTGCGGGCGTGCCTTTGCGGGGGCTGAAGGGGAAGATGTGAATCTTGGAGAAGGCGGCCTCGCGTGCGGACTGGCAGGTTTCTTCGAACTCGGCTTCGGTTTCGCCTGGGAAACCCACGATGATGTCGGTGGTGATCGCGGGCTGATCCAGCATGTCGCGCACCAGTCGGCAACGGTCGATAAACCGCTGAGCGCCCCAGCGGCGTTTCATACGGCGGAGCACTCCGTCGGAACCGCTTTGCATGCAGATGTGTAGATGCGGGCAGATGCGCTGCGGAAATTCCTGCATCACTTCCAGCAGTTCACGCGTGATTTCAGTCGCTTCCAGGCTGGAGAGCCGGAGGCGGAATTCGCCCGGCAGCGCGACGATTTCCCGCACCAGATCCGCCAGGCGGATCCATTCGTTCTTAGGCCGGTTGAAGTTTCTGTCAACGCCGTAATGGCCAAGATGCACGCCGGTCAGCACAATCTCGCGATAGCCGTTACCGGCCAGGCGGCGGCATTCATCCAGAATGTGCTGCATGGGGCGGCTTTCCATCTGCGGCCGCACCTGCGGAATGATGCAGTAGCTGCAACGCAGCAGGCAGCCGTCCTGCACCTTCACATAAGCCCGGCTGCGCGAAGCGAATTCAGAGATGCCGGTGGGAATGTCGATCACGCCAAACCGGCCCAGCAGATCGGGCAGTTCCCGCTTGTCCGTGACCACTTCCGCCACATTCGGCAGCGCCGCTACTTCCTCGGGCGCCCGGGTGGCGTAACAGCCCATGACCACGATCCGCGAATCCGGATTATCACGCGCCAGCCGGCGGATGACCTGACGGCTCTTGGAGTCGCCCTCATTGGTCACCGTGCAGGTGTTCACCAGACATAGGTCCGCCTGTTCGCCCTCGGCCGCATCCTGATACCCGATCTGCAGCAGTCCACCGCGGACAAATTCTGTCTCGTACTGATTAACCTTGCAGCCAAGCGTATGCGTTTTCAGCCGTGCGGCCATTGGACCCGTCCCTTTTCCAGCTTTGCAAACAGCACCCAGAACCGGGCACCATATACTTTTATACTTTAAGGATCAGGCATTCCAAACAGCCCGTACCTGGCTAAAGACGAAAGCGCCGCGCTAAAGCGACTTCCACTTCCACCAGGCTCAACAGAATGAACAACATCAACACACCCAGGATAGCGTTTATCCAGAGTTTTTCAGTGTCTCCAAACATTGCTGCGGAAGACCAGGAAAGGGCCGTTGCCATAGGGACAAAACCAGCGCCGCCTACGAAACTAGCGAAGAATCCAGGCTTTCCAGTGGGTAGTAACCACACCCGCGGAAATCGCCATATCAATGTGGCAGTACGGGCAAGCAACGCCCCCACAACCACAAAACCGAAAATCTTGAGGTCAAACCAGTCCGAAGGACTAGTAAGACCATATGACCATAGATTCACGATACGAAGAAAAACTACCGCGAAAAAGAAGCCAGTGCAGTAGCCGGTCCATGCAAGTAGCTTGCGGAACACCCATGCGGTGGTTGTCCCGATTTTGCCGCATGAAGAAAGCTCTGTCGAAATTGCATCGTCCATCTGAGACTCCAGCGCGTGTACTACTAACGATTGGTTTCCTGAATGTATATCTCCATTCGCAGCCGGAGCCGGACAGCTTCCGCCGTCCGTGCAAGAAAGTTGAGCGAATGGGGCACTTAAAACCAACAGCCTGTGTAACGCCGAAACTTCCAGCGGTCGCCGGAGTTACTCTTCTTGCAGCCCGTAACCTTCGATCTTTTTCTTCAGCGTTGTGCGGTGCAGCCCTAAGACGCGGGCCGCGGCGGCGATCTGGCCGCGGTGGCGGGCGATGGCGGCGGAGAACAGTGGGGGCTCGATCATGGTTAGAAGCTGATCGTAAAGCTCGCTCCCATCTTCTGCATCGGCAAGCTGCGTTTTCGCCCAGTTTTCAATTAACTGGTGCAAAGCGTTTTCATCGGTAACCGTTGCGGCGCCCGGTGCGGCCATCTCCTGCGGCGGTAAGTGTTCGGGCAGGACGACGCCGTCGCGCGCGAGAATCAGCGCGTGCTCAATGGCGTTGCGAAGCTCGCGCACATTGCCGTGCCACGGGCGGCGGGCCAGTTCGTCCAGTGTTGCATCGGCCAGCACCGGCGCAGCTTCGTCTTGTGCCAGCGAGCGGGTGAAGTACTGCGCCAGTTCGCGCAGGTCGTCGTCACGTTCACGCAGTGGCGGCAGATCGATCTGAAAAGCACACAAACGGTAAAACAGATCGTGGCGGAATTCGCCCGCAGCGATCATGGCGGAAAGATCGCGGTGCGTGGCGGAGACCACACGGAAATCTACCTTCACCGCCTCGCCCGATCCGACCGGCGTCACTTCGCCGTGTTCCAGGCAACGCAGCAGTTTGACCTGCACGGGCAAGGGGATATCGGCCACTTCGTCCAGAAACAACGTGCCACCGCTGGCCTGCTGCAACAGCCCGCTGCGTTTTTCGCTGGCTCCGGTGAAGGCGCCTTTGACGTGGCCGAACAATTCGCTTTCGGCCAGCGTGGCGCTCAGCGACGCCATGTTGACGGCCACAAACGGGCCGCTGCTTCGCGCGCTGTAGCGATGGATCGCCCGCGCGGCCAGCTCTTTGCCGGAACCGCTTTCGCCCCGCAACAGCACGCAGGCTTCCCGCGGCGCCGCCAGCGCGATGCGTTTGAAGACCTCCTGCATCGCCGGGCTTTTGCCGACAATGCCATCTACCTGCGGCGGCGACGAGGTTTCTTCTTCACTGCCGCCGGCTGTTGTTTCGACCTTGGTCAAAGCGCGTTGTAGCACGCTTTCGATCTGCGACAGTGAAAATGGTTTAATCAGATATTCGAAGGCGCCGGCCTGTACTGCGCCGACGGCTGTCTTCAGGTCGCCGTACGCGGTAATCACAATCACGGGGCAGTCGCCGGTGATCTTTCTCAGCTTTGCCATGGCGGAAATGCCATCGATGCCGGGCAGCCGCACATCCAGCACAATCACATCGGGCGCCGTCTCTTCCGCCAGAGCCATTCCCTGTTCTGCGGACGAAGCGGTCTGCACGGTGTGGCCCAGACCTTTGCCGCACTGCTCAAGCGTCCAGCAGATCGCAGGTTCGTCATCAATTACTAGAAGTCGGGTCATAGGGTCGGCAAAGTCTTCCACAGAGGCTGTCGGTGTCCGGGCAGAAGCAGCGGCTGGTCAGTGCAAGGGCAACCTCCATCGTACTTTCCCGCACCTATAACCATGATACCAACTCCGGGCAAAACGCAGAGGCATCAGGTAATTCGTTGTACGGCACGGCTTTTATGCAGGGTGTAGCGGCAAAAACGGCGAATTTCCTTCAAGAACATTCGTCTTTCGCGGAATTCCCCATGCCGCTATGATCCCGCCGCTTCAATCGTAAGGAAACGATGCCAAGGATTGCAGGAAGCGATTAACATGGTGAATTCGATAACAACCGGCGCCCGTGGCGTTGTGGTCGGCCTGTTTCTGGTCGGTATGCCGTTGCTAGCGTTGCCACAGGTTGGCGCCTGGCTGAAGAAGCAGGACTTCTCTCAAAGGCTCATGCAGCTGCTGCCACAACCAGCCGAGACACCGCCGCCGCAATTGATTGCGACCGGTCCCGAGATGTCCAGCGGCGCGACCACTCCCAATCCCATCACCGCTTTTATGGTCGATCCGCAAGCGGCCGCCGCCGATCCTTCTGCCTTCAGCGGAACGCCGGCAACCGCCTTTGACACCGTGGATGTAAAGCCCGCGCGGCAGCAGCCGGGTGTGACACCTGTTCCACAACGGTCTGAATTCAAACCGGCGCCGCCCCTGGCGAAGTCGCCCGGCGATGCCTTTCAGGGCAAACAATTGCCGCGCGAAACCGCTTCACGCACGCCATCACACCGTCCTGCGTTCCGGGCGCCACCACAACCACCGGCTGTTATGCCGCCGGCCGCTATGCCACACCTGCAACCGGGTACGGCAGCGCCGGGGTCGCTTAACCGGTCTATCAACAGCGTCAACCGTACGGTGCCGGCCCCAGGTAATTTTCACAACGGCGAACCGTGGTATCGCGTCACCACGCGGATTCAGAACCGCCTGCGTCAATTGGGTGCGAAGTTCTTCCGACTAGAAGAAATTGAAGGCAAGCAATATCGCTGCCAGTGCGAATTGCCGTTGCCTGCCACCCCGGTCTACCGCCGCCCGTTCACAGCGACGGCCGCCGATCCGCTGGTCGCCATGCAGCAACTGCTTAGCGATGTTGAGAAATGGGCCGCCGCCAATGCACCGCCCGCCAACGCGGTGTATCGCCACGATGCATAACCGCTGTCGCAATACTGGCTACTTCTTCAGCCGTAAGCCCTGCGGAACCAGATAGCGTTCAGACAGTTCGAACAGTCCCTTCACCAGCAGCGCCAGTACCGCTGCCGGGATGGCGCCTTCCAGCATCAGTGGCACGCTGAACTTCCGCAGCCCTTCCATAATGGTCTGCCCGTATCCGCCGGCCGCGATCAGACCGCCCAACGCTGCGTACCCAACGTTGATGACGGCGGTTGTCTTAATGCCGGCCAGGATCAGCGGCGAAGCCATCGGCAGTTCAATCAGCCGCAACCGCGCCAGTGGCGACAGACCGAGCACTTCCGCCGATTCCGTCAATCGCGGCGGAATGCCGTTGATGCCCGCGATGGTATTCCGCAGCACAGGCAGCAGCGAATACAGAAACAGCGCAATAATCGCCGGCACCGCGCCCAACATCGGCAGCCCGATTGTTCCCAGCAAAGAAGCCAGCAGCACCAGCAGCGCGAGGCCGGGAATCGTCTGGATAATCTCCACCACGCCCACGATCATAAAACGCGAAGGGGGCGAAAGCTTGGCCGCGAAAACGCCCAGTGGCACCGCCACCAGGATGGCCATTCCCAGTGACCAGATGACCAGCCACAGATGCTCGATCGTCCGCTGTGCGATGCGATAAATAACCGACGCCTCTTGCGGCCGCTCTCCGATATCAAACGTATCGGCCAGGAACGTCGCCGCAGCGGTTGTCTCGCGATTGCCCTCCACATCGACCATCGCATTTAGACGTATCATCTGCTTTTCATCGATGCTGCCTTCCAGACGCTTCAACTGCTCAATAAAACCCGGCGCCTTCTGGGCCAGATCTTCGCGATAGAGAAACACAGCCTGATACGTAGGGAAGTGCTGTTTGTCATCTTCTAGCAGCCTTAGGTCAAAGGACTGAATCATGGCATCGGTCGTGTAGACGTCCACCACTTCCAGTTGCCCATCGTTCACCGATTGATAAGCCAGAGAGTGCTGCATGCCCTTCACGGCAGTCTGTGGCAGATCATAGGTGGCCCGTAGTGACTTCCAGCCTTCGGGCCGCTGCATAAATTCGTTGCTGTATCCCATGCGAAAATCAGGATGATCGCCCAGGTCGGAAATCCGCTTCAGCTTATGCTTCTCTGCCAGCGCCGGTGTAACCGCCAGGGCGTAGTTGTTACTAAAGCCCAGCGGTTCTGTAATACCGATGCCTAGCGGCTTGAGCTTCGCGCGGATCTGCGCGATAGTTTTCAGCGAATCATCTTTCAGCAGTTCCTGGATGATGGTGCCGGTGTAATCCGGATAGGCGTCGATCTGCCCTTTCAGCAGCGTCTTCCACAGCACCTGCGTACCGCCTACATCGCCCTTATGAACGTGTGGCAGGTCTTTTTCATTGGCCAGACCGGCAGCGATTTCGCCGAGAATCACAGACTCTGTAAACGACTTCGAGCCGATGACAATCTCGCCGCGTTCTTCTTCCGCCGCGCCAGTCAGCAGGGCGAAGATGGTTAGCAGTGCGTACATCAGACGCCTTTCAACGAGTCGAGCGGGTTGCGTTGCGCCTGAATAAACTTCGTGACAAACTCATCCGCCGGATTGTTCACAAAGTCAGCCAGCAGACCGCGCTGCACAATCCTGCCATCTTTCAGCAGGCAGATCTCATCGGCCAGGAAACCGGCCTCGCTGATATCGTGCGTGACAATCACCACCGTCTTGTTCAGCTTCTTAAAGATCTCCTGCAACTGCTGCTGAAGATCGGCGCGGATCAGCGGATCCAGGGCGCCCATCGGCTCGTCCATCAGGATCACATCCGGGTCCAGAAACAACGCCCGGATCATGCTGACGCGTTGCCGCTGTCCACCGGAGATCTGCACCGGAAAGCGGTCTAACGATTCGGGCGGCAGATGCGTTAAGCGGACCAGTTCTTCCAGCCGATCCTGAATCCGCGTTTTGTCCCAGCCCAGATGCTGCGCCATCAGCGTGCAGTTCACGCGGATCGTCAGGTGCGGAAACAACCCGCCATCCTGAATCACATAGCCCATCCGCTGCCTGATGCTCTTGAGATTGGCGGGCGTGACCACTTCGCCATCGAAAATCATCTCGCCCGAATCAGCCTTCAACAGCCCCACCAGCACCCGCAGCAGCGTGCTCTTGCCACAACCGCTGGGCCCCAGCAGCGCGGTGGTCTTGCCCGGCTTCAGTTCCAGATCCACGGGCGCCAGCGCCTGTAAATCGCCAAAGCGTTTACTGACTCCCCGCAACTCCAGCATATCGCCCACCTACCTTCCAAGTGACAAGACCGCCCAGACAGCCAGATTGTACACCGCCTAGAACGATGCGTGTTCGGCTGGGTGCGGATACGATGTTGTAGCGATAATTAAGCGACACATCTGGTCCCCTCGCCCCTCCGGGGAGAGGGTTAGGGTGAGGGGGTACCATCCTTGAGCAATGCGGTGCGTGAACCGAACGGACAAAAGCCTCTTGTAACTTCCAGGATGCAGAAAACGGGCGACTGTCCTGTCTAAGCCTCGCGCGGCTTGCTCTGGCGGGCGATCATGCCGGCGACGTAGCCGGCTTTGAAGCCGGCGTCGATGTTGACGACCGTGACGTTGGAAGCGCAACTGTTGAGCATGCCCAGCAGCGCGGCGATGCCGCCTGCCCCGGCGCCGTAGCCCACACTTGTGGGTACCGCTACCACGGGGCACGGCAGATGGCCGCCGACGATGCTCGGCAGAGCGCCTTCCATGCCTGCCGCTACGACCACTGCGGCACAGGTGCGCAAGCGGGGCACGTGCATCAGCAGCCGCTGCGGTCCGGCGACGCCTGCATCATGCACCTGATATACGGGCGTCTGCATCCAGCCGAGCGTTTCGCGGGCTTCTTCGGCGACCGGCAGATCGGTGGTGCCCGCCGTAATCACGCCGACGGTTCCAAAGTCCGTATCCACCTCTGGCGCGCCATCGTCCGGGTCAAGCCGCAGCGTGCGGGCGACGGCGTTATACACAACCGCAGGGAATTCCGCGGAGATCGCGCTCGCCTGCTCCGCAGAAGCGCGCGTGGCCAGGATGCGGCTGCCCTGGTTTTGCAGCTCGCGGAAGATGGCCAACATGGTTTCGACTGGCTTTCCTTCCGAATAGATCACTTCCGGAAAACCGCACCGCCGCTGCCGGTCCAGGTCAAGTGTAACCGCTTCGCCCGGCGCGACGGTTGAATCGAGCACCGCTTGCGTAAATTGCTCGCGCGATAAATCGCCAGCCAGCAGTTGCGTTATCAGCAGATCAATCGCAGAAGAAGCCATCGTGATGGAATCATCCGTTGAAGGAAGTAATCGTTAACCAGATAGAACCGTAGCTCAGACGCAACGCCTGACAATGCTACTAGTTCTGATTCTCGAGCACGGCCAGATTATCGCGGTGAATCACTTCGCTGTAAGCGGTCTGGCCCAGCACCTGCGGAATCAAGTCAGAGCGTAACCCTTTGATGCGTTGCATCTCGGCAGAGCTGTAGTTTATCAGACCGCGGGCGACTTCTTTACCATCTGCGGCCAGCAGCGAAACAGCGTCGCCCTTTTCAAAAACACCCTGACAGGCGGAAACGCCTATCGCCAGCAGACTGCGCCCATCGTCATGAATCGCACGGCAGGCGCCGGCGTCTAGCACAAGCTGGCCGCGGGGCTGAACCGTAAAGCCGATCCAGCGTTTCCAGGGGCTGACGGACTTTCCTTGGGCAATGAACAACGTGCCGGTCGTTTTGCCCGCCAGTAGTTCGCCAAGAACACCTTCGCGTCGCCCGCTGGCAACGATCACGTTTTCACCTGCTGCGGAGCAGATCCGCGCGGCTTCCAGCTTGCTGGCCATGCCGCCTTTGCTCACCCCCGTCGCTTTGTCGCGAACGAGGCCGAAAACCGATTCGTTGAGTTCCTGCACCAGCGGCAACACGCGGGCGCCAGGGTCTGCCGGATCGCGGTCGTACAACCCTTCGACATCGGAAAGAATCACCAGCAACGGCGCCTGCAGCGCGGTGGTCACCAGTGCGGCCAGGCGATCATTGTCGCCGAACGTAGAAGTCAGTTCTTCAACGCTGGTGGTGTCGTTCTCGTTGATGACTGGCACCGCGCCGTATTGTTGCAGTGCAAGGATCGTGTTCCGCACATTCAAATAGCGGGCCCGGTCATTGAAGTCCGCCGCCGTCACCAGCACCTGCGCCGCATGGCGGCCATGCACGCGGAAGGTGCGGTCGTACGTTTCAATCAGTTTCGCCTGCCCGACGGCAGCGACCGCCTGCAACTGCGAGACATTGGTGGGCCGCTGCTTCAATCCCAACTGGCTCATGCCGGCTCCAACAGCGCCGGAACTTACCAGCGTTACTTGCCGGCCCGCATCGTGCAGGGCTGAAATCTCTTCCGCCAGCAATGCGATGCGATCTTCATTCAGGGTGCCATCGTCGCGTGTCAGTACACGCGTGCCAACCTTCACCACCCAAGAGGGCGAAGCCGCAATTTCCTGCCTGAGAATATCCGCGTTCATGGCAAGACACAAGTTTTCGCTTGCGCACATTAACCCGAAGCGCGAGCGAGGGGCGTTTGATTGAGTGCTTAAAACAAGGGGGTTTCGCGAATTAGCTTCAAGTCGATCGTTGACCTGACGGGCCATTTCCGGTCAACGCGAGACGCCCCTCGCTTGCGCTTCGGGTTGGTGTTCCGGGCTGCAAATAACCTGCGGCCATCTTCTCCCCTGTGGGGAGAAGAGCCGGTGCAGCGTTTACCGTGCGCCGTTAGCTGGCGGGGCTGAACTGCCAGTGCTGGAAGCTTTTCAGCGTGATGCCGTTTGCTTTGGCGAAAGCTGCGACGGTTTCTTTATTTTCGCCTTTGACAAATTCCTGCTCGGTGAGGACGCGTTCTGCGTAGAAGTTACGCATGCGGCCATCGACCATCTTGTCCACGATGTTCTCTGGCTTGCCTTCGGCCAGGGCAGCGTTGCGAAGCACTTCGCGTTCTTTCTCGACCACAGCAGGATCGAGGTCGTCGGTACTGAGCGATGCAGGATTCATCGCCGCTACGTGCATTGCGATGTCGCGAAGCTGATCTTCCGTGCCGCCGTCTGCTTCAAGCAGCACGCCGTGCACGACCGAACCCTTATGCTCGTAACCGCCGCAGCGACCCTCGACGCGGATCATGCGGCCGACTTCAAACTTCTCACGGATACGATTAAACAGTTCGTCCAGCTGGTCCTGCAGCGTGCCGTCTTTGCTGGGAGAAGGCTGAGCGAGCAGCGCTTCGGCCGAATCGGCGCCGGGGCCGGTTGCCAGTTGCTTGGCAAGATCGGCAGCCAGTGCGACGAATTCGTCATTTTGGGTAACCGGAGCGCTTTCGCACTTCAGTTCCACCATCGCGCCGACATCATCGCCGGTGTGCATGCCGTAGCGGCCGAACGAAGTTTCGCGATCTGCGAACTTTTCGGTGAACTTGGCGGCGCCTTTTTCGCGCAGGATATCGACGGCTTTGTCCTGATCTCCGCCCGCTTCGGTCAGCGCTTTTTTGCAGTCCATCAGCGGCAGGTTGGTGCGTTCACGCAGTGCTTTAACGGCGGCGGCTGTAATCTCAGCCATGACGGTTTTCTCCTCTAACAGCTTCACGCAGGGAAGTTGATGTTTGGAAATAGATGTTTAAAAGTGCGGCGGCGCCGCTTGAATACAGACCCGCCCCGGATGGAAAGGTTCAATCCGGGGCGATACCGGAAACCACCACGCCCAGCGGCCCGGTGGATGAATGCGAATGGATCAATCGGGCGGCGCCGCCACGCAGATGCCAGCGGCGCCGGATGCTTACCGGGTTGTCGCCCTGGGCCGGGCAGCCCGGCGGGACTTAAAGGGCAAGCTTATTGTGCTTCGCCGTTGGTCGGGGCGTCGCCTTTGGCCGCGGTCTGTGCAGACTGCTGGGCGCCGGCCAGAACTGCGTCAGCCAGGTGACGGGCAATGACTTCGATGGAACGGATACCATCGTCGTTGCCTGGGATCGGCAGGTCGACGGCGTCCGGATCGCAGTCCGTATCGATCAGCGCCACGGTGGCGATGCCCAGTTTGGTGGCTTCGCGGATGGCGTTCTTTTCTTTCTTCGGATCGAACACAACCACGCACTCGGGCAGGCGGTTCATCGTCCGCATGCCGTTGAGGTTGCGGTACATTTTGCGGTATTCGCGGTTGAGGGCCGATTGAGCCTTCTTCGAATACGCATCAAGCTCTTCACCGCCGCGGATCTTTTCCAGCTCTTCCAGGCGGGTCAACCGGCTGCGGATGGTGCGGAAGTTGGTCAGCGCGCCACCCAGCCAGCGTTCGCTGACAAAAGGCATGCCGCAGCGGGTTGCTTCACGCTCGATAGCGGAGCTTGCCTGTCGTTTGGTGCCGCAGAACAGCACCAGGCTGCCACCAGCAGCGACCTGCTGCAGATACTTCTTGGCCCGGAGAAGACCGCGAACCGTTTCGCGGATATCAATAATGTGGATCAGGTTCTGCCGTGCATAAATGTACGGCCGCATCTTGGGGTTCCAGCGGCTGGCGCGGTGGCCAAAGTGAACGCCTGCTTCTACGAGTTCCTGGACGAGATTACCCGACATCCAATGGTTCCTTCTGGTTTGCGGATCGCCGCAAATGGACGGAATACAGACGATTCCTCGCAGTGTTGCGTCGATCCTGCCGTCTGCTTGAGTCTCAGCATCAACCTGTAAACGGTTAGCAGCAAAGTGCTTAGCGTTCAGGATTGCAGTGACCGCCTCCCTTTTCGCAGGTAAGGCTTTCGGCTTGGGCATGTAAAAATGTAAAAAGGTGTGACAAACGCAATATTTGTCTATCACCAGCAATAAGGCAGAGTTTACCGGCGACAGGTGGTTGTGACAACGGGATATTCGTGGGGGCTTGATGAATGTTCTGCGTCTATCTTGTTCCGCTTGTCGTTGAACCCAGGCGGGCGTAGTTTCTACCTGGCCGGTAAACTCAGCCCCGGCGGATCAACTTGCTTGAGCGAAAGTGCTGCGTTTGGCAAATGTCGCTTGTCTGGTCTAAGGCAAATACCGATAATGCAGAATTGGAAGTCGGCAGTTGCACCAAATCCGTGTTGCCGCACATACCTGGGGAAAATCATGCTGAAGAACTTATCCACCCTCATCCGCGCTGCGTTCTACACCGGCATTCTGTGCACCGCGGCCATTTTCGTTGGATGCGAAGGCGAAGTGGTCGGCCCCGTTGCCTCGGGACCCGAAGGTGGCGCCGATGCGGAAGAAGCACCCGCTCCCGCCGCCGATAGTGCGGAAGGCGCCGGTGGAGAAGAGGCAGCTAAGGAAGAGCCGGTTTCTAAGGGGGATAAACCCGTCAGATTCGAAAGTTCGATTGCCCCCGGGGACTCCAAACCTGAAGAGTCCAAGCCAGAACCGGCTGGTGACAAAGTCACCACGGCCAAGCCCGTTGCAGAGGATGAACCTACACCAGCGGCCGCGCCCGCGCTGGCTGATCCTTCGGGCGGTGGATTCAAACCGCTGGAACCGGCGAAGCCCGGCGCCGTCGATCCGACGAAGCCCCCGGCCGCGGGAGGCGGTTTCGACCCCGCTGCGGCAGCCAAGCCGCCTGCACTTGGCGGCTCGTTCGCCCCGCTTGAACCGGCTGCCGGCGCACCGCTGCCTGGACCAGCAGGCGCCGGACCCGACCTTAAAACAGGCGAAGCAGGCGGCGGGTTCAATCCCGGCGCTGGTCCCGGGTTCACTCCGGCTGGCGGCTTCGATCCGGCTGGTGAACCCGTATCGCCCGTTCCCGCAGATGGTGGCGGCTTCACTCCTCCAAAGGCGCCCGCGACAACACCCCCGGTAACTCCTTCGGTTGGTGGTGGTTTTGATCCCGGAGCAGGACCTGCGGTTCAGCCCGGTATCGATCCATTAACGCCCAGCCCTGCTGCCGGCGAACTGCCCACCCCGGCAGGTTCGCCAACTCCCGGCGCAACCCCTGGCGCAGGCGGCATTGAGTCACCCGCACCGATTACGCCACGGGCGGCGGGCGCCGGAGAACCCGGTGTACTGCCCGCACCAACACCTGCCGTTACGCCACCAGCCACAGACGCTGCCGGCGACGCTGCGGCTGACATGAAAAAAGAGTTTGAAGTCCGCGACTGGAAAGACGCTTCAGGCATCTACACCATCCGCGGCAAGTTCTACGCACATCTGGAAGAAACCGGCCGCGTGCGAATTCTTCGCCCCAGTGGCAACACGGTGACCATCGCCATCGATCAGCTCAGTTCACGCGACAGCGGGTATGTTCAGGCGCTGACAGACCCGGCCGCCCAGAAATCGGTCCGCACCTGGAGCGATCGCAGCGGAACGCACACCATGCAGGCCAAACTGCTTGAGGTTCTGCCCGGCAAAATCCGGTTGCAGAACAAAGACGGCCAGAATTTCTCCATCGACCTCGACCAGCTCAGCCCGCAGGATCAGGGCTTCGTCGAAGCAATCAACGAGTAGCAACCAGTAGGGCAGGCGCCTGCCGTCTGGTCATCATTCAGGCGGGGCGTGAATCCTATGATTCGCCCTTCAACAGCAAGAGACGGTCTCCATAGGATTTCCAGCGTAGGCCCGTCGGCGGTGTTATGATGGGACACGTTGTCATTTGACGTTCGCGTTCCCTTCTGTTGCGGGTCACACTATGAGAAAAATCGCCGCGAGAAAAATCGCTGCCGCGTTGCTTTCCGCCGTTTTCGTTTGCATCTTCACGGCTCATGCATGGGCCGCGGAAGCCGGGGCGATCAAGCATTCATTCCTGGGGGTTGGTAAGGCCAATCAGGTGGTCATCGTTGGTGAAGACGGCGAGGTCGAGTGGCGATTTGCAAAACCGGCTAGCGATGGCTGGGTGCTGCCCAACGGAAATGTGCTGCTGGCCCTGTATCCCACCAAGGGTTTCCCCGGCGGCGGTGTGGTCGAGGTGGAACGTAAGACGAAGAAGATCGTCTTCTCTTACAAGGCTCCGCAGAAAGAGATCAGCACGGTCGTGCCGTTAGAAAACGGCAACCTGCTTGTCGCGGAACTAGGGCCGGAGCCACGCGCTGTGGAGATCAACCGCAAGGGCGAAGTGTTAAAGACAACGCCGCTGGCCTGCCAGAAGAAGAACACGCACATGCAGACGCGGATGTTGCGCGTGCTGCCCAATGGCAACTACATCGCGCCGCATCTGCTGGATTTTGCCGTGAAGGAATATAAGCCCGAATCCGGCGAGGTCGTGAAGTCCTTTCCCACCGATGACCGGGGCCGCAACAAACGCGACTGGCCCTTTACCGCGATCCGTTTGAAGAACGGCAACACGCTAATCGGCTGCACGAATGGCAACCGCGTGATCGAAGTCGATGGCGCCGGCAAGATCGTCTGGAGTGTGACCAACGAAGACCTCGGCGAAAAGCTGCTGGACGACGCCTGCGGTGTGCAGCGTCTGCCTAATGGCAACACGGTTATCACCAGCTATCACGCCAAAGGCGACAGCGTGAAACTGCTGGAAGTCACGCGCGATAAGAAGGTCGTGTGGCGATACAGCGGTATGAACGCAGGCTTCCACCACTTTCAGATTCTGACCACTAACGGGCAGCCGGTTACGCCTGCCACGCTGAAGTAACAGCACATTCAAGGGCAACACAATGGACGCGGAAGTTGCATGCGGAGGTTGCGGGCAGCGCTTTGCGGCTGCGCCTCATTTATGGGGAACGCAAGTCGCCTGCCCGAGTTGTCAGGCGACCATCGACGTGCCCGACTTTGAGACGCGGCAGATCTCGCGCGACGCGGCGCAGGCGGTGCAGCAACCGGCAGCAGCAGAATCTGTCTTCGCGCCCATCGAAGTGCATTGCGGCGGATGCCGGCAACGCTTTGCGGCGCCACCCAGTCTGGCGGGCGAAACGGTCGCCTGTCCTTCGTGTCAGAATGCCATCACCGTGCCCTTGAAGCCGCCGCCGGTCCGCCACCATCAAGACCGGACGGAGCAGCCGCACGACTGGTTCTCTGAACAGGTTGCGCATTCACAGGCCGCGCCGGTCGTCGGCTTTATCAATACCGATGGCACGTTAGGCCCGGTCCCGGCGATGGCCAAACGCCCGGCGCTGCAATCCGACCGCTATATCGATGAGCAGGCCAACCGCCGTCAGCAACGCACCATCGCGCTGGTCGTGGGTGGCATTGTGCTGCTGGCCGCGTTGCCGTTTCTGCTGTATGGCATCGTGCTGGCCAGTGGTTACTTCTTTACGAATTACGTCACGTATTCTTCAACGCCGTTCGACGTTGCCAGCGTTCCACCGCCCCCATTGCCCACGCGGCCAGCGTTCATGCAGCTTGAACCCGGCGTGCTGATTGCCCGTCCTTCAACAGGCGTGCCACGCGGCAAACCGGGCGGACGCAGCCGGCTGTACATCTATCTGCCTGAAGGGCGGCATGCGGCCGAATCGCTGGGGTGCGTGTTCATTGCGCCCGCCGGCGCCACGGTGCTGACCGGGATGGAGCTTGGTTCGGGCGATCAGCCAGAGCATCTGCCTTATGTCCGCGCGGGTTACGCCGTGGTGGCATACGAAGTTGATGGCTATCCCGGTCCGCTGGAGAATGTGACCGACGAACAGTTCGGCAACGCTTACCTTAAGTATCGCGATTCCATGGCCGGGCTGGTCAACGCCCGCAACGCCATCGACTTCGCCCTGGCCACATTGCCGGAAGTGAATCCCAACCGGCTGTACGCTGCCGGTCATAGTTCCGCGGGCAAGCAGGCATTGCTGCTGGCCGAGCACGAACCGCGGCTGGCAGGCTGCCTGGCATATGCCCCGGTCAGCGACGTGGTTTCCAACTCGCGCGAACAGTCCGCCGCGCTGCTTTATGTGGCGCCGGGGTGCGGTGCGTTTTTGAAGAAGAGTTCGCCGCGCACGCACGAAGCATCTTTGAACTGCCCCATTTTCCTGTTCCACGCGACGGGCGACGACGTGATCCCCTTCGCCGAGTCCGAAGCCTTCGCAGCAAGACTGCAATCGCAAGGCAAACAGGTGGAGTTCTCGGTCTTCGAAGGCGGTGATCACTATAGCCCGATGATCTCGGCCGGCATCCCCCGCGGCATCAACTGGCTGCAGTCGCTGCCACGTTAGCGCGCTGGATTCATTTTGTAGCCGGCTGCGCGTTCACGAAAGATGGATACTGTGCCCCCTCACCCTAACCCTCTCCCCGGTGGGGGGAGGGGACAGAAATTGGCTATTAGCCAAGCCATGCTGGAAGCTTGCCGCGTGGTGGTAGATGGACGACGCAGGCGGTGTTGATGGCTTCGTGCTGCGTCATCTCGTCGAGTACGTCCTGGGGCGGCGCCGAGTCTACGTTCAGCACGCCCACGGCTGCGCCACCGGGTTTGTCGTCGGTTCGTCCGACCGACATCTGCGCGATGTTCACGTTGTTGCGGCCGCAAGTAGCGCCGACACTGCCGATGATGCCTGGCACATCGTTGTGGGTGAAGATCAGCAGAATGCCGTCGAGATAAGCTTCCAGCTGATAATCATTCAGCCGCACCAGGCGCGGCATGCCGCTGCCAAACAGCGTACCGGCAGCGGTCATCTGGCGGCCGTCGCCTTCCAGCGTGGCTTCAATCGTGGAGCTGAACGCCTGCGATTCGCTGCGGCTTTCGATGGCGATATTCACTCCGCGGCTCTTGAGTAGCACTTCCGCGTTCACAATGTTGGCGGGCGTGTCGAGCATGTGGTCCAGCAGCCCGGCGCAGAACGAAGATGTCAGCAGCCGCGTATCTTTTTCGCTGACTTCGCCCCGGTAGCTCAACGTGCATTGCGAAGGGGCGCCGCCGTGCCACTGACCCAGCAGCATGCCCAGGCGGTAAGCCACGTTCAGATAGCCACGAAGTTCCGACAGCGTTTCCGGCGCCAGCGCGGCTGTGTTCACGGCGTTGCGGATTTCGCCCGTGTCCAGATACTTCAGCAGCGTCTCGACCGCTTCCACAGAAACCTGCGTCTGCGCCTCTTCGGTGCTGGCGCCAAGATGCGGCGTGCACAGCACGTTCTTCATGCCAAACAATGGCGAATCCGTGCACGGCTCGTTCTCGAAAACATCCAGGGCGACGCCGCCCAGCTTGCCGCTTTCGAGGCCTTTGACCAAAGCTGCTTCGTTATAGATGCCGCCGCGGGCACAGTTGATCAGACGGGCGCCGGGCTTGATGCGGGCGATCGCGTCGTCGTCGATCAGGTCTTTGGTTTCGGGCGTCAGCGGCACGTGGACCGTGAGGTAATCGATTTCGCCCAGCACTTCATCCACGGTTTCGAAACGCTCTACACCCAGCTCTTCAGCGCGGGCTTTAGAGAGATACGGGTCGATAGCCAGCACACGCATCTGGAAGGCTTTGGCGCGTTTGGCGAATTCCGCGCCGATACGGCCCAGCCCGACCACGCCAAGCGTTTTGCCGGCCAGTTGGGCGCCCTGGTTGGACTTCTTATCCCACTTGCCATCCAGCAGCGAATGATACGCCGGCGCCACATTCCGCGAGAGCGCCATCATCAGCGTGAAGGCGTGCTCGGCCGTGCTAACGGTGTTGCCATCGGGCGTGTTCATCACCACGATGCCCAGGCGGGTGGCCGCTTCGCTGTTGATATTGTCGGTGCCCACGCCGGCGCGGACGATCGCTTTCAGGCGGGTGTTACCTTCCAGAATTTCTGGCGTGATGGTCACACCGCTACGGCAGACGGCGCCATCGTACTGGTTGAGCGCTTCGCGAAGTTCTTCGCCCTTCAGCCCCACGCGTTCATCGTAGGTAACACCATGTTCTTTGGCGGCCTGGAGCAGTTGAAGCCCTTCCGGGGCAAGCTGGTCAAGTACGATAACGCTTGGCATGAATCGTGTCTCTTTTGTTCCGTGCCCCTGCCTCGCTGGGGTGAGGGGAAGCGGTTTTTATGTCTTGTTGTTGAGTGACGAGGGTGAACTGGCCGTTGGGAAATTGATCAATGATTCAACAGAATCCCCTCACCCTAACCCTCTCCCCAAAAGGGGCGAGGGGACGAAGTTCTAACCGTTCTTTGCGGCAAAGTCGTTCATAAAATCACGCAGGGCTTCAACGCCGGCGACGGGCATGGCGTTGTAGATCGAAGCACGGATGCCGCCCACACTGCGGTGCCCTTTGATGCTGGCCAGGTTGTGGGAAGCTGCCTGCGAGATGAATTCTGTTTCCAGATCTTTGTTAGGCAGCGTGAAGGTGACGTTCATGATCGAACGGCAGTCCGGCTTGGCGTGGCCCGTGTAAAAACCGTTGCTGTTGTCGATGGCGTCGTACAGCAACGCGGCTTTGCTCTTGTTCTGGTCGAACATCGCGTCCAGGCCGCCGACGTCGTTCTGCAGCCACTTAATCACCAGACCCATGATGTAAATGCCAAAGGTCGGCGGTGTGTTGAACAGCGAGTCGTTGGCCGCGTGCTCTTTGTAGTTCAGGTAGCCGGGCAGCGAATCCTGGCTCCGCTCGAGCAGGTCTTCCCGGATGATCGCCACCGTCACGCCTGCGGGTCCGGCGTTCTTCTGGGCACAGGCGTAAATCAGCCCGTATTTTTCGACCGGCAGCGGACGGCACAGGAAGTCTGAAGAAGCGTCGCAGATCAGCGGGGCGCCGCCGGCATCTGGCTCGTCCAGGAACTGCACGCCCTGGATGGTTTCGTTGGAGGTGAAGTAGGTATACGCGGAGTTCTCCGCCACTTCATAATCGCCCTTGGCAGGCAGATTGGAGTAGTTGCCCTCTTTGCCATTCCACACAATTTTCGCGTCGCCCACTTTGGCCGCTTCGGCAAACGCCTTGCTGCCCCACGATCCGGTAACCAGGTACGAAGCCGTCTGCCCGGCGCCAAGCAGGTTCATCGGCACCATCGAGAATTGCAGCCGGGAGCCGCCCTGCAGGAACACCACCTTATAACCGCTGGGAATGTTCAGCAGCGACGTCAGATCCGCGACAGCCGCTTCCAGAATCTCGCCAAACTGTTTGCTGCGGTGGCTGATTTCCAGGATCGAAGCCCCGGCGACCGGCAGGCACAGGAAGTCACGCTGCGCCTGCTCTAGCACAGGCAGCGGCAACGCCGCGGGACCTGCGGAGAAGTTAAAAACACGGTCAGTTGTAGTGGTGGGCATAAAAACACTCCGGCCAAAATGTGGCAATTTGCAGCGATTTTACGCTTTCGACCCAGTTGTGAGAAGCGGGAGCGTACAGGCTGAAAGTTACGCTTCGGCTTCTTCAAAAACAAACGTGTGACCGCGGACAGAAAAAGCCTGGCCCGGTGACAATGTAAACACGTGCCCGTCTTTTTGACCGCTGCTAACGGCAGTAACACGTGCGTGTGTATGAAGTTGCACGGTGAGTTGGTGGTTGTTGAGCCTGGCGGAAATGCCGCTCTGGGAGAAGAGCCGACACCAGACCAGGCTCCACGGACTGTCGTACATCTGCCCGAGACGCAACTCGCGCCGGTATGGTAGCTTCCAGCTGGGACGATCCTCGGATGAACCCTGCACGAGGCCAAGATGATAAACGTGCTGCCCCGTCGCGCACGCTTCGCAGAAGCCATCCTGTGCCGGCCGCCAACCCGTGTGCCACGCCCGCACAAAGGCAACGTTCGCCGCGGCGACTGCGTCGGCCAGACCGTAATATCGATCCGGAAGCAGTGCATACACCGCCGCAGGCAGCACATGCGCAGCTTCGTCTGGTTCATGCACTTTGCCGGTCCAGTCATACGACCAGATAGATTCCTGAGGCCGCCAGCCCATGGCTCCGCAGAAGTCGCCGCTGCGAAAGACTTTCGCCCACGGATCGCCATGCTCTTCCAGCCAGTCGGCGTAGATCCGACGCTTTGTTTCGCTGGTGGGATCCTCCACAAGCGACGTCATGAGAGATTGTTGATTCAAAGTTCTTTATGCACGCGAAGATGTTTGATACAGCCCATCGAACGCCAGCTATAGAGAAGGAACGCAAAGCAGACGCAGTGGTTCGGCAGGGGCACAGAAAACGATTCAATTCTCGTGCACTTCTTCAAAACGGAACAACGTCTCGCCCACCTGGAAGGTTTCTCCTGGCGATAGCACGAGTCGCCGCTGTTCGGTTCCGTTGAATATGGCGGGGTGACGCGTGTTGGTGTGAACTTCGACGTGGAGCCGGTCAACCCGAAGGCACGCGCTGAAGTGGCTGCGTGACACGAAGCGGTCCCATAATATGGTGAGATGATTGTCCGGGCCGCGACCAGCCAGAAACGTGCGGTTGAAGATAAGCGGCCATGTTGATGTGTGTCTGGTTGCTTCCCGTGTGGCGACCAGTTGATACGCGGGGCCGCCGGGTAAGCGGACTTCGCCACGGCAGTCGGCCTGCGTGGGGCGCCAGCCGGTGCACCAGGCCTGGATGAAGGCGCGGTTTGCGGCAGCGATTGACTCTTGCGGGGTGAACTCGATGCCATTGGCCGCGTGGAAATCAGGCGGCAGCAAAGCGAAAACCGTGGCGGGCAACGCATACACGGCGTCGTGAGGAAGCACTGCGGCGTTTTCCCACGGCCCGGCCCAGACCGTGTCGTTGGGCCGCCAGTTCATTGCCGTGCAGAACTGCCCGCTGCGGAACACGCTCGCCCAGACATCGCCATGCTCTTCCAGCCAGTCGGCGTATGTCAGCCGCTGCATCTGGCTGTCTGGCTCTGCTGCCAGGGCGGTGAGTAATGGGTGAGTCTGGGGCATTCAAGCAACCTTAGTCCATCAGGTTGAACTTTTGAAAGATCCTGATGGCGTCCTGAAATTCGCGGTCGTCGACGGAAGAAGGCAACATAATGATCCGCTTCTGATCGGCGCCATGCTCGCAGAAGTGGACGATGAAATACGCGCGCGTTACACCAGTGCGTGGCGGATGCGGATCGATGCATTCAATGCAATCTGTCGCAATCTCAGAAGCGGCCGAATATTTGCGGCTTCTTAGTACACTGACGGCAATGAACGCACCCAACGCACCAAACAAAATGGTGGCTAAAACATTACCGTCCTTCCAGTAGAAAGCAGCAACCACCAGGGTAAGGAGCGACATTACCCCATAGATGATGCGGATGCGCCAGATCGACTGACCTAAAATCAGGTTACTGAACTGGCCACGTATCCGTTCACGCCGGATAACGATCCGGTCTGCTGATACGATGCACCTACCCGTTTTGGTGCGAAAGCTCTCGCTGCTGACTTCCGGCATCTGCACCTCTCTAGCGAACGATAAGCCGCGTATCTATTGCGGCAGCTCCGTCATTATGAACGATCCGGCGGGGGTAGATACAAGCTTCAACCGTGCCAGGAAATTCATAAGCTTGCGGCTGCGCTATTCACCGTGGGCGGCTGGTGGGTTAAGTTGAGGGGCTACGAACTTTCGTCCGGGGGGTAAGAACCGTGGCACAAGTAACGATCAACCGAGGGGCTGCTGAAGCGGGCGCCGTGCCGAATGTGTGCGTCTGCTGTGGACAGCCTGCGGCCGCGAAAAAGATGGTGCAGTTCCGGCATACGCCGACCTGGATCCTGTGGCTGAACATGCTGCCCTTGCGTTCGATGGGCGGGCCGCGATCGAGGCTGATGATGCCGACGCCGCTTTGCGCGCAGCATGCCGGCCGGCTGGGTGTGCCGCTGATGATCCGCCTGGGCTTCTGGGCGATCATTCTCATTTCCCTGCTGATGCTGGGTATCAGTGTGGTGATGGGCAGCCTGTGGATGGCGCCGTGGGCCATCTTTGGCGGCATGGCTGCGTTTGTAGTTTTGAACATGCTGGTGTTTCTGATCGAGATCTTCACCCCACGGATGATCTCTTACGACTACCAGACGGTGAAGCTGGCAGCAGTCAGCCCGGTGTTCGCCACCGCTGCTGGCGGGCCGGCCGCCGAACCGCAAAGCTCTGGCGTGAACTGGGCCATCATCTTTCTGATGGCTGGTTCCGGCCTGATGATGATGATGATCCTCCCCTGCGGCGGCGTGATCTCCGGTTCTATGAATCCCGCCGTCGCCCGCGTCGAACCTGCCACGGACGGTGGCGAAGATCCCATCACGCCACCGGTGACCCCATCGGTGCGACCGGCGGTTCCATCGACATCGGACGGCAGCGTCTCGCCATCTTCGAGTGATGGTTTCGCCAGTCCTGCCACGCCTGAAACGGTGGAGCCTACCGACCTGGACGAAGCGATTGAATGGGCCAAAGGTGTAGATACAGAGAAGGTGACGGCAGGCCTCGACTTTATCGGCAGGGCCACTGTCGATACCCAACGGCAGGCCGAAGTCTCGCAGGCGCTGGCCGCACTGCTGACCAACCCTTCCAAGGAAGAACCCGTTCTTAACGCGTTGCAGACGTGGGGCGAAGACACCATCGCGCCGCAGATCCGCACGCATCTTGAGAGCAAGAAGCTCGACAGTTCCGCCACGCTACAACAGAAGCTGGCGATCAAACTGCTCGGTAAATTCGCCGATGAAGAATCTGCCGGATTGATCGCCGAATTCCTCACTAGCAGCAGCGTTTCAGCAGACGCCCACGCGGCCCTGGCGGCCATCGGCAAACCGGCCGAATCCGCCGTCTTGGCCTACATGAATGACGACGACACCACTGCCCGCAACTTCGCCCGCAACCTGCTGACACGTTACGCAACCGACGACACCACCCAGGCCAGGCAGTGCCTGACCGACCTGCAGGCGACAGATTCAGACGTGCGCGATAACGCGGTCGAATGGCTGGGAACCACGCAGCCGGTCGAAGAAATTCGCGAAGACGTTTCCAAAGCCCTCAACCCGCTGCTGACCAGCACCAGCAGCCGGAAGAAAGCGATGGCGGCTTTGAAGGTGTGGGGCACCGAGCACAACGTGGCGACGATCGCCGCCGTGATGCGTGCGCAATCTTCGTTCTATCACAAGGAATACGTACTGCTCCTCGGTAACATTCAGCACACCAGCGCTGTCGAAGCGATTATTCCGGAACTGGATAATTTCTCAGCCAAAGATACCGCTTTCAACGTGCTGACAGGTTACGGCTCGAAGATCGAACCGATTCTGATCCGGCACCTGGTCAATCCGAACCGTGATATTGCTGAAGGCGTCTGCAACGTGCTGGCGGTGACCGGTACGCCGCGCTCACTGAAGCCGCTGAAAGCCGCTTACGATCTTGCCAAATCGCAGTACCGCTCCAGTGTGTACAACGCGGCTGAACGCGCGTATCTGGCAATTAAAGCCCGTGGTGAGGTGATTGACCCAGCTACTGGTAAGCCGGTGGTCAACGCGGACGACCTGCGCGAATTTACCGTAGACGGCGAGAAGAAGAAGCTGCGGTTTGTTTCGTTCACCGGCGGCAAGCCCAACTTCCTGACCGAAGACGGCACCGAAGTAACGTACTCCATGAACGAACTAAGCCGCACCGATCAAACCTACATCCGCAACCTGCTCCGCAACGGGCAGTAGCCGCCGCCTCCTCACCTTGCGTTCAGCCTATTTGCTTTTGCGCCGCGAACGCATCGCCCGCACTATGGCTACGACCACAATGACGAGGCACGCAACAAAACCCACCGCGACCAGCAGGGCGAGGATCAGAAGAATCAGCAGGCGAGTAGGGTCGTAAAACGGATACACAGTTGTTGGTCAATTATCAATTATTGGGGCGACGAATGATCTAAGATCTTCGAGGCTGGGTTATCAACCACATTCGTTGGTCGTGCGAATTGTCTGACAAAGCGGGCATATCTGATAAATGATCTGGAGGTCTTCTCCTCCTTGGCCCCACAAGGCCTGAAGCCGATCATCTGCCTCGCTGAAAATCGCGAAGGTTCGGAGCGATGCAATGCGTTGATGATTTTCGCATTGAGGATCCGGACAGACATCGTCAGGACTTCCTTGAAGATAGGGGAATCCGACGTCCCGTATAAACTCATGAACGTCTTCGTCATCTACTTCTGGATCGTAGAGGCCTTTCGCAATAACTGCCTTTTCGACGCTACTTAGTTGTAAAGGTGTCAGATGGTCGAAACCGAAGATTCCACCATAAAACAGAACATCATCGGCGTTCGCTGAATCGTAGGCGTATTGGTAAACCGTAACGTCTTCTACGGGAAGTTTGTCTGGATAATTTTTATAGGGAAAATCGTCCCAAGGGTCTTCGCTGACAGTCAGCACTTTAACTTCGGTGTCCGAGATCACCTGATAGCCAAGATCGCAGGCTCCATATCGGATGCCACACAGCAGAGGCAGCCAGGATAAGGATGGTTTCAACTCTACAGGAATCTGCGGATCATTCAGATTCAACCTGAAAAGCAGATGGAACGGCGGGTGATCAGGGTTTGGCTGAAGGCCAGTATACGTAGTCGCTCCGCCCCACTTGTGGCCAGCGGATGATGTTTCGCCACGTTCACCGCGAAAGACGCGGCGATTTTTCTGATCGAAGAGTGCGAGAAACATAAAACGTCCATTAAATCAACATGCGTTGGACACCGTCTGCACTGAGTTGTACAAAGACTCGATGCGCCCCCCACAAGGGAAAGGCTTGATTGGTCTGTCTCGCTTATGCCACCCACTCGCGATGACGGGAAGCAAAAGTTGCCTAACCCCTATCAATCGCCGTCAGAAATCGATGCCGCAGACACCGCAAAGGGCTCTGTATGGACTTTGATCGCAGTCGCCAGTCGCATTACTGCCAATAAGTGGATGCTGCGATCTACCGTAGTGCTGTCCGCGGCTGGTTGCCTTCACTTCGTTTTGTCGTTCGGCCTTTGGGTTTATTACTGCAATCAATACTGGCCTGAATCACCTGGTGAATTGTGGTGGAACACCTGGCACATTGTCGTGCTGTTTATGATCTCGCTAGCCGCATTCATCCTGGCTTTGTGCGGCAGACGCCATTCGCTGATCCTGTTGGCTGTCTTTTTCGTCGCTTCCGCTTCAGCGTTTACCTATGACATCCTCAATGAGAACTGTCAGATCCAAGTCAGCGTTGCGACGTCCGAATACTGGGAAAGCGGCGGTAAAGCACAATACTATCTGACTTGGTGGTGGTATTAACTCCTATTCGAAAACGTGGCCTCTTTCCGCTATCATACAGTGTTGCTGAAAGTGACGTGATCCTACCCCGTTTGCCACTGCCTGCCTTTGAGTGGCCCCACCTGTTGATGGGAAATTTTGGCTATGAATAACCTGCAATCTGCTTCTGCTTGTGGCGCCTCGCCCGGTCGTCGTGCTTTGTTGCAACTGGGGCTGGGGGGGATGATTGCGGGCGGGCTGACGGGGGCGCTGCGGGCGGCGGAAAGTTCTGCGGTGCGGAAGAAAGCCGCGGCGAAGAGCTGCATTCTGGTGTGGCTGGATGGCGGGCCGACCCATTACGAAACCTTCGACCCCAAGCCGCAGGCGCCGGTTGAAATCCGCGGCGAATTCGCGCCGATCCCGACAAAAATTCCCGGTGTGCAGTTTTCGCAGTATATGCAGCAGCTGGCCAGCCTGAACGATAAGTTCTCGCTGATCCGCTCTATCCGCCACAATCAGGGGAACCACGGCGCGGGTAATCATTACATGATGACGGGCGCCCCACCGCGGATCCCAGTGGGCTGCGGCGCGTTTGTCAGCTTTCACCCCAGCCTTGGCTCGGCGGTCGCTCATGAGCTGGGCGCCCCGCACGGGATGCCGGCGTACTTCTCGATGCCACGCATGTCTCGCAGCGGCGGGCCGAACTTCCTGGGCGAAAAGTACGCACCGTTTGTGGTGGCGGACGATCCTAACCGCAGTTCATTCCGTGTCCGCGATGTCGCCCTGCCGCAAGGGCTAGATGACGCAGCGTTCATGTCGCGCAAAACGCTCCGCCGCGAAGTCGATCGCATGCAGCGGATCAACGATGAAGCAGCAGGCGATCCGCTGCTTTCACTCGACGACTTCTACCGCCAGGCGCATCAGCTTATCTCTTCCAAAGAAGCGCAGGCCGCGTTCGACATTCATAGCGAAGACCCCAAAGTCCGCACCGAATATGGCCGTAGCCCCTTCGGGCAGCGCGCTCTGCTGGCCCGGCGACTGGTGGAAGCGGGTGTGCCGTTCATTACGTTGTACGATGGCGGCTGGGATCATCACGTGGATATCTTCCCGGCGCTGAAGAAAAAGCTGCCGCCGATTGATACCGCCGTGGCGACGCTGATCCGCGATCTGGACCGCCGCAATATGCTGGATGAGACAATGGTGATTGTCCTCGGCGAATTCGGCCGGACGCCGAAGATCAACGCGCGTGGCGGCCGCGATCACTGGTCGAATGCTATGAGCGTGCTGTTTGCCGGCGGCGGCACACCCGGCGGACAGGTCATTGGCGCCACCGACCGGCAAGGCTATTCGGCCGTGGACCGCGTGCTCTCGCCAGAGAACTTTGTCTCGACCATCTACCGCAAGCTGGGCATCGATCCCGGCAAAATTCTGCACACGCCCCTGGGCCGCCCCGTGCATCTGGTCAGCGATCCACAGCCTATCCGCGAACTGATGGGCTAAGATCGTCGCTTTCACACCCCTGGCCGCGCAAACTTTCAAGGCGCCCGTACATGCTGATTAAGAAGCTTGCGTACAAAGTCACCCAGCCCATGCTCCGCGCGCTGCGGAACAACCGCGCCATCATCCGACGGCTGTTTGGTGTGCAGGTGCCCAAAGGAACCGCCGTGCAGTTCGACCCGACCACGGTCACGCTGGCGCACGCGGTGAAGCTGGTTGGCAAAGAAGAAGATAAACACGCGCTTGAGATCGGCATTGGCCAGGGCGCGTTAATCAGTCTGGCGGTGAAGCAGAAGTTCCCGCAGTTAAATCTGCATGGCATCGATTGTTCGCAGTCGCGTGTGGAAAGCTCGCAGCACGTCGCCGCTCATAACAACGTGGAAGTGAACTTCTTTGAAAGCGATCTCTTCGCCAGCGTACCGGCTGAGCCAAAGTTTGACCTGATCTTCTTCAACCCGCCCTACGTGCCGACCGCCGTTGGCGAAGGGCTGCAGTTGACAGAGAAACTGCAGGTGGATGGCGATCAGGTGTGGAACGGCGGCGAAGATGGCTGCGACGTGCTGCGGCAGTTCCTGGCCGGTGCGGTTGATTATCTTGCCGCGGGCGGCCGCCTGGTGTTTGGCGTGCAGTCGATGTTCGTGCCCGATGCAACCGTGGAAGACGTGGTCGGGCAGACGCGGTTTGAAATTTCGCAGAAGGTCCGCCGCCGGTTCTCACCCGCCATGGCGTACGTGCTGACGCTGCCAGAAGACGGCGGGGAAACGAACTAAGACAACGCGTTAAGGCTTGGCCGGCAACTGGCTGCGGACTAGTTGACCGTCGCGCACCACGGCGACTGCCATGCCGCCATTCTGATACGGTCTGGAACGTACGATATAGACCAGATTGCCTTGCGAGAGCGTTTCCCAGCTTCCAAGCGAAACCAGAATGTCGCCGGGCCGCACGCCGCCGCTTGCTGCCGGACTATCTCCGCGAACCTGCGAGACAAGCATCCCGCCACGGTAAGTCAGCCCGTAACGCGACAACGCAGCGCCTGCTGCCGGTGCGCCGCGGAGGCCCAGCGTGGTCCAGACCTCATCGGCGATCAGCGGGGCGGAGGTGCGAAGGGCGACGTTCATCTGTTTGTTCTGGCGTTGTATCTGCAACGTGACCTGCTCGCCCTTCTTGAGATCCACCAGCGCACGGCTGACGTCCAGGGCGTGTTTGACGGTTGTTCGACCGACCTGCACAATCACGTCGCCGGTCTGCAGCCCGGCCTGCTGCGCCGGAGCGCCGGCGTCGACCGTCTTCACAACGGCGGCGGGTGTTCCGCCTTCGGTGCGGACGGTGGTGGCCACAAAACCGGTCGAGGCCTGTGGTTTAAGCAGCGTAACGGCCGATTCCATGATCTGATCGACAGGAACCGCGAAGCCGATGTTCTGGGCTTCGGCCCGGATGGCGATGCTCATGCCGATCATGTCGCCGTGCAGATTGATCAGCGGGCCGCCGGAGTTGCCAGGGTTCATCGGGGCATCGGTCTGAATCAGGCCTTCGAACATGCGGTCGTCGTCCAGTTGCACATCCCGCGAGGTGGAGCTGACAACGCCTCTGGAAACGGTGTGCTTGTAGCCGTAAGAGTTGCCGATCAATGCGACGGATTCGCCCAGCATCAGATCATCGGACCGGCCCAGCGGAATAACAGCCAGCGGCTTTGTGGGCGAGATCTTCAGCAGCGCTAGATCCAGGCTGCGTTGAAACCGCACCAGCCGCGCCGGATAGCCCGCGCCGTCTTCAACGATAATGCGGATTTTGTCGAGGTCTTCGACCACATGATAGCTGGTCAGAATGTAGCCACGCGGATCAATCACCACGCCGGCGCCCATGCCGCGGGCCACACGTTTCATGTTGCTGGGCGTGTCTGCGTCGCGCGGCAGATCGCGCGAACCCGTTACGGCCACCACACCGGGCTTCGCTTTGGCCACGGCCTTCACCAGCGCGGTGCGCCGCAGCTCATCCGCGCCCGAGGGCTGCCAGAGGACGAAACAGACGGCCAACCATGCGGTGCAACCAACTGCGAAAATGCGAAAGTGCGTTTGCAAGTGCATTGTGCATCTCACCGGGGACAAAAATCTTTCGTGACGTCCATTGTATCACGGCGGTTTTTCGTCACCAAAAAAATATTACTTCGCAAGGCAATAGAGATGTGTGGCAGTCCGCAGTAGCAGGTTGTTCCCAGCGACGGCGGGCGAAGCCATGAATTTTTCGCCAAGTTGATTCACGGCCACTTCATCGTATTTATCGCCGGGGCGGATCACATAGACGGCGCCTTCGCGGTTGCAGGCGTAGATGTACCCGCCAGCGTAAATGGGCGAAGCGGCGAATTCTCCATCCAGGCGCTTCGACCAGTTCACATTGCCGGTGGCCGGCTCCACGCTAGAGAAGATGCCGTCATCGCTGACCATATACAAAGTGCCTTCAATCAGCAGCATCGAGGACTTTTTCGGGATGCGTTTCTTGCTGGACCAGGCGACATTCGCGGCGGTGATGTCTCCGCTGCCACGCGGATCAACCGCCACCATGCCGCCCATGCCGTTGCTGATAAAGACATGCTTCCCGTCGTAAATCGGCCGGGCAGAGGCGTTCATCCCGCCGTGCCGCACGGTCCACAGACGGTCACCGCTGGGGCTGTACGCTTCGGTAGCGACGGCGGCGGGGCAGACGATCTGCTGTTTGCCGTCCACGGTAATCACGCTGGCCGTGCAATACGCTTTTTTGTTGTCACCGCTACGGACGTTGTAATCGAACGCACGGCGTTTGATCCAGGCATCGGTTCCGTCCTTCTTGTTGAGGGCGGCGACAAACTGTTTGTCAAAACCATCAAAGGCCACAATCAGCAGGTCGTCGTGCAGAATGGGCGAAGAGGCGGCGCCACGGAAATGGTTGCAGTTCAGGTCGGTCCGTTTCCAGATGATCTTGCCCGTCGCCGTATCGAGGCATGCGGTGCCGTGGGTGCCAAAGTGCACATAAACGCGGCCCTCTTCAATCACCGGGGTGGGCGTTGCGTAGCTGTTCATCGGGTGGCAATACTGCGGCTCTGCCACTTCAAACACAGTGATGTTGTGCAGCACCTTGCCGGTGTCCAGGTCCAGGCAGACGGCGTCCATCTTCCGCCCGTCTTCCGGCGCGTTGGTGACCCAGACCTGTTTGCCCCAGACCACGGGCGAAGACCAGGCCTTGCCCTTGATGGGCGTCTTCCATTTCACATTTTCATCTTCCGAGAACTGCACCGGCAGATCCGCTTTGTCTGCATGCCCGTTCCCATGCGGACCGCGGTACTGGTTCCAGGATGGTGCGTCCGCGATTACCGCGGTGGATGCAAACAGCGTGAAAGAAACGGCGGTTGCCAGTTGCAATAGCGAAAGGAGTGATGTGCGCATAAAGGTCTCGCAAGGTGGGATGAATTGCGGCATGGGCGGACTGACCATGAATTATGGTGCGGGCCCACGCGCGTTTCAACTCACTGCGGAACTTTAAGCCACGTCGCTTTTGCGATGGGATGCCTGATCTGCCTGGCGTTGCAGGGCGGCAGCCACGCGTTTGCGGAAGATGCGGTGTTGCTGGCCGTAGAAGTGTGCGTCGTCTTGCGGCCGGTCAATGGGCCACGGTTTCTGCACGATTTCGTCTTCGGTGAACTGGTCGAGGGTCAGATCCACCTCGCGGCCGTTGATCACAATCCACCAGTGATAGCCGAAGCACTCGCCATTGCGGTGCACTTCTGAGCAGACCAGCTGGCCGCCCAGATAGTCGTACAGGGTCAGCGAAGCCATCGCGCAGTGGCCGCGCGACGCGTTACGCGGGCTCCATTCGGGTAGATCGTCAGGCGAGCACGTGTCGCGTGAAAAAACACTGCGTATTGCCGAGGCTAGCTCGTTGAGCGTTGCCATCATTCGCTCCCAAGGATGGATGCCAGGAGCGGCGGGCCGGGCTACTCTTCTTCGTCGTAGCCGGCGTCGTCGTCTTCCCAGTCATCTTCTTCTTCATCGTCTTCCCAGTCGTCGTCGACTTCTTCCCACTCGTCGTAGTCGTCATCGAGATCGTCGTCAAGATCATCATCCAGGTCATCGTCGAGATCGTCGTCCAGATCGTCGAAATCATCTCCGTCCAGATCGTCCTCGTCGATGTCTACATCCTCTGTATCGTCTTCCAGGTCGTCATAGCCCAGGTCGTCTTCCTCGTCATCATCAACGCTAGCAGTCAGCACACGGTCTTCTTCCAGGGCGAAGCGGGTGGGAGTGACGAAGAGGTCCGCCGCCGCCATCGCAGACCAGGGCGCCAAAGTGTGTGAGGGATCGAGAATCATGGAGCCGCTCATAGTCGGATTCCTTCAAATTACTGGTGACGCCACCAGGCGTTCCGCCTTTTTTATACGAACGGCGGAGTTAAACATTCATTCCTGTAAATCATCATTGCTTTCACAGGTTTGTAATCGCTTGTCGCCATAGCTTCAAGTGCCGCAACAATCGCATTCTTGCCTGGTCAGACACTATCGTCACGCATGCGCTGCGCACCGTAGTCTAGAAATCAGTTTTTCAAGCTAAACGTCGCAGTATTTGCGTTATTCTTCTTCGCTACCTGTGTCAGCAAAGTCTTCTTCGTATTCACTGGAATCTAGCTCATCCATTTCAACCTGGTCGTCGGTGATTTCCAGATCGTCCGCATCTTCATCGTCGCTGGTTGGCTCTGCTTCGTTTTCAAGCGGTTGCACCACGGTTTCAACAGCTTGTGCAGGTGCAGCATGGTCGCCGGCTTTACCGCGTAGCGTGTCCGCCCGGGGCAGATCGTTAAGGTTGCGTAGGCCGAAGGTCCGCAGGAACCGCTTGGTGGTGGCGTATAAATAGGGACGCCCCAGTTCTTCACTGCGGCCGCCGATCCGTACGAAATCACGCTCCATCAACTGCCGCAGGATCTCGCCGCAGGCAACGCCGCGGATGGCTTCGATATCGGCTCTTAACACAGGCTGGCGATAGGCGATAACCGTCAGCGTCTCCATCGCCGGGGCCGACAGCTTCACCTCAGGCGGGCAATGCTCCAGGCGCCGTAGCCAGGGGGCGAACTTCGGGCGGGTTAGCATGATATACCCGCCGCCCGTTTCTTCAACCCGGAACGCGCGGCCCGTTGCATCCAGATGCTTGTTCAGCCGTTTCACTGTGGTGCGGGCATGGGTGCCATCTTCCAGAGAAGCCAGTTCCGCCAGCTTCCGGCTGTTGACGGGCTCTCTGGAAAGCAGCAGCACCGCCTCGACCCGGTTCACCGCTTCTTCACGGGCGCCGCGTGGCGTTTCGACGGCGGGCGTCTGTTCTTCCCTTGGTGGACGCAGCACCCTGCGGCGCGCGAATGCCGTGCCGCCGTGCAACATGCGGGCCGTAGAAGCAGGCCGTTGCAACGAGGTGGAGGTGCGAACAATGCGTAAGCGGTGGACAGGCACGGCAACCAGAGACTGGTGTTCAAAAATCAGCGGCTACCTTGCAGGTGTAGCGGTTGACGGGCGGACCGGCAAGACGCATCGGCAAGATTCACACCACTTACAGCGGCTCGCCGGTTTCGCGGGCGATTTTTTCCAGGTCTTCCAGCACCGCAGCAATCACGGGCACACCTTGCCGGCGGCGGCTGGCTTCGGCTTCGCGTTCCGGATCGCCGGGGATCAGGACACGCGAGTTGCCCGGCGCGGGAGGCGTTTCGCGGAAGGTGCGGACCCAGTGGTCCACCTGCTGTTTGAAGGCGGCGGGATCGGTAAACGCGTCGATCCGCATCGCACCGAAGAAGTGCCCCAGACCGTCGCCCACGCTGCCGTGATGCGGCTCTGGCAGCGAAAGCAGCGGCGGCACAAACGGCCCCCAGTTCGCGCCGCTCAGCGGGCCGCAAAGTAGATCCACCAGCGCCGCCAGGCAGTAGCCCTTGTGGGCGCCGTGATCTTTGTCGCTTCCCAGCGGCAGCATCGCGTAGTCCGGGCCGGCGGCGTTGGGGTCCGTGGTTTCATGCCCGGTGGAGTCCAGCAGCCAGCCGGTGGGGATCGGTTCGCCACGGCGCCGGGCAATCTCAATCTTGCCATAAGCCGCCACGCTAGAGGCCATATCAATCACCACGGGCGGCTCTTGCTCGCCGGGGAATGAAATCGCCAGCGGATTGGTCCCCAGCATTCTGCGTCGTCCGCCCGCCGGTGCGACCTGATTGGTGGCGTTGGTCATCGCCCAGCCAATCATCTCACGCTTCAGTGCTTCCAGGGTGTAATAACTGGCAATGCCAAAGTGATGCGAGTTGCGAACCGCCACCCAGCCCGTACCGGCCGCGTCCGCCTTGTCCATACAGACACGGTTGGCATGTGGACCAATCACCAGGCCCAGGCCGTTGTCGCCGTCGATCGTCGCGGTTGAAAGACTTTCGCGCACCGTGCGGATCTGCGGCCGCGGGTTCAGGCGGCCATCGCGGAATTGTGTGACATAAGCGTGCAGCCGCGCCACGCCATGCGAGTCGATGCCGCGCAGATCGGCCAGCGAAAGCACCCCGGCAGCGGTGTCCGCTTCCTCTTCAGGCACACCGAAGTGAAGGAACACCCGCATCGAAAAATCGCGCAGCCGCTGCGGATGAAAAAGTTCAAACTGCGGCTGATCCGTCTGGCTCTGATTCATATAGGGCGCCGCTAAAACGCACGCATGCCGGCGACAAACCGTACGGGCTCTTGCAGCACATAGGGCACAGCCCGGCCGTTACGCAGCGCCGGTTCGTACCGCCAACTGTTCGCAGCGCTGATGGCGGCGGCATCGTACAACGCGGACCCGCTGCTTGCGGCGACCTGCACACGCGTGACGCGGCCCGTGGCGGAAATGTACAGATTCAGCAGCACCTCGCCGCTACGGGCACGGAACATTTCCCGCAACGGGAACATGGGCGCCCGGCCAGAAATCCGCCGGGGGCGAACATCCACCCGATTGTTGCCCGCAGGTTCGGCAGCCTTCGCAGCAGACACTGGCTCTGGCTGGTCGTTCTTCATCTGGGAAGGACGAAGATGACGCTTCATCACGCCGCGGATGATAACAGGCGTGCGTTGCTTTTCTGGTTCGGGCGGCGGGCTGATCTCGATCACTTCGGACTTTGGCGGCTGAAGCAGCGCTATTTCATCTACGCCAATCTTCAACGTGGGCCGGCTGGCGGCGCGAGGCAACGTCCTGCCGCCACTTGCGGTGATGACGCCCGGTTGTGGCTGCGGGCTGCCCAGGCTGGCTGCAAGCGGCTGCAAACTGGCGGCCGATGCACCAGGCTCCGGCGCTTCAGCGGTGAAATGCGGCCGGTGTACGACCAGCATCTGCTGCGTGTAACGGTGGGTGGCAGGAGCCTGTCCAAAATCTTTCGCGGCTGAACCGGACAGTTCGACCGGGATGGCCGGCGCCGGGGCGGGCGAGGCCAACGCAGTTTCAAAGGTCGTCAGCGCGGTTGACCCGGCCGGATCGGTAATGGGCGACAGGAAGGTGGCCGTTTCGCCGGCTGGCTGGCCAAAGCTGCCAAACGAGAGCGCAACCGTAATCGACACATGCACAATGCTGCTAAAAGAAATGGCCGCGATGCGGTGGTTTAGATTGAGCATGGTCACAACTCCTCACTTGGGCAACGCCCGCCCGCCGCACTTTGTGGTGCGTATCCAGCGTACATCGCCCTATATACCTAGAATATATCATCACCGCCCGGATGGGTAGCTTCAAGCCTCTGGCGACCGCTGACGAAAAAACACATCCGCGATATGATGCAGGCCGCTGAAATGTAGATCCGGAATCACGTCCTGCGGCGTTTCCCGCGCTGTTGTGGCTGCCTTTGCCGCAACATCTGCAACGGTTACGCGGATTGCTACCGCGATGGCGGTGATGCGATCCTAAGAAGGATTGCCGGGCCGCTGCCTGTACCGGCGGCTGACACGGTTGAGCAGTTCACGGTCTTCAGGAGAAAGGCTGGACATGCCGTGTTCGTGCACGCGGGCGAGGATTTCGTCCACGCGTTCTTCTTCTTCAGCTTCGGTTTCGCGATCGTGCTCGCGGCGTTCTTCCCGTCGCTGTTCAAGCCAGCCGTAGGGCGAAGTGGCTTCCTCATCGCTGCTGAAGCCAGATGAATACTCATCATCGTAAGCGGTCGAAGGGAATTGCGGCGTGTAGTCGTCCGGCGATTCGTATTGCCAGGGGGCAACCAGATGGCCGTCGCGCCGCCGCGGAACGGGCTCTTCCTCTTCTGCAGCGACGACTGCCTCCGGCTCCTGCCGGGCGCTGAACAGCAGGAAGACCGCGATCAGCAGCAACGCGAACCACAGCGGGGCGGCAGCGCCTTGCGCCGGTACTTCGCGCGTCAGCCAGGCCACCAGTCCCAGGCCAATGGCGGAAAACTGGGCCGCCCGCGCCACCAGGGCGCCGGCTGTACGCCGTCCGCCACGCTCCCACAAACGCGATAAAGCCGCTCGTGCAGCCCGTCCGCCATCGAACGGGAAGGCGGGAATCAGGTTCACCAGCACCAGCACCCAGTTCACCCAGAAAAAGAGCTTGAGTGCGGTATCCCAGGGCGAGTGCGTCACACTGGCCATCGGCGCCAGCGGATTAAGCAGGCCGAAGAAATCATCGGCCGATGAGAATCCGAACATCAACCCCGGCAGACAAAGCAGGCAGATCACCAGATTGGCGCCCGGCCCGGCCAGATGCACCGCCACAGCACGCAACGGATCAGCCGGTTCCACCGCGGGTTTGAAGCCGCCCAGCGGCGTAAGCACGCTTTCCTTCATCTGGCCGCCCAGCAGCAACGCGGCGTAGTAGTGGCCGACCTCGTGAAAGATGACGCCGACAAGCAATGCGGCCAGGCTGAATACAGCCATCCAGGTCAGACTAACGGCCGACCCTTCGGCTTGCGGGTTCTGACCTTCACGGTAGGCAAAGAACAGCGTGACCAGAGCGAACAGCACAAAGAACATGTGCAGCCTGATCCGTACACCGGCCCACACTCCGAGATCGAGACTCCAGTTGCTTTGTCCGCTTAATCCGCTCATCCGCTTGCAGACCTGCCTGCCGATTTTTCTAGCTTCCAGTGCATCATCGCCACCGTCCGGCATTTTAGCACTGCCCAACGGCACCGGCAATCTAGATCTGTAAGTTTGCGCGGGATTATATAGGTGTGTGTAAAATCACGTTGTGGCATGGCGTGGCGTTGTCGCATTGCTATAGTCGATGCGTTGGCGGAAGCTTTTTAAATTTACACCTGCTTACCTGAGATTTTTCTTATGACAGACTGGCTGGAACCGGGCGATAAGGCGCCGGCGTTTACGTTGAAGGCGACCGATGGATCGAAGGTGAAGCTGACAGAGCTGAAGGGCTCGCCCGTGGTGGTCTACTTCTATCCCAAGGACGATACACCCGGCTGCACCAAAGAGGCCTGCGCCTTCCGCGACCGCAGCAGTGAGCTGGAAGAGCTGGGCGCCAAGGTGTTTGGCGTCAGTCCCGATGATGTGGAAAGCCATCAGAAATTCACCGACAAGTTCGATCTGAACTTCCCGCTACTGGCCGACGTAGGGCACAAAGTGGCGGAGAAATACGGCGCCTGGCGCGAAAAGAACATGTACGGCAAGAAGAGCATGGGCATTCAGCGCAGCACCTTCCTGATCGATAGCCAGGGCAAAATCGCCAAGGTCTGGAAACGCGTGAAGGTGGACGGGCATGACGAGCAGGTCATCACCGCGTTGAAAGAACTGCCGGACGCCTAACCGGATGCCAAGCCGGCGCCTCCTGGATGCCGCCAGCTTGCCCCTGACGGCAACGCGGTAAGTTGCTGCCTGCCGCCAGTTTGCGGCGGCCAGGGGCAAACCCGCGTGGCGCCGCGGCGGGGTGTAGCCGGTGGGCGGCCCTGCTAGGAATTTGCGCCCTGTGCGATAAACTATGATTGAAGCTGGAGAATATTGTTTCTAATCGATAAGGCCGTAAACTGCGGCGCCTTGAGAAACGATAGGGCTCAACAGGCTACCGTAGATCAACGTCCATTCGTCTTCATGCTGGCAACGTGGCCAGCCTTGAAGCCCCGTCTGGCGAAAGTATAGCCGCGGCGAGAAGACCCGGCAGCACGTAAGGGATGTCGATGGAGAAGAACCCGAACGATCCGCAATCCAACGATTCCCGCCCGGCGCTGCGCGGTCCGAACTTCTGGCTGCTTGCTTTGGCCGTTGGCGCGGTGGTCGCGTTTCTGATCGCCTCGCAGGCATTCAGCAACAAGTCCACCATCTCGTACAGCTTCTTCATCTCGCAGCTCGACCGTCCCAAAATGGTGGACGGCGAGATTGTCCGGGATGAAGACGGGGAAATTGTCTACGACACAAACATCTCCGAATTCGTCATCGGAGATGAATCTGGCCAGGGCACCTTCAAATCGCCGCCACTGGACCCTGAAGATCAGAAAGCGGATAAGCCGACCGGCAAGAAGCTGCAAAAAAACTTCATCGTCACGCTGCCCCGTAGCGGCGAGGCGCGCGACCGGCTGAACCAGCTGCTGCTGGCGCGGGGCGTTGACTATAAGAATGAGTCTTCGGCCAATATCACGTGGATTCTGTTCTATGCCGCCTTCCTGCTGCCTGCGGGTCTGTTGCTGCTGTTCATGTGGATTTCGTACCGTCGCAGCCGCAACGATATGATGGGCGGCGGCTTCCTGTCCGGTTTCAGCAAAAGTCCCGCCAAACGCTACGAGTCTTCGCGTCAGCCGATTACCTTCGCCGACGTCGCTGGTCTGAAGGGCGTAAAAGCCGACCTGCAGGAAATTGTTGAGTTCCTGAAAAGCCCGGAGAAATTCCGCCGGCTGGGTGGCCGCATCCCCAAGGGTGTGCTGCTGAATGGTCCGCCCGGCACCGGCAAAACGCTGCTGGCGCGTGCGGTCGCTGGTGAAGCGGGCGTGCCGTATTTTTCGGTCAGTGGTTCCGAGTTCATTCAGATGTTTGTCGGCGTTGGCGCCAGCCGCGTGCGCGACCTGTTCAAAACCGCCAAAGAGTCGCCCGCCGCGATCATCTTTATTGACGAGATCGACGCCGTCGGGCGTCAGCGTGGCGCCGGGCTGGGCGGCGGACATGACGAACGCGAACAGACACTCAACCAGATCCTGAGTGAAATGGATGGCTTCAACCCCAGCGACGCCGTGATTGTGCTGGCAGCCACCAACCGCCCGGACGTGTTGGATCCGGCGCTCCTTCGCCCCGGCCGCTTTGATCGCCACGTAACGGTCGGCCGGCCCACGTTGAAGGGCCGCGAGGAAATCTTCAAAGTGCACGTCCGCGATGTGCCGCTGGCCGACGATGTAGATCTGGCGACACTCGCCGCGGGCACCACCGGCATGACAGGCGCCGACATCCGCAACATCGTGAACGAAGCTGCGTTATGGGCGGCCCGTAAAGACAAAACCAAAGTGGAGATGGACGACTTCAATTACGCCCGCGATAAGGTTTTGATGGGCGCCCTGCGGGAAGAAGTCCTCAGCGCCAAAGAGAAGGAAACCACCGCCTATCACGAAGCTGGCCACACGCTGCTGGCCTGGATTCTGCCCGGCGCCGATCCCGTTCACAAAGTAACCGTCATTCCCCGCGGTCGCGCGATGGGCGTGACGCAGACCATGCCGTCTGAAGAACGGCTGAGCATGTCGCACAATCAGCTACGCGATCTGCTCGTTATGCTGCTGGGCGGCCGCGCCGCGGAAAAGATCATCTACAACGAAATGAACGTCGGCGCCGAGAACGACCTGGAACGCGCCACCGGCCTGGCCCGCCGTATGGTGACGCACTGGGGCATGACCGAACGTCTTGGGCCGGTGAGTTACAAGATGAGCGACGAAGACCCGTTCCTGGGCCGTGAGATTCATCAAAGCCGCCAGTTCAGCGAACACACGATGGAGCTGATTGACGAAGAAGTCGCCCGCATCCTGCACGAGTCTTCCGACAAAGCCATCGACCTGCTCACCAAAAACCGCGACAAGCTGGAAGCGATCGCCGAAGCGCTGATCGAAAAAGAAGAACTGGACGAGAAAGAAATCACCGCACTCATCGGCGAATCCATTCACGCCAGCAAGGCCAAAGAAGCCGCCAGCAAAAACGGAGACACAAGCAGCCAGGAAGAAGCAAACTCCGGCGGTGAAGAAAACGCCGCCGCCGATAACAGCCAGCCGTAATTTGCCCCCTCGCCCCTTTGGGGAGAGGGCTGGGGTGAGGGGAGTCATCCTCGCATCTGCCTGGCTCAAATCAACCGTAGGGCAGGCGCCCGCCTGCCGATGTTACGCAGTCCACTTCAATCTCAAATCTGCCGTCGCTTTTAGTCAGAACAACGCGCCCTCACCCTAGCCCTCTCCCCGGAGGGGCGAGGGGACTGGAAAACACGCCTCCCCCTAATAGATCGCAACTGAACCCGGCGCCTGCCAGTTCTGTCATAGCTTACAATCCGCTGCACGATGTTCCGTCGTTGCAGCGTTTTTCTTTTAACCACCACGTTTCCATTTATTACCGCGTTCGATCGCCGTCCCGCGCCGGAATCAGAAATCATGAGCATCATTCAGCCTCGCACTCTTAAGGGCTTCCGCGACTACCTGCCCGAAAACATGATGCCGCGCGAAAAGCTGATGGAAACGGCCCGCCGCGTGTACCGCTCGTACGGCTACAGCCCGATTGATACGCCGACGCTGGAATACCTGGAAATTCTGCAGGGCAAAGGCAGCGACGAAACGGACAAGCAGCTTTACAAATTCACTGATGCTGGCGGACGCGAAGTTGGCATGCGGTTCGACCTGACGGTGCCGCTGGCACGCTTCGCCGCGCAGCACATCAACCAGCTAGGTACGCCGTTCAAACGTTATCACATCGCCACCGTCTGGCGCGGCGAGGCGCCGCAGCGGGGCCGTTACCGCGAGTTCATGCAGTGCGACTTCGACTGCATCGGCGTGCAGCCCGGCATCGCCGACATCGAAACTGCCCTGGTCATTCACGATCTGGTGCTGGCCACCGGCTTCGAGAACTTCACCATTCAGCTCAACAACCGCAAGGTGCTGACCGGCCTGCTCGAAAAATCGGGCATCGCAGACAAAGCCACGCCGGTGCTCCGCGTGCTGGATAAGATCGACAAAGTCAAAGACCGCGAGAAGCTGATCGAAGAAATGATCACTGCCGCCGGCGTCACCCGCGAGCAGGCGACGTCCGTCCTCTCACTGGCCGACATTCAGGGCGACAATGACAGCATTCTGTCACAGGCGGAAACGCTGGTCGCCGGGAACGAAACGGGCGAGGCGGGAATCGCCAGCCTGCGGCAGATCACCCAGGGCTGCGCCGCAGCGGGTGTGCCCGCGGAACGCCTGCAACTGAACATCGCCATCGCGCGCGGCCTGGACTATTACACCGGCGCCATTTACGAAACGCGTCTCAACGACCTGCCGGCCATCGGCAGCGTGTGTTCCGGCGGCCGCTACGATAACCTCGCCGAACTCTACACCAAACAGCAACTGCCGGGCGTCGGCGCCTCGCTGGGCCTGGACCGGCTGCTGGCGGCGATGGAGGAAATGGGGCTAATCGAACAGACCCGCACGCCCGCACAGGTGTTCATCCCCCTCTTCGAAAAAGACCGCGTCAACGACTACCTCCGCATCGCCGCCACCGTCCGCGCCGCGGGCTTCGGGGCCGAACTCTACCCGCAGCCCAAGAAGCTCGGCAAACAGCTAAGCTACGCCGAACAACGCGGCTTCCGCATCGCCCTGATCGCCGGCGAAACCGAACTAGCCGCCGGCACCTGCCAGGTCAAAAACATGCAGACCAAAGAAAGCACCGAAGCAGAAGTAGGCCAACCGCTGATCGATGCGATAACAACGGCGCTGGCTTCGCAGAGTTAGAGTGGCAGCGTGGACTATTATCCGATTCAACTAGAGCTTGACTCAACTACGAAGTATTTGCTCTGGGTGACGGATACGGAATCTGATTCGCTAGACGTGGTGCTAACGGACAACCGCGGCAGGCTTATCGAATTCTGCGATAAGAGCGCTTTGCAGGCGTACGCAGCAAAACACCATTTCAGACTCATAGAGTCTCAACCCGTCCGGTATGACTTTGATGACTTGAACCGCTGGGTCCAGGCTCCAGACTCATCGGGTATCCAATGCGTTGAAATGCTCAACGCCTGGAATCTGTTCACGGATATCGCCAGTTCCGTACAAGATCATTCAGACCAGTTTCAGGCGGTCGAGAAACGAGTGCCCCGCGTCTATGCCAAGCTCTTCTTCGGCAACAACCTTGCCGCCATCACACCTGCCGGTGAATGCTACGTCCCCGATTGGAGTGCACCGGAAGTTGAGCACCTACGTGATGTATTCACTGCTGGGCTGACAATGCTGCGCTGCAATCTGTTTGATTGAGCCGAACCGTGCGTGTCTCAGCAAATCCACATTGACATACACGAATACACAATGTAATGTATTCATTTAATTGAAGGGAATTTGATGTCCAAAAAAATGCCGGGCAAACTTCTCAAGCCATGTCCTGAGAAACAGAAGCTTTGCGAACGTCCGCTACTCACAATTGGGCAGGCTATTGAGGTGGAATCTTTGTTCGCGGTGTTAGCGAACGACACTCGGCTGCGTCTGATTCACGAGATCGCGCGTCAAACAGAAGTATGCGTTGTTGACATTGCCAACGCACTAGAAATGAAACCGCAAGCGGTCTCAAATCAGCTTCAGCGATTGCTTGACAAGCGAATCGTGGCGGCGAGGCGAGAAGGTAACAATGTTTTCTATCGTATCGTGGACAATTGTGTACTGATTCTCCTGGAACATGGGCTCTGCCTGATTGAAGAGTCGACCAAGCGTGCCGGGAAGTCATCGTGACAATCCCGTTTTTCGAGTTTACGTTTTAAAAAGGAAGTTGCTATGAGCCGTGGAATGTTAATGATACTAACGATTTTGATCGCATCAGCAGCGGCGGGAACCGCTACGGCTGAAGAACTTGACAACTGCTTTGATGAATGCAAGCAATGCCAGAAGATGTGCTTGCAGTGCGCCGACGCATGTCTCGCTGAGTTGGCAGACGGCGAATCCGATCGCAAGAAATGCATTAAACTCTGCCTCGATTGTGCTGATGTATGCGATGCGTGCGCTAAGATCGCGGCGCGTGGGGGTCCGATGGAGCCTATCATTGCCGCGGCATGTGCGCAAGCTTGCGATAAGTGCGCCGCAGAGTGCGCTAAGCACAAAGACGATGAGGTGTGTCAAGCGTGTGCAAAGCAATGCCGGAAATGCGCGGCTGAATGCAGAAAATAGCCACCTTCGCCCTGCCTGCTCCTAGCGGTAAACGGGCAGTGGTCAATTTTGCCGGTGAATAAGGCGAAGGACATGATGCTCAACGACTGCTGCCGTTTCCACTGGTTCTTCCGGCAGCAGTTTTTCGTAGACCTTCTTCACAGTCAGCCCTGCCAGGATGCAGGACACTAAGAGGCCTAGAATGGCGATGGCGAGGATGAGGCGTGGGGTTTTGCGGTCGCCGGATAGTTCGCCTCTTGTGCCCAGGTAGATCAGGGCGGCGGCGAGTGCGGGTATGCCGACGACGGTCAGCGCCTGGGCGATGGTGATGAGATAGACGGTGCTGCCTTCGCTGAGGATAGAGGCCATCGCCACCAGCATGCCGGTCAGCAGGGCGGCGGTGGTGAAGTGCAGCGGGCCGCGGTCCTGCATGCGGGCGCCAAGGCCGACGGAGTCCGCCATCACGGTGCCGCCGATCATGGCGTTAACCATGAAGGAACTGAGGGCGCCGGCGAGAATACCCGCGCCGAAGATGTATTTGGCTGCCGGGCCGAAGATGGGGACCATCAACTGCGACACGTCGGCCAGCGATTCCAGCTTCACCGCCCCGGAGCCATAAAACACACGCCACGCGGTGAGCAGAATCACACAGGTGATCAGACCCAGTGCAGAGATGCTGACGATGGAATCCAGCAGACCCTTCTTCGTATCGGCCAGCCCCCAGCCTTTCTCCCGCACCAGATACGCCTGATAGAACGCGCCGCCGACGGAGAACGTGGTGCCAATCATTCCCAGCAGCGGCAGCAGACTGCCGGTGGATGCTGCGGCGTCGCTGGCGGCGGTGGCGAATTCCGGTTTGGGCTGCGTGAAGACCACCACCAGATTGATCAGGAACGCGACGGCGACCAGGCCGATCAGCACCTTCATCAGATTCTCGACCACGCGATACAAATCGCGGAGCATGTAGAGACAGGCGATGATGCTGAGGTTGGCCAGCAGCAACAGGCCGCACTTCGCCACCGTGCCTTCAAGCAGATCGCCCAGCACCACATTCATACCGCCAACCAGGGCGATGTTGTTCGAAGATTGAAACAGTGCGACGATCAGAAACAGCGTCACGCCCACAAACACCGCGGCCGGCCGGCCCAGCCGGTTGGCAATTTCAACGCACGGCGAATGCTGGTATACGATGCCCACACGGGCCGAGAGCGCCACCGTACCCATCATCAGCAGCGCCGCGCCCATCACAACGGGCACACCCAACAGCCCCAGCCCGGCGCCAACCTGCGAACTGGTAAGAATCGAACCTGGTCCCAGGACGACGGCCGCCACCACGATGGCGGGGCCGATCGACTTCAATAGTTCTCGCATAGTCGCCTTACAGCAGTTCTTCAATCGGTTTGCCCGAGGGCAGAATGGGCATCGGACGGCCGCTTAGATCGGGGAAGGAATGCTCCGGGTTCACGCCCAGGTGGCGGTACACGGTGGCCCATAGATCGTTGGGCGAAAGCGGCCGTTCTTTCGGATATTCGCCTTTATCATTGGTGGCCCCGACGACTTGTCCCGTGCGCATTCCGCCGCCGGCGACCAGCATGCTCATGGCCCGCGGCCAGTGATCGCGGCCGGGCTGCGTGACGCCTGTTTTGGTGCCGGTGTTGGTGCTGAGTTTGGGCGTGCGGCCGAACTCGCCGGTGACGACCAGCAGAACCTTCTTATCCAATCCGCGGTTGTAGATATCTTCGACCAGCGCCGTCACGGCCTGATCGTACAGCGGCAACCGCACCTGGGCGTCGTTAAAGATGTGACAGTTCACCGCGTGCGAATCCCAGTTGTACGTGCCCGCTTTCAGCCACGGCACGCCGGAGGTGTACGGGTTCTCCATGACCATCGTCACAAAGCTGCTGCCTGCTTCGACCAGGCGCCGCGCGAGCAGTGCCCGCTGCCCCCAGGCGTGACGGCCATAGCGGTCGCGGAGCTTTTCGGGTTCTTCGGCCAGGTCCATTGCCTGCCGCATTTTGTTGGTGGTGAGAAGCTCCACGGCTTTGCGATGATAAACATCCTGCGCGTCCATCAGCCCGGTGGTATCCACCTGACGGCGGAGCTTGTCGAAATCGCCCAGCAGTTTCATGCGGTCATCCAGCCGGCCTTCAACGGAATTCAACAGGCTGATGTTCTTGACCTGAAACTTCGGATCCGACGGATCGCCGGGAATATTGAACGGCGCGTAAGCCGGACCCAGATAGGCGGCGCCGAAGCTATACGTATCCACGCCCGCGCGACCTGCGGAAGTGCCAGAGATGTAATTGGGCACGCCACGGTCAATACCTTCGCGAAGCTTGGCGACGATGGAACCGGCCATCGGTGCATCGTTCACAAAGCCGACCGGCGTCATGGGCTTGCGGCCCGTCAGGAAGCGTTTGTGTCCGCCGCCATGATCGGCAAAGCCGTGCGATATAGAGCGGATCAGCGTGTAACGGTCTGCACAGCGCGTGTGGTGCGGCATCAGTTCACAGACATCAATGCCCGGCACATTGGTCGCCACGGGGCGGAATTCGCCACGATGGGTCGAAGGCGCCTGCGGCTTCATATCGTACATCTCCATATGCGGCGGCCCACCGGGCAACCAGATGAAGATGACGGAAGTATCTGGCGGCGTCACGCCTTCACCCGCCTCAGCCCGCATCCGCAGCATATCCGCCAGCCCAAAGCCCGCCGTACCCAGCGCGCCCATCTGAAGGACGGACCGCTTTAAGAACGAACGCCGGTTTGCACGGGAAGCTGGCAAAGGATTCATAGGTAGGCGCCTGAATGAAGGGGTGGGTGGCTTTATTGTGATGGCGCCGGGCGGGAACTACAAGACTAAAGCTACTACAAGCCGTAAGCGTTAGACGGGATTCGCACGACTTTGGCCACTGCGGCCAGATAAGCGGTTTACTACCTGACATCGGTAAATACACTAGTACCGCGTAAGAACGAGTATTTTTCTGGAGTAACCTCATGGCTGCGAAGAAGTCTTCCAAAGGTCAACCGCGGCAGAAATCGGCCACGCGTGCTCTCGCGGATCTGAAAAAAGGCAATAAGCGTTTTGTTGAAGAGAAGTTCATCGACCCTGCGTCCGATGACGCGCTGCGGAATCTGAAGCGGCGGGAAGAACTGACCGGAGGGCAATTGCCGTGGGCGGTCATTCTTAGCTGTGCCGACAGCCGCGTACCGCCCGAACTGGTTTTCGACAGCGGCCTGGGCGAGCTGTTTACGATCCGTGTGGCAGGCAACATTGCCAACCCGGAGTCGATCGCCAGCATCGAATACGCCATTCACAAACCGTACGGGATCGGCGCTAATCTGATCGTTGTGCTTGGCCACGAGAGTTGCGGCGCGGTGAAGGCGGCCATCGATAGTGCGGCGGGGAATAAGCCGATCGACTTCGGGCTGCATCTCAACGGACTGCTCAGCCACATTACGCCCGCAGTCGCCGGGCTGCCACCTAAAGATGTGCGTGCCTTCAACAACAAGACGATCACCGATACGAAGAAGAGCAGCACGCTGACGTCCGCTGTGGAACTGAACATCGACAACACGATTGCCAATCTGAAATCGCAGTCACCGGTGATCGCCAGTGAAAAAGGCGTCGTGATCGTCCCCGCGATTTACCGGCTGGCGACAGGAGAAGTCGACTTTATTGAATCCTGATTATCAGATCCGGTTTACCTGAAACCCGTAGGTTAGGCGCCTGCCGTACCTGTTTGCTCTGCGCGACTGCCCAACCTTTAATAGTCGCGCAGAATCTCCTGCGCTGCATTGCGGCCGCAGGCGCCCGTGACGCCGCCGCCTGGATGTGAAGCGGCGCCGCACAGATAAAGACCTTCGACGGGGCTGCGGTGGTCGGACCAGCCCGGCGCCGGACGCATCGAATACAGTTGCCCCAGGGACATGGCGCCCTGGAAGATGTTGCCGCCCGTCAGCCGGTATTCGCGTTCCAGATCCAGCGGGCTAAGCACGTGGCGGTGTTCAATGGCGCCGGGCACATTCGGTGCATAACGGGCCAGTTCCTCGATGCAGCGATCGGCAAAGTCCTCTTTGATGTTGTCCCACTGGCGACCATCCGCCAGCCGGTACGGCGCGTACTGCACAAACATCGAAAGAATGTGTTTGCCCGGCGGTGCGATTGTATCGTCAACCGACGTCGGCATCGTGATTTCCAGCACGGGTTTCGTGCTCGGCCAGCCGTTCTTCGCATCGTCAAAAGCGGCTTCCAGGTAATCAAGCGTCGGCCCGATATGAATCGTACCGTTCAGATGCGGCGGTGTTTCGCCCGTTGTGGTTTCGTTTTTCAGGCAGCGGAACTGGGGCGGCTCTGACAAGGCCAGGTTGATCTTGGCCGATGCGGAAGAATAATCGATGCGCTTGATCGAGTTGCGGAAATTTTCAGGCAGCACATCTTCAGGCAGCATCCGCAGGAAGGTCTGATTGGCGTCGATGGAAGAAGCCACCACGGGCGCCTGCAGCACGCCGCCACCTTCCAGCCCGATGCCCTGGACCTTGTTGTTTTTGACGAAGATCTCCGCCACTTCCGCCTCGGTGCGGATCTCGACGCCTAGCTGCTCGCAGGTTTTGGCCATCGCCTCAGCAATGCCGCCCATACCGCCCTGCACATAGCCCCACTTGCCCCGCGCGCCGCCGGCCGAGCCCATCACGTGATGCAACAGCACGTAGCCGCTGCCCGGCGCATCGAGCGATTGAAAGCCGCCGATGACAGCGTCGGTCGCCAGGGTCGCCCGCAGCACTTCGGACTTGAACCACCGCTGCAGGATGGGCCGGATGCCGGTGGTGAATAGCTCCATCGCCGCGGGTAAATCTTCGCCCAGCGACCCCAGCGCGTTGTACAGTTCCCACAGCCTGGCGGTGTCGGTCACGCGTTTGGTCACGCTGGTGTTGCGCCACGATGGCGGCAGCGGCAACGCGGCAGGCGCCGGCGCGCTGAACAGCGGTTCCAGAACACCGGCGATGCGTTCCAGCAGGGATTCGTACTGCGGATAGACTTCGGCGTCTTCTTCGCTGAACTTGGCAATCTGCTGCTGATCGCTGCGCATATCGCGGCCCAGCAGCAGATAGCGGTCATCCAGCAGCGGAGTGAAGGAAGATGGTGTCCGCGGCAGAATCTTCAAACCGTTCTGCTTCAGCTTTAAGTCGCGGATCACTTCGGGCAGCAACAGGCTTACGACGTAAGCCGCCGCCGAGACTTTATAGCCCGGCCACAACTCCTCAGTCACACTGCAACCGCCCAGCACATGCCGCCGCTCCAGCACGCACACGCGCTTACCGGCTTTCGCCAGATAGGCTGCCGTTGTCAGGCCGTTATGACCACCACCCACAATTATGCAATCAAATTCGCGTTTCATGCCCGGATTGTAATCGGGTATGTTGGGCGTTGGTAGCTACGGCAACCCAATGGCCAACCCGGCAGCCCCGCGATACACCCAGCAGAACCCACTAGCCAACGATGAGCATCCCCACCGGCCGCTACCGGCATTACAAAGGCAATGACTACACGGTGATCGGCGTGGCCCGGCATAGTGAAACGGGCGAAGAACTGGTTGTTTACCGCCCGGATTACGGCGACAAAGCCCTTTGGGTCCGGCCGCTGACGATGTTCCAGGAAATGGTCGAAATAGACGGTCGGCAGACGCCCCGCTTCCAGCACATTGCCGCTCCGTGAAACTTCCGCAACGATAAAGCCCACCCCTTCTTGAACCCACAACCAAAACGAGTAAACTAAAAAATTCACCCGCAGCAGACACGCTGCAAACACACCCTGGTTGGGTAGCTCAGTTGGTAGAGCAACGGATTGAAAATCCGTGTGTCACCGGTTCGATCCCGGTCCCGACCACTGCATAAATTAAGGGGTTTCACGCGATGTGAAGCCCCTTTTTCTTTTGGCCATGCGTTAGTCCTGAGTGAAATCGCAGGCAGCTTGCAGGCGTTCTCTTCAAGTGCTGTTCAGATGCTGGGTTCCGCTGCAATTCTGAATAATCTTGAACGCAGGGCTTGCCTTGAACAGACAGGTCTGTATATTTATGGCATGAGCAAGACACGCCCCCGTAAATCTGACGCGAGACAACGGCTGATCGAAACTGCCGAACGGTTGTTTTATGCCGAAGGCATTCACGCGGTTGGTATCGACCGGATCATTGCGGAGGCAGAGGTCGCCAAGATGACGCTCTACAATCACTTTGGCTCGAAGGATGACCTGATCCTGGCCGTGTTGCAGTACCGGGAAGAGAAGTTCGATAGCCTCTTCGAGAAGTGGATGGGGCAACATGTCGCGGCGGGCCTGGACCGGCTGGAAGCGTTTTTTGCGGCGCTCAAAGACTGGTTTGCAAGCCCTGGCTTCCGGGGATGCATGTTCATCAATGCTTGTGCCGAGTTGGCGGACGCCGGGCATGCAGGTTCGCAATTCTCAGCCCAGCACAAAGAGCGCTTTCATGCCATGCTGAAAGAGGTCATTGCCGGCACTGCTGGTTCGAAGGCGGCGGAATCGCTTACACCGGCGATTTCACTGTTGGTGGAAGGGGCGATTGTCACCGCCGTTATGCAGCAGTCGCCAGCTCCGGCGGATGTCGCCAGGGATGCGGCGCTGGCGCTTGTCTCGAAAAATTCAAGAAGTCGTAAGTAAGGTTCTCTTTTTTTTACAACGTAATATACAGACCTGTCTGTATTATCAAGAGAGGTGCAAGATGTCCGGATCCACCAGAACTGAACCGTCCACCATCGTTTACGGAGCAGGCCGCAAACCCGATGCCGCCATTCCGCGTCCCGGCTTAGAGCTGCGCAAGGGTAGCGTTGCTGTGGTCGTCACTGATCCCCAGAACGATTTCCTCAGCCCGCAGGGGGTCACATGGGGCGTCGTTGGTCAGAACGTTTCAGACAACAACACGGTGGAAAACATCGGCCGGTTGTTTGCTGCCTCGAAAGATAACGACGTGCCATTGTTCATCAGCCCGCACTACTACTACGCCCAGGATCACAGGTGGCAGTTTGAAGGAGCGCTGGAGCGGCTGATGCACGACATTCAGATGTTCGACCGCCCGGATGCTCTCGACCTCACGAACTTCGACGGTTCGGGCGCCGATTGGCTGGAGCAGTACAAGCCCTTCATCAACGATGGACAGACGGTCATCACCAGCCCGCACAAAGTCTTCGGGCCAGAGTCGAACGATCTCGTCTTGCAACTTCGCAAACGAGGAATTGACCAGGTAATTCTCGCCGGGATGTCGGCCAATCTGTGCGTCGAATCCCACTTGCGGGAACTTCTGGAACAGGGCTTCGAGGTCGCCGTGGCTGGCGACGCTACCGCAGCAGCTCAAGTTCCGGGCTTCGACGGCTACGAAGCGGCGATGACCAACTTCCGCTTCCTCGCCAGTGACCTGTGGAGCACCCGCGAAGCCATTGAGCGACTGTCGGCACTCACGTAACGCGTACGTCGAAGACGCATTTTTCTGACCTTTCGATCTGGAGACTTAAACTATGAACACGCACAAGACCACTGGTATCGCACTGGCTCTGGCAACTCTCGTTTCTTTTGTCTCGCCTGGCAAAGCGGCTGAACCACAGACTCCGGCGCCGCAGGTTTATTACCGGACCGTCAAGATCGACGGCCTGGATATCTTCTACCGGGAGGCTGGGCGAAGGGATGCCCCGACGGTGTTGCTGCTGCACGGTTTTCCAACATCGTCGCACATGTTCCGCAATCTGATCCCCGCACTGGCTGACAAGTACCACGTTGTCGCCCCGGACTATCCGGGCTTCGGTTCCAGTTCCATGCCCGCCGTGGATGAGTTCGAGTACACCTTCGACAATCTGGCGGACGTCGTTGAGAAATTCACTGGCAAGCTGGCGTTAAAGAAGTATTCGATCTACGTCATGGATTACGGAGCGCCGGTCGGCTTCCGGCTCGCCGTCAAACACCCGGAACGGGTTGAGGCATTGATCGTGCAGAACGGCAATGCCTATGAAGAAGGCCTCGACAATGACTTCTGGAAACCGCTCAAGTCGTACTGGAAAAATCGCACCAGGAAGCAAGGCGACAAATTGCGATCACTGCTGACGCTCGATGCAACCAGATGGCAATACACCCACGGTGTTCGCAACGTCGAGAAGATCAGCCCCGACACTTGGGGGCACGTCCAGCCGCTCTTGGACCGTCCTGGAAATCAAGAGATTCAGTTAGCCCTGTTCTACAGCTACGGCAGCAATCCTTCGCTGTACCCCAAGTGGCAAGCGTATTTCCGCAAGCATCAGCCTCCCACGCTTATCGTGTGGGGCAAAAACGATGCGATTTTCCCGGCTGCGGGAGCGTATCCCTACAAACGTGATCTCAAGAATCTGGAATTCCATCTGCTCGATACGGGCCACTTCGCCCTGGAGGAAGACGGGGCGGTAATCGCTGCACGCATCCGTGACTTCCTTGCCAGACAACTGCCCCGGTAACCCTGCCAGCCGGCAGCGTGCAGAGTGAATGCCCATATCCATCAACGGAGACGACAATGACCAATCTGCTACACATTGACGCCAGCCCACGAGGCGAGCGGTCGCACACAAGAAGCCTCACTGCCGGATTCCTTGAGCAGTGGCGGAAAGCCTATCCGCTGGATGCTGTCAGCTACCGCGACATCGGACGCGACCCGGTTCCTCATGTCACGGAGGATTGGATTGCTGGTGCATTTTCGCCACCGGAAAAACGCACCAATAGCATGAGAGCCGCCCTTTGCCTCAGTGATGAACTGGTTGACGAGTTTCTTACGGCGGACCTCATCGTGGCGGGGATTCCCTTTTACAACTTCGGAATGCCCAGCGGATTCAAAGCGTACATCGACCAGATCGTTCGCGTCGGGCGCACCTTTTCGTTCGATCCCGAAAACCAAAACGCGCCATTTCGCCCATTGACCTCTGGAAAACGGCTGATTGCCGTCGTTTCCCGTGGTGACGGGGGCTACGGTCCCGGAGGGAGGAATGAAACACGCAATCATCTCGATCCGCATTTGAGAACGGCGTTCGACTTCATCGGTGTGACGGATGTGACCATCGTAGCTGTCGAGAACGACGAACATGGCGGAACAGCCTTGGCGGAATCTCTCGGCGCCGCTCGCGAGAAACTTAGCCAGCTTGTAGGGCCGGACAAGCTAACGCCATGCCGCGTTTGACGAGTTAGGCCGGCGATCTATCCACCTGTTCTTTCCTTAGGAAACTGAAATGAAAAACAAAGCCACTTATTCCACGCCGGATGTCCCGTCTGTTTCGCAGCCGGACAAGCCGTCGTCAACATCCATTCGACCACCGTTCACGCTGGAATCCGCCACTGCCAAAGTGCGGGCTGCCGAGGACGCCTGGAACAGCCGTGATCCGCATCGTGTCTCACTGGCTTACTCAGAAGACTCGCAGTGGAGAAACCGGAGTCAGTTCATCCTTGGCCGGGAGCAGATTCGAGAGTTCCTGAGCGACAAGTGGGAAAAGGAACTCGACTACCGCCTCACAAAGTCGCTCTGGAGCTTTACGGAAAACCGGATCGCCGTCCGCTTTCAGTACGAGTACCACAACGCAGACGGGCAGTGGTTCCGGGCCTATGGCAACGAGCTCTGGGAGTTTGACGAAGCGGGACTGATGCGACGTCGAGAGGCCAGCATCAACGATGTCGCCATCGAAGAAAGGGACCGCAAGTTCCACTGGTCAGCCCCCGGCCCACGCCCGGAAGAAGACGCTGGCATTCCTGCTGTCGCCTGATCAATACGAAGGAAGCGCGAATCAAAGATTTTGATTTTGCGAAGTAAGAAATCTGTGCCTCACGGCGTCCAACAGTAACCACCCAGTTATTTTCATCACAAGGAGAAGAAGATGCCTCGTATCCACCCTGTTAATCGATCCACGGCTGATGCAAAGACCGCCGATCTGCTCGGATCGGTCGAGAAGAAGATGGGCCTCGTTCCGAACATCATCGCGACGATGGCGAATTCCCCAGCCGTCGCACAATCGTATCTGGGATTCAGCCAGTCACTCTCCAGCGGGCAGCTTCCGGCACGCTTGCGTGAGCAGATCTCGCTGGTCGTTGGCGAGACGAACAGCTGCGAATACTGCCTGGCAGCGCACACAACGCTGGGCAAAGGAGCCGGGTTGACCGAAGGGGAAACCTGCGACGCCCGCCGTGCTGAAGCCAAAGATGACAAGGAACGCGCCGCTCTCCGGTTCGCCCGCACAATCGTCAACGAGCGTGGCCGGGTTACGGACGATGAGCTGCAGTCCGTGCGGCAAGCCGGTTACGACGACGGCCAGATTGCCGAGATTGTGGCGAATGTCGCCCTCAACATCTTTACCAACTACTTCAATCATGTGGCAGGTACGGAAGTCGATTTTCCGGCCGCCCCAGAATTGACAGTGGCGTAACCAGGCAGACAAGCACCCGGCCGGTAGTATGCCGGCCGGGCGCCTTGCAGATTCGTGTCGCAGGAGTCCAGCCGCCAACATCATGAGCCGGGACAACGAACCACTCTATGTCGCCTTACTGCACGGCGGCGACCAGCGGGACGCTGCTCTTTCCGGGTTGCGAGCGATCCTGCTGCGTAATCTTCGCAAGGCGTTAACGAGTTACGCTCGTGCTGACGACTCGTTTCTTGAAGACGCCGTGCAAGATTCTCTCTTGCATATTCTTGATCGGCTGGATCGGTTTGAAGGCCGCAGCCGGTTTGTTACTTGGGCGACGACTATCGCAATCCGTGTCGCTATGACGGAACTGCGGCGACTCCGCTGGCGGGATGTGTCTCTTGACCAGGTGGTTGACGATACAAGCCCGCTTTCTCTTTTTGTGACCGATGATAGGCCGGGACCCGGTAACCAGTTCGAGCTAAATACAATTCTTGAGAAAATGCAGGAAGTTATTAACACGCAACTAACGGAGAAGCAGCGAACGGCGCTGCTGGCCGAGATGAAAGGGATGCCGCAGGAAGAAATTGCCCGGCAACTCGGCAGCAATCGCAACGCCTTATACAAACTGACGCACGACGCCCGCAAGAAGTTGAAACAAGGGTTGGAGGCGACCGGATATGGCGCCGACGACATTCGCGCCGCCTTTGCCAGATGAGGACCGGAAGATGCCGCTCTTGAAGAAAGAACTGGAAGGCTTGCTACATCTGGTCGGCCTCACCAACGACAAAGAAATCAACTGCGAGCAGTGTCTTGCGTTGGTCGCTGAGTTTGCTGAATACGAACTGGCAGGGAAGTCCGTGCCAGAAAGCCTCAAGATGGTCGAGCAACATCTATCTGTGTGCCCGGAGTGCCGGGAAGAGTACGAAGCCTTACAACGGGTTTTGGGTGATTTGCACGAGTAGATCCGCACAAGCAGAATTCACAACCGCCGTTCGATGCGGCGGCCAGGCAACTTTGAACTGGAAACTGACCCGGAAGCTAAATTCGATCTACTTTGCAGCGGCTTCCTGTGTGGATGCGACACGTTGCCAGAACGAGTCCCAGGCCTGATGATCCTCGTCTGGCAATTTCTTAAGCTGTGGTTGCTCCCTGACAGCCTTTAAATCAGGATCCTGCAGCCAGTGGCTCCAGCGTTTCTGCACCAGCGGCCGCTTCTCTTTCTCTTTGGCGTAGATGGACTGATGGAGTTTGAATTCGTCTTCCAGCCACTTAAGACATTGAGACTGGACTTTGGCATCGCCTGTCTCTTCGAACGTCAGTGCGGCCAGGCAGGCGGCGTCGTACCGGTGCTGTTTTTCAAAGTCTTTTTCAAAAGAAGGTTCCGCCTCGAAGGCTGCCAGGTACATGTTGTATGCCTGCTCTGGTGACTTGTACTTTTGGGCGAAATTGGCCAGTTCCAGCTGCTTGCTGGCTGGCATAGCGGTTCCCTCCTGGAATTCCGCCAGCTCCTTTTCCAGCTGCAGATTCTTGTCGCAATCCCGAAGAGTATTGGGCAGCGATTTCGAGAGCGGGTGATCTTCTTTCACCATCGCCAGGGCGGCCTTGATGGGGGCCTTTGCCTGTTCGAACTTACCCGCCTTAAACAACGCAGACCCTTCGATCACGGGGCAGTATGGATTGGAGGGTTCTACTTTCGCACTCAACGCCGCATATTTTGCCGCCTCGTTAAAACGATTGGTCTTGAGATAGAGCAACGCCAGGTTGTAATGAACCCCCTGGGTATTGTCATTGATCTGCAAAGCCCTCAGATAAGCAATCTCCGCCTCTTCAAGCTTGTCCAGCTTTTCCAGGGTCGTCGCGTAGATCCCTAGAATGTTCGCGTCAGGCCGTAACTTCAAGGATTTCTGATAGGCCTCGGCGGCTTCCGCATACCGCTTCTGGTCTCGCAGCAGTTTGCCAAGATTGCTGAAAGATGCAGCGTCTTCCGGATCGACTTCAATCGCCTTCCTGAAGTTCTTCTCAGCCTCGTCATCGCGGCCGGTTTCCAGCAGCATGGCGGCGAAGTTGTTCAGCGTCATCGCGTCGTCAGGTTCGACCTCCAGCGATTTCAAAAAGTAAACTTCCGCTTCCTTGAATCGCTTGGTGACAAAATAGAGTGTTGCCAGATTGTTATTAATCTCAGCCGATTCAGGTTTTACGTCCAGCGCCCGCTTAAAGAACCGCTCGGCGTCCTCGAACTGATTGACCGAGTAAAGCAGGCTGCCAAGATCGACCATGATCTCTGTCGACTTAGGATCAATCTTCAACGCCGCAAGGTAGACTCGTGCCGCTTCGTTTCTTTTGCCCGTCTTGCCGAGCAGTTCCCCGAGGGAGCGGTAGTTGGCGATTTCCTGCGGGTCGGCTTTGATCTGTTCCCGGTAGAGTTTCTCAGCTTCGGCAAACCGTTTTTGCGCTTCGTAGAGTTCGCCTAGCTGGCGAGTTGCGGCGCGGTCCTTCTTTTCCAATTCAAGCACCCGCTGAAAGATGGTCTCCGCCTCGATTGAACGCTCAGTCACAACCAGTAGGTTTCCAAGATTTCGGTAAGCCCGAGCGTTTCCTGGTTCCGCGCTAATTACCTCCCGGTACAGCGTTTCGGCTTCTTCAAAGTTTTTCTTCTCCTTAAGAACAACGCCAAGATTCAACTTCGCGCGGTGATTTTCCGGGTCGAGTTCAACCGCGAGGCGAAGGTGCCTGTCTCGCTCTTCAAAACGGCCTAATTCGCCTAACAATAGGCCGTAGTCCGCATGCGCGTCAGAGTTGTCACGATCAAGGTTAAGTGCTCTTAGGTAGAACACCTCTGCTTCAGCGTGCTGTCCCCCACGATGAAGGTTTAGTGCCATATTGTAATTAGGCTTAAATGAATCGCCTCCAAGCCGGACGCTATGCATGTAAGCCTTATGCGCTTCTACTGTGTGATTGAGTTTGGCCGCGAGATTCCCAAATCGATTGTATGCCTCTGCCGAATCTTGGATGAGTTCAATAGAAAGTTTGAGATGCTTTTCAGCTTCTTCATGTTCGCCGCTGTCAGTAAGCACTTTCCCTAGGTACAAATGAGCGTCTGGAATTCTGTCGTCGACGACGAGAGCGCGACGATAGGCATCCTCTGCATATTCGAGCCGACCAATTTCAAGCATCGTTTTCCCGAGGTTAACATGCGCAACGGCCAAGTCTGGTTTCAAGCTGATAGCAGCGCTGAATGCTCTCCATTTCACGTACGGGGACCCGGACAACTCCGCAAGTTTCAGCCACAGATAAAGGTCTCTCGATTCATTAAGCGTGGCGCGTTCCAGAAGGGATTCGGCTTCCGTTTTACGTCCTTCTTCCACTAAGACTCTCGCTAGAACCGCAACTAACTCAGGGTGTTGCTTTGCTGCGACTTTATCTGTTGCAAGCGTTACTATTGACGGGTCTGGATTTGTCCAGTCGAAGGACCGAAAATGATCTTTCCACGGCCCCGGATCGGCCTTTTGCGCCGCAGTGCGTAACCAGGCGCCGTGTCCAGCATCGACGTCGCGTTTGAGTGCTCCTGCAAAGTCATCCATTGCGCGCACCCACAACCATGGAGTGCGCGATTTCATTGCAGCGGAAGCGAGCTGCTGCGAATTCATCTTTGCGGGCGTCCATCCGTTCTTTTCGAACAGCTTGGTATATCCTTCGCGTGATCCCTTCAAGGGACTGACTTCACCTTTCAGATCGACGGTCGCCGCATCGAGCCGAATTGTCTCCACTGCGGCCCGGAGTTCGAGATCTTTCTGGGCCAGTTCAATGCTCCGCCGTAAAGCATCGTGGCGTGCCTCAATTTCCTCTGATACGGGAAGTCCTGCGTTTTCCAGCAGCGTGTTGGCTTTGCTCAACCGGGCTTCGGCCGCGACGACTTCGCTTTCCCAGATCTGCGGATGACGGGCTAGCTCCGTGTATCCGCTGCGATCTTTGAGTTTTGCTTGAAGCGAATTAATCGTCTCTTCACCCTCGGACAAGGTGGCTTCGACGTCGGATTCCAGCTCGCTCAAGCTGGCGTAGGCCAGTGTCCGCTGCTGAACGTAAGACAGTCCCCAGGCGAACAGCACCAGCATCAGGACGAAACCTGCCACGGCCATCACGCGGTTTCTGGTCTGGCGGCGGCGAGCGGTTTCTAACCGTTCCCGTACGGATCTTTCGTAATCGCGCAGCGCGTCTGCAACTTGCATGGCGTTGCTGGGACGAGTGTCTGGATCAGCCGCTAAACATTGCTGCGTCAGGTCAATCAACGCCTGATCGGCTCCGCTGCTACGCAGCCGCGAAAGGGCGTCAGACAGATCACCGTTCGTTGCTTTGACCAGCAGCTGCTGAATAGTGTTGCCGGTGTAGACCGGTTTTTCCGTGAGAATTTCGCACAGCATCGAACCTAACGCAAAGACATCGGTCCGCGCATCCAGCCGGTCAAATTCCCCCTTGGCCTGTTCCGGCGGCATGTAGGGCACGGTTCCCATTACCTGCCCATCCTGCGAAAGCTCTAGCCCGTTATCATCCGTTGCGGCTGCCTCCGCCGCAGCGTCCAGCTCCTCTGGCTGGGTTGTCTCTTCAGCTTCTGGCAGGTCGTCCGGCGGCGAACTATTTAGTTTTTTGGCCATGCCCCAATCCATGACCTGCACTTCACCAAACGCCCCGACCATGACGTTCGCAGGCTTCAGGTCGCGATGAATCACACCACGATCGTGCGCGTATCCAACGGCTTCGGCCACTTGCTGTAGTACTTCAAGGCACTGCGGTGTTGCATCGCCTTGTTTCAGCACCTCAGAAAAAGTTCGCCCCTGAATGAGTTTCATGGCGAAGAAATCGCGTCCGTCCGGCAGGCGGCCCCGGTCGTGCACCGGCGGAATACCAGGATGCTCCAGCGAGCCGGCAAGATCGGCTTCGCGGTTGAACCGCGCGACGATGCCGGGATCGCTTGCCCTTTCGGCCCGTAAAACTTTGACCGCTAGGTCGCGTGCGAATTTCGGATCTCGCGCCCGCCAGATTTCGCCGATTCCACCCCGGCCAATCAACTCTACAAGTTTCAGTTCCACAACCGTGGCAACATGCGGCGCGTGCGAAGAACCGCCACCGGAAAAAGCGACAGTTTCCGTCAACGACGCATCGGGTGGGGGCGTCATGTACTCTGTCTGGTCGACCGTTCCGGCGTCGTATTTTTCATCAACCGTGTCGAACGCTTTGGCGACCGTGTCCTGATGCTGCGGCAATTGCTGCAGATAGTCGTTAGCCGAGGGCGTCTCACCCGCCTTCACACGGTAGGCGATGTCCACTGGCAGAAGTTCAGCAATCAGCGTTGCATGGTGCTGCGGAGGTGCGAGTCGTAGGTATTCCGCAATCTGCGGCCTGCGCACCTGCCAGTCTTCTTCAAACTGTTCGCAGATCTCGTTAATCAGTTCATCGATGGCAAGAGAGTCATCAAGATTCTGGTTGTCGTTCACCTGGTTGCTCCCGGCTCCACTTCTTTCTTATTAAACGTAACCGTCGCTCGATGGCGGCGACGGAAACGCCTTGCATATCTGCGATTTCCTGGTTCGAGTGGCCTTCGAGCCGGGCGTTCGCCGTGGCGACAAGTTTGGGATCGCCGAGCAGATCCATTTTCAACTGGACCTGCTCCTGCATCATCACCCAGAACGGCGGTTCAGGCTCGTCACCCGCGACGTTCATCAGCCCGGCAAGGCTCTCGCTTTCACCGCCATCCAACACGCTCTCGCCCGCGCGCTGTCCGCTGCCCCGTTTCTGACGGTTCTCTTTACGGATGCGATCCACCGCCTTGCGCACCGTCATGCTGAACAGCACACGCCACAGATCTTCATTGTTTTGCAGGTCCGGGAAGCGACCCTGCTGAGCGGCGCGGAAGAAGCTTTGCAGGGCGGATTGGGCAAGGTCGTTGCCGCTTTCCATCGGGTCGCGTATCGCTTTCATTTTCCGCTGCGCGAATGCGACAAGCTGCGGATGGCACGCGACCCAGAGCGCTTGGACAGCTTGTTCTTCACCTTGCTGAACGCGTTGTAATAACGCTGCGCTGATCTGGATGGTATTCACGGCGAGTTTCAGAAGACACGGGGACCTGCTTCGGTTGCAGGTTACCCTGCCGCCAGGGGGTGCAGCAATACGTTGAAAACCGATGTCGCGGCAGACTTTTTTCGCAAGTTTTGTCCGGGAATTCTGAGTTCTGAGTAAGGGCTGAGGGGGCGGAAAGCGGTTGTCTAAGAAAGCGGCGCCAAGCGTCGACACCCGTTACCTCGTTAAGGAGCTAGCCATGTCCCGCCAGCAAACCGGAATTCAACGCACCGTTGAAACCCTTGAACTGGAACTCGATCTGACGCTGGATCACCTGATCTCTCAGTTCCAGACATCGGCCTGCCGTCGTGAATTTGCGGCCACTATCGTCGCCACTATCCGTCTCATCGAGTCGCTGCCGTTGACCACCGACCTGTACACCTTCGCCCGTAACTGGCTGGTGTCTGCAGACGCCCTGGCGACCAGAGGCGAATACAACACGGCGATATTTCAGGTGCGGATGCTCCGCCGTAAGCTGGCGGGCCCTACGTCTGAAGCAGGCAGATAAAGCGGATTTTCGTACGGAAGGAACCGTAGCCTGTCGCCCGGTTCCGTGTGTGACAATCAATCAAAGAAACAAGGGGTTTCACGTGATGTGAAACCCCTTGTTGATGTTTAATTTGTAACCTACGTAGGCGTTACTACTTCTCGCGTTGCAATGGGGCGGGAACCAGTTGCTGCGCCGGCAGGACCTGTGGGGCGGCAATGGGCCGCAACGGTTGATTGACGCGGCGGCCAGCATTGCTGATCAGAAAGTTGTTGCGTGTTTCGTTGACTTTAAGAATCAACTGACCGGGGCCGAAGAGGCGGAGAAACTCCGGATCCAGATCGAAGTCAGAGAAGATGACCAGTACCGGCCGTTTACCCGATAGCTGATTCTTCAGCACATCTGCGTCCAGTAGTTTCTGGTCGGTGGAAACCGCCGCGATCTTGGTCACCGGATAAAGCTTCTTGCGCAGCGTGACTTGGGGCTGCATGGTGGTGTAGTTCACCTTGCGCGTGCGGACCTCGGGCACGATACGCACGGTCTTCTTGCCGTTGACCAGTTCCGTCACAGCCTTGTTAACGGTGTACTGCTCTTCACGCGTCCGCATGACGGGCACCTGCACAATGTGCCGCAACTCAAATTGAATGTTGTCGCCGACGGCCTGCGCCATCATCAATTCAGGCGGGCCGCTGGGGTTAGCAGACAGCACTGCCATGAGTACGAGTGGTTGAAGGAAGGACACGATAAGGCTCCTGGTCCGCGTGGAAGTGGTTGACTGGAAATCTGGCAGTTGTCCGTAGGTGTGTTAACGCAATTGCGTTCAATGTACCAGGAAAAAAATCAAGATCGCGAGCTTTCTCAAGCATGTGACCTTTTCTTAGGATGCAGCCCGCGATGGCCTTCGCCTTGTGAGGGGCTTATCCCCGCCGTACAATCGCGCTTTGAGCGGCGCATCTGGTGAAGCCTCCGCATGTGGCGCCCCACATAATCATTCCGCACGTTTAGAAGTTGATAGGACAATATGACACGGAAGGTGATAATCGACTGCGATCCGGGCATCGGCGACGCAGTAGCGCTGTGCATTGCGTTGTTTCACCCGCAGCTTGAAGTGGTCGCCGTTACAGCGGCAGCGGGCAATGTGCCAGCCGATCAGGCATCGCGGAATGTGCAGGCGATTGTTGACCAGCTCGATCCGCCCCGGCTGCCACGCATCGGCGCTGCGGTGGAAGTTGAGAAATCGCCCGATGCTGAGATGTTCGACTACACGTACTCTCTCAACGGCGCCAACGGGCTGGCAGGCGCGAACTTCGCCGTTTCGGAACTGCATCATCAGCATTCGTCCCCGAAGGTGATTCACGACGCTCTGCGGACTGAACCGGGGCAGGTGAGCATCATCTCGCTGGGGCCGCTCACCAACATTGCCGCGGCACTGCACCGCGATCCGATGCTGGCTGGCATGGTGGACCGCATCATTATCATGGGCGGAAGCATCAACGGCGTGGGCGACATTACCCGCGTCGCCCAGCAGAACATCTTCTACGATCCGCCCGCCGCTCAGGCCGTGTTCGATTCGCCCACCACCAAGACGCTGATCCCGCTGGAGGTCACGCGGCAGCTGACGTTCACGCTGGATCTGATGAACGAACTGCCCGGCGAAGACACACGCGCCGGCGCCTTTTTGCAGAAGATTGTGCCGCACTACTTCCGCGCGTACCGGCAGCATCTGGGGCTGGAGAGCATTCAACTGGACGACTGCGTGGCGCTGCTGGCCGCCTTGCATCCGCACCTGTTTGAAACCGTAGAGATGGCAGCCGATGTGGAAACCAGCGGCAAAATCACCTCCGGCATGACCGTCTTCGACCGCCGTCCCAACGCGCCATCACGCGGCAATATGGAAGTCGCCACAAGTATCGACGCCGAAGCAGCCCACGATTTCATCATGCAAGGCATCCGCAACGCCGGCGCCCAGTCGCGGAAGTAACCGTCAGAGGTCCATCGGCGGGACCAGATGCAGGTCCATCGGTTACCGCCTGGTAGGTCTGCATGTATATTAGTGCGTCGTGCAGTTTGTGCTTTGTTGCTGCGCGATTCGTCGCTTTACTGAAAGAATTGCCTGGATGATTGGACCTGTATTCTCGCGCGAGGCTGCCACGATGCCGCGGCGTAGCCGGTTCTACCTGAACCGCGCGCTGTATGTGGCTGGCCTGATCATGCTGATGATTACGGCGTGGCTGGTGATGGCGGGTACGCAGAATATCACCAGCGTGGGCGACATGGCGCGGTTCGGCAGCATTCTGTTTCAGATCCTGGCGCCGATTCAACTGGCGCTGGTGCTGTTCCTCTCGGCCGTGCTGTCAGCCAGTTCTGTGTCGCAAGAGAAAGACCGGCAGACGCTGATCCTGCTGCTGATGACCAGCATGAGCAACCGCGAACTGGTGCTCGGCAAACTGATGGCCAGCCTGCTGAATGTACTGGTGATGGTCGCGGCGGCGCTGCCCGTATTTATGTTCATCATCCTGCTGGGCGGCGTTTCGCTGTGGCAGGTGGCGGCGGTGTTTGCGGTAACGGTCTGCTCCGCGCTGGCGGCGGGAAGTCTTGGCGCCGTGCTGGCCTTCTGGCGCGAGAAGACGTTTCAGACGCTCTCGATGACCGCGCTGCTGCTGGTCCTGTGGCTAGGCGGCTGGGAAGCGGTGCAGGCGGGTCTGTTCGGTTCGCACATCTTTGGCGTACCGGCTGAAACCATTGCGGCGGGCTTCAGTCCGTTCCGCGCGATTCTTGCGGCGGCACAACCTTCGTTCAGTCAGGCGGGTGACTGGCTGGGCAACGGGGCGCCGCTGTTCATGCTGGTGTCAATTGTTGGCGCCGTCGTGCTGAACACCATCTCGATTACGATGGTCCGCGTCTGGAATCCCACGCGCGAAGTCCGCCCCGGCCAGAAGCAGGAAGAAGACGCCCCAGCGGACGAAAGCATCTTCGGCGCTGAGCACGACCAGCAGCGTAGAGCCTCGCAGGCCAACGCCGCCCGCGATACGCACATCGACGCCCGCACTGCCCCGGCCGACCGCCAGAAGACGCGTGCTGTCTGGGACAACCCGGTGCTATGGCGCGAAGTCTGCACCTGGGCCTACGGCCGCAAAGTGCTGATCATCCGGGTGATCTATGTGCTGATGGCACTGGTTGTGGCTGCGGCGCTTTATTCGGCGATCAGCAGCGGCAGTGTGCAGCGGCAGGGAGATGAACTTTCGCAACTGATCCCCGAAGGCGCCAAACCGCTGGGGCCGCTGTATCTGGTTTCGCTGGTGATCGTCAACGCACTGGCGGTGACTTCGATTACCAACGAACGCGATGGCCGTGCGCTCGACCTGCTGCTGGTCACGGATCTTTCGCCCCGTGAATTTGTGTTCGGCAAGCTGGGCGGGGTGATGTGGGTGACCAAAGAGATGATCCTGCTGCCGGTGCTGCTTACGTGCTACTTGTCGTACGGCGGCGGTCTATCGCTGGAGAATCTTCTGTATGTGACCGGCGGCCTGATTGTGATGAATATCTTTGTGGCGATGCTAGGCGTGCACTGCGGCATGATCTATGCGAATTCGCGGACGGCCATTGGCGTTAGCCTTGGGACGGTGTTCTTTCTGTTCCTGGGCGTGGTCACATGCATCGTGATGATGATCTCGTTCAGCGGCTCTTTCCAGACGCAACTGGCGCCGTTCCTGGCGTTCATCCTGGGCGGCGGCATCGGGCTGTATGTAACGCTTGGCGCCCGGAATCCGAGTACGGCGATCGCCATCGCTTCGCTGATGCTGCCCTTTGCGACGTTTTATGCGATCACCAGCTTTCTGCTGGGCTACAACCTGCCGGTGTTTCTGGTGACGGTGGTGGTTTATGGCTTTACCACGGCGGCGATGCTGATGCCGGCAATTGGCGAGTTCGATATCGCGACGGCGGCCCGCTCGAAGGTGCTTGACGATTAAGCGCCGCGGTTCTTAAGAATTCCGCACGACCAGCCCGAACGATCCGCCTGACACCAGGACAATGCCGAGTCCGGCTGCCAGGTAAAGCGTTGAGCTGGGCGCCGCACTCATGTAGACAACGGCCTGCAAGCAGTATCCGGCTGTTGCCGCACACACAGGCTGAATGGCCCGCAGCAGCGGCAACGCCGTGTAAAGCGTCAGAACGGTGCACGCCATTAGGCAGCTAATCAGAAGATGCGCCCAGCGATCGATCACGGATTGTCGTACGGGAGTCGTCATGCTTGCGTTCCTTATATCTGCGGCCGGCGGAAGCACTCCGCCAGAAGGCCGGTGATTTGAATGTCACTTGATATAAGGAGAAGCGGTATTTGACGGCGTTTGTTACAGCGGCGCGGTTATGCGGATTACAGCAGAATTTCCGTCAGCGGGCCGCTTTGATCGATGTCCGCCAGCGCTGAATCATCGATGCCAAACTCCTGGCGGGGATCACCCACGGCATGCAGCAACGCCAGATAGAAACTGGCCAGCGTGCGGTGCCCGGTTTTGCCGTACCACGGATAACGCAAGTAGCGGTTGCCAGCTTTCAGCCGGCCGCCCAGGTCGCCGATAAGCATCACCGGCCACTCTTCGCACCGGGGGTGATGCCCTTCGGCCGAGTCCGACAGATAAACAATCAAAGTGTTATCCAGCATGCTGCCATCGCCCTCCGGAATTGCTTCCAGACGGTTGATGAAGACGGCGAGTTTCTCCAGGCACTTACGGCGGATCAATGCGTGGCATTCGGCCGCGGTCATACCCGCCGCTGAGCCGCCATGACCAATGCCGTGCGAACCGATAAAGCCGCTGCCTTTGCCCACTTCGCTGGCCATACAGCTAAGGCCGATCCTGTCCGGGCCGGCGCCTGCCGACATGGTGACCACGTTGGTCAGCCCGGCAATCATCGCCCCGGCGGCGACTTCAAACTGCGCTTCCAGGCGGTCGAACACGCCCGTCGGCGCCGTCCGGCTTTCGTTAATGACGCCGGTCTTCGGGTCGATCTGCGGGGCAGCCGCGGCGATCTGTTTCGACATCGCGGCCAGTTTGCTCTGCCGCCCGCTCATGGATTCGAAGGCTTGCAGATAGCGGTCCAGCTTTTCCCGCTCGGCCCCGGTCAGTCGCGTGGACATGCGTTTCACATCGTCCGCCAGAAAATCCAGCAGTTGCGTATCGACATCAAAGTCTTTCCGCGCCGCACCTTCCGCACCGGCTGCAAAAAACTGCTTGTGGGCGATGACCGGATTGAGCAGCGTCGGTAGGGCTTTGCCACGCGCGGCGGATGTCAGGTTGTAGGTCAGAGAGCCGCTGCGATTGGAAACACCCAGGCCGATGTGCGGATAGATGCCGCCCAGATGCTGCGCCAATGCGGCGTCGATGGTTTGTCCGTAGTCCTTCTTTCCGAAGGGCCAGCAGCCCAGCGCGGCGAACCCGCTGTTGTGGCTGCCGCGGGCGATGCGACCCGACAGCCCGTGGAGCATCGTCATACGATCGGCCCACTTCTGCAAAGGCTGCATGCTTTCGGCCAGAGCATGCCCCGTCAGCGGGCGGTCTTCCAGTTGCGAAGGCTGCTTCGGCCGCTCGATGCCCTGCGGCTGCGTTTCCGCCGGGTAAACGCCGTTGCCCTGTACGAAGAACAGCACGCGGACGGGTTTCTTTGCGGAAGCGGACGGCGCCGCCTGCACTTCTCGTAGAAACGGCGCCAGATAAAGCCCACCAGCGCCGAGTGTGGCGCCACGGAAGAACGTTCGACGGCTCAGCATGTTTGCATTCCTTCAGAGAGGCAATTCACCAAGCCGTATTACAGCACACGTTGCCAGTCGCATCAATCATGATTCATGCGATGGACGTTTAGCCGATAATCCTTGTCTTCTTCTTGTTGGACCGCAGACGCTGCTGGTAGTACTTCAGGCCGGGGAAGAAAAAGCATGCGGCGGCTACTACGCCAAAGATGAAGTGCGCGTAATCCGGGAACAGCGCCATGACCACGGCTGATAGAAACATGCCTATCGCCTGCAGATAAAAGGCGCCGCTGAGAATGCCTGCTTTGACCATAAACGCCATGCCGTTGATTAGGCCGAGTACGGGCGAAAGCGTCAGCACGGGCAGGTCCAGCTTGGCCTCAAGCGGGAACAAGGCCGCGATGCTGATCATACTGGCCGCCCAGACGTGCGCGATCTGCCGCTCGACAAACATCACCGGCCCCATCCGGCGCCGCAGCATCCAGAACACCGCCGCCCAGGCGCCAAGCCCGGCCGTCCAGAGGGCGAAGAACCACACGCGTTCGTACGGCAACGGCCGCACCAGATGAATCCAGTACAGGATGTTGGTCAGCGAACACGCCACCAGCAGCGCCAGGCTGTGCCACATCCAAAGCACGCCCCAGTTCTCGAGCACGGTCGCGTGATGCGTTTCGCGGAGCCAACGGGCAATGACCTTGGTGAACCGCCCGCTGCGGGCCGACATTGGCTCATCATTCAGATACGCTTCCAGATCGTCGGCCAGTTCACCGGCGGTGGCGTAGCGCAGATCCGGCGGCTTCTGCAGGCAACGCAAGGCGATCATTTCCAGATCGGCGTCGGCGCGCGGATTCACCACGCGGGGGGGCACAGGATCCTGTTCCAGCAGCATCAGCACGGTGTCCACCGGCGTGGCAGCCTGAAACGGCGGGCGGCCGGTGAGCATCTGATAGAGAATCACACCCAGGCTGTACACGTCGCTGGCCGCGCAGACATCGCCGCGGTTGCCCGCCGCCTGTTCCGGCGCCATGTAAGCGGGTGTGCCAATGGCGGCGCCACTTCGTGTCAGACTGTCACCATCTGTCACCTGCTTGGCGAGGCCGAAGTCGGTAACGTGCGGATTCCCATCTTTGTCCAGCAGGATATTAGACGGCTTCAAGTCGCGGTGCAGCACGCCCTGCTTGTGGGCGAAGTCAATCGCGCGGGCGACTTTGACCAGCAGCATGGCCGACTCGCGCGGATCCGTGGGGCCGTCGGCCAGCATCTCAGAGAGTGTGCGGCCCTCGATATGTTTCATGCTGAAGAAGGGGCGGCCGTTCAGATCGCCCACTTCGTAGACTGGCACAATGCCGGGGTGCTCAAGCCGGGCGGCTGCTTCTGCTTCAGCGCGGAAGCGGTCTAACTCCGCTGCTGAAGCGAGCGGGCCGCGGAGGATCATCTTGACCGCAACGGGGCGGTTCAGGCTGCGCTGGCGGGCCAGATAAACCAGGCCCATGCCGCCACGGCCCAGTTCGCGTTCCAGGGTGAAATCGCCCAGCGTGCAAGGCAGTTCGATGGAAGAAACAAACTCGCTGGCTGGCTCCAGTTTGCTGTCGCTGCCGACAACATCCGCCACCATCACGGCGCTCCACAACTGCCGGAGTTCGCCCGCCAGTTCCGGATGCTGCGCGCATGTTTCGTTCAGATCCACTTCTTCACCGCGCTGCACGGCGTCCGTCAGTTCAGCCAGCAGCAGCGCGAGTTCTTCGTCGCCGGAGTCATCCAGATCGCAGGTCGGTTCGTCAGCGAAGGTCATAAAATCTGGCCGTCAGCGTTAGTCCGAAAGTTTTTCGCGACGTATCCACCGCGACAGCAGTTCAATATCCTGCATGCTAAGCCGCGATTTCAGCGCCGGATTCTTCTCGACCGCTTCGTCGCTATGGTGGAATACGGGCATACGATCATTGTACTCACCATAGTGCAACGGATGCGAAGCATTGGCGATGAACCGGGTCAGCCACTCACGCGAGGCATAGCCATACAGGTTGGGCGCGTCGAAGTCCTCATCACCTTCTTCAAACGCGTGGCAGTCCGCGCATGAGGTGCCCGTGATGCCCTCGCTGAACATCTCTTCGCCCTTTTCAATCAGCCCTTCGTCGGCGGCTTCCTTATCCGCTTTGGCCTGATAGGGAAGTTTGGCCATGGCCGAGAGCGCGATCACGACGTTATCGACACTTTCCTTTTCATCATCGCCCAGATCAGCCAGTTCATCGTTGACGAAGTTAGCCATATCGCCCTCGAAGTGCTCCGTATTGCCGAACATGGTAGGCCCGTCAATCACGCCCGGCGTCAGCATTTTTCGCACCCAGTCGCGCGAGCCGAAGCCATACAGGTTAGGCGCCGATGGATTGCTGGAGGCGATGCCGCGGCCAGCGGGGTCCAGATACGTGTGGCACGAAGAGCAGTTGCTGCGGAACAGTTTTTCAGCTTTGTGGGCCAGTCTTACTGCTTCGTCTTCGACGGGGCGGGTCATCGGCGCCGGGGCGTAATCTTCCGCCAGCGCCTTCCGCACTGCGGCGCGTGCCTGTTCTTCCGTGTGTGGCAGACGCGGCGCTTTGTCTTCCGGCCGGTAGTAGTCGCCGCGCATCCAGTCCACAATCAGCGAAAGCTCACGCGGATTAACCACATTGCCGGCCGGTTCGTCCGGCGTCGGAGCGAAGACCGGCATACGGTCGTTCATCGCGCCGTAATAGCGGGCGTGTTCGGGGTTGGCGAGCATGCCCATCGTCCATTCGTAGGAACCGTAGCCGGTCAGATCCGGGGCGTAGCCAATCTCGCCCGCATCGCCCGCCTTGTGACAATGTGTGGCACAGGTTTCTTTAATCAGCTTCAAGCCACGGTTGACCTTCTCCGCGTCTTTCATATCGGCCGCAATCTGGCCGGGCAGTTGCGCCTGTGCCGAGAGGGCGACAACGATGGCTTCGGTATCTTCTTCGCTAATGCGTTTGCTGTCTTTCGCCTTCTCACCAAAGTGTGTTTTGACGAAATCCACCATCTCACCATCTTTGTGCGCGGTGTTGCCGAAATACGGCGCCTCGATCCGCTGCCGGTAGTGCTCTGGCGATTCTTTGTCATCGCTGAGTTTTGCATCAACAAACGTCAGGCTGTCTACCTTGTCCGGGTTCAGGAATCCGCGAATCCACTCCCGCGATGCGAAGCCGTACAGATCCGGGGCGCCGGACGCCGGTGGATCGTACTGCACTTTGCCGCCCTCGCGGACGATCTCTGGTTCATCGTCTTTGCCCGGTTTGGTTTTGGGCAGCCGGTACAGCGCGACGTTGAAAGAGCCTTCTTCCGGATCGGTATAGCTGTGGCAGCTAGAGCAGTGCCGCTCGAACAGCCGCGGGCCTTGCAGCATGGGATCATTGCGGACCAGATACACGGCGCCTTCGCGCGGAATCTTCTTCGGCGCCGACAGTTCGCCATCGACCATTTCACGGCGGTCGATCAGTTCGCGGGTGCGGTGCGCTTCTTCTTCCGCCCTGGCGGCTGCCAGATGGAAGTCCGGGTTACCGGCGTCTTCCACAATCGCCACGATGGTCAGCACCGTCGCGCCGGCCAGTAGAAACAGCACGAACGCCACATTAAACGCATGCCCGCGCTTCCACCTCGCGATAATCGGCGCGGCGGCCAGCACTGCGAAGATCACGCCCGGCACCACCAGGGCGCCGACATCCTCGGTATTGAGTCCGTAGAAGCTGCCGTCGAAATACTTGAGCAACTGAAACAGGAACAGGAAGTACCATTCGGGCCGGGCCGCGTCGTACGGTTCCGCCGGATCCGCCGGCGCCCCTAGTTCCACGCCTTTGCTTTCGAGCGGCAGGTCGAAGATGCCGAAGATGTTCCAGTTGATCGTTAACAGCAGCACAATCATCAGCAGCACCAGGCAACTGATGCCGTCAAACAGCACCTGCCGCGGGAAGAAGTATTCGTCCGGGCGGTTAGGTGTTTTGTACGGCGTAATGCCATGTTTGCGGAACATGGCGATGTGCAACGCCAGAAAGCCGATCAGCATCGCGGGCAGCACGCCGGCGTGCATCGCAAAGAACCGCGTCAGCGTGTGATGCCCATAATCGGTTCCGCCCAGGGCGATCTGTTGAATCTCTTTGCCGACAAAAGGCACCAGCGTCATCAGGTTGGTGGCCACATTCGTCGCCCAGTAACCCTGTTGATGCCACGGCAGCAGATAACCGGTCAGACCCAGGCCCATCACCAGTTGCATCAGCACCAGGCCCAGCCAGTAGTTGATTTCGCGCGGGGCTTTATAGGCGCCATCGACAATCACCTGCAGCAGATGCAGGCCCATCACGACCATCATCGCCTGCGCCATGAAATGATGAATGCCGCGCAGCAGCCAGCCACCCGTCATTTCGTACTGAATGTAATAAACGCTTTCCCACGCGGTCTGACTGCTGGGGCTGTACGCCATCCACAGGAACAGTCCGGTAATCATCTGCGTCGCAAACGCAAACACCAGCATGCTACCGGTGACGTAACGGAAGCGGGCGCCATAGGGAATGTTCTCGTACAGCATTTCCCGCTGCAGTTCCGTGGCGCCGGTGCGATCCTCAAACCAGGCAAAGAGCTTACTTATCATCGGGGAATTCTCTTACAGCGTATTTTCAATGTTTCGCGGCGTGCTATTCGGTACCTTCTTCTTCTGGAAGAGGGTGGCACAACGTGGCGGGTGAGGGTTTTTCCGCGACCAGCAGCGTGAATTCTTCCACGGTCTGGCGGGGCATCGCTTCCCCCTCATCTGGCCTTCGGCCATCTTCTCCCCGGCGGGGAGAAGAGCATCTTGCAGCTTTACGGCTTCGGTTCCTGCTCGTGCTTACCGGGGTAGTAATTCACAAAGCGGACGAGGATTTCGCCGGTTTCTTCAAGATGATCACCGTCAATCTCAAGTTCATCCAGCGGCCGCGGGCTGGGGTTGGCGGCGCCAGGCTGATCCACCTTCGAACCATCTAAGGCGAACACGCTGTTATGGCAGGGGCACTGGAAGCAGTCTGTTTTGTCAGAGTAACTAACAACGCAGCCTGCGTGCGGACAGATGACGTTAAAGGCCTGCAACGTACCTTTGTTGTCGCGGAGATAGACGGCGCCGATGGGCTGATCTGCTTCACGGTTCCAGGCGTCCGTCAGGTCGTCTTTCACGGGCGTACGCACCGGCGTGCCATTCGTGGGAACCAGACTGCGGGTGCCGACAGACAGCCACTTGCCCGGTTTGCCATCGTCGGCGCCTTCTTTCGTTTTCAACAGCGGATCCAGAAACACCATCATGCCGGCGCCGAATGGAACAAGCCCGACGACGGCGCCCGTGGTGATTGCCAGCGCAGAGCCTAAAAAATCGCGACGCGGCTCAGCAGGTGGCGGGATATCTCCCGTGGCGTGACCTTCGTGGGTTGATGATGGCGTGTCCGCCGGTTGATCGGTCATATTCATCCCTCAAGTCATTCGGGGGCAGTAGGAAGGAGGGCAGCAGAATGAACTGGCTACTGAGGTGGGAAACGCATTCTAACACGAAGCACGCGCCGGCGCCTGTGCTCTGCCGTCCCGCAGATATTCTAGGGAGAATTCCTAGGTGGCAGCAACTGCCACCGGGCCACTTTAACGGGCCTTATTGTCGCAGCGCTAAGAGAGATTGCCGTCTGCGACGTCACATGGCATGAAGAGACAACTTCAAGAAGGTTGCGGCAATTTGAAGAGCCACTCGCCGGCTGCATGCATCCATCGCATGCAAAGCTTACGCAAATGGTGGGCGGATTTCGCGGGTGATGCGGCTGAGGGGGGCGTCTAGTTTGATGAGCTGATCGATCATGCCTTGTGTGTCGTCGGCGGTGTGATTGAGCCGCGCGAGCCATAGCGATTTCGGCATGCCCGTGCTGTCGAACAAGGCGCCGTCGAGACAGGCGAGTAGGCTGCCGGCGATCTGGCGGTTGATGCCCGCGTTGGGGCTGGGCGAAGAAAGCTGCGCGTTGAAGGTCGCGCGGAGCGAAGCGAGGGTCAGCTCCCAGGCAAGACTGGCGGGTGCTTCTTCTTTCAGCTCGTCGCTGAATTCCTGCACGCGGGCCGCGTCGAACGCCAGCTCATCGACGGGTGAAAATACATGCACGCGGGCCAGCAGCAGATCCGACCAGCGTTCCGCCTGACGCCGCAACTTGTTCAGCGCCACGGCGTGTTCCAGCGCCAGCCCTTTGCCGTACACCATCAGATTTAACGCCCGGTTGCGGGCTTCTAGATGACCGACCAGCACGCTCCGCGCGATCGGCTCTAAATATCGGCCGCCACGATGATCGTCATGGGCCACCGCCAACGCGGTCCACACGCGGACCAGCACGTCGCCGGTTAGAATCTCTTCCAGCGTGGGCTTCACTTTCGCCCAGCTGGCGGCTTCCTCTGCGGCCGGCAGTTCGCCCGCGGTTTCCTGAAAATGCTTGATGGCGACCGTCCAGTTGTCCATCCGGCAGCGGGAACGCGACCAGTACTGCTCCACAGAGCCAGACTCGGCGCAATCGCTTGTTTCAATAAACGGCCCGGCATTCGACGCCAGCAACGCGGCCAGTTCAACCAGTTCAGAGGCGTGCATAAATTGCAGTCTTTCGTTCAAGGCGAATCCAGCAGGTGAAGGTGAAACTCATCCGGAATCGCGGTTCATCAGCAACTGCCCGACAGATACGCAAACACGGCGCCAGTGGCTGGTGAGAATTTGCAGGAAGTCGCCGTCGAGCCTGAAAACTGCGGGCGGAAGGCCATTCCGGGCGTTTCACGCTTCACCGGTAAGGGGGCCAGTATGATGCAGAAACGCAACATCGCCTTGCAACGGCGTATCATCCGGACAACCATGGAGCAGACCTTAACACCCCTCGCCTTTCGCGTCGCAGCCGTACCACCCATGGCGCCAAAACCAACACGTCAGCAGATGGAAGACGCGCGTGGCGGGAAAATCCCCGACCGGCTGGCGCCGCAGTTGAAGGTGCTGTTTGTGGGGATCAATCCCAGCCTGTACTCGGCCGCCACGGGGCGCCATTTCGCCCGGCCGGGCAACCGGTTCTGGCCGGCGCTGCACGACGCCGGTTTCACCAGCCGGCTGTTTACGCCGGACGAGGACCATCTGCTGCCCGATGCTGGCTATGGTCTGACCAACGTCGTCGCACGGGCAACGGCGCGGGCGGATGAACTGGCCGCAGAAGAATATGTCCGGGGTAAACGGCTGCTGGCGGGCAAAGTGCGGCGGCGCGATGTGGGTTTTGTGGCCTTTGTGGGCGTTACTGCCTACCGCATTGCGATGAATCAACCGAAGGCGCAGATGGGCCGCCAGGAGGAAGCATTCGCCGGCGCCGTGGCGTGGGTTCTGCCCAATCCGTCCGGGCTGAACGCCCATTATCAGCGTGAGGATTTCGCCCGGCTGTTTGGCGAATTGAAAGCCGCCAGCGGGTAACGGAAAAAATCTGTAACAGTTCCGGCAAATGTCCGCTGGGAAGATTGTACCGGGGCGACAACGAGTTTCGCCCGGCAATCCTCGAAAGCTCATGCTGGAGTCAGATCATGAACCGTTTACTTACCGGAACCTGTTTGTTCGCCGCCGTCGCCGTTTCATCCCTTGCCAGCATCAGCACCGCTGAAGCGGGCGGTGGATTCAACCGCGGTTCACGGCTTTCCCCCTTCCCTTCGATCCGCCTGGGTGGCCTGCCCGGGAGTTTCACTCCGATTCGCCGCACTTCATCGCGGTCATCAACACGGTCATCGACGCGGAGTTGCGGGACAACACGAGTGCGTGTCACCCCCGTACATCCTGCACCTGTTCACGTAGCCCCCGTGCACGTGACGCCCGTTCAAGTAGCACCCGTACGTGTCGCACCGGTCGAAGTGGCGCCTGTCGAAGTCACTCCGCAGCCCGTCGCTGATCGCGACTTTGAACTGTTGCAGGTCCTGCGGCGCAATCCTAATCTGGCGGCAAAGCACCGCGACCTATGTGTCCGGCTGAACACCAAGTTCGCCCGCTTCCTGCCAGCTTCGGAACTCATTCCGCTGCCAGCGGTCGTGGAAGTGCAGCAGACCGTGGCTCCAGCCGCCGCAGTTAAAGAAAGCGTTGTCGAACCGGCCCCTGCTGTCAGCCCTGCACCGGCAGCAGCCGCACCAGCCGTAACGCCAGCACCGGCTGCCACACCAGCCCCGGCCGTAACCACTCCGGCGCCAGCCGCCGCTACACCCGCTCCGGCAACACCTGCTCCCGCAGCGCCGCCAGTCGACTTGCCACCAGGCATCGGCGGAGCGACTCCTGCCGCGGCGCCGGCGGCTGCACCGGCGGACTTGCCCGGCGGACTGCCAGGCGGATCGGCGGCTGCTGAAATCAGCCCGGAGCTTAAGCCCCTGGTTGGCCTGTGGCGGTCGGTTTCCACCAAGGCCGATGGCAGCCAGGAGATTACCGAAGTCAACCTCAAGCAGAACGGCGTGGCTGAAGTGACGATTGACTCCACCGTCAACGGCAAGACCAGCCTGGAAGGCAAAGTCGCCGTGCAGGATGGCAACCTCAACCTGCTGCAAGCCGGTGACAAAAGCGTGACACTCGGCAAAGTGCTGCTCGCCCAAGCCGATAAAGTTCAACTGCAACGCGGCAACGAAACGCTCACCCTCACCCGTCCGTAACGTACCACCGCAACCGCAGCGTGAACTTTCGAGCCTGTCAGGCGCAAAACCTGGCAGGCTTTTTTCCGTTTGAGAAAGCCGTAAAGTATCAGGTGTACGATGCACAGGCGTTTCATCGGGGATTGCATGCGTGGAAACCAGCTTTATCCAGTGGCTCCGCCACACTTTGCCGCCACATCCCCAGTTGCAACTGGGTGTGGGCGACGACGCTGCCGTGCTGCAGATGAAGCCAGGCGCGGGGTGCGCGATGGCCAGCGATATGCTGTGCGAAGGTTCGCACTTTGACTTTGCAGATTGCACGCCGCAGCAAGCCGGGCGGAAAGCACTTGCCGTCAACCTCAGCGATATGGCTGCCATGGCCGCCCGCCCCGTCGCGGTGACCGTTTCTCTGGCTTTGCCACGTCGTCACGCCGAGGAATACGCACGCGGTGTGATCGAAGGCATGCTCCCGCTGGCCGAACAGCATGGCGTTGCCATCGCGGGCGGCGACACCACAACGTGGGACGGACCGTTGGCCATCGACGTGGCCATCATCGGAGAGGCGCCATCAAACGGCGTCTGGCGCCGCGGCGACGCCCGTGCGGGCGATGCGATTCTGGTGACCGGCGCGCTGGGAGGAAGTCTATCCGGCCGCCACCTCAGCTTCGAACCGCGCGTGCGCGAGGCGCAATATATCGCGGCGAATTATACGGTGCACGCTGCGGCGGATATCAGCGATGGCCTGTCGCTGGATCTTTCGAACATTCTCCAGGAAAGCCGCGTCGCGGCCGTGCTCGACCTGGAACAGATCCCCATCAGCGACGCCGCGCACCGGGCAGCGGAAACTTCTTCACGCACCGCCCTGCAACATGCGCTGGGCGATGGCGAAGATTTTGAACTGCTGCTTACCGTCCCGGCGGAAACGGCCGAAGCCATGCTTCGTGATGATGCGATCGGCGTGCAGTTAACCGCCATCGGCAAGATCATCGCCGGCCAGGGGCTGTTCCAATCCACCGCCGGCGGCGTGCAGCCTTTAGAACCCAGCGGTTACCGGCACTAAGCACACGTTACTGCTTACGCTTCAGCTTGCCGATATCCAGCGCCGCGGATTCCGCCACACGTTCGCCGGGCGGTCCGTTGCCGAAGACCAGGCCCCGCAGTTCCTGCCTGGACCGTTTGCGGCCGATAAACAAACTGAGCACAACGCCCAGCAGCACGGTTACACCGGCGCCGCAGATTAATGGCCAGACGTGGGATAGGGTCTGTTGAAACGGCCAGAGAAACCGCAGGGCTTCGTACTGGTTGGCGACCATCATCCAGACGGTGAACGTCATTCCGCCCAGCAGCGCCAGCAACGCTCCCGCCGCCGTCGCCCGCCGGTAGAACATCCCCAATAGAAACATCGCCAGCAGCGGGCCGCCCAGCGTGTTCACAGCCACGAGCATCACGCTGACGATATCGCCCGAAGCGGCGATTAGCAGCCCGCCGGCAGTCGCCATCACACCGGCGCCCATCACTACATACCGGCTAAGTGCCAGTTCGTCGGTGTCGTCCAACTGGTCCACCTGCTTACGCCGTAGCCTCGCCCATAGCGCCCGTCCGGCGCCAAGCCGCTGGTAGTAGTCGGTGATCAGCAACGAGCCAATGGAATGCAAACCAGAGTCCAGCGAAGACATCGAAGCCGCCAGCAGCACCATCAGCAACAGCCCCGTGGCGCCCATCATCAACCGCTCTGACCAGAACGCCGGCAGCATTTCATCGCTGGCGCCGGTTCGCAGCACCATCTCGCCACGGGTCAAACCATCGACCGGCGGCCGCCGCATGGCCAGTGCGTTCACGTCTATCTGCCCGTCCACCAGCACATCACTTGCCGAGGTGAACGGTTCTTTTGTATTGGGCCGCAGCAGTTTTCCGGCCGCGATCAGTTCATCGACGTTCGCGGTGTTAAGCCCGTCTTCGAGTGCGTACTCCGCCGGCACGGCGCCGGTGCGCGGATCCTCGCTGGTGGTGTTATCGACATTGGCCACCCAGACCGCCCGCATCGCTTGCGGCTGGTCGTAGTAATAGGTCATCACCGCGATGCCCGCGTAAACAAGGGCCGGCAGCATCAGCGAAACCGCAACGCAATTCAGCAGCATTGATATCCGCGCGGACGTGAGACTTCGCGCCGCAAGAAAGCGCTGCGCGGTGATTTGATCGGCCACATAGAAGGAAAGCATCACCAGGAAGAAATGCGGCAGGCAGCCCCAGACGCTCCAGGCATCGCCCCACGAAAACGCCGGTTGAACATACTCTGTCCGCCCCAGTTTCTGCGAGACTTCCCACACACGACCGGCGCCGCCGTCCAGCGCCCACCACACGCCGCCGATGACCAGAACCAGCCCGGCGGCCATCACAACCGCCTGAACCACATCCGTCCAGACCACCGCCTTCATTCCGCCCAGACACGTATAGGCCGTGCTGACGGCGCCCAGTAGGACCAGGAAGACCCCGACCGGAACATCCATCCCCGACGCGACCACCAGCACTTTGCAGGGTGCATACAGCACGCAACCAAGCCACAACAACCGCCCGGCAACAAAGATCACACCGCCGCAGATGCGGCAGGTAAGATTGAACCGCAGTTCCAGATACTCGTATACGCTGACCAGCTTCAGGCGGTGAAACAACGGTAAGACCATCCACCACATCACCGGCAGCGTCAGCCACACGCAGACCGGCAGGATCAACAGCCGCAGGCCCTGGTAGTACGCCTGACCAGGGATCCCCGCATAGCTGACGGCGGACAACAGCGTCGCCATCACCGAAACACCCACCGGCAACCAACCCATCGAACGCCCGGCCAGAAAAAAGTCGCGGGCGCTGTGCTGCTGACGGCTGAAGTAGAAACCGGCCAGCAGCATCACCAGCAGGTAAAACCCCAACATGCCGTAATCAACAGCGCTCAGCGCAAGTAGCATCAACGCGGCTCCTTCAAGATGAATGCGATGCAGCATGCAGAAGCTACGCACCTACAAACCGCGACTACGTTCTAATCGCTGCCAGCCTTGGTGTGGAGACGGCGCCAGGTGAAATCGTACTGTTCACCTTTCTGACATGAAGAAGCAAACAATAGCAATCTCTTGGGCCGCTGCTTAAGATATGGCTTTTCCACATCCAGGCTGGCGGACCGTTATGCATCTGAAGATTCTTTCACTTTGTCTGCTGATCGTTGCAGTCGGAAGTCAGTCGTTGAACGCGCAGGCGCCTTATAAATCTGTGGGCTTTTTGAAGTTGCCGGCGGATATTGAACTGGGCGATGTTTCTGCAGTGGCGGTGGACTCGAAGGATCGCGTGTTCGTGCTGCACCGCGGCGAACCTCCGTTGCTTGCGTTCGACGCCAAGCTGCAGTTCGTCAAAGGTTTTGGCGCCGGGATGTTCAAAACGCCGCATGGCCTGCGTATTGACCGGGATGACAATCTGTGGACGACCGATAACGGCAATCACGTGTTGCGAAAGTTCAATGCAGATGGCCGCTTGCTGCTGACCGTCGGTGAGCCAGGCAAACCGGGCAAAGGCGACCGCGCCTTCCGCTCGCCCGATGATCTGGTCTTCGACTCTGCCGGCAACATGTATGTGGCCGACGCGGGGAACGGCCGCATCGTTAAGTTTGATCCGCAGGGAAAAGTTCTGACGCAGTGGGGCAGCAAGGGGAAGAAGCCCGGTCAGTTTGCGACCACGCACGGCCTGGCGATTGATAAGCAGAACCGCATTTACGTTGCCGACCGCGGTAATAAGCGGGTGCAGGTTTTCGACGCTTCCGGCAAACACCTGGCCGTGTGGGATGGTTTCGGTAATCCGTTCGGCCTGCTGTGCCTGGGTGACAAACTACTTGTGTCACAGGGCGATATTCACAAACTGTTTCTCCTGGACGAAAAAGGAAAAATCACTGCCAGCTGGGGCAGCCCGGAAACGCTAAAATTGCCACACCTGATGGCGGTTAACTCGCAAGGCGTTGTCTTCGTCACCGAAGTGCGTGGCGATCGCGTGCAGATGTTCCAGAAAGCTTCGCCTTAGTTGTAACCATTCAAACAGATTCCCATAAGGTAGCCCGATGATGCCTCTGAATTCCCGCCGTAAACTCGCCACGCTCAGCGCGGCTGTGCTGTTGACCATCGCCTTCCACATCGCCATGCCCGCCGCTGCGGATGCCCACTATATGTGGGTCACGGTGAAGAATCAGGACGGAGGCAGTACGGTCGATCTGGTATTTGAAGAATGGGTGCTGCCGCGCGACGGCGGGTATCTGGATGCGATCGTCAAACGCTCGGAATCCTGGATACGCAAACCGGGCGAGCAGCCGCAGCCCTTCACGCTGAAAGAAATCAAGCAGGACGATAAACGCTGGATGCAGGCGGCCGGTCCTGGCAAACGCCCGTTCGCCGTCGAGTCGTATGTGAAGTGGGGTGTTTACCGCTATGGCGTGACGGACACGCTGCTTCATTATTACGCCAAACACGTCGCCGGCAGTGATAAGAGCCTCTCGGAGCCGGGCAAACTGAAGCTTGATATCAGCCACACGGTGGAAGGCGATAAAGCCACGCTGCACGTTACCTGGCAGGGTAAGCCGCTGCCCAAGGCAAAGATCTACGTCCGCGGATCAAAGACCACCCGTTCTCTGACGACGGACGACAAAGGCGCCGCCACGCTGGTCCTCGACCGCCCCGCTCTCTACACCTTCCGCACCAAGGTGATCAACAACGACGAGTCCGGCGAATTCGAAGGCAAAAAGTACGAGGCCGTCCATCACAACACCACGCTGACAGCCCATCTGGCGCCGCAGAAGTGATGCTGTTCGCCTCAAGGATCTGCCGTTAAGCCAATCAACGGCCAGACGCAGCCTTTTAAGAACGCGGGATGAAACAGGATGAGCAGGGGCAGCAGCACCCAGCCCATTGTCCATATCCAGCCCACCCACCGCGATGCATTCATCGGTCGCCCGCGTGCGGACAAAAACGCTTCTACCTGCATCGCCACCGCGTGCAATGCGAAGTATAGCAGCGGCAGCCCATAACCGGCCTGGGCGGGAACGCTGATCGCCAGTTCGTGCAGTAAGCCCGAAAAGAGAAACGCCAGGATCGTGGCGGCACGCACGCCAAGTTTTCCCCGTAACGGGCGAAAGATGGCCAGGGCTGTCATTTCCGAAAACGCCAGGTTCCACCGCCGGCCCCAGAACTCCGCCAGCGAGGTGGAAACAAACGGCGCCCGGAACAACGCCTGACAGTCTGCACCCGCCAATCGCCATCCGCCGGCCAGCAGATTGAACACGCCGAAATGCATCACCAGACTGATGCCCGCCAGCAGCAAAGCGGTTGCCAGCCACAACCTCGCTGACGACATCGCTCCAGCGCCCGGCAACCATACCACACACCACGCCATGGCGAACAACAGCACGCCCGCAACCAGGTTGCGTAGCCCACGCAACAGCAATTCTCCGCTGCGGCTTTTTGTCGTCGAAAAGACTTTCGAAAACGCTTTCGGCCGCATGCCCGGCCAGCCGGTGGCAAACGCGAACCATCGCAAGGCGCTCAATCGCCCGGCGGGTGCTTGTTGCTGCTCAACCGAAACGACGACTTTCATGGCCAGAAGTAAGGCGGCGATGATGGTCAGCATCCGCACGCCAGCAGGTTCTGCCGCAGTCAGTCGTTCGATGCCCGCCACGGCGCCGACCACAAGTAGCCAGGCAGCAGTTCGCGCAAGCGGCACGCTACGCAGCCGCGTGATCAGGAACCCGGTGATCAGTTCGACAAGCAGTAGCAGGCCGGCCCACACCAGAATTTCTGGATGGTTGGGAACGTAGCCAACCATTAGAACAGCGCCCGCAAGTTGCCAGCCGCCGCCAGACCATAAGCCAACGTCAACGCAATAAAGAGCACCACCAGCGCCGCTTCGCCCGCGACATAGATCCAGCCTTGCGGCGCCTGCGAACGATCAAAATAGGTGAACTGAATCACGATCCGCGCCGCCCACCACAAAGCGATGAATGCGGTGACCGCTGCCGCCAGCGCGCTGCCATCGACCAGTGAACCGGGCAGGAAAGCCGTCAGCAGCCCAAAACACAGATTGCTCACGCAGATGTACCCGGCATACGTCCAGAACACCTGACGGGTGAGCGGATTCAGCTTCGCCGTATCTTCCTGCCACTTGAGAACCCGCGGAATCGCGAGGCTGACAATCGACAATGCAATCTGTGCGATTCCCAGAATCTGAAGCAGCCAAAGCGGAAGCATAAACATACGGCGAGCAAGTCAATGAGGTGTGAAAATTGGACGAATATAAAACCGCAAGCCAATCAGTATCGCAACAACCATCCGGCTGCCGGTTATCAGATTTCCAGGCCGGGAAGGATAGCAGGCTGATCCGACGGCGGCGCGAAGCCAACCGGCGGCGAAGCGGCGATGCGCTGCGCAGATTCAAACGCGGCTGCGAGGTTCATCGATGCAAAAAGATCTGATTCAGCACGTTCACGCAACAGTTCAGCCGCCCGCGCTGCATGACGCTCGGCGCCGTTGGCATTACCTTCGCGGCACTTCACCGCCGCTGCGGCCAGCTTGATCAACCCTTTCACCACACGAGCGTCGGCAGTCGTCCGCCCCAGTTCCAGCCAGACATGTTCCCACGCCTCATGCGCTTCCCAGTAATAGCCGTGCTGGAAAAGCCGCCGCCCCCAGAGCAAGTGTTGCCGCGGCGTCCACGTGTCAGGCAAAGGCGAATCCTGCATGTGCCCCTCCGCATCCGAGATAGGATGTGGCGCATATCCAGGGACGTAGGTGTAAGGCGGAAGCGGCGGGAATGCGGTTTCACTCATGCATCGCATCTCCCCGGAGAGCCTAAGATCAAAGCGAAAGCGGTTCGCCTGCAAGCTGGCGTTCGTGCCGCGTCAGCAGGTACATATCGTGGATGAGCTGCGCGTCGCAGGGGCGGGCTTCGACATTCCGGCGGCTGAACATGCGCTGCTGCGTGGCGATCATCACTTCGGGCGGCAGTTCCGTCACCTGCCCGAACAGCCGCGCGTAATTGACGAAGCTGGGCACGTTTGTCGTGACAAAGCCGTACATCATGCTGCACACGCCGATCACCTTGCCCGTGAAGATGCCGGTGTTGATCGCGCTTTTGGAATAGTCGCCCATGATGCAGCCGACAAACTGCATGTTGGTGGCCACCTTCTCACCGCGGTACTCCATGTTTACCGTGCCGTAGGTGTTCTTCAGGTCGCTGTTGCAAGTGCCGGCGCCCAGGTTAATCCAGCTTCCCAGATAGCTGTGGCCCAGAAACCCGTAGTGCTGTTTGTTGGTGTAAGGTTCCACGACAGACGCTTCCACTTCGCCGCCGATTTTGGTCGTGTGGCCCAGCGAGACGGCGTCTTTAATGGCCGAATGTTCGATTACGCGGGACTTGCGGCCGATGTGCGCGGGGCCACTTAAATAGCAGAACGGTCCGATGGCGGCGCCGTCTTCAATCACGACCGGACCATCGCTGGTATCGGTCACGATATGTTCGCCCAGGCTGACGCTGCCCGCGGTGAAGACGCCATCGGCGATTTCCTGATAGTCGCCGTGCTTGATCCGGTAGTTCAGATTGTCGTTGATGATCTCCAGGTTGTAACGCACGATGTCGTGCGGATATTCAAACAGCGGCAGTGTGGCTTCGTGCTGGGGAAGCGAAGGCACGCCGGCGTACTGCATAAAATCTTCCAGGTTGTCGTACGAAAGATTCGCAGGCGGCAGCGGCGCCTCTTCCGGCATCACCGCCGCCACGACCACATCGTGGTGCATCACGCGGCAGGGCGTGCCATCTTTCAGCAGTTGCTGGATCAGCTCGTAACAGGCCACCGACGGCACCGCACGGGCGTTCACCAGCATGTAACCGGGCTGTTTAATCTCCTTAGTGAACGAAGGCATACCCGCCTTCTGCAACTCCACCAGATGCGGCCGCACAATGCCACGGACGGTGGCGCCGGTATCTTCCAGCCATTCGCACAACCTGCGGCCCGCGCAGGAGATTTTGTAAGCAGCCCGCGCAAAGGTAACCGGGTACAGCTGGGGCGTGTGATGATCTTCAAAAACAACAATCTGCATAGTGGTGCCAGCAGCCAGGAAAAATACGTCGAATAGAAAGCATCGCCGGACGGCAGCGTGCAGTATCAACCTTTTTCTATCCGCATTCAACGCTGCGGTAATCAACCGAAGGGCTTAATCGAAGTAAGTCTCTCGAAAGTATTCGAGAGCCTCCGGTGGCGTTTGATTATTCCCGCTCGACAGAAGCCAGTCGCCAAGTTCTTCCGGGCTGCCGTTCTGATAAACAAGATAGTGAATGATTGCAGCCACTCGATACGACAACTCGCGATGGATTGCATCTTCGTCGAAGCGGTCAGCAAAACTATCGAAAAAGGATTCCATCAACCTTTCCGACTCTTCGCAGCTGTGACCGAAGTAGCGGCTTAGAAACGTCAAGGTAATGTCCAAAAGCCGGTAGGTGTCATCCTCAAAGCCGCTGGGCGCAACATCTCGTGCTGGCATTTTGACGAAGTCCGTTAATGGATAGATCAGCTGTTTAATAAGTGTGAATCAGCAGAAACCAACTCGCAATTCAACAGCTCTGCGGCTATCAATGCCGGCGGATACTTTGCAGCATGGCGTAGCCGCCGCCCGCCAGAATGACGTTGCCCAGCCAGACGGCGTAAGGTGGTGCGTCGCCGCATTTTGCCCGGTCCACGCCGAAGGCCAGCAGCGGATAGTACACCAGCAGAATGGGCAGAATACACAGCCCGAAGCTGGACCAGAAATCGGCCGAACGCATGCGGATGGCCAGCGGGGCGCCGATCATCACAAAGAAAAAGCAACTGAACCCGTTGGCCCATCTCCGCCACGGCTCTGTCCGTAATTGATGTAGACGGCGCCGGGAATTGTCTACTTCCACCGCGGTCTGCTGATACGAATTCTGGGCAAGGCCAGAGAAGTCACCGTCCAGCATGTTGTTCACCGCGTTCAGCGCGAGCGTATGTTCGCGCTCCAGCAGGTCGGCGCCGGTGGCTGCCGCCGCCGCGGGGATCCTTCGTAACGGACACTGCGAGGGCCGTTCGGTGGCGCCGGGGCCGCCGCAGTTATCCAGCACCACTTCGTGTGTGAATTTATCCTGAAACGCCAGCTTCGCTTCGCCACCGCGGTCGGCGGCGCCGTCGCGCATTTCAAACACCAGCACGCCACGTTCGGGTTCGCAACGTAGTTCCGCCTCGCGGGCAGTCAGCGTCACCGAGGGCGAACTGCCACTACCGGCCACGATGATGACCGGTTCAATCAGCTTGTGCCCCTCAACACGTTGCACCGTCAGCGAAAATTCTTCGCTGTTGTAAGCCCGGTGCGTCCGCAACATGCCATAGGCGATCTGCTCTACAGATTCGATCACCACACGGCGGATGCCATCACGCCCCCACGAAACGGCCAGGTCATTCAGCCATACCGTGACCAGGCTCATACAGAAAGCGAAGATCAACGCCGGCCATACGACCGCCATCGGCGACAGCCCGCACGCTTTCACCGCAGTGATTTCGCCCGCAGCTGACATGCGGCCATACACCATGCACACGGCAAACAGCATGGTCCCCGGCACCGCAAACCGCAGCGCGTTGGGCAGCGCAAAGGGAATGAGCTGTAGCACCGGACCGGCGCCCAGCCCTTCACGGATCGCTTCCTGCGCAACGCCTGCCAGCATCAGCAATACCGTCATGCATGAAAGCGTTACCAGGAACACCTTCATCAGCTCGACGAGCACATACCGCGACATGCGACGCATTAGCAAGCGAATATTCCTTCTTAAGAGTCTGATAGCACCACGCTGCCCTCACCGATGGAGGCGAGAAGAACAGCCGGGGCGGGAGAATAGCAGAAGCGCCCATCTTTAGAAATAGAATTCCAGCCGCCGTTTACCCCGCTGCCGGGGCGGCTTGGTTGTGTTGTGCCAAGGCAGTATCCTGACAATGCGACCACTGGCTGAACCACTTCACTTCCTTTCAGGCACACCACGCATGTCGGCAATCACCTATATCATGCGAAGTCTCGCACAGCACTGGCGGATTCATCTGGCCGTGGCGCTGGGCGTGATGGCCGCCACGGCAGTGCTGACCGGGGCCTTGCTGGTGGGCGATTCCGTGCGTGGCAGCCTGCGGGCTTTAACACTGGATAGACTGGGCAGCATTGATGAAGTGCTTGTCACCACGCGGTTCTTCCGCGAAGAGCTAGCAGCCGAAACTGCCAGCAAACCCGGCTTCAAAGAACACTACTCCGCCATCACGCCCGCCATCTTCTTTCCCCGCGGCGTCGTGGAACAGAAAGATAACGAAGATCTGCCCCCACGCCGCGCGGCGGGTGTCACCGTGCTTGGCGCCGGCGAGGGCTTCTGGGCAATGGGCGATGGCCCCCGTCCGGAAATCGGCAAGGGCGAAGTCGTTCTGAACGAAGCACTCGCCCGCGAGTTGAATCTGGACGGCAAGGATCTGACGGAAAAAGAGTATCTCGTCACGCTGCGTTTTCCCAAGTTCAACCAGGTGCCTGCTGAGAATCCGCTGGGCGAAAAAGAAGATATTGTCCGCAGCCTGCCACGGCTGAAGGTCGTGCAGATCATCCCCGCCACAGGCCTGGGCCGCTTCGGCCTGCATCCGGCGCAAGGACTGCCGCTGAATGCATATGTTTCGCTCGAAACGCTGCAAGGCGCCCTGGACCAGCCGGGCAAGGTGAATGCATTATTCGCTGCCGGCAAGTCGCCCACGTCGCCACCGGGCGAAGAAGCCAGCCGCGCCCTGGCCGCCGCGCTGCAACCCACGTTTGAAGATTACGGCTTCATTCTGACCGAAGCAAAGAAAACCGTCCCGGCCGGCGCTGATGCCGCCAAACCTGGCGCCACGGTGTTCGACTATTTCAGCTTCTCCAGCGACCGCATGATCCTGGAGGCAGACGCCCTTGCCGCCGCGAAGAAAGCCTACGCCGCGGAAAAGCCGCAACCCGTTGTTACGTACCTGGCCAACGCCCTGGTCAAACTCACCCCGGAGCAACAGAAGCCCGGCGGCCCGCAGCCAGGGCCGGAAGACGGCATCGCCTACAGCATGATCACGGGCATCGGGATGGGTAAGAGCTTCCCGCTGAAAGGCAAAGACGGTGACACAATTACGTCACTCGCTGACGATGAGATTGTGCTGAACTCCTGGACAGCCGAGAAGCTGGAAGCATCCTTGGGCGACGTAATCCGCGTTTACTACTTCAAGCCAGAGACAGCCGACGGCGAAGCGGAAGAAATCCACCGCGACTTCAAACTGGCCGCCATCACGCCGCTAACCGAACCGGCCGAACCTTATGCGGACGAAGATCCGCCGGTGTTCAAAAAGGCGCCCACGCTGGCCAATGATCCGGACCTCACGCCATTTGTGCCCGGTGTGACAGATACGGAGTCCATCGAAGAATGGGACCTACCCTTCGAGATGACGCGGCCCATTGATGGCGACGATGACAACTACTGGAATAATCACCGCACCACGCCCAAGGCGTTTGTATCGCTGGAAACCGGGCAGAAGCTTTTCGGCAGCCGGTTTGGCGATACAACCTCGCTGCGGATTTCCCGCACAGGCGCCGATGGCGGGAAGCGGCTCGAGGCAGCAGCGCTCAAAGCCGACTTCCTCAAGGCGGCCAGCGATGACGACGTGGACCTGGGCTTCGCCTTTATTCCTCTCAAGCGGCGCCAGTTGCAAGCATCGGCCGGCGCCACGCCGTTTGACGTGCTGTTTCTGCTGCTCAGTATGTTCATCATTGCGGCGGCGGTTATGCTTATCTCGCTGCTGTTCCGTCTGGGCGTCGAGCAGCGGGCGTCTGAATTGGGGCTGTTGGCGGCGACCGGTTTAACCCGCTGGCAGGTGGCGAAATTGATGATGGGCGAAGCCGCCGTGGTCGCACTGTTCGGCGGTGTGGCAGGCATCCTTCTGGGAACCGGCTATGCGGCGCTGATGATTCTTGGGCTAACGACGTGGTGGGTCGGCGCCATCAGCACGCCGTTTCTTGAACTGCACGTCACGGCGCAGAGTCTGCTTATCGGGCTGGTCAGCGGGGTGCTGATTTCGCTGGCGACCATCGCCTGGCGGATCTGGCAGACGCGGAAAATCTCCGCCCGGCGGTTGTTGTCCGGACAAGCTTCGGCGCCGGTGACACGCGCGAGCAGCCGGGTCGGTGTGGTGTGGCTGGCCGTCGCGGGGCTGTTGCTGGTGGCAGCGATCGGCTTGGCGGTGCTGGCGACCAGTCTGGGCGGCGAAGCGCAGGCAGGCGCCTTTATGGGCGGCGGTTTCGCGGTGCTGACGGCTCTGTTGATTCTGGCCTGGCGGCTGCTGGAGCATGGGGGCTGGTTCGGCGGTGTGACGCGCAGCCTGACCGGGCTGGTGTTACGGAACGCAGCGCGCAATCCGGGGCGAAGCACGCTGACGATCGGGCTGATTTCCGTTTCGGCGTTTCTGATTGCTGCCGTCAGTTCGTTCCATCTCTCGCCCACAGATAGCGGCACGGGCGGGTTCTCTATGTTCGCTGAGTCCAGTCTGCCTATTTACGAAGACATCAACCGCAGCGAAGATAAACCCGCCGGCGCCAATATTGTGTCACTGCGTCTGCGGGCTGGCGACGATGCCAGTTGCAACAATCTGTATCAGGCAGCCCAGCCCCGCGTGATCGGCATCACGCCCGCGATGGTCAAACATTTTGACGAAGTCGCCAGGAAGAATGCGGCTGCCAAAGACGGCGATGCGTTGCCCGCGTTCGAATGGGCGGCTTCGGCGGCCAGCGGCGATCAGGTGGAAAACCCCTGGCGGCTGTTGAACGATAAACCAACGCCCGCGGGCGAGCCCATTCCCGTTGTCATCGACAAAAACACGGCGATGTACAGCCTGAAACTTTATGCAGGCGTCGGCGAGCAGTTCACGATTGAATACGACGATGGGCCCGTCACCTTCAAAGTCGCCGGGCTGCTGGCCAACAGCATCTTGCAAGGCAGCCTGCTGATTGGTGAACAGGACTTCAAACAGCAGTTCCCCGCCGCTTCCGGCTACCGCTATTTCCTGATTCAGCCCGAAGCAGGCGCCGCAGACCAGACAGCTTCGGCGCTGGAAGAAGCCTACGGCGATCAGGGCTTCGATGCGAAGTCTTCCGTGGAACTGCTCACGCAACTGCTGGCGGTGCAGAACACGTATTTGAGCACCTTTCAGAGCCTGGGCGCCCTGGGCTTGTTGCTGGGTGTGGTTGGCCTTGGCGCCGCGCAGTTGCGGAGCGTGCTGGAACGTCGCAGCGAACTGGCGCTGCTGCGGGCGACCGGGTTTTCGCGTACGCAACTGGGCCAGATGGTGATGATGGAACACCTGCTGCTGCTGACCGATGGCCTGCTGATTGGCGTGCTGGCGGCGGCGGTCAGTGTGGCGCCGCACTACTTCACGGGTGGAGCACAGGGCATTCCGCTGCTGGACCTACTGGCCATGCTGGCGGGCATCTTCATCGCCGGCGCTGTGGCCGGCTTCGCCGCCATGCAAGCCACGCTCACGGCGCCTCTACTGGGCGCCCTGCGCGGCGACTGATCTTCGCACAACTTCCGCCCGGAACTGACTGATTTATGGAGTATTACGCTCAGCTGTTTGGCTTGCGGCGTGGCTGGCTTGCCGTGCTGGTGATTGTGGCGTTGTGTGGTTCGCTGGGGGCGATGTCGTTGTTGCGCGTCGATAGCGATCCGCGGACGCTGGTGACTTCTGCGTCCGGCGCCTACGATCAGCTTCAACAGCTGGAATCAGATTTCGGCGCCAGCGATGGCGACTGTCTGATTCTGCTTCAGTCAGAGAGCAACATCATCTCGCCCGCGGGCGTGCAGGTGGTGAAACAGATTGTGGAAGAAGCCGCCGCCACATCAGGTGTTGAGCGGGTGGAATCGATGCTGGATGTGCGCGGCAGCAGAAGGCTGGGCCGGTTCCTGCTGCCTGTGATTCCACCTTCACCTGATGTCAATCAAGAATGGTTCCAGCGTGCGCGGATTGAAGCCCGGACGCATGAAGTGCTGAATGCCGGCATACTCTCGAAAGATCAGAAAACCACCGCAGTCGTCATCCGCCTCGAGGATGCCACCGAAGGTAATGACGAACATGTGAAACAGATGGTGCAGAAGATCAACGCCATCGCTGCGAAAGCAACCTCCGGCACAAAGATCCGCGCCGCGCAGACCGGCTTGCCCATCCTGCGGATGCAGATGCTGCGGAGCCTGATGAACGACCAGTTGAAATTCAACCTGCTGGGAATCTTCGCCGCCAGTTGCGTCAGCCTGCTGGTATTCCGCAGCGCGATCAGCACCGTGGTGGTGATGCTGTCTTCCATGACGGGCGTGGTGTGGACGATGGGCGCCATGGCGTTGCTGGGCGTGCCTGTGAATTTTATTACCAGCGTGATTCCGCCGCTGGTGCTGGTAATCGGCGTTGCCGACGCGACGCACATGCTGATGGAAATACGCCGCGCCGCGCGGACGGGGCTGGCGCCGGTGGAGGCCGCCCAGGCGGGCATCCGCGGGGTTGGTTTCCCCTGCATGTTGACGTCGCTGACGACGATGGTTGGCTTCGGTTCGCTTTATATGGCCAGCATCGAGCCGGTCCGGCAGTTCGGACTGATTGCCGCGCTGGGCTGCGTGCTGAACTATGTCGCCGTGCTGCTGGTCGCACCGCTACTGAGCGCGACACCGCTGGGCAAGCGGCTGGGAGGTGAAGCCCTGATGTTGCAGTCGGCGGCGGTGTGGATCGCCGGCGTGCTGGAGTTCTTCACGCATTACCGCTGGGCGGTGACCATCGCGGGCGTGCTGCTGACCTTCGCCAGCGGCGTGCTCACGCTGCAGCTTGAAGCGGAAAACAGCCTGGCGGAAACGATGCCCGCCGGTCAGAAGGCGTACCGTACCTTGCGTATCTGTGACCGGGAACTTGGCGGCGTCCTGCCGGCGAATGTGGTGGTCGAGGCTCCGGCCGGTGTGCCGCTGGATTCGCCACAGACCATGCAGGTGCTGCGCGAAATTCACGCCGTGCTACGCGAGCAGAAGGACTTCGGCCAGCCGCTTTCGATTCTCAGCACCCTCGAATCCATCACCGGCGATAACGAAGCAATTGATGGCGCCGCGATGAACGGCTTTCCTGAGGAAGTGCGGTCGCGGTTTGTTAACGACGCGACGCACCGGCTGCTGGTGACATCGCGTTTTCCCGATGCTGGCTCACGGGCGCTGGCGCCGCAGTTCGATGCGGTGGACGCGGGTTTGCAGCAGGTGATGAAGCGGCATCCGGGCTTCCGCGCGACGTTGACCGGCGGCAGTGTGGTGGCGTTCCGCAATCTGCGGAGTATCGTTAAAGATATGTGGTCCAGTCTGCTGACGGCGTCGGTGGTGATTGTGTTCGCGCTGATTATTGCGTTCCGTTCGCTGCCGGCTGGACTAATCAGTATCGTGCCCAATCTGTTGCCGCTATTCTGCGCGGGCGCCGCGATGGTGCTGTCGGGCAGAACGCTGGAAGTGGGCAGCGTGGTGGTGTTCAGCATCTGTCTGGGGATTGCGACGGACGACACCATCCATTTTCTGGCCCGTTACCGGCACGAACGTCAGGCAGGACTCGCGCCGCGACCGGCCGTACGTCAAGCGATGGAAGTCGTGGGCGAAGCACTGCTGGTGACCACGGTGCTGTTGACCATTGGCTTCGCCTCACTGGCCTTGAGTGAGATTCCTTCGCTACGCAGTGTGGGCATGCTATCGAGCATTGCCCTGGTGACGGCGTTGCTGGCGGATCTGGTGCTGCTGCCGTCGCTCATCCTGTGTGTTTATGGTAGCCAGGGAAAAACCACCCCAGCGGATCAATAGCAGTTCCGGGTGTGGCTTGCCGCTGACGGTGCGGCCAGACACAATAGGACTTCGGAAAACACTAGGACCGTTTGCAACGGGAATGATCGTTAATGCCCATCAAAGTTAAATGCCAATGTGGTCAGGCGTTCAACGCCCCCGATTCGCTCGCCGGCAAGAAGGTGAAGTGCCCCAAATGTCAGAATGTGCTGAGCATCCCGGGCGGTCAACAGCCACAGGCGCCTCAGCAACCCCGCGCACCGCAACAGCCCCAGACGCCGCAGCCTGCAAGTGATCCGCTGGGCGGCGATTTAAGTTCGCTGTTTGACGACGCTGGCCTGGGCGTGCAGTCGGGCCCGCCGGTTTGCCCGGCTTGCCAGCAGACGATGATGGCGACGTCAATCGTCTGCGTTAATTGCGGCTTCAACCGGCAGACCGGCCAGCGGATGCAAGGCGCCGGCGCCCCTGTGCAGGAAGTTGACCATGCCGAGCAGTTGATCGCTAAGGCGCGGGCGGAAATCGACAAGACGCCCATTCAGAAGAAAGGCTCTGACTTTGGCGACACGACCAGCATCGGCGCCTGGATTCTGCCGTTGTTCCTGCCGTTTCTGTTCTGCGTATCGTTCGCCCTGGTGATGATGTGGGGCGGTTTGATGTCCCCCTACCTTTTCGCCGCCAAGATCAAGGTGTGGGACGAAGGCGAGGCCATCTGGCTGCTGCCGATTACGTGCTGGGTTGCGGGCATTGCGTTGTTCGCCATGGGGTGGTTCTTCAATTCGCTGACAGCGCTGGAGAAACATCCGGTGCACGGGCTGATTGCGTTATTCACCGTCGGATTCTATTCGACGATTTTCGGCTACATGTATTTCTCTGAATGCCGCAAAGGCATGCTGTGCGTGTTTATCGGGATGTACATTTCATCGTTCGGCACCGTTACTGCACAGACGGTGAACTTGACCAACAACCTTTCCAAACTAAGTCAGAACGGCCAGATTCATCGCGAAGCGGAAACCAGCGGCGACCCGGAAAAAGTCGCACTCTCGAATGCCATTTCGCGGATGTACTGGTTCATTCCGCAAATGTGGATTTGGCACATCCTGTTCGCCGTGCTCTGGATCTGCGCTGTGATCCTGACCATCCGGGCGTTTGATGATGACTGGGTGCATGGCTTCATCGCGTTGTTTACGGGGTTGTATGCCTACATCTACGGGTTTATGCACTATAAAACCTGCCTAGTTCCCAGCGTCGTGGGCATGGTCGCGCTGTTCCTGCTGCTAGTGAATTTTGTCTTTATCGTGGCATTCAGCGCAGCGACCATCTGGCAGTATTACCCCGGCACGTTCATCCCCATTAAAGAGAAGCCCGGCGCCGCCCGGTTGATCGATGCCGATTCGCCAGAGCTTTCGCAGTGGAACGCGGCGCCTTTACGCGTGTGTGTCTGAGTGGCGCCGACCAAACGCGAGTTGCGGCAGCAGATGCGCGAGCGTCTGCGGGCGATGCCGGATAAGGCGGCGGCCAGCCGTGAAGTGGTGACGCGGTTACAGAGTCTGCCGGTTTATCAGCAGGCGAAAGCGGTGCATGTTTACGTTAATCTGCCGGGCGAAGTGCAGACGCAGCCGCTGCTGCACGACCTGCTGAAAAGCGGCCGGCAGGTGTTTGTGCCGTACTGTGTGGAAGGCAACCAGCTAAGGCTGTTCCGCCTGAAAGACGCTGCGGAACTGACGCCCGGCGCCTATGGCATTCTCGAACCGGAACCGGCGCTGCGCGAAGATGCGGCGCGGCGTGGCGCCGTGGAGCAGCTTGACCTGCTGATTGTGCCGGGCGTTGCGTTCGACCATCGTGGCATGCGACTGGGACGCGGCAAAGGGTATTATGACCGCCTGCTGGCTGCCCGCAGCGAAACAGCCGCCGTGGTGGCGCTGGCCTTCGACTGCCAGATGGCGCCGGAAATCCCCACCGATCCACACGATCAGCCAATGACGATGGTTGTCACACAGTCGGCAGTGTATCCTTCGCACGACGCAGCGGGATGAGTGACGTGTTTATGTCATGCAGGATATGACGGCTGTGATATCTGTTCCGGCATTGCACATTAACCCGAAGCGCGAGCGAGGGGCGTTTGATGTGGAGGCGAAAACGAGGGTTTTGGGCCGTATTTCGCTGAAAGGTGAACTTCAACGGGCGATTAGCTGCGAATTCCGGTGCCCCTCGCTCGCGCTTCGGGTTAGTTTTCTGTGCTTCGGACTTCCGGTTGTAACGATGGCGGCGATGCCTGTGCGGACTTGCGGATGTTAAGCGGCGACGTAGGGTTTACGTCGTAGACTCTCCACTCCGTCCGCTTTCACCGGCAGCCTCCCGATGACGCCCACCCCCAACGCCACCAAACCGGCAACCGGCCTGCTGGTTGTGTTGCATCCGTTTCTGTTCGCCTTGTTCCCACCGGTATCGGTGTGGTCCATTCAGCCCAGTCAGGTGCTGTTCTGGGAGTTGGGCGTGACGGTCGCCGCGGCGCTGCTGATCGCCGGCGCCATGCTGGTGCTGATGCGTGTGCTGCTGCATGACTGGGCCAAAGCCGCAGTGGGCGCCACCTGTGCGCTGGTTTGGTTTTACAGCTATGGTTACGGCAACGTGCTGAATATCGTGTTGCACACGTACGATCTGCCGCTGGTCACGCACCGTCTGGCGGTAACGCTGGGCGCCGTGGCGATGTTCGGCGGAATCTTCTACCTGTACTGCATCCGCGATCTTCCTGGGAAAATCGTCAGTGGTCTGAACACGATTGCCATGTGCGCGATGGCAGGGCCGCTTCTGTATGTGGCTATCGCGGCCGCGACCAGCCCGACGGCGTTCCGTAGTGAAGTTCCCGCCGGTACGCCTGCGCCGCCTGAGTTTACGCTGACGAAACCGGACAAGCCACGCGACATCTATTATCTGGTGTTCGACCGCTACGCCCGTGCGGACACGCTGAAGAATCAGTTTGAATATGACAACGAGCCGTTTCTCGAAGAACTGCGCAAACGCGGTTTCTTCGTCGCAGAGCAGGCGCGGGCGAATTATCCCAAGACAGAAATCTCGATGTCGTCGGCGCTCAACTTGACGATGCATGGCGAAACGGTGGCGCCAAAGTCGCACTACATAGACCTGATGCACAACAACGTGGCGGGGCGGGCGCTGAAGGGCGCCGGTTACCGGTACTACCATCTGGGTGTGATGCTGGATGGCATCCGGTCGAACCCGCAGGCGGATTACAGCTACCGTTTCTCTTACATGCCGACCGAATACACCGATGTGATGTCGGAATTTACGGCGCTGTTCCCGCTGGTTGCTTTGCGCGGACATCGCGACCGGGTGCTGGAAAAGCTGGACATGCTAGAGCGGTTGCCGGCGGTAAAGACATCGCAGCCGAAATTCGTGTACGGGCATTTTCTGGTTCCGCACGAACCCTGGAAGTTCAACGCCGACGGCACCGATGCGATGGAAGCTTCGGCCCAGCGCAGCAACCGTGAGAACTATCGCCAGCAGCTTGTGTATACGAACAAGCGTATCCTACAACTGCTCGACAAACTGCAATCTGGCCCCGGGCCGGCGCCCATTATTGTCATCCAGGCGGACGAAGGGCCGGAACTGAAATACGCTGGCGACCGTCAGTTGCCCGCGCTGGAAAAGATGCGCAAACGCAGCGGCGTACTCTGTGCCTATTACCTGCCAGAACGCAACACGGCAGAGATCGTGCCTGCAGACGTTACGCCGGTGAACAGCTTCCGCATTGTCTTTAACGAATACTTCGGCACGAAGCTGCCGATGCTGGAGAACCGCACCTTCTACTGGGAACACCCGACCGTGAAAGGCAAGCCTAGCGTGCTGAAAATCACGAAGCTGCTGGACGTTACCCAGGAACTAACCGCCCCGGCGCCAGAAGCAGATGAAGTGGCGGTGGACGAATAGCGGCCGTGTTACCGGCTGCTGGATTTCTCTAACTGCACTTCAACGGCAGGCGTGCACAATAGCCCTTCCCAGGGCCTGTGTGCGGCGCGTTCTAATTTCATCTGCAGCGCTTCGATCTGAGGATAGTCGCCCTGCAGTTTAAGCCGGTGGCTGCTGATGAGCACTTGCAGTTTGACATCGCCGGCAAGGTTTAACAGATGCGGCCAATTGGCGGGCAGTTCGATTTCGATGCTTAGCGGCTTGCCGGGGTCGGACAGCTTGTGCATCCTGATGGCGCGCATCTTGCGGATATCTTCACGGGCCTTTGATCTATCTTGCAGTGCCTCCGGATCGTCGGAAGTTGCGATGAGATACAGATGCTCGTAGTTGTCCAGAAATAGCCCGGGGTTCTTCTGCCTGGGTGTGAGTTTGAGAACCAGCTTGCGCGGCGGCATTTCGCCCTTATAGGATTCCAGTGACGCGGTGGCGGTGATGAATTTATCGCTGTGAGGCAGACCGAGAATATCGGGGTAGATGTTTTCGCCCACGCCCGTGGCCAGTGTGGCGGCGAACCGGTCCGCAGGAATAGGCTTCACTTGAGCATTCGCAAGGCGCGGCGGCGGCAACGGATCGGGCACGCGGCCGGTGACGTTCATCGCTTGCGGGTTAGGCGTGATCTGTGCCACGCGGATGTTACTTTGTTGCCGCAGTTCATCCACCTTGGCTGGCAGCATGGCAAAGCGGACCTGTTGCGAAAGAATACCGCGGCGCCGCCACTGCAACGTGTAGTGCCCCGGCGAAGTGGCGCCGAGTTTTCTTAAGTCCGCGCGGACACAGTAGACGCCATGCGGTTCGAGCCGGACGAGCGGCGGGCCGCCACAATGCCATTCTTTGGCACTTATCTGAATGGCGCGGCCGGGGGTGTCACTGGTTGCATCGGGTCGCAGGTCAACGCTGCAAGAGTTAATTGCCCGCATGCCTGCGTGCAGGTCCAGCCGCATGTCCAGATTCAGCGGCTTGTCCGTCGTATTGCGGACGGCGAAGTACGCATATGCAGGCCGGTCTAACGGGAACTTCGCGCCGGCAAGGAAAACGCCGATTGGCGCCGCCTGCGCGTTGGCCTTCATTTCCTGGATTCCGGCCAGCTTCTTTGCCAGTTGCTTGTCGCCGGGCTTTTCCTGGAGTTGCTGGCGGATGGTGGCTTCCTGTTGCAGATATTCGCCAGGCAGAGTTTGCAAAGGAAGTTCTTTGAACTGTTTGAGCGGAATCACATCGGGCGCCGGGGCGAAGATTTTCGTCGCCGTATCACTGGCTGGCGGCGCTGCCGCAACCGGGCCACCCAGCAGGCACACGCCGATGATTGCCCAGAAAGCTCTGTTCATGATTCCCGTCCTGATTTCTTCTTAAAAAGCATCACGCCGCAACCGTCAGCTTAATGCTTTTGAGCCGGCGCGGCGCATAAAAAACCTCTCAGCCATCGTCTTGAAAACGCACGGCTGAGAGGAAGTTGTACTTCTAAGATGACTGACGTCGCTAAAGTGATTAGCGGGACAGGAATTCGACGACCATGTTCACGTCCACCTGCAGGCTGATGTCAGCAGCGGTCGGCGCGCCTTGCACGGTGGCTTGCAGCGTTTCGGAATCGAACGAGAGCCAGTCGAGTGCTTCGGTGGACTGCTCGGCCTGAATGCCGCGGTACACGTCTTTCAGCTTTTCACTGTCGCGGAGCGTGATGACGTCGCCGGGGCGGACCAGGAACGAAGGCTTGTTCACCTTTTGGCCGTTCACGCGGAAGTGACCGTGCGCAACACCCTGGCGGGCCTGCGGGCGGGTTTTGGTGAAACCAGCGCGGCGGACGATGTTGTCCAGACGCGTTTCGCAAAGGATCAGCAGCAACTCACCGCGGTTGCCCTTCATCCGGCCCACTTTATCAAAGTAGCGGCGGAGCTGACGTTCACCCAAGCCGTAATAGTGCTTGATCTTCTGTTTTTCCATCAACGCCAGGCCGTAGTTCGAAGGCCGGCGACCGCGGGTGTGCATGCCAGGAGGCCCCTCACGACGCTCCAGCGCCCGGGTAGCTCCAGCATTTTCGTAAATCATCATGCCCAGACGGCGGTTGATCCGCGCCTTAGGACCAGTGTAACGGGCCATATGTTACCTTCTCTCCTTACCAGAAATTAGAGCAATGCGACTTGGGCCATCTTCAAAATGGGCAAGTTGCTGCTAGTTGGGTGCAGCCGGCGGAACACCACCGCCGCACGGACCATGCGCACGCAGGAAACCGCATAAGATGCCACAACCGCCGGATTTCCGCAAGAGGCGCAGAGCGTGGTGATAACAGCCACAGGCGGCAGCGGACTATTCGCCGTATTTCTTCCAGAACTTGCCTGACGGTGCTTCCTCCGCAAGTCGGGGCGGGCGCCGGCCGGTTTCAAGGAATTCAACCAGTTCATCGTGACCTTGCGCTACGGCAATGTCGAGAAGTGTCTGGCCAGAAGCCAAAGTGGCTGTTTTGTCGGCCCCGCGTTCCAGAAGCGTTGCAACTGCGTCTGTTTCGCCAGCAATTGCGGCAAGATGAATCATTCTCCACTGTTCATCTCCCGCTAGTTCACCCGCCTTTGCAGCGAATTGATCTGGAGAGGCTCCCTCATCAATCAGCTGGTTAATCGCCGTTATGTTGCCATCGGCCACTGCCAGTTCGAAGCCGTTGAAATCTAGCATGGTGGTGGTAAGCGGTTGACCCGGAGGGTGTTCGATTCCGCTGACATCCACTTCATACCCGCGGTTGTGATGGACGGCCAGCACCAGCAGCGCCTCACCGCGTCGACGCCTGGCAGCGTGATATTCCACCGGGTCAATTCCAGCCAGCAGGAGCGTGATGTCAGAAGGCTTGCCGCTGGCCAGGTCCTCCTTAAACGCATCGGTGGCCTGCTGATGGACCTTTTCGAGCCGGGCCGCTTCTTTAGCAGCCCGCTTCTGTTGCTCGCTGAAAATTTTGTAGCCGCCACCGACGATTCCCGGCAGGAGACAAATCACCATCCACAGGCATCCGCGACCACCGCTTCCGGATGGCGGTTCGTTCCGTGAGACAGGTTGCTCTTTTGGCGCCCCCATCTTTGCCCATTCTTCGTCACTGATGCGCGGTTTCTCTTCGTTCATGGTTGCCCTCAGCCGCTAAAACTGCCCAATGAATGTTTCGCCGGTGTCATTTGTCATTGACTGGCTCCCGGCATCTGTTGCACCGGGTTTTACCATCTGGCGTGTATGGGTGCGAACGAATTATACCCGCAACAGAAAACCCGCCGCCGTTTCTGTGCGGCGACGGGTTGTTGTGACGAGGGCCTTGATCTGGAACAACCGCAGGATTTCCGCCAGAAGCGTGGCGAATGCCGGGCGCCATCTTCGAACCGCGCTACGCCGTTTCAGAATGAACTTCGCGATGCTCGAAAAGCCGTTCGTGCCCGATGACGTTCTTGACGAAGTTCTTTTCCAGGGCCGCATCCGGGTCGCTACTATGCAACACAGAGATATCCCCGGTTGTTTCGAAGATGACGGCCAGCACATGATCGTAGTTAAGCGCGTTGGCCTCCCGTAGTTTGCCGAACACGTCCGCCCGGGTCACGTTCGCTTTACGGAGGTTCTCTTCCAGAATGGTGCTTCCCGCCATCAGCAACAATGGCTCGTTATCCACCAGCTTGCTGAACCAGCCGGATTGGCGTCGTAAAGTCGCCAGGATCCACTGCCCAGCGAACAAAGTAGCCAGCGCCACGGCGCCGAGGATAATCGTGGGGTCGGGTGAAGATATCGTCGATGCGAAGAGCGAGCCGACGGCGACCGTCATGGCGAAATCCGCTGCCGACATCTTCGAGAAGCTTCGTAAGCCGGTGAACCGTGTGTAAAGAAGAATGATGGCGTAGATGACGGCAGCAGAAACAAGCACCATCGCGATATCACCTACGGGTGATGTTGTCCACAACTTCACAACGTCCATCACAAGTCCTTTCAAAGATGAATGAGGGCAGAGTCCACCCGGTCAACGGGCCACTTCAGAAATTGTTTCGCAGACAGTGCAAGCTGCGTGCCGCCTGCGGCGTAACGCCTCTCTGGTCACGAAACTGCATGCAGGGGCAACCTTCGCCGATATCACGCGGTTCTGTATCAACCAGGCTGATCTCCCCGGCGCCATCGTCGCGGCCGGTGAAGTGTCGCCGTTGTCCGTGTTGACGGACCACAGAACGGCACGCCGCGTTCGGCCAATCGCCGCGCGATAATGCAGTTGCGGGCGAACGTTTGAAGACGTCCGTGCTTTCGAAACATGTTAACCAACGAAAAAAAGCCGCAAGGTATGTCCCTGCGGCTTGGTGGTTGAGAAGGTTACGGTGGAGTGTTACGGGGTGCGTGTGAAGAACATTCCGCTGTTGGAGAAGCCCTGGATATTTCCACTCTGCGAGATCGTGAACTTAAACTGGTCGTGTCGAGCGACTCCAAACTGGTCTGTGTAGGTGGTTACCAGTTGGAGGTTGGGAATATCGAGGGTCAGCATTCCTCGTGTCCCGGTGCTGTCGCTCCATTCAAAGCGGTTGCCGGCCTTGCGGATGGTTCCTGTCCGGGCGCCATTCGAGTAGGTTCCCGAAATATCCGTCAGGAAGTTCACTAACGCCTGACTGACCACAGGCTGTTGATTGACGACGGGCTGGTGAGTGACGACGGGCTGGTGAGTGACAACGGGCTGGTGAGTGACGACGGGCTGAACGAATTGCTGGTTGAGGGGCTGAGTCGTTTGAATCTGCAGGGGCTGGCCAGATTGCTGTGGCGCCAGAAATGCGTGGAGAATGTTTGTCGCACTGTTAACTACGTTGCCCTGAGCGGAGGCCTCTGTGGTCATGGCTCCTGCGGAAAGGACGGCGATGGCGATGATGGCGACGATTTTGATGGTGGTCTTCATGATAGTCTTCCGGATTGAGTTGAATCGATTTAGAGTTGTCATCTGCGACTACTCACCCCTTGCGCGGCGCAGCCGAAATCCCTCATCAAAAAAAAGATTTTCTTTTTTCCGCGGCCAGAAGAGGCTGCACGCGGGCGTTAGAAGGTTGCTGGCGGCGTGAAGGGCGCGGTCGTGCTGGTTATGCGGCTTGCATGCGCCTTGCACGGCGGAACGGGAATAATCCTGCGTGCGGCTGCCGAAAGTAGTGCAACTTGGCTTAAGCCGGAATTATACTTGTCGCTGAGGCTAACCCATCCGCCTACGAGTTTTTTGCTATGAGAACATCCACCCAGCTGCTGGTTCCCGCTTTCTTTTCGATCGTGCCGGTCTACATCTTCATCAGCCTTGGCGCGCTGGTGGAGCCGCTTGGGCTGGCTACCGTGGTGATCCTGGGGCTATCAAGCATTACACTACTGGCCATCGGAGTGATTACAAAACCCGTAGGAGCCGACTGGGCGCTGGTCGGTCTATGGGCACTGGGTCTGCTGGGTGCTATCGGAGCCGCGGTGATGGCGCTCGTTCTTTGATGCGGCAGCGGCTGCCGTAACGAGGAATTGGAAAGATGGCGAACGAAGAGGCTCTGATCCGTCAGGGCGCTGCGGCTCTTGCGCGGAAGATTGCCGCAGGTGAAGTTTCTTCGCGCGAAGTTACCCGCGCTTTCTTAGACCGCATTGAGCAGGTCGACCCCGCACTCAACGCCGTCACATCGCTGCTGGACGAAGACGCCCTGGAAGATGCGGCCGAAGCGGACCGGCGGCAGGCGGCAGGCGAACCACTCGGCCCGCTGCACGGCGTGCCCGTCACGATTAAAGAGTGTTTCTATGTGGAAGGCTGCGACTCCACCGTGGGGCTGGACCGGTTTCTGGACAAACCGCACACGGAAGATTGTATCCATGTGAAGCGGCTGAAAGAGGCGGGCGCCATTGTGATGGCCCACACCAACGTGCCGCAGCTGATGATCTTTCACGAAACCGATAACCCCATCTACGGACGCACCAACAATCCGTGGAACCTCAACCGCGTGCCCGGCGGCAGCACCGGCGGCGAAGCAGCGTTGATCGCGGCCGGTGGTTCGCCCCTGGGCCTGGGCGGTGATCTGGGCGGCAGCATCCGGCTGCCCTGCAACTGGTGCGGCATCTCCGGACTGAAACCCACCAGCGGGCGCCTTTCGCGCAAAGGCGGCGTGGAAGGCTGGCGCGGGATGGACGCCATTCAGTATCAGCCCGGTCCGATGAGCCGGTTTGTCGCCGACCTGTTCCCGGCGCTGCAGGCGCTGGTGGGCGATCCGGCGCAGAATATCGAACCGGATGTCACCACGGCGCCGCTCCGCGATCCGCGCGACGTTGACGTCTCGAAGCTGAAGATCGGCTACTGGACCACCGACGAATACTTCGCCTCTTCACCCGCCGCCGCACGAGCCGTCGAAGAAGCCGTGCAGATCTTCCGCGACCATGGCGCCACGGTCGAACCGTTTGAGCCGGTCGATATCCCGGAAGTCGCCGAACTGTTTTTCATCATCACCGGCGCCGACGGCGGCGCGGATGTGGAGCGGGTGGCCGGTGACAGCGAACTGGACTGGCGGGTGAAACGCCTGCGAACGATCGCCGGCATGGGCCGCCTGATGCGGGCCTTCTCCGTGCAGCTAATGAAGTACACGGCGAACCCCAGGCGGGCGGAATTGGTCCGCACCATCCGCCCGTATTCCGCCGACGAATACTGGCAGGCGTGCTACCGCATCAAGCAGCTCCGCAACCGCTTCAATCAGGCAATGCAGGACGGCGGTTTCGACGCCATCCTCAACCCCGCCCACGCCCTGCCTGCCCTCCGCCACGGCCGCGGCGCCGATCTGTTCCAGGCCGCCGCCAATTCCTTCCTGGCCAACGTGCTGGCCATGCCCGCCGGCGTCACCCCGCTGACGCGCGTACGGGAAGACGAACAGACTTCACGCCCGCACAGTCACGACCTGATCGAAACCCTCGCCCGTCAGACCGACAAAGACAGCGCCGGTCTACCCGTCGGCATCCAGATGATGGCCCCCGCCTGGCGCGAAGACATCGTCCTGGCCACCATGCAGACAATCGAAGACGCCGCCCGCGGCAGGGAAGATTATCCCGCGTGGCCAGGAGATGTGATTGAGAAGGCGGCGGATAGTACATCTGCTAGTGATGAGCCGACTTCGCCGTAATCGTGATTCATCAGCCGCCCAGCAGCCCTTCCTGTGCGTCAAGTTCTTCTTGAACCCATTCCCAGATAGATGGGCGTATGAGTTCGAATTCATCGGAATCATACCATCGGTAAACAGGCGGGTCGTCGCCGTCAGACAGGTGTACGAAGAGCATCACCTCACCGTACCGGTCGCAGAGGATCCAGGCGTCGTCTGGCAGTTGGAGATTTGCTTCAGCTAAAAGCTCGCGCATAAAGTTCTGAGCTTTGATTATGTCCGGATAGAAGATCGTCAGGTCACTCATAAACTCACCCGCCCCTCTGCCTATCGTCAGTAGAAAATCGACGTAGGCACCCGGAAGCGGTTGTCCTGCCTCACGCTCAAGACGGTCAATATCCTCCGCTGTGCAAGGCAGTAGTTCCTCCGCCCGGGCAATCCCGGAACGGACAAGGCGCTCGCGAAGTTCCTGAGGTGTAAGCATCTGAACGTCCTACGGGTAAGCACCAGAGGTGAGATCAACTCAACAAGCTTGCTATTATGCCACTGACACATCAAAATATAGTGGTAAACAAATCACACCCCACAGCAACACTTTCCCCGCCCGGTTGCTGATTTCGCTTTTGATCCAAGCGCGAATCGAAGAAGGAAATGGTTATGAATCCGCTGCAACATCTTGATCTGCAAGTGACCCGCCGGCAACTTTTGGCAAATAGCTATAAGGCGCTGGGTGGGGCCGCGTTGGCGTCGCTGATGGGGGAAGGTGTGTTTGCGGCGGAGGCTTCCAGGGCGGAAGGGGCGAAGGTCCCTGGCGCGCTGGGTTCGACGCACTTTGAGCCGAAGGCGAAGCGGGTGATTTACCTGTTCTTCTCCGGCGGTCCTTCGCATATTGATACGTTTGACTACAAGCCAGCGCTGAAGAAGATTCATGGCACGGAGCTGCCGGATTCGATCCGCAACGGGCAACGTATTACGGGCATGACGTCGGGGCAGAAGTCGTTCCCCTGCGTGGCGCCGATGTTCGAATTCAAGAAGCACGGCAAGCATGGCACTTACGTCAGCGAAATCCTGCCGCACACGGCGGGCATCGTGGACGACATCTGCATCGTGAAGACGGTCAACACAGAGGCGATCAACCACGACCCGGCCATCACCTACATCAACACTGGCGTGCAGCAGCCCGGCAAGCCAAGCATGGGCGCCTGGTTGAGTTATGGACTGGGCAGTCCGAACCGCGATCTGCCCGCTTATGTGGTGATGATCTCGAAGGGCCGCGGGCAGAGTCAGGCGCTGTATTCGCGGCTGTGGGGCAGCGGCTTCCTGCCGTCGAAGCATCAGGGCGTCAACTTCCGCAGCGGTAAAGATCCCGTGCTATACCTGCGCGATCCTGATGGCATCGACCGCGACACCCGCCGCCGCATGCTTGACCGCATCGCCAGGATTAACGAAGAACACTTCGACGACTTTGGCGATCCTGAAACCAAGGCGCGCATCGCGCAGTATGAGATGGCCTATCGTATGCAGACGTCGGTCCCAGCGCTGATGGATCTCTCCGACGAACCCGAAAGCACCTTCGAACTGTACGGCCCGGAATCGAAGAAGCCCGGCACCTTCGCCCGCAACTGCATTATCGCGCGCCGGCTGGCAGAACGCGGCGTGCCGTTCCAGCAGGTGTTCCATCGCGGGTGGGATCAGCACGGCAATCTGCCGAAACTGCTCCGCGGTCAATGCACAGATATCGATCAACCGGCTGCCGCCCTGGTCAAAGACCTGAAACAACGCGGCATGCTGGATGACACGCTGGTCGTCTGCGGCGGCGAATTCGGCCGGACGATCTACTCGCAGGGCAAGCTGACTAAAGACAATCACGGCCGCGACCATCACGGACGCTGTTTCACCACATGGCTGGCCGGCGCCGGCGTGAAGCCCGGTATCGAATACGGCCTGACCGACGATTACAGCTACAACATTCTGGAAAACCCGGTCCACATCCGCGACCTGAACGCCACCATCCTGCATCAGCTAGGCATCGATCACAACCGCCTGACTTTCCGCTATCAGGGGCTGGAACAGAAGCTAACCGGCGTGATGCCCGCCAAAGTGGTCAAAGACATCCTGGTCTAAGCAGGAAGCCGCAAAACGTTCGACCCGTAGGGCAGGCGCCTGCCTGCCGATGCGGTTTTGGGTGCGGAAGTGTTTCCGGTGTTTGGGCGTTGTGGTGGATCGGCGGGACTAATTCGCGACGTTAGAAAGTGCTACTGCCTGGCTGGGTGATGGTTATCGTCACGACGGCAGGCGGGCGCCTGCCCTACGGGTTCGCGGTAATATAGCCCGGGTTTTGCGGCGGTTTATTGGCTGACTTTACGTTTGCCGCCGGTTCTTCCTCCGGCAGCGGGGGCGGCTAGATGTTGATGGCGGGCGACGAGGTCGGCCAGGTCTTCTTCCATCTCGAAGCTGAATTCGAAGAAGCTTTCTAGATTCACAATAATCTGGCCGGTGCCGTCGTGCTGCGTGAGTGCGATCTGCGTGGAGGGGTGGTCTGGCATGCGTTGATCCCGGTGGTTGGTCGCCATGTGCCCGCAAATCCCTGCGTGTTTGAAAAGGTCCGCTGTCGTGCGGCCCACAGTTTCTTAGACGCAGCAACCGGCCAGAAGGTTCAACCCTTAAATCGCGGCTAACCACACCCGCAGAAGAAAATCGCTGCAAGGGCGAAACATCAGACCGGGAGCCAGTGTTTATTAGGGAGTAGTATTTGCTGCTACTGGAAATTGAAGGCAACTCTTCTGCACATTCCGCTGCGACGAAAGATTTCTTGCTATGGTGATGAAACAACTTTCACGGGCGCCCGGCGCCACTGGCAAACTTGCAATCTTGATGGGCTGTTTTGCTGCCCTCTGCCTGGCGGGACAAGCCCGCGCCGCTACTCCGCGGGAGACGGCGGAAACCATTAGTAAGCTGCTGTGGGTGGAAACCGTTGCGGATCAACCGGCGAAAGCCGCTCCGCAAGTTAGCGATGAGCAGTTCCTGCGGCGTGTTTATCTGGACATCACCGGCAACCCTCCACCGGCCGGCAAGCTGGTGGCCTTTGTGCTCGACCCGGCCAAAGACAAGCGGCAGAAGGCGGTGCAGCAACTGCTCGCTTCGCCCGAATACGGCAAGAACTGGGCGCGTTACTGGCGCGACGTGATCTTCTTCCGCCGGACAGAAGACCGGGCGTTGCTCGCCGCCGGCGCCACGGAGAAGTTCCTGACGGAAAAGCTGAACGAAAACGCCACCTGGGACAAGATCGCCACTGAATTTGTGACGGCCAAGGGCGACGTTACTGAAAACGGCGCCACGGGGCTGATCATGGCGCAGGCCGGACGGCCGGAAGAAACCGTTTCAGAAATCTCACGCATCTTCATGGGCGTGCAGATCCAATGTGCACAGTGTCACGATCACCCTACGGACCGCTGGAAGCGTGAGCAGTTTCATCAACTGGCCGCCTTCTTCCCCCGCGTGGCTGTCCGCCCGGATCGCAGCAGCGACCGCCGCACGTTCCTGGTTTCGGTCACCGATTACAGCTTCCGCAACCGCCGGACGAACGCCAACAACCGCTTCCGCGGAACGCTGGAACACTACATGCCCGACCTGGACGATCCGGCTGCCAAGGGCGAAAAGATGCAGCCCATCTTCTTCGCCACGGGTGACAAACTTGAGCCCAATGCACGCGACGCCACCCGGCGGCAGCAGCTGGCTGACTGGCTGACTTCGGAGAAGAACGATCTGTTCGCCACCGCCATGGTGAACCGCATGTGGGCGGAAATGGTGGGCGAAGGCTTCTACGAACCTGTGGACGACATCGGCCCGGATCGCACGCCCAACGCACCTGAAACCGTCAAAGCCCTTAGCAAGGCGTTTGCAGACAGCGGTTACGACGTGAAATGGCTGATCGAAACCATCACCCTGACCCGCGCCTATCAGCAACAGAGCAGAAGCCGCCGCAATCCGGGCGAAACACCCTTCGCCGCCAACTGCAACCAGCGGCTACGCAGCGATCAGTTGCTGAACGCCATCGTAAAGACGCTGGATGTGCCCGACTCGTACGTATCTGGCCGGTCGCGCAACGTGGGCGGCGGGTACCGCGTGAATGCCGGACCCCGGCAGTTGTTCAATCAGGCATTTGGTTACGATCCCAGCAACCCGCGTGAAGAGGTGGGCGGTTCAATCCCACAAAGCCTGTTCATGATGAATTCGCCGCTAATCAACAGCCTGGTCAGTGCACGTCGCGATGGCGGCATCGGGCGGCTGCTGCGTGAAATGGATGACGACAAAGAACTGATCGTCGAGCTTTATCTCAAGGCCTTCTCCCGCGAGCCGACCAGCCGGGAGATTAACACCTGCCTGGAATACGTCCGCGAAACCGGCAGCCGTAGCGAAGCGTTTGAAGACATTACCTGGGCGCTGATTAACTCTTCGGAATTCGTTTACCGGCGGTAACCGCCCCGGCCGCGATGCTTCCAGAGTTTTCTTTCAAACCGATCACACATAGCCAAAGAGCAGAACCATGTTTTTCAATCAGACCGATGTCAGCATCCGCCGCGGACGCATCACCCGTCGCAACATGCTGAAAACCGTTTCCGCCGCCGGACTGGCGACCGGCGCCCTCAACTGGAACGACGCCGTCAGCCTGCAAGCGGAAGAACTCCGCAAACAAGGCATGGCGTGCATCCTGCTATGGATGCAGGGCGGCCCCAGCCAGATGGATACATTTTCGCCCAAGCCGGATCACCGCAACGGCGGTGGTAGGAAGGCGATCTCGACTTCGGTGCCTGGCATACAGATTGCCGAAACGCTGCCGGAAACGGCCAAGGTGATGAAGCACGTGTGCGTCATCCGTTCGATGAACAGCAAAGAAGGCAGTCATCCGCGGGCCAGCTACCTGATGCACACGGGCTACATCCCTACGGCCAGCGTCAAACATCCGACGCTTGGTTCGCACGTCGCCCATCAACTGGGAGACGAAACGGCGGACCTGCCGAACTTCGTGCGGATCGGACAGAGCCGCAACAACACGGGCGGCGGCCTGCTGGGTGTGGACTACAGTCCATTCGTTGTTACCGACGCCGAACGTAAGCCCGATAACACGACGCCCGCCAGCACTGTTTCCCGCTACCAGCGGCGGATGGGTCTGCTGGGCAGGCTGGAAGATCACTTCGCCGAAAACGGCGGCAAGCAGGAGTCTGCCGATCATCAGAAGCTGTACAACAAAGCGGCGAAGATGATTCTCAGCCCGGAGATGAAAGCGTTCGATATCAGCAAAGAATCGCAGACCGCCCGCGCTGCTTATGGCCCCGGCAAGTTCGCCGCCGGTTGTCTGATGGCGCGGCGGCTGGTGGAGTCGGGCGTGACGTTTGTGGAAGTCGGCCATGGCAACTGGGACACGCACGACGACAACGCCAACCGCACCAAAGACCTCTGCAGCCAGATGGACCGCGCGTACGCCGCTCTGCTGACCGACCTGCACGACCGCGGCATGCTGGATAAAACGCTGGTGATCTGGATGGGCGAATTCGGCCGCACACCGAATATTAACGCCCGCGGCGGACGCGACCATTATCCCCGCGCCTACAACGTGGCCCTGGCAGGTGGCGGTGTGAAAGGCGGCCAGGTCATCGGCGCCACCAACGCTGCCGGCACCACCATCACGGATCGTCCGGTCGGCACCGGAGACCTGCTCAGCACCTGCTATCACGCGCTGAAGATCGACCCGGGCCACGAAAACCTTAGCCCCATCGGCCGCCCGATCAAAATCGTGGAAGAAGGCGAAGTCGTGAAGGAAGTTCTGGGCTAAAGCGGCGATCCGCCCGGTCGAATTTTCCTTCCTTGCAGCGCCGGCTGCCTGCCGGTTCATGCTAAATCGAACGGGCATCCGGCGATTGCGGTGTTCTGAATGCCGCCGTCTGGCCGGTATGCCCGTTATCTACCTCTGCAAGCGGTGGGCAGTGGCCCTGAAAGTGTGGCTGCGGTTGATTGACGCAGGGGCGTGTTGGGGCGTCATCGCCCGGTTGTCACACGACTTAGCGGCTCTATACTAGTCTCGTGAAGCGTGCCGCGAAGTCTCACTTCCCCCCGCCGCTTCCCACCCTGGTATCCCACTTCTAAGTAACGCCCAAGCTGTATGCAGCAATGGAAGGTTGGCAGTGAGCACCGCACCGTCTTTCATGGAGCGACACGATTTTCTGATACGCCGCTTACACTCCTTAAGCGGACTCGTGCCGGTTGGCGCCTTTATGTGCGTTCACCTGCTGACCAACGCCAGCATTATGGCCGGCGCGCAGACGTATCAGAACGCCGTGTTCCAGATTCACAGTCTTGGTCCCGCGCTTGTTCCTGTTGAATGGGCGTTTATCTTCCTGCCGATTCTGTTTCACGGCGTGGTCGGCATGATCATCATCCGTGGCGGCTCGGTCAACGGTTACAACACCTCTGGCAATCTCCGCTATACGTTGCAGCGCCTGACAGGAATGATTGCCTTTGCGTTCATCCTGTGGCATGTACTGCACATGCACGGCTGGTTCCATCACGAAGCATGGCTGGCAAACGTCGCCCGGCCGCTGGGTGGTGGTAACTTCTTCGCCTATAACGCCAGCTCGACGGCCGGCATGGCGATGCAGCAGCACATCCTGGTGCCGATTCTGTACCTGGTCGGCGTGCTGGCCTGCGTTTTCCACCTGGCCAACGGCATCTGGACGATGGGCATCACTTGGGGGCTGTGGACCAGCCCCGCCGCCCAGAACCGCGCGAATTACGTGGCGATTGGCGTTGGCGCCGTGCTCACGATTTTCACGGTTACGTCCATTATCGGCTTCTACCGGGTCGATGTTTCAGGCGCCCGCGCCCTTGAGAACCGCATGTATGAGGCATCGGTTGAAAGCGGACGGATCGCTGCCGACGAACATAAACGCTGGCACGATACCAGCGTGACTGAAGGTCACAACGAAGAAGAACCCGCCAAGCCAACTGGCGTCGCCCCTGTTGAAGATGGCGGTGACGTAGATGGCTCTGTGGCCGATGCCGAACCAGCCCCCGGCCCTGAGGCTGCCGACGGCGAAGAGGCGCCATCCCCGGGCGACCTGCCCGTACGTGGTCTTCCACCGGGCGAACTGCCGCCTCCGCCACCAGCAACGCCGCCCACAACCACCATTCCCCCGGTGAAGCCCGTTCCGGTTATTTCCCCTGACCTGAAGCCAGAGGCCAAGCCGGAGCAGCCTGAAGAATAACCGGGCCGCAACTTCTGGGATTGTCCGCAAGCAAAGTTTCATCGATCGCAAGATTCAGTAGGTTTCCATCATGGCAGCAAAACGGGTAATGATCGTCGGCGGTGGTCTTGCAGGCCTCGCCGCAGCGATGAAGCTCGCCGAACTGGGCGTGCAAGTTGATCTGATGAGCCTTACGCCCGTTAAACGCTCGCACAGCGTCTGCGCGCAGGGCGGCATTAACAGCGTTAATGATCAGACACGGCAGCTTGGCGACGAGGAATGGAAACACTTTGACGATACCGTTTACGGTGGCGACTTTCTGAATCATCAGCCGCCGGTCAACGAGATGGCCAACTGGGCGCCCAAGATCATTGATCTAATGGACCGCCTGGGTGTGACCTTCAACCGTACGACCGAAGGCTTTCTAGACCGTCGCCGGTTCGGCGGCACGCTGTACAAACGCACGGCCTTTGCTGGCGCCACAACAGGCCAGCAACTGCTGTATGCCCTGGATGAACAGGTCCGCCGCTGGGAAGCGGAAGGCATGGTGAAGAAGTACGAATTCTGGGATTTTCTGGCGCCCATCCGCGACGATAACGGCATCTGCCGTGGCATCGTGGGGCAGGACCTGGTTTCGATGGAAATCCGCTCGTTCCCGGCCGATGCAGTGGTGGTCGCGTCGGGCGGTCCGGGGCTGATCTACGGTCGCAGTACGATGTCTGTCATGTGCAATGGCAGCGCCGTCAGCCGTTGCTATCAGGCCGGCGCCAATTACGGCAACGGCGAATTCCTGCAGGTGCACCCGACCGCCATTCCCGGCGCCGACAAGTTGCGCCTGATGAGTGAGTCAGCCCGCGGCGAAGGCGGCCGTGTGTGGGTGCCACGTACGCCGCATGACAGCCGCGATCCGATGACCATTCCAGAAGCGGAACGCTACTACTTCCTGGAAGAACGCTATCCCGAATACGGCAACCTGGTGCCGCGCGACATCGCCACGCGTGAGATCTTCGATATCTGCGTGAACGAAGGTCTTAGCGTCGAAACCGGCCGCCAGTGCGTGTACCTGGACCTGACGCACATCGAACGCCGCGAACTTGATCGCAAGCTGGGCGGCATCCTCGAAATCTATGAGAAGTTCCAGGGCGTTGACCCCCGCGATACGCCGATGAAGATTTTCCCTGCCATCCACTATTCCATGGGCGGCCTGTGGGTGGATTACGAACGCACGGCCGCGGGCGGTTTGCAGCCAGGTTCAACGGTGAATCAGCTCACCAACATTCCGAATCTGTACGCCATTGGCGAGTGCGACTATCAGTACCACGGAGCGAACCGTCTGGGCGCCAACTCGCTGCTGAGCTGCATTTTCAGCGGCCTGTTTGTAGCGCCATGTCTGCAGAACCTGCTGACGCATTCGGGAGGCGCCGCCGCCGAGATGCCCGCATCGATGTTCGCTGCGGCGGAAGGCGCCCAGCAGGACCGCCACGACGAACTGCTTTCCCGCACCAGCGGCACGGAGAACCCGTACCTGATTCACCAGGAGTTGGGCGACGTCATGACCCGCGCCGCCACCGTGGTCCGGCACAACGAGCAACTGGAAGACGCCTACGGCAAGGTGGAAGAACTGGAAGCCCGCGCCCGCGTGGCAGCCCTTTCAGACAGCGGCGGCTGGACCAATCAGAACGTCGTGTTCACCAAATCGCTGCTGGACATGTTCCCGCTGGCAAAGACCATCGTCCGTGGCGCCTTGCAACGTGATGAGTGCCGCGGCGCCCACTACAAGCCGAAGTTCGCCATGCCTTCGCTGACCGAAGAAGATCCCGCCGCACGGCGTAAAGAGGCGGAAGCCTGGTGCGACCGGTTTGAAGCGAACACGGCCAAGTGGTGTAAGTCGACGGTTGCCAGCTACGAAAACGATCAGCCGGTTATCCGTTACGAAGACGTAGACACCTCGCTGATTAAACCACGTCCGCGACTCTACGGACTGGTCGGCGCCGACGTGATTGAAGATGTCTGGAGACAACGTCAGCAGCAACATGCACAAAGCAACGGCTCTGCTAATCCAGCAGAGAAGTCTGCACCAGCAACCACCAGCTAAAGCATTAGAAAGCCGGTCCTTGCCAGTCCTACGGCAACGCCGGTCAAAAGCACCAAGACCCTTAGAAATAGCCAATAACGCCGCAACGGCATACCATCCGCGGAAGCAACAGAGCTATGGCCGATTCAAGCAACGCACAGCAAGATCATTTTGAAGTTCGCATCCTCCGGCAGGACGGGCCTGGCCAAAGTAATTACTGGGAACGGCACCGGATCAAACGCGAAAACGACATGAACGTCATCAGCGTTCTGCAACGTGTCGCGGCACAGGCAACCACCGTCGATGGCAAAAAGGTTACGCCCGTAACCTGGGATTGCGGCTGTCTGGAAGAAGTCTGCGGCGCATGCACGATGGTGATTAACGGGCAGGTGCGTCAGTCCTGTTCCGCCCTGGTGGATAACCTGCTGAAGGAAAACCCGGGCGAGATCGAACTTCAGCCCATGACGAAGTTCCCCGTCGTCCGCGACCTGATGGTCGATCGCCGCCGTTTGTTCCGCGCTTTGGAGAAAGTGAAAGCCTGGAACAACGTCGATGGCTATTATGATATGGGCGCCGGTCCCAGGCAGTCGCAGGACGAACAGGAGCAGGCGTATCCGCTTTCGCAATGTATGAGCTGCGGTTGCTGCCTGGAAGCTTGTCCGCAGTACAACAAGGTGGAACTCACCCAGTACGACGACGAGACGGCCGAGGAATTTGAAGAACGTAAGCTGGCCGCCTATGACAAAGAGTTTGTCGGCGCCCACGCCATCAGCCAGGCGGTTCTGTTCAACAGCAACCCGGTTGGGAAGATGCAGGCCAGCCACCGCCTCGACGCTTTGATGGAGCCGGGCGGCATTCAGGTCTGTGGCAACGCCCAGAACTGCGTCGCGGTCTGCCCGAAAGAAATTCCGCTCACCACATCCATCGCCCGCGCCGGTCGCGCAACAACGGTCCGTTCTATTATGAGGTGGTTTGACCGGTAAGACTTAACCGGCAGCACCCAGCCCTCGCGCCACAGGTGCGAGGGTACCGGATCCGATGCCGTTTACAACTAGGATCCCTTCGCGATCCTATCTAGCTCGCGCATGCTGTCTTGAAGCTCTGCGGTTGCTCTGTCCATATCGCGTTTGAGTCCCTCGAAGCCGCCTTTATCGGTGAAGGCAAAGGCCAGGGCGGCTCCGGTACTGGCGGGCGCTTTGTCTAGAATGCGTGCAAAGTGCTCCAGTTTGACAAGCATCTTCTTGTACGCCACCTGGTAGTCTTTGTCTGTTTCAGAAATATCAATCAATCTCGCCTGTGCCAGGAAATCATGCGTGACGGATTTCACGCCCGCGATCGAATCACGTTCTTTGGCTGTTTGGACCGCAGTTGACCATTCCTCTCCGTATTCGGTCAACTCGTTGTGTGCCACTATCGTTTTGGCTTTTGTTCTTGCCGCACTGGCGCCAATAGAGAAAATGACTCCTCCCGCGCCGCAGCAGCAGAACATGCACAAAAGCCCAATGCCTATTCCAATGCCTCCGATGACGAGGCCAGTCCGGTTGTCTGCCACAATGCGTTCCCCAGTGTTTTTGTAATCTCAAATCATCCTCTAAGCTAACCTCTGCAGTATATCATCCCACGACTTACATTCGCACCATGATGCTGGTCGCTTGTATCCGTCGAAAGCTGCCGGAATTGTTCTTCGCGGGCATCGCAAAGGCTGCCGGCAAGTTGTGGTGTCTGACGTGGCGTGCAGTGGCTGAGAACAAAGCACAAAAAGGTAGGCCCACTAAAACCGCCGGCTTTACCTGCGGAATGGCGGCCGGTGGACCGGATTGATTTGAGGACATTCAGGATGCCCAAGAAGCAAGTACAACGCGAAGCGAAAATGCGGATTCCGACGCCTCGGGTGAAGGTCTGGTGGGAGTTGGACGGCGACTACGTTTTTGGTCGCGGCATCGCCGATATTCTGAAGGCGGTGGAGTCCGCCGGTTCAATCAAAGATGCGGCAAAGTCTGTTGGGAAAAGTTACCGCCACGTCTGGGCGCGTATCAAAGAAGCCGAAACCGCTTTGAATGCCGCATTGGTGGAGAGCCAGGTCGGCGGACAATCGGAAAGACGAACGGAACTCACGCCGCTTGCGCAGCGTCTGGTCGCTTCCTTCGATAATTTCCGGCAAACAATGATCGAGACCGCCCAGCGTGAATTCGGCGCCTTGTTTCCCGGCGCTGACTAGGGTTCGTTTCCCGCCGCGTTGACCAAGGCTGTTGATAGGTTGCACTACTTGCACCGGATTCTGCGCTGCGTTCAAATGGCACGGCTGTTCCATTTGAACTGTGACGCGACCCTCTGGTTGTTATTTATGCCCAATCTAAACCTTCCGCTTCATCATGCTTTGTCCGGACACACTCGACTGGCGCTCCGTAGTTCACCGTCAATTCAGGTGGAAATCTGGGAATGTGCATGGTTGATAGCAATGGGGGTCCTGGCCGCCACAGCGGCAACCTACTTTGATTGGAGTTTGCGCATCCCCGGGCATGCGATTCTTCGAATCGTATTTCCAACGAGTCTGGGGCTCGCCGTCGTGCCAAGGCGGGGGGCAGGTGTCGTGATGGGGGCGGCGGCGGCGAGTTGTGTGGGAGTTTTCTCCATTTGCAAGCTCGCCGTGCCAGGCGCCGGCGCGATGACAAGTTTATTGCTTGTTGGCCCTCTATTAGATGTCGCTTTGTGGCGCGCACGATCCGCCTGGTCGATTTACGGCGCTTGTGGTGCGGCTGGACTTGTCGCCAACCTTGTCGCCTTCGCAACCCGGTTGGTGTCTGGGGGCGGTTCCGGGAAACCCGGCTGGTCGGCCCTCGCTCCATTCACTTATGTATTGTGCGGTTTGCTGGCAGGTGTTTTCTGCGCCGCGATCTGGTTTAGTTCGAGGCCGCGCAAACCCTCTGGCGAAGGAGCTCACGAGAGGGGCCGTGCTGAATGATCTATGTCGGAATCGATGATACGGACACGCTTGGCTCTCGCGGTACGAATCAACTTGCGAAAGCGCTGGTTGCAGGAGTCAAAGGCATCTTCCGGTGTCAGCGTATCGTGCGACACCAGTTGTTAGTTGATCCGCGGGTTCCGTACACGTCAAAAAATGGATCAGCCTCACTGGTATTTGAGGCAGAGCCCGGGGCAGTTTCCGGCGCAGACCTGGATCAGTTTCAGGATCGGCTCATTGCGATGATGCGTGACGACTTCACGCCTGGGAGCGACCCTGGCATCTGTTTAGCAACAAAGGTTGCTGCGCCTGTAGTTGAATACGCAAAACAATGTCAGCATGCATTGATGAGTCAAGCAACAGCACGCCAGGTAGCCAGAGAAAACAATCTAAGGTTGGTTGGACTCGGAGGGACCGAAGACGGGGTCATCGGAGCCTTAGCTGCCGTTGGGCTGGCGGCGGCCAATGATGGCGGCCGGGTTGTGCACTGGAAACATGGCGTCGACGATCTTACCGCGTGCCGCCCTGTATCAGAAATCCTACGTCGCGACATCGAAGTGCGTGAGCTTTACTCCAGCCAGCCCGTCTGCGATGGGCAAGTTGATCTAGGGAAACGCCTCCGGCCGAACTGGTCGCACGGAAAATGTGTGTTGTTTGTTGAGCAGATAAAACCCGGCGACTATGCAGCGGACGCACCTGAATGGAAGGCGCTGAAATTATTATGAACCGCAACAGACCACACATCCAAACAGCATTCACGTTAGTGGAACTGCTGGTCGTTATTGCAATTATTGGTGTTCTTGTAGCGATTCTGTTACCTGCTGTACAGGCAGCGCGAGAGGCGGCGCGACGTGCATCCTGTTCGAACAATCTAAAGCAAATGGGGCTCGCACTTCATAACTATCACGACACGTTAAAGGGGCTGCCTCCTGGCGTGCAAGGTACGAACGGTTCGCAATCCTCGAATCATCTCCTCCACACATGGATGGCGATGATCCTGCCGTACGCGGAACAAACCAACTTGCAAAACAGATACGATTTCAAAGTGCGCTTCGATCACGACAACAATCGTTCCGTCGTACTTCAAAAACTGGAGTTGTTTGAATGTCCTTCGCAAACGGCGGAAGTCATTCAGAACCGCTACGGACCAAGCCATTACGCCGCCTCTGCTGGAACCCGTCCGGGAAACGACGATGGGGTGCTATTCCCGATGTCGCGAACCACTTTGGGGGACATACTCGATGGCACGTCCAACACCTTTGTCGTTGGTGAAATCGCCTTCGAGCACGGTGGTTGGGCGCGCGGCGCAATGAACAATGGCGATAGTGGTTCAGGCAGCGGCAGTGGTTCAGGAGGAGGTGGTGGCAGCGGTTCGGGCAGTGGCGGCGGATCTGGTAGTGGTTCGGGTGGAGGCGGCGGACAAGGTTTTGCTCGCGGCGTGTTGCGCTGGTATCAAGCTGCCGCGAGTTGCGCGCAACCTGGAATCAACCCACCAGCAACGAATTGTTCGGACAACGCTGAACGCCGTTTTCAGTTCTCAAGCCTCCATCCAAACGGAGGGCAATTTGCGTTAAGCGACGGAAGTTGCCGTTTCGTCTCCGAAACCATCAACGACTCAGTCCTACGCGCCCTCATCACACGCGATGGCGGCGAAACGGTTGGTGAATACTGACCGGCAGACTGGTTGCACTTAAACCAGCCATGCCACAATTAGCCTAGGCGCCAAAGCCGTAGCTGTTTGCGACCCTACCGTAGCGACTGATTAGCCGGGTACCGGCGGGCGGTGCCGTTGTGCTGGTAGCTGCTGCTGCCGATGCCCGCTGCGTTGCCGTTGTTTTTGAACGGCTGGAAGGCGGGTTGCGGGTCGAAGTTGTGGGGGCGGAAGCCGATGGTCGGTTTCAGCCCGGCGCCGCTGGGGCGCCCGTTGAGCACGCCCTGGGCGCCTAGTTGCCGTGGGTCGCGGGCGATCTTATCGGTAAACACGCGGACGTCGTCCATGATGGGTCGCAGGCGGCGGCTGACCATTTCGATGTTGGTGGCGGCGCGGTTCAGCTTGTCGTAAAGTTCGCGATCTTCGATCAGCATCTTCACGGTGCCATCGCCTTCATTCAGATTTCGCGAGAAGGTTGTCAGTTGCAGGATGAGTTCGTCCACATTCCGCAGACTCTGGTCCAGCGTGTTAACCAGCGCTTCCCCTTTTTCACCCAGCGGGCCGGTCAGCCCTTCCAGGTTCTGCAAATTCTTCTCAGCGCTGCTGCTGACTTTTTCAAACGAGGCCACCACATCGCGGGTGGTCTGCAACGTGGCCTTGGCGTCGGCGAATAGCGTGGGAAGATCTTCGAGCGATTTCTTTAGACTCTGGCGGAGTTCATCGTCGCCGACGATCTCGTTGACCTTCTCCATTGCAACGGTGAAGTCGGTCATCCCCTTTTCTGTTTTGTCCAGAATCCGCTTCACCTGCTCTTCGCTTTCACCCACGGTGCTGTTGAAGTTGCGGGCCAGCGTGGCTACTTCCGTACCGGCGCCATCGATTGTGACAGCTGCCGTGCGGATGGAATCCATGGTGGTGTTCATCTTCTCAATGGATTTCTTCACATCGCCTTCAACTTCCGCCACAACGCGCAGGGCATCGAGCGGGCCGGGGCTGACGACGCCGCGGTCGATGTTATCGCCGTTGGTGTAGTATTCGCCGGGCGGAGCGGATTCGCCGCTGTTGATGAATTCAATCTGCGCATCGCCGAACAGCGAGGCCGAGCCGATGCGCGGGATTTCGCTGGTCTTGATTTTGCGGTCGGTGAACATTTCGGCGGTAATCATCACGCCGCCTTCGTCCAGCAGTTCCACAGTCGAAACCCGTCCAACCAGCACACCGTTTTTGCGGATCGGCGTGCCATTGACCACGCCCGGCGCCTCGTCGAATTTCATATTCAGCGTGTACTTGCTCTGGAAGCCAACGCCGAACATCAAGGTGAGGGTGATCGCCACAATGATCGATGCGACCACGACCACGCCAACGCGGAAGCCAATGAGTTTCTCGTCCATGATTCTTTCCCACCGGGCGATAACACCCTGCAAGTAACTTTCGCGAAGTTACGAAAACCAACCCGAAGCGCCAGCGAGGGGCGTTTGATACGGATGCGAAGGCAAGGGCGTTTGGCTATTTAGCCGGGAAGGATCGACTTCCACCGGCGCTGTGCTTCAACAACCGGCGTCCCTCGCTCGCGCTTCGGGTTAATGTAGATGTGCTTCTATTTAAGGTCGAAAAAGGTTCAGAAAACCGAATGTTTCAAATTCAAAAGTAACTGCAGGAGCGTCTGCTTTACGAAAGCATCTCCAGCAGACGCTGACCGGCTTCTCCATGAATAAATTGCGTGACGCGGGGGTCGTTGCAGTCGTCGAGTTCTTCCGGGGCGCCGTCGAACAGCACCTGCGGTTCGTCCGGCTCCAGGCGCGAAACGGGATACACCATCACGACGCGGTCGGCGACCTTGCGGGCGCTGTGCATGTCGTGGGTCACCATGACGCTGGTCACCGGATAAAGGGAACGCGTGCGGATGATCAGTTCATTAATCACGTCGCTCATGATCGGATCGAGTCCAGTGGTCGGCTCGTCATAGAGCATCAGTTCCGGTTTTAAGATCAACGACCGCGCAAGGCCCACGCGTTTGCGCATGCCACCGGAAAGTTCCGCCGGCTTCTTGTAGATTACGCTTTCGGGTAGGCCGACTTCGGCTAGGCGTGCGAGCACCTGTTCACGCACTTCGACCGATGCCAGGCGCCGGTGTTCGCGAAGTGGAAAGGCGATGTTCTGGCCGACGGTCATGCTGTCGAACAACGCAGCGTTCTGGAAAACCATGCCATAGCGGATGCGCTGCGCGGTGAGTTCGCGGTCGCCCATGGCGTTGAGGTCTTTGCCGTCGAACAGGACTTCCCCCTGCGTAGGTTTGACCAGACCGATTAACGACTTCAACAGAACGGTTTTGCCGCAACCGCTTTCGCCAATCACCGCCACCGTCTGCCCGCGCGGCACCTCCAGCGTGATATCGCGCAGCACCAGCTGATTGCGGAACCGCACGCTTAGCTGGTTCACTTCCAGCATCGGGTCATCGTTGAAAGGTTCGTTCATGGTTCCTATGCGTGACGGCGGACCAGCGCTGTTTGTGATGCGGCAGGCAGGCGCCTGCCCTACGGGTTTCTTCAGCTTACAGAAATGCGGCGCCTTCGGGCCATAGCGTGTAGTACAGGGAATCCAGCGCGATGCCGACAAACAGGTCCAGCATCAGAATGAGAACGAACGAATAAACAAACGACGCCGTCGCGGCGCGGCCCACGCCTTCCGCCCCGGGCGTGCAGTGAAATCCGCGATAGCAGCTGACGATGGCAATGGCGGCGCCGAAGAAGATGCTTTTGAACACGCCGGTGTAAAGATCGTACACGCCAACGAAGTCGGCCGAGTTCTGCCAGTAGTGATGCTGGTCCACGTTAAAGATCACCACACTATAGAAATAGCCGCCTACCACCCCCATAAAGTCGGCCATGATGGTCAGCGCGGGGATCAGCAGCACGCAGGCCAGGAAGCGGGGCACCACAAGATAATGAATCGGATTGGCGCCCATGCCTTCCAGCGCGTCAATCTGCTCGGTCACGCGCATGGTGCCAAGTTCGGCCGCCATCGCGCTTCCTACGCGTCCTGCCAGCATGGTGGCCGCCAGCACCGGACCCAGTTCGCGCACCAGCGACATATTAATCACGGCGCCTAGACGCGTTTCCAGCCCCAGGGCGTGAAACTGGTAGTAGCTTTGCACTGCCAGCACCATGCCGATGAAGGTTCCCGTCAGTGCGATGACGGGCAAGCTGTTCACACCGACCTGATTGAAGTTCTGCAGCATCGTTTCACGCCGCGGCAGACGCGTGAACAGCCATTTCATGGTGCGGATGAAGAACAGCGTGATATCGCCGACGGTGGTGACACTGTCCACCACCACACCGCCCCAGTCGGCAATCCAGTCGTACAGACCTTCGCCAAAGCTACGCGATCCGTCATCGCCGTTCGAGTTTTCTGTGGTCGCTGTCGCCATATCCGTGGCCGCCTTGCAGAAGAACCGGCCACCATCACGCACGAAGTGCGCGCACAGAACGGCCGCTACCAGTTCTTCGGCCCATCAGAGACCACCGCTGCAGTAAACTTTGCGGATTATGCCGGATGTGCCGCCCGGTTCAAGTTGCAGCGTGACGCAGCTACGGGACGCACTATTCATCGAAAGCGCTGGCGGACTCGCGCTGGTACGTAGAAACCGGTAGGTCAGGCGCCTGCCTGACAACGCAACGGGAGCTACCTCAAACGATGTCAGGCAGGCGCCTGACCTACGGGTTTACAGCCAACTGCCGCGCGATTGAAGCTTACGCTATTCATCGAAAGCGCTGGCGGACTCGCGCTGGTACGTAGAACTGACGGTGAGATTCAGGTTCGAGAAGAACCGCGACACGCCGTAGCCGTTCTGATTCAGCGGAATCACGATATCAACGGTGACCTCGCGGGTTTCCGAAGTGATGACCGCCGGTGTTACGTCAACTTCGGCATTAAAGACGCCGATCACTTCCAGCACTTCGCGGGTGCGTGTTTCCGCGCGGGCGGAGGTTCCGCCGACGAGGATGGCTTCGCGTGCGCCTTCGTAGGCAGCGTTTTCCGCGGTGTTGCGGATCATGTTAGCGCGGGTGAATTCCAGCGAGGCGAAAAAGAACAGAAATAGAATCGGCGCCACCAGCGCGAACTCGACCGTGGTCGAACCGCCGCGTCTGCGTTGTTTCCGGGTAATAGAATTATTGCGTTGCATGATTCATACGCCATCTACGAAGGCTGCCAGCAACCATCGTTGCTGGCATTCGTGAAAATACAGGACGGCCTACTTAGTAAGGACAACAGGCAGTGTGAACGCGATCTCGCGATAGATCGCAATCAGCGATTCGGCATCTGAAGCGTGGTAGTGCTTGCCGCCTCCGGTCGTTGCAACGGTTTGCATCGTTGCCTGATCGGCCTGGTCCGAGAACGTGATCGTGTAAATTTTGATTCCCTGATCGAACACGGTCTGTGCTGTGATGGTCGGGTTCACGCCGCTGTTCCATTGACCATCGGTTAGGAGGATCATGGTCTTCTGGGCGTAAGGGCGAGCCCGGTTACCCGTCAGAATCGAGGCGCCTTCGGTCATGCCGGCGCTGATGTCGGTGCCGCCGGGCATAGGATTTCTGCCCAGCCGTCCCAGCCTGTTGGTCACGCGTGAATAGTCGCTGACCAGGTTGCGTTCGCGGGTGGAAGCGTCGTAGCTGCCGCTGCACCAGGTGCCTGCACTGGCGAAGGTGGCGAGGCCAAGTTTCTCATTCGTATGCGTTTCTTCCAGAGCGTCGACAAATGCGTCTACGGCGACTTCCATTTTCGCCCAGCGGCTGTCTGTGGCGTCTGGCGGTTCGCAATAGGTATCCTGAGCGTTTGCCGTGCCGGGCGGATAGCTCCACTCGGAACTGGACATGTCCCAGCACATTGAGTGCGAGCGGTCCACCACCAGCACGATATCCTGATCCAGCTGCGAAGCGACGGCGCTTTGGACCGGTGCGAAATCGTTCCGTCCGAAGATGCCGCCCAGGAACAGCGAAACCGTGCCCGCCGGGTTGCTATCGGTGCGGCGTCCGGTGGCGCGGACGGCGTTGTAGGGTTCGGCGCCGGGGGTGAACTCCCAGGTTCCATCGGCTTGAATGTCGGACCGCCCCAATTCTACGTCCGATTCCTGCATCTGCATCGGCACCCCAGCAACACGGTTCAGCGCGGCCGTTGTAATGGCGGCGTTCACGGCTGAATCACCATCCTGTTCTCGCGACAGCGATTCGGCGCCGGCCATCGCGGCAGCGTCTGAGGCAGCCCGCAGTTCAGCGCGGACCAGCTGCATGAATGCGACGTCAATTGACATTGCGGCCAGTATCAGGAATACGACCAGCATTACAGAGACAAGGACGATCACAGAACCACGTCGCAGCAGACTGTGCTTGCGGGTCTTTCGCCCTGGCGGTTTTTTTCTAGGTTGCGTTTTCATGGTGGTGGTCTCGGGTGGTGAAAAGATTGGAGACGCGGTTTTTCGACGGTCAACTAACTGCGGTAGTTGTCTGTCACTGACGCTGGAACGCCGGTGTGCATTGCTAATTTCTGCGTTGATTTATTGCTTGACCATGGTCGTCGTGCTTTCCAGCACGATGCCGTCAAAGTAGGGCAGCGGTACGGGAAACGATTCTTCAATCGAAGCGCGTACGGTGATGCTGATGTTGTCGCCACGTTCTGCATCTTCCAGCGACTCTGGCACAAACGTGACCGTTCCGTTCTCAATGCTGCGGCCGTTCAACACCGCCTGTGCACGTGCTGCCGCATTGGCCTGCGTTCCGCCATGACGGGCGGCTTCGCGGGTGGCTTCATAGGCGGCAGTGACGACGACCTGCTTCATATAAATTGCGTCAGCTGCGGCAATCGAGCCAAACACGAGCATCGTAAGCATGGGCAGGCAGATGGCCATTTCGACGGTCGCTGTACCACGCCGCCGGCCGCAACGTCTGGTTATGCGCCGGGAATACACATCACACCTGCTGACTACTGATAGGTTTGTAGGAAAAGAAAACTGGCTGTAACTAAAACATAGGTTGTGTTTCAGCAGGCGCCGGAAAATTTCCTACATTCGCAACGAACCCGGCAAACCCGGTGGCCCGGCGTCTACGGATAGACGCGAACGCGGAGAAAGGAAATGCCGCAATTACATGCAGGACTCTCGCGACAAGTCCAAATGAATCTCCCAACGAAGGCGTCCTTCCGGTTATAATGCGCCCCCGCCCGATAGGTATCCTTCACAAGGGTCATTTATGCGATCGCAACTTCTTCTTTCCGCCATCATCCTCTGCCTGCCCGCCACGCTTTTTGCCGCCAAGCCAGAGAAGGCCGCTGCGCCGGCTGAGCCGGGCGCCACGCAGGCGTCGTACCGCAGCACGTTGCTGGGCAGCCAGCCCGTGTTGTATTGGGGATTTGATTCTGACCAGCCGGCAAGGCCGCTGGCGCCGGAAGTGGAATTAAGCAGCAAAGTGGTTGGCTCGATCAATCTGAAAGCCAAAGGCCCGCGGCCTGACGCCTATCCGCTGTTTGGCGGCAGCAACAATGCGGCAAGCTCTGGCGGCAGCGGGCGTGTGGAGGTGACGGACCCTGGCGAGAATAGCCTTCTCGATTTCAAACAAGGCGATAGCATCACGTTGGAAGCCTGGGTCAAGCCTGCCACGCTCAACCACAACCAGCAGGTTTACATCGTGGGCAAAGGCCGCACGCAGAATCCGGGCGTGGCCAGCGAGAACCAGAATTACGCGCTGCGTCTGCGCGGCGATCAAGGCGTTGCCAGAGCCAGCTTCCTGTTCCGCAGTGCGGGTAGTAAAGACAAGCCGGGCGAGTTCCATCGCTGGAACACCAACGAAGCCATCGAACTCGATGGACGCTGGCACCACATCGCCATCAGCTTCACCTTTGGCAACGCCAAGAGCATCAAGGGTTACGTAGACGGCAAACCGACCGCCGGTAAATGGGATATGGGCGGCGATCACAACGCGGCGCCCGTTGTAGATAATGATGAAGTCTGGCTCGGCTCCGCCATGGGTGGCAGCCGTAACAGCTCGTTCAGCGGCGCGATGGATGAAGTGGCCATCTACCGCAGCATCCTGCCCGCAGCTACGTTGAAGGCGCGTTTCAAAACCACCTTGAAGCCCGTCGGTGAACTGACCGCCGCAGAGATCAAGAAGCTGGATGAAGAAACACCCCGCGGCTACATCCATACCGAAGTCTTCGAGAACCTGCCCGCTAAAGAAACCTGGCAGTTCCCGTTGGCGGAACCAGCAACTGTCTACAAGAAGCAAACGCTGGCTTTCACCACCACACCCGAAAAGTACACCCGCCACGGTATCCGCACGGCGCGGAGTAACGTGTATATGGTGCGGGCGCGGTTGCGTCGCGAACTGCCCGCCGGCGAGTACGAAGTCCTGCTGCGTTCCCGCAACGCCGCCCGGTTGTATGTTGACGGCAAACTCGTGGCGCAGAACGGCTGGATGAGCCGTAACGGCAGCGGCCATGAGAAAGTGCCCGAACTGGCTAAGCCGCGTAGCGAAAATCTGCTGCCGCTGGCGGCCGGACATCAGGAGAAATTCGCCGCGTTGGAATCGCAGGGCGGCGAGCATGTGTTCCGTCTGGAAGCCATCGCAGGCGGCAAAGGCGTCCGCAGCGAACTGGGCCAGCCGCAGGTTGCCATTAGCGATAGCGAAGGCAATTTCTATCTGCTCACGGCCGGCGACCAGCCACTGAAACCGCTGACCGCAGAGGGCTGGCAGAAGTTCCGCAAACAGCAACGCATCGCCCTACGGGAGCTGAACCAGCAGTCCCGGCAACAGGCATCTGAAGCTTACACCGCGTACTGGCAGAAGCGGCACGAAATCGCCCGCCAGACTATCGCCGCGCTGCCACCTTTGAAAATCCCCGGCAAAGAAGACGACACGCAAAACCCCATCGACCGCTTCCTGCAAGCCGCACACGCCAAAGAGAAGATCACACCGGCGCCGGTCGCTAGTGACATGACCTTCCTGCGGCGGGTGACACTTGATGTCACAGGCGTTATCCCCACGCGGGAGGAAATTGCCGCCTTCAACAAACTGCCAGCCGCAACGCGCCGGCAGGTAACGATTGACCGGCTGCTAGCCAGCCCGCGGCGGGCGGATCATTGGACCAGTTACTGGCAGGATGTGCTGGGCGAAAATCCCGGCATCCTCAAGCCTACGCTGAACAACACCGGGCCGTTCCGCTGGTGGATTCATGAGTCAATGTACGACAACAAACCGCTGGACCGCTTCGTCAGCGAACTGACGCTGATTGAAGGCAGCAAGTACACCGGCGGCACCGCAGGCTTTGGCATGGCGACGCAGAACGATGTGCCCATGGCCGCCAAGGCGCACACGCTTTCGCAGGCGTTCCTGGGCATCGAGATGAAATGTGCACGCTGCCACGACGCCCCGTTCCACCCGCACCTGCAACGCGAACTATTCAGTGTCGCCGCGATGCTCAAACAGGCGCCGATTAAACTACCGGGAAGCAGCAGCGTGCCGATTCCGAAGACCGGCCGCAAACCCGCTGTTGAAATCACAATCAAGCCGGGCGAAAGCATTAAGCCCGACTGGCCCTTCGCTTCTCTGACAGAGCCTGATCTGCCGCAGGGGATGCTGCAAGAAGGCGCCAGCGACCGCGAGAAACTGGCGGCGCTGGTCACCTCACCCACCAACATGCGGTTTGCCAAAGTGATGGTTAACCGCATCTGGGCGCGGCTGATGGGCAACGGTCTGGTGGACCCGGTGGACGACTGGCACGACGCAGACATCGCCCATCCGCAACTGCTGGAATATCTGGCCCGCCAGTTCGCCGCCAGCGGTTACGACATGAAACATATCGAGCAGATGATCCTTAGCTCAGACGCTTATCAGCGCGAAGTGCGGCAGACACTTCCTTCGGACCGCCAGCATTTCGCCGCTGCGGTTCGGCGGCGGATGTCAGCCGAACAGATTGTCGATTCGATGTTTGTCGCTGCCGGTAAAGATTTCCACAGCGAAGAATTAACGCTTGATCCAGAAGGCCGCCGGCCCGTGACGACGTTCATCAATCTGGGACGGCCCAGCCGCGCGTGGCAGTTCACAGGTTTGTCTAACGAACGCGACCGCCCGGCGCTGGCGCTGCCAGTCGCCCAGAGTTTCGTTGATGTGCTCTTAGCGTTCGGCTGGCGGGATTCGCGGCCGGCGCCGCAGACGCGGCGCGACGAAACGGTAACGGTGATGCAGCCGTTGACGCTTGCCAACGGCGTTGCCACCGGCCGCATCACACGGCTGTCCGACGATCATGCACTGACAGAACTCTGTCTGCAGCAACAACCGGCGGGCGAACTTGTCGAGCAGGTCTTCCTGCAATTCCTGTCCCGCCGGCCCACCAGCCAGGAGAAGGCGGATATGGTCGCGGCGATCTCGCCCGGTTACGAAGACCGCATCGTTCCCGGCGCGAAGAAGCAGCCGTTGAAGGCCAAGCGTAACGCCGTGTCGTGGTCTAACCACCTCAACGCCGAGGCGACCCGCATTAAGCTAGAGCTTGAAGAAGCCGCCCGCGCGGGCGACCCGCCAACCCGGCGCCTGACCACGCCATGGCGTGAGCGGATGGAAGATGTCATCTGGGCCATGGTCAACAGCCCCGAGTTTATCTTCGTTCCGTAACCCAAAAGCCCGTAGGTCAGGCGCCTGCCTGACGATGGTTCGCGTAGATTCCCGTGTGTTGGTCTACGCGTTGCTGGCACTCACATTCCTGAAAGCTGTTTGTGCAACTTTCTGTTGAGCAGTGTATTTCGCTTGCTTGCCTGCTGGAGGTCACCGCGCCCAAGGTTGGCAATGTGCATCGCGGCTGTGATTTTGACGATTGCGGCTTTCTGGACTTTGCCGTCAGCGGCGTTGTTTCGGCGCCGGCCCTTGCAGCCGCATCAGACGGTGTTGGGCAGGCGATCCTGTCTGCGGTGCAAGCCACGCAGCAGGCCGCAGGTACGAATACGAATCTGGGCATCGTCCTGCTCCTGGCGCCACTGGCTGCAGCGGCCCACGCGGGGCAGGATCTCGAATCCGATTTGAAGCAGGTACTTGCCGAGTTAACGGCTGACGATAGCCGGCTGACGTATGAGGCGATCCGGCTTGCTGCACCGGGCGGTCTGGGCGAGGCGGAAACGATGGATGTCGCCGGCGCCGCCCCGCCGCAGCTTCTAGATGCGATGCGTGCCGCTGCCAGCCGCGATATCGTGGCCCGGCAATATGCGGAAGACTTTCGCCACGTGTTTCACCACGCGGGGCCTGCCATTCTTAAAGCCGTGCAGAACGGTCTGCCGGCAACGCTCGCCATCGCTCACGCGCACGTGCAGTTGATGGCGGAATTCCCGGACACGCTGATTGCCCGTAAGTGCGGGGCGGACACGGCCAACGAATCCGCGATGCGCGCCGCCAGGGTGCTGGAGGCCGGCGAGCCTGGCGACGATATGTACCAGATGGCTATGTCCGATCTCGATTTCTGGCTACGCAGTGACCACCACCGTCGCAACCCTGGCGCTACCGCAGACATCATTACGGCGGGTATTTTTGTCCTTTTATATCACGGGCAATTAACCCCACCGTGGCGTTGAGCACAACGATGTTCAAAGCATCAGCTGGCCCGCACACAGGTGAAGTTGCTGCAATTCTCAGCGGCGGCGGCTTAACGGCGCTACAGTGCCACAAGCGGGGCGCCGTTTTTTTGAATCCGGTCATAATACGTGTGGTGTCACACGGGTGGTCCCGCTGGAATCGCCGTATTGCGTGGTAAGCCACGATTGCCCGGCGTCTGATTGGTCAGGGCGTCTGGGAAATGCAGGCAACGGTTGCTTAAGAAGCGGGCAAATGCCTACGGTGGCGCCTGTTACAGCGGTAATAGTGGTCTGCACGGTGCTAGCATGGAGCATTCCCCCGCTTTCCCAGGGTGGTAACACGTAGGCCGGGTGTGTCAGCAAATCCGTTTCCACCGTCCTGATAGCATCTGCGGAGAACTATGGCGCGCGAATTGCATTACTACGTCTGCAAATGCAGCATTATCTGGCTGCTGAAGAAAGCTCGTAGGACATTTAAAAATGATCGCAGCACCAACTGTCTTTGTAGTGGACAACGACCCGACGACCGCACGTAACTTAGCTGACGCAACCTCGCACCAAGGGATGCGCATCAGCGCTTTCGGCAACGCCTCCACTTTTCTGGAGCAGTTTAACCAGGATACCGCGCCCGGCTGTCTGGTCGTGGACACGTGCCTGCCCGGCATCAGCGGAGTGGAACTTCAGAAACGTATGGCGACAGCAACTTCGGCTCCGCCAATGATCATGCTCAGCGCACGGGCCAGTGTACGCATGGCCGTAGAAGTCATGTCGCGCGGCGCAATCACGCTGCTGGAGAAGCCGTGCCGCATTGACGAATTGTCGCACCATGTGCACGACGCAATTGAGCTCGACGCCCGCCGTCGCGAAGCCGAACGCGAACAGCGCGAACTGGAAGCGAAGTTCAGCACGCTTACCCACAAAGAACGTGAAGTCTTTGAACTGATCGCCCAGGGCAAGACCAATAAGGCGATCGCCGCCAATCTTCGCCTCAGCGTTCGCGCTGTCGAAGACCGCCGCGCGAGGTTGATGAAGAAGCTTGGCGTGCGTAGCGTTGCTGAGCTGATCACCATTCCTTACGAACCGCTGGTTCTGGAACTGAACTAACGGCGTCGCGCTGGGCGGGCAGGTGTTCTACCAGGTCCAGTACAACATGGAATTTACGCCACCGATCACCAGACCGGTGGCGGAAAGAAGTAGGGCCACCAGCAGCGCGGTGACGTTGGCGCGCGGCCCCTGATTGATGAACACCACTGCGGTACAGGCGCCGGCCAGCAGGGATGGCAGGCCGAAGGTTACAAGACTAAACGGCGCCAGTATCGCAGCGGCCCCCATGCAGACATACTCCCAGGGAACTTCCTGCGAGTTGTCCGGCGGTCGTATACGCGGCGCCGTAGGTGGGCCTCGCCGCGGGGCGGTCGAGCTGGCGGCATCTGCGTCGATGGTGATGTCGGCGCCCACTTTCAGCACATTGACGTTCTCGCAGCCATACGCGGAACAGCCAAGGTTTTCTTCCCAGCACTCCTGGTGAAAAGGCAGTTCGCAGCGGTCGCACGTCATCCGCTCATCAAGCTCATCGTCTTCAATCGGACACTGGCAGACGCCGCAGATTTCGCGGATGGCAATCGCATTATCATCGTCCACCAGTTCCGCCGTCACCGGCGAAGTGGCGTCCGGGATCATCATCGTGGCGCCGCACCGCCCGCACACGCCCTTCTTACCAGCAATCTGCGCACGTGCTTTCAGCGTGGCCCCGCACTGGCAGACAAAGTGAATAATGCCAGTTGTGTCAGACAATGTGCACCTCTACTGGCGCGCAGGCGCGTATGGGGTGATGATCTTCTGGACATCGCGTAGCAGCTTCTCATATTTCGCTGATTCCGCCTCGTCAATTAGATACACATACCAGTCGCGCCGCATGTCAAAAGCCAAGCTGTCATAAAAATGCGTCGGCAACTTCTGCGGCGCGGTGCGTAGCCACACGAATTGATATTGGCGGATGAGTTGACGCTCAGCCTTGTCACGCGGAGAAAAACTACGCGGCGGAATTGGCGGGCTTGTCTTTGCCGCCCAGGGGATACCTTGCAGGTGCTTCTTGTAGAAGGCGCCACGTTCTTGACGCTTTAACTCGTTTCCCCGTCTCAGTTCCGTGTATTGCGAACGGTTGACGTAGGGACGGCTTTCAAATGTCAGCGTGACTTGCTGACGGTGCGTTGGCGTCTTCGCGCCTGGCGGTAAAGCGGGGCTGCTTGGCGCGACGATTTCAACCTCTAACTGCCCGGTCGACTGAATGATCAATGCCGGCGTATTTTCACGCACACCGCGCACCTGGACGGTGGGGGTGACGTCCGCTTTCCAGCCGGCAGGCAGTACCGCGCGGACCTTGGTGAGTAACGTCTCTAACGTTGCTGCATCGTGAGTTTCATCCGCAACGGCGACTGGTGAAATCGCGAAAAACAACAGCGGGACAATGTACAGACCGATGCAAGGTTGAAGACGACGGGCCATGCGAAAATACCACTTCAATAAGTGCGATGCCTCTACAAGCGAATTTAACCGTCAGCGGATGCTGTTCTTTACATCCAGCAATTGTGAGTTGGAGACGGCGTTGCCGAATGTGGCGAAGCGGTCGAACTGCCAGACGACCTTTTTCGTCTTGGGTTCGATTTCCACCAGCAACGGGTTGCCGGGGCCCGCGTGACAGTTGCCGATCACGTAGTTACCGCCTGGCAGCACTTCCAGCGTGGTGACCCAAGCGAAGGTGATGCCGGGCAGATCATTCTGTTCGAGTTTCCAGACAATTTTCTTCGCCGGCGTGACTTCCAGCACACTGTGCCCGTTACCGGTGGCGATCAGCGTGTTGCCATTCTTCAGCCGCAACGCGCAGAACGCCTGATTGCCAAACGCTTCCACGCCGTGGCCGCCCTTGGGTTCTCTGCCAAACATCGGCACTTCGTAATCCCAGACAACTTCACCGGCGGCGTTGTACTCGCGGACGGCGCCGTCGCCTTCGTGGCAGACGAGGTAATGACCGCCCGCCAGTTTGCGGACCAGTCGCGTATCGCGATGTGGGTGCGGATTGTCGATTTTCAGTTTAACGGTCTTCTGAATTTCGCCTTTGCGGTTGATCTCGATGATGCGGCCGGCGCCGCTTTCGGCGATCATTACGTTGCCGTTTTCTAATGGCAGGGCGGCGTGCACTTCGATGCGTTTACCCTGGTTGCCGTTGCTCTGGGCGGAGTTGTACGACCAGACAACCTCTTTGGTTTTGCGATCGATCTCGACCACTTCACGATTGTTGCGCAGCGTCAGAATGTTACCGCCCGGCAGCACATGAATATCGTGAATGCCGCCCCACGGCATCTGCCACTTAATCTTGCCCTGGGGACCAACAATGGCCAGCTTGTTCTTACCTTGCAACAGCACTTCATGCTGGGCGGAGGCGGGCAGTACAGGGAGCAACAAAGCGCAGAAGATAGTGCAGAGGAGCATGCGCATCGGAGTTATCACCTTAGGTGTTGAAGAAACTTCTTAAGCGGCGCCTGTATTCAAGCTGGGTTAGCCCCCAGAACAGACGCCAAAAGGTGCTAACCATTCTACACGCCCGGATAGATTACGGCGCTAATCCAAAACTGAAACTGGTGACGCTGGGCGTTACTTCCGCAGTGAGGCCGGAAGTGGCGGTTTCGCGGTACTTCTTCGGAATATCGTCCACCTTTTTGTATTGCAGGCTAGGTGGCGAATCCGGGCTGCCCCCTACTTCTTCCATGACGGGTCGGACGACCACTTTGTAGCTGGCCGCGGGCAGACTTACTTTGTATTCACCGTTGTTCAGCGTTGATGTGGCTGCATAGCCTTTGTCGCTGTTTTCAAACGATATTTCGCCCTCTTTCACAGGGGCGTCGTTATAGGTGACCTTGCCAGTCACATCGTAATAGACGGGGCCAGATCCGCCGCAGCCTACGGCGAAAAGACAGATCAAGGCGGTCAGGCTAACGCCGATACGGAGATTCAGTTGCATGGTTCTTCCTCAAGTCTGGACTCAATAAAAAGAGCCGCGACATCTCCGGGCTGGAAAGGTCGCGGCGTACAAATCGTTCTTCTGCTGCCGTTATAACCGTAGGTGTTACGGGAACGATACAGGCAGGCCGTCGTTGCGGTCAGCAAGCGCTTTGACCACATCCAGCTCTGTCGTTTCCGCCAGGAAACGCGTGGAGCCATCGGCCACGCCCACGATGACGCCGCCTGGATGGGCCGACTGAACGGGCGTGTTACAGCCCTGATTCTTCGCCCAGCCGCCGCCGATGATCTTGGTGTTAATCGCCTGACGGATGGTGGTCATGTTGTAGCAGCGATCATCTTCCGGCCACGAATCGGCGCCGCCCGTGTGAATGGTGTCGTTCTTAGAGCCCATGACCCAGCCGCTGTTGGGATGGTTGCGGGCGTCGAAAGTTCTGTTGGTGCCATCGGTGGTGTAGCCCGACTGTTCGCCGAAGAAGAACGTGTTGGAGGTGCCGTCGGTGATCTCTCCGAATCGCACACCTTTCTTCACACGGAAACAACCAGCCGCCGAGTGGTGCGAACTGGCTTCTGCCGCAGTGTCTACGATGCGGAGATTGCTGCCAGCAATCGGGATGTAAGTGGACTGGAAGATCTGGGCGCCGCTCTGGTCCTTGAAACGCTCTAACGGACTTGAGGGACAGAAATAGCCGTCTACGGAAACATCGTTCAGCAGCGTGCGTAGCGGGCCAGCGGTGCTTGCCCCGAGCCAGAAGTTGGTGCCATTAAGATCCGATCCGCCGAGCGTCTGTAGCTGGTCGTAGAGGTTGCCTTGCTCAACAAATGGCAGGAGCAGAACCAGCGTGGTCGGCGGGTGCGGGCCGCCACCGCTGTTGTTGTCTGTTGAGTTTGAAAGCGGCGGCAGCGTGCCGTAGGTGTCGTGATAATTATGCGTCGCCAGCGACATCTGCTTCAGATTGTTGGTGCAGGATGACCGTCTGGCCGCTTCACGCGCGGCCTGAACGGCCGGCAGTAGCAGCGCGACAAGTACGCCAATAATAGCAATTACCACCAACAACTCGACGAGGGTAAAACCCCCTCTTGTTGCGGGCGCTTTCTCTGTTTGCCTGAACACTTTAGAACCTCGCGAAAATGAAGAAATGAATATTCACTGGTAAAGTATTCCTCCCAACACAAATTGAGAATAGCGAAAACCCTGATTATCAGGGAAAACGCGGGTTACGCAGCGGTAATTGCCCGATCTGGCCGGGTAATTCAACACCTTCGGAGACGCAGTGACGCCTGACAGGGCTGGGGAATTGCCTTAGTCACGCCGTGCTATTCGCGCAGCGGTGCTGACAGCATGTAGGCGACCGGTGCGAAGACCAGCAGCGGCGCCCAAGCGGCGAAGGGAGGACTTAGGATGCCGCTGCCTCCCAGTGCGTGGCAGAGAATAACCACGATGAAGAAGACGATCACGATCAACAGGCAGTAGCCAGCGGCGACAAACAGATTGCGGTTCTCCCGCGAAAGAACGAGCGGCAGACCCATCAGCAGTAGCGCAATGTCTAACAGTGGCTGCACCATCCGGGCGTGCATCATCACACGGATGTCGGCGCCGAAATCGAGACTGGGGTTATGTAGGCCCGCCACAAGTTCCGCCGTGGAGGAATACTGCCGCCACGCGCCGCTGCCGGTAAGCTGCTCGAAACCGATGTCGCTGACGACAAAGCATTCGTCCTGGTTTAGCCAAGGCGTTTCCGCGGGGCAGTAAATGCTGACAGGTCCTGGCGCGGCTGGGCTGTGCGATGCTTTGGAAATGGGCTGAACGGTAGCTTTGCCACCTGACGGATCGTCTTCGAGCGGTTGCAGATGAGCGTTCGCAATGTCGCTAAGGTCCGGAGGCAGAGTAACGCCCTTCAGCAGATATCCTGCTGGATGGTTCTTACTGGCGGGTTTCTGAAACGCCTCGGCAGCGACAATCTTCGGGCCGAAGCCGGGCGGCGGTTCGTGCAGCATGAAGGCGGGTTGTTCAATGCGGCGGTCTTTCGCAAAACAATGGACGCCGCTGATCAGGATGTTGCTGCGATAATCGTGCTGCGGCGTGATCTTCTTCGCCGTGGCGCCGCTCCAGTCCTGAGCGTTGCGGACCAGCTTCTCACGCACTTGCGGCAGCCCCACTTCGCGGTTGACGGCGGCCAGCAGGCTGATGGCAATCACGGCGCCAATCAGCGGTTTGATGACGCGTGTCTGCGAGATGCCCCCGGCCATGATGGCGGTCATCTCGTTGCTGCGCTGCAACCACGTCACCACAAAGATGACGGCGATCAGCGACAACAGCCCGCTAATGCGGTCAAAGAACGAAAGCACGCGGGCGCCGTAATATTCGCCCAGCACGGTCAACAGCCCCTGTTCTTCACCATAAGCGATGAACTCATCGAGGTTGCCAAACGCATCGATCACAATGTACAGGCCCGTCAGACTGACAAAGCAGATCACCAGCACCTTGGCGAACAGCAGCAGCACATATCGGTCGTAGACTTTCAGCATGGTTTTGCGCCAGCAATGCGTTGGGAGCGCCTGCCACAGGTGGCGTACGCAGCGGGGCGGTTGTACCCGCATTAGCCCGCGCACGGCAACACCGGTCCGCGGTTACCAGCAGAAATTCACGCCAGGAAACCGTTTTTAGGAAGCGTTCTGCGAGGCGCCACGCATTACATGGCAGACTGGCGCCGCTAGCAAGGCGCCCAGGACTGGCGCCAGCAGATACATCCAGACGTAGACGAACTCACCCGACACCAGGGCGGGTCCAAGCGAACGGGCGGGGTTCATAGAGGCGCCGCAGATGGGACCGGCGAACATTGCTTCAAAACCGACCACGCCGCCGATCGCTGCGCCGGCCATAATGCCCTTCTCTTTGGCGCCGGTTGAGACGTTCAGAATCACGTACATCAGGATGAAGGTCAGCACGACTTCCAGCACAAACGATTGCCACCACGGCCCGGCTGGAAGTGTGGAGCCAAGGTACTCATTATTCCAGAACAGAACCCGTAGCAGGATGCACGCCAGGATGGCGCCAACGCATTGTGCCAGTATGTATGGCAGCAACCTGGCGCCTTGAAAACGTCCGGCGGCCCAGAAGGCGATGGAAACAGCGGGATTCATGTGGGCGCCAGAGATATCGCCGATGGCGTAGATCATGGCCATCACCACCAGACCAAATGTCAGCGCAACGCCCACATGCGTGACATCGCCCGTCTGCTGATTCACCACAATCGCGCCGCAGCCAGCAAAAACCAGCATAAATGTGCCGGTCAATTCGGCCACTAACTGCACGAACATTGTCGGTGCAGGAGCAGGCTTAGGAGGTTTGTTCACCGGGCATTCTCAGAAAGTTGCGAGAGGAAACATTGCATTCTAAATTGAGACTTTATAACCACAACGCAACGTTCACGAATTCGCGAGGTCTTCATATCCCCGGCGCCCGGATTATGACATTCAGCAGCGCATCCAGAATCCTCAGCTTAGGCGTGGCGAGTCTTTACATGATGCTGTCTGCAGCCAACAGCGAGAATTTACTTGCATGTCTAGGCATCATACCTGGTCTGACAATTCCGCTAGGGCTTATCTGGTTTTCGGATGTTGTCAGCAGAATGGATGAATGGGGCCGCCGCGGGCGTGATATTACCGACCGGGCGCCCGGCGTGATGTTTATCATCATGGGCTGGATCATACTGGCGCTGCCCTTGTTGCCTGTGGTCCTGTATCTGCTCGATAAATAAAAGCACTCCGCAGATTGCAGCTGCAGGTTGGGCCGTTTGATTGGTCTAGAAAAACGATGCGGAACCGGCATTCAGCGATGCACGCGACAACGCGTGAGGGGCCAGTAAGTGTGTGTGACGACTCCCTTTATATAAGACGCCGGCACGGCATACGGCGGATGTCCCGGCGCGCCTGTCTCCCAGAATCTTGAGTCATTGGAATTGAGCGAGAAATCACCCAGCACGAAAAATTCATCCTCACCCAGTGCGGCGGGTTTTTCTGGCGAACCCCAGAATTCTGGTGCGTATTCCTCCATGAACCGGGGAGATTCGTAGCGTATGCCTTTCAGATCATCTGGCGGTGTCATCGGTTTGCCGTCAATCCACACGGCGCCGTCTTTCACGACAACGGTTTCGCCGGGTAGCCCAATGAGCCGGAATAAGAATGAGTACCGCGGGTCGTCAGGTTTCAATAGGATGACCATGTCCCATCGTTCTGGCGTGACAATTTTGTTGCAAAGAATCCTGTCACCACCATAGATCCTCTCGTTAATACTCTCCAACTGATGTACGTGAAAGTTTTCACAGATCGTGGTTACGCCATCGACGGGAAAACTATCCCGGACGGAACAGCAAGCAGATTTGCCACAATCTGGGCATACTCCCGCCCAGTGCTTTCCCAGCACGGTCGGCGCCATTGCATTGGTGGGCATTTGAAATGCCTCGATCACGTACGGACGAATGATTAAAAAGGGGATGAAGAACATCAGCAGGTTTGAAAGCATGGTCGGCAGCCATGCCTGGAACGCCTTGAGTGGCTTCACACGAAATATCTCAACAATCACAACGCAAGGCACTACCACGGCCGCAATGAGATTCGCAGCTACCAGGACAAGGCGCCGGAATTCTACCTGTGGCGTCGCGGCGTCAATCAGTATCCGGGCCAATGCCATCGCAACAAAGACAATCACAGTCGCTGCGCATACACGCCATAAACTAGATACTTCCACCCGTGCCCAACGTAACCCCACCCACAAAAGACCACCCCAGAGAACAACAGACAGGAAGAGAAGCAGTAACACGACGCAGGTCAGCACAACGGTGGATAGCATCTGTTTGTTCGCCTCCCTTTATCCTTCGTTCTGAACGCGGAGTGCGGACCGCGGTTACAACGCCAGTAGTTCGATGCGTGTGTCGAACCTTAGTGAAACGACGAACCAGTCGCTGCCGGGGCGGCGGTAGAAGCTGATGTACCAGACGACGGGTAGATTCTCGGTCTTGTAGAGGTACCGCAGCAGGACGACGTCGTTGCCGATGCGGCGGGCGTCGACGGCTTCGAAGCCGAGATAGCGGCCGTATTTCTTCAGGCCGGTGTACCGCTGCACCATCTTGGTCATATCTTCTTCCCGCGTCTGGCGGATGGGGCTGGCGGTCAGCAGCGTGTCAAACGCGCGGCGGGGCGTTGCATCGGTGGTGACACTGTCGAAAAATGTTTTCACGCGTGCCTGCAAGCGGGTGACTTCCGCGTCGGGCGTCTGTGCTGTTGCAGTCGCTACCGGAACGAATAGGCAGCAGGCGGTGACGATGGCGGGCAGCAGGCGCCGGAGTGAACGTAAATCATCCATGATGCAGATATAGTGGTGGGGTGCGGTGCGGGGTGCGAGTCGTTGGACCTACAGGTTAATCTACCCGCAGCGGTGATGCCTGCAGAATCGCGCGCATTTCCGCCGCGATGAAGAACGACCCCGCTACGCACACAGCGTCTTCCGCGCCGGTGCTGCTTCGCAGCAGGTCGGTCGCCTCTTGCGGACCGGCAGCAACTTCCACGACTGCATCCTCTGCCGCATGCTGCCGGGCGAAACCGGCAAGGGCCTGCGGATCGCTGGCGCGCGGGTTGTTGTGAAAACGGGTGACGATGATCCGCTGAAATTGCGGCGCCAGTTCGCGCAGCATGCCGTCTGGATCTTTATCGCTGCTGGTCGCGAAGACCAGTGTCCGCCGGCCCTGGCAGCGGATGCCGCGGATCACCTCCACCAGCGACCGCACCGAAGCGACGTTGTGCGCCACATCAACAATCAACACCGGCGACTGCTGCAGCACTTCGATCCTCGCGGCGAATGTCGTCGCGGCCAGCGCCTGCCGCACATCGTCATCCGCAATGCGCCAGCCTTGTTGCCGTAGCGTCTGCACTGTGGCCAGTGCACATGCCGCATTGGCGCCTTGGGCGGCGCCGCGGACCTGGGTGCGCACGTCTGGTAGATTCACTTCCCCTTTGGCCGTCTGCATACGGAAGTTGATCGCAACGGGCGGCGGCAGGGGGCTGCTGGTTTCTTCGGCGGCGACGTGTTCAAAGTGGAAATCGCGGCCGCGAAGAATAAGCGGAGATCCGCGACTATGGGCGACTTCGGCGATCACAACGGCCGGCTCCTGCTCTACGACACCGCTGACGACCGGCACGCCGGGCTTGATGATGCCGGCTTTTTCCCGCGCGATTTTTGCCAGCGTATCGCCCAGCAGATGCGTGTGATCGTAGCTGATGGAAGTGATGATGCTGACCGCAGGCGTGACGACATTGGTGGAATCTAAGCGGCCGCCCAGACCGGTTTCAAGCACCACGGCGTCGCAACCGCTTTGCTTAAAATGCAGCATCGCCAGCGCGGTGGTGATCTCAAAGAACGTCGGCGCCAGGCTGCCGCCCGCGGCGCTGGTCTGCTGATCCATCTCTTCCACAACGGGCCGGATCGTGGCAATGGCCGCGGCGAATTCCTGCTGGCTGCAGATGGCGCCATCCACCACCATCCGCTCTTCGATACAGTGCAGATGCGGCGAAGTATACAGCCCCGTGCGATAACCGGCGCGGGTCAGGCAGGCGGCGATCATGGTGGCGGTGGAGCCTTTGCCTTTGGTCCCTGCCAGATGAATGGCCGGTGCGGCCTGGTGCGGATTGCCCAGGCGCCGCAACAGATCGCGCATGCGGGCGAGCTTGTAGAACTGCGGCTTGTATGCGTCGGGCTGGACACGTTCGTAATTGATGCGGCCAAACAGAAACGCCAGCGCGGTATCGTACCCGGCGATGTTAGAAGTTGAACCCATCGGCAACCGCTGCAAGCAAGAGAATTCCCAACCACCGCAGTCTAGCAGATTCGCCCCTTAAGTCTCAGTTGCCACGGTGCGTAAATTCCCGTTGCAAAGCACAGATCGCGCTGAAGAAGCGATGCATTGCTCGACTTGAATAAGCGGCACGGCGGGCAAACGTCGTGGCGGCGGCTGCTTGATGCGGCAAAATTTTTGCATTCTGCGGCAAACTTCTACAAATCTGTCCAGGAAAAAACGTGCTAGCATTTCGTTCTCGCGCTGTTTTTTTGGATTTATACCCTTTATAATCCGGCCATCGGTTGCCGGAGTCAGAAATATAGGTCGTCAAGGCCTTGCCAGAAAATTCCGGCTGCTTAGCACCTCTGCTCACCCGCGCCTTTCTGGCGCCGCGCAGAGCATGCACGCTGTTCCTTTCCGTTTGTTCCGTTTGAGGGTCCCGGTGATGGCCAAGAGAATTTATGTGGGCAACCTGCCCTGGTCCTGTTCCAACGATGACTTAAGATCATTGTTCAGCTCGCACGGCGACGTGGTTTCTGCGGAAATCATCGAAGACCGTGAAACCGGCCGCTCACGCGGGTTTGGCTTCGTGGAGATGAGCAGTGACGAAGACACCGGCCGTGCGATCGAAACCCTCAACGGATCCGATATGGGCGGTCGCTCGCTTGTTGTGAATGAAGCGCGCGAAAGGCAGCCCCGCCGCAGTGGTGGCGGAGGAGGCGGCCGCTATTAAATAGTTGATCGAAGCGAAGGCCGGCTGTCTGGCGGAATCGTACCCCGGAAACGGTTCCGCACCACGCCGCCGGTCTGCGACTTCGAGATGTTAGAAAAGAATGTATGTCGTTATTTGAAGAAGCTGAAGCCGGCAATCTTCGCCGTGCTCAGCCCCTGGCGGCCCGCATGCGGCCGCGCACGCTCGATGAATTCGCCGGCCAGCAGCACTTCCTGGGCGAAGGAAAACTCTTACGCCGCATGCTGGCGGCGGATCGCCTGGGATCGGTCATCTTCTACGGTCCGCCCGGCGCCGGCAAAACGACGCTGGCCCATCTTCTCGCCAGCAGTAGCCGCCGCAAGTTCCGCGAACTTAGCGCCGTGACCAGCGGTGTGAAGGAACTGCGGGAAGTGCTTCAACAGTCGCGCGACGATGTGGCTACTGGCGGACAACCCTCATTGGTGTTTGTGGATGAAATTCACCGTTTCAACAAGGCGCAGCAGGACGCATTGCTGCCCGATGTAGAAAGCGGCGTGATCTCGCTGGTGGGCGCCACGACCAGCAATCCTTCATTTGCACTCAACAGCGCACTGGTCAGCCGCAGCCAGGTGTTTGAATTTCAGCCGCTATCGGAAGAAGATGTCGCCGCGCTGCTGCGACGGGCGATTACCGATAAACGCGGCTTCGGCCACACGAAGATCGAGGCGGATGACGACGCGATTACGTATCTGGCAGCCATCTGCGATGGCGACGCCCGCCGTGCTTTGAACGCGCTGGAAGTGGCGGTGTTATCGGCGCGGACTTCGCCGGTACACCTCACCCGCGAAGCGGCTGCAGAATCGGTGCAGAAGAAGGCCGTGCAGTACGACCGCGACGGCGATATGCACTATGACACGGCCAGCGCGCTGATTAAAAGCGTCCGTGGCAGCGACGCCGACGCGGCGTTGTACTGGATGGCCCGCATGCTGCAAGGCGGCGAAGACGTGCGGTTCCTCTGCCGCCGCCTGGTGATTCTGGCCAGCGAAGATATCGGCAACGCCGATCCGGCCGCGTTGCCGCTGGCGGTTGCGACGATGCAGACTTGCGAATTTGTCGGCCTGCCCGAATGCCAGCACGCCCTGGCGCAGGCCGTCACGTATCTGGCCACGGCGCCTAAGAGCAATGCGTCTACGGTCGCCCTTTCCGCCGCCATGACGGATGTGCGTGAAAACCGCGTGCAGCCGGTGCCCGCCATCCTCCGCGACAGTCACTACACCGGCGCAAAAGCACTTGGCCACGGCCAGGGTTATGTCAATCCGCACAACAACCCCGGCGACGATCAGCAGCAGTATCTAACGGTCGAGCGGAAGTATTATCATCCGCCCGGCCAGGATTGATGCGGACACGGCGCTACTTGATTTCTTCGTCCGTTGGCTGCGGTTCTGCAGCGTCTTCGTCTTCCACGTCGACCTTGTCAAAGAAGGTCACGCTAAACAGTAACGCCACAAACATCGCAAAGCCGGTCGGCAGCAGCCAGATCCACTTCCAGTAGACAATGGGAGAACCCTTAGCGGTCTGATCCTCCTCGTAACCCAATAACAGTTCCAGCGCCAGCAGACGCTGCCCGTTGCTTGAAAGTTCGCCATCAGCTTGAGATAGCGCCTGCTTCATCGCCAGGTCGTTGAGAGCCTCCATCTGCTTGCCTTGCAGAGCGTCGATCTCCTTCTGCACGGCTTCCTGCTTCGCTTCGTCCTCAGTGTTGCCCAGTTTCTCGATGGCGACCTTAATCTCTTTGCGAATTGGTGCGAGTGTATCCGAACTTTCTTCCTCAACGGCCACGGCGACAAACGCATCCCTTACCTTCTGAAGCTGTTCGGCTTCTTCTTTTGAGAACAATAACTTCGGCTTATCTTTTTCTTCGAGGTTCTCGATCTTTAATACTTCTTCGTCCACGTACTTCGCGACTGCCGCCGCGTTCGACTGATAGAACGCGCCGCCCGGCACCTGCTCTGTAAACGCGGCTTCTACATAGCCGCAGACCTGGGCGCCGATAAGCATACCAAGGCCCAAGGTGAACAGCACGAGCATGCCCTGGGCCTGTCCGCGAAGGTGCGATGGCGCGGTTTTATCTGTGTAGATCTGCCCCGTTACAAAGAAGAAGTCGTAGCAGATGCCGTGCAGCACCACGCCTGTGATCAGCATCCAGACGACGCCAGCGTCGGCTCCCAGAGCAAACAACGCGTAGCGGATAACCCACGCGGCCATGCCCACAAACAGCATCCACTTCACGCCCAGTTGACGGAAGAACAACGGAATCAGCAGCATGAACAACACTTCAGAAACCTGCCCCAGCGACATAACCGCCGCCGGGCTGGGAATGCCCCGGCCGCCGACAAATTGAAGGGTCTCCCCGTAGTAGCCGCCGGCGATGAATTTAAACGTCAACTGGTAGTAAAACGCCAGCGGAATGCAGATCAGGAACGAACAGAACATAAAGACCAGAAACGGGAAATGCGCCAGCAGCTTGAACGCATCGAGGCCGAGAATTTCCGCCGCGGAAACTTCTTTACCCTTTGAAGGCGGCGGCGTGTGCGGCAGTGTGAAGCTGAACACGCCCAGCAGAATGCTGGTGAACGCAGCCACATAGAACGGGTTGATCATCGTATCCCACGCCTGCCAGCTGATGAAGAAACCGGCTGCGATCCAGCCCAGCGTGCCGAACACGCGGATGAACGGGAACTGCTTCTCTGAGTTGGTCATGTTGTGCATCGCCAGCGTGTTGGTCAGCGACAGCGTGGGGTAATAGCACAGCATGTGGGCGAAAAACAGCAGGTTGATGATAAGCGGTGAGGACGCGACGAACGATAGATTCGGAATGCTAAACGAAAACAGTTCCGCGCCGCCGATCGAAAAAACAAACGGGGCCAGTGTATTTTCCGCCGTCCCCATCACAGCAATGGCGGCGAACATCGCAAGCCCGCCCAGAATGTGCATGGCGCCCAGCACTCGTTCCGTGGCGAAGAAGCGGTCGGCGATCATACCGACAAAGAACGGCGAAATCATGCCGGCAATCGGTCCTACGGAATACGCCCAACCCACATCCGTTGGTTTGAATCCCACATTTCCCATGAAGCCGCCCATGGTCACGTACCAGGCGCCCCACAGAAAGAATTGCAGGAACATCATGATGCACAATTGAACGAAAACCGTCGTCCGCATGGGTGGGCGCCTTCTTTGGGTAGGGAATCTTGCAAGCGTGCCGTGGGCTGAATTCGCCCGCGTATTGTAAGTCAGACACCACGCCGCCGGAAGCAGTTACCCGGAACTGAATGGGTTGTGGCTTTCACCAGATGCGGCTTCTACGGAACGCGGCGTCCGTTCGCCCCCCATTTGATTTCCGTGGTGAATCGTGTGAAAGCTTCTGATATGTTAGCAACGGGTTGTTGATAACCGGGTGCGATTTTCACGGGTTTCCAGATAAGCTCTCATGCCTGCCATATCCCGAAGGCTGTTTAACGTGATCGCCGGCGCGCTGTCGGTGGGCAGCTTTATCATGCCCGAAGAAAGCATCGCGGGCGGCGCTGGCGCCAAACCGGCCGGGCACGATGACCCGGAACCGTCTGATGATAACGACGGGCAGCCCTCCACCGCCGCCGGACACCGCAACCTGCTGGCGGCGCCCGACCGCTGGGACTGGGATAAGGCGGTCCGCACGGCCGAGGGCGCCGAGGTTCTTCAGCAGTTTTCCACCTTCTTCTGGACCGAAGCCGTCACCGGCGAAGATGGCAAACGGCTGCGGGAACGCGTTGTCACCTGGACGCCCCGTTCACCCGCAGAGCAGGAAGAAGCCGAGCGGTTCTTCGCCGCAGCGACGCAGATCAACTGGAACGATCCCAGCATTCACAAACTCACGGTCAGCGGTCCGCCACGGGCCAAGACACCGCCGCAGACGCTCGACCGGCGGATTCCAGTGTCGAAGCTGGTGCCGCTTGCCGACGTAGAACTCAGCGGCGTCACGCCCGCCGTTGCTGCCTGGGCGTGTATCTGCGGCCGCGCCGACCGGCGTCTGCCTGCGGGACCAAGCGGCGCGAAAATAACGGCGCTTGTGGAATTCAATCTGTTGATTGAAAACCGTAGCCGCAACGCGATTTCTCTCGATGCCGCGCGTTGCAAACTGCAACTGACGCGCGGTCAGCCAGTCAGCGCCTTCCCCGGCCACAACAACGATCCCTGGCTGGCGCCCGCCTTCATCGAAAAAAACGGCGAACCACTTGGCTCGAAGCCGTCCAGCACGCTCACGCTGCAACCGGCAGCCTCAGCCACCTGCAAAGTTGCCTTCCCCATGAAGATCCGCCTGCGCGAAAGCGTGGCCATCAAACTCTGCCGCAGCATCGAACTACCGCTGGGCGGCGATGGAAGCATCGTGCTGGATAAAGCGTGAAACGGCAGGATTCGCAGCACGCGATGTAACGGCTGAGCCACCGTCATGCCATACAAAGGCAGCGACGTATGGCGGAGCGTCGTTCAACAGCGACCTTCAACCTTCCTTTCTGATGCTGAGTCTGAACGTGCAACGATTTACATTGAACGCGTCCCACGCCGCCGGATTGTTTTCCTTTGTGCTATTCACCCTCGCGGGGCTGACATCCGTTACGACGATCCAGGCGGAAGAATGGCCGCACTGGCGCGGGCCGCAACGCAGCGATGTAACGTCAGAACCATCGGGCTACACCGCGGGTAAAGACTGGCCGGCGGCCAAGCCGCTGTGGACGGTCTATGCGGGCAAAGGCTCCGGGTCCATGGTCGTGGCGGGCGGCCGGATGTACGTGATGGGGTTCCGCAACCGCAAGGAATACATCTACTGCGTGGATGCGGCCAGCGGCAATGTGCTCTGGAAACAGTCTTACCGGGCGCCGGAATACGGACGCCACGCGATCGGCGACAAAGGGCAATACGGCGGCCCCAGCAACACGCCTGAATTCGATACCGCAACCGGCATGCTGTTCACGCTTGGAACCGATGGCCAGTTGTGCTGTTGGGATACAAACAAAGAAGGCGCCCAGGTGTGGACACTCAACCTTTACGATCAGTATCAGGTCAAACAGCGGCCCGACGTGGGGCGCCGGCAACATCGCGATTATGGCTATTCCACGGCGCCGCTGGTGCACGGCGACTGGGTGCTGGTGGAAGTGGGCGATGATGACGGCACGGTGATGGCTTTCTCTAAGAAAGACGGCCGCCGCGTCTGGGCTTCGGAAGCGAAAGAAGAAGCCGGCCACACCGGCGGACTTGTACCGATGACTGTTGAAGGTGTGCCCTGCGTGGCCGTTCTGACGCTCCGCAATCTGCTGGTCATCCGTCTCGATGGCAAGAACGCCGGCCGCACCGTGGCGAAGTTCAAGTGGACCACCGTCTTCGCCAACAATATCCCGACACCGGCGGTGCAGGGCGACGAAGTGTTGATCACGACGTCTTACAATCATGGTGAGATTGTAAAGCTGAAAATCTCTTTGCAAGGCGCCAGGGAAGTGTGGCGGCAGAAGATGGCTTCGGGCGTCTGTTCGCCGGTGATTCATAAGGGGAAAGTGTACTGGGCGTGGCGCGGCGTGCACTGCCTGGACTTTGAAACGGGCAAGGTGCTGTGGAGCGGCGGCCGGGTGGGCACCGTAGGTTCGTGCATCATCACGGGCGACGACCGTATGATCGTCTGGTCCAATCGCGGGAATCTCTCGCTGGTGGAAACCGCCGTACGGTCCCCGGAGAAGTATCAGCAAATCGCGCAAGCCGGGCCGCTTTTCAAAGTCGATGTGTGGCCGCACATTGTGCTTGCCGCAGGCCGCCTGTACTGCAAAGACCGCGATGGCAACATCATCTGTCTAGCAACCGGCAGCTGAACAGTCATGCGGGTTTCGCGCGTCGCTACTCTGCGGCGTGCTGCTTGCGGTACGCCAGCGGCGTGAGATTGACGGCAGAGCCGAAGTAGCGTGTAAAGGCGCTCTGGTCGCTGAAGCCGCATTGCAGCGCGATGGCGGGCAGCGAGGTATCGGTCTGTTCCAGCAACTGGCGGGCGCGATCGACGCGGCACTTCATCACATATTGTTTGGTGCTAAGGCGGAACACGCGACGCATGCGGCGGTCTAATTGCGTGGAGGAAAGGTCCACTTGGCTGGCGAGTTCTTCCGTCTTCAGGTTCTGATCCAGATGGTCGCGGATGAAGTCGACCACGGTTTTCAGATCGGCGAACGCCACGTCCGCATCGCCAGGCGTTTTCAGATCCTGTGAGATTCCCACAACCCCCGTCACGTCGCCCTCGTCATTGGTCACCGGGAACTTATCCGCCAGATACCAGCCCCAGGCGCCATCCGCGTGCGCGATGAGTTCCAGCTGATCGCGCAGCGGTTGCCTGGTCTGCAACACACGCTCATCCTGCTGCGTATACACCGCCGCCAGTTCGGCCGGGAAGATCTCTTCCGCCTTGCGCCCAATGATGTCTGCTTTGCCCGCCAGGCCCAGCCGGTCCGCAAACGCCTGGTTCGCGTCCAGGTAACGGCCCTGTTCATCTTTTAGGCAATAGACAACGTCGCCCAGGCAATCGAACAACTCAGCGACAAATTCTAACTGCATCGCGATTTCAATCTTGCTCACGCCCTATCGGGCAGGCGGTTAACAAGCGGCCGCACGAACCTACCGTTCCACGGGCCAGGGGAGAAACTCCAACTTACTGCAAAAAGGTGAAGCTGGCAGCCCGTCCAGGTTGTAGAGATTCGCGCCGTCCGCGCCGACACTACACGCGTAACGTACCGCTGCCGGTTGAGCAACATCTTTGCTGCGGACCAGCACCGTGGCGCCGTCTATCTTTGCTTCCGCCGGATGCCACACGCCATCTTTATCCGCCAGCTCAAAGTGCCCGGGCGACTTACTCTCAGACTTCGCCGGTGCTGCAGCGCCGCGCTTTTTAGCGGTCATCAATCCGTCTGCCGCATGCAGGAACTTCACCCGCATGGCGTCGCCTTCGCGCGTTGCCGATTCGAACAGCGGGCCGCTGAAGGCAACCTTGGCGCCATAATCTTTCGCCAGCGCCCAACGACCGAGGCGGTCTGCCACGTCGATTTTATTGGCTGGATGAATGTCCGCATCACGTAGGTCAATGGTCACGGCCATCCCGGTGTGCGGTATTGCAAGCGAGAGCCTTTGTTCTTCCCGGAGTCTCACCCAACCCGTCGCCTCATCCTTGTAGGCTGGCAACTGGACGAAATAGAAAGGCAGTTTTCCGTCACGCCATGTCTGCCGGAAGCCGTCTGCCAGCGCCTGCATTTTTATGCGGTAATGCCGTGGATCTTCACCGTTGCCGGCGTTGGATTCGCCCTGGTACCAGATGAATCCGCGGATGGCGAACGGCGCAACCGGGGCGATCCTGGCGTTAAAGATGCGGCCGGGCAGACCCGCCGTGTTCCGCACCACAACGCCGCCTTTGAGCTTTGCGAGTTCGTCTAGTTTGTTCTGCCTGGCGAGCGAGGGCACCGGCTGTAGTTCTTTGTGCTGCTGGAACTGCGACTGCGGGATGAAGCCCTCGATGGGTTTGCCGCCCCACGACCCTTCAATCACTCCGACAGGTACGCCCAACGATTGATGCAGCCGCCGCGCGAATAGGTACGCCACTGCGGACCACTGTTTCCGCGCCGCGACGGAATCGGTCTGCCAGGCTCCGTTGCCAGATAAATCCACCGCGGGTGCGGGCAGGTCTTTGTCGTTGATGCGCAACAAGCGGATCGCTGCTGCCGGCTCTGAGGCTAGTTTTGCAACGGCGGGTAACTTCGCGGCACAGGCGCCGAGTGTCATCTGCATGTTGGATTGCCCGCTGGCGTACCACACTTCGCCCACCAGCAGATTCTGCAACACCTGCTTCCGGGCGCCACTGGAGACGACCATCTGCCGGGGCGAAGCATTCGCCTTAAGTGGCGCTAGACGCACTTGCCAGGCACCGTCTTTCGCGGTGCTGGTGGACCTGACCTGGCCCGCGAATTTCACCTCGACCGTGCTGCCCGGCTCTGCAAAACCCCACACGGGTAGCTCTACATCGCGCTGCAATACGGCGTTGGAAGTAAATACTTTTGCAACGCGGAATTCATCTGCCGGAAGCACTGCCGGCAGACCGGCCAGGAGAAGATACGCAGCTACGGAGAGTATGAGTCGCATTACGGTTTGTCGCGTTCTTTGCTGAAGACATCGCCAGTCGGCTTTTGGGGCAGGGTCGCCTTCCAGGCTTCGATTCTGGTTAGCAGTTCCCTGGCGGTTTCTGGATGCTTTGCCTGCAACGGTGTCTTCTCCAGTGGGTCGGCTGCGATGTCGTACAGTTCAAAATGAGAACCATCCTGATTGGTCATCAGCTTCCATTTATCATGCACGACGGCGTACGAAACCCAGTGAAACGGACGCGATTTCTGAATAGGCCAGCGTGACTGCATCTTCCAGAACAGCGGTTTCTGCCGGAGCGGGGCCGGTTTGCCAAGCAGCGTCTGTAACTGGCTGACGCCATCAGGACGGTAGCCGTCTGGAAGCGGGGCGCCCGCGATCTCGCAGAAGGTGGGCAGTAGATCCACGGCGGATATCAGCGAAACTTTGTCCTGCTTTCCGGCCGCGATCTTACCGGGCCAGCGGGCAATAAACGGCACGTTGATACCGCCTTCAAACAACGCCGACTTATAGCCCTTCCGGCCGGCGGTAACGCCCCGCGCCGCGGCGATGCCATAACCGGCGCCGGTGGCTGTGTCGTGCATCAGTTTCAGCTCCACATCACCAACAGCGCGGGCCGGGCCGTTGTCAGAACTGAAGATGACCAGTGTATTGCTACTGAGTTTTAAGCGATCCAGTGCGTTCAGCACTTCTCCGATCCGGTCATCGGCATGCGAGAGCACCGATGCATAAATGTTGTCGCGCTCCGGAAGGTCACGGAACCGCCAGCGGTATTTGGGCACGGTGTGAAACGGCGTGTGCGGTTCGTGCATCCAAAGATTGATGAAGAACGGTTTGCCCTGGCGATGACTCTTTTCGATGAACGCAACAGCATTGCGGGCGTCTTCGTGCACGGGCATCTGCTCCCCCGCACAGTTGAAGGCGCCATACGTGTCGTAGCCATAAGCGGACGGCAACGGCGAGTCAGGGATCATGTTGTTGGCCAGATGCCATTTGCCAAAGTGCGCGGTGGCGTACCCTGCCTTCTGCAACAGCCGTGGCAACAGCGGGGCGCCGGGACTCAGCCAGTCCGGCATATTGCGACGGGCATTGCTAGGCACCCAGGCAAAGTGGCCGTCGATGTTGTATCGCGCGGGGAAATGCCCGGTCATCACCGCCGCGCGGCTGGGCGAACACACGCCGCTGGCGACGGTAAACCGGTGAAAGTCCACGCCTTCCCTCGCCAGCCGGTCGATATTGGGCGTCTTCACGTAAGGATGGTTGTGGCAGCCTAAGTCGCCCCACCCCCAGTCATCCGCAAAGATAAAGACAATATTCGGCCTGCCGGCGTGAACCGTTTTCGTCGAGAACAGTACGACACTTAGCAGCAGAACCGCCACGCTTAACACGCGGTGAAAGGCAATTTTCATATACAACATTTTAGAAACCTGACCAAAGTGACTATCGAAGCAAGTGGCGGCCTACTGCAACACAGGAGGCGGCCCTGCGGATTTGCCGGTGCTCTTATCGATAGGGAACTTCGGCTGCCAGGTTTCGTGCTTTTGCGTAAGCCAGGTGCGGATTTTCTGCGAGAGCGTGGCGGCGATCGCCGGTTGCGATTTGACCAGGTTCTTCTTTTCGCTAATGTCGTCCGTCAGGCAGTACAACTCCCAGGCATCCGCTTCGTAGTAGTAGTAAATCTTGTAGCGTTTACCATCCAGATCATCCACGGCAGCGACTGAGGGCTGCGCGCGACGGTCCATGTAGCCGGGGAACAGATAATATATGGGCGAACGGGGCTGCGCCTTTTCTGGATCAAAGAGCGCACCGGCAAAGCTTTCGCCATCCAGCGGATGCTTATCCGCGGGCGGTGTCCAACGGGCCCCTGCCAGTTGCAGGCAGGTGGGGTAATAGTCCAGGCAATGCACCTTGCGGTGGCTGACCGTACCGGGCGGGATCTTACCGGGCCAGCGGGCAACCAGCGGTACACGGATGCCGCCTTCGGTGAGCATGCCTTTCACGCCTTTCAGCGGCAGGTTGTCTGCATGCGTTCCGCCGTTGTCGGAAGTGAACAGCACCAGCGTGTTGCCGGCGATACTATCGCTGTCGTCGCCGTCCTGATCGGGATCGTCCAGCAGATCAAGCAGCCGCTTCAGATTCAAATCCACCCCGGCAATAAAGCCCAGGTACTCTGCATTGCGGCCGCCAGCCGCGGTGAAACGCTGCTTCAGATCGGGGCGTGCTTTAACGGGTCCGTGCACGGCGTACGTATGAAACTGCAAGTAGAACGGCTTCTTGCCCGCATGCAGTTTGCCAATGGTTTCTTCCAGGGCGTCGCCCACCGCATCGCTGATGTGCTTGGGCGAACCCGTTAAGCTGGCCGGCAGACCGCGGCGCTGCACGTAGGCGGCAGAGTACGGCTGAGCGAAACGATCGAAGTGGCCCAGCCCCACGCCCTTAAACTTCCAGCCGTCTCCGGCCTGCGTGGCGAAGCAGGTCGGCTGATGCCCCTGCGCGTGACCGCCGATGTTGATATCAAAGCCGACGTTCTCTGGCATTGTCTTCTGCCCCTGATGCCCACCGACGTGATACTTGCCAATGTGCGCGGTGGCATAGCCGTTCTTCTTCAGCGCCTCGGCAATGGTGATCGCCTTGGCGGACACATCTTCACTTTGCTCAGGGCCTTTGAACTTGGCTTTCGCTTTGCTGATGCCGCCACGGCCGTTGCGGTTGAGGTTGCCGACGACATACACGTTGTTATGAATCCGCGCCGGGTACTGCCCGCTAAGCATCGCCGCGCGTGTCGGGGCGCAGTTAGGTTGGGCATAGGCGTGGGTGAAGCTCAGCCCCTCGGTTGCCAGTTGGGCGAGGTTGGGCGTGACATACTTCTTGTCGAACGTGCCCATCGTGCCCTTTTCAATCCCCACATGATTCCACCCCAGATCATCCACCATAAAGATCACAATGTTGGGCGCCGCCTCAGCCTCAGCCGCGACGGAATTTGATGGAATGCTGAGCGTGGCAAGCAGCGTGGTTAAGGCAGCGCCTGCCAGGATGCAGGGGTGAAAAGGTTTCAAGGTGGGCCTCGTCGAAGTTGTTATGTAGAGAGTGCGCGAAATGGCTGTTCGCAGCTCACCCTGATTATAACGACGCGACTTGGCGGATGGAAAAAGAAACGCCCGGCGGCATGCCAGGGGCGTGGATGGGATGTTGCTCCGCCCAACTGGGCTGATGCTGTGCCCCCTCACCCTAACCCTCTCCCCGGAGGGGCGAGGGGACCGAAAGTGCACCCGTATAACGCTTCAGCATTGAAGCTGCGGCATGCCGGTCGTTACTTGACGCTGGCTGAGATCTGTTCGGCGAGATCTTGCAGGAAGTCGCTGCGGAAGTTGGCCTGCGAAGTGCGGCGGGCGTCTACGGGGCCGTCTTCCGGATAGGCGTATCCGGCGACGCTTTGCTCCAGGATAGCGACGGAAGGTTTGCTGGCTTTGTAGACTTGCAGCTTGTAAGCGGTGCGGCCGCGGTAGGCGTCGGACTCGTCGTGCAGCCGGAAATCATCGAACTGAATCAGCAGCGCCACATCGGCATGGTGATGCTTCAACAGCGCGGCGCCGGGTTTTTCTTCGTCGCGGAGGCGGTTGCTGCTATCGATAATCACTTTGGCGTCTTCGCGCCGCAGCTGCTCGGCAATCCGCCGGGAAAGCGCCGGTCCGGGGCGGAATTCTTCGTAACTGTCGCGTGGAGAAATGCACTGCACCACCACCAGCTGCCCTTCCAGCTTGCCTTCAACATCAAGCGGCAACGCGGCGCTGCCATACAGCGGCAGTCGCGTGCAGCCGGATTGAGACACAACGCAAAGCAGTGTCAGCAGGACCAGTGCAAAGCTTGCGGTGGCGCGCATGGCGGGTCTCCCCGGTGAAAGCGTCTAAAGGGCAACCGCATTGCCCAGAGGTCTAATAACTATGAGCACGAGCATCCCGGGCGACATCCGAAATCGCTTCGTAGGAATGGAAGTGACGGGCAATGGCGACCGTGAGTTCGCGGATGAATAGCTGTTCGAACTTCGCCTGCTTCATAGAACTGATGTGCAGCCCGCTGTTGTGCGGAAAGGAAAAACCGTAGTGAGTGTCTTCCCACACAATCTCACCACCGGCTTCCGCCAGATCGTACAGTTCAAGCTGTACGTCCGCGCGGCCTTTGTACAGGGTCTGTCCTTCGTGCAGGCTGTAATCGCTGATAGAAATCGCCAGCACCATTTCTGCTTCCAGGTCTTTGCCCAGGCGGCGGAAGTTGGTGGAGCCGTCTTCGTTATGATCCAGCCAGTCGTTGACTTTGCCGTGGTGAATCACCTTGATCCCGTCAACATTGATAGCCAGTAGCTTGCCGACCGAACGGGCGATTCTTTGTGTGGAATCGTCAGGTCCATAGTCGCCAGCCTCCGACACACAGACGACGGCGACAATCTTGTCTTCCAGCTTGTCGCACTCCGCCGGCTTGGTGGTCCCTTGGATCAGATACAACAGGTTGGCCGTGTAAGCCGCGCAGCCCGTGGTAAACAGCATGCAGAAGGCCCCGGTCAATAAAATGGCAGTGCGGAACCTGCGTAGATGAGCCAGTCTCATAAAGCCTCCTTGCTTTACTGCGGGCGGAGTTGTCTGAAATGTCTGCTGGTGGTTATACAAATACGTCGCGGACACACCACGACACCAGCGTGATGGCGATAATCGTAAACGCAATCACGGCGGCATATAGTTCGTTAAACGGCGCCAGAAACCAGCGGCCCCGGATGCCTGAAATCAGCATGTACGGGCCGTACACCAGGGCGGAAATCGCCAGCAGCGTGCCGCCGATATTCGCCTCCAGCGCCTGCCACAACTGGCCACGCATGGTGTGCGACCAGGAGGTCGTCATTCCGCAGGATGGACAGGGCATGCCCACCATCACTCGGAACGAACAAGGCGGCAGGCCCAGACCGTGATGGGTTCCCATCTTGCGGAACTCTCCCGGCCCGACTTGCACGACGTTCGGCTTCAAACTGGCAGCGGTTCCCAGCAGCACAATCGCAATCGCGCCGCCGGTGGCGATAAAAATCCGCACAAACCAGTGAAGTCTGGGCGAATCTACCGCGGGGGCCGGCGCTGCCTGAATGCTTGCAGCTGCTTCGGACGTGCTGTGATTCTGGTTTCCGTTTTCCGGATCTTCTGTCATCTTTGCATCTGCTAATAAAGCTTCTGCGCGGCAGACCATAGCCGCCCGGCTTCCGCCTTGCAATACGAGTTTATTCCGGGCCTACTGCTGAATCTAACACAAATCCCGGCAACCGCACCGGGCGACGCCCCACAATATCGCGGTGATAGGCGAAGGCCGCGTCCGGGCCCTTCGTCCCTGCACGGCGGTTTAAGAACCGTTGCCGTTGCGGTACTGATAAATGGGCAAGTGGCGGTAGTAGACTTCCAGCATGTAGAGACACATGCAGGTGGTGAACAGTCTTCCGCCGTGGGCGCCATAACGGTCGCCGCGCGGCGACCAGCTGCCGGTTAGCGGGGCTTGCGTTTCCTGCCGGGCGATAATCTGCGGCCGCATGGTCAGGTTCCAGTTCAGCCATGCCGGGCCGCCGGTATGAAAGGCGGTCTGCGTGGCGTAGTACCAGTAGTAGACGTTGGGCGTTTCCCAGTCCACGGGGTTCTCGTTCACGTAACGGACGCCGTCGTTCACCCGCGGATCATTGCGGTTCCATCCCAGGTACAACCGGCAGAGCAGGCCTTCGGCCGTCATCGCAGGCGAAACCGCTTGAAACGGCTGGTAGCGGTAACGGGCGCCTTTTTCTTCCTGGACGGAATCCAGGTAACGCATCACGTTGGCCAGCTTTGCCTCTGGCACTTTCAGCCCGGCCATCTTCGCGCTTTGCAACGCCATGACGAACCAGCCCGTGACCGAGGTATCCGCATCGTTACGGGGGCGGTACCGCCAGCCACCTTCGGGCGATTGTGCATCTAAGGCGAACTCGATGGCTTTCTCCGCATAAGGCTTTACGGCTGCATCCTGGCTGAGCGCGTAAAGCTCGCAGGCGACGATTGCGGCCTGCGCGTGCGTGTACAGATGATGGTCGTCGGGCGGACCGCGCTGGAAGAAGTCGCCGTCGGCCTCCTGCCACTGCCGTAATCTTTCCCAGCCGCGGGCAACGGTTTCGCGGTAGTCGCCTGACTTATGCGTGGAACCGGCGCCCAGGAACGCGAGCAGCGCCATGGATGTGGCGGCCACACGGTTTTCGATGGTTCCTACATCCTGGTAGGGCCCACGCAGCGACCAACCGCCATCTTCCTGCTGCTGTTTTTCGAGCCAGTAAAGCCCACGTCGCACGGCGGCTTCCGACGCACTGTTGCCGCCGTTGAGCATCAGCATCGCGCGGCGTTTGCCTTCACTACGGCCGCTCAATGCTGCGGTGACCGGCGCAGCGTTGGGCACTGGCAGCAGCGGGTTGGAAAGTTGCGGCGCGTCGAAGACCGGCGGTGGAGCATCTTCGACGTTGGTGAAAGCTTCCGCCGGAACTGCGATGGGGTCGAACGTGGCAGGCTCTGGCGCGGCAGGCGTGAAGATTTCGACATCGCGCGTATCGGCGTCGGTCTGTACCTGGCTCGATTCCACCACCAGCGTGCGGCGGATGGCTTCAGGAATGGTCACCAGCGCGAGAATCACCAGCAGCGCCGCATGCACCAGCATGCTAATCATCCACGGCGGCGCGCGACGCACCGCATCGAGCGGTTGAAAACGCGATGGTTCGTCTGCTTCAGCTGGGGTCTGCACCGCTTTGGGCGCCTGGCGTTGCGGTTGTGGCTGGGTCGGACGCTGTGGCGCCGCCTTCGCGGCAGGCTGCGGCTTTACCCCAGCGGGTCTGGCAGCGGGCTGCGCCGGGCGGGGCTTCTGTGGCGGTGCAGGCTGCGATGGCAGTACGGGCTGATTCGGCAGTTGCGGTTGATTTGGCAACTGCGGCTGATTCGGCAGCACGGGCTGGTTTGGAAGCTGCGGCTGATTCGGAAGCTGCGGCTGATTCGGTAGAGGTCGCTGCGTGCCGTCACGTCCATCGCGGGGCTGATTGGGTGAGGGCATCGGGAATGGAACTCCGGGCAGTGGCGACCATTCAAGTCTACCTGCCGCATGCACCGTCCACAATCAAAGCCTGATCCAAAGCTTTTGTTCAAAGCTTTGTCTGTCGCGTGAAGATCGACGGGCGATCACTCGCCGGGGATGTCGTCGGCGTAACCTTCCAGGCCGCTTTCCTGGAGTGTGGCTGGTGCAGGAGATTCGATCCGCTCGTAATACGGGTCGGAGCTTTCTTCGATGATCTGAGTACCATCGCCGGCGGGATGAATTTCGCTAGAGACGACGGCGCCCTCGTGGACCGGGTCCGCTGCTGGTGCGAAGGCCGATCCGGCGCGGCCGTGGCGCATATCGTACCGCTCCCATCGTCCGCCGAAGTTCGCATAGTCATAGTCGTAAGGGGCACAGCACATGGCGCACCCGGTGGAAACAATGCACAGTGCAGCGAGGGTCAGCAGAGAAACGAGGCGTAGCATCGAAAGCGCCTTTACATAAAAGCTGAATTGATCGGTTGCTAGATTCTTCGGCTTAAATGCACGCGTGGCTTTAGGCAGAGTTTGCGGTGTGTGCCGGTTCTGCTGATAATGCCGCCGCGCAGGTGCTGCGACACGTGCAGTCAGGAAAACTACAACAGCCGCAACTAGGCTCGTGTGTAGGTCAATCCCTGATATGCCGATAACCGCTTGCAGGCACTGCAACTGACAGCAGACGCGGTGCTGGTGTGTTCCGGGCTGTCTCGTGGGCAGCCGTAGTTCAGGCGTCCGCCTGACAACGCAAAGGAATCCACCCAAACGATGTCAGGCAGGTGCCTGACCAACGGGCAGAAGCAAAAGAAGGGGCAGCGGTGCAGATTTACGCCGGGCGGATATTCATCATCGCACTTCTAATGCTGACACTTGTTTGCACGGTTGGCGGGCAAGCTTCAGCAGAAGTGTTTCTTGACGAACTGGGCAACGTCGATGCCTTTACCGGGCGGCCGCGACTGGGCTTCGATGCGGCTGCCAGCCAGCGTGAGTTCGAGGACATTCTGAACGTTCTGGATCAGCATGCCGAAGAGACCAAAACATTTGGCCCGCAGTTTCTGTGGGCTGAATATCAGTTTGACACCCGCGGCTTCAACACGGTGAATTTTATGGGCGCCACACCGCTGCCCTACGAATTCTGGATGTGGGGCTTTATCGATCTGGAAGGGCTGGATGCACCCGGCGGCAACCGCGCTGATACGGCGCACTATTTCTTTGAGCTGGATATCAGCCGCAAGGTCATCGGCGACACCGGCGTCATTGCGGAGTGGAATGATAAAGAGGGCGACGGCAATGCAATTGGCAGAGCCGGTTTTTTCTACACGCCGTCGCATGAATTTTTCAAAGAGCGGAAGTTCTTTCTGACCTTCAAAACCTTTTTGTACAACAGCGTGGATGGCTGGCAGGGTAGCTTCGCCTGGAACAAAGAATATGCAGACTGGCTAGATGGGCGCGTTTCGACCGGCGGTTTCTTTGACGTGAATCTGATGCACGGCCGCACGGTAATTGTCAGCGATACGCAGGTCCGCTACCGCCTGGTCGATGGGTTCCATGTGCTGGTGGAATTCCGCTACAACGGCTTCCGCCCTACGGGCAAAGATTTCGGTACAGGCATCGGCGCCCAGTACCGGTTCTAACCATTAGGGTGACCTTAAGAAATGACCGCGCTAAACGGTGTTGCCCGCACATACCTATCGTTGAAGTAAAATACGCAGTGTGCGGATGATTCTGTACGAAGTAAGAACGGAGGCGCGTGTCCTGATTTGAAGTCTCTGCTGGAAGTGCGAATTGATGAAGCGCCGCGTCGCTATTACCGGAACCGGCTGTGCCACGCCCATTGGCAACTCGCTGGAAGAAGTCTTTGCCTCACTGGCCGAAGGCAGAACCGGCGTGCGGAAGGCGACGCTGTTTCCCGCGGATGATTTCCCTGTGAAGCTCGCTGCCGAGGTGCCCAACTGGCAGATGCCAGAACTACCAGGCGTTTCGCACGACTGGAGCCGCACCCCCCGGCAGACACAATTCACGGTCGCCTCGGCCGTCCAGGCATGGCAGGCTTCCGGCGCCGGCGACACGGCTTTCGATCCCGTGCGGGCCGGCATCTACTTCGGCTGTGGCGAAGTGTTCTTCGATCTGCCGTCGCACGCCGCACTGATCGCTGCGGCATTGGATCAAGACGCGGGCTTCGACTTCAGCGCGTTCATCCGTGAGTTTGCTGCTGACGCGGCCAACCGTGATCCGCAACGGATGGAGTCTTCGCAACCTTCGTCCATGACTGCCGGCATTCTGGGTGCGCAGGGGCCGGCGCTGAACTGTGTGGCAGCGTGTGCTTCAACCACCATCGCCATTGGCGAAGCGGCGGCGATGATCGCCCGCGGTGAATGCGATGTGATGATTTGCGGCGGTGGACACAGCATGATTCATCCGATGGGCGCCTCTGGCTTCCACCGCTTGTCCACACTTTCGACCCGCTACAACGAAGAGCCATCGCGGGCCATGCGGCCCTTTGACCGTGAGCGCGACGGCTTTGTAATTGGCGAAGCCGGCGCCGTGCTGATTCTGGAAGACATGCAGCGGGCGAAAGATCGTGGCGCCCATATCTATGCCGAGGTCAGCGGCTATGCCACGGTGCAGGACGCTTATCGCGTGACCGATCCACACTTCGAAGGTCGTGGCGCCGCGACCTGCATGACGCAGGCCCTGCACAGCGCTGCACTCAACGTGACGGATATCGACTATATCAACGCGCACGGCACCAGCACGGTGGCCAACGATAAGATTGAAACGCTGGCAATCAAACGCGCCTTTGGCGATCACGCCTACAAGACGCCCGTTTCCGCCACCAAGAGCATGGTTGGTCATTCAACCACCGCAGGCGGCGGCGTTGAAGCGCTGGCCTGCCTGATGGCATTGGAAAAGGGCGTCATCCCGCCCACGCTGAACCAGGAAACGCCTGATCCAGAATGCGACTTGGACTATACGCCAAACGCCGCCCGCGACCGGCAGTGCCAGCATGTTGTCAGTAACAGCTTCGGCTTCGGCGGTCAGAACGCCGTGCTGGTTTTCTCGAAAGTCTGACGTCGTTAAGGCAGTGGCAGCGGGGCGTCTTTGTCCACCGTTTCACCCTGCCAGATCACTTCGCCGGTCTTCTTGTTGTAAGACAGCACGCGGTGACGGCTGCCGGGCGCCATGGGTACATCCACTTTGGGCAACCAGCGCGAAAGTTGATGGATGACCTTGGCGTATTCTTTATCGCCTGCCAGGTTGTGCCATTCGTTGGGATCTTTCTCCATGTCGTACAACTCTTGCGTTTCGTCGGCATAGCGGATGTAACGCCACTTGGTGGTGCGGATGCCATGATTGCCCTGGTTGTGCGTGGTGATCGCGGGCCAGGGGCGCTCTGCGGCGGCGTCTGTCAGTTGCGGCATCAGGCTGTGGCCCTCCAGACCGGCAGGCGCGGGCAGGTCGCACAGTTCCATCAGCGTGGGGAACATATCCAGTAGCTCCGCGGGCTGCTTGCACACGGCGCCCGCGGCAATGCCCTTGCCGGCGAACATCAGCGGCACTCGCGTGCTGCGGTCCCACAGCGTGTTCTTGCCCGTCATCAGTTTTTCGCCCAGGTGCCAACCGTGGTCACTCCACAGAATGATGGTGGTGTTGTCCGCGCGGCCAGATTCTTTCAGCGCCGTCAGCACGCGGCCGACCTGCGCGTCCATAAAGCTGTTGCTGGCCAGGTACGCACGGACCAATGGTTTCCATTCGCCGCTTTTCTTCAGCGTGGATAAACGTGGCTCTGGCAGTTTCCAGTGCAGGAAGCTGGCGAACTTCGGCAGATCCTGGCGGTCGGTGTCCAGCACGGGTGGAAGCTGCAGCGTTTCCAATGGATACATGTCGAAGTATTTCTGCGGCGCGTAACACGGCACGTGCGGCAGGCGGAACCCGCAGGCGATGAGAAACGGCTTATCCTTCGGCGCGTTCTTGATGGCGTCGACCGCTGCGGTGGCGATCTTGTAATCGCCGTGGGTGTGCTCCTGACCTGTTGGGGGCCACACGCCCCAGTCCATCAGCGGATGGCGTGGCGGCGGCAGATTGGCGATCGGCTTCTTCGGACGCCCGATACCCGGTCGCGGACCCCAGACCTCGAACTCGCCCGCACGGTCGGCCGGCTTCATGGCGCCATCGTGATAAATCTTGCCGCATGTATAGGTGTAGTAGCCCGCTTTGCGGAACACCTGCGGCAGCGTGGTGCGATCTTTCGTCACGTCCACCTGCCTGATCCCCGGCGCCAGCCCGTAGATGCCCGTCGTGCTGGGCCGCAGTCCGGTCATGATGCTGCTGCGCGAAGAATTACAAAGCGGCGACTGGCAATGCGCATTGACAAACAGCGTGCCGCTTTTGGCCAGCCCATCAATATTCGGCGTCTTCACCTGCGGATGCCCCTTCAGGCAGCCCAGCCAGTCATTCAGATCATCGACCGCAATAAACAACACATTCCGCCGCGGCGCCTCCTCCGCAACAGCAGGCACGGCAAGCAGAAAAAACGCGAACGCGCAAAACAACTTCGCAATAGATTTCACAGAATATTTCATCGTGATGGTACTCAAAGAAACACGTGGTCAACGCCGTCAATCATACACGCCGCCAACACACGTTGCGACAATCGACGACAGCGGAACACTCGCACTCGTAGCCCCCACTATTTGTTATTCTCAGACTTTTTGCTTGCGGGCAGTACAACCCGTTTTGCTTTTTTGGGCATCTTATGAGTTGTAAATTTCCCGGTGGCAGAATCGACTAGAAACAATACACCAAGACCAGCGGGGTGCTTCGGATGTGCTAAAAAAGTCCGGAAACCCCCTTCTTGAATGGGCCCACAACTTAAAGTCCGCCTGCTCACATCGAAACCGAAGCCGTGGAATTCACATCGTGACTTGCCGCCCTTGAACTGACTGGTGAAAAAGACCTTTCCGTCAGTAGATTTCAGCATCTGCTTGTTCACACCGTCGCCTGCCACCCGGACATTAAGACTCCGCGCGAGCGACCGGGTTTTTGAGATGTCCTGTCCGACGAGAGCGATACGGCAAGTTCCGATATCGCAGATAGCAGCCGGCTTTCCGTCAAGAGCTTCGCCTTCGACCGTGTAAAATAGCACGGTAATCGTATCCGGTTTCTCCTCGCTTTTTATGTTGATATCCGGCTTCATTGTGGACAACTTCTCAACCACCGAGAGAGGCTTTGTCAACTTCGCTTTGTTAGTTGATGTTGCAGTCCCGTCTTCAGCAATTACCGGCAACCCTCCCAGCAATACCAAGGTCAGGGAGATGAAAGCCGGAAATAGATTGGTGCGACACATCGAAACGGTCCTTTGATGAGTGGTTGGAAGAAGAACCTGTCGATCAGGATAGTCGGGCGGACCAACGGCACTGGGAAAAGGGCGGTAAGCTTGGACCAGAGTTTTGAAAAGAAGGACAGGTTTTTTTTCGGTGGGCTGTTGTATCCGATAGAAATAGACCTTACTCCCATTACTTCTTCAAAGAAGCACGCCGTCGATCATACACACCCCCAACACCCGTTGCGAGATTCCGCGACAGCGGAACACTGCGGTTGTGTGGGCGATTTAGTTGTCTTTCAGTCGTGATTTGAAGACAATAAAGAAGTCGAGTGGGTTGTGCTCAGCGTCTTTGATTTGACCAAGTGCAATTGTTTCCTCAACATTTTGCTGAGGTTGAATATTTATGAAATCCAAGTTGATGGTGCCAGTGAGTGCAGCGATTACGTTGGCCTGCATCGTGACGGCTTTTGCTGCTTTCGGGATTCAGAGTCCTGCTCTTCAATCGGATGACGGGTTTCGAACGATCGAAGACACTTTCGCAGTTCACCGCAGCATGGGATGGACGCTTACGTCAGCTCCGACGGATGGGAGGAGATATCGTGTATGTGGAGCGACACAATCTGACCCAAATTCCGCCGGGTCTTCACTCCGTGGAGAGATTGAGGCTGGCGGACGGTCCGTCGAATTCGATGTTAAGGTGGCCCAAGGTACAATTGTCGCTGTCGAAGGACTCCAGCCAATGGATGGTGGCCCGCTTACATACGCAGTGCTGACACGTGACCTGTCTGAGGCGAAGTAGTAAACCCGGTCTCTAGGAACCGGGTAGCGAGGCCGCCCCAGCCCCTCTTCCTTTTCGCCTCTGCTGATAACCTCCATGAAAGTTGAACCTCCACCTGATGCGTGTCCCGATTGTGGCGCTGCCCACATGGTTCGCTTCGGCCAGCGACACGACAGCGTCCATTTATTCTGGTCCCAGTCAATACGGTGTACGGAGGTTACGGCCCTTGCAGATGACGCGCAAACCACTGCCGGGTGGCGTTCTCGACCTGCCGGTCTGCGTCGTACCAGATGGAAAGATGCCCGGCCCCGTTCACGATCAGCAACTGCGTGTTGCGGGGCGAAGCTTCGTGAATCTGCTGACTATGGGAGGGCGGCACAATTAGATCGTTGCTGCCGTGAATCAGCAGCACCGGCGCCTGGGACAAGCGGATCGCCCAGGACGTATCCGCCGCATCAGGATTGAACGCCGCCCGGCGGCCTGCCACATCGACACCTTCCTGAAACGTCTTATCCGTCACCAGATGGCCAAATCCTGGCGCCGTCGTGCGCAGGTAATGCGGCGCGATGTCGCGAAGTTTGTTAAACGGCGCCACCGCCACCACGGCGCTGATCCGCCGGTCGCGCGCGGCAGTATGGATCGCGGTAGCGGCGCCAAACGAGATGCCATAAACGCCGATGCGGCCTGCCAGCAGCCTGCGATGCTGGAGTTCGTCCATCACTTGAGAAAGATCACGCGATTCGCGCAGCCCGTACGTAATCCAGTTGCCCGTCGAACCGCCGTGCCCGCGCAGATCAACCAGCACCGCGCGGTATCCATCGGCTGCAAATTCGTGCGCCGTATCCAGCATCCACAGCCCCTGAGCCCCCAGCCCGTGCAGCACAATCACGGTGCCCCGCGGTTGTCCCTGACAGGTTCCTTCGTGCGGCTCCACAATCGACACCGCCAGCGACGCTTCCGGCGGACCGACCTTCACTTTGAAATGGTCATCAATGCCTAGCACACCTTGCGCGGGCGGCAGGCTCTCGACCGAACCAATCAACCACTTCCCCTGGTTGGGCGATTGCGCCACAAGCTGCCCTAGATAATTCGCGCACCCCAGCCCCGGCGCACACACCAGCGCAACCACCATCAACCGCGCGACAAGCCGCAGAAGCTTCAAGGAGTCACCAGCCGGATTATTCAAACGCTTCACTCCAGTAGCCGTAGCCGTAGGGCAGGCGCCTGCCCGCCGCACAATCGATGGCGTTGGTCAAACCACTACGCATCAAGATCCAATTGATTACCTTTTACACCTTCAGTGTCAGAAGATTTCATGGGCTGCGACCCAGCCGTTTCACCTTCAGCCGTATCCTTATTGCCGGCGCCACGTTGATCTTCACCCCATAGGCGGCGGCCATCGGCGTCGCGGTCGCCGGCCTTCTCCTCTTTGTCTGCTTCCGCCACACCAGTTGCTTTGGCGGCGTTCTTTTCACTGGCGGCTTCGCGTGACTGGTCCGCCGTCTTCTGTTGTGCTTTATCAATTTCCGAACCGCCGCGCTGTGTCAGCGATGTCGAAGCCAGGGCGCCCGCAATGCCAAGAGGTCCAACGCTCATGCTCTTTCCTTTTGAATGGTGCCTGTTTCTTACGTGGTAATAAAACGTGTCATATCCACCGGGGCGGTGCGGGCTCGAAGCGGCGTGACGATGGTGGCTGAAAAACTTATCTAACGGGTTATACGGGTTATTAGGCTAAGCAAGGCGCACTAGCGGCCGGTTGCAGGTCTTGTTGCTACGGGCGCCCGCCGCGTGGGAGACGAGCTAGGAATGGTTGGAATCAACTGGTTGAGCGTGTCGCCGATGGCAGGCAGTGGCAGACGCTCGACAACGGGTTTGTTCAGGTTGCCGGTCAGATGAATCAGGAACAGCTGCTCGCTGGCTAGGCCCAGCACGGGCGTTATCACGGGCACATAAATGTTGTCGCGGCCGACGCGTGTTGAGAAATATATATCCAGCTCCTGCCGGTAATTCATTTCACCCCGGCCGCGCAGCGTGATGGCGTTGCCCGTGAAGTCCACCCGCGGAATGTACGTGTGGGCGCCTTGAATGAGGAAGTCAATCTGGGCGGTATCGAAAACGCTTGTCTTGGTCCCGTCAACGCGCTGCGATATTTCGTGCACCACAGGCATCTCACCTAACTGCGCTTCGCGCACTTCGACCGTGCCCTTACCGCGTAGCGTGTGTTGCCCTTTCTGATCGCCGGTCAGCTCCACCGAACCATAAGCCTTGCCCGCCACTTGTCCCAGCGGCAAAGACTCGCGGGCAAGTTGCGCAAGATTCACCGCGTCGATCGTGGCGTTGGCTTTGAACGGGTAATGCTCGCGCAGCAGCACCTCGGCAGCGAGTTTTACTTTGCCGCCGGCGAGGTTCGCTTCCATTTCACGCGGCGTTGCCTCCTGAGGATTTGTCGCCCAGGCACCAAGCAGCAGCCGGTTCTGATCGCACCAGAACGGGCCGCGCACCACGGTGAACTGCAGATTCTTCGTGATGAAAGAATCCACCGCCGTCTCGCCCCGGCACACGAAACCCTGCGGCGTGGTCTGCCCCGCAATCTGCACACCGCCGTGAATGCCAGTCACCGGCGCCGCGCCAGTCGCGATGGAGCCGTTTTCAATATCAACGTGCAGGTTCCAGCCAGCATCGGGCCGCGTGGTGTTTTCCTGTGAAGAAATGTAGAAGCCGCCTGCGATGGACAATGGACCTGTGATCTGCAGACTTTTGAGCGTAGGACGCAGATTCTCTGGAACCGCGTTTATCAGGTCGCGGTCGATATGCAGCTGATCCACGGCCAGTTGCTGCACGGCCAGAATCCAGCGGTCGCCTGTCACCCGCCATTCACCCCCGAAACGCACGCTGGCGTCGCCGCGGCGGGCGGCCATGTTCTGCAAGTAAACGATGCCATTGCGGTAATCGAGCGCGCCGGTGATGTCTTCCATTTTGACCGGTATTGCAGCCGGTTGCAGGCTGATGGAGTCGCGGGCGCCCATCGCCGGCTTCTTCCATTTTTCTACACGGGCCGTTACTTCGGTCGTCCCTGCCGGTTTAACGTGCGCGATATCGATCAGGACATAATCCAGCGAGCCGATCGGACGGATGTCGTCCCACAGGCTCTGAGCTTTTTCGGGCAGTGCGCGGCGGAGTTCGTTGTCCAGGGCAACGTCGTTGGCTGTGATGCGCAGATCAAGGCGGCCCTCTTCATCGTCGCCGCGATAACCGCCTTTGAACTCAAAGTATGCAGCGTCGTTCTCACCGCGGACATTCTTCAAAGTGATGGCGCCGTTGGTCATCTCCACTTCGCCTTGAATCGCTTCGACCTTATACGGCAGATGCGTTGGCTTGATGCTGCAATCGTGCAGCTTCACATTCGCCTTGAAAAAGGTCGTCTCCTGGTCAGCGGTTTCCCACCAGAAACGCGACTTCACCGTGATGGCGCCGCTGGCCTTAAGCATCCTCAGCTTCTGCTGCTGACTGGCCGGAACCTTGGAGATCAGGTATTCATCCACCGGCAAAGGACCGTTGGCGTCCACCGTCAGCCAGCCCGTGGCGGCTGGTCCCGGATTGTCGATGCCGCACTGTATCACCACCGGCTGCCCTGCCGCTTCGCACTTCAACCAGCCATCCATGCGGTTGTTCCGCAGCACGACTTTGCCGTAGCCACTTTGCACCTGATATGGAAATTCGCGGTAGGCGAACGATACGCCGGACACATCCGCAACAACATCCGGCTTCCACGTCTGCCCGTCGTAGTCCAGCTTGAAGGTCAGGTTGGACGTTCCCACCGGGTTGTACAGATCCCACTTCGCTTTGATCGAAGGCGGCAGCACGTTGGCAAGCTTCTCTTCAAACTGAAGGTTCGTCACCGAGCCTTCCGCATGAATGGCGCCCACCGCATTGTTCAGACGCACGGCCGTCGCCCGTAGCGTGGCGATGCCACAGCGGGCCTTCAATCGCGTGAGCCGGATCGCTTGCTCGTCCGCCGTGAAAGCTGCGTCCACGTTGGTGATGGGGCGATGCAGTTGCGGATGCGTGATCTGGCCGTCCTGCATGGCGCCCCAGACGGTGTACCGCGGCTTGGCAGCACCTACGCCTGCCGCGCGGAAGCCGATCCATGCCCGTCCCTCCAGCAATCGCGCGTGCTGAAGATACTCGTCACATGGCGCCGGTAGCGCCGCGTACAGTCCACGCGCCAGACGCATATCGCGCACCATGCCAGAAACAGACCACTGCCGCGTCTGCGGGTCGAAGGCGCCTTTGATATCTACATGCTGAAAGTGATCGCTGTCGCCGTGCATGGTCAGTTGCAACGGCTTGTGAGCAGCCGTCGCCGTGATGGCGTCGAAGGCGCCGCCGGGTGTTTCGCCGGGCTGACCGCTGGCGACCTTCAGCTGAATGTTCCGCACTTCAAAATGCCGCGCCGGTGTCACGGATTCGTCAATCAGCACCAGCAATGCGTCTTCGACATTCACCGGCGGAAACTCCGCGGCCGGCGCATCCGGGAACTCTGGCAGCGGAAGGATCCGTTCCAGATTGAGCCGTAAATCCTGATCCAGACGGGCGTAGATTTTCAGCCGCCGGACAATCGCATATTTCAGCGGCGGCGGATCTTCCAGAATGTTGCGCATCCGGGCGGGACATGCCAGATAAACTTCGCCCACTTCGGCAATGACCTGCCCCGCCTGCGGGCCGAAGCGTTCCTGCAATTGCACGTCACGCAGCTCAATGCCATGTCCTTCAATAAACCGCGCCGAACCCACCTTCACGCGCAGACCGTGCAGCACATAGTGCTGGTCGAGCGTCTCTTCCACATAGTCCCGCACTGCTTCGTCCGCACGCGAGAGAACGTAGGCGTATCCGCCCAGCAGCAGTGCCGCAACGACACAGACCAGCAGTAGAATGTTGCGCGCACAGGCATACATCCGGGCGCCGGCGCCGGGTTTGTTATCAGGAGCGGTGGTGGTGTCTGTATCAGTCACCCGCTTCCTTTCCCGGCTGGGTTGCCAGTTGCAACGGTTTACCGGTCAGCCACGGCCAGACCACCAGCAATGCGGCGCCGGCCGACAGCGATAACAGCGGCAGCATGGGCGGTAGGCGATAACGCAGCGAACTCACAAAAACCAAGTGCAACAGCGTGAAATAAACCGCCGGCAGATAAACCACCGCCACCGGCCAGCCACGCCGCGCAAACGCAAACACGCCCACCACCGCAAGCGCGATCAACGGCACATACCCGGCAAGCACCAGCAACCGCACCGGCCACGACCGGAACTCGCTGAAGTTGGGCCATACGTTCCACATGCGTAAGAATTTGGTCCATGCCAGCGACGCGACGGCTGCCGGGTTCTTCGCCGCCCAAGCGGTTGCCGCACCAAGCATCCGCTGATTCAGACGGTATTCGAACGTGCTGGAAGGCGGCGTTGCGGCACGCCGGTCGGCGGCGCGTTGTGCGATGCGGAATTGTTCTTTGAACCGCATGTCGCTGCTGCCGTCGGCGCGTAGATTCAAACCATCGTACAGGCTGGCGCCGGTTTCGAGTGTTGCCGGCACAAACCGCCCTGTCACTGCGTAGTTGCGGACCCACCACGGACTAAGCACGACGCACATCAGCAACAAAGTAACGGCGCCAATCTTCACACTTCGCAGACGTTGCTTTACACACAGCAGAGCCACGCACATCGCCACCGGAACAAACAACAACCAGGAAGGCCGCACCAATACCGCCGCTCCGCAAGCAACACCCGCGGCGATGGACCAGCCAATCATCGCCCGCGTCGATTCCGCCCGCCATGCTTGCAACCAGGCAATCAGCTGCGCGAGCATCAACGGGCAGAACGCAGCTTCAGCAAGCACAAACACGCTTGAAGCAACCGCCTCTGGATAAACCGCCGCCATGCCCGCCGCCAGTAACGCCGCCCTCTGATCGAACAGCAACAACGCCAGCCGCGCGACTCCGGCCACTGCCAGCAGGCCGAAGACCACGCCCATCAACCTGGCAGCCAGAACCGGCGGATTCTCTCCAAAAACAACAAACAGCGGCGCCAGCAACAGAGGGTACCCCGGCGTGCGGAATACCTGCTGATGTTCATCGCGGTACTGATAAGGTCCGCCCGCGGCAATCGCCCGACCCAGTTCCCAGTAGCTGTGACTACCGGGAAAGACGAACCGCTCGCCGCTGGGAAGACGGCTCTGCCAGTAGAACGCGCCCCCCACGCGCAGCGCCGCCGCGGCCGCAAACACGACCATCCAAAGCAGCCTGGTTGAACGGAGGTGATTCATCATGCCCGCTTAACAGCTGACGCTTTAATGAAGGACGGAACACACACCCAAAGCAAGAATTCTGAAGTTCCACATCAACCCGGAGCGCGAGCGAGGGGCGTTTGACGTGGAGGCGAACACGAGGATTTTTGGCCACATTCTGCTGAAATAAGGTGGACTTCAACCGGCGGAGTGCTGCTAACTCCGGCATCCCTCGCTTGCGCTTCGGGTTAGTGTTTCCCTTCTCATATTCAAGGTTACTATCTTGGCAACGGAGCCAACGTCGGGACGCCCGTAGGTTGCAGGAACTGCCGTGTTCCCACCCTGACAGGCTGTTGACCAGAGACCGGCAGCACCTGCGAGCTATTGACGCTGGCAGGAATCCGCAGCACGCGCCGCGGATGCTCGATCAGCATGGCCGTTACTTTTTCATGTGGCAGGCCATCGCCGCCGACAGCCAGGGCGTAAGTCGCAATGGAGTTGTTGTAGTTGCCAATGTCTTTCAGCAGTTGCATCCGCTGTTTCCGCAAATGGGCGTGCGAAGCCAGCAGACTTTCCACCTGCCCACGTCCGGCCGCGAATTCCTGGTGTTGCTGCTGGAAGGAATGCGATGCAGCTTCTGCGGACTCTGTACGCGCTTCAATCAGTTCACCGAAGACAGGCAACATGCGGTTCAGCCGCCGCATCACAACCGGCGCCTGCCGGCCTGCAAACAGCGAAGCAAAGTTCGTGCGGTAGCCGCCTGTAAACGGCAGATCCACCGTCAGATACTGCGGATCTTCCGCAGGCAGCGAAGCAGCAGCAGCAAAATCGTGCTGCGCGGCGGTCATCGCCAGGCGTGCTTCCACAGCGCGGGCGTACGCGGCAGCCTGGGCAGCCTGGAGCCGTGCGCCCGTGGCGCCGGCTGGGGCGTGAAGCTTCGCCAGCGCGTCTGATTCGGTCGCAGCAAAGTAATAGTCCGCCAGGGCGAGCGAGAGCGTCCAATAGGCTTTCACCGTCTTCTGCTGTTTCTGCCGTCCGGCGCCCCGGCTGATCGCGTCGAGCAGTGAAACAGGCTCCGGGTTCGACAGCACCTTGGCGTTCACAACGGCGTCGCGAAGCAACAAAGACGTCGCGGTTTCTTCAGCAACATCCACTTCCGTTGGACTGTCGCCGGCCAGCACCTGCGTGCGTGGTCCGCCGATGCGTACTTCACCCTCGCGCGAGGGTGACCGTGTGCTGTCACTGGATGCCGATACCGTCACAGGTTGCAACGGCGAAGATGTGCGTGGCGCCGGAGCATAGGCAGGCATCCGGCCGGGTTCTGTCACCGTCGCCGCGGCTGGGGCATGAACGGGCGTAGGCACTGCCGCTGTAGGAACACCGGCCTTCGGAAAGCTTGCTGCCGGCGCCTGCGGCAATGTCGCGTGACTTGCCGGGGTGCGTGAGGGCAGACCAGTAACGGCCGGTTGATGCGCGGGCTGAACAACAGGCGCCCCGATGCGAGGTGCGGCGGTAGCTGGCTGAAAACGGCTGCCTGGCCGGGCGGCGGGGCTACGGCGTGACGAAGCACCTGCTGCTGCGTTAAAGTCGCCACCGGAGATTGCACCGGTATTCGCCCCGCCTGTGTCTCCGGCAGAAAATCCCTTGGAAGGCGTGAAGGCTGAAGGCGAAAACGAAGGACCGGCTGCCGGCGCTGTGGCCTGTGCGGGCCGCACCTGATCGTCCTGATGCAGCGGGCTGGCAGCAGGGTTAAGTTGCGTGGGCGTCAGCGCGGAGGGAGCTGAATCCCCGGCGTCGCCCGTGTTCAAAGCGGGCACGTTGATGGCAGGTGCTGTAATCGAACCACCAGTCAGTTTGCCGTCTTTTAGCGTCGGCGCCGTGATGGAGCCGCCGGTAATGCTGAATGCAGGCGGTTTGCCCGGATCGGCGGGCGTTGGTTCAGCCGGGGTCTGCCCCAGCAGCATCGCGGCAACGGTGAGTGTGAAAATGTGCATCCTTGCACCCCGGACTTTGCGAACAGGTGGTTACAAACGGCCGGTGGGACCATCGCAGGAAGTACGGGTCGCGTCAACGCATGTTTCCGGTGTGGAAAACTCACGTTGAATCAGAACCACGATCCGCGGTAAGTTGGTGGTTGTACACAGTCAACGCATTGGATTCGGTTAAGTTACCTTCACCCCTTAACCGATCTAAATCGAACGCGTTGTAACCGGTGCAACCGTGACAAACCTCCAGCTACTAGCAGCACTGCTAGCGCGGCGCAAGGCAACTACTCTCAGCAAATTCCTCCCGGCACGGATTCGCCTGGAGAAAGACGTATGGATACGGACCCACATCAACACCCAACGGATCAATGCGCCGCGACCTCGGCGGATGGTCCTATCTATCTAGCTGTTGATGCGGCGAAACCCGGTTCAGAGCAAGCCGTAGCCCGCACGCAATGTGCTGGCTTCAACGCGCAGAATTTAGCGCATGCAGTGCTATCAGTCGCTGCCTCAGCGGGCGACGCCCCGGCAATCATCACCGCTGAAGGCGCCTATTCTTACAACGATCTGGCAACCGCAATCGTCAACTGCGCCACGCAGTTAAAGCAGCGCGAAGATTTCGCCACGGGCGACCGCGTGGGAATTCTGCTCGACAACAGCCTGGAATACCTGGCGACCTTCTACGGCGTGCTACTGGCTGGCGGTGTCGCCACGCCCCTGCCGCCCACGATTGAAGCGTACCGGCTCAGCCGTATTCTGGAAAACTGCCAGACGCGCCTTGTGGTTTCCAGCCAGCGGATTCTGAAGCGCCGCAAGACCACCACACCACCCGCCGCCACCATCGACTTGCTGGCGCCGGCGATGCAGTGTCAGAACAATGTCACCGCAGTCGATGACGCCGGAGGCATGGATAGCACGGCGCCGGATGGCAGCGATCTGGCGATGATCCTGTTTACCTCCGGTTCTTCGGGCGAGCCGAAAGGTGTGATGCTTTCGCACCGCAACCTGCTTGAAAACGCCCGGTCAATCACGCAGTACCTGCCCATTCAAAGCGAAGATCGCGCTCTCACGATTCTTCCCTTCTACCACGCATACGGAAACTCTGTTGTGCAGAGCCATCTGCTTCGCGGCGCATCGCTGGTGGTGGATGGTTCGCTGACCTTCCCGGAAACGGTGGTCGAAGCGCTGGTGGAACATCAGGCGACCAGCTTTGCCGGCGTGCCGGAAGTTTATCACGCGTTGCTGCAGTACTCTTCGCTGGGCGAAACCCCGCTGCCACACTTCCGCTATGCCACGGTGGCTGGCGGCGCGTTGCGGCCCGCTGCGGCTGCAGAAGTCAGTGATAAGATCGCACCTGCCAGTTTTTATGTGATGTACGGGCAGAGCGAAGCCACGGCCCGCCTGGCGTATCTGCCGCCGGAAGACGCGGCGCGTAAAGCCGGCTCCATCGGCAAAGCCATTCCTGGCGTTGAGCTAAGCATCCGCGATGAAGCGGGCAATGCCGTCGCCGCCGGCGTTCAAGGCGAACTCTGTGCGCGTGGACCGAACATTTCCCCCGGCTACTTCCGCGACCCGGAAACGACCGCCCGCGTGTTCCGGGATGGCTGGCTGCATACGGGTGATCTTGCCACAGAAGACGACGACGGTTTCTACTTCGTCCAGGCCCGGATCAGCGACCTGGTGAAGATCCAGGGGCATCGCTTGCATCCGCGCGAGGTGGAAGAAGCAGTCGCGGCGGCACTGCCGGGCGTGCGGGTGGCGGTTGCTGCGTTTGAACACGGGCACACGATGCGGCTGGCGTTATTCGCCATTGCCCCGACTAGTCAGACGCTTACCGTGCCGCAACTGCGCAAAGTCTGCCAGCAGCATCTGCCGCGGGTGAAGACGCCCACGCACTTTGAAATCGTCACAGAATTCCCCCGCAACGCGAGCATGAAGCTAGACCGCGGCAACCTCAGCCGTCGCGCCGCCAGCGCTATTGAAACTACAAGTCAGCGGAAAACCGCGTGAGATCATCACGCCCCAGCGCTGCTGAACCTCCCCCCCAATCATCGATTACTGACACGGAAGCCAGACCATGACCGCCCCCACAGATCCGCAGTTAACCCGGCAGCTGATTCTTCAATTCGTCCAGCAGCAAAGCGGCGTCGAACTTGAAGCAGACACCGACCTGATCGAAGAAGGCGTTCTCGATTCGCTGCTGATTACGGACCTGATGATGCACATCCAGGACGAGCACGGCGTCGCGCTCAGCGTCAGCGATATTTCGCCCCGCAAGATGCGGTCGGTCGAAACCATTTCGCAGCTCGTCAGCAAAAAACAGAGCAAGGCGGCTTAGCCGTAAGCCGTAGGGCAGGCGCCTGCCTGCCGCATGACAGACGACGTCTGCCGGACAAAACGGAAGCCACCAGACCGAAACCACACGGTACTCCACCTCAAACGATGTCAGGCAGGCGCCTGACCTACGGGGCTACACTCAATACTTAACGACATAAGGGCGCCAACGCACGCGCGTTGAAGACCGGGAACGGAACACTTCTCCGGCAGACGCAACGCACTACGGAAGGAACCAGCCAGATGCGCAAACTTAGTGATTATCAGGACATGATCCAGTGGCAGCTTGAGTCCAAGCCAACGCCGCAGGCCGATATTCCCTATTACAACATGCACTACCTCTACGGCTGCGATACACCAGCCGACCCGACCATTGTGTGGGGCACCGAGGTGGATATGCAGGAGCACCGGCAGTACCTGAAGGTCCGCAACCGCACCAGCAAATCACTGCTATCGCCAGCACACGTATTACTGCAAGCCACCGGCCGCGCGCTGGGCGAATTCCCGCAGTTGAATGTGCGGGTGGTCGGAAAGAAGATCTTCGCCTTCCGCGAAACCAATGTGCGGATCGTTACGTACAACAAAGTCCAGAACGAAGTAGATATCCAGCTGATCCGCAACGCCGACCAGATTGAACTGGAACGCGTCGCCCGGCTGCTGTGGAAGTATCAGCACAAGACCACGCGCCGTGATTCGCTGGATCATGAAACTTTCGACCGCGTGAAACGGTTGCCATCATGGATCTTAAAACGCATCACCCGGCTCTATTTCTGGGCCGACAGCAACTTCCGCTTACCCAAATCGCGGTTCGACCGCGTGTCTGCGTCTCCCGTAGTGGTGAACTATCTGGGCTTCGCCGGCGCCCCTTCGATGAGGGCCTATAAACCATCGAATTATCCCGACGAAGGATCGAATCTGAGCATTACTATGGGCCGTATTGAAGATCGCCCCGTCGCCCGCAACGGCGAGGTGGTCGTGCGTCCTGTCGCTCCGTTGTTCGTACGCGCCGACCACCGGGTGGCGGACGCATACGTTCTGGCCCAGTTCCTTAACAAACTTACGCGTCTGCTTGCCGACCCCGCACAGATGGAGCCGACGCAGGAGCATATACCGCAGAATGAACAACCTAACCAGGAAGCCAAAGCTGCCTGAAGCACCGGCCAATCTGGCTCGATGTACACGGCTTGCGCTGGCTGGCCTCATCGTGCTGCTGACGATGGCAACGCTTCCGTCGCTGGCTAAGGCCGCGCCTGCGCGCCGTAAGGGCAAGGTGCTGGTCGTACGCGGCGCGTTCACCATTTTCTCACTCGGGCTAGACACACTTGGCAGCAAGCTCCGCAAACAGGGCTGCGATGTGACCGTCAGCACCGCGGCGACGTCCAGCTTAAACGCGGGCGTCATCATTGAAGAGAAACGCAAAAACCCGGATATGCCCGTGATCCTCATCGGGCATAGCCGCGGCGGACTGCTTGCGCCGGACCTGGCCAAACAGTTTGGCGACGCCGGGATGAAAGTTGATCTTGTGGTAATCATTGATAACACGCATAAGATCACTATGCCGCGGAACGTTACCCGCACGGTCAATCTGTATCACACCAATATGTTTGGCGTGATGCACGGCCTGCAGGTGAAAGGTCTGCAAGGCGGCGGTCAGGTGCTGAACGTCGACATCAAAAACATCCCAGGACGCGATAAAGCGGGCTACCTCGATCACTTCAATATTGAAGAATCGCCGTGGATCCACGATATCGTCATTGGTGAAGTGTTGAGGTTCACACCGCTGCGTTCGCAACCACAGCCCACGCCGCAGCAGATGGCCACGGCAAAACCGCCAGCTGCCAGACCGCAGCATCGTCCGGTGCATATCAAGACATCCCCTCTGAAAGAGGAACCTACGCATCGCGTGCAACCACCCGTGCTGCTGGCGCCAGCAACACCTATCCGCCAACCACAGAGCATTGCTTCGCTTCCTGTGAAACGTGCCAGCAAAACCACCAGCACCATTCACCAGCGTTATGCAAACAAGCATCCGGCGTCGCGCAGCAGAACTCAGACTGCGGCCGCGGAGCCGGGAAGAATCGAGACACAAGGCCGCGTCCGGGCTATGAAGCCGGCCTTTGAATACGGAAACATCAAAAACCCCGAAATCGTTGTTGAGTAAACCATGTTTGATCTGCCGCAAATTATCGCTATTGGCGCCGTCTGGCTGTACTGGACCAGTGTGCTCGTCATGATTATCCGCAGCCATCTGCGCTTCGGCGCCTCGTCTGGCACCATGCCGCGGGCGCTGCGCGAACGGGTCATGTGGCTGATCTGGGTGCCGGCGATTCTGCTGTGGCAGGTCGTGCCTGTGTGGGGCACGCAGTTTACGCACCCGTTTTTCCATCAGAGTGAAACGCTGACGCAGACCGCGTCGATTCAGCCGCTTCGCTGGATCGCCGCCATCATTGCCGTCGGCGCCTATGCCCTGACCATCCGTTGCTGGCTGTGGATGGGCCGCAACTGGAGCATGGCGGTTGTACCGGGCAAACAAAGTCAGTTGATTACTTCCGACGTCTTCTCCCGTGTCCGCCACCCGATTTACGGCTTGAGCATTGTGCTGATGCTCACCACGCTGGCGACCACCCCTTCATGGGCCATGCTTTGCCTCGCTGCCACGCATGTGATCATGAACTACCTGAAGACCGTCAGCGAAGAAAAATACCTCCGCGAGAAGCACCCGGAATACACGGAATACGCCAAACACACCGGCCGCTTCTTCCCCTCGCTGTTCACGTCGGCTGCAAACATGCAACAGCCAGAAACACCCGTGCAGGAAGAGGCGCCAGCCCGTCGTGCTGCCTAGCACTTCTTTGCCAGCAATAAGAAAAACAAAAGCCGCACCGGGTAATTCTGGTGCGGCTTTTTTATTTAGGGTTCGCGCAAAGATGGACTGTTTCATCTACTAAGAAAACAACATCGACCCTGGAGAGGAAGACTGGTAGCGCCGTACTCTGTGAACGGTTTCACAAAGAAATTCTAGAAATCTTCCGCAATAAATTAGCTTTCCTAAATCTGTTCTAAGCGTGCACAGGCCGCCGAATTCTCATTGCCTGGTGGTATCCACACTTCTAGAATTCCACGTCGGATGGATGACATGTAACCTTTTGCAGGTTCATTCCATCCAAAGGTTGTTAAGTCATTGCACCTAAAAACGCAATTACACGGAGTTTATTTCACATCCAGCGAAAGAGAGTACGGTATGGCCACTTCAACAATCAGCCCAGGGCTAAGTCAGCTTGAACCAGTTGTGCACGATCCGCGTCGGTCGCATGCGGATCAGGTTTACGAAAGTCTGCTCAATGGCATCGCACGCGGATATCTGCGGCGGGGCGATGTTCTGAGCGAAGTCGCTGTGGCGAAGCAGCTGCAAGTCAGCCGTACGCCCGTGCACGATGCAATCCGTAAGCTCGCCCAGGACGGACTGGTCGAGCGGAAAAACAACCGCCGCGCACGGGTCGCTACCTTTACCCGCGACGATGTGTACGACATTTACGAGCTGCGGAAATATCTGGAAGGACCTGCCGCGCGTGCCGCTGCGGGGCGGATGGATCAGCGGGAGCTGGCGCCGTTAAAATCCTTCGCTCACGAATTGCAGCTTGCGAACCGTGACGAAACCTGGATTAGCCGCTGGATAGAGTACGACGACATGTTCCATACCTCGATCGCCGAGTCGTGTGGCAACTCGCGCCTGCAAAAGGCCATCGAGCGTTATCGTCGCCTGCAGCGGGGCATTAATGAGATGTCGGTCAGTCTCGACAATTTTGAACGCGCCTTTGGCGAACATCAGAGGATTCTAGCCGCGTTGGAAGCCCGCAACGGCGATGCTGCGCAGCAGGCCATGGTGGATCATCTCACGACCTGGCAGAACTATTACGTGCAGCACTTCCCGGTCGAAGGTGAAACCAGCCTGGGACTGTAACGCGTTGCGTTAACGGAACATCTGCAGGAACATCTGCAGTTCCGCACAGATAACAGCTCCGTCCACAAAAAGCATGCGGCGCTGGCAGGTAAGCCTCGGCGATCCTGCTTGCGGCCCTCAGTACGCACACCCGTTTGCAGCGTACGAGGCTTACCTGCCGCGCCGCGTGCAACGGGCGAACTACCTTCTACGAGGTATCTTCGCGATGCTGGACCAGTAGCGCGTAATCTGGTGAATCATCTCGCGGAACACGTCGTAACCTATGGGTTTCTGGATAAACGAATTGCAGCGTTTGCGATACACATCAGAAATCGCGTCGCTGTCGCTCAGCACCGATAACACCACCACCGGCAGATGCCGCAGATCCGGGTCCTGGGCGATGTGCTCCAAGGTTTCATGCCCATCCATCACGGGCATATTCAAATCCAGCAGGATCAGCTCTATATCGGGCGCCCCGGCGAATTCGCCTTCCTTGCGCAGAAATTTCATCGCTTCTGCGCCATTGCTGACGTGGTGCAGGCTGTTTGGTGTCGGATCTTCCAGCAGGCTATTGCGCACCATTTCCGCGTCTTCGGGCGAATCTTCCACCAGAAGAATCTCCAGCGACCGTGCTGGTGACTGCTGCGCGGGGTGAATCATTTCGGAACCAGGTGGGACTGTCTCACAGCGTGAGGCGCACACCTCACCTGTTCCAGCATAGCACAACTCATCTCATACACGCACCCGTAATTTGCGGTGCGTCGCAGACATCAGTTGCCAGATAGCTCGACGTCGAATTCACCTGTCGCAGGGCTAACGTCCAGGCTGATGCCGGACGTAGCATGCTTCTCATACTTGGCGGGTATTGCCACGTAGGAAGCATCGGCGCCGCCGGATCCAACCGGCGATCCGCCGCCCGGACGTGCTGGACGCGCCGGAGCCGGGCGGGCAGGCTTCAACTGCGATGTTTTGACGGCCACCTCGTACTTACCCGGCATAAGCTCCGTCACCCGGTAGGCGCCGTTGCTTTCCAGTTCAGCCAGACGCGTGTCACTCGTCAAAACATTGCGGAACACGATGACGCCGGCAGGAACCGGCTTGCTGTCGATCGTGACAACGCCACTGACCGTTACACCAGGTGGATCGCTCGCGCAACCGCCGGCAAATAACAGGCTTGCCACGGCGAACAACATCACATCGCCGTAGATCCTCCCTGGTGGCGGAACGCAAAAATCCGATGACTGCATCTTGCTCACTCAATCTCAACAGATGGCGTTGTCAAAAAGAATTGCACTGCGGAAGCGATTACAGTTCGCCCAGCACATTGCCATCGTTGGGCAGCACGGCGTTATTCCAGTTCACTTTGTTAACCGTCTGGCTAACCGCGCGGACGCTGCCATCGGCCATACCGCACAGCGTAACGCCGGGCGAATGTCCCTGGGCGCGCCACCATTGGCAGTCTGCAGGTCGCGGCTTCACCTGCGGAACATCAAAGCTACGATAGTTCGGATCGGTATCGGCAGCATCGTTCACACGGGCGAACACGGGCAGATACTTCTCCGTCGGCCATCCCCAGGCGGTACCGCCGTCGCTGCCGCATTTCTTCGCCTTCTCAGCGATGATAATCGTGTTCGATGTGCCATCGGTGATGGACGCCAGACGGTTATTTCCGCAACCGCCATGCTGCCAGTTGGTGTAGGCATATCCGGGGCGGGCGAACACCTGGTAGTTGGCCGCATAGCTGCACAGACCGACATCGACCGGGTCTTTCCACATCCAACCTGCCGAAAAACCGTTCACCAGCACATCTTCGTGGCTGGCGTCGCTTGGCGCGATCAAAGAGCTGATCGGTACGCTCATCGCGGCCTGCTGATCGTTAATTTTGCCAAACGCGCTGCCGGGCCAGTTCTGGATATTCTCGCTCAACGCACCCTGTTCAAAATAGGGCAACAGGCAGAAGAAGAAGGCGGCATCACTGCGGGTATAAGGGCCGGTGTATTCCGGGTTCGACCACCAGAAAGTCGCCGCTGGCGGCAAAGCCCCCATCTGATCGTGCCCGTTATGAACAGCCAGACAGATCTGCTTAATGTTATTCGTGCTCTGCGCACGGCGGGCAGCAGCACGGGCAGCTTGCACCGCAGGGAGCAAAAGGGCAACCAGCACGCCAATAATCGCGATCACAACGAGCAACTCTACTAACGTAAAGCCGCTCCTAGACTTACGAAGAATCATAAAATGTCAATCCAAAAGGTAGGAAATATGAGGCAGGACCCATAGGGCAATCCACCATTCTACCTACCCAATGTGAAATGTGACAAGCCTAAATCACAAATCAACGCAGATTATACGGCGACAATGGAGCCGCCACCGCGCAGAAATTGCATAAACCAGCATTAATGCACACTTACAGAACAGCGCATGCGAAAACGCAGACTGGCGTTTAGAACACTTCCGGGGCGCCCATCGGCCAGATTTTTAGAATCACGCTCTCGGCGCCTGTATCGGGCATCTCGTAGCTGGCGACTTTGCGCAGTTGCAGATTCTGCATCAGGCCGCGGTGCCGCGCTTCTTTACGCTCTTCCACCCACTTCGGCCCTTTGATCGCCAGCAACCGCCCCAGCGAGAGCCAATGCGGCTGAAACCAGGTCAGCAGCTTGTAAAGCGGCCCCACAGCCCGCGCCGTCGTCACCGTGAAGCGGAAGTCGTCGCAGAGGTCTTCGGCACGGGTGGCGAAGACAGAAACGGGCAGGTTCACCCGCGCGACCATATCCTGCAGCGCCGCAGCCTTCTTGCCCGTTGATTCAGAGAGCGTCACGACAATATCGGGCCGAAGAATCGCCAGCACCACGCCGGGCACGCCGCCACCGCTGCCGACGTCCAGCAGTTCTTCGCCCTCTTTGATCAGGGCTGAGAGTTCCAATGCGTCGCGCAGATCGCGGCCGACAAACTTCTCGTAGTCCGTATGCCGCGTCAGGTTCATTTTGCCATTCCACTCCCACAACGCCTCGCAGTACTACGCCAGTTGTAGGGTGGTTTCTTCAGGCAATTCAATCTGATGCGCAGCCAGCGCGTCCAGCAATCCGGTAGGTGGTGATGTCACGTCTGGCTCTTCAGAGGAAAGGAATCTACGTCCGCCCCTCACTATTACGTTTTTGCTGCGATCTAGCAATGAGCCTTGAGCGGTGTTCTTTCGCCTCGCAAACAGAAAGCGATGCTCTGAAGAAGTGGCGTCGCTCAATGAACCGCGGGTTAAAGCTACAATTCTTACACACACTGCAATGTTGGAATGTTGCGGAGTGAAACGCCGATGCCCTTGTATGATTGCCACACGATGAAATACGAAGTCGAGCAGAAATTCCGCGTCAACTCTCTGGACGAACCACGCACGCGGCTGGCAGAATTGGGCGCCGTGTTCGCCCCGGCAGTAACGCAGATTGATCTTTATCTGGCACACCCATCGCGAGACTTCGCGCAGACCGATGAAGCCTTGCGAATCCGCCGCACTGGGGATCAGAACCGGGTGACGTACAAAGGGCCGCGGATCGACAAAACCACTAAAACCCGCAAAGAGCTGGAACTGCCGCTGCTTCAAGGCGATGCCGGGCTGGACGGCTTCCGTGAATTGTTCGTGTCGCTTGGCTTTCAGCCCGCAGGCGAAGTACACAAGGTGCGCGAGGAAGCCAGACTCACACGCGGCGAACATAACGTGGTTGTCGCTTTAGACTCAGTCACCGGCGCCGGGGCGTTTGTCGAGATCGAGATCGAAGCGGAAGAGGCAGGCATTGCTGCGGCGCAACAGACGCTGGCGGAACTGGCTGCGGAGCTTTCCCTCTTGCAGCACGAACGTCGCAGTTATCTGGAACTGATCCTCGGCGATTCATTCGCACCTGATTCAGACGCGAGTTAAAATCTAACACCCCGGCAGGCAACCGCGCTCTGCCATCGGACGAACCCTACACCTTCCAACTGCTACCTCCAGGCGCCTTTCACGATGACAGTTCCGAATTCTCACTTCCTACGCCCGGCCGGCGTGGGCGTTACCGCATGGCTGGTTTTCACAGCCATGCATATCTCCTGGTGCCCGGCGGCGGAAGATAGCCGCATCTACACGCAGAAGCCGGAACTGCAACAGGTGGAAGGCGCCCCGGAAATCGCCACGCCCGTCAAACCGCAATCGAAGATGAAGGCGTTGCTGAAGCAAGGTCCGGCGCCGCATTGGATCTGGTCGGCCGCGGGCGGCGAGAGCTGTGTGCTGCGAACCACGTTTGAAGGCGGTGCCTCGGCGGCCCTGCTGCAAGCGACTTGCGATAACAGCATGACAGTCTATCTGAACGGCGCCCGCATCACGCAGAGCGATACCTGGGAGGCGCCCGTTACGGTCGATGTGCAGAAGCACGTCAAAGCCGGTTCGAACCTGCTGGAAGTCGAAGCCAGAAACGCGGGCGGCATCTCTGGCTTCGTCCTGAAGATGGTGCTGACCGACGCCAACAACAAACCGCGCTACATCGTATCGGGCAACAACTGGCAGGCGGCCGTCACACGCAACGCGCAGAAGTGGGCCGCTGTGAAGGTGGGCGGCAAACTGGGCGTTTCGCCCTGGGGCAACGTCTTCAACCAGCCACTCGCTGGCGGCGCGGTCCGCGGATTGTTTCAGGCGCCGAAGGGCTTTCAGGTAGAGAAGCTATTCACCGTGCCGCGCAACGAACTTGGTTCGTGGGTGTCGATTGCGTTTGATAACAAGGGCCGGCTGCTGGCTTCGGATCAGGGCAACAAAGGCATCTGCCGTATCACGCTGCCGCCGGTGGGTTCCGGTGAAGAAGTGAAGGTGGAACATCTGGACCTGAAGCTCAGCGCTTCGCAAGGCATGCTGTACGCCAACAACAGCCTTTATCTTTCGATCAACGGTGGACCAGGCAGCGGACTGTACCGCGCCCGCGATACCAATGGCGATGACCAGTACGACGAAGTTAAAAAGCTGAAGTCCTTCCGGGGCGGCGGCGAACACGGCCCGCACGCTCTACGGCTGGCGCCCGATGGTCAGTCTATCTACGTGATCGCCGGCAATCACACGGCGCCGCCCGAAGGTTTCAGCGATAGCCGCATTCCTTCCAACTGGCAGGAAGACCTGCTGCTGCCCCGTCAGTGGGACGCCAACGGCCACGCACGCGGCAAGCTGGCGCCCGGCGGCTGGATCGCGAAGACGGATTTCGACGGCGAGAGCTGGGAGATCTTCAGCATGGGTTATCGCAATCCATACGACATGGACTTCAACGCCGATGGTGAACTATTCGCCTACGACGCCGACATGGAATGGGACATGGGTTCGCCCTGGTACCGCCCCACACGCGTGGTGCACGCCACCAGCGGCAGCGAATTCGGCTGGCGGAGCGGCACCGGCAAATGGCCAGCGTACTATGCAGACAGCCTGCCGCCGCTGGTGAACATCGGCCCCGGTTCTCCTGTGGGCGCGGCGTTTGGATACGGGGCGAAGTTTCCGGCCAAATATCAGAAGGCGCTGTACATCTGCGACTGGACCTTCGGCACGATCTATTCGATCTTCATCGAACCCGACGGCGCCAGCTATAAGGCCGTGCGGAAAGAATTCGTTTCGCGTACACCGCTGCAACTGACCGATGTGGCAATCGGCCCCGACGGCGCCATGTACTTCACCATCGGCGGTCGTGGTACGCAGTCCGAGCTTTTCCGCGTGACTTACACCGGTGACGAACCTGTGCACAAGGTGGATTACACCAACAAAGAGTTCGCCCAGCAGCGGGCCTTGCGGGCGCACCTGGAGAAATTCCACACCGCCAGTGACGATGTGAAGGTGAATATCAAGGAGGATATCTGGCCACATCTTTCGCACAGCGACCGCCACATCCGTTACGCCGCCCGCATCGCGCTGGAGCACCGGCCGATGGCGGACTGGATGGCTTTGTTGAAGGAAGAACACAAACCGCAGACGCTGATCACCGCGGTGCTGGCCGCTGCCCGGCAGAGCAACAAACCATCGGCGGAACTTCGCAGCACGCTGCTGGAGTTCCTGGGCCGGACCACTTTCCGGCAGCTCAGCGAAACGCAGCAGCTTGAAATCATGCGTGCCTTTCAACTGGTGTTCATCCGGCTGGGCAAACCTTCGCCCCAGACGATGAGCGAGCTTACGCCAATGTTCGAAGCCGCCTATCCAGCCGGCAGCAACGCGCTCAACCGCGAACTGGTGCAACTGCTGGTTTACCTTGAATCTCCGCAGGTGGTCGCCAAGACCATTCCGCTGCTTTCCAAAGAACACGAACTAAGTGAAGCCGCTTCTGCGGAACTGCTGGCCCGCAACCGCGGCTACGGCGGCACGGTCGCTTCGATCCTGGCCAACCGGCCCGATGAGCAGCAGATTCACTACGCATTCACCCTACGGAACGTGGCCAGCGGATGGCTGCCAGCTGAACGGATGGCGTATTTCAAATGGTTCCAGAAAGCCCGCACCTGGAAGGGCGGGTCCAGCTTCCAGGGATTCCTGCGGAACATGGAAACTGAAGCCCTGGCCCACGCAACGGACACCGAACGTCTGGCGCTGCAAGCCACCGGCCTTCTCAAGCCGTACGTGGCGCCGAAGCTGCCGACGCCTTCTGGCAAAGGGCAGCACTGGGAAGTGAAAACCGTGCTGGAAGCTACCAAAGACGGCATGAAGAACCGCAGCTTCGCCAATGGTCAGAAGATGTTCGCCGCAGCCCGCTGCATTGTGTGCCACCGGTTTGGCGGTGAAGGCGGATCGAACGGCCCCGACCTGACGCAGGTGGCGGGCCGCTTTAGCCTGAAGGACCTGACCGAAGCCATCATCGAACCGAGCAAGGTTGTCTCGGACCAGTACCGGGTGTCACTTGTTGTCACTGAAGAAGGCGAAGTCATCACCAGCCGCCTGGTGGCCGAAGATAAAGACTCTGTCACGCTGGTCTACACCACCGACAACACCAACCAGTCGCGGACCATCCCACGCGATGAGATTGAAGAGATCAAGGAATCACCCGTCTCTATCATGGCCGCGGGTCTGATCGACGTGCTGAACAAGGAAGAAATGCTCGACCTGATGGCGTACCTGCTTTCCAGAGGTAACGCCAAAGACCCGATGTTCAAGAAGTAGCGAAACGCCGCCGGCAACCAGTCACAGCATTGCACCCTCGCCCAGTTGTGGGTGAGGGTGGTACGCAATGCCGGATGAGGGCATTCAACGCTGCTGCGTTAGTAGTTTGTACTTGCCACCCGTTGATCCACGATATGGTCGCTAACAATAACTTATTCTTCGGCTATGGGTGTTAACGATTCCGAATCATGTCGCGACCTATACAAACCTACGCCACAAAAAACGACTGGGGCGGATGCCTTCGGTTGATCGAGGCACACCGTCCTCTGGCTTACACTGTTTCTGGACTCTTTGATGCCGCTGAAAGGAAGACTTTTGTCGGCGTCGATGCCATACCGAATTTCGGATTCGCGGCAACGTCCAATACAATTACTGAGCCATGCTACCTCGTGTGTGATTCGCATCGCGAGATCTATACGCGAGTGGTCCCGCAGCGACAGGGCGGCTCGAAATATGCGATCGACCAACAACTGAATCCCTTTACCATCGGACTTAAGCCTGGTGGCCTACGTGATCATGATATGCTGATCTCCGGGCAACTTGGTACGTGCACGGAAGATCCGTTAAGTCTTGAATTGCATAACCTGATTACGCGAGAACTGAAACGGAGTTTCGTACAAATCAAGTCGTATTGGGTCGGACCGGAAGCTGTGCAACTACTTGATCGTGGCGGTCGGTTGAGCGTTTCTAATACGCCCAACACAACATTTGATCTGGTACGATGACGCCGACGAACCAGGCGTTGAACGCGAGCGAGCGTTCATGCCGGTTTTGATTCCACAGTCAAACGGCCCGCCACGTTAACGCTGCCGTTATGCGGCACACATGCCATCACTCATGGATAGTCAAGTGTCGTTTCTGACACCAATACTACTCGAAAAAATCGTGGCCGAGTACCAGTGGCCAATTGACTACACGATCGAAGATGACGATCCAGATGGCGTGATTATGGAGTTCCCGAATTGTGGTTTGATCTTTTCAGACGATTGCGATGGCGGGGTTGATGTTCGATTTTTCCCAGAACACACAAACACCAGCTATAACCTTCACATTTTTCACGCCATGCAGGTATTCGTTCCGGAAAATAAGCGATCGAATGGAAAGATTCCCGGACTTAAAGCCATTCCCATCAGTAGCCCGTTTCCCTCGCTTGATAACACCACAAATGGCATCAGAAACGCATGCACAATCCTCACACAGTACCTAACCCCGGTCATTCAGGGCGACTTCACGTGGGTTGACGAATACAGAAGAATGTTTCCTGAGACTGGTTGTTAACAAATCCCGGTTGCAACCACAAAGCCGCACACCAAGTGTGTAATCTTCCCATCTCCCTTAGAGGAAGAAGAACCGCATACACATGCGTCAATCGCGATTCGCTGTCTTGCGGACGTCGGCGGTTTTACCGTCGACGTGGGTGGGCTTCTGCACTGACTGGCTGGCGATGTCGGCCAGTTTGGCGATGCCGCCTGGCGCGGCGCCGATGTACACGGTGAGCACTGCGGCGATGGCCATGGCGACCATTGCGCCTTCGCCGCCTTTGACGGGCACGTCCACCACTTTGTCGCGGAAGTACATTGCGGAGATAACGCGTAAGTAGTAGGCAGCAGCGATGGCGGCGTTCACGGCGCCGGTGATCACAACCACGTACAGCCAGAACGAAACATTGCCGTTCTCGGTGGAAGCGGCGGTATGCAACGCCGTGCCAAACAGCGAGAACTTACCCCAGAAACCTGCCAGCGGCGGAATACCTGCCAGCGAGAACATGCTGACGGCAATCACGCCGGCGGCTGCCGGGCGGGTCTTGCCGAGACCGTCAAGTTCACGCAGACCGCTGACCTCGTGGCCCGGACCACTGAGGAACGCCAGTGCGGCGAAAGTGGTTGCCGAAGCCAGACAGTAAACCGTCAGGTAAATCAGCACGGCGGAAACACTGGCATCCACACTCTCTGGCAACGCCAAGGCCGAGGCCACGCCGATCAGCATGTAACCGGCGTGGGCAATGGAAGAATATCCAAGCATCCGCCGGATATCCGTCTGCCACAACGCGCAGACGTTGCCCGTGGTCATCGTGAACAGGCTGATGGTCAGCAGCAATTGCCACGCTACACCGTGCACTGCTGGCATAGCGAACACCACCAGTCGCAGCAGCACAATCATGCCGGCAATCTTTGGCGCCGTCGCCAGCAGCCCGGCGCCCGTGTTGGCGGCGCCTTGATAAACATCGGGGGCGTAAAAGTGAAACGGGGCGGCAGCAATCTTAAAGCCCAGCCCGGCGACAATCAGCACCAGAGCCACCGGCCCCAGCGAAATTAGTTCGCCCGCAGCATCGCCGCTGCCGGTCATCACCGTGCGGATCTCGTTGAGATTGGTCGAACCACCGATGCCGTACAGAAACGAAAAACCGTACAGCAGCAAAGCGGAAGATAGAATGCTGAGGAAGAAATACTTGACCGTTGCTTCCGCCGCAGGACGACCGTTGCGGGTCAGAAACAGCAGCACATAAGTCGGGATCGAAATCAGCTCCAGCCCCACAAACAGCAGGACCAGATCGTTCGATCCGCAGGCGATCATAATGCCCGCAGTCAGCAGCATCAGGCAGCCGGTAATTTCGCCATGCAGTTCATCGCGGGCGCCGCCGCTTAACATCAGCGTAAACAAAATGCCCATGACCAGCGCCAGCCAGCGTGCGCCGTGCGTCAGAAAATCGTTGGCCAGCGGACCGGCGTCGCGCAGTTCATTGCCGGCGAACAGGCCCGTCAGCATATCGCTATCCTGCCGGAACATGGCAAACGCCACCGCGCCGTAGCCCAGAATGGCGAAGACGGAAAACCACCAGCGGCTTTTCTGGAAAGCGCTGTAAACGATGATGGTGGTGGCCAGAATGATAAGCATCAACTCTGGCCAGATCATCTTGATGACTTCGTAATTAACGAACACGCGGCACCTGCTTTACTTCTTGACCGGCGGGAAACGTAACGGCGACGGGTGTTTCTATCTCGGGTCCGGCCGCGACCTTCTTCTCTGGCTCTGCCTCAAGCGGACGTTGCACGGCGGTGTTGATGTTCTCCAGCGCGGGCGACATGCGGTCTAAGAAGAACTTGGGCTGCACACCGATCCAGAAGACAAACACCAGCAACGGCGCCAGGGCCATGATCTCGCGGAAGGAGAGGTCTTTCAGCGGCGGATGTTCATCATCGTCTTCGTCGTGATCGTGGGTCACCTCCGGCTCTTTCAGCGGGCCAAAGAAGACCTTCTGCACCAGCAACAACATGTACCAGGCGCCAAGCACCACGCCGCTGCACGCCATCAGCGTGATGATCTGCAACTGCCAGCTAAGCCCTTCCGGCGATGCTTCCCAGTTGAACGCCCGCAGGAACATGCCCATCAGCAGCAGGAATTCCCCGGCAAATCCGTTCAGCCCTGGCAGCCCGATGCTAGAGAACGTGAACAGCAGCATCATGGTCGATAGCACCGGCAACTGCCTGGCCATTCCGCTGTAAGAGGAAATCTGCCGCGTGTGGTAACGCTCGTAAAGCATGCCCACCAGGGCGAACAGGCCGCCGGTGGAAAGGCCGTGATTGACCATTTGCAGCGTGCCGCCTTGCAGCCCCAACGGGTTCAGGGCGAACAGCCCCAGCACACAGAAGCCAAGATGGCTCACGCTACTATATGCAATCAGCCGTTTGATATCTGTCTGAGCCAGCGCCACCAGGGCGCCGTAGATAATGCCGATCGCCGCCAGCCACAGCATGTACGGCATCATGATCGCAGAAGCGTCCGGCAGCATCGGCAGGCTGAACCGCACCAGACCGTAAGTGCCAATCTTCAGCAGCACGCCGGCCAGAAAAACAGAGCCTGCCGTTGGCGCCTGCACGTGCGCCAGCGGTAACCAGGTGTGGAACGGAAACAACGGCACCTTAATCGCAAAGCCTGCCAGCAGTCCCAGGAAAATCCACACCTGCCAGCTAACAGGCAGCGGATTCTCCATCAGCGACTTTGTGAGGTCCGGGATCGAAAACCGCAGCCCATCCGCGGCGCCGGGCGAGTTGTACGCATCCAGCGCGACCACGGCCAGCAGACCCAGGAATGTCAGCACACTACCGGCCAGCGTGTAGATGAAAAACTTGATCGCGGCGAGACGGCGCTGCTCGCTGCCCCAGATGCCGATGATGAAAAACAGCGGAATCAGCGTGAATTCAAAGAACACATAAAACAGCATCAGGTCGCGGGCGGCGAACACGCCCAGACAGCTACATTCCAGCAGCAGCAACATCACATAGAACATGGCCGCGCGGTCTTTGATTGTATTCCAGCTAACCAGCACCGCCGTCGGCATGAGCAGCGCCGATAGACCGAACAGCCACAGACTAAGGCCATCAATCCCCACGCTGAAGTGCAGCTTCACACCCGCCGCGTCCAGCCACACCGTCTGCGAAGCGAAGTTCGATCCTTCCGCCGCATCGAAGTTCACGATCAGCACGCCCGCCAGCACCAGCGTGACGATGGTCGTGATCAGCGCGACCCACTTTTCGATCGCCTGATTCATCGGCGCCAGCACGGCCACCAGGCAGGCGCCGAAGAGCGGCATGAAGATTGTGAGTACCAGTAAATTCGCCATCTACAATGTCCAGTACCAGGTAGCGGCCAGAATAACGACAACGCCCAACAGCATGGCGATGGCGTAAAACTGCACCAGCCCCGTTTGCAAAGATCGCAGAAAACCACCGGCCATCGGCGGCACCCGCGCCGCCAGGTTAACGCCTGCGTCGATCAACCAGCGGTCGATGCCAAAGCACAGCATCGCCAGCAGTTTCAGCGGCTTGGTGATAAACAGATCGTAAATTTCGTCGATGAAAAACTTCCCGTACGAAAGCTTGTAAGGCGACAACCACAACGCCACCGGCGATAGATAAAGCACCGCCAGCAGCACCGCCCACACCACATGCACGGCCAACCAGATGAACACGATATTACGCACGGCCAGTTCCGCCGCATTGAGCCAGTGGAACTGCTCCACGGTGCTGGGGGTCGCCTGCGACGTGTCATACAACTGCGGCAGCGCGTCGATATAAACCGCCTTCTCCATCCAGCCGCCTTCGCCCGGCTTGTGATTCGTTTCGGAGATGCCGTAAATCACAAATAGCAGCAGCAGGAAGCCGACGGTCATCCCCAGGATGTATGGGCTTTTCAGCTTCCAGAACGGCGCCCGCCACCGCACATTCGCAGCCCGCGGGGCGAACTCCATATCCAGCGCGGCGCGGATTTTTTCGATACCGCCCAGCGAACCTAGATAGAAATACGCCGCACCACCGGCGCCCGCCAACGCCACCAGCGTGCTGAATAACGCCACATCGCCGTGGAACGCAGCTCGGCGTAGCTTCGGCGTGTTGCCCAGCATGTCGCCCGCCAGCGAAGGTGTGTGTTCCAGGAATAAAGCGAAGCCGTCCGTCGCCCACATCACAGCGCCGATGCCCGCAGCACAGATCGCCAGGATGGCCAGTGGAACCCACATCAGCGGCGGCGATTCATGGGCGTGACCATGTGCTTCGGCCGGCACTTTCTTCTCTCCGTAGAAGGTCATGAAGAACGCGCGGAAGGTGTAGAACGCGGTTAAGAACGCGGTGAATGTCGCCACGATGTTCAGCACATAAAACGCCGTGCCGTGCCACTGCAACTGTGCGTCGGTCAGCCTCTCGGTGCTGGCGTCGCGGGCGACGTGATGACCGCCGTGTCCGCTTGCATGTTCTTCTTCGGAATGTTCCGCGCCGCTTCTTTCTTCCACCTGGGCGGCGATGGCGTGCTGCTTGTCGGCGAGGGCGCCGAGGATCGAATCTTTACTCCAGAAGCCGGAGAACGGCACAATGCCCGCAAGGGCCACGCAGCCAAAAGCAAACGTCCAGAACGTGATAGGCATCACATGTCGCAGGCCGCCGAAGCGCCGCATATCAATCACATTGCCCATCGCATGCATCACGCTGCCGGCGCCCAGGAACAGCAGGGCTTTGAAGAAGGCGTGCGTGAACAGGTGGAACATACCCGCCGTGATGCCGCCCATGGTGCCAATGCCCAGAGCCAGGAACATGTAGCCCAACTGGCTTACGGTGGAATAAGCCAGCACGCGTTTCAGGTCGTACTGCGAGAGCGCGATCAGACCCGCCAGCAGCGCCGTGGTTCCGCCGATGATTGAAACAATCACCTGCGCATCGGGCGAAGCAGTGAACAGCGGCGTTGACCGCACCACCATATAAACGCCCGCCGTGACCATTGTCGCCGCATGGATCAGCGCTGAAACCGGTGTCGGCCCTTCCATCGCGTCGGGCAACCAGACATGCAACGGGAACTGGGCACTCTTTCCGCAGGCGCCGCCCAGCAGCAGCAGGCAGATCAGCAACGCCGTGCCGCCGGTGACGTAGTCGTTGTTTTTGATGCGAGTTTCAGAGAGCACGCCGTCTGGCGCATTCTTCGCGTATTCGTATCTTGCGATGCCTTCCACGAGGGAGTCTGACGAATTTACGCCGCCGCTACTGAGTGCATTAACAACATCATCGCGGAACGCAGGCTTGGCCTCGCTTACATCGTGGAAGTTCAGCGTGTTGTAATTCATAAAGATGAAGAACAACGCCAGGATGAAGGTGAAGTCGCCCACACGGTTGACGATAAAGGCTTTCTTACCGGCCGCTGCCGCCGCGGGTTTCTGATACCAGAAGCCGATCAGCAGATAGCTGCACACGCCGACCGCTTCCCAGAAGACGAACAGCAGCATGAAGTTGCTTGCCGAGACCAGCATGGTCATCGAGAACACGAACAGCGAAACGTAGGTGAAGAACCGCCAGTAACCGCGGTCGCCCTTCATGTAACCGGCGGCGAAGATGGCGACCAGCGTAGAGACAAACGTCACCATGCACAGCATGATCGAAGTGAGGCCGTCGGCCCTCAGCGCGATTTCGATATTCAGCGGCAACGATCCGCCGCTGGTGCTGATGGCGTCGCTGATGCTGGCCCATTGCCAGAAGGTGTAGACCGCACTGAAGGTGTCAGCGTCTTCGTGCTTGAGCGCCACACGCATTGCCAGCTGGATGCTGCACACAAACGAACCGGCAAAGGCGAAGATCGTGGGCAAATGGCTCCACTGCTTCAGCACCTTGGCGCCCAGCGCCGCTGTGAGCAACGCTGAAAGCAGCGGCAGCAGCGGAATGAGCATCAGATACAAACTGAATTGATCGGTCATGAGCGTTGGGCTGAAATCTGCGTGGTGCGAAAGGCGGACGGCAGCGGGTGGTTAAACCCGGCGGCGGTTACGGTCTTCGTCAGGCGAACGTTCCGGGCGGCGGCCCGACGGCGTGAGCGTGGGCCAAACCTGATCGGCGGGATTTTCTTCAAGACGCTGCCGGTCAACAAAGGCGGGCGTGCCTTGTTCCCGCAGGTCCTGCCAGAAAACGATATCCAGTTTGCCGCTCTTCTTGAACAACATCAGGATCAACGCCAGCCCCAGACCTGCTTCGCAAGCGGCGACGGCGATAATAAACAGCGTCAACATCTGCCCGCCCCAGTCGTCGTGATACCTGCCCCAGGCAACCAGGCTGATCGCTACGCCCTGCAGCATCATTTCCGCACAGAGGAACATGATAATCATGTTGCGGCGGATCACGAACCCGATGAAGCCGATGGCAAACAGCAGGCCGCCCACCAGCAGGTAATTCTGCAACGTGGCCAGTTCATCAGACATCGGCGGTTTCTCCTTCGGCAGCGTCTTGCTGACGTGTGGCGTCGCTGGATGGCGGACCCGCACTACCCGGTGCGATGGCGGCTTCGTCGCGGCCCTGAATGATGATGGCAATCGCGCCGACCAGAGCGACCATCAACAGCGTGCCGGCGACTTCGACCGCCAGCATGTGGCGGCTGAACAGGTATCCGCCCAGCGTGGCCATGTGCGCCGGGGCGCGGACACTGCCGGCGAACCGTTCTTCGTCCGTACGTTCATCTTCCACACCACCGGCAGGCTCTGGCGGGGCGTCAGCGGCGGCGACGGTGGCTGGTTTTTCTGTTGGATCAAGCTGCAAGTAGCCGTGCGTCAGGCCGCCCGTGGTTAACGCGGCCACCACCACGGCACAGACCGTCGGCGCCCATCCCCAGCTAACGCGGTCGTAGTACGAATGACCCTCGGGCTGCGCGAGCATCAGCACGAACAGAAAGGTCACCAGAATGGCGCCGGCGTAAACCACCACGGTGGCGATGCCCAGGAACTGGGCGCCTTGCAGAAGCAGCAGCCCCGCCGTGGAAAGCAGTGTCAGGGCGAACCACAACGCACAATACACAGGCGAACGAAGACTAATGGTAGCCACTGCGGAAATGAGTCCGACGCTGGCCAGCGCCCAGAAGAATACCCGCTGCGCCACATCGCCCGCAGGCGGCAACACGGCCAGCGCGAGCAGCAACAACGAAACGATGCCCAGCGAGGCGCCGGTGATCATGTGGGTGCCCGTGCGTTGCGGCCAAAGCAACAGCACGCAGGCAGCGGCGAACGCCTGTGCGGCGATGACCGGCGGCGCGGGCTGTTTGTAATGGAAGATCAACGCCGCACAGGCGCCAACCGATAGCACCATCCAGATCCCCGCGGCGGCCTTATTCCGCGACACCATGTAGCCAGCGGCCGCGGCGAAACTGCCGGCGGCGGCAGCCCAGAAAGCCAGGGCTTCAAAGTGCTTCATGCGGGTCATGCCGACACCCGCGATATCGGCAGGGTCAAACAACGGCGCCAGCAGAAGCAGCAACAGGCCTAAGGCGGCGGCGCCGAGCGCGTAGCCGATTCCGCGACTACGGATATTCGAGCCTGGCAGCATTAACCAGATGCCGCCGGCTCCGGTGGCCAGCATCCACACCAGCGGCGAACGGAGCAATTCGCTCAGGCTCATACATCGCCTCCGGCCTGGGTTGACTTCATAGGTTCTTCGTCTTTGGTCATGTCGTAAACGCTGAGAAGCTTCTCTTTATCGAAAACCATTTCTTCGCGGCTGCGTCCCGTCAGATTGTACAGGCTTGTCAGCTCGATGGCATCGACGGGGCACGCTTCTTCACACATGCCGCAATAGATGCAGCGAAGCTCATCAATGGTGAAGCTTTCCGGATACTTCTCACGGTCTTCCCACGGACTTTCGACACCGATGATATCAATGCAGTGCGCCGGGCAGGCGGTCGCGCACAGGAAGCAGGCAACACACTTCACGCGGCCTTCTTCGTCTTTGTTTAAGCGGTGCACGCCGCGGTAGATCAGCGGATTGCCAATCTCCGGCTCCTGATCCGGATAGCTGACCGTGACCTTCGGGCTCAGCATGTGCCTGGCGGTTGTGGTCAGGCCATCGATGAACAGCGGCAGATACAACTGGCCGGCAAGACCAAGCTTAGGCTCTTCCACCCAGGTGATGTCTTTGTCGTCGGCTTTCATTGGAAGGTTTTCCTTCTGGCGTGCCTGCCCGTAACTGCGGCTTGCGGATGCATTTGCCAGCGAATGATTGGAGTGTTAAATCTGCGAGTCGATTTCGTACTTCTGCATATCGGTGCGGGGGCGGTTATCGGCCACCAGCGGCCCTGCCGCCGCCATCACCAGCCACGCCACAATACACACGCCCCACGAGGCGGCAATCAGCCCCAGCTGTAGGGCGATGTTCTTGCCTTCCGGGTCCAGCGACAATTGCAGCTCGTTAAAGATCGCAATCGCGGCCAGGTTAATCAGCCCCAGCGGCAACATCATCTTCCACGCCAGCGACATCAGCTGATCAAAGCGGAAACGCGGCCAGCTCCAGCGGACCAGCATGAAGAAGACGATCACCAGCAGCGTCTTGGTCAGCAACACGCCGGCGCGGATCAGGGCGCCAATGATCGTTACTTCTTCCGTTGCCCCCGTCAGGCCCCAGAAGTGCCAGCCGCCCATGAACAGGATGACAATCAAAAATGCGGCGGTAATCATGTGCAGGAATTCGGCGACCAGAAACAGCAGCAGTTTGATGCCTGCGTATTCCGTGTGATACCCGCCGATCAATTCCTGTTCACATTCGGGCAGGTCAAACGGCAAGCGGGCGGCTTCAGCGAAGGCGGCAATCGTGAACACGATAAAGCCCAGCGGCTGTGCAAACGCGAACCACACGCCATCATCCGCCTGCGACAGGATAATCGCCTGCAGATCCAGCGAACCCGTCGCCAATACCACTCCCAGTATGCCCAGCCCTAATGGCAGCTCGTAAGCGATCAGCTGCGCGGAGCTACGCAGGCCGCCCAGAAAACTATACTTATTGTTGCTTGCCCAGCCGCCCAGAATCACGCCGTACACCGCGATGCTCGACAGCGCGAATACGTACAGCAGTCCGATATCGATTCCCGGCGCCGCGACCAGTTGCACGGGCGTGGTGGTGCCATCGCCCATCGGCACATCGACCGTTCCGCCAAACGGAATCACCGCAAACACGGCCAGCGCGGCGGCGATAATTACAATCGGCGCCAGCAGGAACAAGCGTTTATCGACGTGAGCGGGCGTGTATTCTTCTTTCAGAATGAACTTCACACCATCGGCCAGCGGTTGCCCCAGACCCCACAGCCGCAGCTTGGTCAGCGGCAGACCTACGCGGTTCGGCCCGCGGCGGTCCTGCACCCAGGCAGCGATGCGACGTTCGAGCAGCACCAGGTAGGCGGCCGCAGTCATCAGGCCGCCGATGAGGATGGCGATTTTAATGGTGGCTTGAATGACGACAGGTGTCATGAGCTGGCCGTTGCAGGAGCAGTTTCGTTCTGATTTAAAGCGACGCCCTTGGCAGGAACCTCTCCCGCAGCAGCCGCAAACGCGGGAATCTTCGCAGCGATTTCCTGAAGCACCGCCGGGGCGTTATACAGCCCGTTCCGCTGCGCCAGACGCCAGTACAACTGCCCTTCGACCATCACGCCCGCCGGAGCACGGATGGCCCAGTCAAACGATTGCAGCCAGTGGTTGTAGTTCACATACGAGCCGGCCCGTTCCGCAAAGGCGGCGCCGGGTAGCTGATGTGTGGCGGCCTGATACAGCGGAGAATCGAAGGTGTCCTGGACGATCAGCGTGTCTAAGCCGGCAAAGCGGGCGGCGGTTGCTTCATCGTTCCAGTCAGTTTTGTAACCGCCGGTGATCCAGGCAGCGGTGATGTCGCCGGCTTCCGCCTTGTCCAGAAACGCTTCCCAGCTGATGGCGTCGTACTGTGCGGCGACCGCTTCCACGCCGTTGCGGTTGGGGCACTTTTCAGCATGAATCACGAAGCCGTTGGGGAAGGTTTCATCTTCGCCCTCGACCGGCACCGGGCCAGTGGCGACCACGGCCTGCGGGTCGATGCTGCGGATGTACTCTGCCAGCAGGTACGCTTCTTCGACGGTCAGGTGTGGAGAAAGCACCACGCCCAGCCGTTTGCTGGGGGCGGCTTCGTCTTTGGGCGGAGTCGATGGGCCTAATGGCGAAACGGGCGCCGGGCTGGTCTTCACGGCGGCTGCCAGTGCTTCGTACAGCACGTGGGGGGCCTGCGACCATTCGAGATTTTCTATTGTCTCGCCGCGGCGGACCTGCGGGCTGACTAGGCGGCCCTGATCGTGCACATGCTTCCAGCCGTAGCGGCCTTCGTCGCACATCCACCACTGATTCACATCGGGGTTTTCGCGGGGCTTGAGCCGGTAGATCTGATCCTGGTTTTCATCCACGCGGATCGAACAGCCGGTGCTGCAGCCGCCGCACACGTGGTCGTGGCCCTGCATGAACCAGACGCGTTGTTCGTAAAGAAAATCGCGGTCGCCCAGGGCGCCGACCGGGCAGAGGTCCACGACGTTGCCCGAGAGCTTGTTGTCTAGCGGGAAGCCGGGGAAGACGTTGATTTCTTCATGGGCGCCGCGGTTCTCGACCATCAGTTCCGCAGTGCCAGTCGCTTCGCGGCAGAAGCGGACGCAGCGGCTGCACATCACGCAGCGGTCTACAAACAGCGTGACCGTTTCGCCCAGTTCACGGCGGCGGCTGGTGAAGGGCTTAATGTCCGCGCGGCGCTGGTCGCGGCCGTGTTCAAAGTGGTAATCCTGCAGCGCGCATTCGCCGGCTTTATCGCAGATGGGGCAGTCAATCGGATGGCGGATGAGCAGATCTTCCTCCACCATGGCGCGGGCGTTCTTCACTTTTTCTGAATCGGTGATGAACACGGTGCCATCGGTGGCGGGCGTCTGGCAGGCGGGAACCAGTTTGGGCACCATCTGCGTCTGGCCCGTTTCCGCATTCACGCGGCCCGTTTCCACCAGGCACATCCGGCAGCTTGCAACCACCGAAAGACCAGGATGCCAGCAGTAATGCGGCACATCCACGCCGGCCATCCGGGCAACCTCAATGCCGTTGAGCTGCTCATCGTCGCCAATTTCGATGGCGGTTCCGTTGACGGTGACTTTAGCCATCTGGTTTATCTAATCCGGTTCGTGATTTCTGAAAGTGTGACCGTGAGTTTAATATCATCCCGCGTTGCATCAACACGTGGCACGCTGCGGCGGCGTTAATGGCTATGGATGATCTCCAGCGCCGGCACGGGATCGGTTTCCCCGTAGCCATCCGGGTTGGTCGTACGAATGTACTCTTCAAACTCGTCGCGGAATTTGCGGATCGCATTCTTCAGCGGCCAGGCGGCGCCGTCGGCCAGACCGCAGATGGTCGTGCCGGGCATAATGCCAATCGTATCGCCGATTTCCAGCAGCAGATCCAGATCCACCAGCCGGCCGCGACCGGCTTTAATACGGTTGAGAATATTCAGCGCCCACGACGTTCCTTCGCGGCACGGCGTGCATTGCCCGCAGCTTTCGTGGGCGAAGAACCGCGCGGAGTTGTGCAGAAAATCGACAATGCCAACCGTATCGTCCAGCACCACCACCGCGGCCGTGCCCAGGCCCAGACAGCCGTACTTCCCTGGCCCGGCAAAATCCAGCGGGCAGTCGAATTCTTCCGCGGTCAGCAGACCCATGCTAATGCCGCCAGGGATGGCCGCTTTCGCCTTGCGGCCGTTGCGGATACCCCCGCCAAAGTCGTCTATCAACTGCTGCACGGTGATGCCCAGCGGCGCCTCGTAACAGCCGGGTTTGTTGACGTGGCCGCTCAGGCAGTACAGCTTCGGACCATAACTGCCGGCATCGCGCGGATTGTCGGGGTCGGCAGGTACGCCAATGGATTTGAACCAGTCGCTGCCACGGTCGATGATGTGCTTTACGCAGGCGGCGGTTTCAACATTGTTGACCACGGTGGGTTTGCTGAAAGCGCCTTCAATAGCAGGAAAGGGCGGCTTGATGCGCGGCCAGGCGCGTTTGCCTTCCAGACTTTCGATCAGGCCGGTCTCTTCTCCGCAGATGTACGCCGCCGCTCCGCGATGCAGATACACGTTGAGCGAGAAGCCGCTGCCAAGGATGTCGTCGCCCAGCAGTTTCGCTTCGTACAGTTCGTCAATCGCCGCCTGCAGACGGTCGTAGCACAGCGGGTATTCGTACCGCAGGTAGATGTAGGCCGTGGTCGCATTGGTGGCGAAGCAGCTCAGGATCAGCCCTTCTAGCACCTGGTGCGGATCTTCCTCCATCAGAATGCGGTTGTTGAACGTGCCAGGCTCGCTCTCGTCAGCGTTCATGCAGAAGTAGATCGGGCCGGGATGGTTCTTCGGCAGGAAGGTCCATTTCAATCCGCAGGGGAAACCGGCGCCGCCGCGACCGCGGAGGTTACTTTCTTTGACCCGGTTGACGATATCTTCCGGTTTGGATTCCGTCAGCGTTTTACGCAAGCCTTGATAGCCGCCCGCTTCCTCGTAAACACGCAGCGTGTGGCTCTCGTCTTTGTGGATGTTGGCCAGCAGTACAGGTTCGAAGTCAGGCACGGTATGTTCGGGGGTTAGGAATGATGTGCTGCGTTCGTTTTGCGGGTGGTTGCGATTGAAGGCTTTGCGAAACGTGAAGCCCTATCGTCTGGTGGCGTGCGGCAGGCAGGCGCCTGCCCTACAACGATTCTAAAAATTTGCCGGCGTCTTCTTTGGTGACGCATTTGTGGAGGGTTTTACCGGCCAGCATGCAGGGGGCGTATTCGCAGGCGCCGAGGCATTCGCCAAACTCGAGGGTCAGTTTGCCGTCGGCAGTGGTTTCGCCGGGTTTAATGCCAGCTTTCTCGCACATGTGTTCCAGCAGTTCTTCGCCGCCCAGCAACGCGCAACTGATTGACCGGCAGACCCAGGCCCGCGTTTCGCCGTGCGGCTCGTCCTGCTTGAAGAACCCGTAAAACGTCAGCGTGTCCTGCACCTGCGCCGGTGAAAGCTCCAGGAGCTGCGCGACTTCAACCACCGCCTGCAACGGCACGTGACGCAGTTCCTCGTTCACAATGTGCAGCGCCGGCAGCGTGACGGCCTGTTTACTGGGATACCGTGGGAAGTACGCCTTGATGGCCTCCACCATCGCATCGGTCAGGATGCGTTCCGGCTTCTCAGAGGCTTGTGTGGTTTCAGTCATAATCGGGTTAGCCTAACCAATTGCTAAGCAGAGTTCACTCGTGAGCGTAGGCGTCTCCTCACTAACCCGAAGCGCTAGCGAGGGGGGCCGGAATTTGTTGCGAATCGCCGGCCGAAGTCGATACTTCCCGGCTGCAAGGGCCAAACATCCTTGATGAAGCGTCAAAATCAAACGTCCCTCGCTCGCGCTTCGGGTTGCTGTAAAACTTATGAATCCTCGGGGTGCGTTCTCAACGATCAGCGGTCAAGTTCGGCGGCGATGATGTTCAAACTTCCCAGCACCGCCACGACATCGCTAAGCGTATGGCCGCGGATCAATGCCGGGAAAATCGCGAAGTGGACGAACGATGGCGGACGGCATCGCGCGCGGTACGCTACGTGGCTGCCATCGCTGACAATGTAAAAGCCCAGTTCGCCATTCGGAGCTTCTGTAGCGGTGTAACATTCGTCCACGGGCGGCGTGATGCCGCGGTTCTGCATGACCAGTTCAAAGTGCGTGATCGTGCCTTCGATGGTCTGATAAACCTGCTGTTTGGTGGGCAGCGCCGTGCGTTCGTCGACACCAACGCTGATCGGGCCGGAGGGTAGATTTTCGACCGCCTGCTCGATGATCTTCAGGCTCTCTTTAATCTCTTCCATCCGCACCAGATAGCGGGCGAAGCAGTCGCCGGATGTCATACACGGCACTTTGAAATCAAAGTCCGCATAAGCCAGATAAGGCGCGTCCTTCCGCACATCCATCGGCACGCCGCTGGCACGGGCGACGGGGCCGGTGGCGCCACGGTTAATGGCTTCTTCCCGCGTCATCACGCCGACGTCTTTGGTACGGTCAACAAAGATACGGTTACGGTTGAGCAACCGCTCCATATCAGACAGCGTTTTGGGGAACGTCTTCAGAAAATCGCGGATCTGCTCAATCACCTTGGGCGTGATGTCATGCATCGCGCCGCCGGTGCGGGTGTAGCTGTTGGTAAAACGGGCGCCGCAGAGCGTTTCAAAAATGTTGTAGATCACTTCCCGCTGGTAAAACCCGTATAGGAAGAAGGTGAAGGCGCCGGTGTCCAGGCCCATCGCTCCGCAACTCAGCAGATGGTCGCTGATCCGGGCCAGTTCCGAGATGATCACCCGCACGTATTTACACCGCGGCGTCAGTTCGATGCCCATCACCCGCTCGACCGCTTCGTGCCAGGCCACATTGTTGGCCATGGGCGAAATGTAATTCATGCGGTCGGTGACGGTCACATACTGGTTGTAATCCAGGTGCTCGCCAATCTTCTCAAAGCCCGAATGCAGATAGCCGATATCCGGCGTCGCATCCACCACACGCTCGCCGTCAAGTTTCAGCAACAGACGTAGGGTCGTGTGGGTGGCGGGATGCTGGGGGCCGAAATTCAGCGTCCACAGATAATCCTGATCCTGCCCCTCACCAGACTTCGCAGCCAGGGCGTCTTCCGCTGTCGCGGTGTTAACAGGCGTGAGCGGCATGTGCGGGAGTCCTTTAATTTCAAACGTAGCCGTAGGTCAGGCGCCTGCCTGACAACGCAACGACGTCCACCTCAAACAATGTCAGGCAGTGATGTAGGGCAGGCTCCGCCTGCCTTCCCGGAGGACCGAATCAACAAATGCCGTTGATGGTCAACGGTGCTTTCGCGTAGCTGATAAATGGCGCCGTCACCCCGGCAGGCGGAGCCTGCCCTACGGGTTAAAGGTAAATCAACCTGACAATTATCAACGGTCACGTACTATGCCTGATTGCGTTTAATAACCGGGAAGTTGTGCCGCTCTCCGCGGCCTTGCAGCGGGTAGTCTTTCCGCAGTGCGTGGGCGGTGAACTCTTCGGGCGTGAGAATCCGCCGCAAGTCGGGATGCCCCTTAAACTCGATGCCGAACATATCCCACACCTCGCGCTCCAGCCAGTCGGCAGCTTCCCACAGCGGATAGACCGATGGCGCCGTCAACTCTGGTTCGTCCAGATACGTCCGCACCACAATGCGGGCAAACGGATCGATCCGCGTCAGTACATATGTCAGGCCGAAGCGGTTGCGGGCGCCGCGGTAGTTCAAATAGTCAACGCACGTAATATCGCTGAGGAACTCAAAGCCGTGTTCGTTCTTCAACGATCCTAGCAGCGCATAAACTTCGTCCAGCGGAACAATCACGCGGTTCTGCCCGCGGAATTCGGTCGTTTCGAGCGAAGGATGCGCCGCCTTCAGCGCTTTGATCAGATCTTCCATGAAATCACCGCTGCGCCATGTAAGGTGTCTGACCAATAATGGGCAGTTCCAGCAGAGCGCGTTTCGACTGCTGCCGCTGGCCCGTTTCAAACTCGTCACCCGTAATGGTGCCTTCCCGCTGAATCTTGTCCTGCAGGTCGATAATCGCCTGGATCAATTGCTCAGGCCGCGGCGGGCAGCCCGGTACGTACATATCTACGGGGATAAAGCGGTCGATGCCCTGCACCACGCTGTAGGTATCGAACACGCCGCCAGTCGAAGCACAGGCGCCCATCGAGATGCACCACTTCGGCTCGTGCATCTGCTGCCAGATACGTTGCAGGACGGGCAGCATCTTCATCACCACGCGGCCCGCGACGATCATCAGATCGCACTGACGCGGGCTGAAGCGGAAAACCTCGGCGCCAAAGCGGGCCAGGTCGTGCCGCGCCGCGCCGGTGGCCATCAGTTCGATCCCGCAGCAGGCAGTGGCGAACGGCATCGGCCATAAACTGTTCTTACGGCACCAGTTACCAAGCTCATCCAGCTTGCTGACGACTACGTTCTCAGGCAATTCTAACGCCACCGGAACACCCCTTTACGCCATGCGTAAACAAATCCTGCTGTAAGCAGCACGATAAAAACCATCACTTCGCCGAAAACCAGCAGACGGTCGAAGTCCACGCCCATCTCGCTGGCTTCAGCCACTACTTGTTCTATACCCGCCGGGTTGCTGCTGGCTACTGCCCACGGATACAGGAACAGCAATTCCACGTCGAAAACCAGGAAGGCGATGGCGACCAGGTGAAAACGCACATCAAACTTGCGGCGCGTGTCATGGATGGGATCCATACCGCTTTCGTAAGGCATTTCCTTAACGGCGGTATTGCGTTTCGGACCAAAGATGGAACCGGCAGACAACATACCGATGCCCAGCGCGGCGCCGGCCGCCAGAAACAGCACGAGGGGCAGGATTAGCTCTTCCATCAGAATCCACGCCTATAATGTAGGGAAGCCTGACGATGGCGAAGGACTGAACATCGCTGCTCAGACGCCGCATGCACCATCGACCTTGTGAATTTTATCACAATGTTACGGGCATGGTAAGAGCGTGGCTTTTCCACAAGAGAATTAGTCAGTGTTGATGACTGAGCGCCAGGACGGCTGCCCTTGATGGATGCATAATCTGGCGGGATAATGCCCGCGGAACGCTGTGCGTGCGTCCGCCAGATTGCTCCGCAGCGGTTACTTTCTTCTGTTAGACCTTACCAACGTGAAACTTCTCCGTCATTTAAGTGACCTGCCGGCCGGACTGACCGGGGGCGCCATCACGATTGGTAATTTTGATGGTGTGCACCGCGGCCACGCCAGCATTATGAAGCAACTGGTGCAGCGGGCGAAGGAGCAGAATGGTCCGGCGGTCGCCTTCACCTTTGACCCGCATCCCGCCGCGCTGCTGCGGCCTGGCGCCATGCCGCCACCGTTAAGCTGGCTTCAGCGGAAGGCGCAACTGCTGGGCGAACTGGGCGTGGATGCGCTGCTGGCGTACCCGACGGATCGGGCGTTGCTTCAGCTATCGCCGCGTGAGTTCTTTCAGCAGATTGTGGTGGACAAGCTGAAAGCGCGTGCCGTTGTAGAAGGCCCCAACTTCTTCTTCGGCCGCGACCGCGCCGGCGACGTAGCGACCCTGAAGACGCTGTGCGAGGCGGCGGAAATCAAGCTCGATATCGTGCAGCCGCTGGAAGCCGGCGGCGCCATTATCTCTTCCAGCCGCATCCGCCAGCTCATTGCCAGCGGCGATGTGCAACAGGCCGCCACGCTGCTGACCCGGCCGTATCGCGTACGCGGAACCGTCGAAACCGGCGCCCGCCGCGGCCGCACCCTCGGCTTCCCGACAGCCAACATCGGCGGCATCACGCTGTTGCAGCCCGCACCCGGCGTTTACGCCGCGACGGTGCACGGCGTGGCGGAGCAAAATGGCGGACAAGGCTGGCCCGCCGCGGTGAATGTCGGCCCGGCGCCCACCTTCGGCGTTGAGGATTCGAAGGTGGAGGCCCACCTGATCGACTTCGACGGAGACCTGTACGGCAAGACGTTAGAGGTTGACTTTCACCACCGCCTGCGGGAAATTCTCTCATTCGACAACGTCCAGCAGCTTCAACAGCAGCTCAACGCCGATGTCGCCGCCGCCCGCGAATACCTCTCGCAGCAGCCCGGCTGACCAGAACAACCAACTGATTAATATTAAGATGCCTCATTCCAGTCCCCTCGCCCCTCCGGGGAGAGGGCTAGGGTGAGGGGGGTAAACCAGACCGCACAGTTCACCACTCCCGGACAACCGCACCTTTAATAACTGTTCCCCCTCACCCCGGCCCTCTCCCCAGAGGGGCGAGGGAGCAGAAGACACCACAACGTACTAAACACAGCAAGCGACCTCCGCATGACCATCGACTGGCCCAAGTTTGTCGAAGTAATTCAATCCGCCAGCAGCTTCCTGCTGACCAGCCATATCCGCCCCGACTGCGATGCGCTCGGCAGCGAACTTGCCATGGCGGGCGTGCTGGAATCGCTGGGTAAAAAAGTCCGCATCGTCAATGGACATCCCGTGCCGCCGAATCTGGCGTTTATTGATCCAGACAAGCGGATCGAAGTCGTGGGCGAAGATGTACAGGTGGAGGACCTCCGCGAAGGCTTCGACGTGATGATGATCCTCGACACCAGCGCCTGGGCGCAGCTTGGCCCGATGGGCGATGTGGTGAAGACCATCAACGCAGAGAAGATCATCCTGGACCATCACGTCAGTTCCGACGATCTTGGCGCCACACCGTTTAAGAACACTTCAGCCGAAGCAGCGGGCCGCCTGGTGATTGAGGCAGCGGAGCACCTGGGCGTGAAGATCACCCCCGCCATCGCTAAAGCCGCCTTTGCTGCAATTGCCACCGACACCGGCTGGTTCCGTTTTCCCTCGGCGTCGCCCGGCACGTATCGCATGATCGCCGGCCTGATCGAAGCCGGCGCCAGTCCGCCGGATATCTACGCCGACCTGTACGAATGCGATTCCATCGGCCGCGTGCGGCTCCGCGGCGCCATCCTTTCACGTGTGGAATCCAGTCTCGACGGCCGCCTGATGCACACCTATGTGCTGAAAGAAGACTTCGAAAAAACAGGCGCCCTGCCCAGCGACACCGAAGATGTCATCAACATAACGCTTGCCATCGAAGGCGCCGAAGGAGCGGTGATTTTTGTCGAACAGTTAGGCGGCGGATTCAAACTCAGCTTCCGCAGCCGCTGCCAGATGGATTGCAGCCAGGTGGCGGAACAGTTCGGCGGCGGTGGACACAAAGCAGCCGCCGGCGCCTTCATGGAAGGATCGCTCGCCGACGTGCGGCCGCCTGTACTGGCTGCGGTCGAGAAGGCGATGACCGCGTAGCGGATTAGTCCTCGCGATTGCGGTCTTTTTTCGCCTTCTTCTCGTACGCCTCTGGCAGGGTTCTGGTCCACTGATTCAAGGTCTTGCGCAGACGCGCAACGATATCTGGATGCTGCGCGGCCACGTTGTTGTTTTCAGACGGGTCTTTGGCCAGATCATAAAGTTCAATCTGCTGACCACGACGCCGGTTCAGATGCAACTTCCACTGGCCATCGCGGATGGCAGGTGCGGCGCCGGGCGCGCTTGTTTTCCACATCAGCGGCTTGCTCCGCTGCAACGCGGCGCCGCGCCACGCGGCTGAGATATCTTCACCATCCAGGCCGGGTGGCAGTTTCTCGACACCGGCAAGGCTGCAAAGCGTGGGTAACCAGTCGATGAATGAACACACGCTTTTTGTATCCACATGATCTGTTTTCACATGGCCGGGCCAACGGATGATAAACGGAACACGCGTTCCGCCTTCGTATTGCGAATGTTTGCCGCCGCGGAACGGACCGGCGTATCCCAGCATATTGTTGGAATACTCACGGGCGCCCTTCTTACCAAGTATCACGGGTGCTGGCCCATGATCGCTGGAAAACACCACGATGGTGTTATCGCGCAGCCCCAGGTCGTCAATCGTCTTTAAGATCCGTTGCACGTTCAGATCTATCTGATGCACATCGCCCAGGTACTGCCGCATCGATGCGTTCAGCTCTCCGCCTATTTTTTCGCACTCTTCAAACTTGTGCTGCATGGTCGGGGAAAAATCTTTGCGGTCGACTTTCACATCGCCGAACTTTGCCGCCAGCACATCGGGTGTATTGACGGGAAAGTGCGTCGCGTGCCCCCACACGTTGATGTAAAAGGGCTGATCCTTGTGCTGTTTGATAAACGCAATGGCCGCCGTGTACAGGTCGTCGTCGCGCCCCGCATTCTTTCCGCGGCTCTTGCCGATTGTCTTCACGGTATCGATGCCGTAGGTTCCATCACGATCTTCCGGCCCGATGTGCCATTTGCCAAAGTGACCGGTGCGGTATCCGCGCTGTTTTAATAGGTCTGTGATCGTCACCCGGTCACCGAAGCCAAAATCCGCGGCGTACCTGGCATAACGCGCCGGGAAGCGACCGGTCATCAGCCCGGTGCGGCTGGGATTGCAGGTAACGCCGGTAACATAAAACTGCGTAAATCGCGTACCCTCTTTTGCCAGTTGATCCAGCGCTGGCGTCTTTGCATAAGGGTGTCCGTAGCACCCTAGATCGCCATAACCAAGGTCATCCGCAAACAGCAGCACAATGTTGGGCGGCCGGTTCTGCTCTGCTGCAAATACTTCATGCATCGCCGTTGCATTAACAGCCGCGATGGCGAAGACGATTGCAGGAACGACTATCTGCAACGAACGCTGCATGATGCCCCATAGGGCGTGGCAGTAGCGTGAAGTCGGGTTCATGGTTGTCTCAAATGATGTTGCGGCTGACCTGAATGACTTGAAGTCAAACGATTCAACGTAATTATAGCTTTGGTGAATTCCAGGACGCGGGTGCTAATCATCTGGCCCTGGCGGGCTACAATACCGTCACGTCTGGGATGTGCAGCAACAATGCGTAATTCCCGTCCGCACCACGTACGCTGGGAGATGGTTTCGATGCTGCTCCGGGCGTTTTCTCTTTCACTGACCCTAACAAACAGGAATTAAAATGAATACTAAACTCGTTGATGCTCTCCGGCTGGTGGTTGCCGACACGTACGCCATTATCGGTCAGACGCACATCTGCCACTGGAACGTGCGCGGACCTTCCTTCTTCTCACTGCACACCGCGTTTGAAGAGCAGTACACAGAACTGTTTGCGGCCGTGGATGAACTGGCCGAACGTATCCGCGCGATTGGCGCTCTGGCGCCTGGCGGATTGTCGAATCTCGCTAAAATGGCCGGTATCCCAGAGATCAACGAAGACGCTTCCGCAGAAGAAATGGTCAAACACCTGGTGGAAGCCAACGAAAAGCTTCTGAAGGACCTTCGCGCCGCGCGGGAAATCGCTGCCGAAGCCGAAGACTCCGAAAGCGAAGATATGATGATCGCGCGCACCCAGGTGCACGAGAAAACCATCTGGATGCTGCACAGCTATCTCGGAAAATAGCGTTCGCGCAACGTGTTTCGAGTTCGCGTTAAACGATGCAACACACGCCGCCATGCCGGAGCTCTCGGGCATGGCGGCTTCTTTTTTTGATGTCCGGTTTTGACCAGCGTGCCCCGCGCATTCTATTCATCCGTTCTTCATTGGCCTGCTGGTGACTGCCCGGTTTATACTAGCCGCACTCCACTTCACGCTGACAGGAAGAATCGCAACATGAAACCGCAACCAGCCATCTTCATCCTCGCACTTCTGCTAACCACGGGCGCCGCTTTCGCAGACAAGCCAGACGCCGCGTCGCCGGGTTCTTTCAGCGTGGTGCTGCTGCCGGATACGCAGTTTTACAGCCTGCGTTTCCCGGAGATTTATCTGAAACAGACCACCTGGGTCCGCGACTCCGTCAAGCCGGAGAACATCAAATTCGTCGCGCACCTGGGCGACATTGTGCACAACAACACAGAGCAGGAATGGAAGAACGCCGACCGCGCGATGCGTGTGCTGGATGGCGTGGTGCCCTACAGCGTGGCGCCGGGCAATCACGATATGGCGACGGTCAAGAAACAGTTGACGCGGGATACATCGCGGTTCAACAAATACTTCCCGCCCTCGCGTTACGAGAAACAGACCTGGTACGGCGGCCATTTCGGCGAGACCAACGACAGCAACTACTGCACCTTCACCGGCGGCGGGATGAAGTTCCTGGTGCTCAGCCTCGAATTCGCCCCCACCGATCAGGCATTGGAGTGGGCCGCCAAAGTGCTGAAAGAACATCCGCAGCACCGCGTGATCGTGGCCACCCACTGCTACATGCGGAACCGCGCCCGCGACTCAAGCTGTGCTGCCGCCTACCGCCTGAATGGCAACTCCGGCGAAAAGATGTGGGACAAGTTCATCCGCAAACACGCCAACATTTTCCTCGTCGTCAGCGGGCACGTCCTCGGCACCGGCGTACAGATCAGCCAGAACGATGCAGGCAAAAACGTGATCGAAATGCTCACCGACTACCAGGGCCTGGCCAACGGCGGCGACGGCTGGCTCCGCATTCTCAAGTTCAATCCCCAACAGAACCGCATCGAAGTACGCACCTATTCGCCCAAACTGGATCAGACGAATACCGACAAGGCGCATACCTTCAATATGGACTACACAATGACGGCGCCCGTACGCAAGTAAACACAGGCGTGCGGATACGATGTTGTGGCGAAAACTACGCGACACATATGGTCCCCTCGCCCCTCCGGGGAGAGGGATAGGGTGAGGGGGTACAGAATCCGTCCTTCATGTACGCGTTGTGGAGCGTGTACCGCACGGACAAAAGCTTCTTGTGGCTTAAATGCCTTTGCTACAACGTAATATCCGCACCCAAGCATAGGCGCCTTAATATCCGGGCAGTTTCCAGCATGCGACTGGGCGTTTTATCTGACACGCACGACGAGTACGCGCGTACAACGTCAGCCGTAGAAATACTGATGCGGGCGGGCGCCGAAGTTCTTGTGCATTGCGGCGACCTGATGAGCCCGGAGATTATCCGCATCTGTGCAAAGGTTCCGTTTTATTTCGTGTTTGGCAATCACGACAGCGACATGGTGCGTATACTTCAGGATGAGGCAGCCAGTCATGACGCGAAGTGTTTAGGCTGGGGTGGTAGTTTTCAAGCAGCGGATAAACGGGTGGCCGTCGTGCACGGACATTTAACCATGGACGTGAGGCCGCTCCTCGAACTCCGGCCCGACTATCTGTTATCTGGCCATACCCACGAAAGGCACGATTACCAGCAAGGCGCCACCCGCCGCATCAACCCGGGCGCCCTGCATCGCGCTGACTCCTACGGCGTTGCCATGCTGAACACGGAAGACAACGTCGTGCAGTTCCTAAAGGTCGAAGACTAGCTTAGAGGTCGAAGATGAATACGCTCGACATGGATCAGATTCAAACCAGCAATTCGTTATGGTTCCGCGTCTGCGCACTCAACATCGACCTGCCAACCGCAAAGGCTTGGTTTGAACAAGAAGGCCGCTCCTTTCACGAAACCGATCTGATCGAACGCGGATGGACGACGCAGTTCGAATGCGGTCTTGCCTTGATCCTTGCCTTTGCTGAAGACGGCGCCGCCGCCCAGGTGTATGCGACCGAACCTATCGCGCAGCACGCCGCGCGACATCTACGCCACTGGCGCCTTCAGCTGACGGAGCTATCCGCAGAGCGGCACCTGGAATACATCAACCGCCTTGCCGGGAATTACCCGGAACTGCAAGCCTGCGAAGGGTTCCAGCTCTGGCGGCAGGGCGATGATGGCAACGAAATGAAAATCGGCTACCCGACTTCCGAACGCGACGTCAACTGCTGGCAGAAAGAACTCGAATCCCATCAGCACCGCCAGATCTACTGGTCCGCCCGTGTTGAGTGATGGATACTTAGACACAGTAAAATGTCACCGCAAAAATTTACGCGATTTTCACCGCGTCCCTCTAGTTTGGTGCGAGATGAGCATCGTTGAACTCATAGAAATGTTACCCCCGCCGGATGATCCAATTCATGCCGAGGGAAACTGGATGGCAGTCGAAGAGGAATTGGGGACTCGACTTCCAACTGACTACAAGGAATTTATCGAGGCGTATGGGGAAGTAAGCTTCACAGGGGCGCAAGGATCTGCTGGGCTTTACATTCAAAGTTTTCTCGACGGAGTTGACTTTGTTAAGTCATGCGGCATGGTGCTTTCCGAGGACGAAATGTTTACGTACCCAACTTATCCTGCAACCGATGGGTTTCTTGCATTCGGGACTTGCGAAGAGGAAAACATGATTGGCTGGCTCACACTGGGGCGCCCCGATGAATGGCCAATCGTCTACTATCAGTGCCCACAAGGAGAGGCCTATAATTTATCTAACTTGCCAGTGTCCGCTTTTGTGATGTCATTCTTAAATCAGACCAGCTGGTTATTTGATAACAATGTGCTTAGAGCTGAATTCTACACCCCTCCTTTTCGGTGTGTGCCTGAGGGGTGAGGTATCAGAGATCACTCAAGTCTTCGCTTACTAGTCACTGACAGTTGCCATCGCCCGATTGATACCTACCGATCATTAGCAAAGGACTTCCGTGCGCATTGTTTTACTAGCTACCCTGTTTGTTCTGCCCGCGACTAATGTGCACGCCGAAGACGCCGTCTTCCGTGCGGCGGCGACGGTGCTGGAGCAGCGTTGTGTGCGTTGTCACCAGGTGGGGGCGGATCAGGGTGATTTGACGCTGAGTACGGCCAAGGGCCTGCTGGCGGGTGGTGAAAGTGGCGAGGCGATCTCGCCGGGCGATGCGGACGGCAGCCTGTTATTGGACTACGTTATTGGTGAATCGCCGGAGATGCCCAAGCAGGGCGCCCCGCTGAAGCAGGCCGAAATTGCGGCGCTGCGGAAGTGGATTGACGCGGGCGCCAAGTGGCCGAAGGGCGTGACGCTGCAGGATCGTAGCGACGTGCAACTGGCGGATTTGAACTGGTGGTCGCTGAAGAAGCTGAAGCGGCCGGCGGTTCCCATACTGCCTGCGGAACTGCGGCAGCGTGCGCGGACGCCCGTGGATGCGTTTGTCCTGAAGCAACTGGCGGCGCGCGATCTGCAGATGTCGCCGCCGGCTGACCGCCGGACGTTGCTGCGGCGGCTGACGTTTGATCTGACCGGCCTGCCGCCAACGCCCGCAGAGGTGTCAAGTTTTGTCACTGACAAGCGGCCTGATGCCTACGCCCGGCTGGTGGAACGGCTGCTTGCTTCGCCCGCCTACGGCGAACGCTGGGCCAGGCACTGGCTGGATGTGGCGCATTATGCCGACACGCACGGCTACGACAAAGACAAACTGCGGCGCAACGCGTGGCCGTACCGCGACTACGTCATCCGCGCGATGAATCAGGACCGCGCCTACGGCCGCTTCATCCGCCAGCAGATTGCCGGCGACATTTTAGAACCGCACACCCGCGACGGCGTTACCGCCACCGGCTTCCTGGCCGCAGGACCGTGGGACTTCATCGGGCATGTCGAAGTGCCGGAGTCGAAGATAGACGGCCGCATCGCGCGGCATCTGGATCGCGACGATATGGTCAGCAGTACGATGGCGGCGTTCACCAGCACCACGGCTGGCTGCGCCCGTTGTCACAATCACAAATTCGACCCGGTTTCGCAACGCGACTACTACCGCTTGCAGGCGGTCTTCGCTGCCATCGACCGCGCCGATCGCACCTACGAACCATCGCCCACTACCGGCGCCAGACGGCAGCAGTTGCTGGCTTTGCAAAGCAGGCAGCAGCAGGAACTTGAGCAGAGCGAGCAGCAATTGCAGGTCGCAGGCGGCGCGGAGCTGGCTGCGCTGAATGCTCAGATTCACAAGCTCACCCAGCAGAAGAATGGCAAGAAACACCGGCCCGAATTTGGCTATCACAGCCAGATCGAACGGAAGGCGGATGTGGCCAAATGGGTGCAGGTGGATCTGGGCCGCGCAGTGTCGCTCAAGCAGATTGTGCTGGCCGGTTGCCACGACAACTACAACAACATTGGCGCCGGGTTTGGCTTCCCGCCGCGGTACAAAATCGAGGGTAGCAACGACCCGCTGTTTAACGAAGCGGTGCAGACCATTGCTGACCGCACCACCGCTTCGCATCCGAACCCCGGCGTCAAACCGCAGGTGTTCGCTACGGACATCACCGTGCGACACATCCGTGTCACTGCAACCCAACTGGCGCCCAGGAGTAACGATTTTATCTTCGCCCTGGGCGAACTGATGGCGCTCGACGCCGATGGGAACAACGCGGCGTTAGGCAAGACGGTAACATCGCTGGATTCGATCCAGGCGCCCGTACGCTGGCAACGCAAAAACGTGGTGGATGGCTATTACTACGGTCAGAAGAACGATGCAGCCGGAGTCGCGCAACTTGCTTCGCTCCACAAAAAACGCGAAGCCCTCATCCAGCAGGCGGCGCCGGAACTGCTTACAAAAATCGAAAGCCTGAAACAGCAACTTCGGGAAACAGCCTCGCAGCTAAAAACCCTACCGGCGCCGGGCAAAGTGTACGCCGGGCATGCTTACACCGGCAGCGGTAACTTTAAGGGAACAGGCGGCAAGCCGCGGGAAATACGTCTGCTGAAACGCGGCAACATTCAGACGCCGGGCGAGATAGTGCAGCCCGGCACGTTGCGGCTCGACGGCGGTGACGGAGGGTTTGAACTTCCCGCGGACCATACGGAGGGCGAACGCCGCGTGGCACTTGCGCAGTGGATATCGGACCACGGCAATCCGCTCACATGGCGTTCGATGGTGAACCGCGTATGGCAATATCATTTCGGACGGGGCATCGTTGGTTCGCCCGATGACTTCGGCCGCATGGGTCAGCAACCAACGCATCCGCAACTGCTCGACTGGCTGGCGGTGGAACTGCGCGATAACGGCGAATCGCTCAAACACCTGCACCGCCTGATTGTGAATTCGGCGGTGTACCGGCAGTCTTCGGCCGAGAACGCAGCGGCTGCCAGCATCGACAGCGGCAATCAGTTTTTATGGCGGATGAACCGGCGGCGGCTGGAAGCGGAAGCAGTCCGCGATGCGGCGCTGGCCGTCAGCGGAGCGCTGAACCGGCAGATGTATGGCGAAGGTTTCTGGACGTTTGTGCTTGAGAAGCCACAGCATTCGCCGCACTATCAGTATCACAAGTTCGACGCCCACGATGCGAAGTCGCACCGCCGCAGCGTGTACCGTTTCATCGTGCGTTCGCAGCCCGACCCTTACATGCAGACGCTCGATTGTGCGGACCCCAGCCAGGTGACAGGTCGCCGCACGCAGACGCTGACGCCGCTGCACGCGCTGACGCTGCTGAACGACAAGTTCATGCTGACCATGGCGGAACAGTTCGCCCAGCGGGTGAAGGCGGACAGCGCCGGGCAGTCGATCCGCGAAGCGTTCACACTCGCCTTGAACCGTCCGCCGCGTCCGGCAGAGCTTGCCGCGCTGACAGAATACTGTCAGTCACACGGGCTGGCGAATACGTGCCGTGTGATTTTGAATCTGAACGAATTCATCTTCATTGACTAACGTCGTGCCCTATACTGCAGGGATGAATATCACACGACGACAACTTCTGATCGCCTCGGCCACGGCCGCCACGACAACGCTTCTGCTACCCGGCGCCGGTTTGTTTGCGGCTGAGGATCAAAGCATTGTGCAGTTGATTAACCAGGCCCGGACCAAGCAGAAACTGCCGGCGATTGCCGAATCGGCCAAGCTCACTCAGGTCGCCCAGGCGCATGTGAATGATCTGATCAAACACGCACCGCACAAGGCAAATGGCAATCTGCATAGCTGGTCCAACAAGGGTAAGTGGAAAGGCGGCGCCTACTCGCCCGGCGATAGCACCACGCACCCCATCATGTGGGAGAAGGGCAAAGAGATTGCGGGCTATAAAGGCTTTACCTTCGAGTGCGCCGCCAGCGGCGTCGAGACGCCCGCCAAAGCCGTAGAATTGTGGCTCGCCAGCGCGGCGCACCGCGCGGTGCTACTCAACACGGGCATCTGGGCCGATGAACGCTGGCAGTGGAAAGCCGTGGGAGCAGCCCTATCTGGCGGGTTCGCCTGCGCATGGTTCGGCCCTGTGGCGGACTGAATCGCCGCAAATGATTGTGTGATTGGCACTTACGCGGCTATTCGTTTCTGTTTGCAGCTTGGCAGGCAGCAACTTTCTGATGTCAAAAGCTGCGTCCGGCGCCGGTTGCGCTGGCATGTTACGAGTTTGTAACACAGATATAACACGGGGTTGGCAAAAGCTGCTTTGCCGCCAACAGGCGTCCGGTTATGTTGCAAATAACGCTGAATGCCCCATCGAGAACTCATTTTTGCAGGATTTTCACTTGGACGCTTCCACAACCGGCACCAAAGACGATCTGGAAACGACCGTTGAAACGGCGCCTGAACACACCTCGCCGGCTGATACCGCCACGTTGGATAAAGTTAATACCGCTGAAGCCCCTGAGATCAGCGACGAAACATACGGCCGCCCGGCTCCTAAGACGCGTGTCGCACCCGGTGAAATCACCGACGACGATGCGGCGCCGCCCGCGCATCCCGGCGCCGCCCACAAGATCACGATGCTGATCGCCGTGGTGCTGCCGTTCCTGGGCGTGATTGCGGCCATTGCAGGGCTGTGGATGGTGGGCTGGATGGGCTGGCTGTACCTGGGGATGCTGATCGGCGGCTGGATCATGACGGGTCTGGGCATCACGATCGGTTTTCACCGGCTGCTGACGCATCGCTCGTTTGACACCTACAACTGGGTGCGGGCATTCTGGATGGCGATGGGAGCGCTCAGCGTGGAAGGTTCGCCCCTGATCTGGTGCGCCGTACACCGCCGGCATCACGCACTTTCCGACCAGGAGGGCGACCCGCATTCGCCGCATCTGCACGGCGACGGTTTCTGGAACTCGATCAAAGGCTTCTGCTACGCGCAGGTCGGCTGGTTGTTCACGGGCTACTGGACCTCGCCGGAACTCAAGCGGTACGTACCGGATCTGCTGGCTTCACCGCTGCTGGTGAAGGTGGACCGCATGTATTACATGTGGGTCATCGCAAGCCTGGCGATTCCCGCCGCGATTGGCGGCCTGGTGGAAATGAGCTGGCAGGGCGCCTTGCTGGGGCTGATCTGGGGCGGTCTGGTGCGGATCTTTGTCACGCACCATATCACCTGGTCGATCAACTCCGTGTGCCACATCTTTGGCAGCCGCACTTACGAATCTGCCGACCAGTCCACCAACAACGTGATCTGCGGAATCCTGGGTCTGGGCGAAGGCTGGCACAACAACCACCACACCTTCCCCACCTCGGCACGCCACGGCCTGGCATGGTGGCAGTTTGATCTCAGCTGGATCATCATCCGCACCATGGAAGTCTGCGGCCTGGCCTGGAACGTCCGCACACCAAGCCAGCAAGCGATGGAAAAACGCCGCGTGCAGGCGTAGTCTCTTAAAGCCACAAAGGCTTGTTGCTCCCGGGTTCATGCTCGCAACGGGTGCATCAAAGACGGATGCTGTACCCCCTCACCCTAACCCTCTCCCCAAAGGGGCGAGGGGACCAGATGCAGTGCCGTAGCCTGTTGTTGAAGCTTCCGCGTGTCATCCTAGCAGGGACTTGCGTGAGAGGCTAATGCGTTTGCGGGCGGCGTCTATTTGCAGTACTTCGACCTGGATGATGTCGCCGACGGAAACGACTTCGGAGGGGTCCTGGACGTAGCGGTTATCGAGTTCTGAGATGTGCACCAGGCCGTCCTGATGCACGCCGATGTCGACAAAGGCGCCGAACTTGGTCACGTTGGTCACGACGCCTTCCAGCTTCATGCCGGGGTGCAGGTCAGAGATTTCATTGACGCCTTCTGCGAATTTTGCCACGCGGAACTGCGCGCGGGGATCGCGGCCGGGCTTTTCAAGTTCGGCGAGAATGTCACGGATGGTTGGCAGTCCGGCGCTGTCGCTGACAAACTGCTGCGGATCAATCTGCGAAAGGCGCCCGCGGTCGCCGATCAGCGCCGGTACGTTTGCGGCGCCGCCGGCCATCTGCTGGACCAGTTCGTAACGCTCCGGATGCACCGCGGAATTATCGAGCGGTTGTTTACCGCCCCGCACCCGCAGGAAACCGGCCGCCTGTTCAAAGGCTTTGGCGCCAAGCCGTGGTACCTTGAGTAACTGTTTGCGGTTGGCAAACGCGCCGTGCTCATCGCGGTAGGTCGCGATCGACGAAGCCAGCGACGGGCCGATGCCTGCCACGTAACTCAGCAGTTGCACGCTGGCGGTGTTTAGGTCCACGCCGACGCGGTTAACGCACGAAGCGACTTCGCGGTCGAGTGCTTTCTTCAGCCGCGTCTGATTCACATCGTGCTGGTACTGACCGACGCCGATTGACTTCGGGTCAATCTTCACCAGTTCCGCCAGTGGATCTTGCAGCCGGTGAGCGATGCTGATGGCGCCGCGCACCGTCACATCCAGGTCCGGGTATTCCGCCGCCGCAGCCTCGCTGGCCGAATAGATAGAGGCGCCGGATTCGCTGACCGTGACCTTGGCGACATCCAGGTTATTGTCCGCGATCACGTCGTCCAGAAAGGCGTCCGTCTCGCGCGAGGCAGTGCCGTTGCCCAGTGCAATCAACTCGACGCCATGCTTCTTCACGAGCGCGGCGACCGTCTTCGCGGCGCCGGCGGTATCGCTGCGTGGCGGCGTGGGATAGATGGCGGCGTTCTCCAGGAACTTGCCGGTGGCATCCACCACGGCTACTTTGCAGCCCGTGCGAAAGCCCGGGTCCACGCCCATGATTGCTTTCGGCCCGGCGGGAGGCGCCAGCAGCAGTTCACGCAGGTTCTGCGAGAAGACGCTGATCGCTTCTTCCTCGGCCCGTTCTTTCAGGCTGGCCAATGTTTCTGCTTCAATCGAAGGCAGTAGCAATCGCTCGTAGCAGTCGTCAACCGTGGCGTTTAATTCCTGATGAAACAACGCGTCGCCACGCGGCAGCAAGCGGTTGCGCAGTTTCCGCAGCGGATACTCCGGGTCGATGTTCAGGCCGACGTTCAGTACTCCTTCAGCTTCGCCGCGGCGCATGGCTAAGAAGCGGTGCGAAGGCGCCCGGCTGAGCGGTTCGCTGTGTTCGTAGTACATCTCGAACTTGCTGGGCTTATCTTTCCAGCCGCGTTTGGCCCTGGCGGTAAGCTGCGCGTATTTTGTCTGGTCGCGGACAATCGCCCGCGCCTCTGGTTGTTCCGACCATTGCTCAGCGATAATGTCGCAGGCGCCCGCGATGGCTGCCGCGGTATCGGGCACATCGCGTTTGCTGTCTACAAATGCCGCGGCGATTTTCTCGCGGTCGCCGTCGCGGCGCGTGGCTGTGAGCAGTTTATCGGCCAGCGGCTGCAGGCCACGCTCTCTGGCCAGGGCGCCTCGGGTGCGACGCTTCGGTTTGTAGGGCAGATAGATCTCTTCCAGCAGCTTCTTATCGTTGCACGCCAGAATTTTGTCGCGCAGCTCCGGCGTCAGATTCCCCTGACCTTCGATAGTGGAAAGAATCGTTTTCTTCCGCGCGGCAAGTTCGCGTAGCCGCTCCAGGGCGTCTTCCACGGCACGCAACTGCGTCTCGTCCAGCCCGCCCGTTGCCTCTTTCCGGTACCGCGCAATGAACGGCAGCGTGGCGCCTTCCTCCAGTAGCTTGACGGCGCCTTTGACCTTGGCTGCGGGCAGATCGCACGCCGCCGCAATATCTTCTACCGCCGCCAATGCATCGAATTCGACTACCGTGTCTGTCATCCTATTTTCCGCCTGCTTCAAGAACCGTTTAGAACCGCACGATTGTACCCGCCCGCGCGTCTGCTGGCAGCCGAAGCACGTGGATTTCCGTGCCTGCTGATTCCAGCTAGTGGAATCTCTGATTCAGCGAATTCCGTTTCGCCGGGTCGTACGGCCCGGCAATCTTATGTTCCCGTGAAGTATCCGTATTTCGCGGCGGATGATGTGCGGCGCCAGACTTATCAACGTACGTTTCTGCGATTCGTTTGAGATCCCCCTCACTCACAGGCCGCGTCGCAAGACCGGCCCCTGCCACGAGTCTCCCACCGTGTCGTTATCCTTGGAAACCGCCAGCATCTTCTGGATGCTCATTGCGGCAGCGCTTGTCATGCTGATGCAGGGCGGGTTCTGCTTTCTGGAAAGCGGTCTGGCCCGCGCGAAAAACAGCATCAATGTGGCCATCAAAAATCTCTCTGATTTTTGTATCTCCGCGATTCTATTCTGGGCGTGTGGATTCGGTTTAATGTTCGGCGCCGACTGGTGCGGTCTGACGGGGCTGTCGCATTTCGGGCTGAACGATACAACCAGCGCCTGGCTGTTGGCGTTCTTCCTGTTTCAGCTGGTCTTCAGCAGCACCGCGACAACCATTGTGTCGGGCGCCGTCGCCGAACGCATGAGTTTTGTCAGTTACCTGATTGTTTCCGCACTGGTTTCCGGTCTCATCTATCCTGTATTCGGACATTGGGCGTGGGGCGGCATTGTAGAAGGAACGGGCAGCGGGTGGCTGGCGTCGCTGGGCTTTATTGACTTTGCCGGCTCAACCGTGGTGCACTCGGTAGGTGGATGGGTGGCGCTGGTCGCGGCGATTGTTGTCGGTCCGCGGATCGGGCGGTTCGATGGCAGTCCGCGTAAAATGCATGGGCACAACTATCCGATGGCTACACTCGGCGTCATTCTGCTGTGGTTCGGATGGTTTGGCTTTAACGGCGGTTCAACACTGGCGGTGACGGACGCGATCCCCAAGATTCTGGTGAACACGAATCTTGCGGCGGCCTTTGGCGGCGTGACCGGTCTGCTGCTGTCTTGGGGGTTGAAAAAGCGGCCGGAAGTCGGAGACATTATCAACGGCGTGATCGCGGGGCTGGTGGGCATCACGGCTGCGTGCCACATGGTTTCGCCACTGTCGGCGGTCGCCATCGGTGTGGTTGCCTCTGGCGTCTGCTATGCCGGCGCCGTCTTCCTTGAATGGTTGAAGATTGACGACGTTATCGGCGCGGTTCCCGCACACGCATTCGCCGGCGCATGGGGCACGTTGGCTGTGGCGATTTTCGCCGCACCGGGTACGCTGCCCGAGGGCGTCGCGTGGTGGCAACAGCTGGGTGTGCAGGCGTTGGGTGTCGGGGTCGCTTTTGCCTGGGCTGGCGGTGTATCGCTGGTGCTGCTGCAAGTTGTACGCCTGTTTACGCCGCTACGGGTATCGGAGCAGGCGGAGATCCAGGGGCTTAATATTTCAGAACACGGCGCGTGCACCGAGATCATCGACCTGCTCGACGACATGCGTGAGCAGAGCCGGGACGGAGAATTCGCTAAGACGGTCGCCGTCGAGCCGCACACAGAGGTCGGTCAGATTGCGGCGGAATACAACAAAGTGCTCACCCGCGTTGTGACAGAAATTGACCAGCGTGAAGATCTTTTGCAGCAACTTACCGCTGCCGAAGCCAAGTACCGCACCATCTTTGAGAACGCCAGCGAAGGCATCTTTCGCGTCGACGCCAGCGGCAAGCTGCTGGAAGCTAATCCGTCGCTGGCGGCTATTCTGGGATATGCTTCTCCGCGGCTCGCGATGGAGCACTTGACCAGTTTCTGGAATCAGTCGCTGGCCATCCAGGACCACGCTGAACAGATCCGTGACCTTATTAGAAGCGGAGACAATGTTCACCAGTTCCAGACAGAAGTCTCTCAATACGGCGGCGAAACGCTGCATGTCAGCATCAACGCCCGGCGCTACGACGGCACGCCCGATCAGCCTTTTGTCGAAGGCAGCATTATCGATATCACGCAGCAGCGACGGGCCGAAACACTGAGAAAACAGATGCAAGCCGCCCAGGCAGCCAGCGAAGCGAAGAGCACTTTTCTGGCGACCATGAGCCACGAGATCCGCACGCCTCTGAACGGTGTCATTGGCATGCTGGAACTCTTGCAGCCAACCGGTCTGGACACAAAACAGATGCGTTACATCGGCATCGCCAGATCTTCCGCCGATGCGCTGCTTGGACTGATCAACGACATCCTCGACTTCTCCAAGATTGAAGCCGGCAAATTTGAACTGAACGAAGCAGAGTTCAACCTGCCGGTTCTGTTCGAAGACACCGCCGACATGTTCGCGCCGGCAGCCGAACAGAAGGGCCTCGAACTGAGCTGCCAGGTGATGCCAGAAGTCGCCGCACGCGTCCTTGGCGACGCGGACCGGCTGCGTCAGGTGCTGGTAAATCTTGTCAGCAACGCGATCAAATTCACCGAAAGCGGAGAAGTCGTCATCCGCGCAGAAGTGGCGTACGAATCCGGCGCCCGGCAACGCATCCGGTTCGAAGTCCGCGATACAGGCATTGGCATTGCGCCGGAAATTCAGGCGAAGCTGTTCCAGGTTTTTGAACAGGCGGACAATTCAACCACACGCAAATTTGGCGGCACCGGCCTGGGCTTGGCTATCTGCCGGCAACTGGTCGAAATGATGGGCGGCGAGATATTCATCGAAAGCGAAGTTGGCCAGGGCGCGGCTTTCATCTGTGAAATCCCGTTTGAAGTTGGCCGCCGGGGCGCGGCGAAATTCCGCATGGATAAGCGACTACGCGGCATCCGTGTGCTCGCTGTCGACGACAATTCAACCAACCGCACCATTCTGAATGAGCTGCTGACTTCCTGGGGCGCTGAAATAGAAGTCGCCGCGTGTGGAGAAGAAGCCCTACAGCAGCTGAACCGCGCAGCGGCCGGCGGGCGGCCCTTTGAATTTGTCATCGTTGACTATCACATGCCTGAGATGGATGGCCTCACGGTTGCGCGGCGCATCCGGGAAACATCCCAGTTGCACGACGTGCGAGTGCTGATGCTGACCTCGTCGGACCTGAACCTCAGCCAGCGGGAATTGCGTGCTGCCGGCATCCGTTCGTGTTCTTTGAAGCCGGTCCGCCCTTCACGTCTGTTTGACGACCTGTTGTCTGTTCTGTATCACGATGGAAATCTTGAACAGGAAGACAAGGAACTATCTGAAACCGGCGGAGAGACTGACAGCGGTTTCGACGCCGACATTCTTATCGTAGACGATAACGAAATTAACCAGATCGTGACGAAAGAGATCGTCGAAGAATTAGGCGGCCGCTGCCATGTGGTTGGGAATGGAAAGGAAGCCGTAAGGGCACTCTCCACCCGCCCGTTCGACCTAGTGCTTATGGATTGCCAGATGCCGGTCATGGACGGCTTTCAGGCAACAGGGAAAATCCGGGAGTTACAGGGCAAAGGTGAATTAACCAAATGCCGGACGAATCCGCTGCCCGTCATCGCGCTCACCGCTAATGCGGTAAAGGGCGACCGCGAACGATGCCTGAACGCGGGCATGAACGAGCATGTAACAAAACCGATTGACCCGCAGAAACTGAAGGATGTACTCACTTCATGGCTGCCTTCAGACCAGCAACCGGGAGACGTCGCGTCTGATGATTGCACGCCGTTGAATTCCCTTCCGCTGGTTGATTTCGAGTCCGTGCTGGAACGGTGCTGTGGCAAGCCTGCCTTGGTTGAGAAAATTCTCCGCAAATTCAGCCTGCGTGTGCACGACGACCTGGATGCTCTGCAATCCGCTGCGGACCGCGGCGACTGGGCGGAACTTATGCGGCATGCGCATCACTGCAAAGGAGCGGCAGCGACCGTCTCTGCCGGCGAAGTTGCCGGGCTGGCGGCGACGATTGAAGCGTGCTGCAAGGCAGGACAGACAGACGACGCCGTTGCAGGTGTCGAAACGCTCCGCCAGCGCGTTGACGCCACGCTGCAGTTCATTGACGAGCAGCTTGAAACAGGAATTACCCACGGCCTCTAACGTCTGACGCCGTTGAATCGACAGACGTGCATCAGCCGTCGTGACGCGGCAGCATCAGCTGAAACCTGGCGCCGGTTGGCGTGTTCTCGTAGGTCAGCCTACCGCCGTGCATTTCCGCGATCCGCCAGCATTTAGAGAGGCCGAAGCCCAGCCCGCGGCCTGCTTCGCGGCCCGAATAGAACGGGTCAAACATCCGCGTCGCCACTTCGTCGCTGACGCCCGGCCCGGTATCGGTGACAGATATCTGGCACTCGTTGTCTTTGTAAGCAACGGCAACCTGTACGGCGCCACCCTGCTGCACGGCTTCCAGCGAGTTTTCCACCAGCGCCTTCAGCGCGTTGGCGATGTGGTTGGGGTCCGCCGAAACTGTCGCTTCGCTGCTACCGGCGTCTTGCAGCGTTGTGCCCTGCTGTTTCGCACGGTCAGATAATTCCTGCACCACCTGCGCAGCCACCGCGTGGACGTTCGTAGGTTCGGCCACCACGGCCGGCGGATTGGCGAACAGCATGAGGCTGGAAATCATTTCATGCGCTCGGAACGCCTGCACATTGATGGTGGCCAGTTGCGTGCGGCGTGCCGGGTCCGTCTCGTCCGCCAGCAGCGTCTGCGCCCGCGATGAGATATTCGCCAGCGGATTGTTCACCTCGTGGCTGGCGCCATAGGCCAGCTCTTTCATCGCCTGCAACCGTTCCGTTTCCAGCGTGGCGGCGAACGAAGTCTCCAGCTGTTCCAGCCGCAACATCTGCTGCGTGGTATGAAGAAGCAGCGGGCTGGCAGTGTACGGTTCCCCTTCAGCCAGTAGCTTCCAGCCTTGCGAAACAAGCCAGTCCGCTAATTCCGCCGTGCTGACCGAAGCGTCATCTTTAGCGATGTCCGCATGGGCGGCGCACCATTGCTGCAGCGCCGCTGTTGAATCCATCAGAGTGATCGCCGCTGCTAACTTCGCCGCCTGTTGCGGCTGCACCAGCAGCTGCGCAAGCGCCAGCAGGGCTGTATCTTCCAGCAGAAGCGCTGCCCCAGAGGACGAGGCGGAAGATACAGCACGCGACATCAGCAACCGCCCGGATTAAACGCGTTCGATCTCTAGCAACGCACAAGCCTGCTCAAGCAGATTCTCTACAGAAAACGGCTTGTTCACAAACTCGTCGGCGCCGGCGGCCTTCAGATCGGCGATCTTGTCCTGCTCGACCATACCGGAGATGCAGATGATTTTCACGGCTTCCAGCGTGTCATCGCTCCGCACGCGCTGACAGACTTCCTTACCATTGATATCGGGAAGCATCACATCCAGAATCACCAGGTCGGGGCGGAATTCTCGCACCTGCATGCCGGCGTCGAACCCGTTGTTGGCCGTGCGGATATCGAACCGCGCATCGCGTTCGAACACGTCCACCAGCAGTTCCACCAGCGATTCGTCATCGTCGACGATCAGCACCTTCCGCTTGCCGCTTTCCAGCGCGTCGGTCGGAATGCCGTTGTCTTTCATGAAAGAGAACAAGTGATCGCGCGGAATGCGGCGGAACTTGCTGCCTGGCACCCGGAAGCCCTTCAAGGCCCCGTTATCGAAGCAGCGGATGATGGTCTGCTGGCTGACCTTGCAGATTTTCGCTGCTTCGCCCGTCGTAAAGACAGTTTTGGTCGTCATAATTCCTCTCCCTAGGCGTTTGATCTGAACCAGAACTCATTGGCTGTTTTGCACCCGGGGCAGCGCAGCGGTAACAACCTGAGTACTCCTGCAGGCAATGGTCCAGGGTGGTGGACTACTGCGTTTGGCGACCACTGTGAAGTGGCCCTACGCCGGCAACCAGAATTCAAACCGCGTGGGAAGAAAAGAACGCGTTGCGGTCATTGCATTGTCGCCCAGACACGACTCCGTTCCCTTCAACCATCCATCGCAACGACTCAAGATCATAGCTTGCTGCGTACAACCTTACGCGCCGCGTTTACGGTGAGAACCCCGGCAAACGCCAGCTATCTCAATCTTTGTGGTGTGTGCATACGCCACACCTTCCAGATTCCGTGTAGTCAGCAATAGGGCCCACAACCTCCCGGTTTGCCAGCCTTGCCAACCGCACGAATTATACCCACCTACCGAAAGCCGTCAAGATCGACATTATCCGCGTAAGCCCCACATACATAACAACTTGTGACCAAATGCCTGGATTGCGTCAAAATTAGTTTAGATAAAAACGGCGAGTGGGGGCGGTGCGATGAACCGTACCACAGGGCCAAAATACTGACATATTCTCCACAGCCGGATGTCGCTATGCTCTGCCAGATTTCCCTTTGCACGCCCGTTTTTACGTCATTAGCCAGAAATGTGGTGGCAGTGCTACCACACACCTACCTAAAAAAGCCTCCCCCACCACCGTTCTCTCCCAAAATGAATTCTTCCACGTTGCCAGCTCTGCGTTGCCCAGATTACCACCTGATGGGTGTCTGGGTCGTCGTGGCTGCCTCGCTCTGCCTGTTTGCCGGATGCGGAACCACCAAGAACCGGCAGGCGACCCAGCAGTTGATTCTTTCCGATGCGGTGGATCGCAGTGTGGCGTCCATTGACTTTACGCCGCTTGCCGGGCAGAAGACGTATCTGGATGCACGTTATGTGAAGAACGTGAAAGGGATGCAGTTCGTCAACGCGGACTACATCATCAGTTCGCTCCGTCAGCAGATGGCCGCCGCGCGGTGCCTGCTGCAGGAATCGCCCGATGACGCCGATGTGATTGTCGAAGCCCGCGTTGGCGCCCTGGGCTTTGACGAGCACGATGTCACGTTTGGCGTACCTGCCAGCAGCGCCGTGACGTCCGCTGCCGCGCTGTTGCCCACCGCGCCGCCGGTGCCGGCGATTCCGGAAATCGCCTTCGCCAAACGCTATGACGAGGCGGGCACCGCTAAGGTGGTGGCCTTCGCCTACGATCGCGAAACCCGCGAACCTCTCTGGCAATCGGGCGTCCGCTTCAGCGAAAGCACGGCCAAAGACTCATGGGTGCTCGGCGCCGGTCCCTTCCGCCGGGGCAGCATCCACCAGGCGCCAAAATTCCTGGGCAACCAGTTCTCCATCGCCAGCATGAACGCCGACCGCGCCAAAGAAAAGAAGGTTCCGCTGGTCAACTACATGCAAGGCAAGACCTTCGAGCAGCCCCACGAGATGGAGCAGCAGTACGACGCCGCCGTCGCCTCCTTCGAAGAAGGCGCTGAAAAAACTGGCGACGATCAAGGCGCCAAAGTCAAAGAAGTGGACCCCAAAAGCAAAGAACCCCGCAAGCTGCCCCCCAGCGATAAGCCCTTAAAAAAGGCAGCCGCGAAGTAGCAATCCCCCGTCCTGTGTCAGAGGCCGGTACTACTGAATAAGTTCTAATACTGCCTGACAACGCCCACAATTACGCCTAACACCTGCGCGTTTTTGACGTAAATGGGTTCCATCGTTGAGTTGGCGGGTTGCAGGCGGATGCGGCCATCTTCGGGATGCCAGTATTTGAGCGTGGCTTCGCCTTCGTCGGTCTGGGCGACCACCATCTGGCCTTTTTCGGCGTGTGCCTGCGACTTGACCAGCACGTAATCGCCGCTGTCGATATGGGCCTCGATCATCGAGTCGCCACGCACTTCCAGGGCGAACACGCCGTTCTGCTGGAACATCTGCGTGAAGTCAATGTGTTCGTCCTGGTCAATCGCTTCGTGCAGTACGCCGGCGGCTACCTGGCCGCGTAGCGGAAAGCCGCGTTCCTCGGCCAGTGCTTCGCCGGTGAGTTTGATGGCTCTTGATTTGCCTTCTTCCCGTTCGATCAGTTGCTTCTTTTCCAGCGCCTTCAGATGGCACATGACGCCATTGGGCGAGCTGATGTTGAAGTGGTCGCCAATCTCACGCACCGTCGGCCCGTATCCGCGGTTCTGAATTTTGTCGCGGATGAATTCGTAGATCGAAAGCTGACGGGGCGTGAGGTCTTCGATGGGCATGGTGGCGATTTCCCTGTTCAAACACGTAAACAGCCGCGGACCTGCGTTCCACAACTAAAGCCAATTTGAATGCTGAAGCGCGAAGTACTACTGCCCCAACCGCCCGGCTGCCTCTTGAAGATGTGCGTCGTGCATGCCTTCAAACCGCCGCACTGGTAGGGTGGCGAATGTATGTCCATCCCTATACTTCTGTCCAACGTGATATATGTACACTATGCAGGCGCAAGCTGCAAGCAAGGTTTCCGCTGCACTAGCTTTGCAGCAGATTGTTGCGTTGCCCGGTCGCAGGCGCCGGTTGCAACATTTGTAGGGGCGGAAGGCAGGGTAGTCAGCGCGTGTTGACGTGCAGACGGAGGATGGCATTTGACCCGGTTGTGGACGCACTCCAGGTTTCTAGCAGAGTCAACTATTCTGCGACCGCCGCGCGCTGTACCACGCGTGGCTGCTTTTCAACTGGAGCCAACGTGTCCCGATCACACAAACACGGCCGGGCGTCTGTTAAACACACGCCGCGCCGCCGCAAAGCTCAGATTGTGGTGTGGGCAGCTCTGCTGCTGGTCGTCGTGCTGGGCATCGTCGCCTTTGCCATCGACGTGGGCTACATGCTGCTGACACGCGGCCAATTACAGGCGGCGGTTGATTCGTCTGCGATGGCTGCCGCCGCGACGATGAGCCGGCCTAAAGAAGAATTCATGGCGGAAGCACGGGAGTTCGCCGGATACCATAAAGCCGCCGGCGCCGATGTCACGCTGGAGGATGACCAGATTGAATACGGCGTCTGGGACGCAGAAACGCGGACCTTCGCACCTACCGATGTGCCCGGCAACGCCGCCCGCGTTTCCGCCCGGCGTGAAGACGCAGGTTTGTTCTTCGGCCGCGTGTTTGGCAAGCAGGTTTTCAGCACTGAAGCCGAAGCGGTGGCAATGGCCAACCCCCGCGACATCGTCTTTGTGATTGATCTCTCGGGCTCGATGAATGACGACACCGAAACCGTCTGGGCCACCAGTTCTATCAACGACGAATTTGGTCCGCAGGGTTATCCGGGCATCGGCTCCAACCTGGCGGCGACGCTGTATAGCGACCTCGGCTATGGTTCGTTTCCTGGATCCATTCAGCATGTCGGCGCCAGTGTTGGCGTTGCCGCGGACAAATGGGCTTATGCGGAAATGACCAAAGACAATGGCCCGTTGAGCGGCGTCAGCATTCCGCCTGAATATCGCATCACAACCGCCGACGACGAAGCCACCCGCAAACGCAAGGCGTACGGCTGGATCATCGACCGCGAGATTGCCGCCGTCATGCCTGCCGCAACACCGGCGCCCGATAGCAAGGTGAATTACAGCTACTGGGAAAAGTACCTCGACTACATCATGGAGCCGGTGAAGATTGCGCCTCCACCGCCACCAAGCCCGCCGCCGGCGCCGTCTCCCAGCCCATCGCCAGCACCCGCCCCGGCGCCAACGCCATCGCCTGATCCGCCGCCTCCGTCGCCGCCGCCGGTTGGCTTGTTAAAGCAGCAGCTTGATCTACAGATTGCGTGGGACCGTGCGCATCCGCGTTCAGCTTCGCCACAGGCAGCAACGGTGGAAGTTGCTGCCGGGCCGGGCTTCGTTCTGAATGCTCTGCTGGGCAAAACCGCCTTGGGTCAGTCGCCAGAACCGGGGCAGCCGCCCGTTGACCGGGGCTGGCTTCCGCACTGGCAGGACGGTGACCGCATCCATCGCTTTAACAATCCCAATCGCCAGATTTACCCTGCCGCCGATGGCAGCCTGCCGTACAGCTTACGGAACTATGTCGGCTATCTGACTTATGTGCAGTTTATGAGCGATCACGGCCGTCAGCTGATGCCCGACGACAGCACGTATTGCCCGATATCCGTCAACAGCCCGCACTGCCGTTATCACAGCGAAACAACCGCAGGCGGATCGTTCAAGTTCCCGCCACGTGCACAGCCGGTGCACGCCACCCGCCGGGCGCTGATCGCGGCCATTCAGATTGTGAAGGAGCGAAACGAAACCATTCCGAACCAGGACCACCGCGACTGGGTTTCGATCGTCACCTTCGACACGATGACCGGCGGCGGCCCCGTGATCCGGCAATCGCTGACGGGCGACTATGCCACCGCCATGGCGGCCTGCACCACGCTGCAGGCTGCGGGCGACAAAGGCGCCTCGACCGCGACCGAAGCAGGTCTGATAACGGCCCGCAATCACATTGAACGCCCTGACAAGGGCGGACAAGGACGCCAGGCTGCGGACAAAGTGGTCGTGCTGCTGACCGACGGTGTGCCGAACCTTTATCAGTCGGACCCGGCTGAGATCAACCAGCACATCGCGGACAATCCCAGCGATGACTATTACAACAACGGCGCCTACTGGTACGACGGCCCCCTGATGCAAGTCGCCCAGATGCAGGCTGCCGGCTGGAAGGTGTTCCCCGTCGGCGTGGGACTAGGCGCCGACTATTCGTTTATGGACCGGCTCGCACGTCTGGGCGGCAGCGCCGACGATGATGGCCATAGCCCCAAAGGCACCGGCAACCCCGCACTGTACGAACAGCGCCTAACCGATATCTTCCGCGAGATCATCGAAAACCCGCGCGTACGCCTGGTGCAGTAGCACGCACCACGCCAAGCGAATAAACACTCGACACATGCCGCCCGGTTTGAAGGCAGACCGGACGGCATCTTTCTTTTCGATGACCCGTTCGTGTTATGAGTGGCGGAAGCTAATCTCGCCTTTTCTTTGGGCGCGATGACGGAACGGCTTTGGCAACGTATTCTAAGCTCATCGTGGAGATGGTTACGGGAATGGCTTGGCTTTGAACTAGAACGGGTACTGCGAAATCACCTACAACCTAGCTAATCTCGCCCCATTCATTCACTCAGCCGATAGTGCAAACTAATGCCAACGCACCAGCAGTTCTTAACTGCGATCACCGCCACGCCGGATGATGTAGCCCTACGGCTGCAATACGCTGACTGGCTGGAAGAACAGGGCGACCCGTTGTGCCATGAGTGGCGGAAGCCGATGGTGCGGATTCGTATTGAAGCGTGGGATAGTAACCGGCGATATAGCGATCGTCATCGTCACTTTGACGATGGAGATGGCGCAGGGGATGGTTTTGGTGACGGCAATGGCGACGGCTGGGGCGATAGTTCTAAACTCCACGTTTACGATGAATCCCGGCTGTGGCACGGCGACGGATTAGGTAATGGCTTCTATGTTGAAACGGACGAGCCGCTCGCCACAGATTACGGACTTTGCGACGGTCATGGTGATGGCTCTTCCTTCGCTGACATCGACTGGTTTGGCAGTGAAGACGGCGATGGCGGTAATGTTGGCTACTAACACTGAGTTAGGTCGAGATTAACCCAGTGTTGATTGCCTCTCGAACGTAATGTACCAGACACGTGTAGTTTATTTTCTTTCGAACGGAACCAGTTCCTCTTCAAAGAATTCCCACACGGATTCGCGAATTTTTTCGTACCGGGATGGCTCATCCAAAGTCCACCGGTAAACATGCGATCGTGGGACGTCTCCAAGAAGCAGAAACAACACTACTTCACCGTATCTGTCCGCGATTACAAAAAAATCGGGTGGCAATTCAATGTCACCATCTTCTTCTGCAATACTAATGCGACTTGATTGAGATAGTGTAAGGAGACTTGGATACTGTATCTCCAGGTCAGAACCGTACTGACCCGAGCTTCTCCCAATTACTCGAAGAATGTCTTTATAGTCATCAGGGAGCGCGTATCCGATAGCCTCTTCAATTTCTTTGATCTCAGCATTGCTGCACCCTTGAAGATTCTCTTCGTCACAGAGCCAGGTGGCCAAGAGGCGACGTCTGAATTCTTCAGGATGTATCACGTGCGATCGCCTTTAAGGCTATTGGCTAATGGAACGCAATAACGCCTCAAACTCGCGTTCCAGCGGTGAACCCTTCAATCCTGGTGGCACGGCCTTGAGGTAACGGATCAGCGTGGCGGCTTCTTGCTTCTGGCCGAGGCGGCTTTGGGCTAAGGCGACGGAGTATTTTGCCTGCCACCACAGGTCGCTGCGGGGGCGGCTGGCGGCGGCGATGCGGCGCCATTGCTTGAGGGCGGTTTGAAGTGTGGCGGCGTCGGAGGATTCTAAGAGGAGTGTGGCGTAGCCTTGCTGGATGGCGGCGTCGCGCGGGTGGTCTTTGGCAAGCTGGGCATAGGCCGCTTCTGCCTCGCGTCGTTTGGCGGCGTCGTTCTTTCCGGCCATGGCGAGCGCGGCGGCGCGGGCTTTGGTTAGCTGGAACTGGGCGGTGGCTGACAGCGTGCTGCGGTTAGGCCAGAGTTGCGAAATCGCATCAAGCTGCAGCGTTGCCATCTGCAACTGCGACGCGGCGCCGGCGCGGCTGGCGACTTCCGTCAGACCCTGCACCATTTGCAGCAGGTCGGTAGGTGAAGCGGCGGCCATCTGCTTGATCTTTTGCGTGGCTTCGGCCTGCCGTCCGGGCTGCGAGGCGAGCGCGACAACCTGCACGGCTTCGGCCTGCGTCTTCCATGCGGCGTCTGGCGCCGGGGCGCCGTTCAGGGCGGCTTCGAGAATCTGCAGCGCGGCGGCGCCGCCCTCGGTGGTGTGCTGCATGCGGATGCGGGCGGCGGTCAGCGCGGCGCGGCGGGTGGCGGGTGTCCAGTTGGCGGGCAGTTCGCCGTTTTCGTCGCGGACCAGATCTTCGAACATGTTGACCATCACCAGGGCCTGCTGCTGATACTCGCCGCCACGGCTACGGAGATCGTCGATCCAGCTTTCGGCACAGGCAGCAGCCGCCGCCACACCCGGCGGGTAGAGGGGTGAAGCCGGTGGAATTTCCAGATACAGATTGATCGCTTCGGCCCACGACTTCTGATGCTGCCGCAATTTGGCCAGCCACGTCCGCGCCTGCGCCGAGGTTTCCGCCTGCGGCCACACGGTGATGTGTTCTTCCAGCATGTCGCCGTAACCGGAAGCCAACTCCGGCTTCTTGCTGACGGCCCGTGCCAGGTTCCAGATGGCCAGCAGGTGCGCTTTAGACGCCTGCGGCTGTTGTTTGAAGTTCAAAGAAACCACGCGCATCTTTCCCGCTGCCACCAGATGCTGCGAACGCTTGTGCGGAATGAGTGCGGCCAGATAGTACATCGAATACGCCTGCGGTTTGTCACCGGCTGCCATCGCCTGTTTGCCCGCGACTTCGTAAATGGTGATCGCCTTGTCGAACTCCGACGCCAGATACGCCGCCTTCGCCTGCCGGATGAGAATCTCCAGATCCGCCGTACCGCCGCCGGACCCGGCCGCTTTGACCAGCAGTTGATCCGCGCGGCGCCGCCAGTATGGGCCGTGCGAACGCTCGATCTCGGCGACGATCAGCTTGGCTTTATCCCGCCACTGCGCCGCTTCTTCATCCTTCTGATCTTTATCCGCCGCTTTCCAGAGGTCGATATACGTTTCCAGGTGAGCATAGTCCAGTTGCGGCCCGGTTTTGCCGGCAATGCTACGGCCCTTGGCCAGTTCCGCGGCGGCCTGTTGCGGCTGACCCTGTTGGAGAAACTGGCGGACCGTTTCCGCCCGCGCCTGTAAGCGGAACTTCGCGGGCGGCGCGGTTTGCAGCAGCATGGCAATGGTCTGTTGTGCTTCAGGAAGTTTACCAAGCAGACGCTGGCAGACGGCCTGATCAATCAGCGATTGCCACCGCAGCGGATCATCCTGTGGAAGACGTGGCAGCAACCTTTTTAGAGCTTCCACCGACTGCTGCAGGCTGTCGATCCGATCGGCGGCGCCGGGCGGATAGCACCGGGCGGAATTGCGGAAGGCGCGGGCGATCTGATAACGCACATTGTTCTGAAGTGTGAACAACGCATCGGGCGTCAGTTCCTGCGGCTTCAGTTTGCGGCGTTCTCGTAAGGGGATTTCACGCGTGAGGAATTCGTCGAGTTCCTCCAGTGCGGTCGATGCTTCGATCACGGTCTGGCGGGCGGTCTGCACGCTGGTCTGGCTGCCGGCGCCGGCTTCCCATTCCTGCCGCAACAGTTCGCCGCGGGCCAGCAGCGTAAGTGCGTCCTGCATCTTCACCAGCGGGCTGCCGGGGGCGTCGCCGTGCGTGCGAAGATACGTGGCGGCCATCTGGCGAGCAGCCTGCCAGTGCGGTTCGCGGTCGCCGGGTTTGGCGTTAATCGCGCGGCCGGCATAGGTGCGGATCAACTGAATGGTTAATTCCTGCCGCTGCTTATCGCTGATGTCCTGGCCGCCAAGCTGCTCTTTGCAGAAGGCTTCGGCCAGAGAGAACAACCGCCGCTGCCGCAGCCCTTCCAGAAACTCCGTCGCGTCATCTGCCGCCGCATGCTGTGCAAAAATCAGCAGCGTGATGCAGAAGACAAAGGCGCAGCGAACGGCCTGGTGTGCATGATGTCCCATCAAATTCGCCTTCGCCTTCCTATGCTTCGCCCCGGTCTGTTCCAGCCTTCATTCTACAATAAGCGGCCGTTTACCGTGAACCGAAACTAACCCGAAGCGCGAGCGAGGGGCGTTTGATATGACGCAGAAAACAAGCGATTTTGGCGATTTCGGCCCGGATCGAAAGTTGCCCAGACTGGCCACGCACTGCAAACTCCGGCGCCCCTCGCTCGCGCTTCGGGTTCGTGTTTCATGCTTGTATACAAGCGTAGAATGCAATGTTCTCTCCAAAAAGCGCAACTTCAAAGTTCGCGATTCGGGTTGATGTGGGATGACCGCAGAGCGTTGAAACATTTGCATCGTGCTATTATGGCGTTCTAGGTTCGGACAATAGAAATGGAAAATAAGGCATTACCAACATGGTGGACCGGCGTAACTTTCTGGCAGGCGGTGCGGCAATGGCCGGGCTGATGCATGCAGGCGCGTCGCAGCTTTCTGCGGACGAAAAACCAGCACCGGCGGGCGGCGTCCGCGGGTACGATTTTGCGGCGCCAGACTTTGACACTGGCAGCCGTTTGTTATTTCAAGGTGATTCCATCACTGATATGAAATGGGGCCGCAATGAGAAAGACCGCAACCATTATCTGGGCCACAGCTACGTGTTTCTGCTGGCGTCGCGGTTAGGCGTTGAGATGCCTGCGGCGAAGCTTGATTTTTACAACCGCGGCATCAGCGGCAATACGGTCGGCGATTTGCAGGCACGCTGGGAGAAAGACGCCATCGCGATGAAGCCGGATCTACTCAGCATTCTGGTCGGCGTGAACGATGTGGGCCGCAACGCCCGCGCGAACGGTCCCGGCGTTGATCTGCAGAAGTGGGAAGCCAGCTACCGCGAAATCCTTACCCGCAGCCGCAAAGCCAACCCCGCGCTGCGGCTGGTGCTGCTCGACCCGTTCGTCCTACGCAGTGGTAAGCTGACACCGGATGCCGCCTGGAAAGCCTGGCGGACAGAAGTCGATAAGCTGTGCAAACTTGTAAGTGGCATCGCCAAAGATTTCGCTGCAGTGCATATCCAAACGCAGCAGATCTTCGACAACGCAGCCCAGGCAGTTTCACCCCAGCATTGGTTATGGGACGGCGTCCACCCGCTGCCACAAGGGCACGAACTGATCGCCCGGCACTGGCTGCAGGCAGTGAGCGAACGCTGGCCGGCGAAGGCTTAACCCGGCCGGGCTGCCGGCGGGCGGCGTGGGGTGTACGTGCAGCAGTCTAACGGGCAGACGTCGTGCTTGGGCGGCAGGTTGCCCAGGACGGGGCGTTCTTCGGTGTCCGTGGCGCGTTCCAGCACCAGTTCCCGCAGGGCGGCGACAAAGCGGGGATGCGTGCCGACGGTGCCCGCGCGGACCATGTCGATGCCAAGTTCTTTGGCGGCGTCGGCAGCTTCGTGATCCAGGTCGTAGATCACTTCCATGTGGTCGGAGATAAAGCCGATGGGTGCAATCACAACACGCTTTGCCCCGGCGGATACTTTCTCTTTCAGGGCGTCGCAAACATCAGGCTCTAACCACGGCTGTTGCGGCGGGCCGCTACGGCTTTGATAGACCAGGCTCCAGTTCTCTGCGGGAACGTTGCACGCTTCGGCAATCAGCCGGCTGGTTTCGAGCAGTTGCTCAGAATACTTGCAGTTGTCAGCCATCGACATCGGGATGCTATGCGCGGTGAACAGCACCGTGACCGGCGCCGTTGGATCTCCGCCCAGCTTCTCCAATGCCTCCTGCATGCGGATAATGTTTGCTTCGACGAAGCCGGGATGATTGAAAAACGCACGGGCTTTGTCCACCTGCGGCGCATCCGGGCCAACTTCTTTCTGCGCTTCGGCAATGTTTTCGCGATACTGCCGGCAGCCCGAATAAGAGCTGTAAGCCGAAGTGAACAACGCGATGGCGGATTTCACACCATCGGCCGCCATCTCACGCAGTGTATCGGGCAGCATCGGGTCCCAGTTGCGGTTGCCCCAGTAAATAGGCAGATCGACGTTGTTGGCCTGAAAGTCTTCCTTCAACGCGGCGATAAGCTGCCGGTTCTGCTCATTGATGGGGCTGACGCCGCCGAATGCGTTGTAGTGCTCAGCAACTTCCAGCATCCGCTCTCGTGGCACATTTTTGCCGCGCAGAACATTCTCTAAAAAGGGCATCACATCGTCTGGACCTTCAGGACCACCGAAGGAAACCAGCAGCACGGCGTCGTATTTGTAACTCAAGGCAACGGCTCTCGAATGTCTTTTCCGGGGCGGCATGGCGTTAATGCCCAACTGTTCACGCCCAATTATAGCGCCGTGACAATAGTGCTGTGACCAGGGCGAACCGCGATCTGGGGGAAGCTCAGCGCACAAAAAAACCGCGGTGGAAGAAGTGACCCCTACGGGACTCGAACCCGTGTTGCCGGCGTGAAAGGCCGGAGTCCTGGACCGCTAGACGAAGGGGCCGCGTGTTTTCCACCGCGGTTATAAGATTTTTAGTCGTGAGGTCGCTTTGCGTCAAGTGGGGAAAGCTGGACGATTTCCCGGCAATTCACAGGCTGCGACCGTCTAACTACTATCGGCGTAGCAGATACAAAACGCCAGACTTTCTGCAGCGTGGCAAATTGTCGCACTTTGCCCCGGACCGTCCTGCAAAAGTACTTTTTCCGGATTCACTTAGCGGCGTGTAAGTCTGCCGGAATGAACCTCGACTCCCGAATATCTATCATGAAAAAGCATCTAATCCTGCTGTTGCTACTAGCCACCTGCCTGGGCTGTAAGAGCGAGTTCGTCCAATTAAAGGAAGAGTCTGGCGCCGCCGCAGACGCCAAAGTGGAAAAAGTCTTCACCGCGATGAAGAAAGTCGCCGCGGCACCGGCCGCATCCGATGCTTACACCGGGTGGCTTGCTGCGAAAAAGCAGTTGTTAACGGCAAAATCCTTCGCTGAAAACGAAAAGCTGGAAGACAACGTGCGGCAGGCTTTCAAGACGCGGATGGAAAAGGCCGCAGCAAACGAAGCGGAACGCTACCAGCAGGCAAAACTGGATGAGTCGCACAACGTCTACTTCATTCAGCACGATCAGCAGAACGCTGCCACGCTGATTCTGGGCGAAGATAATGCGACCGGCGTCGAAGCCGTCTTCAACAGCCGCAACGCTCACTACGCCAACTGGCTGGTCGACGGACCACCCGAAGATAAGGTGGAAGACGCGAAGGCGTGGTACCAACGCGTCCAGCAACTGCGCTACCTGCTGGTGCTGCGCGATGTTGAACTCACCCGCCCGGAATTCAAAGGCGCCGATGATGAAGGCCGCAACGAGTTTACCCGTGGCAGCGTGAAGGCCAGCGCCTATCTGGTGGACCTGGAGTCCGGTGAAATTCTAACGTCGTTTACCTTCGCCGCGGCTAACAAGTCGTCGGTAACGGAATTCGCCGGCGTCGATATGTTTCTCTCAGATGATCCTGACCAGGCCGTAAAGTCTCTGACAGCCCGCCTGTACGAGACCGCACACGATGTAGCTGCCGCTTCACTCGCCGAACTATCGGCAAACGTCCACAGCGAGTACCGGCACAATCGCGGCCAGTACCTATATACGCTCGAACGGAACTAGCCGCGGTGACAACAGCCCTTAATGAAAGCCGCGGCGGCGTTCCAGGCTGTAACGCTCCAGCGCGGCTTCGATGACCGGGCCGGCGGTATCGGCGGGTTGGAACTCGTCGACTTCCACCGCCTTTTCCTCCAGCGTTTTGTAGTCCTGGAAGAAACGCCGCAGCATGGTCAGGCGGTGCGGTGGCAGATCGCCTACGTCGTTGACGTTGTTGTATTCCGGATCGTTGGCGGCGACGGCCAGAATCTTATGGTCTTTCTTGCCGCCGTCGATCATCGTCATCAGCCCCACGGCGCGCGATGCAACCAGGGTCAGCGGGGCAACGCGTTCCTGACACAGCACCAGCACATCTAACGGGTCGTCGTCTTCGGCCAGCGTCTGCGGGATAAAGCCGTAGTTGGCGGGATAGAAGACGGCCGAATAGAGCATGCGATCGAGCTTCAACAGGCCCGTGGGCTTATCAAGTTCGTACTTCACGCTGGCGCCCATCGGGATTTCGATGACCGAGGTGAATTCGTCGGGAAGCGATTCCCCTGGGGTGACGTCGTGCCATGGATGAGTCATGTGATTTGCTGCTTGTCGCGGTTGCACGGTTTGTTTCGCAATGGAAGGTCAATGGAGCGTTTATAGCAATTATAGGTCGCCAAACTGCGCGCCGGGCATCATCGGGTGGCCTCGCAGAAAGTCCGCCACCGGCATGCTGCGTTTGCCGGCAGGTTGCACCTGCTGAACCCGGATAGAGCCCTCGCCGGTGGCGATTTCAAGCTGTTGGCCGTCTGAAGAAACCACCTGCCCCGGTTCCGTTCCGGCGCCGCCTTGCGGGTCGGGCTGCATCTGTTCGATAATCAGACGCATGGGTTTACCGCCCTTTGGTAGGTAATGCGTGTATACGCCAGGCCAGGGCTGAAAGGCGCGAAGCTGGTCGTAAATCTGCTGAGCGGTCCGCTGCCAGTTGATGGCGCCGTCAGCTTTCGATAACCGTGGCGCCTGCGTGACTTTGGCCGGGTCCTGCGTTTCACCGGGCGGGTCGTCCGGGCTGCGCTGTAGAATCTGCATCGCCTCCTGCATGGCTTCCACGCCAAGCAGCGAAAGCCGTTTTTCAAGCTGCACCGCATCTTCATGCGGGTCGATGGGCGTCTCGCGAACGCAGATGCACGGGCCGCCATCCAGACGCGGCGTCATATGAATCACGGTGACGCCCGTCCGCTCGTCGCCGTTGTAAATGGCCCAGTTCACCGGCGCCGCCCCGCGGTAGGCCGGCAGCAACGAACCATGCAGATTCACGCCGCCGTACTTCGCCAGGCCCAGTGCTTTGCGGGAAAGAATCTGGCCGTAATCACAGACCACAAACAGATCCGCTGCCAGCTGCTCCAGCGCCGCATAAGCCTCATCCGAGTTAATGCTCGCGGGCTCCAGCAGCGTGGCGCCGTGTTTTTCAGCCGCCACCCGCATGGGGTTGGGCGGCGTTTTCCGGCGCGAGCGGGCGGGCGGTTGCGGCCGGGTGATGACCGCCGCGATCTCGTGTTCCGACCCGGTCAGCCACTCGTAAGTTGGCACGGCGAACGGACCGGTGCCCATCATAACAATTCGCATTGGCGCCTCCGTGCGGAAGGGACAACCTGATAACAGGGTCCGTGGTGGGGAAATGGGTGCCGGTGGAAGATGGTTACTCGCAGTACTTCTTTTCCCAAGCGGCAAGATGCTCGGCCACGCCTTCTTCAAAGCCCGGCTCACCCGATTGCCGCTCGCTACGGTACGCAAGCTCGAACTCTTCAACCTGCGGGGCTATATCTGCGGCCGCCGTTTCGCTCATGCGGTCGATAAACATCACGCCGTCCAGGTGGTCGGTTTCGTGCTGCACAACACGCGAGAGGAAGCCCGTTAACGTGGCGGAGATTTCTTCGCCCTGCAGGTTATAAGCGTTGACGTTGATCTGTTTTGGCCGTTTCAAAGAACCATAAAGCCCCGGCAGGCTAAGGCAACCTTCTTCCGCTTCAGCGATGCCTTTGGGGCGGCTGATCACGGGGTTAATAAACACCATCTCTTCGCCTTCGCCCTCGGTCGCGGTTGTGTTAGCGACAAACAGACGTATCGGCAGGTTCACCTGATTCGCGGCCAGTCCGACTCCTTTGGCGGCGTACATCAGCTTGAACATGTCGCGGACCACCTGCACAAGCTCATCGTCCACGCGCACAATGGGCTTCGATTTGTGCCGCAAAGCAGGGTGCGGATAAGTCACAATTTCCAAGACAACGCCTCAACTACAACCAATACGGACGGCAAAAAATCGCCAGACTGTAACGATTATACGCCCTGCCCGCCCATTGACGATAGGCGGCAGCGAATACGGTCACGTGGCTATCAAGCAGTAATCAATGGACAGAACACTAACTCGAAGCGCGCTTTTTGAGGTTGCAATACTTGACCGTCGAATCGCTATTTTGCCTTGAACACGAGTACGAAGACACGAACCCGAAGCGCGAATTTTGAAGTTGCGCGCATTGAGCATTGTACCCTCGCCCACTTGTGGGAGAGGGTGGCACGAAGTGCCGGGTGAGGGCTTTGCCGGCTGCGATAACGCGTTAATTTGCCTTCAAATGCAGTGTTTTACGCGTTCCGGCGGGGCATCGCTTCCCCCTAGTATCTTTCTATTCGCTGGTTTTCCAGACTGGTGATGATACTTTTGCCTGGCTGGGGATTGCAACTCTTGCTGGGTGACGCCGTGTAGATCGTATCTCCCCCTGGGCCTTGTGGCCGTAGATGAGCTGGATCGCACGGCGGTTCATTCTGAACCCGGACCGTCGCCTGAATCAGCCGTCGCGGCTAGATCGTATCTACTAGGAAGGGACCTTATGAGCCAGTCTGCCTGCCAGCCTTTGTATCAACGTGTTATCGGCGTCGATGTCGCTTCCAGCAAAATCGACATCTGCGATTCTCAGCAGGAAATCGACCGCACGATCTCCAACGCCCCTTCTGCGATTCGCAGGCAACTGGCCGGTAAGCTCGAGCAGCACCAGAACGTGCTGGTCGTCTGCGAAGCCACCGGCGGCTACGAGCAAACGCTCGTCGACGCCATGCACCAGGCCGGTGTGGATATCGTGGTGGCCAACCCCAGGCAGGTCCGCGACTTCGCCAAAGGCCACGGCTACCTGGAAAAGAGCGATACGCTCGACGCGCGCATTCTCTGCCAGTTCGGACAGGACGTGAAAAAACTGCATCTGAAGCTGCCGGTGTCGCCTCAACACAGGCGTCTGCAAGCCGCTGTCCGCCGCCGTGGACAACTGATGGAGATGATCCATCAGGAGCAGAACCGCCAGCAGCAGACCTGCGATAAATTCGCGGCGCGGTCCATCAAGGACACCCTCAAACTGCTGGAAAAGCAGCAGGCGGCGACCGAAAAAGAAATCACGTCGCTTCTCCAGGAACTGGCGCCTGATGAGCCGCTTGTTGAGATCCTCCGCAGTGTGCCGGGCGTGGGCGAAATCACCGTCGCCACGCTGCTGGCTGAGCTTCCCGAACTGGGGGAACTCAACCGCGGCGAGGTCGCCAAACTGGTGGGCGTAGCGCCGCTCATTCAGCAAAGCGGAAACTCCGATAAGAAGCGACCGGCCCGAGGCGGCCGCGGTCAGGTGCGCCGCGTGCTGTACATGGCCGCCCTGGTCGCCACCCGTTACAACGCGGTGATCGCCGCCTTTTATCAAAGGCTGCTGGCCCGGGGCAAACCCAGAAAGCTGGCGCTCGTCGCCTGTATGCGGAAACTGCTGACCATCCTCAACGATATGGCCCGCCACGAGCAACCGTGGAGAGACGAGTTACCTCCGCAGACCACCCTCAGCCAGCAAAAAGGGGAGGCGGCCGGAAACCGTCGCTAAACAACAACCAGCCGCCTCACGTGCTCGATGCATCAAGATGCACCGGCACAATTTCATCCCAGGATTATAACCCCACGGCTGCCTGGACTCCACGCAGTTCATCCTCTCCCTGCGCACAAGCAGAACAATCGCCCGCAAAAAACAAACGATGACCAGAACCCGTTTGACAAAACTCAAGACCGTCGCTCATCTGGCCTCCGGCCATCTTCTCCCCCAAGGGAGAAGAGCATGCGTTACCGTTCAACGTCCCAAAAGTGCGCAACTTCTAAACTTTCACTTCGGGTTGCTTCACGCCGCCACCATATTGAAGTTCACGCCGGATCGCGACTAACGACTGATGATGAAATTGGAGGTCTGCCAGCCGGCGCCGTTTGACGCGCGGAACTGGTTGCCGTTGATGGGCCAGAGAATGGTCTGGTTCTGGGCGGCGGAAAAGTACGCCATGTAGCCAGCCTGATCGCGTAACTGGTCGCGGGTGTAAACGTAGGACTTCTGGGCGCCGGCAACAGGGACCGTCAAGGTAGCCTGGGTGGCAGTGATAGTCGCCAGCCCCAGACCGCCGTTGGTGGAGTGCTTCAAACGGAACTGCCCCAGGCCGCCGACAGCGGGAGCGCCGCCGAGAATGGGGCTGCCGCCACCGACCGGAGGTTTCATGCCAGGCCGGTTGCCCAGCCGGGCGATTTCCCACCGGCTTTCGCGCCACTGCAGTCTGCCAACGGCGACGTACGAACCTTCCGCCAGTTTGCCGCGGTTGGCAACGGGCCAGCCAACGACGTTTAACTGGTTGTTACGTGAGTAAGCACGATGCGTTGCTGTGTCCTGCGCCGGTGACCGCGTGTAAGTGGTGGACAGGCCCAGGTTGTCGACAATCGTCAGTGTTTTGGCGGTGACTTTCACGCTGCCTTGCTGGCGTGCTCTCTGATCCACCAGATCATATTCGCCCGGCCCGTATTGCTTCCCACCAGCAGGTGTTCCGCCAACAGCAGGTGTTCCGCCCGTTGGCAGACCAGGAATGCCGCCAACGGGTAAACCACCTACCGGCAGCCCGCCCGTCGGCAGACCACCAATAGGCAACCCACCAACAGGTGCGCCGCCGATCAGTCCCCCGCCGGCGCCTGCATTGGCGATCACGGATTTGCTATCGCGCCAACGCACCTGCCGCAGGGCCGAAACGGTTCCCACGCGGAAGTGCCCCCGGTTGGTTGCAGGCCAGGCAATAATATCTGTCTGAAGATTGCGGGAGAAACCCGTGAAACCGGGCAGGTCAAACTGGGCGTCGCGTCCATACACCGCAACTTGCCCCAGATGATCCGTAATCGTCACCGACCGGGCCGTTACACGCGCCGTGCCGCGCTGGCTTGTGACAGGATTCACCAGCAGAAAGTCCTGCGCCGGCAGCGAAGCCACAACACTTAGTAAAAGAGCACACGCCGCAGTGGGGGGCAGGAATGACTTCATGAGACCAGCTTCTTAAAAATTGAAGGGTTGTAACCGCACGGACGGGCAGTAATTCGGCGCCTTGTCAGTAGAATACACGTCTCGCGTCAGAATTGCCAAAAAATCCCCTACCCCCATCAGGAAAACCTCAATGAACCCACCGCAGCGCCGGAATATTGGTTTCGCTGTGTGGTGTGGCGGGGCGGTACTGCTGGGCGCCTTTTTGCTTTTCCAGGTTCAGCCGATGATCAGCCGCATGATTCTGCCGTGGTTTGGCGGAGGCCCGGCGGTCTGGACGGCCTGCCTGCTGTTCTTTCAGCTGGTGCTACTGGCGGGATACGGTTACGCCTATGCGTTGTGCCAGTTTTTACCTGTGAAGCTGCAGGCGACGGTGCACTGGCTGCTGCTGGCTGCCGCGCTGTTCATGCTGCCCGTGACGCCCGCCGAGAGCTGGCAACCGGCCGATGGCTCGCTGCCGGTTCTGCGGATTCTGCTGCTTCTCACGGCGCATATCGGGCTGCCTTATCTGCTGCTGGCGGCAACGGCGCCGCTGATTCAATCGTGGTGGTCGCAGGTTTACAACCCGCAGATGCCGTACCGGTTGTACGCCCTTTCGAATGCGGGCTCGTTGATTGCGTTATTGAGCTACCCGGTTCTGGTAGAGCCTTCGCTGAGCACGCCGTGGCAGGGGTTGCTGTGGTCCGTCGCGTTCTGCGGGTTCGCATTACTCTGTGGCAGTTTGACCGTGATGCTGTGGCTGCACCGGCCGGACCAGACGAAGCAGACTAAGCCAGGCGAATCCGCGGACGAAACCGGCGATGCGAAGATTGCCTGGCGTAGCCTTGCCGCGTGGTGCGCTCTTTCGGCGGCGGGCGTGATCACGCTGATGGCCGTGACCAACCATCTGAGTCAGGATATCGCCGTAACGCCGCTGCTGTGGGTCGCGCCGCTGAGCCTGTATCTGATTAGCTTTATCCTCTGCTTCGACCGTCCCTCGTGGTCGCAGCCGCGGCACTGGGCGCCTCCGGCCGCGATCAGCATCTGCATGACGATCTGCTACTCCACGCTCAACCTCGGCAGGCTGGTGCGGCTTCTAGGCCGCGCCGGGTATCTGGTATCGCCCGCGCTGGAAAGCCTGTTTGACCAGCATCTACAGATTGAAGCCTTCCTGTGGCTGACTAGTCTGTTTCTGATCTGCATGTTGTGGCACGGCATGCTGGTGCAGCAACGACCGCCGCGGCAGTTCCACACTCTGTTCTATCTGACCATCGCCGCGGGCGGCGCATTGGGCGGCATGACGGTGGCGGTTATCTGCCCGGCCGTGTTCCCCGTGATGGTCGAACCGCGGCTGTGCATGGCGGGCGGGCTGATGCTGTCATCCGTGTTTTTCATCCGTGATCTCAGCCCGGCGGGAAGTTCGTGGCTGGAAGTGCTGGCAGCGCGGCGGGCATCGGTATGGCAACGCCTGGTGCGGTTTATTGTCAGCACCGGCGCCGTGGCGCTGCTGGTGATTGTGCTTTATCCGCTGATGTTGTCGCTTGTGTTCCCGTTTTTTGATGCCAACCGCGGCGATCAGCCCTGGCGCGGCCGCAACTTCTACGGCGCCCTGGAAGTGCATGAAGTGAAGGCGGAAGAGCCGCGTGATAGCGGCGTCAGCCTGTTCCACGGCACCACGCTGCACGGCTTTCAGTTCAGCGACCCCAGTCGTCGCCTGGAGCCAACCACTTACTTCGCCCGCAACAGCGGCGCCGGTCTTGCGCTGGAAAACTTCCCCCGGTTTGAAGAAAAACCGGCAGCCGCCCCCATCCGCCCGCGGCAGTTGCGTGTGGGCGTTATCGGGCTGGGCGCCGGCACGCTGGCGGCGTATGGCAGACGCGGCGACCACTACACGTTTTACGAAATCGATCAGATGGTGATCGACATTGCGAAGCGGCATTTCACCTTTCTAAAAGACTCCGCAGCCGACATCGACATCCAACAGGGCGACGCCCGCATTTCGCTGAAGCACCAGCCGCCGCAAAACTTCGACGTGTTTATCCTCGACGCGTTCAGTGGCGATGCGATTCCCGTCCACCTGCTGACGCTGGAAGCGATGGTCCTGTATCAGCAGCATCTGACGGAAGACGGCGTGATGGCGTTCCACATCAGCAACCGCCACCTCGACCTCGAACCCGTTGTCCGCGCGCTCGCAGCCCGTTTGAATTACCCGCTGCTACGCATCTCTACCGAAGGCAACGATCCGGCGCACATCACCGGATCTGACTGGTTGCTGCTTTCACGCAACGAAGCCTTCATGCAATCCATCGAGGCCCACGCATCGCCCGTCAGCGAAGCGGAGCCTTTACTGTGGACCGATGACTTCAGCAATCTGTTGAAGATTCTGAAGTGAAGCGTTACTTGAACGTGGCGATGCCATTTTCATCGACTTCGCAGGTGAAGCTTTCGCCGCCGGCGTTGACTTCCAGTTTGCCTTCGCCCCAACCGGCGGAGATGACGGGGCTGCTGTAAAGCGCGGTGGATTTATGCCGCTTGCCGTTACGCCAGACGCCCAGGTCCAGCGGATTGTCGTTCCAGTGAATGCCCAGCCATTTGCCATCGGCGCTCTTGTAGCGGGCAATGCCGCTTTGCAGTTCAGCCGTATCCACTTCGGCCTTCAGTACATCCTGCTGGAATTGTTTGAACGAACCATGCGACTGCTTCTCGCCCACCTCAACTGCCAGACCGCAGAACTTCTCCGCATCGCCCTTGCCGCTGAGCACTACGTAGCCGGGAAAGCGTGGCTTCTTCCCTTCTGAAAGACTGGCCGTCAATTTTTTATCCAGCTTGATGGCGCCGCCACCCAGCATTCGCACGGCGATCCAGGTGCGGTCACATTCCAGGAAGGTTACGCCGCCTTTCTCGCTGATGCGGACATCTTCCGGGATCACCCAGACCCAGTCCGATTTGCCGTCTTTCGTCAGCCACAGCGCAAGGTTCTCCTGCTGGGCCACGCGGTTCTGTGCCTTCACGACGCCTGTTTTGTACATCGGAGAACCGGGGTACAGCGGATTTCCACCGGGCGAAACCTGCAACGCCACGGCGCCATCCTGCTGATCGTACGCCAGGATTTTGAACCCGTTGACGTCGCCGCCATCGGGCGAGGTGCCGCCGGTGAGCGAACCCATCTGATACGTGTGGGCGATGTACTGCGTTTCCAGATACTCCGGCTCACTATCCGCCTGATGCGAAGTCGTGGCGCTGTAGCTGGGCTTGGCGGCGTAAACCTCGACGGGGCGGTCGAAGTTTTTCCGCGCGAGATTGACGACCGCCAGCGGCGGGCGGTAGGCGCTGGTGATCTGGTGGACTTCGTCCGACTCCCAGTGATCCGTCTTGCCGCGCGGGTGATCGCCGAACCACACCCAGAGGGAATTCGCCGCGCTGCCGCCAAACGGCTGTGTGTGGTTGTAGTCGCGTTTGGTGGGCCCATTGAAACCACCCCGCCAGTACTTCACCGCGCCGGCAGCAGCGTAGAAATCAAGACAGGCTTTCGCGGCGGCTTTCACCTGCGTGTCTTTGGCAAAGTCGTAAAGATTCAGCAGCGGTGTGATGCTGTGCCCGTGATAGTTCTCCGAATCCCATTCGCCAATGCCCACGCGGTACAGCGTTTTCGTGTAGTTCAGCAGGTGCTGTTTATATAAGTCGGCGGTCTTTTTGTTGCCGGTTTCTTCGGCCATCAGATACACGCTGGTGACGCGCATTAAATACAAGTTCTCGGTGCTGCGGACATCCACCCAGCTGTTCTTGGCGTCCGGTCCCCAGCCCTGCTTCGGGCCTTTGTACGCATAGTGCGGACGTTTGAGCGGGTCCTGCGCGGTCCACTTACGGCCGCCTTCGTACATCTGCTTGCGGTACTCCGGCTCGAGCATGTCGCCGAAGTAGAAGTATTTGCGCATCTGATGTTTGATGGTGAAGCAGGCGAAGTAGTCGATGCCTTCCGTCTCGCGATGCCACTCCTGGTGCTGATGATCGCGTGTTTGCAGCACCTTCAGACCTTCTTCCGTGTTGCCGCCCAGGATGTGCGCCATCACATAGCCATAGGTGCGTTTTTCATTCTCGAAATATGTGTTCACACCCGCGCGCGTTGTTTCGCGCTGCGTCTTAATGATCTTATGGGCGCGCTGTTGAAATTCTTTCTCCAGCGATTCCGGCCAGGCGTTCACCAGCTTCTTATCCACCGGCAGCGCGTTGTAGGTGGTGGCGCCATTTTTCTGCGTCACCATCTGTGACAACTTCCAGTCACCGCGGGCGTTGCCGCCTGCGAGTAATAGTGCAGCTATGACCGAGGCGGATGCAGCAGCGCGAAGAGCAGCGTTGTTCAGTTTCATGTTGTCTTTCGTAGGAATTTCTGACCAGCCTGTTTCTGGGCTATGGTAACAACCACAGCCAGCTGTTTCAGAAAACTTGTGCTACCGGGCGGAAACGCAGGATTGAATAAATGCTCGCTGACCCAGCATCGAACCGGGTTCCGCCCCACGATATTAGCGCACCATTCTATCAGCCAAGAATTCTAGATGGCCTAGCATTTCTAGCCCAGCATTTCGGCCAGAGACTGGGTCACGGTGTTGCCGTGGAGCACCAGGACGGTGGCGACGGCGATGCTTAGCAGGGCGCCCATGCTTAAGAGGGCGAAGCCGTAGGGATTGCGGTTGGTGCGGCTTTCGGCCAGGGCCTGCCCCAGTTCGGCTTCTAGAATGCGCCAGCCGCGGTAACTCTGTCGTGGACCGGCGGAGACAAGTTGCACGTTGCGCAGCGGCGAAAAGGGTTCGAGGTGCAGTTCCACGGCCAGGTGTGGCAGGGAGAGTGTTTCGCCCGCCCAGCGGTGGTCGTTATCCAGCTTGGCGACGACCGTGGCCAGGATCGGCCGCAACTGATCCGCCGTCATGTTATAAACCACAAGCCGTGGCCGCATCAGCAGCACGACCAGGGTCAGCGAGAGCGCATAAAAAGCGATCATAAGCACCCAAACCCAGACGCCAAACCGCAACGCGGCCACCTGCGGCATGAATAATTCCATTGGACCGGCGATCACAAACCCACTGATGGCGATGCCCAGCGCAGCCGTATCGCGGGCGCCGTTGGTCAGAAACGGGGTCCGCATCAGATTCAAGATGCCGATCAGCAGCAGATAAGCAGCCAGCGGGCCAACGGCGACGCAAAAGTGTAGGGGGTCCATGCAGTCCAGGTTTCTTTTGCTGCCGGCTTAAAACAGCCGCGGGCTTCGGTGTGCTTAACGGGCGAATCCGCCGCTTAATACGGGGCGAAGATATCCTTCCGCCACGGGGTGTTCATTCTATCGGCGGGAAAATAGGTGGTCAATTCTGGAAGGTTGGGTGTAACGATTCGCACCGGCAGGTCATATCAATTATAAGTAGACGTTCCTCCCAGCATTACCCCACCTGACAACGCACCTTTTGGTGCACGACCCTTTGCCTGAATCTATGCACCGTAGAATTCCTCACCGGCTACTGACCTGCCTGATTGTGTTCTCAGTTTTAACGCTGGGTTTCGCGCGGGCGACGCTTGCCCAGGGTGTAGCTGCGCCGGGCGAGTGGGAAATTACACCCGCAAGTCAGCAGGCGCTGGATCGTGGTCTGGCGTGGCTAGCGGCCAATGCGGGCGAAAACGGCACCTGGGATTCAAATGATCTGGGCCTGATCGGCATGGGCGTGCTGGCCTTCCTGGCGGCCGGGCATGCACCCGGCCGTGGTCCGTATGGCAAAGTAATTCAAAACGCGCTGGACGCGATCCTCCGCAACCCCAAACGTTCCGGGCTGTTGAATATCTCACATGCTCAGCGTGATATGTATAACCACGGTCTGGCGACGTTCGTCCTTGGGCAGGCGCACGGTATGACCACCCGGCAGGATGACCGCTTGAGCCAGGTGCTCGGCCGCGCTCTGAAACTGATTGCCGACACGCAGTGCGAAGATGGCGGCTGGGACTATCGCGCCGCGCGGCAGCAACGCGGACATGACTTGAGCCTCGCGGTGATGCAGGCCAAAGCTTTGCGAAGCGCCGTGGATAGCGGTCTGGAAGTGCCTAACGAAGTGATCGATTCCGCCATCAAGAGCGTCCGCGAACACTATTCGCCCCGCGGTGTTTCTCGCAGCGCCCCCGAGAGCGAGCAGAAGCAGGCGCCCGGCGCATTTACCTATACCAAGGGTGGCGGCGGTGGTTCGATTGCGATGGCGGCCGCCGGTGTGGTCTGTCTGCAGGAGTTCGGGCAGTACGACGACTGGCGGATTCCAAAGAATATGACGCTGATCCGCGCTCAGATAGACAACCTGCCCAGTCGCGGTAAGCGGAGCGGCGTGATGCCGTTTGACGCGTATACCTTTTATTATGTCTGCCAGGCGCTGTATCAGGTGGGCGGCGACGACTGGAAACATTGCTATCCGATCCTGCGTGATTACCTTGTGAATTCGCAGCGGATAGACGCCGGTTCGCCCCGCGTGCACGGCTCGTGGTTCGATCGCGGCGCCGACAACCGCGGACGGGTAGGCGGCAGACCCGGCGAGATGTACGCCACGGCAGTCGCCTGCTTCGCACTTGCCATCCCCAACCGTTACCTGCCGATTCTGCAGGAAGGTAAAATCGAAGCCTTACGCAAGAAGTTCGGCGGATGATTCGTAACGCTCCGTAGGTCAGGCGCCTGCCTGACATATGCAACCAACCCGGCACCCCGTCAGGCAGGCGCCTGACCTACAAGTAACTGACGAATGATGCAACCTGGTACACCGTCTGACCTGCAACTTTGATCTGTTAAAAGCTTTTGTATGTTTCCTGCCCTTAACCTTGTCAGCGCGTTCTTTGCGACGCCCCTGTTTTTCTGGGGTGGTCTGATCGCTGCTACAGGGCCGACGATTATTCATCTGCTGAACCGGCGGCGTTATCGCACGTTGCACTGGGCGGCGATGGACTTCCTGCGTGAAGCCATGCAGCGTAACCGCCGGATCATGCAGATCCGCGATCTGGTGCTGCTGTTGCTGCGTACCTTCGCCGTGTTTCTGATCGGGCTGGCTTTAGCGCAGCCGATTGTCACGCCGGGTTCGTTCTATATGTGGTGGATCGCCTTTCCCGCCATTCTGGCCGCGATGTTCTTCCTGGTCAGCGCCGCTGCCATGTGGAGCAGCGCGTGGGTGCGATGGGCCAGCCTAGGCGCGGCCGTTGTGGCGCTGCTGGTGGTGGCGCTGGGTGTGTACTGGCAGCAGCAGGCAGGCGCCGGTGAAGTGGCGAAGTACGATGGCTCGGCGCCGTTACATGCCGTGCTGGTGATGGATAACAGTTTAAGCATGGGCTACCAGACCGCGCTGGAAGGCACGCTGCTGGACCGCGCCCGTGTGCGGGCGGCGGACTATATCCGCTCCTTGCCGCGCGAAAGCCGTGTCTCGATTGTTCCCCTGTGCGGAACCACCGGCGTGCTTTCCGCCGAGCCTTATTCCGCCGAAGACGCCATCGCCGCGCTCGAACAGATTCAAGTCGTCGATCGCAGCGGCAGCCTGCAGCAGGCAGCCGGAACCGCCCGCCGCGCCGCGGATTTAGGGCCGGACCTGGCACGCCGGTTTGTCTTCTTCTCCGATCAACAGGCCAGCAACTGGCGCGACATTAACGAGGCCAGTCTGGCCGAACTTGGTAAGTCGCTGGGGCAGTTGCAGGTTGTCGATGTTTCCGCTGCCGATGCGGAGAACTCCTGGATTGATACGTTCCGCCTGCAGGATGGCGTGGCTGACGTTGAGACACCCGCCACCTTCGTCGTGCAGGTCAAGCACGAAGGAACGGCGCCCCGCGAAGTGCAGGTTACTCTGGCCGTAGATGGTGTAGACGCCGCCTCGAAGACGGTCACCGTTCAGCCCGGCGGCACGCGGGAGGTTACCTTTGAATATGTGTTTGTCGCCTACAACCCGGAACCCGGTAAGCCTGCGATGGCGCCCGTTTCTGCACGCATTACACCCGACGCTTTGCCGGGTGACGATGTGCGGCATCTGATGGCGCCAGTGGTTTCCGCGCTGCCGGTGGTGTTTGTTGACCAGTATGGTGGCGGCGCCGAAGACCCGCTGAAGAATCAGGTGGGCGAAACGCGGTTGCTCCGCCGTCTGCTGGCGCCGGCGATTAGTCGTGCATCCACATCGGCTGGCAGTGCTGCCGCGGTGAAGCATCTGCGGTTAGATCAGTTGACCGAAGAAACACTGGCCAGCGCCCGGTTACTGGTGATTGCGGGTGTGAACGAACCCGGAGCCGCCGCGCCGTTGCTTCGTGAGTATGTCAAACAGGGTGGGCAATTGATTATCGCCGCGGGCGGCGGGTTCGACCCTGCAGCCTGGAGCCGCGATGCCTGGAACGACGGCGACGGCGTTCTGCCCGTGCCGCTGACCGGCAATGTCATTGGCGCCACCGTTAGCGAAAGCACAAGCCTGCGACCATTCACGCTTTCCTATGACAGCTTGAAATGGCATCCGTACTTCCGCCTGGCTGGCGCCTCGGAAGATGATCTGCGTGACTTGTATGACGAGCCGTATTTCTTCAAAGCCATCGAAACCGTGGATGCGGCGGAAGCCACCGAGACGATCCTTGCAACGGAAGTAGAAAACCTTGCGAGGCGGCTGACACTGCAAGCCCGCATCGCCGCCCGCCGCAACACTTCGGGCAGCGCTTCCGACGCGCGCCGTGCGGCGCAGGAAGCCGATGAAGCGGCGCTCGCTGCATTGCAGCCGGCATGGTTGTCCTGGCGCCCTTCCGGGGATGAAGCGGACCTGACGGAGCTTACCTCAGAACTTGCCGCCACGTTGCAGGAGCAGGGTGAATCGCAGTGGGAGGCGACCGCGACGGCCTTTGTCAAAGAGAAACAGCCTCAACTGCAACAGCTCGCCCAGCCCTTCCTTCCCAAGAAGATTGCCGCTTACGCATTGCCAGAGCAGCCGCCGTTCCTGATCGAAAGGAAAACCGGTCGCGGCCGTGTGGTGCTGATGACGACGGGTCTGCAGTCCCAGTGGAACACGCTACCGGGCACCAACACAATTCTGATCTTCGACCGCATGTTGCGGGCGATGATGCAGTCCACCCTGCCGCAACGCAACTACCCGCCCCGCGACCGCATTGCCTTTGAACTGCCCGCCGGTGTCCGCGATGTGGGCGTCACGCTGACGGCGCCCACGGTGGATGGCGACGAAGAACCGCCACGTACGTTAGACGTGGGCTTCATTGGTGAAAACCGCCGCGGCGTGACCGTGGATCAGGCGCTGCGGCGTGGTCTCTACGCTTTAGAAACAACGAAACTGGAAGAAGTCGAAACAGGCGCCGAACCGGAACTCTGGCAGCGGTTTGCGGTGAATGGTTCGCCTTCGGAGTCTTCGCTAGAGACTTTCTCCCGTAGCCAGTTTGACGCCATCGCCAGTGACACAGGCGTGGCATGGGTCAGCCCTGGCGAAGAAATCAGCCTTGCCGGATATCAGCAGCATTCGCAGAACCTGTGGTGGTGGCTGGCGGCTGCGGTGCTGGGACTGTTGCTGCTGGAACTGGCGATTGTCGCCGGGCCAATCGCCTGGGCGAAGTATGTTGCTTCGCCGGTGACGGCCGCCACCTGATGAAATGCCAACAACTTTGAACCGCGTGCATTAGAACTGCTTGTATGAACGATTCGCTTCAACCTGTTATCTCCTGGCTCTTCGGCTTGCCCGATGCGACAGATATGCAATTTCAGCGCATATCGTTTGCGTCCTGGGCACAGGAAGCGCAGGGCCTATTCTGGTTGATCGCAGGTGTGGCGCTGCTGGCGGTGATCGCCGTTTCGGTTTATGTCTTCTTTCAGACCAAAGGCCATCTAGCCACGCGGTTGCTGCTGTCGGCGGGTCGCGCCGTACTACTGGGCCTGTTGTTCATTATGCTGGCCGCGCCGGAGATGCAGTTCCTGGTCACCAACAAACAGCCTTCGACGCTGTTCCTGGTGTTCGACGGCACCGACAGTATGGCGATAGAAGATGAACTGCCCGCCCCACGCCGCGCGGAACTGGCCAAAGCCACCGGCGCCAGCAGTGACAAACCTCTGTCACGCACCGCATACCTGCAGTCGCTGCTGACCAAAGAAGAAAACAACTTGCTCAAGCGGCTGCAGGAGAAGCCCGACCTGAAGATCGAAGCCTTCGTCTTCGATGGGCAAAGCACCAGCCAGTTGCGGAAACTCAGCCCCGCACCGCTGGATGAAAATGGCAAGCCCACCAGTGATACGCTAGAGCCAGCGCACCTGGCCAGTCAGTTAACAAGCACCGGGCAGGTGACGGCGCTCGGCGCCGCCCTGGGCGACGTGGGCCAGAAGTACAGCGCCGGCAATCTGGCAGGCGTGGTGATGTTCAGTGACTTCGCCCACAACAGCGGGCCGGCGCCATTAGGCAGTGGCGAAGGCGATCTCCGCGCACCGGCAATGCTCACGGGCGCCCCCGTTTATGCCGTTGGCATCGGCGCCCTGGAAGTGATCGACCTGGCGGTTGATATCCAGACCGATCCCAAAATGAAACGCGCCGAAAAGACCAGCGTGACCGTCAAGCTGCGGCAGACCGGCCTGCGTGGTCAAAGCGTGGCAGTGCGCTGCTGGGCCAAATCTTTAAGCGGCGGTGGACGTATTGAAGTGGGCCAGAAGAATGTGATTCTTACCGGCGCCACCAATACGGTGGATTTCCCGTTCACGCCCAAAGAGTCTGGCCGGTTTGAGTTCTACGCAGAAACGCTGCCGATGGACGGTGAAACGGTTGATCAGAACAACCGTGCGTCGCGCGAGGTGAATATCATCGACGACTATCTGCGTCTGATGTATGTCGCCCACGAACCGACCTGGGAATGGCGGTTCGTCAAAGAAGTGTTCCACCGCGATAAGCTGGTCGGCATGCAGGGCTTCCGCACTTATCTGGCGTCTTCGGACCCGCGCGTCCGCGAGTCGAACGTGCTGTTCCTGCCCACGCTTACACCGCAGCGGAGTCAGTTCTTTGCGAATGATGTGATCTTCCTCGGCGACATGCAGGGCAAAACGCTATCGCCGCGTTTCTGCGAACGGGTGAAAGAATTTGTCGGTAAGTTCGGCGGTGGTCTGGTGGTGATAGCCGGCCCGCGATTCGGCCCGCAACAACTGGCCGATACGCCGCTGGCCAGCATGTTGCCCGTCATCCCGAATCCAACCGCCCGGCTGAACGATAGCCGCCCGTTCCGCATGAAGATCACCGGACAGGCGCACGCTTACCCGTTTATGAAAATGGGCGAAAGCGATGCTGAAAACAAAAAGGCCTGGGACAACCTCGGCGATCTGCACTGGTATCAGCCGGTCAAAGCCCTGCACCCGGACCAGTGCACCGTGCTGGCCCAGCACCCGGTCGATACCTGCGACGATGGTAAAACCCCACAGCCGTTGATCGCCGTACGGAAGTACGGAGCCGGCGAAGTAGTGTATCTGGGCTTTAACGAAACGTGGCGTCTGCGTCGCCGTTATGGTGACCGCTATTACCGCCAGTTCTGGTCGCAGCTGATTTACCGCCTGGGAATGAGCCACGCTCTCGGTGCTGAAAAACGCTTTGAAGTGCGTGCCGAACGGCAGCAATACCGCGTGGAAGAAACCGCCACCGTCTCAATCCGCGCATATGATGAGAACTTTGAGACGCTGACCAGCGACAAACTAGCAGGCAACGTCCTACAAGGCGAAATCGTCATCCCAGGCGATCCGCCTTCGACACGCCCGATTGAAATTCCCATGCTGCGGCAGGGCGAATTCGAAGCCCGCGTACCGGTATACGTGCCGGGCGAATACACCATGAAAGTCACGGACCCGGTCACTAAGAAGATCAGCGAAGTACGCTTCGACGTGAGCGGCCTGTCCGCAGAACGCCGCAGTGGTGTCCGCAACCAGCAGATGGAACAGCAACTCGCCGCCGCAACCGGCGGCCGCGCTTATGACATTGCGGACGTCGACAAACTTGTCGACGACATCCGCGTGGAACCCGTTATTGAAACAAGCATCCGCACGCGTCCGTTATGGAACACGCCTTTCTGGTTCATCGGCCTCATCGGCCTGATGCTCACGGAATGGCTGTTCCGCAAACTTGTGCGGCTGCGATAAGCAGCCTGGCATCGGCGTTTGTGGAGATATGAATACATTTGCATTGCATTCACGCATCAATCGAGGAGCGGAACACTAACCCGAAGCGCAAGCGAGGGGCGTCAAAGTCTGGAGCGAATAGCCCGTCGGGGCAATGTTTGATCTAGACGCTTTCGCTAAAAATCCTTGCTTTCGGAGTAAAGTCAAACGTCCCTCGCTCGCGCTTCGGGTTAGTGTGTGATGTAGAAACGATTGTGTGTAAACCAGAAACGCGGAACTAAAACTAACAAAGTGTTGGATTAAGAAGACAGCCAACCTCAACCTACCTCGCCTCTTGGGGCGGGATGACTGAATTGCACCTATAGAATCACGATGTCGAAACTCCGTTCACTACGATCGCGGCTTGGTTCATTACGCCGCACCCGGTGGTTCATCCGCTGGGCTTCAGCATTAGCTGCTACGGCGCTGGCCGTCGTTGTGGCGGGGCTTGCCGTGTTTGCGCTCGACTACCTGTTCGAGCTGTTTGTGGTGCAGCGCGTGATCGTGATGGCCGTTGCGGCGGTGGGTGTCCTGGCGGCTGCGGTGGTGTTCATCCGCCCCGCGCTGGCAACGCGTGAGTCAGAAATCGACATCGCTTTACAGGTTGAACGGCAGCACAGTATCAACAGCGATCTGGTCGCGTCACTGCAGTTTGAAGCGGCACAGCCCGGCGCCTGGGGTTCGTCCCAACTGGCCGGCGCCGTGATTGACTCGGTGGCCGCCCGCGGCGACAGCCTGGACGTGTTTCAGGGCCTATCGTGGCAGAAGATGTTAACGCGGCTGGCGCTGTTCGCGCTGGCGGCGGTCATTGCCGGCGGGCTGATCCTGGCCTATCCGGCGCATGCGAGCATCTTCTGGCAGCGGCTGGGCCTGGCGTCTACGCACTATCCGTCGGCGACCAAGATTGACCGTATCTACATCGGCTCACAGCTGGTGCTCAACCGCCCTGATAACGGCGCAGCGCCGCAGGACATCCGGCAGCCGCAGAATCGCCCGTTGGCCTTTTATATGGTGTGTTCGGGCGAAGTTTACAACGGCGAAACACCCGTCACCGCATACAGCCGGGTCAGCACTTCGGCCAATGAAGACGAAAGCGCCAGCACCCGGCGGTTCGACCTGACGCCTGTTTCGCTGGCCGACCGGCAGACGATGTTGAAGAACGCCGCCACGGAACTGCAAAAGGCCATCGACGCCGGGGCCAGTGACTTAACCACGTCACAGACTCTTGAACTCGCAACACTCACGGCGGCCGATGCACCCAGCGTCGCCGCCAGCATGGTGGGCGATAAATCCGAAGCCAGCCTTACAACCTGGAAGTCGCAGATTGACGAAGTGCTGGCCAGTTGGCCCGGCGAAGCCGAGCAGCAGGTTGTTTACCGCGGTGAAGTTGGCCGCCTGTTGCAGCCTGTTTCGTACCGCCTGTATGCCGGCGATGCCTGGACGGACCCCGCCAGTGTCAGCATCATTCCGCTGCCCGTGGTGGACCCGGTGCTCACGCCCGTGCTGCCCGCCTATGCACGTCGCGGCAAAGAGCGCGCGGCAGAGCCCAGCGCCCGGCAGATTTCCGTGCTGGAAGGTTCTGAAGTCAAACTGGAAGTCGCTTCACGCACTAAAGAACTCAAGGCGGCATGGCTGCGGCTGGAAACCTTAGACGGCTCTGAGCGGTTCGATTTGCAGCCGGTTGCAGGCAGCAAGAATCTGCGGTGGAAGCTGCCGGAAGATACTTCACCTTTGAAGGATATTCAGCACGACACACGGTTTGTGATTCAAGTGACGGATACGGATGGGCTGCACCTGGAAGACGCTCTGCAAGGTTACATCCGCATCCGCGACGACCGGCGTCCGGCAGGTTCAATCAACGTGGTGCACCGGGTGCTGCTGCCCGGCGCCGAACCTGTGCTGGAATACAACGTCAACGACGACTACGGCATTGGCCGCGTCCGGCTGAACGTGCAGGTGCACCGGCAGAACCCGGTATCCACGGCTGACAAAGCTTCGTCACCGGCCGCCTACAGTTGCGACGTTGACCCGGTCGGCATCGAACCGGTTGGCGTTGAAGCAACCGCCGCCGCAGACACTGCCAGCGAAGGCGCCGCAGACGCCACCGCCACGCCGACGAAAGAAAATCCCGAAGACGCCTCCGCGCCGCCCGGCGCCGTCAAGCGGCGCGGTTGCATGATTACCGTGATCGCCCCAGCAGAAGATGGCGCCACTGCCGCTGTACAACCGGCGGACTTGCCGCGGCAGGGGCAGTTCAAACTTTCACTGGCAAGCTACAAGCTTTCTAAAGGCGACCAGGTTCATGTGTCGCTTGAAGTGACCGACTACCGCGGGGCCGGGAAGGGTGAATCCTTCGAAACGGCGCCGCTGATTCTCGACATATCCGACAGAAACGGCGTACTGGCTGCCGTTCTCGAGGCCGATGAAAAATCGGAAAAGGAACTTTCCAGCATCATTCAGCAACTCCTAGGAATCGGAGATTCGCCATGAGATCGTGTGCTACAGGTGTGTCAATGTTTGTCACAAAGTTACGTCATGCCCTGCTGATGCTGGCAATCGCCGCCGCCGTCTGCGTGGCGGTGCAGCCCGCTGTTGCGGTGGAAAAACAGGATCTGCGGCAGAAGCAGCTGATGCAGCAGAAGGCGCGTCTGATGGCGCGGCAGCTGCTGACCAGCGTGCTGGATGTGCAGTTGCGGCAGTTGCGTGAAAACAATCTCGAGAAGCTGCCCGTCTACGCTGACATCCGTCACATGCGGACCAACATTGATTCGCTGGTCGATACGGAAATGCAGGACGTGGTCAAGCTGCTAGTCGAGGCGCAGCAGGGCGAACGCGAAGAGCGGATTGCCAACCTGCGTTCGGCCCAGGCCAAACTGCACGACATGGTGCTGGTCCTCATGGCCGAGCGTCAGAAGCTGCTGAAACGCATGCGGCTGGCCAAGATTTCTGAACAGGTGCGGCAGTTGATTGCCGAAGAGCAGAAGGTGCTGTCCAACACCCGCGATCTGCCGGGCACACCGGCCGTCCGCCGCGACGAACTGGCGCTGGCGACGCTCAAGAGCCAGCAGTTCAACCGCAAGGTCTACCTGCAACTGGTTGAAACGCTTTCGGACGTCAGCGGCTGGGGCGGTACAGCAGGCGCCGGCGCCGAGGCTGGGCTCCAGATTCTGGAAGCCGCCCAGGTGCAGCAGGAAATTGATAAGTCGCTCAGCCATCTTGAGTCCGGTCTATATCGCGAAGCCGCCCTGGCGGAAACCGCGGTCATCAAGGGGCTGGAAGCGCTGCTGGAGAAGATCGAAGAAACACGCGGCCTGATCTCGGCCGACCGTGAAGCTGCGTTGAAGATGGTCAAAGAGATGCTCAAGCGTCAGGAGGAAACCCGCGACGCCACCCGCAAAGCCGAACTGAAAGATTCCAAGACCAGCGAGCCCACCGACAAAGCGCAGGAGCTTATCGAAGAGCAGGCACAGATTCACAAAGACCTGGGCAAGCTGGCCGCCGCGCTGGAAAAGTTCCCCAGCACCAACGCCCTGGCAGAGCAGGCAAAGAAGGCTGCATACGCCGCGACGGGTGAACTTTTCACACCCAACAAAGAAGCCACGCTGACGGAGCAGGGCAAAGTTGTCGGCAACCTGGCTGAGATCGCTGAGAAGCTGAAACAGGCGATCGAACGCGATCGTAGTGACAAGAGCGCTGATGAACTGGCCGAAGAAGTCGCCGCCCTGGAGAAGGTCAAAGCCAATCTAGAAGAAGCCGCCAAGGCGCAGGAAGAGGCCGCCAGCAAAGCCGCTGACAACCCGGTCGCCGCCGCAGATGCGGAAAAGAAAGCCGCGGAAAAAGTGGCCGAAGCCGCCAAGGCCAAGCCCGTTTCTTCCGCCGTAGAAACACGTCTGGAAGCAGCGAAGAAAGAAGCTGAAGAAGCGGAAAGCAGCCTTCGCAAGAAGGAGGACGATGCAGAACGCAAAACGGCAGAAGCCAGTGAAGCCATCGAACGTGCTCTGGCCGAAACCAAAGCGGAACTCAACGACGCCAAACGGCGCCAGTTAGCGGTTCAGACCGGTGAACTGGCCCGCGCTGCCGAAGCCCTCGAACGCGCCGCCGCGGCCGAACGTCGTGTCGCAGCCGAAGCGGAAAAAGCCGCCGCCGAAGAGGGCCTCACGCCCGAACAGGCCAAGCGTCTTGCCGCCCAACAGGAAGATGTGGCCGCCGTGGCAAAGAACGTCGCCAAGGGTGTTGAGAAAGCCGCCCCCGAAACAGCCAAGGGTCTGGCCGATGCGGGTAAACCCATCGACGAGGCCGGCAAGGAATTAGAAAAGGCCAACGAACAGCCCGGCGCCGCTTCCAAGCCGCAAGCAGAAAAAGCCGCTGCCGCCGCGAAGAAAGCCGCCAAGGAGCTGGAAACCGCTGCTGCGGATCTGCGTAAGAAAGCAGGCGAAACCGCGGAAGCTTTAGCGAAAGAAGCCAGCAAGCAGGCAGAGCAGGTTGCATCCGCCCGCAAAGAAGTTGAAAAGGCAATCGCAGACAACAACAATGCCGAGGCGCAAAAGCTGGAAGATCTGGCCCAGGCCCTCAACAAAGTCAAGCAGGCCGAAGCAACGCAGGAACTTGCCGAAGGCAAAAAGGCTGCAGCCGAAGCACGCGAAACCAGTCGCAAGGTTGAAGAGGCCGTCAAGAAGCAGCAGGAAGCCAATCAGGCTGCTGACGACGTAGCCAGCGGCAAGGCCAACACGCCGCTGGAAGCTGCCGCCAAACAGCAGGACGTTGCCGAAGAGGCAAAGAACCTGGCAGGCGAAACCGATGGCGAAGTCGCCAAGGCATTGCAGGAAGCCGAAGCCGCTGCCCGCGAAGCTGCGAAAGAGCGTCTAACCGGCAATCCGAAAAAGGCCGAAGCTGCCCGCGAGCAAGCTAACAAGGCATTGGAGAAGGCCGCTGAAGCCGCCAAAAAAGCCGCCACCGAAGCTGCTGAAAAAGCCGCCGGCAAGCCAGACGCCGCGGCGCAAGCCGAAGTCGGCGACAAGGCAGGCGAAGCGAACGACCTGACGGGCGAAGCATCCGCCGAAGCCAAGCAGGCGCTTCAACAGGCGCAGAACAAAGCGGCCGAAGCCGCCAGCAAAATCGGTGAAGGCGACGAGCAAGCTGCACGTCAGGCCCAGCAGGAAGTCCGTCAGGCTCTGGGCGATGCGAAAAAGGAAATCGAAAAGGCCTTGAAGAAGCAGGCCGAGGGTCAGAAGGAAAACCTGGAAGCCCAGAAGCAGGAAGCCGGCGAACTGGCGAAGAAATCCGCCGAAGCTGATCCCGGCGCCGCATCCGCACTTCGACAGGCCGTCAAAGCCGCCGAAGAAGGCGCCGCCAAGGCGGAAGCCAACCCGCAGACAGCCGGTGAGGCACAGGCCGACGTCGACCGCAAACTAGAACGCGCCGCAGCCAGCCTGGCCGCCCGCGAGCAGGAAATTCAGCGCGACGCTGACATCGCCAAAGCGATTGCCAATCTTGCCAAAGATCAGCAAGCCGCCCGCGATGAAATCGCGAAACAGGCCGGCGAACTCGACAAACTGGCCAAAGCCGAAGGTCCCAAACCAGGTGAAGGCGCCGAAACAGGCGAGGGCGCCAAGCCGGGTGAAGGTTCAGAACCGGGCGAGGGAAGTGAGCCGGGCGAGGGGTCGCAGCCCGGTGAAGGATCTGAGCCAGGTGAAGGTGCTCAGCCAGGCGAGGGAAGTGAGCCCGGCGAAGGGGCACAACCCGGCGAAGGGGCACAACCCGGCGAAGGTGCTCAACCCGGTGAAGGTGCTCAGCCCGGTGAGGGCGCTAAACCAGGTGAAGGCGCCAAACCGTCTCCGGCACAGAAAGCCGCCGCCAAAGCTTTGCAGAACGCGACGCAGAAATTCGCCGACGCGCAGCGTGCGACGGGCCAGGGCGCCGCGGAGATTTCCGGGCAGCAGGAAGTCGCCAACGAGCCGCTGCGTGAAGGTCTAGAAGCCGCGTCGCGCCTCGGTGAAGACGAAACCGCCAACGCAGAGCCCAGCGAAGGTGAAGGCCAGGGCGAAGGTGAAGGTCAAGGAGAGGGCCAGGGCGAAGGACAAGGAGAGGGTCAAGGCGAAGGCCAGGGTCAAGGTGAAGGTCAGGGTCAAGGTGAAGGTCAGGGCCAAGGCGAAGGACAGGGCCAAGGTGAAGGTCAAGGCGAAGGCCAGGGTCAAGGCGAAGGTCAGGGTCAAGGTGAAGGTCAGGGCCAAGGCGAAGGACAGGGCCAAGGTGAAGGTCAAGGCGAAGGCCAGGGTCAAGGCGAAGGTCAGGGCGAAGGCCAGGGTCAAGGCGAAGGTGAAGGTCAGGGTCAAGGTGAAGGACAGGGCCAAGGTCAGGGTCAGGGCCAAGGTCAAGGTCAGGGTCAAGGTCAGGGCTTAGGCACTGGACTGGTTCCGTCTTCGCCGGAAGCCACAGCTCAGCAGATCGCAGGTTCTGAAGCCGTTGCTCAGGCGCAAGCCGCGCTCGGTGAGGAAGCTGGTCAGGGTCAAGGTCAGGGCCAGGGGCAAGGTCAGGGCCAGGGACAAGGTGAAGGTCAGGGGCAGGGCGAAGGCCAGAGTCAAGGTCAGGGCGAAGGCCAGGGCCAAGGTGAAGGTCAGGGCGAGTCCAGTCAGCCCGCGTCAGGCTCTACGTCGCCAACCGCATCCAGCGGCGGCGCCTCGCAGGGCGGTGAAGCGGCGGAGAACCAGTTCTCTGAGAAGGGAGATTCGTACCTGGAGCCAGGCGCCCAGTCAGACAGCCGGGCGGCTGATGGCAACGAAGACGCCAATTTGAAGAACCGCGCGTTTGCGGAAGAACCCTGGTTCGCCAAGCTTCCGCCAGAACTGCGCAAAGCCATTCAGGCGAAAACCCGTCGCAGGGCGCCACGTGGCTACGAAGAACGCCTGCGGCGGTACTTCCAGGGTGACAACTAATTGTCACAACATTTTAACCGTTAGATTAGTATCCGGTGGGCGGTCGCGCCGCCTGCCGGTTTTCCTGGGTGGCTATCCGCCCGGTTTCATAAGGGAGGCAACATGAGTGACGACGCCAGCCAGATAGACCAGGACGACGCCGCAGCCGTAGAGCGGTGTAAAGAGTCTTATCAGAAGATCCGCGATGAGCTTTCGAAAGTGATCGTCGGGCAGGAGCACGTAATCGAACAGGTGCTGATCGCCATGTTCGCACGCGGCCACGCGCTGCTCGAAGGTGTGCCAGGGCTGGCCAAGACGCTGCTGATCAGTTCGATTGCAGAGTCGCTGCACCTTAGCTTCAAACGCATCCAGTTCACACCTGACCTGATGCCCTCGGACGTCACCGGCGCCGAGGTGATTCAGGACGATCCGGAAACCGGCCAACGCGGCTACCGCTTCCTGCCCGGCCCGGTCTTCGCCAACATGCTGCTGGCGGACGAAATCAACCGTACACCGCCCAAGACGCAGGCGGCCATGCTGGAAGCGATGCAGGAACGCCAGGTATCCGCCGGCGGCGCCATCCACAAACTACCGCCGCCGTTCTTTGTGCTGGCGACACAAAACCCGCTGGAACAGGAAGGCACCTATCCGCTGCCCGAAGCGCAGCTCGACCGGTTCCTGCTTTATATCAAAGTCGGTTACCCCACCGGCGCCGAAGAGTGGGATATCGCCCGCCGGGTGACGACGGGCACCATGGGCAAGATCGAAGCTTGCATGACGGGCGACGACATCATCGCCATTCAGAAGCTGGTCACACGCGTGCCAGTCAGCGATCAGGTGCTGGGTTACGCCTGGGCGCTGGTGCGTGCTTCGCGCCCCGGTCAGCCAGAGACGCCGCCGTTTGTGGATGAGCTTGTGGGCTGGGGCGCCGGTCCACGTGGCGTGCTGACGCTGGTGAGCTGCGCCAAAGCGCGGGCAATTCTGTACGGTCGTCATCATGCGACCGTGGCCGATGTACAGGCCGTGGCTAAACCCGCATTGCGGCATCGGATTGCCGCCAACTACACCGCGCAGGCCAACAGCATTGGCAGCGAAGAACTGATCGAACGCCTGATGGACGCCGTACCGGCTGATAAGCATTACGAGCGTCCAGAGGCGAAGGCCAGTTAAGTTGTAGGTCAGGCGGCGCGTCTGACAACGCAACGCAGTCCACCTCAAACGATGTCGTTATTGTTGATCCGGCAGGCAGGCGCCTGCCCTACGGTTACTCCGGCTTGAAACTATGTCTACCGTACTGAACCGTTACCTCCAGCCTGAAGTGCTGGCCCACATCGCCAGTCAGCCTTTGCAGCCGCAGGGGCTGGTGATTGGTAATCTGGCGGGTGCGCACAAGTCGCCGCTGTCCGGTTTTGCGGTGGAGTTCGCCGGGCATCGCGAGTACACGCCGGGCGACGATCCGAAGCATATCGACTGGCGCGTTTTCTATACCCGCGACAAATACTTCGTCAAACAGTACGAACTCGAAACCAACTTTGTCTGCCACCTGCTGCTCGATATCAGCGCCTCGATGCGCTACGGCGAAGGCGATACGCAGAAGATGCAGTACGCCGCGCAACTGGCCGTCACGCTGGGTTACTCCATCGTCCGGCAAAGCGATAAAGTCGCGTTCGGCCTGTTTGATGACGACGTCCGCGGCTTCCTGGCGCCAAGTAATTCGCTCAATCAGATCACGCGGATGACCGGCGCACTGGACTCGGCCGAAGCGGTTGAAAAGACGGATCTTTCTGCAGCGCTTTCAAGCTTTGTAACGCGGATGGGGCGGCGGGAGCTGGTCTTCATCTTCAGCGATTTCTTCGGCGATCTGGAAGAGCTGGAAGCCGTCATTCAGCAGATGCGTTATAAAAAGCACGAAGTGGTGCTGGTGCATGTGATGCATCACGATGAGCGTCATTTTGATATGGAAGGCATGACGCGTTTTAACGGGCTGGAAATTCCGGACCATCTGCTCGCACAGCCGGAAGACCTGCGGCGGGCCTATCTCAAAGCGGTCAACCGTTTTAATGCGGACCTGGAATCGCTCGCGCTGCGCAACCGCTGCGAATATGTGCCCATCGATACAAGCCTGCCGATGGCGACGCAGATGGCCGACTATATGAGCCGCCGGCACGCGATGGCGCGGGTGCGGTAGCTCTTGTGGAGTGCTGCTGGCGGACTGCGGTTGTCTGGCTGGGGCGGGTGACGGTAAGTTGTGACAAAGCGAAATTGCTTCCACAGGTTACCTTCAACCAGTATTTCCAGGCGCCAGCATGAAGCGGCTTTCTACGGCGAAGATCCGGACGTGGATCACGGTGGTGGCAGTCCTGGCAATTGCCGGCGCGGTGGTTGTCTGGATGGTCCGCCGCGACACCTTCCCGCGGACGGTCCGCATGGCCACCGGCGAACGTGGCGGCCTGTACTATAAAGTCGCCGCGTCCATCGACGAATCGCTCCGCAGCCGCACCAGCCGCGACCTGCAGAAGCAGACCACGCAAGGCTCGGAGGCCAACTTTCAGTTGCTCCTGGACCGGCAGGTGGAGCTGGCCATTGTGCAGGGCGGCGCCGTCCCGCTAGAAGAATTGAATGTGGTCACGCCGTTGTTCCCGGAACTGGTGTTCATCATTGTCCGCAAAAGCAGCGACATTCACTACATCTCAGAACTGCAAGGCAAGAACATCGCGCTGGGGAAGGTTGGTTCTGGCAACCGCAAAAGTGCGCTTCAGCTCTTGAAGCACTTTGGCGTGGCGACAGGTGACCTGGAAAAGAGCAGCGTTTATTTCAAGACGATGCTGGAAGATGAAACCATCGATGCGGCGATTGTCACCGCGGGTGTGGAGCATCCGGACTTGCAGGAAGTGCTGGCGACGCACGACTTCGATCTGCTGCCTGTTCCCAGCGCCGCAGCCCTGGAGATGTCGCATCCGTTTTTGCAGAGGGTTGAAATTCCGCAAGGACTGTTTGCGGAAGACCCGCCGGTGCCTGCCGAGGCGATTCCCACGGTGGCGACAACCGCCTTCGTCGTCGTGCAGCCCGATGCCCCGGACGCGCTGGTGCAAGCCGTGCTGGAAGCGATCCATGAAGATAGCCTGCGGCTGAAGATCCCCACGCTCATCGCGCGCCGCGATGCGCCGCAATGGGTTTCCACCCGCATGCACCCGGTCGCGCAGCGGTACTTCCATCCCTCGGATCAGATCGGCTTTACGGCCAACGTGATGGAAGCCCTGGCCGCCACTAAAGAGCTGCTGTTCGCACTAGGCGCCGGAATTTATCTGCTGTGGATTCAGTGGCGGAGGCTGAAAGAGCAGGAAGCCCAGGCCATCATCAGCCAGCAGAAAGAACGCCTGGATGTACTGCTCGAAAAAACGCTGACCATCGAACGCGCGCAGATGAACGTGAACGATCCGCAGCAACTGGAAAAATACCTGGCCGAGGTGACCAAAATAAAACTCACCGCCCTGCACGAGTTCACCGAAGAAGAACTCCGCGGCGATCAGGCGTTTTCTATCTTCCTGGACCAGTGCAGCAGCCTGATCAACAAGATGCAATTGAAGCTGATTGTGGCGCGGGGCGGTAATTCAACTTCGAGGGAAGATGCATGACCCTCCATCGTATCATCCGCAATTGGGCGGTCTTCAGCCTGTGTATTTGTGCAGTTTTCGGAATCGGCTGCGGACGTAATCCTGCACAGACCCCGGTGGCAGCACAGCCGGTAGCGTACCTGCCCACACCATGTAGGCTGGATTTGGTAGACCCGTCGCCTGGAGAACTGAGCCAGTACCGCAAAGACAAGGTCCGGGTGCTGCTGCTTCACAGCTTTCAAGATGCGGATATGACACCGTTGCTGAAGATCGTCGCCAATTTCAAAAACCTGGAAACCCTGGTGGTAAGCACCGGCGCCAGTCTGGATGGGTGTGGACGTTATCTCGCGCAGCTTCAGAATCTGAAGGCTCTGGTGCTTTATTTGGCGCCCATTTCCAAGGATGATCTCCGACAACTGCAGACACTTCCCAAGCTGGAAGCTGTCGGCGTTTATAAGTTCGCCGGCAACGACGACGAATTCGAGCAACTAGAGGAAGCAATGCCCCGCGTGATCTGGGATAAGCTTGACTATCCGCGGTGCCGCAAGCTCTTTGATGGCAATGGGTGTCACACTTGGTACTTCATTAAGAACTATCTGCATTGCGACTTAGATTCACCGCAGACGTAAAGAGATTGCGAGCAAGCCCGACTTCCCGACGCTAAACGCGGCGTGTGAGGTTCGACATGGGTGGCGAATCGCTTCATCAGGTTTTCACATTCTGCAACTAGGTCATCTATTTGATGAATTGCCTTGCATCATAGATGCAACGTACTGCGGCCATCGAACTTGTTCTGGTTTGTGGGTGGGTGTGATTTCTTACGGGCATTGCGTAAAAGCGGGGTTGGGCTCTAAGGTACCTTCGTTGTTTCAAGTTGTTTGATGGCGGATGTTGTTCCATGTCGGAAGTTGCGGGCGAGATTGTCGCCCTGTGTGCGGTGGTGGCGTTGGGGATTGTTGCCGGCCGGATCTCGTGGAAAGGGATTTCGCTGGGAACGTCCGGCGTGGTGTTTGTTGCGCTGGCGGCGGGGAACTTCGGGTTTAGTGTGCCGGAATTTGCCGGCGTGGCGGGGGTGGTGCTGTTTGTGTACTGCCTGGGATTGGGCGCCGGGCCGACGTTTACGCAGACGTTTCGCAAGAGTGGCGCCCGGCTGGTGTTGCTGGCGGTGGTGATGATTTCGACTGGCGCGGCGGCGGCGTGGGGCACGGCGGTGTGGCTGAAGCTGGAAGCCGGTTTGTCGGCTGGTCTGTTTTCGGGGGCTTTGACCAGCACGCCGGCATTGGCTGCAGCGACGGAGCGGTTGCCTGCGGACCCGCAGGTGGCCGTCGGCTTTGGTATTGCGTATCCGTTTGGCGTGGTCGTAGTGATTCTGTTTGTGCAACTGGCGCCACGGATTTCGCGATGGTTACAAGGCAAGTCGCAGGAAGACGAAGAAGTTCTCAGCGGTCAGATTTCGCGGATGCTGATCGAAATTACGAATACGAATCTGGCCGGCAAAAGACTGCGGGAACTGACCAGTATTTCAGATGCCAACTGCCAGGTTTCCCGCCTGCTGGTGGGCGATAAGCTGGAGCCGGTTCCGCCAGGCTATAAGGTGGAGATGGGGCATAAGGTGCTTGCCATCGGACAGCATAGCCGGCTGGTGCAGGTGGCTGAGGCGATCGGCAAGCCGTGCCCGGAGGATCAGTATGTGCTGGATGTGGAGGGGCAACGCCGGCGTGTTGTGGTGACCTCGAAAAACGTGGCGGGTAAGACGTTGAAAGAACTGCATCTGCTGAGCCGTTTTGGTGTAACCATTACCCGTGTGCTGCGGCAGGATGTTGAATTTGTACCCAACGTGCACCAGAAGCTGCAGATCGGCGACGCTTTAACCGCCACCGGCGCCCGCCACGGGCTGGAGCAGTTCGTGCAGTTCGCTGGCCATCGCGAACGGGCAGCGGACGAAACGGACCTGGCGCCGCTATCGTTCGGCATCGCGCTGGGCGTGTTGCTGGGGTCGGTAAAGATAGAATTCATGGGCGAAAAGGTTTCGGCGGGTATGGCTGGCGGGCCGCTGATCGCAGGGCTGGTGCAGGGGCAACTCGCGCAGGCGGGGCTGCCTGTGGGGCGGTTGCCACGTGCGGCGCGGATACTGATGTCGGAACTGGGCCTGGCGTTGTTCCTGGCGCAGGCAGGCAGCAGCGCGGGGCAGAAGATTGTGCCGGTGCTGCAGGAATACGGCGTCTCGATGTGCATCGCCGCGTTGATCGTGGTGCTGGCGCCGCTGGTCACAGGGCAGATCACGGCGCAACTGCTGCTGGGCCTGAACACGCTGGAAACCCTCGGCGGCATGTGCGGCGCGATGACCTCAACACCCGGCCTGGGCGCCATCACGTCCAGCACCGAGTCCAGCGTCCCCGCCACCAGCTACGCCGCCGTCTATCCCGTCGCACTCATCATGGTGACCATCGTCGCCCCGGTGCTGATCTCGCTGCTATCGTAAACGCTACTAGATGGGTTACATCCACATTCCAAAACTGGCGGTAATGATCCAGAAATGATAGCCGTACAGCAGAACGGAAACGACCAGCGTAAGTACGCTTACGACGGTTAGAAGCGGTCTCCGCCGCAGGGTGTTCGCTGTGAGGACGAGCACCAAGACAAGAGTAAGAATGGCAAGTAACCCGCCGCCGAGGATGATGATTCCGGTGTACCCCGCCGTTGTGCTGTGAATGACCAGGGGCAGCAGGAGCAAGCCACCAGCCGAGAAGTAGATGACTGCCAATGGTACGGCGGAATACGCCAGTAGATCCGCTGCATGGCGGTGCTCTCTGTTCGCGCGCCACGCCACCGCGACCCATGCGACCAACCAGACCGACAGACCTGCCAGAAGACCGACCGGGACAAATCTTTCACGCTGACTAAATGCAAATGTCTTCACATCATGGTCGCTCGCGGCAATATCAATCGTAATGACTTGGCTTGAGTATTCGCCTGGAACGTCCGGGTCATATTCGCGTTTTACAATGCGAAGGCGTTTGCCATCAGGCATGAAGGCTATATCTGCATCTTCGCCGGCATTTCCGGGCAGTGGGAATTCGTGGAGCTTCGTTTTCTCCGCCAGATCCCACACCTCGATAAAGTCTTCATCGCAGACTGCCAGTTGAGCGCCGGATGGCGAGGCGGCGATATCAACAATAGATTTGCCGGACCGCGGGATCCTGGCGATGCGTTCTCCCTCTTCGACATCCCATAGCTGAATCCTCTCGTTGTTTACCGTGCAGACGACATTAACGCCTGGAAGAAAGAGCGGCCCAGCTTCGGCGCCCAATTCGCGTGGAATAGCGCCATGCTCCTTACCGTTGCGAGTGTCCAGAACACGCCATTGTTCTGCTGTATTGAACACAACGAAAAAATTTCTATCTGGTGAGATCGCAGCACCTCCAAGAATCGCCGTAGAGGCCGGTGCACCACTGGCGTCCTCAAAAGCGAAGACCATTCCACCGCCCTGAACATAAAGAAGCGAACTATCAGGGGAGTGGACGGTTGACTCGGAAGCGGTCAGCATCCAGTCGCCCAGGTATGCTCCCGTTGCCGCATCCCAAATCTGCGGCGTACCTTCAAAAGGGTCCGAAACAAGCCATTTGCCATCGGGCGAGAAATGCACCTCTGCAACCAGGCAGGTCGCCGACGAAAGCAGCTTACCCGTTTCTGCGTCGTAGATTTCCCATTGACCACCTTTCGCCAAGGCCACTTTATCCGCGGCGGGCGAAAGCAAAATGTCGGACGCGTCTTCCAGGACAAAGGCGTACTGAAGAACGCTCTTATGCGTATGCATGCCAAACGCCAGCAGCAACGCGATCAACGTTGTGATCAGAAACAATTCGATGATCGTCAGCCGCGAAGCCTTCATGGCGCGCAGGTGTTAGGCGTGATTGTGGGTGTTGTCAGGCCATACTAAACGCACTGCGTAGAAAGCTTTACGCCTATTGCACCGAATCCGCTACCAGGCGGTAGAAGCCGCCTTTTTCGACGCCGGGTGACCGCAGCGGTACGCGTGAAACGTAGAGCGTGCCCGTTAAGTTGCGGCGATGGGTGTTGTACGAGACGGGATCTTTGTCCTTCTCAATGGTCACGTCAATCATGTGCGTGAGTTCCGGCTGACCACCAAAGCAGCAGGTGCCCAGATCGCCCACCAGTACAAACTGGCGGACGTTGCCCTGCCCGCTGACGCCGGGATGCAGATAGCCTTTGATAAAGACTTTCTTGCCATTGAGTTCATAGGCGCCAGGCGGTGGCGGGGCGTTTTCATCGGAACCCGGCGGGGCGTTCAACTGCCCGAAGCTGATGCGGTCATACCCTTCGGGGACTTCCGTCAGGTAGATAATCGTGTGGATGCTGACGCTGCTGACGATAATCAGCAGCCCGGCGATGATGCCCGCATAGGCTGCCTTTACGCCCGTCAGCTCTGTCGGGTAACGGCGGATGGAGATCACGCCGATGATGCCCAGCACCACGCCAATGACGGGCACAAACAGCAGTTGCGGCGCCCACAACGCGGTGAAAGAAAGCGCGGCCAGAATGCACGAAATGACCGCCGGTTTGCTCACCGCCCGGTACATCTGAAAATCGTCGACCGGCTGCTCTTCGAAGTAAGTGTCAGCGGTGGGCTTCGCCGGTTCGTTAACGCCTGCGGTGTCTTCTACCGGCGCGCGTCTTACTGGCTGTGTGGCCGCGGTCTTACTGGCAGCGTCGCCCGCCCCATGGTCAGGTGAAACGGGATTGGTAGTCATGGCAGATTCTCTAGACAAGCTCGTCAGATGCTAATTCCGCTGAGGACGCTGGGCCGGACCCGTCCGCATCACAAAATAGATGCCGATCATCAATGCCAGCCCTACTAGCATTGGTACGCCCAGACGCAGCAGAAGGTTCGCCGGAGTTGCCGAAGCCAGGGTCAGCGCCCCGGTTGAACCGGCCGGCGCCTCGGGCTGCTGGATGCTTGGCGGTGGCGAAGGTGGATCGGCTTCACTGGCAGCAGCCGCAGCCGGTAGCGCCGGCGCAGTCGCTGCTTTGTCGTCAGCGGTTTCTTCTGTCTTGGCGTCTTCCTTCTTTTCGGGGCGGACAGCCGCATCTGCGGTATCGTTGCCGGGGCCGAAGGGGAAGAACGTATTGGCCCGCTTCACGGCGGCTGGATCGATTTTTTCCAGCTTCTTGAGCTGCTCTTTAGCTTCCGGCAACGGGCAGGCACGCAGGAAATTGATCACCGGCACGCGGACCCAGCTGGATTCATCGTCCGCGTTGACGAACAGCTCCACCAGCTTGTCGATCACGGTCCAGTCCTGCCAGCGGGCAAGATCGGGAATCACCAGATCCGCCAGCGGCGGCCGGTTCAGCACCAGGCGGACAGACTTCTTCAACCGCTCGCGTGGCAGCTTGTCCGTTTCGGTCGCGTGAAAACGTAACGCCATGATCGCGGCGTAGGTATCGGCGTATTCCGCATCTTTGTTGGCCAGATACTGCTTTTCGATCAGCGGCAGGCCTTCTTCGCCCCGCAGCAGCAGGTAGCATGCGATCAACGCATCCAGACCGGCTTTAGCGTCGCGATTGTCTGAAAGCAGCATCTTTTCCAGAACGGGCACGTCCTTCTCGCTGCCACAGACGCCCAGCAGTGTCAGGTACAGGCGGCGACGGCTGGCGGGAATGTCCGTGTTCTGCACCCACTTCAGAATCTGATCGTGGTTAAGCTGATCGCGGATGCCTTGAATGTCTTCGTACGGCGCCTTGGCGAATTCGTCGTAGGCGTCGCGGGCCACCATCTCGTCCGGATGCTCCAGATAATCCTGCAGGAAGACCAGCCGTTTGCCGGTGTCTTCAGGCAGTTTCAACAGCGAATCCAGGTATTTCCGGCCCTCTTTGGTCAGCGGCAGCGGCGTGGACCACATCAACTCGGGCGGATCGACGCCCATAATCAGGAATTCGTCACCTTTTTTACCTTCGCCAAAGAAGATGGTCTCGACCATCCGTTTTTTAGCGTTGGGCAACGAACCTGAAGATTTCAGGTACTTGTCGCCTTTGATAATGGTGGTGACCTCAAATCCCGCCTTTGGCACTTCGCCGTCGGGGAAAGCCAATGCTTCGTCATCGCTGATGGGCGGCGGTGGAACGGCTAATGTGCCGATGATTACCACGTCCATCGAGGCAATTTCTTCGCTAAATGTCTGCGAGCTGGCGGTGCAGAACGGACACGCCGCCGCGCATGTTGCCATCGAGACAACGCCGAGCAGCGATAATAAGGTTGTATAAAGCCGCATTAGGTAGGCCCCCTGCCAAACGCGATAATTCTTTGAGAGTAAGAAAGTCGACTCCCTCATGCATTATTGTGGCACAGTACTGCCGGAAAAGAAATAGTAACCGCCCATCGTAGTGGCGGTTGCAGGCGGCGATTATCCAGAAAACGCCGTAGTTAACGCAAAATTCGTTGCGATCGACGCCCGTTACCAGACATCTGGTCCTGGTGCGGTGGATTCAGAAGAATTCGCAGCCCGGTCAGCGCGTTGGATCAGCGCGTCGGGTCAGCCGGGCGCGAAGCAACGCGGTGAGTCACGCCGCTGGTGTCGCGGAGGTCAATCACCAGCGCGCTCGAGTCGCTGGCGGCGATAGGGCCGTGTTTGTGGACGAATGCTTCCAGCCGCTCGATCTTTTCGCTGGCCGTTGCTTCGCCCGTCTGCTCGCTGCCCGGCGCACGGCCCCAGAGAACACGGGCGCCTTCGCGGGTGTGGATTTCGTACTGAATACTCTCTGTATCTGCGGCCGCCCCCGCGAAAGTCACAATGCGATACAGTTCCAGCTCTCGCCACTGCTGTTTCCAGGCTTCCGCAACACGGGCGGCGCCTTCTACGCGGGGATCGCCCCACGGGGCGCCAAGCGTACCACTGGGCGGCAACCGGCCGGCGGAGATACGCAGGAAATCCCGCGCCTGCTTAGGTGAAAAATCGTCTGGCGGCAGCAGCACGCTGTGTCGGTCAACCGGCAGCAGACCGCGGCCAGTGGCGGTGTACACTTCGACCATAGCAACGGGCATGCGATACGTCATCGTGACGTCGATCCGCGGACCGTCATGCTTCTCGACCCGCTCGACTTCCTCCACCCAGGGATGGGTGGCAAAGGCATTGGCCACGCGGTCGACGGCCTGACGGTCGAGCACGGAAACCTGGGCAAGATCATCGCTGGCGACCACTTCCGCCTTCACATCGTCCTGAATCCAGTCCGGCTGCTGCGGCGTGTGAATCTGATCGGCCGAGATGAGAAACCGCGGATCGTTGCGGACGCTGACGGCCACACGCTCCCAGCCATACTGCCCGGCCGCGATGATGCCGGCAATAAGAATGACAAAGCCAATGATCTGCGCCACGACCGTACGGAAGGGCGCCGTTACCGCCTGAGTGACCCGCGCGAAAAAGGGAAGCTGCTTCTTTTTGTGCTTGCTCTTTTTCTTAGCCACTGCGCTGGCTCCCTGGAATGCACGCGTATGTTGCAGCGGTCACTATCGAGTGATCGCAACGACGCGGCCACCCACACTAACCCGAAGCGCAAGCGAGGGACGTTTGATCTGGATGCGGAATCAAGGACTTTTGGCCGCTTGATCTCCGATGAAACATGCCTTCAACCGGCGATGCGCTGCTTATTCCGGCGCCCCTCGCTCGCGCTTCGGGTTAGTATCTGCGTTGTAGATACCCGTGCTTAATGAAGCTGATACACCTTTATTGGTTATCGGCTTCCGGGCTACCAGACTTCGATGGCAAGTTCAAGTTCAACTCCTGCGCGGTCTGCGACCTGGTTGCGGATCAGGTCGGCTAGGCGAATTACGTCCTGGCTGGTAGCGCCGGGCCCTGCCACGATGAAATTGGCGTCGCGATCGCTGACTTCCGCTTCGCCCATGCTGGCGCCTTTGAGGCCCGCCTGTTCGATGAGGCTAGCAGCGCTGGCGCCGCCTGGATTCTTGAAGATACAGCCCGAGTTCTGATCGCTGCGCGGCTGCGTCGCCTGTTTTTCGATCCACAGCTTCTGCATGCGTTTGGTCAGTTCCTGCGGGTCGCCCGGCTCCAGCTCAAATTCCGCGCTAAGAATGACCAGTTCGTCCAGCGAGCTATGGCGGTACGCGAAGTTCAGCTCTTCCCGCGTGCGGTGCAGAATCTCTCCGTCGCGTGTCATCACGGCCGCGGCAGTGGTCCACTGACCGATGTCGCCGCCACTTGTGCTGCTGTTGGAATGCAGTGCTCCGCCCACCACGCCAGGAATGCCGGTCAACTGCTCGAAGCCGCCCAGCCCTTCGCGGATGGAGGTGGAAATAACGTGCGACAACCGCGCGCCGGCGCCGGCTTTCACAATATTTCCCTCGACTTCAATGCCATTGAAAGCGGGCGCCGCCAGATGAATCACCACGCCGGGTGCGCCTTCGTCGCGGACCAGCAGGTTCGAGCCGCCGCCTAGTAGCCGGACGGTGACTTCTTCTTCGCGGCACCGCTGCACCAGGGCGGCCAGTTCTTCAACGCTTGTCGGTTCGGCGAAATACTCCGCCAGTCCGCCTACGCGCAGCCATGTGTGCGGCGCCATCGGTTCGTTTTCGCGGACAAAATGTTCAAATCCGGAGAGCAGTCCCATCGCAGACTTTTCCTGACCAGCAGCTTACCTATCGCCCGGCGAATTTACGCTTGCCGCCAGGCTTCTACACAGCGTGCAGAATAACAGAAAAATCAGCGCCGCCCCAGAACCGTTTGCGAAGTCTACGGAACATACAGGCGACGGGCATAAACAAAAGAGACGACGCCCTAGGGTCCGTAATACTCCATTTGACGTTCCATCAGCTCGACTTCCATTTTCGATACCAGAACTTCGCCACACGCCGACCGGTAGGTGTCCTCACAGGTTTCCACTGCCCGTTTTAGGTCCTCATCATCTGGGGCCAATGCCAAGTCCGCGCGAGCTGATTCCAGGTTGGTTTGACATCGTTCCTTTTCTGCTTCCGCATTCCTGAGACGGAGCTTCTTTTTCTGCATTATCTCCGTATTTGAAGGTCCGCAGCCAGCGGCCAACAGTACGGAAAGGCTAAGCAGAACGAACAGGTGCATCATCGTGCCTGGAATAATTGGCGAGTGCATCTTCAGTTCTCCAGGCCATTCAGCCGCTTCAAGGCGTTTTTCGGACGCAAGTTGATGTTTGTATTGCGTGTGCGTTACCCGTAATTATTATATCCGTGAGGTTACGTAACCAGTTTCGCACCAAATCATGGCCAGTATTCTGGCTCCTGCCGCGAACCTTCCCTGCTGGTTGCCCCTCTCAAGGTACAACGATTGCGCAAGCCGTATGGACAAACATCAGCGACTTGCGTAAAACCCTTCCCCAATCCGTTTGCAGCATGCCGTCAGGCAGTTGCCCGCAGATAACGCTTACAAGAGATACACCGGTTTTCTGTGGTTTCCGGCTCATGCCGGCCAGCCACTTGGCCGATGTAGCAAAGAACACTCAGAATTTCACGTTTGAAGGTGCTATTATGGCAACCTCTTTCACAAGCCATGCCCGCCATCCCGTTGCCGTTAGCGCTGCCGGAAGTGGTGTGGCTCGTCAGTTCCGCGTTCAGTATCACGAAACCGCCGGAACGTTGTGGCGTCAGTACGCTACATTCGGCCGCCGCGAACAGGCCGAAGAGTGCCTGGCGAAGCTCCTCAGCCGGGGCCTGGCCGCGCGGATGGTTTCCTTCGTCATTCCGCCTGTATCTGTGTAAGGCAGCAGGCGACGGCGACAACCTGACGACGGTCCGCCGGGGCGGCTGACGTCTGAAAATCCACACGGCAGGTTTGACAACCGTACGCCGACCGGTTTCTATTTCCGGGCTGAAGCATTTGTTAATAACGTTGTGTTATTACGTTGCACAGCACCTGAAGGAACCGCAGCATGGCATTTTCTCTTGAGGGCCGCGTCGCTCTTGTAACGGGCAACAGCACCGGTCTTGGCAAAGCAATCGGCCTGGCGCTGGGTAAAGCCGGCGCTTCGGTGCCCGTGAACTTCGCCCACAACACCCAACGCGCAGAAGCAGCGCTGGAAGAATATAAGGCCGCCGGCGTCCGCACCATGCTCTGCCAGGCGGATGTGACTTCGGAAGAAGACGTCGACGGCATGTTCTCCGCCATCGAAAGCGAGATCGGCCCGGTCGATATCATCGTGGCCAACGCCACCTGCGAACAACCGTTGATGCCTATCGAAGAATACGACTGGGCCTTCTACCAGCGGATGCTCGACTTCTTCATCAAAAGCCCCTTCCTGCTGGCCCGCCGCGCACTGCCGCACATGAAGGCGCAGAAGTGGGGCCGGTTTGTGAACATCACCAGCGAAGTGTTTCAGCGCAGTGTCGCCCCGTTCAGCGCCTACGTGGCGGCCAAGGGCGGGCAGGTTGGCTGGTCGCGCAGCATGGCTTCGGAACTGGCGCCGGCCGGCATTACGGTCAACATGGTGGCGCCGGGCTGGATCCCCGTCGAACGCCATGAAAATGATCCGCAGGAAATGAAAGACGAATACCGCGCCCTGATCCCCGCCAATCGCTGGGGCGTGCCCGACGATGTCGCCGGCGCCGTGCAGTACCTGGCCAGCGAAGAAGCCTCGTTCGTCACTGGCCAGACGATCTGCGTCAACGGCGGCATGACGCCCTGGTAAGCAGTCGCGTCAGTGGCCTGACCGCGGCGTCAGCCTTGAACTACTTGGACGTGATTTTGAACTCAAACACGTTGGTGGATTCGTCTTCCGTCACGTTCGCGTTGAGTCCGCCTTCTGCATTCCACTTAGGTGGAATTGTGTTCTGAGTGGGATCTTCGTTGTCCATGATGCGGACGGTGCACTCAGCAATGGGGGCGTTGCCCGAAAACTTGCCGTCTTCAATCTTCAGTTTCTGTGTCTCCGGGGATTCCGGATGCGCGAATTCTATCTGCCCGGACGGCATGGGCTTTCCGTCTAGCAGCACCGTTCCAGAAACGGGCGCGCCGGGTACTTCGGTTGTGCCGCCTGGGCCGCATGCCGTAAGCAGGCAGCAAAAGAGAGCCACCAGAAGAAATCCTTGAACTTGCAGTGCGTTTCGATTCACAGGTTATTTCCTTACCAAGTTGTGTATCCAATGAAAAAAACCGCCCATTGAAGATGCAGAACATCAATGGGCGGTGTTGCGATGTTTAACAGGCCGGAGATGCGTTACGGCAATTCGGCAACCTGGCCGTCGTTGCGGGCGCCAATGCGGTTACGGATGGTCTGGTTGGTGGTTTCGGGGAAGAACCGCACCGAGCCGTCCACCAGCACGCCGTTAATTCCGCCAGGGTGGAAGCTGTGGAAAGCACGCTCGTCCCTGCTGTTAAACGCCCAGCGGGTCGAACCGACGTGTTCCGACGCTTCGTTTGTGCCTGCTCCACTGTCCATGTGGCTAGAGAAGATGGCGTTGCAGCTGCACCAGTTGCATTGCGGAGAGGCTTTATCGATGCCGGTTTTCTCCGCCACCATCAGCGTCGAGCTGGTTCCGTCGGTGATGTCCGAGAAACGCAGGCCATCGTTGCGGGGATTACCAAAACGGAAGACACCATTCGTGTTCCAGGTGTTGGCCGAATCGTCGCCGCTGGTCCAGTTGCTACCAGCGTTGCCCGCGTAGTTATGGGTTGCCTGGTTGCCCTGAATCTTTGGATTCGCTGACGAAGGGCAAACAAAGGCGTCGATATCCGCCCGCACTGCGGCGTCAATTTCAGGATTGTTGCCCATCCAGCCGCTGTCACTGAAGATGCGGTTGTCGACGGTGTCGTACAGATTATCCCGCTCCATGAATGGCAGGATGTAAACGCCCCAAGCCCAACCCCAACCACCGCGGTTGGCGCCGTTATTGCTCAAACTTCCAGCCATGCCGACGGGCAATTCGCCGTACGTGTCATGGTGGTTGTGCATCGCTAGGCCAATCTGCTTCAGATTGTTAGTGCACTGCGCGCGGCGGGCGGCTTCGCGGGCGGCTTGGACGGCTGGCAGCAGCAGGGCTACCAGTACGCCAATGATGGCAATCACAACAAGTAGCTCCACCAGGGTAAAGCCACGACGATTCCTTCGAGATTCCATTGCAGCGGTCTCCGGAAAATGAAAAGGGAGAAATTTCTGGAAACAACCGCCACATTCCCATAAACGCAGTGTTTACAGAGGATGAGATAGAGAGAAAATGCGTGACGAGTGCTTCCCCTCGGGGATACTACCAGGGGTGCATGCAAATTTCCAGTTTTACTGGAATTTTCTTATCAATTTCTTGATGTAATCTTCCCCCGGTCCCTGAACCGACCGCAGAACCCTCGGTAAACCACGTCTAGCAAGCGATTTAGGGCCATTTGCGGCCTGAATCGCCCGCAAGCACCTACAACCAGTCCGCCATCACCTTCAACAGGTCGCCACGGCAGCCGCGATAGAAGTGGTCGGCGCCTGTAACGGTGCTGCATTCAAGTGGTGCGCCGGTATCTTCCGCAATTTTCGTCAGGGCGGCGGGCATTCCCGCGAAGGCGATGCCGCCTTCAAGTTCTACGGAGCCGTAGACAAAGAGTGTGCGTACGGGCAGCTTATGGGCGAACTTCAGAATGTTGTAGTTCTCGGCCGGTCCATACTTATCGATGTAGGCCTCAGCAGCAATTAGCAGCGGGTAAGGGAAGGAAACATCGATAAGTGCTGCGGGCTTGCCCGCGGCGATGCTCTGGTTGGCGGCGGTCAGAGAGTCGAAGAACAGGCTGCTCTGACTGGAATTCTGAAACGCCTTGTACGAAAGCCGCGGCGGCGAAGCAGCAACCACCGCTGCAATGGCGGGATGGGGATCGTGGGCGGCGGCGTAAACAGACTTGATGGCGCCAAGACTATGCCCGAACAACGCAATCCGCTGGTAGCCGCGGTCTTGCAGCAGATCCACCCAAGCCCGCACATCATGCGTGCAATCCGAAACCTTTTCAAACGCGGCGCCCTGCCGGTGATTCCGCCCGGTGGAAATCGCCGTATTCACACCGTCGTGACCACGGGTGTTGGCCCACAGCACCGCGGCGCCGGTTTCCCGCAATCCAGGCGTGAGTTCTTCCAGCATGGTCGAACTGTAGAAGTTGCCGCCCACGCCCGGCAGGCACACAATCGCGTCGATACCGTCCGGCTTTGCCGCCGCCGTGGGTTCGCACAAGGCGCCGTCCACGCGCAGACCGTCGGCAGTCGTGGTGTGGATCAGATCAACAATCACGGCGTTGCGTTCAATGCAGAAGGAGGCTCGCGCCGGGTCTCTGGGGCTGATTCCGTGACGGGCGCCGGCAGCTTGCCGCCCTTGCCTCCAGGTGTCGCCAACGACATCGTTGGCCCCGCACGGTTCTCACGCAGGTCCGAAGGACTCGCTTCGCCCGGATGGGCCACGGTGGTAATGCCCGCAGTTGACCGCCCCAGGCAATACAGATGCGAACCTGTCCGCAATAGGAGATGGTCGCCCGCGATGGCAGGTGTGGCCAGGCAGTTGGCGTGCAGGTGATTCGCCGCCAGCAGTTGAAACTTGCGGGGCGAAGCTTTGAAGACAAACGTGTCGCCCGACTCGCTCACAGCGTAAATACGGCCGGAAGCCGCCACCAGACTGGCGGAAAACTTATCGCGCAATTTACGCGACCACTGCAAGCTGCCGTCCGTTACATCCAGACAGGCCAATTTGCCGTTATCCCCAATCGTGTAGAGGTAGCCGTCATAAACCAGGCCGGTCGGCACGTAGGGCCCGCCCTTCGGATTCCGCCACGCCACATGACTGCGCGTTACATCGCCGCGGCCGCCTGTCTTCACGGCGAACACCGGGCCATTGGCTCCGCTGCTGCTAATTACATGCTTCGCCACGCCATCTTCGGTGACGGGGATCGCAGTCGGGCAGGCGATATCGCTCACGCCCCGCGCCCGCCACAGACGCTTGCCATTGGCAGGATCGTAGGCGGTGATCCAGCCCCGCGATCCGCCTGCTGCGTCCGATCCGTTGACGATCAGTTCCTGCCGGATTTCGCCTTGGTCGCCGGTGGCAGCGCGGATCAGAATGGGCGAAGTCCACGAACCTTCACCGGCCCGCGACGTCTGCCAGACGATCTCTCCATTGTGCTTGTTGACGCCCACCAGGTAAGAATCTTCCTGCCCGTCGCAAAGTTGCACCACCAGATCGCCTGCCAGCAGCGGGCTGGATGCTGCGCCCCATTGCGGCGCCTTCTGCACCAGCGGGCGGTGCCATAACTTGTCACCGCGGTGGTCGAAAGCCGTCAGGCCGTGCCCGCGGAAATAGGCAATCACCCGGTCAGCGTCGCAGACCACGGTGGACGAAGCGTGGCCGTTCTTCAGATGGGTCCGGCCCGTGGCACGGCCAACAATCTGCTGCCAGCGCTGCTGCCCGCCATCACGATCGTAACACTGCACCGCCAGCAGCGCGTCTTCCTTTTTGTCGCCTTCGACAGCTATCGCGGAGGTGATGAAAATCCGCGACCCCCAGACCACCGGGGACGAATTGCCTTTGCCCGCAAGCTTCGTCCGCCACAGCACGCCCTGTTCCCGGCTCCACTTTAGCGGCGGGTTTGCATCGGGCTGCACACCTTGCAGGTCACCGCCACGCCACCCGCTCCAGGCGCCCGCATCAGGCGGCAGCGTAATGGAAGCTGTTGTCAGCGGTACGGGCGGCGCGGGTTGCTTGAAGGCTGTGTCAGCAACGGGCTGGCTGCACCCTGCGGCGCAGACCGCTGCCGTGGCTAATAAGGCGCATCGCAGAGCTGAGGTGAAAGAAAACATGGTGTACACACCCGTCGGCGTGCTGTTTCCTGGGGCTAAGGCAGCAAAGGCGGGACGAATGCTGCGGGAGGTAGGTTCGTTCGGCGGAAAATGCCAGATGTCTTCATAGTAGACGTCCGGGATATTCCACGCAAACCCTTCGTCAACTTTCCCCATGATTTCGTGATAATTCCTATCGAAAGTTGAGGCGAGGCCTGATGGCCAGGTTGAGTCATTTTCCCGGAAGCTCACCGCATCACGACCGGCAGGCGCGATCTGAACTTCGTTGACACCCCATTACGCCGCTCCTAAAATCCGTCTTTTGCAATAAACCGGCGGTATCTGGGAGTTTTTCTATGGCGGATAGTAGCGGCCACATTGATTCGGTCATGCACGAAGAGCGGTTGTTCCCGCCTAGCGATGCCTTCGCGTCGGGTGCGGCCATCGGTTCGCACGACGCGTATCAGGCGCTGTATGACGAGGCCAAGGCCGATCCGCCCGCCTTCTGGGCCAAGCTCGCACGCGAAGAACTGCACTGGTTTGAACCATTCACGCAGACCATGGAGTGGGACGCTCCCCACGCCAAGTGGTTTACCGGCGGTAAGACCAACGTATCCTACAACTGCCTGGATAAGCATCTGGACGGCGACCGCCGCAATAAAGCCGCCATCATCTGGGAAGGCGAACCGGGCGATGTCCGCACGCTGACCTACGACCAGTTGCACCAGGAGGTCTGCCGGTTTGCTAACGTGCTGAAGTCGCACGGCGTGGGTGTGGGCGATGTTGTCTCTATTTATATGCCCATGACGCCGGAACTGGCCATTGCGATGCTGGCCTGTGCCCGCATTGGCGCCGTGCATTCGGTGATCTTCGCAGGCTTCTCCGCCGAAGCGATCGCCGACCGCAATAACGACGCCAGCGCGAAAATTCAGCTGACCGCCGATGGCGCCTGGCGCCGGGGTAAACGCCTGGAACTGAAAAAGATCGTGGACGAGGCGCTCGAAAAATCGCCCACCGTCGAGAAGTGCATCGTCCTGCAACGCACCGGCGGCGAAACGCCCATGCAGGACGGCCGCGATGTGTGGTGGCACGACGAAACCGCCGCCGCCTCAACGGACTGCCCCGCGACGCCGCTGGATAGTGAAGCCTCGCTGTTCATCCTTTACACCAGCGGTTCGACCGGTAAGCCCAAAGGGATCCGCCACACCACGGCCGGTTACAACCTGTACGCCAAAAAGACCTTCGAATGGGTCTTTGACCACAAAGAAACCGACATCTACTGGTGCACGGCCGACTGTGGCTGGATTACCGGGCACAGCTATGTGGTGTACGGACCGCTGGCGGCCGGTTCGACCGTGATGATGTTTGAAGGCGCCCCGAACTATCCGCACGAAGACCGGTTCTGGGACCTGATCGAAAAGCATCGCATCAATATCCTCTACACCGCCCCGACGGCCATCCGTGCGTTTATTAAGTGGGGCGATGAACATGTTGAGAAGCACGATCTTTCGTCGCTCCGTCTGCTAGGCACGGTGGGCGAAGGCATCAACCCGGAAGCGTGGATGTGGTATCACGAAAAGATCGGCGGCGGCCGCTGCCCGATTGTGGATACGTGGTGGCAGACCGAAACCGGCGGCATCATGATGTCACCCCTGCCCGGCGCCACCGCCACCAAACCCGGTAGCTGCACCCGTCCGCTGCCCGGCATCCTGCCAGAGATTGTGGACGAAAGCGGTCAGGCTGTCGGCGCCAATCAGGGCGGCATGCTGGTGATGACGCACCCCTGGCCCGGCATGCTGCGTGGCATCTGGGGAGACGATGCCCGGTATGTCGAGCAGTACTGGAGCAAGGTGCCCGGCAAGTATCTGGCTGGCGACAACGCCCGTCAGGACGACGATGGCTATTACTGGATCATGGGCCGCATCGACGATGTGATCAACGTCTCAGGCCATCGCCTCAGCACCATCGAAGTCGAGTCCGCGCTGGTCAGCCATCCGGCAGTCGCCGAAGCAGCCGCCGTGGGCCGCCCGGATGAAATCAAAGGGCAGGCGATTGCCGTCTTCGTTTCCATCAAAGACGCGGAGCCATCGGAAGAACTCCGCAAGGAGTTGAAGCTGCACGTCCGCAAAGAGATTGGCGCTCTGGCGCAGCCGGACGATATCCGCTTCACCAGCGCGCTGCCCAAAACCCGCAGCGGTAAAATCATGCGGCGCCTGCTGCGTGATATTGCCGAAGGCAAAGAGGCGGTGGGCGATACTTCCACCCTGGAAGATTACAGCGTGCTGGCTAAACTTCGCGACGATGAAGAATGAACCATTCCGCAGATGCAGGCGGCGAAGGAGTTCCCCGCATCCGTTCGCACCGTCCGTTCCGCGGGCTGAAGTTCCGCGGAGAGCTGCGGCCCTCGCAGGCGGACGTCGTCGAAATCGCGCGGCGTAAACTGCTTGAAGGTAAACGCCGCCTGCACATTGTGGCGCCGCCCGGTTCCGGCAAAACCGTGCTGGGCCTGTATCTGTGGGCAGAATGTGTGAAGACGCCCGCCGTGGTGCTTTCGCCCAACTCCGCCATTCAGATGCAATGGGCCGCCCGCGTCGATCTGTTCGATGCGCCCAGCGGCGACGCCGGCGATCTGGTCAGCACCGATCCCAAAAACCCGCACGTGCTGACTTCACTCACGTATCAATCCGTCACGCTGCCTCGCCGTGGCGGCGACGATCTGACCGAACGTGCCTGTGAACTGTGGCGGGAGAAGCTGATCGAATCCGCCCAGGTGCATTCGCCCCGCGAAGCCACCATCTGGATCAACAGCCTCAAGAAGCGGAACCCGCAGTACTATCAGCGGCGGCTTTCGTCCTACACCAAAAAGATCCGCGACGCCGACGCCCTGGAAGGCGAATCGCTTTCCACGCTGCACGCCTCTTCCCGCGCCACGCTCGACCGGCTGAAGCAGCAGCGGATCGGGCTGATTATTCTGGACGAATGCCATCACCTGATGGGGCACTGGGGCCGGGTGCTGGCCGACGCCCACGACCTGCTGGACGAACCCGTCGTCGTCGGTCTGACCGCCACACCGCCCGACCGTGGCGGCAAGCATCAGACAGACATCGAACGTTACGACGAATTCTTCGGCGAGATCGACTACGAAGTGCCCGTGCCCGCCGTTGTCAAAGACGGCTTCCTGGCGCCGTATCAGGATCTGGCTTATTTCGTCCGTCCCACGGCGGAAGAACTTTCGTACGTGGCCAACGCCGACGACCTGCTGCACGAACTGGTCGAAGACCTCTGCCGCGAACGCGAACCCGAACCCGGCGACCCGCTGCACCAGCCGGAAGAGCATGCAGAGTTAGACCAGCCAGGCGACCCGCACGCAGACGACGCTGAAACGGTGGACGATGATCAGGGCGAAGCGAATTCAGAATCGCAGCAGCCGCCGGAACCTTCGACCGGCGATCCGGCTGGCGTGACTTCCGAAGATAGTGAAGCGGAAGAATCACCCGCCGAAGAACCTGCGCCGCATCTGTGTGCAGAACCGCTGCCCGACTGGCTGTACCGCGTTCTGGAACAGCGGCGTCTGCCGACCGGCAAGGTGCGTAGCTGGTCCGCCTTCGAGCGCCGCGATCCGGACTTTGCCCGCACCGCGCGGTTGTTCCTGCTGCGGCTGGGACGTGAGCTGCCGGAAGACACGCCGCTACCTGATGAAGACTTCGACCCCGGCGCGCCGGCGGATATTTCCGACCTGACGCCCGTTATCGACCGCTATGTGCGGCACCGGCTGCGGCTGAGCACGGATGCGGGCGATCACCGCCTGGCGGAAAAAGCGATTTCGCGTCTGCGTTCGCTCGGCGTGCAGATTACGGAAACCGGCTGTCAAAGCTGTGCATCGCCCGTGGGCCGCGTGCTGGCGTATTCGCGCAGCAAGACGTTGGCGATCCCCACGATTCTTGCGGCAGAACACAAACATCTGGGCGACCGTCTGCGGGCCGTGGTCGTGGCCGATTACGAAAAGACGTCGGCCGTCACTGCGGAAGTGGATCACCTGCTGGACGATGAAGCGGGCGGCGCCGTCGCGGCGTTCAAGTCGCTGATTAGTCACCCGGCCACCGACGCTTTGGACCCGGTGCTCATCACCGGCAGCAGCGTGCTGGTGGACGACGACCTGGCGGACACCTTCGACGCCGCCGCCCGGCAGTGGATGAAGGACAACGGCTATTCGGTGGAGCTCCGCGCGGGCGAGGAAGATGGCTTTCATTCCATCAGCGGACGTGGCGGCGATTGGTGCCCGCGGGTGTATGTGCAGATGATTACCGACCTGTTTCAGCAGGGCGTGACCCGCTGCCTGGTCGGCACGCGGGGGCTGCTGGGCGAAGGCTGGGATGCGAACCGCATTAACGTGCTGATCGACCTGACGACGGTCACGACATCGATGACGGTCAATCAGCTCCGTGGCCGTTCCATCCGCCTGGACCCTCGCGATCCGCAGAAGCTGGCCAACAACTGGGATGTGGTCTGCATCGCGCCGGAGTTCAGCAAGGGCCTGGACGATTATCACCGCTTCATCGCAAAGCATAAAACGCTGTTCGGCGTCACCGACGATGGCGCCATTGAGAAAGGCGTGGGACATGTGCACGCCGCCTTTACCGAAATCCGCCCTGAAGGTCTGGAAAACACGACCGAAGTGCTGAACGCCGACATGCTGGAACGGATCGACGACCGGCCGCACGTCCGCAGCCTCTGGAAGATCGGGCGCCCGTATCAGGCCGAACCGGTCCGCGCCGTCGAAACTATCGTCAGCGCCGGCGGCGGCAAAGCGTTTCCCGCCATGGGCAAACCCAAAGACCCGTGGAGCGCTACCTCGCTGGCTCTAGCCATCGGCGCCGCCGTGCTGGAAGCGCTGCGTGAAACCGGGCAGCTTCAATACGACCGCAACATCCACGCGGGTGAGCGCGCCGGCGGTTACGTACGGCTGTTCCTGGAAGAAGCCACCGAAGAAGAAAGCCGTGTGTTCAGCGCCGCCCTGCGCGAAGTGCTCGGCCCGCTGCGTAAGCCGCGTTACGTCATTCCCCGCGAAGCCGAAGTCGCCACGCCAACCTGGCTGACGCGAATTCTTCCCAGCATCGTCGGGCAGTTCTTCGAGAAGCGGCAGCGGAAACGCGTCATGCTGCACGCCGTGCCCGCTTCCCTTTCCCGCAACCGCGACGAAGTCGCGATCTTCCAGAAACACTGGAACCAGCACGTCAGCCCCGGCGAAGCCGTCTACGCCTACCACGGCGCCGGCGCCGACCTCATCGACCAGGCCCGCCGCACCGGCATCGCCCCCCGCAATCAGGTGCACGACAAAGAGATTTTTATCTCTGAGTAAGCCGTGGGGCAGGCGCCTGCCTGCGTGCCGCATGACAGATATCGGCGGTCAAACCACCACACTTTGTTCGACGGCGCCGGGCGCCAAGTGTTAGCATGAAAGTTGCTATACACGCTCGCCGGAGGTCTAACGATGTTCGAACGATTGGCTGCCATTTCGCGTGGCTTAGATTCGCTGTGGCCGAAGCGATGGTACGAAGGAGCGGTGATGATTGGCATCGTGATCATTCTTGCCGCGATGCTGCTGCCGCCAGTGCAGTGGGCCAGTAGCGGTGATACGTGCTTCCCGGTTGAAGTTCTGGTGTTCGATGCTGAGACCCGGAAGCCCATTAACGGCGCCAAGGTGGGTGTGACCCGCGGGGCGTTTGCGCCGGTTAAGTCTGCGGTTCTTGATCCGGCGTACAGGTTAAACCCGGCATCCGCCTCAGATGCTGTTACCGCCGATCATGGCGGCGCCACCCTCAGGGTCTGTTGCTCCACCGGCGCCAACTACGAGCGTCCGGAAACGCACGCTCATCCGCAGTCGCATTGGGTGAAGGTCAGCGCTGATGGGTATGGCAAGGTGGTTGTGCCGGTGCGTGTGGAATCCATTCCCCTGGAGCAACTTAGAAAGCGTGGCGTTCTGCTTGTTCCTGTCGGTCTGTTCCGCGATGAAGCACGCGAATGAAATACGGGTTTCTGTTCGCCCTGCAGGCAGCCTCACTCACAGGCCTGGCGGTGATGTATCGTGGCTGGGGGTGGTTGTTGTTGTGGCCGGCTGTTAGCTTCGCCGTGATGGCGGCGGGTTATCTGGGCGCAGGGTTGCGTGTCACGGGCAAGCGCGATGATGGCACGTTGGCGTGGTGGGCGATGTTGCTGCTGCTTCCCTACCTGCTCTTCGGCTGGTCTGTCTGGTACGTGCTGCGTTGGCTCTCGCGGAAGCCGGCCTATCATCGGTTGAGCGGTGGCGTGCTGATCGGGCGGCGGTTGCTTCCCGGTGAGTTGCCGCCGGAGGTAGAAACTGTGGTAGATCTGACATCTGAATTCGTCGAGCCTGCCGCCATCCGGAACCACACACAATATATCGCAGCGCCCATGCTAGACGCGGGCGTTGCGGCGCCGCAGCAGCTTGCGGAACTAGCGCGGCGGATCGCAGCAGAACGATCGACGGTGTACATTCACTGCGCACAGGGGCGTGGACGGACGGGGCTGGTGGCGTCGCTGGTGCTGCTTGCTAAGGGCGAAGCCGCCGATGCGGACGACGCGTTGCAGCAGGTTCAGGCGGCGCGGCCCGGTGTACGGCTAGGCAGCGTGCAGATGAAGTCGCTGCGGGCTGCGGCGGAGTTGCTTCGCGCTTCATCTCCGAAGGAGCAACAAAGTTATTGATGCTCCGGCATCAGCTTTGGCCGCGTTACTTCTGCCCGATGCAAATCAGCTCTTTTAACGTGCGGGCGTAGATTCTTCCATCGGCGTAAGAAAGGCTAGAGAGCGTCCAGGTGCGGGTCGCGGGGCCAAGGTCGCTGATGGAAATCAGCGCGTTTTCGTCTAGCTTTGCCGCGTTCCACTTCAGCACGTACACCATGCCGGTCATGGTGGGATAGTAGAGATAATCGCCAACGACCAGCGGGCTGGCCGCGGACACATGGCCCCAGCCATTGCCGGCATTGCGTTTGTCCATGGTCACCACGAAACCGTCAGCGTTTTTCATGTCATTGGGCAACGCGTCTTTCCACTGTACTACGTCAGGCTGATCTTTCTGCCGGACCACCTGGGCGGGAACCTGTAGATACTCCACTTTGCCAGTTGGCGTGTGGACACGTCCGATCAGGAACTGACTGTCGCTGCGGAAATAGTGATAGTCGCCAATGAGGAGGTTGGTGTTTTTCGTTAGTGGCCGGCGGTTGGGTTTGATATCTACGTCTTGCTGCCGGACGTATTTTTCGCCGTTATGCCGGGTGATGATTACGTTGTTGTACAACGGCGTGCGACGCAGCAGCTTTCCGGAAGTTGTGTCGATGGTCAGATGTTCCTGGCCGGCAAAGCCGGTGGCGATACGGGCGTTCCAGCAGGCGTTCTGTGCCGACGGGAAGCCTTTCACGGCCAGTGACCAGATTGTGTCACCGTTGGCGGCGTTGACCAGCGACATGCCGTACGGTTCTTCGGGTGGCTGATGTCCGCCGCCACGACCGGTAAGAATGGCGTGCGTTCCGTCGGCCATGACGCCCGGAAGCGATGTCTGGTGAATGGAGGTTCCCGCCTTGGCGATCCACTTACGCTGGCCGGTCTTCATATCGAAGGCTTGCAGATGCGTCCAGTACTTCCGGCCTCTGCCCAGCGGTTTGGCGCCCGCCTTGGTGGTGTGTTCGGGTTGCAGGTCTGTGCCGGTGTACTGCACGGTGATGATATTGCCGTCGTGCAGGAAGGGTTCGTGCAGCCGGGCGTGATGCCGTCCGAAGGGCGTCCAGTTGTACGACCACTGCTGGTTCCCGTCATAGTCGAAGCAGCGGATACAGCCGCCGACGTTGACAAAGCACACACGCTCTCCGTCCGCAACGGGCGAAGCCGCGGTGTTATCGCTGAACAGGCTGGAGAGATCGGTGTTGCGGACGCCGGGAATCACACGCTGCCAGAGCAGTTTGCCGGTCTTCGCATCGAAGCACATTCCCGCGATGTTGCTGCCATATTGCGTGTCTTCCTTCACCGCTTCATGGCTGGTCACAAACACGCGTCCGTTGCTGATAACGGGCGTCCCCTGCCCCGTACTGGGCAGCTTCGCACGCCACAGAATGTTGCGGCCATGCGTGGCACTGAATTCCACGGGCGCCTGGCCTTGCACCGAAAAATTGCCGCCCGGACCCGCTGCCTGCGGCCACTGCGCGGAAGCGGGAAGCACGTAACCAAGCGACAGAATAGCCAGCGATAGGAAGTAGCAGAAACGATGCATGACGCTTACCGGGTGGGTGGATAAGAAGCGGAACTGGCGAAACGAAGGTTTGTTCTTCACCATCTGGCGCGCGGCAGGCAGGCTCCTGCCCTACGCAGTGCGCGCGGAGACTTGGCTAAAGACAGAGGCTTATTGTAGCTAACGCCAGACGAGTTGCGGGGCGTTCTAGCCCTTCATCGTTTTCTGGATGACGTCCGCGTCGAAGTAGTTGATACTCATGCCGGCGTCCACGATCAGGTTCTGCGCGTTAATGCCTGATGAGCGGGGGCTGAGCAGGAAGACGGCAGTGTTGGCGGCTTCTTGCGTGGTGACGGCCGCATGGCGGGGGATGACCTGCTCGGCAAACAGGTACGAATCGACATAGCCGGGGATGCCTGCCGAGGCGGATGTTTTCAGTAAGCCCGGGGCGACCGCGTTGAAGCGGATGCGGGAGAAAGTGCTGAAGGATTTTGCCAGGAAGGCCAGGGAGGAATCGAGTGCGGCTTTGACCGGCGCCATAAAGCCGTAGTTTTCGCTGGCCATGCGAGTGGTGGAAATGGAGATGGCGACGACCGAGGCGTCTTCGTGCAACTGATCTTTAAAGGCATTGCAAAGTGCGATCAGCGAGTAGCAGGAGATTTCGACCGTGCGGAGAAACTGCTTGCGGCCCGTTTCGTGAAACGGCTTCATGCCGCCTTCGTAATCCGCAAAGGCGATGCTATGCACCAGGCCGTGGAAGGTGCGGCCGGTGGCGGCGATTTCAGCACGTAGCGATTCGATCTGATCTTCGAACTCTACGTCGCAGACAAAAACGGGTTTGTCCTTGAGCAGCTTGGCGGTGCTCTCTTTGCGCTGCTGGCTGCGGACAACGTACACCACCTCGGCGCCGGCTTCTTCGAGCGTGCGGGCGATGTGATAGGCAACGCTTTTCTTGTTGGCGACGCCGAACACCAGAACGCTTTTACCGGCGAGTTGCAGAAAATCGGTCACTTCTTTTTGCCGTCGTCCTTCTTCTTTTCAAAGAGCTGTTTCAGGTCCGAGAACGAACGCATCGGTTCGCTGCCTTCTTCCATCGCCTTGGTGATAGGCGTAACTGGTTTAGGTGGCTTCTTCGGCGTGTAGCTGCGTCCGCCTCCGCCACGGCGGTTGTCTTTGCCACGACGGTCGCCGCGTGGTGGCCGTTTGCCGCCGCCGCTACGTGGTGGCTTGTCACCGCTTTGGGCTGCTGGTTTGCGCGACGGCCGTTTCTGGCGCGGCGGGCGTTCGCGTTTTGGTTCGCTGCCGGGCTTGATGGCGGTGAGCGAAACGCGGCGGCGGTTGACATCGACTTCGACGACCCAGACGGTCACAATATCGCCGACGCTGACGACATCGTGCGGGTCACTGATGTAATGACCCGCCAGGCGGCTGATATGAATCAGTCCGCTGTCGCTGAGTCCGATATCTACGAAGGCGCCGAAATCAACCACGTTGAGGACCGTGCCCGAAAGCTGCATGCCTGCCTCGAGGTCTTCCAGCTTCATAATGCCACGACGGAAGTCGGGCGCCGGCAGGTCTTCGCGGGGGTCACGGCCGGGGCGGACCAAGTCAGCCAGCAGGTCGCGAAGCAGCAGTTCGCCGATGTTCAATTCGGCAGCCAGCTTGGCCGTATCCAGGCCGTCCGCCTTGGCGGCCAGTTCCGCCAGCAGCTTCGCGCGGTTGGCGATGGCCTGGCTATGTGCCGACGGCTCTTCGGCTGCGGGCTGCTCTTTCTCAGCTTCCGCCGGTGGTTCCGCCGGCAACGAGGCTGAAGCGGTTTCGGCGGCAGATTCTGCTGCAGCTTCCGCCTCCGGGGCAGCTGCGGGAGTTTCTTCTGCCGGAGTTTCACCTTCGGATGTTACGGCAGGTTCTTCAGCAGCGGGCGCTGCTTCCGCGTTCTCTGCGGGTGGTTCTGTCGCTTCGGAAGATGTTTCTTCTGGCGCCGTTGCAGGTGTATCTGCGGTGGCTTCTGCAGGCTCGTCTTCGATCAGTTCGCCGCCGAACTTCTGCTTGGCTTTGGGTTCAACGGGCAGGGCCAGCTGTTCAACGCTGGCATCTAGTTTTTCGAGCACCTTGCAGGCGGCGTCGTAGCTTTCAGGGTGAATCCATGTGCTGTCGAGTGGATTGTCGCCGCCAGGAATACGGAGGAAACCGGCTGCCTGCTGGAAGGTCTGATCTCCCAGGCCGGCTACCTGCTTCAGTTCTTCGCGGGTTTTGAACGGGCCGTTGTTCTGGCGGTGTTCGTACACGCGACGGGCCGTCAACTGGTTCATGCCCGAGACATATCGCAGCAGCGCGGGGCTGGCGGAATTGACATCCACACCTACATAGTTCACGCACGCTTCCACAACGCCGTCGAGCGTGTCGCGGAGATGCGTCGCTTTCACATCGTGCTGGTACATGCCCACGCCGATGTTGGAAGGGTTGATCTTTACCAGTTCCGAGAGCGGATCGATCAGCCGGCGACCGATAGAAACAGCGCTCCGCAGCGTTTCGTCGTAGGTTGGTAGTTCTTCGCGGCCGATAGCGCTGGTGGAGTACACGCTGGCGCCCGCTTCGTTCACGATGGTGTAGCGGACGCTGGTCTCTTTGAGTTCATCGGCGATCACGCTGGCGACCAGCTGTTCCGTTTCGCGGCAGGCGGCGCCGTTGCCGATGGCGATGACGTCTATCTTGTGCTGATTGATCAGTTCCACCAGCTTCGCACGCCCGTGACGGCAACGGTCTTCACGACCGATCACGTGAATGATCGCGTAGCCCAGCACGGCGCCAAATTCGTCCAGCGCGGTCAGCTTGCAGCCGCTGCGGAAGCCAGGATCGATGGCCAGCACGCGTTTGTTCCGGACCGGCGGCTGAAGCAGCAGTTTGCGCAGGTTGCGGGCGAACACTTCAACGGCGTGCACCTCGGACTGTTCTGTCAGTTCGCGGCGGACTTCCCGCTCGAGGGCGGGCATGACCAGACGCGAAACAGCGTCGCGGGCGGCGGCGACCAGCATGTCGCGGCGGGGATGTTCCGCCGGAACCACCAGGTCGATCGCGGCCTGCTGCATGGCAGCCGTGTCGTATTCGAACTTCACCTTCAAGATGCGGACGCGTTCACCCCGGTTGATGGCCAGAATGCGGTGCGGCGGCAGCTTACTGATAGGCTCGTTGAATTTGAAATAGTCTTTGAAAGAAGCTTCCAGCCGTGCGCGTTTCTTGCGTTTGGCGTCCTGCTTCTGCTTCTTCGCGGCCGCCGCTTTCTTCTCGCGGGCGGCTGCTTTTTTCTCAGCAGCCTTTTTCTTCTTGGCTTCTTTCGCCGCTTGCTTGGCCTGCTCTGAATCCGCCGCGGACTTTAATGCGGCCGCATCGGTTTTTGTTTCATCGGTGGCCGGAGTGCTTTCCGCCGTCGCTGCAGGCGGCTGGGTTGCTTCAACCGTGGCAGCGGATTCATCCTGCGAAACAACGCCATCGGTTGCCGGCTGCGATTCTGGTGCTGCTTCGGTGGTGCTGTCTGCAGTTGGTTGCGGCGAGTCTTCTGTCGATGTTTCAGCGGATGCGGCGGTGGATGGCTCGTCCGCAGCAGCGGCTTCTGTCGCTGGGGGTTCTGGCGTACCGGCAGCAGGTTCATCGCTCTGCTGCGTTGTTGCTTCTGGGGTAGCTGCTTCCGGCGTGGATGCTTCCGGGGTAGCTGCTTCTGGCGTGGATGCTTCGCCTTCGTCACCGCCCGTTGCGGTCGTCTCGGCAGCGGGCTCTTCCTTTACAGGTTCTTCTGAGACAGGTTCTTCTGCGGGTGTGACGGTTGCTGCGGGTTGTTCTTGGGCAGGAGAGGTTTCGCTTGCTGGTTCTGCCGGTGCGGATTCCGTCTTGCTTTCTGCTTGAGCGGCAGCGTCGCTTGGCTCTGCGGCTGTGGGGGCGTCTCCGGTGGCGTCGCCGGGCTGTTCTTTCTCTGCGGTCGATGCGTTTTCGTCTGCCTGCTGACCCGTGTTATTTTTTGCTTCGGTTTCTTCGAAACGGCTGCAGAGAATGCGGCCTGTTTCAGTGAGCATCGTGCGCAGCTTCTGGCGTAGTTCCGCCTGCTCACTGTAACCCTCCGCGATGATGTGGCTGGCGCCTTGCAGCGCTTCTTCCGCGGTGGCCACCTTTTTATCTTCACCTGCGAATTCCGCCGCACGCTCTTCGAGGTTCATCTCGCCAGCGGCCAGAATCTCCTCGGCCAGCGGCTCAAGCCCGTTATGCCGCGCCTGCGAAGCGAGGGTCTGCTTGCGGGGTTTGAAGGGCAGGTACAGGTCTTCCAGCAGCTTGGCAGCGTCAGCGGCCTGAATGCTGGCCTCCAGCTCTGGCGTCAGCTTATTCTGCGAACGGATCGTTTTCAGAATGGTGGCTTTGCGGTCGCTGAGGGCTTTGATCTTCGCGGCGCGCTGCTGCAACAGGCGGATCTGATCGTTTTCCAGGCCGCCCGTTTCGTCTTTCCGGAAACGTGCAATAAACGGCACCGTGTTGCCTTGCGACAGCAGATCCAGCGTGTTGCGGATTTTGTCCGCCGGGATATTCAATTCCTGCGCAAGAGCCGCAAAGTCGTTTGGGGGATTGTTTTCCATCAGGAATTCACAGATCAACCTGAGAGTGTCTGAAGTACGGGTGGCGACGCACTAGAAGAAGCAGCCGGCGGGGTACAGACGCCCAGCCCGGCGGACAAGTTCGCCATCCATCTAACTTCAATAGCGCAGAATTGATGCAGCCAACGGTTTCGTAGAATTTGGGGAGATTGCAGACGCGCTATGTAAGAGCGTCTGACCAGGTATACCGGGTGGCAATCTAGCCGCTGGGTGTCCGCGCTGTCAAGGATTCACGCTTACTTAGCCAGTTACAGCCAAGCGAGTTGCGGTGATGCAGACTCGCTGCGGGCGCCGCTGTGCCTCAGGAGTTGCCGCCGAAGCCGGGAGTGTGTCCGCCGTTAACAGAAGGCGGTGTCCGATGAGGCTGATCGGCCGGGAGGAAGCTGTCGCTGGGAATCATGTTTTCGCCGTCGGTGGCGTGATCGTCGCCAGAGGGGTCTTCGCTTCCTTCCAGAATGCGAACCCGTTCTTCCATCTCTTTACCGGGTTTGAAGGTCACGACGTACTTCTCTGGCACGTCCACCTTATCGCCGGTCCGCGGATTCCGCGCTTTGCGTGCGGCGCGACGTTTAACTTCGAAGACGCCGAAGTTCCGCAGTTCAATGCGGCGTTCTTTGCTTGTAACCAGTGTTTCGACGATCGCATCGAAGGTCATCTGCACGATACGTTTCGTTTCGAGCTGCGTCAGGCCAGTCTGCTCGGAAATCGCTTTGACGATCTCTTTTTTGGTCACGACTCTTACTCCCCCGGCAAAGATGGGGTTAAAAGTTGCCAGATTTGCGATCCCAGGCGTCCGTCGCATAGGGACTGAATTCTCTGCAACTTGTCTGATAGTAACTGGTTACAAGTTGTTTCCAGTGGGTCAAGTGTAAGTACGGCAAACAGCGCAGTCAAGTTCACCCGTGCGGTCGCCCCCGCCTGCCCATACACACGCCCTTATATATTAAGATTGTAGCACGGAAATAAACCGTGGTCGCAAATGCTTTCAAAATAACGACTTACAGCCAATACGCCGCCGCCTGCGGCAATTATTTGACGTAAGTTGTTGCAGCGTAGACATTAACGGCGAAAAAAGACGCCAGAGCTTTATACTCGCACGGTTTTGCGGCGTTCTTCAATTTCATCGATGCTGTACAGTTGCCCCTGATTGCAGCCTGGGCATGCTTCTGCAGCTTCCTCCCAGGCCTTCTTGTTCGTCAGGTTCGAGCCCCAGAAGGGCCAGGTGCGGCATTGCTGCGGTCGGGCCTGGTACACCATGCAACCACGGGTCTCCGGGTCGAGAAAGACGCAATCGAAGTTTGCCTGTGGCAGTTCTTTCAACGTCTTGCGCCGGCCCACTTTGGTCACGTATTTGCGTTCGAAGTCTTCTGTAGAAGCTTCCCCGGTCGCTTCCGTCAGCGCCTTGATTTCATCTTTGTTCACCCACACATAGCCCGGCGAGCCTGTGCAACAATCGCCGCATTGGGTGCAATTGAACTGCAAACCATCTTTGTACCAACGCTCTTTGGGCATGACGAAAGCCTTTTCTTAACTCGCGCGGATTAGCTGGGTGGTAAATGCCGGGAAAACCACAAGGTGGAGTAAATTGCCGTTAGGTTCTGCTTAAGCGGCAGGGACAAACCAACCGCCACAGGTTCGCATTGTAAACCGCCCGGCGCTATCGTACACCTGCCCTTGCAGGTTCCGGAGCTGCATGTTGCCCCTGGGCAAATGGGGCTGGTTTCTGCTAGACTAATGCACCGAAGTTCTATTCTGAATGGCCGAGTGAACCGCCTTAGCTATGCCTGAAGTCCGTCAAGATCCACTAACCGGCAGGCGAGTTATCATCGCTGAAGATCGCGCCGGAAGACCGGACGAATTTGACGCGGCGCCCATTAGGCACATTCCCATCGACTGCCCCTTCTGTGTGGGAAACGAAGATTCAACCCCGCAGTCACTCGCACAATATCCCGCCAGGCCTGCTCCCTGGCAAGTGCGGGTTGTCCCTAATAAGTATCCCGCAACCGGCGTGGCGGCGCCAACCGAAGAAGCGATCGACAACGCACCTGCCGTTGACTGTCTACCGGCCGATAGCCGGGCCAGGCAACGACTGACGGACGCCGGTGACTTGTTTCCCACCGAAGAAGCATGCGGCGCCCACGAGGTGATTATCGAATCGCCGCGTCACGTCTCTGGTTTTTCGGAGCTGACCAGCCAGCAGGCTAAGTGGACCTTCACGGCGTTCCGTGACCGGCTGCGTGCGGCGCAGGAAAAGCATCGCTACGCCATCGTGTTTAAGAATATGGGAGCAACCGCGGGCGCTTCGCTATTGCACGCCCATAGTCAGTTGATCGCGCTTTCGTTTGTCCCGCCTGATATCCAGACCCAGGTGGCCAACGCGACGTCCTATTACAAGCGCTACGGTAGCAAACTGCTGTGCGACCAGATTGCCCAGGAGACTGAAACTGGCGAACGTGTTGTGGCGCGGACTGCCCGCTACATTGCATACTGTCCATTCGCCTCGCGGTTTGCTTTTGAGGTGTGGATCGCGGCGACGGAGCCGGTTGGACCCTTCACATCGTTAAGCTGCGAAGACCTGGCAGAGCTTGCGGCCCTGACGCAAGGAATTACCCGCCGCCTGGAAACGGTTTTAAGCAACCCTGCGTATAACATGGTGTTACATGCAGCGCCGTTCGGTTTAAATGCGCAACAGGAAGCCGCGCAGCAATGGCGGATTGAGATATTCCCGCGGATCACACGCACGGCAGGATTTGAATGGGGCGCCGGATGCTTCATCAATCCTGTCCAGCCGCAGCGGGCAGCAGAAGAACTGCGGCACGCCATGAAATCGCAACCAACCATAGACACAGAAACCGGGCAGTCCGTGCCTTAACCTTCAAGCTCGCTTCATCCAAGGAAGCTTGCCAGCGGAAAGCAGCACGGCGCCCCCACGGCGAAAAAACTAGTCCGCTAACCGCGAATTGTCGATTAAACGGATTATCCGTCAGTTCGTTTCGTCTTACAGAAACTCCCCATCCCCTTTGAACCTGTCCTGGTGCGCCGGATTATGACCAACACACGCTTGTGCCTGGTACTGCACAATCATCAACCCATTGGCAACTTCGACGGTGTGTTCGAGCAAGCGTATCAGGATAGTTACCTGCCGTTTCTCGAAGTCTTCGAACCGTACGAACATCTGGCCGTTTCGTTGCACACCAGCGGCCCGCTGATGGAATGGCTTGATGCGCATCATCCTGAATATCTAGATCGCGTGGCGAAGCTGGTGGCTGCCGGCCGCATTGAGATCGTCGGCGGTTCTTACTACGAAGCCATTCTCACCATGATGCCCGCCCGCGACCGCATCGGGCAGATTGAAGCGTACCGCAAGTATCTGGAAGAACGCCTCGGCGGCCCGGTCCGCGGCATGTGGACGCCGGAACGCGTCTGGGAACAGAGCCTGGCCAGCGACATCGTGGACGCAGGCGTTGAGTACACCGTGCTGGACGACTTCCACTTCCGCAACGCGGGCCTCGCCGATGATCAACTACACGGCTATTACATCACCGAAGACGACGGCCGCGTGATGAAAATCTTCCCAGGCAGCGAACGCCTGCGGTACCTGATCCCGTTCGGCTCTCCGCAGGAATCGATTGATTACCTTCGCGAAACCGGCGAACGTCATCCCGGCGCCGTTGTGGTGTTCGGCGACGATGGTGAAAAATTCGGCACCTGGCCCGACACCAAAGAGCACGTCTACGACAACGGCTGGTTGCGGCAGTTCTTCGACGCTTTAACCGAAAACCGCGACTGGCTGCTGACCACCACCATGGCCAACGCCGTAGACAGCTGCCCCCCGGTCGGCGGCGTCTATCTGCCCGACGGCAGCTATCGCGAGATGACCGAATGGTCGCTGCCCGTGCAGAAGCAGAACGAGTACGACCACATCACGCACGAGTTTGAACACGATGAGCGCTGGCACCGGCTGAAGCAGTTTGTGCGTGGCGGATTCTGGCGGAACTTCAAAGTGAAGTACCCGGAATCCAATGAAATGTACGCCCGCATGATGATGGTCAGTAACCGCCTGCATCAGCTTCAGCAGCAGCACGACAGTGCAGAGGAAGGCGCCATTAGTGACGAAACCTTGTCACTGATGGAAGAAGCCCGCCGCGCGTTGTACCGCGGGCAGTGCAACTGCAGTTACTGGCACGGCGCCTTCGGCGGAATCTACCTGCCGCATCTGCGCAACGCCGTGTTCAATCACCTGATTGAAGCCGACAACCTGCTCGACAAGATCGACGGTCGCGATGGACCCTGGGTCGACGCTTCCGCGGCCGACTACAACTTCGACGCCCGTCAGGAAATCCGCCTGGCCAACGATCAACTGGTCAGCCTGCTGGCGCCTGCCGCGGGTGGGCATCTGTACGAACTGGATGTGCGGTCGATCAAGCACAACCTGGGCGCATCGCTAACCCGCCGTCCAGAATCTTATCATCGCAAAGTGCTGGCTGGCCCGACCACCGGCGACGGCAACGTGGCCAGTATTCACGACCGCGTGGTGTTCAAACAGGAAGGCCTCGACCAGCGGTTGCAATACGATAAACAGCCACGGAAGAGCCTAGTCGATCACTTCTACGATAACGAAGCCACGCTGGAAAGCGTGCAATCCGGCGATGCGATGGAGCGCGGCGACTTTGCCACCGGCGCCTTCGAAAGCCGTATCCGCCGCAACCCTGACCGCGTGCAGGCACAGCTCTCGCGGCAGGGCAACGTGATGGGAGAGCCCATCAAAGTCAGCAAGGCCATCACGCTGGCAGGTGGCGAAAACAGCATGCAGATTGCCTACCTCATCGAAGGCATCCCGCAGGATCGCACCTACCACTTTGCCGTCGAGTTCAACTTCGCAGGTCTGCCCTCCGGCGCCGACGACCGCTATTTCTATACCGGCGAGAACATCAAGCTGGGCCAGCTCGGCAGTTCGCTGGACCTCAGCGGCGTGCAACATCTCTCGCTAGTGGACGAATGGCTGGGGATCGAAGTGAAGCTGGAAGCCAGCCAGGCTTCGAGCATCTGGACCTTCCCGATCGAAACGGTCAGCCAGTCTGAAGGCGGCTTCGAGCTGGTGCACCAGTCCGTCGCCGTGCTCCCGCACTGGCACGTGCAAGCCGACGCCGACGGCCGCTGGGGCGTTACCATGCAGCTAACGCTCGACACAAGCCGCGCAATGCTCCAGGCAGAAGAGGCCGCGCAAGCTGTAACCGCGAATTCATAGCGTGAATTCTCTGGCCGAATGACCGTTAAGCCGTAGGGCAGGCGCCCGCCTGCTCTAACTTAGTCGTGTTTGCGTTTCGGGCGGTCGCGTCCGTCTTGGAGCAGTTGCCAGGTGTCGCCGGTTTCTTCGATCTTCTCGTCGCCATTGACGGTGAGCATTGCGGAGAGCACTTCGGGTGGTAGGCCTTTGTTCAGCTTGCGCAGCGAGCCGCCTAACGTCACAACGGCGGGCGGTGCGTAGACGCTGCTGATGCCGTTGGGGTCGCCGATGGTGCGGCTCATGTCCGCGGCTTGCAGGTCACGGGGTTCCAGCCAGTGCACGCCGGCGCCTTCGTTCTCGACAATCAGAATCGTCGTCGCCACGTCGTCGGTGATTTCGCGGGACTTCCTTCCTGTGGCGCCGGGCCAGACCGTGTTTTCGCCGACAACGGCCAGGTAGTTGGTCGTTACGCTGCCGGTATCGCCCGAGCCGTGAAACCGGAAAATCTCCGGCATTTCTCCGGCGATCTTCAAGTTCGTTTCGCTATTCCATGGCTGCGAGAAATCGTAGCGGTCGTACAATTCCTGCTGTTCCAGGAAGGGCAGGATCAACACGCGCCAGCTATGCATCGGTTTACCGTCGCTACCGGCGATATACGCCGGCGGGTATTCGCCGTAAGTGTCGTGGTAGTTGACGACCGCCAACGAGAGTTGCTTCAGATTTCACAAATCCGCGGAACGGCTGGCTGCTGTCCGTGCACTGAGTACGGCGCGCACCAGGCCGTAGCCGCCCAGTAAACTGACCAGCAGCACCATGCTGATGCAGCCGCGATCGAACCATCTCCTGGGAGAACTTGTCACGTTCTAAATCCTCGTTACGAAATGCCGCCTAGACCCCGGAACGCCGGTAAGATTATACCGGCAGCAAAAACCTGAAGCACCTATTTGCAATGGACGGTTCTGCTGCCGGGGTTCCAGCGTGCGACTTTTTATTCCTCACCTGTGTAGCTGCGGAGGCAGGTTATGGCTAATCATCCACCGGTCGATGTTTTTCACGAGTTCCTGCGCCTGCTTGCGCTGACCGTGGAGGAGGAAGACGTTCTGCCGGTACTGCGTGGCAGCATTCTGTTACAGCACTGGTTTGGCGAGAAGGCGCGGCCCGCGGCGGATATTGATCTGGAGTGCTTTGAAATCAAGACCGAAGCAGATCCTGACGGGTACGAATACAACTACTACGAAAACATGGTGGACTATGGCAAGGCGATGTGCCGTTACGCTGCCATTAGTTCTACCTATTACCGCTGGTCGCGGACGGGCGAAGGTGCGCCGGCCGTGGAGTTTCAGGCGATTGAAAACCCGGACGGCGGCGACAGCCTGTGGGTGTATGGCACGCCAGGCGAACGCTACTTCGCCGGCTGGATTCATCACGACGGTGACGGCGCGCAAGGCGAAATGCAGATCGACATTGCTGACGCCGCCTACTTCCGTGACCAGATCGGCATTGCAGATGTAGAACTAACAGCCCCGCGTGGCGAAGCGTTCAAGTGCCCGGCGTATACGCAGGAAACCATGTTGGCGGCTAAGCTCTCGTGGCTGTACCGCGGACTCTCTCCGCAGCGTGATGGCGATCAGCCATTGCCGCCCAAGTGGGAAGGCGAACCCAAAGACCTGTTCGACGCCCATCTGATGCTGCGCCATGGCACCTTCAACCAACCTGAGTTTGAACGCGTGATGGCGGCGACCGGTACGGCGGACATGCTGAACTGGAACTGCGTTGAAACGCTGGACAGCGTCCGCACCACGCCACTTGCCGACGAGGCGTTTGGCAACTGGGACGCGTTTTACACAGAGCATCACGCGCTGATTCCCTGCGGCCCTTCGCAGATGCTGTGCGAAGTTGCCGAAATGCTGAAACCGCTGCTGGGCACATTAGATCCGGGCGAAGAACTGCCCTTCATCCGCGCGATAGATCAAGACCGCGGTGAAATGGCGCCTTACCTGATGTACGCCGACTGGCTGGAAGAACACGGCGACAGCCGCGCTGCGTTTTTGCGTAGCTATGCAAAGTATCTGACCAGCGGAGAGGAAAGCACATCAGACCTTGAGCCGTTGTTCTGGCAGCAACCTCCCGGCTGGCTGCGGCGGTTAACCGGCACGCACCGTCGCTATAACGAACTGATAGGATCTTTCCAGTAGCACGCCGCCGCCGGTCAATAAACCATCGCGCGCAGCCACCCCGGCAATTGCTTGAGGTGGCCGCCGCACGGGGCATTTTGCGGCGTGAAGAAAGCGAGCATCTGCCAGCTAGAGCGCTGCGGGTCAGCGGTTCGAAACAACTATCTGCCCGACCAGCGCCCACACAACAGCAAACATAAGGCTCAGCGCGAGGGTCATCAGTTCAACAGGCATGGAAGATCCTAAGAGAGATTCTTGGACCTCATCCGTGAAGCACCTGCCGTCCATGGTCTTAGTAATATCGACCAACCCGCTGCCTAACCTTCAAAAGATATCCGCCGTCTGCGCATAACCGCCAATCGCCTAACGTCGCCCAGGCAGTGCGGTTTAACACGCGTTAGCCTGTCAAGCGACAGACGGGCGTCGTGCAGGTGTTCTCCGTATATTCCGCACAAACTCGCACGCGGCGGCGATTTTCCGGCGGCGTGTTAATTTGTAGTGATTTCACAAGGAAAGCACGCCGAGGATTGAACCACTGGGCGCTTTGCGCAACTAAGGTGAAGTTCACTGCCCGAAATGCGCTTCTGGCTTCGTAAGCGCTGGTGCGTTTGTAGCTTTCCCGTGGTCTGGTGTGTGGAAGCCTGCAATTTTGGAAATTGCACTTTGAGTCTGCCTTTTAGAGATTGTCTTATGCTGGTTCGTGCTGCGTCTGTCGTCGTTCTACTGCTGCTTGCTTCTCCTTTGATGGCCGCCGATCATGCGATCCGGCTGGCTTCTGATCCGGCCTTATCGCCCGATGGCAAACGGCTGGCGTTTGCTTGGAACGGCGACATCTGGGTGGCGAATGTGCGTGGCGGCGTGGCCCGGCGGATGACGCTGGCGCCGGCGCAGGAATCCAGCCCCGTGTTCTCGCCCGATGGCAAACAACTGGCGTTCAACAGCGCCCGCAATGGCGCCAGCCAGGTATTCGTGATGCCTGCCGCTGGCGGCGCGCCGGCGCAGTGGACCTTTCATTCAGAAGGCTCCACCATCAAACAGTGGCGGCCGGAAGAGATGCTGCTGTATGGCAACCGCGATCATTTCTGGCGGAAAGGCTCCCGCTTCTTCAGCATCCAGCCAAAGCCACGCGCACTGGAACAGCTTGTATTTGATGCGTACGGGCAAGAAGGGCAGCTTTCGCCCGATGGTTCAAAAATCCTGTTCATCCGGGAAGGCGTCCGGGGCTATCGCAAAGGTTACGTTGGCAGCCAGGCAGGACAGGTCTGGATGTTTGACCGTAAAGAGAAGACCTACAAGAAGCTGGTCGATCACCCGGCCGGTTCCCGCACGCCGGTCTGGGCGCCGGATGGAAAGCACTTTTATTACAGCAGCAGCCAGGACGGCGCCTTTGAACTTTGGCGCCACAACCTTGTCACTGGCGAAGAAACGCAGTTGACAGATTTCCCGGGCGACGATTCTGTGATGATGCCCACGATTTCGATGGATGGCAAAACCCTCGTCTTCCGTCGCGGCTTTGACTTCTACCGGCTGAACCCCACCGCAGCCAACCCGCAGCCGCAGAAAATCAAGCTGCTTTACCGCGGCGATAGCCTGCTGCGTGAAATCAAGCAACGCGAACTTGAGTCTGCCACCGCTGTCGCTTACTCCTCTGACGGTCTGGAAATCGCCTTTGTCGCTGGCGGCGATATCTGGGTGATGGACACCGTCCTACGCGAACCACGGCAGGTGACGGCCACGCCCGAAATGGAAAGCAATCCTGTCTTCTCACCCAAAGACGACCAACTGTGGTTTGTCAGTGACAGCGGCGGTCAGAGCGACATCTGGCGGGCGACGCGGAAAGATGAAGACGCTTACTGGTGGCGCAATCAGGAATTTGAACTGAAGAAGATCACCGACGACCGCGAAGAAGAAGACAACCTGCGGTTCAGCCCGGATGGCAAGCACCTGGCGTTTACGCGGGGCCGTGGCGATCTGTGGATGATGGGCGTGGACGGCGAAGGCGCCAAGCGGATTGTCGAGTCGTGGAACTCGCCAAGCTTTGATTTCTCGCCCGATGGCAAGTGGATTGTCTATTCGCAGAGCAACAACAACTTCAACCGCGATATCTTCATCCTGCCGCTAGACGGCTCGCGCGAGCCCTTCAACCTGTCGAGCCATCCGGACAACGATTACAGTCCGGTCTGGTCGCCCGATGGCAAGATGATCGCCTTCACCGGTCGCCGCATCGGCAGCGAAACCGATATCCACTACGTGCAGCTCCGGCAGGCCGATAACGAAACCGGATCGCGCGACCGCAAGCTAAAGGAAGCGTTGGAGAAGATTCAGAAGATCCGCAAAACACCCGCCAGAAAGCCCGCGGCGCCTAAACCCGCAGACAAGCCGGCAATGAAAAAAGAGGATGAGAAAAAAGAAGACGACAAGAAAGAAGAAGCCAAGAAGGAAGACGAACCACCCGCGCCGGCGGAACCAGCCGGCAAGAAGCTGCCCGAGGTGAAGATTGATTTCGACGATCTAGTGAACCGCGTCCGCCGGGTGTCTATCCCTGACACTACGGAGAGCGGCCTGATGTGGTCGCCGGATTCAAAACGTCTGGCGTTTTCCGCCACCATCAACGGTAAACGCGGGCTGTACACCATCTCACCGCCAACCTCGACCTCGCCCAAGTTGTTATCTTCGACCGTTGGTACTAGTGCCGTCTGGATCACTCAGGAGAGCAAAATCCTGTGGCTGGTCAGTGGCAAACCTGCGTCACTGAGCAGCAAAGGCGCGACCTCTACTTATAGCTTCAAAGCGCAGCAGTCGATCGATACGCGGAAGTACCAGCAGGTGATCTTTGATCTTTGCTGGCAGGCGATGCGCGATAACTGGTACGACAAGCGGATGAACAACCGCAACTGGGATCAGATCCGCCGCAAGTACGCTGGGATGGCCGCAGACTCGGTCGACACCAGCACGCTGGGCGTGGTCGTGAATATGATGCTGGGTGAGCTGAATGGTTCGCACCTGGGCTTCTACCCTTCACGTAAATCGGTCGAAGATAGCGATCGTGAGTGGAGCGAATCAACGGCCCATCTGGGCGTGCGTTACGACACGTCGTTCGCGGGACCGGGCTGGAAGATCAAAGACGTGATCCGCAACAGTCCTGCCACAAAGCAACGCAGCCGGCTCAGCGCTGGCGAGGTGATCTTAAGCATTGACGGCGTCGATGTGGATCCGGCGATGGAGCCAACCGCAGTGCTGAACGGGCGGCTCGACCGCGATATCGCCCTGCGGGTGAAGAACGCCAAGGACGAAATCCGGGATGTGACGATCCGGCCTATTTCTTTCTCCGCCGCGCGGTCGCTGTTGTACGAACAGTGGATTTACAACTCGCAGCAGGCCGTGAAGAAGGCGTCGAAAGATACGTTCGGCTACGTGCATATTCAGGGCATGAATATGACCAGCTTCTACCGTTTTGAACGCGAACTATATTCCATTGCCGCGGGCAAAGACGGGCTGGTGATCGACGTGCGTGAGAACGGCGGCGGTTCGACCACGGATCATCTGCTGACCATTCTCACGCAGCCAACGCACGCCATCACCAAGCCGCGTGGCGGCGGCCGCGGTTATCCTCACGACCGCCGGGTGTATGCAACCTGGTCGAAGCCGATCGTGGTGCTGTGTAACCAGAACAGCTTCAGCAACGCGGAGATTTTCAGCCACTCCATCAAAACGCTCAAACGTGGTCAGGTGGTGGGCGTACCCACGGCAGGCGGCGTTATCAGCACCGGCGGAACCCGCATCGCAGACGCCGGCTTCCTACGCATGCCCTTCCGCGGCTGGTTCCTGCTGGACGGCAAAGACATGGAACTCAACGGCTGCGTGCCGCATCACGTCCTCTGGCCCAGTCCCGGCGAAATGCCCGCTGGCAAAGACGTGCAACTCTCGAAAGCGCTGGAGGTGCTGGCTGCCGACGTGAAGAAATACAAAAGCCGCAAACTTCCAGAACTCGAATACGCGAGCGAGTTACGGGCGGAGTAGATTTGTATTTCTCCTGGCATACAGCCAACTAATTGAAGCGTTATCCAAACGCACATCACGTCCCCTCGCCCCTCTGGGGAGAGGGTTAGGGTGAGGGGGCACAGCATGCCGCCTTACTCAACGCTTTGCCAGACGTGAACCTTTCTCGCACAAAGCATCAACCGGCGTTCTCTTCTTGCAACGCCGGGACGCGGCTTTCTTGTTGTTCTCTGCGTTGAATGCAAAAGCTTCTCGATCGCCCCGGATTCCCAACAACGGTGATTCCCTGCACAATCGGTTGTGAAGTGGAATTGGCGTCTTGGATTTTTGAATGGAAGTAGGAACGCTTATGAACCCGGCTGAAACCTTTGAAGCCGTCTGCAAACACGCGCGTGAAACCGCCATGCTCAGTGGCGTCGAGAGCCTGCTGGGCTGGGATGAGCGTACTTATATGCCGCCCCGCGCCGGAGCGCACCGGGCAGAGCAGATCACGCTGCTGGCGGGAATGTTACATCGTCGCCGCACCGATGCGGAATATGGCAAGCAGTTGCTGGAACTGGCAGGCAGCGATCTGGCGGAAGATCCGCACAGCGATAGCGGTACGATTATCCGCATGCTGGCGCGGCAGTTCGATAAAGCCACGAAGCTGCCGCAGACGCTGGTCGAAGAACTTTCGCGCAGCGCCGTGCTGGGACAGCAGGCCTGGGTGGAAGCGCGGAAGAATGACGACTTTGCTGCGTTCCTGCCGCACCTGGAAAAGATCGTCAAACTCAAGCAGCAGGAGGCTGATGCGCTGGGGCACGAGGGCTGCCGGTACGACGCATTGCTGGACGATTACGAACCGGGCGAAACCACCGCCAACGTCACCAAGGTGCTGACTGCTGCGCGGGAGGAACTGGCGCCGCTGGTTGCGGAGATTGCAGCCAGCAGCACACGGCCCGATAGCAAGCTGCTGACCCGCAGTTACCCGGTTTCAGCGCAGAAGAAGTTCGGACGGTTTGCCGCGGAGAAGGTCGGCTTTGACTTCGAGCGCGGACGGCTGGACATTACGCATCATCCGTTCTGCACCGAAATGGGGCCGCACGACTGCCGCATTACCACGCGTTACGACCGGCGGCATTTTCCCGGCGCCTTCTTCGGCACACTGCACGAAGCCGGGCATGGCATGTACGAACAGGGGCTGCGGGAGGAGATGCACGGACTGCCGCCGGGACTTGCCGTTTCGCTGGGCATTCACGAATCGCAGTCGCGGATGTGGGAGAACCTGGTGGGCCGCAGCAAAGCGTTCTGGAAGCACTTCTTCCCCATTGCGCAAGGCGCCTTCACCGCGACGCTGGGCGACGTTTCCCTGGACGACTTCTACTTCGCCGTGAATGAAGTGCGGCCCTCGCTGATCCGTGTCGAAGCAGATGAAGCAACTTATAACCTGCACATCATTATCCGGTTCGAACTGGAACAGGCGCTGCTGTCGGGCGACCTGCCCGCGGCGGATGCGGCGGACGCCTGGAAAGAGAAGTATCAGCAGTACCTGGGCATTCAGCCGCCCGGCGACGCCGATGGCGTGCTGCAGGATGTGCACTGGCCCGCCTGCCTGATCGGCTACTTCCCGACCTACGCGCTAGGCAATCTCTACGCGGCGCAGTTCTTTGAGACAGCCGGCAAACACCTGGGCGACCTGGACACCCAATTCGCCGCCGGCGAGTTCAGCCCGCTACTGCAATGGCTGCGCAAGAACATCCACTCGCAAGGCCAATGCTACACCGCGGCCGAACTAGTGCAACGCGTCACCGGCCAGCCGCTCAGCCACAAGCCACTGATCGCTAGCCTACGCGGCAAGCTCGCGCCGCTGTACTGCCTCTAACCGATTCGATTAGGGTTAGACATTCGTTATATGGCATTGAGTGTGGTACGCCACTACTCATAACTGCCTGCTAGCCTGTGTTGGTCGCAGTGAAGACATCGAAACAAGTACGCCCATAACGCAGTACCCGAAAGTGCATCACGTTTCGCCTGCCTGCTGGCGCCGTCTTCGACTTCGAGTCGATCAAGATCGTCTCCGAGTTCGGCCTCCATATGTGCTATGTCAGGCCATTGGACCTCACATAAAACGGCGCAGTAGTCGTTGCAGTGCGTCGGCCATTCGTACTGCGTCGCGAAGAAGTAACCGGGAGTGCGATGCTGTAGTTCGTCCTTCTTCGATTCATCCACGACAGGCTCAAGGTCGTATTCATATACGAATTCAAGTTCGAACACTCTCGCCGCTTCGCCGTTTGCGATACACCAAGGGCAAATGTTCTTTGGATTGGCTTGCGAGTAACACGGTCCAACATAGGCAAAGCCGGTGATATGGTGGCAAACTGGGCACTCAGCTTCCCGTTGGATAACAACCTTGTTTCCAATCGGATCGGGGTGATACTTGAAGGCCGGAAGGTGGAGCTTTGTTTCCATGGGGTTTTGCATTGAGCGTAAAGTGGTACGACAACGTCATATCTCAGGAAACCGGGAAGCCTTCCTGGCTCGATATTGAACGGGTCTACACATTTCACTGGGACGTTTTCTCTGAAGCAGACAGGCAGCGGTTGACGGCTGTAATGAACGCTCTACCCGGACATATTGCCACGGATGAATCATTCGCGAGATGGTATTCACCCGTTGACGATCCAGAAAACGGTTATCTATGGGGCAGTGTTGAACCGACGGGGTTGCTGGTCGCGGGAAGTCTAAACATGGAGGTCTGGAGACACTGGGACGAAACGTTCCGCCAGGAGATCGAGTCGTTTTCTTTTCGTGACCTTCAATAGAGCTTACGCCCGCGGCCGTGTGCAACGGTTTGTTATTCGGCCTCCTCGGCTAGCGTTAGTGAGTCATCCAGCCAAGCTTCGTACCATCCCATGAATGTCAGCGGCTCTGAATTGCCGAATTGGTCGTAAGGATATAGACCGCCCCATTCATACGTGCGGTCATCAATCCATACCTGCCCTTTGCTCCGTCCGTTGACGATTAAGTCGATCATGATGCCACAGCCGATTTCGCCAATTACGAGTTTCCCATGTTCATTTCTAGGGTCATCGTAGAAAGCGCACAATTCCTTCAGGTCATCTTCGGTTTGATCGTCAGAGTAAGGAACGCGTTTTCCGGCATCGTATGGAAACGGCAGACTAGGTACGAGGTGATCTGCGAACGATTCCTCAATCGTGAATAGTCCATACGCGGGTCCCGCGCCGCCATCTGCGAATTGCGTGACGAAGAACCGGTAGTCACCTGGCAATGAGATGCTGTGTTCCTGTTCCAGTGCCGCAACAAGTGTCGCGGGCGCCGGTGGATTCAACTCGTACTGGTGGCCGCCGGATTCACCTATACGGAATGCCTGGTCGAGCGCCCGCAGTCGTTCAAACTTCGATGTGATACGCAAAAGCTGGTCGTGATACTGCATGGCTGGTACCGAATAGCGTCGCTTGAAACAGATTCTGACGCAAGCTATTTACTGCGAAGAATTACTGCAACAAATGTCGTGGGGTTTGCAACTGGCTGCGGTCCCTGCGTTCTGCGATCCGTTCGATCCAGATTCGCTTGCCGCGCAAAGAAAACGCCGGGTGAAGGTTACTCCGCCCGGCGTTTCTGGTTGGTTGTTAAGACGGTTGCTTAGGCAGCGTCTTTTTTCTTTTTGTTGCCAGGTTTGCGGGCTGGCTTGAGGGCTGCTTTCTGTTCGTCGGTGAGGACTTCTTGAACAGCGGTCATGAACTCTTTCTGCATGGCGCCGGCTTTGGCCATGGCGGCTTTCTGCTCTTCGCTCATTTTGGTGGCGGCGGCGACAGCGTCACGCAGTTCTTTGCCTTTTTTGCCATCAGCCTTGGCGGCTTTCATGGCTTCCTGGCGAGCCTGCTGCTGCTCTTTGGTGAGGCCGGCTGCTTTGCGGGCTTCGGCCATTTTGGCGCCGTGAGCTTCGGCCAGTTTCTTGATCTTGGCGGTCTGTTCTTCGGTGAGGTTCACCTTGGCCAGACGCTTCATCACGCCAGCGGCAAGCTGAGCGCCAGGATTGCGGCGACCCTTCTTGGCGCCTTCCTTCTTCGCACCCTTCTTGGCGCCATCTTTCTTAGCACCCTTCTTCGCTTCAGCGGCAGGCTTTTTAGCGGGATCGGCGTGGCTGGTGGAAACAGCGAAGGTGACGGCCATTGCTAGTGCGGCGCAAACACAGAACTTCAGTACATTCATCAAACACATCTCCAGTGGTGGGAGCTTTTGCCGCTGAATCCTTCAGACATGCGAAAGGCGATTTCAATCAAAAAGAACCGCAGACATCGTGTTTGCAGTGGTGGGAGTTTTCGCTTTGCCACTTTCGTCAGAAGACGGAAAGGAGTGGCGCCTTTGTTAACTCTTTTCCGTGGGAAAAGTAGCGTGGAAAAGAGTGATTTTTGCAATCGAATCAGGTGAGGGAGCGGCTTCAAGTACAACAACGCTGCCCCCCCTCACCCTTGCCCTCTCCCCGGCGGGGAGAGGAGACGTTAAACCGCTTAGCTGAAGAGCTGCGGGATGACGTTGCCGTCGCGGACGATGGTGATCGGCCGGCCGGTGTTGCTGTGATATTCCTTGGTGTGGTCGATACCCAGGTTGTGGTAGAACGACGCGGCTGCATCGTCCGGGGTGATCGCCTCATTACGTGGCATCGAAGCTTTGTCATCGCTTTCGCCAATGACCTGACCACCGCGGACACCGCCACCTGCCATCAGCATGAACATGCAGCGTGGATAGTGGTCGCGGCCGCCTTCTGCACTGCGGCTGTTGATCTTGGGTGTGCGTCCGAATTCGCCCGTGACGTAAACCGCGGTGGAGTCGAGCAGGCCTTTCTGCTCCAGGCCGGTCAGCAGGGCTGCCAGTCCGGTATCGAATGGCGGCAGGTTGCGATCTTTCAGACGGGTGAAGTTGTCCTGGTGCGTATCCCAGCCACCAAGCGTGATGGTGACAAAGGTAACGCCTGCTTCCACCAGACGGGTCGCCAGCAGGCAGCTCTGGCCGAAGGCTTCTTCGCCGAAGGGCTTGGCGAATTCAGGCGATTCTTTGCTGACGTCGAATGCTTCGCGCGCCCGCTTCGAGGTAACAATCGAATAGGCCTGCTGGCTGAAGCGGTCGAGGCCTTCCAGCAGTTGCGAGTCGGACTCGTAGCCGCGGAAGGTAGTGTCGAGATCGCGAAGCAGGCTGTGCCGCTTTTCCACTTCGCCCACGGTCAGGCCGTTACCCAGCGAGATGCCACGCACGCTGAACGGTGCGCCGGCGCGAGGTGTGGCGCCGGTGTTCAGCGGAGCGTACTTCACGCCGAGGAAGCCGGGCGTCTGGTTACTGCGGGGGATCGAAACGTTGGAGGGCAGATCGACGGGCAGCGTGCCTTCGCGTTCTTTGGTCACCACGCTGCTGTAGCCGGGGTATTCCAGCGAAGCCAGTGGACGGCTGCCGGTGTTCACATAGTCGGTGCCCAGACGGTGGGCGCCCAGGGTGTGCGAAACACCGCGGAGGATGGCGAATTTATCGGCACACTGCGCGAGTTTGGGCAGATGTTCCGAGATCTCGACGCCGGGTGCGTTGGTTTTGATCGGGTTGAACGTACCGCGGTATTCCGTGGGTGCGTTGGGTTTCAGGTCGAAGGTGTCCATGTGCGATGGACCACCGTTGAGGTTGATGAAGATCGCGGACTTCGCTTTGCCGCGGCCGCCCTGTCCGGGCTGCACTTCGCCTGCTTCAGCCATTTTCAGATAGCTGGCCAGGCTCAGCCCGGCGCCGCCAAAGACGCCAACTTTTAGGAAGTCACGCCGCTTTACACCATCGCAAGTACGAGAAGTTGCCATTTGATTTGTATCCTGATTTGAAATTTGTTTTAGGTGGAGTCTGAGAGGCGGAGTTGCCGGTGGTGACCCGCTGTGTGCTGCGGACCGCCCTCACCCGGCCTCCGGCCACCCTCTCCCAGAGGGAGAGGGTACAGTGCTGCAAACGCGCTTAGTGGTTAACGATGAACTCCTTGGTGTTGACCAGAGCCCAGAGCAGACCGCGGACGCCGTTGAGCGTGTCTTCGGCTTCTTCGATGTGCTTGACGCTGCGTGCCAGTTCCTGTTCCGACGGATAGCGTGAAAGCGTCCGCAGATAGGCCTGGGTCGCCAGGGCTTCGGCGTTTACTTCCGCCTTCTCCGGCTTGTCATCGCCCGCGGCTTTGGGCGGTGCGATGCCGTAGCGTTTGCGATAGGCCTGGGCCTTTTTCATCAGTGCAGCCACAGCCTTTTTGTCGCCTTGCTCACGGAGCTTTTTCAGCCGCTTCTGGAACGACTGCATCACTTCGCGATAGTTCTTTGGCAGCTTGCGGGTAGGACCAGCGCTGCTGCTGGCGTTGTTGGTCAGCTTGTTTTCGCTTGCGACCTGATCGATCCAGCTGATCTTGCGGGCGTCGAGCATCTTCAGAACTTCCGCGTCGTTCTGACGATAGACGGTCTGCAACAGGCTGGCGTCTTCCGAGCGGTCGCAATCGCAGTTGCTTTCGCGGGTGGAGCGGCCGAACACGGTCAGTGCGTAAGCCTGTCCGCGGTTGTACCGCTGACCGCTGGACGCGATCTTGATGCCGCGTCCATCGAGCGTTTCGCTGACTTCTTCCACCTGAGCGTCGCTGGCCATGGCCTGACGGATGGCGTCGTAAGCCACTTCGGCGGGCAGGCGGCGCGGTACGGCGCGGCTGAAGTTGCGCTCGTCGTCGCGGTTGGTTTCGTTCGGCTTCCAGGTCAACTGATACGTACGGCTGTTGACGATTTCGCGATGCAGCCACTTCATGTCGTAGTGGTTATCGACAAAACCTTGCGTCAGGTAGTCCAGCAGCGGTTTGTTGCTGGGCGGGTTCGCCAGGCTGAGATCATCCGGCGGATCGACGATGCCGACGTTGAAGTAGTTGGCCCATACGCGGTTGACGAAGGCGCGGGCGAAGTACGGGTTGTCTTCGTGCCGCAGCCAGTCCATCAACGCTTCGCGTGGATCCGAGTCCTTGGTCAGCGTGACCACTTCGGCGCCAAGCAGTTTGGCGGTCGGAAGCTTGGGCTCGCGATTGCCCTTCTTGTTCTTATTCCTGTTGCGGATAGGGCGAGGCGATCCGACGTAAACCTCTGGGAACGGTACGGTTTTGCCTTCTTCCAGGGCGGTGCTGATCCGGCGCCGGCGTTCGCCGCCGTTGATCTTTTTATCGTTGAGTCCCAGGTCTTCCAGCATCGACTGGTATTCTTTGCGATCCTCCGGCCGCGCTGTGTTGCTGGCGATCACAGAGTTGAAGAAGCCCTGGAACTGTTCGAAGTCGTTCTTTGACCACTGATCGAACGGGTGCTTGTGGCATTGGGCGCATTGGATGCGAATGCCCAGGAAGGTGTAGGCAAAGCCAATGGCGCGGGCTTCGGGCTGACGGAAGTCGCGGCGTGCCCAGTAATAAGGCAGCGTGGGCCGGTCTGCGTAGTCGCCGCCTTTGGCGTAGAACTCGCTCATCTCTTTGCAGTATTCAACATACGACTGCCCTGGACGGCGGCTCTGACCCAGCACGATGCCAGCGGCCAGTTCATCGTAGGGCGTGTTGTTCTTCACGCGGTGTTCGATCCACTGATACCATTCACCGCCGGGTGCGTTACGCATGGGCGAAGTGTTGACCAGCTGATCGCTGTTGTTGCCGGTCCAGTCGCACAGGCGGGTCGTCCACCAGGCGGCGTATTCGGGCGTTTCCAGCAAAGCGTCGATCTTCTTGGCGCGTTTGTCTTTCGACTCGTCGGCCAGGAAGGTTTCAACTTCTTTGGCCGTGGGCAGCGTGCCGGTCAGATCCAGACGGACGCGGCGGAGGAATTCGGCGTCGCTTGCCAGTTCCGACTGCTTCACACCCAGTTTGCGTAGCTTCTGAACGACCAGCTTGTCGATCTTGGTAGGCGTGGGCGTATCGGGGTAGTTGTCGCCAGAAAATTCAGACACGGGCAGGATGACAGGAACCGGCACCACGGCCTTGTCGTAGGCGGCCACCACATGCGTGTCGCCGGGGCCAACGCAGGTGACCAGGCCGTCCTGGTCAATGGTGGCGACCTGATCGTCGTTGCTGTGGAAACGGCACAGAGGCGTTACGTCTTCGCGGGTGCCATCGGCCCAGACGGCCACGGCGGTCAACTGAATACGCTGGCCCTTTTTCAGGGGCAGCAGTTCGTTAGGGGTCACTTCCAGGCGGGTCAGTTTGGCGATGTTGCCCGCGTCGAACTTGGCGCCGGCTTTGATCCAGCTTTCGATGACGTGGTGCTCCCACGAACCAAGCTGATAACGCTCGCCGCCTTCGTGATTGTCTTCGTCGGTGGGCTTTTCGACGATCAGGCTGCGGGACGGTTTTTCAACATCAACACGCGGGCTCTTTTCATCGAAGAGGGCTTCGTGATCGGCCTTGAAGTCGTATCCAAACAGCGAGAGCTGAAATCCACCGCGGCCCTGGAAAGAGCCGTGACACGCGCGACCGTTACAGCCCAGACGGCTCATCACGGGGATGACGTGTTTCTGGAAGTCGGGCGTTTCGTGAATTTCATCTAGCTTGCCGGCGTAACGCTGCGTGACAGGCGCAAGCGTCTTCGCAGTGTCAAGTTGCGCTCCGTCTGCTTTATCTGGCTTGGCGGCCAGAACTGGCGCCGAGACGCAGCAGAGTGCGGCCAAGGCTAGGGCGACCATCTTCGATGGTATCCGCATGGTGAGTCCCTCCGGGGTCTAACGGTTGTGGGAATAGTGGTGGGCGAAAAGGTGGTTACTTACTGCGCGTCTTCACGGGCGTTGTGCGTGACGGCAGCTTGTTGGGATCGGCTTTCTGACGCTGCTGATTGCGGTCCAGCAGCCGCAGTTGTTTCTCGACGTATTCGTCGCTGCCGGTGGTGTAGTTTTCAATCTGCTGGTCGATCTTTTCGAGCCGGACGGTCAGCTTCTCGCGTTCGCGACGGAGAATCTCGACACGCACTTCGGCCTGACGTTTTAGTTCTGTCGCCAGTTCAGCACGCAGCGACTGGCGGTTGTCGCCGCCGCTCATCCGCAACCGGGCGACCAGCAACTGCACGCGGGACTGCGTTTTCCAGAGCTTGATTTCCAGGTCGTACCGCTGCTGATCCGACTGCCGCATATTGGCGAGCCGTTCGCTGGTGCGGAACAGATCACGCATCGCGCGTTGATACTCACGCTCGTTGGCCTTCTTCAGTTCCACCAGCAGTGCGGCTAACGAGGGATGATGCTGCCGTACGAATGTACGGGCGGCGGCTTCACGTTCGGGCGTGAGAACAATGGGCGTCTGCCGCCGCGCGGTATTGCGGGCGGTGCGTTTGGCGGCGTTGTTGTCCGCGGCGGTGTCTTTGCGCGACGGGTTGGTCTTATTGTCGGCCACAACGTTAGCGGAGAACGTGGCTGCGACCAGGACGGCGCCGCAAAGGGCGATAACGGTTGCTCGACGCATGGTTAGTTCTCCAGTTCTTCTTCGCCGGGCTGGGCCGGCTGAACGGCGACAGCGGCCAGCATCCACGAAGGGGCGCCGTAATCATCGGCTACCGCATCGTCGCTGTTCTGGTCGTCACTGTCTTCGTCGATGCCCGCGATGGCTTCCAGCGTTTCATCTACCGCTGGCGGATCTGCGGGCAGTGGATGGAGCCAGGCTTCTTTCAAATCATGCCGGGCGTTGCTCCACTGGGTTGCCAGTTCAGGCGAAACCGCGTCGGCCGCTGCGGGTTGTGCAATCTCTGGCGTGTCGCCCGTGTTGTTCTCAGCCAACCAGCCTCCAGCGACAAACGCCAGCAGGCAGGCGGCCACAGCCGTGGCGACGGCTGCCAGGTAGCTCCATTTCCAAGCGTTGCGGCCGCTGGCAACGGGGCCGGCTGTTGTGACAGGCTGCAAACGCGTGGCGGCAAGGACGGTTTCACTCAACTCAACCTGGGCGGCGACTGCTTCGCAGGCGGCCAGATCGGTCTGCATCTGCTGCTCGAAAGCAGCGGTTTCTTCAGCGGTCATTTCTCCGGCGATATAACGGAACGCTAACCATTGCAGGTCAGCATCGCCGCTGGCAGAAGATTGGGGCGCCGTGTTCATTTCGTTCGTAACCTGAGTAATTCGTAACCTGAATCTTGATCGCCGCCGGTTGCTGGTCGCCGTCAGGCTTCATCACCATCAAGCGCTTTGCGGAGGCGTTTTAGGGCGTTTCGCATACGGCCCAGTGCCGTGCCGAGCGGAATTTGCAGTTCCTGGGCGATGTCTGCGAATTTCTGATCTTCGTAAATCCGCCGCCTGACAACTTCCTGCTCTGCAGGTGGTAGGGTGTCGATGGCCTGACGGACGTTTTCAATGGATTCCAGTTTCAAAGCGACTTCGTCCGCGGCGTCGGCCGTTAAGCTTTTGCCCCAGGCGCTGCGGCGGACCACTTTGTCGCCAGTGGCCTGCCGCCTGCGGACCACCATCGCTTCGTTGTACGCCACCCGGAACAGCCAGGCTTTCCGCGACCCGTCCTGCGTCCGGTGACCCACTTCCACCATGCGGACAAAGGCCGATTGAAGTGCGTCGCTCGCCAGTTGGGAGTCGCGTAAAATGCCGGTCAGAAACCGTTGCAATTCCGTGGCGTGTTCAAGATACAACGCCGCAATTACGCCGGGTTCCAGCCGTTCCTCACCGCCAGAGGTATTGTCGACATCGCGTTTTTCAACGTCGGCCAAACGTCACTCTCCTGCGGCATGGTGAAGATAGATGCGCATCTGAACGGGTTTATTGCAAAGATTGTGCGCCAGATCAGAAAATAGTTCCCATGGAACCAGTTTCAAGGCGGCGCAGCAGGCATTTGCGGCCAGAATGAGGCGTTAACGGCCCCGTCAACCGGCTTAAGGGCGTCGGAACCCGCATAATGAATCAAACCGCTATCTTAACACGAAGTGGCGGGTGTGTGCGAAAGTGCTGCGAAACAGGCTAGCGCAGCACGGGCACAATTCCCTCACCTTCGCCCGGTGCGGATACAATGGTGGTTCTGAACGCAAGACAAACAACGGAAAGAGACGTGTATTGATATGCCAACCGATCCGATCTGTGGCATGCAAGTCAATGAAGACGCTGAATGGACCGCCAGCCGTGACGGCGAAACCTTCTACTTCTGCTGTGAGCATTGCCAGCAGAAGTTTCTCGCTCAGGAAGAGATAAATAGAGGAGGTTCGTGCTGCCACGGCGCCACCTCCCCACCTCATAAAGCAGGCAGCACAACCGCGGATTATTTCTGCCCGATGTGCGCGGGTGTTGAAAGTGACCAGCCGGGCAGTTGCCCAAAATGCGGGATGGCGCTGGAGGCCGCCCGGCCTGCGGCAGCCAGGCAGAAGAAAATCTACACCTGCCCGATGCATCCCGAAGTCGAGCAGGAAGGACCTGGAACCTGTCCCAAATGTGGCATGGAACTGGAGCCTAAATATGTTGCTGCGGGAGATCAGGAGGATGACGCCGAACTTCGCGGCATGACGCTCCGTTTCTGGGTGGGTCTGGGTTTGAGCATTCCGGTTTTTCTGCTGGCGATGCTGCCCATGATGGGCGTCCCTGTTGATGCGTGGCTGGGAAAGTCCGTCAATACGTGGCTTCAGTTGATCCTGAGTACGCCGGTCGTTTTGTGGGCGGGTTGGCCATTCTTTGTGCGCGGGTTCTGGTCGATTGTGACGTGGAATCTCAACATGTTCACGCTGATCGCGATTGGTTCAGGGGCTGCCTATCTTTACAGTCTGTTTGCGGTGCTCTTTCCGGGGCTGCTTCCTCCCGGCCTGAAAGCGGATGGGCATATCGAGGTGTACTTTGAGGCAGCGGCGGTCATTATCACGCTGGTGCTGCTCGGACAGGTTCTAGAGCTACGCGCCAGAAAGCGGACGGGCAGCGCCATCCAGGAACTGCTGTCGCTGGCTCCACCCACGGCGCGGATCGTACAGGACGGAGAGGAACGTGAGGTTTCGCTGGACGAAGTCCATCGCGGCGACATTCTGCGCGTCCGCCCCGGTGAGAAGATTCCTGTGGACGGGAAAGTGAGCGAAGGGAAAAGCTCTGTCGATGAATCCATGATTACCGGCGAGCCTGTGCCGGTGCAGAAACAGACCGGCGCCGATGTGATTGGCGGCACCGTGAATCAGACCGGTTCGTTTCTGATGGAAGCAGGCAGTGTCGGGGATGACACAGTTCTGTCACAGATCATTCAGATGGTCGCTGACGCGCAGCGCAGCCGGGCGCCAATCCAGCGCATTGCCGATGTGGTGGCGGGATACTTTGTCCCGGCCGTCGTGGTTGTCGCTATTGTCACGTTTATCGTCTGGGCGGTGTTGCGGCCGAAGGAGCCTGCGCTGGCATGGGCGCTGGTCAACGCCGTCGCGGTTCTTATCATCGCCTGTCCCTGCGCACTCGGGCTGGCGACGCCGATGTCAATCATGGTCGGAGTCGGTCGCGGCGCCTCAGAAGGCGTGCTGATCAAAGACGCCGGTGTGCTGGAGACGCTTGAAAAAGTGGACACGGTGGTCGTCGACAAGACGGGCACGCTGACACAAGGCCGCCCTCAACTGACCAATTGCATTGCGGTAGAAGGTCAAACCGAGGATGAACTGCTGCGGTTGGCAGCCAGCCTAGAGCAGCAAAGTGAACATCCGCTGGCCCACGCCATCGTCCAAGGGGCGAAAGACCGGCAGCTTGAACTATGGGACGTCGATGACTTCGACTCCATCACCGGTGGCGGTGTGCAAGGGACGGTGGACGGCAGGAAGGTGCTGACCGGCAACCGTTCGTTGTTGAAGGATCGCGACGTGAATCGACTGTCCGTATTCGACGACCGCGCGGCCGGGTTGCAGGAAGAGGGGCAGACGGTGATGTATGTGGCTGTGGATGGCGAGTTCGCCGGTCTGATCGCCGTTTCCGACCCCATAAAGGATTCGACACCCGAAGCCGTCAAGACGCTTCATGAACTCGGTCTACGGCTCATCATGCTCACCGGCGATAATGAAAAGACCGCGAAATCCGTGGCCCAGAAGCTTGGCATCGACGAGTTCGAGGCAGGTGTCCGCCCTGAGGACAAACACCGCCGGATCCAACAACTCCAGGAAGAAGGCCGCAACGTCGCGATGGCGGGTGACGGCATCAACGACGCGCCGGCGTTAGCTGAGGCCAATGTGGGAATCGCGATGGGAACGGGCACCGATGTGGCAATCGAATCAGCAAGTGTCACGCTTGTGAAGGGCGACCTGCGAGGAATTGTCAAAGCAGTGCAACTCAGCCGGCGGACGATGCAGAACATCCGTCAGAACCTGTTCTTCGCATTCGTCTACAACGCCCTCGGCGTGCCCATTGCTGCAGGTGTGCTTTATCCGATCTCAGAAAATCTCCTGCTCAATCCCATGATCGCCGCCGCAGCAATGAGCTTCAGCAGCGTGTCCGTCATCGCCAACGCCTTACGGCTGCGGGCGGCGAAACTCCTGTAAGACAAATTACGCCGCCTAACAATTCTTTGCTTCCACCTTGTACAGGCCCCACGGTATGTTGCAGCAGTATTCTGAACGGAACCGCGATCTGCTGGTTTATGTTAACGGCGCGCTTGTGCACCGCGATGAGGCGGGCGTTAGTCCGTTTGATTCCGCCGTGCAGAATGGCGATGCCGTGTGGGAAGGGCTACGGCTGTATGACGGGCGGATCTTCCGGCTCGAAGCGCATCTGGACCGCTTGTATCGCAGTGCGGAATTGTTGCGTTACGAAGGCTTGCCCACGCGGGAAGAGGTGATTGATGCGTTGCGAAGGACGCTTCACGCCAATGCGATGCATGATGGCGTGCATATCAGGCTGACGATTTCCCGCGGCGTGAAATACACTTCGGGCTTAGACCCGCGGATCAACACGCGTGGCTGCTCGCTGATGATTCTGGCTGAACACAAACCACCCGTGTACAACCAGCAGGGCATCCGCCTGGTGACCGTTCCACAGCGGCGGCCATTTGCCGATGTGCTGGACCAGACGATCCACTCCTGCAATCAGCTGACATCGATCCTCGCCAAGCTTCAGGCCACTGACGCCGGCGCCGATGACGCATTAATGCTTGACACGGCAGGCCATCTGGCGGAAACCAACGCCACGCATATTTTTCTGGTCAAAGATGGCCAGCTGTTAACGTCCACCACCAAAGCCTGCCCCGCCGGCATCACCCGCGCCGCCCTTTTCGATCTCTGCCGCCAGCACGGGATCTCCTGCGAGCAGCGCGATATTCCCGCCGCAGAAATTCACACCGCAGACGAAGTCTTCTGCACAGGCACCATGGGCGAAATTGTTGCAGTGACACAGATTGACACCACCGTTTTCAACAACGCCGAAGCAGGCCCAGTGACGCGGAGGATGGCGGAGTTGTATCAGGCAATGACCAGAGCAGAAGGCTTTTCGGTTGTTTAACGCACAGGCAGCTGCGCATCTTCCAGATAGAAGACTGCTTGCGTTATGGCGGCTGCTGCCTACTTTGCATCCAGGTCGAAATCGACCGTGTTATTACTGGGGCCGAGCTTTGCCGTGAGCCGCGTTTTCGAATTGAATTTGGCTGGCAGGCCTTCGATGATCTGTTCTGTTTTTTCGCCCGTGTCTTCAGCGATGATCATCCGGCCTGTCTTTTTGCGCCAGTTGATTTTTACGTCGTAGTCTCCTGGCTTTAGTCCAGCAATGGCGCCCACGTTGTATTTGCCCGCAGAGATCACATCTCCGCCTGTTACTGCGCCGTCTTTGGAAACAAACGTGATCGAGCCCGCCTCTAACGGCGCGCCGTTGATATTCACCGTGCCTTCAACGGGCACACCGCTCGCACCACTCCCGCAGCCCGCGAAGAACAATATCGCGGGCGCCAGAATTAACAGTAGATATGGCAGTTTACCGGTATGGATAATGTAAGTTCTCATGGCAGGTCCTGACCGTCTAACGGGGCACACTTTGAAGGGGCGTAAAGCATAACACTGCGGCAGAATTAGGCGAGTGGGGCAATCCGCACCGCAGCCAGATTCAATCGTTGCTATTACATGGCGCCGGAGAATACACTGAAACGGTGATATCAACCGCATTCACTTGCAATCAGGCAGGGGCCCCGATGAACACTTCAGCAACAATCCGGCGCAGTTTCTTTCTACCACTACTGCTTCTCTTGGTGGTGGTCCTTGCGCGTCAGGCCGTTGCCCAGCAACAGCCCGTGCTTATCAACGGGCAGGACAAGAAGGTGCAATCGCTGCTGTTCTCTCCGGACGGTAAATCGCTGTTTGTCGGTTACGATTATTCGACGGAAGCTTCCCTGGCGAAGTTCGATGTCGCCAGCCCGGATCAGCCGCCCGTGGTAATGGCCAAAAAGATCATCGCCGTCGATCATCTCTTTCTCGACAGCGCCGGCAACCGCCTGCTGGCGGGCGACATCGGCGGCGACATGCTGGAATGGGATCTGACGCAGGACGGGGCGGAGCCAGACAAACAGTGGAAGTTCTCGCAAGAGAAAGGACTGGTCAAAGCAATGGCCGTTTCGCCCGATGGCAAACAGCTTGTAGGCGGACATGACCAGGCCGTGAAACTGGTGGACCGCAACACGCGGGAGGTGATCAGAACCTTCACCGGCCACGCCAAGAAGGTGGAAGATGTCGCCTTCTCTGCCGACGGAAAATATATCGCGTCGGCGGGCGACCATGAGAAGTTGCGTGTGTGGGACACCGCCGGACAGCAACTGGGCGAATACCCGCTTACGCATGCGATCCTGGCCTATTCACCCACGGAGAACCTTGTCGCGTATCAAGGCGTTGTTTCCGAAGCGGACTTCAACATCCATCTGGTGGAGATTCCGGCGATGAAAGAGCGCGGCGTCTTGAAGGTCGGCTACTTCCAGCTTTCGAGTCTCACGTTCTCACCCGATGGCAGCATGGTGGCCGCCGGTTCTGAGAAAGGAATGGTCATCGTCTGGAACGCTGCCACCGGCGTGCAGGTGGCGCAACTGGCCGATACTGCCGCGGACACGAAACAGAAAATCAGCTGGGTGCGTGCTCTGGCGTTCTCGCCCGATTCAAAGACACTCGCCATCGGCGGCGATCACGGCAACGTGAAACTGGTTTCACTCGGCAGTGTTAAACCAGCTGTAAAGCCAGGAGCCATGGTCGCCACTCCAGCCGTCGACACACCCGGCGAAACACCTGCTGCGGGCGGCCCGTTGGACCTCAGCGGTCAGAACGTGCGTATCTGGCGCAGTTCCAACGGCAAGTTCAGCATCAAGGCCAAGCTGGTTGCCTACGAGAACGAAGTTGCAAGCCTGGAAACACCCGATGGCCGCACCATTAAAGTGCCAGCCAATAAACTCGGCATCCGTGAACGGAAGTATCTCAGAGAGCTGAAATAGCCCAAAGTTGCAATGCAGTGGTCCGGCTCTAAATCACCTCTTAGCCGTCGGGCAGGCGCCTGCCTGCCGCATGACAAATCGCACGGGTCAAACCACTGCAGAACATCGATTGATGACTACCAGCCAGATCGTGAAAGAGCTAACCGTCCCCGTCGATCTCCTGGCGGACATTGGCGAGTTCTTTGGCGAAGTCATCCACAAGCACGCCGGCGCCGTCCAGTTCTCCGTTGGCGCCGAGTTGTTCTAACGAAGCTGCCAGCCGGGCGGCCTGATGGGCGCCGAGCAGTGTGAGCGTGCTCTTGAGCGTGTGCGCCGCGCGGGACAGCGTGGCCGCGTCGTTCGCGCGGACGGCCTGCCGCAGTTCCGCCAGCCGCACGATTTCCTCATTGCGGTACGCATTCAGCACCGTCTCCAGCATCTCCTGACTACCACCCAGCGCTTCTAGCGTACGCGTAAGATCAATGCTGCTACCCGTCCGGGCCGTGGCTTTGTTTTCAAGGGCCGTGGCGGCTTCGCCGTTTGCTGCTGCTGGCTTTGCCCCAGTCTGCGGAACGAACTGAATCAGGCTCTTACGCAGATCGTTTATGCGGATCGGTTTGGAAAGATACGCGTCCATCCCCGCCGCGAGACACTTCTCCCGGTCACCCTTCATCGCATAGGCGGTCATGGCGATAATGGGCAGATGAGCGCCGGTCTGCCGTTCGCGTTCGCGGATGGCGCGGGTTGCTTCGTAGCCGTTCATCACGGGCATCTGAACGTCCATCAGAATCACGTCGATCGCACGTTCATCGCGGCGGTGGGTTGAAACGGCGTCTTCACCGTTTTCCGCCAGTGTCACGCTGTGGCCGTCTTTCTCAAGCAGCCGGATAGCCAGTTTCTGATTGACCTGCCCGTCTTCTACAAGCAGCACTTTCAACGGGCGGATAGGGCTATCGATGTTGAGTTGCGCTTCGTGCTGCTCATGATCTTCGCCGAATACGCGCAGTAGTTCATCAAGCAGCCGCGACTGCTTGATCGGTTTCATCAGCAGCGCCGACAGTGCCAGCGAGTCTACATTTTCACGGTCGCCGTCGCGGATGCCGGAGGTCAGCATGACGATGGCGGGCTGCCGCGTTAGTTTGCGTTTGCGGATGTCACGCGCCAGTTGAAAGCCATCGCGGCCGGGCATGTGACAGTCGGTGATGATCAGCGGGAAATCATGCCCCTGCTCAATCGCGCGGTCGATCGCCCGCATGGCCGAGGCTGCGCTGTCGACCATCGTGGGCTTCAGCGCCCAGTGCAGCAGCATGTCTTCCAGAATGCGGCGGTTGGTGCGGTTGTCGTCCACCACCAGCACTCGCGATCCCTGAATGGATTCCAGCCCTGCCGGTGTCGCGGCGGCGGCCGGTGTTTCGACCACGCCCGTCGCAATGGTGAAATGAAAGACGCTGCCGCGGCCCGGCTGAGAATCAACCCAGATCTGACCGCCCATCATCTGCGTCAACTGACGGCAGATCGCCAGTCCCAGGCCCGTGCCGCCAAACTCGCGCGTTGTGGAAGCATCTGCCTGCGAAAAGGCCTCGAAGATCACGTCCTGCTTTTCCAGCGGAATGCCGATGCCGGTATCGATCACGCGGAAGTGAAGCAACGCTTCGTCATCGGTGCGGTCTTCCAGCATCACCGATACAACGACTTCGCCGTCGGCCGTGAATTTAATGGCGTTCGCCGTCAGGTTGGTCACAATCTGCCGCACGCGCACCGGATCGCCCAGCAGCACCGCGGGAATCTCCGGCGCCACGCGGCAAGCCAGTTCCAGCCCCTTCTCATGGGCGCGTGTTCCCAGAATCTGCAGTGAATCGCCCAGCAGATCACGGATGCGGAACTCCACCGTTTCCAGTTCCAGCTTGCCCGCTTCGATCTTCGAGAAGTCAAGAATGTCGTTAATCAACGCCAGCAACGCATCGGCGGATTGCAGCACGGTTTGCAGATAGTCACGCTGCTCCGGATCAAGCGTTGTGCCCAGAGCCAGTTCCGTCATGCCGATCACGCCGTTGAGCGGTGTGCGGATTTCGTGGCTCATATTGGCCAGGAATTCGCTCTTGGCGGTGCTGGCTGCTTTCGCCGCGGCATTGGCTTCCCGCAGTTCATTGTTCTGCCTTGCCATCCGCTGATGCTGCCAGTCCACCGTCTCCCACATCTTGTTGAACGCGGTCGTCAGCGTGCGAAGTTCGCCCCGCTCGTTCACAGTCAACGATGGGCATTCTTCTCCCGCGGCGAAACGCTCGCTGGCATCAATCAGGTTTTCAACCGGTTGGCTGATGGCCCGGGCGCGGCGCCGCGCGACAACAATCGCCACACCAGCCATCGCCGGGATCAACAGCAGCAGCAGAACCGTGGCGACGTTGGCCAGTTGCGCCGCCGAAGCCGCGTCGCGTTGCATCCGCCGGCTTTGGGTGGCGTCTAATTCATTGAGCGCTTCCGAAGCGGCGATGGCAGCGGGAATCGCTTCTTCGGCCAGCATATGCTGCGCAACATTCCAGCGGGGTCCGTTCCGCAGGGCAAACACTTCCCGGCACACGCGGCGATAGACGGGCAATTCAAGCGAAAGCCAGTCGATGATCTGCCGTTGCTGCGGGGGCAGCTTTTCGTCGGCGGGCCGGTTGTCATCTTCCTTAATGATGCCGGCTACCGTATCTTCGACACGTCGCAGCCGCTGCATGAAATTGCCAAGCGACGCCGGATTGCCGGTATGCGCCACCTGCATTGCGGCGTTCTGGCAGCGGGCCAGATCCGTACGGATATCTGAGAGGCGAAAGATGATGTCGCTACGCCGTGTTTCGCGTTGTAGTTTGACGGCGGTTACGGCCACGGCAAGCAGTTCTTCGCCCGCAGGTTCGGCCGTCTGCTCCCACATCACCACGGCTGGCGTATTGCCGGGCGTGTGGGCAACGTCTTCAATCCACCACTGCGACGCCTTCAGCCGTTGCAGCGCCTTCTGAGCCTGTTGCAGTTGCCGCTGACTGGTGGGGTCGTCCCATGCGCCGTTCAGCTTTTCGAGCTGCGCGATGGCAGGCTGAATGTCTTCTTCCCAGGCGGCGAGCCGTTCTTTCTGAAAGCCCGGTTGCCCCAGCACCATCCACCCGCGCAGCGCTGCCAGCGAACGCGCGACTCCGCTGCGGGCATTGCCGGTGGCGCGTGCTGCGGGCGCCGTTACCTGCGCCATGCGTGTGGTCTTCGCCCGTAGCCAGAGAATCGCCGCCAGCGAAACGACCAACAGAAAAATCCCGATTGCGGCGATCAACAGATGTGACCACAGCAACCTGGAATACAGTCGCTTATTGGAGGTATTAGAAACAGTCACAGATATCAATTGCGGGGCGCCCTACGTTAACGCTGAGGGGAGAAGCTACACACGCACTTCAACTCTGCGCACTAACATTTTTATACCACCGCCAGAAGAACACTGCATAACAATGCAGCATTTACGAGGAAAACACGCACGATAACCCGCAGGTGTGAAAACGCCTTCCGAAGACGCTAACACCTGGCCAGCACAGATCGCGTAGGTTGCCCGGCTTCAGATTATTTCTCAATAATCTCGACTTTTTCGTGCGAGTTGCCACGTTTTGTAGCGGTTTTGCTATTCCGGCGGCGAGACGCTTTCCGATAGAGTACGCAAGCGACGACACCGTTGCCAGCCGCTAGCGGCTGCGCGCACCGGAACCCGTTTCGCATGGGAGCCGGACCAAACAAGGAAAGGAGCCTTGGTATGAGACGAAGGACTGTCTCGTTGGGAGTGCTGTTGTACGTTGCAGCAGCCACCGTCACGTCGGGGTCAAAGGCCTCTGGGGCGGAGCCTCCCTCATCGCCGGTGTATCTTCCCGCCCAGCTTCAATGGGTCAACTTCGAGATGGTCATGGGCCGGCTGACACTCAGCAGCGCCCGCTATCGCTCGAACAAGACACGCACCGTTCTGGATGAAGCGTCTGGCACCCGGCAGGTTTTCTCGCTGAGTGTAGAACGCAGTGGAACAACCGCCCGCTTTGAACTCAACCAGCCGCAATCGCAGTTGACCATCACGGTAAAACAAAATGGCTCTGCCCGGCTGACGTTGATTCCACTTGAAGATCCCGGCGCCATCACGCCCGTTCAGGCGGTTCAGGTTGTGTTTGAACAACCTTCAACTGGCGATATGAAACTGGTTATCGGCAGCGGAAGCCACGCCCGTGAATACAAGGCGAAAAGTTTCTGGCATCTTGCCATCGCTCAGCCGGAAGTCACCGCCACGCACCTGACGCCCCTGCTGCACAAGCTGCGGCCGCACTGGCATCTGGACGTTGCGCACAACGACCTTGAACGCGCCGTGCTGACGGCGCCAGCCGCTTACCGCGTGGACCGCAAACGGGTGACTCAACTGGTGCAGCAGCTTCGCGCCAACAAGTTCGCCGAGCGGCAGCAGGCTTACCTGGAACTCATGGAAATGGGCCAGGGCGTGTTGACGGTGCTGGATCAGTTCGACCGGAACACCCTCGACCGCGAACAGCAGTTCCGCATCGCCGCGATCCGCTCGTCGCTGACGGTGACCACCGGCGATACACCCGCCCGCATGGCCCGCTGGCTCTACGAAGACCAGATGGTCTGGCTGGCTCTGATGAACCGCGGCGAGCTGAAGACCCGTCGCATTGCGGCCGCCCGGCTCACCAATATCACAGGCAATGAGCACCGGGTGGAAGAAGATGCACCCAGCACGCGCGTTGCCGGGAAACCACGGTAAAACGGTTTGAACACAGGACATTCATCCTCCGACGCGCAGACCACGGTCAGCGATCTGCGCGAACTGGTCCGCACTTTCGTCGATGCCCGCGACTGGCAGCAGTTCCATGCGCCGAAGAATCTGACAATGGCTCTGGCCATTGAAGCGGCGGAACTGATGGAGCATTTCCAGTGGCTCACCGTTGCGGAGTCACGCGAGCTTGCAGACCCGGACAAACGCACCGCGGTAGGCGAAGAACTGGCCGACGTGCTCTGCTACGCTCTGGCGATCGCCAACGAACTTAACATCGATGTTGCCACCGCCATGCGCGACAAGATGAAAAAGAACGAAATCAAATACCCCGCCGCAGAATACCGCGGGCGTTACGGGCCAGAAGACAAACGCCAGGATTAGCGCCGGCACAGTGACACAACTTAGTCACTAACATCTCCAGCCGGCATCTTCTGCCGGACGATGGCTTCAAGCTGATCCACCACCGCTTCCAGCGAAAGGCCATCGGTGGTTAGTTCCACCGCATCGTCTGCTTTTCGCAGGGCGCCGGTTTTGCGTGATTGGTCTTCCTCGTCGCGTTGCTGCTGCTGGGCAAGCACCGTTTCGTAATCGGCGCACAGTCCGCGACCAGCCAGATCTGCCACGCGGCGGCGGGCGCGTTCTTCGGGCGAAGCGGTGAGAAAGATCTTGCAGGCCGCGTTGGGAAACGCAACGGTGCCCTGATCGCGGCCTTCGGTCACGGTGTCGCGGCTGTTGCCAATCGTACGCTGAATGCTGACCATCCGCTGCCGGACCTGCGCGTTGTCCGCGACATAACGGATCTTGGAAGTCACTTCGGGCGTGCGGATTTCCTGGGTCACGTCGTGACCGTCCAGCAGCACATAGTCGTCCGCGAAGTCAATCGTCGCCGCAGCCACCACCGACTCAACGTGCTCCGCATCGTCAAAACCTTTGCCGGCGTTCATCACGGCCAGCGCCGCCGCCCGGTACATGGCGCCGGTGTCTAAGAATTCAAAGCCCAGCCTTTCAGCAAGCTGCCGCGCCACAGTGCTTTTCCCGGCGCCGGCGGGACCATCGATGGTCACAATCATAAAGCGATCGCAGGACAGGCTCCCGCCTGCCTTCCAGAGGGACATTAACATCAGCAGGGCAGGCGCCTGCCTTACGGATATGATGTTGTGGCGTTATCTAATTGCCACATCTGGTCCCCTCGCCCCTTGGGGAGAGGGTTAGGGTGAGGGGGTACAGCATGCATCCTTTATTCACACTTTGCGGAGCGTGAACCGGACGGACAAAAGCTTCTTGTGGCTTTCAAGAAATAGAAAGCGGACTCCCCCTCATCTGGCCTAACGGCCTGTCTTCTCCCCAGAGGGGCGAAGAGGGATCATGTTGTTGACACAACATGACATCCGCACCCCGTACGAAACGGCGTGCTTTCATGAAGAACACGCCGCCCCGTTTTAGCTGTGCATCCTATCTCTAATACCGGCGTCCGCCCGTGGGGCCGCCTCCACCCCCGCGACGGTCTTCCCGCGGCCTTGCTTCATTGACGGTTAGCCGGCGTCCCTGCACTTCCTGTCCGTTCAACGCTTCGATGGCTTCGTTGCCCCCTTCGGACATCTCTACAAAACCGAACCCGCGCGAGCGGCCCGTTTCACGATCGGAAATAATCGACGCGGATGTTACACCGCCATACTGTCCGAACAACTCGCGAAGCTCGTCTTCTGTCATCTTGAAAGACAGATTACCTACGTACAATCTCATCTACTTCGTCCTTCTTTAGCGCAGTCGTGGCGCACGCGAAAATAGGCAAATGCCTTGAGGGAAGATCCGGGTGAAAACCACCACGGCTGAAGTCTCTGGAGCCGCGCTGTTAGGCGCTGCTGGACAAAGCAAAGGCGGGCCGTGCGGTCTTCATCTGTCTTCCAGTGGAGGCCCAAACCCCCACCTCATGGGAGTATAACCCATTTGCCAGACAGTTGAAAACTGATGCTAGCGCCACGGTGTGAAACTATGAGGGTTGCATGGAAATGGCTGCATCTCCCCTTCGTGCCTGCCGAATACACCCAAAGGGACTATTCTTCCAATTGAGGGGTATGTGATGAAATGGTCGGCTGTATTTCTGGTGGCGGCAATGCTTTCTTCCGCGCACGTTGCCTACGCACAGCGGCCCGGTGCGCCCACCGCTCTGCCCATTATCGAGACGCAGGCTGGCGACGTTAGCGGATATATCCCGACCAATGTCATTTCGATCACCGACGGGCAGACGTATCTAGAGCCCGACTTTTTCTTCCAGGGTCTGCGGCCGGACTTTTTCCCAAGCATCAGCGTCGGCGGCAAGCTCACCATCCCGGAAAAGGACGACCCGGATTTTTACGAGTCAGGCGGCGGGCTGACCTTTGGGGTCGAAGGAAAGCCAACATTGCTGTTCAACACGCAACGGCGGCCCGTTTATATCTCGCCGGTCTGCAACCTGGATGTCCTGGGACTTGGTTTCAGCGATCAGACTCAGCTGAATCAGTTGGGCGGTGTGGATAAAGAGCCGTCGCACATTTTTCAACTGGGACTCGCGCCCGGTGTGATGGTCCGCGTGCCTGTGTGCGATAGGGCGAACTTTGTGGCAAGCAGCGGCCCTTATATTTCGTACCAGTCTTCGCCGCTGCGGACGGTTCCGTTTGATCCCAACAAAGATCAGGCAATCGTCGACCGGTTCAACAACAACGACTGGGCGACGGGCTGGTTTGCCCGCACCGGCGTTGAAGTGCAGGGGCCGCTCGACGGTATCCACCGCTTCACCGTCGGCGTCGAAGGCTACACCACGCAGATGTTCACAGGTAAATCCCACTACGATCAGCGCGTAGGATTTACCTGGGAATTTGTGCTGCCAAGATAGTGTGAAGTCGGCAGCGCGGCGTTAGGTCTTGACGCGTTCGACGTATTCGCCGGTGCGCGTGTCGATCTTGATGACGTCGCCCATATTGATAAACGCCGGGCAATTGAATTCGGCGCCGGTGGTGACTTTGACGGGCTTGGTCACATTCGTGGCGGTGTCGCCCTTGGCGCCGGGCTCGCAGTATTCGACTTCCAGCTCCACCTGATTCGGCGGCGTGAGCGTAATGGGGTTGCTGTTGAACAGCACCATGGAACACGCCATGCCATCGATCAGATACTTCCAGTTGTCGTCCACCTGCTCCGCGCTCAGTTCGTACTGTTCGAAGGTGGTGGTGTCCATAAACACGAAGGTATCCGCCTGCCGGTACAGGTACTGCACGGCGATTTCTTCCACATCCGCCGCTTCCAGCGAATCGCCGCCTTTATAGGTGCGTTCCAGCGTGGTGTTGCGGATCAGGTTCTTTAGCTTGCACTTATAGAATGCGTTGCCCTTACCTGGTTTGACGAAATTCATCTCCACCATCAGGTATGGTTCGCCGTCAATTTGTACTTTCAGGCCTTTGCGGAAATCGCTTGTTTTATAGGTCGCCACGGATTTACCCTACTTCGCATCGTCAACGAGGACAGTTATGGTTTAACAATCATGCAGATTGTAACCACTTCCAGCGATTCTGTCCGCGCCCATCGCCCGGGGCAGTCGTGGCAGGCGGCGATGAAGGCCGCGATCCGCACGGCCGACGATCTTTTCGCCACGCTGCGACTGCCAGCCTCTGCATTGCCTGCCGCCCGCCGCGCAGAGAAGCTGTTCCCGGTGTTCGCGCCGCAGGAATATGTCGCGTTGATGCAGCCGGGCGATCTTGCCGACCCGCTGCTGCGGCAAGTGCTGCCGGTAGGCGAAGAAGAAGAACCCGCGCCGGGCTTCACCACAGATCCCGTTGCCGAAGAAGCGGCCACGACCGGTCCCGGCGTGCTGCAGAAATATCCCGGCCGCGCGCTGATGATTGTCACCGGCGCCTGCGCGATTCACTGCCGGTATTGTTTCCGCCGTCACTTCCCTTACGAAACATCCGCTGGCGTTGCGCAGCGGTGGGCGCCCGCGCTGGAGACGCTGGCCGCAGATGCATCCTTAGAAGAAGTCATCCTCAGCGGCGGCGATCCGCTGACGGTGACCGATCCGCTGTTGCACGAACTGGCAGAACGCATCGCGGCCATCCCCCACATTCAGCGGCTGCGAATCCATAGCCGCTTGCCGGTGGTCATTCCACAGCGTGTGACGGCGGATCTCATCGCCTGGCTGCGTGGCACGCGGTTAACGCCCGCGTTTGTCATTCACTGCAATCACCCGCGTGAACTCAGCCCTGAAGTTATCGCCGCCACCAGCCGGCTGATCGACGCCGGTGTGCCCGTTTACAACCAGGCTGTGCTGCTCCGCGGCGTGAATGACCATGCGGAAACGCTCACGCAGCTATGCCGGCAACTGGTAAACCACCGCATCACGCCGTATTACCTGCACCAGCTAGACCGCGTCGCCGGGGCCGCACATTTCGAAACACCTTCCGCCAGCGGGCCGCAACTCATCGAGCAGCTTCGCGCCGCCCTGCCCGGCTACGCCGTGCCGCAACTGGTGCAGGACATTCCGGGAAGAAGCAGCAAAACGCCGCTGTGACACACTTGTGTCATTCGCCTACATCGCGCGGCGATAGGTTTCTGCCTCCGCCTCGCGATTCCATATCAATCAGACGCAGCCCAACTTCTTTCAGGTTCCACAACACCTGCATCGTGCGTGCCTGCTGCCGCGACCGCACAAGCGCCGGCGCCCCGATCGCGCAGACAGTCATCAGCACCAGCAGCCCCGCGGCAAGATATCGCGCCCCGGTGGATTCGGACGCGAAAAAAGCCAGATGCGTCAGGAACAGCACCGCCGCCACCACGGCGAAGGGCCCGGTTCCGATTGCTGCCGGAACGCTTAGCAGCATCAGCGACCACAAGGCACCCAGGAAGCCGCAACCCAATGCGATCCACACCAGCAAGCGGCCGCGCACCGGGCTACCCGCGGGCAGCCGGTAAAGCATCACGTAACTCAGCAGCATCACGACATAGGGTCCGGTGATCAGGAACAACCCCATCGGAATCGCGAGAAGCTGCAGCAAGATGGAAGGCTTCGGTCCACCCGCCATGCTGACCACAAACCAGGGAAGGGAAAACGGCAGCAACTGCGATGCGATCACCACCAGCGTGATGGCGGCTTTGCTAATCGCCGGGCGGCCTTCCTGCCGCTCTCCCCAATCATCAAACGGCATCGCTCACTCGCTGGCGCCGGGTGTAGGTATCTTCAGGCTGCCATCCAGCAGGGCCGGTTCTTTAAACTGCTTCATCTGCCGGACCAGCGCTTTCAGCAGACGGGCCGCGGCTGGCCGGTGCTCTGCGACTTCGTAAACATTTGTCAGTTCGTCCGGGTCGTTCTGCAAATCAAACAGCCACGGCTTATCACTGGTGGAAAGCACAAGCTTATAACGCGGATCGATAGCAGCCACCCAGCGACCGCCGGCATTGCGGATATAGGCCACCCGGTCGTCGCTGATGACAGCTTCGCCCGTGGTGAAATCCGTGGCGCCATTGCGACCGTGAAACACGGGCAGGTCGCCTTCAACCTGCATCAGACTTAAAACCGTGGGGGCGAAGTCAGCGGTTGTGTAGGCGGACTTAATCACCTTGCCCGGCTTGATGCGCTGCGGATAACGCACCACAAACGGGATGCGGGCCGAGGTTTCGTAGGGCAGCCCTTTGTTCAGCCGGCAGTGTTCGCACATCATGTCGCCGTGGTCCGAAGTAAACACAACGATCGTATTTTCTTTCAGTCCGGCGTCATCCAGGTACTTGAGCAGACGGCCGACGTTATCGTCGATACATCGCACCATGCCGAAATACTTGGCCATGCTCTGTTGATTGATGTTCTTCAGCAAGCCGCCTTTCTGCTGGTTCCAGCCAGGGATGACGGCGTCTTTCTTAAGCGTGGCGATCATGCTGGCAGGCTTCTTGAAAACGAAGTTCTGGTACTTCGTATCGTACGGCGCCCGCACGGTGTTGGGCCCGTGCGGATCGGGCAGCGAGAGCATAATGCAGAACGGTTTGTCGCCCGCCTTCTGCATCAGTTCCAGCGTGCGGCTGGTGAGAAAATCGGTGGAGAAGCTGTCTTCATCCGCACCGTCCAGGCCGTAGCTGGGCCGGCCGCGTTGATCCACAGCAGCCACCTTGGCGCCGGATTCTGTGACGACGTACTTCTTCCAGTGCCCGCGGTTAAACATGTAGCGGTTGTCGGCAAAGCCAAACTGCCGCTTGGGCGCCCAGCCCGGCTTGGCGGCGCCGTCCAGATGCCATTTGCCCACATAGCCCGTGAAGTAACCCTGCCTTCGCAGCACTTCGGCAAAGGTCACCACATCGTCGCGCAGCGGCAGATTATTAGAAGGGGCGCCCGTCGCCTGCGGGTACAGGCCGGTCATCAGCGACGCACGCGAAGGCGTACACACAGGCGAAGCCGCATAAAACCGCGTGCAGATGGCGCCCTCGCTGGCCAGCGAATCAATATGCGGCGTTTCCACCCGCACACCCCGCCCCCAGACATGCGCCTGATCGTAACTCAGCTGCTTGCGGTAACAGCCCAGCGTACGGAAGTTATGCTCGTCCGTCTGAACAATCAGCAGATTCGGCCGCTTCGCCGCCAACGCCGGTTGGGCAGCGAAAAAGACCAGACTCAAAACAATGGCCAGACGGACAAGTGCATCGCGATTCATCAGCAGAACTTCCCAGCAGAAGCTAAAGAAAGAAGATTAATCCGCCCGTATTCTACTTCGCCCGCAAAATGCATGCGCAGCCATTCCACCCATGACGCGCGTCGCATCCAACCAGGCTTAAACGGTTGCCATCATTAACTTTCCAACATCCACAACCAAAGCAGACACACCACCAGCGCACAAAAAAACCCGGAAAGCCATCAAATCAGGCATCCCGGGCAAGTGAGGATGCAGGGGCTCGAACCCTGGACCTACGGATTAAAAGTCCGTTGCTCTACCGACTGAGCTACATCCTCGACCATGTCTAGATGATAGCCGAACGGCTGTGCTTGGCAAGGTGGCGCCGGTCCGGCTTAGCTTCATTTTCTTAATGGTGGGGAAAACGCCGGCGGCTGAGGCGTTTGATTGCCGCGGGCGGGCTTTTTTGGCGCGTTTGACAGGGCGTGGAGGTTTGCTGGACGCGTGTGGCGGGTCAGATTTCCGTTGCACGTTTTTCTTTCTGCCGGCTGTATCTACGGCGGATATCTGCTGCTGGCAGCTGCGGTTCCGGCGGCTGTTTTCCGTCAATTGGAAAAATTCTGACGGCTGCCCGTAGAAAACAGCAGATCGCCCGTAATGCTTGCGTGGAACATTGAGTTACCGAATGTGCAACGACGTTGGAAGGCTCTGCAACGGCGACGGAGCAGATTCATTCCAACCATCCGGGAGTTTTTAACCATGCTTACCGCAGCGGTTCTTTGTGTCGCGGCTTTAGCCTCCGGCGCCGCCCATCCGTCCATTGTCACGCTTTCATCCGATGGTCAGGGAAATCTGAATGTGCCCATGCTCGAAATTGTCTGGGCGCCGGTTCAACAGACGTACACCGTAACCGTCCCCAAAGCGGAACGGCAGGAACGTATCGGACCCGACGGCAAAAGCATAACCGTCACGGTGACCAGAAACGTACAAGAGGCCCGCACGCGCACCGTCAACGCGCCCCAGCTACGCATGAGCCTGCAACGATTTTCGCCACAATTCATCCGGACAACGCTTGGGGGACGGACGCTTAGCAACGAAGAGTTGCTACGGGCGGTTGAGAAGCCGGTTGCCGTGTACCTGCTTCGTCCCGGTGACACAATTTCAGAGGAGTTCCGGCCGCTGTTGCCGCCGGACCGGTTGTTGCTGAAAGTTCTGCCGCCGCCCCCGCAGCAGGCGCCGGAAGCCCCGTAACTGTCTGATGCTTTGCTCTTTCTTACTGCTTCTGAGAGATGAAAATGTTTATGTGCGTACTTGTTCTGATGACGGTTCTGACGGCCGGCCCCGGTGAAAAAATCACGCTGCACCCGGATCTGGGACTGGCCACTTATTCCCAGGGCGCCGTGCATGTGCGTGTTGACTATTACACGACCGGCGAGGTCGATCAGACCTACACCGTCAACGAAGCCAGGCAGGAGCAACGCATTGTGGTGGTCAACGGTCAGCAGAAAGCCATCACGGTAACGGTGCAGACGCCCGTGAACAAAGTCCGCAGAGTTACGCAAAAGGTCACAAAGCAGGCTACGAAAATCTTTCCCGCCGGACGCGTTTCCGGCTACACCACAGATGGTGTCCGCCTGAGTGCAGAGCAGCTTGCCAAGGAGCTGGCCAGACCGCGGGCGGTGTATCTGACCTACGGGGATGTCAAGCTTCCGCCTAACGAAACGGCCGTTCTGGCAGTGGGCGAAGTGCTGCTGAAACTTGACGTGCCCCACACTTACTTCTTCGACAAGCCTGAGCCGCCGCCCGGCCCTCCCGCGCCGCGGTAACCCGGTTAGCAGACGTCTCATCTTGCGGATCGTTTACAGCTTAGATCTTTTTCACTTGAGGAGTTTATCTTGAAGATCCCATGTTTCTCTGCCGTATTCGCGTTGCTTCTGGCTGCCTTGTTTCTAAACGCAGATAACCGCGTGCTGTCGCAAGAGCTTACCGACGCATATGTGCAGTCGTTTGCAGCCACTAACTTACCTGAGTATACGAAGTCCCTTAGCGGGCGACGTCAGGCAGGCGACCAGGAGGGACTGGCTGAACTGATGGAGGAGATTCGAGACGTCATCCACGACTACCAGTACACAAGAGATGAATCTGGCGACGCGATCGCCGCACTTTATCTCAAGGTCGCCGATATGGAAGAGGCGTTGTACAAACTCTCTATCGACTTTGAAAACGCGACGACCGTGGTTGCGAAAGAAAGCGTCCGGCGGAAGATGGCGCCAATTATCAACCAGGTCATTCCCGCCCAGATGAAGCTCGATAAGGCGGAACTGGCTGCTCTGAAACAACAAGCGAGTTCGCTGCAAGCCGACATTGCTAGAAGAGAAAACCTCAGCCTCACCAGCGCGATGCGGGAGGAAATGAACTTCTGGCTAGAAACGGAAGAAGCGCCGCCCGCCGCCGATCCAACGGTTCAACCGGCAGGCGGAACGTTCCGCGAGTGGACAAGCACCGCCGCCACCCGCATCGAAGCCGCCTTTGTTGAACTGCAGAATACCGTCGTGGTGCTTAAGAAACGCGACGGCAGCATGCTCCGCGTACCATTCGATAAACTCAGCCCACCTGATCAACGATGGGTGAGGTCACAAAACACCTCCGACCCATTCAGTCCGCCGGCTGACCCGTTCAAACCGGCAGATCCGTTTGGCTCTTAAAAACAACGCACACCCTGGACATCACTCCTGCGGTTCGGTCATTTTCCAGGGGTCCAGGGCGTCGTTCAGGGTGTCCTCGGGCAGGATGCCTTGTTCGCGGCAGAGGTCGCGGATGGTCTGCCCGCTTTTGAACGCTTCTTTGGCCAGTTGCGAAGCCTTTTCGTAACCGATGTGCGGGTTCAGGCTGGTGACCATCGAGAGGCTCTGTTCGACGGCGGCCTTGCAATGCTCGATATTGGCCTCCATCTCCTTGGCGCAGAATTCGTCGAAGGCACGGCAGGAAGCGGCCAGCAGGCGGACGCTTTCCAGCGCTGCGTGCGCCATCACGGGCATCATGATATTCAGCTGGAACTGCCCGCCAGCAGCGCCGCTGAGGGTGATCGTCTGGTCGTTGCCCATCACCCGCGCGGCCACCTGCATGCTGCTTTCGCACATGACGGGATTGACCTTACCGGGCATGATCGAGCTGCCAGGCTGCCGCGATGGAAGGGCGAGTTCGTAGAAACCGCATCGTGGGCCGGAACCTAGCCAGCGGATATTGTTCGACAAGTTGAACAGCGTCGTCGCAATCGTCCGCAGATTGCCATGCGAAGACACCAGCCCGTCGCGCTGCGCATTGGCTTCAAAGTGATCGACCGCTTCGATAAAGCCAACGCCCGTTTCCTGCGCGATGACTTCGCTGACCCGGCGGCCGAATTCCGGGTGCGTGTTGATGCCGGAACCCACTGCGGTGCCGCCCACGGGCAGTTCCGCAACGTCCTGCATCGCCTGCTTGGCGCGGCTGATGGATAATGCCAGTTGCCGCGCCATACCGCCGATTTCCTGCCCCAGCCGCAGCGGTGTGGCGTCCATCAGATGCGTGCGGCCGATCTTGATAATTTTGTCCCAGTCCGCAGCTTTCTGTTTGAACGTGGCGTGAAGCTGCTCCAGAGCGGGGATCAGATCGTTTTTGATTTCGACCCCGACGGCCACATGGATGGCGGTGGGGAAGGTGTCGTTGGTGCTCTGCCCCATGTTTACATGGTCATTGGGGTGAATCGGCTTGGCCGTGGCAAAGCGGTCTCCGCCGTCGATTTCGATCGCGCGGTTGGCGATAACCTCGTTGATGTTCATGTTGCTGGAAGTGCCCGATCCGGTCTGAAACACGTCCACCGGAAACTCACCATCCAGCTTGCCCTCACGCACTTCTTTACAGGCGGCCAGCAGCGATTCCACCTGTTTATCGCTTAGCGGGTTCTTGCCGGTGCCGGTCAGTTTGCCGAGGTCGCGGTTGGCGACGGCGCAGGCGTATTTCACCAGCCCCATGGCGTGCAGCATGGCCGGCGGCAGTTCCCAGCCAGAGACGGGAAAATTCTCGACCGCCCGCTGCGTCTGGGCGCCGTAGTAAGCCTGGGCTGGCACTTGCACTTCACCCATCGAATCGCGTTCAACACGCATCTCGCTCATGCTTCTATTCCTCTTGCTGGTAGCTTGCGAACCTTCAAATAATTCCTGCCGGCTGAACGATATGATACCGGCTGGCCCGTACAGGAACAGACGTCGCCTGACCTATCCGAAGATCATCTTATAGACGCCAAAACCCGCCACCCCGATGCCCGCGATCAGCCGGACCAGGCCAGTGAACGTCGCGATGCCGCCCGTATGTTCCGTGCCCCACTTATCGCGCGACGTACCCGTTTTCAGGTTTACAAAGCCCGACAAAGCAAGCACCGCACCAAGCACGAGGGCGCCAATGCCCAGCACCAGCGGGTTTTCGTTCAGCCATTTGTTCATGGGGCTATCGGCGCCGCGCTGCGCCAGAATTTCGAACATCGCCAGTTTTGCCTTAAACATTTTTGCCCTGCATGCATATTAGAAAGGATGAATGTCAACGCGTGATTATTCACTCTCCGGGTTCCCCGTGCTACGCATGGTGGTTTTTTCAGCCATCCGTCGGCAGCCCAAACAGCATGCACGGGAATAAATCCGCGTTACACAGGCTCTTCGAAATAGTCGCCGTCACCAATGGTGTGTAACCGTTCCCCCTCACGCGAGACCGGCCATGCGTTACCTGATTCTTCCCGTACTCCTGCTGGCAATCGGTTGCGGTCATCAATCGAGTCCGATGGCAGAGAAGGTCTCCATGATGGGTCGCCCGGCGGCGGACGAAGCCGCGGGTAAATTCGAGGGCAGGGGCGAATTCGCAGCAGGCGGCAAGGTGGCGGAAGCGGACAAACCAGCCGACCGGCGGAAGATGGTTTACAAAGCCACACTGCATCTAGTGGTGGAAGACTTCGCCCGCACCCGCACAGCCGTTACCGAACAGGTGAGCAAAGCCGGCGGCCACATTGAGAATCATAGCGTCGACCGTTCGTACGGTGACCGTGTGCAAGGCGACTGGATCCTACGCGTACCGGTTGCCAGGTTCGAACCAACGCTCAAGGCGCTGCGGGACCTCGGCGTGCCCGAGTTTGAACAGATCGACGCCACGGACAGAACCGCCCAGCACGTTGATCTGACCGCCCGGCTGAAATCGCAGCAGGCGCTTGAAGCCCGCCTCATCAAGCTGCTGGATGACCGCACGGACGATCTCAAAACCATCATCGAAGTCGAGACCAAACTCGCTTCGGTCCGGCAGACCATCGAACAGATCCAGGGCATGCTGCGCACGCTCAACGATCAGATCGCCCTGACAACCATCACGCTCAAAGCACGCGAACAGCAGAACTACACACCCCCGCAGGCGCCCACCTTCGCCACGCAGATCAGCGCCACCTTCGGCAACTCCATCGCCGCCCTGACCACCATCGGCAAAGCCATCGTCCTCTGCATCGTCGCCCTAACATCCGTGCAGCGGTGACGTTTGTAAGATGGAGCAAATGGCTCCAAGTGACATACTGTCGCACATTACTGCAACGACTAGCCCGTTACTGCGTGTCGGTTATGATGGATGGTAGGGCGTGTGTGAGACGCCGGTTTTGGCTCACTACCGCGTTATTGATTTGCGATTCCATCTAAATCCACCGCGGTTTCAACGGCAGGCAGAGCCTGCCCTACGGGTTTTGTTTGATGAATGCTTCGACGGCTACCACTACTGACAACGCCATAACGACTGCTGCGCCCGTAGTACGGCCGCGGCCTTTGCTGGCGGCGGCGATGTTGTGCTGGCGGGAGATTATCCGCTTTGTGCGGCAGCGGAACCGGGTGATGGGGGCTATCGGGCAGCCGTTGATTTTCTGGGTGATGTTCAGTGCGGGGTTTGGCGGTTCTTTCAGTCTGTCGGAAGCGGGTAAGGGCAGCGGGCTGTCGTTTGGGGAGTTTTACTTTCCCGGCACCATCATGCTGATCCTGCTGTTTACGGCCATCTTCGCCACCATTTCGATCATTGAAGACCGAAAAGAGGGCTTCTTGCAGTCCGTGCTTGTGTCGCCGGCGCCGCGGTGGTCGATGGTGCTGGGGAAGGTGATGGGCGGATCGTTGATCGCGCTGCTGCAAGGGCTGATCTTCCTGCCACTGGCGCTGACGCTGGATAATGTCAGTTTGAACGCGGGCAATGTGGCGGCGCTGGTGGGGCTGATGCTGGTCACGGCGGTGGCGTTGACCTCGCTGGGCTTTGTGCTGGCCTGGCGGATGGAATCCACGCAGGGCTTTCACGCCGTGATGAGCCTGCTGCTGATGCCCATGTGGCTGCTATCAGGCGCCTTCTTCAACCTGCCCGATCCGGCTGGTGGCCCCGTGCACTTTCTGATGCACTGGGCGATGAAGCTGAATCCGCTAACGTATTGTGTGGCGGCGGCGCGGCAGCTGATGTTCGACACGGAAACACTCGCGGGGCTTTCGCTTTACAAACCTTCACTGCTGCTGTGCTGGACCATTGCCGGCGCCTTTGCAGCCGTCACGTTCGTGGCTGCCTGGTGGATTGCCGGGCAACGGACTCAAGGAGACATGCTATGAATAAAGCCGTTGCAATCGCGCTTGCCGTGGTGCTGCTGGCCGGAGGCGTGCTGGCTATCGGCACAGCCGCCATGATGATGAACCGCAAGCAGAAACCCGAAGGACCTGCCACAAAGTACATCACCAAAACCGTTACCTACGACCTGCCGCCCGAAGCCAACAGCCCGGAGCAGCTGAAACGCTACACCCTGATGGAGCGCAGCGGCGAACCGTTCAAATCGGAACAGCTCGAGGGCAGCGTCCACGTGGTCAGTTTCTTCTTCGCCCGTTGCCCTGCCGAGTGCTGGAAGCTGAATCAGCAGGTGTCTGAACTGGCGCGGCGTTACGGCCCCAAGGGCGTGAAGTTCGTCAGCATCACGGTGGACCCGCAGAACGATTCACCCGACCGGCTGGCCGAATACGCAGACCGCTTGAACGCCGATGCAGACCAATGGAAATTTCTGACCGGCGATCTGGACTACATCAGCCGCATCGGCCGCGAAATCTACATGCTGCCCGTCGCCCGGAAGTCGCACACCAAACGGCTGCTGGTCTTTGATAAATGGGGCCAGCAACGCGGCGCCTACCGCTTTGACGAAGGCGATCAGATCGCCGAGATGCGGCTGCAACTGGTGAAGCTACTGGCCGAAACCAAAGCGCCTGAAGTGGAAACGCCGCTCGAAAAAGAAGTCCGCGAAGCCATCGAACGTGAAGACGCTGAAGAAGACGCCCCCATCCCGCTGATCCCCGCCAAAGTCACACCCGCACCGGACAACGACACCCCTGAAGAAGCAACCGCCGCCGATGCCGGATAGTCGCCGCCTGCCTTAACCACATACACGCCGGAACCGTTTGTTTTGGATAAGATCGTTCCCTATCTGCCGCACTTCAATGCGTCGCTGAATACGCTGGCGACGGTGCTGCTTGTGGCAGGCTATGTGCTGATCAAAATGCGGCGCGAAACGGCGCATAAATGGGCGATGCTGTCCTGCTTCGGCGTTTCGACGGTGTTCTTAATCAGCTATCTGATTTATCACTCGCAGACGCTGAGCAAGAAGTTTCCTTTAGATACGCCGACTGCCGTGCGGTACTTCTACTACGGCATGCTGCTGACGCATGTGGTGCTGGCTGCAACGGTTCCGTTCCTGGCCATTGCCACCATCTACTTCGCCCTGCGGGACCAGCGGCGACGGCATCTGGCGGTGGCGAAGTTCACGTTCCCGATCTGGCTGTACGTTTCCATCACGGGCGTGGGCGTGTACTTGATGCTCTACCAATTTTACGCCCGGTAACGCCAACGCCCGTTTTCCGTCTTTGCGCTACTGCACGCAGAAAAGCGTTTCGACGCCGCGTAGCAGCAGGCGGTTGCCGGCGGGTACGGGTGAGGCGATGATCGATTCGCCCATGTCGTTCTGGCTGAGCAGCTTGAAGCCATCTTCGATACCGGCCACAAACACCGTGCCGTCCTCACGCGCAGCGTACAGCTTGCCGCCGGCAATCAGTGGCGAGGCGTAGAATTTATGGCGGCTTTTGGGCAGCTTCTCCGACCAGACGGTCTTGCCTGTTTCCGGGTCAAGACACGTTACTAAGCCCTGATCGCCCACCAGATAAACCTTGCCGTTATAGGCGACGGGCGAAGGTACGAAGGTGCCAATGTCGTCGCGCTTCCAGATGCGGCTCTTCCGCGTTACGTCGCCTTCGCCTTGCAGCCGGATGCCGTGCAGACGCGGGATGCCGCGATCGTTCCGCCCGAACGGCACGACGGCGACACCGCCACTGATAACCGGCGTGGCAATCGACGGCCACAGGCGATTCTTCTCCGGGTTGAAGTCGCCGCAGGTCCAGATCACCTTGCCGTCTTCCACGCGATGAATCGTCAGGTGCTGTCCACCCCAGACCAGCAGTGCTTCGGCGCCGTTGTACTCGATCACCACGGGCGTGGCGTAACCGTGGTCGCCTTCGGTGGGTGTCTTATAGTTGCGGGGCGTCTTCCACTTCAGCTCTCCGGAATTCTTATCAAACGCCGCCAGCCACGATTCTCCTTTGTGCATCCGCGTGGCAACCACATACTGGCTGGTCAGCACGGGCGAAGATCCATGATCCCAGAACAACGTGTCCGGGCCGTATCGCTCGACCAGATTGGTCTGCCAGCGGATGGTTCCATCGAGATTGACGGCAGCCAGCGCGCCGCTTTTGTACGAAACGAAAACACCTTTGCCATCGGTCACGGGCGAAGGGTTCGAGCCAGAGCCATTACGATGCTTGCCGGGTTTCTCTTTGCCAAATTCCGTCATCCACAGCTTCTTGCCCGCCAGATCAAACGCCAGCAGCGCGTCGCGTCCTTCCGCGGGCGCCGTCAGATAAATCACACCGTTGTGCACAACCGGCGTGGAGCAACCTTTGCCCGGCAGCTTCTGCTTCCAGAGCACGCGGGTGCTATCGAATTCTGCCGGATAATCACCCGTGGCGATGCTGCCGTTGTTTTCAGGGCCACGCCAGCGGGGCCAGTTGGCGTCGTTTTCGGCAGCCGTCGAAAGCTGACCGGCCATTAGTAACGCGGGCAACGCGAACATGATAAGGCGGGATGTCATAACAGTTTTCTCTTGAAATAAGGGTGATTGCCTGGGCTGAATGCCAGGGCAGATTGCCAGCGCAGAGGCCGCTAGCCGATCCGCAAGGCGGTAGGAAATTCTAGCGTGAACTGAGTGCCGACGCCCGTTTCACTTTTAACGCTGATGCCGCCTCCATGCGCTTCGATAATCTTCCGCGCAGTCGGCAGCCCCAGTCCGGAGCCGCCCGGCTTGGTCGAGTAGAACGCGTCGAACATATTGCGTGCGGCTTTGTCGGGAATGCCTTCGCCGGTATCAATCAGATCCAGCGCTACGCCATTGCGGATCATCCGCGTGCGGGCAATCAGCTGACCGCCGGCGGGCATCGCTTCGAGTGCGTTTTTGACCAGATTGACGAGCGCCGCCTGCAGCGTCTCACCTTCCAGCAGAACATGCGGCAGACCATCTTCCAGGTAGCGTCTTATCTCTACGCCGGTGCTTTCCGCCTGCGGCTCGTACAGATCCAGCACGGCTTCAATCTGCAGGTTCAGATCGCCTGGTTTCAATTCCAGATCGCGGAGACGGGCGAAGCGGAGAAAATCGTTGAGCAGGTTTTCCAGCCGGCCGCACTGCCGGTGCACCACTTCCACACGGTTCAGCGCACGCGGCTCCACGCCGGCGTCTTGCAGATCTTCCGAAAGAAGATCCATATTCATCCGGATCACCGAGAGCGGGTTTTTAATCTCATGCGCCAGTGAACCGGCCAGCTGCGCCAGCTCGCTGTATTCAGCGCGCAGGCGCCGTTCGAGATCTTCGTCCATCTGATCGTGTGCCGTCATGATTTCTGAATACTTACCTGCAATTAAAAAAGCACGACAGCCGGAGCGGTCGTGCCTGGGTCAAACCTGGTTCGAACCTTCCGCGGCGGCGTTATTTCTTCGCGCTGCGTTTCTTTGCAGCGGCTGCCCGCTCAGCTTCGCGTTTCTTGCGGAACGCTTCTAGCTTAGCAGCCGCTTCGGCTTTCCGCTTGGCGACGGTTTTCTTCTGATCTGCGGAAAGCAGATTTTCGACGCTGGTAGCATAGCTTTCGCGGATCTTGTCTGTCTGCTCGCGGATCTCACGCATCTTCTCGCTCAGCTTTTTGTACTCGTCGTACTTGGCTTGCAGTGCGGCGTCCTGCTTCTTCTTCAAAGCCTGAATCTGCTGCAGCTGCTTTTCGTCCACCAGATCCTGCACCAGACGCGGCGCCTGCGAACGTAGCCGTGCAACCGCGTGCTTCTTGGCGCGTTCAGCCAGCTCGGCTTCGCGTTTCTTCTTGGCTTCTTCTAGTTGCTTCTGACGCTCGGCTTCCTGCTGCTTCTTGCGGGCTTCGAATTCCTTCTTCTTCTTCGCATCGGCTTCGCGCTTCTTCTGTTCGTCCGCTTCGCGTTTCTTTTTGGCTTCGGCGTCACGTTTGCGCTGGTCTTTGGCTTTGTCCTCGGCTTTTTTACGGGCCAGTTCTGCTTCGCGTTTCCGGTCTTCCGCTGTCTTTTTGGCTTTGCTCTGCGCATCGTCGCGTTTCTTGACAGCCGGCTTCACCTTCGCGGGCTTTACGGCGGGCTCTTTCTTTTTAACATCCGGTTTAGGCGTCTTCTTGTCCGTGGCATGGGAAGGCGCCGCCAGGGCGAGCGAACAGACAGTGACGGCAAGCAATAGTGAAATACGGATCATCGAACGGCTCCTGAAAGGAAGTGGGTGGGAGTGGCGATAAGTCGCCGCTTCGGAGGGAACGCCGGATTGTAGCGAAGCATCTGCCGCGCAGCAACGAAAATCGTGCCGGTGCTGCGCGGTTACTTTTCTGCCTCTGCCGCTTACTTCGCCAGCGATTGCAGGTAGTCCAGCAGCGCGGAGAATTCCTTCACCGTAAGATCATTCGCCAGCCCTTCGGGCATCAGCGAAACCGATTGCTTCACGCGTTCTTCGATCTCACCCGCAGGCAACACATGCTCTTTGCCTTCTTTGTCGCGGATGATTACCTGACCGGCTTCTTCCTTAGTGACAAAACCTGTCATCAGCTGACCGTCTTCCATCACGAAGAGATTGGTGACGAAGCCCTGCGCGATCGACTTGCCAGGCATCAACACCGCCTCAGCAAGCTGATTACGTTTATAAGTCTTCGCGACCAGCGGTAGATACGGCCCGCGTTGCGGTTCCGAAGCGTCCACGGTATGGCACTTATTACATTGCAGCCGGGCGAACACTTTGACGCCCATCTCTGCGTTATCGCCACGCTGGGCGACCTTGGCAAGGATGGCGTCGGGCTTCATGCCGGCCAGCTTCGGCCCGGATGTGGCGCCGGTTTCGATGCCCCACTCGCTTAGCGTCTGACGGGCTGCTTTGGCGGCGGCAGCATCGTCGCCCGTGGCAGCGGCGCGGATCTCTGGCAGCAGCAACCGCTGATTGGTGGCCAGCGAAGCACGGATCAGCTGCAAGCGCCGCGCCGGCTGTTTCCAGCCTTCACGCACGCTCGCAAGCGCCCGAGCAGCAACCTTGTTGTTGCCTGACGCCAGTTCCAGAATACCGGCATCGGCCCAGGTAGCCGTCTGGTTCTGCGACTGCGAAGCCGTTGCCAACAGCGTTTCCAGTTGAGGAACCAGCGTCTTGGCCCGCAGGAAATTGGCCCGCGCCTGTTGCGACGCCTTCGACTTCTTGCCCGCTGGCAGGCGGGACAGCCCCAGCATTGCAGACTGGAACGCATCCTTACCATCCGCGCGAAGCAGCGCCATCACGGCGCCGCCACGCACTTCTGCGTCGATGGTGTCGTCAGCCGCAGCGCGTGCCAGCAGGGGTATCGCCTTGCCGGGAATCTCACTGCCACCGCCGGCAAACTGCGCGACAACGACCGGCAGCAACGACTTGTCGCTTTCAGCAGCCGTCAGCATCGCCAAGGTAGCGTTCTTAAGTTCAACCCGGTGGCGGCTGAGTTGTTTTATCAGCGGCGCTGCGTTGTTGCCCGCGTTGTTCAATGCGGCGGTCAGCGCCACAGCGATGCGTGAAGATTCAGCCCATGTTTCCGGCTGATAATACGGCCCGCGTGTATCCGGCCGCGTGCCCCAGCTTTTGCCGGTCCATTCCCCTTCCACAAAGTACAGCCTGCACAGCGCGGTAAACAGCTCCACCTTGCGGGCCGGATCATCCGCCGCTTCCAGACGCGAAATCAGTGCGGCCACTACACCGTCGTTGTGCATTCCCTGCAATGCCCGCAAAGCCATGATCCGCTGCCGCGCCGTGGCGTTCTCTTCATCCAAAGCCGTCAGGCAAGCTTCGCTGGCTTGGAGAGAAATCATGACGTGCACGGCCGTATGTGACACAATCGCGTCACTGTCGGTCAGCAGCGGAATAACGACCGGCGCCAGCTTTTTGTCACCCAGCCGGGCGATGGCGATGGCCGATTGCAGCCGCACGCGTGGATTTTTATCCGCGGCGCCTTTCACCAGCAACGCGGCGTCAAAACCTTTCAGTTCCTGTTTGTTGTCGGTCAGAATCCGCACCACATATTCGCGGACCGCAGCATCTTCAAACAACGACGCGACGAACAGATGCGAACTGGCGCCCTGGGCAAGCTTCAACGTGAACAACGCCGCAACGCGTACTGGCAAGTCCTGCTTACCGTCTGCGGCGACGGCCTGAATCGCTTCGATCTCCGCGGGCTTTAACTCACGCGAGATCAGTTCCCGCTGTGCTGCCAGCCGGCGCCGGTGGCTGGGTGATTGCAGAAGCTGAACCAGTTCTGCGGTGCTGGCTTTCGCCGGCGCGGGCATTGGTTCTGGCTTGTAACCTTTGGGCGTAACCTGTACCAGATAGCCCACGTTGTCGCCCGCGTATTTGAACGTGGCGCCTTTCCAGCTTGTCGCGTAAATGCGGCTGTGCGCGTCGACATCCAGGTCCGTCGCCCGCGGCAGGCGGATGAACTCTGACTGATCCGCCTTGAACGTGGCGCCGTTGCCGGTCACCTGATGGCGGAAGATGATGCTGCGGCCCCAGTCGGCGGTATACAACGCATCGCCGTAACCTTTTGGCATGCCGGGTTCTGACATATATAAAGCGCCGCAACCGGAGCCGCCGCCGTAGTCAGCCAGCGGCTGAATGATCTCTTCGCCAAAGTTCATGTACAGCGATGGATAGCCGTGATGCTCCATACCGCTGAAATGATGCAGCCGGATGTCCCAGCCGCCGCCGTCGTTGGTGTTGTCGCGGGTAAAGCCGTTCAGCAGCGGGTCGAACGCCGCTTCCAGGATGTTGCGTGTTCCACGCGAATAGACTTCCAGCCCGGTGCCATCGGGCCGCACCCGCAAGACGCCGCCGCCGCGGAATTGCAGTTTGGTTCCGTCGGCGCCTTCCGCCTGCATCATGCCGAAGTCGCCAATCGCCAGATACAGCCAGCCATCGATGCCCAGCGTCACACCGTTGCTGGTATGGTCCGCTGGGCGATCTTTGAAGGTGAAGGCGATGTTCTTGACCAGGATCTTCTGCTCGTCCGAAACGCCGTCGCCGTCTTTATCAATAAACGCCGACAGATGTGGCGGGTGCATCAGATACAAGCGGTCGCGGTCCCAGACCAGGCCGCGGGGCGAATCAACATCGGCGATGTACATCTTCGATTCGTCCGCATGACCATCGCCATCCAGATCGCGCAGGCGATATACGCTGCCATGCCGCGGTTTGCGGTCCAGCGAGCCATTCTTGTCCACCGAGACAAACACGGAGTTATCTTCCGCGGCCGCTGCCACATAAACGGGATAGTTCACCGCAGGCGGCGCCGCGAAGATCTTCGCTTCGAAACCTTCGGGGACCTTCACCTCGCGGAGTAGATCGTTGCGTGGATCAACGCCGGCCAGTTTGGGCTGAATGGTTTCTGTCTTGTCATTGAACAGTTTGAGTTCCCAGACACTGGCCCAGCTGCCTGCGTCGCAACCCAGATAGGTCAGCCGCACAAAGCGGGTGTTGTCTGCTTCAAATGCATAATCACGTTTCTTGCTGAACTGCTGCGAAGCATCGACCAGCGTCTGCCAGGATTTGCCGTCGGCAGATCCTTGCAGCGTGAATTTATAACCGGCGTTGCGGTTCTCCCAGTCAATTTCGCAGCCGAGCAGCTTCTGCGGTTTGCCCAGGTCCAGCTGCAGCCACTCGTTCAGATTGCCGCCATTGGCGCACCAGCGGGTGCCGGTGCTGCCGTCGACTGCGTTGGGTGCGAAATTCTTTTTGCTGCTTTCTTCGCTGGAAGCGGTCGCCTTGGCGCCGGCGGCCAGATTCACAGGGACCACCTGCGGAACCGCGGCTTTGAGATAGTCATCGTTCAGTTTATCGCACGCCCACAACAGACCGCGGGTGATGAGCGTCAGGTATTTATCGTGCGAGACTGTCTCGTTATGGTGGCCGAGTGTAGTGCCGAATACGCGGGCCTTGCCGTACTGATTGGTCCACACGCACACTTCTTCGTTGCCCTTCTCGCGGTTCTTAGCAGAAGCCAATGGATGCGCCGTGGGCCAGACTTTTTCGATCCAGTAAAGTTCACCCGCGGGGTTCGCCCAGCCGGCGCCGAAGGTTTTCATCACCGGGTGCGAAGCATCGCGGTTTAATACTTCATGCGGGTAATGGGCGCCGTGCCGTCGCGACGTGACGCCGCAGAATTTGAACCAGTTATCCGTACCGTCGCGGTAACAGTGCATCGCACAATGCAGCACCAGTGCGGGCGTGCCCTCCTGATGCGGCGCCAGCACGCGTTGCGTGTAGGCAGGATCTTTCACATCGGCAAAGCACTCGTCATGGATTACCACATCGTAGCCCTTGGCCCAGTCCGCCTTGGCGTACAGCGGGATCTTGGCGTTGGTGGCGGAACCACCCTGATGCACGACCGTTACTTCCGCATAGGTGCGGGCCTCGATCCCTTTGGCCAGCAGATTTTTCTGCGTTTCGTAATCGTGGCAGCAGCCGCCCGTAACCAGCAGCACTTTCAGCGGTTTCGGCGGCGCGGCCGCGGCGGAACGGATAAATGTGAACACGCCAGACAGGCAGATGGCGATAGCCAGAAGCGAACGAAGATTCATAGGAGACTTGCGTTAATGGTGTGAGCCCAAAGGGCGGATTTCAGGTCAGCAAAGGGAGGGTAGCCCAGGTGAATACCGGCGGACTACCAGGCGGCGATAGCCCGCAAACGGGGCGGGGTTATTTTAACACCACCGCGCCGGTTTTTCATTCCTTCCGGCGACTTCGAGTTCTAGTCCAGATCGATCAGTCCAAGTGCGGCGAGACATATCAATGTGAAAATAAACATCGGCCAGAAGAAGAAAGCACCAAACATGAAGGCCCCGGCAGCCACACGGACGTAGTAGCGGATGTAGCCCAGAGCGAAACTGACCGCGATTCCGATTGCCACGAAAATCAATCCCGTCGTGATGGCAATCATCGTTTCGGCGATCGCGGCCGATTCAACCGAATACGTCCCCTGAAACGCAGTTGTCAGGTGCCTCCACAGCGCACAACAAACTCCCAGGACGACGCTGCAATACGAAACATACAGCAAGACGCCGGTTAGTGAGATCGCGTAACGGGCGTCCCTCTGCGAAGTCCGCTTTCGAACATTGCCCGCCATTTCTCTGCTCAGCGCGTTCGCGGAAGTGTCGCTAACAACTGCTCTCTATTTACAGGGTTAGAGAGCAGTAGGATTACAATCCGCTGCTAATGCGTATCAACGTTGCCGACCAGCTTCTGCTCAACTTTGTCAGCCTGCCACGCCAGCGCCGTTAGCGTGCGCGTGATCTCCAGCGCGTCGGCCGTGGCGGCCAGTTGATTGGCCTGCATCACCACCATTTCACCAGATGAAGTGCGATCGACGGCGAAGGCGCCGTGCACCGTGTTCATGTTGTAACGCAGCAGCGCCATGGCGTTCTTTTCGGTGGCCGGCCCGCAGACGGTGGTAAAGGCGATCATCGGTTCGCCTTCGTTGTTCTTCTTTTCAAACTGCACACGCACCTTCTGCCGCCGCAGGGCGCCGACAGGGACAGTGATCTGTAAAGTGCTATCCGCGCTTTCGACATTCCAGCCCGCCGATTCGGCGACGGTCTGCACCAGTTGTTTGGGATCGATAGGCTGCGCCATGGCAGAGGCGCCTGGTCCATCCAGGTCGTCAAAATTCATGCCACCTCCGGCCGCCGCCATCCCTGCGGCAGCCGCTCCTGTGGATGACGATGCTGCAGCCGGCGGTGCTGCGGGCGCAGGTGGCGTTGGCGCCGGCGCGCCCGCGGGCGGCGCAGCCGGTGGAGCGCCGGGCGCCTGTGGCTGCATCGCCTGGTTAATCATGCCGGGGAACATCATGCCGAAGCCGGCGCCCATGCCCATCCCCATCGCGCTGTGCCCGGCGCCACCGCCAGACTCGGCGAGTTTCTCCATGCTGTGGGCCGCTTTGTACATGGTGAACGATTGCAGATCGCCAATCGCGCCCATGCTGCTGCGGGCGTCCATCGCCTTTTCGACTTCTTCCGGCGGCGTGATGGTGTTGATGAAGAAATCGACCAGTTCCAGGCCGTACTTGGCAAAGTCTTCGGCGACCTTCGCTTTCACGGCGACCGCGACTTCATCCAGCTTCGACATCAGGTCGAACATGCCAAGATTCATCGTGGCGAACAGATCGGTCATCCGCGACACGATCAAGTCTTTCAGAAACCGCGTGACCTCGTCCGTGGTGAACATCTGCTGCGTGCCCACCAGCGTTCCGACCAGAAGCTGCGAATCGACCACCCGGTAAGAAAACTTGCCGTGGCTGCGGAGGCGGATCATGCCGAAGTCTTTATCGCGCAGCGGGATGGGATTCCGCGTGCCCCACTTCTGATCAATAAAGGTCTGCTTGCCAACAAAATAAACCAGCGCCTGAAACGGCGACCGTTCCCACGGAATGGTCAGCAGCCGCGTGATCAGCGGCACATTCGCCGTGGTCAGCGTGTGGCGGCCGGGCGAAAAAACATCCAGCGCCTTGCCGTCGCGATAGAACACCGCTTCCTGATTTTCATGCACCAGCAACTGGGCGCCCAGCTTAATATCCGCCGAACCGCTCGAAGGATAACGGTGCACCAGCGAACGGTTTGTGGGATCAAAAAAATCTATGACTTCAATGGCCATGCGTCTTTCCGTGGATAAGTAACAGCGGCAGCGCCGCAATGCAGCAACCCGGGCGGCTGACAAGGTAATCAGCCATGAACAAAAGGTATTCGCCTATCCCATCAGGATACCGGTTTTTTTCCGACGCTGCTTGCCATATTAAAGAACGGTCTGCTTAGATCACAACGACGCCCATGCAGAGGATTCGCATGCCGCACTGGTTATAAAGGCTTGTTGCGAAAACGCCCGGCCGACAACTATCGCCACCTGTCAGCCGGACGTATCTGGTTGCAGCCGGGTCGAAAGATCCAGATCTTTAGCATCGGGGTCGTTCGTAGCGGGATGAACGCTTGCTGGAAATCCGAATTCAGCAACCCGGTGGCGTAGCCATTCCACTTCGGTCGTTGTGCCCGTGTAGACGACACCTGGCATTCGATCTCTCATTCGCTTCACCTCTTCGAGCATCGTACCCAGGTCGCAGTGAAGAACCTTGCATGCCTTCAGCCGGTCAGGACCATCGACGTCAACATGCAGCGCCCAGCAGCCCCCTGTGGCAATCAAGTGCTGCCGGATAGGGTCCGGCGGAAATCCATCGTCATCAGCTTCCATGACGCATCCGCACTCCGGCGTGCATCCTGCATCCTAAAGCTCGCGACTGTTTGTGCGAAACTGATTCAACAGGAAAAATGCGGGCAATTCGCTAGGTGCGAGCTATAGTACAAACAATTTGCCGCCGGTTCCGTATAAACAGATACCCGCAATTCCAGCCCGGTCAGCACGAAGGTAGCATTTCACGACCGGCCGCTGCATGCAGTTTCCCCCCCCCCTGACAACTATCCAGGAGCCAATTACATGGTTCGTTCTTTACTGGCTGCGTTCACCCTTACCTGCTGCACCTTGTTATCTGTCGTTGCAACGGCGGATGAAGTGCAGTGGACCGACGATTTTGAAAAAGCACGCGCCACAGCCAAAGCTGAAGGCAAAGACATTCTGTTGAACTTCACGGGTCTGGAGTGGTGTCCGGCGTGCAAGATGCTGAACAACGACGTGGTCAGTAAGAAAGAGTTTGCCGACGTCACGCCCAAGCGGTTTGTGATGGTGCAACTGGACTTCCCGCGCGACGCCAGCGAACTGCCAGCGGCAAAACGGCAGGCGTACGAGGCATTGCAGGAAAAGTACAACGCGTACGAATTCCCTGTGCTGCTGCTGCTCGACAAGCAAGGCCGCCCCTACGCCCGCACCGGCATGTTCCGCGGCGCCACGGCCCCGGTGTTCAACAAACATCTGGGCGACTTGCAGGCCCGCCGCATCCTGCGCGACAAACTGTTTGCAGACGCGGCGAAGGCCAGCGGCTTTGAAAAGGCGGAACTGCTGCACCAGGCAATGCGGCCGCTCGACGCGGATCTGCTCGGTCCTTATTACTTCGATGAGATGAACGAACTTGTCGCCGCTGATCCAGAAAACAAGACGGGTGTGAAGCCAGAATACGAAGCGTTGATTACCAGCGAACGCGTCAGCCGGCAGGTCGGCCCGGTCTATGACCGCATCAACGCGTTCGCCGGCGATTATGGCAAAATGATCGCGCTGCTGGACGAAGCCTTAGCACGTCCAGAAATGCTGCCGGAATCGCGCTTTGATCTTCAATTCAACAAGGTGCAACTGCTGGCCTCGGATGGGAAAACCACCGCTGCGGTCAAGCTGATTGACACCATGCTGGCCGGTAAAGAACTATCGGCACAGATGCGGCTGACGCTGGGCGTGACCAAGATTGACCTGCTGCGCAACGCCGATGAGGTGGAGAAAGCGGTTGCCGCCGCAGACGCCTTCATTGCCGCCTCAGCTGGACAGAAACCGCAGTTGTTCAACTACCACTTTCTGAAGGCGCAGACTTTGGCAGACTTTGCCCGCGACCTGCCCGGCGCGTTAAAAGCGTTCGAAGAAGCGGCAAAATACGCCCGCAAGGACTCGCAGGAGGCTGCCGTTGTGGCGCAGTATCAGGCACGTCTGCGGGCGGCCATGCAGCCCGAATAGGGGGCGGGAGGCAATTGTTGGCGGAAAATTTCTCCGGTTGTCCAATGATTCGCTGCGTGCGGCGAACACATAGATAGGGAGAACTATAAAATGACAACTGCTGCATTTCTGCTTTCATGGATCTACGACAAACTCGCCGCCTGTGGTTGCCAGACCGCCGCAGTGCGGCAACCGGCAACTGGCGTCGCCACCGCAAAGCCGCCTTTGCTTGCCCTTGGAGATGACGTTATGTTCGGCAAACCAGAGTGGTTCCGCGAAAAAACCGTCGGTTGGGGCCTCACGCCCATCACATGGCAGGGCTGGGCATACGCCCTGATCTGGATGGCCGTTATCGTGGCGCCGTTCCTCGGACTGCTGGCCCTGCGTGGCGGCCCGGAAGCTGCCTTGTGGCTGATCGGCAGCTTGGCCTTTGTCGTGTGGGATGTCCGCAAGATCCTGCAACAGAAACGCGGCAACGGTTCAGCGAATCAGAAAGAACCCGAAGACGACATGCTCTACATCACCGGCGATGAAGAAGACGCGTCTTCGCTGGCGACCCGCAACTACGACATGCACGTCCGCCGCTAACCAACTTCCACAGTACACCTCGATTCAGCCCGCAGCCAAAACACTGCGGGCTGTTTGCGTCTGGTGCTCTTTCGAACAGACGAGCACGACCCGTTCTAACTGCCGCCAGTCTTTCGCGACTGCCTGTTTTAACGCGGTTGCGAAAGTCTCAATGCTCAGCGGCCCGTACCCGGTCGCCAGCGCCGGTGTTACCAAGGTGCGGGCGCCCTCTTCTTCCGCGATGGCAAACGCGTTGCACAACAGTGTTTCGACCAGTTCCAGACTGGAGTCGTAAAACGCGTCCACCGCAACGGCGTGCAGGATGAACCGTACACTAAGCGGCCCGGCGCCCGTTTTCACCACCGTTCCCGACGGCACATGCACCTGGTTCCGTTGTGAAAGATACGCACGCAATTCACGCTGTATGCCGCCATCGTCAAGTTGCAGCAGCGCGCCGTTCACGCCGCCCGACATATTCAATTGCGTGTTTGCAGAACAGATCAGCACATCCGCTGCCTCATGCAGCACATCGCCAGTTTTGACGGAAATTTCCACGCGCTGCTTCTTTCCGGACCAGCCGTTATTTTTCAACCCGTGTCAGCAGCATGAGGCGGAATTCCATCACTTCATCGCCCGGCATTTCCAGCGCTTTCAGCGTCAGGGCGCCTTTGCCTTGCTTCAGATGAATCACGCCCAGCGTCATGCGGCGGAAATCTTTTACGTAAGACTCCATCCGCTTCACGCGGTCGTGCTCCATGCCTTGCAGCGGTGGATCGTGCGGCTGGGTGACTTTTCCGGTTAGCTGGCTGCCATTGAAACTGAGCTGCACCGTTGAGCCAACGTCTTCCTTTGGACAGGTGTAGAAGATCTCGACCTGATAGTCGCCGGTCTGGCCCACTTCGCAGTCCCAGGTGATTTTGCCTTGCGTGCTGGTCCAGTTGCGGAAGAAAGAATCGTTGGGGAACCGGTTCGACCGCTCGATGCCGCCGTGGGCAATACCGTCGCGGGCGGGAATCTGCGTGCGTAGGGCGTCTGGATGCCCGATGACAAACGGCCGGTTCTCGTGGCCGGGTCCGTGGGTGGCCAGCATTTCTTTGCGGAACTTGTCGGCAATGCCTTGCAGCTTTGCCGCCACAGCGGGCTGCTGCTTGTTGATAGCGGTCTTCTGGCCGGGGTCGGCCGGGATGTCGTACAGGTTGCCCTGATGATCCAGGCGGTGCTGCTGCGTGCGGACAGAAACTTTATTCCGCCAGACATGCACCATCGTGCGATCCGGCCAATTGCTCGTTTCGCCCTTGAGCAAAGGTACAAAGCTTTTTCCGTCCAGCGGCTTGGCGGTTTTCACCGGCACGTTGCACAACTCCGCCAGCGTCGGCAGCAGATCCATCGCCGCACAGATCGGCTTCACGTTCACACCTGCCCGGATCTTGCCCGGCCACCGGACAAACAGAGGCGACCGCACGCCGCCTTCATCCGTTGAACCTTTGCGTCCACGCATCCCGCCGTTCCAGCGGTCACCGTTGGGGCCGTTATCACAGAAGTAAACCACAATGGTATCTTCCGCCAGCTTCAGTTCATCCAGCTTTGCCAGCAACCGGCCGACATTCCAGTCAATGTTTTCGCACATCGCCAGCGCGGCACGGGCGTGGTTGATCTTCGTAGCATTTTTCTGTCCCTTCAGTTGCGTGAGTTCTTTATTTTTGAACTCATCCCACCACCGGCTGGGCACCTGCATCGGCGAATGAGGCGTATTCAACGGCAGGTAAACAAAGAACGGCTTGTCCCGGTGCTTTTCGATATAGTTCATCGCGCGGTTGGTCAGATCATCGATGATAAATCCTTCGCCCTTGGTCAACTGGCCGTTGTGTTCCAGCATGGGACTGAAGTAATTGCCCCAGTGGCCGGAGCAGAAGCCATAGAATTCATCGAAGCCGCGTGCATTGGGATGGTACGGGTACTGCATGCCGCTGTGCCATTTTCCAAACGCCGCCGTGTGATAGCCCGCCTTCTTAAAGACCTGGCCGATCATTGTTTCATCAGCATTCACCCGCTCGCCGCCGGCCGAAGTGCTGTACACACCGCACCGCACATGATGCCGGCCCGTCAGAAACTCCGCCCGCGTGGGCGAACACACCGGGCATACATAAAACCGGTCAAACTGCGCCCCAGCCCGCGCCAGCGCATCAATATTCGGCGTCTCCAACCCTGTATTGCCATGAATACTCAAATCGCCCCAGCCCTGATCGTCCGTGAGGATCACGACGACGTTGGGTTGCTGTTTAAACTTGGGTATCGCGAACGCCGTACGGCATAGCGATGCAAAGACAACTACTGTTGCGATCGCGTAAAATACGTGAGTGTTTTTCATGGTGGACTGGTACCTGGAGCATTCGCCGCAAACCGGCGCAATTGGGAGCCTGGTAAGAGTATAACTAGGTTTCGTCGTAGGTCTCCAGTTTCCGCTTTAGTTCAGGATGAGATCAGCCATGAACGATTCTGATCTTTCGCGTATTGAAGCAGTGACTGGACTGGAACTGCCACGAGGATACAGAAGGCTTCTACAGGAACTCCCGCCAGAGCTTGTTGCGCTACTTGCGTTTGATAAGCCAGACGACCGGATGCTATTTACTGATGTAGCAACTATCGTTCACTGGAATAAGTTCTTCCGCTCGCCGGACTACGAATATGAAAACAGCCAAGGCGAGATGTGTAAATTTCCGGCAAATCACATCGTGATTGGCTCAAATTCTGGCGGCGACTTCTATCACATTGACGCCCGAAACGAGAGAACGCGTGTACTGTTCTGGTGTCACGAGGATGGCGAGATCACCGAATGCTCAAAGAACCTATCCGCGTTTGTCCACGAGATATTCTTCACCACCGCTGATGCGATACTATATGGCCTCGATCTCTCATAGTCATGGCGATTATTGATTAGTCGCTCTCTGCCTACGCCGCCAGGTTGTTAACCAGCCTGTTGTTTCAGCCTGCTGAGAATACCGCGATAGAAACCCCGGCAGCACCTCCGGCGACATTTTGCGGTGCGTCTTAAGAAAAAATTCGCCCTCGACCGGGCTTCTTACACCCAGCAGCGCCACGACGCCGCGGCTTTCAAATACAGCGTAGTTGCCGAATGCACATTCCACCCGGAACGTTCGTCTCAGGTCTTCCAACGCTGCCGGCATATCGTCAATCTGCACAGCAAAAGTCGCCCAGGGCGACCGAGTGCACGTGATCAGGTAGGCGAGCACCGTTTCTGTAAAGGTCTGCGGATGTCCGGGCAGTTCCTCGAACGCCGGATTGTCAGAATCAGCTTCAGGGATTTGTCGCCCAAAGGCGATGACGGGCGGATCAGATATCTTCAGATGTCGACCTTCAACAGCGAACATCGACTCGTCGAACTCAAGAAACGGCAGCAGCCGGTGAGAACGTGCGAATCGTCGCGGGGTCAAAGGACCGAAGCTACCCTCGCCGAATTCAATAAACTCGCTACATGTCTCGTAGAACAAATTCCATTCATGTAACGCTGCCGGAAGAAGCCCGTCGTATCGCCTTGACGGCTTATTCGGCTTTTCTTGAACATCTTTCACATCGAGCCCGAACCACTGACGTATGTGCGCCCGGATGATGCGCCATCGCGAATGCCACTGGCGCGGGAAGCCGTTTCCGAAGACGCCCCGTGGCAGGTCGTAACCCATCGTTTCCAGCCACCTGCGTCGCGGTCGTAACTGGCGCCGCAGTTCGCGTTGGCGTGGCAGCGTCTCCCAGTGCTGGTCAGAGAATACTGGCAGCGAACTCAGCTCAACTTCCATGCGTATCAACTCAGCACGACCGTCTCCGTGTTCTTCCAGCCAGTCGGCGTAGCTCAGTTGCAGCAGACGGTCATCACGGTCTTTCTTCAGCGCGCCGGTAAAATCTGCTTCGGTAATCATGTGAACAATGGCTTTGATACTGGACCGGGCGTTCGAGATTTTTAGGCAAACTGCTTGTAGTGTTCCCTGGTCGCGTAATACACAATAGCACCACCCATCCACCTCTTCACCTTCAAGGAGAACCCACCATGCGTACCCTCATCCTTCTTTCCCTCTGCACCCTCTTCGCGGCCTCAGCCGCTGCCGATGAACCGCGGGAAGTGATCCGGGCACGGGATAAGAAGCCGGTTGCTAAACAGCCGGTGAAAAAGCCGGCGCCTAAAAAGAAGAAGCCGGGGGCGATGACGCCAGTGACGGATGATCCGAAGCTGCCGCGGGTGTTGCTGATTGGTGATTCGATTTCGATCGGTTACACCGTGCCGGTTCGGCAGCTGCTGGCCGGCAAGGCGAATGTGCATCGTCCGCTGACCAACTGCGGCCCCACGACGCGCGGCCTGGCGGGTATCGATGCGTGGTTGGGCGATAAGAAGTGGGATGTGATTCACTTTAACTTTGGCCTGCACGATCTGAAGTATATGGGCCCCAAGGGACAGAACCTGGCAGACCCCAAAGATCCCACCAGCCACATGCAGGTGCCCATTGACGAGTATGAAAAGAACCTGCGGAAGATCGTCGCGCGACTGAAGAAAACCGGCGCCGTGCTGATCTGGCGGAGCACAACGCCTGTGCCGCAAGGGGCCAAAGGGCGCGTCGTGGGCGATTCGGCCAAGTACAACGCCGTGGCAGCAAAGATTATGAAAGAGAACAACATCACCATCGACGATCATTACGCGTTCTGCATGCCGCGGCTGGACAAGATGCAACTGAAGGCCAATGTGCACTTCACACCGGCAGGGTCAAAGATGCTGGCTGAAGAAGCAGTGAAGGCAATTACGGCGGCTCTGGCGAAAAGCGAATAGCCGTAGCCAGCGACGAGCACGCCACCGCGTCGCCTGCTGATTTTACGCAGGCGGCGCAACCGGCCATCTTTCGAGTGGTGTCGCCGTGTGCAAGGCGTATTTGTACGCGGCGGAACATCGCGGTAGTTACAATGGGCGTCTGGAGATTTTTGCCTTGCTGCCCATTGTCGACTTCATCGTACTGATCGTTTACCTGGCCGCCGTCGTGCTGCTGGGTTGTTTCTTCGTGCGCAAGAGCGGCGGCGAAAAAGAGTTCACCATGGCCGGCGGGTCGATCCCCGGCTGGGCCGTGGGGCTTTCGATCTTTGGCACGTTTCTGTCCAGCAACACTTTCCTGGGCAACCCCGGCAAAGCGTACGGGTCGAACTGGAACTCACTGGTTTTCAGTTTCACGCTGCCGCTGGCGGCATTAATTGCGGTGATGTTCTTCGTGCCGTTCTACCGTCGTAGCGGCGAGGTGTCGGCTTATGCACATCTGGAAAAACGCTTCGGCGTGTGGGCCCGCACCTATGCAGTGGTGTGCTATCTGCTGACGCAAGTCGCGCGGATGGGAACCATTCTGTACGGCGTTTCGCTGGGGCTGAGCGCTCTGACCGGCTGGCCCGTGCCGGCGATCATCCTGGGCACAGGAGTGCTGGTCACGGTTTACACGCTGCTGGGCGGGATCGAAGCGGTGATCTGGACAGACGTGGTGCAGTCCATCGTGTTAATGGCCGGCGCTTTGCTGATTGCGGGCACGCTGCTGCTGGATATGCCAGAAGGACCGGGGCAGGTGTTTAGCATTGGTATGCAGAACGCCAAGTTCAGCCTTGGTTCGTTCAGCCTCAATCCGCTGCATCAGCCCGGCGCCTTAAGTTCCACCTTCTGGATGGTGCTGCTGTTTGGCGTGTTTATTAACCTGACTAACTTTGGCATCGATCAGAGTTTTGTGCAGCGATATCACACCGCCAAGAGCGACCGCGCCGCGGCGAATTCCGTCTGGTTCGGCGCGTTGTTGTACGTGCCCATTTCGATCCTGTTTTTCTTCATCGGCACCTCGTTGTTCGCCTGGGCCGAAACGCATCCGGAACATCGTGTGGCAGTGCAGACCGAAGCGTTTGAAGCGATGTCCGCGGAGAAACGCGAAGAGCTGGGCGTGACCACTGCCAGCCAACTAAAGCCGCATCAGTACGGCGATAAGGTGCTGCCGTACTTCATCGTCAACGGGTTACCTCCGGGAGTTGCGGGGCTGTTGCTGGCTGCGATTTTCGCCGCGGCCATGAGCAGCATCGACACGTCGCTGAACTCGTCGGCCACCGTCATGATGTCGGACATTTACAAACGCTACTTCCGCCCGGACGCCCAGGAGAAGGAAGTCATGCGGGTGCTCTACAGCGGCACCATTCTTTGCGGCGTTGTAGGCACCACTGCGGCGCTGGCGATGATCGGCGCCAAGAGTATTCTGGATGTCTGGTGGAAACTTTCGGGCGTTTTCGCCGGCGGCATGCTGGGGCTGTTTCTGCTGGGCATCATCCTGCGGAGCGTCCGCAACAGCGCGGCCGCCGTGGCGGTGGTGCTGGGTGTGCTGGTGGTGATGTGGCTGGCGCTTTCGCCCGGCGCAGAATGGCTGCCGGCATATCTGCAAAACCCCTTGGATACAAATCTGAATGTCGTCATCGGCACGCTCACCATCTTCTTCGCCGGAGCGCTGCTTAGCATGTTGCTACCGCAGCCTCGCAAAGAACCGGAAAAAACTTAATCCCCGTTACACAACTGCTTCCCACTAAGTGACAAGATATGACACTCCCTCCCAACGCCATTCTGCCCCAGCCGCTTACCGGCATTGTGCCGCCGCTGTTGACACCTTTAACGCCGCAGGGCGAACTGGATACCGCCGGGCTGGAACAACTGCTCGAACGCGTGATTGAAGGCGGCGTCTCTGGCGTGTTTGTCTTAGGAACCACCGGCGAAGCGCCGAGCCTTAGCTACGAGGTGCGGCGCCAGACCATTACCGCTGCATGCCAGCAGGCAGCGTTCCGCGTCCCGGTGCTGGTGGGCGTGACCGACTCGGCGCCATCCGAAACCATCGCACTGGCAAAGCACGCCGCGGAAGCCGGGGCGCAGGCCATCGTGGCGGCGCCGCCATTTTATTTCCCGATGAATCAGCAGGAGATGATCGCTTATTTCACGGACCTGGCAGAGCAATCGCCGCTGCCGCTTTATCTGTACAACATGCCCGGCATGACCAAAGTCTTCATCGAAGATGGCACCGTGGCGGAACTGATGAAGCACGAAAACATTATCGGTGTGAAAGACAGCTCCGGCGACATGAACCACTTCCACCGGCTCATGCGTCTGGCCGCTGCCGACCCGAAGTTCACCGTGCTGATCGGGCCGGAAGAACTAACCGCCGAAGCGATGCTGTTTGGCGGACACGGCGGTGTGAACGGCGGCGCCAATCTGCACCCGCGGCTGTATGTCGCGATGGCCGAAGCTGCCGCAGCGGGCGACCTGCCACGCGCCCGGCGGCTACACAGCCAGGTCATGCAACTGGCGGCGATGTACCGCAGCAGCGCTTCTTCGTCCACGATTATTGCCAGTCTGAAGTACGCACTGAGTCAGTTAGGCGTCTGTGGCGAAAGCACCAGCAGCCTGTTCCCGTCGTTGCAGCCGCATCAGCGGAAAGCGATCGACGCGCTGATCGCCAGCATCGATTTCAACAGCCCGCCGGCCGCTTCGCCAAAGTCTGGCGTCACGCACCAATAAGATGAATCATTCGCGTGCAACTTACTGGCAGACGGCCGGGCGGAAGATTCAGTTCGGCACGTTGCCGGTGCTGATGGGCATTGTGAATGTCACGCCCGATAGCTTCTCAGACGGCGGCCGCTTCTACGCCGCAGACGCCGCCGTTGACCAAGCCACGCAGCTTGCCGCCGCGGGCGCCGGTATCATCGACATCGGCGGCGAAAGCACGCGTCCCTACTCGGACCCGGTCGACGCAGCGGAAGAAGCCCGCCGCGTTGTGCCGGTGATCGAACGTCTGGCCTCTACGACAGACGCGGTGATTTCGATTGATACTTCCAAAGCAAGCGTCGCCCGCGCCGCGCTGGCTGCGGGGGCCGGCATCATCAACGATGTCACCGCCTTTACCGGCGATGCCGAGATGACGCCGCTGGCTCTAGAAACCGGCGCCGGTGTCTGCATCATGCACATGCAGGGCACCCCGCAGACGATGCAGGATGATCCAAGCTACAGCAACGTCACGCAGGAGATCTGCGACTATTTAGAACAACGTCGCAACGCACTGCTGGCAGCGGGGATTGAAGCGGACCGGATCTGCATTGATCCGGGCATCGGCTTCGGCAAAACGCATCAGCACAACCTTCAGCTTCTGCAGGAGTGCGAAGCCTTTCACCGTCTGGGCGCCCCGGTGCTGGTCGGCCATTCCCGCAAAGGCTTTATTGGGAAGATTGCTCGCGACAAAGAAGCGGACCGCGATCCTGGCACGATTGGCGTCGCGCTTTCACTGGCGCGGCAAGGCGTGCAGGTGATCCGCGTGCATAATGTGGCAGCCACCATGCAGGCTTTGCAGTTGTTTGAAGCAGCGGGCGGATTGCAATAAATCATCGTTTCTAAAGCGGAAGGCAGCCGATGAAAGTACCCCGCAAAGCACTCTGGCTGATCCCGCTGGCGCCCGTTCTCGCTTTAGTCGTTTGGCTGGTGGTAATTAACCTACCTCGTGGCGACTATCCGGTGACAACACTTGACACTGACGCGGCAGTGGATGGAGCGCCGCCGACGGTGGAGGAAAAACGGGAACTACCGTTTGAAGTGGGCGTGGTTTATTCACCTGGTTATCTGATCAACATCGGCGGCCTGGAGAAACTGCATCCGTTTGATATCCGCAAGTATCAGAAAATCCACGACGCGCTGGTGGCGGATGGCTTGCTGACCCGCGCGCAGACACGGTCGCCTGCGGAACTTACTCGCGAAGATCTGCTGCTGATCCATACGCCGGAGTACCTGGATTCGCTGAAGTCGCGGGCCAGTGTGGCGAAGTATCTGGAGGCGCCGCTGCTGAACCTGGCGCCGGTCGCGCTCGAAGACGCCGTGCTACGCCCCTTCCGTCAGGCCAGCGGCGGTACGGTGCTTGCGGCGCGGCAGGCGTTGCAATCGGGCATCGGCGTCAATATCGGCGGTGGCTATCACCATGCCAAACCAGACCGCGGCGAAGGGTTCTGCCTGTTCGCCGACGTTCCCATTGCCATCCGCCGCCTCCAGCAGGAAGGCCACATTCAACGCGCGATGGTGATCGATGTGGATGTGCATCAGGGTAACGGCACCATTGTCTGCCTGCCGGAAGACGAAGCCACGTTCACCTTCTCAATGCATCAGAAAGGCATCTACCCCGTTCCAAAAGAAGTGGGCGATCTGGATGTTGAACTTACCGCCGGCATGCGCGACGTTGAATATCTGGCCGTGCTGGAACAGCATCTTGAGGAAGTCTTCAATCAGGCGGATGCTGATATCTGCTTCATCGTCGGCGGTTGCGATACGCTCGAAGGAGATCCGTTAGCATCGCTCCGCATGACGCATGGCGGCATCGTTGACCGCGATCAACGGATTGTGGAGGAATGTGTGAAGCGGAACATCCCCGTCGTGCTGACACTCTCTGGTGGCTACAGCCCGGACGCTTGGAAATCACAATATCTCAGCATCCGTAACCTCATCAAGCGGTACGGCATCGACAAAACCACGAAGTTGCAGACCACCGCGGAGTAAACCGTTTTCGCCGGATCAGTGCGGAAAGGTTGAATTCAGAAACTCCCCGGCTGCCGCTTTTATTGCATCAAATAGCGGTTTTGCCCTACAATGACAGGTGCCAGCTTTCTTCCCCATTTAGGGAAATAGATGATGTTTAAGACACTTCCCCTTGCCGTTTTGCTTGTCTGTGGTGTTGCAGCGACTGCTGCAGCGCAGCCTGCGACGACGGTGCAGCAGCCGACGTTTAATTTTAACACCGTCAACACCACGGTGACGGCGCCCGATGGCGGAACGGTGTTGCTGGGCGGTATCAAGCGGTTGTCGGAGGGCAGCACCGAGCGCGGCGTGCCGCTGCTGGGTAAAGTGCCAGGATTGAACCGGCTGTTTAGGAACCGCGGTATCGGTCGCGAAGTAAGCAACAGCAGTTATACGGTGACGCCGCGGATCATTATTCTTGAGGAAGAAGAAGAACGGCAGGTCGGAAACCCGGCCACCTACGGCACTGCCTTCGGACCGTCGGCGCCGAAAGCTGGCGACCGCGGTGGACTGGCCGGCTATTACTACAATCCGGAAAACGCGGCGAACTTCGCGCGGGCTTCCGCGATTTCGAGCCAGATTCAACAACAGCATCAGCAATCGCTGACGCTCATTCGTCCTTCGCAGACTGCCCACCAAGCAGCGGCGCAAACCAATACCGCCGATAACGTGCCCGCAGCGGCAGTGATTGAAGCCAGAAACGCCGCGGCTGCCGCAACACGCTCGGCGGAAGCTGTGGCTTACTTTGAGAAGGCCAACCGCGCGGCTGGCGAAGGAAAAACCGGCGCCGCCAAAATCTATTACCGCATGGCCGCACGGCGTGCGAGCGGCGACTTCCGTGAAGAGATTCTGCAAGCGATGGAATCGCTGCTTAGCCAACAGTAGCCCCGCCGCACGCCTTTGGGGCCCTACGCGACTTTACTTTGATCTATCTGCGTTTGAGTCACCCCGTTATCTATGTCGTTAGAAACAGAAGAAGCATCCAGCGGCGGGTTCTCCAGCGCTGAAGATAACAACGTCTCTGGCTACAAAGCGATTCATTGGCTGGCGGTCGTTTCGCTACTGCTGGGGTTGTTTTCGTTACTCGCCCTGGCGACTAGCTTTCTATGGTTCACGCCCGCCATCGCCGTGGGCGCCTCGATCGTGGCGATTGTGCTGACGGGCCCTAAGCAGGACCGCTATTCGGGCCGGTCGCTAGCGATTGCCGGCCTGGTGTTAGGCGCGTTTGCAATGGCCTGTGCACCAATGGCCAGACTTTCCCGGCAGCAGGCGCTTTATTCGGCAGGCGCTGAGTACAGTAAAAACTGGCTGCGGCTTGTGCTGGAAGGCAAAGATCAAGTCGCCCATCAGTACTCGCTGGAGTCTTCGGAGCGGCAGTTGAACGAAGACCTGGCCGAACTCTATAAGCCCATCAACTACGACGAAATCGTCGAGCAGACAGGCACACGACCACCCATCGACCCGTACAGCGCCATGACGGACCTGCTTTCCAGCGACGCGGTAACAGACCTCAAAGCCTGCGGGCCAGACGCGCAGATAGAACTGCTGGAGAACCGCGGAACCGAATACGTTCCCAGTCGTGGCAGCGACGCCGTGATCCAGGTGTTCCGCGTCACGCCAAAAAGCGGCGGCGACCCGGTGGATGTGCGCGTCGAGATCGAACGTAAGTATCACCCGGAAGTGAAAAAGGGCCTCTGGCGCACTATACGCATCGCCGGCGCCGATGAGGTATAGGCAACCTCAGCCCTGGCCCAGCCGTAGCCGTAGGGCAGGCGCCTGCCTGCCGGTGCAGCGGAATCCACGCTCACAACCTCAGGCTGCCGCCTGACCTGCCTGCTAACGAAAAAACTCCATCCGCATCTGAGACACGGATGGAGCGTTGGGGTTTTGAGCTAGACTGACAGTTTCCTGTCAGCCGTTATACCGCAACTAATTGCTCAACGTGCTTGGCCAGCCGCTTCCGTGCAACGTGCAGACGACGCTTGATCGTTCCGACCGGTGCGTTGAACTGGTCGCTCATTTCGATCAGGGACTGGCCCTTCACGTAAAAAGCGACAAGCGTATCGCGGTCCATCTCGCCCAGCATCTGCAGGCCTTCGTGCAACTGGGTCGCACGCTCCTGGGTCAACAGGGCGGTCAGTGGCGTTGCGTTCTCGACGCAGGTTGCCTCCAGCGTTTCTGGCTCGGTAGGCAGATCTGGCGAACGCCGCACCGCGCGGTTGATGGCCATACGGTGCGTGATCTGCCGCAACCATCCGCCGAAAGCCTCTGGCTGACGCAGTTGCTCGATCTTCTGCATTGCCTGGATGAAGACTTCCTGAGTCAGCTCCTGGGCCTCGGTGTAGTCACCCAACCGGCGCAGAGCGATGGCGAAGACGTGCCGCTCGAAACGCTCGAACAGTTCGCCGAAAGCGTCGCGGTCGCCGGTCTGTGCGGAAACAACCAGAGAGGTAACGTATTGCTTTTCTTCGTTGGTGATGGTCGTCATGATTCGTTTCTCCAGCCGGAGGAAGCTGCATACGTGCAGCCAGTAGGTAACGCCAGGAGCCGGCGGCTGAGGAAAGCATCTGCGTTGTTACAATGTATGTAGCAACGCGTCAGACTTACCTTTGCCAGGCGTCCGCGGAAGGAGTTTCTTTGTTAGTTCTGCGACTTACGTTGCGGTGAAACGCGTTCACCCTGAGTAAGTCCGGGGCGGGTTAGCCCCTGGTTGCAGTTCTGAAAGAAACGGTCCGTTGCGGACACTCGCCGGGCTGCTTTTGACAAGCCGGTTCAGCGTGCAGATGCGATAGCCGTGCGCGTTCTTGCACACGTTGCCCGCGTTCTACACGCCCCGTACCTGCGAGGCCCCGCGTCGGCAATAAGGACTTCTGCGGGCCTGTGGCGGCCGGCGTTATCCCTGTTGCCGGGGCGGCAAATGCCTCCGGAGCAGCGGTGACGTAGAGGTGTTTGTGCAGGTTTTTGCTGCGGGTCAGACGGTCTTCCTGTTTATGCCACTGACTGGCATAGAGGGATGAATCTGAATGCAGCATGGGATCGCCGCTGCGCATATCAATAATGCCGGCGACGTTCACGGAACCTGCCAGGTTCACGTTGACGTTGTTAATCGCGATAGCATTAATGAAATTGCGCATGTCTAGCTCCCTCGTGCACAAACGCACATTCGGCCCATCAGCAGCCGGCGAAGTTTCGCTCATAAGCGAGAACCGGCCATCCTGAGGACAGAGAGAAACGAAAAATGAAAATTATGGGATCGTAAAAGGCCTTCCGCATCACAGCAGAAAACCCCGCTTAAGTCAGGCGCCCCACCTGAGTATGCTTCGTACAAAGCGAACCCGCAGGCCAGGAAAACTCTCAACTTAAGCAAACAACCTCCGCCACATCATAAGCCGGGCAGCGAACCCAGGCAAACCAAATGCCAGCGGCAGTCGTCCTTACTCCTAACAACTAGCAAGACGCCAGAAATCCGGATTGGTTCGGAGAAAGTTGGAAAAAAGGCGAGAAAAACACAGCAAAGAACGCTAAGCAATTACCTGGCAATGACTTAGAAGCCCTTGAAATGTTTTTTGCGGTACTTCTGTGTTGTCCAGACCTCGTCTTCCCAGAAATCGACAGCCTTTAACCCAAAGTTTCCGCTGGTTTGTATTGCCCAGTGATAGTGCCTTACTGGTTCAGCCCGGTCGTTAATCCCAATCCGTACGCAGCGACCGATAACTGCAAATTCATTGGAAGCCTGCCAATAAGTCGAAGCATTCTCAGGCGATGGCAGTGGCAGATCGTCATCAAACAATTGGTTGAAAGTCTCGACGAACCGTTGCGAACGTCGTTCGATCTCTGGATCAACCTTCCAGACGTACTTGGGCGCCGCTAACGCTCCGCCCACCGCTAATGCTGCGTAGAGAACCACGGACTCCCGTAACGCAGTGAGCACAACAGCGTCTCTGGAAAGCGCAGCCAACCCTACGAGTGAGTAGTCGTCCGAACCGGCAGCAACTTTATAAGCTTCGTCCGTAAGATTCTCGATCGTCCAATCTGGAAATGTTTTTTCCAATGCAACCGTTAGAGGATCAACAGCAGTGGCAAGTAGAAACAAACTGTCTCCCGGAACTCCAAAGAGAGGCGCAGAAGTCACCTCAATCAACCGGGAAAACGACTCTGAACCTGCCAGTTCCTCTTTCCGTTCTTTGGGTATCTGCTGCAGCCTGCGTACAAGACGGAAATACTCCGTCAGTTCCGGCGATTCCGTGTAGTAACCCTCGATAGGAACATCAGCGGGTGTAGCGCCCAACGCCGAAGCCACCTGCCTGGCACATTCGAGCAGTTCCGTGGACTCGTGCCGTTTCATGGCTGTACGATAGAGTTCATCAAGACCAAGCAGAAAAACGCGGTCTGTTACGGTTCGTAGTATAGTTCTCATGTTTCAATCACTTCCGATGCGTCATCTGAAAGTTCTTCTAATCAAGATTTAATCCATCGTGGGAGATCTGGCGCACTTTCTAGGATTTTGGAGAGCGCACGCGCATCCCCCTGCTCCAGTTTGCAATGATAGTGAGTGATGTTGCCAACGGAGATATTCAGTGACCAATTAAACTTCCGGTCTAATTCCCCCGTCAGGGCATAAGTCCTTGCGATGGATCTTACAGCGTCGAGTGAGCTACAAACATTCATGCTGGAGATGTCGAAGATGTCAACTTTTCGTGGTTCCGGTTTTGGGTCTGGATCTACGAAAAGAAATGCGAAGGTGCCACGCATGGAATCTTCTGCCCCGATAATTGCGATACCATCGCCCGCGCCATACAACTCCATGCCGCCATCTATGGCCGGCCCACCTTCGACGGTAAGGTAACAATCGCTGGCAAACGAAAGACGTCCGAGATGCCGTTCGATATCCGGCAATGTTGGTTCGGTTGTGGTTTCGTGGGTATCTTGCAACCGGGATGCGAACACTGTGAACAGCCAGCTATTGGGCGCTATGAATAAAGGAAAATCGTCCCGCGGTTGGATGCCAATGGAAGCAACGAGATAGTGCAAATGAACCTTGAGGAATTTACGTCAATGTTGCTCGTACTCAACGCTTGCTACAATCGTATCACGTGAGCAATTCTAATGGACCGTCGTGAGATGAAATGCACACCTATTCGCAACGTCTTCGAAGACGAGTCGCTTTATGTCCCTGCCCACATCGAACCTGACGACATTCCTTCCCCATACCGGGAACTAATCAGTGACGAATACCTGGCGTTCCTCCGTCATCCTCAACAAGTACTACAGCAGCTTGCAGCGGAAGCCCGCATTGCGTCACTGCAACGGTGGCTGGATGCGGTCTGCAAGCAAAATGAGTTGGGCCTAATTGTTCACTATGCTGATTGCACTCATATGGGAGGTCGCATTCAGTCCGATCTGACGATCACGACATCTTATCTTCCCAGCCACTCCCAGAATTTCCGCTTGCCGATGGGTTGGGATACGAGTGATCTGCCAAGAGGACTCGCAGAATTGTACGCGGTGATGGATGGTCTAATCCATGGCGATGACGTGTTCTGCGCGGCTGGATTTAACCGGATGCCAAGTGGTTCTCACGGTTACATCGAAGGCCGGTTGGAATTCGGAATGTTCATCGCGAAAACTCCCGGGGACGAAGAACTACGGGAGCGGGGCGCCTGGGGTTTTTACTCCTTCGGTACGGGCGATCTTTTACTTGCCATCGGCGAAGAGGCTTACTCCTGGTATTACCCAGATAGCTCAACCAAGCATCAAGGGTCTGTCGCAGACCTGGTCGAGTCGTTCTTTGAGTGCCGTCTGACGGGTGAGCCTTGGCACCCTTTTCATTTCTGATTGCTAGGCTTACTTCCCGGCAATTCATTTCCTTCGGTCACGCCTCTACCGCTGCTCCACCTGCCGCAGCAGGAAGGAATCGGAACTTAGGATGGCGACGAGCAGGGCTTTGAAGCTGCCGTTGTTTTCGCGGTAGGCCTGGTGGGCGTCTTGTAGGGTGTTGGCGTCGCCGAGGGTTTCGTTGCGGCCCAGGAAGTAGCGGAAGACGTGGCGGACGAAGACCTGTTCCACACGCTCTGACGTGGCGAGGCGTTGCATCAGTTGCGTTGGGCCGGTGACTTTGCCGTGCAGTTCCGGGAAGGGGGTCCGTGTGACTTCACCGCTGGCGTCGACCGGCTGCCCGGCGTCCAGGCGTTGCACCCGGCCGTAGTGGTCGTACTGTTCAAACACCACACCCAGCGGGTCCATCTTGCGGTGGCATCGCCAGCACTCGGCGGCGGCCGTGGCTTTTTTCAGCCGGTTGCGGAATGTGGTGTGCGGAATCTCGGGCACGCGGGCGTCGACGCCGATGGGCACATCCGGCACCGTGCCGCCCAGCAGATGCGTCCGCACCCATTTACCGCGCTGCACGGGATGGTTGTCGAAGTTGCCGGACCAGGCGGCCAGCCATGCCGGATGCGTCAGCACGCCGGCGCGTTCGTCTTCACGGAAAGCGACCGGCTGCTGCGTGGCGTTCCACTTCCAGTCTAAGGGCAGGCTGAAAGCGGTCTGATACTTCCGCGTCTTCGTGTTGCGGGCAATCAGCTTGCCGGCCTGCTTCTTCCGCCCGTAGGTGGTGTTCACGTAATAGCGGTTGGTCGTCAGCAGGCGGGCCAGGACTTGCCGGTCTTCCTTCAGGATCTTGCTAACGGTCATTTCCAGATCGCTGATCAAGCCTTCAGGATGATGCTCGCCGCCCTCAGGATTGTCTTTGAACACCTCGGCCGCAAACGGGTAATGAAAGTACTCGCGGAAGAACTGCAAGACGCGCGGATGGTCCGCACTTAGCGGATCGCTGCTTTCAAGCTGCTGCCTGACGAGGTCCGCCACCTGCTGCTGCGAATTAAGCTTGCCGCTGGCTGCAGCTTCTGTGAACTCCCGTAACGGAGCATCCGACAGGGCGAACGAAAGTGCATACGCCAGTTCACGCGTCTGCAACTGCACGCGTCCGTACTGGTCGGGCTGACCATTGCCAAGCTCCTGCCGGAACATGAATTCGGGCTGCATCAGCACGGCGGTTAACAGCGCCTTGGCGGCCGGCTTGTGTCCGGCGGTTTTAACGGACGCGGCATAAAACGCTGCAAACCGCTGCTTCTCCGCTGGAGTTGGTCCCCGGCCCAGTGCTTTGCGGAAGGCGGTTTCAATCGCTTCGGCGACTGTGTCCGCGGGTGGTGCTTCGTCCTCGACCAGTTGCTTGAAGACTTTGTCTTTGGACTTGGGGCCAAGCTGCGCCGCGGCGATCATCTTCGCATTGCCCAGCAGTTGCAGGGTGGAAGCTTCGTCCAGAAAGAATGGCGCGGCGTAGTCTTTGAAATCCGGGCCGTCGCCGGTGTTCAGCGCGTTGGCAAGACCGCGGATGTTCTCGCCCAGGCGCGGCGCCACGACGTCGTAAATATCCGGCCGCAAACGCCACACCCGCGGCGGCGCCGGCGTTACGTGTGAACGCCGCTTGTCGAACAGCGCCTGATGGTTCACATAGTTGCCAAACTGCGGCAGGAGCAACTTGGCATCGGTCAAAGCACCGGGCTGCTGCGCCTTCAAAAGTTCCGCGTCAATCCACTCAAGCATCGTCCGCCGCTGCGCGGCTGTGGGCTGGGCGGCGTCTTCGGGGGGCATGTCGTGGAACTGCAACTGTTCGCGGATCAGCCGCCAGGTTTCCAGATCTTCGCCCGTCGCAAGTTCCGCCGATATCTTATCGAGCGAGAGACCGCCTTCATCGGCGCCGTCGCCATGACATTCGTAACAGTACTTGGTCAGCAGCGGCGTTACGTGCTGCCGGTAGCCCACGATGTCAGGCTTCAAGTCAGGGGGGGCGGCGGACACGTAACTTGCCAGGAGCAGCGGCAGCAGGAATGCGATGTATTTCATCGCCGCATTTTACACCGGCTACGGAACCTGTTGCTACTTTTTGCGGCGCTAAAATGTGCCGTCGATCCAGGTAATCACCGCTGCCAGAACGGCGACCAGGGTTACAGCAAGCATCGCGCCGCGCAGGGTAAACCTACGCGGCACCCAGGGCGCCAAGGCAAGGCCGCCGCTAACCACCGTTAAAAACCAATGGGCCACATACAGCCGCGTCATTTTGGGCCAGAACGGCGCCAGATCAAACCACGGCATACGGTCGCGGTCGTGCGGCGCCACGCTGCTGGTATTCCGGCGGCTGTTCCAGTCGTACCAGCGCACGGCGGGCGAATGTTCAAACCAGACGCACATCCGGCCGCTTCCGCCATGAAACGACACATGCTGGCCGGGAAAGGTGGCGAACATCCCGCCTTCAATCAGCCAGTAGCTGCGAATCCATAGCACTACAAACAACAGGCAAACGGCGCCGGCCGCGATAGTAAACGCCACGCGGCAGATGGTCAGAACCAGACGGGCATAACCGCCACGTCTTGCTGTGTTGGGCGAGGAGACCGGCGACGTTTCCTGAGCTGGCATTACCGTTTCTGCATCTTGCGAAGATACTCGTGCGAGATCTCGATGGCGCGTTTGCGATCGTCCTCGCTGTAATCCCAGAACTCCTGCACAACGGTTTCCGCCTTGGGATGGTCTTTGCCGGTATCGCCTACTTCCTGCCGGAGATCGGCCAGCCGCTTTTTCAGATCGGTGACAACCTCGGCGTAATCCGGGTTCTCGTACTGGTTGGTCGTTTCGCGCGGATCTTTGGCCAGGTCGTAAAGCTCCCACGCCGGAGGCGTCTGATTGGCGCCGTCGTAGGTGCAGCCGTAGTAGTAAATCAGCTTGTGGGTCTTGGTGCGGATACCCAGATGCGCCGGGTTGAAGTGATGGGCCAGATGCATCCAGTAGCGGTAATAGGTTGCCTGTTTCCAACCAGCCGGTTCCTTGCCAGTTTCCAGAATGGTCTTGAAGGATTTGCCTTGCATGTAGCCGGGCGTCTTGATGCCAGCGAGCGCCAGAATGGTGGGTGCGAAGTCCACGTTCTCAATCATCGCGTCGCTAGCCGAACCGGCTTTCACCTTGGCCGGGTAGCGCACCAGGAAAGGCATCCGCTGCGATTGTTCGTACATCCACCGTTTGTCCTGATAGTCGTGCTCGCCCAGCATGAAGCCTTGATCGCCGGTGTAGATAATCACCGTGTTGTTCATCAAGCCGGTCTTGTCGAGATGGGCGAAGAGGCGTTTCAGGTTGTCGTCCACACCTTTGACACAGCGTAGATATTTTCGCAGGTAGGCGTTGTAAGCCATGTGTTTAATCTGGTCATCGGTGTAGTTGGCCGGATCGTAGTCTGCGGGGAATTCTTCCGGGAACTTCCGTGGCAGGTCGCTGGCGTACGACCGCCGCACGTTGCGGTTGCCGACCGAAGTGGCCAGATACCGCGTTAGTTCATCGTTATGACCGCGCGTGGCAATCGAACCGAAGCCCGCTTTATACGGCGCGGCGAGCGAATCCGGCTGCGGGATTTCGACATCGGCCAGGTAGCTCTGATACCGCGCGGCGTTTTCAAAATAGTCGTGCGGCGCCTTGTAGTGGTGCATCAGAAAGAACGGCTTCTTCTGATCCCAGCCCTCTTTCAGCCACTTCAACGTGATATCGGTAATGGCATCGGAAGAATGCGTGTCTTTAACCGTGATGGTGTTCTTCGGCCACGGCTTATCACCTTGCAGACGGAACTGCGGGTTGTGATATTTTCCTTGCCCCGGCAGCACGCAGTAATAATCAAAGGCGGCAGGTTCTTGCTTTAGATGCCACTTACCGATCATCGCCGTGTGGTAACCGGCCTTCTTCATCTCGATGGCCAGGAACTGCCGGTCGCCCGGAATGTTGCCGCCCAGATCGTACACGCCGTTCACATGCGGATACTGTCCGGTAATGACACAGGCCCGCGACGGTGTGCAGATAGAATTGGTGCAGTAGACGTTATCGAATCGCATGCCTTCTTTGGCCAGGCGGTCGATGGTTGGCGTCGGGTTCAGTTTCGCCAGACGCCCGCCATAGGCGCCAACGGCCTGTGATGTGTGATCGTCCGACATGATGTACAGAATGTTCGGACGCTCTGCGGCGTGTGTCAGCGAAGTGAAGCTGCCAGCGATTGCCGCGATGATGAGGGCGGCCAGGACGTGTCGTAGCATGCAGTGAAATTCCGAATAGAAAAGGCATTGAACAAGGTAATCACCCATCAGGGTAATTCATAACGCGTGGCGACGCTATCGATCCCGCCACTTGTCCGCGACCTGCGGCAGCGGATATTCAACAACGGCTTCGATCCCTTCCCGCAGGATCTGCTGCAAGCGGCGCCAACCTTCTGTCACAAGCTGTTCACGCGCGGCGGTGAATTGCGGATCTAAGCTGCGTTTATCAAAGTCGCCTTCGACCAAGACTGGCGGGAATTCATCGTCCACAATGAACTGCGCCAGCGACGGATTGCAGCGGATGTGTCTTTCGGGCGTGGTGTGCAGCGTTTCCGGATCGAGCATGCCCGTTACATAACGCAGATAAAGGTCGCTGCTGGTGATGTCTTCGACCGGCTTACCACAGACATCGCAGTTGTAACCTTCTTCGCATTTGGCCATCGGGCGACTGCTTCCGCTTAGAATCTGGAAAATGCATGCATGCCAATCGTTTGGCGAACGCTTGCATAGCGATGCTACAATGCAACGTCATCCGTTAGGTCTTACAAAAAACATCCAGACTGATAGGCGCCGCCGCATGCATCGCACCCTGCTGATTTTATCCGTTTTCAGCTTTTTATATAGCGTGCAGCAGACCGCACAGGCTGAGGAGCTGCAGCCGAATATTCTGCTGATCTACATCGACGATCTTGGTTACGAAGGCCTGAACTGCTACGGCGGGCTGGATTTTTCAACGCCGAACTTAAACAAGATGGCCGCGGAAGGACTGCGTTTTTCCCGGGCGTACGCCAGCGGCGTCTGCACGCCTTCGCGGGTCAGTATGCACACGGGCACCTACCCCACCCGCCACCGGCAGGTCAGCGTGCTGCCGGTGCACCGCGGCACAGAGAAAACCGTCGACTTCCGCAAGATGCCCACTTTCGCCCAGCAGTTACGCCGGCGCGGATATCTGACGGCAGTGACAGGAAAGTGGCAGTTGGCCACGCTGGAGATGCACCCGCAGCATCCGCGGCAGGCGGGCTTTGATTCGTGGTGCCTCTGGCAGATATGGAAGACCAATCCGCAGACCGGCAAAGGCGAAAAAACAACCCGCTACTGGAACCCTTCGCTGAACCAGGACGGCAAGCTGCGCGATGACATCGCCGACCGCTTTGGCCCGGATGTGCTGGTGGAATACGTGGCAGCGAAAATGAAACAGGCAAAGGCCGCCGGCAAGCCTTTCTTAATCGTCCATAACGAGATGATGCCGCATTGGCCCATGGTGCAGACCCCCGCCGACCGCGCAGCTTCGCCGCCGCGTCAGGCAAAGCTTGGCAACATGGTCGCCTACATGGACCAGCTAGTGGGGCGCCTGCTGGGTGCAGTGCAGGAACTTGGCATCCGCGACAACACGTACGTTGTGTTCATGGCGGACAACGGAACCAACGAGCCTGACTTCCGCAATCCGCAATCCGGCCAGCCGGGTCAGGGGCCGCACACCAGACACACGAAGGCAGGCAACGTGAACGGTGGCAAGTTCAGCGTGACCGATGGCGGCACGCATGTGCCCATGATGGTCTGGGGGCCGAAGGCGGTTCCGGCCGGCGCCGTGTGCAATGACCTGGTGGATGTGGTGGATCTGTTCCCGACGTTCTGTGAGCTTGGCGGGGCGGAAATTTCAGGCGGGCTGAAACTGGATGGGCACTCGCTGGCGCCGCAGATTCATGGCCGCGAAGGCAAGTCGCACCGCTATACGTTTGGTGTGGTTGGAACAAAGAAAGCCGTGTTCGACGGCCAATGGCGGCTGAAGCACACCGGGCAGTTGATCGACGCCCGGCAGCTTCCCGCCGAACCATCAGCGGACGAAACAACGCCGGAAGCTGCTGCGGCGCGGGTCCGCCTGAAAGAGACGCTGCAGAAGATTCTTCAGAAAGAACGCTAAGCGATCAGATCTTTAATGACGTGGCCGTGTACATCGGTCAGCCGCCGGTCGATGCCGTTGTGGCGGACGGTCAGTTTTTTGTGATCGATGCCCAGCAGATGCAGCATGGTGGCGTGAATGTCGTGCACCTGTGTAGGGTTCGCACGGTCAGCGGGTTTGTAGCCCCACTCGTCACTTGGGCCGTAAGTTACGCCGCCCTTGATGCCGCCGCCAGCGAGCCAGGTGGTGAACACAAACGGGTTGTGGTCGCGCCCCTTCGAGCCCTGCGTGCAGGGCATGCGGCCGAATTCTGTGGTCCAGTGAATCAGCGTGTCTTCCAGCATCCCGCGTTGCTTAAGATCCTGGATCAAAGCCGCAGCGCCGCGCGACATACCGGCCGCCAACGGGCCGTGGTCACGGGCGATGTCTTCGTGCGAATCCCAGTTCCGCCGCGGGAAGCCGTTGTCGCAACCGGACCAGATCTGCACGTATCGCACACCCCGTTCCAGCAGCCGCCGGGCGATGAGACACTTGCGGCCGAAGTAATCGGTTTCTTCGACCGCGTTAATTTTCTTCTCGAAGTGCGAACGTCCGTGATCCAGGCCGTACATCTTCAGTACGTGTGCTGGTTCACGCGAAAGGTCGAGCGCTTCGGGCGCGCTGAGTTGCATCCGCGCTGCAAGTTCGTAACACTTCATCCGCGCTGACAATCGCGAATCCGCTGCCCGCATGCCGGCATCGCTGTTGAGATGCATGCCGTTCAGCTTCTGCAACGTCTGCAGGGCGGCAGCGTCGGAAGCCGCAGTGACAAACCCTGGCGCCGGGAACAGATTCTGGACCGGCTGTTTACGACCCGGCCACAGCGTCACGCCCTGATGATCCGCCGGCAGGAAACCACTGCTCCAGTTACGTGGCCCGTTGGAAGCGTAACCACGCCGGTCGGGGAGAACGACAAACGCGGGTAGATTCTGATTCTCACTGCCCAGCCCGTAACTCACCCACGATCCGGCGCCGGGAAAGCCGGGCGTGCTGAAGCCCGTTGCCTGCAGGTACGTCGCCTGGCTATGCACGCCGGTGGCGCCAGTCAGCGAATGCACGAAGGCGATGTCGTCGGCGCAGGCGCCGAGCGGAGCGACGATATCTGAGAGGTGCTTGCCGCAATCGCCGTACTGCTTCCACTTCCACGGCGAAGCCATTGTGGCGCCGAGTCCGTTCTGAAACAGCTCAACCTTTTCGCCCGGGTCCCACTTCTGCCCGTTGCGGCGGATCAGTTCCGGCTTGTAGTCGAACAGATCCACGTGACTTGCGGCGCCTGCCATAAACAACTGCACCACACGCTTCGCCTTAGGGGCAAACTGTGGCGGCCGGGCGGCGCCGGCGAGTTGTTCCTGCTGCAACATCCCGGCCAGGGCGATGCCCGCCAGCCCTCCGCCAGACTGCCAGAGAAAGCGCCGGCGGGAAAGGGCATCCTGGAGGGAATCTGACATGAGCAGTGACCGCGGGAAGGAACGGGCGGCAGGACGACGCTAAGCGAATTACTTCTCGCCGTAAGCGGCGTTGAATTCAGCTGCCTGCTCCGTGGCTTCTTCCACCTGAGCGGCGGCTTCTTCCGCCGCGACTGCGGCTTTGGCGGCTGCGGCCGCCTGGGCGGCGAGGGCGGCCTGGTGCTTGGCTTTCTCCGCATTGAGTTTGTCGAGCTCAGCTTGCAGAGCCGCGATGCGGGCGCTCATTTCGTCCACCTTGGCGGTTGCTGCGGCGACGGTCTGTTCGACGGCGGCCTTCTGCGATTCCAGGGCAGCGGCCTGCGTGGCGGTTGCTTTCGCCTGCTCTTGCACGGCTTTCACGGCGGCTTGCAACTGGGCGCCGCGTTGCTCGAACGCGGTCTTCTCCGCTTGCAGTTGGGCGAGCTTCTCTTTTGCCGCACCGGCGGCCTGATTCGCGGCGTCGGCGGCGGCTTTTGCTTCCGCCAGCTTCTTCGCAATCTCCGCCTGCTGCGGCTTCAGTTTTTCAACGGCTGCCTTCGCGGCGGTCATCGCCCCGGTCGTTTTTTTGACTTCCGCCGTCGTTGTGGTGATCTGCTTGGCGGCGGACGCCTTTTCTGCAGCAGCCGAGGTGTTTGCCTGTGTGGCGGCGGCCAACGTTTCAGCGGCTTTCGTTGCGGCTGCCACCTTATCTGCTTCTGCCTTTTTCGCAGCTGCGTGCGCGGACTGAGCACCAGCAAGTGCTTTCTCAGCGGCTGCTAGGGCTGCCTGTTTGTCAGACAGAGCTTTGGCTGCTGAGGCCTGTTCCGCTTTGACTTTCGCAACAGCGTCGGTTGCCGGTTTCACGGCGGCGGTAGCGGCAGCGAGTTTTTCGTTGGCGATTTTTAATGCTGCGGCGGCGTCAGCTTCGGTCTTCGTCGCGCTGGCTACGGCGGGTTGAGCCGATGTGAAAGCCTGCTGCTTGGCTGCCAAGTCTTTGGCGGTTGCGTCGGCTTTCTCCGTGGCGGCTGCATTCTCTGCGGCGGCCTTCTGCTGCGCTTCCTGGGCCGTTGCGAGCGCCTTTTTCTGATCATCCGTGGCGCCCTCTGCGGCCGCTTCGGCTTCGGCTTTCTTCAGCGTTTCCGAAGCTGCGGTGAATGCAGCCGCGGCTTGCGTTTTGGCTGCGTTGGACGCTTCATGAGCCTTCTTGGCGGCTTCTGCAGCTTGCTGCGCCGTGGTCAGGCTGGCTTTGGCCTTTTCGAGTTCACCGGCGGCTGCGGCTTGTGCCTTGGCCGCGCTGTCGCGGGCTGCCTGGGCCGTCGCCTGCGACTTCTGCGCAGTGTCAAGTGTTGTCATTGCCGCTTGCAGCTTCCCGGCGGCGTCGGTTGCGGCTTTCTGTGCTGAAGCTACTTCGGCTTTAACAGAAGCGGCTTTCTTGGTTGCAGCGTCCACGGCAGCGGTCTGCGTGGCCGTTGTTTTGACGGCGGCGTCTTTTGCAGCGGTGGCGGATTGCATCGCCTTGGTTGCGGCTGCTAGTGCTGCGGCCATTTGCGTGGCTTTGGCTGTCGCTGCGGCGAGGGCTTTATCTGCTTCTGTTTTAGCCGTTGCGGCGGCTGCTGCGGATTTGGCCGCGGCGGCGACTGCGGCATTGGCGGCTGCGACGGACTTGGCCATTGCATCTGCCTGTGCCTGGGCGGCTGCCATGGTTTTGGCGGCTGCATCAGCCTTGGCGGTCAGCGGCGCGATGGCGGCGGTCTGCTGTTCTAAACGCATGGCCAGCGTGGGTGGATTGGCGGGCAGTTCCGCAACCTGCTTGCCGTCGGCAGCTTCCCACAGCCGGACCACGCCGGTCCAGTCGCCACCGATCACGCGTTTGCCATCGTGGGTGAGAACGGCTTTCATGGCCGGTTCGGTAAAGCCGGGCATGGTGCGAAGCGCGGAGCCATCGCCTTTCCAGATCTTGACCGTCTTGTCGTTACCGGCGGTTGCGATCTCACCACTGGTTGTGAACCGGACGGAGAACGTGCCGCCGCGGTGAGCGGTCCACGACTTCAGCTGTTTGCCTTCGTTCATCTCCCACATCCGCACGCTACCATCGGCAGCCGCGCTGGCCAGCACGTTCGAGTCACCACGCCAGCTAAGCGAATAGACGCTGCCTTTGTGGCCCTTTAGATCCAGGTACTCGCGGGCGGTCTGGGCTTCCCAGACGAACAGCCCGCCACTGCGGTCGCCGGTAGCAAGCAGTACGCCGTCAGGGCTGAATTCCAGATCGTAGACCCAGTCGGTGTGCTTCTTAATTTCGTGAAGCATTTCGCCGGTTTGCGTGGAGTAGATCCGCACCAGGCGATTGGGCCCGGCCAGGGCGATCAGCGTGTGCGTGTCGTTAATGTCGGCGGCCAGAACGGCGTCTAGCTCGTCGCCGATCTTCATCACGCGTTTGCCGGTCTTCACATCGTAGACGGCGACAAAGCCGCTATGCCCGCCACGTCCGCCGCCAGCCATCAACAGCGAACCATTGCGGCTGAAACGTAGTACGTAGGGGATACCTTCGGTGAAGGGTAGAACGGCGGTCAGTTCCGTGGTTTCTGTATTGTAAAGCGAAATCTGACGCTGCCCGGCGACGGCTACCAGCGGCGCCCAGGGGCTGCTGGCGATGGCGGATACTGCCGCTGCGCGTGAGGTGTAAACAACAGGCTGACGCAGCACCTTGCCGGCTTCCGGCATGGCGGGCGGTCCTTCGGGCTTGCCGGTCGCCGATGGTGCGACGGTTGCCAGCGCGTTCTTCTTCTTAGGCGCCGCGGTGGAACCAGAGTTCTCCAGGGCGCCGCCTTCGATCCAGGCTTTGATAATTTCCAGCTTAGCCGCGGCGATCTTGTCCTGCTCTGGCGGCATGGCAGGTTCGTCGAGATGAGCCACCAGATCCCACAAACGCGAGCTGCCGATTTCGCCTGGCTCCACTACTTCGCCGCTACTACCGCCTTCCATGGTGCGAGCGTATGAATCCAGCGCCAGGCCGCCGCGGTCGCGGTTGTTGTTGTGGCAACTGAAGCAATGCTCGCGGAAGATCGGCTTAACGTGATCCTGATACGTTGTCTTTTTCGCCGCGTCCGCAGCGGAAGCGACGCCGGCAGGCAGCAGCAGGGCTGTTGTTGCCAGGCACAGAGCAAAACGTAAGGTAGGGCTGGATAGGGTCATCGTGTAACTCACGAAAGGCGGGTTTGGCTTGGCAGCGGGCCGCTTCATTTTACTACCGGGCGGCCGGTGGCTGAGGTGGGAATTCGCCGCGGGCAGTGGCGCCGCGCGGCTTTCGCATGGTACAGCTGGTTTAATGGTTAAAGGCGAACTCACGTGAATTGAGAATCGCCCAGAACACGTCCTGAAGACCCGTCCGCGGATCGGGAGATTCGCCTACAACGCCCAGCAGCTTGTCCATTTCAGCCTTTTCAGGCTTACGGCTCAGAGCGCGGATATAAAGCGCTTCGATCACCTGCTGGGGCGTTTTGCCTTCGTCCATTAGCGATTTCACCACGCCGCCGCCAGCAATTTTGCGTTGCAGCGTGTCGCCGTTAATCAGATGCAGGGCCTGCGAAAGCGTCGGGTCGGTATTGGCTTCGCAAGAGCATACCGTCTCGCGTGCCGCACGGCCGAAGGTGGTCAGGAAGTAGTTGCTGGTGCGGCCGTCAGCGATCTGCACGGCGCGGGCGCCGAGGGGCAGACCGCGGAACTTGTCTTTGACGGTTGTGACCTGGCTGATGCAGTCGCTGAACATTTCGGCGGGCAGACGGCGGACGTTAGCGTGGGCGAAGTTATCTTCGTCCGTCTTGTTGCTTTCGTTCCGGGTGGCTGACCGCTGGTAGGTTTCTGAGTTGCAGATGTCCTGCACCAGACGTTTGAAGTCGTACTTGTACTCAATCAGCTTGGCGCCGAGCTTTTCAAACAGTTCTGGATTGCTTGGCGGATTGCTGACGCGGATATCGTCGATGGGATCGACAATGCCTTTGCCAAAGAAATGCGCCCAGACGCGGTTAGCGATACTGGTGGAGAAGTACGGATTCTCCGGCGAAGTCAGCCACTCGGCCATGACGACGCGGCGGTCTTTGCCTTTGGTGTCGGGAGCCTCGCCGCCGAGGAACTTCGGCGCCATCACTTTGTTGCCAACCGGGTGGCGGACATCGCCAGAGGCACGGTTGTAGATGATGGTTTCGCGGTAGTCTTCGCCCGTCTTACGGCCGACCTGCGAGAAGAACGCGGCAAAACTGTAATAGTCGTCCATCGTCCAGCGGTCGAACGGATGGTTGTGGCACTGTGCACATTGGGTGCGGATGCCCATGAACACCTGCGCGACGTTTTCCGCAGTTTTCAGCGTGTCGCGTTCGTTCTGATAATAGTTGGTGGCAGCGTTCTTGAACGTACCGCCGGACGAACCGAGCAGTTCCCGCACCATCTGATCCAGCGGCACATTGTTGGCGATCTTTTCGGTCAGCCAGGTGTGATACAGGAACATGGCTTTGTAGCTGACCTGATTGCTGGATTTAATCATCAGCAGTTCAGCCCACTTCATCGCCCAGATTTCGGAGAACTCTTTGCGGTTGACGAGTCGCTCGACCAGCTTCGCGCGTTTGTCAGCAGACTGGTCGGCCATGAACGTGGCGTACTCTTCGGGCGTTGGCAGCGAGCCGGTGATGTCGATCGTGGCGCGACGCAGGAACTCTTCGTCGGTGCAGATTCCGCTGGGCAGAATCCGCAGCTTGTTCAGCTTGGCGCCGACAAGTTCGTCGATGTAGTTACCGGTGATTTTAGGCGCCGTGTAGTCCAGGTCTTTGGGCAGCACCAGCACCTGGCTGCCGACGGTGTGCGTTTCAAACCGGGCCATGACGAAGGCTTCGCCGCGGGCAGCGGCGGTGACCAGGCCATCGGCGTTTACCGGGGCGGAGTTGTCGTTGTTGGTCTGAAACATTGCCAGGCTGGTGACGTCACGGTCGGTGCCATCGCTGTAAACAGCGCGGGCGATGAACTGCTGCGTGGTGTCGGCGCCTTCGAGCACGGCTTTCGGCGGATAGACGTCCAGCCGCGTGACGGTGGGCACTTCGCCTTTATCCAGGGGGGCGCCGGCTTCGAGCCAGCGGAGCAGGCTGGCGTAGTATTCGCTTTTCTCGTCGAACCGCTTGCCGCCGGTGTGAGGCACGGCGCCGACGGATTTTTCCATCAGCAGGCTATCTTCAGGTACGGCCAGATTGATGCGGCGGGCGCCGATCTCGCGGGTCAGGCGGAAGTGATCGCCGACGGGATCGTAGCCGAACAGCGACAGCCGGAAACCATCTTTACCGCGGGCGGCGCCGTGGCAGCTGCCAGTGTTACAGCCGGCGCGAAGGAAGACGGGCATCACATCCAGGTGGAAGCTAACGGGCGTTTCGCTCTGCGCGTTCTTCACCTCGATGGTGGCTGCGGTGCGTTGGCCTTTGTATTCGATGTCGAGCGTTGTCTGCCCGTCGGTCGCCGGGTGCAGCATGTTGCCATCCATGGTCGCCAGGGCGGGGTTGGCGATCTTAATGGTGGCTTCCTTGGTGATATCGTGCGTTACGCCATCGTCGCGTGTGGCTACGACGATGAAGCTCTGCCGGTCTTCCTTGGAAGTCAGGTGGATGTCGGCGGGATAGACCGCAATGCTGGTGATCTTCGCTTCCGCCTGTGCCTGCTGCGGTGTTGCGATCAGCATCGCGACCGTAGCCAGCGTGAAAGCAAAAGTGGCGAATTGTCTTGTAAGGGAAAATCGCACGGGTATCTCCTGAAGTGGGAATCGCCAGTTGACGCCTGTCAGAGTCTGACGATGTAATCCTGCGGTGTGCAACGGTAGATGGGATTGGTTGTAGGAAGGTTACTGGCCGGCAGCAGCTTTGCGCGCCTTTTCACGTTCGAGACGCAGCTGCTCTAAACGCGAGAGCCGCTTCTCTGGTTTGGCGGCGGGCTTTGCCGGTTCCGGCTTGGGCTTGGCCGCTGGCTTGGGCTTGGCGGCGACTTCGACCTTTGGCGGCAGTGGTTTATCGACCCGTAGTTCACCGCCGCCCAGGGTGGTGGTAATCGTTTCGCCGTTACGTTCAATCGTCGCGCGGGCAACGAGTGATTTGAAGCGGCCGACGCGGGCGTCTTTTTCGATCTTCACGGGGAAGACAATTTCGGTAGTGTCCTGCTTGAGTTCTTTGCCTTCGGGCGGTGTGGCTGTTTTGGCGGGTAGACCCAATAGCACGACTTTGGCCGTTTCGGGGAAGTCGGCTTTCTTGGTCATCGTCACGACCACTTCCGTGTCCTGGCCGAGTTCGCCAGCAGCTTTGGTGAAAGCGAAGTCGAAGAAGCGGTCCACGACTTCCAGTTCCGCCATCTGCGTGGAAACAGTCAGGTTGCCGCCACCGTGCGCGGCGCGGCCCGTGACAACAATCGGCCACTTGGCGATGCTGGCGCCACTGTTGGCCGTCAGCGGAATAACGGCTTCGGTCTTGCCTTCTGGGATGCTGATCGAACCAGATGAACCGATGCCCGGCGGGTTGTAGAGCATCCGCACGGCAATGGCGGCTTTGAACCCTTCGGCGCGTTTGGCGACGATTTTCAGACCCATCGAGCCATTGCGTGTGATTGGCACCTTGGGCTGCACGATCTCGATTTCAAACGGCGCCTTTTCGGTGACGGCGACGGCCATACGGTACGCGTCGTGGCCCCAGACGTCGCGATTGTTCTGACCGCGGACCAGCATGGTGCGCTGCTTCAGGTGGCCTTCGACCGCGATCTTTTCATCCACAGGCTTAGCCATCAAATCGGCCAGGGCGCCTGCGGGCGAAGCTTCTGCCTGCGCGGTAACCAGTACGGGAATGTCGTTGCGGTTGGCGGGCATGACCGGCGCCTGCACCTGCATGCCGGGTGGTAGGTCTTTGATGTCCAGCTTCAATTCACCGCCAAAACCTGCGCGAGCGGCGTTGACCATCACGGCCATGCGGTTGCCAGCGGGCACTTCCAGCGTGGTGGCGACATAGCGCTGCACTTCCGGCAGCGAAAGCGTTAGAGACTTCTCAATCGGCGTGACTTCAATGCGGTACACAAAATCCGGGCCGCCGCTGCGAAGGTGGTCGCGGATGGCGATGCGGTATTCGTCGTCGGCTGGCGCTGTGAAACGCACATAGCTGTCGGGTCCGCCGCTGTCATCGTTGGTGCCAACATTGGCGCCGGTCGAACGCTGCACATACAGCACGCTGTCCAGTGGCGAACGTAGTGTGTTGCGGGCGTACACGCGGACGTTGAAGGCCTGACCCTTCTTGGCGGTGAACTTGAAATAGTCGATGTCATCCGGATCCTGGATGATGCCGTTGAAGGCGGCGGGAATGGTCGCTGCGGTGGCTTCGTTGCGGTTGTTGTTAGGCTCAACTTCCAGGTGATTATCGAGTTCGATCACCCGCACCATATTGGGCGAAGGGGCGATGCCGCGTTTATCTTCTGCGTAAATGCCCTGCTCACCGGTTTCGGTGGGCAGTGTGACTTCGGTTTCGAAATCGCCGCCAGCATCGCCGATCCATTTCACTTTCAGTTTTTCACCTGGCTTGCCGCCAGCGGGCAGTACGGCGACGGGCCGCGGGAAGGAGCCAATGTGCAGGCGGTAGGTGCTGGCGCTGCTGCCGCCGTAGGCGCTTTCGCGGACCATGACGGTGTACTTGCCATCAGCAGGCGCCACGACCGAGCACAAGCAGTCCTGATACAGCAAGGCGTGATCGTCGCTTTGCGAAAGTTCAAACCGCTCGCTGTTGAGGATGGCCAGATAAGGGTCGAAGAAGGTGTTGCCCAGACGCAGACCTTCTAGTTCCGCGGTGATCCGCTCGCCCTTTTTGGCTTCGACAACGAAGTAATCAACGTCTTCGGCATCGACGCGGCCGCTAACCGTGCTGTTCATGGCGACGGCTTGCGGTGTTTCAAACGTGCTGTTGGGTTCTTTCTCTTTCACCTCTGGCAGGGCGCCAACGGTGAACGTCTTGATGGCGGTCATCCCTGTGGCGGTGCGGACGCGGACCGCGTGAATGCCGATGCGGCAATCGGGAGCGACCTCGAACGTGGCTTTGATGCGGTTGTCGGCCTCTGCCGAAAGCGCCTTCACCTGGATGCCAGGTGAATAGAACATCAGTTCCTGTACATCCTTCAGCCGGTTGCCGGTGATGGTTAGTTCCGTCTCGACCCCACGCTGAAAGCCCTGGGGCGTCATGCGGGAGATGGTGGGCTGCACCGCAGATGCGGTGGATGCCAGCAGACAGGCCAGCAGGCACAGGGAAGCAGTTGCAACGGCGCGACGCATGGACTTGAACCTCGTTAGACGGGGCGGTTGTGCGAACTATTAAACGGCTGGCAGGTGGGGAGGTGAGCCAGCCGGAGAAGGCTTTTGGCAGCTACAAGCGGCAACATCGCCGGTCGCAGCAGCCACGCGCCGCAACCAGGCGTTGCAGCGCGTCTTGGATAACTTGTGGAGACTAGCTGATCAGTGGTTTGATGAGCTTGCCGCCGTCGACGATTTCGATCGGACGATCACCGGGCGCCATCAGTTCTTTGTCAGCTACGATACCCAGCTGATTGTAAACCGTGGTGGCCAGGTCCTGCGGGCTAACAGGATCGGTTTCTGGTTCCGAAGCGGTCGAGTTCGAAGAACCGTAAATCATGCCGCCTTTGATACCGCCACCGGCCAGCATCACGCTGAACACCTTCGGCCAGTGATCGCGGCCCGCGGTGCGGTTGATCTTCGGTGTACGGCCGAATTCACTGGAGACCATTACGAGGGTGGTTTCCAGCAGACCCTGATTATCAAGATCGTTGATCAGGGTGGCCAGAGCTTGATCGAAGCTTGGCATCTGACGCTTCATGCTGGCGGTAATGCCATTGTGCATGTCCCAGCCGCCGTAGGTCAGCGTGACGAACCGCACGCCAGCAGCTACGAGACGACGGGCCATCAGCATCCGCTGACCAGCCTGGTTGCGTCCGTACTGGTCGCGGAGCGTCGATTTCTCGGCGTTGATATCGAATGCTTCGCGTGCCTGCTTGGCGCTGATCAGGCTGTATGCCCGGTCATAGAACGTATTCATGGCGCCGACGTTGTCGGACTTATCGCGTTGCGAGAAGTAGTTGTTCACTGCTTCAAGGGCCGAGCGGCGGCGGGCCGAACGGCCTTCGTCTACACCGTTGGGCAGGTTCAGGTCGCGCACCTTAAAGCCGCTGGAAGCAGGATCGCTGCCCAGGCTGAAAGGTGCGAACGAAGAACTCAGGTAACCCGTACCGGCGTATTCGTTGGGCTGGTTCGGGATGCAGACATAAGGCGGCAGGTTTTCGCGTGGGCCATATTCATGGCTGACAACGCTGCCCATGCTGGGGAACTTCAGTGCGGGGCTAGGCTTGTAGCCGGTGAACATGTTGTGGGTGCCACGCTCGTGAGCGGCTTCGCTGTGCGTCATCGAGCGGATCACGGAAATCTTGTCAGCGATCTTCGCCATGTTAGGCAGTGTTTCGCAGAAGACTTCGCCCGTGTTGGTTTTTACCGTCTTCATTTCGCCACGGTATTCCAGCGGCGAGAATGGCTTAGGATCCCACATTTCCTGATGGGCGGCGCCGCCAGGCAGATATATGTGGATAACGCTTTTGGCCTTGGCCTCTAAAAAGTCGTAGTGCTTCTGCTCTGCTTGAGCCTTCTCCATCTGGAAGAAGTCGGCGAGGGTCAGCCCCAAGCCTCCGAGGGCGCCAACAGTTAGTACATCGCGACGGCTAAGCGGATTACCCTGGCACTTCATGGACTGACTCCGGTTCAAAAGGTGGGATTCCAAGATGCTGTTTGCAGGTGGTTGATCAACAGCGATCACTGGCAAGCAACAGGAATTACGGGGAGATTCTAGCGTGGTGTTCTGGGGAGGGAATGCGGAATTTTCCGCATCGGTTGACAGTTGGTTGAGTAGCATACTCATGCACCCCCCAAATGTCAAACATCAATCACCCCTGTTGCGAATCTCGGAATATCCTTAATGCGAGATAACTTCACATTAGCCCGATGCACCTGGGCGATGCTTACCCTCGGCCAGCACGCGGCGATATCATTCCGGTCTCGGGGTGTTGTCGAATTGATGACGAATCGAAGAGCCTCTTATGGTGGATTTCCTGGAATACGCGGTAAAACAGGCGTCAGAATCCTGATGACCGTCTCTGGCACAACGATTGCTAACTTGCATTCATGCCGTACAGAACGCCGCTAATAGCGGGCGAAAAAATTAAAAGTATGCGGCTTAGCGAAGTCTGACCAGTTATCTGGCCGAAGAAATATCCCAGAGCCAACCGCAAGCACGCGGAATAAACCATCAGGAGCCTGCCGATGTCGACCGCAATCAGCCGCCCGAGCACCCGTCGCGAGTACATCCCCACCCGTGAGGAGATCGCCAGAAGCGTCGCCGAGATTCAAGCAAACTGGTCCGAACAACAACGGCAGACGCGGCAGGACCAGGCTGCCACGGGCTTCCGCTTTCTGACGGCCATGATCAAACGACGCGAACTGGTCGATGGCATCCACATAGCCTAAGCTGCACCGTGACTGTCCCTGGTTGACGCACGCGTGCATCTTGATGAATGAACCTGTCTATTCTAACTTCGCACGCCGCCCGCTGGACGATGTGCACGGATTGTGGGAAGGCGCCTTGCCCACCACGCTGCTGCCGGATGAAGCGGGATTTGAAAATCTCTGGGACTTACACCCGGCTGAATTTCACGACGTGGCCATTCATGGCCGGGTCGTCAAGACGCCGCGCTGGCAACAGGCTTACCATCGCGACTACGAGTACACCGGCAGCCGCAACAACGCGTTGCCCGTTCCCGCGCTGCTTCAGCCCTACTGGGACTGGTCGCGGCAGGCGATTGATAACCGGTTAAACGGCATTCTGCTGAACTGGTACGATGGCAGATCGCAGCACTACATCGGCAAACATCGCGATAGCCGTAGGAACCTGATTGAAGGTTCGCCCATCGTCACCATCTCGTTAGGCGAAACGCGGACCTTCCGCATGCGTCCCTGGCCCGCCCGCAAAGGCGAGTACGCCGACTTCGAAGCTGCCAACGGCGTTGTCTTCATCATGCCGTACGCAACCAATCTAACGTGGACCCATGAAGTGCCCAAATCAAAGCGGCATACGGGTCGACGCATCTCCGTCACGTTGCGTGCGTTCAATGAGTGAAGATCGATCGAGGAAGTTCAATCGAGTTTCAGTTCGTAGTCGTATTTTGCTTCGTCAATGGTGATGCGGATCGGTGAAGACTCAACATCACCGTATTTCTTCAGCACAGCCTGATAGCTTTCTTCTTTCGAGGTTGTGCCGCCCATGACTGCGATGGGATCCTGGACAAATACGATGTATTCGCCAGGAGCGACGCCCATCGTGTTTCCGACCTGCAACTCGAATCGTCCCTGAGCGTCCGTAACATCCGAGCTGGCCGGGTTTTTGCCCGCGTCGACGGGGTCAAAACACACCATCATCTCGGGAACCGGCTCGCCGTTATGGGTTAGTGTACCATTGACTGCGTGCATTTGACGTCCGCCCGGGGAACATCCGCTGCACGCAACAATCAAGGCGGCGCAACAAGTCATTGCAGCAATCGCGCAAAACCACCGGTAATTAAAATTCAAAGCGATAGCTCCTGTCACCGCCCGCTGGGACCGCCCGCGGGAGACTAATATCAGATGCTTAGAACAGGTTACTTCCGAACAAGAAGTGCGTGAATTCGAAATAGGAACCTACGGTCTAGAGGCAACTTCGCCGCCGTCGCGTGTGAAGAATGCCCGCCATGGATTGCGTGCGATGGTGTCCGGCACAAAGGCAACACTGCCATCGCAGTAAGAGACCTGAATTCCACCGGGGTGATCGCTACGGGCAGTGCGTGCGGACAGCCGGTTCTGGCGATGGTTGGGTGGAAAACTGGTCCCGCCCTGGTGGCTTATTGCGATACCTTCCGAATTGTGATTGACCCAGAAGAATGGGTTGGATGGTTTCCCTTTCATGTCGTCTGCCTCAGAACTGTGGTCCTGTTCCAGGAACATGTAGGTGTTGGACGTGCCATCGGTGATGTCGGCGAATCGCACACTGCTGTTCTTGTATCCGATTCCGTTCGAGGTGATGGAACGTTCTGGACAGCACGAACTCATCGCGTTACCGCCATTGATAGCGTAGTCTTTGAATTCACGCTCAGAACCGGCGCGCGCGGCGCTTGGGCAGACAAAGGTTTCGGGCATGTTCTGTGCTGCATACTGGTTGGTTGTGTTGCCGTGCGTGCCGAATTCGTTGAACCACGGGTCGCAGCGGTTGCTCGTCCATGCATCTGCTTCCAGATCGATCCGGTCGTAGAGGTTATCTCCTTCGATAAAGGGCAGGATGTATGCCGGCCAGCCGATGGATCCACGCTTCCAGGCGTTATTACTGCTGCCGCGATGGTAGTTTCCCGGCGGAAAGTGTCCGTTCACATCGTGAAACGTGTGCAAGGCAAGCGACATCTGCTTCAGATTGTTAGAGCATTGTGCGCGGCGGGCAGCTTCGCGCGCAGCTTGCACAGCTGGGAGAAGTAAAGCAACAAGAACACCGATGATCGCGATGACCACAAGCAGTTCTACAAGGGTAAAACCATCCCTTTGACGAACCATGCGGAACCTCCGGCAGGAAAAATAAGAAACGAGATTTGAAAAGATATGAAAGAGGCACCTTGAATCAGGCTAATTCCACTATATTGGCTAGTGGCGTTCGATGCAACGTTACTGCCTCGCAAGGGGTGGCGCCTTAACTTTACCGGGCCCCATACGCCTGACGGTGACATGCCATGAAAATTTTTGCACTCCCCCCGGTGACTTGCACTTTCGCACTTGTGCTGTGCGTTATTTTTGCAAGCAACGTAGCAGCACAAAATGAGGGGCGAACGCAGATTCCACCCCAGGTGCTCAACCTTCTTAAATCGCAGCGCGATGTGACCTATGCGAAGTACGGTGAACGGACGCTGCAGATGGATATCTATGCGCCGCGTGGAGCAGAAGGAAAACTCCCCGCGATCATCTGCATTCACGGCGGTGGCTGGGCAAAAGGTAACCGGCTTAATCACGCGCGGGTGGCGCAGGCATTGGCGGTACAGGGTTTTGTGACGGCGACCATTTCTTACCGTCTGAGTGGAGAGGCGCCGTTTCCTGCTGCAATCCACGACTGCAAAGCGGCTGTGCGTTTTCTTCGCGCCAATGCGCAGAAGTACGGAATTGATGCTTCGAAAATCGGGGCGGCCGGTCTTTCCGCTGGCGGCCATCTGACGGCGCTGCTGGCGACATCGGCGGGTGTGAAAGAACTGGAAGGCGACGGCGGAAATGCAACGCACAGCAGCGCTATCCAGGCAGCCGTTCCGATGGGCGCCCAGACGGATCTGCTCTCGCAACGCACCGCCGAGGTCTCGGCCGCAGAACGGGGAAAAATCTGGCGCCAGTTCTTAGGTGGTCCGCAAGCGACGCAGCGAAAAACGTATCAGCTTGCGTCGCCGCTATCGCATCTGGACAAGGACGACCCGCCCTGCTGGTTTATCACCGGTGAGAACGATGACCCGAGCACGCATGCCGCGAAGTTCCGCAAGCAGATGTCAGAGTTTGACATTGCTTCCGGGCTGACCGTCATTAAAAAAGCACCACACCCGTTTCTGGGGAAACAGGTGTGGTTTGATGAGGCGATGAATACCGCCGGTAAGTTCTTCAGCAAAACACTGAAGTAGGGTCGCAGTGCTGTGCGCCGGGCAGGCGCCTTCTCCTTCTTTCTATTAGTGACTGGTTTGTGTCAGTAGCTGAATCCGGGGGTTCTGAAGCTCCATGGCTTTCTGCCTGTGCTGCTCAGCCCGCTGATGTTCTCCCTGCTCATCGAAGAGTACGGCAAGACGCTGATGGGCGGTTACCGTGATGTTATCGATGCCGAAGGCTTCTAGCATTTCACCTACTGCCGGCGCCACGACGGGCATCCGTGGATCAGTAACGGTTGGCTGTCCCCACCAGGTAGGCACAAGCTCTACATTGGTGCGCGTCTTTGGTGCTAGCTGGATGACGGCTTCGAAACTGTCGATCGCTGCTTGCCGCCAGGCATGTCGCTGCAGAGCGGGGAACACATCTGTGCTGGCAATCTGCTCGCTGCGGATAGGGCCATCCATAAAGTCATGTGTCCCGGCGGCTCTGGCGCGCCACAGTTCTCCCTGGAAGAAATGCACGACGGCATTCTGTGGCGCCAGACCCCGCGCCGTGTTCAGGTGATCCATTGCGGCCGTCAGGTTCTGCTGCTTCAGATCCAGACCTGCCAGGAAAATCTGACGCCAGGCTTCGCGGTGCGGCTCCAGGCGGACAACCTGCAAAGAGGTTGCCGCCGTTTTCCAGTCGCCGCTTTCGATCTGCTCGACGGCCTGCCATAGCAGTTCGCATTGATCCAGTCGGTCGATTCCGTTTTCGTCCGCATCCTGCATGGTCTGCGCTGGCATCGGGGCGGCGGGTCCGATGGGCAGTTTCTGCGGTTCTTCGTGACCGGCCGCCGACAGTGCGAACGAGAGAATCACCGTGGCGATGATAAAGATCACCAGCCACTTGATGGCAGCCCTACTGGCGGAAACGTCGATCTGGTGGTGATGGTGCGTCAACATGGCGCGCCTCCCTTCCAAGCAAGTGAAATGAAGCGGCGACTACTGCCAACCTGACTCGCTTTTTTCGTTGGTAGTAACGACAGATCAGTTATGCAAATGCCGCGCCGATTGTTAGGCAGCTGCACGCGGCGGACGGATGACAAGCACTGGACAATGCGCCAGACGCAGCACACGTTCAGCGACCGATCCCATCAGCAGCCGCGAGATTCCGCTGCGGCCATGCGATGGCATCACAATTAACTCTGCAGGAATCTTGTCGGCCAGTTCGGCGATCTCCGATCCTGCATCGCCCAGCGCCACGTGCACCGTCACTCCTTCGCAGCGATGCTTCTCAAGCGTGGCGTGCAGGGATTTCCGGCAGTCGGCAATCCGGGTCGTGGTGTCAATCTGGCCCCAGACAACACCGGGTTCGGTGACGGGCACATCGTCGTACAGGACATGAACCACGTGCACATCCGCGGGCGATTGCACCAGCGTCATTGCCGTGCGAATCGCGTCGAACGACTCATCGGAAAAATCGCAAGGCGCCAGCACAGCCGTTTTCGGGCAGAAGCTCATTGTTCTATTCCTTCTAGAAGAGAAAAGGGAAACGGGTTCATCGACGTGCGGCTACTGACGGCCGGCAACCATGTAGTAATGCGAGGTCGCCAGTAACGCCTTGCAACAGAATGCAAATCCTACGCCGGAAATCCACGTAGAAATAAATTGCTTGTTTAAAGCGTTTTTACGACCCACGCTCCAGACTAAGCCGTGTGCGATGGTGTGCACTGTGCCGTTCCGCACACCTCGCACTGTGCGGTGCGTGTGCGAAACCAGCCTCGCCCCTTTCATTTCGCAGGCTATTGGCAGGTGAACCTGGTTGGCGCCACGTTTGCATAATGGCTTCGCCGTCTTTTGCCTGGAAATTACCTGGGACGTTTTGAACGGGAGAGAAACTCATGGCGCCGCACGAAATTCATTGCCAGTACTTTTCTCAGGAAGATCTGCTTGGCGCCGGCTGCCTGGATCTGCGTCTGGCGATGAAGGCCGCAGAAGATGCGATTCTGGCTTTTGAAAACGATGATGTTCTGTTCCCGGAGAAGATCGTTCAGATTTTCGACGACGCCACGCAGCAACGCATCAACTGCCTGCCCGCAACATTCAAAAAGGAAAAGATCTGCGGCGTGAAATGGGTGTCGGTCTTTCCGCCCAATCCTGTGATGCATGGCGTGCAGAACCTGTCGGCGGTAATCATTCTTTCCGAAATAGAGCATGGCTTCCCCATCGCATTTATGGAGGGCACGCTGTGTTCCAACATGCGTGTCGGAGCGATGGGCGCCCTGGCTGCCAGCAGACTCGCACGCCAGGACGCCACGACCATCGGATTCATCGGCGCGGGTGAACAAGCGAAGATGCACCTGCTGGCGATGAAGACCGCCGTGCCCTCGCTGGAACGCTGCCTGGTTGCGGCGAAAGATGCCGCCGAAGAAGCAAACTTTCAGCGTGAGATGCAGCCGCTGCTGCCGGGTATGACCATCGAGGCAACGGCCAGCAATCTGGAAGCGGCGGTCAGTCCGGCGGACATCGTTGTGACGGCGACCAGCGCGCAGGCGCCGTTGCTGAAAGCCGCGTGGCTGAAAGAAGGCGTGTTCTACAGCCACATTGGCGGCTGGGAAGATGAATACGCTGTCGCCCACGCCTGTCAGAAAATTGTGTGTGACGACTGGGAGACGGTGAAGCACCGCACCCAGACACTCAGCCGGATGTACCGCGACGGTGAATTGCAGGATAGCGATATCTACTGCGATCTTTCGGCGCTGCTGACCGGTGAGAAGCCCGGCCGGGAGTCGCCTGCAGAGCGGATTTACTTCAACGCCGTCGGGCTGGCTTATACGGACATCGCCATTGCGTACGCCATGTACCAGCGGGCGTGCGAAGCAGGCATGGGCCAGGACCTGAAGATTCAGCACGAGATGATCTTTGAACATGCTCATCTCAAAGACTGGGTGCGAATTTAACCACAGCCGCGACTCATTTCGCACCTTTCATTTGCGGCGTTTTACTCTGATCTGCGAGGACGAGAACGATGCAGACGCTTTTTGAAATCACTGCCAGCCAGGCGATGAGTAAGCACCTGGTAACCGTTGATCTTGGCGACGACATTCACAGCGCCTTAGATCTAATGGCTGAAAACCGCGTTGCAGTGCTGCCGGTCGTAGACGGCCACAATCACTGCGTGGGCATCCTATCCGCCAGCGACGTCGTGCAGTTCGCCCGCGAGCTGGATCACGGCATTGCCGAGTTTGAAAACTCGGGCGTTCTGACCTGGGGCGCCTACCTGGAATTCCTGGGCGAAAACGCGGGCCACAAAGCCGTCAGCGAACTGATGACGGAAGAAGTGGTCGCCATCACGCCCACGACTTCGCTGGCCGCTGCGGCGGCGAAAATGATCCGCGACAAAGTGCACCGGCTGCCCGTCGTGGATAAGAACCGCAAGCTGCTGGGCGTGCTGTCTTCGACCGATATCCTCAGCGCGTTTGTGGAGCACTCGAGCGAAGAGTTTGAACTGGCAAACGGATGATGCATCGATGCTGGCAGGGCGAAGTGTGATGAATCGCATGCACACTTCGCCCACATTACAGAAAGGCTGAACGATGTGTGCTGATCTGACAACCAGCTTCATGGGCCTGAAGCTGGACTCTCCGCTGGTGGCCAGTTCCTGCCCGCTGACAGGCGACCTCAGCGCGCTGCAACGTCTGGCTGACGCTGGCGCCGGCGCGGCGGTGCTGCCATCGTTGTTTGAAGAACAGATTTCCGGGCATGGTCCGCCGCCTCCGGGCGGTCCTGGTAACCACACGATCGAAAACTATAACCTGGGGCCGGATGGATATCTTGAGACAATCGAGCTTGCTAAGAAAACGGTCGACATTCCGCTGATCGCCAGCCTTAACGGTTGCACGCCCGGTGGTTGGACGCGGTTTGCTTCGCTGATTGAACAGGCCGGCGCCGACGCATTGGAACTGAATCTGTTTTATGTGGTTTCTTCCTTAGAAGTGACCTCGGCGGATGTGGAACAGCGTTGCGTAGATATTGTCGGTTCCGTGTGCGAGGCGACCCGGTTTCCGGTGGCGGTGAAGATCAGCCCCTATGTCACCGCGCTGCCGCAGTTCGCCGCCCGGCTTGTAGCCGCCGGCGCCAGCGGATTGACGCTCTTTAATCGACTGCTGGAACCCGGCTTCGACATCGAAACGATGGAAGTGCAGCCGCACCTGGAGTTCAGTCATACGAACGAATTGCGGTTGCCACTGCGTTGGATCGCCATTCTTTACAACCGGATCGAAGCGTCACTGGCCGCCACCAGCGGAGTCCGCACACCCGAAGGCGCCATTCAGGCGCTGCTTGCCGGCGCCGATGTCGTGATGCTCGCATCGGCGTTAATGTCTTACGGGGCGGGGCATCTCACCAGCATCCGCACGGGACTGGTGGATTGGATGCAGCGGAAAAACATCACCAACCTCCGCAGCATGCAAGGGCTGATGAGTCAGCAGAACGCCCTCGACCCGCAGGTTTTTGAACGAGCCAACTACACACGCACGCTATCTTCGTTCCAGCAACACTGACGCCGGGTTACGCGTGCGGTAACAAGCCACATTTCCGTGCGGCTTCTTTCCACGCATACACGTCTGACTCATCGTTCGAGTCGGACGCTTCGCCCTCGCATTGCCGCAGTTGATCCTGCGCTTTGCGGTGCTCTCGCAGATCGTTATAGACGCCAGCTAAAGAAAGACGGATAGAAAGGCTACTTAGTGTATGTTGCTCCGTCAGCACAATCGCGCGGCGGTACAATTTGATCTGTTCGTGCGGATCATCTTCAAAATCAGCCCGCGTTTCGACAAGCACGGGATGCTCCCCGTAAATGCCCTTGAGCAAATCAAGTTGCTTGAACAGACTCTCTCGCGCTGACGCGGCCAGATTCGCATCTTCTGCGTATGCAACCGCGTTTGTTAAGTCGGCTGCCTTCTGTTGAATGGCCGACCATTCAGCGGATGTAAACGGGAACGGGTCCAAGATATTGCAACTTAATCAACTAAGGACGACCAAGTACACCGGGCTGATCGCGGATACTACTCAAAGATAAACCGTCCCGGGTTCAGTAGATTGTGCGGGTCGAATTGTGCTTTGATCTTCTGCATGGTCTTCCGGGCGGGGCCGCCTCCGGCCCACACGCTTTGGAGCGTCATTTCGTTGCCGGAAGGGTTGCGGATGACGGTGGCGTGACCGTCGAAGCTGGCGGCTTTGGGTTGCAGTGCGCCGGTGATGGTGCGGCCTAGTCCCTCGTCAGGGAATGCGGAGAACTGCGCTTTGATGATGCCCGTGCCGGCGTGGGCCTGGATGGAAACGTTGTTATCGATCTGGCGGATCGTTTTCATCATGGGCGCCACGCCGCTGGGGCGGAGGGCGGCGCGGACGGTAAGCTCGCTTTCGATGTTGCTGAACGAAGCCAGTTCGTGCGTGATTGCGGCGACAGGCTCGGCCGCTTCGATAATGGCCGTTTCCCCTACGTCCTGCCAATGCTGCTCAAGCTGCCCGGTCATCCAGTTGACTTCCTCCGCGGTGCCTTCCAGGCAGGCGGCAAGCAGCGCGCCGCCCGCGGGCGGTGAGGGGCCGTCGATAGCCGGGTGGCTTTGCCAGTACGGGCCGCAAAGCAGTTCAATGGCGACGGGCGTTACTTCCGATTCAACCAGTTGCTGTACAAGGCGGTCCGCCTGCTGCAGATCCGTGACTGACACCATCGCGTAGGCAGTCTGCTGTGGAAGCGGGCAGAGCTTGAAGGTCAGTTGGGTGATAACGGCCAACGTGCCCAGCGAGCCGGTCAGCAGCTTGCAGAAATCGTAACCGGCCACATTCTTAACGACACGGCCGCCGGCTTTGAACGGGTTGCCCTGGCCGTCGATGGCGGAGATGCCAATCACATAATCGCGGACGCCGCCCAGACCAAACTGCTGCGGGCCGTTCCACGCCGTGGCGACAATGCCGCCCACCGTTGCCTGGTCCGGCTGCGGTACATAAAAGGGAAGACGCTGGCCGGCGGTGGCAAGTTGTTCATTCAGCGATTGCAGCTTCACGCCTGCCTCGACCGTCACGGTCATATCGCCCGCTGCATGGTCAACAATCTGGTCGAGACCGGCGAGCGAAATCTCTTCGCCCCGTTCTTTGGCAGGCAGCCCGTAATCAAGACTGGTGCAGCCGCCCGTGAAATACACGGGCTGGCGGCGCGACGCGCAGTCACGCATCAGGCTGAGCAATTCGCCGGTGCTGGCCGGCTCACGGGTCTGGCTTACAGGCAGCGTGGCGCCAGAATCTGTCACTGTTTCATATTCCTGTCAGTAAGGCGAATCGTGCGGGCATGTCGCAACGTGCATATAGAATATACGCTGGCGGCGGCTTAGAATGTGGCAGCGGCTTTTTTTCGTCGTCTTGTCATCCAGATCAGCGGAGAGATTTTATGCAACGGTACACTCAGTTTCTGCTGCGATGCGTCGCGATGGTGCTCATCGCCGGCGCCTGCACTTTAGGCAGCGGAAAGGTCGAAGCGGCGAAACGGCCCAACATTCTCTTCGTGGTGGTGGATGATCAATCGCCCTTTGACTTGAAGGTGTACGATCCTGACTCGAAGTTGCAGACGCCCCATATCGACCAGCTGGCGAAAGACGGAATGGTGTTCGACGGCGCGTATCAGATGGGTTCGTGGTCGGGCGCCGTCTGTACGCCTTCACGCCACATGATTATGAGCGGCCGCACCGTCTGGCATCTGCCACGCGGCCGTCGTGGTAGGAACAGCAACTCCGTTGGCGCCGGGACGGTGACCGCGGAAGGTCTGGCGCCAAATACAATGGGCGCCGTCTTCAACCGCGCCGGTTATAAAACGATGCGGACCTGCAAACGCGGCAACAGCTACCCGGCCGCCAACCAGCAGTTCACCGTCGTGAAAGACGCAACCAAGCGTGGCGGCACGGCGGAGACCGGCAGTGCGTGGCACGGGCAACAGGTGCTGGATTATCTTGATCAGCGTGAAGCTGCCAAAGAGACAGAGCCGTTTCTGATTTACTTCGGCTTCTCCCATCCGCACGACACCCGCGACGGCACGCCGGAACTGCTGGCGAAATACGGCGCCGTAAATCACCGCGATAAGAAGTCACTGCCACCAGCCAGTGAGAAGCAACCGCCTCTGCCGGTCAACTATCTGCCGAAGCATCCGTTTCCGCATGGGCACCCCGGGCTGCGCGACGAAGTCTCCGTCAGCGGCGTCTGGGACCGGCGCGACGAACGCACCATCCGTAACGAGCTGGGCCGTGAATTCGCATGCAGTGAGAACATCGATATTCAGATTGGCCGCGTGCTGAAGAAGCTAGAAGCGATGGGCGAACTGGACAACACTTACATCATCTACACATCCGATCACGGCATGGCCATCGGCCGGCACGGATTGCAGGGCAAGCAGAATCTTTATCAGCACACCTGGCGGGTGCCGTTCATCGTGAAAGGTCCCGGCATTCGTCCTGGCTCGCGCACCACGGGCAACATCTATCTGCTGGATGTGCTGCCGACTCTGTGCGATCTGGCAGGCGTGAAGATCCCCGAAACGGTCGAGGGAAAAAGCGCGAAGCCCATTCTGGATGAAAAGCAGAAGACCCTGCGCGAAGTGCTTTACGGCGTCTACTGCGGCGGCACCAAGCCGGGTATGCGGTGCGTGAAGAAGGGCGACTGGAAGCTGATTAAGTACGACACGCTGGATGGCGCCGTGCATCAGACGCAGTTGTTCAATCTGGCCAAAAACCCGCACGAATTTCTGGCCGAACACAAGCGGGAAGATCCACACGAAACCAACCTGGCAAACGATCCTGCATTCCGCAAACAACGCCTGGAACTTGAAGCGCTGTTGCTGCAAGAGATGCAGCGCCTGGATGATCCGTACCGCCTGTGGGATCAGCCTCAGAAGTAAACGTCAGGCAGGTGGCGTCGCGGCGGTAAAAACTGCGAATTGCGGGGGTTTTCCCGGTTGAAAAGCCTGGAACGCCCACGGCGTGGTAAGTAGTTTACACTGTGGTGGCACACGGTATACTGGTCACCTGAATTCCAGCCGCCGCCTGCGTGCAGTAGACGGATCTGCGTCCGCGGCTGCATCGCGAGTTTGTCTTATAACCTTCCCATCCGTCGTTCTGTTCTATTGTCCACACGCTTCCACGGAACCTGCGGAAGCCGTTGTGTCTTGAACACCGGCCCATTCCTGAAAGGCATCTATGTCTGAAAGTGCTAAACCAGCCAAGGCAGTTGTTGAAATAAATCCGTATCGCGGGCGGCTGATGTTCGCCAGCTTTTTAACGCTGATCGCTTCGGGCGTCGGCTTCGCCGTGCGGGCCTCGATGGGCGGCATCTGGGAGGCTGACCTGAATATCAGTGGTCAGCAGTTTGGCGTGATCCTTGGCGCCGGTTTCCTGGGTTTTGGTGTTGTGATTTTCTTTGGTGGTGTGCTGGTCGAATGGCTGGGCTATAAGCGATTGCTGATTATCGCCTTTGTGCTTCACCTTATCAGCGCGGCGATGCTCTTCGCGGTGCGACCGGTCTATGGCATGTACGCGGACGATCCGCAGGCGGCGACCAATGCGGCGATCTGGGTGCTGTGGTCCAGCGCTGTGCTGTTCTCGGTGTGTCAGGGATTGTACGAAGCGGTCATCAACCCGATGGTGGGCCAGCTTTATCCAGAGAACCAGACACACTACCTGAACATTCTGCACGCGGGCTGGCCCGGCGGTATTATCATCGGCGGTCTGTTCTCGTACTTCTTTGTCGGCAACCAGGCGCTGCTGTTTCAGATTACCTTCTGGGAAATTCCGCTCGCGCTGTTCGCGGTGTTTGTGATTGCTTACGGCGTTATCGCGTTGCCGCTTGAATTCCCGTCGACCGTTGTAGAGAAGGCTAAGGGGAACGCTGGCAAGCTGTTCAGCTGCTTCCTGTCGCCTGTCTTCCTGCTGCTGCTGGTTCTGCACGGCTGCATCGGTTACATGGAGCTGGGCGTTGACTCGTGGATGGCCAAGCTGATGGAGAACCTGCTGCCTAACGCGATTGTGATTCTGGTTTACACCTCGTTCCTGATGTTCGCCCTCCGCTTCTTCGCCGGTCCGATTGCCCACGGCATCAACCCGATTGGTCTGCTGCTGGGTAGCTCGATCATCGCCATCATTGGGCTGGTGTGGCTGAGTTCCGACATTACCAGCGTGGCCATCATCTTTGTCGCTGCGACGGTTTACAGCTTGGGTAAAGCCTTCCTCTGGCCAACCATGCTCGGCGTGGTCGGCGAGCGGTTCCCACAGAGCGGCGCCGTTGCGATGGGCGCCCTGGGTTCTGCCGGTATGTTGACCGTGGGTCTGATCGGCGGCTCTGCCATCGGTTACAAGCAGGCGTACAACGCTTCGCATCATCTGGAAGAGAAGGCGCCTGAAACGTTCGAGCGTTATGCGGCGCTGGATGAAGATGGCAAAAAGAAAACCGGTTCGTTCTTCTTCGGTATGTTCCCTACCTACACGGAACTTGAGCCAAACCTCGTAGCCTCAGCAAACGATGTGAAAGCCGTGACGGAAGAAGGCGTTGTGCCAAAAGAGGAAGTGAAGCCGAAGGTTAAAGAAGCTCTTAAGATCGAAGGCTTTGAGAAGATCAAAGCCAGCCAGGATGCGAAGTCGGACGCGGGTAAAGCCACCATCGCCCGCGTGGATAAAATCCTGGAAACGATTGAAGAAGACTATAAACCTGTGCAGGAGGCGACGCTCTTTGGCGGACGGCGCGCGTTGTTAATCACCGCCGCGCTGCCGACGATTATGGCAATTGGCTTCTTGATTCTCACCATCTACTTCTTCGCCATCGGCGGCTACAAGAAGCTGGTTGTGGCAGAGAATGGTGAAGTGGTGGAAGCCGACGCGGCCGACATCCACTAACGCTGGTTAAGCGTTGTAGCACGTTGAATAACGTGGCATGCTCCAACGCCTGCCGCGACTATTCTGACGGTGACGAAGGACGGGTAAGTTGAAGCTGCCCGTCCTTTTTTTCTGCGCGGACACCGCCCGGAAAAGTTTCGGTGGGCGCCTGCTGCGCTGTGATTAAACTGGCCAACCGGCGCCATTGATCGTGGCCCATGCGGCCGGCGGGCCATTGCTGCTGATGCCACAATTGTTTGAGAAGTTCAACCAGCACAATCTGCGGCGTCTCCTGTAACACATCGCATTGCAGCCACAAGGCGCCGGACGGTTCACATCGCACGGCGGTCTGCAACAGCGGGGCGGTAAGCGTGTTCAGAAGCTGTTGATAATCGTGGCTGATCGTGGAGAGTTGCAGCAGGGCATCGTCGATCTGCGGGTTGTATTGCTCGCGAAGCTGCGGCAGCAATTGCAGTCTGATTTTGTTGCGGGTGTATACCGCTGTGTTATTGCTGGCGTCGGTGCGGAACGGCTGCTCAAGCTGCTTGAGATAGGCGATGATCTCTGCGCGACGTACGTTCAGCAGCGGTCGCACGACGAACACGTTGTCGCTGATCTCGCGAGAAGCGGGTATTCCGGCAAGCCCCGCCACGCCCGCGCCGCGGATGATGCGATGCAGCACGGTTTCCACCTGGTCATCCGCGGTATGCGCCGTGGCGATAATGCGGGCGCCATTTTCATGCGCCGTACGGACCAGAAACTCATACCGCGCCGCGCGGGCCGTTTCTTCCGAAACATCTTCCCGTTGTTGCGACGTATTGCTGCCTAAGAAGCAAGGAAGATCAAGCGCTGCGGCCAGTTCCGCCACAAACTGCTGGTCCAGGTCGCTTGCTTCGCCACGCAGCCCATGATTAAAGTGCGCGACCATCAACCGCCCGGCGCCGCCCAGCTTCTGCCAGGCTGCCGCTAATCCACGCAGCATGGCCACGCTATCGGCGCCGCCCGAAACCGCGGCCAGCAGCCCCACATCCGCCCAGCCGCGTTCACGATACGCGACTTCTAGCTGAGCCTGGATGGTGCACATACGTCGCTTGGCCAGAAACCCGTTGGGCAAGCGCCTGCCTGCCGATGGTTAGAGTGGTTGCCTTGATATCGGCAGGCCGGCGCCTGCCCTACGTGACGTGTTGCCAGGCGCCCGGCATAGTGGGGGTTACGCTTTGGTGAGCAGCTCTTTCAGTTCGCTCATGGCGGTGAAGTCTTCTTTGCGGTTCTGTTCGTCGAAGATCACCTGCAAATTGGTGAGAATTCTCGCCAGCCAGTCGCGGTGCGATGCGGGCGCCAGTAGCTGATCGTCGTGGGGCACCTTGCGGCCGGCGACCTGTTCCAGGCGGGCGAAGGCTTCACGTCTGGAAAGTACAGCGCCGCCGAAGTAGGGATCGATAATCATCCAGCCACGCTGCCCGCGGACACGGCACAGGAAATGCCAGGGCGAGTTGACGCCTTCAACCTGCAAACCGACACGCTCGCCGACGACCTTATAAATCAGAGACAGCGTGGCGGGGATGCCGCGTTTGGATTCGAGCACGGTTGGCAGGTAGCTGTTCAGCGGCGTGTAGTAGTTCCACTGATTCCCCGCGAGGCCTTCTTCTTCAAACAGCACATGGTGCAGATGCGCCATCGCGGCCTGCACCTGCTGACCGCGCACCTGACGGCTGACACGGCTGGCCAGAGCCAGGAGACGAAGGTCGACGTCTTCCGCCACCACATGATCCAGGGCGTGCATCGAAATGGCGATGGCGGCGTTCAGCAGACCCTGGGTAGTTTCGATCTGCGGCAACTGCTCTGCAAAGAATGAATACGCCTGGGGTTTGCAAACTGTCTGTTGACTCATGATCCGATGATCGCCCCTATTAAATATGGCATTTAACAGCTTCCTCCGGCCGTGGGAGGTTGCGGGAGTGGCGAAGCAGGTTTGCTTCTGGTGTGGTCCGCTGTTTCCATAGCCAACGGTCATGATTGGCGGTGGAAACCGGGCGCTGACTGGCGGGGTGCGTCCTTCGGCTGACGTTTCACGCAATATGGTAAGGGGTGCGGGAAAGGATCAGCTGAGTTTTACAGGCTCTTGGCAACGCGTAAAACTGTTAGATAGCTTACTTAAATAAATGTCAAGTTGCGCGCACATTTGCTTCGCAAAAAACTGAAAAGCGTCTGCCCTTGAACTTGCTGGAAACCGCAAGAACGGTGTGAACCTGGTTTACGCTTTCAGATTCCGGGTCACGGTTTCGATCAGTTTCAACGAGTCAATCGGCTTGGGCAGATAGTCCGTAAAGCCGAGGTCCAGCACCCGCTTGCGGGCGCCTTTCATCGCATCCGCCGTGAGCGCGATCACAGGCGTATCAACGCCCTGGCGCCTTAACTCGGCGACGGCCTCGTCACCGCGCATCACGGGCATCTGCATGTCCATCAGCACCAGATCGAAGGGCCGATCCGATTTACCGGCGGTTTCGATAGCCTCCAGCGCCTGTTGCCCGTTCTCTGCGACTTGCACTTCGCAGCCCGCCTTCTTCAGAAAATGCTCCGCCACAAAACGGACATCGCGGAGATCGTCCACAATGAGGATGCGGGCGTTAATTTCCTGCGGAGCGTTTTCCGGCGCCTTTGCCGTTGCTGATTTGCGGGCGCCAGGTTTCATCTGGACGCGTTCGTTCACGGGGTGGACGGGCAGTTTTACGGTAAAAGTGCTGCCCACGCCCGGTTGGCTCTCGACACTGACTTCGCCCTTCAACGCTTCCAGCAGGCGTTTGGTAATACTCAGCCCCAAGCCTGTGCCGCCAAACCGTTTGCTGATGGAGGAATCGGCCTGCGTGAACGGCTCAAACAGCATTTTCACCCGGTCCGGCTCAATGCCGATGCCGTTGTCCTTCACATCAAAACGCAGGTGCGAATCTTTGCCGGCGTCCTTCAGTGTAACGGTCACCTGTACATTGCCGCCGGGCGCGAATTTGATGGCGTTGGCAATCAGATTCACCAGCACCTGCCGCAATCGCGCCTGGTCTGTGCGGATGGTCACCGGCAGCGGTTCCGGGTAGCTGAATTCCAGTTGGGTTTCAGCGTCTGTGGCGCGTGTCTGCATTAAATGGTGAATGTCGCCCAGCAATGTTTCCAGGTCTGTCTCACTGCGTTCCAGCGACAGCTTGCCAGATTCGATGCGTGACAGGTCGAGGAGATCGTTCAGCAGCTTCAGCAGATAGCCGCCGTTACGCTGTATCGCGGCTAGATGTTCCAGGCTGTTAGGGTCTTTGATTTCCTTTTGCAGGATTTCTGTGAAACCCATGATGGCTGACATCGGCGTACGTAGCTCGTGGCTCATGTTGGCCAGGAAGCGGGTTTTTGCCTGGTTGGCCATCTCCGCCGTATCGCGTGCTTCGTGCAATTCTGCTTCTGTTTGCAGCCGCGAAGAGATGTCGACGAAAGTAATCACGGCGCCGTTCCACTCATCGTTGGCCAGCACCGGATGACACCAGTATTCAACCGGAAACGATGTTCCGCTGGCATGCCGGAAGCGTTCACCCGACTGGTTGATCTGCTCTCCGGTTTTCAGGCATGACGTGAATGATTGAAGGATGGTTTTACTGCCGTCGCTGGCAGCCGGTTGAAGCATATCCAGGATAGGTTTCCCGGTTACTTCGCTCTCCTCCGTGAAGCCCAGCATTTGTAGTGCGGATGCATTGCAGAAGGTGCATTTGCCCTCAACGTCTACGCCGAAGATGCCTTCCGCCGTGGAATCGAGGAGCAGCCGGATCGTGCGTTCGCTTTCCTGAGATTCTTCCGCGATGCGCATGCGATCGCTGATATCGTTCTGAACGCCGACAAACCGGATGACGCGTCCCTGTTCATTCCGCACGGGGGTGATGAACAGATCGTTCCAGAAAGTCTCTCCGTTCTTGCGGTAGTTAAGCAGCAATTCCCGGCAGGATTTGCCGGCTTCAATCGCCTCACGAATCGACTGAAGTTGCTCCTCGGCCGTCCTTTCGCCCTGCAGGAAACGGCAGTTCTTCCCGATAACTTCCTGGCGGTCGTACCCGGTTAATTCCAGAAATCCGTCATTCACAAAGGTGATGGGATTGTCTTTCTGGTTGGGGTCGGTGATTACAATCCCGTTGCTGACAGACTCAATGGCGTTTTCCAGCAGGAAGCGGTGGGCGTCCGCCAGCCGCCGCGAGGTGATGTCGCGGATGGAAGCGAAGGCGAAAGATTCGCCGTCGAAATCGACCGGTGTCAACGAGACTTCCACCGGGAAGGTGCTCTGATCGCGGCGCGTCAGCGAAGATTCGAAGAGCAGGCCGCCCTTGCGTTTCACCTCGGTCAACGTGTGCTGCACGGCATCTTCATCCATCTCTGCATCCAGTTGCGAGATGGCCATGCCGGTCAGTTCCTGCTGCGAATACTGGCTGCGTTTCTCCATCGCGTTGTTGCAATAGGTGACACGCCCGCTGGCGTCGATCAGCAGGTAGGCGTCAATCGCCTGATCCGCCATAAACTTGAAACGCGCCAGGTCCTGCTTCGTTTCAACAAACTCCTGCACATTAACCAGCGAGACAACGATCCCCTGAATGCGGCTGTCGGTCCAGTAAGGTAACGTCCGGCAGAGGTAGGCCACGCCGGCCACTCGCACCTCCCACACTTCTTCGCGCCGCGTTTTTAGCACGTTCCGCAGCCGTTTGATAAAGTCCGGATCCTCCACGCGGCCGGTGAAACTTTCGATACTGCGTCCGACGTCGTGCTGTTCCAGGAAGAAAATCCGGGCAGTTTCGGGCGTGAACCTTCGGATGTAGAGTTCTGTGTCGAGAAAGATTACACCGGCGCGGGTGGTCGCCAGCAGGTTAGCCATGTCGGCGTTGGCCTCGTCCAGTTCCGCGACGCGACGCTGATTCTCTGCATTGACCGTGTGCAGCTCTTCGTTAACGCTGTGCAGTTCCTCGTTGGTGCTCTGGAGCTCTTCGTTCGAGGCGACCATCTCTTCATTGGTCGCTTGAAGTTCTTCGTTGGAAGTCTCCAGTTCTTCAATGGTCGCCTGCAGATTCTGCCGGCTCTGATCCAGTTCCTGCTCCAGGCTTTCGATCCGTGAAGCCGACGCTTCGTTGACGTTCAGTTCGCTGTACTCGCCCCCCGCTTCTGGCTCGACGGTGTCCTGGCTTTCAAACTGCACAATCAGACAGTCCGCGCGGCGGGCATCGACATGCAGCAGTTTCACATGCAGCATCAGTTCTTTGGTGTCATCCACCGGATGCGGGATGCCTGTATAGCGGACCGGCTGCGAGTTTTTCCGCACATTCTGCAACGCGCCGGCGAGGGTCGTCTTTACGGCCGGGTAAATCACGTCCAGCAAATTGGTGGATGGCCGCCCGGCAGGCATCCGCAGGAACTGCTCGGCGCCGCGGAAAACGTGAATGATTTCGAATTTGTGATCCACCACCACACTGGGCGGCATGAATTCGTCGAGCAGCCGGTCATACAACGCCGACAGCGTATCTCTGGTGGTGCGCGGCGCAGAGTCTGCGACATTAACGGGGGAGAGTATCTGGCTGGATGTTGGCATACGCATCTCAAGCGGCAGCCGCACATCGCGGCGTTTGCGGTAAATCTTCCATTGGCTGTCGATCACATCGAACTCGTCGCCGATTTCGCCGGGAGATTCGCTCGGCCCCAGGAAAAGAATGCCGTTCATTTTTAAGGCGAAATGAAACAGCGAAAGCGTTTTCCGTTGCGCAGGCTGACGGAAATAGATCAGCAGGTTACGGCAGGTAACCATGTGCATCTGTGTAAAAGGCGGATCGCTGATCACATTGTGCGGCGCGAAGACGATGGACCTTCTCAAGCCCTCCTTAACCGCATAACCATCGCGGCGTTTTACAAAGTACCGTTCACGCCGCTCTGGCGAGAGATCCTCCAGCGCGCTAGCCGGATAGACACCGGCGGCGGCCACATTCAGAGAATCCTTGTGCGCATCGGTGGCGAAGATTTTGAAATCCAGATCGTTGCGGTCGCTCGCCTGCACAATCTCTGTCAGGATCATGGCCAGACTGTATGCTTCTTCGCCTGTCGCGCATGCGCAGACCCACACACGCAGCGTTTCTCCTATGACATGCTGCAACATGTCCGGCAGGATCTCTTTTTCCAGCCGCGTAAAAGCTTCGGCGTCGCGGAAAAACTTAGTGACGCCGATCAGCAGGTCTTTGTAGAGGTGGCTTAATTCCTCGCCATTGATGGCCAGATCTTCCAGATAAGTATCAATGTCCGCGTAGTTGCCCAATTCAATCCGCCGCTGCACCCGCCGGCTGACAGTCGTGGACTTGTAGTTGGAAAAGTCAATCTTGTGAACCTTCTGAAGCAGATCAAAAATCTTCGTCAGCCCATGCTTCTCAATCTCTTCGACCTGTGTGGCGTCGATGTCTTTGACAGGTTCACCTTCAATGGCGTACAGCCGGAGCGCTTCGCCAATAGCCTCCGGGGCCAGCACCATGCTCACATGCCCGGTGTCACGTGCGTTGATGGGCATCGCATCGAAGCGGCAGGTTTCAGGCTCCTGAGAGACGGCAAGTCCACCGTTTTCGCTGATGTCAATCACACCACGCGATCCGTCGCTGCCTGTGCCGCTGAGAACCACACCGATGGCGAAACGACCAGCGTCCTGCGCCAGGGCGCGGAAAAACTGATCAATCGGATGCGAAAGAATCTTCTGCGGAGACCGTTCCGTTAACAGCAGTCTGCCATTGCTGATCACCATCTCTTTCTTGGGCGGAATCAGATAGATGTGGTTGGGCTCCACTACCACCCCGTCCGTCACAACCTCGACGGGAATGCTGGTCACCCGCGCCAGCAGACGGTCCATGTGGCTTTTGAAATCGGGCGACAGATGCTGCACCACCACAAACGACATGCCACAGTCTTCGGGCACGTTCTGAAACATCTTCTCCAGAGCTTCCAGACCGCCAGCTGAAGCGCCGACCCCGACAATATAGTGGTTGCAGCCCTCTTCGCCCTGCTCAAGCGCATCGGTGGCGTCTGGCTCGGAGGCTTGCGTACTCTGGTTGTCGTCTGGACATGGGGTTGGATTTTGCTGGTCCATTAAGCAGCCCTTAAGACCGGCTATTCAGACGCAAACTTCCGTGAGCCATGCGCCTATGAAACATGGATAGAGTTCATACCATTCGCGGATTATTCACCACGACGTCGCGAAAGGCAGCCATAGGCTTTCGAGAGTCCCACTATTGTATCGCAGTAGATAATTGGGGCAATCCCTTAAAACTGCAATATTGTTTAGTAAGGGCACGTAATTCGCTGTCTTCAGGGTCATTGTCACAAATTCCTGTGGAACAGAACGATGGTGAAACCAGAGAGCACAAACGACACAGCGCGGGATCTGAATCTGTCGATTTACCTGGCGCTTGGCGACGAGCAGGAATGCAATGTTGTTGCCGCCACTCTCGAGCAATTGACGCACCATGTTGTGTTCCACACCAATTCTGGCAAAGAGATGCTGGTGAAATGTTTGAACCAGACGCCTGATGTCGCCATCGTGGGCCCGGGGCTGACGGGTATGAGCTGCTACGAACTGCTCAACCAGATGAGCCAGAAAGTCGATTGCCCGGCCATTGCTTTGGTTCCGGCCTCAGAACTGGACCGTGCCAGGCGGCTGATGCAAGACGACCTGATGGGCATCCTTGTGCAGCCCACCACGCGCAACCACCTGCGGCCCTCGATCTATCTGGCGCGGCGCCGGTATGCAGAGAAAAAGGGCCTTATGCAGCAAGTTGATGATCTGGAACGGGCGCTTGAAAGCATGGAAGGACGCGTGGGGTAGGCTGTCATGGCAAAGGACTTAGCAGAGCCGCGCACGATTCATCTTGGCTGCGGCGATAAACAGACCCGCAACATCCTAGAGACGCTTCTGGTTTCGCTGAATCATCAGATGCTGGTCTCGACAGCGTCTGGACGGGAGTTGATTGACCGCAGCACATCCCATCCGCCCGACCTGCTGATTGCGACGCCGTATCTTGAAGATATGGATGGTATCGAAGCTCTGATCCGCATTGGAGAATTAGAGCCACGGCCCTCTATCGTGATTGCCAGAAGCGACGACCTGGACGCGGTGGAACGCGCCATGGAAGATCATGTGATGGCGTACCTGGTGATGCCCGTTACGCGCGAGGATATCCAGCCGGCTATCTATCTGGCCGAGCGGCAGTTTGAACATCTGCAGGGCTTAAGGCGTAAGGTCTGCGAACTTGAAACCGACCTGGAGAACCGCAAAATCATCGAACGCGCCAAAGGCATCGTCATGAAACAGCGGGGCTTTACTGAAACGCAGGCCCATCGTTTCCTGCAAGCCACATCGCGTGAAACACGCCGCAAACTGATCGATATTGCACGTACGATCGTTTCCGCCGCGGACCTTGTCGGCGGAGCCGGGGGCCAGGCACGCGGCGACATCTAAACCACATCCAACGCAGCGGCATGTTGGCTGCGTTGCACCTGTCTTACGATCCCGTCTGAACATTGAGTCAGAGCTTCGCTAACGCAGCTCTAAGCGTTGCTGTTCACGCGGGCTTTCTTCTGCAGCACGATCGTCAACAAGCCGCCAGCAAATTCGACATCGGCGGATTCTTCACAGACATCTGCCGGCAGACGCATCGTCTGACGCACCACCGATAGCCGCTCGCAGAACGCGTCTTGCCGGTCCATGTCGCGGTTGGCGGCGATGGTCAGCATGCCATCCTGAATGGTCACCCCCAAGTCATCGTGGGCAAAGCCCGGCAGCTCAGCCTCATAGGCAACCTGATCTGGTTCGTTACGCACCATCACCGGGCAGCGTGCAATTTCGCCGTAACTTCGTGGACTTGGGCGGCGGAGGCGAGGCGCTGAAAAGCGTTCTGCCTGTCGCGGTCCTGCCATCGCGGGCGGGGCGGATTCCATTGGGGGAAGATTCGCGTCACTAATCATCGTGGGTACCGTGAAGGATATTGGTTTGAAGTTAAAGGCGTACCAAGTAGAAGCAAAATCCGCGCCATTTGCGTTTGGAATAAATACCGCTGTATTGCGCCGGCAAGTGCTTGATGCAGCGACGCGGCCTGGCCGGTCAGCCGCCCTATTGATCGCGTAGTGACCAGACGGGCGTTGCTGCACGCGTGAAGCACGAATCGCACTTAGGGTGGAATGCGACGCCGCTCTAAAGATCAATGGCGTCGAGCCGCGGCGTCGCGTCTTCTTCCAGCACCAGGTTCTTTGCCAGCGGAAACTGGTGCGAACGGCTTTCGAGAAAATGCATCAGATAGCCGGCCGTGTTGGGCAGCACCACCAGGTCGCCACGGGCGATGCCTGCCGGAAACCGGAGTTTGCGGAGCAGTATCAGTTCGGATTCCGTGCAGTAAGCACCAACGAGATAGCCCTCGCTGGCAGCCGGGCGGTCACCGCCTTGCGGGATGACGATCGGATCGACAAGAAAGTCGTCACTGGAAGTACGGCACTGCGTGCGGTTCATGGCGAGGCCGATAAACTGCTCGCCGCTTGGATGCTGTTTGCAGAACTCCACCGTCGCGACGGTCATTCCGCAACCATCCAGCACGCTGCGGCCCGGCTCGCATCGCAGTTGAAGATTTCTCTGGCGGATGCCTGCGGCAATCGTTCCGGCGCCTGCCGGGGAATCGAGAACTTTCTGCAGCCACCCGGCGCGGACCAGATGTTGAAAGTAGGGATAACAGTTGCGTTTACCATGCAGCTTTCCATCCACCTGGATGAAGCCGAGTCCGTGATTGCGGTATGTCAGCGGTTCGCGGCGTCCCAGGACCGCTTCCCCGTGCTGCTGCCAGAACGCATTCCAAGCGGATTCATCCTGCAGGTAGCACATCGGCAGGCCGCCGCCGATATCTACAAACGCTGGGTTGTGACCGGCTGTGCGCAAGCGATCTACCAATTCCAGGCACTGCCGGATTGCCGACGCCCGCTGCCCGGAGCAGTAGCCATCCAGGTGAAAGTGCAGACCAGCGATTTGCAGATTATCCGTTGCCGGCGATGCAAAGTATTGCTGAACCACTGCGTCAATCGCATCGATATCAAATCCAAAACGGGAAAAGAGCTTCTCACCCTCATGCTGGAAACCGCTTACACGCAGCGCAATGCGGACCGGCACACGCTGTTGCTGGATCACGCTGCGAAGCAGTTTAATTTCGTCCTCGTTGTCTACCGCGATAACAACCTGATTGACCACACAGGTGGTGATTAACGACGCGCTTTTGACGGCTGCGGTGCAGATGATATTGCAACCGGGTACACCGCGTTGGAGCACCTGTTGCAGCTCGACTTCGCTTGCCACATCGATGCCCGCGCCCGCTGCGGCGGCAGCGTCGACAAACGCCAGGCACTTATTGGCTTTGCGGGCGAAATAGACCTGGAAATCTAGACGCTGGCTACCGGCGACTTCGTTGAGTTCTGCCAGGTTACGAGTGAAGGGCGCTGTTGAAAGCAGATTGAGCGGAGAGCTGTATCTCTCTATCCAGGTAGGCAGCGATGGGTTTTGCATCGCTTGGATCTGCCATGGTTCCAGCCGCGCTTCGAGAGGCGGTTCACCATGACAATAGGCGCGAATCTGACGACCCGCCGTCGTACCGGCAGGCGTTGCGTTGGCCAGGGCCACCGGGTGCATGTGCGTCTGTTTCATGAGTAGATGTCTGCTTGCTGTAACCTCTGAACGAAAGCTTCTGCCCACAGTCGATCGTGCTGATGTAGCTTCCGGCTGAGTGTGTCGTTGCCCAGGATACAGCCCTCGGTGGCACGCCCCAGCAGTGCTAAGCCGTCTGCATTCTTCGCGGCGCCTCCCAGCGGCGTACCTGCTTCATCAACAGCAAAGCCGCACCCGCGATGCAAACGTCGCAGTACACCCTGCTGTTCAAGAGATGCCAGAGGCCCGCCAGCGGCTGTTGCGCCCGGCGCCGGAATTACGGCATGGATAAGCTTATCGATCGCCGTCTGTTGGGATGAATTACGGAGCACTAGACCGTCGCTGCAGGTTGCTAGGGTGGAGCCTTGCAGGAAGCGGAGATCCACCACGCCGCTATCGATCAACGCAAGAATCCGCGCCAGGTTTTCCGCCGGTGGGCCAAACGCGATGCGTTCCATCTCAACGGCGAAGGTGCGGAATTCGCGCCAGCCCTGCTCGTCCAGCCCGCCATGACTCACCGCGTCCACCAGCGCCGCGTACAGCCGCCGCCATGCTTCGCCCAACGCCCACGCAGCATCTGGTGGGCGGCGATGCGTTGCGACCTCCACAGACCGTTGCATCAGCCCGGTCACCGTCTCCGCCGTCATCCGGCAAGACACAAATTCATTAAACCAGCGTTGTACATCCACCGCCGCAACATGCTGCCCCACACTCTGCAACGCAGCCGCCGCCGCCTCAACCACGGGGCGCCAGAGCAGTTGTTGAACCTGGGAAATAGGCTTGCCGCCGCGGGTGCGACGGATTTCTGCGGCGTGCTTCTTCCAGATGGAGTGGTCAACCTGCTCTGCAAGCTGCTGATTCACGGGCTTGGCGAACATCGGCCGCCCGGAGCGAGAGAACGGAAGGATCACCCGTGGCTCTTCACCCGAACGGATGTACCGCGTGGCCGTTGCATCGCCGTGGAAGGTTCCGCCCCTTCCTTCCGTTAGTGACAGGGTTGCGTCAATCCATGTCAGCCCGAAGCCCTGCACCGCAACCGTTTGCCCGGCCGGAATATTATCATGCGACAGTTGTGTGGCAACCGGAAAGACGCGGTGAATGACATTGCTCTCCGGCGTCCGCGGCGCCAGTGCGGGCCGCCATCCTTCGTGCCCGGTTGTGAGCAGCACTTCCCTGGTCAGCAGGTCGCCATCTTCTAGCACCAGACGCCACATTCCCGCCTGACGCGAAATGTCGCGTACACGCCCGGCAATCACACGGACGTCCGCCAGTTCCTTCAGCGCGGACAAAGTTGTCTGGTAACACGCGTGCAGATATTCGCCCACTAGGGCGCGCGGCACAAAGCGATCTGGCCCCGCATGTGCGGGATGATGTTCGCGCAGCCAATCCACCAGGGACAACTGACCGGCGCCCCGCTGCCCATCTTTGGCCCAGGCGTCAATGTATCTGGCGGCGAAGTTCATCCGCAGATAGGCAGGTTGGTCCACCGCATAAACATTGCCGGCGCCGGGCGAAGCTGCCGGCTCGATGATTGTCACTTCAAGCCGTTTTTCCAGGCCGCTGCGGCGTAGCTCTTGTGTAAGACGGTCCAGGCAGTACAAGCCCCGCGGACCGCAGCCAACAACGGCAAGAGAGTTTGAACGCACGGTCTTCGCAGCGTTTCCCGTAGCAGGTTGCAGATGCTTCACGGCCACGGCAACGCTCCGGCGGCAGCTTGCTCGGTTGTCAGATCAGCTTGTACGCGGCGGGCAAGTTCCTGGGGAGTTACGCCCAGTTTCTGCTGCACCCACTGATCGTTGAAGACGGTATCCATATACCGTGCGCCGGAATCGTGCAGAATCGCGGCACACCGGGCGCCGGTGAGTGAATCTTGCATCGACCGCACCACTTCGAGCACGCCGCCAGCGGAACCGCCGACCAGCAATGCCTCGCGGAGCGCCGCGCGGCGGCAGCCTGTTACGCAGTCGATGTCGGCGACACGTTCGACCCTGTCAAACCGCTGTCCACGTGCGAGCAACGGTTCGCGTCCGGCGCCGAGGCCGGGGATTCTGCGGCGTCCTGGTTTCCCGCCGAACAGCACGCTTCCATACGCATCCACGGCCACCACGCGCGCTGGAATCTGCTGCTGACGCAGATAGTCGCGGCAGCCCTGCGCCGTTCCGGTGCTGCTGGTGGCAACGAACAGATAATCGAGTTCGCCGCCTAACGCTTCGACGACTTCCTGAATGGTTGCTTGCTGGTGGGCGAGCGGGTTCTGGCGGTTGGCGTATTGATTGGGCCAGTAGCCGCCTGGCGTCTCTTTCAACAGCTGCGTCACGCGGGCGATTCTGGCTGCGAGATATCCGCCATCGAGCGGCTCAGTCACCGTTTCAATCTCCGCCCCCAGCGCCTTCATCATCAGAAGGTTCTGCGGCTGCGCGTTGGGGTCCACAACACAGATAAACCGCAGATTGTAATACCGGCAAGCCTGTGCCAGCCCGATGCCCATGTTGCCTGAGGAAGATTCAATAACGGTCGTCTGCGGGCCGATTTCACCACAAGCCAGGGCGTGTTCAAGCATTGCCTTCGCCGGACGATCTTTCGCACTGCCGCCGGGATTGGCGGCTTCCAGCTTCGCATAAAGCTCAACCGCCGGGTTATCCAGGTAACGGTGCAGACGGATCAACGGCGTGTTGCCGATGGCGTTCAAAACACCATCGGCCACGTCTAGTTCCGGCATTGTATTCACGTTGGACACGTTACTCATTTCCGCACTATAGGCGCCGCAATGATGCGGCTATGGTTGATTCTGAGAAAAGATCAGGACGGAGTACGGAGCGAAAGCAACGCTTGCCGAAGCCGGATAACCGTCACGCTCGTTGGGGGCGGCGTTGATGCTGGTGGATGGATGATCTTCAAAGTCTTTGCTGTATCCGCTCCAGCCAGAGTTAAGCCGCAGTTGCCAGACGCCGGGGCGGGGAAGCCCAATTTCGTATTCTTCCCACGCTTTGTTGGCGAGGTTAACGAGCACGATCACATCGTCGCCCGCGCCGCCTTCCTGCCAGCGGTGAAAGGCAATCACCTTATCGCCGTCGTTGACGTGATGAATGTTGATGTGCTGTCCGCAGAGCCCGCGGCTAAAGCCATCGCGATTCAGCCGCAGGCGGATGAGGTCGGCATGCAGACGCGTGATGCCTTTGAACCGCTTCGCGCGGTCCCAGTCCAGTGGATCACCATCGTCAAACCAGCCATCCTCCAGAAACTCCTGGCCCTGCAATAGCATCGGAATGCCCGGCGCCGTTAACGCCAGGGCGGCAGCCAGCGTCGCGCGTTGCTGGGCGAAGACGCTGTCCGGATCTTCCGGGCTAACTTCCTCCGGAACACGCGATTTGCCGTTGGCGACTTCGTCATGGGATTCGCTATACACCACCCGCTGAAAGGCGTCCTGGTTATAGCGGTGCGTCAGTGCGTGGCTGATCTCCCAGACGTCGCGGTCTGCATCGTCCAGCTGTTCTACAACCCGCCGCACCGGGTGCACAAAGTCGCCATCCCACTGCGTTGAGAAACCGGCTCCGCCCTCCTGACTTCGCCGCGTCAGGTATTCATTGCTTTGCAGGTCTTCGGCCACCAGCAGCTTGCCCGGAAATTTACTGGCGATATCGCCGTTGATCCACTGCATCAACGACCAGCCCTCGGCGATATCGGACTCGTCCATGACATCCACTTTGCGGATATAGGCCGTCATGTCATACCGCAGTCCGTCAACGCGATAATCGTTGAGCCACATCATGGCGTTGTCGTAGATGAACTGCCGTACTTCGCCACGTCCATAATCCGGGCGTGTTTCGCCCCACGGGGTTTTTGCCCGGTCGTCGTTATAGAAGTAGATTCCCCCGCGGCTGTTTTCGGTCCATCCGTCAAACTGCCAGAGGTCCAGATCGCTGGGGCCGAAGTGGTTGTAAACAACGTCCAGCACTACGCCCATTCCGTGACGATGCGCCGCCTTGACGAATTCCTTAAATGCCTGCGGACCGCCATAGGCCTGCTCAATCGCGAAGATATGCGCCGGGTTGTAGCCCCACGACCAGTCGCCGGCAAACTCGGCGACGGGCATCACCTCAATCACATTGACGCCCAGACGTTGCAGGTATCCAAGGTGTTTGATCGCGTCTTCGAATCCGCCCGGATGGTCCGGCGTACTGCGCCGGAACGTGCCGATATGCATCTCGTAAACGACGATTTCATTAAACGACGGCATTTCAAACGCATCGTCTTCCCAGTCAAAGCGGGAATCGTGCACGATGGCGTTGCCAACCGAATTGGTGACCTCGCGTGCGTAAGGATCGATACGGTCGAACGTGCGGTCACCGTTCTTGATCCGGTATTTGTACTCGTCGCCAACCGACGCTCCGGTCACCAGCCCCGACCAGTTACCAAGATCGTCGCGGGTCAGGCGGTCTTTGGCGCCATTCCACTGGTTGAAGTCACCCACCACCGAAACCGCATCTGCGTGCGGCGCCCACACGCGGAACGTGACACCCTTTTCCACCGCGTGCGATCCCATTGCCTGAACATCTTCTGCCTGAACATCTTCCGTCACATCAATCGTGGCCATGTCTAACAGTCCACAGGAGGTAATTGGTCCAATGCACACACATCTGTCGCCAGGTTTCTGGCAACGGCGTAGCGACAAAGGCAAAAACTGTGCCCGCTCCTTCGTCCGCAAGCCATTTCCAGACGGAGGTTATCCGCTGAGGTGCGGAACGACCCCAAAAGAAGCCGTTTGCGTGAAAACATCCGCCCATGAGCCAATGCAGGGCGATGACGCATAATTGCGGCGAAGCTTAGCAGATGTGGCCCGCCTGGCGTTTTACCGGCCGCGCCGATCGGATTGATTCCAGGGGATGGAAGAATCCAAATTCAGAATTCAGCCGCCGATCTGATACATCGCGCGGTCTGGGCGGACGAAGTCCTTGGAGTCGATGCCGTGGCCTGGCTTCTTGGCGGTAATGCTGCTTCGCAGAAGATTGGCGATCTCGTCGTCCGTAGAGCCATTACGCAGCAATTTGCGGGCGTCCCATTCTTCGATAGAAAACAGGCAGTTGCGCACCTGACCTTCGGCGGTGATGCGCAAGCGGTTGCAGTCGTGGCAGAACGGCTGCGTAACGGGATTGATAAAGCCGATCCGCCCGTTGCCATCGGCAAACACAAAATCCACTGCGGGTTGCGAAGGGTCGGGCCGGTCAGCGGCGTGCAACGGGCCGAATGCAGCTTCCAGCATGCGGCGGATGCGGTCGCCGGCCAGCACGTTGTCATTCTGCCAGTTCTGCTCTGCATCCAGCGGCATAAACTCAATGAACCGCAGTTCAAAATCATGCTCGCGTGCAAAGCCCGCCAGCGGGACAAGTTCCTCTTCGCTGATCCCCGTAATGGCGACCGCATTAAGGCGGATGTTCTCAAAGCCCGCTTCCCGCGCAGCGAAGATGCCATCGATCACACGCTGCAGACCTTTGCGGCGGGCGATCCGCTGGAAGGTTTCTTCGCGCAGCCCATCCAGGCTGATATTCAAACGGTTCAGCCCCGCCTGTTTCAGCGCGACCGCATGATCAGCCAGCAGCACGCCATTGGTGGTCATCGCGATATCGCGGATAACATCAATGGCCGCTAGCCGGGCGATCAGGTCCGGCAGTTCACTGCGAACCAGCGGCTCTCCGCCTGTCAGACGCACACGGTCCACGCCCATTTCGCTGGCGACGCGTGTGAAACGCTGGATCTCTTCAAACGTCAGCAATTCGTCCCGCGGTTTGAACTGCACGTTCTCATCTGGCATGCAGTAGAAACAGCGGATGTTACAACGGTCCGTTACGCTGATCCGCAGGTTGTTATGACGGCGGCCAAGCGTATCGATAAGCGGCGGGCGCGGCGTGCTCATGATGCCTGCTCCGGCGCGTTATCGCTGGCGGCATCCGGCTGAAAACCGGTTTGCGGCTCGCCTGTCACCGGATGCACCCATTCTTCACCGCCGGTGGCCCATTGTTCTTTCTTCCAGATCGGCACCGTTTCTTTGAGTGTATCAATCAGCCACTGCCCGGCCTCGAAAGCCGCTTTGCGATGCGGCGAACTCACGGCGATGGCAACGCTGGCCTGCTGAATATCCACCTGCCCCAGACGGTGCACAATCACACACCCGGTGATGGGCCAACGCTCGCGGGCCGCATCTTCCAGCTTCTGCAGCTCGGAAGAGGCCATCTCTTCATAGCATTCGTACTCCAGCGATTTCGTCACCGCATCGCCGGTCACTTCACGCGTCACGCCCAGGAACAGCACCACGGCGCCAGCCAGATTAGAGCCTGCCTGCTGCAAGATGGCGGTGGTGTCAATCGGTTGGCGTGTGAGCTGAATCATGCACGTATTTTAATCTGCGGGCCCGTTTTCCGCGAGTCGCGCCCGACCGCACAGTGTGGAGCGAGACTGGCGCGTTATCCGGACGTCGCATGAGGCGAAGGGTGGCGTTACTCTTCGCCCTTGAGATAACCCGCGCTGGACTGAAAGTACTTTTTGCGGCGTGTGGCGACGTCGCTGGCGTTTTCTTCGGTGCGACGTTTTAGATCTTCCAGGTTTGCACGGCAGTAGCGGCAGCCCACTTCGTTAATGTGGAACTGGATATAGTTCAGATGATCCTGGTCCACCATGGCGCCAAGCAGAAAGCTGCCTAACTGTTCGCGCGTGGGGCAGCTAATACGATGCCGGCGCCAGATGCCGCCCAGGCTGTGTTGCCCGCGGTCGCGGCGGCTAAGAATAGCCCGCAACCGCTCTGACAGTTCGGTATCGCTGCGTATCGCGGTTTCGATGGCCGCCATTTCCGAAGGCGCGAGTGCTTCGTCCAGATACGCTTCTAGTTCGTCGTTTGTGAATTCGCTCATATCACGATTATATCCAACCGCAACCAGCAACTGCTAGTCTCGTCTTCGCGGTAACGCACACCTGCGGATCAGTCCTCTAATTCCTGCTGCCAGTTTTGAATTAACTGCATGGCCTGCATCGGCGTGAGGGCGTTGATATCGGTCTCGCGGATTGTTTCCAGCAGCGGATGTTCGTGGGCGGCGAAGAGCGTCAGTTGCAGGTCGCCGTGCGTGATGCGGCTGGTGTTGGTCTTGCTGCTTTTGATCTTCGGCTGGCCGTGATCGTCGAGATGTTCGGATTCAAGCTGCGCAAGAATCTGCTTCGCACGCTCGTTCACACTTTGCGGCACGCCGGCCAGCCGCGCGACGTGAATGCCGTAGCTCTTGTCCGCGGCGCCTTCGACAATTTTGTGCAGGAACACGACGTTATCGTCCCATTCCTTCACCGACACATTCAGATTCTTCACACCGCCCAGCGATGTCCGCAGGTCCGTTAGCTCGTGATAATGCGTGGCGAACAGTGTGCGGCAACCGATCTTATTGTGCAGATGTTCGACAATGGCCCACGCCAGCGAAACGCCGTCGTAGGTGCTGGTGCCGCGGCCGATCTCGTCCAGAATCACCAGGCTCCGCGAAGTGGCGGTGTTCAAGATGCGGGCCGTTTCCGTCATCTCCACCATAAACGTACTCTGCCCGCGCGAGAGTTCGTCGCTGGCGCCGACGCGGGCGAACACGCGGTCGGCCACGCCAATCGTTGCGCGCCGCGCCGGTACAAAACTGCCCATCTGCGTCATGATGGTCAGCAGCGCCACCTGGCGGATGTAAGTGCTTTTACCCGCCATATTCGGCCCGGTAATCAGCAGAATGACTCCTTCCGAATTCTCATCCCGCGCCGAACCATCGGCAGGCGGTTCGCCGGTGCGGCAGTCGTTGGGAACGAAGGTGCCTTCTTCCAGCGTGATGTCCAGCACCGGATGCCGCCCGTCCACGATATCCATCGTACGGTCTTCCACCAGTTCCGGCCGGCAGTACGCCCGGCGACGAGCCAGGTCCGCCAGGCCCGCCAGCACATCTAACTGCGCTAAAACCTTCGCCACCGCCTGCAACCGCTTCGTGGCGCCGTGCACTTTATCCCGGATCGCCGCAAAGAGTTCGTATTCAAGCTCCAGCGCCTGCGATTCCGCAGTGACCACCTTCTTGGCGTACTCGCGTAACTCGGCAGTGCTGTAACGCGTGGCGTTCTTAAGCGTCTTCTCGTGGGTGTAACTTTCGGGAACCTTGGCGAGATTCGCTTTGGTCACCTCCAGGTAATAACCTTCAGAATTATTGAAGCCAACTTTCAGATTCGGAATCTCCAACTCCTCAGCCTGCTTCGCCTGATAACCGGCGATCCACTGTTTGCCGCCGGTCGCAAGTTCACGGAGCTTATCCAGTTCTTCATTGAAACCGGGACGGATGATGCCGCCTTCTTTGGCGTTAATGGGGCAGTCTTCCTGCAAGGCGCTGTCCAGCTCTGCGCGGATCTCTGGCAACAGATCCAGTTCGTCCTGCAGCGCCTGCATCAGCATGCTTTTACGCCCGGCGATCTTTGCCTTAATGCCCGGCAGCTTGGCCAGCGTGCGGGCGGTATAGCTGAGGTCGCGGGGTGTGGCCCGGCCCGTTGCAGCGCGGCCCGTCAGGCGTTCCAGATCATAAATGCCCGACAGCATTTCCCGTAGTTCGCGGCGGAAGGTGTCGTCAGAAAGCAGCTCTTCGACCGCGTCCTGCCGCGCCGTGATGTGACGGATATCTGTCAGCGGGTTGGCCAGCCAGTCAGCCAGTAACCGCGAACCCATCGACGTGCTGCAACGGTCAATCGCTGCCAGCAGCGAACCATCGCGGCGGCCTTCGCGCAGCGTGCGGGTCAGTTCGAGACTGCGGCGGGTTGCTTCGTCAATCTCCAGCGAATCACCGGCCCGGTACGGCGCCAGCAGGTTGAAGTGCGCAAGGCTGCTACGTTGCGTTTCCGCCAGGTAGTCCAGCACGGCGCCAGCGGCCCGCAGCGCGGCGCCTTCGTCTTCATTAAACCCGAAGCCCGTCATGCTTGTGGCGCCAAACTGCTTCGAGAGCGCGTGGTCGGTCGCTTTGCGGGCGAAGGTCCAGGCGGGCCGCATCGTTGTCACGGTCTTATCCGCCGATCCGTTCAGAATGCCCGCTTCCTTCTCGCTGATCAGGCACTCCGCCGGGGCGATCCGCGCCAGTTGATCATCCAGCTGCTTGCGGGGAAACACCGCGGCATGAAAACGTCCCGTTGAAATATCGGCCCATGCCACGCCCACGCTGGCAGGCTGGTTCTTCTTGCCGCCTGGCGCCTCGACGACGGCGGCCAGGTAGTTGCTCTCGCGTGGGTCCAGCAGAGCATCGTCGGTCACGGTGCCGGGGGTGACAACTCTTGTCACTTCACGGCGGACAAGGCCCTTCGCCTGCTTCGGATCTTCCACCTGATCGCAGACGGCAGCGCGATGACCGGCGGAGATCAGCTTCGCCAGATAAGTGTCTAACTGATGATGCGGGAAGCCCGCCATCGGAATGGCGTTTTCGCCTTTGTCACGGCTGGTCAGCGTGAGGCCCAGTTCGCGCGCGGCGATGCGGGCGTCTTCATGAAACAGCTCGTAGAAGTCGCCCATGCGGAACAGAAGTATCGCGTCGCCGCACGCCGATTTCGCATCGTCGTACTGCTGCATCATCGGAGTTTTCGCCATACTGCAACCGCACCTTACTCTACTGTTGACCGCTATCGATTGCCGGGTCGCTTTGCCTTGAATCCGCACATCAGGCGCCCGCCTGACATCTAACCGCGATGGTATCAGGGGCGGTTCCCTGGCGGCAAGGGGCGCGGTCGGCGCAGTTTGCGCAGTCCGCAAGGTCTAGCGACGAATCGTCTCGCACCGTGTCAGATTTACAACGCTTGATGGTTATGCCGGAGGAGGCCGCTGGCAGCATCTGGCGCTGCTATGCAAGCTGCAGACGCGGGTTGTGCCTGTTTTACGTGGTGTGTGGCGCGGCGTTTGCAACACGTTTCCGGCACAACTGAATTTTCCTGCATAGGGCGGGTTTCCCGTACAGAACGGGTTTCCACCCAGGTCGTCCATGAACGGAGTTTGTAGACCATGCTTAAGCGTATCCGCTATCTGTTTTTCGCCATAGTCATGGAGTCGCTGGCCGTGGCCGGGCTGTTCGCACTCTTAGGAGCTGGTTCATCCGGGACGTCGCCCCCTCTGCCCACAGCCGCACAATCCACCACGCCGCAGGCGCCCACGGCGCAAACAGGCCTGGAGATCAGCCATCTGGCGCCCGGCGCCGGTGCGTTGACTCAGCCGGTGGCGGTTCCTACGATGCCACATAACGGCGGCTTCTACGCCCCAGTCACCCCACCACCACGGAGCGATGCAGGTGCGCAAGTTTTTGAAGTACGCAGGCCTCGTTATCCTGGGACTGGTGATCGCGGCGATCGTGGGTGGGGTGCTGGTTTATCAAGGCGCCCGGCAGGAGCCGGAATTCTACCGCCGTGCCCTGGTTGTTGATCCCGTCGAAGAAGCCGAAGCAGGCGACGAACTCGAAAAACGCGTTCTCGATCTTCGCAACACGGCCCAGACGCCCGGACAATGGGAAGCGGAATTCACGGACGTGCAGGTCAACGGCTGGCTGGCTTCTGACCTGCCCGAGAAATTTCCCGGTTCGCTGCCCAAAGAGATCGCCGATCCGCGCGTCGAGTTCACCCCCGGCAAAGCCCAGATGGCCTGCCGGTATACAGGCAGCGGCGTGGATGCCGTGCTGGCATTAGCTATCGAACTGGAGTTGAGCGGAGAGCCCAATAAAGTGGCCGTCCGCATCAAGTCCGCCAGTGTCGGCATGTTTCCGCTGCCGCTTGATCCGTGGAAAGAACGACTCAGCAAAGCTGCCGAAAAGTCCGGGCTGCCGCTGGAATGGACCGAAAAAGACGGCGATCTGGTCGCGCTGGTTACGCTTCCGCGCAACCATAAAGAATTCAAACGCGCGGATCTGCTCATCAGCGATATTCAGCTCCGCCAGGGTTCGGTTTACCTGGCGGGCACGACCAGCCGTAAGAAGCCGGGCAGCGGTGAGTAGCCGCTGCCGATTATTGAACTTCCTCTAATGTCTTCGCACCGGGCGGAATCCAGCCAGTCTTGTCGCGCTGGCGTTTGATAGACCATGCTTCAGCGGCGCTCTTAGACTGCTTTGCAGAGCGCCCTGTCAGCGGCCAGTTGGGATCTTCGCGATGGGCTTCCTTGAAGATGGCTGTGGCCTTTTTCACCAAGTCGGGCCGGTCCGCGGCAAGGTTGTTCTTCTCCCCGGCGTCTTTGGAAAGATCGTAGATTTCGATGGGTTTATCAAAGCCATTGCGGACCGCTTTCCAGTCGCCGAACCGCGCGGCCTGCACCGGGCGGTTGCCCAGATGAAGTTCCCAGTAGAAGTAGTCCCGCTCAGGCGCCTCGCCGCCCTTGAGATAACTGACCAGCGATTTGCCGTCGGTCTCGTAACCTGCTGGCTTACCGGCGCCGCTGAGTTCAACAAAGGTGGGCATCATATCCCAGAAGGCCCAGGGCTGATGATCCACGCGGCCCGCGGGCACCGTGCCTGGCCACCACGCCAGCGCCGCTTGCCGCAGCGCGCCTTCGTACATGCCGCGTTTGTAACCACGCAGACCGTTGCTGGCCTGGTCGAAGCGTTTGCCAATTTCAGAGTCTGGGCTGAAAGACGAACCGTTATCGCCCGTAAAAATAATGAGCGTGTTATCAGCCACCCCCAATTCTTTTAGCGTATCGACCAGCTCGCCCATATCGGTGTCAATACGTGTCACCTGCGCGGCGTAAGCCTTCTGACGTTCTGTCCAGGGCTTATCTTTATAGATGCCAAAATCATCGATCTCATGCCGGCCGTGTGGCAGGGTGATGGCGTAAAACATCATAAAAGGTTTTTTGCCATTCGACTTTAGCCACTTGATCATATCTTTTTGAATCAACTCCTGCGCGTAGGTTTTTCCTACGGTGCGGCCGTTGTTACCAGGCAGCACAAAAGGTTGATCGTCTTTGTACAGATAAGTGGGGAAGTAAGAATGCGCGTGCCGCTGGCAATTGTAGCCAAAAAAATGATCGACGCCTTGTTTGAACGGGCTGCCCGTCGTGTCAAAGAACCCCATCCCCCATTTACCAAATGTCGCCGTCGCATAACCGGCGCCCTTCGCGACCTCGGCGATGGTTACCGTCTTATCAGGCAGCGGGAACTGCCCTTCCGGCGGCACTTCATAGTTGCCACGCACCGGGCAATGCCCGCAATGCAGCCCCGTGAAGAACGAAGACCGGCTGGGCGCGCACACACTGGTGCCGCAATAAGCCTGCGTGAACCGCGTGCCCTCGGCAGCCATCTGATCCAGCCGCGGCGTCTTAATCAGCTTCTGCCCATAACACCCCAGATCACCCTGCGCAATATCGTCGCTGAGCACAAAGATGAAGTTAGGTTTCTCCGCCGCCTGGGATGCACTTCCTACATAGGAGGAACAAACAAACCCAATAGCAGCAAAGCAGAAGACTAAGATTTTCGCGGCGTTTTTTATCATAAGATTTTGAATGATAGGTTGATGATGATGCTGGTCCTCTCGCCCCTCTGGGGAGAGGGTGAGGGGAGGACTGTCTGACTTAATCGCTCGGTTGATCGAAGAGTGACAGCAGATTGTCAAACGAATGCGCGACAAAAACAGTTTCGGGCCTGTCTTCCATCGATTCACTTTCGATCCATAAAACAACGTCATGTGTCGGTGTCGTTCGTAAATCAAAGCACAGCAGGTCGGCACTATCCAGTTCTAAAAAAGGTATAAGTATAGATTGATCGTCCTCACAAAGACGGTGCGCTAAAACAGAATGTACGTGCGGAACTGAATACCTCCCAAGCGGATTCCCCGAACCTTCTGGGAGCCAGTTCAGGAAGCGAAAGACGCTCTGCTCGCCACCTGGGAGACGAACTGCTGATAACCCTGGAACACCGCCGTGATATCGGTGCATGTGCTCAATATACGACTCTTCGGGGGCGAACTTAAATTCGCGATCTTCCAGAGCGTTAAACCGGCTCGCAAAATCACGCAGTTCTTCTTCAAGAAACTTCCCTGCGAACGTATCGCTTTGATAATGCAGGTCTCGCATAGTCTTGTAATCTTTGCTCCCAGGCACCAACGTGCCTTATGGCATGCAAACGCCGTTAGGATGAGGGGATTTGACATATTAGATCAGACTATCGCAACCGTTTCATAACGAAATGTGCAACGGTTTCCCCTAAAGCAGTGAGGGGAATTCACTCCCCTCACCCCAGCCCTCTCCCCAGCGGGGCGAGGGGGCTTTTTACTACGACAGGTCGTTATCCGTCAGATAGTGCTCTGCATCCAACGCGGCCATGCAGCCGGTGCCGGCGGAGGTGATGGCCTGACGATAGTGATCGTCGGCGACGTCGCCTGCGGCAAAGACCCCTTCGACGCTGGTGTGCGTGCGGAAGTTTTTAGTCCATTCGATGTAACCATCGTCCTTCATCTTGACCTGATCTTTGAGGAAGGCCGTGTTGGGCGTGTGGCCGATGGCCAGGAACATGCCGCTGGCTTCAATGGTTTTTGTTTCGTCCGTCTTGACGTTCTTCACGGTGACGCCGGTCAATTGCGAATCGTTACCTTCCACTTTGTCGACAACGCTGTCCCACACCATTTCGATCTTATCGTTGTTCAACGCGCGGTCGGCCATAATCTGCGAGGCACGCAGTTCGTCGCGGCGGTGGACCATGTAAACCTTCGAACCGTATTTGGTCAGATACGTGGCTTCTTCCACGGCCGAATCACCACCGCCGACGACCACCAGCGGCTTATCGCGGAACAGCGGCAGCGCGCCGTCGCACACGGCACAGGCCGAGACACCGCGGTTTTTGTACGCTGATTCTGACTCAAGGCCCAGGTAATTCGCCCGGGCGCCCGTGGCGATAATCACGGTGTGAGCCTCCTGCCACTCGCCATTGCTGGGCTTCACGCGCAGGGGCTTCTGGCTGAAGTCCACTTCCACAATGTCGTCGGTAACGACACGGGTGCCAAAGTTCTTAGCCTGCTGCCGCATCAGGTTCATCAGTTCCGGACCGGTCACCGCGTGCGGACCTTCGTGAATATCAAAATAACGCTGCGTTTTCTCATCGACGGCCGATTTGACAAACTCGCCTACCTCGCCAGAGGGGAACCCAGGGTAGTTTTCTACTTCGGTGGTCAGATTTAGCTGGCCCAGAGGCAGCGTGCCGTTTTCGTTATTCTCCTGCGTCACCGCGCCTTCAAACACCAGCGGCTCTAGATTCGCGCGGGCCGTGTAAATTGCTGCCGACCAGCCAGCCGGGCCGCTGCCGATGATGATTACTTTCTCAGCCATGATGCCGCATCTCCGTTAAATATGTGCTTAAACTGTTGTTTCTGAATGACTTACGTTGCTGTGCAGGCCGCAGCCGTGCTGGCGCGTCATTATAAATCGGTGTGAAGTCGCGTAAACCACTGCGGTTTTCGTCTGGTAGGGTGGTTGGATGTGCAAGTCGTTTCGCGTTCTGCGTTTACTTCTGCAACCGGCACTCCTAGAATAGATGCGGTTGCGGGCTGTGGGGTTACGACGGCGGTACGCCGGGCCTATCCGCGGCAGCAACCTGAAACTATTCCGGTTTTTTCGATCGGAATGTCAAAGAATCCGGCCTTGGCGGCGAATTATCCTGTATACCGGGCGTTATCGTAACGCCACACTCACACCAGGGCGAGCAAGATCGCTAAAAAACAGATTGCTTTGATCGCCGGTAAATATCAGGAGGGCTATCAGCCATGTTGAAGAAGTCACTGTTCGTGGGCGCCGGATTGCTCGTTCTCGCTGGTCTGTTTTTCGGCCGCGATGCATGCAGCTATCTTGGCACCTCCATCAATCAGGCTCGCGAGTCTTTTAAAGACAGCGTGCCCGTCCAGTTTGAACTGGACCGCGCCCGTCAGATGGTCAAAGGTTTAGAACCTGAGATCCGTCGCAACGAGCACGAAATCGCTAAGGAAGATGTCCAGGTCGAACGCCTGGAGAAGCAGGTTCTAGCCAAGGAAACCAATCTGGCTCAGGCCCGCAAAGAAATCCTGCAGCTCAAGAGCGATCTTGAAGCAGGCGGAAGCAGCTACGTGTACGCTGGCGAAAGCTACACCGAAGCTCAGGTGAAAGCCGACCTGAAGAGCCGTTTTGAAGCTTACAAGACCGATGAAGCGACCACCGCAAACCTGCGGAAAATCCTCAACGTCCGTAAGTCCGGCCTGAAGGCAGCCCGTCAGAAGCTGACCGAAATGCGGAATGCACGCGAGCAGTTGAAGCTCGAAATCGCAAACCTCGAATCGCGTCAGAAAATGGTCGAAGTCGCTCAGACGACCTCCGACTACAACTTCGACGACAGCAAACTGGCCCGCACCAAAGAGCTGATCTCGGAAATTGGTGTCCGCATCAAAGTCGCCGAGAAGCTGGTTGATGTAAAGCCTCACGAAGCTGACCGCATCCCGGTTGGCAAAGAAGCTAAAACGGACGACGCCGACATCACCGGCCAGGTTGCTGATTACTTCGGCAAAGGCGAAGCCAAGTCCGAAGAATACGTCGCCAGCGAGTAAGCCACATGCACCGCACACCTTAGACAGACGTTCCCCCCTGGAACGGAAACAAGGTAACGCGGAGTAAACAACGGCCCTACCAGGCCCAGGCGCCAAACGGCCCTGGGCCTTTTTTTGTCAAGAAACAGGCAGTCCCAGCGAATACCTTCCACACGTACGCGCTCGTTCAATTCGCCGACTGGAAATCATTCAAACACTCGTGCCACCCTTCATGTTCAACACCCGGCGCATTCAGCTTCGCGAAGCCGAACAAGCCTTCCGTCAGGGGCAATGGGAAGAAGCTTCCCAGCTGCTGCAACAGGCGGATCTGCTGGGTACTGCGCGCGGGCGGAACCTGAACCGGCAGATTGTGCTGGCGCTGCTGGACCGGGCGAATCTGCGGATTGCCAGTTGCGATATCTTCGGCGGTCTGCGTGATTTGCAGCAGGTGAAGGCGTTGACGGGTGAAACCTCGGACTACGCCGTCGTGCATTCAAACCTCGTACGGCAATGCGTGCGTGAAGCGACCCGGCATCTGCAAGCCGGCGACGCATCCGGCGCCATCGCACAGGTGAATCAGTATGACAAGATCGGCGTCTCGGCGCCGCCGTTGCGGGCACTCAAACTAGCGGCGCGGCACATAGATTCCGCCCGCACACTCGCCTGGCGCGGCGACTATGCCGACGCTTTGCAGCAGCTTACCCAAGCCGCAGCCGTCAAGCAGGGGCTGGACTTCCTCGACGCGGTGAAGCAGCAGTACCAGCACCAGCAACTGCGTGACCGGCAGCTTAGAAAGCAGCTTCACGCCGCGCTGGAAACGGGCGATTACAACGCCGCGCTGGCTGCTGCAGATGAGATTCTGGAATTCGCCCCCGATCATCCGCTGGCCAAAGAAACCCGGCGCCAGGCGTGGACCAAGGTGAAGGCCCGCCTCGACGCGGCTGGCAGCACAGGCGCCAGTCATGCCGATACAGCGCAACACTCTGAAGCAACCGTTTTTGAACCGCAGAAGAACGCTATGACCGCTGCATCTGCCGACAACAGTTCCCACGCCGGTTCCGCGGACACGCCGCAGGACGATCCGCAAGCCAGTCAGCCGGCGACCATTGGCAACCAGTTCCTGCTGTGGGTGGACGCCGTGGGCGGTTTTATGGTGTGCCGCGGCACGGAGGTGACCATCGGCCAGGCAACGCCACGCAACAAGGTGGACATCCCCATTCTGGCCGATCTGACCAAACGCCACGCCACCATCATCCGCCAGGAGGAAGACTACATTATCGAGCCCGGCGGTAAGGTGCTGCTTGACGGGCGGGAGATCACCAAGCGTGAGATTCTGACCAGCGGCGTCGAGATCGCGCTAGGCTCTGCCGTAACGCTGCGTTTCACCAAGCCACATGCACTCAGCGCCACAGCCCGTTTGGACGTGGTCAGCCGCCACCGCACGCAACCAAATGTCGACGGCATTCTGCTGATGGCAGAATCGCTGGTCTTAGGCCCTAACTGGCACAACCATGTGGTCTGCCGTGACTGGCCGGACGATGTAGTGCTCTTCCAGCAGCGCGAAAAGGTGTACTGCCGCAGCATGGAACCGCTGGAAGTTGACGGAAAACTCTGCGAAGGCCCCGCCGCTTTGGCGCCGCATTCGCATATAGCTGGAGAAACCTTCTCCATGAGCCTGGAAGCCTTCAGCAGTTAACCCACGAAATACAAACCACGAACGCACACCACTTTGAAACACACAAACCCGTAGGTCAGGCGCCCGCCTGACAACGAAACGCATTCCACCCGAAACGATGTCAGGCAGGCGCCTGACCTACGACTAACCACAAGCCGCACACAATTTGCCGACATTTTTTGAAGGAACTTAACATTTTCCGTCACCCGGACGAACGCCTTGCTGTTTGCGGCGTCTTAGTAATACGGGAAATGTCAGATATTTGGACGAGGAGAGAAAAGAAGGGTGCAGCCGGAATTCGAGCCGGATTCGCCCCGGCAGCCCCCGAAAGCTGCTTCGCCTAGGTGCGAGCGCCAGGACAGCCACGCACTGAATTTGTAGCCACGTTAACCGACTGACCACTACATGAGGAACTGTGAGATGGACAGCCTCCCATGCAATGGCCGGTTGCTGCAAGAAAACTAGACAAATGCACGATCCAGCCGGTACGCTTAAGAAAGAAGCCTCGTCGCAACTGCAGGAAACAACCATGTTTCGTCCGTCGCGCGATGCACTGGCGGATGCAGGTATTCCAGCCATGAACAACGCCACCCGGAATCCCGCTGCGGCCCAGAGTCCCTTGCCACAGGGGCCATTGCCGCAGGGTCGAAATGGAGCCATGAAATTCGCATACGCAACGGGCTCCTGCCCGCTTCAAGGCTACACGATCAAACGCGGCATCGGCGCCGGCGGCTTCGGCGAGGTGTACTTCGCCGTTTCAGACGCGGGTAAAGAAGTCGCGCTCAAGCGCATCCTGCGCAACATGGATGTCGAGCTGCGCGGTGTGAAGCAGTGCATTAACCTCAAGCACATCAACCTGATTGGTCTGTACGACATCCGCTACGACGACGCGGGCGAAGCGTGGGTCGTCATGGAGTACGTCAGCGGCGAAAGCCTGAAAGACGTTATCGACCGCAATCCGCACGGCATGCCGCTGGACGAAGTGAACCGCTGGTTCCGCGAAATCGCTTCGGGCGTGAACTATCTGCACAACCACGGCATCGTGCACCGCGACCTCAAACCCGCCAATATCTTTACCGACGAAGGCGTCGTCAAAATCGGCGACTACGGGCTCTCGAAGTTCATCGCCTGTGGCGCCTCCGATGTGCAGACCGGCGCGGTGGGCACGTTCCACTATATGGCTCCGGAAATTGGCAACGGCGACTACGGCAAAGGGATCGATACGTATTCGCTCGGCATCGTGCTTTACGAAATGCTGACGGGCAATGTTCCGTTTGAAGGCGAGAGCAGCCAGGAAATTATGATGAAGCACCTCACGGCGCTTCCTACCCTGGATGGCATCGAAGAGCCACACCGCAGCGTCGTCGCCCGCGCCCTGGCTAAAGACCCCACCAGGCGTTTCGAAACCGTCGGTGAGATGCTCAACACGCTGGAAGGCAACGTCGCACCCGCGGCGGTCACCAGCAAGCCAGAGGAACCTGCACCGGTAGAAGAGCCGACGGAACCTGAACCAGTCAGCCAACCGGAACCAGCCGCAGACTCGCGTTCCGATTCGCACAGCGGCGATCCGCTGGTGATTACCAACGAGACACCCAGCGGCGCCGGCGATCCGATTTACATCGGCAACGACGAAGAAGAAATCGTCATGGGCGACGTGCAGGATGTCGTCCGCGCCGAACCAGCCGATGGCCCCGGCACTAACGCGACAACATCGCCCTTCGCTGATCCAGCCAACCCACCACGACGGCGGCAACGCCACGATGGCGACCCTTCGCACGCCGTGGCATATCGCCAGCCCGCATCGCAAGGCGCAGCAACGGCCGCTCAAACCACCAGCCAGATTCCGCCGGAACCTGTCGCCGGCGCCATCAAACAAAGCTGGTCGCAGCTGCTGGCCATGTGGCGTCATCCTGGTTTCGGGTTGCCGGCCAAGATCACCATTTCGCTGCTGGTCGCAATTCTGGCCGTGCTTACCATCCAGTGGCTGCTGCCCATCGTCGCCCTATTAGGGTTCGTTTACCTGGTGTATTTCAGCATCCGCTCGGCCGTGCTGACCTTCCGGGCGCCTGTCGAAGGCAGCGTTGCCGGCGCAGCAGTTCAGCGGCGACCGTTCTTTCAACGTGTAACTTCAAGCTCCCGCAGCGGCGCCAAGGTTGAACGCGTTGACGCGGTGCGGCAGGGTCTGCGCGACAAGACATTCAGCCAGAAGATGACGGAACTGACGACCTCGATGCTCATCGCCGCGCTTATCTGCACCGCGCTCTGCGGTGTGGTGATGCTCATCGGCGGCATGGCCCCGGGCGGCGATCTGATGACCACCGCCTTCTACGCCTGGGCGACCGGCACCAGCGTGCTGGGCGCGTGGATGGTGCTGGCCTTGGGCAAGTTGTGGGAGAACCGCGAAAGCACAACCTGGCGCCGCCGCGGCGTAATGGTGCTGGCTGGCGCCGCCCTGGGTGCGCTGTCGTTCGCTGCCTCGCAACTGTTAATGGCGCCGGTCGGAGCCAGCGAACTTGGTAGCGAAGCTCTGCTGGGCGAAATGTACGAAGAGGTGTTCCGCAACGGCACGCCGATGATGGTTGTCTTCATGCTGCAGTTTGCGGTTTTGTTTGGAGTCCTCCGCTGGTGGCGTCAGGCGGACCCGCTACGGCGGACCCGGTTGAGCCTGCTTGCGGTTGGCGCCTGTGTGCTGGTCTCGTTGCTGCTGCCTTTGCCGCAGCCATGGAGCTTTATGATGGCGGGCGTGATGTCTATCGCCGTCCAGGTCTCGTCGCTGTGGCTCACTGAAGACAAACGCGAAGAACTGCTGGTGCAGACCCTCAGCCAGCAGGATTAGAAGACGGAACCGAAGGAGTAGCACGATGGACGCCATGCTAATAAACAACGAAACGGGCTCTCTCCGTCGCCGTTCTCTGCACACATCGCATTTCGCCATCGCGGCGATCATGCTGAGCTTCTTCTGCGCACCCGCGATGCTCCTGGCCAGCGATGAACCCGCCGGATCAGGCGGCGGCAGCGATCTGGAAGAACCTGCCTTCGTACCGCCCGAACCCGCAGCAAAGCCCGCGGCCGACGACGCAGATGCGAAGCGTCCCGCACCGGGCACGGTGCACCCCAGCGGCGCCGTGGAGCTTTCGATCAAACCGCGTGCGGAAGTTGGCCGCGTTAACGTCAAGCTGCTTTCTGATTCGCCCCGCCCGGAATGGGTGGAGATGGACAAAGAAACCACCAAGAAAGGCGCCGTCCGCTTTACCGTTACCTCGGGGCCGCACAGCCGCATGCGGGAAGCCCGATTAGCCCTGGCCGATGAAGCCCGCCGTACAACGGCCGCGTACATTGACGATCAGCTGGAAGCGGAAAACGCCACGCAGTGGCTGCGGTTATTTGTCGGTGAGAAGTACAACGTGAAGAAGCTCGCCAGCCGTCATGCCATGCGTGAAGAAGACACGGCCTTTGTCGAAGGCGACATTCAGCCGCTACACCGCGAGCAACTGGTGGTTTCTGTCGGGCCGATGCATCAATGGTACACGCGGCTTGAATTTGATGACCGCTTCCACCGCGAGCTGGAGGCGGACTGGCAGAAAGTGGTCGCCACCAGCCGCCTGTTGCAGTTCGGGTTCACCGGCGGCGGCATCCTCATCATGCTGGCGACGATGCTAGGGTTCTTCAAAGCCAACACGGCGACAAGCGGAGCACACGGCCGCCGGCTGCTGGTGACAGGCATCGTCGTCGTCAGCGCGCTGATCGCCGCAGGTGTGGTCGCCGCCAGATGGCTGCCCTGGATCTAGCGCCCCGACGCGGTTCTGCACGCCAGGCATCTGCATCAACATAGGTGCGCCAGGTCAGCGACGGATAAAGCTGCGGGTGGATACTGTTCCCCGGCTGATGCTCTGGTCAGGTATCATCTTGTTTTACAAGTCGCCGGACGCGTTTACCTGTCACTGCCATATCAGGAACTTTGATGCAACGCACGCAACTGGGAAACACGGGCCTTGAGATTCCGCAACTGGTCTTTGGCACCAGCACTTTGGGCAACCTGTTCCGGGTAATTCCCACCGAGACAAAACGTGCGATTGTCTCGGCGTGGGTGGATGCCGGTGACGGCGGCATCATGATTGATACCGCGGGAAAGTACGGCGCCGGACTGGCTCTGGAATCCATCGCGGCCGGGCTGCTGGCCCGTGATACGCCGCCGGAAAACGTCCTTATCAGCAACAAGCTGGGCTGGCGGCGGGCGCCGCTGACAACGCCGGAGCCGACGTTTGAACCGGGCGCCTGGTTCGGGCTGGAATACGACGCCGTGCAGGATATCAACTACGATGGTATCCTCCGTTGCTGGAACGAAGGCAATGAATTGCTAGGCCCTTATAAGCCGCAGATGGTTTCCGTGCACGACCCCGATGAATACCTCGCTGCGGCAACTTCGCCGGGTGACCGCGACCAGCGCTGGCGCGACATCACTGCCGCCTACAAAGCGCTGCGGGAATTGCAGCAACAGGGCGAAGCACAGGCAGTGGGCGTGGGCGCCAAAGACTGGCGGGTGATTCATCAACTGGCCGCGGAGATCGAACTGGACTGGGTGATGCTGGCCAACAGTTACACCATCTACCGGCGGCCGCCGGAGCTTGTGGCGTTTATGCACGAGCTGGAAAACCGCGGCGTCGGCATCATCAATTCCGCCCTGCTGCATTCGGGCTACCTGTCTGGCGGAGAATTTTTCGACTACCGCAAAATCGACCCGCACAGCAGCGAAGGGCGGGAACTGGCCGCGTGGCGCACGGCGTTCCAGCAGCTTTGCAGCGAGTGGAATGTTGACCTTGTCACCGCTTGTCTGCAATACGGCCTCAAGGCGCCAGGGGTGAACGCCATTGCCACCAGCAGCGGCAAGCCATCGCGCATCGGCGAGCATGTGGCCATGCTGCAGACGGAAATACCCGCAGGATTCTGGCAGGCGTTTGAAGCTTCCGGCTTGTAGAATGGTAGTTTCGCCGCAGAGCGTCAGGCCGGCCTGACCTACCCGACCTTCTAATAGGGCATCGTATGAAACGCTTCCAGGTTCTGACTTTCACCGCCGTGCTGTTGCTCACAATTGTTGCGTGGCGGGCGGCGTGTGGTGCAGAGCCCGCCGGGGAGCTTGTTACGGTGCAGGGGGGCGATCTGCCCATTATTCTCTCGGCGCCACACGGCGGCGGTCGCGGCATCCCTGGCGTGCCGCGGCGTCAGGGCGAAGGTCTGAAGCGCTTTGTGACACGGTCTGACACTCGCACCGCAGTGCTGACAGAGAAAATCGCCGCCGCCATCGAGAAGCAGACGGGCAAGCGGCCCTATGTGGTGATTGCCCGCTTTCACCGGCAGTATCTGGATGCGAACCGCCGGGTTGGCCTGGCGTTTGAAGCAGAGAAGGCCAAGCCGGTTTACGAAGCGTATCACGCCGCGATCCGCCGCGCGCGGAGCGACGTTGCCGCGCGGTGGGGCTTCGGCCTGCTGCTGGATGTGCACGGTCAAAATGCTAAACCAGGGAGCATCATCCGCGGCACACAGAACGGCAAAACAACCACGCACCTGATTGCCCGCTTCGGTCGCGGCGCGTTAACCGGCGCCAGCAGCCTGTTCGGGCAGCTTGCCGCCCAGGGGTTTGCGGTGCTGCCGCCGGTGGATTCTAAAACGCTGGAGCCGGACGCGTTCGACGGTGGATACATCGTCCGCACACATGGCAGCGCGGAAGGCGGAACCATCGACGCGATTCAGCTTGAAACCGGCTTCAACCTGCGGAAGCCTTCGGTCATCGACGCCACCGCGACCCGGATGGCCGCCGCCATTGTGGCGTACAGCAAAAAACACCTGCCCACCAAAGAGCAGAAACCCGCAGCCGCGCAGCGGTAGTGAAGGGCGCGGCGTTGTTGTATCTTCTTGCGTAGGAATCCATCCGCTAGCTTCTCGCTTGCCGCTGAACCCTGTGCCTGGTCCAAAATAATGTATCGTCACTTCCTGATTGCATTCTCGATTGCCGCCGTGTTGCTACTAACCGCTTGCAACATGTCAGCTCCGGCGGCGCCGGGTCAAGCGGATACGGCAGGTGATCCGTCACTCGTCGTTACGATCAAAGAGACCAAGAACGAAGCGTTCGTGATCCGATTCGTCAATCGTAGCGACAAACCTGTTCGCATCCTCAAACCGCTCGACGGGTCCTACTACTCCTGGATCATGCCGCATTACGCGTTTTCGCTGGAGGATGGAAAAGGCACCACATTCGACAAACGCATGCGATGCGGGAACTTCGGACATCCATTTACTGACACAAAATGGCCGGAAGATTATCTGGTGGAAATTGGCCCTGGCAAGACGCACGAGGAAGTCGCTATTCTGCCGTTCTATATTCCGGAAGATGGTGAATACAAAGTTACGTTCACCTACATGTTCACTCCAGCTACCAGTAAACTGCCGACCGGAGAACACACCTACCCGGAAAGGCTCTGGAAGGGAAAAGCTACGTCCAACTCAATTCGTGTAAGGCTGAAGGCTCTCCATCCAGTGGTGGGATAAGCCGCTTTGAGTCGTGACTTCCGGTAAAACTGATGATCGTCCTTTGACACCCCGCGGAAACTGATTGATGGCTTTTAGATACGCGATCTGCAACGAGACCTTCAAAGATTGGCCCTTTGAGAAGGCGTTTAAGTACGCCCGGGATTTGGGCTACACGGGCATTGAAATCGCCCCGTTCACCATTGAGAAGGATGTCCGCAACATTACGCCCGCCCGCCGCGCAGAAGTGAAGCAGCAGGCTGCCGACGCAGGGCTGGAGATGGTGGGGCTGCACTGGCTGCTGGCCTTTACGGAAGGTTTCTATCTGACATCGCCCGATGCGGAAGTGCGGCAGGCAACCTCCACGTATCTGGAAGAACTGGCGAAGTTGTGCCGTGATCTGGGCGGCAGCGTGATGGTGCTTGGTTCGCCCCAGCAACGCAACCTGCTGCCCGGCGTCAGTCACCAGCAGGGCATGGAGTACGCGGCCGAAGTGCTGAAAACCGCCATGCCCGTGCTGACGGACTGCAACGTCACGCTGGCCATTGAACCGCTTGGCCCGGAAGAAGGCGACTTCCTGCAGACCGCAGACCTTGGCGCCGAATTGATGCAGATGGTGGATTCGCCCCAGTGCCGTCTGCATCTGGATGTGAAAGCGATGTCCAGCGAAGGGCAACCTGTCGCGGATATCATCCGCAAACACGCCGCCCACGCCGCCCATTTTCACGCCAACGACGCCAACCGTCGCGGCCCAGGGATGGGCGATGTTGATTTCCAGCCGATCATGCAGGCGCTTGCCGACGTGAACTACGACGGCTGGGTATCGGTGGAAGTGTTCGACTACGAACCTGGCATCGAAGCCCTGGCGACCGAGAGCATCGAAAACCTGAAAGCCGCCGAACCAGCTTCGTAACACTGCGGAAGAACGCTATTCCGGCGTGTGAGGGGCGTCCGTTTGCTACTTCTCGCAAGCCACAAGCAGCTTTCGTCCGTCGGGTTCACGCGCCGCAACGCGTTGCTGAAGGACGGATTCTGTACCCCCTCACCCTATCCCTCTCCCCAAGGGGCGAGGGGACCTGATGGGGCGATTCGATGCCGCCACAACCTTGTATCTGCACCCTATTCGGGTGTGAAGTTCGACACCACAGACGACTGCCGGATCTGATGTGTCCGCGTATCAAACACGCGGATTGTGATCTGCATCGCACGGACCGGGTGGTTGTAAGGCGGCGATGTCTCCATTTCTGACGGATCATCCACACCGGCGGAATTATTGTCGTCGACATCGTTCGTGCCCTCATCAAATAACGGATTGCCAGACGAATCCGCGTCACCATCCTGATTCACGCCGTCGTACTCGTAGTGCTGCGACCAGGTGCAGTAGGTGGGACGCGAACCAATCTGCGATTTTGGCTGATTGCCGCCTACAAAATTACCCACCCCAGGATGTGCAAGGTCGGTGAAGCAACCCTGGAACACGGCTGGGCCTGCGGTGGGATTGTAAGCGAAGTCGCCGGGTTGCAGGACGCGGCCGTTGATGTTGTGGGCGGTTGCCAGCGGATCAAAGACGCGGACATCGAAGGCAGCCAGATTCGTAGCGATCACATCCTCGCCCAGCCGGTCACCCTGCAAGGCGTAATCGGCAAGGAAGGGTCCCGTCGCAGGGCCGCTTTCTGCTTGAGACGTAATAGAGTCAAGCGTCTCAAGCTGGTGCGGAAACGGAGAAGAAAAAGGCAACGCGGCAGTAGCAGAGAACACGCGGCCAAAACGGTTCTCACGACGCGTCAGGTCCGCCAGCGAATTTGACGAGGCGACAAAGTTCGTGCCGTTGTGCGTTACATTGATCGAGAGATCATTCGCCTGGCGGAAAGCCACCAGCGTCGCGCGGTCGGGGATGGTCTGATTCACTACCACGATATCCGGACGGACGAGGAACACGCGGCGGTGCAGCTTACGCACTTCACCATCCAGCGGCTCCCAGGCTCCATCGCCATCCACGTCGTCAAACGTGGTGAAGTAAACGATCTCCGCCGTGGTGGATTCGATTACCACTGGCCCAGTTCCTGGCGTGAACTGGAATTTGCCGCTGGCGTTTGGCCCCGTTAACGCTCCGCGCAACACACCGCGGAAAGGTTCGGTCCGCGAGCGTGCGGTGAATGCTACGACATCGTCAAAGTCGCCGAACAGAAAGGAGTCGCGGAGGTTGTTTGAACTGGCTGGCGGGTATATCTCAGAGGACAAGAAACCACTCGAAATCATCGCCTGCGGATTATCCTTCGCCGCAAATTCCGAATACTCCAGGTACCCTTCGCCGCTGCCGGTGGTGGGCCACGGTTTGACGGTGACGGTAACGCCATCCAGGTCGTTGCGGATCGTCTGTACGACCGCGCGGTTGTTGCCTGCCAGTTCCATGCCGGCGCGGCCGCGGGAGACTTCTTTGCTGACGTAGCCGAACATCTGGACCACGCCCAGCAGCACAATCAGCGTCAGGGCGACGGCGACCAGCACTTCAATCAGCGATAGACCGCGACGGCGGGATGGGTGAACGTATTTCATCATGCGTGTATATTTCACGTTAGCTAAGGCGAAATGATTGTTGGGAGATTGGCCCACTCAGCCGTTTCATTCGACTAGCGACCCGCATTTTTGTCAACAATCTGGCGATTTCTTCATGCTTCCCGGCACTCATACCATATCATGCCGCCACACGTCGCAGGGGCGATTTTGTCCTGGAATTACCGTGCGGCCCTCCGCATGGCGCCGGTTGCAACGTAGGCGGGCAGGATTTGTGCGGCGGGAAGTGATTATTCTAGGCGTGATTGCCGCGGTGCTGCTGGCCCTGGCGCCGTTGCTGGTGCTTTCGCAACGGGGTATGAGCCGCCGGGTCTTCTGCGAACGACGCCAGACCTACGTGTTCGACGCGATGGTGCGGCACCACGAAGTGAAGAATCATCTGCCTGGGTGGAAGCAATTGCAGGCAGAAACGGTCGATGGCACTGTGAAGGACACGGGCTGGGTCTTTCCACTGCTGCCGTACATCGGCTACGACCCGGAGAAGCTAGAAGGTCCACCGCCTCCGCCCGGGTTTCCGCAGCTTGGTTCGCTGGAGCACATTCACAGGGACTACGGGCAGGAAGGCGAAACGCGCCGCGGCGAGATGCCTCATATTAAGATTCCCCTGCTGATGTGCCCCGCCGAAGATCCGGAACTGACGAAACTTGGCCCCAGCTTCTGTTCGTTTATCGTCAACGGCGGGATGCCGGATGTGGCGTCGCAGTCGCCGCCGGATTTGCAGGCCAACGGGATGATCTTCAACCGTATGCAGCCGCAGTTCACCGCCGGTTTCCAGCCGGAACTAGATTATGTGGCCGCTGCGGACGGCGCCTCGACCACGCTGTTGATCTCTGAAAATGTAGACGCGGGCTTCTGGCCTGTGGGTGAAGAAGCGCTGAACTGTTTTGTCTTCAGCCCTACTGGCAAACCGCCCGTATTGCACATCAATGAACAAACGGGCCAGGCGGGTGACGAAGCCGATTACCAGTTTGCACGCCCTTCCAGCTTTCACGTCGGCGGCGTGAACGCGGTGTTCTGCGCTGGCAATACAAAGTTCGTTTCCGCACAGATTGCGCCGTGCGTCTACTGGCAACTGATCTCGCCGGACGATCTGAAAGCGGCGACGCCCGGCGGTGAGGCCGCGTTCTGATTCACTTAGCTGGATCGCCGGCATGCATCTGCAACGCCACAGCAATTTCGTGCCGCACGTCGCCGTCTTCTTCCACCTGTTGCCGTTGCTGCAGCGCCTGTCGCGATTGCGGTTGCAGATACCGGCCCAAGGCCCACGCCGCCGCGCCGCGGACGATAGCCGCCGGGTCAGACAGCGCGGAGATCAGCGGTTGCAGGGCGCCAGGTGTAGGATGATTGCCCAGCGCGATGGCGGCGTTGCGGGCCAGTCCCTGCCGCCTGGTCCGCCACAGCGGTGTGCGTTTATACCGCTCGCGGAAGCCGTCTTCGTCCAGCGTTAACAGTTCGATCAGGTCCACGGGATTGCTGCCCGTCCTGGGTTGAAAGGCAGGTTCCGCTGAGAATGGCGCCTTGTTATTCCACGGGCAGACATCCTGGCAGACATCGCAGCCGAAGACCCAGTCGCCCATGCCGGCGCGTAGCTCCGCCGGGATCTGTTCGCGGAGTTCGATCGTCAGGTAGCTGATGCAACGTGTGGCATCCAGCACATAGGGCTGCGGAAAAGCCTGCGTCGGACAGGCATCCAGGCACGCCCGGCAGGTTCCGCAATGTGCTGTCTCGTGCGGTGCGTCGGCCTGCAGCGGCGCGCTGGTGAGCAGCGCGGCCAGGAAAAAAAGGCTGCCACGATGTTTGTTCAGCAGCAGCGTATTCTTCCCTTGCCACCCCAGCCCTGCTTGCCGGGCCGCCTGCCGTTCGAGCAACGGCGCGGTATCGACCACTCCCCGCGCCACGCAGCCTGGCGCCTGGGCGACAAGAAACTTCCGCAACGCTTTCAGGCGTTTATGAATCACATCGTGATAATCCGCTTCGCCCCACGCATAACGCGAGATGCGTCCCTGGCCTTCATCCGGCGGCGCCGGCGTCTGTGTGCGGTAATCCATGCCCAGCAACAGAATGCTGCGGACGCCTTCCAGCACATGCCGCGGATGCCGGTAAGCTTCCCGCCGGTCGGGCAGATACTTCATCTCGCCCGCATGACCTGCGTCCAGCCACTGGCAGAACTGCTCGTAATCCGCACCCGGCTCTGCATCTGGCGGCCGCACGTCGCAGACGCCCGCCAGCGTGAAGCCAAGATTCACAGCTTCAGCTTTCAATAACGAAGTAAGCTGCGCCGCGTCTGGCTGCGTTTCGTCCTGCGGTGACTTAAACATGTCAGTCAGAATGCCCGCACCACCGGCACACGCTGGCCATGGGCGACCCGGCAATGCAGTTGCAGCTGGTGCAACGCGTTACCTCAACTTCATGCCCGGCTGTGTTGAGAATGCGGCTGCAGGTTTGCTGCATAAACCCTTCGTCAAACTGGCCGCTTTCCACACGCTGCCGCTCTTGCTCTGTGAACTGTTTGTGATGCCACCGCCACAGATAGTTCCACAAAGTGCGTGTTTCATCGTAACGCTGCAGCTTGAATCCGCGGTCGTCGCCCGGGTTGGGCTGAAACGTGAAGCGTTTACCGCATTCGCGGCACCGGCTACGGAAGCCGGTAAAGATGCTCGACGCCGCTGTTTCAATCCCGCAATGCGGGCAGTGACCTGTGACCACCCCAGGTGCATCGCCGGGCGGAAGCTCTGGATGGCGCAACTGCTTGAGACTGGCGCCCCAGAACCCTGCCTGCACGCCGTTAAGCTCCAGATAATCCGCCGCGCGTTTGTGCAACCAGTACAACATGGGCAGGCATAGCAGCACATTCAAGACAGCTAAAGCGGCCAGCAACCAGGCAAGCACATGAGACTTCATGCTATACAGCATCACCGTGGTTGCGACGATCGTGTAAAGCGTTAGCGGTATAAACACGAGCAGCGTAGCCAGGGCGTAAAGAAGCGGCTCCTGCACCATCGAAGCCACACCCGATAGCACGATCATCACAATCTGCGCGACGATGGCGCCGGTGATCAGGCGCTGCGCCACGCCAATCCGCCATAGCCAGAAAGGACGGCGTTTCAGCTGGCGGAACGGCGATTCGCTATCGATCACGGTGCTCATGAAATACGTTCTCTCCTGGCGTTCTCCCGGCGACAGCCGCGTTGGCGTGTCAGCCCGGCAGCCCTTCCACCATCCGCCGGATGGCGGCTAAATATTCCGGGTGGTTCATGCCAAAGATTGTATTGTGATTCCCGCGCGGAAAGCGAACGAATTCTTTTTGCGTTGAGGCCGCCCATTCGAAGTTCCGCTCGGCATGCGAAATATCGATCAGCCCATCGTTCTCCGTATGCAGCACCAGCAGCGGGTTGTGGTACGCGCCAAGCTTCGCTCGGTGATTGAAATAACGGTCAACTTCCAGTAGCACGTCGCTTTCCTGCAGTCCGGCAGCTTCTACATTGGCGTAGGTCAAGAATCGTTCGGCCGGTTCGGCAATGCCGCTTTCAAGAATCAGTCCTGCCAGGTCCGGTTGCCGCCGCGAGAGTTCGATGGCGTAGAGCGAACCAATCGAACGCCCCAACGCAATCGCGCGGCTGGCTTCCACCCCGGCAGCCTGCATCGCCAGTTCGCCGTCGCCCAGCATCGCGCGTAGCTGGGCGATGCCGGTGGAGCCGCCGTACTGCCGGTATTCCACAAACAAAGCATTCAGCCCCAGGTCTGCAAACGCACCGGACATTACCGGCACATAATCGTCCACCGCTTCGCCATTGCCATGAAAATGCACCAGCGTGTAAGCCGCGGGATCAACAACCTGGTGGTAGCACGCCAGCGTGGCGCCGGGCATCTGCACCATCAGGGGCTGCGGAACCCGCCTTGGCTGCGGGAACAGATAGCGGCCGCTGATCGCGCGATGATCCAGCAGGCTCTGGCGGTGGTTGCGTTCCAGCATCACACAAGCGTCGTGCATCGCTTGCAACGGTTCGGGGTCCGCCAGACGGTGATCGTTGCCGATGTTCACCAGTGTCGAAGGTGAAAGCCCGCTGCTGGCGATCAGTTCTGCGGAATCCTCAAAAGGAATCACATCGTCGGCGGGGCTGTGCAGGATGACGGCGTCGTTCTTAAGCCGCCGGACCGTGCCCCAGTTTTTCCACGCCGGGCAGAGCAGCACCAGCGGCGTCTCTCCGCTGTTGACATTCATTGCGACCGCTCCGCCGCGTGAAGAGCCGACGATCACATCCGGGCGATGCTCGTCAAAGGCTGTCTGCGCCGTTTGCAAGGCAGCGGCAAAATCGTCGTCATCCAGGGCCGGGTTTATCACCTCGTGCCCTTGGCTGGCCAGATACGTGGGCTTCACACCACCCGTCACCGAGCGCCAGCCGTGCAGAAAGAGAATACGCATGCCCGCATTGTGACACTCCAAACCAACATCGCCAAGGCGGCAGCGACGGGGAATTCAAAGCACCGCGCCGCTGAAACGCCGTTCGCTATTCCGCTTTGCTGAGCTGCTCGAACTCAAAGTCTTTCCACTTCATCGCGCGGCGGAAAGGTTCGATGCGGAGAATGACGGCGCCCTTTTGAAACAGTCGTACGGTGCCGTTGGATTCGCTCACGGCGATGGCAACCGATTTGGTGTGATGGCTGATTGCGGCCGCCGCGTAGTGCCGGGAGCCCAGTCCCTTGGAGAGCGAAAATTCAACGGAATCCACCGGCGCCGTGTCGATGATGCGGCAGCTTGCCTCGACCGTTCCGTCCGACGAGATCACAAAAGCGCCATCCAGTTGCGCGATCTCTTTCACCGCATCGCGGTTGCGGGCGTCGTGAATGTTGCGGTCTTTGCGGTTGTAGCCTTTGACCGGATCCCACACCGCTTCGTGGCTCTGCGCCAGAACCTTACGGGCGTCGCCCACAATCAGCAGCGTGCCCACCGGCTTGCCTTCCCGCCCTTCGCGGCCGATTTCCACGGCCAGATCCACCACGGTCTTGAGCGTTTCCAGCGGCACCTGCGTTTCGATCTGTTGCAAGTCGCGTGCGGTCAGGCGTCCGAGATGTTCGTGCAGCCGGACAAAGCTGACGGTGTCCATCTTCTTCGGCTCGTACGCGCTGTAAACGGCAATCACGCTGCTACCGGGCTTCAGGAATTCATCGGCCAGGCTTTCGATCAGCGCCTGCGTTAAACGGTCGGTCACGGGCGCATCGGGCATGTTCAGCGCGATGGTTTTTAGATTGAACTCGCTGGCGCCTTCCAGTTCTTCCGCCGTATCGCCTGCGATAATCACCTTCTGCTCGCCGGCGACCGTGGCGATTTTCTCCCAGTTGGTCTGCCCTTCGACCAGCACCAGAATTGCATCCGCTTCGGCCGTCTCCGCAAGATTGGCTGCAATGTTCAGGAAGGTTGAAAACTGTTTGCCATACTTCTGCGTTTTCATACGGGCGACCGGCGGAAAATGGGAGATAAAGGTGACGGGCGATTCGGCAGCCTCCGCATTCTAATACTTGACACGCATCGAATCGAGGCGGAACCAGCAAGGATTTTAGCGCCGGCTCATCAGGTCCGTTAATCCCGTCGAGGCCGCTTGTGGGTTGTCTGCCTGCAACGCGTCCCTGACTTGCTGTAACGCATCAATCAGCTCTTTAGTGAAGGGCACGGCGGCGCCAGGCGGTGGCTGTTGCGGGAGCAAGGTTGTAATGATGGCCCGCAGCAGATTCTCGATGCCGTCGCCGGTGACCACGCTGGTGACGATCGTGGCGGCGGAGGGTTTTACGGGCTGTCCGTCTGCGAGGTCCGCCTTGCTGATAACGTGAAGCTGCTTGCCTGAGAACGTCGATTCAGATGAACCAGAAGTTTCGCGCGAGGCGTCTTCGTCTGCTGCCTGCACATGCAGAACCAGATCCGCCGTGGCGGCGTGTTGCAGTGCTTTGGCGACGCCTTGTTGTTCTAGCTGATCGCTGGTCTGCCGGATGCCCGCGGTGTCGCAGAGTTCCACCGGCCAGCCTTCGATGGCGGTCTGCGCCGTGAGTGCATCGCGCGTGGTGCCCGGCTGATCAAACACAATAGAGCGTTGAAAGCCAAGCAGCGCGTTCATCAGGCTGCTCTTGCCCGCATTGGGCGGCCCGCTCAGCACGACCCGGAAGGGCTGCGTCAGGTGGGCGCCCGCCGTGCGATATTGCAGCAAGGCATCCACCGCGGCGACCGCTTCGGCCAGTTCGCCCCGCTCAATGTGCGACAGGCATTGCTGCACGGCAAACTGCAGGGCGCCGCGATGCTGATCCAGCAGAATCCCAGCGGTCCGCGTGGTCCGCGCGAGGCTGAGCGCGATTTCACATTCCGCCTGAAACGGCCGCGGCGCTGCACGCTGCAACAGCTCCCGCCAGCCCATTTCCACGGCGCCGGCGGCGAGCATCGAATCCATCACCGCCCGCACGGCCGCGTCACCACCGTGGCAGTGCACATACACATTGCCCGAAGTGTCAACATGTGTCACCAGTTCTTCCACCTGCCCGGCGTCTGGCCGCCACTGCCCAAACACGATACGACCGGCCGGAAACGCCGCCAGCGGCTTGCCTGCCGCAGCAGAAAAAACCGTATCCACCGCCTGCACCGCCCCGGCGCCGCACACCGCCACCGTCGCAATCGCTCCACGCCCCGGCGGCGTCAAACGGCAGACGGTGAGAGGCTTCCCGGCAGTCTCTGGCAAAGTATTCACCACCCCATTTAAGCAGATGCCCGCAAAGGCGATAGCGGACTGCCACGATGTTTTATCTGGCGGAGATTCAAGGCACCGGCTGGCGGATGAAGTAGAAGTGAATAACCGGGAATACAACATCTGCAAGTATTAAAAGTACGACCACGACAAGCCCCAGCCAGTGCAGCCAGTCACGCTCACGTTTCTGAAGCAGATCAACCAGGGCGCCTGACATTATCACTGGGATCATGACCATCTGGGGCGCCGTGGCCCAAGGGTACATAAGAAGGTTTTCAAGGTTACTGCTGCGAAAAATGATCAGTTCCAATAGGCAAACGCTGCCATAAAGAATTTCAATAACAAACCGCGCAAAGAACACCGCCCATATTATTCGCCAATGAACTCCACCGGGCGACAGTATTGCTCCGGTAAGAAAGAGCGTGCTGTAGAACATGAGCGCCAGCAGATGGCACATCTGCCAGACGCGGAACCAGTGAGTTAAGTCCAACCAATCTGCACCATCACCGCCATCATGTGGCCTGAAAAACAGCAGAATTCCGATAAACAGACCTCTAAACAGGATGGCGGCGATACCGTGAACCATCAGAAGCCAGTGGCCCGGATCTCGTGGATAAGGCGCCTTTAAATACCAGGCAACCGGCGCCATAAGGAGTGACGCAAACGCAAACCCGACAACCAGCCCGAGGAAAGAAATGTGCAACAGTTCAAACGTGCTAATCTCGTGCTTGTCACTGAACGATGAGACGAACCGGAAGATCGAATACGCCAGTGCACACCCGACCGTGTACAAGATGATGTGCAGAATCGACAGCGGATGCGGCGGTCGTTTTACTTTCTCAATTCCCATCCTGAGTTGACCGCGTTAGTCCACGTAATGAAACTCATTGGCCATGAACAACGCCTGCGAGACCAGTGGCCAGGGCGTTGTCACGCTGGAGCCTTTGCGTGGCTCCTGGAAGAACTTCTGCTGGGCGGCGATGAAGCGGGTGATGCGTAGCGTTTCGGGCGGCGCGGGTTCGCGCTGATAGAGTTGCTGGAAGAGGACGGCGGTACGCGCGGTGTCGTCTGCGGCGCCGGTGAATTCTGGCAGCGTTGTGAGGGCGATGGATTGATCCACGACGAACGGGGCATTCAAGGTGAATAACGCCTGCGGCGCGACGATGCTTTCGTTGCGGCGGCCGCGGGATTGCACGGAAGCCGGGAAGTCGAAGACGCGGAGCACCGGGTCGAGGTTGAAGCGGTTGATGAATCCGTAGATCGCGCGGCGCCGCGTGTAAGTGGCGCCGGGTGGGAACGGATTCTTCCGCTTCGAGGTAATTGCCCACAGAGGCGCCGGGCGACCGCCCATTGTGCGGTCGAGCTGCCCGCTGACCGCGAGCATGCTATCGCGGAGGGCTTCAATCGAAAGCCGCTTGCGGTTGCCGCGCCAGTGCCATTTGTTGACCGGGTCGATGGCGGCCATCTCTTCGCGCGTCCGGCTGCTTTGCTGATACGTCCGCGACATCGCAATGGTTTTCACCAGCCGCTTCACATCCCAGCCGTGTGACACAAAGTCGTCAGCCAGCCAGTCAAGCAATTGCGGGTGCGAAGGCGCGGCGCCCTGCAGGCCGAAGTCCGAAGGTGTCTCCACCAGGTACGATCCCATCAGCATGCCCCACACGCGGTTCACAAACACGCGCGCGGTGAGCGGGTTCTTGCTGCTGGTGATATTGGCGGCAAGCTCCAGGCGTCCACTATCCGTTTCATTGAAGGGCGCCTGTTCCGCATCCAGCACTTTCAGAAAACGCCGTGGGGCCAGTGGCCCGCGGTTGCGGCGGTCGCCGCGGATGGCGACATACGAGGTGACGGGGCGGTTGCGTTCCTGCACCACCATCGCATGCGCCGGGGCGCCGGGATGAAAGGCCAGCAGCTGGGCGAGTTCTGTTTCGCGGATACGCTCGGCAACGGTGCGGTTGTTGTTCGCTTTCTTCTTACCGGCGCCGTTGATTTTGGCGTCGATGGCGGCGCGTTTCTTTTCGTACGCCTGCCGGTCGGCATCGCTGACGGTGTAACCTTCTACGCGGGGCAGCTTGTCATCGTCGATGGCGTTGTGCCGGGTGATGGAAGAAAAGACACCGACCAGCGAGTAATAGTCCGCCGTCGGCACGGGCTCGTATTTGTGATCGTGACAGCGTGCGCAAGAAACCGTCAGCCCCATCACGCCGCGGGTGGTGACGTCGATCCAGTCGTCAATGGACTCCGCCTGATTGCGTGTCAGATGCGGCCCGGTAGCCAGGAAGCCCAACGCGGCGGGCGAAGGCGGATCTTTCTGGTCTTGCATTAAGTCCGCTGCCAGCTGTTCGGTGAGGAAGCGGTCGAAGGGGTTGTTGCTGTTGAAAGCCTGAATCACGTAGTCGCGGTAGGTGAAGGCGAACGGGTAGTAGTGCGGCGTTTTTGTATCGGGCCGGTAGTTGTTGTCGGTGTCGCCATAGCGGGCCACGTCCAGCCACATCCGCGCAAAGTGCTCGCCGTAAGCGGGCGAAGCCAGCAGCCGGTCAATCGCAGCGCGGATGGCAGGCAGCGGCTTGTCCGCCAGGGCTTTACTGAACGCCTCGACCTCTTCGTACGTCGGCGGCAAACCGGTCAGATCGTAAGACAACCGCCGCAACAGCGTACGGGCGTCGGCGCGGGGCGAAGGCGAAAGTCCGGCAGCCGACATCCGGGCGAAGATGAAGCGGTCGATCGCATCCGTGTTCCACTTTGGATCAGCAGCAACTGGCGGTTCGACCTTTTTCACTTCCTGAAACGCCCAGTGCGTGCGTGCCTGCTCGAAGATGAAGTCCTGATCGCCTAACCGAGAGAAGCCTGTTTCGCCAATATCCACGGCGCCGCCTGTGGCGCCTTGCTTCACCCATTGTTCCAGCAGCTTGATGTCGGCGGCGGCGAGTTTTCCATCAGGCGGCATCTGCACATTCTCGTCTTTATAGTGCACCGCCTTAATGAGCAGGCTCTGCTGCGGTTGCCCCGGCAGCACAGCCTTGCCCGTATCGCCCCCCTTGAGCCAGCCGCTCTCACGATCCAGCAGCAACCCGCCCTGCTGCTCACCGGCCTCTTCCGAATGGCACTCGTAACAGTGCTTCACCAGCAACGGCCGGATGTTCCGCTCAAAGAACTGCGTCGCGGCGGCGTCTGCTTTGGAGCCCGTGACGGTGCTTCCTGGCTCGGCGTATGCATTGAGAGTTGCAAGAACAACCGCCGTGGCAACACTCAGCCGCAAGCAAGTAGGGATGGAGAGCATGGGAGGATCGTAGGTGTGAAGGCATTAATAGTTTGATTGCCTGCGAAAATTCGCGGCAGTATAATTCTCGCATGCAACTCACATCCGAACAACTCGACGCTCTCAACCAATCTACGGACGGCGTGATTCAAGTGCGCGGCGAAAATGGCGCCGTCATCTGGATCATGACGGAGGAAGCCTTGCGAATCCGCAATCAGGTGATGGTGGGGCTTGAACAGCTTGACCACGGCGACTCTTCCCGCTTCGACCCGGAAGACATCCGCCGTGAGGGGATGAAACGACTTCACCCCGGAAGTTAATGGCGCGTGTAATTCAAAGCGCCCAGGCGCGGCTGGATATTATCGAAATCTGGGCGTACATCGCGGCAGATCGCATAACCGCTGCGGACAAACTGCTGGATCAGTTTACTGCGCGCTTCAAATTACTGGCGACGACGCCCATGCAGGGCGAAGCTGTTTCGTATATCCGTCCGGGAGTCAGACGGACGGCTGTTGGCAACTATGTGATTTATTTCCAGCCAGTTGATGACGGCATCGAAGTCATCCGGGTGCTGCATGGGGCAAGGCAGCACGAAGGTCTGTTGTAATGCGGTAATAGTGCCACTACGTGGGATTGCCATTCTATCCTACCGGGCGGGATGTCTGTAGAATGTGGCCCGGAGCTGTCTTTGTGAAGACGGCAATTATGAGATTTCGTAAATAAAAGGGACGGTTGTACGATGCTCGAACAATTGATGATGCTTGCACAAGATGGCGACGCGGCCGCTGGCGCAGCGGTTGGCCTGGGCTTCCTTTGCTTCTTCGGCGTAATCATGTTGATTAGCCTGGCAAGCATGGGGCTCGTTATTTATGCGTTGATCGACGCAATCAAAAATCCGGCCCTGGAAGACAACCGGATCATCTGGATTCTGGTCATTCTGTTCGTTGGCCCGATCGGTGCGCTTGTCTATCTGTTTGTTGGCAAGAATAAGTAGCTGCGTTACACACTCTTTACATGCAGCGACGGCTTCTTCGCGTAAAATAATGGCGTGGGGATAGGTTCGCCGGCGAATTCTGGACTCACCGGGTTTCGCAAGGCTCCTATTCCCTTCATGTCAGCGCGATTATGACAAGCCGCACGATTCTAACGATTGAAGACGATGCCGCCATCCGCCGCGGCATTGTCGACGCCCTCGAGTTTGCCGGTTACCGCGTCTTACAGACCGGCAACGGCGATGAAGGCGCGGAAATGGCAGTGCAGTGCGAATACGACCTGCTGCTGCTGGACCTGGTGCTGCCCGGCGCCAGTGGTATCGAGATTCTTACCCGCCTGCGTGAATGCCGCCCGACGCAGCCCGTGATTGTGCTGACGGCTAAGGGCGAAGAGACAGACCGCGTTACCGGTCTACAAAAGGGCGCCGACGATTACGTCGTGAAACCGTTCAGCGTGAAAGAACTGCTGGCCCGTGTGGAAGCCGTCCTGCGGCGTTCACCAGAACGGCCCGCCGATGTGCAGCAGGTGCCGCTGCCTGGTGGTGTGGCGGATCTCGCTCGGTGCGAGCTGCGGTTTGACGATGGCGAGCGGGTGGAGCTTTCTGAACGCGAGATCGACCTGCTGCGGTATCTGGCCAACAACCCCGGCCGTGCGATTGCCCGCGACGAACTGCTGGCCCATGTCTGGCGGATCAGCCCGCAAGGTGTGTCGACCCGCACGATTGATATGCACGTGGCCCGTCTGCGGGAAAAACTGCGCGAAGTGCCTTCTGCTCCGCGGGTGCTGCTGACCGTCCGCGGCAAAGGCTACATGTTCAGCAACACAGGAAACGCCTCATGAAACGTCCCTGGCAAATCTGGTCGCTGTTCATCCTCTGCCTGGCGATTGTGCTGCCCGCCATGTGCTGGCTGACGGTCAAAGCGTTTGAATTAGACCGGCAGCGTCTGCAAAGTCTGCGTCAGGCTGAAAACGCCCGGAAGAAGGAATCGGAAGCACGCAAGCAGGCCGAAGCCGCGCGGCATCAGGCGGATTATGCGCGCAGTACAGCGGAATTGCAGGAACGCGTCAGCAGCGCGCTCTGGCGCCTGGACTGGACGCTGACGCCCGTTGTCGCGCAGGAAGCATCGCGGCCGTATTATGTTTATCACCCTTCCGTTCCGGTAGGGCCGCAGGCGACGGCCATCGCTGCAAATGGCCCTGGGCCCGTTCCAGGCAGCAGTGTGGGCGGCGGCATTGGTGGTGAGCCGCCTTCACGCGACAGCCGTGGCGGTAAAGGAAGTACTGGCGGTTTCGGCGGCGGTGTTAAAGATCCATCAACCGCGCCAGGGAGTGGCAAAACAAAAGGCGAGATCGTCACGCCGCCGGTCTTGCAGACACCTTCGCCGCTGTTGATGGAGCCTTCACCTTACGTGCTGCTGCACTTCCAGATCATGCCCGATGGCAGCTGGAGTTCGCCTCAGTCGCCGACGGGTCCGGCCTGGCAACTGGCGGTTGATAATGGCATCGCCACCGAAAGCCTGAATACGAATAACAAACGTCTGGCGGACCTGCGTGGCGTGGTGCGGCGGAAAGATATTATCAACCGGCTGCCCGAAGAGATTCTTCCACAGGTCGCCTTACGGCGCGAATGGGGCGGCGGCCTGGGTTTCAATTACACAGGCAATCCGCTGAATGGACGCGGCGTGAACGTAGAGCATGTAGCCAACACCTCAAACACGTACCCCATTGAGCAGGACCCCGGCTACTATCCGCCCAACCTCGACGCCCAGACAGCGCAGGGCGCCGCCCCGCCTCAGCAACCCACGGCGCCGCAACGCGCTGGCGGCGGCGATGATCCACCGCCCATGCAGCAGGCAGCAGCGCCGAATCAGCCCGCCGCACAGTCAGAAGACATGCAGCAGGAATCTGGTTATGGAGCCGCATACGCACAGACTCAGCAGCGTCAGATGCTCCGTGGCGGCGACGAATACCGCGTACGGAATCAGGCGTTTCAGAATTACGCGCAGAATCAGTTTGTGCAGCAACGCTTGAATACAAATTCCGTCACGCCGCCGCAGTATGTGGCCGAAGGCGTCAGCCGGCCGTTATGGATTGGTTCGAACCTGCTGCTGGTCCGGCGGGTGACGATCCGCGATCAGGTCGTTGTGCAAGGCTGCTGGATGAACTGGCCGGAAATCAAAAAGATGCTGCTCAAACAGATCGAAGATGTGCTCCCCGGCGCCGACCTGGCGCCCGTCGCCGTCGGCGTGCCCGTGCAGGCAGGCCGTTCGCTGGCGACGTTGCCTGTGAAGATCGTGGTGCCAGAACCGGAGATGGAGCCGTTTGCATTTGTCGCGGCGGACGAAACCCCGGCTGCCGCCATTAGTCCCGCCGTCTCGCCGATCCGCATTTCTCTATACACTGCCTGGGGCTGCCTGCTGGTGGCCGCGATTGCGGTGGGCGGGTTGCTGATGGGGGTGGTGACTTTGAGTGAACGCCGCGGCGCCTTCGTTTCGGCCGTCACGCATGAACTACGCACGCCGCTGACCACCTTCCGCATGTATGCAGAGATGCTTTCCGAAGGCATGGTCACCGATCCAGAGCGGCAGCAGACCTACCTGGAAACGCTCCGCGTGGAAGGCGACCGGCTGTACCACCTCGTAGAGAACGTGCTGGCCTACGCACGGCTGGAACGCGGACGTCCCGGCCGGCGGCGCGAAACGCTGGAGACCGGCGCGTTGATTGCCCGCATGCAGACCCGGCTGGAAGACCGGGCGAAACAGGCCAGTATGCAACTGGTCGTGGAAGCCAGTGACGAAGCCCTCGCGCAGGAAGTCGCCACCGATCCGGCCGCCGTGGAGCAGATTCTGTTCAATCTGGTCGATAACGCCAGCAAATACGCCTCGGCCGCAGAGAACCGCGACATCATTCTTGCCGCAGAGAAGCACAACGGCGAAATGCGGATCAGCGTCCGCGACCACGGGCCGGGCATTTCGGTCGCCCAGAAACGCCGGCTGTTCCGCCCCTTCTCCAAACCCGTCGAAGAAGCCGCCGCCACAGCACCCGGCGTCGGTCTGGGCCTCGCCCTGTGCAAACGCCTGGCCCGCGCACTAGGCGGCCGGTTAGAATTAGATGCAGAGCAAACCGGCGCCGCCTTCGTCTTCTCCCTGCCATTCGCCGCGTAAAGAACGGCGAGTGACACATACAAGTCACTGCCCCCTGGCGATATGAAAGTTTATCTGGATGACGAACGCACTCCGCCCGCAGGCTGGCGCCTGGTCCGCTGGCCGGACGAGATGATCGCGTTATTAAAGTCCGGGGACGTTACGCACATGATTTCAAATAGATTATTGATTCCGATGGTCTGGCAATGGCCGTTCCAGCTTTTTGGCCTTATATTTGGACTCCGTGCATTAGCTCCCACAGATACGATTTGGATGCCGTTGGCGACCATGTTGGGGCTAATTTTAGGTTTAGTGCTTACGCCTCTTGAAATCGCATTTGTCTGCTGGCTTCACGATCGACTAAGATCTCGAAAGTAGTTTCAGCGCCGCTGTCGCGTGGAATGCATCAGCCCGGACCACGATCTAGGCGACGACCAGCGTCTTGCAAATTCCTAGCCGCGAACGGCACACATGAGCAAACCGCCCGCATCTGACAGCCACGATCCTGAGGATGCACCTCAGCAGCAGACGCCTGGCGAACCGTTGCCAGGGCTCGATCGTCCGCAGCCTTCAATCCTGGTGGAGTTCCTGCAATTTCTGCAGCACAACAAGAAGTGGTGGCTGCTGCCGCTGGTTCTTTCCTTATTGATCCTCGGGCTGCTGGTCGTGCTCAGCGGCAGCGGGGCGTTTGTTTTTCTGTACCCCGTGGGGTAGCCGTCATTTGTCTGCGGCGGGCTTTACGCGCTGCACGATGAATTGATGGTGCGGCACGCCTTTGCCATCTAGAAGTTCAAGCGATGGTCTGCTGGTAAACGCCTCGAAGACCTTTTTCGCCCTCGCAGCATCGTATTTGCCAGAATGGGCGTGCAGCAGGTAGCGAAGCGTCAGCGGGTTGTCGCGGTCGAGTTCGTACGGCTTGAAAAGGCAGAAGCCGGCGCCCATCCATCCGTCTTTCCGCACGTGCCAGCCCGATGGATGATTGGGATTGGAGGGGTGGTCGAAGTAGGTCACACCTTCTACGACGCTGCGGCGGTTCTTCCCTTTGCCAACGGCAATTGGTCCGCTGTAATCCATCCACCGCGCCCGTTTGCCGAAGATTTTCTCTTCACCGACAGCGCCTTCGCTGCTGGTTATTACGCCGTCTCCGAAGTGGGCCGAGATCGACTTGGCCATACGGACCGCCAGAAAGCCGAAGTTGGTCTTTCCCAGCGTCATCTTCTCCACGCCGCTGGCGGGCGCAACAACCAGCTGCAATTCCAGCCGGTGCCCGTCCGCTTCCGGCGCCAGGGCGGCGTAGATGGAAGAATCTAGTAGCGGTTTGCCGTCCGCATCGTACCAGCGGACACTCACGGCCATTATCGCCTCGTCGTCGGCGTCGCGGTACGCCATCCAATCGGTCTGCTGCACCGTCGTCCGGGTTTCATTCGACCAGAAGTCCTGACCGTTCACATCGTGATGGGCAAACCATACGCTGCGGTGATGGTCGTGGTTCGGCGCGCCGGGGTGCCCCATCCGCGTTAGCGATTCGCCCGACGGGCCATTGAAGGGAAAGAAGAAGGGCCGCGGATACTGCTTGCCATAGTGCCAGCGTGTTTTCTCCTCGCCATCAATCCGCAGCGACACTTGATGCCCCGCCAAGGGCACAATTTCGCACCGCGGCGTTTCCGCTCTGGCAAGCGTTGGTAACAGCATGACGTCCATTACCAGAACAAGGATGGCGGCCGGAGTGTACAGGTGCAGCTTCATGATTGTGCTTCCCCACATAAGACAAACAACTAGGCCTACATAAGGCATTCAACTCTTGCCGTCATGCTAGCAGCAACGCTGCTTATGTGTGCAGCAACGTGCCCAGCATCCAGGCATTTAATTTTCCTGATGTGTTTTTACATCATTTCTTCATTTTTATTAACGAACCCTAAGTCCATTGAAAACAAGGGATTGCAGCCAGGAAGGCCATCGAAGTAGGGCAACTGCATGCACGATGGCACGACCGTTGCATACCACGGTTTGCACCGTACCTGCGCAACAGGCGGGCCCCATACGTTCCAGGTGCGGCAACAGTAATTTCCATGTTTTGCAACAAGACCGAAAGGCAGTTGCGTTCCTTCTGTTTTAACAGGCAATCCTGAATTTATGACAATGCAAACACACTCAATCTGGTTCTCGAACATTTTTAGAATTGCTATCGCGGTGGGAGTGATGGCAATGGGTCTATCACTCACAGCGGTGGTTCACGCTCAGGACGCGACGGACGGTGATGGAACGCCCGCCGCCGCTGCGAGTGATAGCGGAGACGAAGCAGCTCCCGAAGGCGAGGGCGAAGGAGGCGATCCTCCAGCAGCAGATCCAGAGCCAGAGCCGACACCCCTCGAAGCGGCCGTTGCAACCATCAACGAAGATGGCGCCGTGCTGTGGACCTGCCTCGCAGCGTTCATGGTGTTCTTCATGCAAGCTGGCTTCGCGCTGGTTGAAGCTGGTTTCACCAGAGCCAAGAACGCCTGTAACATCATCATGAAAAACGCGATGGACCTTTCGATCGGAAGCTTAAGCTTCTGGGTCATTGGCTTCGCTCTGATGTTTGGAGCCTGCTCGATTACGAACGACGCTGGCGAAACAACGATGGACACTTACGGTTGGCTTGGTATCACCGAATTCTGCCACACCGCTCCTTCGCCGTTCGGTTGGGCATTCATCCTGTTCCAGACCATGTTCTGTGCAACCGCAGCAACCATCGTGTCCGGCGCCATGGCCGGCCGCACCAAGTTTGTTGGCTACCTCGCCTACTCGATCGCGATCACCATTATCGTCTACCCGATCTTCGGCAAATGGGCTTGGGGTGGTTTGAATGGCGAAGTTGCCAAGGGATGGCTTGAACGAATGGACTTCTACGACTTTGCTGGCTCCACCGTGGTTCACTCGATCGGTGGCTGGTGTGCTCTGGCTGGCGCCATTGTCATCGGTCCACGTATCGGCAAGTTCACCAAAGAAGGCAAGCCACTGCCAATTCCTGGTCACAACATTCCACTGGCTGCTCTGGGTGTCTTCATCCTGTGGCTGGGCTGGTTCGGCTTTAACGCTGGTAGCACCACGACCTTTGAAGGTGGTAGCTTCGCTGTGATCGCCTTTGTAACAACGATGGCCGCTTCGGCCGGCGCCGTGGCTGCAATGATCGCTTCGTGGGCCCTGTTCAAGAAGCCTGATCCTTCGTTCACACTCAATGGCGCCCTGGCTGGTCTGGTTGCTATCACCGCAGGTTGCGATTGCATCGCCACACCTTACGCTGTGCTGTCCGGCTTCGTCGGTGGTCTGATTGTTGTCTTCGCGGTTATCGGCCTCGAACGCTGCCGCATTGATGATCCAGTCGGCGCCGTCTCGGTGCACGGTATCTGTGGCGCCTGGGGCACGATTGCCGTAGGTCTCTTCAAGACGCTGGATGCTGATGGCGCCGGTGGTCTGCTGCTGGGTGGCGGTGCGGCACAGCTTGTTGCACAGCTCATCGGCATCGTGGTCGCCTTCGCCTGGGCCTTCCCAGTCAGCTTGGCGATCTTCCTGCTGATCAAGTACACCATCGGCCTGCGTGCTGATGAAAAAGAAGAACTCGAAGGTCTGGATATCTCGGAACACGGCATGTACGCCTATCCTCCGGCTATGCTGACCGATCCGATGGCAGGCAACGTACCAAGCGGCGCCGGTGGCGCAGCAATGGTCGCTGCAAAGCCTTCGGTAGAAACCACCTAGTAAAGAGAAAGAACAGTCTGGCGATTGCCTGCGGCTGATAGCTGGCCGCAGGCGGGACTGTTTTCACGAGCGTTTTTTTGGCTCTTGCCTGGGCCAGAAGGATACCCCAATGGCCTGGGCAGACGTCCGCCTCGTCTGTCCGGGTCGGGGTGTTTTTTTAGTGGCTAGTTGCTAGAGGTTAGTAGTTAGTGACTGACCTGGACTTGAGTGACCAACGCTTGCGAAACAAGCCAGATGGCGGTGATCTCTTTTTGGTTTCTAACCTCTAGCCACTAACCTCTAACCTCTACTCAATCCCCAGCCAGTCGCCCCAGAGAACGATGTTGACGACTGGCCAGGCAAGCATCCCTACCAGGTGTGCAGCCTCTGTCAGCCCCGTAAGCGGCTCTTCATTAAAGACAGCTTTGGCGAACGGGCTGGTGGTGAGCTTGTGCTGCATCCAATCCCGCCACGGAGTGTGCAGCCAGTATTCAACAGGCGTGGTGAAACTAACCTTCCGCCGGTTGGCCAGTTCTGCAGGCAACATGCCGGCAGCTACGCTGCGTAACAGACGTTTACTCCGCAGCGCGTCGTTGGCATGCAGATCGGACGCCGTCATCGACAGGTGATCTTCCGCAGTTGTGTCTAACTTGTAGGCGTCGGGCAGTTGCCACATCTTCTCCATCAGTACGTGGTCGCAGAACGGAACCCGCGATTCCAGCCCCGCCAGCATCGTGGCCGTATCGAGCCGCCGCAGCAGGTGCTCCAGGTTGATCTGATGCAGCAGCACCATGTATTTCCGCAACGGCGGCAGGTGTGAAAGCTCTGCCAGGCGGGCCGCGTAGTGGGTCCACATTCGGCTTTCGCGTTCCGCTTTTTCAGAAGCCCACTGCTTCATCAGCATTGCCGTACCGCGCGCGGGAACAAAACTGCTGACGTTGAAGAAGAAGTCCACTTCCGAAGCGAACTCGGCGCGTCCATAAGTTTCCGTCATGCTTTCGCGGAAGCGGTTCGCGGAGATTTCGCCACCCGGCCATTCGCCGCTGGCCAGTTGTAGGGAGCGGGCGTAATCGTGCCCGGCCCAGTGCGTTGCCGGATAGCCGCCCAGCAGTTCGTCGGCGCCTTCGCCGCCCAGCACCACGCTGGTCTGCTGCTTCATGGCCTGCGAAAGATGGTAGATGATCACATCGCTGGGCGTGCCTAAGGGCGTGGCGGTTTCGGTGATCATCCATTGCCACGTTTCCAGATACTGCTCCTGCGTGACTTCCACCGCCGTTAATGGCAGGCCGGCATGGGCGGCGGCTTTTGCGGCGAACTCGCCATCGCTGCCCGGATCGTCCGTGCCATAACCCACACCGGCGGGTGTGTTCTGTTCTGAGAGCATGCAGGCGAGCGTGCTGGAATCGAGACCACCGCTCAGAAACAGACCCGCCGGCTGCTGACTTGCCAGGTGAAGCTGCGTCGTCGCGGCCAGTTCCTGCTGAAGCAGTTGCGTGGCTTCTTCATAGCTGGGGGCGTTTGCAATTTCGTCAGGATAGTCCCAGTAGGTGGAAAGCTGCACGTTGCCGCTACGCCATTGCAGCACTTCCGCCGGAAGCAACTGCCGTATGCCTTCAAACAGCGTCTCACGGTGCAGCACATTGCGGCCGGTGGTGATGTAGTGGCTGACCGCGGGCCAATGCGGGCGGCGGTTGTAGCCCGGGTGTTCGATAATCGCCCGCACGGTGCTGGCGAACACCAGCACGCCGTCGATTTCCGCCAGGAACAGCGGCTTCATTCCGCAGCGGTCACGGGCCAGCAGCAGCGAATCGTTACGGAAATCATAAATGCCCAGGGCGAACATGCCGCGCAGCTTCTTGACGAATTCTTCGCCCCAATGCTGATAGGCGGCCAGCACGGTCGCAGTGTCGCAGGGCGAATCGAAGGTGAAGCCGGCGTATTGCAGCTCCGCACGCAGTTCGTCGTTGTTATAGATTTCGCCGTTATAGACCAGCGCGCAGGCGCCGTCGGGCGAAACCAGCGGCTGTTGCCCGGCGGCTGCATCGGCGCGGATCGCCAGCAGGCGGCTGGCCAGCGCCACATTGCGATGCTCAAACAGCCCGGCGCCATCGGGCCCGCGTGAGGTCATCGTATCGCGCATGAATTCAATGCGGTCACGATCCAGCTTCACATGCCCGCCCACCGGCGCCACCAAGCCAAGAATTCCGCACATCGCGATAACCTTTGCGAAAATTAAACGGGCAAGTCAGGTCCCCTCGCCGCACACACCAAGTGCGAAACGCAAGTTCTGAATTTCCACACTAACCCGAAGCGCGAGCGAGGGGCGTTTGATGTCGAGGCGAAAACGCGGTTTTTTGGCCGAAATTCGCTGAATAGGCGGTCTTCAACCGGCGGTGCGCTGCCAATTCCGGCGCCCCTCGCTCGCGCTTCGGGTTAGTGTTTGCTACTTGTATTTAAGGCTGAATTGTGATTTTCATCCTCAAAGTATGCAAGTTCAACAAGCGCGCTTCGGGTTAGTTTTGCAGATTTCAGTGCCCCAAAGGGGCGAGGGGGCGAATGAGCGCTAAACCAAAACTTAGCCCAACATTGCTTTGGCGACTTCCTGGGCCTTCTCTAATGCGGCGGGCAGGTTTTCAGGCTGCTTGCCGCCGGCTTGTGCCAGATCGGGTTTGCCGCCGCCTCCGCCGCCAACGAGGGGCGCGACTTGTTTGACCCAGTCGCCTGCGCTGATTTTACGGTCCACCAGATCGCGGCTCACGCCGGCGACCAGCAGTACTTTGCTGTCGCCTTGGGTCGAAGCCAGGAAGACGGCCGCGGGCGACGCCTTTTTGCGGATCTGGTCGATCCATTGCCGCATCAGGTTAGAGTTGGCGCCCGGTGTTTCGTGCACGATGACCTTCACGCCGTCGACTACTTCGGCGGATTCAATCAGCGTATCGGCCGACAGGTCGCCGCTTTTGGCCAGTTCCGCCAGTTGCTGCTGAAGCTGTTTGACTTCGTTCTGCAGTCCTTCGATACGGGCGGGCACTTCGGTCAGCGATGTGTTCAGCAGCCGCGCGGTTTCCTGCAACGTGGTTTTGATCTGCGGATAGGCGGGCGTATCCCCCTCTGCCACTTTCAACGCGGCCGGGTCGATGGCTTTGGCGCCGCCGGAAAGCTGTTTTTTCAGGTCGCGGACATAGGCGGAAAGATTCTGCGCGGCCTCGGCGGTTTGCAGCATGCCAACGCCGAGTAGTTCGGCGGCTGACTTCAGAGCGGCGGTGGTTTCAGCCACATGCTCTTCCGCCTTGGCGCCGGTGTAGGCGATCACACGGCGGACGCCGGCCGAGACGCCTTCTTCGCTGATGACCTGAAACGGCCCGACCTCGGACGTGTTGTCCAGGTGCACGCCGCCGCAGAACTCGGCGCTGAAATCGCCCATCGTGACCACGCGGACCGGGTCCGGGTACTTTTCGCCAAACATCTGCATGGCGCCGGTCTTGCGGGCTTCGGCCAGCGGCATCAGGTTGCCTGCAACAGGCGAACCGGCAGCCACCTGCTCGTTGACGATGGATTCAATCGCAGCCAGTTCGCCCGCGTCCACCGGCGCCGAGTGCGTGAAGTCAAACCGCAGTACGTCCGGCAGCACTTTCGAACCAGCCTGTTCGGCATGGCGGCCGAGTGTTTCGTGCAGTGCATGATGCAGGATGTGCGTGGCCGAATGGGCGCGGCGGATAGCGTCGCGGCGCGAAGTGTCGACCGTAGCGGTGCAGGCGGCGCCGGCTTTGACCTCGCCTTCGGCAACTTCGCCCAGATGCAGCACCAGGTCGGCGTCTTTCTGCGTATCGTGCACGATGAACTTAAAGCCATCGCCCGTAATTTCACCCGTGTCGCCCACCTGGCCGCCGGCTTCGCCGTAGAACGGTGTGGAGTCCAGCACGACGACAACGCCCTTGCAGCGGTCCTCTTCGTCGAGTTTTTCGCAGGCGGCTTTGGCATCAGCGGCCGTCAGTGTTTCCTGCAACTGACCATCGCAGATGACGCCCTTGATTTCTGCCGGGGCGGAAGTGTTTTCGTAGCCGGTGAAAGGTGTTTCACGAAGCGCCGTTTTCAGTTGCTCGAGTGGACCTGTGAGGAATAACGCTCCCGACTCTTTCCGCCCGCTTTCTTCGATGATTGTCTGAACCTTTTCCAGATCAACGACGAACTCTTTTTCGGCGGCAAGTGTCGTCGTGAGTTCGGGAGGAAAGCCATAGGTCATGTAGAGGTCGGCTGTTGAATCGGCATCGACCATCGAAGTACCGTCTCTTTCCATTTCCTCAAACATCGCATTCACGCGGCTCATGCCCTTATCCAACGTGCCGAAGAACGATTCTTCTTCGCGCTGGATGACCTGCTGGACGCGTTCCAGTGTGCCGGTCAATTCCGGGTAAGGCTCCTTCATCATCTCGACCACGACCGGGGCGACCTGATAGAGGAACGGATCGGTCACGCCCAGCTGGCGGCCATCGACGACGGCGCGGCGGAGCAGGCGGCGGATGACGTATTTCTCGCTCTTAGGGCCGGGGTTTACGTTCTCGTGAATGGCGAACACACCGGCGCGGACATGATCGGCGATGCGCCGCATCCGGCGGCCTTCTTCCGAAGCAGGGTCGTACTTGTGCCCGCAGATCTCAGCGGCGGCTTCGACCACGGGCCGCATAATGTCGATGTGGTAATTGGTATCCACGCCCTGCATGGTCGCGGCGATACGTTCCAGCCCCATGCCGGTATCGATATTTCGGCTGGGCAGCGGCCGGAGGTTGTCCGGCGGATCGCCGACACGTTCGAACTGCGTGAAGACCAGATTCCAGATCTCGACCGTTTCGCCCTTATCGTCCAGATAGAAGATTTCACTGCACGGGCCGCAGACGCCGTCCGGGCCTTGCGTCGGGGCGCTGGCGGGCCAGAAGTTGTCATCTTCGCCCATGCGGGTGATGCGCGACTCAGGCAGTTTGATGTCGGTCATCCAGATGTTGGCGGCTTCATCGTCGTCCAGATAAACCGTCACGCTGAGGCGGTCGGCATCCAGGGCCAGCCACTTTTTGTCGGTCAGGAATTCCCAGGCCCAGTTGATGGCTTCGCGCTTGAAATAGTCTCCGAAGCTGAAGTTGCCCAGCATCTCAAAAAAGGTGTGGTGATACGCGGTGCGGCCGACGTTATCGATGTCGCCGGTGCGGAGGCACTTCTGGCAGGTGGTGGCCTTGGTGAAGTCCAGCTTCACTTTGCCCAGGAAGTGATCTTTGAACTGATTCATTCCCGCCGGCGTGAACAGCACCGAAGGATCCCAGACCGGCTTAAGCACATCGCTTTCGCGGCGGGCGTGGCCCTTGGACTCAAAGAACTCAAGATACTTTTCGCGTAGTTCGTTTGTTTTCATAACAACATCCGCGTCCTGTCCGTAAGAGCAGACGCACCAGTTTTGTTGTGAGGCTAAAATCCGAGCTGCTTCGCACCTGCTGGCAGGTAACCCTCAGGCAGTACAGATTGTATGCCGCCAGGGCGTTTTGTGCAGGAGGACTTACCGCAGTTGCTGGCGGCGGGTGCAGGATGCAGAAGAAACCTTGCAAGATGCCCTGGCTGCCTGATCTACAGACTACAGACGCAGGCTACGATGGCGGGTTCGGAGCAATGGGGACTTACCACGTAAGTCGCAGGGTCTATCCCAGCAGGCGGGGAATCCATTAAGCTAGTCAAAGACCCGCGTGAAGTTCCCTGTTTCCATCACCTTGAGTGAAAACTCCCGCAAACCATCGAAATACCGCTTGTGATTGGGGCAGAAGTTTCTGTGGCTTGGCCGCGCGCCAGTTCGTAAGTTCTTCAACCAAGAAAAAGCATGGAATTCGATACCGTTTTTCTGTCGCGCATTCAGTTTGCGTTGACAATCATGTTTCACTACCTGTTCCCGCCGCTCACTATCGGGATGGGTGTGGTGCTGGTCTACCTGGGCGGCATGTCGCTGCGGACAGGCGACCCGGCGTATAAGCAGGCGCAGAAGTTCTGGACCCGGTTGTTTGCGCTGAACTTTGCCGTTGGCGTGGCGTCGGGCATTGTGATGGAGTTCCAGTTCGGTACGAACTGGTCCACGTACTCGCGGTTTGTGGGCGACGTGTTCGGCTCTGCGCTGGCGGCCGAAGGGATCTTCGCCTTCTTTCTGGAATCGGGCTTCCTGGCGGTGCTGGTGTTTGGCTGGAACCGCGTCGGGCCGCGGATGCATTTCTTTTCCACCTGCATGGTTTCGCTGGGGAGCATTTTTTCCAGCATCTGGATTGTTGTCGCTAACTCGTGGCAACAGACGCCTGCTGGCAGCAAGATTGTGCCGATGACCCGCCAGGTGCTGGACGAAGCCGGTCACCCGGTGCTGGATGAAGCGGGTAACGTTGTCACCGAGCCGTGGATTATCGACGGTGTGCCCATCATGCGGGCGGAGATCACGGATTTCTGGGCGATGGTGCTGAATCCATCGACCGCGCACCGGCTGACCCATGTCTTGCTCGGCTGCTTCATCATGGGCGCCTTTTTCGTGCTCAGCATTTCAGCCTGGTACATCCTGCGGAACCGGCACGTAGATTTTGCCAAACGTAGCTTTTCCGGTGCACTGCTGCTGGCCACGGTCAGCTCGATTGCTATCGCGGTTACCGGGCATTCGCAGGCGCAGAATGTGTATCTCTACCAGCCGGCGAAACTCGCTACGTTTGAAGGACATTTCGAAAGCGATGGTCCGGCGGACCTGACGCTGATCGGCATTCCCGATGCAGAAAACGAAACCGTGCATGCGCGGATCGCGGTGCCCGGCGGCCTGAGCCTGCTGGTGCACGACGATACCAGCCTCAGCCAGCCGGTGATCGGACTCGACATGATCCGCCCGGAAGATCGTCCGCCGATGTGGATTCCGTTTATCGCGTGGCGGGTGATGATCGGCACGGGCATGTTCTTTATTGTGCTGACGCTGCTGAGTTGTGTGCTGCTGTGGCGGGGCACGTTGTTCAATCATCGTTGGTTAATGTGGGTGTTTGTGGGCAGCGTGTTTCTGGCAGTGGCGGCCAACCAGCTGGGCTGGATTGCTGCGGAAGTTGGCCGGCAGCCGTGGATTGTGCACCCTTCCATCATCCGCAACGACGCGGGCGAACCGGTGCTGGATGAAGATGGCTATATCCAGTACGAGAAGGCGATGGCCAAGCTGCCCGACGGCACACCTTACGAGCGGTTCGCCGGTCTGCGGACGGACGATGGCGTCAGCAAAGCGGTGGCGGCCGAGCATGTGGCCGCGTCTATCGTGCTGTTTCTGCTGATCTATCTGCTGCTGGGCGCCGTCTGGATTTTTGTGCTGAACCAGAAGATCCAGCACGGGCCAGAGCCGCCCGAAGAAGGTTTTGGCAAGAGCGGTCTGGGCGGTTTCTTTAAGGTTGCCGGTGAACACTCGACGCAACGTGACCTGATGAAGGCGCCAGCCTCGACAGACGGAGGCGATAACAATGACTGATTTCCTCTTATATCACACGCTGCTTGCAGATGCAGGCATGTTCGGGCTGAGCCGCGAAGTGCTGGCCGACATCTGGTTCGTGCTGCTGGCGGTGCTGCTGACCGGCTATGCCATTCTGGACGGGTTTGATCTGGGCGTCGGCATCCTGCATCCGTTTGTCGCGCGGACCGACCGTGAACGACGGATCGTGATGAATAGCATCGGCCCGTTGTGGGACGGCAACGAAGTGTGGCTGGTCACGTTCGGCGGTGCGTTGTTCGCCGCCTTCCCGGAAGCATACGCCACGGTGTTCAGCGCGTTTTATCTGCCGTTCATGGCGTTACTGTTCGCTTTGATTCTGCGTGCGGTAAGTCTTGAGTTCCGTAGCAAGGTGAAAACAGCCGCGTGGCGGACGTTGTGGGATTACGCATTCTTCCTGGGATCGGGCTTGGCGACGTTCCTGTACGGTGTGGCTGTGGGCAACATGATGCAGGGCATCCCGCTGGATGAAGGCCATGAATTCACCGGCAGCGTGATCGCCATGCTGAACCCGTATTCGCTGTTTGTCGGCGTGATTGCCGTGGCGGCCTTCGCTATGCACGGCGCGATCTATCTGTACCTGAAGACCGAAGGCGAATTTCAGCAGCGGATGAAACGTGTCATGTGGATCACGTTTTACGTGTTCGCACCGCTATACCTAGTGGTGACATCCTGGACGGGTCTGGCGATTCCGCGCGCACTGGAAACACTCAACGCGATGCCTATTCTGTGGATCGTGCCGGCGCTGAACTTCCTGGCAGTGCTGAACATCCCGCGGGCGATTCACCGTGGTGCGGAAGGTTACGCGTTTATCAGCAGCAGCTGCATGATCGCGGCGTTTGTCTTCCTGTACATTACGGCGTTGTTTCCCTATCTGGTGCCAGCGGCGAACGATCCCTCGAACAGCCTCACGATCTTCAACGCTTCCAGCAGCGAACAGACGCTAAGCATTATGCTACTGATTGCGTTGTTAGGGATGCCCTGCGTGCTGGCCTACAGTGCGGCCATCTACTGGACCTTCCGCGGAAAAGTGCAACTGGATGAGACCAGTTATTAGCGGCAGGTGGTAGAATAAGCTGGGAACGCCTGTTCACCGCTACGGTTTCATTCACGGATGATGAGGAACAAAAATGCGTCAACCTGGCAATCGCTTCATCGGACCCTTCACGTTTCATCTGGCAACCGGAACCCGCAGCCTGGGTCTTTACCTGGCCACTTTGACGCTGTGCATCACCGGGTGGGTGTGTCTAGCACCGTTGCCCGCCTGGGGTGCAACCCCTTCGGCGTTTCTGGATGAGGCGGTTAGTAAGGCGGAGGAAGTGGCGCGGCAGCGGCGGGCGATCTACAAGGCACAGGGCCGCAACGATATTCAGGTGATTGTCGAGGGAGATGAAGTCTGGGAAATCCGTGGCAATAAGCGGCTCCGCGTTTACGCCCCGCCTGAACTGCTACCCGGCGATACGATGCCAGGGTTCGACGTAGCCGGCTGGTTAAACACGCACCGCGAAGACGCCACCACGGGTGCGCCCGATGTGAAAGGTAAAGTCGTACTGGTCGATTTTTCAGCAACCTGGTGCGGCCCCTGCATCAGGTCGCTTCCGCATGTGCAATCGCTCCGCGACACGTATGCGAAGGACGGTCTTGAAGTCATTGTCGTCACGAACGAAACCAAGGAGAAGTTTCAGGGGTGGGCAAGTAAGAAGGGCATCACCATGCCGGTGGCCTACGGCGCGACGAAAACATGCAAAGAAAGCTTCGGCGCCCGGTCGTGGCCTTCGGGCTACCTGTTCGATCATCATCAGAAGTTCATCGGTGAGGTTTCTCCTCAGGGCGTCCGGCTAGAGACACAGTTGAAGATGGCGCTCTATAAACGCGTTGACGCGCTTAACAAAATGGCCGGACCAGACGCGCGGCAACTGCCTATCAAGCATCTTGATCCAGACGTCCGGCTCCGGCGGTTGCAGAAGTATTACGACAAGTTTTCCTCCCGCCGCGTCAAAGTCGTGCATGGCGAAGAGTCGGGCGCCGAGTTTGAACTGCAGACCACCAAAGATGGTAAGACCTCTCAAAGCGGCTATATTTCGGACCGTCGTATCCCTTCCGATCCGATGCCTTCCCTTAAAGCCCTGAAGTGGTGGGGAACCAGGTCAGCGGATACGCCACCGGCAGCCAAAGGCAAAGTGAAACTTTATCTGCTAACGGCCGGTGACGGGCCTTACTACGAGGAACTGAAACCCCTGGAAAAGCAATTCGCTGCCCAGCCGTTTCAACTGATCGTGTTAACGGGCAAGGCCTCTCCGGAATTCCGCCAGAGCTGCACGGCGCCGATCGGTATTACCCATCAAAGTGGCGACAACAGCGTGCCGGAGCTATTGGGAATCTACGGCTATCCCTGCCTGGTGTTGACCGGCGCCGACGACAAGATCGCGCACATTGCTTACCTGGCGCCCAAGTCCTTCAACATGGACACAAGCCAGCTTGTCACCATTACGGATGCGCCCGAAATCAGCAAACGCGTGCAGGAACTGCTTCGCAAGAAGAAGTAAGCGACACAAGTGGTTTGCCACGGCCCTTGAGGTCGTGATTTGGAAACTGGGCAAATAAGGTTAAACTCGTAATCTTCCGCCGCGTCCATCTTCACCCTGGCGCACACCGCGCAGTTGGCAACTAGCAATTTGTGGCAAAGTTGGTCTGAAGCAGCTATTTAACCTGCCTTACCAGATGCCGGGTTGAGTGTGAATTCCAGCTTCACAACAGTCTGCGCAAGTTGCCTGGTCTGCCAGACGATCTTCGGAAATGCTGATCGTTGGAACAACCGTTTTGAATTTGCCGTGGTGATCTTCCGATAAATTCTTTGCGGGAGACTGTCTGCTGCCTGCTCGCTCGTTCCAGGCGCCAGCAGCGGCACTTCTTGCATGGCGATGCAATGCTGTCATCTTCGCCCTTTGTTGACTTTGCCGACTACACGAGATCCGGACAACCGCATGATCATGTTATTCAAGGCAGGTCGCTAATGGGTGCTTTTCCAATGATTTATCCGGGTCACTGACGGATTCGCCTTTCGACCCACTCTATGCATGAGATTGCACGCCAGCTTGCAGCGTGCCCGTGTGTGGAGATTTACAGCGCCGCAACGCTTCGCCGTCCCCCCGGTTTTCATTCATACCCTGGTACACCATCTGTAAGGCCCCTCTAAGATGAGCCAGCATTTACGCTTAACCGCGTTGATTGTTACCCTCTGTTTCGTTCCGTGCGTCGAAGGGATTCAAGCAGAAGAACCAGCGTCTGCAGTTGTTCAGCAGGTCGCCGTCGCCAAGCCGCGTAAGACGGCTGACGGCTTCACCCCCGTTCCCGAAGCAACGCCCGGCGTCGTGGCCAATCCCTTCAAGCCTGAGGAACCAGCGGAAGACAGCGAAACCAGCAAGATCGTCAATCCGCCTGCCGTCACCATTGCCAAGCCGCAGCCCAAACCCGTCGCCAAGCCGGAAAACAGCAAGCCATCCGCGACAGCCGCTCCCGTTGAAACCGCCCCGGTAACAACGTCGCCCGCCACCGCGACGCCTTCTGCCAAGGTTGCTCCAGAAACGACGGAAACACCTGCAGCGCGTGTGCAGACCGTTCCGGTCGAGCCAGAACTCTCTGCCGAAATGTTGCGTCTGCGCAGTAAGCTCCGCCGCGTGCTAGGGCAATATTACATGAAGCCGGACGACACCACCTCGCACAGCCCGTGGGGTGTGATGCACGCCTTCCTGCCCTTTGGCGTCGACACCGATATCCTGGATCGAGGCGAGCGTAAAAACGCAATTGCGTTCCTGGCCTACAACGGTATGGCTCGCGGTCGCCGCCTGCTTTACACCCGTGGTGGCGCCATTCACGGCTACCAGGGGCCCGGCGTTCAGGGGCACGCTGGACAGTTCCTCGCCATGCTGGCACAGTCGCGCGTGAAGATCACGTATCCTCTTGTCGTCGGCAATGAACAGTTCACGGTGAAAGACCTTGTCCGTACGGAAATGCTGTCGTGCAAAGCCAACACAGAGTTAACCTTCAAGCTGATCGGGCTCTCGCATTACCTGGAATCCGACGCGGTATGGCGTAGCAGCGATGGCGAAACCTGGACCATCCAGCGCCTGATCCGCGAAGAAATGCGTCAGCCAATCAACGGCGCCGCCTGCGGTGGCATTCACCGCCTGATGGGTCTTAGCTACGCCATCAACCGCCGTCGCAAGCGGGGCGAACCCGTCAACGGCGAATGGGCGCGGGCACAGTATTACGTTAACCGTTACATGTCGTACGCCCTACGGATGCAGAACCGCGATGGCAGCTTCAGCACCGGCTGGTTTGAAGAACGCGGCGCCGACACCGATGTGGAACGCCGTCTGTACACCACCGGCCACACGCTTGAGTGGCTCGTCTTCTCGGCTCCTGATCATCAGCTGGACGACTACCGAATCAAGAACGCCGTCCACCATCTCGCCAATCTGATGTCGTCCAACCGCCACGTCGATCTGCCCATCGGGCCTAAAGGCCACGCGCTCCGGGCGCTCGCCCTGTACGATCAACGCAAGTTCGGCGGCAAGCTAGGACTAGGCGGCGGCCGGGAACTGATGCGGCAGGCCCAGCTAAGCTCCGCCCAAAGCCGGTAACCACATCTGGTCCCCGCGCCCCTCCGGGGAGGTGGTTAGGGTGAGGAGACGGTATTTAGTCGCTCAAGTAGCGAAGGCGACGTGTTTTTTTGTAGCTCTGCGGCAACGTGTTTAGAATGATGGGTTGTTTGAATCGCCCCATATCTAATTGCTCGCAGGTCCATGGATGAATCAGAACGCTTTGTTGCTGACCGTCGCTCTTCTGCTAACCGCCACGCCATCCATCGCCGCAGAGAAGCCTTGGGTTCCGCTGTTCAACGGTAAAACGCTGCAAGGCTGGACGCCGCTTGCCCAAGGCGATGTAAAGGCGGTCGACGGCGAAATTCAGATGCTCTCGACCAAGGCCAATCTCTGGCTGCTGCACGAAGGCCGCTTCGACAACTTTGAATTGACGGTGGAAGCGAAGATGCCGGCCGATGCGTATAACTCTGGCATCGGCTTCCGCTGTGTGGCGCCAGAGAAAGCCAACGGCAAGGGCCGCGCGCGGTTGCAAGGCTATCAGTGCGAAATCGACCGCAGTAAAAGCGGCATGGTGTACGCCATCGGGTCGGGCTGGGTCTGGCCGAAATCCGCTGCGGAGAAGCAGGCCTTCAACACCGCCGCCAGAGATGTCTTTAAGAACGACCAGTGGAACAGCTTCCGCATCCGCTGCCAGGGCGACCACTTGCAAATCTGGATCAACGGTAAAGCCATCGCCGACATCCGCGACGGCCGTTTAACCAGCGGCCGCATCGCCCTGCAACACCACGGCAAAGGCGGCCTGCACCGCTTCCGGAATATCAAGATCCGCGACCTGAATTAGCAACGCAGTTTTCGCGACTGCGTGCGATTATTCCCAGTCGCCGTACTGGTCAAAGATGAATTCCAGGGCTGAGGTTTCCGCTCTGGGGTTGGCGCCAACCGCAGCGTGGGCGGCCACTTCTTCGATGCCGGTCGCTTCGACGGAGCTATCGTCGCCGAGCAGGCTGAAGTAGTGACCGCGGCCCGTTAGCGTCGAGCCGGATGCGACGTCCCGCAGGATGGCGGTGTCGTGCCCGCCGCCGCCCACGATGCGTACACTGCCAAAGTTCGACACCTTGGCGGCGCCGCCGGCGTGTTGCATTTCGGTGATGCCGGCTGAGGATACGAAGGTTTCGTTGGCGGCGGAGCCGTACAGCAGTGCGGTGTCGGTTCCTGTGGTCGAGATCGCTTCCACCTGACTGAAACCTGTCACACGGTTGTAGTAGCCGTTGCCGCGCATGATGTTGTGGCGTGTTGAAGCGATAAACGAATCGTCGCCCGCAGAGTCGTGCAACACTGCCGAATCGTTGCCGCCGGCGTTGGCGTAGGCGTAGACGCGGGCGAAACCTTCGGCGCGTAGTTCATTGCCGGTGGTCGTCAGCGTGGCGTGGTCAGCATGTCCTGTGAAAACGTCGTCGCCCACGCTGTCGTAAAACGTGGCCGAATCGTAGCCCGCTGATGAATGGGCGCGGACGGCATCGAACCCGGTGACGATGTTCATATACCCTTCGCCACGCATCACGCTGGCATTCGAGCGGCCGATAAAGCGGTCGGTTCCGGCCGAGTCATACAATGTCGCGGTGTCGTGGCCGCTGGTCGCGTAAACATCCACCCGCGTAAAGCCGTGGGCGGTGTTCTGATAGTTATCGCCGCTGAAGGTCGCTTCGGTGGACGACGCCGCGAAGTGTTCGTCGGCAGCGGTATCCACCATCCGCACAGCGTCGTAACCGCTGCCGCCGCTGGTGGCGTCTACTTCTTCAAACCCGCGGGCAAAGTTGTAATAGCCCACGCCCTGCATCGTGCTGTACTGTGCGCGGGCGTAAAAATAATCGTTCCCGGCTGTACCGGCTAACGCAGCGGTGTCGTGGCCGCCTTCGCCATAGGCGTAAACGCGGGTGAAGTTGTGGGCGGTGTTCTGGAAGCCTTCGCCCGATAGCGTGGCCGAGGTGGCGCCTGCCGCAAAATGGTCGGCGCCATCGGTTCCGTAAAGATACGCTTTGTCAGAACCGCCGCCGCCGCGGGCGTCGATCACCGCAATACCTTCGGCCGTTACCTGATAGCTGGCGGAGGTCAGGCTGCCACCGCCTTGCGAAAGACGCAGCGTATCCTGAGCGGCAGAACCAGTCAGTGACAGATTGTCGTCACCGCCGCCGCCTTGGAAATCGACTGCGGTAACGTCCGCTGCATCGAAGCTATAGGACACGCCATTGACCGTTACTTCGTGCTGTGGCCCGGCAACAAAGCCAAAACTATCATCGCCCGCCGTGCCGTTGACGGTGACGCGGCCCGCCTCAACGCGGATCATGTTCGTAACGCGGAGATCCACTTGATCGTGCGAACCGGTGGCACGCAGTTCAAACACCTGGCCTTCATAAGCTTCGATATCAATCCGCTGGTTCAGCGCGTTCTGTGAAGAGCCGACAAGCTCTCCATTGCTATAAAGCTCCAGGTTTACATTTCCGTCCGCATGCGCCAGGGCGGCTTCGATCGTAAGAAGGCCGTCGCTGCTGGCCGCAAACGCGTAGCGTGCTTCGCCGTCGATGTTCTCCCCGGACGCCAGTCGCTGGGCAATGACGCCCCATTCGCTCACGACAGGCGCCACTTCAACCGGCGGCAAGGCTTCTGCTTCAAAGGCTGACGTAATCGTGTAGTTGCCGTTACCGGTCGAAGAACTGATGGCGAACGTATAGGTGTTTCCTTCCACCACTTCTAGTTGCAACGCGTCGCCTGTGGCTTGAATCCCGGCGCCGTCGACCTGCCACTGCGCATCAACCGCGGTGCTGACCTCCGCCGTAAACGTCGCCGTGCCGTTGCCGGTGGCGGTGAAGGTGAAATAGTCCTGGTCGCCCGTTGTTTCGAGCACGCCACTGATGCTCTCTCCGCCCGACACAACGCCCAGATTGTGGGCATCGGCCGCGGTCGAACCGAAATCGTCAACCGTTTCAGCGTCGACCGTGTTAATGTTGGCCATGATGTCGTCGATAGCGGCTTGCAGATTCAGCCGCCGGTACGTGTTGCCCGTTTCCGCATCGAAGATTTCATCGCCGGTGTTGTAAAGCTGATCGTAGATATCATCCTGCGTGATGTTTTCCTGCCCGGCAAAGGTCATCGCTTCACGCACCAGCACACTGGCGCCCGCCAGATAGGGCGCGGCCATGCTTGTTCCGCTGGATGTGGCGAAGTACGACGAGGGACCGTCCATACCGAATAGATGCGACGGCACCGTGCTGGAAATACGCTCGCCCGGCGCGGCAATCACTTTATCGGCCCGCTGGCTGTAATAGCTCAGTTCCCCGTCTGCGTTCACACTGGCGGCCGCCGTCACGTACTCGCTGGACGCCGGATAACTCAGCGCGTCCGGCGCGGCGGTGGAGAAGGAATTGCCGGCGGAGATTGAGATAAAGATGCCTGCGTCTTCCAGCATCTTCAACTCGTCGTCAAGCTGCATCATGGTGGCCGCGTCGGACTCGAGGCTGACGCCGATCGACATGTTCACCGTGGTGATGCTGTTCTCGAAGGTGTGCTGATTGTCGTGCACCCACCGCAACGCGTTTTCAATCCACTCAATCTCCGAGTTGCCAACGTCATCAAAAACGCGCAGGCCCACCACATCAACGCCCGGCGCCACGCCGAGCGCATCGCTGTCGTCGCTGGCCAGAATGCCGGTTACATGCGTTCCATGAAAACTCAGCGGGCCGTCGTCATAAGGGTCCGTGTCGTTCTCGGCGAAGTCGTATCCGCCGACGACGCGGAAGTCTTCGCCCAGACCGCCACCCAGCGCGTAATGATCCCACGCAATGCCGCTATCAATCACGGCCACGGTCTGCCCGGCGCCGGTGAAGCCGTAGTTTTCGTGCACGTAGCTCACGCCGCTATTATCGTGCGCCGCATTGAGCGAACCGTCGGACTGGCCAAAGCTGAAGAAGCCGGACTGAAACACAGTGTCAGACTCTGGCGCCGGTTCAGGCGCGGCTGCCAGTGGATCGACCACACCCACGCCCGAAAGCGCGATGATCTGCTCGAATTCTTCAAACTTTACCTGGCGATCTAGATCGCGGATGTTCTTCCCGTTGTCCATTCAGACGGCCTCAAATCCGGTGCTTCTTAAACGAACCGGCCGCGAGCAGCGTACTTCATGTGACCACAGGGAGAACCGGTTGAGCCGGTTGCGGGCCGTCTGTTCTCCGCAAAACGCGTTACGTCCTGCGGATTTCAGTTGACGCTGCTTAGCTATGACCTAACGGGGAGAAACGGTCACACGGCATGTAGCTTCTGGAATAAACCCTTCGCTTTTAGAAGCATAGGTCGCCGTTAGCTGCACGCTGCTGGGTGTTCAATACGCTGCCAAGGTGCGATATTTAGAAGGTGTCGCAGTCGTGTTCAGGCGAAGAAAGGAACCAAGTGCCCCTGCGTGTAAAGTGTCCTGCTTGCGGCGCCCGCACCGTTGCTGATAAAGGTTACGCCGGGCAGCGTGGTCCCTGCCGTCATTGTGGCAAGAGCTTCGTGGTGGCGCGGCCGGGATGTGGCTGCGGGGGCTGGATTATGCTGACGGTCGTGCTGTTACTGGTCATCAGCATTCCGGCCGTTTTCTTCCTGATCGTCGATCAGGCGCAGCGCGCCGACCTGCGGCGGCAGCAACAGCAGCAATGCACTTCCAGGCTCAGGAGACTGCACGAAGCGCTGTTGGCTTATCATGCAGATCACGGCGCCTTCCCGCCTGCGTACACAACCAACGAAGCGGGCGAACCGCTTCATAGCTGGCGCGTGCTGTTGTTGCCTTATCTGGGCCGGCGGGAGCAGGCCATCTACCGTTCGATACGGCTGGACGAACCGTGGAACAGCCCGCAAAACCGGATGAGGTTTCGCACCACGCCGGATGCATATCGCTGCCCGGCGACGGCCCACGGCCGGCAGGTGATGTATTTCGCAGTGACCGGGCGGGACGCAGTCTTTAGTCCGGAGGGCGCCATCAAGCAGGCGGATATCACAGACCCAGCCTCACAAACCGTGCTGTTGATCGAGGCGCCACGCGTTGATGCGAAGTGGATGGAGCCAGTGGATATCGACGCCAGAACCTTCACCTTCGCCGATACGCCAGGCGCTGCGGCCTACTGGCAGACGGGGCATGGAGATGGCGCCCACGCGCTGATGGCCGATGGCAGCGTGCACTACCTGAAGAACAGCGTCTCGCTGCCAACGCTCCGCAAACTATTCAACCGCCACGATGGCGAGAAGATATCCGCACGCTCTTACTGAGCATTCACCGGATGAAGACGTTGAAAGGGACTTTGTCGAGAGATGTGCCGGCGATTACTCTTCTCCCGCCAGACCGCTGAAATAACTTTCTACAACATTGCCGTTGGTCAGTTGCGGAGCGGCGTTTTCGTCACTGGTTTTTGTTTGCACTGGGGCGCCTGGATTTTTGGGGGCGGTGGGTGGTGTGATGTTGTAGGCTTCGGCGGCGGGGACGTTGGCGTAGGTGGGCTGGAACATGCCTAGCGGCCAGAACAGCAGCGTGGCGGCGATGATGAGAATGGCGGCGGTGGCGAGCAGCCCGGCGGGTGCGGAGAGCGGGGCGGCGGTTTGGAGCGGGTGGGCGGCGAGTTGTTTGCCGGCTTCACGCTGCTGCATCCGCCAGATGGCTTTGTCCTGATGTTCGCCGGCTTCCAGCGCCGTGATCGTACGATCTTGCAGGTCGAATTTTTCATCCACCCGCCGCGCGGCCCCGGTCCAGTCGTTGGGCGTCAGCCATCGCAACAGCCCATACGCTACCGTCGCGACAACAACCACGACAATTGCGACAACGGCCAGTAGCCAGCCGCCGGTGTACAGACGCAGTACGCCCAACCCCAGCGCAGCCGCTGCCGACCACCGCAACGCCACGGCAGCCGACTCGATAGCGGTTTGCATGCGGATACGCTGGCAGACGGGTTTCAGCAGGTTCTGGATTTCGGACATTGGCTGCGTTTGAACTTGTTGTAGACGTATGACGTTCTGCCCTGATTGTAACCTGCACGGCATGCAAAAGGGGCGAGCAGTCTTAGACCACTCGCCCCTTTCGATTTTCTACCCACATGTACTGTGAAGCGTTCCTGCGAACACTTCGAGACGCTAGTCGGCGATCAGGCCTGGCACAACTTCATCCACGGCGGGGCGGATGGTGTTGTCGTGGCTGAGCACTTTCGACTTGCCGACAAAGTAAGTGTTGTGATCGGCAATGATCAGGTTGTAGGTCTGCTCTTTGCGTGAATCGTCCACGCTGCTGATGCGGACAGGACCATTCAGACCGTGCATTTCCATGCCGCTGCGAAGATCGCGGGTTTTCACCCAGCCTTCGCCTGCAACCCAGAACGGGTGGCCTGCGCTGGTTTCGATTGCTTCGCCATCGGCGGTCACAACTTTCACCAGCATGCTGACGGGGCGGACGGTGGTTTCAAGAGCAGGCTTGAACGTCAGTTCGCCCGTCTTGGTGTCCTGTGTCAGAATCATGTCACCGACCTGCACCTTCTCGATGGCGACAGGTCCGTTGGATGTCCACACAACGGTGCCGGCTGCCAGGCAGTCTTTGAAACGCTGGCTAAGCGCCTGCGAGACAGCGGCCTGTGTTCCGGGGGTTGCCTGGCTCAGGTCAACTTGATCCACCACCTCAATCTCCTGGCGGCGGAAGGCGGTGCGGATCGGCTTCTGACCCTGGACGAACACGCCGTTCTGATCGTTCCACCACGACCACCACTGACCTGGGACGGCAGCGATTGGTTCGCGGGTGGCGGTTGCCAGAGCAGTGCAGACGCGGTCATTCAAACGTGCCGTCGCCATGTTCTGCTGGGCGACCTGACGCTGCTGCATGGCGGCCTGAGCGGTTACGCCAGCCTGTGCGCGGCGGAGCGTATCTTCGCGATCGCCGCCTGGAAGAGCAACGCGGCGGTATTCTGTGTCCATCACCATCACGTCGCGGGAGCTGCGACCTTCGCGGACCAGAGCCTGGCGGAAGATCATGCTGTTGCCACGACCACGCAGTACCTGCATCTGGGAGGTGGTTGGCGAGCTCAATAGCGAGAGCAGCGAAGGTACATAGCTTTCAGACGGACGACGACGCAGACGCTGTGCGGCGTCGTTGCGGACAACTTCCCAAGGCGAAAGAATCGCCTGACGGGCCAGAGCCGAAGCGGCTTCGTTGGTGCTGATGTTGTCGATGGCTTTGACGGTTAGCTTGGCAATCTCCTGGTTGCTGCTGGCGAGCATGGCTTCCATGGCGGGCAGCGCGGTGGCGTCTGTGATTTCCAGCAGTTCTTTCTCGCCTGCTTCGCGGCGGAGCTGGCTGCTGTGCAGGAGGTTCTTGCGGATCACGTCGATGCGTTTACGCCAGACGGCCAGATTCTTCTGCCGTGCGACGCTTGCTTCGGTGCTTTCTTTGAGTTCTTCGGTGGTGACCCATTCACCATCCACGCGGCGGAAGCCCAGACGGGCGCGGGCGATGGGGTGTTCTGGTTCGATGGAAAGAACCTGTGTCAGGTGAGCGCGTTCCTGATCGTGCAGGCCGTACTTTTCGCAGTAGTTGGCAAGCTCTAGCTGGCTGGCTGCGGTGCGTTTGGCTTTGTCACGCAGCAGGCGGTAACGCTCCATGCGGGCGTCTTCTTTAACGTGCTGCCCGTACTCGTCGGCAGGAACCCACTTGCCTTTGTGCTCGACCAGGCCCTGGTGCCATTTGGCAGGGGCGTAATCGGGTGCGGTGGCTTCAGCTTCTTTGAGCAGTTTGGCCCGCTCGCTGGCTGCGCCGTACACCTCACGGTGAAGGGCTTCGCGAACGAGGCTGGTCGCCTTGTTGAGGCTATCGCCCCGCGCCGCCGCTTGCGCTGCAAACGGTGTCGCAACGATCGCGCACGATAAGGCTGCGGTGACGCAGCGGCTAGTAGAGAACATGGCGGAAAGCCGTGTAAACATGGCCCTTCTCCCTCCGGTCGAAACGGAAACGTAAATGTGAGTAGAATGTGGTGTTCGCCTTAAACGCAATGTTCCGTTTGCGCGGCGGACTTTCATAGTAATTGCAAAAACGGTGATTGCAAACAAATTCGGCGGGCGTTTTGCAGCAATGCCGTAAGAATTGCCGCATTTTCAGCCTTGATTGAATTGCCTTTTCGCAGTTGCCTGAATATGAGTTGGCTATCCAATGTTACTTCACGCCCGTCCCCATCCCTTTGATCCGCCAGCGCAAGTGCCATGATTCAGAATAACGATGCGTCGATTCTGCAGCTTGCGCAGGTTGTGCCTGCCACGCAGGCCGAGGGGCCCGGATGGCGGTTTGCGGTATGGCTGCAAGGCTGTCCGCTGCGGTGCCCCGGTTGCTGCAATCCAGAAATGCTGCGTTTTAGCGGGGGAGAGCCAACCCCCGTCGGGCAGCTGCTTCAGACCATTGAGAAGGCACAGGGTGTCCACCCCACAGAGGGGGTTACGCTGCTGGGTGGCGAACCCTTCGCCCATGCTGCCGCCGGTGCGCTGGCGGAAGGTGTTCAGCAGCAAGGTCTTAGCGTGATGGTGTTTAGCGGTTACACGCTGGCGGAACTTCGCGCCACGCCCGGAGCAGAACCGTTGTTAAGTCATACGGACATTCTGGTAGACGGCCCCTACGACGAGACGAAGCCGGAACCTGCAGGCGGTCGCCGCTGGATTGGGTCGGTGAATCAGCAGATTCACTTTCTGACCAGCCGCTATCAGGCGGATGATCCAAGGTGGAACAGGGCCAATACGCTGGAAATACGGATGAAAGACGGCGAGATCAGCGTCAACGGCTTCCCGGCGCCCAAAGCGACAGGCCTCTGGAAACGCCCGCGTAAGTAGCCAGCGTCAGCTAGTTTAAGCCGGGACCTGTAAGGCGTTGAAAGCTTCTTCCTGGCTGCTGGCAATGGTGAATAGCTGCGCCAGGTTGAGCAAGCGGAAGACTTCCTGTATTTTCGGGCGAAGGTTGCAGAGGGCCAGCGTGCTTTCGTTCTCAATCGCGATGCGGCGTGCGCGAAGGATGGCGTTGATAACGTCTGTGGAGCAGATTTCGACCTTTTCGAAGTTCACGACAACACGGACCGAAGGATGGCTCTTAAACCACTCTGCCAGATCAGATTCCAGACAATATAAAGACAGTCTGTCGGCCAGGTTTGTTGGCAGTAGCAGCACCAGATGGGCCTGATGTTCATCCACGTAGCGGACTTCAATGTGACTGTGATTTTCCGTCATTAGTCGCCTCATCTCGATCGTATGCAAACCACGTAAGAGTTTCCCTTACGTTTCCCACCGTACACGATACCTGAAGAAAAGCGAAACTGTTCAAGCGTACACCTTTGGTCGCCGATGAGATAGAATAAGCGGAATGCGAAGAACCCCTCGCCCGTAACCCCTATCAGGGTTTAGAATGACGCCCCTGATGCCCGCTAGAGCGAACGGCAGTAAGCGGCAAACCACCTGAAAATAAACTTTTTGGCGAAGAAAATGAGCGACGGTAAAGTACGCGGCGTAGTCCATTTCATTGACGAGACAAAAACTTACGGACAAAAAGGCTTCCGTAAGCGGTTGCTGGTGCTTGAGCAGGGCGACGACCGTTACACCAACTATGTTCCGCTGGAATTCACCAACGACAGCTGCGATTCCATTGACGATGTGAAAGTCGGCGACGAGATGGAAGTCAGCTTCCGCCTCCGCGGCCGCAAGTGGCAACGCGACCCGGATAGCGAAGTGAAATACTTCGTCAACGCCGAGGCGACCAGCTACAGCGTGACCAGCAAATACAGCACCGGCGCCGACGCGGGCTTCGACGACGACATTAACGATCAGCTATCCCAGGCTGCCGATGACGACGACGATACGCCGTTCTAAATAAGAACACCTGGCGGCAAGAAACAGAACAGCCCGGACGCCGAAGCGCCGGGCTGTTGCATTTTCTACATGTTTACGACTGCCTGCTATGGCAGGTCGGTGACTTTTAGGAAGCAGTAACGCTGTTCCAGTTCCACCTCGCGGCCGAGTGAGCGCCAGATGCGCGAGTTCTCGACGTGCGTTTTGATGATGGTTTTGCTGGCTTCAATTTCCTGCACCCAGCTGTTGAAGTCCGCCTCGCTCATGGCGGCCAGCTTGGTGAAGGTCATCGAGAAGATGTTACTGCGGACCGGGAAGCCAAGGATCATCGAAGCGATCTTCGAAATCGGTTCGTTCGGCTTGATAGGTTCGCCCAGGCTAAGCTGTGTGGCGAACACCTGCACCGATTGCAGCACCTTCTTCACGTCGCGTGAACCGGCGTCACCGGAGGTCCGCAACGCGGAAACCGAGAAGTCCAGGAAAGAGCGGAACATCTGCAAGCGGCCGTGCTGCACCAGCACGTAAGGCTCGAACACCTGGTTGCCGGCGCCGTCGATTTCGCAGCAGTAGCCGCTGCTGAAGTTGGGCACATCTTCGCCGCTGGCTTCGCTGGCGTTAACCATTTCCATCAGCAAGCCCAGGCCGGGCGTGTCTTTGGAAAGTTTGGATTCCAGTTCCGAGGCGCCGCCTTTCAGACCTTTGGCGATGCCTGCGCCCTTGAGTGCGGACAGCACCAGGCCGGAAAGTTCATCCACAAACTCGGCGCTGCCGGCGGTGTTGAACTCGTAGTATTTGCCGGGATACTCTTCGCCCTGAGCCAGTTGCTTGAACTGCTCGACAGCAGTGCCATCTTTTGCGCTGCGGTAGCAGTGGATGGCGTGCACGGTAATCTTCTCTAGCACGTTCTCCTGACCGCGGGGCTGCGCCAGGGCGTTAACGCCGGCGATGGTCAGCTTCTCCGAGTTCTTGGCGCCGCTGGAAGCAGTCTGCGCCGGTGCGTCGCCGAGCAGAATGATGTGCTTGAACGCGTTCGGGTTCCACTTGGCCTGCTGGACGGCCATCTTCATGCCGGCGAAGACGTCTTCGGGAATGTCTTCGCTGCTGCGGTCGGCGTCTTCGACATTGCCGAGGATCTTCTGGAACTCTTCGTGGTTGGCGCCTTTTTCCAGATCGCACAGCAGCTTGGTCACGTACCAGTCTTCGCTGCCCGTGCTGACAACGTCGCGGTATCCCACCAGACCGAAGCGGACGGCGGCGCCGCCAGAACCGCCTTCAATCGCCTTGGCGATCTTGGAAACGGCCGCTTTGGCGTTATCAATGTGGGGCTGCATGCTGGCCGTGGTGTCGACCACAAAGACGATGTCGAGCGTCATCTTCGACAGGTCGACCAGTGCGGCGTCCGGGTTCGGCTCTGCGGGCTTGTCGCCACCGGTGCCGGTCGCGGGCTTACGCTTGCCGCTGCGCGAATGCAGATACGCCACGCGGAAGCCATCTACTTCATCGCCGTCGGCGTCCATCGTAAAGCGGTCGAGAATCGGCACCAGATTGATGTCCAGCGTGCCGCCTTTCGGCTCGCGGCTGAGCGGTTCCGGAGCGTCGCCCTCGCCGTAGGCAGCGGCAAGTTCTTCTTTGTTCTTATAGAACAACGCCCGTTCGCGGCCTTTCACGGGACGCAGGCCCAGGGCCTGACGGTGCGACCATTCCACCACGATGTCTTTGTGGATCCAGCCAATTTCAAGCTTCTTAGATTCACCGCCGGAAACGCGGTAGTAATCGTTCTTCATCTTCTCCTTCGAGCCTGCTTCGGGCTTCAGGACATAGAAGAACTCGAACATCGAAACCGGGCGGCTGCTGCCTTCTTCGGCGGGGCCCTCGTAGATGGCGCCATCCTGATTGACAACCACCTTCAGCGGGGCGCCGCTTTCGGTTTTAACGAAGTCTTCTTCGTCGGCATGTAGCACCGCAGGCGCCGCGAGCAGTGCAACCGCCGCCAACGCCGCGGCCGTGTATTTCCAATGCTGCGTGTGCAACATAGGTTTCTCCTAAGTGAGATGGTTGATATTGAGAGAAGAACTGGCTGAACGCAAAACAAGCTCTAACCGTAGGGCAGGCTCGGCCTGCCTTCCTACAGCGTTAAGGAGCAAGAAGTTACGCAGTGGCTTTGTTGAACGAAATTACCGTGAAGTACGGCGGACTGTGCTGTCGTGTTGCTGGGGCGACGCTCTTTGTCTGCGTCGCCCCGGGGAAAGCAGGCGGAGCCTGCCCTACGTCTGCTGGCAAAGGCAGGCAGGCGCCTGCCCTACATGGACGTATTCGCTTATGGCAGGTCCTTTACCTTCAGGAAGCAGTAACGCTGTTCCAGCGGGACGTCGCGTCCGAGCGATTTCCAGATCCGGGAGTTGTCCAGATGGCTGGCCGTAATCGTCTTACTGGCTTCCACCTGCTGCACCCAACTGGTGAAGTCCGCTTCGGTCATGGCCGAAAGCTTGTTGAAGTTGATGTTGAAAATCTTGTTGCGGACCGGGAAGCCCAGGATCAGGCTGGCGATCTTTTCGACCGTCATTTCACCGGTGATCGGTTCGCCCAGGTTAATCTGCGTGGAGAAGATCTGCATCGACTGCAGCACCTTCTTCACATCGCGAGAGCCAGCATCGCCGCTGGCGCGAAGTGCACGGATCGAGAATTCCAGCAGCGAATTGAACATGCCCAGACGGCCGTGTTGCACCAGCACGTAAGGTTCGAAGACCTGGTTGCCCTTAGCGTCAATCTCGCAGCAGTAGCCGGATGCGAACGAGGGTACTTCGCTGCCGGCTTCACTGGCGTTAACCATTTCCAGCAGCATGCCCAGACCCGGCGTCTTGCGATCCAGTCCGGAGACATCGCCGCCTGAGGTAATGGTGTCTAGTCCCGCCAGAGCCTTGAGGATCAGGTCTTCAATAAAGGCGGGGCTGCGTTTGGTGTCAAACTCGCCGAAGAAGCCGGGGAACTCTTCGCCGGCTGCAAGGGATTTGAACTGTTCCACGGCCTTACGGTTCACCGCGCCGCGTTTGCAGCAGATGGCGTGAACGGTAATTTTCTCGCGGATGTTTTCCTGACCGCGGGGCTGCGCCATGGCGACAACGCCGTCGATGGTCAGTTTTTCGCTGTTGTATTTGCCGGTGGTTTCTTCATGCGCCGGTGCGTCGCCCATGAGAATGATGTGCTTGAACGCGTGCGGGTTCCACTTCGCGTCTTTGATGGCGGTTTTCATCGCGGCGAAAACATCTTCGGGATCGTCGCCACCGCCATCGGCGCGAAGTTCGCCAATGATGCGCTGGAACCCTTGATGGTTGGCGCCTTTTTCCAGATCGCAGAACAGCTTGGCTACGTATTCTTCACCAACGTCACGATAGCCCACCAGACCGAATCGCACCTGGGCGCCTTTCGAGCGTTTGGCAATTTCGCGGGCGATCTTCTCGACGGCTTCTTTGGTCGCATTGATGTGCGGCTGCATACTGCCCGTCGCATCGATAACGAACATGATGTCGAGCGTTGCTTTTGACAGGTCAATCGCCGGGCCTTCAGCATCCGGGTTGGTGGGTACGCTTGCCGCGCCAACGCCTTTGCCGCCCTTGCTGTGCAGGTACGCCACGTGGAAACCGTCCACGTCGTCGCCATCGGCTTGCATGGTGAAGCGGTCGAGAATTGGCACCAGGTTGATGCTCAGCGAGCCGCCCCGTGGTTCGCGGCTGATCGGCGTGGGTTTGCCATCCGGGTTGTCGGCGAAGGCGGTGCCCAGATCTTTCTTATCGCCAAAGAATTCAGCACGTTCGCGGCCCTTCACGGGTCGCAGGCCGAGCGCCTGACGGTGCGGCCATTCGACCACGTCATCCTTGTGAATCCAGCCTAGTTCCAGCTTCTTGGACTCGCCGCCTGCGACGCGGTAGAAGCCGTTTTGCGTAGGGCCATCGGTCACCTTCTCTGGCTTGAGAACGTAGAAGAATTCAAAAACCGTTACCGGGCGGCTTTTGCCTTCTTTATTTGGACCTTCAAAGATGGACGAATCCTGCCGCACCACAACTTTCAGCGGGGCGCCGGTATCGGTCATCACCAGCGAATCGTCCGCCGTCGCGGCGCTGCCGGTCATCAGCATGGCGCCCGTTGCGGCCAGGATCCACAGGCCCAGTCGTTGCGGATGCTTGTGCACGGGCACTCGCTGCATCACGCCGTGGGGTGTGCGGACATTCAACTGTCCGGCGTCCTGCTCGCAACTCGCTTGCGAACCAGCGAGCCGTGTGGCGAGCTGCTGCATCAGGTTGCTGAGCATCGCCAGCGGACTAGACCAGTAACGTGGGCCGGTCCCTTGAAGATTGAAGTCGCGCTTCATTTACGTCCCCCTATGTCGCCTTTGAAAGGCTGAATTCTAGAGCGGTTGCGATGAATCTGCCGGTACGTTTTCCGGCTCCTATTAATGACGCTTGCCTGCCCGTCTTCGTAGTATTGCCGCGCGGCAAGCTCGTTCATTGTAACCTGATTAATAGTGTTGCTGGGAAAAGTTGGCGGCTAATTCCAGACATCGTTTGAAGAATAACGTGTGCTGGTTCCAATGGCGTACGTCAGACAACCCGCAAGCTGCAAAGCGGATAACCGGGTGATGACACATGCAACGGGCACTGCACCGTTTGTGCATCCGCATTTCGCCCGTCGGCCGGACATCTTGGAATAAGAATGCCTTGGTTTGGGCAGAATCTGCGGTTTCTGCGGCTATTATTGGAGTACGTCTACACCTGGGCAAGTGTGCACACTTCTCTGGAAGGAAGTTGATACGGATCACAGAGCCCGTCGTTGTTGACTGTGGATTCTTCCAGTTCTAGTATTCTGTGAATAAGGTGGATGTACAGACGTCAATAATCTGGCTTTTAATGTCGATGAATGTACAAAATAGCACGTGCCTTGCCTTTTACCGGCAGTCCATATTTTCTGACTCCTAACCTGATGAGGTGTGATTTATGCGAGATCTAGCGCTTCAACTCGCAGAAAAACACACGCAGACCTTTGCAGACAATGTTGTGCGTCAGCACGAAATGGCAATGCATTGTCTGGATTGCGAGGAGATTCTCGCGCATGGCATTAAGGCCTATGATTGGATCAAAACTGCTGAACGCGTTCTTCGAGAGGCAGATGAAGCAGACCTGATCGATCTGGACAACGAACTGGAAGAAGCTCTTTGCACATTGTGGGAAGCATGGCTGGCGCCCGTGCCCGGCGCAGAGGCAATGATCGCCACGACGGAGCGAAACGGATTTACGCCTGAGAATCTGAAGGCTTTTCAGGATGCTAAAGTTGACGCTGCCGGGATCGTTGAATCAAACAGCGTCATCAATCTCGGTCGCAAGCATTTCTTTGAGTCGTTGTCTAACGAGGAGTAAATGCGTGAAGCAGGGGCAGATTTACCATTTGAAGCAAGACCGTGTAGGCAAACCCCGTCCAGTGCTGATTGTGTCAAGAGACTCAATGAACCGCGGTTATGATCTCATTGTAGTGCCTTTCAACGGCAGCGACTTCGAGAACAAACGATCGAAGCCGTTTTGCGTGCCATTCCTGGAAGGAAGCTACGGTCTGACCAAAGACTGTGTGGCGAAGTGCAACGACATTGCCAAAATTCGCAAAGCTGACTTAGCGAAAAACCTGATTGGCACAGTCAGCGATGCCGACATGAATGCGGTGCGCGAAGCGATTAACTGGTGCCTGGAACCTTCCTCCTAACGGTGCAGGCCACAAAACCACAGGGGTCATTGTGTGGTTTTGCGACCTGGATGCACGTCTAAACTTATTCTTTCCCACCCTTCTTCGGCTCCACGCTACCTGGCGCCGCATCTTCGGGTTTTAGCAGGGTCTGGGGCGGGGCGTCTTTGGCGCGGTCGTGGCGGTGCAAGACTTTGCCGAATTCGTCGTGCCAGATGAAGCTAAGCTGTGCGGGCCGGTCTTTGCCTTCGCCCGGCAGCACCTGCACCAGCAGGAACCCGGCAGAGCGTTCTTTCTGTGCGTAAACCTGGTTGATCAGCCCCTTCGGATCGGTGGAAGCCTTGTCGCCGGGTTTACGGCCCAGACGCGAGTTGGCGTCGACCAGGGCGCCGCACGAGAATTCTTCGACGCCGTCCGGGTTCACCGAATGGTACTGCCAGTGCCGGTCACCGCAGACGATGAAAAAGTTCTTCTTCAGAACACCACTGTCTTTGAGGAATTTGAAGAAGTCGTCCCGTTCGTGACGGAAGCCGTTAAAGTTGGTGTGATTGTCAATCTTCCGCAGATCGTCCGGGCCAATCATCGGCGTGGGCGAAATGAGCAGTTTGAAAGTAGCGTCGCTGGCTTTCAAAGTCCGCTTCAGCCACTCGCGTTGTTCAAAGCCCCAGATGGTTTTTGAGGGACCATCGGGCGCCGCATTGGGGCTGCGGTAAAAACGGTTTTCGACAAACCAGAGTTGCAGGTCTTTGCTCACGCGGTGCGTGCGGTAGGTCTTGGCGTCTTTGGCGCCAGCCGGTGCAATGGGCAACTGTTCGTGCACCATCTTCCGCGCCAGAGCGGGCGTCGGCGGGTAGTCGCCGCTGTTGTCGCCATCGTCAATGCGGTAGTCGTGATCGTCGATTTCCCAGTAAGTCGGCACTTCGGCGAACAGGTCTACATAGCGCGGCTGCACGAACTGTTCGTGCCATTTCTGCCGCATCTCTTTCTGCGTGGCGGCGCGTGGATTATCGGGCGTGTCGTAATACACGTTGTCGCCGGTGCCGATGAAGAAGTCGGGCTTCACTTTCAGGATGCTCGCCAGACCGGGATAACCCAGATGCTTGTCCGGGCCGCTGTACGGCGCCGGTAGCTCTGTGTTGTTTTCGATGGCGTGCTGTTTGAGATCAATGCGGTCGTCGCCGTGGAATTTGGCGTAGTTCATACCCGTGACCACGACGAACCGCACGGGTTTACTCATCGACGGACCCGGCAGCGTTTTGAAGCTGGCTGTCGGCCCGGGCTGACGCTCCTCGCCGGCGATCTCCGTCGTGCACATATATAATGTGCCGGGCTTTAAGCCCGTGAACGAAGCGCGGGCGATGAAGTCGTTGGCGGCTTTGGCTTCAACCTCGGCAGTCAGCGTCTGCTGCTCTTTGTCCATCGACTGCAGCTTGAAGTACACCTTGCCCGCAGCGCCAGGCACATCCCCTTTGACGGGGCCGGTGGTGCTTGTCAGACGCACCTGCACCAGGGCGGAACCTGCCGTCAGTTCGCCGGTCATGATGCCCTGCGCGGTATACAGGCCGGTCTCGCTCTTGCGCTGGCCATGCTTCTGAATAGCCGCCAGCCGCATCCGCAAGGCCGCCGCTTTGCCGGGATACTCGACCAGCAGATTCTTTTTCTGCGAAAGATCGTCGCGGAGGTTAAAGAGCTGCGCCGGTAAGCGTTCGCGCTGGTAGCCGTTCTCTTGCATAAACCACTGCGGTTCGCCCGAGATGCTGCCCGTGCGGCTATCGATCAGCAGCCAGTCGTTTTCGCGGATGGCGAAGTGTTTCGCCCGCGTGTTGTGCACCGTGGCGGTGCGGATATTGCTCGAGTGCTTTTCGTCTTTCAGCAGCGGCAACTGGTTCAGACTGTCGTCGGCAGCATCTGCGGGGATGTCAAACCCTGTCACTGCGGCCAGCGTGGCGAAAATGTCCACCTGACTAATCAAAGCATCGCTGACGCGGCCGGCTTTAATCTTGCCTGGCCAGCGGATGATCATCGGCACGCGGTGACCGCCTTCATAGATGTCACGCTTCAGACCGCGTAGCGGCCCCATGCTGCGATGCTTGGATTTCTGCACGCGGTCGTAGGCGTATTTTTCGGGGCCGTTATCGCTGGTGAAAATCACAATCGTGTTTTCTTCCAGCCCGTTGGCCTTCAAAGCGCTCAGCACCTGTCCGGCTTGCAGATCGCTCTGATGCATGAAGTCGCCATAGCCGCCCGCCTGCGTTTTACCCTGGTTCGCTTCGACCGGCACGATGGGTGCGTGGGGCGAAGTCCAGGGGAAATACAGGAAGAACGGTTTGTCAGCGTCTTTCTGTTTGCCGAGGAATTCAACCACTTTTTTGGTCAGCGTGGGCATCACCTGATCCTGCTGCCAGCCCGCGACGGAAGGACCGGGGCGGCCTTCCGGTGCGCCTTCGGTGGGCAATGGATCGGGGGCGTAAGGAATGGTGGGCGTTTCAACGACCTTGTCGTTTTCGATCCAGGTATAAGGTGGGAAGTTGGGCACATCGTCGCCAAAGTAATAGTCGAAGCCGTGATCCAGCGGGCCACCAGGAATGGGCTTGCTCCAGTCGAAGTCCGTGGCAGCGTACGCCTTCCGCTTGCCGTTGCCCTGTGGCCGGGCGCCTTTCTTTTTGATCGCATCCCAGTCCCAGCCCAGATGCCATTTACCGATGCAGGCGGTGTAATAACCCTGCTCTTGCAGCATCTCTGGCAGCGTCAGCCGTTCTTTATCAAAAGAAGACGGACCGAAAGACTGCACAATGTTGTGAAACTTCCGCCAGTGATAACGCCCGGTCAACAACGCGTAGCGGCTGGGCGTGCAGATGCCCGAAGAGCTGTGCGCGTCGGTCAGCCGCAGCCCTTCGCGGGCGAGTTTATCGAGATTGGGCGTCGGAATTTTCGAATTCGGGTTCTGAATCGCCAGATCCCCGTAGCCCATATCGTCCGCATACAGAATGACAATGTTCGGTTTGCTGGCGGCGATGGCCGGCACAGGCGCCAGCAGGCAGATGGTGGCGAACACGTAGAAGAGTGTGGAGAGCTTCACGCAAATTACTCCGTTAATGGTTTGGTCACAACACACTGAAGCAACATCAATGGCTCAGGCCAGACGTCGCGCGATGACCCATATTCTGCGATATCCAACCACCACAAGGAATACCGCTGCTGCAATTACCCGGATGGGTGAACAAAACTGGTAGGTCAGGCGCCGGCCTGACGATGTTAAGCACTCCACCTTAAGCGACGTCAGGCAGGCGCTTGACCTACGGCTGGAAAATAAAGGCCCGCCGTGCGTTTCTATAAGGCGGTGTACAATGCCGCCAATATAGAAGGACGCGAGATGAAATTCGCCATTGATGTAAAGTACGATGAGACGGCTTCGACCGGGCTGGCCGCTGGCGTGGTGTTTGAAGAATGGACCGATGCACAACCGCTGCGGACTTATCGCCATACCGTCAGCGGCATTGAGGAGTATGTACCCGGCCAGTTCTACCGTCGTGAATTGCCTTGCGTTCTGGCGTTGCTGGAAACGGTCCAGGAGCCTCTCGATCTGATCGTGGTCGATAGCTATGTGAACCTGGCGGATAAGCCCGGTATGGGGATGCACCTGTGGAACGCGCTCGATGGCATGGCGAAGGTGGTGGGCGTCGCCAAAACGCAGTTTCACCAGGCGGATGCTGTGGAAGTGCTGCGTGGCGGAAGCACGCGGCCGCTGTTCGTGACGGCTGCGGGGATGGATGCTGCGGAAGCTGCTGCCGCCATCGCGACGATGCACGGCCCGCACCGCACGCCAACGCTTCTCAAGCTGGCCGACTCACTAACGCGCCGCCCTGGATAGTGGCCAGCGCCCCGGCGGTTCAACTATGATGGCTGCTGCAAGGCGCCAGTTCATTGTTGGAAGGAGTGTTCCGTGGCCTGTTTACGTACTGCCGGTGTCTTCGTCGCTGTGGCCTGTCTGATTCTGCCCGGTAAATCCTCTGCCCAGCAACCAGTTGCCGCCGCAAGTGTTGACGGTCAGCCCATCTATGTCAGCGAAGTGCAGCGGGAAGTCAAACGCGCGTTGAAGAACCGCGAGGTCACCGCTGCGCAGCGAAGCGTGCTTACCGCCAACGCGCTGGAACAGATCATCCGCAAACGGTTGATTCTTCTTTACCTGGATAAACACAACACCGGCGCCAGCGCGCAGGATATCGACTTTGAACTCGAGCAGGTGAAGAAGAAACTGGCGCGGCAGAAACTCACCCTCCAGTCGTATCTGCAACGGACCGGCTTTACGGAAGAGCAGTTCCGCCGTGTGCTGAGCTGGCAGATCGGCTGGCAGCGATACCTCAAACGCTTCCTCACCGAAACCAATCTGCAGACCTACTTCAAACGGCATCAACGCGAGTTCGACGGCAGCAAAGTCCGCGTCCGCCACATTCTTTTCAAAACCGGCGCCCAAGACGCTAAAGCCACAATCGCGCAGGCCGCAGCAGTGCGCGAAAAGATCGTCAGCGGAGAACTTACCTTCGAGGCGGCGGCCGCACAGCACTCGACCGCACCAACCGCAAAGAAGGGCGGAGACATCGGCGCCATCGAGCGTCACGGCGCCATGCCCGAAGCATTCGCCGCGGCCGCCTTCACCCTGAAACCCGGCGCCATCAGCCAGCCCGTCCAGACCGCCGCAGGCATTCACCTCATTCAGCCGGTCAGCATCGTCCCCGGCGAGAAAACCCTGGACGATGTACGCCCGGAACTCATCACCGCCGCCACAAAATTCGCCTTCAACTGGGTGGCAGACGCACAACGTAAAACATCGAAAGTACAGTACACCGGCGCCACGCCGTACATCCAGCCGGAAACGGGTGAGATTGTTGACTAGCCGCGTAGGCAGTCGACTTGGTTAAGAGCGTTAAGTGTGATCTGCTGCACCTTCAACGCAAATCAGATTCCGGCGATGAGCTGGCGCCACTTCATAAGTCGCCAGCGGCACCGACCGTGTGGGGCTGAATTTCCGCTTGAACCGGTCCAGCCCCGCACTTTCGCTTCCTCCCAGGCATAGTTCTGAAATCTGTCTCTGCTGACACCACTTTGCCAGAATCCAGTACATGCACTCGTTCAGATATTTCATCCTTACGCTGATCTGGGCGGCCATCAGGCAAACTGGGCTGCCTAGTTCAAGCACGAGGAAACCAATATCCCGACCATCAAGTGAAAACAGCATATGGATTGTCTTGCCCAGACGTGAGACTAACTGGCGGGAAAGACTCTCGAAGAACGAACTGGAATAGCCACGTTGAGGCGCCGCCGGTTCTGTGCCCTGCCTCAATTGAAGCCAGGATCTGGAGATTCCTGAAATCGCCTCGTGACCACATGCATCTCGGTGCTGAAGTGTCCGTAGTGAGATACGCGTCCGGTATTTGTTCAATGCCGTCCGCACATCCTGAAACTTTGCTCCACGGGCTTTGACAATCGTATCCGGCTTCACCACGTGAACAGGGTAAGCCCAGTCAAGCGTGCGTTCTGGGATGTGCTTCAAAGCGAGCGAACCGCCGAGGCGACTTAGACGCGATGCCGCATCTTCGGGAACTCTCGCCAGATGACAAGTCATGCGCTGACCAGCAACCGCATTCGCCGCCGCGGCGAGAGCATCAACGTCAACTCGTAACCAGTCGGCGAGCAGCAGAACGTGATTTCTAAGATTCGGATGCAGCAGCAGGTAACACGGAGTGTCCGCTTCCGTTAGACGGAACAATCCGCGACGTCCGGTAACGGTCAGATAGCCTGCAGTTAAAAATGGATCATGTGTCTGATGGTCATAAGGTAGAAGATGATCTCTTACAAATTGCGGGGAGGCATCTAGCTTCCTGAAGAGGCGCATCTCGGCGGACGAATAGCGCTCAGATTGCATAAAGCTTTCTCAAAGTCTGACTCGGCGGGCTGCCCACTTGGCGGTGCGGAAACTCCAGCCCTGCGCCTTGGTAAAAGGCCAGCCAGATCGAACACACCTGCTAGAGATCTACCCAAAGATACTCAACTGCACCGCGTGCAATGATAGTAGGTCGCAGCACCTACTGGCAATCGCACAACCTTTTCCTGGCGCCGTAATGATCTTTCGCGTATCCCGGCTTCCGCATCAAAAGTCAGGCTAGAGGTAGCCATAGAACTACAGTGGTTGAAAATGTAACCACGAAGCGTTCAGCAGCATCAGAGCTGGAAATCTCAGCTTCGTCTTTCACCACTCCATCCGGCATCTACGATGAAAAATACACTTGTGCAGGGCATTGTCTCTGTGGTCGCGCGCGTCTTCCTTTCGGGGATTTTCTTACTTAGTGCGGTGGGCAATAAGATCCCGAACTTTTCGGGCACTGCCAGCATGATGGAGACCAAGGGCGTGCCGCTGCCGCAGGTCGCGCTGGCAGGGGCGATTGCGTTTCTGGTGCTGGGCAGCCTGTCGCTGATTGCGGGCTTCAAAGCAAGAATCGGCGCCGCGTTGCTGCTGGTGTTCCTGGTGCTGGCGACCTATTACTTTCACGACTTCTGGTCGTATACCGGCGACGCAGCCCGGCAGCAGCAGATTGCGTTTATGAAGAATCTGGCGCTCGGCGGCGCCATGCTGTTCATCATGGCCAATGGTCCGGGCCCCATGAGCGTAGACGCTTATCTTTCGCCCAAAGGCTGGTTCAGCTGGTTGAAGAAATAAGCGTCCTCGCTGATTGTGCGGCCCGTTGTTAAAACGCCTGCTTCGCCTGGTTATTCAGGGGCGGTGTCCGCACGATGTCGTACGAGAAGGCGCCAAGCAGATGCCCCTTCTTCACGGAGTGGCACTTCAGGCAGCTTTCTGTGGCGCGGACAGAGCCGATCATGGTCAGACGGTTCAGATGCGATTGCACGACTAGGTCTTCGCCCTGTTGCAGCTTCTTGAGCCCCTCGCTTTCAAAGTGATCCAGACCGCGTGTTTCTGCATCTTCAGTATCTTCCATCCGCGGCAGATAGCCCGTGACATAGGCGACCGGCTCCCGGTGCTTCAGCAAGCTGACCAGTTCCATCCGCTGCACCTTCCACACGTTCTTCTCGCCTGTTTCGCCCTTGGGCGGGTGAGTGGGCCGTGTGTAATGTAGGGCTGGCAGGAAAGAGAAAGCGTGCTTCCCGAAGCCGGCGATGTGTTCGCGATCTTTGATATAGCCGCTGCGCGTCGGTGAGGCGAACTGCATCGGAAGATACGTGTGCAGCCGGTGTATCTCCTGGCTGGTTGGCAGACGTTGTGAATCCTTATCGGCCGCGGCAACAGATGTTGGCAACTGCACCGTGCTTTTTTCCGCGCCCGAAGACAGCGGCCGTGAAACCAGCGGAATCTTTGGCGCCGGTGGAAGCTGCAAGTGCTGGGGCGAAGGTGCGGGCATTCTAGAGAACCCGAAGCCAGAACGGCTGATAAAGTCAGACACCTGACCTTCGTGAAGTAAACGCAGTGCAGCGGTCCGTAGCGTTTCGCCCTTGTGTTTAGTCCGCCAGAAGGTCGTGTTCTCCATCCGTTCGCGTTCGTTGAGCCGCTGTTTGCTGGCTTCGGTTAAACGCGGTTCGGGCAGGTTGGCTGCGGCTTCTTTTTCATAGTCCAGGGCTTTGCCCAGCGGTTGAAACGCATACTTCTTCCGCAGGGCGGCGCCGACCTTTTCCACTTCCTCAGGCGAAAGTTTTGTCAGCATAAAACCGCGTGACTTTTCCAGGCCCTCCAGATAATCCGCTGCCGTGGTGACCGTCTTGAAGCGCGCTTTGGGATTCTCCGCCTGTGGTTGCGCCAGGCTGATGCTTGCCGAAGAGCCAACCAGTACCGCGATACATAGAGCGTGAAGTTTCATGTCGCCTGCCTTGTAGGAACCGTGAATCAACGCAGCTCCCAGCAGCCGCGCCTCTACAAGATCATACGGGCAATCCGGACGGGTTTGCGTAACGTCTTTGTAAACGTGTTCAAACCGCCTACCGCTTGGCAGGTTCAGGCGCGGGTGTGCCGCCCAGTGCGGCGTAGGCGTTGCGGGCGGCGGCGAGAGCCGGGTCGCTCTGCAACGCTAGGGCGAACTGCCGTCTGGCCTCGCTCCAGCGACCCAGTTGCTGATAGAGCACGCCCATGTTGTAGTAGGCAACCGCCGTCTCATTCACCGCCGTAAGATGGACGAACGCTTCTTCCGGCCGGTTGAGTTCCAGCAGCAGGCGGGCGATGTTCGCGCGGTAGCGGGGCGAACGAGGATTAAGCCGGATGGCCTCTTGCAGGTATTTCACCGCCTCTGGCAGCCGCCCCTGGTTGGCGCAAAGCATCGCCAGATCGTTACGCACGGTAGTGCTTTGCGGATGTTGCGTGGCCGCTGTCGCATAAACCGCAGCCGCCCGCTTCGGTTGCCCCAGCCGTGTCAGCGCCCGCGCCAGATGAATCTGTGCGTTCAAATGAGTCGGCTGCTGTTGCAGCGCCTGCTGATATTTTTCGCTCGCAAGCTGATAATCGCCGGACTGAAACGCTTCGTGCCCGGCGTTGATTGCTTCCTCCCAGGGTTTGGCAAAGTAACCGCCTTCGCCACCTGCCTGCACCACGCCCATCTCCGTGCCGGCGCCCGTCTGTTGTTGCGCAACCGCGGGAATAGAGATCACTGGCGGCTGCACCGCGGGCGGTGTTTGAGCGGGCGGCTGCTGCATCGAACGCACGGGCGGCTGCTGCGGCGCATTGTTGCTCGCCTGCGACCGTAGCAGCTGCGTGCCGCTACTCTGGCAGCCCGTCAGGGCGGCGCAGATCAGACAGATGGCGCAGGCCACTGCGTTGGGATGAAGGAGTCTCATGACAACTGCCGGTGGGAAGGTAGGCGGGTATTCGTGTTTATCGGCAGATGCCAACCAACAGGGGGAAGAAAAACATCCTGCACAATCAGAATTCGCCCACACAGCCCAACCCGCAAGGTCGTGAACGTAACGGTTAAACGGATTGTGCCGCGCCGGATGCGCCGGGCGTACCCTTTACAAGCGTCGTTGCGCATGAGGGGCTGAGTCGCACTATTCTCAGAGAACGGCTTGCTCCCGCCGATCTTCATTCGCAGGAAAGGATCGCAGGCAGGAAGGAACCAGATATTCCGCCGCCACGTTTTCGTAACGTCAGATCCGTTAAAGGTCATGTCCAAGGAGGGACACACGATGACTTCTACATACAAAACGGCTGCGGCTGCCTTGATGCTGGCGGCTTTCTCGCTGACGGGCTGCCATTTGCAGATGATGCACCGCAGCACCTGCTGCCACAGGGCAGCATGCAACACGGCGCACCATCCAACCGCGTGCCAGACAGGCTGCGAGCAGGGGCATTGCCAGGACGCATGCGGATGCGTGGAGTACGAAGTTGACCCGTGGTGCGGTTTCACACCTTGCCGTTGGCGGCAGCATGCGCTGGAACGTTCGTGCCCGCAGGGAACCGTGCGTTATATCCGCCGCGATTCCAAACCCGCTGTCTTCGGCGGTCACGGCGCGCCGGGCGGCCTGGCGCCACAGTCGGTGGCCTACTACATTCCGCCGCCACACCTCAAGCCACAGAAACCGGCGCCCGCGCAGCATTTCAAACCGGCCAGCAGACACCGTTTTGAACCCGCGCCCGCACCCGCCATCCAGCAGCCGCCACATCGCGCACAGCCTATCGAGGGATCGCAACCGACGATGCATCCACCCGTGGTAAGCGAAGGAGAGAACCGCGAAGAACCGTCCGCGGCCAACATCCCGGCGAACGAAATACCACCCGTAGATGTACAACCCGCAGCGGAAAATACAGACGACGCTGCCAGCAGCATCCACGCGCCGGAACCAGTGATCCGCCCCCTGGACGATCCGGCAGATCCAACGGCGCCACGCAATCTCATTCCGGGGCTTACCAACTAACGTTCGTTAGATGATACGCCTTAAGCACCTCGCCAGGGATTCGAACCCCGTCTGATGGTTCCGTAAACCATCGTGCTTCCATCACACTCGCAAGGCGGAAATAAAGGGCCGGCGACTGGATTCGCACCAGCATAAGCCGCTTTACAAGAGCGGCGCCTTTCTAAATCGAGCCACGCCGGCAGACGTGTATCTACTTCAATAAATCTATCGAGCGGAAGTCGTGGGACTCGAACCCACAAGCGCCGTGAAGCGCCGACTGTTTTCAAGACAGTGTCCTCATCCAGCCGGATGACTTCCTTATGATTGCTGAAGTTCTCCGTCCAGGGATCGCACCTGGCCTGCCTGCTTCAAAGGCAGGCGCCGCGACTACACGCCGGAGAGCAGTGCGTGGGAACGGACAGCTTCGATCAGCCTCGCGAGCAGCCGTCGTCCGGCTGTCCGTTCCAAAAGCGCCCAGTGGGAATCGAACCCACGCATCCGCCATGGCAAGGCAGTAGGCTACCGCTACATCATGGGCGCGCTTTTTTCGCTTCAAATCTTCAAGTGGGACCGGTGGGTATCGAACCCACATAACCCGGTTTAAGAGACCGGCGCATTGCCATGTCTGCCACAGTCCCGTCATAGCTGCTGGCTTTGAATCGCGGCAACGGTTACCGCGGAATTCAAAGTGGGGCCGGAGGGTTTAGAACCCTCGCCTTGCGGTTTAAAAGACCGCTGTGCTACCTGTTACACCACAACCCCGGTTTTCGGCTGGCAGGGTCGTGCGTTTAAGTCGCTGGCGTAGCATGGCGTTGTTTCCTGGTGGTTGATGCATGCGCGATTTGGGTGAAGCACATACAAAGGTCATGTAAAGTCGGGCGCCCCGGAGTCGAACCGGAACCCTCCTGCTCCCAAGGCAGGCGTGCTTCCATCTGCACCTCCGCCCGATGTCTGGCAGCCATCGCTGCCGAGTACCCTGTACGGGAATCGAACCCGTGTCTGCGGATTGAAAGCCCGCTATCCTTTGCCGTTAGACGAACAGGGCATGTTGTGTTTGTTGGTTAACAAGTGGGCTGGGAGGCGCTCGAATCCTCGTCTGCGGTGCTTCAAACCGCCGCTAGACCGTCTCAGCTACCAGCCCTTCAAATTTGTTGGCGTCTTACAAAATGCGTTGGTTACATCACTAACCCGAAGCGCGAGCGAGGGGCGTTTGATAACGATGCTAACAACAGGTGTTTTGGCCAATAATGTGGAAAGGTGAACTTCAGCCGGCGATCTTCTTTCAATTCCGGCGACCCTCGCTTGCGCTTCGGGTTAGTGTTTAAGTCGTTCGTTTCTTCCAGAAGTGCGGGCACGAAAAAACCCGCTGCCGGAAGATGCGACAACGGGTGAATGAACCAGTCGATTCTTTATCCCGCGTCACAAACGCAATTCAGGCGATGGCGTGTTTACCGGCTGACCGGTAAAGCCACGTTTGCCTTGTTCAGATGATTGGGGGATAAAGCGTTTCATTATTCTGTCCGGCATTGCTGCCGCGTTTAAGTGATCGTGTTGTTGTCTGACTAAGAAGACGCCGCCAACACGGATTGGTTCGGAGAAAATCAGAAAGTTTTTGAATTGTTCAGTGGAAAGAACAAAGCCAGTGTAAAACGCCAACTTCCAACAGTGATCTACGAACGGCATTTGTCATGTGTATGGTGAACCATGACTTCCTAAGAAGGTTTATTGGACGGGTAAAACTGCTGAAACTGATCTACAGCGTGAGGGACTGCCACAAGGTATTCACGAATTATGTTAGACAGCGTAACCCGCGACTGCGTATCCTCGTCGAAGAAATACTCATTTAGTATCACGAGCGACCGCTGTTCTGCGAATGAAGACTCACCAGTTACTTCGTATTCAAAGCCTTTGTCGGTTTGACTCATAATGGTCTGTCCACCTTTGGGCTTCAGCTTCACTGGTCCCGAAAATTGGATAACCTTCTGATTGGGATCGGGAGGTACGAGCCCTACTCGGTGGAAGTCGTGAATACGAATTCGCTCGACTAGATTAAAGAATGGGAGTGCCGAAAGTAGAATTTGTTTGACCTTCCCCCGATCCGCGTTGACGCGTCCTCTATCGGCTTCTTCAAACATCATCTCAGCGATAGCGCGGCATGAGTATATTGCGGCAATATGAAGACGGTAGCGGGCGGAGTCATCCGTCTGCATACCGATGTTGTAGAATAGAGCGGCACGAGTGAAGTGCTCTATGATACCAGCGTGGCTAGTTGCAGGCATTTCTAGTTTGACATTCATAGCAATCCGCCTGCGAATTAATTTCGGTTTGGCCAGTATCGTTAAAGACACTTAACACCTGCATTGGTTCATCCCAGTTCCTACAACTCTTGAGCACACTGCTTCCAGGCAATCAAACCTCTAACCCGATCCAAATAGCAGCCGATAGGGAATACTCACGAACGCCCAGCAGATGCAATAGCTGCTGAGCGTTTGAGATCCTTAACAGTTCAGCTTGTTGTTATCTTTGACGTTCTAATTCTTCGATGGCCGGGGCGTGCCTTCGCTGCCTTCGAGGAAGAAGTCGCTGAATTCGTCGGCGCACTGGGCGGTGCCTTCCATGTCGTATTCGTCCGAAAGCAGCGTGCCGATGTACGCCTGCATCGTGCGCGATTCGTGGGGCTGGCTGTGGTGCGTGGCGATCTCGGAGGCGAAGTTCAGCAGGTCGTAAACGCGGCAGTGGGCAGGCAGAACGCGTTGCCGTTTGGTGCTGAGCGCTTCGAGATTCGCCAGGCCGTACACTTCGTTCAGATTGCCCGTCATGCGGTACAGACGCCGTAGCACTTCGGACGCGGTGTCTTTGCGGCTGTCTTCAATCTTCTGAATGGTTTTGTAAAGCGTCATGCATTCGCGGAGCGATGCCCACGAGGTCTGGGCGCTTTCAAACCGCTGCCTTAGTGCGGCGTAGCCATCGCCGTTGTCGTAGCTTTCCAGGGCGCGGGCGATGCAGTGCCGCATGTCTTTGCCCAGGCTGATATCGCTGCGGAAGGCTTGGCTGTAACCGATGGCGCCGTTGCTGCAGACCATCCGCAGGAAAGAAAGATAGATCTTCGGATGGCTGAAGCCATCGACCGGCGTCTCCATCACAAAGCGGTGTTGAAACTCATCGCCGCCGATGCGGAATGCGCGGTCGCCGCCACGCGGGCGGTGCGTGCTGGTGACAATGCCGGCGTTGTACTTCGTCTCGGTGGCGCCGTATTTCTTCACTAGATCGTTGATCTCACCGTAACCAATCACCGGGCGGCGGAGGCTGCTGACGGCCAGCAGTTGCGGGGCGCCTTCATCCCCATGCTCAACGCAGAAGCGGAACTTGTCGTCGTCGGCACGCTCCGAGATGCGTTCGAAGACTTCAGACGGATCGAAGTACCGGAAGACATTGTCGGAGATGCCAAAGCGGTTGAAGAAAGAACGCCAGAACCGTTTGGTCGGCTTCATCTCCTGGCCGTCAATTTCGATCTTATCGACGCTGACTTTGCTGGACAGCGTTTTGCGGGCGCCACTGACTTTCAGGTCACGGACGGTGGTGGTTCCATATTCGATCTGCATGATAGTTCTCCAAAAAAGAGAGTAGTGAGCGGTTATGTGCGTGGATGCCAGAGCAAGGTTGTTTGGCTAATCCACTCTGAATAGGTAGTACTCAGGCCGGCGATGCGATTCCTTTTCCGGCGTCCCTCGCTTGCGCTTCGGGTTGGTTTCCTGGTGGCTGAATTACGGTTGGTTACGCGTTATCGCGGTCCCAAGGCATCGGGCGGGCGCGGTGGGCGGCCACCAGTTGCGGTAGTTCCACGTTGGCCTGGGCGATCATCTTCCGTGAACGTGCGGTGATGGCGGCGATCTGCTTATTCAACGTCAAAGAGCGCCACTGCTGGTCCATCCACACGTATTGCTCGTCGGCCATGGCCGTTTTCACCATCGGGTGCGGTGTACGTTTGCACTGCACGACCTGCTTGAAGTTCAGGCCGGCATGCTGGCGAAAGACGCGCCCCGCCATCTGGATGGTGCACGATTTTCCCGATGGCCGGCAGAACACCGTTTTCAGCGCCGGGCAGTCGAACCCTTCGGTCAGGATTGACATATTGATCAGCACGTCGGTCTTGCCAGAGAGAAAGTCCGCCAGTTGTTTATCGCGGTTGCTCTTGGCGGTAACCACATCGGCGTGAATGCCGTGCGCGGCCAGCGCCTGCTGACATTCCTGGCACTGCGTGACCTTGTGAAAGAAGATCAGCGACTTGCCCCACCGCTGCCGGTCCTTCGCATAAAAGTCAGCGACGTTGGCAGGCGTGTATTCGGGAATCGTGTAGTGATGATAGCGGCTGAGATAGCCGTCTTGAATCAACTGATGAATGCCCACATCCGTGATCACTTTGTCGAAACAAAGTTTGATGCGGTCGGTGCGGAACGGCGTGGCGGTGAGGCCGAGCACCATCTTGGGTTTCACCATACAGTGCAGATTGGCCATGCTCATGGCGCCATCGTGCTGCGCTTCGTCCACCACCATCACATCGACTTTGGGCGGGTTCTTATCGAACATGGAAATCTGATGCATCTCCACGTCGAAGCCGCGGCGGCGGTTTTCTTCTTCCGCCTGCGTCAGCAGGTTCCGTCGCATCGCGACCCACCCCACCGAAAGCCCCTTCTCCCGTTGAAGGTGCCGGGCGATCGTCAGCCCCATCACCGTCTTACCGCTGCCCGTCGGGCTTTCGACCATGACCGAGCCGGCAGCCTCTTCCGTCTCGCCGGTCATGTTGATGTACTGCCCCTCGAACATGCGGATCGCTTTGCTGATGATCCGCAGTTGATAGGGGCGTGGGTCAACCGAGGCGCCGGCCATCAGATCTTGCAGCACGGGTTGTTCGTGCTGATTGGCGGGCTTGTTGTAGCCGGGCGCCTGCCAGGCTGTTGCCATCGTGCTCATAACTCAATCCGTTTTGGTTGTGATGAATCGTTCATCTGACTAAAGGCATTTTCGCCAGGCGTCAGACACGACAGGTCACCAGGAAAGAAGAAACTGCATATTCCTCAAAGTTTCTTTTGGAACCGCCCCTTCCGTTGGGCGATGGTGTTGCATAGTAAGGTTGGACAATGTGGCCGTTGCAACGCCGGCCGCGTGTGTACGCGCATTATCACCGATTGGAACTCAAACGACAAACAGCGGGTTGCCGCAACCAGGCGGTTTTACCCGGCGTTGAACCCTCCCCCTTTAGATAGTGTGTTCCAGCGGGATTAGCCCCTGGCAGCGGCCGTTTATCTGATAAAATAGACGGACAGTTGATCCGGCAGTGTGCTCAACCACCTGCACGCATCATCATGAGCGAGAGGATTAGGAATTCGCGGCAAATCGCCTACCCATGACCAATTCACCCGACCAGCAGTTTCTCGAGCAAATCGCCAGAAATCCGGGCGACACAAAGTTGCGGCTGATTTACGCGGACTGGCTTGGGGAGCACGGCGATCCGCGAGGAGAATTCATCCGGCTGTTTCACGCGATGCAGGGATTACCCGTCTGGTCTGACCGGTATCAGCAACTGAAGGGGCAGCGTACGCGATTGCGAGTTGAAGTTGATCGGGCGTGGGCAACTCAGCTTGGCTACCAGCCTGTGTACCAGCCGCTCTTCACAGAACTCCCTTCATCGTTGTCCGCAAGATTATTGCTGCTTGATGAATACCTAGAGTTCTGGCTACCCGATGCTGTCGACGCGCAGCGGGCGGAATCGCAGATACATGAATTCGAGGATTCAACCGGTCATTGTCTGCCGGCGTTTTGTCACGAATACTATCTTCGCGTCATACCACACCATTACGAATTTGACACAAACTTTGACTTACAGCATGCCAGCGTGTCCGATGGGATCGTGAGTTTCTCTTACCCCGATTATGGAAGAGACAACGAGCGCGGTGGAGAACCCAACGAGTTTGGGTTCGAATTAAGTAGTGAAGATCCGCTGGTGTTATGGCGGAATTATTTTAAGTGGGAAAACACCGGCGAAAGGTTATCAACTTTTTTACTCAAGGGACTTTATCGCGGAGTACGGAGTAAGGGGAAGCCCTTCTATCTATTCCCAATCCGATACGCATCTTTTCTCCCAATCCAATACAGACCGCGATTGGACGAACCACGACAGAAACACATGGACGAAGTACGACAGAAACTGGTTAAGTGCGACTGGAAACAGGAATGGGATAAGAAGGACACCGAGTTCCTGGAGGGGGCTGACATGATCGCCATTATTGCAGCAGACATGCTCCAAATAACGACCCGCACTGACGCCGCATTGGACATTTTCAGTCCATCACTGCGGAACGCTCTCGTCGAGCCAAAGTGAGTACAATCAAGGTAAACATACTTCATTGGATGCTGAGGCTGCCGGTCAGTGTGGGCTACCTTCGAAATATCGAGAAAGCATTGTCACCATGAATCAACGTATTTCACGCCGCGACGCCATTATCCGCAGCGGAGCTGGTCTGGGCGTCGCCGGTCTGGCCGCCGTGCTGGGCCAGGATGAAGCGCGCGGGGCGGGCGGTTATCAGAACCCGCTGGCGCCACGGCAGCCGCATTTTCCGGGCAAAGCCAAACGGGTGATTCAGCTGTTTATGAACGGCGGGCCGTCGCATGTAGATACGTTCGACCCGAAGCCGCAGTTGACGAAGTTTCACGGCAAAACGCTGCCGATCGAGAATCTGCGGACGGAACGTAAAACGGGCGCCGCGTACCGTTCGCCCTTTAAGTTTCAGAAGTACGGCGAGTCGGGCATTGAAGTCAGCGAGATCTTCAAGCACACGGCGCAGCACATCGACGACATCGCCGTCATCCGCTCGATGCGTGCGGAGGTACCCAACCACGAACCTTCGCTGTTGCTGATGAACTGCGGCGAATCGCGTCTGGCGCGGCCGAGTGTCGGATCGTGGGTTACCTACGGGCTAGGGAGCGAGAATCAGAATCTGCCCGGCTATATCGCGATGTGCCCCGGCGGTTACCCGATTGTGGAAACGCAGAACTGGCAGGCCGCTTTTCTACCGGGCGCCTATCAGGGTTCGTATGTGAATTCTCAGCACCAGTCCGTGGATAAGCTGGTGGAGAATATCCGCAACGCTAAGCTTTCGCTGCCAGATCAGCGGAAGCAGTTAGACCTGCTGGCGAAACTCAACGCCATGCACCGCGACAGCCGCGGTCAGGCGCCGGAATTAGACGCGCGTATTCACTCCTTTGAACTGGCCTTCCGCATGCAGATGGAAGCGGCCGATGCGTTTGACGTAAGCCGCGAGCCGAAGCACATTCTGGATGCCTACGGTCCCGGCGTGCAGGCCCGCCAGATTCTGATCGCGCGGCGACTGGCTGAACGCGGCGTGCGGTACATTCAACTGTGGCATGGCGCCGGCCAGCCGTGGGACAACCACGACGATATCGAACGCCGCCATCGCGAACTGGCCGGCCAGTGCGACCGCGCCATCGGCGCGCTGTTGACAGACCTGAAGCAACGCGGACTGCTGGAAGAAACGCTGGTGATCTGGGGTGGAGAGTTCGGCCGCACACCCACTGTGGAACTGCCCAAGCCCGGCGCCAATGCGGGCAAGATCAACGGCCGCGATCACAATCACTGGGGCTTTAGCATGTGGATGGCAGGCGGCGGCGTGAAAGGCGGCCAGACCTATGGCGCCACCGATGAGTTCGGCTTCCGCGCCGTTGAGAACCCCGTGCATGTGCACGATCTGCACGCGACGGTGCTGCATCTGCTGGGCTTCGACCACACGCAACTGACCTACCGCTATGCAGGCCGCGACTTCCGCCTGACCGACGTACACGGCAAAGTGGTAAAAGATCTGATCGCGTAACGTTGCTGGCCGGTAACTATTCGTCCAGCAGGCTGACGCACATCTTTCGCAGAATCTTCTTCAGAGATTTCAGCTCGCTGCCGGATAACGCCGCCATGATGTTCTGCTCCATCGCGCGGACATCCGGCTTGACCTTGGCGGCCAGCTTCTTGCCCTGCGGCGTTAGCTTGATGATCACGCGGGAGCGGTTCTCTTCATCCACCATCCGCACGATCAGATCCGCCTTCTCAAGCTTCCGCATTAAGCGTGAGAGATTGGACGCGTCGATGCCCAGGTAGCTGGCAATTTCAGACGGAGAGTCCAGACCCATCTCCAGCTTAAGCAGCAGATTGGCTTCCATTCCGTTCAAACCATGCCGCTGCACCGCCGCCGCCAGCGCCGAAGACAGTCCCCGCGACGCCATGTGCAGGCCGCACGCGATCCGCTCCTGGTCGGTGACCGGGATGGCGTCGCACTTTTGCATCATCAACGCGCTTTTGCCACTGTTCTTCTTTGCCGCCATGTAAACTCCTTAGACGCGTCATCCACAACACTGGTCATTTACCAGTGTTGCATGGCAAGGCGTCAAGGTCAATCGCGACAGCGGGAACCTTATTCGCTCAGCAGGAACTGCCACATCTGTGGAGATGCTTTCCGCCAGCTCGCCCAGCCGGTGCCGTCGGCGGTGGCCGTCGCGGTGACCTGATGCCCTGCTTCTTTCAGCATGGTGGCAAGGGTTTCCGACTGCGCAGCCATGTTCCAGTTCTCAGACGGATTGCGGAACTCGTACCTGGCCCACTGAATTTTGACGTTGCATGGATCAGGTGGCAGTTTGACCAGTTGCTTGAGCATCGGATGCATCAGGTCAAAAGCGAACGGCGAATGGAACGCCATCCGGCCGATCTTGTCGCCCGCCGGTAGCGAAGCCATCAGCGCCACCGTGGCGCCGAAGCCGCTGCCATAACTGCTACGTTCCTCGCGCTTGTCCGAGACCCGGTAGCCCTTGGCGATACGCGGCAGCAGTTCTTTGGCGAACATTTCTGGATAACCTGCCGCGCCCTGCAACGGGTAGAACCGCCAACCGATAAACACCGCCACGGCCGGCGACACCTTCTTCGTACGTATCAGTTCATCCAGCACGGCCGCCTGAATGCCGCCTTCTAACGCGACCTGACCGTCGTGCACAAAGACAACCGGGTACTTCTTGACGGAATCTTTATAGCCCGGCGGGAGGTACACCGTAACGGGCACTTTCTGCTTCAGTTCTGCACTCTGCAGATCAAAATTTTCAAGGCTGCCAGCCAGTCTGGCCGGACGGTCAACACTGCTGGGCGTGGCGGCGTGCGGCGTGTGCGTATCGAACCACGAAAGCGTCAGCGGCTTGCGTGGTTGCACAAAGTTAGGCTCCATTTCGCCGGACAGCAACGAGCTAACCAGGGACCGTTTATTCAACGGATCAGGCATCGGTTGATAGTCTGCAAAGAACGTGTAAGAAGCGCGAGTTGCCGCTGGCAGGCGGACACCGTAGTAGAAGAGTTGCGTGCCGGGTGCACGTTGCATCGCGCGTTCCTGCCGGACGCCGAAAAGTTCGCTGGCGACGGCAACGTCCTGATAATCGCCCTGCAACACGAAGTGCACATATTCGTCTTCCACAAGCGGCAGCGATTTACCTTTCAGGTAGCTGGCGATTTCTGCGGCTTTATCTTCACTTGCTTCCACACGCTTAAGGAAGGCGGCAAAATCCGGCCCCACCATCATGTCTGTGGCAGCAACAGCGCCTGCCGATTTGCCGGCAACCATGTCCACCCGCGCGATTGCACCCAGACTTCTTACAAAAACGCTCCGCCCCGCGACGCAGGGCAGCGACCACGTTAGACCATCTGTGCCGCCGTCCTCCACCTCAAAGACCTGTTCCGCGGCAACCTCCTGAAAACCATCCCTGGTAACGTCCCCCAGATGTAACGATCCCTTAATCGTCGACACAACCAGCCGCCCGGCGGCTGTCGCGAGAAACCCATCGCCGGGCGAGCGGGTCCGCCAGGCACGTTTACCCGTCTGCGGATCGACCGCAACCAGGAACCTGGACGAATACGAACAAAGCAATCCACCAGACATCACGGGCACACAATAACTGTTGCGGATATCGCGACCGCTCCACCGTTGCTTCGCCCCCGAAGCTTTCAGGTTGACGGCGGTAGTCCCGTCGCGGCCATCATTCAAAAACACGCCGCCACCAGGCAGTGGGACGGGAATCACGGACCAGGCAGGCATGCCACGGGCGCCGCCATGCGGCTGTGACCAGATCGTGTCACCATCCTCTGGATCGATAGCCAGCAGGTCCGTGTTGCTCGCCGCCAGGATCGTTTCCTTGCCGGCGATGTCCGTGACAATGGGCGACTGAAAAGCGGCTTCACCGTTGCCCGCCTTCCACAGGACTTTACCGGTTTCGCACTCAAAGCCCATGATGGCGCCGGCACGGGAGCCAACCGCCAGTATCAGCACGCCCTTGTGAACGATGGGAGAAGCGCCGAAGCCGTAGAAGTTTGGCTGAACCTTAAATTCTTTCTTTAGATTCTTTGACCAGATCTGCGCCCCGTCCTGCAAGGAATAGGCGGCCAGATCGCCGAACGGTGAAAGATGATACGCGTGCTTCCGGTCTACGGCGGGTGTTGCCAGCGGTCCGTCGAAAGAGCCGTTTTCGCCCTTCATGATCTTGCCGGTGGATGTCCGCCAGAGCGTTTTGCCCGTCGAAGCATCCAGCGCGACCAGGAATTCTTCGCCAGCTTCCTGATCGGCCATGGCCGAAATCAGACGCTGTCCCGACTTCACGACGCCGGAGTACCCGCTGCCAAATGGCTGCTTCCAGATTACCTTCAATTGCACCTTGCCGGTCGCCGCCACGGCGTCGCCAACAACACCGGCGCCGTTGTACCGGGGGCCGCGGATGGAAGGCCAGTCCTGCGCCGGCGCGGGCAGTGTACCGCCGGTTAGTAGAGCCAGACACATTGCACACAGCAGTAATGGACGTTTCATGAACCAGACCCGTACAAAGGAAAAACCGAAATGCGACCGCACGGAACCACCTGGCGATTCAACTGCGGATCGCCACCGCCTGAATGTGCCGCGCATTAGATGTCATGTCAACAGTTGACATGATAATTGTTTCACATCAACTAACATTGCTGAACCATTCGCCCTTACGCGCAGCAATGAAAGCCAGGTTCATTCGCCGGGAGCCAGAGAAGCGGGGTCACCAGCGGATTTATCTTCTGCTGGTTCTAACGGCTGCCCCGTCTCGCTGGCGAAGGTGCGTGCGGCAAGCCGCCGGATACCGTCGCGGATGCGGGGCGTCATGTGGATCATGCCATCGCGCCGGTGAACCGATACGGCGCCGCAGTTCAGGTCCAGAAAGATAACCTGCTTCTTCTCACCGGGAATCACCAGCGCGTAACGCCATTCGGGTTCGCACGAATCAGCAGACGCTGACCAGTCGTACGAGCCATCTTCCACCAGGGCATGCCGCGCGTTCAGCCAGCCGGCGGCGCCGCTGATGTTGCGGTTGGCGGCCACTTCGTACAGTTGCCCCTCGTGTTCGATAATCGGCAGCACCCCGCCGGACTTCTCGACCGGCCGCAACCGCCAGGCTTCCACATCTTTATGGTGTCGCACCTTCCACGCCAGATCGCCGCCCCAGAACTGTAAGCTGCGGCGTCCGTTGGTGTAGCGGTACCACCAGGCAAAACATCCCAGGGCGATCGCCACGATCACAATCGTGAGGATCACCGCCCGGCCGCCCCAGCCGCTGCCGCCAGAACTCGCCTTCACGGCGGCTGGTCCGGCGTCTGCCGGTTCTACGCTGTCCGGTTCAGCATTCACTTGGCGGCCGCATACATTTCTGCGTACTCAACCACCCATAGGTCGATCAGCTCAATGAACCGCTCCGGGTCGGCTTCGGTCAGGCGTTCGTAGTGAGAGCGTGTGAAGACTTCTTTGTTGTGAATGGCGCCCTTTGCGCTGAGATCGAGCACATGCAGATCCGAGAAGGGTCGGACCGTCATTTCCAGCCGGCTGTAATTGTTGGACCGCTGACCGCTTTTGATATTCAAATCATCCCGCGCGCAGGCGGCGCCCCAGCCACGTTCGCCATAGATGGTTTCGTAGCGGAAGCCGGGAAAGTGGTTCGGCAGGGCGCCAATGCACTGTTCGATGTGTTCGGACAGTTGCAGGCGGTAACGCGAGTGCAGCGTCTTCAGCTCTTCTTCATTAAGCTGCCTCTCACGCTTCTCACGCTCAAGATCTTCAGCCCTTGACTTACCACGGTTGATTGCATTTTGCAGGCGTTTTTCAAAGTCCATAGCGGAATTATATCTAGACCACGAGGCGCGGACGAGGCCTGTTGCAAGTGGCGTTATCCAGGCGACCCAATTCGTCCCCTCGCCCCTTTGGGCATTGGTATCTACACAAGTTTTTCGCTCGCGCACATTAACCCGAAGCGCGAGCGAGGGGCGTTTGATTGAGTGCAGAAAACAAGGGGTTTTGGCCAATTGGCACGAAGTCGAAAGCAGCTTAAACGGGCCATTCGCACCAACGCCGGGCGTCCCTCGCTCGCGCTTCGCGCTTAGTGTGCTGTCCTTATATCAAAGCGTGAAAGCCGCTTCATTGATAGTGCCTCAGATTTGTGTAGACAACGGTTTAACGGCGATATCACGCGACTTTAGGATTTGCGGCTTTCCGTCTCGCAGCGTTTTTCAGATTCTGTTAACTTTCTCCCCGGCAGCAAGGAATGTTTTCTTGAGCGAAAACGGCTGCTAGCGGACATTTTCACCAGAATTTGTCCAAGTCCGCGGAAACCAACGCCGGAAAACACCACGCAGAGTGTGGTTGAAGCCGGCCATGCAAGGAAGCAGCCGCCATGATCGACGATTCCACCTGGATCTGTCTGACGATCTTTCTCAACGCCTGCGGCGTCATGGCCCTGGTTGCCGCCCGCCTCAGCGAACGCTGGTTCGTCTCCCGCACACTGCAGGCCGTGTTCCTGCTCACCCTGCTAATGATCGGCATCAACGCCATTTGCACCTTCCAGGCCGGCAACGTCTGGTGGCTCTGGAGCGCCGTCCTACTCTTCATTCTCCCCGTCGGCGCCACCATCGACTTCCGCCGCACCTCCCAGCGTTCCGTTTCATTCTGAAACCGCCCGCAATGGCTTAAGCTGTATTGCTTCATGGACTGCTAGCGCCCGTCCAATCGCCCAGTGCTGAGCATCGTTGATGTGCAATGCATCGATGCGGTTTGTTTTCTGATAGAATTCGCTCGTAGGCTTTGGCGTCTCGTGGCGCGTGGCTCAGCTATTGCTTTGATTGTGACATCCATTGCCGAAGTCACATTTTTCGACGTCACTCGTCTGAACCGGGTGTTTCTGAACGCTGGTGGAGCAAGTTCGTCGACAAGTTTATGAGCGAATCAAACGAGATTCCTGAGCATGAGAGTCCCGTCCGGCGCATGATGGCGGACGCCGCTAGCACACCATTTCATCCGCTTCACTCGCTCGATGAGGCCCGGCGACACAATGATGGTGTGGCAATTCTGCAAGGAGATTGGGGTGGTCAAATCTACGCGGTAATTCCTGCGCGGATGATCCGCTGTACGGCTGAAGCGATACAGCAACTGTTATTCGATCTCGACGCCGAGGCATGGTCTTGCAACGAAAACGAAGGCGCAACCATCTACTACGAACGTAAACCCGCCGGTACTGGCGTTCCTGGCGGCATGGGAGGCGGCGCCTCTACGGGCGGATTGTGGATACATCCTGAATTCGACGAGATTGCGGAACAAATACAACTGGTCATCATTGGCGAACAAGAAAAAATCCGTGCTGAATGATCCCGCGACGATCTGATGGCTAAAAGTGGATATTCTTCTGCTGGCGACGGTTTGTCTGGATTGCGGATTTGCTTGTTTTGCCCCTAAACCCGCGTAACAAATGAAACACTACGTTTACGGAACGCAGGAATTCAACACCGCATTGGGGAGCCTATTTGCCGCGCAGGGCCCGGTAATCGCATTCGCACACTTCGATAAACTCGCAACAAGTTCACGTTGGTCGCTACTTCAGACGCTACGTGATGCTGAGTCGTATTTCGATCGCTTTGTTTGTGATTCATTCCGGCTTGAAAACACCCGGCAATCTCTTCGGAACGGGGACACCTCCGCTTACCATTCGCTGCAAGCAGCGATCAATTGTGTAACGTTTTATCTGACCAGCACAATGGATTTTCTTAAACACCACCGTCCGCTTTGCCAGATTAATGCCGGCGATGACAAAGCGCAACAAACGCTGGCCAGTGTCGCGCAACAAGAACTTCCGTTATTGATCGAATGTCAAACGCTACACGGTGATTCGCAGTTTATGCTGGTAGAAGATGATGATAACTTGCCCGCTTGGAAGCTGGGCGATTCTATACTGCGAGCGTTTGCCCTTGATCAGTCATACAGCTACAACGGCGTTGTTTTGGCAAAACGTCGATTGCTGCCGTCAGACGATTTAGAGATGCATCGGCTCAGTCAGGCATTGCCATGGGAGTGAATGCGACGCTGTCTGTGGTGTCTGAATCAGAGTACCGTAAATTCCCTCAGACAAACCCGGTTCCATCGGTGGAGTTTGACCTCTGGAAAGGTTGGGGGGTACTCGATCTCGCACGCCCCAACTAAGAGAATCTCCGTAAAAAAGCACCTGCCGCATGTGATTACCTTTCCATCGTGATGCAGTAATCTGCGAAGCCCAGACGGCGCCAGAAACGTATCGCATCTTCGTTTTGACTTAATACGTCAATGCGCAGCCGTGGATGCCAGCCGGGAAAGTGCGCCGCCAACGAAGACACCAGCAACCGCCCAAGTCCTTGCCGCCGGAAGGGTCGTGCAACAAAGAGCTGCCGGAGGTAAACATAGCTGGCTTCTGGCCGGGCCAGAGCGTAACCGGCCGGCGCGCCGGCATGCCGCGCGATGAGGGCGCGGTACTCCCCGGCTAAAAACTCACGCATTCGCTGCGTGAGTTGATCGCCATCCATCGTGTTGCGGTGCCCTTCGTCGGTAATCAACTGCCCGTTCATCTGAGCCAGAGCCGGTAAATCATCAAGCGATGCAATCTCGACGTGAAAATCCATGGCCTGACCTTGCTTGCTGGTATTAGAAGAATCGATGTGATCCTCGCCGCAGAGTCTGATTCTAGGCCAAGCAGAAGATTCCAGCAGCGTCTTCCGTCCTGATAAACACGTAAAAATCCACGGTCTGGCTACTTGGGAAATCAGCGGCGGACCGCTGCGCAACGCGGCTGCTTGACCGTGTTCTGTGGCGTTATTGCGCCTTGTAATCCGCGGCGCCGTTGTGGTCGTTGCTTGCGTTATGCGCGTTTACAGCCGCAAAAACGGAAAAAAGCATCATTTTTGGCCGTGTATTGCCGACTAAATACTTCGGGTCAGTATTTTCTGCCACCGCACTGCGGCTGCGCAGGAAATCCGCCCACGAAGTGAAAGTCTGTCAGCACGATGCTGCGGACCGTACGTCACACGAAACTACCCGCAAACAACGGTAACACGCGCCGATCTTTGCAATTCCGCAGCTCCCGCGTCGCGGATCGGATGATCAGTGAGCGCACAAGGATGTTTCCTAAGGAGGGACCCATGCGTCTGTTAGTTACAACCATGGCGGTGATGGTTATCGCCGCGCTGGCGCCCAACTTTGCGCTGGCTGATGACCACGAAATCGCCAGGCAAATTCTCACCCAGCTAGAAGCTCAGAAACAGTCGGGTGCTCTGAAGAATTTCGGAGTTAACCTGCAGGTCGAGGACGGCACCGTGCTTGTCCGCGGCCGCACCGCCAGCGAGCAGCAGAAGAAGCTGGTGCTGGACATCGCCCGTCGCGTAGACGGCGTTCAGCAGGTTGTCAGCGATCTTGAGATCAAGCCTGCTGCCAAACCAGCTGCTAAGCCCGAAGCTGCTGCGAAGCCGCTGACCTCGATGTTCAACCCAGCGGCGCCTGCTGCTGAGACAACACCGGTCAAAACGCCTTCGCCTGCTCCTAAAGCAGACACCACTTCTTTCAAGCCTGCTCAGCCGGCTCCAGAAGTCGTTGTGAAGCAGCCAGCTAAGAAAGACTTCGCCCTGCCACCCGTGCAGCTGAAGACACTGCCAAAGACAGAAACCGCTGCTGCCCCTAAGAACTACGCAGCCCCTGTCAGCGGCTCGAAGCTGGTGGACCAGAAGCTGTTTGCTCACAAGCCTGTGAACACAACCGCAGCCCCTGTGAAAACGCCAAAGCCCGTGGCTACGACCACGCCTGCACAGCCTGCAGCTGGCGGCGAGTTCCATCCCGCTTTCACCGCACCTGTGCACACCGAGCCTGCGACAACCGCTGCCCGCATTCCCGCGGCTGCCAAGAAAGACCGGCGCCAGCTGGTTGCCCAGCAGCCTGAGCTTCGCGAAACGCAGGTCCGTCAGGCAACGCACAACCAGCCACCGGTTCGCAGCTTCGACGATGAACCAGCCCCGGTTAAGGTTGCTACCCCAATGCCGATGACCAAAGCCGCTCCTGCTCAGCCTGCACAGCCAACCGCTGAAGAACTGGCCAAGCAGATGCCAATCGGCGCCCGCGCCGTGCTGACGCCAAACGGCTGGGTGTTCCAGGCTCCACAGGACAACACACCTGTCGCCTTCTCGCCAGCTATGGGCGCCAACTACCGTGCTCCAAGCCACGAAACGTACCGCGCCGCCGCTGCCCGCTATCAGGCAATGCAGCAGCAGCGTGCAACGCAGCAGGCTCCGATTCAGCGTGTTGCCAACTTCCAGCCTGCTCCTGGCGCCCCTGCCGCTCTGCCAACTCCGCCTGCTGGCGGCATGGCTCCTGCTGCCGGTGGTATGCCTCCTGCTGGAATGGCTCCCGCAGCTGCTGGCGCCCCTGGCTATCACTACCTGCCCGGTGGTGGCGGACAGCCAGCTCCTCAGTACGATCACCCACGGATGCCCGGTTACGCTTGGCCAACCTACGCCTCGCACCCCAACTACGGCGCCGTGACCTACCCGAAACAGTACTCGCCCACCGCATGGCCTTACATCGGCCCGTTCTATCCTTACCCGCAGGTCCCACTGGGATGGCGTAAGGTTACCCTCGAATGGGACGACGGCTGGTGGATGCTCGACTTCAAGAACCGTCGCTAAACGTTGCTCAAGCACGCAGCGTGTAACGCAGACGGACAAACCGTGTATGTGTGTGTGACGCTACTCAAGGCCTCCACCGGAATCTTCTGGTGGGGGCCTTTTTCTATGAATTCAGCATCTTCAAAAAGAATTTTCCGGCAGCGTGTAACAAACGCAGACGGTCTCCGCTGAGGGTTAGTGTAAGCCACAGCCTCAACAGCAGGAGACGCCCATGAAGCAGATTGTTCACTCGCACCGGCAGACCACAAGTGCTGCCGCGACCCGGAACCCTCCTCTGACCGGGTGAAAACGGCCAAGTTGAGAAACTCGCCGCAACGATGCGCAAGTGACGAAAAGAAGTGTGTGTGTGGGAAAGGCGTTCAGTGCTGCAGCGTTGAACGCCTTTCTTTTTTCTTGAGCGGCTACTTCGCCACTTTCCAGTTGGGATCGGGCGTGTGAGCTTTGTCCAGCAGATTGGCCGCGTGCCTGACCAGGTCGGGGCGGCGGGCGGCGTAGTTATGATCTTCGTCGAAGTCCCAGGACATGTCGTACAGCTCGATCTTGCCCGTGAACATCGGCGAGCGGATGGCTTTCCATTTGCCGAACCGGATCGCCTGGGCCGAACCGCGTTCGTAGAACTCCCAGTACATGTTGTGCTGCCGCTTCCACTTCTTCTCGACGGGCTTGCCATCCAGTGCTGACACAAAGCTGTCACTGTCAGTTTCTTCCGGCAGACGGGCGCCAGTAAGTTCGCAGAACGTCGCCATGAGATCGCCCGCATACCAGGCCTGATCCGTAACGGAACCGGCAGCGACTTTCCCCGGCCAGTGCGCGATGGCCGGCACACGGATGCCGCCTTCGTACAGATCGCGTTTGATGCCGCGGAATTTGCCATTGCTATCGAAGAAGTCCGCTTTGTGTCCGCCCTCCTGATGCGGGCCGTTATCGGACGTGAACAGCACCAGCGTGTTGTCGTCGATCTTGAGTTCTTTCAGCAGATCCAGCACGCGGCCCGTGTCGCGGTCGATGTTGCGGATCATCGCCGCAAACCCTTTTTCCGGCTCTGGCCAGTCTTTCGTTTTGAATTCGCCCAGATCAGGCACTTCCATCCCGTTCCTGCCGCCCTCGTTGTTGGCATGCGGCACGTTCATGGCAAAGTAAAGGAAGAACGGCTGCTTGTGATTGTTGCGGATGAAGCCCAGCGCATCTTCGATAAACAGATCCGGCGCGTACTGCTTGCGTGTTACGGCGACGCCACGTCCGGCTTTGGGCAGCGACGGGTTCTGTTCATTCTTCCACTTTGGCGCCACCTCGTTTGCAAGCTTTTCCACCTTACCGTTGCGGATCAGAAACTCCGGGTAGAAGTTGTGGGCGTGCCACATATTCACGTAGCCATAGAAATGGTCGAACCCACAGTCGTTGGGATTGGTGAAATTGTCCGGCGTGCCAACACCCCACTTCCCGATACAAGCCGTTTTGTATCCCGCCTTCTTCAGCACCGAAGCAATCGTCGGCTGGCCCGGCTGAATTACCACCGGCGCCGTCGAGTTGCCACGCACCACCGTATGCCCACAATGCCGCCCGGTCAGCAGCACACTCCGCGACGGAGCGCACACCGTGCAGCCAGCGTAAAACTGCGTGAACCGCATGCCATCTTTCGCCATCGCATCCAGCCGCGGCGTTTTCAGCGTCTTCTGCCCGAAGCAGCCCAGATCACCATAACCCAGGTCATCCGCCAGAATCAGTACGATGTTGGGCGGCGTTTTTGGCTCTGCAGAAAACGCTTGGTTTGAAGTGGCCGAGAAACTCCCGGTCAGGGCTGCAACAAGCAGCAAGGCTGACAACCGCAGTAACGATTTCTGAATGCCGCATCGTGCGGCGCTGAAAGTGATGCTGGGCATTCGTACAAAGATCCCGTGTTGTGAACTGATCGCGAAAAGACAAAACAACCCTAAACGCTTCGACGATGTCTGTCAGGGAGTGACCACGGTGACTAATCCAGGGTTCGACACACCGGCGGTTCCGTCAGTGAGGGTCCACTCGACAAAGACGGCATGCAGATCTACGGCTGGCGACTTCCATATATACGTCCACGGTGCGGCTGTTGCCTCACCAATCAGTTGATCGCCGGCGAAGTAACGCACCTTCTGCAAGGAGGCGTCTCCTGCGACGATCACGCCAAGTTCAATGTCTTTGCCGGCGGCAGGGTACATGCTGACGCCTTGGCGTTTTTTGTAGACTGTCAGGCTCGATGAGCCATCCGTAGTCTTAGCATTCAATTGCACCGGCGGGAATTTAGAACACCAGGCGCGCCAGACGTACGCCGTCGCACGGTCCGGGAACCATGCCGCCGAAAGTTTATCGCCTTTGTAGTCCTGCCACGAAGCCACGGTTGCCATGTGCGAACCCATTGTGGCCCGGTCGCCCAGCCAGCCATCTTCCTGCTTCATTTCAATCAGCTTGGCGGGGCCAGTGCGCGGGTCCCAGTCTGCGGGAATCCGATGGGCGGCGACGCCTTTGATAAACGGCGCCATCATGGTTCCCGCATTTCCCCAGTCGTGTTTGCAGCCGGGTTGAAGACCAAGCCCCCATGGTAATCCTTGTTTGCGTGCTGGCTCATAGGCGTTAGGAATGGCGGGGAGCATCTTAAAGGCGTCGGGCAGTTCGCCCATGGTGAACATCGCCGGTACACGCGCAAACTCTGGCGAGACGCTGCCGGTTTTGACCACCCAGCTGCAGTCGATGGCGTACGCCACGGTGCGTTCCCACTCGTGGTCAAGCACCCGAGTGACCAGCCCACCGGCCGAGTGCCCGACGCCAATCAACGGCGCATGAGCGAGTTCAGGATGCTGCGTGGCTTTGCCGCATTGTTTAAGACCTTCCACGGCTGCCTTATGCAGACGCGGTCCGCGGTTGCCCTGCTTCCTCACATTCTTCATCGAGGTGACAACGTGCACCCACTGCTGCTGTTTGCAAAGTTCAGCCCAGCGGCCTTCGGTCTTGAGCGATGCGTTGGCTGAATGGAGCAGCGCTCCGCGAAAGACTTTCACCTTTGCCGGTACGAAGATATTGACGTCAATTCCGTCAACTACCGTGCTGAAAACCTGCGCGTCTTTGGCAGGTTTCTCATCAGCATACAGCGGCGCTGTGCATAACGCGGCCAGCAGAGCGGCGGTGGTTGCCGCCATTTTGTGGAAAGGTAGCATGGATTCGATGTCCCTGGAGTAAGTCCCGGATTTACTGGTCGTCTACTTTCTTCGCACGGACGTTTTCTTTTGTGTCCGGAATGCGTTCGATCAGCTGGTTAGGGGCGCCGTCTTTGCGTTTGATGGTGAACGCGTCGTACGGGCGGCCTGTTGCGGTGCGGGCTTCGAAGCGTAGTTCGTCGCCGTCGATCTCGATGACCTGATAAAGCTGCGTGTCCTCGGCAACGCGTTGCATAAACGGACGACGGCCAATCGGATACATCTTGGGGCCGCTGACAGAAACAACGTAAACCGTCCCTCCCTCTTTGGGCTGTGCCCGCACGCCGGTGGCCACGTTGGTTTCCGCGGCCGCTTCTAACGGGCCGTGTTTCATCGAGGTCGTGCGGGCGTAGGTATGGTCGTGGCCGTTAAGCACCAGATCCACTTCGTATTTATCAAAGATGGGTTGCCACAGGTTACGCAGTGCTTTGTTGTCGCGTCCGGCTTTGGAGGAGTAGATGGGGTGGTGGAAGGTAACCACGGTCCACGGGTGCGGATTGGACTCAAGCACTTTGTGCAGCCACTTGGCCTGCGCTTCGACGTTGGTGTTTGAATTAAGCCCGATCAACCGCATGCCCTGATAGTCAATCCAATAGACAGATTCCTGAGATCCGGCCGGGCCGTTTTCTGGAAAGGCGAAGGTTGGCTCCCAGTGGCGGGTCAGCCCTTTGGTGACTTTACCAGTCGTCTTGTCAGTATACGAGCCTTGCTCATGATTTCCCGGAACGGCCAGGCAGGGCATCGTCCGGGGAATGAAACCTTGGGCGTAGAACCATTCGCCCCACTGGGCGTCGTTGTTGGCGTTGTTCACCAGGTCGCCCGCATGCAGCAGGAACGCGGCCCGTGGTGCATCTTTGTACGCTTCGCGCACGACGCGTGACCAGTGCGATTTGATGTCGTTCTGAGCGTCGCCGAAATAGACAAAGGAGAAGGGTTCGCGTTTTTTTGAAGCGGTGCGGAAGTGCGACCATTCGCTCCAGTTCACGCCGTCACCGACCCGGTAAACATACGTGGCGGCGGGCTTAAGCCCCGTCATGTTGGCCGTGTGATAATGAGCCTTGTTCAGGTCAGATTCAAAGGGCGTCGTCTTCGCCACGGTCTGTTTTACCTGACGCACGAACCCAGGCCCGTCGGCTGCCACGGCGAATTCAACCAGGGCGCGTGTCACGCTGGTATCCGTCCGCCAGGTCACCGCCTGTGACGTACTTGGGTCACCCGTCCAGCTCAGCACAATGCGATCTGGCACGGCCGTCGGACGGTACACCACCGCCGGCTTTACTTTGACCGGCTTGTGATGATGTTCGTGCGGCTGCTTGCCTTCTTCATGGGCGACAAGCGAAGAAATACAGCAGGCTAGAAGCGTCAGAAAGGTGATGGAGGACAGTGTGCGGAGCATTTTGAGGTATCCGGGAGGCAACGGCGGGCGGGAAGATTTCAGATACCTTCTCACCTGTCTGTGTCAAACAGATGAAGAATCAAAGAAATCCTGGTTATAGAGTGTAGTCGCCGCTTACCTGGTCTTTCAAACTGGCCCTATAAAAAAGCCCGGAACGCAAAGAGACGTTCCGGGCTGTGAAAATTCAATTCGTTTTTCGTGATTTTATGAATAGCTGACTTCGACAGTCATTTCACCAGTATTGTTGGCCCACTCGTAGCCATCGAAGAAGCCTAATATTACACGCTTCGCCCGCTTGCTTCCGCTACCGCTACCTATGTTGATTGGGGCCGTTGCAGAACTGGTCCCCACGGTTAGCAGACTGCCTGCGTGTTCAACGCCGCTGCTATCTTCATAAATCACAACAGCCACTAGTGTCCCCAAGGGGGCTGTGGGGGCAGTCGACATTGCTGGGAAACCGAAATCCGCTAAGTAAGCGGCGTCGACGTTGGCATTGCCGCCGCCATCGCCGGCGGCCGTGTAGTTATCTGGAGAGGCCGCGTCCGCATTGTGACGCCACATGGCGGCAGGCGTTGTGTTGGTGATATTGATTGTTGTCACCGGGGCCGGAGCCGGCGGTGGTATGAATTCGATGGGTCGGTAAATATCCCCAGCTTCGCGAGGGTCGTTTTCCGCCAAGTCCGGGCCCACGTAACGCGTCGGCGCGTTTGCAAACCACGGACAACTTTTGGCCGTAACAACCTGTTGGTTTGTTTTGGTAACCGTAATGTTTGTCTGGTTAACGCAGACCCATCGCCATTTCTCCGGCTCATATTCCTCCAGTTGCCAGGCAACGGCAACAACTTCGTCTGCATCACACGGAAACGGAACCGCATTGTGGAAAAACTTATCGGCGTCATCTAAGTGTGCCTGCACTCCCGCGCTGGGGCGGTGATTGATGGGATCAAAAGCATCCCCCTCGAAAAACGCGACAACGACGGAACTTGACCAGGCGGTGTTGATTGTCCCGCGAATCGTCGCGTAGCAAAGATTCGTATGGCCATCCGTCACGACGCTAATCGTGTCTCCGTTTAATGGCGCCGTGATTGCTAATCCACTGAGCGATTCTGGTGTGGCGGGTTGCTTCTCTTCTTCTGTCATTTCATTGCCCTGACTGAAAAGGGGAGGAAAGAAAGTTACTAGAGGGTCATTACTTTATGTTCTTGTATCGTGCGCTGCGGAAGTTTGCGGCGGCGCCGTAGCAGAAGCAGCCGAAGACGCCGTCTGGTGGAAAGTCTTTTAGCTTTTCGTTGACGGCAGCCGTACATAGCTCGTCCAGAGCTTCGTTTTCCACGAGCACGTTGTTTAGCTTGCCGTCGCGGATCTGTATCTTCAATGTAAGCTCTCCGTGCACCGCCAGTTTGATGGGTGTGTACCGGGCTGTCGTGCCGCTGAGCAGTTTTTCGTCATCGGGCAGGTGATACTTTTTGTAGTCGCCCCGCTGCATTTTGAAGCCGTAGATTCCCTCTTCTTTGTCCACAAACTGCAGGTAGTGAAATAGATTGTGCTTCACCGGCGGCTCGAACGATGGCGCCCCGCTGCCTTCGTACGGATCGGGATGAAAGCCCCAGAACACGCCGACGCCCGTGGACCAGTCGTCCTGATGAATGGTGACCTCGAAGTCAAAATTCCGGGAGCGTGTTTTGCCCATCCCCATCAAAGCGATCGAACGCGAAAAGACAAAGAGCTGCTGTTTCCGCGGTTCAAACAACGAGTGCGAACGTCCGCTGGTATCGTCCCACATTGTACGGACGGGCTCGTCAAGCATCAGGTTGTGCCAGAGGTTGGCCTCGGCAGCGGTGTAGTCACGCAGCTCTTTGGTGGTGGTCCGTTCCGCAGGTGGAGCCGTCTTACCGTGACCCTCGCCTGCATCTTCAACAGCGCCGTCGCCGGCGACGGGATCGGCGTCTGCGGCAGAAGCATCAGCTTCTCCAATGTTATCGCGGGCGCCCCAACCGCTTACCAGAGCCATGCCGCCCGCAGCTGCCAGGCAGACTAGCAGTAATGCGAACACGGCGATGGTGATCTTGATCTGCAGGCCGGTGCGGGTGGGTTGTCCGGCCGGTGCCTGGCTGGGTGTATCGCCGCTTAGTGGGCGGGTGGTTACGTCTACCTGCACCGAAGGCGTGTGAGAGCCCGTCAGCAGACTTTCGGCTTCATCGCTATCTAATTGGATTTCCCACGGCGGCTGCTCTTTGATCAGTTGCACCAGGTCGGCGCCATCGCACGCGGCTAGCAGCGCCGTGGCAACTTCCTGGGGTGTCTGATACCGCTCGTCAGGCGACTTGCACAGCATTTTCAGCAGTACGCTTACGATGCCGGGCGGAAGCTGCTGGCGGATCTCTGCGGTAAGCTCTACTGGCTTCGATGCGTGGGCGATAACCTTCCGCGTCCACGAATCGTAAGAAGGCCCGTTGAATGGCGGTTGCCCCACCAGCATTTCATAGAACGCGCAGCCCAGGCTGTAGATATCGGCGCGGATATCGACCTCCGTCGAGTTGTCCGCCTGTTCGGGCGCCATATAGTCGGCCGTACCCAGCACCGCTCCGCCGATGGTGATACTGCTTAGTTCTGTGCCGGCAATTCCGGCCAAGGAGCGCGCCAGACCCAGGTCCAGCAGCTTCACGGCGCCGTTGCGGGTGATCAGCATGTTGGAGGACTTGATATCGCGATGCACCAGATTCTGCCGCCGGATCTCTTCCAGCCCCAAAGCCGCCTGGCGGACGATCTCGGCCGCATCGGCGGGGCGTAGCTTGTTGCGATGCTTCACAATCTTGCGGACATCCGGGCCATCGGCGTATTCCATCGCCAGATAATGCACGCCGTTGACCTGTCCGGCGTCGTAAGCGCGGGCGATGTTTTCATGCTCGAGGCTGCCGGCCGCCATCATTTCTCGCTGAAAACGCGCAACCGCTTCGGCATGATGCGCCAGGCTGGGGCGGATCAGCTTCAAAGCCCGTTTAACGCCCAGATGCATGTGGGTAGCAAGAAGCACGGCGCCCATGCCGCCCTGCCCGAGCTTTGAAACAACGCGATAGTTGCCAAACACGGCGCCGGCGGTTGTCGGCGACGGAGGCTGCATCGCCTGCCCTTCGGTAGGTGGAAGCTCTATGCCCACCGCCCTTGCTCCCGTGAAAGAAATCTTACCCATACTGCCAGTGAACGGCTGCTGATTGAACCAGTGTTAACATCTCCGCAGGGGGGGTGTCAAACACTGTGGGTTGCCACTGCTGGGGGGGCGGTTGGTTGAGGCAGCGCAAAACGCAGCAGTGTGGGAGAATAAACTTTCCGGCATGTTGTCCGCGGACTCGCTCACTTCTAAACTGCACGCATTACTTGTCGTGGTCCGGCCGGGAGAGCCTTGCATGAAGCGTTCGCTATTTCACCATTTACCAGTGACGATGGCTGGGATGCTGCTTGCCGTTGTTCTCACAGGCTGTGGCGGCCCTGAAGTAGACAGCGGACCCGCTGACGCAGCTGCTCCGGCCGCCCCGGTGGTGAAGACGCCGCCGGAACCAACCGGCGTACCCGCCGACGCGTACGCATCCATCGACGCTTGTTTGGAGTCGTACATCAAGGCAGCAGAATCGGGCGACAGCGAAGAACGCATCCGGGCCGGTAAATGGCTGAATATGCAGGGCGCCAAAGCCGTGCAGCCGATATCCGCCGCGCTGAACAACCCGGAAACAGGCCGTTCGCCCCAGATCGGACTCACGCGATTGCTCGGCACCCTGGGCAGCACCGCCGCCGCGCCGCTGATGGCGGCTGCTGAAAAACACCCGGAGCGTACCGTCCGCATCAATGCCACCGGGCAGCTATCGCTGATCAAGCCGCCCACCACAGAAATTGTGGACAAGCTGCTGGCGCTGCTGGAAAGCGATGATGAAGAGATCCGCCGCGCGGCGGTTAACGGTCTGGGCCGCATCGGCGCCAAAGCCGCCCGCGCCAAAGATCCGTTGCTCAAGATTCTCAATAGCACGAAGGAATCCGAAACCCTGCGTGCCGCTGCCAAGGGCGCCTTGAAGAAGGTAGACGCCCGGCACTCGTTTGTCGATTAAGACTAAACGATTAAATGTCGCCGCCTCAATCGGCCAGTCCATATCGCAGGATGCACCACAGCGCGTTGAAGCCGTCGCGGATGCCGATCTTCTTACCTTCGTCATAGCCACGGGCGTTGTAACGGATGGGCAGTTCCCGCACCCGCTGTTTGCGGCGCGCGATTTTGGCGGTCACTTCCGGCTCGAACCCGAAGCGGTTCTGCCGCAACGTCAAGCTGCGGATCAGCTCACCGCGGAACAGCTTGTAGCAGGTTTCCATATCGGTCAGACGCAGGCCCGTTGTAAGGTTCGAAGCCGTGGTCAAAGCGCGGTTGCCCAGGCGGTGCAGGAAAGACGGGTCCTGCTGCTCTTCGCCTAGAAACCGCGAGCCGTAAACCACATCCGCCTGATCTTCCACCAGCGGTCGCAGCAATCGCGGAATATCGCGTGGATCGTACTCCAGGTCCGCATCCTGGATCACCACTACATCGCCCGTCGTGTGTGCAAAGCCGGTGCGGAGCGCGGCGCCTTTGCCCTGATTCTGTTCGTGATACACCACTTTGATGCCCGCTGCTTCCATCTCTTTTAGCAGCGCGTGCGTGCCGTCGGTGCTGCAATCGTCCACCAGCACCAGTTCCATCGGCAACGGCAGCGAACGGACGCGGCCCACAATGCGGTGCAGCGTTTTCTCTTCGTTGTAGACAGGGATCACGACAGACAGTTTGAAGTCTGCTGGCAGTTCATAACCCAGCGGGGCGACCGTGTAGTCGTCGTCCTGGTTAAGCTGGCGGGCCAGTTCGTCAAGTTCGTCCAACGCCTTATTCATGCGGTTTTCTGCGGCGTCTCCCGCCGTCTGTGAAGCGGCGTTATTCTGCGCGGGTTTATGCATGGTTGTATTCATAGTGACAGCGACCGTTTATTGAAAGTGCAGGTTGATTTTTTGAGTGTCAGGCAGCGAGCATCATCGCCGCATTCAGCCCCCTCGCCCTTGGGGAGAGGGCTAGGGAGAGGGGGATTGTTTATCTGTGGAGAAAGATTCTTTGGGTGGGTTAAAGCTGACAGATGCGAATCCACGTTGTTCTCAAGTCCAGGGCGGAAGGTTGACTCCCCTCACCCCAGCCCTCTCCCCAGAGGGGCGAGGGAGCGGCGCTCTAATGTCCGGCAGAATTGCTCACCACTGCCGATTCCGGCGCGGGCAGCGGGCTGCCTACTTTGGGAATGGCGGGCCAGGCGACATTGCCGATTTGTGGCTGATCGCTGATCTGCCGTTTTTCTGGGGGAATGTAGTCGGGGCTTTTCGGGCTGCCGAACTTCCAGCGTAGGCCCCACACCTGCGCGAGTTCGTCCTGATACAGCAGCACCCACTGGTCCTGATTCTGCTCCACCGTGCGGGTCGAATGTTTCTGGTTGCGGTTCAAAAGCAGCAGTTCCGGGCGGCGGTATTCGAGCACGCGGTCGGCGTCGAACGGCGCCGTCGAATCGCGGTGCCGCACGCGGCTATCGCCATCGCCCAGCAGGAAATCGAAGTGCATATCGACCACTTCCGCCGGGTACGAGGTGCGGAACCGGCCATCGAAGCTGATCTTCACGCCGTCTTCGCCTTCGGGCGTCGAGGGGCCGAGCGCCGCGATGGCGTACTGCGCCCAGTTATAAGTCACCACCATCTTGCCGTTCAGGCGGTTCTGTTTCACATAGTCAACCGCCGAAACCGGGAAGTCGCTGCGTGGCACCGGGACATCCAACAGCTTAGGAACAAGCATCCCTAACAGGACGGCGTAAGCCACCGCCATACCGCCAAACAGATACATCCGCGACTTGCCGGTTGGCTCTTCCGCTTCGATCTCTTTCGCTTCGCCCCGCATCCGCAGGAACAGCGACTGCACATGCTCTGGCAGCCAGAATGCACACAGGATGGCGAAGAATGGCAGGTGGCGTTGATGTTCCATCGACTGCCAGAATGTGACACCCAGCAGCACCAGTTGCGTAAAGTCACGCGACCGCCGCGTAAACAGCAGCGAAGCCACAAACAAACCAATCAGCATCCAGATCATCGCGGCGCCGCCGGTCAGCATATCCGGCGGCCACCATTCCGTAATCTCCGGGCGTGGCGAACCGAGCGACGACAGCATCCACTGATGCAGCCCCGGTCCGTACGGATTCAGGAACGTCGCGAAGAAGCCGGCGGCAATCATCAGGCCGAACCGCTTCAGAATGCCCGCAGCCTCCCAGCCGCGCCGCATCACCGCTTCGGCGCCGCGGCACATTAAATATGCGGTGTAGATCGCCAGGCCCGCGGCAAAGCCGCCGTGCGAATTTGTCCACAGGCAGATCAGCAACGGCATCAACCACAGCAGCCGCAACCGCAGGTGCGAATACTCCATCGGCCGCTCGCCCGTTTCGGCAATGCGAGCGTCTTCTTCTTCCGCCTCTTTGTTCCAGCCGAACTTATCCAGCCACGGCAGCCGCACATGCCAGCGGCCATTCCAGCCTTCAAACGCATAGCCCAGCAGCGCCATCATCATGGTGAAGTACATATAAGTCAGCAGCTGCGGCCGGATCGCCCAGCGGTAACCGATGACGGCGGCCGCAATCAGCAGCACACTGCCAGAAGCCAGAATATGCACGCCGCGGCGCTGCGAGTACTGCAGCATCAGCCAGGCAGCGGCCATCGCCAGCACCGTTTTCAGCAGCATCAGCCCCGGGGCGCCTGCCACGGCGTTGGTGATGGCGAAGACAATTTCTGCAAAATTCTCGTGATTTACCCACTTATATTCCTGCGCCGTGTACGAATACGTGGTGTACGCAGGCAAACCGTCGCGAAGCAGATCTTCGCCGTAGCGGATGTGGCCCCATAGATCAGGATCGGCAAAGTTGTACGACATCGCCGTGGCTGCCGATAGCAATATCAGGCCAATAAAGCCACGTTGCAGCCACACGTCGGCTTGCCTGTTCGCGGTAAGTTGATCGTTCATGGCGGTTGTAGGGGTTAAACGTAAGCGGGGAACGGCGCATCCAGCGCGTAGTACCCGAAAATATAGGTTACGCTTACGACCCTGCTTCCTTCACCTTCGGCCTGCGCAGCGTTTTCTCCACATCCATTTTCTTCCTTTCAATTCAACGAGATAAATCCAGATGCCCATTGTTCAATGCGCGACGTGCGGAAAGAAATACGATGTTGATGCACGGTACGGCGGCAAACGCATCCGCTGTAAAGGCTGCCAGGACGCCATTGATGTGCCCAGAACCCCGGTGGTCGAAGATGTAGAAGTTGTCGCCGCCGGCGAGCGGACCGCCGACGTGATTGACTACGAACTGTTCGGCGACGATATGCAGTACGCCGAAGTCACGCTTGATCCCGGCGAGATGGTGCTGGCCGAAGCCGGCGCCATGATGTTCATGTCGGCCGCCATCAAGATGGAAACCGTTTTCGGCGATCCTTCGCAGAAACAGCAGGGCTTCTGGGGCAAGATTGCCAGCGCCGGCAAACGCGTGCTCACGGGCGAATCGCTGTTTATGACCACGTTTGAAAACGTCGGCACACAGCGCGAAGTCGTCGCATTCGGCGCGCCATACCCCGGTAAAGTTGTGCCGCTGCATCTGGACCGGTTAGGCGGCGAGATCATCTGCCAGAAAGACGCTTTCCTTTGTGGAGCACGCGGCATTCAGGTGGAAATCGCCTTCCAGAAACGGCTGGGCGTGGGCCTGCTGGGCGGTGAAGGCTTCATCATGCAGCGACTAACTGGCGACGGCATCGCACTGATGCACGCCGGCGGCACGATCATGCACCGCGATCTGGCGCCCGGAGAGAAACTGAAGGTGGACACTGGCTGTCTGGTCGCGCTGGCGCCAAGCGTCGATTACAACATTGAGTTTGTCGGTGGGCTGAAGAACACGCTGTTCGGCGGCGAAGGGCTGTTCCTGGCGACGCTAACCGGGCCGGGCAAAGTCTGGTTACAGTCGCTGCCATTCTCGCGTCTGGCGGGCCGCATCTACGCCGCCGCGCCGCAGAAGGGCGGCAGCAAGGGCGAAGGCTCTGTGCTGAACCATCTCGGCGGATTAGGCAACGCGTTGATGGGCGATTGACCTCAGACCGGGACGCAAATATTGGCCTCTATCGGAGGGGGGCTGTTTGCTACAATGCCGCCATGTACTTACTGGCTGAAAATCACGGATTTCTGCCCACACGCGGCTCGATCATGCTGGACGTCGTTTTCGTAGCGATGTTCGCCATCGTGCCCGTGTTGCTGCTGAGCATTTACCTGGTCAAATTCCGCCAGCAGTTTGCTCTGCATAAGACGATTCAAATCGCCTCTGCGGCAGTGCTGTTGATCGCAGTGGTTGCCTTTGAAGTGGATGTGCGGCTGTTCACGGACTGGGAACTGCTGGCTGTTGAGTCGCCCTACTATCAGCCGGACGTCTGGTGCCCGGTGTGGATCGCGCTGGCGGTGCACCTGTGTGCTGCGATCCCCACCCCGCTACTGTGGATTGTGGTGATCGTCCAGGCGTTAAGACGCTTCCCTTCACCGCCCGTACCCGGAACTCATAGTGGCGCCCATAAGACGCTGGGCTGGATCGCCACGATGGGCATGATTCTGACGGCGGTCACCGGCTGGATTTTCTACTGGATGGCCTTCGTCGCAACGTAGCCGCCGATTGCGTTTCCAGTTTCTTTCCGTGTCTTGTGCGATAGGGTGAAGCGATATGAACCCGCCTGCCAGCACGGACCGGAGTCGCGACCGCGGCCCATTGCGGGATACGCTGCTGATCGGCGCAGGTCAGGCGCTGAGCATGCTGGTGGCTCTGCTTACGGTGTGGTTGCTGACCACGCTTGTCCCGGCAGAAACCTTTGGCGCCTTCATGTTGCTGATGGGCGGCCTGATGCTGGTGCGGAACACGCTGCTGGCGCCGTTGTTTCACACCATTCTGCGTTTCTACGCCGATGCAGAAGTCGCAGGCGACGCGCCGCTGTTACGCCGCGTGATCGAATCCTGGCGCGGGCGACTGGTGCTGGCCATCGCCTTATGCACCGCGCTGGCCGCAGGTGCGATGGGGCTCTTTTCAGTTGATCACATCGTTGGCTCCATCGCCGTCGGCGCCACGCTGTTGATCTTCGTCGTGCGGGACATGGAGATCAGCTGGCTGAACGCAACCCGGCAGCACTGGCGTTACACGGCATGGACCGTGGCGGATGCGGTGATGAAACCGCTGATGCTGCTGGCGATATTCGCCGTCGCCCGGATCAGCCTCAACACCATGCTTATCGGACAGGCCGCGGCGCTGGCCGGCGTGGCGTTGTTGTTTATGAGCATCCGCAAGAAGCCGCAGACAACCGCTGTGAAGGGTGACATAAATGCGTCACCTCTGGCGGGGAAGATGCTGCGGTATCTGCTGCCCGTCATTCCACTTCCGCTGTTGGGCTGGATCACGGGCATGAGTGACCGCTACATCATCGGCTGGACGCTGGATCTTTCGCAGGTCGGTAGATACGCGGCGGTGTACAGCATCATGAGCGCGCCGTTTCTGATGCTCGATCGCATTGCCATGCTGGCGTTTCAGGCTAGGTACTTCCGCGCCGTCGCCAAGGAAGACCGCGTAGCACAACGGCGGATACTGCTTACCTGGACGCTGTTTTATCTGAGCGTCGGCGTTACCGGATGGAGCATCTCGGTCCTGGCGAGCGACCTGCTGGGCCAATGGCTGCTGGCGCCCGAATACCGCAGCGCTGCAGAACTGATGCCCTGGATTGCCGGCGGCAATCTTCTGCTTGGATGCAGCCGGATTATCGAAGCCAGACTGCACGCGCGGAAACGTCCGCAATATGTCCTGGTGGGCCGCATTGCCGGGGCAGTCGCCGCCTGCATCTGCACACTGTGCCTAGTCGTGCAGATGGGCCTGCTAGGCGCCGCCGTGGCGTGCCCTATCTACTTCGCCGTGCAATGCCTGGCTCTAGCTGCACTGGCGCGCAGCCAGCACGCCCCTGACACAGCGTCCGTGACCGGGACGGCCAATGTGGCATAACATTACTTCTGCAGGTTAAACCCTTCCGCCCGGTAATATAGTCGTCCGGCGCTATGGCGGCTGTTGCGGATAAACTGCGGTAGTCGCCCTTCGGCGTACATCTTGTAGTCCGGGCCGCCGTACTGGCTCAGGAACTGGTCGTCAGGTATTTCGTGGAGGAAATACGGCGGCGCGTTGCTGCGGCTATCGGACCAGTGGACCTTGCCGGCTTTCACGAAATCCAGGTGCGACCGGCGTTCTTCATACGTCAGCGTGTACTTCTCGCGGCCGCCGCTGATCTGCTGGTAACGCGTCTTCCGCTGCACGGCGTTGCGGTCTACATACGCGCGGGCGGTCACTGCCGCAGCCGCCGCGGGATGAAAACCGTACTTCTTCAGATTGGCCGATAGGTCTTCGTACACCTGCTTCTGCTGATCCGCGGGAACGCCCTCTACATCAATCGCTACGTGATCGCCAGGTCGCAGGATCAGGCCGCCATTGCTGCGCAGCGTTTCCTGCACTTTGGCTTCGATGTATTGCATGGGAATGTTAAATTTCCGCAGCACGACGATCCGTCTGTCGTTACGTTTTCGGGTGGAACGCACAACCGACCAGAGGTAATCGCCACGGAGCATGGCCGCTTCGCCGCCGTTGAACGACCAGATAGCAACCGCGGAGTCAAAGTCGAACAGCCGCCCGTTGGCGTAAAGAAACCGGCCTGCCCAGCCGAAATCGGGCTTCAGACTCATGCCGGGTTCCGGGTGCAGGTTCTCCACCATGGTCGCCATCGAGTAACCTGTGGAAACGTCTACAACCGTGCACTTGCCTTTGCCCGCAATCGCCAGATATCGCCCGCGGGGATGAAAGCCCAGCACCGGGTCCAGCGGCACGTCCGCCACCCGATGAACCCCGGTGACCTGCTGCGATGCAGGGTCGAGCAGCACCACCACATCGCCCGTAACAAACGCCACCTGACGCTGATCGGGCGTTAAAGCAGGGTAGCCCTTCACGCCATGAAACACGCCTTCACGCTGCAAGGTGTTCATGTTCCAGATGTACAGTTTGCCGTCGCCGCTGAGCGTGACGATATGTTCCTCGCCGGCGAAACTGGCCCACATTACTTCGTGTTCTTTGACGTAGAGCTGCACGTCTTCCGCGTCAGGATCAGCCAGCGGCCGCCACCGTTTCAAGCCGATTCTGCCGTCCGGCTTCAGCGTTGCCAGGTACAACGTCTCGCGTCCTGAACGCACGCCATCTTTGCGGCATAACAGGGTGTAGCGTCCCGACGGGTGAATCGCATAAGGCGACAGCATTTCCGGGCATTGAAATTTCACCGTCGCGGCGCCGCGTTGCAGATCCATAAACGCAACATACGTGGTTTTGACGTTGCGGTCGGCTGTGTCCATATAGGTGACCACCGCCCTACCAGCCCGTGGCGCCATTGCCGCGCCCCAGATGCGGAACTTCTCCGGCAGGTGCTGTTCAAAGGCAACAGGATGAAACGCAGGTTCCGCCGGCGCCGTCCCAATCTCCCAGTTGGCAGGCAGTTGATCCTGCGGCAGCACAATCTGATCTGGCTCAAGCGTCTGCTCCGCGACTTCCTCCCGCGGAGACGGCTGCTGCTTCTCCGGTTCCGGCAACGCCACGCCAAGTTCGCTGGCCGTGCACCCGGCAAAAAACACCGCGGCGCCGCAGACCAGAACCGCTAACGAATGCCAGCCACCCAGAACGCCATTGTTGCAACATCGCATGAATAACCCCTCCAGCCACTACAACCAACCGTCATTAGATACATCCCTATCAGAACGTACGTCGTGGGGGTGGAGAATTTCTAAGTACGATAGAAAATCGATCGGACACACTAAATTGCTTTAGTCTGCTTATTATGTGGGTTGTGCCGACTTTGTGCTGAATCAGGCAGCGAACTTTTCCATGCGATTGAAAAACTTAATTTTCAGACTGATGGCAGCCATAAATATCTTCTGCGCGCAATCGAACTCCTTGGCGTTCTCGCTCAAGCTTTGCCCATTCGAGTCCGCGTATGCCGGCTTTGTGAAACCCTGTGTTCTCATGATTCACTAAATCTTGAAACCTCTCTATTCGCCGATCGAAATCTTCTATGGATTCAGACCAAAACTTGGGAAAACAGTTGTGCGAGAGCTCGTCGGAAGTCAAACCACAATCCAAGGCAATCGCCGCAAATTCTTCCCACCGTGCGTCAATTTCTCTGTGTAGCGGCCTTAGGCGATATGATCTCCCGACATGAATCCTGAGCCAGTTGGCGAACAAAATAGTATGCTGGCCGATGATCATGTTAAACAGTTCGTCGCAGTAATACTGCTCGCTAAACTCAGGGAGCAATGCGAGTCGCTCTTCGTACGTAAGCAACTTGCACGCTGCATGAAATGCGGGACTATCTTCTGGAAAAATCGAACTTTGGCTACGTAACTGGTGGGTGAGCCATAGGTACGCAAGCGCCTTATCCGTCTTAAGAAGCTCATCTAATTCAAAAGTGTCTGCCGGAATGTATTTGGTCGCATTACGCCAGATTGGCTTCAATTCCTTTCTGACTCCACCGTTTCGTTTCCATTCAACCATCGCTGCTTCACCGCGAATTCTTTCGCGTTCATGTTGAAGCAATTCTGCTATCACTTCGACGGAAACCTCGGTAAGATATTGCAAAACCTGCACTTCGGATGGATCGTCTAAAATCGACGTGGCCAAATATATCAGTTCTATCTCAATACCTTGCATTCTAATTATTTGATTTGCTGCGAATTTTTTGTATCGCGCTGAATTCATCAGTTCGAGTAATAACATTTTGGCAGCATGTTTGTCATCAGTAACCAGACGGCTAATAAATGGCTCTAAGTGTTCCGGTTGGTCGCTGAGTGCTATCATTCTGCGAATCCAATTCTCTGGAGCGAAGCATGACTTAGCAATCTCACGATATAGTTGGAGTAATCGACCAGTTCCATGGCCAATTCGAAACTCTGCAGCTTCCAAACGAATGTTGATCAATGTACTCAATGCAGCATCTTGGCCAGTGTGGATTAGCTTGTCGGCCAGGGCCTTCAGCCTCGTTGCGACTGTATTCTCCACGACCTGCCAGTCTTCACTGTAATGGCGAGTGGAAAAAATAAGGTCAAAGTCAGGATCGACGCACACAGTGTTGGAAATACTAGCGCGCGAAAAAAGCACTGATGTGCAAGTTCGCCACGCTCGCGTGCACTGAGGGGACTTGACAAAATCATTTAACATCTTGTGAGCGGTGTCGCGAAGGAAATCAAGTGTTTCAACAGGGATGCGTGATGATCTGGAATACCTCCGCGGATAGACCCAAGATTCGATGCCGTTAAAGAAAGTCCTTGCTGCTGATGTAGGTACACGGTGAAAATTTTTGAGAATTCGCGGCCAAAGCTCGTCGATCGCTCTGAGCAGTTCCAATGGCCCTATTCCGAAAACATTTCGATACATTCTGTTGTTTCCCGGTTCCACGCGGATATCATCAAAGCCGCAACGTAGCACCTCCGTCAAAGCCCATACGAACGTTTCTCCGTTGCCTGTACTTCGCTCCTCAAGTACGTCTAGCAAGAGCCGACGTCTCTTAATCGTTTCATCTGTTGTCTGTTTGTAATCAAAAGCCCAATCTGAAATCTGACGACGCGGGTGGGTTATCGCGCCCGATTGAGGTTTGGGATTCGATTCATCGGCATCTAGTAGCGCATTTAAGGTGCGTGCGGGACAAAAATGGAGCAGTCCCGGAGCCGCACCGCAGACGTCGCTAGGATATTTATCGAGCACAAATTTTGCGCTTTGCTGGTTCAGCCATGCAAATTTTTCCCAGGTTTCACTGTTGTTCGCTCTTTCTGCTAAGTCTGTTAGCAGCATTTGGTCAACGCGAGCCCCTCTTTGTTTTGCACTTATAAGCAAATCAGCAATTGCTGGTATCTGCCGTTCTGATATTTCACGGAGGTGTGGTCGTATGTCTAATGAATTTGCACCAGCGAAAAACACGTCCCGCAAGAGTATAGGTCGAATCGCAGGAGGCCTGACTTGTAGGTTTTCATTGCGGCATTCTTCGATAAGTCCACCAGAACTTAGATTAGAAGTCATCCGCTGCAATTCAATGTGCGTGACATTCAAAGCGGACGAAACCTGCTGCAATGACACACCACTATCACCACCTATTGAAAATGCTGCTAGAACGGATTTGTCAATTGTGGTGAGATTCAACCGACCAGCGATTTTTTCTAAGAGCACCTCACCACGCCAGATCTTGCGAAGATCTTGTAACTTGCACGATTCGATAAGTGCTGCTGCCAAACCTGGCTTTCCATCCGATTGAGTAATCAGCGTGTAGATCAACCAGTCTGGTCCTGAGATTCCGCTGATCCGTACCAACTCGGCTATTTCCGACTGAGGAATTAAGTCGAGTTTGTGTATGCTGCAATTTGGCAATATCGATGCAACACGGTCTCTAAAACTCGGCCAGCAATTCGCGTGAATGTAATAATCAGCCCCCAATTCGGCGCGTAAGTGCACCAACTCTTCGAGCATTTCCAGATTAACTTGGGCATCGTCAACGATTACAGTACCTGGGGAACTGTCTCTGATGGCATCTGCGAGCCGTTCTCTGCATCTATCAATGGCGAATAAACATCGACCCTCCGCCACTAACTTTTGATGCAGATACGTTTTACCTGAACCGGGAGACCCAACCAGCAGCAGGTCACCTTTCGTCGTGCGAAGCCATTCAAGGTCAGGCTCACGACCTACGAATAAGTCGGGCGTTGAATATCGGCCGCTTCTCGGAAATACTGAAAACGCGGAAGGGCTTCCTGATACTTTGAGAAGGTTCTGCCGCCACTTAGCGTCTCTGTAAAGTTTGTTGGCGAAATAGTCTCCATCGTGAATGTTAACTATCGTAACACCGATTTTTTCTGCTGCCTTGTGTAAGTTCTTTTTTTGGGCTGTCGAAAGGCACTGCGATGTTGCGATTACGGCAATCTTGGGTCCGTTTCTCTTTTTTAAAAATTCACGCAAATTACGGCGGAAATTCCCAATTACATCTTTGCTAATGGTTGCCACTAAAGGAAATTCGCCGCTCGGCGTTCCGAACGAGCCGTCCATCCCATCATCGCTGCCGCCACGCATCGGTGCTAGATTTGGATATGCTACGCTTAGTAGGTCTACAGCACATGCTTCGAAGAGGTTTCCGTCGGACAGGTTCCGTAAACCTTCTCTTATTTTTTTGTGGAGCGGATCCCTGTACATGGCAACTCACTGACCTGTCTTACAATGGTCCACAAAAAAACCGGCTAGCCATTTCTAACTAGCCGGAAAATCTGTCTCTACGAATGACGCTGAAACTTAGGAGCAGCCCATGCTGTTGCCGCAGTTGTGGCAGAGGTAGCAGTTGCCGTTGCGGACGGTGATGGCGCCGCAGTTGTCGCAGGTGGGGGCGTCGCTCTGGAAGCGGGCGAACTGGTCGCCGCGGGAGCCGTCGCCTTTGTCCTGCATCAGGGCGCCGGCGCGTTCTAGCTGAGCGGCGTCGACTTTCCCTTTGCCGTTGGCCTTCGCGCCGTTGCTGCCGTTGTGGCCATTGCTGTGCCCGTTGGACTCAGCCTTGGCGGGCGCGGCGGGTTCGCTGGCGGGTGCTGCCGTGGCTTCCGGGCTGCTGGCTTCGGCTTTTTCTTCCGTAGCAGAATCGTCGGAAGAAGTGCTGATGCCGTTGGTGGCTTCGCGGAAACCGGGCAGGAAGGCGATGCCGAGGAAGCGGAAGATGTAATCGACCACGCTCTTGGCGATGCGGATGTCCGGGTTGGTGGTGTAACCCATCGGCTCGAACCGCGTGTGCGAGAACTTGTTGACCAGCACTTCCAGCGGTACGCCGTATTGCAGGCTCATCGAGATCGCCGTGCCGAAGCTGTCCATCAGACCGCCGATGGTGCTACCCTCTTTGGCCATGGTGATGAACAGTTCGCCGGGGCGGCCGTCGGGGAACAGGCCGACGTTGATATAGCCTTCGTGACCGCCGACGTTGAACTTATGCGTTACCGAGTTGCGGGTGTCAGGCAGACGCTCGCGACGGACGCGGTTGGCTTCCTGATCGGCCGCCTTCTTATTGGCTGCTTTGGCTTCTTTATCGTTTTCGCTCTCGGTCGAAAGCGGCTGGCTCTGCTTGGAGCCGTCGCGATAGATGGCCAATGCCTTCAAGCCCAGCTTCCAGCCCATCATGTAGGCGTCGCCGATATCTTCAGGCGTCACATCGTTGGGCATGTTCACGGTCTTCGAGATGGCGCCCGAAAGGAACGGCTGGGCCGCGGCCATCATCTTCACGTGGGCCTGCCAGTGGATGCTGCGGACACCGTTGGAAGGTTTGAACGCACAGTCGAAGACAGGCAGATGCTCTGGCTTCAGCTCCGGGGCGCCTTCGATGGTGTCGTGCTCGTTGATGTAGTCGTTAATGGCGACCACTTCCGCGGCGGTGTAGCCGAGGCTCTTCAAGGCGCCGGCTGCAGACTGGTTGACGATCTTCAGCATGCCGCCACCGGCCAGCTGCTTGTATTTGACCAGCGCGATATCTGGCTCGATGCCGGTTGTATCGCAGTCCATCATGAAAGAGATAGTGCCGGTTGGCGCCAGGACGGTCGCCTGGGCGTTGCGGAAGCCGTTGCGGGCGCCGGTTTCAAGCACTTCGTCCCACACGTTGCGGGCGGCGTTTTTCAGATAGTCCGGGCAGCTGCTGTTGATGTCTTCCACCGCATCGCGATGCATGTTCATCACACGGTTGAACGACGACGCGTTCTTCTCGTAGGCGTCGAACGTACCAACGGCGGCAGCCATTTCCGCGCTGGTGCGGTTAGCTTCGCCGTGCAGCAGCGCCGTGATGGCGCCGCACATGCCGTAAGCTTTGTCCGAGTCGTAGGCGGCGCCGCTGGTCATGATCAGGCTGCCGAGGTTCGAGTAACCCAGACCCAGCGGACGATAGCGGTGGCTGTTCTCCGCGATCTGCTTGGTCGGGTAGCTCGCCCGGTCAACGATGATTTCCTGAGCGATGAAGAACACCCGGCAGGCAGCACGGAAACGCTCGACATCGAACTGGCCATCTTCCTGACGGAACTTCATCAGGTTAATGCTGGCCAGGTTACAGGCCGTGTTGTCCAGGAACATGTATTCCGAGCACGGATTGCTGGCGTTGATGCGGCCCGATTCGGGGCAGGTGTGCCAGTTGTTAATGGTCGTGTCGTACTGCACGCCGGGGTCGCCGCACTGCCAGGCGCACTCGGCCATGCGGTTCATCAGCTGGCGGGCATCGTATTCAGGTGGTTTACCGCTGGCGCTTTCGGAAACCCAGCGCGTCCGCCATTTGCCGCCACGATCCACCGACTGCATGAAGTCATCGGTAACGCGGACTGAGAGGTTCGCATTCTGGAAGAAGACGGAGCTGTATGCTTCGCCGTTGAAGTTGGCGTCGTACCTGCCCGAAGCGATCAGGGTGTGGGCCTTTTCTTCTTCTTTGAGCTTGCATTCGATGAATTCAAGCACATCGGGGTGCCAGACCTTCAGCGACTGCATCTTGGCGGCGCGACGGGTTTTGCCGCCGCTTTTGACCGTGCCGGCAATCTGATCGTAGATCCGCATGAAGGAAAGTGGGCCGGACGGGCGACCGCCGCCCGAGAGCTTCTCACGGAATGAACGCAGCGTGGACAGGTCGGTGCCGGTGCCGCTGCCGAACTTGAACAGCATGGCTTCGCTGGTAGCGAGGCTCATGATGTCTTCCATGTTGTCGCCAACGCTTTGAATAAAGCAGGCGGAGCCTTGCGGGAACTCGTAGGGGTTCTCTGGCTGCACGGCGTGCTGATCTTCTTCGCTCCACCGCCAGTTGCAGGCATCGCCGGTGATACCGTACTGGTGGTATAGACCTACATTGAACCAGACGGGCGAGTTGAAGGCGCCATGCTGATGCAGGCACAGCCAGGTCAGATCGCGATAAAACCGTTCGCCATCCTGCTCGGTGGCGAAGTAACCATCTTCAATGCCCCAGTCGGCAATGGTGCGGGTCACACGGTTAATGAGCTGCCGGACGCTGTTTTCACGCTCCGGGCTGCCGTTTTCACCGTAGAAATACTTACTCACCACGACGTTGGTGGCCAGCTGGCTCCACGAGGCAGGGATCTCGCAATCCTCCTGCTCAAACAGCACCCCGCCGTTCTCGTCTTTAATGGCTGCGCTGCGTTTTTCCCACTGCACGGTGGCAAAGGGATCCGCAATATTTGGTGGACAGAAAACAGGCTCAATCGTGAGCTTGTCCTGGGGGTTACCCTGATCTGACGACACCGACGACGATGTGGCTCCGACGCGCGACATACGCGAAACTCCCTACTCATTTCCCGAGGAGCACCCGGCGGAAGACTCCTGTGCCGGGTGTAAGAATGTACAGTATAACATATCCTTCTGTCTGACCAGCCTGAAAATGGCTCTGTGCCGGATTTCCTTAAAATCGCTGCTAGCACGCACGGCAGGCTGATCACACTGACGCACTGTATGTTGTATTTTGATTAATTCGCCATACAGCATTTAGTGCGGGTGGGAGTTTATCAATCGTTGCTAGCAGCGTCAAGAGAAATCCGCTAGCGAAAGATTCGGTCCTGCGCGGGCATGTTATCCCGGCCCGTGCCGCAGCCCCTGAAAACCTAGTCATGGCTAGCATTTGCTAGCACTGATAGCTGCCCCGAAAAGGTATTCCGGGCGTGGAAAAATTGTTGATAAAACCCGGATGACCTGCACGAAGGTCAAAGATTGTGCAGAAGCAGGAGCTTGTCAGACCCCTACCGGCACCAATGGGAGCGCCAACTAAAACAAGCCTATTTAGGCTCTTTCGGAATAGAATTTGCAGTCTGAAGCCGGCGGTCGATCGAACGCACCAGCTGATGCATCGCCAACTGGTGCTGACGCAGGCGGGTGACGCCCGCATCAATCTCATCCAGGGGCTCCGCGGCGTTGTCGCGGGTGGCTGTTACGGGTGATTGTACGAATTTTGCGCTGACATCGTAGTACAGGCCCAGCGATTCCACCCGCAGCACTTCAATCCGGCGGCTTCTCGGCTTGGAAGTCGGCCCTTGTCCCATCTGCGGCAACTGAATCTGGTACGGGCCGGCAGGTATTTCCGTGGCAGTCAGGAAGCCGACGCCCGTTTCTGAGATATCGCGGGTGGCAATTTCAACCGGTTCGCTTGGGTCGGCGCCGCCTTCTAATGGCTTAATCGACGCCGTTTTGACCACTGCGTAACGCTGTGGACGCTTCGCGGCGTTGTATTCACGCAGTTTTCCAGCCCAGCGGCGGGCGGCGGAAAGCAGGTCGTGGCCGGTGGTCAGAAAGTCTGCACGTGGCTGGCGCGATTTCGCGGTTGTCTGGCTGGGCGGTTGTTGCACAGGCATCGAAGCGGCCTTTAGGGCGGATGTTTCATAGATCCGCACGAAAGCAGACCTGTTGTCCCAAGCATAGGTTACTCTTCGGCTTCTGCCTGGGCTGCTTTCGCCGCGTCCCCTTTGCCCACCAGTTTCATGCCTTGCTTGACCAGCAACGGGAACACGCCCAGCAGGACGAAGGCGGTGATAAGCGGCCATGTCAGCACGCTGCCGACGCCATTTTTAGCTAGTTCGCTGATCGAAGGCGCACTGGCGCCGGCGAAGATGAACACGCACGTGCCAGGCAGCATCCCGATCTGACTGACCCACCAGAATGTGCCCGTTTTGATCCGCGTCAGCCCCATCACAACGTTGATCACAAAAAACGGAAACGCCGGCACAAGCCGCAGGGTGAACAGATAGAACGGCCCTTCGCGGTCCAGTGCTTCGTTGAAGGTTTTTAACCGCTCGCCAAACTTCTGCTGAATCGAAGAGCCAAAGATATACCGGCTGGAAAGAAAGGCGAACGTGGCGCCGCTGGTCGAAGCGAAACTCACCAGCAGCAACGCCAGCGGAAAACCTGCCAGCCACCCATAAGCATTGCGGAACAGCCAGCCGTACACCAGCGTCATCGCTGCCGCGCCGGGCAACGAGAAGCCTGTCACCACCACATAAATTGTGAAAGCGATGGCGATCACCAGCAGCGGATAATCGTTCTGAAAATTGAGAATCTCCGCTTCGTACTTCTCAATTGCTTCGAGCGAGAGCTTATCGCCAAAGAAGTAATACAACACGCCCGCCACCGCGGCGAAAAGCAGCAGTGCGGCGATGCGGGGCCCCCAGGTGGCCAGCGCTGATTTTTGCTGCTGGTCGTCCTGACCGGGACCGTTTTTGCCGGACGCGACGTGATTTTCTTTTTCGCTGCTGGCGTTCGAAGATTGCATGCTTGGGTCCGGGGCGTACAGGTCTGCGGGCGGCGTCTATCAAAGCATATAATCGTAGGATGCACTTTCGAGCATTCCGTTACCGCATTATCGTACTATGGTGGGCGGAAGCTGTTAGGCAAATCACCTTCGCAAAGCTAAACCATGTGTCACCAACGCGCAGATTTTCTACTGTTCATCACCCTATGCATTCTATTGCCCGCAGCACTGACGGGATGCGGCAGTGAACAACCCACCAGCGACGCAAGTCCCGCACCGGCGCCAGCCGCAAACGTCCAGGAGGAATTGCCGCTTGAAGTAACGGCAGCAGAAGAGAGTGAAAAGGACACAGAGTGGGGCGACTTGAAGATGCAGTTTGTCTACGGTGGTGTTGCCCCTGCACCCGCGCCAATTGCGCTGGCGACCACCGATGAGTATTGCTCGCAGACTCCCGTCCTTTCGGACGCGCTGGTTGTGGACAAGGAGACGAACGGCCTAGCCAATGTTTTCGTGAGTCTATACCTGGGACGCAGCGAAACAGTTGAGCCGCATCCAAGCTACGAAACCGCGGAGCCAAACACGCTGACCAACCGCAACTGCCGGTTTGAACCGCACGGACTATTCCATGTCGCCGGTCAGCCGCTGATCATTGCCAACGCGGACAAAACCGCCCACAACGCCAGTGTGAACTTCGGTTCAAGCGGTAACCGCGCTTTCAATGAAACGATTGCCGCCGGTGGGAAGACCACGCGGGAGGGACTAGACGATGCAACGCGATGGCCGGTGAAGATCCGCTGCAGCATGCACACCTGGATGGCCGCATACGTGATGATTCAGGATCATCCGTATGGCGCCGTCAGCAATAGTCAGGGCGAAGTTATCCTGCGTCACCTGCCCGTGGGTGAGCACACGCTCCAATTCTGGCACGAAGGCGCTGGCGAGCTTGGCGATATTGAAATAGACGGCCAAGCGGTGGCGTGGCGGAAGGGACGCGTGAAAGTGAAAATCGCACCGGGCATGAACACGTCGCCCGTTATCACGGTGCCAGCTTCCGCCATCGACTAACGGCCGAAGTTCTAAAGGTTGACCCGCTCGTTCATGCCTTCGGCAATCTCGACTTCGTCGCCAGTGAAATACGCTTGGGTGGCGTTGAGCAGGTACCGGGCGCCATTAACGCCGGACATGTCCCAGAACTCGCCGGATTTCGCATCGACGTGAATCAGCCGGACCTGCGGATCTTCAGGCCCGGCAGGGAACCAGAGCTTCCAAGCGTCGTTCCACATTGCGGCGATCTTCGCACGGTCGTTCAGCACCTCCGCCGTTCCCGACAGGCTGACGAAACGCGACGAACTTTGCATCGAAACGTTCACCTGTGGAGCGTCTTCAATCTGCTGCGTCTTGCCAGAGTCTTCGCTGGTAACGAACCAGAGGTCGCAGCCGGGCGTGGTTTCTGCGATGCGCATCGGACGCGATTGCAAGCTGCCGTCGGTGGCAACGGTCGTTAGCATCGCATCGTCGAAGCTTTCGACAATATCTTTCAGGTGCTGGGGTGAGTTGTTACTCATGGGATATTCCGTTCAAGTTGTCTGTAAGAATTTGAAAACGTTCTCGCACGTATTTGCAAGCAACGATTTAGGACTGCCCGATGTAGGCGCCGGCGGGCGAGCGGAAGACGGCGCAGATGCCTGAGTCCGGCAGCTCGCTTGACACTTCGTCTGACGGATCAATGCCAATTACGTTACCGCCGTTGACCAGCGTCTGGACAATCACGTCGTTGAATAGATCGCGACCGCTGGTCGCCCTATCGTCGCTGGGCGCGTAGTCACCAGCATCGCGGTGCTCGCGACTTGGATCAACACACAGCGTCTCGATCTGCCCGATCGCTGCAACTTCCAGCAGCTCACCAAGATCGTCGCTGGCCCAGTCGGTTGCGGCACGGTCGTGATAGTCGGTCAACAACTGCGTGTGCCGTCCGCGGATGCGCGGCTTCATGATCGCTAATGACTTCTCGTGCAGCTCTGCGGCTGACAGATCGTCCGGGTTGCCCGTAATCGCATCTGGCAGGATGTTGCTGTAATCAGACGCCTCTTTGAAGATCGGGAACAGGTACTCCACACCCGCGAAGATCAGCGGCTGGCTTTCGTCCTGGAAGTGACTCGTCAGTGCGGCGTCGAGCCGTTGGAAGTACTGCAGAATCTCGTCCTGCTTCTTCACGTCCGGGTCGCTGCCACCCTGGCCGTGATGAATCGCCGCCTCGCGGCCCTGACCGCTCGACGAGTGGAACTGTAGAGCGCTGACGTATTCGTCAATGTTCAACGCATCGCGTAGGTTCTGCGGAAAGTTATCAGGGTGAAGTTCTTCCACACTGTGCAACGTTGCACGCAGCAGACGAACCCGGTTGGGGCTGGCCGCCAGAATGTGCCAGTGCTGGTCATCCATCAGCAGACGTGTAAGCGGCTTTACGTGGTACTGGTCACCGGTTACGACCGCTTCTTCGAAATCGCATGGCAGCCGGAAGGTTTTGAATTCGTCCGGGCCAGCAAACACGGCAAGACCATCAGACTGGTGCTGCCAATAGTTTGCGTCATTCAGCAAATTCTCTGCAGGACGAAGAATCTGTGCAACTGCGGCGTCATCGCAATCCGCGTCCTGCAACTGGTTACGGGCGGTGGCGATGGCGTTCTTAAATCGTGTTTCGTTCTGCTGCACCTCGCGGCCAGCGCGATACATCGGCAGCAGCATCGAAACGTAGGGGCCGGACGCATCCGGGGTCTGGACAAGCTGTTTAAGATCCTCAGAAGTAAAACGGTCCATGATATCCTTTCCATTCAAACTAGATTTGCTTTTGCCTATGCCGTACACGAATGCAAAAGCCGCGCCGGTTTGAGGATCGAAGACCGTAAAGCCCGCCAAAGCAGGAGAATCCACCGCTGCAGACGATAAACCTGCCATCAACGGCCGGCGCCTGGTCAGTAAATGACCACCGCGACCAGAAATCAGCCGCATTGCCCTCAAGAAAAAGAAACTGCAAGTTGCCCGTGAAGGGAACTTGCAGTGGTGCGTTGCAGGAAGTCTGCGGCTGGAAAGATGTGGCCGGAAGTGGTGGTTAATCGTCCATCACTTCTTTTTCTTTTTCGCTCATCAGGTCAGACGCGGAAGCTTCGTATTTTTTGGTCAGTTCCTGCACATCGTTCTTGATGTCGTCGCGTTGATCTTCGCTGATTTCTTTATCCTTCTCGGCAGTATCAGCCGCCTTGTTGGCGTCACGCCGGATGTTGCGGATAGAAATCTTGGCGTCTTCGCCCAGCTCTTTGATGCGGCTGACGTACTTCCGGCGGTTTTCTGTTGATAGTGGTGGGATGTTGATCCGCACCAGTTTGCCGTCGTTCTGCGGATTGAAGCCAAGGCCCTCGGCGACGATCGCTTTCTCAATCTCTTTGATGATTGAAGGATCGTACGGGCGGATCACAATCTGGGCCGGTTCCGGGGCGCCGACCGAAGCAATCTGCTTGATAGGTGTCGGCGAACCATAGACATCCACGCGGATCGAATCAACAAGACCCGGATTTGCACGGCCCGTGCGTATACCGCCCAGGTTCTTCTTCAGAATCTCGATGGCCTTGTCCATACGTTCTTCGGCGTCAAGCAATATTTCTTCGGTAGACATGACAGCGCCTTGCTCATTGTGGTTCTGAAAAACTGGTTGGCCGCCTGCTTGTTCATTACGCCTTAACAGCGGGCGGCATGGCAACGCTTCATAATATGAAAACAGTCTGAAACAAACCACTACGGAACACGGCAAAAACAACTGCACCGCGCGGCGGCTTCGCTTTATGATGCGATTGCCGCTAAAATACGGAGTGCGACCAACCTTCATCCACGAGCATCGACCGCAATGCCTCTGAAACTGCGCTGTCCCGCCGGGCACGAATTCATGGTTGCCGCCAACCGGGCAGGCACCACGGTGCGATGCGCGCAGTGCGATGAGAAGATCGTCGTTCCGCCCGTCGCCAGGCAGATCAGCAGCATCGAAGAAATTCCCCCAGTCCAGCAGCAGAAGCCACGCAGCACTCCGCCGGAACTACCAACCAGAAAACGCAATCAGCCGCCGACGGAGAATCAGGCAGAAAGCGACAGCGCCGGGAAGAACCAGCCCGCGGAACAACCCGCTGCGACAAGCCGAACTGACAAGACGCGAAGCGAAAAGAAACAGTCGTCGGCTAAGCAAAGCAAAAAGAAATCAGCAGCGAAGAAGCAGAAACAACGCTTCCGCACGCAGCCCGACGCAGAAGAACGCCCCGTAGCAGCACCGCAGCCAACACCGCCGCCCGTTGCGACGAAGTCGCAGCCGCCCGCTCCTCCTAAAACACCGCCGCCCGTGGTGAAGCAACCGGCAGAGCCGGAAAAGGCGAAAGCCGAAAAGCCACCCGCAGAAGCACCTGTCCCAAACACCGCGCCAAAGTCCACGCCCAAGCCGCCACCGGCGCCCGTCACCAGAACGACACGGCCAGCGGCGCCGCCCGCGGACAAATCCGCAGCCACAACGCCCGCAGCAACAACGCCCGCAGAACAGCCGGAGGAAGAAACGCTGCAGCCGCGTGGCTATGAGCACAAGCCCGAGCACCGCCTATGGGCTTATGGGCTGGGTGCGGCGCTGGCGGCGTTGGGGCTGTTTAGTATGTCGCCGGGCGTCTGGGAGATTGTGGATTTCTTTCAGCACGAAAGCACGACGCCGGTCGCACATTGGGCTTACGCCGTCATTCTGATGGGGCTTATTCAACTGTTTTACGCCACCTACGTCATTCAGTTTGCAGATTTCAGCAGCGTGTGGGTGGTGGCCATTTTGAGTCTGCTGTCAGCAACAGGTTACGCGCTGCTGGTGGGCATGGTGCTGCTTGGCGCTGAAGATGTGCTGGCGATGCTGCATCTGACCGAAGCCGTGCGGACGCAAGCGCTGCTGTGGTGTTTCAGTAATTTGAGTATTACAGCGACCATCGCTTATTTTGCAGGGTCGGCCGGTCTGCGCTGGAACCGCGATTTTCTGCAAGCTACAGCATCGCCCCAGAACTGAACTTCCCAGAGCTGAACGTCTTTAAGCTGCATATCAAGCCCAGAGCGACATGTCCGGAATCCAAGTCGAGCAAGAACCTGTCCAGGCTGAAACGTCTATCGTGGTGCATCAGAAGTTCCGCGGTGTGGCGTTATATGTCGCCATTGTCGTGGCCGGGGCTCTGCTGATCATCCTCGGTTTTGTCGCCGGTATGCGGACCAGTACGCTTGCCCTGCTGGTTTTCGTCACGGGCTGCCTAGTGGTGGTCGGCGCAATTCTGAAACTGGCCATCGCCATCGGCGACCGCAAACCGGTGCTGGTGCTGGCGCCGCGCGAACTGATAGACGCCCGCCGCCCCGCCTACGATCAGGCCGCCCGCTGGTCCGCCATCCAGAAGATTCAGGTCGTCTACACCGCCCGCGACGGCGCCGAACCCGAATGCATCGCAACGCTGCAACTGTCGCGCGAAGATCAGCCCGCCGTCTGGAAAATCAAACTCAGCGGACTGAACCAGCCCAGCAAAGAACTGGTTGGCGAGATCGAACATCGCATTGCCCAGGCAAAGCATTCAGCCATGGCAAGTAAGCTATAATGACCGCTTGATATTTCTTCCCTCAAGCGGCGCGCCCCACTATGAACAAAGTCCTGATTATCGTCGGCGATGCGACGGAAACGGTTGACACTCTCTACCCTTACTACCGGCTGATCGAAGATAACTTCGAGCCTGTCGTGGCCGCCCCGGAGAAGCGGCTGTATCACATGGTGATGCACGAAGTGAAGCCGGGCTGGACAATCACCAAAGAGTGGGAAGGCTACACGATCCAGGCGGATATCGCTTTTGCCGACGTTCAGCCCGAAGAGTATCTCAGCATCTTCTTCAGCGGCGGGCGGGCGCCGGAATACATCCGCGAAGACGAAGACCTGCTACGCATCACACGGCACTTCTTCGAAAAGAACAAACCCATCGCCAGCGTCTGTCACGGCGTCGAAATCCCAGCCCGCGCCGGCTGTGTTCAGGGGCGGCGGATGGCGACCGTGCCCAAGTGCAAGTTCGACCTGGAGGTCTGCGGCGGCACCTTCGTCGACGAACCCTGCGTGATCGACGGCAACCTGGTCAGCGGCCGGACCTACCACGACCACGGCCACTACATCGGCCCCTGGATGGCCATGCTCCGCGAAGCCCGCCAGCAGGCCGAAGCAATGACGGTCTAACGCCGTCGTAATCGACTAGGTTCGTCCTGTCGACCGGGATGGTTTGCAAGATGAGAAATCCATCTTTCTACGAGGTACGTCGTGGAACCGAACTGTCGCGACAGTAATCCGTATGAGTCGCCCAAGGGAATCCAAGACGCGTATGAGTGTATTCGAATGCGTTGGCCGTGGGTTTTGGGCAGCGTCGTTCTTGCCGTAGTTCCAGCGGTCGCAACTGTTTGGATTGCGTCGAAGTGTTTTCTCGGCCCGAAGTGGCTAGCCGTCTTTGGCGAGGTTTATTTTTACTTTGGCCATGCACTCATCCTTGCTGTTTTGTATGGAATTGCGTGGGTGAGTGTTGAGGTATACGAAAGAATTACCAAAGAAAAACGAGTGACGTTGTTTTGTAAAGTGGTGGTTGGCGTTACCTTCTGTGCCAGCGCGTTGCTAGGTTGGGTGATGATTTTCTTTGCGTATTTAGTAACTTTTTACTAATTCCAGAGTAGGTTTCGTTTCCAGTGACAGATATCGCCGGTTGAACCACTACTCAGCGGCTCGTCTATACAATTTTGCCCACGACATCGAACAGCAACCCGGAGAGTTGATGCTCATCTATCACCTCCTTCAGAACGGATGTTAAATACACTTCACCGTAATCTTCAAAGTAAAATAAATGAGATCCTTCCCACGACTCTCGTGAAAAAACGGGGACATCAACGGTAATTAGGTTGCCACCGCTGCGCCGGAATACAGCTTTGTTCTCATCAAGCTTCACAGATCCTTCGGTGAAATTCAGTAGCTTGTAAGCTGCGCCGTTTAAATCCAGTTCAACGCACTCAACGTTGGAGTTGATGTATGGGCAGAGGATGTCATAAGCCCGTGCGGTGAGGACAGGTTTTAAGCACAGTGAAAAAAAATCAGGCAATGGCTTGGAAGTGTTTCTCAGAAAAACGTCCCGACCTTCAAGGTATCTGGGCACGTTGTCAAAAAAGAAGTCATCTTCTTCTTCGCCGATCTTTGGCCCGGAATCCATAACGGCATAGCTGTCTTTATCACAACAGTATTCAAAAATCTTCAATTGTTTGATTCTCAAGTTAGGGAATAGAGCTGGGCAGACCTCCTTCATTCTGCGAACAATGCCAAGTTCGAAAAGAATCTGCCGCGAGATTGAGTGTTTATGCACTGAACCGCTCGGTGGGATCTTCGCCCACGACGCACGCACAACTATCCGCCGGCGAGTAGCACCAGGCGGATGAAGGTTACGTGGCTTCCGGGTTGCAGATACACCTGTTCGTCGAGTTCGCGGTAGCGGCGGCCATCGATCGAAACCAGGTAGATGCCATCTTCAAACGCCTGCAACGCATTGCCGATAGCGTGATCGGTATCCACCTGCTGATCCAGGTCGCGGCCGCCCATTTCAATCTTGCCCTTGGCGGCGCCTTCTTCAATCTGCTGTTCGGTAAGCGCGCGGATGAATTTGCGGTTCTGCTGACGCTCGCGGAACAGCTTCACCTGTTCGACGACCACACGCTCAATCAAATCGCGCAGCGTTAAGCCGCCGTCGCCGCCGTCATCGCCCGGCTCTGCGGGTGGGATAGGCGTCGAAAAGTCTTCCAGCAGGTTCTTCCGCCGGCCCAGAGCCTTGGTGCTGATGACGATATTCATGTCCCGTTCCCCTTCACCGCATGCGGCTGCAAATCTGCTGTCTGCACTGGCGCCACGACGCGCATAACTGCTCTTGACGCCGTCAGGCGGTTGCAGGATTATCGCCGCGCTATGAACAACAATACCCCCAGTATACTGATTGCCGCAGCGCTGCTGGCTGCCCTATGCGCGCCGCCCTTGCATGGCCAGGAATTATTGCACCGGCGGGGTGTGCTGGTGTTGCAGAGCGGGCAGGTAATGCAGGGCGAAATCTCGCTGCACAATGGCGTTTATACGGTGAAGGTGGTTGAGAACGGCGAACTGCGTTTCCGTCGTAAAGCCGTCCGGCTGCACCGCGACACCATGGACCAGGCTTATCTGGCCATGCGTGACGAACTTACACCCAGCGATGTAGGGCAAAGGCTGAAGCTGGCAAGCTGGTGCCTGAAGAATAATCTGCCTTCGCGCACTGCTGATCAACTGCTGGCCGTTTCGCTGCTGGAACCGGGCAACACGCAACTGTCGTATTTAGAACGTCGTCTGCAATCGCGGGAGCTGGCGCCAGAGCCTGTCGCTGTTGCATCGCCGCCGCCGGTTACGCCCGATAACCCGGATACTGCCGCGCGCGATCTTACCGCGTCGCAACTGACTCAGTTCTCCACCACCATTCAGCCCGTCCTGCTCAACAACTGCGCGACCAGCACATGTCATGGCGGGCGGGGCGATACAACGCTGACCTTCATCCGGCCTTCCGCCGCGGGACTGCTTGCCAAGCGGCATACGCATCGCAACCTGGCGCGGATACGACCGTATCTGCAAGCGGAAAGCAGCGGCGTAAAACTGCTCAACGCCGCACGCACGCCGCACGCCGGCGCAACCGCGCCGCTGAGCGCCGAGTCTTCGCAGTATCAGGTGCTGGCGGACTGGGTGAATTCGCTCGCCTGGATCCGCAGCGAGATACAACCGCAGTGGGCGCCTGGCGAGACGACAACAACAGACACCGCCGGAAACACGCCCGCCACGCCGCAGAAAGCGGCCGTGCCAGGGAAGATCATTCACGGCGATCCAACCAGCCCCGAAGCTTTCAATCAGCGTTTCCATCCCACGCAACCCGCTGCGGATGGCGGGCAGTAGTTGCTCTACGCCGGTTCGGCGGCGGCTTTCTCACGTAACGCAGATGCAATGCCGCCCGGCTTCGGCGGTTGTTTGCCTGCGGGCCAGCCTTCACGCTGGCGGGTGCGGTCTCCGTCCGACTCTTCGGTCTGATCGTGGAACAGCGTGATATTGGTCGGGAATGGCATATCGATACCGGCTTCGTCAAGCGTTTCTTTCACGCGGGCGACCACTTCGCTGCCGGCGCGGATCGTGGAAGCCTGGTCGGATTCCGTCCACCAGCGTGCGCGGAGGTTGACGGTGCTGCCTGCCAGTTCCTGCACCAGCACTTCAGGGGCGGGTTCTTGCAGCACGCCCTCTACGTCTTCCAGCGTCTCTTGAATCAGGCGGATGGCTTCGCGCAGATCGTCGCCATAGCCGATGCCAATGTCGTACTGGCTGCGGCGTTCTTTGTGCGCGGTGTTGACCACGACAGGGCTAGTGTAGATGTCTGCGTTCGGAATCACGACGCGTTTGCCATCGTAGGTGCGAATGATCGTTGCGCGGGTTTCGATGGATTCGACGGTGCCTTCGTAGTCACTGGATTGAATCTGGTCGCCGATTCTGAACGGTTCGCGAAGCAGAATCAGCACACCCGCCAGGAAGTTCTGCAGGATGTCTTTGAACGCAAAACCGATGGCGACACCACCCACACCCAAAGCCGCCAGCAGATCGCCCGGCCCGACGCCAGGCGATACGATGGCGACCGCAATCATCAGGCCGCCGAGCATAATCAACCAGCGGCTGAGACGGCCGAGCACCTTGCCGATGTTCGCCGACTCACGCTCCTGCGTAAACCGGTCGATTGTCCAAGCGACGACTCTTGAGAGCACATAGAAAAGCACGAGCACGACTGCCGCAATGGCGAGGTTTGGCAGCAGCCGCATCGCGCCTTCGATCATCGTCTGCAACTTATCGACGATTGCCGAAGGGTCCGCTTCCAGCGAATCAGCCGTCTTGTCGGAAGCTTTATCTGCTTCGCTGCCGGCCTCTGCCAGCAGCAGGAAAAACCTGGTGTTCATGTAGATCCCCTCGCGCATGTAGTAAAGCTAATAGGGGAAAGCAAATCCGGCGCCATTGCGAGATGGCGTGCGTTCACGGCTTCTAACAGCGGCGATCGATGCCGGATGCACGATCAATGCGGTTGCTGCGCGACCGTATTGAATGGAGAACGCTCACGTGCTGCATGCAGGTTCTTGCCGCCGGCCGGACGTTATTTTTCCTGTGCGTTGCGCGCGTCGCGATGCGGATTCTCGTACCAGAAGACGCCCAGTTGATCGCGTTCTTCGCAGGTCAGAACGTCGAGATCGCCATCGTCGTCCATATCCAGCAGCTTCATATGGTCGTACTTCAGACCCAGCGGCCCGGCCAGTTCCATGCGTTTCCAACGCCCGGCGCCGTCACGCGCGGGGAGGTGTTTTAACCAGAAGCAGCCACACAGCGGCGCCTTTGCGCCTTCGCAGGAGAAGACCAGATCAAAACTCCCATCGCCGTCGATGTCGCCTACCCGGACCGCTTTTGCCCGGCCAATGCCTTCGCCAGATAACTCGACCGTCCGCTTACTCCAGGCCTGCCGCGGGTCTTTATTCTGCACATAGAGATCAACGCGGTAGGGTTTGATGGCGACCGCGATATCCAGCTTCTTATCACCATTCAGATCGACACAGTCCAGGAACATCACTTCCTGACCATCGCCGCCGATGCGATGTTCCCGCCAGGCTCCGGTGGCCTGTGCAGCACAGGGGTTCTCTAACCACAGTACACCCGCCGTCTTGCCGCGGCGGTCTGATACAACCAGATCCATGTCGCCGTCGCCGTCCAGATCGTGCGTTTCGATAGACATGATCCAGCCGGCTTTATAAAGCGGGTGGAACTTCCACGCGTCCAGATCGCGGGCATCGGCTGGCGCCTGCAACCAGCCCACCACCCCACCGCCGCCTTTAGAACCGACGACCAGATCAACGCCGTGCTCGCCGTCCACCTGCATTGGCACAGCGTACATCCACAGCCCCGCATTCTGCGTTACCGGGATCGGCTGCGTGCTCCACTTGTCCGCCTTCAGATAATCCTCTTTCGCCGGCGGCGCCCAGTGCACGTACATCGTCTTCGTCCGGCCTTCGCAGCAGCTGACCATATCCACGGCGCCATCGTTATCCAGATCCACCAGCACGGCGTCTTCGGCTGACCTCACCTTCCCCACTGTAACTTGCGGCCACTGACCGCCGCGTACTTTGGCGTAGCCAGGATGAAGATAAGCACGCACCACGCCGCCTTCTTCCCAGCCGGTAGCAATATCCGGCAGACCGTCGCCGTTGGCATCGGTCAGACGAACACCGTCGGCGCCGCGGCTGGAAGCGTCAATCGTATGGCGTTTCCAGATCTGGCCGGAAGATGTCAGCGGCGTCAGGCAGATGAACAGCAGTAGAAACGCAGCCAGCTTCATACGTGGGCGCCTTCCAGGGGTCTAACGGTTTAGCGGTAGTTCTCGTGGCAGTCGTCACACGCCTGCATGATGTCTCCCAGCGCGGCGCTGGCTTTCGCCAGATCTTCGTCCCTGACAGCCTCTTTGATTTCTACGCAGGCCTTTTGCATGGTGCGGCAGAACTCTTCGTAATCGTCGTCGTCGCCGTCTTCCATTTCATCTTTGGTCAGGATTTCAGACATCATCGCCAGCATTTCGGCTTCGTGAATGATGTCGTCCTTATTCTTTTTGAACTCGTCCGCGTTGCTGGTCATCGGCTTCAGACGGTCTTTCTGAGCCAGTTCAATGCGTTGCATGATCTGTCCGCGAATCAGCACCTGATTCCATTCAAATTCCGCCTCGCCTTTTTTAGTCGTTGAAAACGAACCACCACTAAGCAGCGTCTGCAGGTCTTCCTTCCGCAGCTTGGCTTCCTTGTACGAGCCTTCCGAGACGGTCTTTGCGTTCTTAGAAGACTGGGCGAAGGTTTCGCGGGCGTCGTGGGCGATGTTCTTCCAGCGGACATCGCCGCCGTATTGCCCGATCACGCCGAACGCCGCTGCCAGCATGGCGAAGTGTTTCCGCACCTTGCGGGCGCCGCGGCTCTTAAAGTCCGTGATGGTATTGATGCTGTCATCCACTTCACGCTTGAGCGACTTAATCTCGTTCTCAAGCGTCGAAGCAGAAACAATCTTGTCCCAGTCACCGCTGCCGCCGCTATCGCTATCTCCGCCCGAACTGCCGCCCACCGGCGCCTTCTTCTTCGGCGTACCCAGATCATCCGGCCGCGCGCCGGTCAGACCTTCGCGGAACACGTCGTTAAAAAACGTACCGGGACGGCTATCAAACGCCGGAGGCTTCGCCCGCACGCTCGGCGCACTCTGAGCAAAAGCTTCCGTCGCCGCCCACCCGCAGCAAACAGCCACCGCAATCAATGTGAGAATATTCGCCCGCATTCGCATCTTCATCACCCACGTCCTCACCAGGAAAAGTCCTCTCACCAAACCATACCCCATAATATCGCGGCGCCACTGCGACGGCAATGAAGTTGAAGTTTGAAGCAGGCGGCGGGGTGAACTCTAATGATGCATGCAAGGCAGGTTCCAGAATTAAAGGCGATGATGAAATCATCTGGTGTACGCAAAAGGACCGGGGCGACTTACCTGAGCTTTATCTTCTTATTCTCTGTGGCCTACCTTTCCGCAATTGCACAGAGCCAGGAGCCGCCGGTTATCAGCCGGGCGATTGATTACGACGATAATGTCGATCCATATTCCGGCGACTTTCCCGCGCCGGTTTCGCTCGTTGTCCGCGGCGATGTACGCAGGCTCAAGGTAAAGGCGGCGAAAGATCTTTCTAAGCCGGCGCCGCCCCCAATGTATGAGATCGACGTGAAGGAGGTCCTGTACGGTGGTGGGCAACGAAGGATTGTCCGCTTCACGTCTTCTAATCGATTCCAGATCTTCGGCGAAGACATGATTGTCGCACTCGGATCAGGAACGCAGATCGGCTTTGAATACGTGCACAATTATTCGCAATTTCCTGGCAAGCCTATCTCGCAGCGCGCCCTGGTGCATCGTGCACTGGCCCGTGCGCGACTGGATTACCGGGTGCTGTCGGCGACGGCGATCTTCACCGGTAAAGAACTCTCTGGCAAAAACGGCCAGACAAAGGTGGAAGTGGTGAAACCCATTGCGGGACGTGCGCCGGCTGCGGGGCGGAAGATTGTTGTGAAGCTAGGGCCCGGGCACAGGTACGTGCTTGCGATGCGCTTTAGAACTGCGGTGAGCAAACCCATCCGCGACGGCGTGTGGCTGTATTTTGTAACGGACATTCTGCCACGCGGTTCCAGGAAGCCGCCACTGTACATTATCTCAAGCTCCATCCACGGCGATCAGGAAGAGGCGGTCCGCGCCGCGCTGAAGCGACGCGACCAGCACCCTCTGATTCCCCGCACCTATGAAGATGGGTCGGTAGAGCCATGGCGCAGAATCGCGTTTGATGGCAGCATTGCAGAGGCGGCCGCTCTGGTTGGTTCTGAAAACCAGGCAGCGGTACTGCTGGGCCTGGAGAAGATTGAACACGGCGGTGAACATGCGCTGAACATCGCCGTCGAAAAGATCGAACAGACCTTACGCCGCAGCGATAGGCCCTGGCAGAGTGACCTACGTCGCACACGCCGGCTGATCGAACTTCTTGGTAGGATCGAACCGGACAAACGCCAGATCCGCGGCATCCTGGACCGCTACCTTCAGCGGATGGCAAGCAATCCGCCACTCCCGGAATCGCCGCCTGACGACGACTGGGGCGTTGAATCCAATACGCCTTTGCAGTGGCTTGTTAGGGCGCTGGGAGAGGAATGGCTCAGCGAGGAATACGGCCTGAAACTGTTGAAATTACAGGACGCCGCGCCGGGTAAGTGGGCAGGCGTCGTGAAGGCTGCTGTGGAGTCAGAAAAAGTTCGTGACCTCCTGGAACTGGCCGCTGCCCGCAAGGACGCGGCAAAGTTTCGCCGGCAGCGTGCGACAGTAGGCTTTCAACCCGCGGGTGTGCATATCGTCTTCACCCCCGACAGCAAGCACGCGATTGTCGATGCGGACATCTACCGCGTGAGCGACTGGCAGAAGGTCGGCGAAATCCCCGCGGCCAAAGGCTGGCGTCTGACTTATGCAGGCGGCAACCGCTACTTCGCTACCGGACGATTTGAGAATCGCGATATTCCAGTCATCGAACTGACCTTCAAAAACGGGACGCCCGTGTCGCATCTCGTAGCGCGTCTACCCGGCGAAACCGATCCTGCGTGTCCCCCCAGCGTGTCGGCGGATCGCCGCGTGTTGCTTACCGTAGGGAAGAAAATAAGAATCTGGGACACCGTCAATCTCAAACTACTGCATACCTTGGAGCTAAATCCACATTGCCGCCAGGCATGTATCAGTAGCGATGGAAACAAAGTGGCGATGCATCGGCAGGGAAGACTGACGATCGTTCCACTTAACGGCGGCAAGACGAAGAAGCTCAAATACAACTACGGGAATGTTCTGGCCGTACGCTTTACGCCAGACGGTAGGTACCTGATGGTCGCTAAGGACGCATACCAACCTGAGTTGTATCTCTTGAATCTTGCCGGAGGTTATAAGGTGGAGTCGCAGACAAAGCTGGCAGAAACCATGCGTAGCCTCCGGCTTGATGTTTCGCCAGATAGCCGGCATGTCCTCATCGGCTGGCCAGACGGGGTAAAAACGGCAAGCCTTCCCAGCCTGAAACCGCTACGGACAATCTCCAGGCGTACAGACGGCTTTCATGTGGATACGGTGGCGTTCTCACCAGACGGATCAATGCTGGGTATTGGTTCAGGTAGTATCAACCCATTTGGAGATGGCGGACCGGAGGTTGCCGGGAACATCCGGCTCTTCGATCGAAGAAACTTTCAACCTGTGTTTCCCGTCAACACCCATCCAGCGCACCTGACACGCCATTACTACGCTGCCGATGGAAAAACGATCCGCACCTTTGACGACCAGGGTTACATCTGCATCTGGGATGCGGTAGATCTTTCGCTCAAGAAACGCCATGCCCCGCCGCCGGGGATGCGCGTCATCGCAGTCCGCCCTGAAGATGGCAGATGTGCTCTCTACGCTGCATCCAGCGTTCACCTGTCGCTAGGAGATCTTCCCGTGGAATCAATCGCTGTGGTTGACTGCCGGACGGGAGAAATCGTCAGCAGGTTTAACGCACCGGTAAACTGGTTCAGTAGTTATTTGCACTGGCTGGCGGGCCAGAAACTATTAATAAGGGGTAGGAAAAAGTGGCGGTGGATTGACCTGACAGCCGGTAAAGTACTTGATGACCGTGAGGTCGATGTCAGCCATCAACCGTTGCTCCGCGATGGCGATGCGTTCCTTACCGGAGATCGTAAAACGCTGCTGTTTTCGCAGGGTTACAACCAGGATGAAATCGAAATCGGAAGAGGAACGACAAGACTGAGAGTGTGGACCGTCAATGCCTCAACAGCAGAGGCGTCGAAACCCGTCAGCAGCCAGCTAGAGACGGACAGCTTTTACGAAACTTATTCAGTCCCGGGCGGTAAATACTTTTGCATCAAAAGTGACGGCATCCGCATTCTGCGGCGTAGTGATGGTAAGCAGGTCGCCCACTTTACATTTCCGCCACCCACGGTCATCTACAAAGTCGTGTTCAGCCCTTCCGGCGACCGGTTTGCGTTAAGCACTGGCCGGTTGCCGCGTGATGAGGAAATAGCAGAAGTCCGGCATCCATGGGGGAACGACACCACCATCGCAGTGTATGAAACGCTGACCGGCAAGGCGATTGCAGTATTCTCGCCGGTAGAAACTACCGGCTTGGGCCTGCGTTTCAGCCCCGATGGCAGCCAGCTTCTGTTTGCGGGAGGTAGTGAGATGGAACTGTGCGATCTGCCACGGTAGCCTCTACCACTTACCGCTGCTGACGCGGGCGGCGGGTGATGAGGCTGATGACGGCGACGAAGAGGGCGGAGCCGATGATGGACCAGACGATGGGGAATTTGACGCCGCCGAGGTCCAGGGCCAGCAGATCGGGCAGGCCGATGGCTTGCGACATGTAGGCGCCGAGTAAGGCGCCGATGAAGCCCAGCGCGATCGACGCCAGGCAGCCTCCCACGGAATAGCCGGCGATTGCCTGCCCGATGGAACCGCAGATGCCTGCAATGATCAGCAGGACGATAAAACCAAGGATCGACATAAGTGTGCAGCACCTCGCAAGGCGGGGCCACGTTCTCCGTTTCTTTTGCGAACTGTCAGGACGGATTCGCCACCGGCGACATCAACGCACCACCACACACTGCGGCGCCCGGCGTTTGAATTCGGCGGCGCCTTTGGCCGTTACCTTCGAGCCACGCACATACAGCTTGCGTAGGCCCGTTAGCTTGGTCAGCTTCAGCAATCCCTCGTCGGTGATTGCTGTGTTAGTCAGCCACAAGGTATGCAGGGTTGTGAGGCCGGACAGGCTTTCTAAGCCTTTGTCCGTTACCTTGGTGTCGTCCAGTCCTAACGTTTCTATCTGAGTGAGTTTTCCAAAATACGGCATGGCGGTGTCATCCACCGGCGCGAACTGCACCGAGAGATAACGCAACCCTTGCAGTTCTTCCAATGATGCAATTCCTGGGCCATTGACGTTGCACGCCGTAAGAATCAGTTTGCTCAGCGACTGCATGTCTTTCAGATGCTTCAAGCCCTGATCGGTGACTTTCGTATAGTTCAGCCAGAGGGTTTCCAGCCGCGTCATGGCAGCAATATGCTGCAACCCCTCGTCGTTGATGGGCGTGTAATCCAGCCCCAGACGTTTCATCGTGGTGATATCGTGGATCGCTTCCAGGGTACCGGCCCGCAGGGGCAGCGATTTCATGGAAAGGAATTCCAGCGCGGGCAACTGCTGCAAATGCTTCAGACCTTCGCCCTGCACCTGGCTGCCGCTGAGAAAAAGCGACTTCAGCCCTTTCAGCTTTCCGACATAAACCAGACCGTCGTCAGAAACGCTTGAATCGGTTAGCGAGAGCGTTTCCATCTGGCTAAACCACTGCAAGTGGGCGAGCCCGCCGTTGCCGCCTCTCCAGTCTTTGCTGATGTAAACATTGTTGACGATGGAATTGCGCTGACTGACACGGGCGCCAAGCTTCTTCAGCCGCAGCACCGCCATATCGCGGCGCGTATTTAACGCGTCCTGAAACACGCGGCGTGAGCGCGCCGCCAGCACCGGGTCTTCAGAATTCACCAGCCGCCGCATTGCCGCGATGCTCTGGGAATCGCTGGACGCGGTCGAAACATTGGCGGCCATCTGGCTGAGGATATAAAGCGCGCGGGTCGAAGCTTCGTCATCTTTCAGCTTCGCTGCGGCGGCAACCTGCGCGACGGCGGCGGGCCCGGCTGCAATCAACTGCGTCGTCGCTTCACTACGGTCGCGGAACTTTGCGGCGCCCAGGCGGTTCACCCATCTGGCAATCGCCTGCTGATCGCTCTCGTCTTCCGCACCAGTGGCAGAGGCTTCACTCTGCAGAACAGGCTCTGGAGGTTCGTCCGCCATCGTGCGGCAGACACCTATAAACGCAACGCAGCAGAGCGTCGTTATGTGCGTGATACTGGCCAGAAGTTTCAGGCGTTGGTGCATGATTCTGTTCCACGCTGGGTCTGGCAGGAAGCGGTCATAAGCGATCCATCACTTTCCATAATAAGGTGCCACCACGCGGTTTTGTAGCCGCGGCACGTTGCAGAGGGCGGTAAGCGGCCGGTTTCAAAAATGCCAGACTGGCTCCACAGAGACCGGCAGCGTGCGGCTTTTTGAAGTAAACTACCGCCTTGCCACAACAAACATCGCCTTTGATCGCCGCCGGTGAGGAAAGCCTTTGATGAGTAAGCCAGAGGATGAAAAACCCCTGCAAGATCTGACTTCTGAAGACAACGGTCCGTGGTATCAAGGCATCACGCGTTACCAGTGGCTGGTGCTGCTGATCGCGTCGCTGGGCTGGATCTTCGATATCTTCGAAGGACAGATCTTCATCGCCAGTATGAACGAAGCAATGCCTTCGCTGATCCAGGTGGAAGGCGCCGCGGAACTTCCCAAGGTGGAAGCAGAGCAGTTGAAAAAAGACGCCGTCACCATGGCCAACTACATCGCCCTGGCGGCGTTTCTGGTGGGCGGCGCCGTCGGCGGCATCGTTTTTGGCATGCTCAGCGACCGCATCGGGCGGAAGCGGACGATGTCTGTCACCATCATCTTCTATTCAGTGTTCACCTGCATCTCCGCGTTTTCGCAGGAGTGGTGGCACCTGGCCGGTCTGCGGTTTCTGGTGGCGATGGGTGTCGGCGGCGAATGGGCCATCGCAAGCGCGCTGGTGGCGGAAGTGTTTCCCAAGCGGGCCAGGGTGTATGCGGGCGGCATCTTTCATGCGTCTAGTGTCTTCGGAACGTACCTCGCCGTTGCCGCGGGCTACTTCATCATTGCCAACGGGGCGCTGAATGAATGGGCGGCCACCTCGGCGCCGGAGTGGATTTCCAGCTACATCGATCCGCGGACCATTCCCTGGCGGCTTGGCTTCGCACTAGGCGCCTTGCCGGCGCTGCTGATTATCTGGATACGCATCAGCCTGAAAGAACCAGAAAGCTGGCAGGCTGCCCGCGACCTGGCACAGAAAGAACCCGGCAGCAAGAAGATGGGTTCGCTGACAGAACTCTTCCATGCAGATTATGTCCGCGCCACGCTGGTGGGTGTTTCGTTGGCGGCCGTCGGCATGGCGACCTTCTGGGGCGCCCATGTGCATGGCCGCGTGGTGCTGCAGGATAATGTGAAGCAACAGTACATCGACGAAGCTTCAACCGGCGACAAACCGCTCAGTGACGAAGCGAAGGCGGCTGTGCTTAAGGACAATTCAGATCCTATCAAACGCTGGGAAATGATTGGCATGTTTCTGGTGACGACGGGCGGCGGTTTCGGCCTGATAAGTTTTGCACCGGTCAGTCGTGCAATAGGCCGCCGCGGCGCGTTCATGCTGTTTCATGCGGGTGGGTTGCTGGTGGCGTTGTTCCTGTTCCTGGTGGAGATGCCGACCTTGGGCGTCATGCTGGTGCTGCCGGTGTTTGGTTTTCTGACGTTGGGCATGCATGCCGGTTACGCGATCTATTTCCCGGAACTTTATCCCACACGTCTGCGCGGCACCGGCGCCGGTTTCTGCTTCAACGCGGGACGGATTCTGGCCGCACCGATTCTGATTGTGCGTGGCGTGCTGACGGCCACCTACAATGTTCCCGCTGATTATGCTTACGCCGCGCTCAGCTCTTTGTTTCTGCTTGGAGTCGTGGTGCTGATCTTCGCCCCTGAGACCAACCAGCAGGAACTGCCCGAATAGCCCGCCTGCTGCATCGCCAGCGTTGCACCGGTCAGCGCGGCGAATCACAATGGCGGGCGCCAACCGATTGCCACCAACTGCCAGAATTCACCGCGAGGATTGACGATGCCCCAGATGCACCGCCGACAACTGCTCACCGCCGGAGCCGCCGCCGCAGGCCTGCTTGCCACGGGCGCCGCTTCCACAGCCCCGGCACACGAAAAAACGCCGCCCGGCAAACCCAATTTCCGTTACTGCCTGAATTTCAGCACGCTACGCAAACCGGGCAAAGATGGCGACTGGACCCTGGTGGAAAAGATCAAGTTTGCAGCCGACGCTGGCTATCAAGGCATCGAGCCGTGGATCCGTGAGATTCAGCAGCATGTCGCTGCGGGCGGTTCGTTGAAAGATGTCAAGAAGCTGCTGGACGACAGCGGCTTGACGGTCGAAAGCGCTATCGGCTTTGCACGCTGGATTGTCGATGACGAAGAGGCCCGCAAAAAAGGTCTGGAAGACGCCCGCCGCGACATGGATCTGGTCCGTCAGATCGGCGGCGCCCGCATCGCCGCGCCACCCATTGGCGCCACACGTGAGAAGATGACCGATTACTTCACCATTGCGCAGCGCTACCGCGCGCTGCTGCAAATCGGCGCCAAAATAGGCGTCACGCCGCAGCTGGAAATCTGGGGCCCCTCGGCAACGCTGTCGCGGCTGGGTGAAGCGGCGTTTGTCGCCGTTGAAAGCAGCCACCCGGATGCGTGCATCCTGCCCGATGTGTATCACATCTTCCGCGGCGGTTCAGACTTCGCCGGGCTGAAGATGCTGGCCGGCAAATCTGTTCACGTCTTCCACATGAACGACTACCCCGACAATCCGCCACGCACAGAAATGAACGACAGCCACCGCGTGTACCCGGGCGACGGCGTGGCGCCGCTGAAGAACATCCTGCAGATGCTGGCGGACAACGGTTCCACGTGCGCACTTTCACTGGAACTGTTCAACCGCGATTACTGGGCGCAGGATCCGGCGCAGGTGGCGCGGTTAGGCATCGCCAAAATGAAAGCCGCCGTAGCGCAGTTAGGCTGATCCGCCGGGCGTGTAGACGCGTTCTGTGGGCGTCAGCAGTTGCGAAAGCTGTTGCACATTCGCACGTTGCTGCGCGACAAAAGCGGTCATGTCGATCACTTCCAGCAGTTCTTCATGGGCCAGTGCACGGAGCGCTGCGCCGCGTAAGCCCAGTTGAACCGCGCGCCGCTGCACCTTGGCGCCGTTTGGCGCATGATCCGGGTCCCACTGCCGGCGCACGTCCGAACCCTTCACCGCTTCCTGCCAGGCGCCTTTGCTTTCGTAACCGCTGCTGTTGAACGTGGAAGCAACGGCAGCTTCCAGCAAAGAGTCGAAGAACCGCCGGCGGATGCGCAGCGCTAATGTGATTTCCTGATCCTGCTTCACTCCCCAGCCGTTACGGAACATCATCCACAGGAAGTTAGGCTTAATCCAGCTCATCCGCGACAAGCTGAACTGCGGACCGTCCAGCCGCCCGTGCTCAATTGCATACAGCCCGATGGCGGGCCGGTACGCCTGATAAACGACAATGCTTTCATCATCGTAGTGGGCCAGGATATGCTCGCCGTCTTCCGGCCAGCGCGACTTCTGCTCTAAGTAAGGCGTCGTTTCCAGTTTCATAAACGGTAAAGACAGCTCGCGGGCGGGCAGGTTCGCGGAGACGTCGCGATAACCATTCGTCAAGCGTGCTGCAAAAGCGGCTTGGCGGGCGCTTTGTTCGCCGGCTCCATCCAGGGACGTAGGCACTTCAGCAGGTAGTCCGCCTCGACGTTGTAGAAACGGTGCTCGATGTCGCCGGTCCAGGAAGGGTCCGCCACACTTGCATCGTGGGCAATGAGCAGCGTGGTCTGGTCTTCGACAGAGATCCGCAGTTCGCGGAATTCAGGAGAATCTAAGGCAGTGTTGAGCGACGTACGAAAACCGCGGCGGGCGAGGAGTCTTGTTTTGGTGACAGCCAAGGCGCCGCACGACCACTTATACTTCCACGAGCAGTAACCGATAGCAGAGCGGAAGTTCCGCAAGGTGATGGAGCAGCTTACCGCTTCACAGACATAATCCGCACTTTCGCGTTCCAGGTCTGGAAGTAGTTCGCCGGAAAACTGTCCTGCTCCGAACCAACCCAATAGCTTGCAGATCATCACATTTCTCCACGGCCAATTTCTTAACTCTAACTACAATCTTACGCGCATAAACGCCGGGCGGCAACGCGAATCGTGTGCACCATCAAACGTATCCGCCTACTTACGCCTGCGGATTATTCCGCGGGTTGTGAGCTATGTTACAGCCCCTGGCGGCGTACCGAGTTGTAATAGAACGGTAGCAGGCAGTCGTCTGTTTGCGCACCGTTCACCCTTTCTCCATCAGAAAGACTTTATGACGTTTACACCCATTCGCCTGATCGCGTGCCTCGTCGTTCCTGCACTACTGACTCTGGCGTTATCGGCGCCAGCCTCTGCAGAATTGAAAGCGGGACAAGAGGCGCCGGACTTTACTGTGACCAGCGACAACGGTTCGCTGAAGCTTTCTTCCTTTGAAGGCAAGAGCGCGGTAGTGCTGATCTTCAGCCGCGCCAACTGGTGCCCGTTCTGCACGGCACACATCCGCGCCGTGAACAAACAGTATGAAGCTTTCAAGAAAGCCGGCGCCGAAGTTGTGGTGATCTATCGCGAAGAAAGCAAAGGCCTGGCTGGCCTGAAACTCATCCGTCAGAAGACTGGCGCCAAGTTTCCGATGGGGCTGGATCTGAAAAAGAAGGTCACCGGCGACTACAGCTCCAGCGGCTTTGCCAGCTACGTGATCGACAAGAAAGGCGTCATCCAGAAAGTCATCACGGGCGATGTCCACAACCGCGCAGATCCCGCAAGTCTTCTGGCGGCTGTGAAGGCGTTGTAAGCGTCAGCCTGGATTTTCGCTCTGTTGATATTTCCGCAGCCCGTCTGCAGGGTCGGGCTGTATTAATAGCCAGCGGATGACATGCAAAGTACGCAGGTACTTCTGTAGCTTCATCAACTCTTCGATGGGTTCTACGTTGGAACCCTCTAAATAACCCTGTCTGATCGTACCCGTATCTTCCTCGCCTGGACTGCCGCAGATGGGGATGCCAGATTCATCGGTTTCTGCGTAGAGATTATCACCAACCGGCCGCAGGTAGTCCGGGTTGCCGAAAACACACAACTGCAACCCGCCTATCTGAGTAATGTGAGCGTCGCCAGGCAGCCTGACGCCCACTGTTCCATCCGGCGAAATCGAAATCATCGTGGCATCGGAAGGAATCGTTATCGAAGGCGAGACTAACCGTCCCGTTTTCGAACCGCTGATTGAAAGCACTCCATGGGCGGTTAACGAAAGATGACCCGCCCGGGTGTAGTAGACGTTGCCTGTTACGTCGTCAGTAACCTCCAGAAAACCTTTGCCTTCGATGGCGATGTCAAGTGGTCGGTTGGTGTTCTGCATGGCGCCCTGCGATGGATCGGAACGCACGCTTACCAGATGACTGCCCGGGGAAGCCGGCGTACCGGCCGTGACGATGGGGCGCAGCGCCTTGTAACCGGTTGTGTGCGAGTTCGCGAGATTATCTGCGTGAATCCTGGCGCGTTGCTGGTAGGTGCGTGCTGCGTTGAGCAGGCTTTCGCGCACTTCGCCGCGGGGTGCACCGGCAGAAGCTGGCAATGCAGCAATATCGCTAGGAGAAGGCAGTAGCGGTTCTGCATTGAGTTGCTCGATTGCTTTACGGGTTGGCAGTCTGCTGTTCCGCAATTCAATTTGCAGTTTCTCCACTGCCTGCGTGAAGGCCGTGCGTTCTAAGTTTCTTTCCGCCTGCTGCTCCTCGCTGGCGACTGTGGTGGGATCAACGGAGCTTGCGTTTTTAGGAACCACATTCACGCAGCCGCTCGTTACCGCCGCAAGCGTTGCCAGCAACCAACCAGCTTTGAAAACCCGCATGAGTCTGCCCTTCAGAAATTCGATGAGAGGCGGACGGTAGACGATATCGAAGTTTGCAGCAAGGTGACCCGCCACGGCGCCCGTGTTAGCATGCACTGGCGGCCACGCTGAGGCTGAAGGGGGGATAGAACTGGAGAGGCTAGATGTTTTTTGCATACCAGAGCGCAATCGCACGATGGAACATTCATCGTCGCGAAGTCGCGACGTCCTGTTTCGTCCTGCTGTTTGCGTTTGCATGTTGCACACCCGTTGCGGCGCAGGTGAGCCGGCAGGCGTTGATTGGGCGGATTGTGGAGAAGCCGGAGGATGCGCGGTATGCGGCTTTGGACACGGCGATTAAGAGTTTTCAGCAAGGCAATCTGGGAACCACCCGGCAGACGTTGGCCGCGCTGGTGAAGCAGGCGCCGGAACTGCCGCCGGCGGATACAACGATGGCGCAGATGCACTTTGGCGCCGGGCAGATTGAGCAAGGCGAAGCAGCCATCGACCGCGCGATTGCAGCCGCACCGGCAGACCCGGAGGCGTATCTGCTGGCAGGTGAACTTGCACTGGCCCGGCGGAAGCTGCCGGCCGCAACGGCGTTGCTGTTGCAGTCCGCATCACTGGCAAAACGCTATGACGCGAACCCGCTGCGTTTGAAACTATTGCAGGAGAACATCGAGGCCGGTCTGGCCGACATCGCGGCGCAGCGCTCGAACTGGGCGGAAGCGATCCGCCGGGCGAAGCTGGCGCTGGCCGCGAATCCGCAATCTTCAAGGGCGCTCAATACGCTGGCTCGCGCGCAGTTTCAACAAGGCGACGCCCGCACGGCTTACGCCACGCTGACGGAGGCGGCCAAAGCGGACCCATCGATTCAGCCCGAAATCGCGATGGCTTTGCTATACGAAGAACTTGTCGCCGCGGGCGACGCCACTAAACGCAAGCTGGCGGGGCAGGCCATTGAATTGGCGCTGAAGAAAGATCCGCAATCTTTAAGCACCCAACTGATCGCCGCACGGTGGGCGCTCGATGCCTGCCAGCTTGAACTTGCCGCCAGCAGTGCGGCCGCAGCGTTGAAGCTGGCGCCGGCGTCGGCGGACGCTCAACTGCTGACGGGGCTGATCGCTCTGGCCCAGAAAGACTACGCCAAAGCAGTGGTCGCGCTCGAGGCCGCGCATCTACGGGCGCCGCTTTCAGCAGACGCGGTGACGCATCTGGCCGTAGCGCTTTCGTACTCGGCCGACAACGGCGAACTCAACAGAGCGTTGCAGTTCGCACAGCTCGCCACGCGGATGCAGGAAGATGTTTCGCAGTCTGCCGGTCGCGAAGCCGCCGTCACGCTTGCCTGGGTGCTGTTGAAGAACGGCCGCGGTCAACAAGCCGCCGTGGTGATCCGCCCGGCGGTCGCCGCCGGCAATGTTGAGGGCGACCATGCCTTCCGCGCCGCCACCGTGCTGTTACGTGCCGGCGATAAACAGACGGCGTCGCGTCTTCTGCAAACAGCAACTGCCAACGATACCTGCTTCAGTCACCGCGACGAAGCTTTGCGGATGTTGCAGGCAAATTAGAGCGGTTGTTTCAGCCAAGCTTGTTCAGCCAACTTTCACGATCACGGCCGTGTTGTCGTCCTGTTGAGGACCGCCGCCAAACTGGTTGGCCTTGCTGAACAGTGTGATCACCATTTCCGCGGCCGGTCGGTTCCGCGTTTGATGCAGGGTGCTGAACACGCGATCGTTACCGAACATTTCGTTCTGCGCGCTGATGGTTTCCACCACGCCATCGGTAGCCAGCAGCACGACCTGACCTTGTTTCAACGGCAGCGGTTCGGACGTTTCGAAGTTGTAGTCGTCCAGAATGCCCAGCGGTGGGCCACAACTATCGAGCGTTTCGGGATGACCATCGTCGTTAAGAATGTACGCGTTGTGTCCGGCGCCGCAGTAGACCAGCGTTTTGTTCGCCGGATCAAGCAACGCGATAAACGCCGTCACAAATCGACCGGCTTCCACATCCTGATGAATCGCCTGGTTCACGCGGCGCAGAATCTGCCCGGGATCGTTCAGAGAAAGGCTGAACGCCCGCAACGACGCGCGTGTATCGGACATCAACAACGCCGGACCCAGGCCGTGCCCGCTGACATCGGCCACCACCAGCAGCAGACGGCCATCGTCAAACCGCAGGTAATCGAAATAGTCGCCGCTGGTCCATTCGGCAGGTTCCGACGCAGCCGCAATATCGAACCCTGGCACGCCGGGCGACTTATGTGGCAGTAACCGCCGCTGAATGTCTCGCGCCAACTGTAACTGTTCCTGCGTCTGCTGGACCTCCTGTTCCAGATGCTCATTCCGCGTGCTGAGCATTTCTTCTTTATTGACGTACTCGACAAACATCGGGTCAATCAAAGACATGCCGCCGACGAGCAGAATGGAGATGGTGACCGCCATCAGCGACGCCGTCCATAACGCCAAATTCTGTGTAACCGTTACCGTCTGCCCCCATGTGGCAGCCAGTTCGGCAAATCGCTGAATCGCCATCAGTGTCGTGGCGCCGGAGATAAGCACCCAGGCGGAATTCCATCGATACCGCACAATCAGGCGCAGCGCTAACACTGCAGCAAGAATGTGCATAAAAATCGATAGAAGCAGTACAATTTTAAACGCCATTGGCCATCCTGGCTGAATGCCACGGGATTCGCAGGGCAGAATCCGTCCGGCGCGGTAGCGATTGTACTAGCCCTGGCCCAATACGCCCGCCTTTGCCGTAGCGTCTTCCGCTTGTTGAATGTACTTCATATCTTGCGTCCCTGCCCACGCACGCTGGCAGATTATGCTAAGCGTTGTGAAATGATAAGGGTCGCTGGGTTCGATCTCGCAGGCTTTCTCGGCATGCTTGACCGCTTCTTCATGCTTGCCCGTCAGACCATAAAGGATGCCCAGGCCCAGGTGCGGCAGCACATACTGCGGATCGGCCTCAATGGATTCCAGCATCTTGGCAATCGCTTCGTCGTACTTGCCTTCGTCTTTGAGAGCCTGGCCCTCGTCATAAAGCTTAATGGCGTCGGCCATAATATTGTCTCCTCATGGATTAAATCAGTTCATCAGATTTTACCGGCAGAAACACGATGGCCAAGGGCCTACTCCGCCGGACTACTCTGTGGGCCGGCGCCGTTTCAGCCGCAAAGCGAACACTACACCCGTCACACCGCCGGCCAGCATGCAGACGAGGCTGGTGAGCTGAATCGCCTCGGCCGGCGCTTCCGCGTTATCGCTGGCAACGTTCCACACGCATAGCCCCAGGGCCCAGGCGAACTGCGCCAGCGCGACGCCCACGGTTGTAAAAACCACCAGGGTCCAGATGCGGCTGGTCTCCGGTTGCGGCCCCTGTGCCGCAGGCTTCTTACGTTCTGGATTGCAGGGCTTGGGCGAAGCATAAGGGTTCATGAAGCGTCAACCGTTAAGGGCTGCTTGGTGGCTGGTTGCGATCAACCTATCTCCCTCAATATCAACTATCTATCAGCAACTAACAACTAACATCCAATCACGTTACAATACCGGGTGCGGATACAATGTTGTGGCGGTATCGAGTCGCCCCATCTGGTCCCCTCGCCCCTTGGGGAGAGGGATAGGGTGAGGGGGTAGAGAATCCGTCCTTTATCTACACTTTGCGATGCGTGAACCGGACGGACGAAAGCTTCTTGTGGCTTGCGAGAAGTAGAAAGCGGACTCCCCCTCATCTGGCCTATCGGCCTGTCTTCTCCCCAGAGGGGCGAAGAGGGATTATGTTGTTGCCACAACATAATATCCGCACCCTACAATACCCCTCTGCTTGACCAGTATCATTTCACGGATTTAGAAATTGGGCCCACGGCCCCAAGCGGTGAACTTTGTCACCAAAGGAAAACAACAATGCCTCGCGGTAAAACTTTTGCTAGTGCTCCTGGCGCCATTGGCGATACTCCGATGATCCGTATCAACCGGCTGGTGCCAGCGGACCATGCCGAAGTATATGCCAAGTGCGAATTCTTTCAGCCTCTCAACAGCGTCAAAGACCGCATCGGTCTGGCGATGATTGAAGCGGCGGAAAAAGACGGCAAGATCAACAAAGACTCGCACATCATCGAACCGACCAGCGGCAACACCGGCATCGCACTGGCGTTTGTCTGTGCTGCGAAAGGCTACCGCCTGACCCTGACCATGCCCGAATCGATGTCGGTCGAACGTCGTACGCTGCTCCGCGCGATGGGCGCCAACCTGGAGCTGACGCCTGCGGCTGAAGGTATGCCCGGCGCCATTCGTGAAGCCACCCGCCTGGTCGAAGCAGACAGCGCGGCCTGGATGCCGCAGCAGTTTGAAAACCCTGCTAACCCCGCCATTCACGAAGCGACCACCGGCCCGGAAATCTGGGAAGACACCGGCGGAAAGATCGACGCCATCGTCGCCGGCGTGGGCACCGGCGGCACGATCACCGGCGTGGCGCGTTATCTGAAATCGAAGAACCCAGACTTCAAAGCCATTGCGGTCGAACCAAAACATTCGCCTGTGATCGCTGGCGGTTCACCCGGTAAGCATCGCATTCAGGGCATCGGCGCCGGCTTCATCCCGAAGAACCTGGACACGTCGCTGGTGGACGAGGTGATCGGCGTTGACGATGAAGATGCGTTTGAATGGGGCCGCAAACTGGCTCAGCAGGAAGGCATCGTGGCGGGCATCAGTAGCGGCGCCAACATGTGGGCCGCGGCACAGATCGCCGCCCGTCCAGAATTCAAAGGCAAACGCATCGTCACCATCATGTGCAGCCTGGGCGAGCGTTACCTTTCAACACCGCTGTTCACCGGCAACTAACGGTGAGCGACAACGGCGCCACCGGCGGCATGGTTGGCCTGCGGGCTGCTGCGTTTGAACTGCCGGACCAGAACGGTGCGTTACACCGCCTGAGCGATTACGCCGGGCGGTGGCTGCTGCTAGTGTTTCACCGGCACCTTTCGTGACTGCCCTGCCGGGAGCATCTCTTGCAGTTGCAGGAGCATCAGCAGCAATGGGAAGCAGCCGGCGTGCAGATCGCCATTGTCACGTTTGAGAACGCAGAAATCGCCCGTGGCTACGTGCAACGCACCGGGCAGAACTGGCCGTTTCTGATCGACGGTTCACGCACGCTTTATCAGGCGTATGGTTTAGAACGCGGCAGCTGGTGGAACTTATCCGGCCCCGCAACGACCTGGCTTTACCTCAAGCTGTTCGCCCGCGGCCGCCGTTTCCGTTTCCCCACCGGCGATGTTAAACAACTGGGCGGCGATGTGCTGATTGACCCGGCGGGCATCGTGCGGTTTCATTACCGCGGCAATGGACCCGCCGACCGGCCAGAGATTGCGACGATGCTAGACATTGTGCAAAAGGATGCCTCCGATGGCGCGCAGTAAAACCAGCGCGGGTTTGCTGATGTATAAAGTCTGCGACGGCGAGTTGCAGGTGCTGCTTGTGCATCCCGGCGGTCCCTATTTCCAGAAGAAGGACGAAGGCGCCTGGACGATTCCCAAGGGCGAAGTCCTGCCTGACGAAGACCTGCTGGAAACTGCCTTGCGCGAGTTCCAGGAAGAAACGGGCAACACGCCTACGCCCCCCTTCATCCAGCTATCGCCGGTCAAGCAGAAGGGTGGCAAAACGGTGCACGCCTGGGCTTTCGCCGGCGACTGCGATCCGGCCGCCATCGTCAGCAACACGTTCAGCATGGAATGGCCGCCGCGTTCTGGTCAGCAGCAGGAATTCCCCGAAGCCGACCGGGCGGAATTCTTCAACGCTGCAAACGCCCGCACCAAAATCAACGCCGCCCAGATCGCGCTGATCGACGAACTTCAGCAACATCTGGCAGACGCTGAATAATCAAGGCATGCTAAGGTACGGCAACGCGTGACGATTGCATTTCGTGCCAGATTTCCAGCGCACGCGTTGCGGGCAGGTCCACGTCGTCCATGGTCAGAACTTCATCGGTGGCAATGTCGCGGCGTACAACTGCGTCGTGAACCAGGCCAATGGGCAGGTGGCCCGGATGCCGCGTTAGTTCCACAGCTTCACCACGCACGGCGAACGAGCCGATGCCCCGCGATATTTTTTCGCCAGCCCGCAGCGGGCGTTTCGAGATGGTGTTCACGCTGATCTGCGGCTGCGCAGAATTATCCATCAGCACGCCGTGGCGCCCGTGCCGCAGAACATCGCGCACCGTCTTCAGCACCTCGAAGTGGCACAGGTGATACGGTTTGATCAGCGTGTAAAACGGCCCGTCGCCCATCTTCATATAGGCCAGCGATTCACGCTGATCGGCGCTGTGTGTACCGGTGACGAACAGCGATGCGTTGCCGGGAACAACAATAAAGTCGGCAATAGCGCCGCCATGTTTCGCCGCCTGTTTAGCCAGCTGGTTACCGCACGCCTGAATCGGCTCTTCCGTCCCAGCGTCAAGCTCCGCCGACTCTAACCCGGTCATGCCCGGTTGCAGTATGCCGGCGCCAAACGCGTTGGCGCAGAACGCCTGTTCAATCTGAACCTTGGTCCCATCCGTGAAGGAAGTGGTCTGCGCGACGGAGATGCCTTGCTTGCGGGCGAAGAATTCCATCTGCTGCCGCGTGGGCTTGTGATTCAAAAAGCCTTTCACGTTGCCATATACCTGCGGTGTGAAACCCATCGCAAGCGCTTCGCGCCGCAACGCTGCCATACATCCTGGCTGATCGCCTTCGGCTTCCGTCAGTAGTCCTTTGCCTGCGAAGTACGAACCGGTAGTCACGTGAAACTCAGAATCCAGGGTCACTACGGGTTTGCCCGCGGCCAGGCATTGTTCAATCAGCGGTGTGACGTAAACAGGCTCTCCGCACGCTTCCACGATAAAAGTGGATTTCTCTAACAGCTCATTTAGGCTGTCCGTAAGGTTTTCAGCGAACGGAAAATCGAGAGAACGGTTCCGCGGCGACCGCGTCAGCACTGGCCCCAGCGGCAGTTGTTGTTGCCGGAGCAGCTTCGCAATGCCGCGCGCAATATACCCCGACCCGATCAGGCCAATGGTTGTGTCCGGCGGTATAGAATGAAATGCAGTCATGAGGTTAGGATTAGAATCCTAAGACCCGCCGGACCACGGCACAACACGGTAAGCGATTTAAGGAAAAGGGCAATGGAGGAGAAAGAAACGGGTCAGGAGGTTGATGCATTTTCAGCCCGGCTCAGGCAATGCACAAAATACGCCATTTTCGCAGGCGTACTGGGCTTTATTGCAGGCGGGTGTTTCGTCGGCGGCTACCTGATGGTGTCTGATAAACCACAATACGCCAACGCAATGGTTGCCCCATTGGTGACTGCGGCGGTTGGCGCCGGGATGGTTGTTGGCTTAACGCTGCTGTTTTCACCTGCGGAGGTTTTTTCCAGCCCCAAGGGGCAGGAAAGTCTGAAAGCCATTGGTGTAAGCAGTGCCGCCGGAGCCCGCATCGTCATTGTGATCTTGCTACTGCTGGGCTCCGCCCTCATTGCCTTGCTGGGGCTGGGTGCGCTTCAGATGGTCGGCGTCATTGACTAAGTTCCTTGACGTCGTTCCTTGACGTTGCACGCGAACCCGGCACGCGAACGCTGAACTATGGCGCTGGCGGTCTGGCTGGTGGAACAGCGGCGGGATCCGGCGCTGGGCTACTCGCCCCGGCATCGGCTGGCGATGCTGGTTCGGGCTTCGGTGGCGAAGCTGTGGCCGGTGGTGTTGCGGAAGCTCCGGCCGCCCAGCGGATCTGATTGGCTTCTTCCAGCGCCTGCCATCTACGCAGGGCTTTGATGCGCGACTGCGGATGCTCGCGTTCCGGGAAGTACATAAAGCTCTTACCCGTAATCTGATACAGATTGTTAAACGCCAGCACGCGGACGGGCATCGATTCGTGATTGAGCAGCTCAACCAGTTTCTTCGAGCCGCCAGACATCAGTTGCTTCTCGGAATAGCCGACCAGCAGTTCATAAACCAGGTCGCCAACGGTATCGCCAGGGCTGCGTTGCAGCGTGCTTTTAACAAGCTCCGCCGCCTTAGGGCTCCGCGCCAGAGCGCGTCGCATAGCGGCGATGTTTCGATCCCAATAGGAACGCTGATCCCGTTCTGTCAGTGTGGTGAAGAAAAAGTCGTAGTGATTCACCGCTGCCAGCGAACGCATCGCCAGCGAGCGGTTTTCCTGCAGACGGCTTTCGCTGTTGAAGATTTCCATCAACGATTGCAGCAACGGTTTATCGGTGGCGATCAGCGGTTCTATTTTGCTGGACGCCAGCGAGTCGCTGTTATTGCGTGTTTCTGGATTCGCCCAGGCGGGCGCCGGATTCGCGCCGCTGACGGCGGGCATTCCCGTGCGGAACGAAATGCGCTGACCCGGCTTCAGCGGGAACTCGCCTTCGGTGGTGGCCAGGATGCCTTCGCCACTGACACACCAGACATCGACCTGGGCGGTGACAACTCCTGTCACTGGGTCAACACCTGGACGGCGGATCAACGTTGATTCAACCACCAGAGAAGCCGCTGCCCCGCTGAGTGCAGCCCGGGCGCCAATGCCACCAGCTTCCATCTGAATCACCGGTGTCGCATCGCCCACGACATTCAAAATCGCGCGTCCGTGGTGCAGTTGCAGCTTGAGGATGCCTTCTGCATCACCTTCGTTGATCGTCGCGCGGGTATCGTCATGCAGGGTCAGCACCAGATCGCCCAGTGCGAATCGCGGCCGGTACGTTGGCAGCACCAGTAGTTCCTGTCCGGCATGCACCGGGTCGTTGAGCGAAAGACGCTTCCAGTCACCCGTACCCGCACTGCGTGTGGCGACCACCTGCTTCTCAGAAACGTAAGAGCCTACTGGCTTGCCCACTGGGGCTGGCTTCGTCACTGGGGCAGGGTCGCCAGAAGCGGGCGGTACAACAGGCGTCTCTCCCGCTGGAAGCGGCGGCGCTTCGCCAGTTGGAAGTGGTGGCGCTTCGCCCGTAGGCAGTGGCGGGGCTTCACCAGTTGGTAGCGGAGGCGCTTCGCCTGTGGGCAGTGGTGGCGCTTCGCCCGTTGGTAACGGTGGCGCTTCGCCGGTTGGAAGTGGTGGCGCGTCGCCGGTTGGTAGCGGCGGCGCCTGTCCTGCCGGAACTGGGGCCGGTGGAGCTGCGCCGGGGCCGCTTATTGCGCCGGAGCCTGGCACTGTGGAAGGCTGCCGCACGGCGCCGTCGCCCACAAAGGCATGCGGCGGTGGGCCGCCAGCGGCGGGCACGGGAGGCGCCGCGTCTGCGCCGGTCTGTGTTTCAGTGGGTTGGGTGTTCGGCTGGGTAGTGGGCTGTTCGCCGGGCGTTACCGCTGCATCCTCTGCGGGTGGCGGCGTCGGCGCGACGCCAAACAAAGCGGCCACGGGGTGGTTGTTGTTGAGCGGTCCCATCGCCAGCAGCGCAAGACCAGTCAGCGCGAACACGAGCACGCCAACGGCGGCATAGGGCCACAACGCGGTGCGTTGACCGGTCCGCAGGTATTCGGGCACTTCCTGTTTGGCCGGCGCCGGCTTCTCTTCAGAACTGGCGGCTGCATCCGCATTTTCAGGTTCAGGTTTTGCAGCTTCGGGCTGCTGCGTTTTTGGCTCAGCGGTATCGGGTGCTGTGGACGATGCGGCAACCTCGCTGGCGGCGGCTGCAGATGCAGCGCCGTTCATTCCCGCAGACTCGGCGGCGGCCGACGCCTGCGCAGACGTCTGGCTGACAGCTTCGTCCGCCGGAGCAGGTTGAGATTTGCCCAAGCTATAAATATGTTCGCGAAGCGCGGGCGGCACATCCGCCGGCTGCACCAGCAGTACGGCGCGAATCTGGTGACACGAGGCAACTTCGGCAAGATGCACATCGGATTCGAGGCACATCTTCTCGAATTCCGGCGCCTTTTCAGCAGGGAGTGTGCTGTCGAGGTATTCCGCGGTGGCGTTGGCGTCGGAATTACCTGCCTCAATCAAGGCTGGTGACCCTAACCTTAACTTACGCATCACGTTACGGATGCGGTGCACCAGCCGGGTCGCGTATTCGCTTTCATCCAGCTTGCGCTTCATCGCCTCCGAATCTTCTGCACTGAGAACATCATCCAGGTAGGCCAACAGCGTGCCAAGTGTTAATCGCATATCTTTCTCCACAGCCGCCTAAGCAGCCATCTCATTCATAGCTCTGCAACATCGTCTGTAAGTAATAGTGCGGACGTCCGCTGCATTTCGTACAAAATCCACGGATTTTTTTGTGATCTTGGCTGCAAGCGGGGCACCGACAGGGCCGGAAGGCGTTTTCCGCCGCGTGAGAAGAACGCTAGCAGTGAATGCAAGTTCTTAAGCAGCAATGCTTTCTATTTACCCGGAACCCGCTTTCGGGCTACATTGGGAGAACTTATAGCGAAAAAAGCGTTTATCCGGGAAGTAATTATGAACGCCCTAGCATTAGCTCTTCTGGCCAGCGTTGTCGGTGTCGACTACGGCTGGCAGATCAATCGCGCGGGAGAGCTGGAATATATCGTGCAGATCGAGCCCGAACTTGTGGCCCAGCTGCGCGACGGCGAGAAGCTCGAAAGCGAAATCCCCGCCAACATGCGCGATATCCGCCGCATTATAATCCGCGTTGGCAACGATCCCCTGCCGCACGATCCGCTGCCCGCCAGCCATCGGGCGTCGCCCGCCGGCGCCACCACTGCCGCACCGGTGAGTCATACAGGCGCCCGCAACACGGCGCAGCCGGCCACGCTGCACCAGCCCGCCACCGCCTGGACAGCCGCAACCGCGCCGCGTGTCGTTGCTCAGGCCGCACCCCCACTTACCGATACAGACACATCACCGCCGTCGTCCACCAGTCTTCTCGATGGCCAGCAATACAACACGCATCATCCGCTCACCGCCGCAGAAACCGCAGCCGGGCAGATTGGCGGCACCTTCAGCGGTGGTGCGTTTCAGCCTGCAGCGGGCGCCACATCACCAGCTGTGACGCCGATGTCCACAACACCGCCCCCCGCTTCTACAGCCGGCGGGTTCAATCCGGGCGGAGGCTTCAATCCGGGCGGAAGTTTCAACCTTGGCAGTGGCTTTAACCCCGGCAGTGCACCGCCGCTGACAAGCCCGACAACGATTCCACCACTCACAGGTTCGACGCCCATCACGTCGGCGCCGCCACTACGAAGCCCGCCACTGACCACGCCTGCCACACAGCCGGGCGGCTCTGCCTGGGGCGGAACGAATCCGCAACCAGCTTACACAGCAACGCCGCGGACTTCCGTTCCCACGGCGCCAGCGCCGACCAGCCCGGCAAGCACGCCCGTTCACAAACAGCCAGAGTTGTACACACCGCCAGAACGCCCGGTTGTCGCCGCGCCAGCGCCTACCGTCACCAAGCCGGTTCCGGATGTGGCGCCGCCCCGGGTCGCCGTGCCACGGACCAACCCGACAATGGTCGCAGGAGGCAGCCCGGTCGATCCCAGCTATAAGCCGACATATCCAGGCGGTTTGACCAGTCCGTTAATCGCATCGCGGCCGCCAGCCGTTTCAGCGACGCCCACAGGTTCGCCTGTTAGCATTCCCGCCGGGGCTGCCAAAACACCTGCACCCGCAGGCGGCGTCGTTCCCGCGGCCATTGCACCTGATCCGGGCAAAGGCAGCACGGCGGCCAACAAGCTGGCGGAGCTCACGGGTGAGAAACCCTGGTGGCTGCTGACGCTGATTGCCATCCTGCTGTTCGTTTCAATCGGGATGAACTTCTACCTCTGGTGGGTCGCACGCGGTATCTACAACCGCTACCGCCGCCTGACGGCTGAGATCCGCGACGGCGCCGCGTTGCTGTAATCCGCGGCTCAGAACGCCGAAAACGGTTGGCAATACGGTTTAGCGGAACCATCGGTTGCTACGGTTTGCCGAAGGCCAGGAACGCTTTCCTGCTGAGCGCGCCTGGCTTTTGAAACGAGGCACATCCATTAAGTATTCGGCGAACGATGTGCCAGCCGGTACTGGCTCGTAATCCGATAGCATCAAATGCAGTGAGGTTGGCGGTTGAGGCAATGCTTGAATATTGCTTACGACCCGCGCAGTCCTGATAGTTGGCTGCCAGTTCGCGGGTTGTTGAGCGTGGGCGGCGTTCAGCAATGCGAACAAACACGAAAGAAAAACGATGATGCCAAGTTTTCGCACGAATATGGTCCTTTACGTGGGAGTGTCTGGATGCCTTCCGTGGGCAGACACTTTCCAGCATCGGACTTAAATGCATGCAGAAACTAGCATTTCACTGGGCAGGCTTACGGATGTAAATGGTGCAACAATCCGCAGAAAGTAAACAACCCGGATAGGATTTACTTTCAAGCGGCGCCAGGAATTGAGTTGGTGCATGCACCAGTCACCAGACGATTTTCTCAGCGTTGAAGACCGGACCTTCGACGCAGGTGCGTTTGAAATCGGCGTTGCCATCTTCGTCGCGGATAGTGGCGACACACGTGAAACAGAGACCGATGCCGCAGGCCATGGGCGTTTCCAGCGAGACTTCGCAGTGGGCCTGCCGCGTGCGGGCGAGTTCTGCGACCGCCTGCATCATCGGTTCAGGACCGCAGCAGACAATGCGCACGTTGTTCAGGTCGCCGTCTTCCGCCGCTGCCTGATCCAGCGTCTGCGAGAGCACATCGGTGACTAGGCCGTGATGCCCGCGGCTGCCGTCGTCGGTTGCCAGGCGGATATCGATGCCGGTGGTTTCAAAATCTTCCAGCCCTGCGAAGTAAGCTTCGTTCCGGGCGCCATAGCAGAAGGTGACGCTATCGGCCGCAGGCGGCGTCTGGCGGTTGTTGGCGGTGTAGGCACGCTCTCCGGTGTATTCGCGGGCAAGCGTCAGAAACGGCGTCTGACCGATGCCGCCAGCGACCATCACCAGTCGCCGTGCCGGCGTCGGGGCGAAGCCGTTGCCGAGCGGACCCCACACATCAATCTGATGTCCCGCCTTCAGCGGCGCCAGACGCGTTGTGAGTTTACCTTTGACGATGTAAACAACGCTGACGCCAACCGGCTGACCATCCGCGGAAAGATGCGTATCGTAGACGGCCAGCGGGCGCCCGATCAGCGGGTCGTTGCAGCCCGCCAGACGGACCATCAGGAACTGGCCGGGTGTGAAGCGGGCGGCCATCTCCGGGCAGTCAAAACGCAGGCGGTACGTGTCGCGGGCGATTTGAACATTCTCAACAATCGCCACCGTGCGCTGCAGAGCCTGATCGGGATAGTACGCAGCATGCAGCGGATTATTCATACAACAGCTCAGCGAGGTTTGCGGCTCGATTTATTACGGCTGGCGGAAGGTTTACGCGACCGGGCGTTCTTCTTGGCATCGCCAGCCGGCTTCTTGCGGGCAGAGGTTTTTGGCTTGGACCTGGACTTGGGTTTTGAATTCGCCCCGGCGGATGTGTCTGCATCAGCGGCAAAGTCGTCTCCGCCGATGATGGCGCCGCCCGTGGGCCGTGCGGGTTTGCTGCTGGCAGGGCGGCTGCGTTTGGTTGGAGCGGGTTTGCTATTCGCTTTACCAGAACGCGAGGCCGCAGCGCTTTTTTTCCGCGCCGCGGTGCTGCCTGGCTTAGACGCCTTGGCCCCGGCGCGACGGCGGCCTTTTTCGGCAGCTTTGATCAGCGAATCGAGTTCATCGGATGAAACCTTGCGATAGCTGCCGTTGGCCAGATCGCCCAGTTGCAACGGGCCTAAAGCGATGCGTTTCAGACGCAGCACCTTGTTGCCGACACGGGCCAGCATACGACGGATCTCGCGGTTGCGACCTTCGCTGAGCACGATTTCCAGCTCGGTGCCTTTGCGTGTCTTCTTGCGGACTTTCAGCGAATCGACCTTGGCGAACCCTTCGGCCAGATGCACGCCTTCGCGAAGCTGATCCATATCTTCGCGCGACGGCGTACCCGCCACTTCCACGCGGTAGGTTTTCTGCACGCCATGTTTAGGATGGGCCAGGCGGTTGGCCAGATCGCCATCGTTGGTGACCAGGATCAGCCCTTCGCTTGATTTATCAAGACGCCCGACGGTGAACAACCGCTCATCGGTGTTCACCAGATCCACCACGCGCGTGCGGCCTTCCGGATCGCTGTTGGTGCACACCACGCCGGTGGGTTTGTTCACGGCGAAGTAAATCTTGCGGCGGATTTTCAGCGCCTGCCCATCGACGCGGATCTTCTGCGTATCCGGGTCGACACGGACGCCCAATGTGGTGACGATCTGCCGGTCTACATCAACGCGGCCTTCCTGGATCAGTTCTTCACAGGCGCGCCGGCTACCAAGACCAGCAGCGGCCAGAACCTTCTGCAGCCTTTCGCCACGCGATTTGGAGGAAGACTGCGACGAATCTTGGCGGGCCATGAAAACACCTGACGGTGGGAGGAAAGCGGACCCACGCTATTTTAACGCAAGCCACATGTTTCTTATAGGGCGTTCCCACAGCATGCATCTGGCAAACGCCGTGCGCGGCAGCTAACCTTTTCATAGGATTGAGATTACTGGCAAGAAAAAAAGCCGCGTAACGGGTACGGCGGCAGCTTCTCCCATCTGGCGTTATGACCAAACTACTGGCGGAACAACATGCTTGGATGATAGTGCTGCTGGCAGCCGTCGTTGCTGGCATCGCCGGGTGCAGCGGTAACGCCGAAGTGGCGCAGCCGCAGCCGCAGCCTCGTGAATCAAAGTCGCCCCCGGCGGCTCAGCGTCGCACTTCTTCCACACCCGGCGCGGCTAACTTTACGGACGTGACGGCGGAGACGGGCATCGGTTTTCAGCATACAGATGGCGGCGGCAGTGAGTACCTTGTGGCGACGGTGGCTGCCGGTCTGGCGGTGTTTGATTACAACAACGACGGCCTTGCCGATATCTACTTCTTAAACAGCGCGCCGGCGCCCGGTGCGACTGCAAAGAAGCCGCCACGCAACGCTCTGTACCGCAATAACGGCGACTGGACCTTTACCGATGTGACGACGGAAAGCGGCTGCGGCGATAGAGGCTTTGGTATGGGCGTGGTCGCTGCCGACTATGACAACGACGGCGATCAGGATCTGTATATCAGCAACTTCGGGCCGAACGTGCTGTATCGCAATAACGGCGATGGAACCTTTACGGACGTGACTAAAGCCGCAGGCGTGCAGAGCGACCGGTTCGGCGCCGGCGTCGCCTTTGTCGATGTTGATAACGACGGCCACCTGGACCTGTATGTCGCCAACTACGTGAACTACACCTATGCCGCCAACATTCACGAGACGTTCGGCCCGCATCAGCACCCAGCCGGTCCCGTGCATTACGAACTAACCCGCGATCAACTGTTTTTGAACCTAGGCGATGGAACCTTCAAAGACGTCAGCCAGTCAAGCGGCGTCGACAACGTGAAGCGGGCAGGAATGGGCGTTGTCTGCGCCGATCTGGATGACGATGCCGACACCGACATTTTTGTCTGCAGTGATGTGGGCGGAAATCTGCTGCTGCAAAACGATGGAACCGGCCACTTCACCGATGTTGCTTTAGCCGCGGGCATTGCCTTTGACCGCAATGGAAAAGATAACGGCAGCATGGGCGTTTCGTGCGGAGACTTCGACGGCGATGGGCAACTGGATATCGTCGTCACCACGTTCAAGGCGGAAGACACGGTGCTGTTTCGGAACCTGGGCGGTGGCGTTTTCACGGATGTTTCCGCCCGCCACCCGGCGTTCAAGGCAACGCACGCCCACGTTACCTGGGGCGCGGGCCTGGTGGATTTCGACAACGATGCCGACTTGGACCTGTACCTCGCCTGCGGTTTTCTTTACCAGGCGGAATATCTGCGGGATTCAGGCACCGCCTACAAGTGCCATGACTTCTACTTTGAGAACCGCGAGGGCGTTTTTGCCGACGCCTCGACCCGCAGCGGCGCGGGGCTGGGTGTGGCGGCTTGCAGTAAAGGGGCGGCGTTTGCCGACCTGGATAACGACGGCGACCTCGACGCGGTGATTCTCAACATGAACGGCCCGCCGACCATCCTGCGGAATGACCTGAAGACGGACCGCCATAGCGTGCAGATTTCACTACAAGGCAAAACCGCCAATCGCGACGGCGCCGGCGCACGTATCACCGTCGTTACGGCGGACCGAAAGCAGGTGGCGGAAGTGCACCGCGGGCAAGGCTACCAGTCCGGCTACGGGCAGCGGGTGCATTTTGGATTAGGTCACCAGGAGAAGCCGCAGCGGATCATTGTCCGTTGGCCAGGCGGCGAGGTGGACGAAATCACCGACCCGCCGCAAGGCAAATTTCTGCGGATACACCAGGGCGGCAGAACCGAAGTCGTCGGCAACCAGAAGGGCGGTCAGCCATGAACGCAGGCGCCGCGAAAACGCAGTGGTGGAAATATCTGGTGGTGCTTACCGCGCTGGCGTGCATCGCGGGCGTAGCGGTCTACTGGAGCCAGCCGGCGGTTGAAACATTGCCTTCACCCGCAGAACTGCCCGGTTTTGAAATTCCCAATGCACCCGTCAGCCTGACGCACACGCAACTTGAAACGGAGTGCCACCGCGCCGTGGAACAACTGCGGCAGGACTATCCCAACCGTGCGGCGGCGTTACACACGGCGGCTTATTGTCTTGCTCAATGCGGCAGCAAGCAGCAGGCGATAGAGCTTTACCGGCAGTGCCTGGCGATGGACAAGCCACCGGCCGTAGCGCAGGTTGAGCTGGCAAGATTGCTGCGGGAATCGGGCGATACGAACCAGGCCCTGCAGTACCTGCAACAAGCTGCCGGTGACAAGAAGGTGTCAGCCGTTGTCTTCGCGGAACTGGTGATCTCGCTGCTGGAATCAGGAAAGCTGAAGGAAGCCGTCGAAGCCGGGCGCCGCGGGACAGAGCTTTTTCCGCGCGATGCCGAACTCTGGCGCCAGCTTGGCCGGGCGTACATGCAGCAGTCGCAACTGCAGGAGGCGAAGAACTGTTTTGAAACTTCGATCAAGCTGAACCCGGAACTCGCGGCCAGCTATTTCGCCTTGGCCGATGCCCTCCGGCAACAAGGCAAAACCGCTGCGGCCGCACAATACGCGGCGATGTACGGCGAAAAGTCCGGCGCCAGCGATACTTCGCCCAAACCAACGCAGACGCAGGTGCTGCGGCAGAACACGGCGCTGGCGCTGCTGGCGATTGCCAAGCATTACGAGTCGGACGACCCTGTGCAGTTCATCAACTTGTGTCAGCGGGCAGCGGAACTGGCGCCCGGTCAGATGCTGGCGTATCACATGGCGGCGGGCCAATACATCAAGTCGGGCAACGTGCGGCAGTCGATGCTTCTGCACAAGCATCTGATTCAGGCAGAGCCAACGCGTGCGGCCAACTATCTGAATCTCGCCGCCTTGTACGGGCAGTTACGCAAGCCGGAACAGGTGGACGCAACTCTTGCCGCCGGTGTCGAGCACTGCCCCAGCGATGCGGTGCTTCGCGACACCTTCGCCCTGTTTCTGCTGGAAGCAGACCGTCTGGAAGCCAGCCGCACGCAGATGGAACAGGCAATCCGCATCGAGCCCTCATCGCAGCGGTATCAAACGCTGGCCATCATCTGCGACAGGCTAGGCGACAAAGAGGCGGCCAATATCGCCCGCACACGCGCCGGTTCTTAATAGGGCCACAGATCGATAATACGCCGTGGCAGCAGCGTGAAGCTTCTTCGCCAGAACATAATATCCGCACCGTTACGCATCCCAATGCTCCGCTACCTGCTGTAACAACGGGTTAATGGTGTTCGCCTGGATATCGTGCGGCGGCGACCATTTTCTCCATTCAAAACCCAGGTGTTCGGTGACGGTAACCTCTGCATCTTCCAGCAGCTTGCCAAGGAAAATCACGAGCGTTTTCTTCTGGCGTTTTCCGCCTGTCCGTTTGTATTGCACGGTGTAAGAACTGGTGTACTGAAAGTCCGGGTCAATTTGCACCTGCTCACGGTGCAGTCCGGTTTCTTCTTCCATCTCACGGAGGGCGCACTGCATATCGGTTTCGCCAGGGTCAACGTGCCCCTTTGGCAGATCCCAACGGTCGGCGTGCTTCATCAGCAGGAAAGATAGCTGCGGCTTGTGGCGGAAGATCAGCACCCCGCATGAACGCAATTTTTTCGTCGTCTTTGCCATTTTGCACCCCACCATATAATGCCGCTACTGACAACTGCTGCATTGGCCGGATTCGTACCGCCATGGTTTGCAGTTGGCAGTGATTGTACCCCTCCTGGCGTTCTGTCGAAGTGGGGGAAGGAATGTCACCCGTAGCAGATTTGCAGAGAGAAACGTCAACGGCATGAAGATTTACACCCGCACCGGCGATGCTGGCCAGACCAGCCTGTTTGGAGGCCCCCGGGCGCCGAAACATCACCTTCGTATCGAAGCTTACGGCGACGTGGATGAACTCAACAGCAACATCGGCGCGGCGCGGGCGGAAGAACCATCGGCGGAGATCGATGAGGTGCTGCACCGCATCCAGCACGACCTGTTTTCACTCGGCGCCGGCCTTGCCACGCCCGACCCCAAACAACGCGGCACCGACCTGACCAGCGAAGCCGATGTCGAAGCGCTGGAAGCCGCCATCGATAAGTTCGAAGAACGCCTCGCGCCGCTTACTGAATTCATTCTTCCAGGCGGGGCCAAAGCGGCCGCTATGCTGCACGTTGCCCGCTGCGTCTGCCGCCGGGCGGAGCGACGGGTGACAGAACTGTGTCATGACTCGGACGAAAAGGTCGAACCGCTGGCGTTGATTTATCTGAACCGCCTCAGCGATCTGCTCTTTGTCCTTGCCCGCGCGGCGAACGCCGAAGTAGACCATGCGGAAACCACCTGGCAGAAGCCGGAGTGACGTCTGCCGGTCAGCGTGAGAAGCCGAACGCCCGCCGGATTTCAGCCGGGCTGGTCAGGCCGGATTCCACGGCTTGCCGGACACGCGTCCAGCGGCTGACCATGCCGGTTTGCAGCGCGACGCGTTCAATTTCGTACGAATCGGCGCGGGCGAGAATGGCGGCTGCCAGTTCCGGCGCCGTGGGCGTGAGCATTTCGACAATCACCGCCCGGCCGTGGTAACCCGTATGCCGGCAGCGATCACACCCGGCGGCTCGCATGGCGGACGTTACTTCCAGTTGCAGAAACTCCTCAGGCGAGTCGCAGGGTTCCGCACATTCGCACAGTTTGCGAACCAGCCGCTGACAGACGATTCCCAGCAATCCACTGCGGAGCAGATACGGCTCGATGCCCATGTCAGATAGCCGGCTGATCGCCTCCGCGGCACTGCCCGCGTGAAAGGTCGTAATCACCAGATGCCCGGTCAGCGACGCCTGAAACGCCGCTTCGGCTGTGCCAGGATCACGGACTTCGCCGACCAGAATCACCTCCGGGTCCTGCCGCATCAAGCTGCGGAGGCCGCTTTCAAGGGTAAAGCCGCTGCCGGGATTCACCTGCGCCTGTGCGACACCGGGCACGGCGACTTCGACGGGGTCTTCCAGCGAAACGATGCTCTTGCGGATGTCTCCGCCAGCAAGCTCGCGCAGGGCTGCGTAGGCGGTGGTCGTTTTACCGCTGCCTGCCGGGCCGGCGATCAGCAGCGCGCCGGAGACGCCCGCCAGCGCTTCGGTCAGCGCGGCGCGGACTTCGCCGGGTAGACCAAGATCGTCCAGCCGGTCGAACCGCCGGGCAGCGGCGAACAGACGAACCACGGCGCGTTCGCCATGCAGAACCGGAAAGGTGCTAACGCGCATTTCCACTTCGCCCTCGCCCGTGCGGATGCGGCCCTCCTGCGGCGTATCGCTGCGATAGGTCAGCAGTCCGGCCATGACTTTCAGCCGGGCGATGATGCCCGTCGTGGTGCCCGCAGGAAATAGCCCCAGCGTCTGCAGCACGCCATCCAGGCGCCAGGCAACTTCCAGCCGTCCTTCCGCCGGCTGCAGATGCACATCGCTGGCGCCGGCCGCCTTCGCAGCGGTGAGCAACGTATTCACAAACTCAACGGCATAGCTGGTTGCATCTGCGTTAAGCTTCTGCAGCTCTGCGGCAAGTTGCGTGTCTTGAGTCTGCATGAGGCAGCCGGTGGAGAAAGTTGAAAGTTACAGCGTGGCCAGCTTCATCCAGTCTACTTCATCGGGGAACGCTGTCTGGCTGTGACGCACATGTGTCAGCACAGGTGGAATGCAATGCGTCTTGAGCTGCTGAAGATTGGTCGCGGCGCTTTCGTCGCTGGCAGGCGCAGCATCGTTGAGGACGATGCCCGCCACTTCCAGCCCGTCGCGGAACGTGGCGGCGGTGATGACGGTCTGCAACGTGTGATTGATGACGCCCAGCCGGTTGGCTGAAACTACGATTAACGGGTAGCCCAGTTCGTCCGCCAGATCGGCGACGTATTCTTCCGCAGCCATCGGCGCCATTAGCCCACCGACGCCTTCGACAATCAGCACTTCGCACTTGTCGCGCCACCATGCGGCGCCTGCCACTGCGGCGGCGAAGTCCACCGTCTTACCTTCTTCCGCGGCGGCAACGGGCGGCGCCAGCGGGGCTTTGAACTTCTGCGGGCAGACGCGATCCAGCGTGGCTGGCTGCCCGGCGGCGTTCCATAACGAAACCGCATCTTCGGCCACCAGTGCGCCGTCCTCACCCACCGGGCAGCCGCTGGCGACGGGTTTATAAACGCCCACCTGCTTGCCCGCGGCGTGCAGGGCAGCGGCGATCATCGAGGCGATATAGGTCTTGCCAATTTCAGTGTCGGTGCCAGTGATAAACAGTCCACAGGCGGGGAACGGACTTGTCATGTTTCAACTCTTGCGATGCGAAAACGCTTAACAGTTTTCCATTATTTCCAGAACGCGTTACGGCTTCACACCTGCCAGCACGCCGCAGTGCACCAGGGTGGGAAGAACCGGTTGCGGCGCGAGGCCGGCCTGCTGCATCCATGCGGCGTATTCCTGGCGGCTGTACGCGCGGCCTTCGGTCAGCGTGAACAACGCCGCGCTGTAGAGGGCGACCGGTAACGGGCCGCTGTGATCGTCGTTGAGAAATACGTCGTGAATCAGCAGTTGTCCACCGGCCGGCAGCGCGTCTGCGGCATGCTGCACCAGCGTCTGGCAGGCAGGTTCGTCCCAGTCATGCAGCACGTTGGAAAGTAGCACCACATCCGCCGGTGGGAGCGAACCGGCAAACATATCGCCTTCGACCAGCTTCAGACGGTCTGCCACGCCGTATTCCTCCGCGAACCCCGCCGCTACTTTCAGCACTTCCGGCGCATCAAGCACGGTGGCCGTCGCGGAAGGATATTTCTGCAACAGCGCGATGCTGTAAATCCCCGTCCCACCACCCGGGTCCAGGATGTGTGCATCCGGCTGCAAGTCCACCTGCGCCGCAAGCACCGGCGCGGTGTTCTTCGCCCGGCCCGCCAGCGCCAGGGTGAAGTGCCTGGCCAGCGCGGATTGCTCCATGGCGGACTTCATACCATCGCGGAAAATGAACGCGACGCCCGCATCATCGCTGGCGCCTGCGGGCTGGTTGGTTTTCAGCCGCTGCACCATTTCCAGCACGCCGGGACTCGACGCGGCCAGCCCGATGTAATCGCTGACTTCAAACGCCCCGCCCGGCGTCAGATGTTCTCCGGCCAGCGGCGTCAGGGCAATGGCGCCATCCGCTTGCTGCTGTAACAGCCCCATCGCCCGCAGCGCCGTGATCAGCACCACGGCAGGCCGCCGTTGCAGATCCAGCGCTTCGGCTAGTTCCGCCAGGGGCAGCGGCTTCTTCTGCAGGGTGCTGAACAATGGAAAATGGGCGACCGCGGCAGTCAGCAGTTCAGAACCGTAGCTACCCCGGTAGTGCTCGAAGATCGAGACCGGATCAAATTGCGGAGCATCAAGCGCAGAGCGGGGCATAGCATCAAACGGAAGTCGGGCGTGGTGAACAGAAGCAGACGCGGCGCCGCGATTATACCAGCATGGCGCCAGCGTCAACGGGAACGCACCGGCAATGTCAGCGAACAACGTCGCCGCTACTTTGTCTATGATAAAATCGCCCGCGTACCCCCTGACAAAAGCAACTTCATGAAACAGCGTTTTAACCGCAACGTGCGAGTCCGTCACCAGGCGGATTTCGACCGCGTTTATCAATCGAAAGTCTTCGCAGCAGACGATGTGCTGGTGGCGACCGCCGCGGCCAACGGGCTGAGCGCTACCCGTCTGGGCTTAAGCGTCTCGCGTAAAGTTGGCAACGCCGTGGAACGCAACCGCTGGAAACGCCGCATCCGCGAAGCTTTCCGCCGCAACTACGCGAAGTTTCCGCCGGGGCTGGATGTTGTGTTCCGTCCGCGCAAAGGCGCCGTGTGCGATTTTCACGCTATCGACCGGTCACTGCCCGTTCTGATAAAACGGGTGGGAAAGAAGATCAGACGCGATGGAGCACGTGGATGAAGCTGCTGAAAACCGTTCTAAGATGGATCACCCTGGCGCCGGCGGCGTTTCTCATCGCCTGCGTCCGGGGTTATCAGTTGTTCCTCAGTCCCATGTTGCCGTCGGTGTGCATCTACCGCCCTAGCTGCAGTTCGTACTTCATCCAGGCGGTCAAAAAATACGGCGCCATCTCCGGCACGCTCCGCGGCGCTTGGCGCATCTGCCGCTGCCACCCCTTCGGACGCGGCGGCTACGACCCGCCGTGATGGTGTAGAGGAAGGATCGCGGCGAATAATGAATATCCACAAGCCGGCGCCGCGCGGGTTTAGCCCGGTCAACATGCTAGTAACTGCCGTGTTTGCCACCGGTGTCTGCGCTGCAGGCAACTTTTTTATCCCGGTGGTGCTGAGTGTCTCAATACGTACGGAGTTGCGCCTTGCATTTGCTATTGCCTGGTTTTTCTCTGGAATGTTACTAGGCGAAATCGTTTTGCTTGCCACCTGGGCGGCGCTGGGGCAAGGCCGGCCGGTGACGCGTATTCCGCTGGCTCTCTGCGTCTTTGTGCTGCTAATGGCCTGCTTTCTCGCCAGCCTACGGCTCCTGGGCGAAACGTTTGACGGATTGATGGTGATGGCAACGGTTCAGTTGGCGAGTTTCGTCCTCATGCAAGCTCCGCTATGGAGCCTACGCGGTATCTGGGGGCACCACCTGGCCCGGCCCGGCGCGAGGACACAGTCGCAACTATCAGAACGCGCTCAATTCGGGCTGATTCAACTGCTTGGCTTTACGGCGCTGGTGGCCGTAACGCTGGGCGTCGTGCGATTCGCTATTCCCCAGGACGAATTCGATCTAGGGGAATTCCCCGACGCGACGGTTTTAGGTGCGATGCTGTTGTTTTTCTCGATGATCTGCCTGTCGACCGGCAGCGTTGCATTACCGGCCATCTGGCTTGTCATGGCGACGCACCGCCGCATCCTTGCGGGCATTGTGCTGCTCAACAGCCTGACCATCGTCCCCGTAGCCCTGACGATCTTCTACGCTTTACTGCAAGGTGCTCCCATGACGCATCTGCTTTTCAACATCTTCTGTCTAGTGTCATTCGGCGCCGGAGTGCTGACGATGACATGTGGCGGATTGCTAGTTCTGCGCTACTTCGGCTACCGGCTGATTTCACCTGTTGAGGTGGAGAGAATAGCGGCGGAGGCGCAGCCGGATCTAGCGTCTTCTTAACGGGTTCTGGATAATGCGGGGATGAACATTTTTCTTACAGGTTATCGTGGTGTTGGTAAGACCACCGTGGCGCGGCATCTGGCGCGGCTGACGGGGCGGGACTGGGTGGATGCGGATGACGAGATCGTGCGTGCCGATGGACGGCCCATTGCGCAGATCTTTGCAGAAGATGGCGAAGCGGTGTTCCGTGATATCGAGGCGCAGGTGGTGGCGGATCTGGCAGTACGAAGTGACACAGTGGTGTCACTAGGCGGCGGGGCCATTCTGCGGGAAGAGAGCCGCCGGATTATCCGCGACGCTGGGGTGGTGATCTGGCTTCAGGCGGATGCGGAAACCATCGACCGCCGCATCAATGGCAATGCCGAAACTGCCGGCAAACGTCCTGACCTGACTGACAAGGGCGGGCTGGAGGAAATAAAAGAACTGCTCGCCGTGCGGAATCCGCTTTACCAGGAAGTAGCAACCCTGACGGTCAGTGGTATCGGCCGGACGCCGCAGGCGATTGCGAAAGAACTCGCGGCGATGTTGCGGAACCGGCAGTAGCGTAGCCGGCTGCGGTTTGGACTACGCTTTGACGGTGATGCAGTCGCTGTCGCCGCTGACGTTGTAGCTTTGCAGTCCGCCGATGCCGGCTTCGTCCAAGGCGCTGGGGGCGATGCGGATGCTGCCGTCGGATTCGACGCTGTAATTCGTATCCGGGTCGTTGTCGTCGAAGATGGTGGGCCGCGTGATGCGGATCTCTTTGTTGGCGGCGTCGCAGACAACGATGGCGGTCTCGCCTGCTTCGATGTCCATCCCCTTGAGCATCGAAGCGGTAATCGTAACGCGGCCCTGCGCGTCGGTGCCGCAGACGCCGTCGTTGTTATTACGCGGGCTGCCGGCGTTGGGTGTGAGCGGCGCCGGATTCCGCAACCCCTGGTAAACGGCCGGCGCGTTTGGCGAAGGGGCAGCGGTGGCGGGCGTTGCCGCACGCTGGCGCGTATTTCCACGGTCCAGCGGGCGGTAGGTGTAAGGATTATCGCCGGTGTGGTGATAGACCCACGCCTGCGTCTGCGCGCCGACATCCATCAACGTCCGGGTGTAGCTGTGGGCGCTGCCGATACGGGCGATGGCGGTGTGCACATGATCCTTCATATTGCGGTGGCGTTCATTCACGCCACGGCTTTTGGCTTCGATCGAGACTTCAAACGCGGTGAAGAGTTTACGGTCTTCAATCCACTCACGCACTACTTCGTCAAGCTCTTCACGCGCCCAGCGGTCTAACGCCATCGTACGTCTCCTGCGATTGATGCTAACAGTCCAGAATCGTGCGCACCCACGACATCAGCCATTGCCCCGCAGTGACAACTTCCTGTCGCAAGGGCGAACCCTGCGGCGTGGCCTTTGCGTTGTGAATGATCACGTCGGTTTCAAGTTCGTTGCAGACAACCACGGCGGTTTCATCCGGCCGCAGTTCTAGCTGCGTGACATTGTCACTACGCCTGGTGAGCCGGCTGGCAGGGGCAGGCGTAGGCGTTTCTGCAACGTGCGGCCGCCGGGCGGGAAGGTCCGCCACAGCCACGCCGCTGGAGTATGCGGGTGAAGTTGCGGGCACCAGCGGCGAATCGTACGGCGCCGTTTCGAGCAGTGCGGCGTGGTTGCTGGTGTAACGGGTGCTGCTCGGAGAATGCGTTGCTTCGCGTGGCAGGGGCGTGTGCGACCAGGCGTTATCTTTCCAGTGGTGATACAGCCACGCTTCGCTTCCGCCTACATCACGCAGCGTACGCGTGTAGCCATAGCGCCCCGCCGCAAGCTGCAAAGATTCGTGCACATCGTCGCGCAGCTCCCGGTGCCGCATCTTCACGCCTCCCGCGTGTACCTGGCGGGAGACTTCGTAAGCGGTGAAAATCCGCCGCTGCCGCAGCCAGTCTTCCACCACCGCATCGATTTCCGCACGCACCCAGTTTTCCACAGCCATGATGTGGCTCCTTCAAAGCACCTGTGACCCGTAAGCAACAGTATCCGAAATTATCCGCCACATTTCCACGGAATTGGAAGTCGTAAGGGTGAAAATTGTAGCGACTGGGAGCATTATCGCGGTTCAGCGGACACGACTGGTCCCACGTCATTGGCATTGGGGTAAATCTTTGCGGTTGTAGGCAAAATCGACATTTGAACCCTGAAAAGCCTCCGCTTCATTGACAATTATTCTTTCCACACAACAATGAGTATTCAGGATTTCTCCTAGCCCAGTGTAAAGAATTGACGGATGCAACGTTTTCTCTATCACTTTGCCGCCTTTATGCTCGCAGCGATTTACGCTTGCGACGGCTTGGTGATGCACGTTGCCCATGACTACTATCACGCGGGGCATCAGCACGCTTGCGGCCAAGGCGCCAGCCCTTGCGGGCATTCGCACGATTCTCATGCTGCAGATGACCACGCCCATAGCGGCGCAGATCAGACCCAGCCAGATGATGCGGCGCCGCAGCATGATCATGAGAACTGCGAAATCTGCCGTTACCTGGCAGTGCAGTGGATCCTGGTAGAAGCCCCTGCCGCGGTACAGCAATCTGAACTGGTTGTGCCTGTGGTGCAAGACGTTGAGATCCGCTGCGGCTCACGTTTCGTGCTGGCTTTGCGGTGCCGGGCGCCGCCGGTTGTATAGGCAAACCTCTACAACCCATCTTCGATCGCTCTCAGCCGGCTGACGGCTGTGATCCTAGCGAATTCTGTTGACACACAGCCAATTGATTGTCCGTGGACCTGGTTTCCCGGCAATCTATGCGGCCACCACAGCGCCCCGTTTGCGCCGCAGGTACGGCTCGATTGCCGTTATCTACCTGATCATCCAAGCAAATTATCCAGTCCGGAATCATAAACACGATGTCACGTAAAGCGTTTACTCTTGTTGAGCTACTGGTTGTTATCGCCATCATTGGCGTCCTTGTGGCTCTGCTTCTGCCCGCCGTACAGGCCGCCCGCGAAGCAGCACGTCGCTCTTCCTGCTCCAATAACCTCAAGCAGATTGGACTGGCGGTGCATAATCATCACGACACCTTCCGCCAGTTGCCGCCTGGGTGGACAGGCCCGGCAAACGACGCCGAAGGCGCACCCGGCTGGGGCTGGGCGTCGCATTCGCTGAATTTCATGGAACAGAAGAACCTGCACGATCAGATCACCTTCACCAGTGCTGTCTCGGATTCGGTGAACCAGAACGCCCGCGAGACCATTGTCGAAACTTTCTTCTGCCCATCTGATGTTGGCGACGACATCTTCACGCTGGGTTCGGTCCAGGTCGCCCGCAGCAACTATGTGGGCGTCTTCGGCAACGAAGAAATTGAAGATTCCCCCAGCAATGGCAATGGCATGTTCTTTCACAACAGCAAGTTGCGGTTTTCAAGTGTGACTGACGGTCTGAGCAATACGCTGATGGTGGGCGAGCGGCACTCGAAGATTGAACACAGCACCTGGACCGGCGTGATCAGCGGAGCCGATGAAGCGATGGCCCGCGTCGTGGGCATTACGGACCATCCACCAAATGACGAGCATGCTCACCTGGATGACTTCTCCAGCCTGCACCCCGGCGGCGCCATGTTCGCCAAAGGCGACGGCTCGGTCCGCTTTGTGCCTGAAACCATCAACGAAGTTGTGTTTCACGCTCTGGGCACACGCGCCGGCGGCGAAGTCGTTAATGAGTAGTTAACGGTGGATTGTCGAGAATCTTTGGAAAAAATCTCATTTCCTGTCGCACCCTGCGGGCTGCTGGTGATTGTAAGACCAGCAGCCCGTGGCGGTTCGTGGGCAGGGAACCGCCGCGGCTGCTCTTTCTTTGCTTGTAGCGACGGCGTAGCTTAGCTGGTGCTACTTCAGCTTTGCGTTTGGGGGTACTCCAAAAACCCGTAGTGTCTGGCCGGCAGCACTGCCAATCATGGCTACCCGCTTTCCGTCAGCCGATACTGCAATCGCCTTCATGTAAAAAATCTTGCCGGGATAAATAAACACGGTCGCGCCGCTTTTAACATTCCACAACCGCACCTTCCCCCGGCCGCCCGAAAGTAAGTAGTTACTGTTGGGCGAAAACACGGCTGACCACTGCGTTTCGCCGGCGTCGAACGGCCGTAGTTCTTTGCCGGACGAGACCACCCAGGCCCGCACCTTGTAGCCATCGGTGCACGCCACGCCACGTCCATCGGGTGTAATGGCGGCCGCCAGATTCCCACCGCCGAGTTTCATCGACTTAAGTAGGGCGCCTTTCTCAAGGTCAATCAGCGCCAGTGAGGCGCCGTCGCAGGCCATTGCTTTCGTACCATCGGGTGAGATCCAGGTTGCCTTGATGTCAGAACTGAACTGATCCAGTGCGAAGACTTCGCCATAGGTTGAGAGTGACCAGTACCGGGCTTTTCTTCCCCGACCGCCAGACAGAACGTGCTGGCCGTCGGGGCTGACCGTGATGCTCTTGACCTCTTTGTCGTGGCCGATGAACCTGCCCGCCTCTGTCAGCTTACCGGTGGGGCTGACATTCCACACAACAATATTACCCGAAGTTCCGCCGCTTATCAGCTTTTTGCCGTCTGGTGAAAACGCCAGCGCGGTGACCTGTTGCAACAGCTCGATCTTTTCCAGATAGCAGACCCGCTGGTTGGTATTCAGGTCGAAGACCATAATCGCGCGGTCAAGCTTGCCTGCCACCAGCAGATTTCCATCGGGGGAAAAAGCCAGGCAATGAACCGACCAGCCCATATCGGGAAAGTTGTGCGTTTCGTAATTGGCTTTATCGAGCTGTCCAGTTTTCGCAACTTTGGAAGACGCTTCGTAAAGCGGTTTGTTTGCTATTTCTTCCTCGCGCTTGCGGCGGTATTCCTCAAGGCGTTCTGCGCGTTCACGCGCGGCTAACTGCTGCTGTTCCGCTCGCTGGCCCGCGCTGGTGAACGTCCAGCTGGATGTCAGCTTGGCGGTGGTCATACTCCCATCGGGCTTGATTAGAGATACCGTGCCGTAGCCCTTCAGGCTGGTGGCGTGGTGCAGCCGCGTGTTGAATTCAATCATGGCAGTGCCTGTCACCGCCTGGACGCCGCTGGTGCGTTCGAGAGATTTCAGGTTGTATTTCCTCTCGATATAGATGGTGTCTCCAGACTGGCTGGTAATGCGGTATTCAACATCTTCCTGGGCGCCCCACGACTTATTACCAGCGCCGCCCTGAAAGTCCGCCATCATCACGACTCCGCTGGTGGTCCACCTGGAGGCGCCGTCATCGGAAAGCGGCACGATGCCAACCTGATCCAGCGAATCAATCAGCCAGGGCAGTTTCGGAAGCCCTTCCACGGGGGTGACCCGGCCGAATTCATCCACAAGTAATTTACCGCCAACGCTGCCTGACCCGGTTGTAAACCGGCGTCCCAGGGCGCCGATGCGGTTGGTCAAACTGGTGGTGAAACGCACCACCTGTTTCTTTGACTCACCGACGCCGCCGCGGCCTGTGGTGACTTTAATCAGGGCGACCGCGGGTGTAACCGCCTGCGCGACTTCCGGACCAGACAACTGTTTTCCTCTCCAGGCCGGCGCTGTCGAAACGCCGTGCTCGCGCATCATATCGGCGACTTCATCAGCAGGAACGGCGAACCCGGTGCTCGAAAGTCCTTCACCGGTCAGCAGTGATTTGGCCACACCCACCACCTGACCCCGGTCGTCCACCACGGGACCGCCGCTATTGCCGGGGTTCACAGTGGCGTCAATCTGAAAAACCTTCCCGTCCTTCAGCCCGTCGCTGGGGCTGACAATGCCAGAGATTTCGCCGCGGGTGATCTTCACGCTTTCGCCCAGCACCGACGACAGCGGATATCCCACGGCGCGTACTTCCTGCGCAAGCCGCACATCGCGCGATGGCGACAGTGCCAGCGGCTGCAGCCCCTTGGCGTTGATCGTCAGCAACGCCAGGTCCACTTCATCATCGTAGGCGATGACTTTGGCCGGATAGGTTCTGCCATTGAGATCAACCGTTATCTCTGTCCCACCGCGTACAACGTGTGCACAGGTAGCCAGCACCCCGTCAGGATGCACAACGAAGCCGGTGCCTGTTCCTTCCTGGCCGGGCGGTGTCAGCGATTCATCCACCGGCGTGAAGGTAACGGCGCCGCTCATGCTCATGCTGGCGCCGTCAACGCTGACTGTTGTTGAATGGGCACAGATGTAGGCGCTGCCATTCTTCCAAGCGTACTGCAACCCGGCCCGCGCTGGCGTGCGAACTTTTTCTGCTTTCGCCGGCGCTGCGGAAGGCACGTAAGGGCTGTAACCACTGCCGCCGGAGATCGCCGTTGAACCGGGCACCGTGGTCGTTCCGCTGCCCGCACTGACACCAACGCTGGGCGTACTTGTTGAAGCGACATCCACCGTACTCTTCTGCTTCATCGCAATAAGAACCGCCAGCCCGGCGCCGCTCAGGCAAAGCAGTAGAACCGCCACGCCTCCGCCAATCCCTAGCCAGAGAGCAAGGCCCGGACCACGACGGGGCTGCTGGTAGCCGTTTCCCGCACCGCCATAACCACCTTGGCCGTAGCCGCCTTGTCCATAACCGCTTTGGCTATAGCCGCCCTGCGTGCCGAATCCGCTGGGTGTCTGCGGGGCGGTCTGCCCGCCGTATCCGCGATAGCCGCTTGGCGCGCTGTAGTTCTGCTGGGCGCCATACCCCGTGTTCTGCGGCATTGGCATCTGAACATTGGCAAAGCACGCAGGACAATGCACCACGGACCCCGGCTGCGCGGGAGGTAATGCAGAGCCGCAATGGGGACAGACAGAACCGTAAGTTGACATACACGCAGCCCTATTACTTGTTTATCCGCAGGCGCAGCGACCACGATGGCAACCGTCGTTATCAATCCGCCCAGATAGCCCAATGAAGTTGGGGGTGTTCCCCACATATTTGCCATCGTGGTTATAGACAAACAGCCACCCGTTCGCAAGCAATTCTTCGACCATCGTCTCTGCACGGGTGTATCGCTTCACACGCGTATCTTTCTTCCAGCTACACTAACGACGTTGTTCCAGCGTCTTCGTCTTTCTGGCCCGGAGTACACGCCATGCGTCTGCTGCTGTTTGCTCCCGTGATTTTCTTTCTGCTGATGACAGAACCCATTGAAATTTCCGCGCAATCGCGTCCAGCGGGAAACGGGCTGGGATTCGACCGGCCTTCGGGCAAGCCGCAAAGCCGCTCTGTCGTTTTCAGCGTCAATGGTATGGCAGCGACCAGCCATCCACTTGCAGCGCAAGTCGCGGTGGACGTCTTGAAGCAGGGCGGGTCGGCCGCAGATGCCGCGATTGCCGCCAACGCGATGATGGGCGTGGTCGAGCCCATGAGTTGCGGCGTCGGCGGTGATCTGTTCGCCATTTACTGGGACAGCAAAACCGAAAAGCTGTACGGTCTGAACGCCAGCGGAAGAAGCCCGCAGAACCTGAACCGGCAGGTCTTCGCCCGTCAGAATCTGAAGAAGATTCCTCTGTCCGGTCCGCTCTCGTGGTCCACGCCCGGCTGTGTCGATGGCTGGCAGACGCTGCAACAGAAATTCGGCAGGTTATCGCTGGACAAGGTTCTACAACCTTCGATCGAAACGGCCGAACAAGGCTTCCCCGTGACGGAAGTCATTGCCGGATACTGGCGGGCCGTCGAAAAGCAGTTGCAGCAGCATCCAGACTCGGCCGCCACCTTTCTGACCGATGGCAAGGCGCCACGCGCCGGGCGGATCTTTAAGAATCCGCGACTGGCCGCAACCTACCGGCTGATCGCTGCTCAGGGCGCCAAGGCGTTTTATCATGGAGAGATTGCAGAGAAGATCGTCGCCTTCAGTCAGCAGAACGGCGGTTACTTTTCGAAAGAGGATTTCGCAAAGCACACTTCCACCTGGGTCGAACCCGTTTCAACTTCGTACCGCGGCTACGACGTCTGGGAACTGCCGCCCAACGGGCAAGGCATTGCGGCGTTGCAGATGCTGAATCTGCTTGAGCCTTACAATCTCAAGCAGATGGGACCCGGCAGCAGCGAGTATCTGCATCTGCTGATCGAAGCCAAGAAGCTGGCGTTCGCAGACCGGGCGAAATTCTACGCCGACCCGGCCTTCGAGAAACTGCCTACGGCGGAACTGATCTCGAAAGATTACGCCCGCCGTCGCGGCGAACTTATCGACCTGGATAAAGCCGCTACGGATGTGCTCGCCGGCGACCCGCAATTGCAGAAGGGCGACACCATCTACGTGACCGTCGTCGACAAAGACCGCAACTGCTGCTCGCTGATTCAAAGCACCTACTACGGCTTCGGGTCCAAGATGACACCCGGCGATCTGGGGTTTCCGTTACAGAACCGCGGCGCCTTGTTTTCCCTGGATGAAAATCACCTCAATACGCTTGAGCCTGGCAAACGCCCGTTTCATACCATCATTCCCGCCATGGTCACGCGGCAGGGCAAGCCGTGGTTCTGTTTTGGCGTGATGGGTGGCGATATGCAGCCGCAGGGTCATGTGCAGGTGCTGGTCAACATGATCGACTTCGGCATGAACGTGCAGGCAGCCGGCGATGCCGCACGCATCAGGCACCTCGGAAGCGCATCGCCCACCGGCGCTGCCGCGTCGGGCAGCGGAACCGTGCAGGTTGAGTCCGGCATTACGGAAGAGGTCGTTAAGCAACTACGCGCAAAAGGCCACCGCATCCAGCGCGCACGGGGCGGCTTCGGCGGCTATCAAGGCATTCTGATTGATCCGGAAAACAACGTGCTGCACGGCGCCACCGAACCACGCAAAGACGGCGCAGCCGTGGGCTACTGACACGGCGTCATCCGGCGAACACAATAAAAAACAGCCGCCAACCGCAAGAGGCTGGCGACTGTCACCGGGTTCAACGGTCTACTGATCGACTCTACCGCTGACCGCCTTGTTTCAGGTCGTAACGGTCAAGGTTCATCACTTTCGTCCAGGCCGCGACGAAGTCTTCAACGAACTTCTTGTCGGCGTCGGAACTTGCGTACACTTCCGCGATGGCGCGGAGCTGTGAGTTAGAACCGAACACCAGATCCACAGCAGAAGCCGTCCACTTCACTTCGCCCGTCTTGCGGTCACGGCCTTCATAGAAGTGATCGCAGATGGCGGACTTCTTCCACTCCGTCTCCATGCTCAGCAGGTTGACAAAGAAGTCGTTCGAGAGCACGCCGGGACGCTTCGTCAGCACACCCAGATCGGCCATCGGCCCAGGACCAGCATTGGCGCCGAGCATCCGCAGACCGCCGACAAGCACGGTCATTTCCGGCGCCGTCAGCGTGAGAAGCTGGGCACGGTCAACCAGCAGTTCCGGCGACGGACGGTCGATTTCCTTCGCCTGGAAGTTGCGGAAGCCGTCAGACTTCGGCTCCAGGTATTCGAACGAAGAGGCGTCGGTCATTTCCGCCGTTGCATCGGTGCGTCCCGGTGAGAACGGCACTTCAATGTCGTGGCCGGCGTTCTTCGCAGCCTTTTCAACACCTACACAACCGGCCAGCACGATCAGGTCGGCCAGCGAAACTTTCACGCCGTCTTCCTGTGCGCCGTTAAAGTCCGCCTGGATCTTCTCCAGAGACTTCAGCACTTTAGCAAGCTGGGCGGGCTTGTTCACTTCCCAGTCTTTCTGCGGCGCCAGGCGGATGCGGGCGCCGTTGGCTCCGCCGCGTTTATCGCTGACGCGGAAGGTGGAGGCGGAAGCCCAGGCGGCGCCTACGACCTCGGACATGGTGAGATCAGAAGAAAGGATCGCCTTCTTCAGTGTGGCGATATCTTCCTTATCAATCAGCTTGTGATCGACAGCCGGAACAGGGTCCTGCCAGATCAGTTCTTTTTCGGGCACTTCCGGGCCGAGGTAACGCGAAGCAGGTCCCATGTCGCGATGCGTCAGCTTGTACCAGGCTTTGGCGAATGCGGCTTCAAACTCTTTGGGATTGTCGTGGAAACGCTGCGAGATCTTCTTGTAGATCGGATCGGTTTTCAGAGCGATGTCGGTCGTGAACATCATCGGGGCGTGGGTTTTGCCTTCGACGTGCGCGTCGGGCACGGTGCCCTGGGCGGCTTTGTCTTTGGGCGTCCACTGGTTGGCGCCGGCGGGGCTCTTGGTCAGTTCCCAGTCGTAATCCAGCAGATGCGTGAAGTAGTCGTGCGACCACTGTGCAGGCGTGGTGGTCCAGGCGCCTTCCAGCCCGCTGGTGATGGTGTCTTCCGCTTTGCCTTTGCCGAACTTGTTCTTCCAGCCAAAACCTTGCTCTTCCAGCGGGGCGCCTTCTGGCTCTGGTCCGACGTTCTTATCGGGCGGTGCGGCGCCATGCGCTTTGCCGAAGGTGTGACCACCGGCAATCAGAGCGACGGTTTCTTCATCGTTCATCGCCATGCGGCCGAACGTGTCGCGGATGTCCTGGGCGGCGGCCATCGGATCGGGTTTGCCGTTAGGACCTTCGGGGTTGACATAGATAAGGCCCATCTGCACAGCAGCCAGCGGCTTTTCGAGCTTGCGGTCGCCTTCGTAACGTTTGTCGCCAAGCCAGGTGCTTTCAGGTCCCCAGTAGATGTCTTCCTGCGGTTCCCAGACATCGGCGCGGCCGCCGGCAAAGCCATAGGTTTCAAAGCCCATCGACTCCAGCGCGACGTTGCCCGTCAGCACCATCAGGTCGGCCCACGAAATCTTCTTGCCGTACTTCTGCTTGATCGGCCACAGCAGACGGCGCGCCTTGTCCAGGTTGCCGTTGTCGGGCCAGCTATTCAGCGGTGCGAAGCGCTGAAGACCGTAACTAGCGCCGCCACGGCCATCGGTCAGGCGGTAGGTGCCAGCGCTGTGCCACGCCATGCGTATGAAGAACGGACCGTAGTGGCCATAGTCGGCAGGCCACCAGTCCTGAGAGGTGGTCATCAGCTTCTCGAGATCTTTCTTCACCGCCGCCAGATCCAGCTTCTTGAATTCCTGGGCGTAGGCGAAATCGGCCGCCATCGGATTACTAAGCGACGAGTTCTGATGCAGGATGCGCAGGTTGAGGCTGTTGGGCCACCAGTCGCGGTTGGTGTACGAGCCAGCGGCGGTGTGCCGGGCTGACGGCGGGTTCACATCGCCCAGAACCGGGCATTTCATCACGCCTTGCATCGGCTTGCCTTTCTGAGCCGCTTGGCCTTGTTGCTGGGCCACATAAGTGGGTGGCGCCTGGGTCTGCACCTGCGCGGATACACCGCCTGGCAGTGCGGCGAATGCAAAGCAAATTGCCGCCATTCCCGTGAGTTTGTGGGTTGTCCGTAGTGGCTGTTTCATGGTTTCTCCTGCAATATCGGGAACAATGTTCTAAGGGCCAACGCCTGGGCTAGACGCCGCGCAACCATGGTTTGTCACGCCGCGCCGCGTACGGTCACAGAGTCACCGCAATTACACTATTGCACTTAGCGGTCGATTCGCCCAATGCATTTAGGTACTATTAACGATGCATTTTGTGCATAGATAGCCTCTGAGAATGTGTGTATGGAACTTGATCAGCTGCGATATTTCCTCCGGGTCGCCGAGCGTGGCAACTTCACAAGGGCAGCCGAAGATCTGCTCATTTCGCAGTCGGCGCTGAGCCGTTCCATCCAGAAGCTGGAAGAATCGCTCGGTCAGCCCGTCTTCGAAAGGCAGACCCGCACGGTGTCTCTGACCGAAGCGGGCAAGCTGTTGCAGACGCGTGCACAGCAGGTGCTGATGATCCTGGAAGACACTAAGGCGGAAATTACCGACGACGGGCAGAGCGGTCGCGTGCGTGTAGGCGCTATTCCGACGATCGCCCCTTATTATCTGCCAGAGATACTGCAGCGGTTTGCTGCTGAATTCCCCAAAGCTTCGCTGGTCGTGCAGGAGAACACGACCGACCGGCTGATCAAAAGCTGCATGCAAGGTGAGATCGATCTGGCCATTCTTGCGCTGCCCATTCCGGCCAAATATCTTGAGATTGAAGAACTGTTTGCCGAAGAGCTGCTGCTGGTGTTGCCGCCTGGGCATCCGCTGGCGGAGAAAGCCCGCATCCGGCTGAGCGATATCGAGTCGTTGCCGTTTGTCCTCTTGAACGAAGCGCATTGTCTGGCCGACAACATCGTTTCGTTCTGCCGGCAGCAGGCCTTTCAACCGGTTGCTGTCGAACGCACCAATCAGCTTGCCATGGTGCAAGAGCTGGTTTCGCTGGCCCACGGCGTTTCGATGATTCCCGCCATGGCCCGCCGCCGTGACGAATCTGACCGCCGCATCTATCGTTCCCTCTGCAACCCGCGACCCAGCCGCACGATCGCTGTCGCCTGGAACCCCTATCGCTTTCAAAGCAAACTGCTCAAGGCCTTCCGCAAACATCTGCACGAAGCCGCTCAGTCGTACCGCGGGGATTAACCCTCCAGCAGCTTACCAACCAGGCCCAGCAGAAAACCCAGCAGGGCGCCAATCGCCGGGAAGCTGCTGTTCTTGAGCTTGGCTTGCGGGGCGATATCTTCGAAGATCAGATACATGATGCCCGCGGCGGCAAACACTTGCATCCAGCCGAGAATCCGCGGCTGATCCGCCAGCAGCCAGTAGCCGGCGGCGCCGAGTATCGGCCCCAGCAACGCGGCGACGCTAAACCAGAATAGGATGTGCAATCCGCCCATACCGCCCGCCCGCAGTTCGCGGTAAGAGTTAAAACCTTCTGGCAGATTCTGCAGCGCAATGATGCTCGCCAGCAGCAACGCGCCGGAGCCGCCGGTGGCCACCGTGGCGCCCAGCGCGATCACTTCGGGAATGAAGTCGGAGAGCATCGCCACAAGCTGCGAAGCGGAAGACTTCGACCGGTTCAGCAGCAACTGCAACAGCCAGAAGCAAAGCCCGCCCGCGATAAACGCGATGGTCGATTCCCACATCGCAATCTGCTCGATGCCATTGGGAATCAGCACCAGCGCGATGGCAGAAAACAACGCGCCGCCGCCGAAGGCGATGATGGTGTGCCGCAGTTCATCGCGCAGCCAGTTGCTTTGAATGTTTTCAAACGAAGCAACCAGCCCGCCGATGGGCATCGCCGCTCCCGCGACGGCAGTTAACAGAAAGAGTTCGAGCATGCGTCCAGTTTCACGCGTCGCCACGCTGCTGGCAACCGTGCGGGCATGAGGACGTTAAACCGGGCAGGACTCGTTCTTCACCTGATTCCACGGCATCCGCGCGATCATCATACCCATTGCACAAGTATCGGTGATGCCTGCGAACACCAGCCCGCCGCCGACGAATGCGGAGATGCCCGCAAAGTACGGATGCACGAAGATCGCCAACATTGCGCCAATGAAGACGATCGAACCGGCAGCGATGCGGACCTGCCGTTCCAGCGACATCGCCTTCTTGCCTTTGACAACGGGCAACCCGGCTTCGACCCAGGCGTCGGTTCCGCCTTCAACATTCACCACGTTCTCAAAGCCCGCGTCGATGAATTGCTGCTGTGCTTTGCCGCCACGCGATCCGCTTTTGCAGATCACATAGACCGGCTTGTCAGCGGGATGATCCAGCTTTTCCATCACCTCTTTGGGATCGAGCTTGTTGAGCGGGACATTCTTAGCATTCTGCGCGTGGACTTCCTGGAACTCGATAGGCGTGCGGACATCAATCAGCAGATCGTCGCTGTCGAGTTTATTGGAAAGGGATTTGACGTCGATGGTTTTTGCATCAGCCATCGTGAACCTCCGTTTTACCTGACTTGTAGAAATGTCGCGTTAATTATACATTTTCTATTCTAGGGGATCACGAGGCTGTCTGACAAATGGTTTATTTTCGTTCTGCCTGGTGCAAAAATGACCAGCCGGATGGGTGTGGAAAATGACGCTCTGCGCATTGTCGCACCCGCTGCATCATCATCGATGGATTCAGTACAACGTAAATATCCGACGCGGCATGGTACGTGCATCTTTACTTTTGCAGGGTGCCCAAATCCCTCACAGTGCTACAGTGCAAGCGTCCGGCAAGATGGCTTTTTCAGCAACAGGTTGAACCGGTATGAGTGGATCGACCACATCTCCTTCGCTTCTTTGGCAGTACGGCGATACGGCCGTCAAACTGGCTGGCGCCGTTACGGTGTTTGTGGTCGTGCTGACCGTGGGCGTGGTCTGGTACTACTTCACGCCCAAGTACACGCGGGTCGGTTATCAGCCGAAGCAACCCGCGCCGTTCTCGCATGAGTTTCATGTGGGAGAGCTTGGCATGTCTTGCAAGTATTGCCACACCAATGTGGACCAGTCTCCGCATTCCAACGTGCCAGCAACGCAGACCTGCATGAACTGCCACACGCGGGTGAAAACGCAGAGCCCGCAACTGGCGGCGGTGCGTGATAGCTGGGAGAGCGGAGAGCCTGTCCGCTGGAATCAGGTACACCGGGTTCCCGATTACGCGTACTTTAATCATGCGGTGCATGTGAACCGGGGCGTCAGTTGTCAGTCGTGCCATGGCAAAGTGAATGAGATGAAGGTGGTGCACCACGACCAGCCGCTAAGTATGAGCTGGTGCCTCGACTGCCATCACAACCCGGCTCCGCATCTGCGGCCGCAGGAAGAGATCTACAACCTGGACTGGGAGCCCGCCGGCGGCGAGACGCGGCTCGAGATTGGCCAGCGGCTTCAGCAGGAACTTCAGATTAACCCGCCCGAAACCTGTCAGGCGTGCCACCGATGAATCACCGACCTCAAGAACCGTCCCCGGCCCCCTGGAGCCAGCAGTCCTACGGCTTCTGGCCGGAAATGAGTAAGGCCGGCGCAGAGCTTGCATCGGGCGACAGCGACCGCGCGAAGTTCAGCCGGCGCTCGGCGTTGGGAATTCTGGCCGCCTCGGCAGCGCTGGCGGGTCTGCCCGGTTGCCGCCGGCCGGACATCGAGCTGCGGCCTTATTCCAAGATGCCCGAAAATGTCGTGCCGGGCATGTCTCTGTTTTACTGCACCAGCGTTCATCGCGGCGGCGCGGCAACGCCGGTGCTGGTCGAAACGCATGAGGGCCGCCCCACCAAGGTTGAAGGTCATCCCGGCTACGCCCCCACGCAGGGCGGCAGCGATGCGATGACGCAGGCGATGATCCTCGAACTGTACGACCCCGACCGGCTCCGTCAGGTGCGACGCGGGAATGTCACTTCCACCTGGAAAGATTTCGACGCCTTCGCCGAAACGCACTTCGCCGCCATTCTGAAGAACGCGGGCAAAGGCTTCCGCATCCTTTCAGACGCCACGCCTTCCCCCGCCTGGGATCTGCTACGGCAGCACCTGGCGGAAGTTGCCCCGCAAGCGAAATGGCATGTTTACGAACCGCTTGCAAGCACCGGGCAACAACAGGCCTTAGAGAGCCTTGCGGACGAACCGTTGCACGCCCGTTACGATCTGGAGAAGGCGGACATCGTTGTTTCGCTTGATGCGGATTTCCTGAACTCCGCCGAAACCGGCGCGACCAGTTACGCCCGCCAGTTCGCCGCACGCCGCACGCCTGAAAGCAGCGGCGGGATGAACCGTCTGTATGTTTTCGAACCAACGATGTCCATCACCGGCGGCATGGCCGACCACCGCTTCCGGGCGAGGGGCGGCGAGATTGCAGACATCGCCGTCGCATTGGCAAAAGAGTTAAAGCTGTTCACCGCCGGCGCTGGCTGGTCCGCTGAAAGTGCGGGCGCTTTGGCGACGGCTGCCGGCAAGTTGTCGCCGCGGACGAGCATCGACAGCAAAGTGCTCTCGGCCATTGCCGCGGACTTGCGGGAGAACCGCGGTAAGAGCCTGATCGTTGCCGGACCACGGCAGCCGGCGCACGTGCACATGCTCTGCCACGCGATGAACATCGCCCTGGGTAATGCCGGCAAGACGGTCCGTTACACGCAAGCCAGCGCCGTTAGCGGCACAGGCACGCTCGCGGAGCTTGTCAGCGATGCGGCCAGCGGCGAGGTGGAAACGCTGCTGATCATCGGCGGCAACCCGGTGTACGACGCGCCGGCCGAGATGAAGTTTGCGGAGAAACTCTCGAAGATCAAACACACTATTAAACTGTCGCTTTACGAAGATGAAACGGCCCGCAGTTGCCGCTGGCGTCTGCCGGTTGCGCATGCGTTTGAATCGTGGGGCGATACGCTTACCCCGCAGGGCGATTATCTGCCGGTACAGCCGATGATCGCGCCGCTTTACAATGGGCGGTCGCCGTTAACGCTGCTCGCCAAACTGCTGCGTTATCAAACGGATCAGGAGTACGAAATCGTCCAGGCTTCATTCGCCGCGCGGCGGAAGTCGCTGGCAGAGGACATGAACTTCAACCGCTGGGTGCACGAAGGCGTGGCGAAAATCATACAGCCCGCAGCCTCGCCCGCAACAGACGCCGCGTTCGCGGGAAGGCTGGCGGAACAACTCAACGCCGCAACTTCGCAGCGCAGCGCGGATGAACTGGAAGTCTGTTTCCAGATAGATCCGTCGGTCTACGACGGCCGGTTCGCCAACCTTGGCTGGTTGCAGGAGGCGCCCGATCCGGTGACCAAGCTCACCTGGGATAACGCGGCGCTCATCAGCGGCGAAACGGCGAAGAAGCTCAACGCGGCGACGGGCGACGTTGTGAAGCTGACGCTGGACGGTCGCAGCGTCGAGGCGCCGGTGATGATTCAGCCGGGCCACGCCAATAACAGCATCTCGCTGCCACTGGGTTATGGACGCATTAATGCGGGACGTGTGGGCGATGAAGTCGGCTTCAATGCTTACACGCTTCGCACCGCGGATAATGCCTGGTTCGCAACGGGTGTGAAGGTGGAGCCAACCGGCAGAACCCACCGCTTCGCCCGCACGCAGGAACATGACCGCATCGACGACCGCGACATCGCTCGCGAATCGACTATCGAACAATTCAAAGCCCGCGCCGAAGCCCTCGAGAAGAACGGGCATCACGCCGCTGACGGCGCGCATGGTCCTGCCGGTGACAAAGGTCCGGCGGGACATGCTGGAGACGATCACGCAGACGACCACAGCCACGGACACGGCGGCGGAACGGGGCATGCGGATCAACCGCTGATCGAACCGCCTAAGATGGACGGTAAACATCAGTGGGGCATGGTCATCGACCTGAACAAGTGCATCGGCTGCAATGCGTGTATGGTTGCCTGTCAGAGTGAGAACAACATCCCGGTCGTGGGCAAAGAAGAAATCGCCATCGGCCGGTCGATGCACTGGATTCGCGTGGATCGCTATTACCGCGGCCCCGAAGCCGAGCCGGACATGATTCACGAACCGGTCGCCTGCGTGCACTGCGAAAATGCACCCTGCGAAACCGTCTGTCCGGTCAACGCTGCCGTGCATAGTCCTGAGGGGCTTAATCTGCAGGTCTACAACCGCTGCGTCGGCACGCGTTACTGTTCCAACAACTGTCCGTACAAGGCGCGCCGTTTCAACTGGTTCGACTATCAGCAGCGCGAACTTGATCAACTGCGATTGGGTCCGCTGGGCGACCTGGGGATGGAAGAAACGCTGAAGATGCAGAAAAATCCGGACGTAACCGTGCGGATGCGCGGTGTGATGGAAAAGTGCACCTACTGCGTCCAGCGGATCGAACGCGGCAAAGCGGGCGCCAAGCTGGCGATGCCGGGATCGCCGGATTACAACCTGACCGATGGGCAGGTAACGCCCGCCTGCGCTCAGGCCTGTCCGTCGCAGGCGATCGTGTTCGGCGACCTCAACGACAGCGAGTCACGCGTCGTCAAACAGAAGGCGGACCCGCGGCGGTTCGACCTACTGGATGCAATTGGCACCAAGCCGCGCACCAGCTATCTGGAACGGCTACGCAACCCGAATCCACGCATTGAAGCTCTGTCAAAGAAAGCCGGGGACGCATGAGCACCACTGCGACTGGCGCCACTGACGCCGCCCATGAAGAGCCGCAACAGCCCGAAGGTTTCTTCGCCGGGCAGCCAACAATCACTTCGGTCACCGATCAGGTATCGCAGATCGTCGAGCGGCCTCCGCCGATGTGGTGGTGGATTGGCTTAACGGTCAGCCTAGGGCTACTTTCGCTGGGCGTGTTCGCCGCAGCGTATCTGATTTCAACCGGCGTGGGGGTCTGGGGATTGAACCAGCCGGTTGGTTGGGCCTTTGATATTACCAACTTCGTGTTCTGGGTCGGCATCGGCCATGCCGGCACGCTGATCTCCGCGATCCTGCTGCTGTTCCGGCAGAAGTGGCGGACGAGCATCAACCGCTTTGCCGAGGCGATGACGCTGTTCGCGGTTTCGTGTGCGGGCATCTTTCCGCTGATTCACGTCGGCCGCATCTGGATGATCTGGTATTTCGCGCCGGTGCCCAACAGCAACGCCATCTGGCAGAACTTCCGCAGCCCGCTGCTGTGGGACGTGTTCGCCGTCTCGACCTACGCCACCGTTTCGATGCTGTTCTGGTATGTCGGGCTGATACCGGATCTGGCGACCATCCGCGACCGGGCGACCTCCAAGTTACGCCAGACCATTTATGGCGTGCTCTCGCTGGGCTGGCGCGGTTCGGCGGATCACTGGCGCCATTACGAGACGGCGGTTTACTGCCTGGCGGCGCTTTCGACACCGTTGGTGCTGAGCGTGCACACGGTGGTGAGTTTTGACTTTGCCACGTCGGTCATTCCGGGCTGGCACGCGACGGTGTTCCCGCCCTACTTTGTCGCCGGTGCGATCTTCTCGGGCTTCGCCATGGTGCTGACCTTGATGATCCCCTGCCGCGAAATGTACGGGCTGCACAATCTGGTGACGGATCGCCATCTGGACATGATGAGCAAGGTGATTCTCGCCACCAGCCTGATGGTGGGCTACGCCTACGGCATCGAATTTTTCACCGCCTGGTACAGCGGCAACGTTTACGAACAGTACGTGTTTATGAACCGCGCGCTGGGACCGTACGCGTGGGCCTACTGGATCATGGTTTTCTGCAACGTGGTGGTGCCGCAGATTCTGTGGATCGGCAAGGTGCGTGTGAATCCGTGGCTGTTGTTTGTGATTTCAATCTTCGTCAACATCGGCATGTGGTTCGAACGGTTTGTGATTATCGTCACCAGCCTGCACCGCGATTATCTGCCCAGTAGCTGGGGCATGTTCACGCCGACCTGGGTGGACATCATTCAGTTCATCGGCAGCTTCGGCCTGTTCTTCACCATGCTGCTGCTGTTCCTGCGGTTCGTGCCAATGATCGCCATGTTCGAAATCAAAATGGTGCTGCCCGGCAGCGCCCACAAGGCGGATCCGAAGAACGATGTCGAACTGCCTGAGGCCGAAGCCGAAAACGCCGCAGGACTACTTTCGCGTTTTACCTCTCCAGAAGAACTGACCACGGCGGTCGTTCAACTGCGCGAAAAGGGTTATGAGAAGCTGGAAGCTTACTCGCCGTTTCCCGTGCATGGTCTCTCGCAGAAAATGGGCCAGGGACGTTCCATCCTTCCGGTGTTTGTTTTCATCGCGGGCGTACTGGGAATTGCGATCTCGCTGGGCGGCATTCTCTATCTGAACACGGTGGAGTATCCGATCATTGTGGGCGGCAAACCCCATGCAAGCGTGCAACCGTTAACGCCGGTGATTTTTGAAGTGATGATTCTGTTCTCTGCGCTGGCGACCGTCGGCGGCTTGTTCGGGCTGACGGGGCTGCCGTTGTTCGGCCATCCGCTGCTGAAAACACCCGCGTTTAAGCGAGTCAGCGCCGATGGATTTTTCGTCTACGTAGACGCCCGCGATGCAAAGTTCGAACAGGCGGAAACAGCCGAGTTGCTGGATGAACTGGGCGGCCGTCAGACCATTACGGTGGAGGCGTAAATGATGAAACGCGTTCTACTGGGAATGTTGCTGGTCGCGGTTTCCATCCCGCTGGTGCTGGGCGTGCGGGGCTGCAAATTCCAGCAGCGACCGTTGATGGTTTTCTTTGATATGGACTTCCAGCCGCGGTACCGCGCTCAAGGCGAAAGCGACTTTTTCGCCGATGGCCGCGCACAGCGGACTCCACCGCCGGGCGTGATTCCGTTCGGCGGCAACGACTATTTTTCAGACGCCGGGAACGTCACCCGTGACGAAGCCATGCTGCAAGAGGACGATGCTTTCTACCGCGGCAAAGAAGGCGAAGCATGGGTTAAGACGGCGCCGGTTGAACTAACCATGACGCGGCTCCGACGCGGCCGGCTGCGCTACAACCAGGTCTGCGCCGTCTGCCACGGTCAGACCGGTGCGGGCAATGGCATTATGAAGGAGTACGGCTTCGCGGAAATTCCTACCTTGCTAGACAACCGCACGCAGCAGTTCCCCGACGGCCAGATCTATCACACCATCGCCAATGGCAAAGGTCTGATGCAGGGCTATGGCCACCAGGTTAACCCGGAAGACCGCTGGGCGATTGTGCTTTATGTCCGCGCCTTGCAACGGGCCAGCACGGCCAAGCTGGAAGACGTTCCCGCCCAATTCCGCGCAGAATTGGAGAAGAAATGACCCACCACATTCCCTCTCTGCCAGACGAAGCCCGGCAGCCCTTACCGGCGGATAAGACCAAGCTCATCCGCATCGTCGCCGCGGTCGTTGCCGTTATAGCGGGCGTTGTCTGCATGGCGGCTGCCTGGATCGATCCGCACCAGTTTTTCTTCCGCTACCTGACCGGCGTGCTGTTCATCACCAGCATTGGCGCCGGTGCGCTGTTCTGGTTGCTGCTGCACTACATCACGTTTTCGTCCTGGTCGATGGTCGTACGCCGCCTGATCGAGCATACCGCGGTGCTGCTGGCCCCAGCCGCGTTGCTGTTCCTGCCGCTGCTGCTGGGCATGTCGGAACTGTTTCCGTGGGCCAGGGGCGAAGTGGATCCGGTCATCGAGGGCAAGCAGTCATACTTGAATCAGCCGTTCTTCGTGGTGCGGGCGGTGGGATACTTTGTCGTGTGGATTGCGCTGTTTTTCTTCTTCCGCCGCGGATCGTTGCAGCAGGATCAGCAGCAAAGCGATAGCAACACGGTGAAGCGCCTGCGCAAGTTCAGCGCCCCGGCCATGCTGCTGCTCGCGCTGACAACTACGTTCGCCTCGTTCGACTGGATCATGTCGCTGGACCCGCATTGGTACTCGAACATTTTTGGCGTGTACTTCTGGGCGGGCGCTTTTTCCAGTTCGCTGGCGGTTATTACGCTGCTGGCTGTCTGGGCGCGGCGGCAACCGGGGATGGATCAGGTTATCACCATCGAACATGTGCACGACCTGGGGAAATTTCAGCTGGGGCTGGTCTGCTTCTGGGCTTACATCGGGTTCTCGCAATACCTGCTGATCTGGTACGCCGCAATTCCTGAAGAAACGGCCTGGTACTCGCATCGCGCCGGCAACGCGTGGGGGCTGGTCAGCTACGTGCTAGCGGCCGGTCACTTTGTGCTGCCGTTCCTGGTGCTGCTGCCGCGGCAGATGAAACGCACGCCTGCGGTGCTGGTCGCTGTGTCGGTGTGTCTGCTGTTTTTCCATGCGGTGGATCTGGCTTGGCAGGTGCTGCCCGTGCTGGGTGAGCAGGCGTATCTGGTGCACTGGATCGATGTCTTTGTGTGGATGCTGGTGCTTGCCGCCGGCGTGTGGTGCATCCTGACTGTGGCAGCCGGACACGCGCTGGCTCCGGTCGGCGACCCACGTCTGCGTGCTTCGATGTCGCTGGAGAATGAGTAAGGGCGCCGCTATGGAAAATAACCCGCAGGACAATCCCGCAGAACAGAATGAAGGCGCCGCGCAGGCGGACTCCGCCGCCGATCTGCCGAGCCTCACCAGTTCGTGGAGCTGGATGACTGCCACGATCTTAAGCATCGTTCTCGGCTTGCTGGTGGCCGTGCTGATGACCTTCGCCATGTTCTGGATCGGCGACTACTACCGTGGGTCCGAAGCCAGTCTGCACGAGCAACGCAAACAGAAACTTCGTGAGATAACGGCCACGGCGCAGAAAGAACTGACAACCTACACCTGGGTGAACCAGGACGATAAGACCGTCCGCGTCCCTATCGACAGAGCCATGCAACTGCTCGTTGACGAGGGCGGATTCACACCACCACCGCCGCCAGAAGATAAGCCTAAGGAAGACAAGCCAGAGGAAGACAAAGACAAAAAGCCCGCGGACGACAAGCCCAAGGAAGAAGCGGCCAAAGACAAACCTTCGCAGGAAACTTCCACAGATGAAGACGCTTCTTCTGGAAAAGAGGAGCCGGAGAACGACAGCGACGGAGCCACGCAAGAAGACGACCCGGCCGGCGCTGAAGGGGAATAGCTGCTTATGTCGATTGCCTACTTCATCATTTTCGGGACCATCGCGTTGCTGGGCGTTTCGGCGGCGTTCGTCTTTGGCTGGGCGATTCAATCCGGGCAGTTTTCCGACTTTGAAAAAGGCGCCACCAGTATCTTTGATGCGGATGAACCGCTGGGCGAAATGACGGACTTCTTCCCGGGGCAACAGCCCGGAAGTCCCGGCGCCACGGACCCTTCGCAACCATCCCCGGACACTGCCGGAAACAACGATGTCGACAACCGCTGATTTAAGTAATGAAGATTGGGCGCGCGTTGCTGAGCCATACGCCCGGATGCGGCTGCGTGTGGATCAGTCTGCACGTCTGCCCGTGCTAACCTACTTCGCGTGTTCTTTATTCTGGCTGCTGGCTGGCTCGGTGCTGGCGATGCTTGCCTCGCTGAAGCTGCACTGGCCGGGTTTTCTGGACGATGCTGCCTGGCTGACGTTCGGCCGCGTGCGTCCGGCGCATTTGAATACGATGGCGCTGGGCTGGGCGTCGCAAGCGGGTATCGGCGTAATGCTGTGGTTGTTCGCGCGGCTCTCGAAGACCAGTCTGGCGATGCCGCGGATGCTGGTCGTTTCCGCCGTGATCTGGAACATCGGCATCCTGTGGGGCACCATTGGCATTCTGGCTGGCAAAAGCACTTCGGTGGAATGGCTGGAATTCCCGCCAGAAGTGGCGCCGGTGCTGGCTGCCGCCTTCGCGATTGTGGCTGTCGCTTCGTTCGTGACGTTCAACAAACGCGAAGAAGGGCACGTCTATGTTTCGCAGTGGTATCTCTTTGGCGCCGCCTTCTGGTTCCCGTGGCTCTACGTTGTGGGCAACCTGCTGATCCTGATTGCTTCCCTGCAAGGCGTGCTACAGCCGGTAGTGAACTGGTGGTTCGCCCACAATGTGCTCGGACTGTGGCTCACGCCGATCGGACTGGCGGCGGCGTATTACCTGATCCCGAAGGTGATCGGACGGCCGATTTACAGCTACCAGTTGAGCATTCTGGGCTTCTGGGCGCTGGCGTTCTTTTACAACTCCGCGGGCGTGCATCACCTGATTGGCGGCCCGGTGCCGGCATGGCTGATAACGTATTCGATTGTCGCCAGCGTGATGATGGTCATTCCCGTGGTGACGGTCGCGATCAACCATCACATGACCATGGTAGGCCGCTTCCGGCTGCTGCGATTCAGTCCAACGTTGCGGTTTATCGTGTTCGGCGCCATGAGCTATACGGCGGTGAGTATTCAGGGTTCGTTACAGTCGCTGCGGACGATTAACGAAGTCACGCACTTCACGCATTACACAGTGGCTCACGCGCATCTTGGCGTGTATGCGTTTTTTACGATGACCATGTTTGGCAGCATGTATTACATTGTGCCGCGATTGACCTCCTGGGAGTGGTCTTCGGCGTGGCTTATCCGCGTGCACTTCTGGACATGCGCGGCAGGAATCGCGTTGTACTGGCTTTCGCTTACCTGGGGTGGCTGGTATCAGGGGCTGATGATGAACGATGCGGATGTGCCATTTATGGATATCATCAACTACACGCTGCCCTACCTGAAAGTGCGTTCGATTTCCGGGATACTGATGACCGTCGGACACGTCGCCTTCACGTGGCTGTTTGTGACCAATCTGCTCCATCTGGGCAAGCGGCATTTCAACCCGACTGTGCTTGGCGATGAGGAAGAATACAACACGCTGACAAACCGCCGCCGCGACACCGCGCGGGAGGAGCAGGCATGAGACACGGCCCGTTTATCTTTCTGGGGGTCCTACTAAGCTTCGCCAGTTCCTGGCTGGTGCTGATCTTCACCCCCTACATTCAGCTGCAGTTTCTGGAGCCTATTGTCAACGAAGACACCGGGTCCGCTTACCCCAGCACGCTGGGCGGTGAAGCGGAAGAAGGCGAACAGGTCTACGCCGCCAACGGCTGCATGTATTGCCACAGCCAGCAGGTGCGCGCGGAAGGTTTCGGCGCCGACTTTGAACGCGGCTGGGGCCCGCGGCGCACCCAGGCCGAAGACTATATCGGCGACAACCGCGTGATGCTCGGCACCATGCGGACCGGCCCGGACCTGGCGAACATCGGCGTCAGGCAGCCATCGGCCGAGTGGCATCATCTGCATCTGTACAATCCGCAGATTACGTCCAAAGGGTCGATCATGCCCGCATTTGGTTTTCTGTACCAGAAGCGGAAGATCACCGGCGAGCGTTCTTCGCGGGCCTTAGACCTGCCAGAAGAATTTGCCGTCGAGGCGGGATACGAAGTCGTGCCAACCGAAGAGGCTGACGCGCTGGTCAGTTACCTGCTGCAACTAGATCGCTCTCAACCCCTTGAGGCGCCATGACCGACAATCCACAACGCCGCGAAGAAAATCTGCCCGCGCCGCCGGAAGCATCTGCACAAGAGAGTACGCACACGCAGCCACGCGAAATCTCCGACGCGCTGGCGACGCCTGATGTGCACTATATGCATGCGCCTATCATGCGTGAAAAGGCCGAACCGCGCGACGGACACGAGCCGGTGCCGATCTGGCTCACTACTTTCTATGCTGCCGTTATCTTCTGGGGTGGTTACTATCTGGCGTCGTACAATGGCGGTTTCGACCCCACGGTCTACGACGAGCAACGTCCCGCAGCGGGCGCCGTCACCGAAGAGAAGAAGGCCGATCCAATAGCACTGGGCAAGCGGTCTTTCACGTCCAACTGCGCCGGGTGCCACCAGCAGTCTGGCAAAGGCGTGCCCGGCCAGTTCCCACCCTTGGCAGAGTCCGAATGGGTGACGGGCGAACCAGCCATCCTTACCCGCATTCTGTTGCACGGTCTGCAGGGACCGATTGAGGTCAAGGGTGAGAAGTATAACGGCAACATGCCCGCTTTCGGCGAGAGACTGGATGACGAACAACTCGCCTACCTGCTAACCTACATCCGCCAGGACTGGGGCAACCAAGCCAGCCCGCTTTCCAAAGAATTCATCGCCAAAGTGCGTGAGAACGAACAGTCACGCAAACAGCCCTGGACCGTCAGCGAACTGGAATCCGTCGAACCCGAAGCAGCGCCGGAGAAGCAAGAAGAGCCAGCAGAAGAATCTGGAGATGCATCCGAAGGCGGGAAAGAAACGAATGCCGGAGAAACGAAATCCGGAGACGATAAGTCTGATGAAAGCAGCGAAGAACAAACCGGCGGAGACGCCCCGGAGTAACGCCCCGCGGAGTAGCGCGAGCGACACGGCCTGGTGGAAGCTGGCCGTAGGAATCGTGCTTGCGGGTCAGGGGATGCTGCTGGCGCTGACGGTCAATCTTTCGGAGCCCCCGGCCGATGTGCGTTTCGCGCTGCAAAGCGTGGTGCTTGGTTCAACACTGGTCGTGGTCGCGTTGCTCGGCTTCCCGTTGCTGGTAGGTGCGGCTCGGGCGATTACCAACCGCCGGTTAACGATGGAGGCGCTGTTTGTGGTGGCGATTATTGGCGCCATGGCGGCGTCGCTGCAATCGTATCTCACATCCAGCGGCGCGATTTATTTTGAAGTGGTTTCGATCCTGCTGGTGATCTATTCGCTGAACGATATGCTCCGCGATCGCGCCCGCGCATCGGCCGTCGCCGCGACCCGGAAATGGCTCGACCAGCTTGGCGCCGCGCGGCTGATCCAGAGCGATGGAAGCACGGCCGCCGTTCCGGTGGAAACCATCCGCGCGGGCGATCTGGTGGAAGTGCATCCGGGTGAATCCATCACCATCGATGGCAGGATCGAGCGTGGGCAGGCCTTCGTCTGCGAAACCTCCTTGACGGGCGAACCCTTCGCAAGAGTCCGCCGCAGCGGCGAGCAGGTGCTGGCTGGCAGTGTGGTGGAAGACGCCACCCTCGCGATCCGCGCCACGGCGCCCGGCGGCGCGCGCGAGATTGACGGCGTGCTGCAGGCAGTGGAAGACGCCCGTCGCACGCGCATCTCGATGCAGGATCAGATTGACCGCTGGACCAAGGTTTTTCTGCCCGTGGTGATTGCCGTCGCGGCGGCGACGTTCGGCGCCTGGTGGATGTTGTCCTCGTGGCAGGAGGGGATGTTCTACGCCATGTCGGTGCTGCTGGTGGCCTGTCCCTGCGCATTGGGCCTGGCGGTTCCGCTGGCCGTGTGGGCGGCGATGAATCAGATGGCAAGCCGCGGTCTGGTGGCGCATCAGGCGGATTTTGTCGCGCGCCTGGCCCGTTGCAATCATGTGGTGTTTGATAAGACCGGAACGCTGACCGAAGACGCCGCCTCGGTGGTCGATGTCGCCGTGGCGGGCGATGTGCCGCGTGAGAAACTGATGTCGTGGCTGGCTTCGGCCGAACAGCACAGCCAGCATCCAGTCGCCCGCGCACTGGCGGCGTATCCGGCAGCGGGCAAAACCTACAAAGTCACCAACATGCAGTTGCAGTCGCACCCAGGCTGCGGGCTGGAAGCGTCGTTTGAAGACTGCTGCGGCAACGCCCGGCATCTGCGCGTCGGCGCCCCGCGCTGGATCAACGCGCCGCGGGCGGCGTACGATGCGCTGTGCTCCGGCCTGGCGATGAAGGGCGGCGAACCCGTAGCCGTTGAAACCGACGGCAAATTGTCCGCCGTCTGTCTGGTGGGTGAACGGCGGCGCCCGTCGGCAGTGCTGGCGCAGAAAGCCTGCGAAGCGTTGCAGATGAAGGTCACCGTGATGACCGGCGACCAGAAAGACCGCCCCGCCGCTGCCGGTTTTGATTCCGTACACGCCGAGATGTCTCCCCTGGATAAAGCCAACATGGTCGCGCAGTGGCAGCAGGAAGGTGAAGACGTGCTCTTCGTCGGCGACGGCATCAACGATGCTGCGGCGCTGAGCAACGCCTGCGCTTCGATTGCGCTGGCGTCCGGATCCGAACTTGCCGGCGCCAACGCGCAGGCCACGCTGCTGACCGGCAACCTGGACGTGGCGCCCTGGGCGGTTGAGCGATGCCGCGGCGCCATGTGGCTGATCCGCACCAATCTAATCTGGGCGGCGGCTTACAATGTCATCGGCATGCTGCTCGCCGCGACGGGTTTTCTGCACCCGGTGTTCGCCGCGCTGTTGATGGTCGGCTCGAGCCTGATCGTAACGGGCCGTTCGATCCGCTTCGCCAGTCAGCACGAGACGCCGCCGGGCCCTGATGCTTCAGCCACGGCGCCGCAGTGTCAGTTGACGGTGAAGCCCGGCACACAGGAACTGCAGACCAGTTGCTGTAAATAGGCGCAAGGCCGGTTTACGCACCAGGCTATCTGCGCACGGCGTTGAGAATGGGTTACCATCAACACTGCCGCAGGGCATTGGTATCTACACAAATTGTTTTGTTTCACGGATAAAACACCAACCCGAAGCGCGAGCGAGGGGCGTCCCGCATTGTAGCGAATGGCCTGTCAGGAAGACCTTCGATGCAACGTTGTTCCGCCAGAAACCCTTGTTTGTTGCACTCGATCAAACGTCCCTCGCTTGCGCTTCGGGTTAGTGTGTGATGCAAAAAGACTTGTGTAGATACCCAGTCGCCGCAGGGCGGAAGAGGCCACCGTTGCTGGATAGAGGAATGTGATTGATGAGCGTTGTTGAAGCTGACTTGCGTGAAGACTGGTCGTATGAAGACCTGCAGGAAGAGGCCGAGGGGCTGCGCAAACGCATCAATCTTTTTCGCACTTCGCTGGGCCGCTTTCTGGTGGATAAGCAGCACCTGATTGATCTGATGTGTGTGGCCGCCATCGCGCAGGAACCGCTGTTGCTGGTCGGGCCGCCCGGCACGGCGAAGTCGGACCTGGTGCTGAAGTTCAAGGATGCGGCGGGCATTCCGCAGGAAGATTATTTCGAGTACATGCTCACGCGGTTCACCGAACCGTCGGAAATCATCGGCCCGATTGATATCAACCGCCTGCGCGAAGGCCGCTATATCCGTCGTGAGCAAGGCAAGCTGCCAACGGCGCGGCTGGCGTTTCTGGATGAGATCTTCAAGTCCAACTCGGCCATTCTCAACATCCTGCTGACGATCATTAACGAGAAGAAGTTCTATCAGGATGGCGAGCCGCAGCCCGTACGGTTGCGGATTCTCTTTGCTGCCACCAATGAAGTGCCCGAACACGGCGAGCTGGGCGCGTTGAAAGACCGCTTCGTGCTGAAGGCGGAGAGCCTACCCGTGCAGGAAGACTACTTTGAGCAGTTGATCGACGCGGGGCTAGAATCGGAAGTGAACCGTACGCTGAACCGTAAACCGTGGGTCGAAGGACATTGCGGCCTGGAAGACTTCGTCAAAGCGAACCGTTATCTGACGTATCAGTTCGCTCAGCAGCGGCAGTCGGCCGACGGCGATTTGCGGAACGACCGCCACGTTTATTTCCCGCCCGAAGTGTTTCAGGAGTTTCAGCGGCTGGTGCGGACGCTGGTGCGGGAAGAGCATATCTTTATCAGCGACCGCAAGCTGGTGAAACTCTACAAACTGTTCCGTGTGCGGTCGTGGCTGATGACCGGCGGCGCCGTCACGCGTGACGATCTGCGGCTGCTGGCGTATCTGGGTGAAACGCCGGAACAGATGGCCCTGCTGCGGCAGCGCGTGCCCGTGCTGCTGGGCGATGTCTAGCTCTGGGGCAAGCGGAAAATTCTACGTATTTCGCCCGCGAGATGATTGCCGGGTGGGGATATAGCAGTTGTCCGGGGTTTCTCTGTGGCCGGGTGGGGAAACTTTCTGGAATTCTGCTGTAATTGCTTGACGACGCCCTACACCGGCGTAGAGTGAGAGAGAGGATAGTGTCTGGAATGTGTTTCTGCACCTGTCAACCCCTAAACATTTGAACAAGTGTTCCGGCCCGGAGGCCGTTCTGCTTTTCAATATCCTGCCAATAACCGCCAACATCACCGGCTACCTCAGCGGCGTGCATCACACCTTAAGCAACGCCCGTAATTCACACAAAGGAATGGATCCATGTTAGTCCTCTCCCGCAAGAAGAACGAAAGCATCGTTATCAACAACGATATCACCATCGTTGTTGTGGAAATCCGTGGCGACAAGGTCCGCCTGGGTGTGGAAGCGCCAAGAGAGGTGCCTGTGCATCGTCGCGAAGTTTACGACGCGATTAAGCGTTCCCAGCAGGAACAGGATGCCGCGGAAGAGTAACGCAGCGTTTCGCGCCGCACCCGGTTCGACTCTTCACGCAGCAACTCTTTACGCAGCGACTTTTCACAAAGACCGCTGCATCTGATGTTCGGCGATATGCTCCCGGGGCGGCGGCAAGGCGCCACGCACGCCATTAGGCTTAAAGCCGTGGCGGGCGTACAGAGCTATCGCATGATGATTCCCGTCAGCCACATCCAGCAGCATCTGCTTCGCACCGCCCTGCCGCGCGGCATTCACGACGGCTTCGACGAGGGCGTCTCCTGCACCCTTACCGCGGGCCGCTGGCGCCACCCACATCGACAGCAGCCACACTACGCCCGCGCGGCGGTCATCGGCGCCATAGCGGACCATTCCAGCGTCGTCGCCGTCAAGCACCGCCAGAAACAACGGCAGCGTTTTTAACTGCTCCAGCCAGTCCTGCGGCGATCGCTTCAACGTGTCTTCAAGTGTGCTGCCAAACGCATCCGGGGCGTCGCGCAGAGCACGCAGCCGGATATTTCGCAAACGCTGTGCGGCCACTTCGCCAGGGGTAAGTGCTTCGATCTGGAGCATGCAAATTCAGGTCGGATGGTGTCGCCGCGGCAAGAAGTTCTTACCAGATCAGCAAGCAGAGATATTACGCCCGGCGCCTTGTTGGATGTGACCGGTACACTAGGTTATGAAGGAATAGACACTCATGGAGGCGGCACGGTTCATGCCCGGAACGAACGGATGATTTCTCGCACAAAACTGGCGGCGTATTTTCTTCTGGTAGGCGTCGCTATTGTACCGGCGTTTTCCGGCGGGAGCATCGCGCACGGTCAGCAACCGCCGGAACCTACTGCCGCAACACCAGAAAGCACAGACCCGCCCAAGCCCGGCGCAGACGCTGCTGCTGAACCACCGTCCGGTACAGCGACCGGCCGTGAAGCGGATCTTCTTTCGCAACTTGAAGCCATCAAGTCGCAATTGTCTTCCGCCCAGGATTTAGGCAAAACGCTGGATACGCAACTGGCCGATAAACGGGCGGAACTGCTTGCGGTGAAAGAGTCTGGACCTGCTGAAGAGAAACCCTCTTTCCGGCTGTTAGACACCCTCCGCGACGAACTGGCAAACCGTCAGGCACGCAGTCAGACCCTTCAGGCCGCAACTGAAAACGCAGCCGCTGAACTGGCCTCTGCCAAGGCGCAGTTGCTTACGAAGCAGCAGGAACTCCGGCAGCTGAAGCAGGCGCCGCTTCCAGCCGGAGCGACAGAAGCTGCAGAGCAATTACGGGAGATTAAGCTGGCGGAAATCGAAGTCACCATGGCTGGTAAGTCCGTTGAACTGCAACAGCAGGAGCAAGCCAACGAACTGAAAAAAGTCGAACTTCATAACCGGCAGGTTGAGATCATCGAAGCGAAGATCGTCTGGATCAAGGACGATGTCGAATTCGATGCGGAGGCGTTACAGGATGTGATGGTGGACCTGGACAAGCTCGAGGCCGATCTGAAAAGCAACTTGCGCACCGCAGAAACAAACCTGCAATACGCCGAAACGCAATGGGTGCAGGCGCGGCAGAAACTAGACTCCACAGAGGAAGATCCGCCGGAACGCGTGGAGGAAGTGGAAGCACGCTCATTAGACCGGCAGTTGAAACAGCAGCGCGTTTCGCATGTGAATGCGCAGCTTCAACACCTCGGCAAACGCCGCGAGCTCTGGCGCCATCGCTATCAGGTGCTGAATCAGGAAGCCGAGCCTAGCGAGCTTATCGAGTGGAATGAAGAAGCAGACCAGCTGCAATCGCAGCTGCAACGCGAAAAGCGACTTGCCCAGTTGCGGATTGACGAACTGCGACAGGAACTTGTCATCCGCGACAAAAGGCTGCAAAGCACCGCAGCGGACGCAACCGCGGTGAAACGCTGGCTGACACAGCAGCGGCAACACCTGGATCAGTCGATACAGCTATATAACGAAAGTCTCGTCGATATTGACGAGACACTGCGTCTAACTGAGAAGCTGGATAGCGAGATCGGCGGAGAAGTCGGCGCCTGGTCGCTTAGCGACTGGTACGCCGGCGCCGTGCACTACGCAACCAGCGTCTGGAATACGGAACTGCTGACCATTGAAGAGCAGCCGCTGACCGTTGGCAAAGTGCTGGTCGGCCTGGTGCTGCTAGTGTGCGGCTTCTTCGTGTCGCGGACCGTCAGCCGGATGCTCGGCAGGCGACTGAAGCAAGGCCGCTTCCAGATGAATGAAAGCGGCGCCGCAGCGTTGCAGACGGTCTCCTTCTATCTGATTCTGGTGCTGTGCACGTTGATGGCGCTACGGATTGTGAATGTGCCACTGACGGTGTTTACATTCTTTGGCGGTGCGATTGCCATTGGCGTCGGCCTTGGCAGCCAGAATGTGGTGAACAACTTTATCAGCGGTCTGGTGCTACTGGCCGAGCGTCCTATTAAGGTCGGTGACCTGATTAAGATCGACGGCCTCTACGGCAACGTAACAAGCATCGGCGCCCGCAGCACGCGTATCCGCACCGGCGATAACATGGAGATTGTCGTTCCGAACAGCACGTTTCTAGAAAACAACGTGGTGAACCTGACGCGAGCGGACCACAAAATCCGGACGAACATCAAGGTCGGCGTGGCCTACGGTTCGCCCACCCGCGAAGTTGCCAAACTGCTCAAACACGCAGCCGACGATCATGGGCAGATACTGAAACGACCGCCGCCACATGTATGGTTTGTTGACTTCGCCGATAATTCGCTGAACTTTGAACTTCACTTCTGGCTTGAAGTGCACACGCTGATGGAACTACGACGGGTCGAAAGTGATATCCGTCACCGTGTTGACCAGTTGTTCCGCGAAGCAGGTATCGTGATCGCCTTCCCGCAGCGCGATGTGCATCTTGACCTTACGACGCCCGTGCCGGTGCAGATGCTCCCACCGGCGGAAGAAGAAAGCAGCGAAGAGACAGAGTAATCAGCCTCTGCCGCCGCGTAGTTGTCGCCAGAAGCTCAACTGGACAACGCTTTGTGCACGATCACAAGCTGGCCCAGATGGTAGGCGTTATGGTCGGCAACGATCAACGCCTGACGCAGCAGCGTGTGCCCGGGGGCGGTGTGCGGAATCTGTGCCAGTAGATCGTCACAACTGGCGACAAGTTGCGACATCTGTTGCAGATCACTTTGAAACGCGGCAACACTCTGGCTCCAGGCGTGTTCGTTAGGCGGCGCCGGTTCTACGGGCCACAACCCATCGGGAAAGTCCGGCGACTGATGCTGCGGGTCCCGTGAATATTCCAGCAGATCCCACTGGCAGATGCGCAGATGCTCCAGAATCTGCCACGGCGAATGCGCTACACGCTCTACCGTGGCGCCGTAAAGCCGCGCAGGTATACGTTCTACTGCCTCTTCAAAACCCAGGTGCGCGGCGCCGCCCGCCAACAGGTCAAGCACATGGTCTTTCAGCGATATCCTGGCATCGGGTTGTGACATGGTTCTTACTCCTTCATTCTTGTTGCAATGGTTAATAAACCATGCGGCCTTCTAGAAAGTCGGCCGTCTGCGGTTGTGCGGGGGAGTCGAAAAACGCACCTGCGTCGCCTGTTTCCACCAGCCGTCCGTTCAACATCAAGGCGGCGGCGGTGGCGACGCGGCGAGCTTGAAACAGGTTGTGCGTCGCCCAGATACACGCAAAGGCGTGCTGCTGATGCATCTCCGTAACGACGTCTTCCACCAGTTGCACGCGGCCAGGATCGAGGTGCGCCGTTGGTTCGTCAAGTATTAAATAGTCTGGCTGCAGCACCAGGGCGCGGGCGATGGCCACCAGTTGTGTCTCGCCGCCTGAAAGTGAATCCGCGGGTTGATCTGCAAGCGGTGTCAGTTGCAGCCGCTCGATCATCGCTTCCGCTTTCGTCGCGGCTTGCCTGTCGCGGCGCAGCCGCAGGCCGTACTGCACGTTGTATCGAACGCTGCCACGCAGCATCACCGGCCGCTGAGCAACCAGTGTCACCTGCCGCCGTTGCAAGAGGCTTTCCTCTCCGCGACCCACTTCAACGCCACCGCGTTTCAGGCTTCCTGCATCAACGGGCATCAATCCGGCAGCCATTTGCAGCAGCGTTGATTTTCCCGCACCGGCAGGCCCGATGACGGCCAGGCACGCCGCGGGCTGAACGGCCAGGTTCTGGATCATCAGTTCGAAGTCGCCCAGGCGTTTGCGCAGGCTGATCATCTCCCAGGCGGGTGGCGGTGGAGTGGCGGGCTGTGTCATGGGCGGCTGCCTTGAAGCAGAAGAATGATCGTGTTGAGCGACAGTGCTGCCAGCAACAGCGCCCCGCCAAGTAGCAAGGCGAACTCGAATTCGCCCTTACTGGTTTCGACCACAATCGCCGTGGTCAGCACCCGCGTATGCCCTTGAATATTTCCGCCCACAATCAGCACGGCGCCAACTTCGGAGATGCTTCGCCCCGCCGCGGCGACGACTGCCAGGATCACGCCCCGCCGCGCTTCGCGCAAAACGGCCAGCCGTAACTGCCAGTCACTGGCGCCCAGACTTCGCACCTGCGCAGCAAGTTGCGGCGGCACACCTGCGACGGCGCTGAGCGTGATGCCGGCAACGAACGGAAAGCAAAGCACGGCCTGCGCCACGATCATCGCCCACGGCGTATACAGCCATCCGAGACCGCCCAGCGGCCCGCTGCGCGACAGCAGCAGATACAGCAGCAGGCCAATCACCACCGGCGGCAGCGCCATCCCTGTCCGAAGCAGTATCTGCGAAATCCGCGACCACGCCGCCTGCGGATTCATTCCCAGCCACACGCCGCAGGGGATTCCCACCAGCGAACTCAGCAATACCGCGGACCCGGAGACAAATAAAGAACAGACGGCAATCGACCAGAATTCCGCCGTGGGCAGCGGCATATTTCAACTCATCCAAGGCGGTGGCAGAAGCATTAATAGGCGGAATTATAACTTCCCTGGCCAGCGTTCGAACCAGCTTACAGGCAGACGTTTCCCGCCCCAAAAGAAAAAAATCGAAAAATAATGGACCATCCGTGTCGTATTAGTGGCTTTGTTGGTGATTAAAGGGAAAGTCCACACACCACGAAGAAACATCACGATGATACGCGCAGGAAAACACATGTCAGATAGCGCCGGTGCGCACGGGGAGCCCGCGGGAGATAACCCCTTCGGCCTGACGACCCTGATCTATGTAAGCGGTTGCCCGACAAGCAAAGCCACTCTGGAAACGGCGCAGCGGATGTCGGATCTGCCGCTTCTGGATCTTTCTCCCTTTGGTCATGGCGGAGCCGGCGAGCATTGTGGCGAGATCCTGCGCGCCATGCTGGCTGATCCTACGATCTGTATGCTCGTGCGGCCCACCAGGCAGCAGTTGCAGGACAGCGGCTTTCTGGTCGACATCTTCTCCAGCGCAGGGATGATTTATCTGGCTGCTGATACCTTGCCAACGGCGGACGCCGCGGAATTGCCGCCGCAGCACCAGGAAATATTCACGGCGCTTGAATCTACTTCCATCTTCATTCAGCCAGAGTCGATCAACCCGGATAGCGACTGGGATGGATGGCATCTCTTGCAGCCGCCAGCCGTTCAAGGCGAAACGGCAGAGGACGTGCATGATGCTTTCTGTCTGACGCTGCTTGCTGGCTTCTCTCGCCTGTTTCCGTTGCGGGAATCTCTGGAACTGGCAGTCGCAGCGGCGGAATTACAGGCGCGTAACCAACCCGCCAGTGGCTGGCGCGACGTGATGCAGCAACACCGGCGGCGCGATGCATGATCCAGGCGATCACTTCCGGCGCCGCTTCTTCGCTTGCGGCGGCTTCTTATCCTCCGGCGTCAGATCCATTTCCACATTCAGCATCCGCTGCACCACGGCGAACAACAAAGCGGAACTCCAGCCGAACACCAGCAGCCCCACCATAGACTGAATGGCCGATAGCATCCGCCACGACCCGCCGATGACCACATCGCCATAGCCTAGCGATGCAAACGTAACGGTCGAAAAATAGATCGCCTGCTCCACAGTTTCAAACGCCCGGCCGCCCACCAGCAGCAGGTAAAGCAGACCCCAGACAACCACTTCAACAATGTGGATTGTCAGCAGCGCAATGGCCGTTGTGCAAAGAATCTGTAACCGCGAAATCCAGGTGTCTGCACGTCTGCCCGCCCGCGCGCGGTTTCTCAGATAGTTAATCCAGAAGGTTGTGCCACCCGCGTGAATCGCAATGGTCACTACGGCCATGCACAGCCCCACGAAGATGGAATGTAGCAAAGAGCTGATCTCCTGGTGGATTACCTGATGGTTGTTCGCTTCCTGGCGCGGCATAGTGGCCGGATGAGAGGATTATACGGAAATCATTAAGAATCCATTCTTTTTCCGCACCACTTATTCTCACAATTCGCACTTAATCTTAGGTGTGTATCTATTCTGGGACGGTACACGAACAGAGATCATCGTTTCTATTTTCCTACTTTAAAGGGTCTGGAGCTTGTATGAAGAGGCACGGATTTACACTGGTGGAACTGCTGGTGGTGATTGCCATCATTGGCGTCCTGGTCGCACTACTATTACCCGCGGTTCAGGCGGCGCGCGAAGCGGCGCGTCGCTCGTCCTGCGTGAACAACATGAAGCAGCAGGGCCTGGGGTTGCACAACTTCCACGACACCTACCGGAGGTTCCCACCGGGGGCGGCAAATAACCTGAGTCCCTTTGGAAACGCAGGCGCACATCAGTGGGGCTCTTCCTGGATGGCGTACATTATGCCATTCATTGAACTCGACAACGCTTACGATACGGCTCAACTGGGAAGGAATCAGGAGTACAACACTGCAGCCATACGGTCTGGGATCGGCGACACTGCTGGTAATCCGCAGTTTGAGGTTTACCGCTGCCCGTCTTCTGCATTCGACGTAACTATCTGTCTAAGCACGACCGCGCCTGGCTCAATGGTTCCCGACTACGCGGGCGTTGCAGGCGCAGCGAACAGCTTCGGCGGCCTGGCTGCCAGCCCAGGCGATGTGGCAGTTTCTGGTTACGGTATTGTTGCGCGGAACGGTATCCTGGGGTACAACACCCAGAACCGATTTTCATCCATCACCGACGGGACTAGCAGCACGATGATCACCGCTGAAACCAGCGCGTGGATGTGGGATGATGATGGCAACAGGTTCGACCGCCGGCCCGGTTTGCAGCATGGTTTCGCCATGGGCTGCAAGGGGCAGACGAACTCAACCAACCTGGCGCCACCCAGCAGCGCGAACGGTCGCGTGTTCAACACCACCACTGTGCGTTACCTGGTGGGGCAGGACTGTAAAAACGGCAGTTGTGATCTTGGTGAAGCCGCCTGTGACGATGGCGTCTGCCAGAATGCGAGCAACAATCACCCCATTTCTTCGATGCATCCCGGCGGCGCGAATGTGCTGTTCGCAGATGGTTCAGTGCACTTCCTGCCCTCGACCACGGCGGCTTTGACACTCGCGCAACTTGCCACCCGCAACGATGGTCAGACGCCTGAAATTCCATAATTGGTTTCGGGGCGGATTTTCGCGGCCGCACGCATTCACCGTATTGCGGCCGCGACAACGGGTTTCTGTTGATTTACTGATTTAATTTTGCTTCTTGGTACCCGGTGTATCTTGTGTGATGTGTATCGAGGAAGGTGTCTGATGTTGAAGAATTATCGCGTGTTGCCGCTGGGGTTCAGCCTGGCTGTCTTGCTGGTTTCCGCCTGCGGATGTGGAAGTGGCGCTCCGCCTTTGCCTCCTACCTATAAGGTCTCTGGCACCGTGACCTACAAGGGAGAGCCAATTAAGAAGGGCTCGATTCTGATGCAGGGCCAGGATGACATTGCTGAGGGTCGGCCGCCCGCGACCGCGGACATTGTGGACGGCAGCTACAGCCTGAAAATCTATGAGGGTGAGAAAACGGTCCAGATCAGCTCGAAGGTAGAGAACGGCAGCCCTGACGCTACCGGCGTAACGCCGATGAAAGAGCTGATACCCGAAAAATACAACACGAAGTCCGACTTGAAGACCACGGTCAGCGAAGGCGAGAACACCGCCAACTTTGATCTGAAATAGTCTCGAGCGCGTTGTACTCTGTTTACAACGATCGCAAGTACGCCAGCAGAGCGGTGCGTTGCGACGCTGTCAGGCCCGCTGTTCCAGGATGATCGTGGGCTTTCAACAGGTCTGGCAACGATGTCGCCCGGCCGTCGTGAAAGAACCGCTGCCGCTGGCTGACGCCACGCAGACCAGGCGGATTAAATCGCGACTGGCCGTTTTCATCTTGCAGCCCCACATCATAGGTCTGCGAAGTGGTGAAGGCCGGCGCCGCGTGGCACTTGTTGCAACCGGCGGCGGCGAACACCTTCTTTCCCGCCGCAACCGCTTCTGGGTCAGTAGGCTCGCGGGCAGCGGCGAGTGATGGCGGCGGTGCAAGCGTTTTGATAAAGGCGGAAATCGCGGCCACGTCTGCATCTTTGATCGTGCGTTTCTCATCACCGATCATCGTCAGCTTGATCGACTTGTGCACCTGCTGACGCAGCGATTTCTGTTTGCCGTTCCACGCCCACGGGGCCGAGTCTCCGACGCCCAGCAGGGTGGGAATGCGTTTGGGGGCGCCGATGGAATCGTCTCCCATATTGTCGTTGTTGGCGTCGCTGGTGTGGCCATCGATATGGCAACTGTGGCAACTGAACCAGCCGTCAAGCGACAGCCGGGCGTCGAAGAAAAGTTGTTCGCCTCGCGCCGCTTCCGTCAGCGGCGGCGCCTGCCCCAGTGCGATGCGATGTGTCACCTGCCGCGACGCCACATCCACCACGTGCAACGTATCGTCAAAGCGGCTGACCACATACAACCGCCGCCGGTCCGCATTCAGCGACATCGCGACAGGTCCGGCGCCGACCTCCAGCCGCTGGAAGTCGAGTTCGTTGCGACGGCGGATTCCCACTTCGTTCACACCGCTAAGCAGAACGATGGTTTCGCCCGCAGGGGTTTCCAGCACGGCGCCGGGATCGCCGCCCGCACGTCCAGGTTCGCCCGTGGGGTGCAGTTCCCAATGGGCGACTTCCACCGGCGGTTTGTCCGCAGCGGCAGTGTCAGGATCTGGCGCCACCGTCAGCAGTTCTTTCAATTCCACCGATTTAATCACATTGCTTACCACCGCGCCCCAGAACACACGTTCGCGAAGCGTGGGCACCCGGCTATGCAGCATCTGATGCGAAATCAGCAGCCGGTCGCCGGTGTGATTGAGCCCCATGCCGCGGATGTTATGGCTGTGGACGTTATGGTTATCAAGCGAACGACGCGAGATGATCTTCGCTTTTGCGACATCAATGATTGCCAGGTCGCCCGAAAATGCAGCGGCCACCACCAGTGTTTTCTGATCTGGCGCCAGCCATTGCAGCCGCGGTGCAAAGGGAAGATCGACGACGGCGCGCGGTTTCAGCTGCCTCTGTTGGATATCCACCAGCGACACTCTTCGCGACCAGAGGCACGCCACGCTGCACCAGGCGCCGTCGCCGCTGACGACCACGTTCACCGGCGTCATGGGCGTCTTCAACCGCTGCAAAACGCGGCCGGGCTGCGCCGTCGAGACGAGTAATAACTGGTTCGCCTGCCGGTCCGTCGCCAGCAGTGTGGCGGAATGTGGCACTGTGACAATATCTGACAGTCTTACACCCACGCGATATTCACCTTCGACCGCCAGGGTATTCTTGCTGACAACGCTCACGCTGCCACGATCGCGGTTGGCAATAAACAGCCGGTCACCCGCCGCGGCAATAGCCACGGGATGCCGCCGCGCCGAATCGCTTTGAAGATCCACCGGTGCCCGTTCCTGCGAGCGGGCTAGCGAAGGCAGCGCCGCCAGTATCAGCAGAAAGATCGCACTCACGCGCGGGATTCTGTTCACGTCGTCCGTCCTCCGGTTTATTAGATATCGCGAAACAAACCAACCCGAAGCGCGAGCGAGGGACGTTTGACGTGGAGGCGAAAATGGGGGTTTTTGGCCACATCTGGGCGAAATTGCGGACTTCAACCGGCGTTACGCTGCCAACTCCGGCGTCCCTCGCTTGCGCTTCGGGTTAGTGTCTTCTTGCTTGTGTTTGGTCCGGTTTGGCCTATTGCATCAAACTGCAGCCGCCGCCTTCTTCACAAACGTCGCAGGCGGGTGCGGCGCCTTGCACCCGTTTCAGGCAGTGCTGAATACGGTCGTCGATGATCTGCTGCATCAGCGGATGCAACGCCAGCGGCGCCGTCACAAAGTGCTGCACGCCCGGATGTGCGGCCGCGGCTTCGGCTGCAAGCTGTGGGATATCGTTCTTCCAGTGGCGGCCGGGCGACAGGAAGTAGGGACTGACAATAACCAGGCGTGCGCCGCGGCTGACACATTTGTTGAAGGCCGTGGCAATGGATGGTTCGGCCAGTTCCATGTGCGCCGGTTCAACAATCGCGTAGTTCTGATTTGCAGCGAACGCTTCGACAAAATCAAGCAGCATGTTGTTGCTTGCTTCACGGCGCGAACCGTGATCGACAATCACCACGCCTGTCTGTTCATGCGGTATACCGGCGGGAAGCATTTACTTTTCCGCCTTTGTTGCGTGTGAGATTTCACTGAGGTTGAGTTTCATCTCATGCACGACTTTGTCGTCAATGGTGATGCAGCGGAAGGTCATCTGCGGATCGCTTTTCGTCGTGTCGAACGTCAGCATCCCGTAGAAGTTGCCCTGGTTGTAAGAGAACAACGCTTCTTTGCGGGTGCCGTGCGTGTGGTTGTTGGTCATCTTCGACGTTTCAAACTCGTACAGCGGATAGCCCTGGGGCCGCTCGATTTTGTAGATGTCTGTGCGGTGCCGGTCGGCGGACAGCAGAATAACGCCGTCGATTTTGTGCTTGTTGATGTGGGCGAAAATCTCTTCACGTTCGGCCGGCGCCCCCCACCACGAGTCGGCGCCGCCTTTGTCGGCATGCTCGGTCCACAGGGTGCCGGAGGCGATCACCTTGAACTTGGCCTTGGAGGCTTGCAGTTTTTCCAGCAGCCATTTCTTCTGCACCGGGCCGAGCATCGAACGTTCGTTGCGGGGCTTTCCTTTAAAGTCACGGTAATAGCGGCCATCGGTCATGAAGAAATCGACATCGCCGATGGAGAAATCGAACCAGCAGCCGGGCTGTTTGTCGCCGCCGCCATAGTACGGATTCACCCAGTTCTCGCGGAAGACTTTATAGACGGGCAGTTTCCACGGCGGGTTGAACGTGGCCGGTCCGCCCTGCGTGTCGTTCTTGCCGAAGTCGTGGTCGTCCCAGATGGCGTAGAAGGCGGAACTGGCTGAAAGCTGCTGAAACTCCGGGCGAAGCTGCCGGCGGTAATAGTATAGGCGTTGCAGGTTGCGGTGCGTCGGCATGTCCATATACAGGTTGTCGCCCAGCATCAAAACGGCCAGCGGATGCCGCTTAGCGATGGTGCTCCAGATGCGTTCTTTTTCGGGCACCAGCCGGGCGCCTCCGCCAAAAGCTACGTCGAACTTCGCCGGTTGCCCCGGTAGCGGCGCGGTGCGGAACTTTGCGTTGCTGACGGGTACAGCCTTGCCGTCGACTTCCACGCGGTATTCATAGCCGGTGCTGGCGGTTAATCCGCTGACAGTAAGAACGGCGGTCAGATCGCCTTCAGCCGTTGTCTTCACGGTTTCCGACAGGTAGCTCTGCCGCTTCATGGCGCCGGGCTGCGTCACCACGATCTGCACGGCGGCGGGTTTGACCGTACGGAGCCAGACCTTGATAGAATCCGGATGCACGCAGCCCAGCATCGGGCCACCGAAGAGTTGCAGATTGTGCTTTTTCAATTGCGCCTGCAACGCGTCCTGCGTGCGGACGGCGGCGAAGGAGCCATCGCGATCCGCCGGTCGATCCTTGCTGCCGAGCATCGCCCGGATCAGCACCGGCTCAAGCTCGCCCAGCACGGGCGTGCTGGCAGGCGTGGGAATGATCTCTTTGGCCGCGGCGACATCGAAAAAACCGACAGTGAAGCAGAAGAAAATGGCGGCCAGAGCAAAGATGGCCGGATAGCTGCGTGATTGAGTCATGGTGCGGAGTCGGGAAGGGCGGTGAAGATTTGAGGTGTGTTCACGTATATTATGTCTATGTTTTACGCTGGATGGCGGTTGGTGGACAAAAAACATTGGATTGGGCGCCGTTAATGTGTTGTGGCGGCAACACCAGCCCTCTTCGTCGCTGAGTAATGAGCGAAGGGAACTGTACCCCCTCACCCTAACCCTCTCCCCGGAGGGGCGAGGGGACCTGATGTAACGTCAATTCAGCGGCATAACCTTTGATCCGTGGAACCGTTGAGATTTACATTTGTCCCAGCGGCGTTTTGGTCTACAATTCTGCCGGCCTATGAGTAGTCAGACCCAATCCAGGCAGAAGACCGCCGACCGGTTAACTGCCATGCCGCGGAACCTTGCCGCCCGGCCGGAATGGAAGCCCGTGATTGCCGCGCTGGAGCAGCGGCAGGAGGCTTCTTTCGACGGAGTGTGGGGGTCAGGCTGCGCGCTGCTGGCGGCGGCATTGCGGCTGGATGCGCCGGGGCCGTTGCTGGTCATCACACCAGGGCGGGAAGAAGCTGCCGCCGTGGCGGCCGATTTACCACTGTTTTTAGGTGAAGAAGCCGCAGCGGAAGTCTACGCCGCCTGGCACACGCCGCCCGGCGATGAGGCCGCGCGGGACGAGACCCACGGAGAACGGCTGCGGGTCATCAAACAAATGCTTTCGCCCACGCCGCCCGCCATCATTACGGCCAGCATCGACGCGTTATTGCAGCCCGCCCCTTCGGCTGAAAGCGTGCAGGCCAACAGCCGGACCATCCGCAGCGGGCAGCAGATCGACGTGGAAGAGCTGCAACGCTGGCTGGCCAGCCGCGGTCTGCACAGCACCACAGCCGTAGAACTGCCCGGCGAATTCTCTCCGCGTGGCGGCATCCTGGATATCTTCGCCCCGGACTGGACGCAGCCGGTGCGGATTGAACTGTTCGACGACGAGATCGAATCTATCCGCACGTTCGACGTGGTCACGCAGCGGAGTGAGGCACAGATCGAAGAGATCGAAATCACCGTGCTGCCGGCCGAAGACGACTACGGCGCCCACTTCATCAGCATGCTGCCCGAGGATGCCTGGGTGCTGCTGCACGAACCAACGCAGTGCCGCGATCAGGCGCAGCAGTATCTTTCGCGCGTGGCGGAACCGGCTAATTATCACAGCATGAATCAGGTGTTGCAGGCGGCCCATCCGCGGGCGGTGGCCACTTCGGGCGGGTTGCTGGAAGCAGGGGCCGAGGCAAGCTGCCAGCTGCGGTTTGAAACCGTCGAGCGGATCAGCGGCGACGATATCGGGCTGGTCCGCGCGAATCTGGATACTGCCGCTGGCGAGAGCGATGTCATCATTACCGCCCACACCGCGGGCGAGATCGAGCGGCTGAAAGAGATCCTGCAATCCACCCGGCTGGCCGCGACCGGGCGGCTGGGGTTTGTGGAAGGGCATCTCAGCAAGGGCTTCCGCTGGCGGACGGAAGATGTGCTGCTGATCAGCGGCAGCGAACTGTTTCACCGCGGTGAACTGCGACGCACACCGCGGAAGCGGCGCGGCAAGGCAATCGACAGCTTTCTGGAACTTCGCGACGGTGATCTGGTGGTGCATCTGGCGCACGGCATCGGCCGCTATTGCGGTATGAAGATGTTCCAGAACAAAGACCGCCAGGAAGAGCATCTCACCATCGAGTTCCGCGGCGGCTCAAAGGTGTATGTGCCCGCGGCCAAGATAGACTTGGTGCAGAAATACATCGGCGGCACGAAAACTCGGCCGCAACTGGCCACCATCGGCAGCAAGAGCTGGCAGAAGCAGAAACTGGCCGCCGAAGAAGCCGTCAAAGACCTGGCGGCCGACATGCTGCATTTACAGGCCGAACGCGCGATGCGGCCGGGCATTGCGTTCGCGGCGGATAACGACTGGCAGGCGGAGTTCGACGGTTCTTTCCCCTACCAGGAAACGCCCGATCAGGCGACCGCCATCGCGGCGATCAAAGAAGACATGCAGCAGCCGCGGCCCATGGACCGCCTGCTCTGTGGCGATGTGGGCTACGGTAAAACGGAAGTGGCGATGCGGGCGGCGTTCAAAGCCGTCACCAGCGGCTATCAGGTCGCCGTGCTGGCGCCGACGACGATTCTGGTCGAACAGCACTTTCAGACCTTCACCGAGAGGATGCGCGAATTTCCCTTCGATATCGCGCGGCTCAGCCGGTTCAGCACGCCCAAGCAGCAGCGGCAGGATGTGGCCGCCATCCGCAAAGGGCAGATTGATGTGGTGATCGGCACGCACCGCCTGGCGTCGAAGGATGTGAAGTTCCATAACCTGGGGCTGCTGATCATTGACGAAGAACAGCGGTTTGGCGTGGAGGTGAAAGAGCGGCTGAAGTCGCTGCGGAGCACGGTGGATGTGCTGACCATGTCCGCCACGCCGATCCCGCGGACGCTGCACATGTCGCTGGTGGGCGTGCGTGATATCTCGAACCTGGAGACGCCGCCGAGCGAACGCACCGCGGTGGAAACTCGCGTAACGCGGTTCGACGATCAACTGATCCGCCGGGCTGTGCTGCGGGAGTTAAGCCGTGGCGGGCAGACCTTCTTTGTGCATAACCGCGTGAGCGATATTCACGAGACCGCCCGCAAGGTGCAGGACATCGTTCCCGAAGCCACCATCTGCGTCGGGCACGGCCAGATGGCTGAAGGCGAACTAGAAAAGGTGATGGTGGATTTCATCGCCGGCAAGTACGACATCCTGGTCGCTACGACCATCGTCGAAAGCGGGCTGGACATCCCCAACGCCAACACGATTTTTATTGACGAAGCGGACAAATACGGGCTGGCGGAACTGCATCAACTGCGTGGCCGAGTCGGCCGGTACAAGCACCGCGCGTATGCATACCTGCTGATCGAGCCGCATAAGCATCTTTCGCCTGTGGCGGCCAAACGACTGCGGGCGATCGAGGAATTTTCGGAGATGGGCGCCGGCTTCGCCATCTCGATGCGCGACCTCGAAATCCGCGGCGCCGGCAACTTGCTAGGAGTGCAGCAAAGCGGGCACATTGCTAGCGTTGGCTATGAATACTACTGCCAGCTCTTAGAGAATGCGGTGCGGCGGATCAAGAAGCAGCCGGCGCCGCCGAAGCTGGATGTCGAGATCGCTCTGCTGGGCGACGCCTATCTGCCGTCCAGCTATGTGCCTGCCGGACGGACGAAGATTGACATCTACCGCCGGTTAACGCGACTGGCTTCATACGACGAAGTCGAGAGCATCCGCACAGAGCTGCGCGACCGCTTCGGCCCGCTGCCGGAATGTGCAGAGCGGATGATCGCATTCGCGGAATTACGGCTGGATGCGGCGGTCTGGCAGATCCAGGCCATCTATCTGGAAGGCGATTTCATTGTGCTGGCGTACGCCGACCGTAACCGCATTGAACAGCTGGTGAAACTGCGTGGCGCCGGTAAGATCCGCGTGGTCGATAGCCGCAAAGCTTATATCAAAATCAAGTCTGCGGCGAAGCAGCCGGACGTGCTGATCGAACTTCTTAAATCGGTGTTGCGGCCATAACGCGGCCGCGCGTATACTCCGCCGCCTATCAATCCGCCAGGCTGGACGTTTGTCTGCCGCGGCGGCGTGGTTCTTCTCGAAATCAAACACCGGAAAGCACGGTTGTGAAACGCTGGCACATTGCAATTCTGGCTACCTGCGCCCTTTCGGTGCTGCTAGTCAGCCAAAAGTCGCTGCACGCACAGGAATCGCCCCAACGTTTCCCGGAACTTGGTCCAGCTGGCGGCGTCTCCACCGATCTGCGCGCGGCTGAACTGCTGCGTGATCCAGAAGAAACACCTTTAATCAGCCCGCAGCCACCGGTCTATCAACGTCCCGGCGCCCCCGCGCCAGTGCAGGATCTACGAACACCTGCGCGAAACGTGTCCACCCAACCGGGCTTCGCACCGCGTGGTGGTGGATTTCAGCCCCAAGGCGGCGCGTTCCAGCCCGGCGGCGCCTCCGGCCCAACGCAGCAACCGCCACGGTTTGAACCTTCATCCCGCCCGCCCTATCAGCCGCAAGTCTCAGGGGTTCCGCCGCAGTATCAACAGCGGCCACCGTACCAGCCACCTTATCAGCCTCAAGGACAGCCTGGCTTTCCGCCGCGTACGCCCCAGCAGCAGCGTCCGCCACAGTTTGTCGCCCAGCGGCAGAACTCGCCGGTACAACCCGCCGGCGCCCAGGCGAAGCCAGAGCCGCAGAGCCAGTTGTTCTCGCCCGCACAGATCATTGCCCGCGTGGGCACCGAAACCATTCTGGCCGGCGATATTCAAGGCAACGTCAATCAGATCCTGGCCCCGTACGAAGGCAAAGCCCCCAAGGCGGAGCTGGACCGTCAGCGGAAGCTGTTAATGCAACAGGCGCTCAAGGTCGCGATTGAAACCAAGCTGATCTATTTCGATTTCCTGCGGGAAATTCCTAAAGAGAACGTTGCCAATATCGAAGAAAGTCTGACGGCCGCCTTCACCGATTCGCGACTGCCCGTGCTGATGAAACGGGCGAATGTTACTTCCGCCGCAGAGCTGGATGCCAAGTTCCGCAAGTACGGCACCTCAGTCGCCAAAGCGCGGCAGGTCTTTTTTGAACAGGTCATGGCGCAGCAGAAGCTGCAACGCGAAATCGATCAGGATCCGGAAGTCACGCACCAGGAGATGCTGGACTATTACAAAGAGCACCTCCAGGATTACGAGATCAAGCCCAAGGCGCGGTGGGAACATCTGATGGCGGCTTTCAGCCAGTTTGATGGTGACCGCGACCGCACGTACAGGCATCTGGCGGCGATGGGTAACGAAGTGCTGGGCGGCGCCCCGCTGGAAGCTGTTGCGAAGCGCAGCTCGCACGGCGTGAATGCCGACCGTGGCGGTTTTCACGACTGGACCCGGCAGGGCAGCCTGGCTTCGCAGAAGATCGACACAGCTCTTTTCTCGCTGCCGTTGAATCAGCTCAGCCGGCCGATCGTCGATGACCGTGGTTACCATATTGTGCGCGTGGTCGAGCGGAACCCGGCGGGTTACGTTTCGTTCCTGGAAGCACAAGTCGGTATCAAAGAGAAGATCCAGAAGGCGAAAATGGACAAGCAGCGCGAAGCTTATCTCACCAAGGTCCGCAGCAATGTGGATGTCTGGACCATCTTCGACGATCAATAAAAAATACCAGCACACCGCGAGAGGCATGCTGGTATTGGTTTCATCTTCAGGTAGGTCAGGCGTCTGCCTGACGGTGGTTGAGGTGGAACTCTTTGCGTTGTCAGGCGGGCGCCTGACCTACGGGTTCAGTTACGCACCACAACCGCAACCTGAATCGACCGTCGTAACGTGCGGCGCTCCGTAGGAGGCGCCACAGCACGAGGTTTGCGGCACGGGGACGCAGACCGTCTTTGGAATCATCTCGCAGTACTGTTCTTCCACCTGGCGCGAAACCGTGTAAGGGATGCAGACCTGGTAAGAACTGGTGACAGGCTTTGTCACCGTGCGATAGGTCGTGTAAGCCACCTGACGCGTCTGTGTCACAGGACGGGCGACGGTGTAAGCGACCGTGCGGGTCCGCTGTTCTACGCGGTAACGGGTCACAGGCACCTGACGGGTGCGAGTTTCCTGCCGGTAGCTGACAACACGCTGCAGCGCGGTCCGTACTTCCGGGCGGTAGGTGGTCACGCGGTGCATCACGGTACGTGTGACAGGGTGATACGTGGTGACGGCCTGCATGGCGGTGCGTACTTCCGGGCGGAAGGTGGTCACAGCCTGCATGGCGGTGCGTGGCTCTTGCCGGTAGCTGACCATCGTGGTGGTGCGGCTACGCTGTTCCGCGCGGTACGAAACCACGGGCACGGTGCGGGTGCGTGTTTCGCTGCGGTAGGCCGTGGTGCAGTAGGTGTAAGGCACCTGCTGCATCTCTGGACGCATTACGCAGACAGAGTATTGCTCCGTCACCATCTTCGGCACCCAGGTCTTCTTCACAACCGTGCAGGTCTGCGGCTGGCAGCAGCTTGTGGTGCAACCACCGCAGGAAGATCCGCAAGAGCCACAACCGGCAGCGGTGCCAAACAACGAACAACCGCGACCGCAGTGGCTTGCTCCGCATCCACCGCAACTGCTGGTGCAGCAGGTGTTGCAGGTAGGTTCGACAGGAACCTTCATCACGCACGTAGTGTAATGTCCAGCGTCGCGGGTGCGGGTCCGCGTTTCCGTCTTGGGCACCATCCGGCACACGGTCCGCATGCCCTGGTGCGTCTGCGTGTAAGGCACGCTGACAGAATACTGCTGCGTCCGCTGCGAATACTGCGGCACCATGACCGTGTACTGGCTGGTCACGGGCTTATATTCCGGGATCGTTACGTAGTACTGACGGGGCACCATCTTTACCTGCGGTACAGCAACGGTGTACTGCCGCGGTACGTAATTCACTCTGGCCACATTCACCGTGTAAGAACGCGGCACCAGTGAGGTCTGCGGCACGTTAACGGTGTATTGCCGTTGGACGTAGCTGACCTGCGGAATGTTAACTACGTAAGACTGCGTCACCATCTGTGTGTAAGGGATGCTGACGTTGTAAACCTGCTGCCGGGTGCGGACTTCGGGCACGTAGGTGGTGTACGACTGCGTGCGATAGTTGACCTGCGGCACGTAGCTGGTGGTGTGCGTGGTCTGCTGACGCGTCTCGTAGCGGTAGCGTGTTTCGGTCACGGTGCGATGGCGCACTTTGCGGCAGGGCACATAGATGGTCTTGTAGGTGTATTGAGGTTCTTCACAACCGCCGCAGCCACCACAGGCGCCACAACCGGTGCTAACCGAGCATCCACACAGGGCACGCAAGCCAGCCGTGGCCGTGGATACAGAGGTGCAGGTCATCGCTAAAACAGCGACAACCGGCAGAAGACATCGCAGGTAGTTCATATTCGCTCCAACAGATGGAATTAGATTTCAGATTGCTACCACAATATAGGTAGCCGTTTGCGCATGAGCAAGAAATCCAGTTTAGTCAAAATGGCGGGTTTGCAGGCTTCATTGAATGTCCATCCATATTGTGCAGAATGCACGGCTTGTAGCAATTGGGGGGATGTAGGCGAAGTGGGATTTGGCGGTTAATTCGCCATGCAACCTCCGGGGTGCGACAGTAGGCATACCGTAGGGGAGGTGTTATCCTGCGTGAAGGAATTTCCACGCCGCAGCGCTTAGCCTTCTAAGGTTGAGCCCTTGAGGGATGAGGTTGCTATGCAGCTGATAATTGCCATTATTCAGCCCACAAAACTACTGACCGTCCAGGAAGCCCTGGCGAAGATCGGCGTTGACCGCATGACCATCTGCGATGCAACGGGTTATGGCCGGCAGCGTGGTCGCACGGCGTTGTATCGCGGGATTGAATATAAGACGCATCTGCTACGGAAAGTGACCCTGGAGATCGCGGTCAACGATGACTTTCTCGACCGCACCATCGAAACGCTGGTGGAAGTCGCCCGCACCGGGCCCGACGGCAACATCGGCGACGGCAAGATCTTCGTCATGCCCATGGACAGCGTGCACCGCCTGGGCGAACCGCGCACCGGGCCGGAAGCCATCTAAACAGCGGCCAACTCCATTCCGCCAATACTCATTTTTGAAGATGTTATGGACGCACTGTACCTGACCACCGATCTGATGTTCTCTTCCCGGGTCGAAGGCGCCGCGGCGGCTGCCGGCGTGAAGCTGGCCGATTACGGCATGGTCGATAAACTTCTGGAAGCCGCCCAGGAGACGCCGCCACGCGTAGTGGTGGTGGATCTGGACGCGCCGAAACTTGACATGGCCAGTTTTGTGTCGCAGCTTAAAGCGCTGGACCCCGCGCCGGCTGTGGTTGCCTACGGCTCGCACGTGCACGTCGACAAACTGGAAGCCGCCCAGAACGCCGGTTGCGACGCGGTGCTGACCCGCGGACAGTTCAACAGCCAGATGGGGCAGGTTCTGCAACACTTTGCGGGTTGAAACGTCTGGCCCGCGCCAACTTCACCGCCAAAGTCCAACGTGTTGCATGACGAGTAATCCCTATCAGTCGCCCACCGCAACCGCCGCACTCACACCGCGGGCCTGGTTTTTCAGCAGTCTGGCGTCGCTGCTGCCGGCGGCCTTCCCGGTTCTACTCACCGCGGCCTTCTACGGTGCCTGGCTGAGCGGCTGGATCGCACTGGGGCACGCACCGCGGCCCTATCTGGATGACCCGTGGGAAATCGGTTTCATCACCCGCAGCGTGTACATTTTCGCTTGCATCGTGCTGGTGAGTATGCCGGCCGGTGTGCTGGGAAGCCTCTCGGTCTACATCTGGCGCCTGTTCCGCTGGGACTGGTCCCAACGCGTATTCTACACCTGCATTATCGCAACCATCTGGGTCGCCGCCTTCACGCTGTTACGCGCCGATCCTCTACGCGTGGTGGACTGGTTCTTTGATTAGAACACCTCGCTGAGAACCGCGGGTGCGGTCGCATCCCGGTCGATGCGTTACGAATCGCGAACCAAGGTTTCGTGGGTGTGTCTTTGGCTGTGCAGCGTCCTTCAATTCCTGTCTCGCAGCGTGACGAATTTAATGAATCCAGACGTGATCCGTTTCTACAGTGTGGCGGACGAGTACGGCGAGTTCTCAAATTTCGCCTTGTACCCGGTCACCATGAAGAAGAAACGCTGGCCAACGACCGAGCATTATTTCCAGGCCCAAAAGTTCACGGACAAAAAGGATCAGGAGGCTGTACGAAAGGCCAACTCTCCGATGCTTGCGGCGCGGATGGGCCGCGACCGGAAGCGTAAGCTGCGTCGCGACTGGGAATCCGCCAAGGTCAACATCATGCGCGAGGCGGTGCACGCCAAATTCACCCAGCACGATGAACTCCGCGAACTGCTGCTATCAACGGGCGATGCAAAGATCGTCGAACACACGGAGAACGACAACTACTGGGGCGACGGAGGCGATGGCCGCGGCAAGAACATGCTGGGACGCGTGCTCATGGATGTCCGCCGGTTGTTGCGCGAAGATGCATAAACGCTGAAGGCTGACGATGTTTTTGGAATAACGGCCTAGCCGCCGTTTCCATCGTTCGATTCCTCTTCCACGTCATGATCCAGGTCGCGAAGACATTTTCTCAGGCTAATTTCGCCGCGTCTGTATATCTCCAATAGCTTAGGCGTCGCCTGCCGGCGCTCTGGCCGGAAACCAACCCAGGCTGGAAAGAGCTTTAGTCCATGTTCCCAGACTGATTTGATTTCTTCGCGAGGCTCTCCCAGCATCAAACTGGTGCGGTACGCGAAAATGAATCGCAAGCCGCCGCCTATCAAACGCCGCGGCACTACTTGCCGGTCGGTTTCATCGTTCCAGATTAGGGCGCCGGACAAGAGTTCGTAACGGGGATCCTCATGTGTTGCCGGCGTATTTATAGCGTTCAACGTAGCAGAATGCTGTCTGAGCAATTCGAATGGATCGGGAATTTCGTCGCGATGGGTCGATTTTGAAGGGCTCACAGTGGCTCCCATTTGGACGTTCCGCAACGTACCCTCACTCCACCTCCGGCGCCACGAAGTGTAGTGGTTGCGGTAGGGCGGCGTCTTCTTTGTTTTGCGGCGCGTCCGGGGCGGGGGCGGCGGGTGGTAGGTTGGGCAGTTGCTGGCCCATGTAGTGGCGGGCTTTGAGGACTTCGGCGTGCAGTTCTTCGAACGGTGGGATGTTGGCGTCCCATTCCAGCAGTGTCGAGACGCCGCCGGTAAGCTGGTGCGCCTGCTGGTAGAGTTGCCAGACGGGGTCGATCACGTGGCCGTCGTGCGTATCGATGCAGTGCCCGCCCATGTTGGTGTGGCCGGCTAGATGGAACTGCACGATGTTTTCGTGCGGCGTGCTGGCGATAAACTGCTGCGGGTCCATGTCGTGATTGATGCACGTGACGTAGACGTTGTTCACATCCAGCAGCAACCCGCAGCCGGTGGCCTCGCACATCTGCGTGAGGAAATCCCATTCGGAAATGGTGGACGCGGCGAAGGTGACGTAGGAGCTGGGATTCTCCAGGATCAGCGGCCGCTCGAGAAAATCCTGCACCGTGCGGATGCGGTCGCAGACGTGCTGCAGCGTTTCTTCGTTAAACGGGATCGGCAGCAGATCGTGCGAGTTGCGGCCCGCGACGCCCGTCCAGCACAGATGGTCGGAAATCCAGACGGCGCCGGTTTCAGCCGCCAGCTTCTTCAGCTTCGCCAGGTATTCGAAATCCAGCGGATCGGTGCTGCCGATAGACATCGACACGCCGTGCATCACCACCCGGTACCGCTCGGCGATCTGCGAGAGCACATAACGCGGCCGGCCCTGCGAATCCATGAAATTCTCAGAGATGATCTCGAACCAGTCGACCGCGGGCTGATGCTGCAAGATGTACGGGAAATGAACGCTCCGCAGTCCGACGCCCAGGCCGAGGTTTTCAAATCCAAGTCGCTGCATCGCTACTCCCGTACGGTCCGCGTGCGTTGAACGCGGCGATTATTTAGCGGGCTTCTTCGCGTTCTTCTTCGGCGCCGGGCCGAATTTCTTCTCCGCCTTTTTCATCTTGGCTTCAAACTTCGCCCGCGCTTTGCCCCAGATGTGCGACTTCAGCGGCACGGCGCACAGCCCTTTGCCTTTGCAGGCGTTGGCGCCAAAGGTTGTGCCGCAACCACCTTGCCCCTTACAGGCGTTCAGGCCCGCGCAGAAGTGGTGCGGCACGGTGGCGCAGTGGCCCTGTCCGGCGCAGGCGTTCTCACCGGCGCCGTTGTTTTTGCAGGAGTTCAAACCGCGGCAGACGTGCTTCTCCTTTTTGGGCTTCTCCGCTTTCTCTTCCGCCACAAGCGGCGCTACGCCAGCGGCCAGCCCCCCAGCAGCAGCCATCGTCAGTTGATGAAACACGCGGCGTGATAACTGGCTCATGATGGTTCTCCCGGAAGTTGTCGCAATAGTAACCCGTAGGGCAGGCGCCCGCCTGCCGCTGTTTGAAGTGGACCACGTTCCGTTGTCAGGCAGGCGCCCGACCTACGGGCTTTTTGATGACGCCCACTCGGAGCGGCGGTAAACTCTAGCCTTCTTTCGCTTCCTTCGCCGGAGCGTCGCCGAATTTCTCGCCCGCAGCTTCCCAGGCGGTTACCTTCTCTTTGCGGAGCTTTTCCCAGGCTGAATCCATCAGTGGCACGTGGCAGCCACCTTCGCCCTTACAGCTATTGTGCCCGGCATCGGCGCCGCAGCCGCCCTGGCCTTTGCACTGATTCTCACCGCCACAGGCGTGATGTTCGTACGTGGCGCATTTACCTTGTCCGCGGCAGGCATTCTCTCCGCCGGCGCCCTGATTGGCACAGTCGTTGAGTCCACGGCACAGGTGTTTGCCTTGCGCACCTTCGGCGCCACGCGACCCGCTGCCACCCGAAGGCGCGCCGCTGCCGCCGGGACCTTCTCCCGTGGCGCCATCGCCGCAACCCGCCAGGGCGCCGGTGGCCAGACCTGCCAGGGCGGCAGCACTAAGACGGTTAAACACACGGCGATCTAAATTCTTATCCGGCATTTCGGAAAACTCCGCAGAGAGTAATTCAAGTGCAACAACGCATCATAATACAAGGTCCGCCGCCCTCAACGCACCCCAACAAGCGACATTTCCACGCCACCGCGACAACATGCCGCAGGCAGAGGACGAACCCCAAATATCGCACGCAATGCCGCCCCGCGGCTGTGTTCTGTCTCACACCCAACCTGCATGCATCCCAAAAAAATTCCCGCCCACCACTCGACGCGCCGCAAGTCTCGTATAGAATGTGAAGCGTTGTGGAAATGAAATTAACACAACCTACATGACGCGGGGTGGAGCAGCCCGGTAGCTCGCGAGGCTCATAACCTTGAGGTCACAGGTTCGAATCCTGTCCCCGCAACTTGAACTCAGAACAAAGCCGACGTTTACCGCGTCGGCTTTTTTCGTGGAACATCCGTTCTTAGGTTTGTCAAAGACTTCAGCATTCGGTTACGCCTTACTTGCCACGATGCGTTGTGGTGAGTTGGGGATCTGCACCAGTTCGTTGTGCGAAAAGCCGGCTTTCTCGAACATCTGCCGGTATTCATCAAAGGTGTAGGCGTCGCCGTGGGCGGTGCTGGTGAGCATGGTGAGGGCGAACGATGCGGGGCTTTCAGGCGTAACGCGGTTTTCGTCAGGGATGAATTCAAGCGTGATCACCAGGCCGCCTGGATTGAGGCAGGCGTTCACCTTTTCCAGCAGGGCAATGCAGGTGGCTTCGTCGAAGTGGTGCAGGAAATTGGTGATTAGAACCGCGTCAAAGGTTCCTTCGAACGCTACCTGAAACGCGTCGCCTGGTAACAGCGAGTGGCGGCTGGCAACGCCTGCCGTTTCCGCGTTGGCGCTGGCCACGCCCAAGACGGCTTCAAAGTCCTGTGCGACGATTTCCGCCTGGCTGAACTTCTGCGCCACGGTGATGCCAAACAATCCGTGCCCGGCAGCGATATCCAGAACACGCTGCGGACCTGGCGCGGGCAGCCGCTGCTCTAGAAACGCGGCGATAAAATCTGCCGGCGGCTTCATCATGGGCGCCATCGACTTCGCAAACTCGACCCACAACTCGTTATCCAGCTTGGTGGTGCCGCCTTCGGGAAGCAGGGTGCCGCCCTTACGCACGGCGCCCGCCACATCGCGGAAGGTGTCCAGCATTTCATCTGACGCCACAAAGCCCGCGATTTTTCCCATATAGCCCGGCGCCTGCTCATTTAAAAAGGCGGCCGCCTTAGGAGAGTTGGTGTAGGTGTCTTCCTGTTTCTTAAGAAGGCCCATGATGGTCAGAAAGTCGCATAGTATCCGCACGCCGCGCGGATCGGCCTTGCACGCTGCCGCAATGTCCGGCGCCGTCTTCGCATCGCCGCCGAGGATCGTGAAGATCTTCAGTTCAATGCCCGCCTTCAACGCGCCGGTTCTCTGATGGGCGTTAAGCGTTTCAAAAATCAGGGCGGGATTGGGTTGGTCTGTCATTGCGGTATCCAGGATCGAGTTTCTTCCGGCCGGCCGTTCAGCATGCTTGCTGTTTATTCCTGACGGTCTGCCGGTGTGTCCAGCGGCATGACTTCCACGTCGTGGAATGTGGCGCTGCCGGTACGGACACTTAACTGCACGTATCCCTGCCGGAGCGTCTCGTCATTTCCTTCGGCGGCTAATTCGCCATTCACATAGAGAGTTAGCCGCGTGCCTACTGCGGCGAATGCCAGTTCCAGGTAGCCATTGTGAAGCAGCGGCTCGGACTCTGGGATTTTGTTGTCAAAAGGAACCCAGCCGGCGCCATCCGCCAGGCCGATGCCACGACGCGAGTAGTTGCGGTTGAGCCATCCACCGTAGAACCGTCCTTGACGCCCGGTCTCCGTCGTGTCGTTTGTCGCCCGCAGGCACAACGAATGCGCATCGGCCGTGGGTTTGAACTTCGCTCTGATAACGAAATCGCGACCGAAAAACTTTGGAAACGTGACCGCGGCGTCCGTGAGAGTGATTTCGTCGCCGCTGATTTCTATACCTTCCTGCGCTTTGAACTCGCCGGGTCGAAAGGCAGGTTGCCATTTGCCTGTGGCGAATGCGTCGTAATCGTTTGTTGAAGCCGGCGGAGCGTGATGCGGCTTGACTAGTGGCGGACCGGCTGGTGTTGCAGGTTCGGTCCCAGGCTTGCCCGCAACTGGCGCCATGAGCAGAGCGGCTGGAATGGCGAGCAGCACCAGAGCGATTACACCGGCAATGCCCCACATCGCAGGCGACGCCAGCAGGGTTTTCTTTCCGCTTGCGTTCTTTGCCGGTCGCGCATGGATGTGCACCTGCGTGCTGGGTGTGAAGCTGGTGGTCAGGTTAGGAATGGCGGTAGTCCGGGCCAGCGGGTCGTGATGTCCTGCGATGTTTTGCAGCGCTTCAAGCAGTTCATTCACGGACTGAAAGCGGGCGGCGGGATCTTTGGCGACCATCTGCTGAAAGACCGCGTCGAGCTCTGGCGGTACGTCGTCACGCGCAGCGGACAAAGACGGAACCGGCGCCTCGCGATGCGCGATGAGAATGCTGACCACCGATTCGCCCTTGTACAGCACATCGCCCGTCAGCAGAAAATAAAGCGTGCAACCCAATGAGTAGATGTCCGCACGGCCATCGGCCTGCCGCGTATCCATTGCTTGTTCCGGCGCCATGTAGTCCACGGTGCCCATGATGGTGCCCGACGCGGTTAAGCCTGTCTGCTGCACTTCGCTGGCGATCCGCGCCAGGCCCATATCAAGCACTTTCACCACGTCCGCGGTGGTTAGCATCAGGTTGGCGGGTTTAATGTCGCGGTGCACGACGCCCTGGTTGTGGGCGTAAGCTAAACCGCGTGCGCCTTGCGTGACGTACTGCACGGCGGTTTCAACGCTTAACGGGCCGCCTGTGCGAACGGTCTTCGACAGGTCGGCGCCGTCAACGTACTGCATGACCAGAAAACGCACGCCGTTGTCTTCGCCCGCATCGTAAGCAGTGACAATGTTTTCGTGCTCCAGTTTCGCCGCGGCTTCTACTTCCCGCTGGAACCGCTGGATCGCTTCTTCTGAATCCAGCAATTCCGGCTTCAGCACCTTGATAGCCACATTGCGTTTCATCTGGCGGTGCCGCGCCTTATAGACGGCGCCCATACCACCTTTGCCTAATTCCTCTTGAATCAGGTAGCTACCCAGCTTCAGCGACGGACCATCGCCCGCCAGCAACGTACGCGCCTGATACGCCGTAAGGTGCTGTGCTGCCACGAGCATTCGCGCCAGCGACGCCGCATCGCCTGCCGGCTGTGCGTGCATACGCCTGAACTCCGCCAGAGCCTGGCGGGTCATCAGCCCATACGCAGTAAGATGCTGAACGAATTGTTCCAGAGAGATCGCCATGGGCGAAAATTATAGCGGAACCAGGCAACAGGTTGATTAACCGCCAATAAAAGAAGCCTCTTCCCGCTCTGTGCAGAAAGAGGCTTACTCGTTCATTCAGCAGATTAGATGCTGGCTACTTGGTTGTAATGTCGAAGTTCGCGTCGCTCGTTCCGCCCGATGGAACTTCGTACTTCAGTTCTGTATTCATGTTGAACTTCGCAGGAATCTTGTCGGGCCCCAGGCTTGTACGTGGCTTTGTTTTGATCCACACCTTGTGGGTTGCCACGACGGCTCCGGGCACGTCATCGACTGTTTTCAGCGTGAAGTTACCTTCTTCATCCGTTTGTGCTTCGGAAGGGCGGCCAGCGTTGATGCTGCCTTCCTTGGCGATTGGATCAAAGCCGATATAACCGTTCTTCAAGGGCTGACCATCTACTGTCACAGTGCCCGAAACTGGCGCCAGGGCGAACTCGCTGGTGTTGCAACCCGCGAGCCCCGTCATCACCGACGTTATGAATGCAGCGGCGATGATGTTTCTAATAGCCGTCACTAGGTTCTCCTGATATCAATGTTGCTGCTGACGCTTTAAATCTGCGGGATGAGCAGGCCATCGCTGGCGCCGCCCAGACGACGGTAGGCGTTGGTGTCGATATTCTGGCTGATCGAACGCACCGATCCATCCGCAAACACGAACTGGATGACGCCGCCGGAATGCGGACCGTAGAAGCCCCACAAAGAATTCGTGTTGACCGTCCAGTACGTCCACCCTTCGCTGGCTGAGATCCAGGCCATCAGCTGACGGTTGGGGTCGGCTTTGCGGGGTTCCTTCTCACCGTACAGGAACGTGTTGCTGGTGCCGTCGGAAATGGATGCCATCCGCTGTTCCGACGCGGTAAACATGGCGCCCTTGTACTGCGGATAGTGATAGCACGTCACACCGCCAATCAGACCGCCGCTGGCCACATAGCTGGTGCGGCCAATTTCGGCAATGTCGTCGGCGCCTGTCAGCCCGTTGTAGCCACCATAGCCGCAACCGCCGGCCCAGATGGTCTTTCCGATATTCTGACCCTGCGGGGTGGTGCTTCCCGACGGGCATAGGAAGGTGGGCACCTGATTCTTTGCGAGATCCTTCAGACCTGGATAAGCAGACTCGTTGCTCCAGCTCTGTGCGGACGCATCGTTGACGCTGGGGCCGAGATCAATCGTGGCAGTGATCTGATCGTAAAGGTTGTCCTGCTCAATAAATGGCAGCAGGAAAGTTAACGAGCCGATCTTTCTGCCCTGGCCGGCGCCCGCCATCAACGATCCGGGCGGGAACTTTTTATTGGTGTCGTGAAAGTTGTGCGCAGCCAAGCCAAGCTGCTTCAAGTTGTTGCTGCAGCTGGAACGCCGGGCCGCTTCACGGGCAGCCTGAACTGCGGGTAGCAGTAAAGCGACAAGCACACCAATAATGGCGATCACCACCAGTAACTCAACGAGCGTAAAACCACGTCGACGCGTAAACATAAAACCTTCAATCCTTAAGAAAATGGACAATGACGCATCCGGCGGCAATCGTCGCCCGGATGCAGTAGGGGGGGTATCCTTGCCATTAAGCAAAAGGCAGACCATTCGCTGCGAATGATGAAAATATGGCGAAAAAACGTGGGAAACAGCCGGGGAGCCTCATGCCCCCCGCCCGTTTTCCGTCAAATCGTGCAAGAAAAACGCGCAACACCGGCTGCGATGTTTAGTGGCGTGAGGTTTCAGAGTTTCCGCCAGATTTCAGCCAAACGGAGTATCCACCATAATCCTAAAGGACTGATAGACGCCGCTGGTCCCACGCCGTAGATATCCACCAGGCAGTACGGAGGTGGGGTGTCGGGCCGTAGAAGATAATCCGGAACCCGCATCTAGATGTTCAAGAATCCCGCAACGACAAGATGATTTACGCCCGCGTTAATTGGCATTAAACTGGGGCTGCGAAGCCTTTTATTCATCTATCATTCTCATCAGGCTTGTTTCGATGCCTTTGATTTCATCCCGCAGACGTTCCGCCTTCACCCTTGTTGAGATGCTTGTGGTGATTGCCATTATTGGTCTGCTTGCCGCGATCACTGTGCCCGCCGTCATGATGGTGCGTGCATCCGGCCGCCGTACCCAATGCATCAATAATCTGAAGCAGATGGGCATCGCGCATAAGGAAGCGATTAACTTCAACAAGAAAGTGACGCCCGCCAACTGGAACGTGGTGCTCGCTAAGTTCCTGGACGAAGGAGCCGCCCTGACGTGCCCCGATCATCTGGCGACCAACCCCACCGTTAGCTACGGCATGAATAATCTGGGCGGCGAGTTCAAGTCAGAAGATCAGGAAAACATCTTCATCATCGACTACCCCGATCCGATCGTGAACGTCGCAGGTAGCGTGGGCTGTGCAGAATGGGCCGCAAAGTCTGACCAGGCGGAAGAGCGTCACGGCGCGATTAACGTGCTACGGTTCAACGGCAGCGTGGCAACATCGCCCGCCATCGACCTCGACCCTTGCGACGCTGCAATTCAGAAAGCACAGTGGCTGCCATATCTTCGCGCCCGGAAGCTTCCGTAACGCGATAGTCTACTGCGAAGGCGCTACACCGCCCGCCTGTTTGCCTCAACGTCGCTATGCGTCTGGACGTTTACGCATTCGCGTCAGAAACCGTGGGCCGGCAGTCCCAGGCGCGGAGGATCACTTCCTCCATCGACCAGTTCTTCTTCTTCGCATTGCGTTGCAGATCACTCAGCGATAGCAGCGCCTGGGCGGCTTTGACTTTGCCACGATACGTCCGCGGCTCTTTGCGCATGTCGCAACCAAGGCGAAAGCAGTGACGGCCGCTGGCTTCTTTCATGCCCACGATGTGCCCAATCTCGCGTCGCCGGTAGTGCACGCTCCAGCCGCCTTCTTCTTCATCATCGCGGAATTCAAATCCACCCTCTTTCAGTTTCATCACGATCTCTCCAGATTTCTGTACGGGAAGCATTGCCAGACATTTCCGCCCATTTTAACAATCTGCCACGTCATGAAAACGCTGCGCAAATGTCCACCCCTGTCGCTGCGACAATTCCTGACAGAGTGACAGAATCTGTCGTTGCAGGCCCGACTTGTCACCGCTTGGACCATCAACGGTTCGCAAGCGTTTGAATATGCAGTATTCAGTCATCTGCACTGATCGTCGTGCCCGTTAACGCTCTGCGGACATCCACTGCAAACAGTTACGTGGCGCCTTTAGGAAAACTCTCCCAGCCTGACCTGTACCAGGGGAACTCATCTAGTCCCTCCTGCCGAAGCCGTAGTATTAGCTGAGCGGAATGGTGTTGAATGTGGCGGATGTTGTAGATGTGCACCTCAGACCGTGTGGACTTAATCCATGAGAAAGGGGACGGCTCGCGTAGCCACGCTTCGCAAGCACCTCCCAATTCAAGGGCTACTTTTTTCAAGCAGTGTTCGAGGTAAGCCTCTATAAATGAGCGGGAATACTCATATTCCTGTTTCTTATCCTGCATTTCTTCGTAATCGCGGAAAGAATCGCTATTCGACAGATGAAACGGTTGCTGCCGGAACGTGTCGTCGTTCGATTCGTGCAGGTACATATCAGCGAAGAACAGCACATGAATGACTGACTGCGAGACACTGAGATCGAAAACGCGTTTTTCCCACATCTCCGTATCGCAGAGTTTCACGCAGTGATTCAAAGTACTGAGCGAGGCTTCATATTGATTCGTCAGAATAGTAACGACATTCTCAAACACAGTGCACCCCCAAGTACTATCCAGGTTCACCAGTGACCGACATAAGTCATCGTGGATCGTACACGGCAGGAGCAGGCTGCCATCGCCGCTCCGAATTGCTACATGCTCGTCTTGGGTCCTTGCCCGGTTTGGGGAGAGGGCCTAGCGTGAGGGGGCACAGAATCCGTCCTGTCTCAGCACTGTGCGAAACGCGAGCCGGGGAAGCCTCTGATAAAGAAGTAGCGAGCGGACTTTCTCTTCTGGCATTTCGGCCTTAAGACGGCTGACTTCTCCCCGCAGGAAAATGACCGGCGTCACACCTGGCGGCGTTGCCGCTAAGAGCTGATGGTTTCGGCGTTTTCTTCGCGGGCTGCTTTCTTTGCTTCGCGGGCCGCGCGGCGGATGGCTTCACGTTCGTGCTTGGGTGGCACGACGTCCCATGCCAGGCCGATAAGCTCCAACGCTTTGATGTGGTGATAGTTGAAGTCATACTCCCACCACTTGTGCTGGACGGATGCGGCTGACTGATCGTAATGGTGGTTGTTGTGCCAGCCTTCACCGAAAGTCAGAATCGCCACGAACCAGTTATTGCGGCTGCCCTCGCCGGTTTCGTAATTCCGGTATCCGAAGACATGCGTCAGTGAGTTTACGGACCAGGTGATGTGCCACACGCCCACGGTCCGCAGAATAACGCCCCACATCAGCCAGCTTAACGAGAGTTGCACGCCTGCGGCCGTTGTGCCTTCCCACCAGTAGCCGAGACCAAAACCCGCCGCCATGTAGAAGCCGGCGTGCAGCACGTAAATCAGCACGGGCAACCAGGGGCTGCGTTCAAGACGCATGTAGAACGGGTCTTCCAGAATATCGCGGGCGTATTTCTGCAAGGCGCCGCTGCTCTGCGTTTCTGGATTAGCGACCAGCAGCCAGCCGATGTGCGACCAGAAGAAGTTGACAAAGGGACTATGCGGGTCCGGCTGTTCGTCGGAATGTTTGTGATGCTGCCGGTGGTTGGCCACCCACTGCGCGGGTGTATCCTGCAAAGAGCATAGCGAGAGCATCACAAAGACGCGCTCCAGCCACTTCGGCGTTTTAAAGCTGCGATGCGAAAGCTGCCGGTGGTAACAGATCGTGATGAATTTGCCGAACACATGAATGCCCAGCAGACACAGGACCACCCCGGACCACGAAAACAGGTAGGGCAACACGCCCAGTAACGCCACGATGTGAATAAAGACGATCGGCACCGCGTAAGTCCAGTAGACATTACTTAACTTCACGCGAGCAGGAAGCGGAATTCGTTCCATGACAGATTCGGTGGTTCGCCGTTTGGGGTGGGGGCCGGCCGCCACATGAGGGGCCGTAATAAACCGGGCAACACGTTTCAGCGGAATTCACCGCCAGATGCAACGCAGTTTATCGACTACCAGATAAAATAGGTAATCTGCATCGCGTTCGCAAATCTTCAACCTACCGCACCCTTATCAGGAATATGGTTGTGCGACCACTGCAGTTGGGAGGCTTGCGGCAACTTTGTCGATTGTAGGCGGGATTGCTAGCAGCAACTAGGTGAAAATTACCGCAGGCGGCCAGGTTTTCGCCGGTTTAGCTGGATAGGGCTACCCCGATGTGCACCGATCGTGTTAGGCAGCCCGGCGATGCGTGGCCGTTCCGGCGCCGGCCAGTTCCTCGATCTGGGCGTGCGAAACGCTGTCGAAACGGGTGGCGCCGGGCGATGTTTCGCGTTCCAGGAACACCTGAGAGGCGCCGTGCAGCAGTCGCGGGACGTAGAACCAGGCCTGTGCCAGCGAATCGCCCTGCTGGTCGGCAGAGATAATCAGCAGATCGGTGTTGGTCAGCGAATTCGCTCTTCGGGCCAGCCCCATAAACGGCTCGCCCGGCGTCAGGCGCACTTTGGCGCCAGTTGCGTTGAGTGTGGCGTGCGCCTGTTTCAGCGTGGTGCCCGTTGCGGGGTTCTCGCGGGCTTCAAACAGGTCAATGCCTGCGTAGCTCAATTCACTGGCAGCGTGGTACTGCGAAGCAAGTTTCAGCAGATTCAGGCTGCGTGCGCCCGTACCAACGCCAATTTCCACAATGGAACGCGGCTGATGTTTCTTGATGGCGCGGTACAACACCCGGTCAGCAGCGGGCTTCGACAGGTAGGCGAGGTACGTGTATTCAAAAAGGCTTGCAGCAGACACGTGCGCATCCTTGCAAAAGGCGGGAGAAATCGGGCGGATAATGCTTAGATTCGACTGTTCCACTACGCGTGGTGCAGGCGAAATATTCCGCGTCTTCGCTCTTACTTGAATACCCCAGATTCCCACGCATGCCACGCCCGGCTGTTCTTCAGTGGCCGCCCGTATGGCGACGGCATCGAGGGTGGTTTCTGCTGCCTGTTGGTTGCAACGTTGCAATTCTGACCTACGTTTCGATAGGGGAAACCAGTATTGGTTGCTTCTCTCTCGCCCACCCATTTCCTGCCAGATTTTCCGATGCCCACGCAGCCATATACAGACACGTCGCTTTCAGGCCGGGATAAATTAAATCCTATCCGGGGCCTGCTGATTGAAGACAGCGCGACCTACGCTGAATTCTTCGCGCTTTCGTTGCGACGCATTAGTAACGACGCCTACACTTTCGCCCACGCCACGACGATGGCCGAAGGCGAGCGGTTACTTGCGGAAAACACATTTGACGTGGTCGTTTCGGACCTGGGCCTACCCGACGCACAAGGACTGGAAACGGCCCGCCGCACGCTGGAAGCGGCCGGAGACACGCCCGTTGTTCTTCTGACAGCTTTGCGTGACGAAGCCGTCGCGTTGCAAGCCGTAGAGCTTGGAGCTGAAGATTATATCCCGAAAGGGTCTGACGCGGCCCTGGTTTACCGCAGCCTTGGATACGCCATCGCCCGCAAGTACAACCGGCAACAGTTACAGCGGATGCGAGAGCAAGCGGCGGCTGCCAAAGTCGCCCACCGCGAAGCCGAAGCCAAAGCAGCCATGTACGAAGACCTTCGCGTCGCACAGGCGGCTGCTGATGCCGCCCGGGCGGAAAAAGAAGAATTTATGGCAAGTCTGACGCATGAGCTGAGAACTCCGCTGCACGGCATCATTAGTTTTGCACGCCTTGGGGCGACGCAGCACGGCGTTGCAGACCGGCAGCGTCTGGGCGACTTCTTCCGTCAGATTGAAGCAAGCGGCCAGTTGTTGCTGTCATTGGTGACCGATCTGCTGGATCTTTCCAAGCTGGAATCCGGTCACGGCGAACTTCGCCTCCGCTGGACTTCGCTAGGAAAGCACCTTGAAGAAACAAGCTCTGAGTTCTACCCGATATTGATCGAGAAGAACGTGACACTTGAGGTGCAAGAAGGCGCAGCTGACCGTTGCCGGTTCGACGTGCGGCTAATGAAACAGGTGATCCGCAATCTGCTAAGCAATGCACTGAAGTTTTCCTCCAAGGGGAGCGTCATCCGCGCAGGTGTGGAATGCGAAGGCGATGTCGCCCGGCTGTGGGTGGCGGACCAGGGACCTGGTATCCCCGACGATGAACTCGACACCGTCTTCAACAAGTTCTGTCAGAGTAGCACGACGCCCAGCGAAATCACCGGCACAGGTCTGGGGCTGACCATCTGCCGGGAAATCGTGCGTGCACATCAAGGACGAATCTGGGCGGAGAACCGCGTGGGGGGCGGCTCCGTTTTCTACGTAGAAATCCCCGCCCAAGCCGAGCCGGTCCCGTCCGGCTGTTAGCCAGGGAGCCCGGTAAGTCGAAGCCGTAGGGCAGGCGCCTGCCTGCCGCACGAAAGTTAGCGTTGGTCGAAACCACCAGCTCAGGCACTGCCTGAACATTTATGCGGTGATCCAATCAGCCGCAACAAACCACACGAGGGGCCTGCCCTCCCTTTGTGAGTCGTTACATGGACCGACAAAAACTTATACTTGCCGTCGATGATGTGCAGGCCAACCTGGAAATCCTGCGGGAACTGCTGGGCTACCAGTACGAAGTTGTCACGGCGAATAACGGGCACGATGCGCTGGCGATCGCTGCGCGGCGGCGCCCCGATCTGGTGCTATTAGATGTCCGGATGCCCAAGCCCAACGGCTACGAAATCTGCCGGACCATCAAACAGACAAGCGAACTACGCAACACAAAGGTGCTGCTCGTTTCCGCGCTGGGCACCCGCGAAGAACGCCTGGCAGGGTACGCTGCCGGCGCCGACGACTACATCGTGAAGCCGTTTGATGAAGAAGAACTTCGCGCGAAGATCGGCGTCTATCTGCGACTGAAATCGGTCGAAGAAGTCGACAACATGAAAGCCCGCGTCATCGAAGTCCTTCAGCACGGAGCACGCACGCCGCTGACAGCCATCATCAGTTATGCGGAGATTCTTCAAGAAGGCCTGGCCGCTACACGCGACGACCGGCAGCACGCCATCGGCGCCATTCTTAGCAGCGCCAAGCGGATGTTGCGGCTGCTGAAGAAATCGGAACGGCTGGCGTCTATGAAGAGCCGGCAGTATACGTTCGATTTTCAGCCCGTGATGCTCGACCAGCTTGTCCGCAGCAATATCGACAGATTCCGCGATCTGGCTGCCACGGAAAATATCGCGCTGATCCCGGAGATTCAGGAGGAGATGGTCGCGCATTGCGACGCGCAGCAGATCAGCTTCGTCCTTGGCGAAATTCTCGACAACGCCATCCGTCACAGCCCCAGCGGCAGCCTGGTGACCATCACCGCAAAACGCCGCCGGCGGCACTTCACGATCACGGTCGCCGATGAAGGCCCTGGCATCGACCCCAAGGTGCTGCCGGCGTTGTTTCATGAATTCGCAGACCCGGAGGCCATCGTCCACAATCACGGCGATGGCCTTAGCCTGGCGCTGGCCCGGCAGGTCATGCTTGCTCACGACGGTGTGATCTTCGCACAAAGCGAAAAAGGATACGGCGCCACGTTTACGCTCTCGTTGCCCGTGGTGAATTCACCTCAAGCAGCGGAAGTCGTCACTACGCAAGGTCAAACAGCATCACTTCCGCCTGGGAGGTAGCTGTCAGCGAAAGTTCCGCCGCATCGCTTACGGCAGCGCCATCGCTGGTTTGCAGAGACTCGCCATTGCACTGCACCGCGCCCCGCAGCACCTGGACCCACGCATGGCGACCGGGCGCCAAGGTGTGCGTGACCGTATGGTTCTCATCCAGAGTCGCTAAGTAAATCCGTGCGTCCTGGTGAATCTTCAGTGAGCCTTCTGCGGCATCGGGCGATGCAACCAGACGCAGGTTGTTTTGGCGTTCTTCTTCGGCAAACCGTTTCTGTTCGTAGCTTGGCTCCAGGCCCTTAGATTCAGGGAATAGCCAGATCTGGTAAAGGTGCACTGGCTCATCAGGCGACGGATTGAATTCGCTGTGAGTAATGCCGGTGCCAGCTGTCATGCGCTGAAACTCTCCCGGCCGCAGCACCTCGCCGTTACCCATCGAGTCCTTATGCTCCAGGGCCCCACTCAGCACGTAGGTGACGATTTCCATGTCACGGTGCGGATGCGTTCCGAAACCCTGTCCCGGTGCAACCACATCTTCATTCATCACCCGCAACGCCCGGAAATGCGTGTGCGCGGGATCCTGATAACCGGCAAATGAAAACGTGTGATAAGTATCCAGCCAACCATGATCAGCATGCCCCCGGTCAGCCGCTTTGCGGATCTGAATCATTGCGTTCTCCCCCAACTGCAAAATAGTTTACATGTGAACTATATGGACGCGTTCAGCATAGGTCAATGGTCTGGTTAGGTAGGTCGCTTGTGAAGAAACATCTGCCGTCGCCACCGCGGGCCGTCTGGCATTAGAATGCGGCTTTGATTTGTTGCATAGGAACGTGTTAGCGGAGTTTGCTTTTGGCTACGACGGACCGGTCCGCTCTGCACTCGCAGACAGCGGCTTTGAAAGATAAATACATCGCGTTGCGTGACGCTGCGACCAAGGAGCTTGACCAGCTTCGCGGCCACGTCCTGCGGTTGATGCTTGGACGTTCTGCGGCGTTTCTGATAGGCGTGGTGCTGTTTTCGGCTGGCTGGTGGGCGCCGGGACCGTGGTGGTTGTGGTGGGCGCTGGCGGTCGTCGCAGGCGGCGGCTTTCAGGCGCTGGTGCAGATGCACGCCCGTAGTTCGCGCAAACAGACGTGGTTGCGGGACCGGCGCCGCATCATCAACTGGCAACTCGCACGGATCGATCGCAACTGGAAAGAAACGCCGCACCGCACGGCGCCTCTGCCCGAAGGCGCCGACCAGTCGACCGCTGCTGATCTGAATATCACCGGACGGGCTTCGCTGTTTCAGCTGGTCAATCAGGCAAACACCCCGGCGGGCGAAGCCCTGCTGTGTGCCTGGCTGGTCGACGCGCCGGGCGATGTCGCGGCGGACGTCAAGCTAAGGCAGCAAGCCGTTCAGCAACTGGCGCCCGATATCGAACTGCGGCAGCACGTGCAGGCCAGCGGTCTGCCGCTGCGGCGCGAAGACGCCGACCCGGAAGCGTTTGTGAAGTGGACCCGGCAGCAACCGTGGTTGCTTGATAAAGCCTGGCTGGTCTGGCTGGCACGGCTGCTGCCCGTGGTCACCATCGCGCTGCTGGTCGCGGGACAGGTAGGCGTTGTGCCGGGGCTGATCTGGCTGGCTCCGGCGCTGCTGGCCGCAGGTGTTAGCTTTGCGATGTCTGGCCGTGCACACGCGATCTTCAACGAAATCTCTTCGCGGCATGGTGAAACGCGTCGCTGCGTGACCATCTTCGAAGCCATTGAAAACATGCAGCACGACGCGGAGCTGCTGGCGGGCATTCGCGAAACCATCAGTCACAACCACGGCGCCGCGGCGCGTGAGCTGAAGAAGATCAGCTTTCTGATCGACCTGGCCGAGGTGCGTTATTCTCCCATGTTGTACCTGCCGTTGCAGATGATCTTCATGTGGGATTTTCATGTCCTCGGCGCCTTGGAGAACTGGCGTAAGGCGGCGGGCGACGCTCCTGCGGAATGGTTTGAAGCGCTGGCGGAGTTTGAAGCGCTTTCGTCCCTGGCAGGTCTGGCGCACGACAATCCGGACTGGTGTTATGCAGACGTCAGCCCCTCGCACGACCGCATCACGGCGGTGAATCTGGGGCATCCGCTGATATCGGCGGCGGAACGTGTCAGCAACGATGTGACCGCCGGGCCGGAAGGAACCGTGCTGCTTGTCACCGGTTCCAACATGTCCGGTAAGAGCACGCTGCTGCGGTCGATGGGCGCCAATATCGCGCTGGCGCAGGCGGGTGCGCCGGCCTGTGCAGAATCGCTGAGTCTGCCGCCGCTGGCGCTGGCGACTAGTATGCGGATCTCCGACTCGCTGGAAGACGGCGTCTCGTTCTTTATGGCGGAACTCAAGCGGTTGAAGCAGATTGTGGATCTGGCGCGGGCGTATTCGCAGCCCGGCCAGAACCGCCGTCTGTTTTATCTGCTGGACGAAATCCTGCAGGGCACCAATACCGCCGAGCGGCAGATTGCAGTGCGACGCGTGTTAACGCACCTGCTGAGTCAGAACGCACTGGGCGCCATTTCCACGCACGACCTGGATCTGGCCGCCGCCCAGCCACTGACAGAAGCATGTCAGCCGGTGCACTTCCGCGAAACTATTACCAGCACCGGCGGCCAGCAGAAGATGACCTTCGACTACCAGCTACGCCAGGGCGTGGCGGAAACCACCAACGCCCTCAAACTGCTGGAAATGGTCGGGCTGGGCGAATAACCAGCCGCCAACGCCTAGTCTTTCAGTTCAAAGACGAAGTTGTTGTCGCCGGTATCTTTGACTTCTGCCGTCAGATCGGTGGTTTCAATCCGGCTGTATTTTTTGGGTAACAGATGCTTCACTTCATCGGAAGCTTGGGGCACTTCGCCGGATTCGCTGTGAGCGCCGGCGCCGGATTCATCCATCTGTTCTTTTTTGATTGCGACTTTGTAGGTGCCCGTCATGGCGCCATCGCCGGGGGCGAATGTCGAGAGTGAGAAGCTACCATCGGCTTCTGTTTTGCCGTTGGCAGGACTGGCTTCCGCCGCATCGGGCGCGAACGTAATGCGGGCGCCTTCTACGGGCTCTCCTTTGTAGGTGACTTTTCCCGTAACCGTCGCCGTAGGTGGATTTCCGGGTCCACATCCAATCAGAAACGCAGCGAAAGAGATCGCCAGCAACGCCTGTAATTTAAAACTCATTAGCAGCAGCTCCTAAGAACAATAAAAATTGCCCGGCAGCTTGAATCTGCCGGGCAATGTAACAGTAGCTAGGTATTGAGAATGCTTAAGGTGCGGAGACAGGTTCGCCGCCATTACGCGAGCCCATGGCGCCCCAGACCCCATACTGACTTGGACCGTTCATACTGAAGGTGGCCGTCTGATTGCCCACGTCAATGGTGTCAGGCACGAACCGCACAGATGCATCCGCCATGCCGACCATTACGCCGCCTGGATGCAGGCTGGAGGCGCCGGGAAAGGTGTTGCCGTCGTGGATATTGCCGTCGGTTGCTGCACGCCCTTTGCAACTAGGAGCATTCGGCGGCGCCGCAGCGAAGAAGCCTGAGAACGAAGCACGTCCGTCGTTCCAGCGGTAATCTTCAATCCGGCCTTCGCCGGCGGGAATGATGCCGCCTGGCGCCACGCTGTTACAGTCATTGGGGCTGTTGATAGCGCCGCTTCCGACGAAGGCGCCCGTGTCGACGCGTGCTGCGTTGGTCATCGAAATACGTTCCGAGAACGAAATCGTATTGCTGGTTCCGTCTGTGATATCGCGGAATCCAAGATTGTCGCGGTTCTGGAAAACGCCACGCGTGTTACGCATCTGACCGTCGCGGTTGCGGCGTACATCGCCCAGACACATCATGTAATTACGCGAAGTCACCTGTCCGCTGTGCCCCCTGTTACCGTTTGTCGACGAAGGACAGATGAAGGCGTCGATCTTCGATCGCCAGACTGCGTGACCACTCCAAGGTACACGGCCTTTGTGGTTGGCTGTGATTTCATCATACAGATTGTCTTGCTCAATAAATGGCAATAGTGAAATCCAGCCTGCCTGGCGGCCAGTATGACCGTTGCCCATTTCACGCATGACGGGGAATTCGCCAAAAGTATCGTGATGATTGTGCAGCGCCAGGTTGATCTGCTTCATGTTGTTGGAGCAGGACGAACGCCGGGCAGCTTCGCGAGCGGCTTGAACGGCAGGCAGCAAAAGGGCGACAAGGACGCCAATAATAGCGATAACAACTAGCAGTTCCACGAGTGTGAAACCACGATTCCTGGAAGTGTGGGACATGCAGTCCTCCCTGAGAAACAGTAAACGAATGAAAGAAGAAAAGTAGCAGCGGCTAGGGGAACCCAGGAGCCACATCTAGGTGTTAAGCCAATGTTAAATTGGTGTCAACATTCTGCTGGAACCTGAATCACCCAATGATCACCCACTCATCAGGGGGGGAGGTGCCTGCCAACACCTGAAATACAGGTATGTTGCGTGTGTAACCACAAAAATTTCCGTTTGGCAAAAAAAATATTTTTAAGGGCAATTTCTGCACCCCCAGTCTTGATTGTGGGTCCTGGAGAGAACCGTGGAGTGCGATATGCCGCATCTTTGCCTGGCGCCGCTTGCGGGTTTCCGCGTGCGTGAGCCTCAAATGCTGGAGTTGGGGATGACGCTGCCCGGCTTTCAGCAGCGTGCAGGAGCGGTCGCCGCGCTGCCTGCGCTGGGGCTGCTTACCCTGGCTGGGCTGACACCGCCAGATTGGGTTGTGGACTACACGCCCGTCAGCGATGTTGAAACAGCAACGGCGGATCTGCTGCGGAAGAAGCCGGACCTAGTGGCGATCTCCGCCCTGACGGCTTCCATCAACGAAGCGTACCGGCTTGCGGACCGCCTGCGTCAACAGGGCGTACGCGTGGTATTGGGCGGTCTGCATGCCAGCGTCTGCACCGCCGAAGCAAAACAGCACGCAGACGCCGTGGTGGAGGGCGACGGCGAACCGGTCTGGCGACAGTTGTTGTCCGATGCTGCAGCCGGACGTCTCGCGGATGTGTACCGTGCGAAGCAATCGCGGCGTGAACCAGAGACCTGGGCGATGCCACGCTTTGATCTGCTGGGCACATCGGCGCCGCGGTACACGTTGCAGACACAGCGGGGCTGCCCGCTGGCGTGCGAGTTCTGCGGCGCCAGCCGGCTGTTGGGTGGCTTCCGGGAGAAGCCTGCCGCCGATATCGCGCGGGAGTTGGATGCCATCTGCGAACTGCAGCCGCGGCCACTGCTTGAACTTGCGGACGATAACACGTTTGCCGGTAATCGTAACTTCGAGGCGTTCTTTGATGCGTTTCAGCACGCCGGCGCCCGCTGGTTCACCGAGTCAGACTGGCGGCTGGGCGAACGGCCGGAACTGCTCAAGCGGCTGGCCCGCGCCGGCTGCGTTCAAGTGCTGATGGGAATCGAATCGCTTGTCTTCCGTTATCCCGGGCTTGGCAAAAAGCACACCGAGCTGGCGCGGGTGATGCGGGCGGTGGAAGCCATTCAGGATGCCGGGGTTGCGGTGAACGGTTGTTTTATCGCCGGCGCCGATGGCGAAACACCCGCGTCGTTGCAGCGGCTGGTGCAGTTCATCCGGCAGAGTCCGTTTGCCGAAGTGCAGATTACGTTGCAGACGCCCTTTCCCGGCACTAACCTGTACGAACGGTTAAAGAAAGACGGGCGGCTGCTGGCTGACAGAGACTGGTCACACTACACGTTGTTTGACGTCACTTATCAGCCGGACCTGATGAGCGTCGCTGCCTTGGAGTCGGCTTTCCGCGACGTGCTGCAGCAGGTCTTCGGGGCTGAAGAAACGGCCAGGCGTCAGGCGATCCGCCGTGATGTCTGGCGTCGCTGGAGGAATCTACGCCGATGAATATCGTAACGCTGCTAAGATTTCTGTTTCTGTTTGACCGGCAGGCGATTCAACAGATTGCGGATTCGCCCCGGGCAATCTGGCTGGGGTTGCTGCTCGTGTTCTCTGCAGCCTTCGCACGCGAATATGACGGCGAATATCTGCTGCAACAGCCGTGGCACCTGCTGATACCCGCGGGCGCCTCCATCGCGGTCGCAGTGATGCTGTATCTGCTGTTGTGGTTAGGCTGCCAAGGTTGGCGCTGGGACACCGGTTTTTTGACAGGGCTGCGTCGCTTTCTAACGCTGTTCTGGATGACGGCGCCGCTGGCGTGGTTGTATGCACTGCCGGTTGAGAGGTTGTTCGACGCGGGTGATTCCGTGCGTGCCAACCTCTGGCTGCTGGCGATCGTGGCAACCTGGCGGGTGCTTCTGACAACGCGCGTTGTATCGGTGCTGTTTCACGTACCGCTGAATTACGCGTTTTTCCCGGTCATGCTGCTGGCGGATACCTTGGCGGCAGGCATCCTCTTCGTCACGCCGATTCCAATCTTCGCCGTGATGGGCGGTATCCGTCTGACGGAAAGTGAGAGGATCATTCAGTCCACGACGTTTGTGGCTAATTTTGCGACGGTGGTCTCGTGGCCAGCCTGGGCACTGGGAACACTGATGTTCTTCTTGAGGCGGAAGAAACGCTGGCGAATGCGAGAGCCGGTTGAAACGCGTAAGGTGTCAGGCGCTCTGTGGGCGATGGGCGGCGCTTCGTTGTGCGTGTGGTGTCTGGTGCTGCCGTTTACACAGGTGGAGCAGCATCACCGCTGGCAGGTGGAAACAGATATGCGGCGGGGCGACGTGGAAGCGGCGGTGCGTTATATGGCGGACCGTCAGCGGAGCGAGTTTCCGCCGCACTGGGACCCGCCGCCACGGCCCGGTTACGGAGAGCGGAAGCCGTCAACCAGCCGCGTGCTGATGACCGCCATGCGGCAGGCGCCGGGTTCCTGGGTGGAAGACGTTTACCTGCAAAAGTACAAGGATTCGACAGGCGATTATTACCGCCTGCTATACGTCGGTGAGGAAGAGCTGGAAGATGACATTACGTTCCTCGAATCGCTACCAGAAGACTCGCCGCTCATTGAAAGGCAACGTGAGGAACTGATCCACTACGTGCGTGACGACAGTGCGATATCACGCCGTATCCGCAAACTGCTGAAGCTTCCGCCACCAGAGTTTTGACGCGGAATAAGAACGCCGGGGGCAGACGGAAGACTTATTCGTTGCACATCTCGTGAATTGCGTGTTCCAGGTGTTCTACTTCCTGAACCAGTCGCGGATAGATGGCATCGAAGCTCGCCAGATCATCTTCGCGGCTCATGGCTTCCAGTTGCCGGGCAGACTCGGCAGCGCCGGCGGCACCAAAAAGCAGGAACGAAGACTTCAGCGTGTGGGCGGCGCGGGCGAGACTTTCGTAGTCGCCGGATTCGGCCGAAGAGCGGATCTGCTCCATGCGGCGGGGGCATTCTTTTGTGAATACCATCGCGACTTCGCGGAGAATGTCAGCGCAACCGCCCACATTCTCCAGAGCGCATTCCATGTCGATGCTGCCGGTTGCCTGCGGTATTTCAGGTTCTGGCTCTACCGGCGCGGTAGTAGGTTGCGCTGGTGCGGCGGAATCGTCAGCCGGGGTGTACTGCTGGAGCAGCCCGTAGAACTCACTGGCGTCGACCGGTTTGGAAAGATAGTTGTCCATGCCCGCATCAAGACAGCGACTGCGGTCTTCCTGCAAGGCGGCGGCGGTCATCGCCACAATGGGTGTGCGTTTGCCCGTTTCGGTTTCGTACAGGCGGATGGCGGCCGTCGCTTCCAGTCCGTCCATGCCGGGCATGTGAAGATCCATCAGCACCAGATCGAAAGGTTCGCGACGGTAGGCAGCCACCGCTTCGATCCCGTCCTCGGCCAGCACTACCGTATGCCCGGCGCGTTCGAGCAGCCCTCGGGCAACGTGCTGATTCACCACGCCGTCTTCAGCCAGTAGCACCTTGAGCGAAGCATTTCTGGATTGCGTTTCCTCTTCAGGCATCGGCTCTGGCGGGCTGGATAAAGTTGTGTGAATGGCGCGATGCAGGTCGCCCGGCAGCACGGGACGCTGCAACGATGCGCTGATATTCAGCTGCTCACATTCCGCCGCGTTGGCGGGGCGGTTTGGCGGCGTGATGATCACCATCGCCGGCGGCGTTGCAGATTGCGTGGCAATGCGGCGCGCCAGTGAGTACCCGTCGATGGTTGGCAGCGTGGCTTCAATCAGCACCAGGCCAAATTCGTCATCGCCTGCCGCACCCGTCAACTGTTGATAGGCGGCTGTGGCTGAGGCCGCGTGAACCGTCTGCAAACCAAAGTGCGAGAGCATGTTGCGGTAAGCGTCGGCACGGGCGAAATCGTGATCGACCAGCAGCACAGCCGTGTTGATCAACTGGCAAAGGTCCGCCAGCGCCGGCTGCTCCGGATTTTGCTGCAGCGGCAATGAGAAGTAAAACCGCGACCCCGCATCCGGCGTGCTATCGACCCAGATCTTACCGCCCATCGCTTCGACCAGGCTCGAAGTGATCGCCAGACCCAGGCCGGTGCCGCCGAACTTCCGTGTGGTGGAAGAATCTGCCTGTTTGAAAGCCTGAAAAATCTGCGCCTGTTTGTCGTAGGGAATGCCGATGCCCGTGTCTTCCACCTTGAACTGCAGTTCCACACAGTCCGCGCTGATATCTGCATTCTGAAGGGGCAGGACGGATACCTCGATATGTCCCTCCGGCGTGAACTTCAATGCATTGCCCACCAGATTGACCAGCACCTGCCGGATGCGTTCAGCGTCGCCAATCAGATGCGGCGTTATTTCCGGCGCGATGTAACAACGCAGGTCGATACCTTGATCCGCCGCACGGATCGCCATCGTTTTCAGCGCACCGGAGATACAATCGTGCAAATGGAACGGAAGGGCTTCTGTGGTGAACTGGCCGGATTCCAGCTTGGCGAAGTCCAGCACATCGTTGACCACGGTCAGCAGCGAAGAGGCTGACTGATGTATCATCTTCACATAGCTCTGTGCGGCGGGTGACAGATCCATGTCCGTCAACAGCCCCGCGATACCTAATACGCCGTTCATGGGTGTACGCAGTTCGTGGCTCATGCAAGCGACGAATTCACTCTTAGCCCTCGAGGCGCTACGGGCGCGGACTTCGGCTGCCCGCGCATACGCGATGGAGAACAGCATCGTGAACATAAGCAGTCCCGCGATGACTGCCAGCACGCCGCCGTATAGCCATAGTTGCTGCGAAACAGGCGCCGCGACCGGCCAGCCCTTGGCGGGCGCCGCCACAATCTGCCAGTTGCCCGAAGGCAGCACGGCCGTCTGCCGCAACGGCGCCAGTTTGTAAACAGCGGCGTTGCCGATGATATAGCGGTTGGCCAGTTCCGTTGTATCTGTGATGGCCACCGACAGCGATCTGGGGATTTCGCGGCGGATTTCGTTTAGTAGTACGTCTTTATCGATGAGGATCGAAACAAGTCCCCAGTAATCGCCGCTTTTGCCCACGTACACCGGAGCGCGATGGATAAACGCTTCGCCCCCCTGATGCAGCTTGACCGGCCCGGTTAACCAGGAAGATCGCGTTTCCTTCGCCTTCAGCACGGCTTTACGCTGTACGGGGTCTTCCGCCAGGTTGATGCCCAGGGCGCCCTCGTTTCCCTTCAGCGGGTAGACCGCGGAAATGACATCGTCTTTGATCAACGTAACGCTGCGGATGCCTTCGGTCTGCGAGCGGAGCGAACCTGCGTATTCTTCAAATTCCTGATCGGTGATCTGTGGATTCACTTCCACATACGCCTTCAGGCCTAAGGTCAGGTGCAGGCGACGGTTGATGGCGTTTTCGGTCCGTCCGCGGACAGCGCTCAGTTGCTCGACGGTGCGTGCTTTCACCTCGCTGCGGAACCGCTCGGTTTCGCGGAAATCGATTATCGCAACCGCCAGCAGCCCCATTGCAGAGGTTAACAGACCCAGCAGGATGGGCGCAATCCAAGCGCGAGCTTGAGGCAGGTGAGCCAATTTTGCGAAGGTTGCCATCGATTATGCCGGAAGGAGGGAAATTGCGGCGCGAAGTGTGCGCCGTCCGGACTCGTCTTTATCAGACGTACGCGACGTCGGTAGCCTTGTAGACGGTCTTTACCGTCTGCCAGCCCAGTTTTTCGTACAGCCGCAGCGCAGAAGTGTTCTGTGCGGTTACTTCCAGTGTAGCTTTTTCTACGCCCGCGTCGCGGAAACCCACCAGCGCCTTATAAATAAGATTGGCGCCGATGCTCCGGCCGCGATGCAGCGGGCAGACGCCGATATTCTGCACCGAACCAAAACCATAGCGGTCGCGGATGCCCTGAATCGTGCCGCAATATTCACGCTGTTTCACGCCGCTGGCGTCTTCGGTTTCATACGCCACCAGCCAGGTCGCCGCGGGCAGAAAGCCATCGCGGACCACAATATCCTGCATCAACCGGCGGCAACCCTGCAGCTTGGCGAAGCAGGCGAACACCGTCGAATCGATCTCGTACTGAAAGCTGCGGTGCTTCACCAGCGCGTGTTCTTCCAGCAGGCTCGCTTCCCACGGCTGAAACACATAGCCCTCAGGCATCGCCGCCGGCCGGTCAATACCGCCCGCCAGATCGTATTCCATGCGGAACCGTTTGAAGTAAGTCAGACCCATCACGGGACCTCTGCTACCAGTAAACACACCCGTCAATGGTATGTCTGGATCAACACCCGGTCAACTTAAACCGCGGGTTCGCTGCACACATTTCAATGCGCAAAAGTGCGGAACTGCGCGGTTATATTGGCGATGGAAGCTGTCGGGCCGCCCTAATATCCTCGCTCTCCAAACCGCTATGACTGCTGGGAAAATCAACCTGCCTCATCCGCGTCCGATGTCATTCTCAGACCCTTACAATGATTTCACACCTGATGTCCTCATGCGGATCCTTGCGAAGCAAGATGAAGACCTTGAGTGGCACGACTTCCAGAATATTCTCGGCCCCCATCTACCAGCAGGAACCTACGAAGAATCTGTGTATTTCCTGCCATTAGCGTTTGATTATGTGCTGTTGCATGACGAGCATGCTCTCGAACTCACAACGTCGCTGATCGGATTCTGTTCCAGATACGCAGGGCATCTGCGCACCGATGGTGCAATCGACGCGGTGCGTGAACGTTTGATGAATTTTCTAATGCACTGTTCCGCCACCTTTCGCGTTGGAGAAACGCAGACAGAGGCGGGAGCAACGTTCTATTACGTATTGAACTCGCAGACACTCGTCGAAGCCTTAAATGAACTGGCGGAGTTTTCCCGGCATCAGGACCTGGCCGAAACATTCATCCGCAGCGTTGCCGACCTGGCGTCGGGGCCACAACAGTCGGCGTGGTTCCTGGAATTGGCCCGGACGCATATTGCTAAAGGAGAAAGGCGCCTGTCGAAACGGCTGGCAAGCCTTACCCTGTTTGAAGACCGCGAGCTGCTTCAAAAACACGCAGTAATTGTGTGGGACTCGCCAGAGTTAGACACAGAATCTGACTACTGGCAGAATCTATTTCAGATCCTCAACGGGCGGTGTTTTTGACGGAAGCTTATGCCGTTGTCAGTCAATCAAACGCAACCGTTGCATCCGCTGCGAATTTCACGTGAGAACGCCTTACGATGGCGGTTCCCAAAGGGTCTAAGACGGTATCTTTGTGGCGAAGCATGGCAGCAATCGAGAAACCGTCGCAGTCTCCGTAACCCCACCGCCGGATCACTGTGGCGTCGCTTAGCAGAATCTGATCTGGAGAGGCCGTAAGTGAAACATTGCCTAACAGGAAGTAGCCTTCGGTGAGAACGAGAACGTACCGGGCGTGTGGCGCTAGCCCTAAGATCTCACATCGAATGATGGTCGCAGGCCAATTTCCGCTTTCGCGGTCGATATCGCTGACGTAACCGGCGCTTATCCCGTCACCATTCTGCGAAGCGACTGTTTCATTCCCGAAGCCGCTTCCATCGCCGCGGTAGGAAGCCGGAAAATAGGGAAGCAGGAAGAATCTGCCATCTCCCTTCACGTCTCCATAGCCATCGCCGTCGCCATCTCCGCGACTAGATCCGGCCTTGAACCCGGCTCCATAAACCCAGCCATCGCCCCACTTCGGCTGCCGTGTATCGGCAATTGGCGTTAAGGAGATCGTCCGCCAGCCATGGCTGCGTGGATCGCCGCGTTCTTCAAGCCAGTCCGCAAACTGAAAACGTATTCTCACGTCGCCGGGGTCGGCCACCATAGCGTCGAGAAATTCCTGTTCTGTCAACGGACACATCGATTCCCGCCAGATCGTCTTCGATGCGGAACGATTCAAAGTAAGTTAGACCCATCTCGCCGGACCATTGCAACCAGCAAACGGCCCGGCGAATGCTATGGCTGGATGAACAGCCGGTCAACTTAAACAACACCATCTAACCATTTCAATACGCGAACATTCGGCTCCACGCGGTTATATTGGCAGCGGAGGATTTGGTGGCTGCCACGCAATGGAGGCGCCGAAGCCGCATCTGTCTCTTCTGAATAGGCGTAATTATGTTTGTGGTTCGTTTGACAGCGGAAGAAATCGGCAAGACTGGCACAGACAAACCGAAGCCCAGTTGGAATGAAATTGCCGATGCGATCACCGGCATGGACGGCCATCATCGACCGACCCTGTGTCTGGATGGAAAGGACGGTAGTTTTCTTGGAATAGGTGGTGGCGACAACGGGCAATATATCTGCTTCCTTGTGACAGCGTCGGAAGCAGAGTTCAAACTTATCGGGTCACCAAATGCCCCGGACAACAGATTTGATGTGTTCATGGGTCAGTGGAACATTCGCTCCACTCGCGAAGTCACTTGCTTAAAGGATGTGCTTTCTGTTTCGAAGACGTTCTTCGAGACTGGAACAATGTGCAAGGACTTCGAGTGGAACGAGATTTAGTTTTCACCGCGTTTGCTGCCGCAACAGCGTGAAAGATCCCAGTTGAGGAGCAACCATGGACGACCAGACATAGCAGGGATCGTTTGCCACCTCTAATCCTCAAACAACGCGTCTACATATTCATCCACGTTGAATAGTTCCATATCCTTCTCTGTCTCGCCGAGGCCGATGTATTTGACGGGGAGTTCGAACTTCTGGCGGATGGGGATGGCGACGCCGCCTTTGGCGGTGCCGTCTAGTTTGGAGAGGACGATGCCGGTGCAGCCGGCGGCTTTGGAGAATCCTTCCGCCTGACTGAGGCCGTTCTGGCCCGCGGTGGCGTCGAGGACCAGCAGCACTTCGTGCGGGGCGTCTTCGATGTGCTTCTTCATCACACGGCGGATTTTGTCGAGTTCCGCCATCAGGTTCACCTGATTCTGCAGGCGGCCTGCGGTGTCGATGATGCAGATGTCGGCGCCGGTTTCTACAGCGCGGCCGACGGCGCGGTAGGCAACGCTGGCGGGATCGCCGCCCTGCTCGCCTTTGACGATGTCGACGCCCAGACGCTCTGACCAGATGGTCAGTTGCTGCACCGCTGCGGCGCGGAAGGTATCGGCGGCGCCCAGCACGACGGATTTGCCCTGCTCTTTGAAATGGTGCGTGAGTTTGGCGATCGAAGTTGTCTTGCCGGAACCGTTAACGCCCACGACCATCACAATGGTCGGCCCGCTTTCAGCAAAGGTCAGCGGCGCCTCTGGCTGGTCCATGATTTCGCGGACGGTGTCTTTGATAACAGTGAGGATCTCTTCCATCTCCACACGCCGGGCGCGGAACTGTTTGCCGATCCGGTCGCGGATCTCGGCCGCCGGTCCGGCGCCCATATCGGTCTTCACCAGCAGTGCGTAAACCTTCCGCAGAAACGCCTCGTCCACCAGCGGCTTGGACTTAAAGAGGTCGCGGACGTCGGTATCGAGAATCTGCTTGATGCGGCTAAACAGGCCCATTTTCAACTCATCTGTCTCGTTGCGGAATGATCCGGAAACCCGTAGGTCAGGCGCCTGCCTGACGACAATGGAAGTGGATTGCGCTACCTCGTCAGGCGGGCGCCTGACCTACGGGTCCTGTGCATGGAATCTAGCAGATTTCACCCTGGTTAATAGACGACGGAGCGCGCCGCGTGATCAACCTTTGTGCGTGACTTCGATGGCGAATTTAATCTGGCTGCGGTTGACGATGGTGTCCGGCTGCACGTCCAGCACGGTTTCTTCCTGCGGCCCTTCCCGCGCCAGTTGCCCAAGCCCTGCGTTGGTTCCCCAGCGGCGGACGGTGCTGGCGTTCTTGAGCATGATTTCATTCGGGTGTTCGGTGATAGACACATCGCCCATCAGCACGAACCCTTCCGAAAGAACCAGGATATATCTGCCGTTCAAAGTCGCGTCTCCCCGTAAGTTTTCTAAAAGCAGCCTGCCCCGCTACCGGGGCGGACACTGGATTATACGCAATTGGGGCGCCGTATTTTTGTGGCGACGTAACGCTACAATAAGTTTCGTCCGTAGGCCGCAATGATTGGGAAGAAGATGCGCACTTATTTAGATCTGCTGGAACATATCCTTAACCACGGCGCCAGCAAGGGCGACCGCACGGGTACGGGTGTGAAATCTGTGTTCGGTTACCAGATGCGGTTTGATCTGTCGGCCGGTTTTCCGTTGCTGACCACCAAAAAGCTGCATCTGAAATCGATCGTGCATGAGCTGCTGTGGTTCTTAAAGGGCGAAACAAATATCGCGTATCTGAAAGAGAACGGCGTTTCGATCTGGAATGAATGGGCGGACGAAAATGGCGAACTTGGCCCGGTGTATGGCAGCCAGTGGCGTAGCTGGCCCGCGCCGGATGCAGACGGCGGCCGCATCGATCAGATCAGCCAGGTGGTGGAGCAGATCCGCAACACGCCGGATTCCAGGCGGATGATCGTCAGCGCGTGGAACGTGGCGGATATCGAACGGGCCGCGCTGCCGCCCTGCCATATTCTGTTCCAGTTCTACGTGGCCGATGGCAAGCTTTCCTGCCAGCTTTATCAGCGCAGCGCCGACGTGTTCCTGGGCGTGCCGTTTAACATCGCATCCTACGCATTGCTGACCATGATGGTCGCCCGCGTCACGGACCTGGAGCCGGGTGAGTTCATTCACACCCTGGGCGACGCCCATCTGTACGCCAACCATCTGGAACAGGCCCGGCTGCAGATCAGCCGCGAGCCGCGATCGCTGCCAAAGATGGAAATCACTCGCACGCCTGCTTCGATCTTTGACTTCCGGTTCGAAGATTTCGTGCTGAAAGATTACGACCCGCATCCGCACATCAAAGCGCCGGTGGCGGTATGAATCAGATACAGGACCAGGGTAACGCAGCCCGCAAAGTCTCGCTCATCGTTGCGGTCGCCAGCAACAACGTGATCGGCAGCGATGGCGATCTGCCATGGCGGTTGTCCAGCGATCTGAAACGCTTCAAGAGCCTGACGATGGGGCATCATCTGATTATGGGCCGCAAAACTTACGACTCCATCGGCCGCCCTCTGCCAGGACGCACCACCATCGTGCTGACCCGTCAGGAAGATTATCAAGCGGACGAAGGCGTGTTGCAGGCCGGCAGTATTCAAGAGGCGCTGGAGCTTGCGGGCGACGATCCAGAGCCCTTCATCACCGGCGGCGCCCAGATTTACCAGTTGGCGCTGGCTGCTAACTCACCCGTAACGCACATCTACCGCACGCGAGTCCACGCCGAAGTGCCAGGTGATACGTTCTTCCCGCATCTTCTGGATTCGCAGTGGCAGGTGATCGAAGCCACAGAGCACCCGGCAGGCGACCGCGACGAATACCCGCACACCTTCGAAATCCTGCAACGCCGCGACGCGTAACGCTTGCAGCTTTGCCCGCAACACAAATAAAAAAGCTGTAGTGCGCCGGTCCGTCGCCGCACTACAGCTCTTATCGTAAAACGGGCCACCGGGGCGACCCGTTCTCCCGGTTCGTTGCACTAATAGTATCGGCCACAGGCGTCGCAGGCCTTCACCCAATTGTGCAGAAAACACCGCAAGTCCGGCTGCTGGCGATATTGGGGATGAGTACCTGAACGGATGGAGTAAGGGAGACCCGGTTCAATCGAGATCAAATCCCATACTTAGCAGCCTGGACAGCTTATCCTCGTCGTTTGTCGCGCCCAGAAGAAGTGAATCGTCCATATTAGAAATTAGAATTCCGTCGTCTTCCCAGATCACCAAGCCACCATGATCCACGACTGCAGTCCAGTCACGCTGGATAACAGGAATGATTTCGGCTGGATCGAGCGAACTGGCTGTGTAATTCAAACCGCCCCAGCAGCACTGAAGGTAGAGCCAGATTCTGAGAAACTCTGAGAGAACACATTCTTCAGATACCCAATCGTCTTCATCCCGCCACTGGAAAACAACGGGATCGTCCGAATCTAGGTCTTCCAGCCGGATCCCCCAGGAACAAACGCCCTGGTTTTCGTGCATGAAAATGACTGCCGTTTCCTCAACGTCGATATAAAGTTTGCCCGGCGCCAGTAAGTTATCGTGGGCTTGGTTGACTCGATGCGCCCCAAAACAGGCGTAGTAATCTAGCAACGGTTGCGGAACGCCACCCTGGAATCTGTTGACGCCTGCTTCGATGTCTTGGCGGTTGAATCCGTCGCCGGTTGAGAGAGGCCGCCCCAGGAGCTTCTCGGCAATGTCCCGGTAGAGATGAACGTCCGGCATAGTGTCCCCATGTAAGGCAAAAAACAATACCAGTATTCTCAATGAGCTTACAACAAACAGACAAATCCGCGCAGGAAGCTTCCCGCATAAAATGTTACAATCCACACAATCGATGCCGTTTTACAGCGGCTTGAACGTACGGATACTTTGTGGAGAAGTGCAGCATGCCCCGGTTGCTTTTGATTGGTTTATTGTTCGGTTTGATGGTGGGCTCCTGGCAGCCGGCGGCCGCGCAGGTTTCTTTCAAACACGAAAATTCTGTAGATAACCTGCGAAAGCTCTATGCTTACGCGGCTACGTTGAACGCTGCGGAGCGCGAGGATCAGGCAGTTGCGTTGAGCAAATCTCTGTGGCCGACCGATGCGGACATTGCGATGGCGCTGGGGCCGAAGGTGACGATCGACACGCGCAAGGTGATTCAAGCCGCGTACAGCGGCACCCGCCTTCGCCGGGCGCGGAGCACGGTCTACTGGGCCACTATGATTGGCGTGCCTAGCCAGACGGCAAAGCCGGGCGAGGTTATCACGGCCATGGTGGAAGACTTTGAGAAGGCCGCCGCAGCCGATGATCGCAGCCTGCCCGGCGCACAGTTCAAGATGCACCCGCGCACCGCTGCCAGCCTGCTGGAGCCGGGCGTGAAGTTTTACGCAATGCAGTTTGTCGACGACAAAGGCGGCATCGCCGGAGCCAACGCGTTCTATTTCTGGAACGGCAAGCAGTGGAAGATCCTCTACGACTTCACGGAACTGGTGACGGTCTATCAGTTGACCAACCCGGACCATTCGCTTCGCAACGTCGATCTTTCGCCTGCTGAGTTCAGCGGATTCAAACAGCAGAACACCAAAGAGAACCTGCAGAAGTTGCTAGAGCTGTTGTCAAAATCCGTCCGCAGCCGCAACTTGAATGTCGCCGCCGCGATTGCTTACAGCCTGATGCCGCAAGGAAAATCACTGGACGCCGCGCTGAGCGATAAAGTGAACGACGCCACCCGCACCCGCATCCGCGCGACGCTTCCCGTAGGGCAGGTCGACAGGTACGACATTCTGTTGTGGTCGTCGCTGTACCGTGTGCGCCCCAAACAGACGGAGGTGTTTGTCGCCGGCGCCACGACCGAAGAGATCAAAGAGTACAAACGCGAATCCGTCGCCTGGTACAATTTCCCCGGCGGAGCGCGCGAAGCCGCCCAGAATACGCTTCGCCCCGGCATGACTTTTTACATTGCCAAAATGCTGGAACCCGGCCAGAGGCTGGGCATGCGTTACGACCTGTTCTACTGGGACGGCGAAAGCTGGAAGATGCTCGGCAAAGTCTGGCGGGCGTTGATGCCGCTGGAAAAACCTTAGCCGGGTTAATCCTGCTCCGCAGATTTCTCCACCGGCAGGACTTCGCGGAGCGTGCGGGCGTCGATCACTTTGTGCTCCAGCAGCATATCGCGAAGCACTTCAACCAGCGGTTGATGTTCGCGGAGCAGGCTCTCGGCACGCGCGCGGGCGGTTTCCAGAACCAGCCGCACCTGGCGGTCGATGGCTTCCAGTTGCGAAGGGCTGAACTGCCGTTGTTTCTCATTGCGGTCCGCTTCGGTGATAACCTGCGCCAGGCCCACTTCGTCGCCGCCCATCCCGAATTCTTCGACCAGCGCCCGCGCGATGTTCGTCGCGCGATCAAGGTCGCCGGCAGAGCCAATCGATAGATCATCCAGCAGCAGTCGTTCGGCCTCACGCCCGCCCATCAGCACGCATAGATCGTCGAGCAACCGCCCCTGCGTGACGACGTAGCGGCTGGCCGGGTCCTGATGTTTGACGTAGCCCAGCGAACCTGCCATGTCCGCGCGGATTGAAATCCGCTCGATCGGCGCCGAATGCGGGCAGTGCAGCGCGCAGATGGCGTGCCCGGCTTCGTGCGTGGCGACAACACGTTCTTCCGTCGGCGTCAGCTCCGGGCGTTCGATCCATTCGGTTAACGCCCGTTCTACGTCGCCCTTTTCCGTGGCGCCGGTTTTATCTTCGCGCAGCCTGATCCGCGCCATCGCCCGGCAGAGGGCGTTGATATGGTCGCCGCTGTAGCGGGTGCCATGCGAAGCGCCTTCCACGAATTCGCCCGTGCGGCGGACGGCGTAGTCCAGCGCGTCTTCGTCCATCTCAAGCTGCATCTTGCGGTTGTAGATTTCCAGAATCTCGCGGCGGTCGTCTTTGTCCGGATACGGGATGTGCAGGTGAAATTCAAACCGCCCCGGACGCAGCAGCGCCGGGTCGAGGATTTCAACAAAGTTGGTGGTGCCAACGACGAAGACCAGCTCTTCACTATGAAAGCCATCCATCTCCGTCAGCAGCTGGTTGACCATCGAATGTTCAACGCCGCTGCCGCTGTAAGTGCCGCGTGCGGATGCGAAAGAATCGAGCTCGTCAAACACGATGATTGCGGGCGCCGACTGGCGTGCTTTGTGAAAGATCAGCCGCAGGTTCTCTTCACTTTCGCCCACCCAGCGGCTCTTGAGTTCCGGGCCAGAGACGACGGTGATCGCAGCGCCGATGGCGGCCGCCATCGCTTTGGCGAACATCGTTTTACCGGTGCCCGGCGGACCCCAGAAGATCATGCCGCGGGGAATCAGCTCTTCCAGCCGCTTGATTTCGGCAGCGTCGGTCTTCTGATCTTTCACCTGCAACACATCGAGAATCTCGCTGCGCAGACGTTTTTTCACCTTCTTGTACCCGCCGATATCGCTCTCGAGTTCCAGATCGGGCACTTCAAGCTGGCCGCCGGTTGTCGCCTGGCGGATCTGCATGTAGGCGTTGCGGGGATTGGCCGGGTAGTCTTCGCCTTCGATGGTCGACAGCATCTTCCGCAGCCGGGCGGCGTTCATGCCGGACACATATTTATAGAGGCCCCACGGGTTGAACTGCTCGCCGAATTTGCGGGCTTCTTTCTGCGTGACCAGATGCCGCAGCCGTTCGCGCGGGCAGCCCAGCATGCTGTAACGGTGCGGGAACAGATTTTCGATCACCTGCGGCAACGGGAAGCTGGGATCTTTGAAGCCCAGCCACACCAGGTCCGGATTCTCGTACAGCAGCGGAATCACTTCCCGCGCTTCGGCCGTCAGACCGCCCTGGCTGGTGGTAAGAAGATCCAGATGCGGCAGCACGACCACGCGTTTCTCAACGGCGCCGCGCACTGCGTCGCGGAGCTGGTTGAGCATCGTGTTCACAAAGCCCTGCCCGGCCTCCATCGCGCCGCCGCCCTCGCGGGGCCGGCCGTCCAGGTACAGGCAGCGTAAGTCTTCCTGCCGGGTCCGCCGGCGGACGTTCATAAACACATAGGGCGAAAGATCTTTGTCGCACTCAACCAGCACCGGCAGCCCGCGCACCAGGTCCGAAGTAATCGCCGCCAGATCGCCGCTATAAGCCGCTTCGACGGCCTGCTCAGGCGTCAGCTCCTGCGGTAGTTCGTTCTCTTCAACAATGATGCTCATTTTCGCCGTCCTTTTCCGCTTTCGTCCGTGGCATCCGTCCGGCAACGCCGGTTCGCAGACACGCCCTGAGTATACCAGCCGGTTGCGACGTTATTTGTGCGCCGCACGAATCAAAACGCGGCAGCAAGGCAATCTTTCATCCCGTCCGGTCGTTTTGCCTGGGGCGGCCAGGCTCCGTTCCTCGTAGACAACCCGTTAAGACCTGCGTAAATTGGCGGTTTGTTACTTAGAAAGATCCGAAAGATACGTTTCGCCTGTATCACTAAGGGCGAACAACTTCACATTACGCCGCTTTACGGCTGCCGCCGCGCCGACCAGGCGCCGCTTTTTTGCAGGAAAACCGCACGATGATCCGCACTTCCAGTCCGCAGATGAAGCCGATTCGCGATAAGGTCGAAGCTGGCGAGCGGCTGACGCTTGAAGATGGCCTGTTTCTCTACGAGCCTTCCACGCCGTTGCAGGAGATTGGCGAACTGGCGAATCTGGTGCGCGAACGCAAAAACGGCAATTACGCCTATTACAACATCAACACGCATCTGAACCCCACCAACATCTGCGTATACCGCTGCACCTTCTGTGCGTTCCGCTCTGACCTTCGCAGTGAGAAGGGCTATCTGATGAGCGACGAGCAGATTCTGCAACGCGGCGCCGAAGCCGTCGAAAACGGCTGCACGGAGATGCACATTGTGGGCGGCCTGCATCATCAGATGAAGTACGAATGGTACGTCAACGTGCTGCGTATTCTGCACGAGGCCTATCCGAAGCTGCATTTGAAGGGCTGGACCGGCGTTGAGATCAACTGGTTTGAATTCCTCACCAAGAAGAGTGTGAAAGAGATTCTGGAAGACCTGCTCGAAGCCGGACTCGGCAGCATGCCAGGCGGCGGCGCCGAGATCTTTCACCCCGAAGTCCGCAATGAAATCTGCGAGCACAAATCCGACGCCAGCAAATGGATTGAAATCCATCGCACCGCGCACAACCTGGGTCTGAAGACCAACTGCACGATGCTGTACGGCCACATCGAAAACGCCTTCCACCGCATCGACCACCTGATCCGGCTGCGTGAGTTGCAGGACGAAACCGGCGGTTTCCAGACCTTCATTCCGCTGGCGTTTCATCCGGAGAATACCGGCCTATCGCACATCAAGAAGCCCACGGCGCTGATGGACCTGCGGACGACGGCCATCAGCCGCTTGATGCTCGATAACGTGCCGCACATGAAAGCGTACTGGATCATGCTAGGCATCGGCACGGCGCAGTCGGCGCTGGCCTACGGCGCCGACGATATCGACGGCACCGTCCGCCACGAGCTGATCTACCACGACGCCGGCGCCGAAACGCCCGAAGTGCTCAGCGTTGACGACATCCGCCAGCTGATCGAAGAAGCCGGCCGCGAACCAGTCGAACGAGACACCGTCTACAACCGCGTCATCCGCGAAAGCAGCAGCGCGAAGGAATGGACCATTGGAGAGCCGGTGGGCGTGTAGCAGCTACTCAAGCGATTCAAGCATGTAGCGGATGGACAATTTGTCATCCAGCTTCATATCGAAGTCGAAGCATAACACGGCATTCTCATCGTCGCTCAGCGCGTAGTTTGTGGTCATGACCCGTTTGACGCTGCCGCTGGAATAGTTGATGGTTCGAAATACGGTCAACTCCCCGCGGACTTTCGCCACATCGGCCACTGCACTCAGCACTCTTCGTCCGCGGAAAAATTCTCCCTCTGCGGGCACTTCATCATTGAGTGCGCGTACGTACTTAAGTAGGGCTTCCTCACGGTTGCCGCTGCGAATGACGCTCACGACGGAGATATTTAAGGAGTCACGTTCCTCATTTGCATAGGTGAACACGACCGGGGAATGGCCGAATGACTTCGCCCGCAGCTTCGGATCAATCTCCATTTTCACAAGCTTGCTGCGCAATTCATCAAGCTGCCATGGATTGTTAAAGTCAATCCGCGCTTCTTGAATGACTTCGGGCATAGCGCCGCGTTCTTCCACAGGCTCCCCGCGGTCTGGCGCCACGGCGGCGACAATGCTGCCACAGACTGCCACAACCAACAGCCCGCTGCATAGCAGAACGAGCGCGATCAGCGAGATGACGATACGGATCTTGCGGAACACGCTCATGTTCCTCCACAGCTGGACGAAAAAGGAGGATGCTCCGCCCGCTGCCTTGGAACCGCCCTGACCACCTTGCTGGCCATAGCCTGGTGCGCCGTAACCGGGCTGACCGTATTGCTGGGGTTGTCCGTATTGCATCGTGGGCGGCATGTATCCGCTTGCCGGCTGCGTCATCTGCCCGCAGGCGCCGCATTGGACAGGGCCGCCCGGTGAAACGGCCAACGCGGGATTTACCGGCGCGCCGCAATACGTGCACGTAAAGCTTTGGTTCAAGATTTCATGCCCTATGAAAAGATATTGCTGCCGTGAAGAGTCACTGGCGGAGAAAAGCAGCTTCCGCCAGTTCTTTGTGTGCGAGGATGAAGATTAGCGCCCGCCGGTGATTACTTCAGCGTATCCAGCACGCTATCCAGATACTTCTTCATCTCTGGCGATACTTTCTCGAAGCCTTTGTTGCTGCGCGGCTGCCCCAGCGCGCGGCGCATGGCGTTATGCATTAGATAGCGGCCGGTGTCTATTTTTACGTGGATCGCGTCGCGGTGCAGTTCCGCTACGTCTTTGACCGGCGCTTTTCCGGCAGCAGCATCCGCGGCGATTTTCGCCAGCAGATCAATGGCGTAGGTCTGGCGGATTTCGCGCTTTGGATACTTCTTCTGCAGTTGTTTGATGAGCGCGTTGAAATAGGCGTTGCTGTGCTGCATTGGCCCGGAGGTGGCGGTGCTGGCGTACTCCTCCGCACGCTTTTCGTGATGGGCCCAGCCGGTGTGAATGATGAACACGGCCTGGGGCTGCATCTCCATCCATTTAGAAATCGTCGCGACGTCTTCTTTCAACGTCGAACGGTAGTGCGGCTGTACCGAAACGAAGTCGTACTGTTTGGCCTTCAACGCCAGCGGCCACAATGTGGAGCTTTTTACACACGGCGCCTCCGGGTGTTGTTCGATGTAAGGCAGCGGCTTGCCACAATCCACATGCCATTGCACATCGCCATCCAGCCTGGATGGAACCGTATCCCACGTCAAAGAGTTGCCAATCAGGTAATAGCTGGGCGCAACGGCCGCTTCTTCCGCCCTCGCCGTGCTGACGGCAAGTTGACTCACAGGAAGCAGTGTGACGAGAAATAACAGCGCGATGCGACGGTTCATATTCATAGCCCGGCAGTGGAAACAAGGGTGTGTGGGAAGGGCCTATTCTAAGCCGCCGCGGGCGCGGTTGTAGGCTTTTTCAGGAATTTTCAAAGCGGTGACCAGATGTGTCACTACAGGTGAACATCCTACCAGTGTTGAGCCAAAGCAATGTGCTTCTAAACCTCACCCCACACTGGCAATCACACACAGGATGTAACGATGATTTCAACCGCAATCGCACCCTCACAGAACCTCACCCGTAAGGCCGATCAGGTCATCGCATTCGCCGAACAGCGTTCATTCGAGGCTGGCTGCTGGCGCACGCTGTACGCGGATGTCTGTGAGAAACTGGACGCGTTATTCGATCCGTGGGAGCGTTTCGAATTCGACGAACTGCCACACTTCCACCGGCTCACAAGCATCCTGCGTCTACGCTACGAAGCCGACCTCCGCCGCAACCCGCCACCACTCGCACGCTTTCTCAAAGCCGCCCGCCCGCAACCACAGCCAACCCTACTCCCCTTCGCCCGCGATCTGCAGTTCAACATCGACTACGCGAACTAGCGGCCGTGGGTAGCAGGATCGTTTTCCGGCGACGCCTACACAATCAGTTCCCGCGCGATCCGCCGCTGGTTTTTGCTACATAAATATAGGCGCCCTCCACACGTCGTCTCTGTTGGAGACACCTGCATGATGCACCTGCTGTCGCGACACTTGTTGATTCCAAATTTGTTGTAGCAGTCCTTGGCGTTGAACAGATGCAACGCCTCGTGCCACCAGAGATACGGGTTGTCGACCCACGCGGCGGAAAAGCACATTGGTACAGCGATTCCCCAATGTGCCAGCGGGTTCTCCTGCCGCGCGGTTTCGACAAAGGGGTGCCCAGCGGGGCATAGTACGAACAGGCGTTTACTGCTGAGTTCTTCAGAAATGTCTGAATCGGTACGAAACGAACCTGGCAGATTTCGTTTCATGTGGCTAAGGACGACATCGTCTGCCGCATTCAGCGGCGCCACGTCGATAGCAGGAATCGCCAAGTAATACCTGCGAAGTTCCGTCGCCAGTTCACACAAGGATTCGACCAGAATGTCATCGTAGCCAGGCAACAACGACGCGCAATGGATAGTGTTGTGTATCAGTTTTCTGTTCCAGAAAGCTACCTGTGACTACCGAACCGTTAACTTGAAATTTCGGACACAATGCCCAACACATCATTGCGGCTCACCCAACCGTTCGTCTTGCCTAGGTTATTGCCGATCAGCAACCGGCCGCGAGCATCTAATTCTATGACGACGTGCAGAAGGTAGTTGCCTTTCCAGCGCACAAAAACCACATCGTCAACGCTTACATCTGCCGGTTGTACAGGAGAAATGCAGACAAGCTGCCCGCTCTCAATCCTTCCACGCATTGAACCGCCTTGCGGACGAACCCACGCAAGCTTGCCGGCTTCCAACGCGGTAATTGTCTCTTTTACCCAGGTCACTCGATCATTGTCCGTTGCCGGATGTTGGCCGGTTTTGGTGTTTACGATAGACGAAAGCGAAAAGGCGCCAGAGGTTCGCGCGTTTTTTTCACGTTGTTCGACGCGGCGTCTGTGTTTGTCCTGGTTGGTTGTGGGTTCCTTAGCTCGCATCGTAGCTTAACCAGTGGCATTAGGTTGACGCGTGAGAATTTTCGGCCATCATCTGCAGATGTACCACAACATCTTGCTTTTTATGGAATAACAAACGGCCAATTCGATGCGTTACCTTTTTATTATTAATATGGCATGCCTCGGCGTCTGTTTCGGTTCTGGTTGTGGCGGCGGTGACAGTACGGCCGTAGCTGACAATCAGACACCCGTCGCACCGGCAGAAACTAATGCACCAGATACCGGCGCGACGGTCGCTCTCGCCGGTAAACAGCCTGGAAAAACCCCGGCGTCCCAGATCGGAGCAGCACCTGGCGAGACCGCTCGTCCTGAAGCAACGACCTTCAAATTCACGTATGTCAAACCAGAGTCGCCGATGACGGCGGAGCAGGCTGATGCGTTGCTGGCGGCAATGAAGAAAAAATACAACGACGTGCCACGTAATCTGAATCCACCGTTCTCGCGCGAGGCGGCGATGGATTACACCAAAGCCATTGTCATTCTCCGTGACTCGATGCCCAAAGACGCTGACTTCATGGAAAGCATCGACTACAGCAAGCTTACCGGCGCCAATGCGGGCAATCAGCGGTACTTTGATAGCCAGCGGAAATCTCTGTTATCGCGTCTGCGTGACTACGCTCCCAAAGAGATTGAACGGAGCACGAAGTATTCCCGCGATAGTCTGAAGTCGAACGCCACGCTCCAACTGAAATTCCTTCAACGCGGCGCCGAAGTTGATTTGTCGGACCGGTCAGCAGTGGCCACGCACCTCAGCGAATCGCTCGTGAAACAGCGTAACGAAACCTTCCGCAAGACGCTGGACACAATCGATGTTGCCCTCTTCTTCGATAAACAGCTAGGCAGCGGCGAAACCGACTACGCTGCATTGAAGAAGCAGGTCACCGGCTGGCAGCAGAAGCACAAGGAAAACCTGTCCAAAGCTGCCGGGTCGATCAAACCGCCCAAGGGCATCGAAAACGAAGAACTGCAAGCCATCGCCCAAAAAGTTCTGACCGATCCAAAGTACAAATTGCCCACGGCCAAGCGGATGATCGTCAACACGCGCAAACGCAGCCAGCAGCGTGTTGAATACGAAGTGGAAGACAACACCATCAAACGAATCGAACGGGTCTGGGAAGAATTCCAGGTCGCCACCATCGAACCGAAGGATGGCAAATACTACATCTACTTCAACACGCTGAAATATTTCACCAAAGGCGCCTCAACCACACCGCTCGAGAAATGGGTGCTGGGCGAACGCTTCCAGAGTGCACCAATTCTGGAGGAGAACATCGGCGGATAGTTGTGGCTGCAGGTATTAGGACGGGTCGGCAATAATCGTCCCTAGCTCGGCAGGCGTTAACGCTTCGATGGCGCCACTTTCGCGGATGACCGGTATTTCACCCGGAGGCGCTCCAGCCTCCGGGTCGCAGAGCTTGAGTAATTCCGCGGGCGTGATGTCTTCCGGCGACATCCAATGAACGGTGTAGCCACGGGGCATTTCGATAATTGCCGGTTTGTCACCAGGGTTTGCCGGCAGGTATTTCCGCCTGTCGTCGCCAGTGATGACGAAGGATTCGCCCGTGATTGCCAGGTAGCTGGTATGAAGACTGGGGACACCTTCCGTTGCTGGGCAACGATAAATGTCAACAACCGTGTTGTAGGCGTTGGCGTTGACCGGATCATTCCACGGACGGGTGAGGTCGATCGATTCGTACAACGCTTCCTGCTCAAGATAGGGCAGCAGCAACGTCCGCCAGCTATGCAGCCGGTTACCTTCTTCATCAACGGTGTAGGCCGGTGGCGGACGACCGTGCTCTTGCGTGTATGATTCCGTGGCGATCCAGATCTGCTTGAGATTATTACGGCAGATCGAACGGTCGCTGGGGCCTGGATGCCCGGTGTGCATCGGCACGAAGAGAAAGTAACCAACGGTCAGCAGCAAGAGCAACAGCCCCGTGCAGATGAGCCGGGCTATGGCGTTGCTGCTAGTGCGTTGCTGCATAGCTTCATCACCGTGCCGGTATTGTTACGCCGCGCGGTTGAAGGCCAGCACTTCTGCCGTGAACTGTTCGTGCTTCTCGAATGGCAGCATGTGGCCGCAGTCTTCGAACACTTTGAGGCTGGCGTCGGGTAGATGCTGGGCGTAGTATTCGCCGTGCGCCAGCGGAATCAGTTTGTCGTGCCGGCCCCATAACACTTTAACAGGGCACTGCACGCGATGCAGGTGCGATGGCAGTTTGGGGTTATGCAGGTACGGGTTCCAGCCGACGCGGGCAGTGGCTTCGCGGGCGCGGAGCCATAGCAGCATGCGCGAGTCGGTCATCGAGGTGGGCATCGCCAGCGGGATAACGTCGCTTTGTGTGTCGAAGAACAGCAGTTCGCGCAGCTCATCCAGGTCGTCAATAAACAGCTCCGCCACGTGCGAACCTTCCACCCGCAAACCTGCCGCCGCCACAATCGTCAACCGGCTGATAAGATCCGGCCGCAGGATGGATAGCTCGACCGCCAGCCACGCGCCGAGCGAGAAACCGACGACGGGAACCTGCTTCAAACCAAGTTGGTCGAACAGGTCCACATAGTGCCAGACCATGTCCTGCATATCGTCTATCTGGTCGAGTCCTTCAGACAACGCAAAGCCGGGATGCGCCGTGGCGTAAACCGTGTAGTGCTGCGCGAGCGCGTTGTGAAACGGCATCCAGTCGGTCTCACCGCCCGCACTGTGCAGATACACCAGCGGCGGTCCGCTGCCACCTTTCATCAACTGCGTCTTCTTGCCGGCAACGTCGATGAACGTCGTTTCGTTGGCGATTTTTGCGGGTTGGTCAGACATGGCTTGTTCCTACGGTGGCGGCGATATGTTGGGCGAATTGTTGCGGGCATTGCTGCCCCCTCGCCCCTTTGGGGAGAGGGCTGGGGTGAGGGGAAATGTTTGGTGAAGCTTGATTTAGCAGACACAAATCGCATCACGATTTGAAGAATCTACGTTGACGAAACGTGCTCGCGGAGGGCTGTACCCCCTCACCCTAACCCTCTCCCCAGAGGGGCGAGGGGACTACGTGGCAGGCGTACTAGGCGGCTTTGGCTTCGTCTTGGGCCTGCTGTTTACGCAGGGCAGGCATCACCTCTTCGGCAAACAGCGTCATGTTTTTCCGCGTCAGGTCGGCGGGCAGGGTTGCCAGCTGGAACAGCCCCAGCAGGTTGCCGACGCCCAGTTCTTTGCTGTAGTGGGCCAGCTTGTCGCGGACGGTGGCGGGGCTGCCGACCACGGCGTACACACCTTCGTCCACATCCTTCCACGTCTTCACGTTGCTGAGGAACGTTTTTAAAGCGCGTTGAATGCCGGCCATCGAACGGGCGCTGGTGTAGCCTGGTGGGAAAACGACGAGCCCTTTGAGCAGCTTTTCGGCAAAGTAGAACAGATGCTTGCCGTATTCTTCGCGGGCCTGTTCATCGGTTTCGGCCACGTAGATGGGCAGCAGCCAGCCGAGTTGCGAAGGGTCGGCCGTGTAGCCGTGCTTCTCGCAGGCGTTGCGGAACATCTCGAAGTTGCGGCGGAAGAAATCGATATGAAAGTACGGGATGCCCATGTAACTGAATCGCCGCTGCGCGACAAAATCAATCGTCTCGCGGCTACCGGCGCCGGGAATCCAGACCGGCGGGTGCGGCTGCTGAATGGGTCGCGGCCAGGGGTTCACGTACTTCAGCTTCCAGTGTTTGCCGTAATGCTCAAACGGGCCGTCTTCGGTCCAGCAGCGCAGCACCAGATCAAACGCTTCTTTGTACTGGCTGCGGGCGAAGGTGGGATTGATGCTGAAGCTGTAATATTCCGGGCCGCCGCCAACCACCAGCCCGGCGATTAACCGGCCGTTGCTGATGCAGTCGATCATGGCGAATTCTTCCGCCACGCGTGTGGGCGGGCTGTACAGCGGCAGCGCGTTGCCGACGACGGCGATCTTCACCCGCTCTGTCTGGCGGGCCAGAATCGACGCCATCAGGTTGGGGCTGGGCATGGTGCCGTACGCGCTTTGATGATGCTCGTTCACGCACACGCCATCAAAGCCCAGCTTCTCGGCCAGCACCAGTTCATCCAGGTACCGGTTGTAAAGCTGCCCGCCGTGTTGAGGCTCAAACAGCGAGTTGGGAACCTTGGTCCAGGCGGACTTGTACTTCGTATCGAAGTCGTCCGGCAGCTTGTCCCAAGGCATCAGATGAAAGGCGAAGAAATCCATTTGCTTGCCTGCAAGGTGAGAGTTCAAGATGTTCTGGCGTCCGCCGCAGAAGTGTCCACCGAAGCCAGAACAGGTAGTTTCCCACATTGCAAAATACGCGGCAATATCAATCGCAATGCATCGTAAAGCGTTTCTGTGATGAGCTTTACAGCTACGGATAGAGGCTTCTGTGACGGCCTGAAAGCCGCCAGACGTTTTCACAATAGGTGCATGCTGTTAAAATGGGATGAATGCGATATCTGCGTTGTCTGGTGCGATTCCTTCATCCTTAGAGTTCCCACATGCTCGAACGTGTCTTGATTGTGCTGGCAGCCACCGGCGGCGCCTATGTGATTTCGCTGGTGCTGGGCGTGGTGCTCAACCGGCTTACCCGCAAGGTGCAAGAGGAAGAAACACGCTGCCAGGTGCATCCGCACATCCGCGCGTGGCTGCGTGAAGAGGTGGAAACCTTTGTGCGGGAGAAACACCCGGCCGAATCGGCTTCGCCCCGCCAGTTGCATGCTCATTTAGAGCAGTTACGGGAAGATCTGCTGACCGCCATCGACGCAGAGCTTCAGACGCCCGTTAACGATGCACTCCACCAACGCAAACGCGCCTGGTCCGCCGGCAAGCCTTTGAGCAAAGCAGACCGGGCAAAAGAAGAGCTGGTCGCCCAGCCACTGCCACCGCGGCTGCAAGACCTGGGCGTGCTAGGCATGGATGGAGAGCCGGACGCTGCGCAGATCGCCGTTCTGCAAGCATGGCTAGATCAGGCCGCCCGCCGCGCCGCTACGGCTGAGAATGATAGCCGACCGGCGACTATCTCGATGCAGTAACGCAGCGCACCGCGTAGGGCAGGCGCCTGCCTGCCTGAGGGAGAATGCAAACGAACGGTTTTGTTAAGGTCAGCGTCTAGTTGCAGTAACGCAGCGCCACGGTTCAGTCTTTGTAGAACCAGTTGGCCAGCAGGTGTTCTAGCCCCATCATCACGGCCAGCATCAGGATGAGGTACGGATAGAACTGGCGGCCCACGCGGGCATCGCCTTGTTTACGCTGAATGTCTTCGCGGTCGCGGGCAAGCTGATAGGCGCCGGCGGTGAAGAGTTCGTCCAGGCGGTCTGTGCCCGCACGTTCCAGGTCCGTCGCTGCCGCGGGTAGATTCACGCTGAAGCCGCGCACGACGGCGCCTTTGCCATCGGCCCGCTGCCCCTTCAGGCGGTAGGCGCCCAGGCTCTCTGTGAACGAGATCGTCAGGCGGCCATCGCCCGGCTTCTCTTCCCGCGGCTTCTCACCCGGTGCAAACAGTGTGTAGGCAGCCGGGTCGCGTGCCGGGTCGTTCTTCAGAACGGCGGCCTGACCCGCGCGGTAATTCAGGGCAGAGCGTCCGCCGGCAACCAGGTTGGCCGTCACTTCGTTAATCACCACGAAGTAAGGCCACGGATTCTCCGCCGTCGGCAGTTCATTCCACGGCGAACGTCCGCCGCGCCTGTACAACGGGTCCGAGACGGGCGTCGTCATCGTAATCACCTGCCCCTGGCCGATCTTCTGCTGCAACAGGGCGGGGCGGTTGTTGGAATAACGGATTACGACTTCCGCCGTAGGATCAACGGTTGTCAGGTTCCAGTGCCGGAAGACGGGAAAGTTCCGCCACGGCACGGTGGTTGCCACGGGCCGTAACGGCGCCAGCAGCGGATGCTGATAACTCCGCGGGGCCAGGTGCAACTCGCCGCTTGCATTCCGCCACGGCAGACTGCCGAGCCGCCCCGGTAACAGACGCTGTGCCGCCTCCTGATTGAATGTCTCGACAGCCGAAGCGTTGTGCCCCAGGAAGATCGCCAATGCGCCGCCTTGTTCGGTATAGGTGGTCAGCAGTTCCCATTCGCCGGGGGTCAGCGGCGCCGGGTCGAGCAGCATCACGGCAGAGAATTCCTGCAGGTTGTAGTTCGCCAGTTTGTTCTGCGGCGTGGTGGTGACGCGGTACTGTGCCTGCTCGGATGCGCGGAATTCATACGGCGCGATGGCTTCGGTCAGGAACGACGTTTCCACCGCTTCCGGCGCCGCCACCAGCACGGGCCAGGCTTGCCGCGCTTCGATGGTGAAATGCCTGACGTTGTCCGCCATCAGGCCGTCTTCGCGGGTGATTTTGATGCGGCCGAAGTTCACGCCTTGTGCGAATTTCACACCGGGAAACTTCACCCGTTGCGAGTCGCCCGGCTTCAGTTCAATCGACTGTTGTGCGCGGCGGACGGCGGTAGGCAGTTTGCGTTTGCCATCTTCGTCCACTGGCAGCGTAGGGTCCTGCTCTTCCAGATACAGTTCCACATTGACCGTTCCGCCAAACCCTTGCGAAGCCACCGTCGTGCCGATATCCAGGGCGCCACTGGCCGCCACCGTCTGCTGCGGCAGTTCCAGATCTCCCAGGCCTACATTCACAGGTTCTTCGACACCGGTGTCGATCACGTACAGCAGCACGTCCGGCGCCCCTTTAAGCTCCAGCTTCAAGGCGCCAGAGCCTGCAACATCTGTCCACGCGGATTTTGTCAGGTCCGTAAAGATGTAAACTTCTTTGCGCTCCAGCACGCTGCTCTGCACCTTACGGATCGCCCGCGCGACCACACCCGGCAGCGGCAGAGCTAGGCTGTTGGTTTCCAGCCGCTCCAGCGTGCTCTTGGCCGAGGCGCTGTCGATGGAAAAAGCCGGGTCGAGATTTCCCGCCGGAGCAATCGCCACCTCGCTGCCCGGCGGCAACTGGTCCAGCAACCAGGCCCCAATCTCTTGCGACTTCTGCAGCCGCGTGACGTTCTCGTTCTTGTAGTTCATCCGCGGCGAATGATCGATCACCAGCACGGCAGCAACCGGCGCCTCCTGATCTCCGTAGCGGATCTCTCCGCCCGAAGTGAGCGTTCCCCACAGCATGCCGATAATGCCCACCAGCAACGCCGCCGTAATGGCGCCCAGTCCACCCATCGCCAGCGCGCTCTTCCGTTCGACCACGGCCACCGCCAGCAGCACGCCGCACAGCGCCAGCAGCACGCCCAGCATCGCGACGATTACCCAGTTAGCAATAAACGCCGAAGCGACACTCAAATTCGCCGTCGCCAGCGCCACCACCGCCAGCAGCACCGCCAGGCACCGCAACAACAGCAGCAACCAATGCCGCAGACGCAGCTGCCGGCGATTCGTTTCACGTCGCTGCTGCACAAACCGCAACGCCGGAAACACAAAATGCTTCGGCTTGCGACGCATGACCAGATGCAGAATCACCGGCGCTGCCGCGGCCAATCCGCCCAGCAGTAAGAGTGAAAGGTGAATTCCGCCGGTCATGCATCACTTCCCTGTTGCGTCCGCTCCGCGCCCCTCATCACGATTGTAACGGATGCCTGTTTTACGGGCGACGGGAGCAACTTCACAACATTTGGACGGAGCATACGCCAACACGCGCCTTCGTATTAACTTAAAGGCGCGAAGACATGTGATTTCTCTTGTTCGATATTGTAGGATCGTCAGATACGTTACCGTCAAATAACTGTGTAACCCGGGGAAGTCAAAGATGGAAAAGACACGGCGATTATTTATTAGCGTGATCGTGGCTATCGCGGTTGTCATCGTCGGCTGTTCTGACGTTAACTCATCACCCAAAAAGTCGACGGTGGCGTTTCAGGCGGGACAGATCAGCCTACTGAAACGGGATGCTCAGGTTACACTCGCCGATGGATCGCAAAGGCAGGTTGGTCGTGGTCAGCTTGTCAAAGTTGTGCAGGTCAGCAATGACAACTATGCGGTAAAAACAGATACGTTTGTAGGCAAGCTGCCACAAGCTTCGCTATTCACAATCGACGAGATAACAGAAAACGCGAAGGAATGGGTTCGCCGTGCCCGGTCACGCGAAACAGGTGTTCCGCCGGAAGCCGTAGTGTTCTCGATTTACAGTAACAGCTTGCCAGTTGAAGACGCCATCCGTCTGCTACCGGAGAATCTTGCTAAGCCAATTCAGAGTAAGCAGCAGTTCTACGGCGAGCTACGAAAAGCAATTGATGCAGCCAATCACTTCGAAGAACGACCGGGAAGCAAGAGGAAGACGGACGCCCCGGACGGCGTGTTTCGCGAGGCTGTTATCGCCAGCTTATTTGAGCCGGATGAAGCAAACCAGAAGATGAGTCAATCCAAAGATCAGGGCGTGGAGAAATCAACTCACCACGCCAGGGTTGCACTCGTAAAGCTCGTTTCTTGCGATTCTGCACACGAAACCATCAGGAAGCTGGAAGCGATTCAGGAGCAAGTATCGAAAGCTGTCTCTCTTGATGCTCACAACACTCTTGCCTTGACTGTCGGAGCGGTCGCGTATGCAAAAGCGGCTGAAGTTCGCTTGTATCAAGCAGCTTTCCAGAAGAAGAATGGAAAGCCAGAACTCGCTGAAACAATCAAGCAAGCCCGGGAATTCGTCAATGGGGGTTGGGCTTTATACGAGAAAGCAATCTTACAGGACAAATTTAACGTCGTAATCGCAGAGTTGGGAATTGTCCTCAAATATCGTCAGTGGCAGCTCAAACACGAATTGGACTTGAAGGACGTAGACAGTCCGGCTGCTTTAGACATTTACAACGAGGCGATGAAGTGGCTGCAGGTCCGGCCATTTCATCGCGGATTGCTGAATATAGGCGCGAAACTAGAGACGGCGGCAATGCGCGAAAGTGAGCAGTCTGAACAACAGAAAAACTCCAATATGTTCAGGGGTAATATGGCGCAAGTCGTTGAACTGGCGGACAAAATCGATTCTGTAAGACGGTTTCCAGTGCTTCCAGGAAAAATTACGGATGGCAACGAAGTGATTCGATTTCTTTCCGGCTCTGGTGACCTCTGCGTCATTCCAAGGCCAATATTCCTGGATGGAATGTATGGAAAAAACGGGCTGTTCGTATACGCTGATGAGTTTTCAGGGCCAGATGAGTTTACCGTTCCCATAGTAGAGAAGGGTCTCACGGTTATCGACCAACATCCCTGGCCAATTATGTTTTTTACATGGCAACTGAAACATCTCACAGCGGATTTGCGAGCGATTGATTCAGAGAGGTATGCCGTTTTTCATCGGTACACAAACCGCCCAGCACTGTGGATGCTCGTCGTCAAGGAACACTTGTCACAGAAAAAAAACAACACAGGGCCGGGGCTCGACTTCTCGTATTGCCGGAGACTAAGTGACGAGGAAAAGCAGGAACGCAAGAAGTCTTACGAGCAACGGTGGGAAGAAGCGAAGCGAGTCTATAAGATCCTGGCCATTCAAGCGAGGGAAAATGGAACTCCGCCCCCCCCGTTACCAAATCCGAACAACCTTCCGCTAGAAGATACGCGAGGTTTTGGGGAGCGACTATACGAAAATGGTTCTAAATTTCATCGCTTTACATTAGCGCGTATGGGGTATCATCCTCCATCTAAACCGAAGGTTACGGCGGAACAGCTCAAAGGGCTTTCTGCTGCAGCAACGGATCAAATACTCGAAGTCTGGGAGGAAATCGCACAGGCGTTCCGGGAGTCAAAAGCGGCTAGAATCAAACAGCCATCACCCCAGGAGATTCAAAGATACCAAGCCAGAATTAGCAAGCTTCGCACCTACATAAAGACAGATCCTTTTTTTGCGGACGATTACCGCATTCTCATTCAGACAACCGTCGACCCGCGGGTGAGGTTCAGGCAAGGCGTGAATTTTCTTAGGCAGGAGCGTGTGAGGCTTTCTCAACTTTTGCGAAAGAAAATTGCTGAGTACACGCTCGCGTCTTCTTTGTTTGCTGACAGTGATCGGGAACGGATCAAGTCTTATTTGAAAGAGCTAGGTGAGGAATTCCCGGAACTGCGTTAAGACCCACGAAAAGGGCGGCACTACTTAACGACACCTACGGGCGACGGGCCCTGTTTCCTGGCATTCACGAAGCTGCATGCAGGTTTTTAGGCGATTTTATGCGCTGAGCGCGCCTTGTTTGTGCAAGATCGGGGGTTGGACACTTCCTACCATAGAGTAGACACACTGCCACCATCTCTAGCTTGTGAGTTGTCCGATGTTGCAGACGCCTACTCAAAATCGCGGAAGTCTCTGGGATACGCAAGAGTTGCCACAGCAGGCGGTTCAACTGGCGGCGGAAATCTGGCAGGCCGCCCGTAAGCGTGAGCAGCTTGTGGATCAGCAGAATGCCGAAAAGGTCTCGGCGTTGATCGACGACCCGGCTGCCAAGCAGTTTACGCTGACCATGGTCGATGAGATTCTGCGCATCAAAGATAACCGCCGCGCGGCGCAGCAGCTCCGCACCGTGCTGGAGCAGCATGGCGTGCCCGCCGGTTTCAACTTTGTCGACCGCGCACTGCTACGCGCCGGGGCCACCGCAGCGGGCCTTGCGCCGTCTCTGGTCATGCCTTTGATCCGCCAGAAAGTAAAGGCGGAATCCGGCCATGTGATCATTTCCGCGGAACCGGAAAATCTCAACGCCTATCAGCAGCAGCGGCAGGAAGCCGGCTGGCGTGTGAACCTCAACCTACTGGGCGAAGCCGTGCTTGGCAGTCATGAAGCCGGCCGCCGGATGGAGGCTTATCTGCAGCGGCTGAGTGAGCCGGAGGTGCATTACGTTTCGGTCAAGTTTTCCTCCATCTACAGCCACATCAGCCTGACGGGATATCAGCAGACGCTGGAAGCATTGCAGGACCGCCTGCGGACGCTCTACCGGGCGGCGATTGAACATGGCGGCGCCACGCCGAAGTTCATCAATCTGGACATGGAGGAATACCGCGATCTGCAACTGACGGTCGACGTTTTCCAGTCCGTCCTGGACGAGCCGGAATTTGAACAACTCAGCGCGGGCATTGTGCTGCAAGCATACCTGCCCGATTCGTACAACGTGCTGCGGTCGTTAACGCAGTGGGCCATCGAGCGCCGGAAACGGGGCGGCGCCGATATCAAAATCCGGCTGGTCAAAGGCGCCAACCTGGCGATGGAAAAGGTGGAAGCCTCTTTGCAGGGCTGGCCCCAGGCGCCGTATCAGACCAAGCTCGAAACCGATGCCAATTACAAACGCATGCTTCACTACGCGCTGGAGCCTGAACACACGCAAGCCGTCCGCATCGGTGTTGCCAGCCACAACGTGTTTGATATCTCGCTGGCTCTGTTGCTTTCGCAGCAGCGCGGCGTTGCCGACCGCGTTGAGTTTGAAATGCTTGAAGGCATGGCCAATCCTGAAGCACGCGAAATACGCCACCGCACGGGCGATCTACTCGTTTACGCACCCGTGTGCTTCGACGCAGAATTCGATTCCGCCGTGGCGTATCTCGTCCGCAGATTCGATGAGAATACGCAGCCCGGCAGCTTCCTGCGATCTTCCTTCGGGCTGAAGGTCGGCTCGGAAGCCTGGCAGGAGCAGGCGCAGATGTTCCTCGACGCCTGTGAACTTTCGCACAGCCCGCAACTGCTTGCCGCGCCTGCCCGCCAGCAGAACCGCGCCACGGACAAAGCATCGCCGCCGGATGATGCACTGCCCTTTGAAAACGCACCCAACACGGACTTCTCGCTGGCCGCCAATCGCAAATGGCTGACGAACCTGGTGGCGCAGTACAAGAGCCGCACCTTTGGTGTGCTGCCGGTGCAGGTGGCGGGTGAAGAAGAAACCACCGGCCAGCTTTGCCAGGGCCACGATCCTTCCCGCCCCGGCCACCCGCTCTATCAGTATTCCAACGGCGATGCCGCTCACGTCGAAAAAGCGTTGTCCACAGCCACGGCATCGCAGCCGGGCTGGGAAGCATTAGGCTTTCAGCAGCGGGCGACGATCCTCCGCCAGTTCGCCGCGGTCTGCGAGAACCAGCGGGGCGATTCGATCGGTGTGATGATGGCCGATGCAGGCAAAGCCGCTATCGAGGCCGACACCGAAATTAGTGAGGCCGTGGACTTCGCCAATTACTACAGCCGCGCGTTTGATGATGAACGCTGGTTCGACGGCTCGTCATCCAACGCGGCAGGTGTGGTCGTTGTAACGCCGCCGTGGAATTTTCCGTACGCCATTCCCGCTGGCGGCTGCCTGGCGGCGTTGATGGCGGGCAACACGGTGATCCTGAAACCAGCGCCCGAAAGTGTGCTCACGGCGTGGCATCTGGCCAAACAACTCTGGGAAGCGGGCGTACCCAAAGACGTGCTGCAATTCCTGCCGCTGGAAGATGGCGAAAACGGTCAGGCTTTGATCAGTGACCCGCGGGTCAGCATCGTGGTTCTCACCGGCGCCTATTCCACGGCGCAACTGTTCAAATCGTGGCGCCCGGAGATGAAGCTGTATGCCGAAACGAGCGGTAAGAACAGCCTGATCATTACCGCGGCCGCCGACCTGGATATGGCCGTGAAAGATCTGGTCCGCGGCGCCTTCGGGCACGCCGGGCAGAAGTGTTCTGCAACCAGCCTCGCGCTGGTGCAGCGCAGCGTGTACGAAAGCCCGCAGTTCCGCAACCAGCTGAAAGACGCCGCCAGCAGCCTCAGCGTTGGCCCGGCGTGGGACCTGCAGGTGGATGTTACGCCGCTGATCCGACCGCCGCACGAAGCGCTGCACCGCGGCCTGACGACCTTAGACGACGGCGAAACATGGCTGCTTGAGCCGCAGAATGTTGACGGTAATCCATGCCTGTGGAGCCCTGGCATCCGCCTGGGTGTGAAGCTCGGCAGCTGGTATCACCGCACCGAATGTTTCGGCCCCGTGCTGGGCGTGATTCCGTTCGACACACTAGACGAAGCAATACGGATTCAGAACGATAACGAGTTCGGGCTGACCGGCGGCATTCATTCTTTGGACGAAGAAGAAACAGGCCGCTGGCGCGAAGCCGTCGAGGTGGGCAACGCTTACATCAACCGCTCGACCACCGGCGCCATTGTGCAGCGGCAACCGTTCGGCGGCTGGAAGCATTCCTCCGTCGGCCCCGGTGTGAAGGCGGGCGGTCCGAATTACGTGCCTGCCTTCCGCAACTGGTCCACGACGGGGCTGCCCAAGCTTTCGGCGTCGCTCCCGGATTCGCTTGCCCGCCGCGTTGCGGAACTTGCGCAGTTGTTGCCTTCGGATGAAGAGCAGCAGTTGTTCCGGGCGGCAGCCGCAAGCTACACGTACTGGTGGCGGCAGCATTTCTCGCAGGAGCACGATCCGTCGGACCTGCACGGCGAGACCAACTTCTTCCGCTATCGACCATTGAAGTTCCACTGCGCGCGAGTGACAGATCCAGGTCACCAGTTGATGGACGTGCTGCTGTGCGTGGTCGCTTCGCACCTGACCAGCGTGCCGTTGCACATCAGCGCCGGGCAGCCGTTGCCGTGGCTGACGAAGATCGACCGCATCTCCCGCATGGATGTTCATACCGAAACGGGCAAGCAGATGATGAAGCGGCTGGCGGGCGGCAAAGACGGCGCCCTGCGGTTTTTCGACGCACCGGCCAATGCCAGCTTCCCGCAGTTGCCCACCGCCATGCGGCTGATCCAGACGCCCTGCATGCTGAACGGGCGGCTGGAATTGCAGCATTTCCTGCGGGAACAAGCCATTTCAGAGACCGTGCACCGCTATGGAAATCTCATGCAAAAAGTTTCTGAAAAAGAGTGAGGGTTTAAGCAAGCTTCGCGCAAGGGGTTAGTACCGGCGGGACAAAACAGGTAGCAACGCCGCTATCGCCCGCCGGGTTAGACACCCTCTTTCAAGGAAACGAAGCTATGAAATCGCTTGCTAAAATCGCCGTCGCCGCCGTCACCCTCGCCATGCTGATGACCGGTCTGGCTCTGGAAGCACAGGCCCAACCGCAACCTGCCACCTATCAGATGAGCATCCGCACGGGAGACCGCTCTGGCGCCGGAACAGATTCCAACATCTACGTCACCCTGTACGGCACGAAGGGCAAAACCCGCGAGATCCGCCTGAACGGCTACATCAAGGGCGATGCCTTTGAACGCGGCGACCTGGACCATGTCCGCTTCGCTGCGGAAGACGTGGGCGACTTGAAGAGCATCCTCGTACGTAGCGACAATAAGTATCTCGGCTCCGCCTGGATGCTGGAATACATGGACGTGCGTAAACTGAACGAACGCAACAAACGCGCCATGTTCAGTCGCTGGCTCGAAACGGGCCAGCTTTCGGCCACGGCGCCGTTGCGGTAAAGCGAGGGCGGGAAAATTCAACTTCACCAGCAGGCCGGAAATCGCACTCCGGCCTGCTGCGTTTCTTGCCGGGGACATGCTTCCGGCGGCTTCAACGGTTGCTGATGTTGATGCGGTTTTTGATTCGCAAAAGCAGGCCGGGGTTACAAGAGGCCAGCAGTGCATTACGGTTCCGGCGGGGCAGCTCCAACGACTCGACGCCAAGCGTTGCGAATGCAGTGATACTGGTAGTGCTTGATGCGTTTCATCAAATCGCGTGGCGGCGGAATTGGCGGGCATTCTTGAGTGATGAATTCCGTGACATCGTCGATGGAAGGAGCGACATCGAACTGCCGGCGTTGACGAGAGTGGTTGTCCGTTGGGGTGCCGATATGCGCCACAGCCCACCACCGCCAGTCAGGACGCGTTTCTGTTGAGCGACCAACAATACCAGACAGTATCCACCGGGGTGAAGCACCATCCGAATGCGTCCACACAAGGCACCAACCAGTGCGCCGGCGTCTGTGCGACGAGCGATACGACCAGTTGAGAATCTCATGAACGCCGTCCAGGCAAGTCGCGTCAACAATGTCACGGACGTTCCATTTCTTGGGCATCTTTGGCATTGGATTAGACGAGGTCGCGTAACAGAAGGTATTACGACATCACCCCTGCTGTCAGGAAACGGTTTGAATTACGAACATGTCTATCACCCCAGCAAAGCTTTACAAGAAACCGAGATGCTTCGGAGGCCGAGTGAAAAACCATGTTGTGCAGCGCTGAACTACGGACCGGTGTCAATCTCTTTCAGTCCGTCAAAGTGCGTCATCATCCGGTCCGCGATCGCAATCAGCGATTTCCATTGTGATGGAGGATGTGACCACCACTGGATTCTCCATTCCGAATGCAGATCACCAAACAGAGCGAGCTGGAACGTGGTGCCGTCGCACCCGCCCATGTTGCTGAGATCGGGCTTTAGTGGGACGTTGAGGTTGCAAATCTCGTCAAAAAACGACGCCAATGTATCGGAGTTAGCATTAAGACGTACGAGTCCGCGAACACACTGAACCTCTGGTGGTACGACACCGCGGTATAGGGTCCACTTATCGCCACGTTGACGCACATCCCAAGAGAAACCGTCAACGAAGGAAGGGTTACGAATGAGCTGGATACGACGAACACCTATACCGGGAGCGAAAACGTCAGCCGTAATTGAGCGTTCTTCCGACTGAGCACGGATCATGGCTTTATAGTCTTCACGTTTCTTCATGAATTCGCGTGACTTCTTATTGCCCATCTATTACCTCCGTCATGCTGGGAACCATTTAGTTTCACTAGCAGGCCGGAACCGCACTCCGGCTTGCTGCGTGTCTTGCTACGGGCAGTAAGCCGAACTCGTAGGCCTTGCCGTAGGAACAATGCTAGGCGTCACCGCGGGCGTCGGTTTGCGGTATCCACTCCATAAAAGACGTATCACAACCGCCAACCGAGACGATTCTCGAACCATGAATCAATACACCAAGGCCATGTTCGCGATCCCACGTACAGCCGAACGAAAGACCGATGTATGCCAATCCATCACTGAAGACGCGATGAACGGTTATGCTGCCGAACGAAAGTAGCGGGAGCAATTCATTTGGCGCAGATACTTCGGGAACAAATTTTGCGGCCTCATCTGGGGGTAGGCATTCCGCGAAATCCTCACGCATCCACTCGTATTCGACATAGATTGAATGGAGTATTGAGCTGAATACGGAAGCAGCGTTGTCGGTCAGATGTTGAAACGCTGCGGTCTGTTCGGCCACCGGGCGCAAATGTCCATCCGCAGGCGAATTAACCGTTAAATAGAAGGTGCCCACACCGTCATCTTCGCACAGGTTGTAAGGGGTAGTTGATTGCAGAACTGCCCAATGCCGGAAGACGCCTTTGCCGGTGAGTTCACCACCGCGATCATTCCACGACGCCAATGTAAGGGTCGGGAACGGCGGCATATTTATTGAGTTAGACATTTCGAGAGACTGGCGACGCACAACATCTCTATCGACAACAACCTGCCTCATTAAACGCAAATGTGGAAACCAGGGCGCCGGTAAATTCAGTCTATCTCTCGCAGTCGCGGGATTCAATTTGCGGGGGAAGGATCAAGTTGTTGGCAAGGTGGCGGTTGGCTGTTCTTTCAACCATTGCACCACGTAGTCTGCATACGCTTGCCAGATTTCCGGGAAGCGGGTGACATTGGGGATATGATTGACTTCCAGCAGATGCGGCTGCCCACCAGGTGACACGATGTAGTCATTGGCGGCGATTTCCAGACCGAAGCCCGCGGCGACTTTCCGGGTGTCCTTCACCAGCGTGCTGTCCGCGGCGGTGATCTGGGCGCGGCTGTGGTGAATGGACTTTAGCCAGTCGTCGCCGTCCAGGCGGATCTGCCACGCCTGCGGCCCGATGACGACGACGCGCACAGCTTCGCCTGGGATGAAGGGTTCGATGATTGAGTTTTCAGCCGGCGTGAAGGAGGCATCGAACCGCGATTTATTTTCGCCACAGTGCCAGTTGCCCCACTTGGCAACGCTGGGCTGCGACGGTGCGAAATGAACGTCCGCCGAAGCAAACCCGCGGGCGGGACTGCCGAAAGCGGTGTGCTGTAACGCCCGGGCCAGACAAGGCAATTTAAGCCGGCAATCCATCATCGCTGCCGCCTTGGGCATACAAGGACCGCCCCACAGCGCCAGGCCGGTAATCAGGTCGTGATCGTCTTCAAAGATGCCATGAAACACGACGCTGCAGACGGGCAGCATCCGCGCCCGGCTGGCGGATTCCACCCATAACCGCCCATCCTGCACCAGGATGCGGGGAAGCATTTCGTAACAGAGCAGGTCGTCGCCGAAGCGTTGCTGAATTTCTGCGGATTGCGGAGGGTCGAGTCCAATCAGACAGGGACGCGGTTTCATGGATTTTTCGCGGTTGACGGAAGGTGCGTTTGCAGGGCGACGCTCGCCCTGCCCGTCAGGACGGAGGCGAAGTGGGCGGTTCAGGTTCGTAGTGCTGGCGGCGATCTGCCTGGTTTGGATACATCGCGAACATCCGCCGGTTTTTCGCGTCTTTCTGAGTGTTGCATCACCCATCCAAAGGAATCTGGTATGCCTGAGTATCACTTTGTGACGGAGCAGATTTTTACCGTCACCGGTTTCTTCACCCCAGACGAATGCGACGCGGTGATCAAGCTGGGCGAAGACATGGGCTTTGCCGAGGCGCCGGTCACCACACGCAGCGGGCCGGTGATGCGAAAGGATATCCGCAATAACGAGCGGGTGATGTTCGATGACACGGCACGCGCCGCGGAACTTTATGACCGCATGACGGACTATATTCCGTTGCGGATTGCCAACCGCACCGCCTGCGGGCTGAACGAACGGCTGCGGATGTACCGTTACGACGTGGGGCAGCAGTTTGACTGGCACCGTGACGGCTATTTCAAACGCGACAATGGCGAGCGCAGCCTGTTAACCTTTATGGTCTACCTGAACGACGATTTCACCGGCGGCGAAACCACCGTCGACGGCCATACCATCGCCCCGCAGAAAGGCATGGCGCTGTTTTTCGTCCATACACTGCTTCATAAAGGGCAGCCCGTTACCGCGGGGCGGAAGTATGTGCTACGCTCGGATGTGATGTACAGCCCGCCCGAGTAATAGGCAGGCCAGCCTAAGGAATTGCGGATGCGTTGCGGCGATATTATCGAAGTACAGGTCACCCGCGTTGAAGCTTACGGCGTGTTTGTAAAACACGGCGACACGCCGGGACTGATCCTGATTCCTGAACTTTCGTGGCAGAGAATCCGCCACCCGTCCGACGTGGCGCAAGTTGGCAATACGTTGCGCTGCAAAGTGCTACGTGTGCCGGAAGACTCCGGCACAGAGAGTCCGCAGTTTGTTGGCTCCGTCAAACAGGTGCACCCGGAGCACAATCCGTGGCGCGACCCTGAGGTTTTTCAGCCGGGCGTTATCTTCACAGGGCCGGTCACCAACTGCACCAGCTACGGCTATTTCGTCGAGCATCCGCGCGGCGTTCTGGCGTTGTTGCACGTGGTGGATGTTCCGGCCGGCGTGAGCTTTGCCGAAGGCGAAACGCTGCAGGTGGTGGTCAGCGAATGCGATGTCGAGGCGCTGAAGGTGCGGGTGCGTTTGCACCAGGAGGACGCCGCGTCTTAGTTCTTCGCTTTCTTTTTCCGCTTCGCTTCTTTCCCATCTGGCTTGACGACTTTGAAGAGCAGATCATCAACATTTTCCTGTTGCATCAGGCTGGTCAACTCCGCCATACGTTTCCAGGTGACGTGCGGTTCTGCACTGAGAACTACTTTGCGGGCTTTGGTCTTGCGGACAATTTTCTTTAACAGTTCCAGTGAAACCTGGGTTCCGTTGACGTAGATGCGCTGTTCATCGCGGACGTAGACTTGCAGTTCGTGGCGAAGCTTCTCGTCCTTGGCCTGCTGCCTGGCGACAACCTTTGCCAGGGTTGCATCCGCCGCGCCGCCGACGGTTCTCTGCGACGCCCGCAGCTGCTGTGGCTGCGCATCATCCGCTGCCACCATACACGCCGCCAGCATCCACACGATACCTGTTGCCTGAATCATCGAATTTTCCCCTGGTTAGATCGTTACGATAGAAGAAACAGATTCCGCACGTTGCGGCATATGCTGAAAAATCAAGTATAAGGGATTTCTTCCACATTTCGCTGGAGATGTTACGGGCATGAACAAACAGCACTTTCTTACCGCGATTGCAGCCGACCCATGCAACAGCGCACTACGGCTGCAATTTGCCGACTGGCTGGAAGAACGGGGCGACCCCCTGGCCGTATTGTGGCGGCAACCGCAGACGCCCATCGCCATCGCGGGCAATTACGGCGTTGTTAACGGCAGAGTATTCCCGTGGAGGTATGGTGTTCAGCCACGCGGCGACGGCAGCAGTTTCACGCCAACCTCCCACGAAGATGGTGACGGCGCTTCCTACAGTAGGAGGCTTCATTCAGACGGCGATGGCGGCTACAGGTTCGGAAGTGGCAACGGAAGCGGCCACGGCTGGGGCGTGGGCGTTGCATCAGGAAAAGGTTGTGGCGACGGCGTCTGCTTCGGTGACAATCGAGGCGATGGCGCCATGCCCACCAGCCCATTCATTCAATTCGCACAGCCGCAACCCTTGCATTACGCCGGAACATGCCAAGACAGCGGCAGCGATTGAGCCATTTCTCAACACAGATGTTTGAAGCGTCGAGATCAGCAAACGTCCGCCGCAAAGTGCCTTATGCCCACACGCCAGCAATTTCTTAAAGCCATCAACGCGGATCCCCACAACGTCGCTCTGAGGCTGCAATTTGCCGACTGGCTGGAAGAGCAGGGTGATCCGTTGTGTGACGAGTGGCGGATGGTGACAGTACACTTTCTTTTGCGCCCGGACTGCTTTGAAACAGTTTTCGACGGATTTGAAGAAGGATATAACTTCGGTGACGGGCCCGCCTATGGGTACGGTTCCGGAGATGGCGACGGCTACGGCCATGGCGAAGGTGATGAAGATGGGAACGGCCATGGCGATGGATACTGGTGCGAGTTTGGACAGGGTAACGGCGATGGTGGTGGATTTAGTATCGACCGGGGAGATTCCAACGACTGAAGTAGAGGAGGTTACGCCCAAACAACGTTTTGGCCAGAAAGTGCCTTATGCCCACACGCCAGCAATTTCTTAACGCCATCAACGCGGCGCCCGACAACGTCGCTCTCAGGCTGCAATTCGCCGACATGCTGGAAGAGCAGGGTGATCCGATGTGTGAAGAGTGGCGGAAACCTATATCTCTGCTCTTGCGGGAAGAGCCCGAAGACGGCTCTCTAAGGGTTTACCTAGAATTCGGTAGGAGAGGGGGCGATGGCTGTGGCGACGGATGGTGGAGCGACTATGGCGATGGAATTGGCGGCGGCCGGTACGGCGATGGTGTTGGCAACGGCGAGGATGTGATGCCAACTGGTCCAAGTGGGGATGGAAGTGGGAATGGTAGCCTCTACTTTCGCGTCCAAGGTCCATAACGAATTCGTATCCTGGTAGGCCCTGGACCTCAAAACGAAAAAACCCCGGACGTACCGGGGTATTCTTGTGTTTACCGTGAAACGGTGTAGTGGGCGCTGAGGGACTCGAACCCCCGACCCTCTCGGTGTAAACGAGATGCTCTAAACCAACTGAGCTAAGCGCCCTGATTGTATTGAAAGGAGGGATAGTTGGCCGGTTAGGTTCGGCCCTTTTTTGTATCCTTCCGTTCAGGTAGTGTAATCGTAGTACGCCGCCCGTTTTCCGTCAATCCGGCGGTGGCGGTCGTTGTTGCTTTTTTGCCAGGCGTTTTTTGCGGTTGCGAAGTTGAGGTTGGTTTGATGCAGTGGGGCATTGCGTTGCTGCTGGCAGCGCATCTGATCTGTGTGGGCGTGGCTGCCGTGGCGCCGCTGTGGAGCGTGTGGTGGGAAATCCGCGATGCGCGGCAGGCGCCGGGGGCAGCAGCGGCGGGGCGGTTCCTGTCCTTAGCTGCGGTGGCACTGATGCTGCTGGGGGCGGTTTTTGGTGTGCTTGTCGGGCTGCTGCGATGGGATGCAGAGCTGGCGGGTGCGATTTCTGCGGCCCGTAGCCGCGTGTTTTACGGCGTGCTGGAAGTTGTGTTCTCGCTGGTGCTGCTGGTCGGGCATGCGGTGTGGTGGCGGCTGGATGTGCGGCCTGCCGCCTGGCGCCGGGGGCTGCGGTATTTTCTGGCGTTTCTGGCGGGTACGAATCTGCTGTACCATTTTCCGCTGCTTTTCTACGTGTTGGCGGAAATGCAACGCAGTGGCGAATATGCAGAAACGCTTACTTCGGCCCAGTTCCGCGGCCTGATGCTGCAACCGCTGGTTCTGGCCCGCACGCTGCACTTCTCGCTGGCGGCTGTTATCACGACAGGCGCGGTGGCGATGCTGTGGGCGGCCCGCCGGGCTGACTGGGATGAAGATCACAAGGTCACGGCGATTACCGGCTCGCGATTGGCGTTTGGCGCCACGGTTCTGCAGTTGCCCACGGGGCTGTGGGTCTTCATGCAATTGCCGGCGACCCAGCAGAACGCCATGCTGGGCGGCAATGTGGTTTCCGTGTGTGCGATGGCGGCTTCGATGCTGTGCGTGCTGGGGATGCTGCACTTTCTTTCCGCCACGGCTTTGGGCGACGCGACACGCCGTAACTCGCTGTTAGGCGTGCTGCTGATTGTGCTGACCGTGGTGCTCATGACCGTGTCGAAGCATTTCGCCCTGGCCGGTTAGGACGAAACTGTTGGCGGACAACGCCTGCGATGCTCGCCTGATTATCAGGGAGCGATGTAGCCGACGCTTTGTAACCGCTGCGGAAGGCGCACCGGCACGGGGACGGTTAGCTCTCCATAGGGCGTGCTGATGACGGCGCCGGCTTGCAGATAGTGCATCAACAGGGCCAGCCGCACTTGCCCGGTCCACACCTCCGGGTGCTGAGTGGCGTATTCGCGGTCGCCCAGAACGGTCTCGCCGTCGATGGAGAGAAAACGCGGGCTGAAGGCGGTCTGTTGCGTATCGCGTCCGTGGGTGTTGGCCTGGCAGTATACCGCGGGAAGATCCAACGGCCCGGCATTATCGTGAATCGTCAGTTCCACAATAAAGCAGGGCCGCATCGCGCGGATTTTGTAGACACCGTGCAATTCCAGGGATGGCATTTACGCACCTTCAAACTTCAAATCAGTTGAGCCAGACGGGGCTCGCCCTCACAGACAAGCCCCATCCATGATACGGCTTCAACCGATGCAAAAAAGCCTGGCGCCTTCAACAATTGCACGTGCAGGGCGAATAGAAACCGCAGTGGCGTTATCGAATTTGCCGCCTTGCTACGTTATAATCACCGTCTTGCACAGCTTTGTTGAGGGGAAGCTTTTCTAAACATGTGCCTATATGCAATCGCCGAACCACTGAGTTCCGCACCCGTTCGCTGAAAAACTTTCCTGGCTGGAGTCCGGCGTGGCAGACGACTTTGACCCTTACTACAAATGGCTAGGCATTGCGCCCGAAGATCAGCCGCCCAACCATTATCAGTTGCTGGGTGTGCGGAATTTTGAAAGCGATCCGGATGTGCTCGGCAATTCCGCCGATAAGCAGATGTCGCATCTACGTTCGTTTCAGGGCGGCAAACGCGCAGAGCTTTCGCAGAAGGTGCTGAACGAAGTCTCGGCGGCCCGGTTGTGCCTGCTGAATGCTGATAAGAAGAAGGCGTACGATACGCAACTGCGCAAAGAGCTGGATGCCGGCCAGCCGCAAGAAGCCAGTAAAGCATCTGGCAAGTCAGGGCTGCGGGCGCCGACGGAAGTCAAGTTCGAAGGCAAGAAGGCGAAGAAAGCCGCAGCGGGCGAGCAGCAGATTCCTTCGCCCACGTCTACGCCCACCACGCCGATGCCGGAGCTGACACCGCTGGCGCCGTTGAAGGGTGATGACGCCTTTGAAGACCCCGCGATTGATGCGGTGGTGATTCCAGATGAGCCGTCCGCTTCTGGCATCCTGAACCGCGGTTCAGGCATCCGGCAACAGACCGCGCCGCGGCCGCAACCTGCTGCACGCCCTGCCACACAGCCCGCTGCTGCGGGTGGCAGCGCCATCCGTCGCGGTCCGGCGCTGCCTGCTGAATCCAGGCTGGTGTATATCATCATTGGCAGCGTGATCTTTCTGATGCTCACGGCGGCAGGCGCCTTGATGGCCAATTCGCTAAGCCGTGGCGCCTCTTCGCTGTCGGGCATGATCACCGGCGCGGGGAGACGCACCACGCCTGCTCCGCCACCGCCACGCCCGGCGTTACCGCCCGGAACACGTCCCGGCACAGCCATACCGCGACCTGTCCCATCACGTCCCGTCCCACCGCGTCCGCGTCCTGGATCATCCACCGCGTTCCCGGCCACGCGGACGGTTTCAACACGCAGCGATATTCAGTTCTTCTGGCCGCCAGCAGCACAACGCAGCGGGCAGGTGCGAATGGATGGCCAGAGGGTGAACCCCAGCATCTCCGGGTCAACCGCCACGCTCAATGTTTCACCCGGACGGCACACATTAAGCTGGCAGCGGCGAAGTTTTGCAACACGCACACTTACGGTCGATGCAACCGCCGGCGAAACGCAGACCGTGCATGGAGACTGGCAGACCAACAGGCTGCTGATCCCGTCTATCTCGGCCGATCTGGCAGGTGGAGCTGATGTAGGCGTGGGGCAGCAGGACTGGACACGGCGAGGCTCGATGTTGACCAGTCCCGTTGTTCTAGCACAACAGGTGGCCGTATCGGGAATCGATCGCACGCCGCCGGAAGAATATGTGATCGATATCCGTGCGGTGCGTGAGAAAGGAACTGGCCCGCTGCAGATTGGCCTGGAACAGGGCGGCCAGCGGTTCAGTATTCTGTTTGGCGGTCCCGGTGGTATTGCTGTCGGTAGTAGCGACACCGGTTACCAGACGTTGCAACCGCCTGGCCCCGATCTGTTTCTCTTCGGCCGCCCTGTGGGGTTGCGCATTTATGTGGCGCCGGGTTATGTCGGCGTGGAGACGCGGGTCGGGCAACTGCGGAATTACAAAGGCGATTTCAGCGTCTTTCAGCGGGAACCCAAATGGGAAACCTCCACGCCGTTATCCGTCGGCGTCGAGAATTCTGGCTTCCGCATCTTATCGCTCCGTATGTACACCGGCTTCGAATAACGAACGCCGAACCTTCCCTTTCATAGATCTTTATGCCTGCTGATTCACTACGCTGCCTTTCTGTCCGTCAGCCCTGGGCGTGGGCTATCTGCACCGGCGGTAAGACTATCGAGAACCGCACCTGGCAGACGCCTTATCGCGGACTGATTGCCATTCACGCTGGCAGTTCTACTTCCGACATTAAGACCGTCGCCCGTGCAAACCCTGGCGTCAGCATGGCTCCGCTGACCACCGGCGCCATCATTGGTGTGGTGGAGGTGGTCGATGTGACGCCGCTTAACCCCAGCCTGGAAGATAACCCTTTCGCCTGCGGACCGTACTGCTGGAAGCTATCGGGCGGCCGCCTGTTGAAGAAGCCGGTTTCCGCCAAGGGCAAGCTGAATCTGTTTAAGCTCAGCGCGAAGCTTTCGGCAGAGGTCCGCGATGCCGAGTATCTACCGGCGGACGAAGCCACGAACGCCCGCCTGCTGGAAGCGGTTACGCCCGCTACAGACTTTGTGGAGTTCTACTTGAACGCGGGCGAGTTTCATACGGAAAAGGGCAACTATCAGGATACGGTCGAAGCGGCCACGCACGCCTTGCGGCTCAGCCCGGATAATCCAGAAGCGTATGTAATGCGGGGGCATGCCTACTATGAGATGGAGCAGGACGATCAGGCGCTGGCCGACATTTCGCAGGGCGTGAAACTGGCGCCGCGATCCGCCTTCGCCCACTCCATGCTGGGGCTGGTGCATCTGACCGGCAGCCGTTTTGAAGAGGCAGGCAAAGCGTACGCCGCCGCGCTGCAATGCGACAGCGATTACGAGATGGCGCTGGTTGGCGAAGCCGTGGTGGCGCTGCAGCGTGAAGACTTCCCCACGGTGTTCCGCCGCTGCGATCAGGTGCTGAAAACAACACCCGGCCATGCCGGCGCGTTGATAGCCCGGGGCGAAGCACTGGCCGCCACCGGCAAGCTGCAAGAGGCGCTGGCCGATGCAGACAAGGTGCTTGCCGATCAGCCGGAAAATCAGGAAGCCGCCGGCTTAAAGCAGCATGTGCTTTCGCAGCTTTGAGGATAGCTTCCGTTAAGAATGGCTGCCGCTAACTCTGCGGATCGATGTACCGTTTGTTCAAGTCGCCATAAGCGTCGATCCGGCGGTCCCGTAAGAAGGGCCAGTGCGTTCTGACGACGTCGATCTGCTGGAAGTTGCAATCGGCTGTGACGATCTTCTCTTCGTTTTCACCACCCTGGCTAAGCATCTCGCCCGTTGGCGCGCAGATGAAACTGCGGCCCCAGAATTCCAGCGATGCTTCCACGCCGGTGCGGTTGGCGGCAGCGACAAACACGCCGTTGGCGATGGCGTGGCTGCGCATCATCGTTTCCCAGGCGGAAGTCTGCGAGGCGCCGAATTCTTCTTTCTCTTCGGGCAGCCAGCCGATGGCGGTCGGGTAGAAGATCACTTCGGCGCCTGCCAGCGCGGTCAGACGGGCGGCTTCGGGGAACCATTGATCCCAGCACACGCACACGCCGACACGGCCAAACCGTGTGGCAAAGCTTTTGAATCCCAGGTCGCCGGGCGTGAAATAGAATTTTTCGTAGTACAGCGGATCGTCCGGAATGTGCATCTTGCGGTAAATGCCCGCCGTAGAGCCGTCCGCGTCAAACACCACCGCGGTGTTGTGATACAGCCCCGCCGCACGCCGCTCAAACAAAGAGCTGACGATCACCACTTCGTGTTCCGCAGCTGTCTTGCTCAGCGCTTCTGTGATAGGGCCAGGGATGGGCGTGGCTTCGTCAAACTGGCGATGATCTTCCGCCTGGCAGGGGTAAAGTCCATGAAACAGTTCCTGCAAACAGATGATCTGCGCACCGCTGCCGGCTGCCTGAGCAATCTGGCTGAGCGCTTTGGCAAGGTTCTGCTGCTGGTCCTGGACGCAGGACATCTGCACCACGGCTATCTGCACCATCGCAATTTACTCTCTTACAACGCATGCATTGGTATCTGCACAAATCTGAGGCACTATCAATGAAGCGGCTTTCACGCTTTCATGCAAGGACAGCACACTAACCCGAAGCGCGAGCGAGGGACGCCCCGCGTTGGTGCGAATGGCCCGTTTAGGTTGCTTTCGACTTCGTGCCGTTTGGCCAAAACACCTTGTTTTCTGCACAAAATCAAACGTCCCTCGCTTGCGCTTCGGGTTAGTGTGAGTTACGAAAACATTTGTGTACATACCAAAGCAACGCATGGACGTGGATTGACGAAACCCGGCGCCGCAAATCTGGGTAACTGTCTGAAAGGGCGGCGCCTTCGAGCGGCGTCCCAGAACTTAGTATACTGTCCGTCAAGAAATTGTCGCCCGCGACGAACGATGGCTATTGTCGCCACGATGCTCTCACAAGGCTCTAACAAGGATTGAACTGTGAATCTGTTTTCTTTTTCCACCGCAGCAGCGTGTCTGCTGACGTTTGGCTTCTGCCTGCAAACGGCGCAGGCGGATACGTGGACGGACTCGACCGGCAAGCACAATATCGAAGCAAAGTTTGTACAGATTGTCGGCGATAAGGTGCACCTGCAAAAGGCGGACGGCTCGGTGATCGCCGTGCCGCTGAACCGCCTCAGCGCTCAGAGCCAGCAGATGGCGCAGCGCATGGCGCAGAAGGGCGATGCGCCCGCAGCGCAGATGACCGCGGAGCAATCCGTTAAAGCCCTCCGCGACGATTTCCTCGCCGGCGAAGTGCAGAAGATGTGGGAGTACCTGCCGGAAAATTACCAGCAGGATGTGAACGAGCTGATTCATAACTTCGCCAGTAAGATGGACCCGGTGGTCTGGAAAGACATCGTCGATGTGATCGATACCGCCGTCGCCGTTCTGAAGAAGCAGAAGAAGTTCATCCTGGAACAGCCGCAGGTCGCAGGCGGTGTGAAAGATGAGAAAGGTGTTGACGCATCCTACGATGAACTGGTCGGCGCGATGGAAATTATCACCACCAGCAGCCTGATGGATCTGAATAAGATGAAGCAGATGGACATGGGCGTCTTTCTGGCGACTACGGGCAAAGACTTCGGTAAGAAGATGTCCTCCCTGTCCAAACTGGGCGATCAGGTAGAGGCGCCTGCCGGCGCACCGGGTCTGCCCGCGGGACTACCTGGCGCCGAAGTGCTGATCGGTAAAGGGACGATCACGACGGTGGAGCAGGGCGAAGAAACCGCCACCTTGCGTTTCACCACGCCCGGTGAGGAAGGCGAAGAAGACAAAGTGGAAGACACTGTCTTTGTGAAATACAAAGGCCGTTGGCTACCCAAAGAGATGGTGGACGACTGGGACAAGAACATGAAGGAAGCTGCCGACGGTCTGGATGAGATGCGGAAGGAACTTCCTCAGGTGCAAGCCACCCTGGCGCCCGCCATGAAGTATCTAAAGAAAATGGAAGCGGCCAAAACCAAAGAAGAATTCAGCGCCGTGATTCAAGAGATCGTCTTCGCCATCCTGGCCGCTCAAGGCGGTGGCTTCCCTGGTGGCGGCGGCAATGGCGGCTTCCCACCAGGCGGCCTCCCAGGTGGCGGCAATGGAGGTTTTCCACCGGGCGGCGATAACGGTGATTTTCCGCCGGAAGACGGTGATTTCGGCACCTAAAGCTAGTTAAAAACTATCATCTAACTAGAATAAAGGCTCTGGGGACGTTTGCTCCGCAGAGCCTTTTTCCTTGCCGTAATCCATCACCGTAGTCCATCGAAGTGTACGAAGGAACCTCCTGTGAAACCGCTATCTCTCTCGACATTCGCCCTTTGTTTACTTTCGGTAGGTTTCTGCCTGCAAACGCAAACGGCAATGGCCCAAAAGGCGGCCGACCCAGCCGCTTCCGCAGAGCAGACCATGAAGACCATGCAATCCGCACTTGTAGGCGGTGAGCTGGATGTGCTGTGGAACCTCTTCCCGGAGGAATATCAGAGCGACCTGAACGGGCAACTGCACACGTTCGGCAGGAAGATGGACCCGCTTGTCTGGAAGGAAATTATCGAGGTGTTGAAAGCCACCACCGCGATGCTTAAGAAACAGAAGACGTTGGTTCTTGAGAGTCCGCTGCTATCCAGAGGTATCAAAGATGCGCAAGGATTTTCTAAGACCTACGACGAAATTGTTGAAGGGCTTGAGATGCTCATCGCCAGCAAGGCAACCAAACTCGACAAGTTAAAACAGCTCAACCTCGACAAGTTTCTCTCTGGCAAGGGCAAGAAGATCGGCCGCCAGATGGCCGCCATCGCAAAACTGGGCGATCAACTGCACGCGCCCCAGACGGGTAAGCCCATCCCGCCACCGTATGACTTCCTGTTGGGCAAAGTCAGCGTTACCACGGTTGAGCAGAACGGAGACGAAGCCACACTCCGCTTCACCACCGCCGGTGCAGATGGCGACGAAGACAAAGTGCAGGACATAAAGTTCATCAAACACAGAGGCAAATGGCTGACGCGTGGCTTCGTGAACAAGTGGGACGAGGATATGAAGAAGATGGAGACCGCCATCGACAACATGGACAAAGGTTTCCCATCGCTGCGCGGGGATCTGGCTACGGTGATGAAGCACGTCAACCAGCTTGATGCCGCCACGACCAAAGAGGAATTCGACAACGCCGTCAAACAGGCTCTTATCGCGTTTCTGCGGGCTACGGGTGCATTGCCCAAACAGCCACAGTAAATCTGTTGCCGCTTGATGCTATCCGGGGCAGACGCGGGAGGCCGCGCTGCCTACCCGATCAGGGCGATGATCCGCAGGATGGCGAAGGCAATGCGGATGCCGAAGAACACCTGGCCAGCGGTGACGCCAGAACCACCGCCGAAGCCGCCTCCGCCACCGCCGTTGCGGTCGTTATCCGGGTTGCCATAACCGCACATCACGCAGAAGCTGACGGCGTTAGGGATTTCCGCAGAGCAGGACGGGCAGAACTTCTTGTCGTTGCCGTGCGGCTGTTCGGCCATCGCTGTCTGCTGGCGTTGCTGAATGGCCTGCTGCTCGCGGGTGAGTTCTTCATCAAAGAAGGAATCAAGCCCGCCGCCGGCTCCCGCTGCGGGTTGCCCGTAACCCTGCTGGGGCTGTCCATATCCAGGAACCTGCGGCCCCTGAGCACCTTGACCGTAACCCTGGGCAGGCTGTCCGTACGCCGGTGCATTGCCATAGCCGCGCGGTTGCTGTCCGTAGCCCTTGTAACCCGGTTGCTGTTGGGGAGCGGCTGGCTGTTGAGGGGCCGCCTGCGGCGCAGCAGCGCCGGCAGCAGGAATCTGAATCGCCGCGGAGCAGTTAGGGCACTTCACGGTGCGACCGGCAAGCTCGTCCGGGGCCGCAAAGCGTTGTTGGCATTGAGAGCATGCAACGGCAGTAGGCATCGGGACGGCCTTCAAATTCACGAGCCAGCACAATTATTACAAGTGCGAAACACGTCGCAGAACAAGACGAAGGAGCAGGTGCGAACGCTCCTGCCCTTCAAGCCTTATAGTAGCATCAGATCGCCAGCCGTGCACTATTGTTTTCGGCCGTCAAAAACACGGGTTTCTCCCCCGCACTTCACACGGCAGCGGCGTTGGCCGCATGGCTGATGGTGTTACAGCCGTTGCATTCTGGTGGTTTGATTAACAATATCCATCGCGCGGCAGGCTAGGCTCAAACTGCTAGAGCAGTTCGTGGATGACGCTGCCTTTGCTGATGGCCATCGGGCGGCCTACGGGGGTGTCGAATTCGTGTTCGAAGTCGATGCCCAGGCAATGGAAGATGGTGGCGTGAATGTCTTCCACCGGGTGCGGATCGACCAGATCTTCGCCCCGCTTCTCGCGTGAACGATCGGGATCGGGCTTGGTTTCGCCAATCACGCGGCCTCCGGCGATGCCGCCTCCCGCCAATGCCACACTGAAGCCATGCGGCCAGTGATCGCGTCCCTCTGCCGGGTTGAGCACAGGCGTGCGGCCGAACTCACCGGCGCAGAGGATGAGCGTGCTCTTGAGCAGGTCGCGTTCTTTCAGATACTTCACCAGGGCGGCGAAGCCCGTGTCGAGCGTTCCGGCCAGTCCGGCCTGGATCTGATTGTTGTTGATGTGGCTATCCCAGTTGCCGTGGGTCACTTCCACACAACGCACGCCCTGCTCGATCAGCCGGCCAGCAGCCAGGCAGCCGCGGCCGAATGGCGAATCGCCAAACTCGTTGCGCAGGGCTTCTGGCGCCTCGCTGACATCAAACGCCTTGAGCTGATCGGAACTCATCATGCGGATCGCGGCTTTGGTGCTGCCACGGTGCAGCGTCTTGTTCTTATCAAGCTGGCCTAGCCGGCCGCGGGCGAAGGATTTCTCGACAATGTTCAGCAGATCGTCGACGCGGCGTTCCATGCGGTCTTTGGAAACACGCGGCTTGATATCGGGCACCGGTTGTCTGGGATCGCCGATTTTGAAGGCGTCGTACTGATCGCCCAGGTAGCCGCCACGGGCGGGCCATTGGCCGGGCTGAATCGAAACGTGCCGGGGAATCTCAACGTGCTTATCATCCGTGAGATGGCACATCACGGCGCCGATAGACGGATGAACAAGCGTCGGATCGGGACGGAAACCGGTCTTCACGTTGTACGTTGCACGTTCGTGATCGCCTTCCGCGCTGGTGACGCTTCGCACCAGCGAGATGCTATCCATCTGGTCCGCGAGCCGCTCGAGCGAACTGGCGATTTCGATGCCTTTGGCCGCCGTCTTGATCGCCTTCACACCACCGCCGCCTTTGGCTTTGGGCTTCGGATCGAAGGTGTCGCGCTGGCTGGGGCCGCCCTGCATCCACAGCACAATCACCGACTTGGCGGGCGCACCTTTGGGCGCCTTCTCCGCCTCACGCGCCAGCAGTTCCGCCACGGGCGTCATCCACGTCAGGCCAGCCAGCCCCGCAGCTTTAAGCAGCGTCCGGCGGTTGAAATGGTCGGCAGTGTTGCAGGCGTAAGGATGAATGAGCATGACCGCTCCAGATTAATATGGCTTGAAGCTTATTTCGATGGTCCCCTCGCCCCGCCGGGGAGAGGGTTAGGGTGAGGGGCTGTTCTTGAAATCGACGAACAACTCGTGTGACTTGGCTTTGATTTCCTGGCAGTGCAAAGGAAGGCTGACTCCCCTCACCCCAGCCCTCTCCCCAAAGGGGCGAGGGGGCTATTTACTAATGATTCCAGCTGAATTCGGTGCTGTTAAGCAACACCCAGTACAGGTCTTCCAGCATGTCCTGCCGTGGTTTTCCTTTGACGCCCTTTAACCGCTTGGCGAAGTGGGCGGCTTCCGGGGCCGTGGGCCGGCGGGAAAGGACGACCAGATAGGCGGTTTCAACGGCAGTTTCGCCTGTCGGCGCCAGGACGGCGATGCGGGCGGAAGCGTTGGTGATTTCTGATTTGGTGCGTTCTTTCACCAGTTCACCATTCATCATCAGCAACCGCTGTGGAATGGTGCCGCCACGGTCTTCAAACTCATCTTCGCCGGTGTCGCCGTAACGCTTAACGAATTCACTCTCCTGCCCGTAACGCGTTATCTGCGAGATAATGTGCGCGTTGGCGTCGATTGTACGCAGCGACGATGCCTGGATCAGGCCGCCCGCCATCTGTTCGGGCCGTAGACGTGTCAGCGGGAACGAGGCCCACTTGCGTTCGTGCAGCGGTGTGATTTCGAACTTGGTGCTGCGGCTATCCAGCTGGAACACCTCCGTGGCGGCGATGACGCGGATCAGCCGGCGGATATTGAAGTCGTGCTCGATAAAGTCCGTAGCCAGCGTTTCCAGCGCCGGATCGTCAATATCGTCCAGCGGGATGTTGTCGATCGGGTCGTGCAGAGCGCGGCCAAACATCAACGCCCAGATACGGTTGACCATCGCGCGGGCGAAGGGGCGGTTGCGCGGATGGGTCACCCAGTTGGCCAGCCGCTGACGGCGCGTGCCTTCTTCTTCCAGCAGTTCCACGTTGAACGGTACGCCTGGCTCGACCGTTTCTTCTTCCTCTTCGTAGAGGAACTTGTAGTTGTAGGGCTGGTCCTTGGTGTCCTGAATGCCGCGGAGCGAGTTCTGCGTTTCTGAATAGAAGGCGGCCAGCCGGTGGAAGTCGCGTTGCGTGCCATCGCGGGTATCGCCGTCGCCATCGGGGAAGATGGAAGGATCTTCGGTGCGGTTCTCATCATGGCACTGCAGGCAGTCAATGCGTGTGCCGAGAAACGCCCGTACGGTGCGGCCGGCCAGACGGATGTTGTCCGGCTGATTCTCGTTTGATTCCACCGAGGTGACGGTGACGAAGTTCACTTCCGGCGAATCGGTCCACAGACCGTCACCGCTGATCAACGCCCGTACAATTTCGTCATACGCCAGATCCTGCTGATTCAGCCGGTCACTCAGCCAGGTCACAAACCGGCGGCGCCGGTAAAGAATGAACGGCCCATTTTCGGTGCCGACATAAGTCCGCGCCAGACGCTCGGCGACGTAGTCGGAATAGCGGCGGTCTTCCAGAATGCGCGAGATGTACCACTCGATGCGGTCTTCCGGCTTCAGCCGCTTGGTGTTCTCAAACGCGCGGATTTCCTCCAGTGAGGGCACCGTTCCCATCAGACCCAGAGATAGCCGGCGGGCGATGGTCAGGTCGTCTGCGCGGTCTGTCGGCTGGATTTCATACTTCTTCCAGTAGTCGCGGAACTCTGCGTTGACCTTATCGACAACGCCTGCAAATTCCGGGCGGTTTTCGCGGCCAGGAACGAACGAAGCGGGCCGCTCGATGCGGTTGGCTGGCAGCACATTATATATAAGGGCGCCCGCTCCACAGAAGCAAAGTGCGACGAATAGCACATTCTTCAGCCACACCGGCGGATTGGCCATGGAGGACCTGCGGCCGGTTGTGCTTGTGGTGGAAGTGCCTGTTGCGGAAGAAGTTACGCTCATACTAAACCTTTGCGTTCACTCTGCGATCGAAGGCATTGGAACTGCGTGGAACCTCTGTTCAGTGTAGGTTGTATCAGCAGTTACCTGCAACCAACGCCCCTGGTTTCAAATCGTCCGCACATACGATCGCTTTTCGCTTTTGGCAGCGGAATATTGGCGGCCCAGGCAAGATACGTGGAAAACAACTTGCGAAGAACCGTTGCCGCCGCGGTCATACGTGCTGATCGACCAGCACAGGGTTGCCGTCGGGGTCGAGCAGCGTGAAGCTGGCCGGTCCTGCTCCTTCTTCATCGGCCTGCTGGACGAAGTTCATGCCACTTTCGCGAAGCTGTTTCTGCAACTGCCTGATATCCGTGAATTCTTCCAGCGGTTGGGCGTTGCTGTCCCAGCCGGGATTGAACGTGAGGATGTTCTTTCCAAACATGCCCTGAAACAGCCCCAGCACACAGCCGCCATTCTTCAGAATCAGCCACCCCTGCGTGGCGTCGCCATGGAATTCTGCGAAGCCAAGTTTCTGATAGAACTCCAGCGAAGCTTGCAGATCTTTCACTGCAAGACTGACCGAAAAGGCGCCAAGTTGCATTGCTGGACTCCTGTAATGGTGTGATCGTTTGGCTTGATGGTGTTTCTCAAGCCGTTACGGCGTCGCGGATTCATCAGAGCGTTTAGCCCGTAGCTTCTCAACTCTTTCGACTTCTTTTGCTTTGGCTGCTTTATACAGTTGCTGGACTTCGGGACTTTGCGGGTCGAGCTCTACTTTACGCTGCACGGCGATCCACATCATTTCTTCCGCCCGCTCCGTTTCTCCCTGCTCTAGATAGAACCCTGCGGCGCGTTCTGCCGAGATCGCGCGGAAGTAAAAATTCTGCCGCACCGCCTTGGAGTAAATCTCCACGGCCAGCCGCTTCTCGCCCTTATCCCACAACACATCCGCCTGCTGTTCATCGGTCGGGGCGCCGCCACCGCAACAGAGCAGCCAGTTGGCAAGGAAGAAGAGGGCGACGGCAGTCAGCAGGATGCGGGACATGATGGAAGCAATGCAAAATCTGAAGGGCGCCCTAGTTGTTCAGAGCTTCGATGTCTTCGGGATATTCCGCCAGCACTTCGGGCTTTACACCTGTAATCCACAGGTACTCAGGCGTGACTTTTTTGATCGTGAAAATCGGCCGTTGACTCAGCGCCATGTAGATTAGACCCGCGATCGCCAGCAGCAAAGATATTATCATCGGAATCATCATCACGCCCGCTACCCACTCCGGCACATTCACAGGTCCAAAAGCCATGAAGAGACACGAGATCAGGAAACCCAGCATCGCAGCCGCAATAAACAACCAGCCCTTGGTCGTAACGCTTTTCCAGCTTTCGTACCATTCTTGTGACAATGGCAGGTGCAGTTTCTGCTCCCGCTGGTTTTGAGCCTGGATGACATAACTGGCACTGGCTATTCCGCCCGGACCTTTGAGCATGCCCAAGGTGAAAACGAAACCTTGCTGCATCGCCTTATCTGGCTCGGACGAAATCTCGTGGTAGGCAACATCGTCGCGTTCGCCCGACTTAATGCACCGGGGGAGAAACTGCGCACCTTCGCGACGGACTTTCAGCAACGCACCGTCGCGATAAGCCCCGGTGCATGAATTCGTTTCAGCGCTCATTCTATTGCCCGTGATGAGATGTATGCAGCGACACGATGTAAGGGCGTCGTGCCGCTAGATAAGTGAAGGCCGCTACCTTTATGTTCTAGCGAAAAGTTGGCCTTCCTATCATACACCTAAATCAACGCGTCCACCGGCTGACCGTCTTCCACCAGATAAACTGGGCGGCCGGCGTTGTTGACGAACTGGACGCGGTGGTTGATGCCGTACATCTTGAGGATGGTGGCCATCAGATCCTGCGGCGTCACGGGGTTGCTAGCCGGGACTTCGATCTTGCGGGAGGATTCGCCCACGACCTGGCCCATCTTTAAACCGCCGCCGGCCAGTGCCAGCGTGCAGAGCCGGCCCCAGTGATCGCGGCCGCCTTTGCTGTTGACCTTGGGTGTGCGGCCGAACTCGCCGGTGATGACCAGCAGCGTATCATCCAGCATGCCGCGCTGCGTGAGATCTTCGACCAGCGCGGACACGCCTTGATCCATCTGCGAAGCGCGCGACTTCAGCCCCTTCACAATACCGCCGTGCATGTCCCAGCCGCCGTAATTCAGCGTGACGAACCGGCAGCCGCTTTCCACCAGGCGGCGTGCTTTCAGCAGATTCTCGCCCAGGCCTTTGCCGTAGGTTGCCCGCGTCTTCTTGTCTTCTTTGCTAAGGTCAAACGCGTCCTGCGAGCTGCCGAGGATAAGATCGAAGGCCTGCTGTTCAAAGCCGTCCATGCCTTCCATCATGCCGCTGCGGTCGGCCTGCCGCTTCATTTTGTCGATACCTGCCAGCAGATTGCGGCGGTTCTCGATGCGGTCTTCCGGCAACGCCAGCTTCATGTTTTTGCTGGCCTGGCTGCCTGGATCAAACGGGCTGTACGCGGTGCCCAGCCAGCCGGGACCGTCGCCATTGATGCGGCCCATGCGGATGTACGAACTCATGCCCGTTTCCAGATTGCTGGTGCCAACGGAGCGGGCGATGACTGAACCGATGGAGGGCTTCATATTGTCGCGGTCGTTGTAGCCCGTCATCACCCATCGCGTGGCGGTGCCATGGCTGCTGTTGCCGTGGGCGAACGAACGGACGAAGGCCATGCGGTCGGCCACTGACGCGATCTTCGGGAAGGTGCCGCCGATGGTGACGCCAGGCATGGGCGTTGCGCATTCGCCCGTGATGCTGCGGTACTCCGACGGCGCCGTCATCTTGGGGTCGAAGGTTTCGACATGCGTGGGACCACCCGATAACCAGAGCCAGATGACGGACTTCTGCTTGATGCTTTTGCCGGCTTCGCGCGCTGCCGCCTCGGACCGTAGTAGGTTAGGCAGCGTGAGGGCGGTAGCGCCGATGGCGCCGACCTTCAGAAAGTCGCGCCGGGTGGCGCCTTCACAATTTCGCGATCCCTGGTTCGAAAGTACGGTAAACATGGCGCGGTCCCTCTTTCGTCATAACAGTAAGTGCAGCGGCACACCTGGAATACTGCGGCCCATAACGCATCGGCCAACTTCGATGCAAATTTTATCGACTGTTCCAGGGCGTTGCAATCAAATCATTCGTGTTTGTGAAGAAGTTGGGCTCATTAAAGCCCTGCAATGGGGCGTCAATCCTCCTTCATATTGCCAGACCCGCCTAATCTTCCAGCCTTCAGGCTTCGTACTGGCAATCCACCGTGGAACCGGCTAGGTTGAAAACTTCCCACAACCCACTATCAGGATTGCCGGTATGCAACGGATTCAAACCACCAGAAACTTCTACGTTCTGCCACTATTGGCAATTTGCTTACTGATACTATCACCAGGGCTTACTGGCCCCCGGCTGCTTGCCCAGGAAGAAGAGCCTGTCGCAGAAAAAGCCACGGACGCTGTCGCTGATGCCGCGGAGACCACCACGGAGGCCGTCGCAGACGCTGCTGAAACCACCAAGGAAGCTGTGGCCGACGCCGCCGAAACGATTGAAGGGAAGGTCGAAGATATCGCGGCCAAAGTGGACGAAAGCGAAAAGGCCAAGGCCGTGTCCGCCGGTATTCTGACGCCGATTTACACACTGGCTGAAGCGGTTTCGTTTTCGGGCATGTACTGGGTTGCCTTCGCCGTGATGGCGACGGGCGTGGTGAGTTTCGCGCTGCAGTTAACGCTCGGTAAGCTGGCCGTGCTGGCGCGGATGAGCTTCAGCCTGACCGAGATTCTCTCGGACGCGTTGGGGCTGGTGATCAGTCTTGCCGGTCTTGTGCTGACCACGCAGGCGGCGACGGAGAATTCCAGCTTCCCCGAAAGCCCCGCCGCGGTGCTTTCCGCCAGCGTTGTCGGACTGATCGCCGGCGCCATTTTCTACTGGTTCGGCCAGCGGCAGGAACTGGAAGCGGCCAAGGGACGGCAGCGGAAGAAATAACCGGCGCCGGGCGGTGCGGCTGACTATTACTATGTGTTTTCCCGTTGCGATGTCGTACGGGCTTGAGGCGATGCATGACGAACTATGCCGTAACGCGGGCCGATGTAGAGGCGGCCGCTGAACGCATTTCCGGCATGGCGCATCTGACGCCGGTTGTGACCTGCGCGACGCTGGATGAAATGACGGGCCGGCGTCTCTTCTTCAAATGCGAACAGTTCCAGAAGGTCGGCGCCTTCAAATTCCGCGGCGCATGCAACGCCGTTTCGCAACTCTCCGCAGAGGAACTCTCCCGCGGCGTTGTGACACATAGCAGCGGCAACCACGCGCAGGCGCTCGCGCTTGCTGCAAAGACAAATAACGCGCCGGCGCATATCGTGATGCCCACCACGGCGCCGCAGGTCAAACGTGCTGCGGTGGCAGGTTATGGGGCGAACATCGTTGATTGCGAGCCGAATATCGATGCACGCGAAACCACCGCGGCCGCCGTGCAGCAGCAGACCGGCGCCGTGTTTATTCACCCGTTTAACCATCCGCACATCATTGCCGGCCAGGGCACCGTGGCGCTGGAACTTGTCGAGCAAGCGGCGGAACACCTGGGCGAAGCGCCGCTCGACGCCATTATTGCGCCGGTCGGCGGCGGCGGGCTCATCAGCGGCATCTGCGCCGCGGTGCACCCGCAGGTGCGCGTTTTCGCCGCCGAGCCAGAATTGGCGGGCGATGCATTTCAAAGCAAATCAACCGGCCGCCTGCACGCCGCCCTGCCACCCGCCAGCATTGCCGACGGACTGTTAACGGGGCTGGCGGATTTAACCTGGCCCTATGTCCGCGATCAAGTAGAACAGGTGATTACGGTTTCTGAGCAGCAGATTATCGACGCGATGCGTCTGCTCTGGGAACGCGCGAAGCTGCTCATCGAACCCAGCGCCGCCACGGTGCTCGCCGCCGTGCTGAGTGGGAAGATGCCGCCGGACGTGCAACGCATTGGCCTCGTGCTTACGGGTGGCAATGTTGATCTGGCGCGACTGCCCTTTTCAACGTGACGGCTGCCAGCAGTGCCAGCAGCTGCGGGGATATTGATGTGGCGGTATCTGTTGCAGGCAGTATACTCCCGGAAATCCTCACGATCCTTACGGCTTCGCGCCGATAACTTTTGATGATGTGGCAACGCAAACGCCTTGTGCATCCGTCTGCGGCACGAAGCCCAGACGTACCCGTCTCCCCAAGACAAATTTAATTCGCACGAACCATCTTCGCACGAACAAGGATGTTCCTATGCTGGTCATCATTAGCGACCTCCACCTCAACGACGGCACCAGCGGTGCGACCATCCACCCGGGCGCCTCGCATATTTTCGCTGAGCGTCTTCGCGATATGGCCCACCGCGCTTCGTGGCGTGCTGACGGCCGTTACCGCCCCATCGAGCGTATTGATCTGGTGCTGCTGGGCGATGTGTTCGACATCATCCGCAGCAACCACTGGCTGAACAAACAGGTCCGCCCCTGGAACGATCCGCAGGACGCCAAGACGCTGGAATGCGTGAACGCCATCGTGGACGATATCCTCTGGCAGAACAGCGAGACGCTGCAGGTCTTCCGTTCGCTGGCTGCTGAAGGCACCATTCACACACCGCCCGCCACGCAGAACGGCGAACCCGCTTACGGCGCCGGCGCCCAGGCCATTCCTGTGCGGACGCACTATATGGTGGGCAACCATGACTGGCACCTGCACCTGCGAGGCAGCAACTACGACATGCTGCGGCAGAAAGTCGCCCATCACATGGGTCTGGCCAATCTGCAGAACGCACCGTTCCCGCACGATCCGTTTGAATCAGATGAACTGCTCGACGCTCTGCGGCGTCATCGCGTGTTCGCCCGTCACGGCGACATCTACGATCCGATCAACTTCACCGAAGATCGCGACGCCAGCAGCCTGGGCGACGCCATCACCATCGACCTGGTCAGCCGCTTCATCAACGAGATCGAACAGACCATGAGCGAAGACCTGCCGCCTGCTGTGCTGGCCGGTCTGAAAGAACTGGAAAACGTCCGCCCGCTGCTGTTGCTGCCCGTGTGGCTCGACGGCCTGCTCGTACGTTGCTGCCCGGTTCCGTCGGTCCGCAAACAGGTGAAGAAAGTATGGGACCGTCTGGCTGATGAATTCCTGCAGCTGGAAATGGTGCGGGACCGCGATCACTGGTCGCCGTTTGATATGGTCGACGGCCTGGAACGCGCTTTGAAATTCAGCAAACGTCTGTCCATCGGCTGGGCCGGTAAGATCTCGGCCTGGATGCGTTCTCTACGTGGGACCACCGGCGATTCGTACTACGAACACGCATTGTCCGAGCAGGACTTCCGCAACCGCCGCGCTCGCAACATCGTGTACGGCCACACACACTATTCGGAAAACCTGCCACTGGATGCAAGCTACGCCGACGGCTTCGTGCTGAATCAGATGTACTTCAACGCAGGCACCTGGAAACGCGTGTACCGTCCGGCCATGTTTGGCCCTAGCGAGCATGAATTCATTCCATCGGAAACGATGACTTACCTGTCGTTCTTCCAAGGCGATGAACGCGGCGGCCGCCCATTTGAACAGTGGTCAGGCAGCCTCGGCGTGAGCGCCGTAACGCCGGCACAACGTGCTGCGAATATCCCACAGCCGGCTGCTTCACAGGTGATGCAACGCCCATCGGCGCCTATCGCCCGGCCGCACTTCAACCCCGCAGCCGCGCAGCAGCGTAACGCCACGTCCTGAGAAATCGCAGGCGGGTAGTTTACCTGCACGACAGAACGAACAACGTACAACAGCCCGTGGCCTGACACCGCGGGCTGTTTTTTTCTAATGACGAATGAACCTCTCCATATCGAAACCGCCACCCGCGAAGACTGGTCCGCGGCGTTGCAGCTGCTGTTCGCTCCCTTCGGGGAACACGCCTGCAAAGCCATGTGTGTCGATGCGCTTACCCGGCTGGCAACCACCGGCGGAATGGAGGGGCTATTCGTAACGCGTAACGCGGCCAACAAGCTGACCGGCGTGGTGCTGGCGTACGAGGCGCCGGGCAGAATTGGCACGTTGCATCCGCCACAAGTTACTGAAGACGCGTGCGAAGGAACCGCCAGCGCGCTGCTGCTGCACGCCTGCGAAAACATCGCCCGGCTGAACGTCCCGGTGCTGCAAGCGGTGGTGCCCAGCGAACACGCGGCCGACACGCTGCTGTTGCAGGAGACGGGCTTCGCACGCATCGCGCGGCTGCTGTTGATGGTGGCGCCGGCGGGCAGTTTTCCCGCGTCGCGGCCGCAGCTTCCGTTTGAGTTGCTGCCTTATTCGCCCGATCTGCACCGGCGGTTTGAACAGGCAGTCGACGCCAGCTACGAGGGTTCGCAGGATTGCCCCGCTGTGGACGGCGCGCGGCAGACGGCGGATGTGCTGGATGGCTACCGGGCGTCGGGCGTGTTCCGCAATGACTGGTGGTTGCTGATCCGCCACGGGCAGCGCGACGCCGGTGTGCTGCTGATCTCCGATTTCCCGCAGCATCAGAACGCTGAGCTGGCTTACATGGGCCTGGCGCCGGCGTACCGCGGCAACGGTTTCGGTCTGCTGCTTACGCGTTACGCCCTCTGGCTTGCCGGGCGAGAGGGCCGGCAGCAGATGGTGCTGGCCGTGGATGAAAAGAACCAGCCGGCGCTCGATCTGTACACCGCTGCGGGTTTCTCCGTGTGGTCGGACCGCGAAGTCTACATCAAAACGCACGAAGCGTCGGCATAGTCGTTCCCAGCAGATCGATGCTAGCATGGATGCATTAAATGCACCGTCGTAGCAATCCGCAGGTTCGTCATGGCTTCCTCACCGTTCGCTTCACAAACGCCAACTAAACCGTCTGCTTCTGGACGCGGATATATCGTCTGGTGGCTGACTCTGGGAGCGGGATTGATGGTCATCATGTGCTGCGTCTGCGGCATGTTCGGTGCGTTAGGATACCGTGGCGCCGTTTCGCCAGACTCGGCCATCTATGAAGGGCACGCAGTACCAGAACGCTTTATCACCACCATGAAACAGTGCGGCGCCTTGGGGGAAGACGAAGTGCTGATCTATTTCTATTCCTCCGGGGTGTACGATATCCGGGATTACTTCTGTTTCCTCAGCCACCTTCGCGTTGTGGTGTATCGCAGCGGCGATCCTGGCCCGGAGATGAACGCTTTTCCCGTCAGCGAGATCGAAAGCGCAGAACTGTTCCGCCCGGAGTCCTCCCTGGAATACAGCCGGATCACGATGCATCTGAAGGACGGCGGAAAGTTCAGCTTCGAAGTCTCCAGCGAAGAGCACCGCGACGAGCAGTTCCGGGCCAGCATCGAGCGCGCCGTCTTTCTCGAAAGCCTCAAGCCCGGCGACCGTGATCTGTAACGGTTGCGGGAGATAACCAGGTAGCAGGACGCAAGACGGCTGAGCTGGCCGCTGTCAGGTTTAGTCACATGGTGATAGACGCCATTTCATCTTTGCATGCAAAACTATAAGCCTCTGATATCAAATACGTTATGTCTATGCTTCCGCCAGGTTCTGCGACTGCGTTGTAACAGGTTTTCCACGCAGATTGATGGTGTGCCGGGCTGCTGCCGATGGTAATATGAAGAATCAAAGAGCGTGATTTCCCGCTAAGAATAAGGCCTGCTAAGATCGTGGGCTGAAACTTCACGAACACCATCAGGAATCGTTTGACAGCGATGCTAGCGAGCGTAAAATCGGCCTCCATAACAACAAGATGTTTGTAGCTGGGAACCGACAAAGCCGCTTCCTGATTGCCATTGTTAAAGCGTTGTGGACCCTGCCAGATGGCGGGGCGCGACCCACCAATCTCGGCAATAAATGCGGCTCAACGTGGCCGTTGCGGTTTCCAGTTTCCTACGGACCGGCAGACCCCGCTGACGATTCAGGCGCGGCGTTACGGATGGCGAAAGCGTCTGTACGTGCGTCGGATGATGCGGCAGGATGCTGTCATAGATGGGACTCGCATTGGCGGAAGTCGCAACGCGCTTTGCAAAGCAACGTGCATCAGCTACGCCCCCGGTATGCGCCCAGGGATTGGTATCAGTGAAGCCGCACCGCCAACATTCACCCGGCCTCAAGCAGCGACTGGCTGCTGTGATTGGTCAAGATCGCTTCGACCTCTGGTTCGGCCAGGGCGTGGAGCTGAAGGTGATCGACGGTGCGCTGCATGTGACCGCCAGCGACAGCTTCACGCTGGATAGGCTGCGGAAGAGCTTCCGCCAGGAACTGCGGCAGGTAGCCACCGAAGTCACCGGCGGGCAAGCCAACGTAGCCTTCACCATTCGCGATACGGCGGCCACCAGCAGCCCGGCGCCGGCGGAAACGCCTGAGTTGAAAAAGCCTGCCAAGCTGGCCGCGCCTTCGATCCATCCAGCAAGCCTTGCCGCTTCCCAGGCGGAAGAGAAACGTGGCGCCCGCAGGAAGCGGCGGTTCGCTACCCTGGCGACCTTTATCGCCGGAGAGAACAACCGTATTGCCCACGCGGCGGCCAGCGTCACGGCAGCACAGCCCGGCCATTCCACGCCGCTGTTCTTTCATGGTCCGACCGGCTGCGGCAAGACGCATCTGCTGGAAGGGGTGTGGTCCGCCATCCGTCGTAGCGGCCAGGTGAAACGCGTGCTGATGCTGCCGGCGGAACAGTTCACCTGCAACTTCCTGGAAGCACTGCAAGGCAGCGGTCTGCCCAGCTTCCGCCGTAAGCACCGCGATGTGGAAGTGCTGCTGATTGACGACGTGCAGTTCTTCATGAAGAAGAAAGCCACGCTGGTGGAACTGCTGCACACGATTGATACGCTGCTACGCGATGGCCGGCAGATGGTGTTCACGGCGGACCGCCCGCCTGAAGAACTGCCGGGCCTGGGCGCCGAGATCATCAACCGCTTATCGGGCGGATTGGTCTGCCGTGTGGAGCCAGCCGATGAAGAAGTCCGCCTGCAACTGCTGCAACAGATGGCGCGGCGGCGCGAAGTGAAGCTGCCCGCTAGCGTTGCTTCGCTGATGGCGGAAAAACTCACCGGCGACGCGCGGCAACTGGCCGGCGCCTTCAACCGCCTGGTGCTGGCGGCCGATGCTTTGAAGCAGCCGTTAACCACCACGCTGGCGACCACCGCGCTGAGCGATCTGATCCGCAACGCCCGCAAGGTGGTGAAACTCAGCGATGTCGAACGCGCGATCTGCGACGAATTTGGCATCGACTCCCGCGCCCTGCAATCGTCCGGCCGCTCCCGCGCTGTCAGTCAGCCGCGGATGCTGGCCATGTGGCTGGCCCGCAAGCACACCCGCGCCGCCTATGCCGAGATCGGCGAATACTTCGGCAACCGCAGCCACAGCACCGTCATCTCCGCCCGCAAGAAAGTAGACGGCTGGATGCAGAACGGCGACAACATCGAAATGGGCGACGGCGCCTGCAACGCCACCGAAGCCCTCCGCCGCATCGAGTCGCGGCTGCGGACGGGGTAGCCGCCCCGCCAGGACGCGGCCACGCCATATCAGCCGGCCCTGGGCATCTGGTCGCATCTTGCCGGTTCTGACCGGCAATTGTTGCCGGTGAGGCATAAACGTGCCTGCCGCTTTCTAATCACGGCGCCGGTGGATGACGCTTGTATACAAGCGTGAAAACATTTTCTGCGTGGTGCGGGCAGGTTGTGGCACGGCGATTGCATCTAGGGGAAGCCGCGGATGGAACGGATTCCTTTTAAGGCGCGCCAGGATGACAACGTACGGGCTTTACATGTCGGCAGCAGGGGCTGAAACGCAGAACAAGCGTATTCAGATTCTGTCTAACAATCTCGCCAATGTAGACACCACCGGCTTCCGCCCGGACTTCGCCATTATGAAGGCCCGCAGCGCTGAAGAGATCGAACGCGGTCTGGCGGCGCGGGGCACGGGTGAGCGGAACGATATCGGCGGCGGCGTGGACGTCTTCGAGACACGCATGTCGCTTGAACCCGGCAAGGTCAAAGTCACCGGCAAAAAGACCGACATGGCGTTGCGGGATAAAGACGCTTACTTCGTTGTGCAGGACGGAGAGAATCAACTGCTCACACGCGCCGGTGATTTCACGTTGGATTCCGACGGCGTGTTACGCACCGCTGCCGGCTTCCCGGTGCTGGCCGAAGGCGGCGCACCGATGACGATTATCGATCAGCAGAACTTCACCATCGATGGCCATCGCGGCGTTATCAACGATGGCGGTAACCCAAAACGTCTGATGATCAAACGCCCGGTTCAGCCGGGCGACATGATCAAACAGGGCGGCAACAACTTCCGTCCGTTAACGGACCCGGTGCCAGTGGAAGAACATCAACGCGGCGTGATGAAAGAGACGCTGGAAGTCTCTGGCGTGAAGCCAACCTCGGCGATGGTCAATCTGATTCACGCCTCCCGCGCTTACGAAGCCAACATTCAGATGATTCAGCATCAGGATAGCACGCTGGGCAACCTGCTCGGCCGCGTTCTCCGGCAGTCCTAATCGCACACCAGAACATTGAATTTTACGGGAAGGATCCTATGAGCGTTCAAACCCTTTACACCGCTGCCACCGGCATGCAGGCGCTGGAAACCAAGCTGGATGTGATCGCCAACAACCTGGCGAACATCAACACCACCGGCTACAAGAAGGACCGCGCGAACTTCGAAGACCTGTTCTACCGCAACCATCAGTTGCCCGGCGCCGATACCGGTGGCGAACGGACTGCTGTGGGCGTGCATGTGGGCCTGGGCACCAAAGTCAGCAGCGTACAGTCTGAATTCACGCAAGGCTCGATTCAGAACACCAACCGGCAACTGGACGTGGCCATCGAAGGACACGGCTTCATCCCCGTGCTCGATCCGGGCAGCGGCGACGAACTGTACACCCGCGCCGGTAATCTTTCGCTCAACGCAGACGGCGTGCTGGTGACCGGCTCGGCAGGCACCGGCCGCATTGTCACTCCTTCGATCAGCATCCCGCGAGAGGCAACAGATATTAGTATCTCACCCGAAGGCGTCGTCTCCGTACGTCAGCCGGGCAACCCCAACCTGACGGAGGTTGGCCGCTTGCAGATTACGGTATTCCAGAACCCGGAAGGTCTGCTGCGTATGGGCGAAAACCTGTTTGCTGAAACTGATGCATCCAACACCGCCGTAACCGGCACACCTGGACAGGACGGCGCCGGTGTTTTCCGGCAGGGTTATCTGGAAGCGTCGAATGTTGAGCCTGTTGAAGAACTGATTGACCTCATCACCACGCAGCGTTCTTTCGAGCTGAATTCGCAGACGGTGCAGGCCGGCGATCAGGTGCTGCAACTGATCTCGAACCTGCGTCGTTAAACATCACACCCCAGCCGTTTTCTTCTTCAGCTTGTAAACCTTTAAGCCTGTCAAAGTAACCACCATGCACCGCCTTTCGCTCGCCATCATCACCCTGCTGCTTGCCGCGGCATCGCTGATTGCCACAACCGGCCAGGGCGCCGAAGTTGTGATCCGCCGTCAGGCCACGCCGCAGCGGTCGCTGGTTGTGCTGGGCGATATTGCCGCCATCTACGATATCGATCCTCAACGTCAGCGTCAGCTTAGCCAGGTGGAACTGTTCCCGGCGCCGCCTGTCTCACGCGTGCTTCGCCTCTCAGAACTGCAAGAGATTCTGAACCTGCGTGGCGTGAAGCTGATGAACTGCCGCTTCTCCGGTTCCAGCACCGTGACGATCACCGTTCCGCAAAAAGTGCAGCAGGCCAGCTTCACCCCGCGTGTCGAACCAGTCAGCAAAGCAAGCTCGGGCGTTGCCGCCACACAGATCACGCAGGCGATCGCCGCGTACGTGCAGCAGCGGACGGGCGTGAGCGGTTGGGAAGTGAAACTGCTGAGCAATGTTTACGCATCTGCACTACCGCCGGGCTCAGTTATCGCACAGGTCGCGGGCGGCAAGGCGCCGTGGAATGGCCAGCAGCAGTTTCAGATCTTTGCCGGCCAGCAGCCGTTGCAGGTCACCGCGATGCTTTCGCTGCCAGGCATGGTCGTCACGGCCACACGCTCGCTCCGCCGGGGCGAAGTGTTGCGTGCTTCGGATGTCACGCTGACACGCCTCGACAAACCCACCAACGCCAGTCATACGCTGAGCGATGTTTCGCAGGCGATTGGCAAACAGGTTTCAAAATCGATCCGCAGCGGCGCCGCCATCGACCAGTTCTCCCTGCAGGCGCCGGTTCTGATCCATCGCCGCGACGCCGTTACGCTGTGGGTCCGCTCGGCAGGAGTCAACATCCGCATGGCGACCCGTGCGATGGGACAAGGCGCCAAGGGCGACACCATCGTGCTGCAATCGATTGACGGCAAACGCAAGTACGAAGCCATCGTGGCTGACTACCAGACCGCAGAAATCATCGGCCAAAGCCTTCAGACACAGCGTGCTTCGCAGAAGAAGGGACTCTAATCATGCGAATTCACTTCACCACCGCCCCGGTCATCTTCGCCGCGCTGACCATCAGCCTCACCGCAGCAGCACTGGCGCAAGGTCCAAGCAGCAGCCTGCTGCGTCGCGGTCTACCACCCGGCGCCCAGCCGCGTCTGACACTGGAAAACACCAGCTGGATTCACAACCCGCCGCCGCCAAAACGCGAGATCAGAGTGCACGATCTGGTTTCGATCCGCGTCGACGAAGGCTCGCAGGTGCTGTCCGAAGGGCAGTCCGACAGCCGCCGTCAGGGCAGCTACGAAGCCGTGCTGGTCAACTGGCTTAAACTGTCAGGCATTGACACCATCACGCCAGCCCCGCAACGCAACGGCGACCCCAGTGTGGAAGGCACCTTTAACAAGCTGTACCGCGCTGAGGGCGAACTCGAAACACGCGATTCCATGACGTTCAACATCGCCGCCCGTGTCGTCGATGTGCGGCCTAATGGCAACCTGGTGCTGGAAGCCCACCGCCAGATTGAAAACAACAACGAGGTCTGGAACTACAAACTCTCCGGCGTCTGCCGGCCGCAGGATGTTAACGAACTCAACCTCGTACTCAGCCGTGACATCGCCAATCTGAAGATCGAAAAGAAGGAAGCAGGCAGCGTCCGCGATGGTTACCGCCGCGGCTGGCTCACACGCATGATTGACGCTTACAACCCGTTCTAATCCTGCCGCTTCCCGTCACGAAAACCATCAAACGCCGCCTGGCACACAGATCACAGGAACCTCTCATGCAACGCAACGCTCTACTGCTGGCCCTGATCGCCACCGTGCTGCTAACCGCGAACGCTTCGGCGGAACTTCGCGTGCGTGATCTTTGCTATGTCAAAGGTCAGGAAGAAAACACGCTGCAAGGGCTGGGTCTGGTCGTTGGCCTGAATGGTACGGGTGACTCGAAGATGTCACCCACCACGCGGGCGCTGGCCAAGATGATGGGGCTGATGGGTAACTCGATCGGCAATCTGGAAGACCTTGCCAAAGCGAAGAATGTCGCGCTGGTTATGGTGACGGCGACCATTCCTAAAGCCGGCGCCCCACGCGACCAGAAGCTGGACTGCACCGTCAGCGCTTTGCTCAACGCCAAGAGTCTGCAGGGTGGCACACTGATGTCGGCGCGTCTGCTTGGACCAGGCGTTACGGACCCGTCGCGGCAGGAAGTGCTGGCCCTGGCGGGCGGGCTGATCAATGTGGATGACATCGCGCATCCTACCTTTGGCCGTGTGTATCGTGGCTGCCGCCTGGAAGCCGACTTCCGCAATCCGTTTGTGCAAGACAATAAGATCGTTCTAGTGGTCAAGCAGAACCACGCCGGATTCAATGTGGCAAGCGACATTGCAGAACAGCTGCGGACATCGCCCGACTTCCGCGATGTTGGTGGCAGCTACGATTCGCAACTGGCCAAGGCGACCGATGGCGGCACCGTGGTCGTCAAGGTTCCGGAAGCGTACCGCAACGACCCGGTTGTTTTTGTATCGCAGGTGCTTAATCAGCGTATCTTCGATGCAGAAAAAGACCCTCGCGTGGTGATTAACGAACGCTCTGGCACGATCGTCATCAGCGGCGATGTGCAGATCGGCGCCGTCGCCGTGACCCACAACGGTATGACCATTAAGACAGGCGCCTTTACGGGAATCGATACGCGTCAGGGCGAGTCGCTGACCAAGCTGGCTTCGCTGGTCGAAGCACTCAACAGCATCCAGGCCACACCGCGTGAAATCATCGATATTCTCAAAGGCATCGAACGCGATGGCCAGTTGATTGGCGATCTGATTATCGAATAACCGCCGCCCTCGTTCGCCCTTCAATCGCAACGTCGCACACGCAGAAACAGCCATGAATATCACGTCCGCCGCAGCCACCGCCCATTACGCGCAGCACAACAGCACACCCGCGCTGCCCGAGGGCGCCCCGGCAAGCAAAGAGCTGCGTGAAGCGTTCGACAATTTTGTGGGCGAATCGCTTTTTTCGCAGATGATTAGTTCCATGCGTAAATCGCAGCAGAAGCCGGCCTACTTCCACGGCGGCCGCGCAGAAGAAGTGTTCCAGAAACAACTCGACCAGACACTCGCCCAGGAACTAACGAAATCTTCGGCCCGGCAGTTCAGCGATCCGATGTTCAAACTTTTTCAGCTTCAACGCACTCAGAGCTAAGAACGTAGTGGTTCAACTGGCGCCATCTGGCATACGGCAGCAGGCGCCTGCCCTACCTCTAAAAACTAATAACTAACCTCTAACAACGACCCGCTATCAACCATGGAACAGCAGATATCAGCATTGCTGGAAGAGCTAGCGCAGGTGCAGGAAGAACTGCTATCGGTGCTTACAGAGAAACGCAATCTCATGGCCGCGAACAAGCTGCAAGAGATGCAAGCACTGCAGCCGCGCGAGGCGGAATTGAATGAGCGTCTGCAAAATTGCACCGCACAGCGGGAAGAACTTTTGCAGGAAGCCGGCCGCCGCGGTCTGCCTTCTGACAGCATCGGGCAACTGGCCGCGGCGCTGCCGGGCGATGAACCTAAAGTCATGCAGGGCAAGGTGAAATCGGCATCGTCACGCATGCGGCTCTTGCAGCACCATAGCCTGACCAACTGGGTTCTGGCGCAGAAATCGCTGTTACACATTTCGCAGATGTTAGAAATTGTCGCTACCGGCGGCCAATTACAGCCGACATACAAGAAGGGGGAATCCGCGCCCGTAAGCGGATCGTTTCTCGACCAGGAAGTCTAGGCGGCGCGGTAAAGCGGCGCTGACTTTGCCGCTATGTCGCTCTTCAGCTCTATCCAGCTAGCCGGCAACGCCATCAACACGGCGCAGACCGGGCTGGCCGTAACTGCCAACAACATCTCCAACGCTAACACGCCTGGCTATCTCCGGCAGCGTCTGGTGCTTGAACCTGCGCCGACGCAGAAGCAGGGCGATGTAATCCTGGGCCTGGGCGTCAAGGTCACCGGCGTTGTTCAGCAGGTGGACGCCTTTCTAGAAGACAGGCTGCGTGCTTCTTCCAGCGATCTGGCCAATGGCGAAACTGAAGAGAACGCTTATCTGGAACTCGAGCAGATTGTCGGCGAACTTAGCGACAACGACCTCAGCACTTCGCTCAACACGTTCTTCGGCTCTGTGAACGACATCCTCAACCAGCCGGAAAACGCCGCCGTCCGGAACCTGGCCGTGCTGCAAGGAGATCGACTGGCCAGCGACATCAACCGCATGGAACAGCGTGTCCGCGATGTTCAGGAGAACTTCGACGACCGCATCATCGCGGCTGCCGACGACATCAACCGCCTGTTCGGGGAAATCGCGGAACTGAATGAAAAGATTGTTCTGGTCGAAGGCGGCCGCTCTTCCAACAGTGACGCGGTGGGCTTGCGTGATCAACGCCAGAACGCCATTGCAGAACTCGCGCAACTGATGGATATCAAAGCCGTAGAGCAGCCGACCGGCGCCGTCACCGTTTTCTCGCAGGGTGACTTTGTCGTTTTTGAAGGTGAATTCCGCGAGGTGAAAGTAGAGATTGATCCACAACAAGGCGTCAGCCGCGCCGAGATCCGCATTGCGGCGACGGATAAAGCCGTGACGATCAGCTCAGGCGAAGTCGCCGGGCTAATCAGCGCGCGGGACGAAATCCTGGGTGGCTTTCTACAAGAGTTCGACGGGTTTGCCAGCAACCTGATCTACGAGTTCAACAAAGTATTTTCAAGCGGCCAAGGGCTCAGCGGCTATACCAGTCTGACCAGCGAATTTCAGGTCGACGATGTCAACGCCGCGCTGGATCAGGCAGGTCTGCCCTTCACGCCCGAAAACGGATCGTTGCAGGTGCAGGTGCTGAATACGCAAACAGGTCTGACCGAAACGACGGACATTCTGATTGATCTTAACGGACTGGATGGAGACACCACGCTCGCCAGTTTCGCCGCGCAGCTTGATGCAATTGAAGGCATCGACGTGGCAACCTCGCCCGAACGCGGCCTAGACATTACGACGTCGTCCGCCAATGTAGAGTTCTCTTTCGCCAACGACACAAGCGGCGTGCTGGCTGCGCTGGGACTGAACACATTCTTCTCCGGCACAGGCTCCCATGACGTTGGCGTGAAGCAAGCTTTGCAAGACGACCCTGGCAAGTTTGCCGCCAGTCGTGGAGGCGTGGGAACAGATACAGAAATCGCCGTGGAACTGGCGGCGCTTTATACAACGGATCTTGAATCGCTGGGTGGGCTGTCCCTTTCGCAGTCTTACGAAACACTGGCCGCCGGGGTTACACAAGGCGCGTCGGAGGCGCGGGCTGTGGCAGAGGGCTTCCGCGTATTTCACCTTTCACTGGAAAGCAAGAAGCTGTCGGTCTCAGGCGTGAGTCTGGATGAAGAAGCCATCGACATGATCGGTTATCAGCGGATGTTTCAGGCTGCCGCACGGTATGTTCAAACCGTGAATGAACTGCTGGAAACGCTGGTCAACTTGTAGTCGCACGCCATCACTTGCCGACATTATTTGTCGAGGATAAACAACCATGTCGACGGTTTTCCCGGTTCCTGTGGGCCGCGCGACGCACCTGCTGACGCAGCAACGGTTGCTTTCGCAGACCAACTCGGATCAGCTTCAGCTGCTGAACCTTCAGCAGCAGATCAGCACCGGCCGCCGCGTCCTGGCGCCAAGCGACGATGCGCGCGCCTCGGTTCGCGCCGTCTCGTTACAGGCGATCATCGAGCGGAAAGAACAGAGCGCCGTTAACATCAATACGACCCGGTCGTATGTCAACGCAACAGAAACCTCCATCGCCAGCGTTACCGACCTGCTCAACCAGGTCCGCGGCTCTGCCGTTACCGTTGCGCAGACCACCACCACACAGACCGAACGAGACACCGTAGCGCTGCTTGTCGAGGAAGCCATCGGGCAGGTGACCACCGCCGCCAATGGAAAATTCCGCGAGCGTTTTCTGTTCGCCGGGTCAGCAACCACCACGCAGCCGTTCTCGCTGGAAGGAAAACACGTTTCGTTTAGCGGCAACGAACTGGATCTACCTACCTATTCCGACGAAGGCGTGCTGTTCAATTCCAACCTGCACGGGCACGAAGTCTTCGGCGCATTTTCGGCGCCTGCCGGTGGCGATCTCGATGTGAATCCCGTTCTAACCAGCGAAACACGCCTCAGCGACCTGCGTGGCGGGCGCGGCATTGATCTGGGAAGTATCGTCGTTTCCGACAGCATTACCAAGAGCACGGTGGATCTCTCCGGCGCGGTCTCGGTGGGCGATGTCGTGGCGCTTATCGAAGCCAATCCACCCGCCGGACGCGATGTGCGTGTCCGCGTCTACGCAGACCGCCTGGATATTGAACTGGATGACGCAGGCGGCGGTGGTCTTACCATCCGCGAATCAGGCGGCGGCACCACGGCGGCGGAGCTTGGCATCTTTCACCCCAGTGCCACGGGTACGTCACTCACCGGCGCCGACCTGAATCCGGTGCTCCGCGGCACGACGTTGCTTGCCGACGCCTTCGGGGTGCGTGCCTCGGCCGTTTTACGATCACCCGGCGTGAACAACGATATTCTGATCGAGGCCGTAGAACGTGGCGAAGACAGTAACGGCGTGAATGTGCAGATTGTGAACTCGGATCTGCTGCAAGGCGCCGATGGCGTTGAGTCGGGCAGCGAAACCGTGCTGGTCAGCAACGCCGATGTGGCAGCACGCGCCGCGCTGACCTTCTCCGGGCCGGGGAACAATCTGGTTCTTACGGGCGTTGCCGCAGGTTCGGACCTCAATAACGTCACCATCCAGCTTGCAGACGCCGGCGCCGTGGGCGACGCGGCCACCGTCTTTTACGACGCTGCGAATAAGGTGCTGACCATCGGCGTCGACAACACGGGCGCCACGACGGTGCAGACGGTCATTGACGAGATCGACGCCCACGGGCTATTCACCGCCGCTTACGATGCTTCCATTCCCGCAGATGGCGGCTTCAACGCGGCCGCAACGATCAACCCGTTAGACATCGGCGCCGTTACCGGAAATACAGGCAACAGCGGCGGCGAAGCAGGGACGGTTTTCGTCTTTGTCGAACCAAACGCCACCACGGCGCAGCAGACCATCGACGCATTAAACGCCGACGTGACCTTCGCTGCCAGCTATACCGCGCAACTGGATGACAAAGATAGCGTTTCTGATTTCAGCGCGGGCACGGGCCTCATCGACTCTGGGGCGACGACTGTGCTCGAGGGCGGCGCCGGTGTTGAGTTCGATCTCGCTTCCGGGCTGCAGATTCAGAATGGCGGTGAGACATTCAACATTGATTTCCAGGGCGCCGAGACGTTTGAAGACCTGCTCAACACATTGAATGGCAGCGCGGCAGGTGTGCGGGCGGAAATCAACGCGCAGCAGACCGGCATTGTGATCCGTTCCAAACTCAGCGGCGCCGATTTCTCGATTGGTGAGAACGGCGGGCAGACCGCCACGCAACTGGGCGTGCGGACCTTCACACGTTCGACCCCGCTGGCCGGACTGAACCACGGCTTTGGCGTGCATAACATTGAAGGTGAAAGCGATTTCATCATCCGCCGCAACGACGGCGTGGAATTAGAAATCGACATCAGCACCGCGGTGACCATCGGCGATGTGATCGACCTGATCAACAATCATCCCGACAATGTCGCACCCTCGGCTGTAACGGCACAGCTGCGCGAAACCGGCAACGGCATTGAACTGATAGATGACGACCCGCAACCCGGCCTGGGGCTGACCGTGGTGAAAGACCTGGTCAGCGAAGCCGCCTGGGATCTTGGGCTGGTGCCGCGCACCGATCCAGATGCCACCGCGACTGGGGCGACCGCCGCCAGTGCGGTCATCGGTTTTGGCGCACCGGCCAACCTCAACAACGGTGTTCAACTGACGGCGAATATCCCTGGCACAACGCTGAACAATGTGCAGATTGAGTTTATCGACGCGCTGGCGGGCGATACCGCTGTGGCCAACTACGACGCCGTCACTAATGTGCTGCAGATCCAGATAGACGCCACACAGACGACCGCCGCCACGGTGGTCAATGCGATTGACGCCGACGCGACCTTTAACGCATCGCTGGACCTTAGCAACGATCCCACCAACGACGGCAGCGGGCTGATCCCCACACTTGGCGTTGTCGCCACCACGGCCGGCGGCGCTGCGGAATCGATCGCCGGCGATGATGTGAACCCGCTGGAGGTGAAGGGCGTGTTCAACTCGCTGGTCCGGCTGCAGGAAGCGATCCTAACCAACGATCTGCGTGGCATTCAGCGTGCTTCCGAAGCACTGGACGAAGACCTGACCCGCATCAACTTCAACCGCGGCGAACTAGGTTCGCGGGCCCAGTCGCTTGACATCTTTGAGCAACGCGGTTTCGAAGAAGAACTAGAACTGCGCTCCACGCTATCGGTCGAGATTGAAGTTGATCTGGTCGATGCCATCTCAGAACTCACGGCCCGCCAGGCCGCGTTCCAGGCATCGCTGGAACTAACCGGCCAGACCTTCCAGCTCTCACTCATCAACTTTTTATAGAGGTTAGAGGTTAGAGAAATAAGCTCTAACCAACCCACCTTCTAGCCTCTAACCTCTAGCCTCTAGCCACTAATTACTCTTCCAGCTTTTTCTGCTGTTCTTCGTTGAAGTCGCCGGCTGAAACAATCACCAGGCGCTTGGGATGGATGTACTTTTTCAGGGCGGCGTTGACGGTTTCCGTAGAAAGATTGCTGATGCTTTCTTCCTGATCGCTGTAGAACTTCATGGTGCGACCGGTGTTGAGTGTGGACTTCAGCACGCTGGTCAGATTGCCATCGTTGGTGCGGCTGACGCGGCGGCTCTGCAACAGCCCTTGAATGGCTTTTGCCAGCTCATCTTCCGTGACGCCTTCCTCTAGCACCTTCTGAATTTCCTCATCAATCACATCCGCCAGCCGCGGCCCGTTGTCCGGGTTGGCGATGGCGAACAGCATGAACTGAGCATGCTTGTCGACGCTGCCAGCTGTGTAGTGCGAACTGACCGAATAAGAAAGCCCTTCATCCTGCCGCACGCGGTCACCGAGGCGGGAAGATAACGCTCCGCCGCCCAGAATGAAGTTGCCAATCAACATGGCCGGATAATCAGGGTCGTCGTTACGCATGGCGGTTTGCAGACCGGCCATGTAAACGGCGTTCTTCTTGCCAGGTGTGACAATTGCCTGCCGTCCCGCGTTGATCTTGTCATCGGCGAACAGCACATCGGGAATGTGCTTGTAAGCCTTATCCGCCTTCCACGACGTGGTGATTTTTTCGAGCGTCGGCAGCACCGCATCAGGATCGAAGTCGCCGACCAGGGCCAACTCTCCGTTTTCACCGCCGAGGTAGTTGTTGTAAACGTCTTTGACCTGCTCCAGCGTCACATCGTTATAGAGTTCCGCCTGCTCTTGCAGGGTGGGCGTATACCGCACATCGTCCTGGGCGAACGGCTGCAGCGTACGACGCAGCCGGTAGTTGGCCAGGTACTGCGGATCGGTCTTCACACGTTCGACCAGCGCCAGCCTCTCGCGGCGGATGACGTCCAGCTCTTTCTCAGGGAGCGACGGATCGCGGAGCACCTTGGTCAGAATCTCCAGCAACGCAGGTAGGTTGTCGCGTTTGGTCTGGAAGGTGAACGTAGCGAGGCCGGGCGAGCCTGATGCCCGCAGGGTCGAATTGGACTTATCAAGTGCGTCTTGCAGCTGCAGGTAGTTCCGGTCGCCGGCGCCGCGGAGCATTAGCGTGGGCAACAACCGGCAGGCGGTGACAAGCCCCTTCAGGTTGTCTGCATCTCCGTAGCGGAACGTCAGCGAACCAACCACCACATTGCCGCGAGTCTGCTTCGGAAGCAGCGCGTACTTCATGCCGCTTGTCAGTTCACCACGCGTCGTCCGCTGTTCAATGTTGGCAGGCGTCGCGTCAAACTTCTCACCGGCAGCGATACTCTCGCGGCCCTTATAACCGTCAAGCAGCGCGGCGACATCTGGACGCGGCGGAATGCTGACCTGTTGCGGTTCTTCCGTTGGAATGAACAGCCCGGTCGTGCGGTTGTTCTGCACCAGATACTCGCCAGCGACGCGCTTCACATCTTCCGCCGTCACCTTCTCAATGCGGTCACGGTATAGGAAATACAGGCGCCAGTCGCCTTGCGAAGCCCAGTCACTTAGCGAAACGGCGAGCCGCGCACTGTTGGCCAGTTCCTGCTCCCGCGACTTCAATATCTGCTGACGCGCCCGTGTCACATCTTCTTCGGTCACGCCCGTTTTACCAACACCTTCAACGGCGTCAATCAAGGCGGCCGTGACATCGTCCAGCCGGCTTTTGTCGCGGACTTCGGCATTCAGCATCATCAGTCCGGGATCGTGCACACCGTAGGAATAACCTGAAACACTGGCAGCCTTCTCGGTCTCCACCAGCGCCTTATACAGCACGCCGCCCGGCTCCATCGCCAGGATGTAGCTGAGAATGCGGACCGCGGCGAAATCTTCGTGCGTGCTCGGCGGAATGTGGTAGCCCAGCCCGACCATCGCTACATCACCCGTGCGCCGCAGTTTGACGATGCGTTCGCCATCCTGGGCGGGCTCTTCGGTATAGGTGCGGTCGATCTGCCGCTCTGGTTTGGGAATGCTGCCAAAGTATTGCTGGGCGTACTCCAGTGCTTTCGCTTCATCAAAGTCACCTGCCACAATCAGCATCGCATTGTCGGGCTGATAGTGCCGCTGATAGAAGCGACGTAGTTTTGGCACAGGCACGCGTTCGATATCGCTGCGGTTACCGATGGTGGATTTGCCGTAGTTGTGCCAGTCAAACGCCGCCGAATGAATACGCTGCGAAAGCACGCGGCCGGGTGAGTTTTCGCCGCGTTCAAATTCGTTGCGGACGACGGTCATTTCTGACTCGAGATCTTCCGGCTTAATAAAGCTGTTGACCATGCGGTCTGCTTCCAGCCGGATGGCGAATTCCAGATTCTCATCGCTGGCAGGCAGCGTCTCGTAATAGTTGGTGCGGTCCAGCCAGGTCGTGCCGTTGAAGCGGGCGCCGCGTTCCTGCAGCACCTTAGGCACTTTGGGGTGCGTCGGCGTGCCTTTGAACAGCATGTGCTCTAGCAGGTGCGCCATGCCGGCTTCGCCATAACCTTCATGACGGCTGCCGACAAAAATGGTCAGATTGACGGTGACCGTCGGCTTGGAGTTATCGGGGAACAGCAGCACTTTCAGCCCGTTTGCCAGGCGATATTCCGTGATGCCTTCGACCGTCGTGATCTTCTGAGGGGCATCGGCTGCAAGTGCGGTGGAAGCTGTTGTCATTAGAGCCATCAGCCCAACCAGGGCCGTAAATTGAACGCGCTGAAGCATAATTCCGTCCGTAAAAAGCAATAAGCGTGCGGCGTTGTATGCCAGAAAGGCTAACCCGCAATCATCAACTCTGCCACGGCGATTGTCAATCATGTGGAGTGCGCGAGTGCGCGGCAACGCGCCCCGTCCGCACGCAGCCGTCGCGGGAAAGCACAATAGAACGCTTTCCCGTTGCCTAAGGATCAACAGTTCCCTGGTGGTGGTTGCCTTGCCAGCCTACTCTTCGCCGAAACCACTCGCGCGGCTGTACAGCTTCTCTTGCGTGGCCCACAGACCTGCCGACGGTGTGGGGATGAAGAAGAACTCTTCGCCGTCTGGCAGCGTGTTGAAGCCTTCTTTGAGGTTATCAACGTCGTAGGTTTTCAGACATTCCTCCAGGTCGGCGTATTCAAAGTTCACGCCTTCCACTTCTTCACGTGTCAGGTGGCCCGGTGCATAGCGGATGGTGAAGCGGTCTTCGGAAGAGCCGTGAATCAGGTGCGCCGTGGCGTGGGCCAGGTCCTGCATGTCTGCTTCGGTCTTGTAGCCTTCCATCACTTTGGGCGTGCCCACATAACCGTACTTGCGGATGAACGCGTCGACGTCTTCCTGTTCGCCAAACCGCTTCAATCCCGGCGCCAGGATCAGCAGTTCACCGTCGTCGGCCAGCGCCATGCGGGTACGGTAGACGGCTTTGTTGGCGACCCAGGTGCTAAAGAACTCATCGCCCTGCATCACGCATACGACCTTCTTCAGCGGCTCGCTGAGCGCGGTGATGTTCTCCTCCCGTGACTGCCGGGCGGCGCCGAGATAGGTTTCCAGATCGTCGCCTGCATAGTAGCCGGTGTGCACCAGATCGCCCGCCTCGTTGCGGGCCAGTACGACTTGAATGTAGAAGTCGGGCAGACCACCCAGGAAATCGTCTTCGGCCTTGTTGAAGCACTGACGCACTGGTGTCACCAGGTTGCCAAGATTGTTCTCAATGCCACAGCACGCCGCCGCCATGTGCGAAGCGCAGATCAGATCTTTACCGCCCAGCCCGATAAAGTAGTTCTTGTTGTGATTGGCGAAGCCAAGCACCTCGTGCGGCACAACGTGGCCGATGTTGATGATCAGATCCCATTGTTCTTCCATCAGCATCTTGTTGAGCGAAATGGGAATCGCCCAGTCAGCAGCGCCGCCGGTGACTTCCTTCACATAGTCCGCGGGCACTTCGCCCACGCTGACCACGCCGCCGCGCCAGTCGTGGGCGTGAATGCGCTCTTCGGGAATGCTGCCGAACATCTGCACGTTCTGTTCCGGCGTATGCGGTTCGTGCTGACCCAGCGTCGGGATCACATGGATGTCGGCTTCGTCCTTAAGCTGCTGATACAGGTACTCCGTAATCCAGCCGGCGCCTGAATGCATGCGGGTAATATCCGGCGGCAACAGCAGCACGCGTTTAGGCGTGTTACACAACCGCTCGCGGGCGGCCTCAATCGTTTTGTCCAGAAGCTGCTCAATCTGCTGCCGCGAAAGTTCACCGCTTTCAGTAATCCAAGGCATACCGTCTTATCTCGTTTGGAATGAAGTTCTTTGTCTCGAAGTGAAGTTTATCGTAGCACGAAACCGGTTGTTTGGAACGGCGTAGGTACTATCAACGCACTTCGTTTGAATTAAAAAAACCGCTGCAGCGGATGCGACAGCGGTTTGTGGTTTTCAGTCTGCTTGGACGCAACCACCTCCAGTTTGAAGTGTGAGGCTGCCGCGCTGTGCACCACTTACTTCTTGAAGTACGCGTGCTCTGGATTTCCGCCGCTGCGGAGGTAGGCGAGCAGGTCGAGCACTTCTTCTTTGGTTAGCGTGTTGAGCAGGCCGCTGGGCATCATGGAGACATCGGAAGGGCGTTGCTCCTCGATGTCGCCGCGTTTGAGATTGGTGAAGTTACCTGGGTCCAGCATGTTGGTGACAATCCGCAGCGTGTCGCCGCTGAGGTTGGCGATGCGGCCTGTGACAATTTCGCCTTCGGAGGTCACAAACATGGTGGCCGCGTACTGGCTGGAAATGGTCTTGTTGGGTTCGACGATCGCTTCCAGCAGGTCTTTGGCGTTGAAGCGGGCGCCGGCGCCGGTGAGTACAGGGCCGACGGCGCCGCCTTCGTTATCAAAGCGGTGGCACTTGAAACAGCCCACGGCGCCAAACAACTGCTTGCCGTTCTCGAAGTTGCGGCCCGACTGCGGGGCGCTGGCCAAAGGCAGCAGTTCGTCTACGGTCCAGGCCTTCACGAAGTCGCGTTCTTCCAGTGCCTGATCGGCCTTCGGCGGGTCAATCGGCTTGCTGGTAAGATCGCCAAGTTTCGCCGCTTCGGCTTTGGTCAGCGTGGCGACGGCTTTCTTGCGGATGTTCTGCAGGAAGCCGCGGAACGAGGCGCCGCCGCGGTGGATGCCCGCTTCGGGGAAGTAGCTGAAATAACGCTCACGCAGCTCGGGCGTCCAGCCTTCTTTCACATTGCGGAGGCAGAAGGCGTAGTGAATCTGCTCTTCCTGCGTTGGCGCCTTTTCGAGCAGCGCGACCGTGCGGTCAACCACCTTAGGGGCGTTGAGATACACCAGCACCTGGCACAGTTCGCGGTTCACCTTGCTGTTGGCAGCCGGATACAGATCATTCAGATGATCGAGCACCATCTTGCGCGATTCGGCCGAAGGTTCGCCCAGGCGGGTGAACGCCAGAGCATAGGCACGCAGCAACGCCAGTTTGTCCTGCACCGTGCCGTTCCACTTGGTGGTGGACAAGGCTTTGATCATCGCTTCCTGACTGCCGGAATCTGCACTGCGGGCCAGGGCGATCATGGCCGCAACGCGGGCGCGGTCGTTGGTTTCCGCATAGGCTTTGTCACGCCATTTGGCGGCGGGCTGATGCTCGATGGCGATGCGTGCTGCGTAGCGCAAGTCGCGGTCGGCGTGGCTAAGGTAAGGCCAGGCCTTCTCAACGGCGTCTGCTCCCGCGGTGGGCAGGTGCAGCGTTTCGAGTTCGCGACGTGTCTTGCGGACGGCAGCGAAATCATCGGTCTGCGGAGCGGCTGGTGCGGTGGATTCTTTGCCCACATAGCTCACACGATACAGCGCGGACTGCACCCGGCGGCCGCCGATGGTGAAGTACAGGTTGCCGTCGCCGGGGTGAACGATCATATCCGTCACAGGCAGCGGAGCGGCCGACATGAACTTTTCGAACGTGCCTTTGTAGCTGGCGCCGTTAGGCTCAAGATGTACCGCGTGCACCTGGCCGAAACTCCAGTCGGCAATGAACAACGCCCGCTGATACTTGGCGGGGAATTTCGTGCCGGTGCCGAAGACGATACCCGTGGGCGAACCAGGGCCAATGTTCACGGCAGCGCCACGGCTGTCTGCATAGTACGCAGGCCATTTGCCGGTGCCATTACGCCAGCCGAATTCGCTGCCGCTGGTTACGTGGTTCACACGCGTAGGGCGGTACCAGGGGGCGCCGATGTCCCATTCCATATCGGCGTCGTAGGTGAAGAGTTCACCTTCGGGATTGAAGGCGATGTCGTATTCGTTGCGGAAACCGGTGGCGATCAGTTCCAGGTTCTTGCCATCGGGATCAAGCTTGGCAATCCATCCGCCAGGGGCCAGGCGTCCGGCGTTGTGGCCGCGGGCGTCGGGCATGCGGCCCAGCAGATGATCTTCTTTCCACGTCTTGGGCACACGATAGATATCGGGTTCCGGCACGGGCAGATCCGTACGGTTGCCACCGCAGATGCAGATAGACTTTCCATCGGCGCCTTTAATCACGGCGTGCGGGCCGTGTTCGCTGCCGCCGGGCATCTTCCGCAGTAGCGTCATCTTGTCGAACTGGTCGTCGCCCGTTGTATCTTGCAGACGGTACAGTCCTGGACCTTCCGGCGCCTTGCCATTGACCACCACATAAAGGCTATCGAAGGCGTACAGCAGCCCTTGAGCCATGCCAATATTGGCCTTCAGCTGTTCCACCTGCGGTTTGCTGCGGGTTGGCCCGCTGAGCGTGACGCGATAAAGCTTACCGTACTGGTCCGAAGCAATCAGGCGGCCTTTATCATCGTGTGTCAGGCTGACCCACGAGCCTTGGTCCTTACCGGGAACCGTGTAAAGCAGTTCCGCTTTGAAGCCTTCCGGCAGCACAATGTCTTTGGCTGGCGTTGCCTCCTGGGCCAATAATGACGAACCAGACAGTGTTGAAACTGCAACCAGGGTTGCAAGAAGGGACCAGAACAAAGATTTCATGTTGTGTAAGCCGTCGAAAGAAAAATAGAGCGGGTACGGAAGGACTGCCGATTATAATTGTTTCGCAGGGTTGTTCAAAGCGTCTGAACCCTGTTTCACCGCATACTGCGACATTATGACGCGGCTACTGATGAATATGCCGCCATTATGCCCCCGCCTGGGGATTCCAGCTCTGCCGGATGGCGGCCAGATACCGTTCGACGCTTTTAACGCTACGGCCAAGTTTGTCGCCAATCTCCTGGTTGGTGTGGCCTTGCAGCTTCATCAAAGCCACTTCGCGCAGCCGGTCATCCAGCATGCCCAGTAGCTCATCGCCCTTGCCATCCAGCGCTTCGAGGAAGTTTTCGTCCGGCCGCCCGGCGACAATCTGGTCGATACCCAGGTCGCCGTCAGGGTTGCGTTGTGCGATGACCGACTCGCCCACTTCTTTCCGCGACTTCTGCTTCCGCCAGTGCAACGCGGCTTTGCGGGCGGTGATCATGCAGAGAATCTGCCAGAGATCGTCGCGATTCTCCAGACGATCAAAGCGGCCGTCGCGGGCGCCTTCGTACATGGCGTGAATCGCGCTGATGGCGACATCTTCTTCATCCGCCACCCGCCGCGAGGCGCCGCCGAGTTTTTTCGCAGCCAGTCCGCGGACCCGCGCGAAGAACACCTCCCAGATACGCTGGGCCGCCTGTTCGTCGCCATCCTTCAGCTTGGCGATCTGCGTCGTGATGGAGTGGCCGCTTTCGTCGCTCATGGAAGTTCCTTGTTAACTTTGCAGGGTCTGGGCGGCTTGCTCACACATTTCCTGTGCTTCGGAGGCGGAACCCGCTTCGGCGATGATGCGGATGATCGGCTCGGTATTGCTGGCGCGAAGCAGCAGCCAGCGGCCAGGCCAGTCGAGTCGCAGCCCATCCATCTCGTTGGCGGCGGCATCGGGAAACCGCTGCTTCAATGCCGCCAGGGCGGAGGGAATCTGCTGCCGGTCCAGCGGCGCTTTAGTTTTGTGAATGTGATACTGCGGCAATTCCCCGGCAAGCTCCGCCAGCGTTTTGCCAGTGCTCGCCATCGCACTAAGCACCAGCGCCATGCCCACGAAGCTATCGCGGACGTAGCCCACGCGTGGGTCAATCGGGCCGCCGTTGCCTTCGCCGCCGAAGATGGCATTGCGGGCAATCATCTCGTCGGTCACATTCGCTTCGCCCACGGCGGAACGGCTGAAGCTGGCGCCTGCTGCCAGAGCGATATCTTCAGACATCCGGCTGGTCGAACAGTTCGTCACCACATGCCCCAGGTTGCCGGTTTCTTTCGCCTTGTCAAGCACATGCTTAAGACAGATGGCGACCGTGAATTCTTCACCCACGTAACGCCCACCGGCATCAATCAGGGCCAGCCGGTCGGCGTCCGGATCCTGGCAGAATCCGGCGACGGCTTTATGCGCGACAACCTGGTGGCCGATGTCTTGCAGATTCTCAGCCGTTGGCTCCGGCTCGTGAATAAAGTCGCCGGTCGGTTCTGCGCCGGTGATCACGGCCGTACAGCCCAGCGCATCAAGCAGTTTCGCGCCCAGCACAGCGCCGGCCCCGTGGTTACTGTCCAACAGCACACGGAACTTTTTGCTGCGGATCGCTTCAACATCGACGGTGGCCAACACCTTAGCCAGGTGGGCGGAAGTTGTATCGCTGAGCGTGCTGCAGGCGCCAGTCTGGTCGAAGGCGGCCCAGGTGGTTTCCGCTGCGTTGTATTGCTGCAGGACTCTTTCACCTTCGCCAGCGGGAATCACCCGGCCTTCGGGGGAAAACAGTTTCAGCCCGTTATAAGGCCGCGGGTTGTGGCTGGCGGAAATCTGCACGCCGCCAGCAGCGTTCGCTTCGCGGACAAGCACGCCCGTGGTTGGTGTGGCGGCCACACCTGCGTCGATCACATCGCGACCCGCCGCCATCAGCGCGCTGTGCACGCCGCGGGCCAGCATGTCACCCGTGGCGCGGCCGTCGCGGCTGACAACCACCGGGCCGTCCGGCGCGCAACGGGCGAAGGCGGCGATGTACTTCGCCACAACAAGCGGCGTCAGCGTCTGGCCGACGATGCCCCGCAGACCGGAAACGCTGATAATCAGTTCACTCATCGAAACTCCGTTCTAATAGAATTCACTCCGTAACAGCGCCGGCGCCGGTTTGCCAGCTTCCGCCCCAACTACTCCCAGTCCGGGGGATGCATATCGCGGGCGTCGATTGGCAACTGTGCTGCGTTCTTATCAGCCCACATCGCGGCTTCGCCATCCAGCGGACTTTGAATGTTGTAAGCCTGATAGGCGATCATCTCACCGATGCGGATAATCAGGTCCACCAGCCGTTCGCCCGCCGTCCAGTGGTCGCCCACACAGATCGCTGCGGCTTCGATGTTGGGATGAAACACAGGTGTCAACATCCGGCACTGCGGACTCTGCCGCGGATAATCCAGCGTGAGACGAATTTCCGCCGTATGCTGTTCGCGCACGACGGGCTTGCCGCTCGCGCCACGGGCGAGGCCGCGGATGTTGTATTGCACGACGTAGTGTTCTGGCGGTTGCCCATTGGTTTGTGCAATGGTAATCAGCGGGAAGTTGCTGAACGCGGCCGCGATTTTCTCAGCATCGGCCTTGAGCCGGCGGATACGCACGGGCGGCTTGCTACGCGTTCTAACGGATGAATCCTGCCCTGGTGAATCCTGATCTGATGGGTTGGTGGTCGACGACGTTGCTGCCTGCGCGTTTGCGGCCTGCTGACTGACAAGTTCCGCGTCCACGGGCTGGGGCACGACGATCTTCCCTTTGCAGCGTTTACACGTTGCGCTGCGGCCGGCTAATTCGTCGGCAACGACAAAGGTCTTCTGGCAAGTTGGACAAGAGAACCGGATCATAACCGCGAAACCACGTGGGCACATCCTGCTTTGCAAGGAAGCATGCCCGGTTAACGAAAAAAACCGCGCACCCGGCACATAAGCCGGGCGGCGGTTGTAACATCTGGCAGTTGGCGCCGCCAGTTAATTATGACGGCTGACTAGTGGCCGTAGTAGTACACGGGCCGCGAAACCTGAACAGGCGCCGTGTAAACAACGGGGCGGGCCGTGTAGATGCGCCGGCGCGGGTAATACACAGGCGTCTGAACGTGCACGATGGGTGCTGGCTGCACATAGGCGCCGTGATAAGGGCTGTAGTGGGCTGCGGTGCCAACCTGCACAACGCCTGGTCCCACATAAACGCCTGGTCCGGCGTTCACCTGGACCGTGCCGCCACCAACATAAACACCGCCCCAACCCCAACCTGCTTCCGCAGAAGCGGGGACGAGGACTGCCAATGCAACCACAGCAGCTACCGAAAGGATCAACGACTTCATTTGCTTCGTCTCCGGTTCAAAAGGAAGCCACGCCGTGTGCCTGCTCCCTGGCATCCGTGTTCGCATGGTGCGACGCGTGGATTAAACAGACCATGATTATCAAGCTGAAAACAAATCTTTACAAGGCGCCCAACCGCTAAACTCTACCCGCCTGACGCTTTGCTAGGGGAATCCCCCTTCACATAAACGCTCGGTCCCACATCTTTGTTCCAGGCTTCAATCGCCTGCTGCATCTGTTTGACACGGTCTTTATAGCGTGCTGCCAGGTTATTTGTTTCACTTTTATCAACGGACAAATTAAATAGTTCAACTTTTCCACCATTAGCAGTGGTGACCATTTTCCACTCGCCATCCCGCATCGCCCGCTGCTTGGCCGTGCCCCAGAACAGATTGCGTGCGGGCAGTGGAGCACCGTCCAGCAACAGCGGCGAAAGGTTCATGCCGTCGAACTTCAGCCCGGCGGGACTTTCCACTCCCGCAAGTTTCAGCAGCGTGGGAAACACGTCCAGAGTGATCGTCGTTGCGTTTGTCTCACCTGGCTGGATCGTCCCGGGCCAGTAGGCAATACCGGGCACCCGGTGTCCACCTTCCCATAGGCTGCCCTTAAAGCCACGGAAATCACCATTGCTGCCACGGGGGTTGGCGCCATTGTCTGAGAAAAACCACACCAGCGTCTTCTTCGCCAGTTGCTGCTTCTCAAGCTCCGCGACCACGGCGCCGACGCTTTTGTCCAGTTCCTCCATCATTTCGCGGTAGGCGGCTTTCACATCCGTCCGGGAACCGGGAATGCGTTTGACCACGCCGACTTTGCGTTCGCCTTTGTCATTGGGGCCTTGATAGGGAGAATGCACCGCCTCGTGCGCCAGGTACAGGCAGAAGCGGCGGTTTTTGTTTTTGCGGATGAAATCGACGGCGTGTTTTGTGATCAGGTGCGTTACATAACCTTCTTCTTCAATCAGCTTGTCGCCTTCCCACCAGTCATACACGCCCGTCTGATCGATGTGCGAGAAATAATCGACGTTGCCGCTGACATAGCCGCGGAACTGGTCAAAGCCCTGATGCACGGGGTTAAACTTCTTCTGATAGCCGACGTGCCATTTGCCGAAGATCGCCGTCGCGTATCCCGCTTCTTTCAGCGTTTCGGCAAACGTAATTTCCTCAAGAGCCAGCCCGATATGCCGGTGGCTCTTGGCCGTCACCACACCCGGAATACCGGCCCGCTGCTGATAGCGCCCCGTCAGCAGTCCGGCGCGTGTCGGCGAACAGACGGCGCCGCTTGAATGAAAATCCGTAAACTTCAGGCCCGCTTTGGCAAGCCGGTCAAGGTGAGGCGTCTTCCCGTTACTGCCTCCGTAACACGCAAGGTCGCCATAGCCCATGTCATCCGCCATCACAACCACGAAATTCGGCGCTTCTGGCATTGCAGCAGGCAGGCGTTGCGCGCCGATGACCATCAACAGCAGTGCGCCCGGCAGCATTGCAGCGGCTGTGCAGATTGTCCGCATGATTGATTCCCTTTTGTTTGACCTATGTTGAAGTATGCAAGCAGCTGCCCACGGTTTTAAACAACGCCTCAAGCATGGTAACTACCACGCTGCGGCGAAACCACTGACAACCATGTCACCTGGCAGCAATGACAGCCAGTCAAATTCAACAGGAAGCAAATGATGCCTGCCGGAACCAGCACAAAAGCGAACGAACAATTTCAATCGGGCAATCTCACGGCAGCCGTCGAAGCAGCCATTGAAGATGTGAAGAACGCCCCGGCGGACATCGCCGCCCGTCGCTTTCTGATTGAACTGCTTTGCTTTGCCGGCGACTTCGAGCGCGCCGATAAGCACCTCGATACCGTCTCTACCTTACAGCCCGAAACCGCCGTCCCGGCGATGCAGTTCCGCCAGATCATCCGCGCCGCGCAGGCCCGGTTCGACTTCTTCGATTCCGGCGCCGCCCCGCACTTCATCACGGCGCCCGGCGATGCTGCGGAAATGCTACTCAAAGCCTCTATTGCCTACCGCGAAGGTAACGCCGCAGAAGCCTTCCAGCTGTGCACCGACGCGGATGAAACACGCATTCCCAACAGCGGTGAAATGAACGGCCAGCCGTTCAACCAGTTCCGCGACCTCGACGATCAGACCTCCGTTATTTTCGAAGTGTTCTGCGGCGACGGCAAATACTACTGGCTGCCCCTGGATGAGATTCGCAGCATCGAATTCGCAGCCCCCAAAACACCCCGCGACCTGCTGTGGCGCGAAGTAAACATCGAACTACACGACGGCCCCGATGTGCAAGGCGTCACACCCGCCATCTACCCCGCCTCGCGCGACGGCGATGAGCAGACAAAGCTCGGCCGCAGCACAGACTGGCTCGGCGAAGAAGGCGAAGTCGTCCGCGGCGCCGGGCAGAAGATGTACCTGGTGGGCGAAGAAGACCTACCCATCATGCATCTCGAAAAGATCACGTTTGATAAACGCGGCTGAATCACCCTTCAGCACCCGTACCCGTAGGGCAGGCGCCCGTCTGCCGATGTTACGCATTCCACTTCAAACGTCGTCAGGCAGGAGCCTGACCTACTGACTGACCTACTGACTGACCTACGGACCCACCACAGAAAAACGCCGTTTTAGAAGGATCTAACCCAATGGCTTTGAATCTCAAATCGCTGATCGCCCGGCTCAACGACACCTGCCGGCGCGAACTGGAAAGTGCGGCCGGGCTGTGCCTTTCGCGCACCAACTACAACGTCGAGATCGAGCACTGGTTGATGCGGCTGCTGGAACCGGCTGACACGGATATGTCAGCCATCTTTAAGCACTTCGGCGTTGATCACACGCGTCTTTCGGCGGGCATCACCCGCACGCTGGACCGGCTGCAGACCGGCAACGCCCGGCCGCCGGCGCTGTCGCCCGATGTGGTGGAGCTGGTCCGCAATAGCTGGATGCTGGCCTCGATTGAATTCGGCGCCACCGCTGTCCGCAGCGGTCATGTGATCGCCGCGATGCTTTCGGACGATACGCTGATGCGGGCCGCTTATGCGTGTTCGCCTGAGTTCGAAAAAATCGAAGCTGCCACGCTGATTAAAAACTTTAACAACCTCTGCGGGGATTCCGTCGAAGCCTCCGCCGCAGCGGCACCCATCAGCGGCGTCATCCAAGGCGAACAGGGGCCACAGGGCAACGGTCCCAAAGGGCCGACGAAGACGCCTTCACTGGATCAATACACCATCGACCTGACCGCCCGCGCACGCAATGGCGAGATCGATCCCGTGCTGGGCCGCGACGATGAAATCCGCCAGGTTATCGATATTCTCACTCGCCGCCGGCAGAACAACCCGATCATCACGGGCGAAGCGGGTGTCGGTAAAACCGCCGTGGTCGAAGGCTTCGCACTGCGGATCGCAGCGGGCGATGTACCCGAAGTGCTGAAGAACGTCTCTCTGCGTTCGCTCGACCTCGCACTGCTGCAAGCCGGCGCCGGGGTGAAGGGTGAATTTGAAAACCGTCTGAAGGCGGTTATCAACGAAGTGAAGTCTTCGGCTGAACCGATCATCATGTTCATCGACGAAGCCCACACCATGATCGGCGCCGGCGGACAGGCCGGACAGGGCGACGCCGCCAACCTACTCAAGCCCGCCCTGGCACGCGGCGAACTGCGGACCATCGCTGCGACGACCTGGGCCGAGTACAAAAAATACTTCGAGAAAGACGCCGCACTCGCCCGCCGCTTCCAGGTGGTCAAGGTCGAAGAGCCGCATGAAATGGTGGGCGTGCAGATGATCCGCGGCCTGGTAGGCACGCTGGAGAAGCATCACAACGTGCGGATTCTGGATGAAGCGGTGATCGACGCCGTGCGGCTTTCCAACCGCTATATCTCCGGCCGTCAGCTTCCCGACAAAGCCGTCAGCCTGATCGACACCGCCTGTGCCCGCGTCGCCATCGGGCAGCAGTCAACGCCGCCTGTTATCGAAGACCTGCGGCGGCAACTGGTCAACATTCAATCCGCCGTGGAAATCCTCGACCGCGAAACAGCCACCGGCGCCGACCACGCCGAACAGTTAGCCTTGCTGGCAGAAGAAAAGACCGCGGCCGAAGCCGAACTGGCGCAACTGGAAGAGCGCTGGACCAGCGAGAAAGACCTGGTCGCCCGCATCCGCGCCATCCGTAGCCAGATTGAAGGCGGTGGTTCCGCTCCCACAACCGGTACGGCCCCAGCGCCCGCGACACCGGCTGACAACGGCGGCCTGCACGACAACAGCGTGGGCGTGAACGGCAACGGTCAGCCCACCGCCCCAGCCACCAACGGCGTCGCCGCGACAACCGCCCTGCTGGACGAGCCTGCGGCACAAGGTGACACAGACGAGTCACTGGATGCGCAAACCGTCGCCTTGAAAGAAGCACTGCAGAAACTGACCGCGGAACTGCAGACGCTGCAAGGCGAAACGCCTTTGATGCAGGTCTGTGTGGATGCACAGGCGATTGCCGATGTGGTTTCAAGCTGGACCGGCATTCCGGTCGGCCGCATGGTTTCGAACGAAATCCGCACCGTGCTGAACCTCAAGAGCGAGATGGAGAAACGCATCATCGGCCAGCCGTACGGACTGGAAGCCATCGCCCAGAGCATCCGCACATCGCGGGCGAAGCTGAAAGATCCGCGCCGCCCCGTCGGCGTCTTCATGCTTGCCGGCCCTAGCGGAACGGGTAAGACCGAAACCGCCATTGCCCTGGCGGATCTACTTTACGGCGGCGAACAGAACATGACCGTCATCAATATGTCGGAGTTCAAAGAAGAGCATAAAGTTTCGCTGCTGATGGGTTCGCCTCCCGGCTACGTCGGCTACGGCGAAGGCGGTGTCCTGACCGAAGCCGTCCGCCGTCGTCCTTACAGCGTTGTCTTGCTGGACGAACTGGAAAAAGCACACGAAGGCGTGCAGGAGATTTTCTATCAGGTGTTCGACAAAGGTCTGCTCCGCGATGGTGAAGGCCGCGACATCGACTTTAAGAACACGGTCATCATCATGACCAGCAACGCCGGCACCGATCTGGTGATGAAGCTCTGCTCCGATCCGGAAACCACGCCATCGCCCGAAGCACTCGCCTCGGCGATGCACACGGAACTGCTGAAAACCTTCAAGCCCGCCTTCCTCGGCCGCCTGACCCTAGCGCCTTACTTCCCGCTGGGCGACGACGTGCTCCGCAACATTATTGAACTGAAGCTCAGCAAAGTCGTCGCACGCGTGAAAGAAAACTACCGCGCCACGCTGACTTATTCGCCCGCCGTTGTCAGTTGCATCCTGGACCGCTGCCGGGAAGTCGAAAGCGGCGCCCGCAATGTGGACAACATCCTGACCGGCACCGTCCTGCCCGAACTCTCCAGCGAGTTCCTCGCCCGCATGGCCGCCGGCAAAGCCATCACATCAGCGCACATCGAAGTCGATAGCGACGGCGCGTTTGATTATCAGGTGGGGTAGCCCTCGCTCTTCTCCCTGGGGGGCATTGGCATCTACACAAATCGAAACCTGGATAAGGTGAAGTAGCAATAAAGCTTTATTTAAAGGACGGAACATTAACCCGAAGCGCAAGCGAGGGGCGCCCAGCGCTGACCGGAAATGGCCCGTCAGGCATACTATCGACTTGAAGCTACTTCGCCAAAAACCCTTGTTTTAAGCACTTAGTCAAACGCCCCTCGCTCGCGCTTCGGGTTAATGTGCGCGAGCGAAAAACTTGTGAAGATACCAATGCACTTTCGCGGGAGAGGGTACAACGCTATCCCTCCGCGAATAGCTCGCGGTAGTTGTTGGGCGAGTACAGCTGGAACTCGATGTTGCGGACGTATTCATACGGTCCCGCGGCGCGGGTGGCGGCGACCAGGGCGGCGATCTGTTCCTGCGAGCGGTAGGCTTCGACGCTCTTGAGTTTGCGCTCGAATGCTTCGTCGTCGCTCTTGATCTGCAAATCCGGCGGCGCCGCGAAATCGCAGTAGACGGCCAGTTCGCCCACGGCGGGCGGCGCCGCGAGCTTCTCTCCTAGTTCCGGCCAGATGGCGCCGGCGGCGTGAAAGATGCTGATCATCAGTTCGCTGTGCGTGATGCGGTGGTCCGGATGCAGATCCGTGTGCGTCGGCGTGAACACGCGTTGCGGGCGGACGCGTCGTAGATGATAGGTGAACGCGTTCTGAAGGCCGGTGTAACCCTCGATAGCCTTCTCACCATACTCCGCCCGCCGGCGACCGATATAAGGCGTGAGTCCGCCATCGGGATAGCCAATGTACACAACATCGTCGCGCGGGATGCCTAGCACTTCAAACGATTCGTACGTCTCTTCTTCGCGGATCTTTACGATGGAATCGCGCTGCTCCAGCGTGCAATAGCCCAGGCAGCCATCGGTCACAATCAGCACCTGCACATTCACACCCGCTGCCTTAGCCGCCTGCATCAACAGCCCGGCGCCCAGGCAAAGATCATCGTCATGCGGCGCCACAAAAAGCCAACTCTGGCCGGCAATGTCCGCATCGTCAAAGGCTTCTTCCAGAGAAGCCGATGTGCGGCGCTGTCCCGCGACAAGGCGGACATATTCATACGATGACATGGTTGAACTCGCGAAGTTAAATCGTTGGTGATGCCTGTGAAAAGACATCGTATCACGAAGACCCGCCACGTCATGGGGCAGGCCGGTTTTTCATGATGGTATGACGTGCACGCGGGTTCGTTATAATGCGGTACGCCAACCACCGTAACCGTAGCCCCCGCAAATCATGCCAGAGCTGACAGAGGATCTCCAGCAGCACCTTGAGCGATTTGGCTTGAGCGCGTTCAGACCGGGGCAGCGGGACGTTGTCTCAACGGTGCTCGAAGGTCGCGACTGCCTGTGCATTATGCCCACCGGCGGCGGAAAGAGCCTCTGCTACCAGTTGCCCGCCATCGCCCGCGAGGGCACCACGCTGGTCGTATCGCCATTGATCGCGTTGATGAAAGATCAGGTGGATGCGCTGCAGGAACTGGGCATCCGCGCTACGTGCATCAACAGCGCGCTGACGCAGGCCGAGCAGCACGAACGTATCGACCGCATGGCCGAAGGCGGATACGACCTGGTCTATGTGGCGCCGGAACGTTTCCGCAATCCGTGGTTTTTTGATGCGGTGCGGCGGTGCAACCTGACGCTGCTGGCCATTGACGAAGCGCACTGCGTGAGCGAGTGGGGGCACGACTTCCGCCCGGACTATGCACGCATCGGCAACTTCCGTAAGCGGCTGGGCTTCCCGCAGACGATGGCGCTGACCGCCACCGCCACGCCGCTGGTGCGGGAAGATGTGGTCCAGACGCTGCAACTCAAAGAACCTGCGACCTTCATCACGGGCTTCAGCCGCCCGAACCTGCGGTTTGAAGTGCAGTCGCCTTATGGCAACGGAGCGAAGGATGAAGCGCTGGTGCAGTTTCTGAACGAGACGCCCGGCTGCGGCATCATCTATGCTTCCACCCGCAAACGCTGCGACGAACTGACCTTTACGCTGAATGAACAGGTCAAACGCAAAGTGGGCGTTTACCATGCGGGGCTGATGCCGGACGAACGGCGGCAGGTGCAGGAAGACTTTATGAGCGGGCGCCTGCCGGTGATTGTCGCGACCAATGCGTTCGGGATGGGGATTGATAAGTCAGACCTGCGATTCGTCGTGCACTACAACATGCCCGGCAGCCTCGAAGCGTATTATCAGGAAGCAGGCCGCGCCGGGCGTGATGGCAAAGATTCGAAATGCGTGCTGCTTTTTTCCACTCAGGACCGCTACGTGCAGGAGTTCTTTATTGAGAACTCTTACCCATCGCGTGAGGTCATCGCGCAGGTGTACGAATACCTCCGCAACCAGGAAGAAGACCCGATTGAAATCACGCTGCAGGATCTGAAAGAGCGGCTGGAACTCAGCCTGGGCGCCGATGGTGTGGGCGCCTGCGAGCGGCTGCTGGAGAAGGCGGGCGTGCTTGAGCGGCTGGACCCGCAACAGAACATGGCAGCCGCCCGGATCGATAGTGAACTGCCGACGCTGATTGACGTGCTGCCCCGCGACGCCAAGGTGCGCCGCAAGGTGCTGCGGGCGGTGGAACAGGTCGTGGGCGAGATGCGGTTCGAGCGGGTGTACTTTAACCCTTCGCAGATTGAGAAGGCCACCGGGTTGGGTAAAGCCGCTGTCAGCCGCGCGCTGAAGGGCCTGAATGAGCTGAAGTATTTCGATTACGTGCCGCCCTTCCGCGGTCGTGCGATTCACATGCTGGAGCGTAACAAACCGTTCAGTCAGTTGCAGCTTGACTTCAGCGAACTGGAACGCCGCCGCGCGGATGAATACGCCAAGCTGGACAAAGTCATTCAGTTCGCCCGCGCACGCCGCTGCCGGCAGGTAGAGATTCTGGATTACTTCGGCGACCCGGAACTCAAGGCCTGCGGCAACTGCGACAACTGCGAACGCATGGGCGCCAGTGCGGGTGAAGCAGGCAGCGGAAAATCCGTTGCCGCCATCGAAGGCCACGCGGTGCATCCGGGCATTGTGGAAGCGGTGCTGATCACGCTCTCGGGTGTGAAACGCTGCAAGAGCCGGTTCGGCCGCGAAGTGGTGGCGCAGATGCTCTGCGGTTCGCGCAGTGCGAAGATGCTTAAATTCAAGCTGACCAGCCTTTCGACCTACGGCCTGCTCAGCCATCTAAAGATTACGGACGTCACCACGCTGATCGACGCATTGCTGAACACCGGCATGCTGGAAACCAGCGATGTCGATCGCTTCCGCCCCGTGCTGGCCATCACGCAGTACGGTACGGACGTAATGCGTAGCAAAGAACCCATCGACCGCCCGTTGAATTTACCGCCGCCGCTGGAAGCCGCCATTAAGGGGCACTATCAGCAGAAGAACGGCGGCGACAACGGCGCCGGTGCAGTGGCCGCCGGCCCGGTGGCCAACCGCGATGTCGAACGGGCGCTGCGTGACTATCGCAACACGAAGGCCAAAGAGCAGAACGTGCCGCCGTTCCGCATCTTCAGCAACGCCACCATGGAGCTACTCGCCACGCAGTGCCCGCAGGATTTAGACGCTCTGGCCGGTGTGAAAGGCATTGGTCCGGCGACCGTCAAAACCTACGGCGAAGACATCCTCGCCATCATCGGCGGCAAAACTCCGCAAGCCGCTACCCCGCCACCTGCCGCGGAAACAAAACCAGCCGCGAAAGAGCCGGAGCCAGCTCCGACGCACAAGGAAACGGCCAAGGATGCGGGCGTAGACCACGTACGGCAGCTATTTGACGAACCATCCGCACCGGCGCCGCAACCCAAGCCGGAAAAGAAAGAACCAGCACAAGCCGCGTCGTCGAGTGACAGAAATGCGTCACCGCCGCCAGTGCAGCGCGAAGATGCAGCGCACGCAGGTGTGGTGCAGCCGCCGCCGCACTTCTGGACTTGGCGGCTGCTTTCAAGTGAATTCACGGTGCACGAATGCACGCAGATCCGCGGACTGACGCCGGCGCAGATTATGGAACATGCGCTGCGGGCGCTGGAACAGGGTTTGCCAGCCAAGGCCGAGTGGCTGCTTTCGCCAGAGCAGATCGCCACGCTCAAGAAGCTGATCCCCAGCCCGCCGCCAGAGCGTTTGAAAGATCTGGCGCCCCAGCTTCCACCAGATATCAGCCTGACGCAGGTGGAATATTACGTGAAATGCCGTGAGTAAGCATGCAAATGCAACTCGCGGTGCGATGGTGAATACAACTAAGGCAGCTCAACCGCGGGAAGCTGCAACCGCTTGCGACATTCATCCAGAATGGCCGTGGTTCCACTCGCCCCGCAACGGGTCACACCAATCTCTCGAAAGGCGACGACGGTGTCCAGATCGCGGATGCCGCCCGAGGCTTTAACCTGCACACCTTCGCCTGCGTGCATCCGCATTAATTGCAAGTCGTCTGCGGTGGCGCCGCCAGAGCCGAAGCCTGTTGAAGTTTTCACCCAATCGGCGCCGGCGCCGGTGCAGATCTGGCAGAGGCGGATCTTCTGCGCATCGTTCAGGTAACAGTTCTCAAAGATCACCTTCAGCTTCTGCCCTGCAGCGTGGACCCGCTTGGTCACTTCCTCAATTTCAATCGCCACATGCTCCCAGTCGCCACTGCACACGGCGGCGATATTGACGACCATATCCAGCTCTTCACAGCCATCGCGCAGCGCCTGCTCTGCTTCGGCCAGTTTCACCGCCGTTGTATGGCCGCCGTGCGGAAAGCCGATTACCGTAGACGCCTTCACGTTGCTGCCACTTAGCATCTCCGCACATCTTCGCAGGTAGAATGGCAGGATGCAGACGCTGGCTGTCTGATAGGCCATGGCGGTGCGGATACCGGCTTCCATTTCGGTGGTGGTGAGCGACGGTTTCAGCAACGCATGATCAATCATGCCGGCGATATCTTCGTACTTATAATCCATAAAGGCAGTTTCCGGCGGTAGCCTGCGAGGGCTTGAAGCTAATAATGACTATTGAAAAGGTTTCACGCATCGTAGCACGAAGCGCGGGTCGAGTGAGCCGGCGCTGAAGCCGGATATACGGAAAGCATTGGATGAACACGGAAGACAAACAAGAAGAAGACAACGCGCCGGAGCGCGGCTTTGAGTACGCCGCGGAGAAGGTGCGCGATTTCCCGCAGACGCCGGGCTGCTATCTGATGAAAGATCATGCGGGCCGCGTGATCTACGTGGGCAAGGCCAAGAATCTACGCAGCCGCGCCGGCAGCTATTTTCTGAAAGCCGCGGGCGAAGAGCCACGCACCGCAGGCTGGGTGCATGAGATCTGCGATATCGACTTTGTGCAATGCGATTCAGAGGTCGACGCCCTGCTGGTCGAGTCGCGGCTGGTCAAAGACGTGCAGCCCAAGCACAACAAAGAGCTGAAAGACGACAAGACTTTCCCTTATCTTCAGATCACCACGCACGAAGATTTCCCGCGGATCGAAGTCACCCGCGAACCACGCAGCAAAGGCGTGAAGCTGTACGGCCCGTTTGCCAACGCCGGCGCCCTGCGCGGTGCGGTGCAGGTGCTGCAGAAGATCTTTCAGTTCCGCACCTGCACGCTGGACATCGAGGAAGATGATCAACGCTGGAAATGGTTTCGCCCCTGCCTGCTGGCTTCTATCAAACAGTGCACGGCGCCATGTAATCTGCGGATCAGCAAAGAAGATTACCGCCGCGACATCCGCAAGCTGCATAAGTTTCTCGAAGGCGGCAAGAAGTCGCTGCTGAAAGAAATGCAGAAGGAAATGATGGACGCCGCTCAGGAACTGCAGTACGAAAAAGCCGCCCGCCTCCGCGATGAAATCCGCATGCTGGAAACGCTGGATGAACGCGGCGAACTGGACACGCACGCCCAGCCGGAGGTGTTCTACATTGATCCGGGCAAAGGCCTGAACGGGCTGAAACGCGTCCTCAAACTGAAAGAAACGCCGCGCACGATTGAAGGCGTCGATATCGCCCATCTGGGCGGACGCGAGACGGTGGCCAGCCTGGTGCAGTTTATTGACGGGCTGCCCTTCAAACCCGGTTACCGCCGGTTCAAGATCCGCGATGTTCAGGGCGTTGACGACTTCCGCAGCATTCACGAAGTGGTCGCCCGCCGCTTTCACCGTTTGCAGGAGAACGACGAAGTCTTCCCCGACATCCTGCTGATCGACGGCGGCAAAGGGCAGCTCTCGGCCGCAATGGCCGCGTTTGATCAGTTGCAGATCGATCCGCCGGTGGTGATCTCGCTGGCCAAACGCGAAGAAGAAATCTTCCGCCCCAACAACCCGGAGCCGATCCGCCTCAGCCGTAACGCCTTCGCCTTGCGGCTGCTGCAATACGTGCGTGATGAATCGCACCGCTTCGCCCAGCACTACCACCACATTCTGCGCCGCAAAGCGACGTTCGACGAATAACGGCCCGGCGACTGATCTTGGTGCATCGCCGCAGATGTTTTAGATTCGCATGCGATCAACCCGTAGGCCAGGCGCTGACCTATGGGGCAACAACATCCCACGACACCATTGCTGCTATGCCTTCTAACCGCATCCGCGAAACGGATCTTTATCCCCCTGTGAAAAAGCTGCTTGAGAAGCAGGGTTATGAAGTGAAGGGCGAAGTTGGTCAGGTGGATGTGGTCGCCTGTCGCAACGATGAAGAGCCGGTGATTGTGGAACTGAAGACGGGCTTTGCCCTTTCGCTGTTTCATCAGGCGATCGACCGGCAGAAGATGACCGACGCGGTGTATATCGCCGTGCCGCATGGCAAAGGGCGGGCGTTCAATAAATCTTTGAAGATGAATGTGCAGCTTTGTCGCCGCCTGGGGCTGGGGCTGCTGACGGTCCGCGTCAAAAGCAAACGGGTGGAAGTGCACCTGGACCCGCAGCCGTACCGCCCGCGGAAGTCTCAGCCCCGCAAAGCACGTCTGTTAAAAGAATTCACACGTCGCGTAGGCGACCCCAATTCGGGGGGCGCCACCCGGCAACGGCTGGTCACAGCCTACCGGCAGGACGCCCTCCGCTGCTTGCATGTGCTGAACGTCAACGGACCGACCAAGGCGGCGGTGGTCGCTAAACTGGCCGTGGTCGAACGAGCGCGACGCATCATGGCGGACGACTATTACGGCTGGTTCCAGCGCACCGGCCGTGGCATCTACGCCCTGACCCCGCAGGGCGAGGCAGCTCTTACCAGCTATGCCAGCGAATTGCAGACGCTGGCGGCCGAAGAAACAAAGGCCGGCTGAAGACGCCTTCTACCCGCGGCCATGTCGTTATCATTGGCGTTGTTTAAGGCGAATCCGCCTGCTTACCACCCTTTTGTGTGGTTTTACGCACTAAACCTTAACGATACCTACCTTTACACGTGGCCAGCAGTGCGTGTACAATCTGCGATTCCACTCATAAAACCCCACACATGTATTTTGAAGAGTCCAAAACGGAGGATGTATGGTTCGTCTGCTAGTCCGCGATCGTGAAAGCATTCAAGAAGCCGTCCGCCGCTTCCGCAAACTCGTGGAGCGCAGCGGCATTAAGAAGGAAATGCGCCGTCGCGAATATTACGAAAAACCAAGCGAAATCAAACGCCGCGCACGTCTTCGCGCAGAGCGTCGCTCGCGCCGCAACCGCGCAATGGCCTAAATCTAGGCATTCCACCCGTAGGCAGGCCATGCGTCTGCCTCTTGGGGGATAAAAACCCGGACAGTGTAGGTCAGGCGCCTGTCTGACGATGCAACGGAATCGACCCTAACTCTCGTCAGGCGGGCGCCTGACCTACGGGTTAGAGTAGTTGCCGCCCGTTAACTAGCGGTGATCAAACCGCTACGGGTAAAACGAAGATCCACGGGATGGATCACTTGGCTGTGACCCCGCACGCTCAGCTTTCCGCAAGTCGCACCAGGCAGCAACATCATGCTGCCCGTCGTGCACGTGGCGCCTTCTACACCCCGGCGTGGCTGGCCAGACACATGGCCGCCCGGGTTTTCCGCCACGTCACGCAATCGCGGCCACGTGTTCTTGATCTGGCATGTGGCGACGGCGCCCTTCTCCGCCAGGCGCTGGATCTGCTGGCGACACGCAATAACACGCCTTGCACGGTGGCATCGCGGCTGGAACTGGTGCATAGCTGTATCCGCGGCATCGATATCAACGCCGAAGCCGTTGCGGCAGCCAGGCGGAACCTTGCGGCATGGATTCTTGGCGATGACGCTTCGCCGCCCCAGCATCTGTGGGAAGAAACTTCGGCAGCGATTGCCCACTGCATTGTGAACGGCGATGCGCTGGAGATGCAACACGTAGCGGACAGCGCGGACGTGATCCTGGGCAATCCGCCATACCTCAGCATCCGTCAGCTGCATCAGACGCATGGCGCCGGCTATGTGCAGAGGTTGCGCGAGCGATATACCTGTGCCGCGGGCGCGTTTGATTCGTACGTGCTCTTTGTTGAGAAGGCGCAACAGCTACTTCGTGCCGGCGGCTGCTGCACCATGATTACGCCAGGCAGGCTGGCGGATATGGAATATGCCACGCGTTGCCGGGAACTGCTACTGTCAGGCACGTTGCATCAGATTGACGACCTGTCATCCGTGCCGGCGTTGTTCCCCGGTGTCAGCGTTTACGCCCATATTTACACCTGGCAGAAACACCGACCGGCTAAGAAGCACCTGACCGCAGTGTCAGAGTTTGTCACCGCTGGAAGGAAGCCGCAGCCAGGACGGACGCACTTCATTCCGCAGCAGGCGTTGAGTAGTGCAGGCTTCGCCGTGCATCGTCAGGCAGCACTGCTGGAAGGCGTTTCGACGGCGCCGCTGGGCGAATGCGCTGCGGTGCATTGCGGCGCCGCCGGGTTTTCCGCTCAGTTGCTGGCCGGTGAATTGCGTGAAGCTTCGTCGCTGCCGGCCGCAGAAGACGCCCTGCCGTTTATCGTCAGCGGGAACATTGACCGCTATCAGATAAAGACCGGCAACGTGCGGTTTATGAAACGCAAGTTCCAGGAGCCCATGCTGCCCGCCTCATCCAGCTACTTCAACGCAGCGCGGCGGCGATTGTATCAGCAGCCGAAGATTGTCGTGGCAGGCATGACCCGCCGGCTGGAAGCGGCGTTCGCCCCGCAACCGCTGGCCATTGGCGTGCAGACTTATGCGGTTAAACCGCAGCGGATCGACAACTGGTTGCTGCTGGGGCTGTTGAATTCGCGGCTGGTTTCGCACTGGTTCGCCAGCCGGTTTGCCGCGCGGCGTCTGGCGGGCGGCTTTCTGGCGATCAACAAATCGCAGCTTGAGCAGATACCACTACCGGCGGCCGCCTTCAGCGATGATCCGCGTCATGTCCACTTGCAGCAACAGATTGCGGGACATGCTCAGGAATTACATCGCGGCGAACCTGTAGCGGCCGCAGCTTGCAGTGACACAAGCCTGTCACAAGAGTCTGCGGAACGGAAGCTGGACGCGCTGGTTTATCAACTCTATGGGCTGGCAGACAGTGACATTGCGGCGGTGGAAAGCTGCGACCTGCCGCCCGCCGTTAAAGGCGGCAGTTACTGATTGCGGTTTCGATAATCGCCGAGGCGCCGAGCGATTCAAGCTGATCCATCACCGCGATCACATCGCCGCGCCGCACCATGACCGAGACGGCGCACCAGTTTTCATCTTCCAGGCTGTTGATCGTGGGCGAGTTAAAGCCAGGCGTGATCTTTTCGGCTTCGCTTAGTTTCTCACGCGGAATGTTGTATTCCAGCAGCGAGTAGGCACGGGCAATCACCACACCTTCCAGCCGCCTGACGACGCGGTCCGCCAGATCGGGCAGACGGCGTTTGCGGTTCTGGATCAGCACCGTTTCGTAGTGACCGATTTCTGTCAGTATCCGCAGCTTGTTGGCCGCCAGGGTCGAACCGGTTTCGACCAGATCAACGATGCCGTCGGCCACGCCAAGTGAGATCATAATCTCGACCGAACCGGATAACTCCACCAGGTGCGCTGCGGCGTTGTGCTCTTTTAAGTAGGTCCGCGTGACGGCGGGAAAACTGGTGGCGATGCGGGCGCCGTCCAGATCCGCCGGTTTGCGGTAGTCTGAAGATTCAGGCACGCAGACGGCCAGCCGGCATTTGCCCACGCCTAAGGGCAGACGCGTTTCCACATCGACCTCTGCTTCGGCGATCAGGTCCGAACCGGTCACGCCCATATCGATGGCGCCCTCAGCGCACAGCACGGGGATATCGTCGGTGCGGAGGAAGGTAATGTCGATATCCATGCCGCGGACGCGTGCAAACAGAGCGCGGTTCTGGCGGCGGAAGCTGAGTCCGGCCTGCTGCATCAGTTCGCCTGCGTGATCCGCCAGGCGGCCTTTGCTGGGGAGGCCGATCCGAAGATTACTCATTGTTTTCGCGATTCTTTCTCATCAATGCCGGAAACGCCAAACCGGCTACCTAAGACTTCTTCCACATCTGCTAAATTCACTTCGCACCGCGCTAGCATGACCAGCGTGTGATACATCAGATCCGCTGCCTCACTGACGGCGTGCTGCCGGCCTTCATCACCGGGTTCTTCCGCCGCCTGGATCAGTTCGACGGTCTCTTCCGCGATTTTCCCGGCAAGTTTGGCAGCGCTGCCTGACAGCAGCTTGTTGGTGTAAGACCGCTCCTGCGGATTAGCCTTACGGTCTTCAATCACCTGCATTAACTGGTGGAGTGTGGAGTCCATTACAAGGGCCAATACTGATGCGGGCGGTGCCAGGATTTTCCGGCCCCCTCGCCCCTTTGGGGAGAGGGCTGGGGTGAGGGGAAGTAATTACGATTCGCTGCTATTCGGAGGTCCAACGGGCGGCGTTTCATGTACGGGCGATTCTAGACGGCAGACAGAAGACTGTGCCCCCTCACCCTAACCCTCTCCCCGGAGGGGCGAGGGGACGATTTTCCCTCTGCCTGGAGGGTTGAGGGGACGATTACTTGCGGGCGGCGGCGTGCTTCAGGGGCAGCCAGGCGGCGTCCTGGTTGCTGCTTTCGACACACTGCTGGATGAAGTACATGCCTTCGACGCCGTCGTAAACATTGGGGTAAACGGTGTCTTTCTTCTCGAAGTCCTGCCCGGCGCCACGCAGCGCCATGGCGTCGTAAGCGGCGCGGTAGATGTTGGCGAACGCTTCGAAGAACGCTTCTGGGTGCCCGGCGGGCAAGCGGCTAGCAGCAGCGCCGGCGCCTTCCATATAGTCAGCATTCGGGTCGCGTGTGTAGAGGCGATGCGGCTCGCCGTTCACGCGGTAGGTCATGCTGTTGGGTTCTTCCTGACGCCACTGCAGGGCGCCTTTGGTGCCGTCGATTTCGATGAACAGATCGTTTTCGCGACCGTGGCTGATCTGCGAAGAAGTAACGGTGGTCAAACCGCCATTTTCCATGCGGATCACAGCGGTTCCGTAATCGTCCAGCTCGCGGCCGCCTTCGAACGTCTTCAGATGGCAGCTGACGGATTCTGGCAGTTCACCCGTCATGTAGCGTGCCAGGTTGTAGGCGTGCGTGGCAATGTCGCCGAAGCAACCTGCGGCGCCGCTGCGTTTGGGATCGGTGCGCCAGGCTGCCTGTTTGTGCTCTCCGCTTTCCAGCCGCTTGCGCAACCAGCCTTGGATGTAGCAAACGCGGATGGCTTGAATTTCGCCCAGATCGCCGTTGAGAATCATCTGCCGTGCCTGCCGCACCAGCGGGTAGCCCGTGTAGTTGTGCGTTACGGCGAAGACCACGCCCGATTGTTCCACAGCTTTGACCAGTTCTTCCGCTTGTGCCAGGTCAAAGGTCATCGGCTTATCGCAGATGACGTTAATGCCCGCTTCAACAGCGGCTTTGGCGATTTCGAAGTGTGTGTGGTTGGGCGTGGCGATCGACAGGAAGTCAATCTGTTTATCTTCGCCCAGGGCTTTCTCGCCTTCGATCAGTTCGGTGACAGAGCCATACGCGCGGTCTTCGGCAATGGCGTAGTCAGGCGCCGAGGCTTTGGCCCGCTCCGGATTCGAAGAGAGGGCGCCGGCGACTAGCTCTGCGCGGTTGTCGAGCACGGCGGCGGTGCAATGAACGCGGCCAATAAACGAGCCCTGGCCGCCCCCGACCAGCGCCATGCGAAGTTTACGGTTCAGTGGTTCATTAACAGCCATAGGGGTAAAGCTCCTGAGTATGATTTGCGTTGAATCGGGTGTTGCCTGGGCGCCAGAGGCGGTAAGGTGCCATTTTTAACAGAATCACCTGCAATCACCAGTATTGGCAGGCGATTTACTCGCTTGCTGCGCCCGCCGGGGGCGGGGTAGAATGGCGGTCTTGTCGCACGGTCCGTGTGCACATTCCATGGTTCAGGGGCTGTCCGCCTTGTTGATGGCGGATTTAGCAAATAAATCGCAGGAGATTGAAATGTCGAAGTCGCAGGAATCGTTCATCCGTAGCCCCTGGTTGATGCTTACCGCCGGAGCCGTCATAGGCGCGGTTGTGGCGGTCAGTGCTGTGAAGCTGATGGAAACAGAGCAACCAACGGTTATTATCCAGCCTCCTTCGGCTGCCCAGCTTGCCGAGGCTCAGTCGCAACAGGCAAAGGTTCACGCCTTTGGCGCCTCGAGTGCAGATACCGTCATGCTCGCCACGGGGCCGGTTGACGATACAACCGAGGGCTGCTTCGCGCTGGATTCTGTCACGGGCGCCCTGACGATGGTCGCCCCGAATGTCCGCACCGGCCAGTTCAGCAATTTGTTTAAAGGTAACGTGCTTAACGACTTACAGGTACAGCGGGGCAAGGCGCCAAAGTTTGTGATGGTGGCCGGACAGTCCACCTTTGTCCGCGGCGCCGGCATTAATCAACCGGGACGGACGGTGGTTTATGTCGCCGACGCCAACACCGGCAACATGGTGGCTTATGGCTTCCAGTGGAACCAGAACGCCCAGAAGGCAGGCGCACCACAGGCTGGCACCTTCATGCGGCTGGGCGTCTTCAAAGTCCGCGAAGCTCTTCTGGACAACTAGCCAACCGCCCGGTCCGCCCTTTGTCACAAGCCATCAAAAGCCCCTCCGCGTGAGGGGCTTTTTGCATATTTACTGCGCAATCTCTGCTAATTTAATGGGCACCCTTACGTGGGTTTTGACGTATTTTGCGGCGTTTCCACGGTCGTCCATTTTGTGGCCCGGCATTTGCAACGCCGTGCGTTTGAGACAATCTGCATGCACATGCTGCTATTCCACTGGCATTAATCTGGTTTCAGACGCTGGCGGAAATAGCTGAAGCGATGCAGACTTCGCGACAGAGGCGGACTCCATACGCTGTCGCACACTCGCCACGCTGGCACGGATGCCGCTGCCGTTTGTTGCAAGGATGCTTTCCCCACGCGATTTATCGCCCGAAAACTCTTTCCAACAGGCAATTGACCCCATCGAGCACACCTCCCAGTAGATGACAGGCGGCCGTCTTCTGCTGCAGCCCATTTAGCGTAGCGCACGACTGTGCAAAGCCCTCTCACGCAGAACGTGGGACGTTAACGTCTTTGCGACAGTAACAAGATACGCTGCCGCCGCATTTTTCATCAAAAGTTCGCAAAATGTTCACCGTTATGGCGGACCCCCCTCTTGAGAAAGGGCGGGTTGCGAACCAAGATTTCATTGCATCCAACTTCACCCTCACGACGATCTAGAGAAAAGCGATTATGAAAACGAAGCTAGAATACATCTGGCTAGATGGCTACAAGCCCACACAGAGCCTGCGTGGCAAGACCATGGTCCGCAAAGATTTTGGCGGCACGCTTGAAGAATGCCCCATGTGGTCCTTTGATGGTAGCTCCACGGAACAGGCCGAAGGTAACGCCTCAGACTGCTTGCTCAAGCCTGTTGCGATCATCCCTGACCCCGATCGCAAGAACGCCTACATTGTGATGACCGAAGTGCTGAACGCTGATGGCACTCCGCACGAGTCCAATGGTCGCGCAACCATTGCTGAAGACAACGATGACTTCTGGTTCGGCTTTGAGCAGGAATACTTCCTGATCGATTGCAGCACCCGTCTGCCACTGGGCTTCCCGCCTAACGGCTTCCCCGGCCCGCAAGGTCCGTACTACTGCTCGGTCGGTGGTTTCAACGCCTATGGCCGCGAGATTGTTGAAGAGCACTTCGACATGTGCCTGGAAGCAGGCCTTAACGTCGAAGGTATCAACGGCGAAGTCGCCGCTGGTCAGTGGGAATACCAGATCTTCGCCAAAGGCTCGAAGCGTGCTGGCGACGAAATCTGGCTGGCTCGTTACCTGCTTGAGCGGACCGCCGAAAAGTACGGTGTGGCCGTTAACCTGCATCCGAAGCCACTGGGCGAAACCGACTGGAACGGTTCCGGTATGCACGCCAACTTCTCCAATGGCGCCATGCGTGAAGCTGGCAACCAGGAAATCTTCACCAAGATCTGCGAAGAGTTTGGTAAGAACATCAAGCGTCACATCGACGTTTACGGCGCCGACAACGATCAGCGTCTGACGGGTAAGCACGAAACGCAGTCGATCAACCAGTTCAGCTATGGTGTTTCCGACCGTGGCGCCTCGATCCGTATCCCGGTTGGTACGATCGAAGACGGCTGGAAAGGCCGCCTGGAAGATCGCCGCCCAGCGTCCAACGCTGACCCATACAAAGTGGCAGCCGCCATCATTCAGACCACCACCGAAGCACTCGCCTAGACGGATGCGACCGGCTTAAACGGTAGGTCTTATCGACCTGCCGGCTGGACTGAAATGTAGTACATGCCCGCAATCCGGGCCGCAACTAACCCCGCCTCCGCGCGGGGTTTTTTCGTGCGCGGGCGACGACGCTCCTCAGGTGGACTTGAGGTGTACACACAGATAGACTCATTGTGCAAACCACGTGCTGAATTCTCTGACGATCATGCAGCCTGACAAAACGGGCGTGTACAACGGGTGGCGACATGAGCGAATACCCAAAACTCAAATTACCTGATCGTCCCCAACTGGTCGTTGAAGAAACGGATAAGCCGCTGCCAAAGCGTCTGGACCCGGTATTCCGCTACAGTCATTTCACAACCATTGCCAAGGGCGGCAAGGCGCTGATTCAGTCGTGCAGAGACATGCACCTGAACCGCATTGTGTGTTACAAGTCGCTGCTGGCGGAGTTCGCCGATAACGAAATCGAGCAGAAACGCCTGTTGCGCGAAGCTCGTGTTTCCGCCCAGTTGCAGCACCCCAACACGGTGCCGACATATGAACTGGGGCGGAACAACAAGGGGCACTATTACTTCACCATGAAGCTGGTGCACGGCTACACGTTGCGCGAGATCTTCAACTATCGCGAACGATACGACCTCACGCAGCTGGTGAACATCATTATGCAGGTCGGCTATGCGCTGGAATGTGCGCATACCAATGGCGTGGTGCACCGGGATGTCAAGCCAGAGAATATTCTGATCGGTCCGTACGGCGAAGTGCTGCTGCTAGACTGGGGGCTTGCCAAGGTCTGGGATAAAGAAGGTAACACGGCATCTATCAACGACGACGTAGACCTGGAAGTTGAGGCAGCAGATGTCTCGATGACCGGCTATCAGAAGCTGCAGGGTTCGCCCTACTATATGTCACCCGAACAGATCGAGCGTTCGGCGGACCTGGACGCTAGGACCGATATCTTCAGCCTCGGCGTGGTGCTCTATGAAGCAGTCTGCGGGCAGACGCCCGTGCAGGAAGAAACAATAGACGGCATTATTCACGCCACACTCAACGACCATCCGAAGCGGCCTTCGTCTATCAGCAAATTGGCGCCGCGGCACATGGACGACACGATTTTGAACTGCCTGGAGAAAAACCCGGCCGACCGCATGCCCACTGCGTCGGCGTTGATCCGCTCTCTGAAGGCGCTGATTTAAACGGTATAAGTTGCCGTTGACGCAAGAGTAACCTGCGCGCATAATCCCGCGGCTTTTCTCCTTATCTTTCGAGGCATCGCTGTGCGGGATTACGGCGGGATTTCTATCTGCCATTACCTGAGCGCATTGGTATGCGTGGCAGGCTTGATGCTTGCGCCGCAGCAGATGCTCCGCACCGCCCGTTCGCAGCCGCCAGAACCATCGGCAGAAACTGCGGCGAGTCCACCAGCCGTTATGGGCGAGAAGATTCCCGCGGGCCCGCCCGTTGCGGACGTGCCGCTACCGGCCGAAGTGAGCGACCCGGCGCCGCCAGCAGCGATCGTCATCGAGGCGCCGCCTCCTGGCAGTTCGCCAGCAGTTACGGTTGATCCGCCCGCAGAATCGAAGCCGCCCGCAGATGCACCGCCGCTGCCGGTTGAAGAGGAGAGAAAGGCTTCGAGTCCTCTTTTCGAGGCGCCAGAGAATGCTTCGCCGCAACGTGAGATTGTGGAGGTGGAAGAGTCGCTGCCAGAATTTGAGAACGGTGGTTCGGTGGTTGACGAGCTACTGCCAGAGCAGACGCCACCGCCTGATGAATACGGCGTGACGCAGCCGTTCACATCGCAGCCATCTGGAACATTGCATTCGCAACCGATGCGCATCGGGCCGTCGCCGCTGGCGCACATGAATATGTTGCGCACCAGACTGCATGAAATGATCCGCCTACCGCGGTTTTCGCACCGCGATCCTGACGACCCTAACCGGTTTACCGGCGCCGGAGAACCGTTGCATGGCACAAGCTGGCGGAACCGTCCGTTGCATGTGGATCTGTTTTTTGGCGGGATGTTCGCCGATGATCTGGTCGCTGGCGAGATCTCGCAGAGTGCGGGGGAATTCGCCGGTATCCGCCTGGGCGCCGACTTCGACCATTACTGGGGCGTTGACTTCCGCTATGGCGCGGCCGACCTGACGCTGAACAGCCATCGCAACGGCGCGCCGTTGGGCAGCAGCCACAACCAGTTCTTTGATCTGCAACTTGTCCACTATCCGTGGGGCGACTCCCGCTGGCGGCCGTTCTTTGCGATAGGCCTGGGCCTGATGAAGGTGGACGGCGGAAGCCTTAACGACACGCTGGTGCAGATTCCCATCGGTGTCGGCCTGAAATACTTCTGGTATCCGTGGCTGGCGTTACGGTTCGACGCCTACAACAACATCACCATACCCGGGCACAGCGCTGAAACGGTCAACCACGGATCGTTCACGATTGGCGTCGAATGGCGGTTTGGCGGCCGCCGGAAATCGTACTTCCCACACCATCCGGGCAAGTACATCTGGTAGCGTGCGCCGTCAACATCCGCTTTGACGAAACACGCATGGTGGTTTCCACCAAATCTTCTGTTGGCAGCCCCAAAACAGCGCCGGGGCGGTAATTTTGGGGTAAAAGCAAGGTTGCTACTTTCCAGAAGCTTTACCGGTAAAACTTTCAGGAGTTACGAAACAAAACCTATTCCCAGGTGTTACATCACCACCCCTATTCTCTTCGTAATTCTCCATTCAATACATCTCATAACTATTTCTCATTCATACTTTTCCCTTATGCACTTAGGAGCATATCTATGAGAAAGTCTGGTTTCACGTTGGTTGAACTTCTTGTGGTGATTGCCATCATTGGCGTGCTTGTCGCGCTGCTGTTGCCCGCAGTTCAAGCGGCGCGGGAGGCTGCCCGGCGTAGTACATGCAGCAACAACCTACGGCAGATCGGCCTGGCGCTGCACAATCACCATGACACCTACGGTGCGTTCCCGGCTGGCGCAGTAAACCGCGGTACAAGCAACCGTCAGGAGTTTGGCTGGACAGTTTTCATTCTGCCATTTATCGAACAGAAGAATCTTTACGATCAACTGGACCCGGCCAACCGCACGCTTGTAGACGTTCTCAATAACAGCACTGATCGCGTGCTGGTACAGACCGTTATTGACACTTACCGCTGCCCGTCGGACACCACCGGCGATACACCGCAAGGTTCTCCGCAGGCGCGTGACTTTGATGGTACGGCCGGCGTAGGCACTAACTTCTACGGCGCCACGCTGAACTACCCCGGTGTGCTTGGTTTCTGGGACCTTGCCGACAACCTTAACAACGAGCTTGGCGCCTTCCAGACGCGCCGGGTGAGTAGTGTGAATAGTCACAGTGACGCCACTCGCTTCGCCGACTTTACCGACGGCACAAGCAACACATTCGCCGTAGGCGAGCGGGAACAATACTGTTCCTCTGGTGTATGGGCAGGCGCCCGCAACGTACAAACCGGCAGCGGCCCGCGTGGTATGGACTATGTGCTGGGACGGGTCAGCATCAAGCTTAACAGCCCTGGCGCCAACACGGGCAACGACGGCTGCACCGAAGCGTTCAGCAGCAAGCACCCCGGCGGTGCGCAGTTCGTCTTTGCAGATGCTTCGGTGCATTTCATCCCGGAAACCATCGGCTACAACAACGCCGGAATCTCCAACTTCAATCAAAGTCCGGCGTTTACTCAGGCCCAGCTGAACAACCTTGGCGTTTATCAGCGGCTCGGTATCCGTAACGACGGAATGGTGGTTGACGCACCGTAAGCATCTTTAAGGAACCTTCTGCGAATGCACCGGCATTTTATCTTTGTTGCGTTATCGCTTCTGATTTGCAGCCTGTCCGTGATCACAGGCTGCGGTTATTCCGACCTTGGCGCAGTCACCGGAAAGGTGACCCTTGACGGCGTTCCCGTAGAAGGCGCCACGCTGGAGTTCCAACCCGATGAAGAAGGCGCCTCGCCGTCTATCGGCATCACGGACGCCGCGGGCGAATACACGCTGAAGTACACCCGTGACAGTTACGGCGCCAAAGTTGGCACCCACAAAGTGCGGATCACCCTGCCAACCACGTCGATGGACGAGAACGGTGTCGAAACCATCGTGCCGCAACCCATCCCAGCACGCTATAACAGCGCGACCACTTTGGTAAGTGAGGTCAAACCAGGGTCCAACACGTTTGACTTTGAGCTGGAGAAGGGCAAATAAAACCCTAATAAACTGGTTGCAACGAATTTTGAAATCGTTTGTGCCAGACGCCTTGGTTCGTGGCTAGTTTCCACTCAATCCCATTGCTTCGGAATTCGGCTCCGAGGCTGCTGGTTAGTGGACCTGCTATTGAACCACACGGGCTAGCTACGCCGTGAACCGAAGCACTTATTCCGCGGCATCTAAAATCAACGTCTCCGTTCGTGCCTGGTTATGGCAGACGTTATTCGGCTAAATGATGGATACTCAACGATACATCGACGTGACTGGAGAAGGCTGTTTCACCGAAACGGCGAATCGCTACGTTGCCGAAGTATCTGTTGAAGTTCGCGCCGCAAAGAAGGAGACCGTTCTTGACGAGGTGCGTGAGTTCTGGACCGCAGCAATTGCATCCCTTCGAGACAATAACATCGACGACGCTGAAATTGCCGAAGGCGGTATCGACTATTTTCGGCCTTGGTACTGGCGTAAAAAACCGGGGCAAACTGGTACAAGAAAGATCATTCTAAAGGTCTCTGACTTCGACCGGCTGAATAATGCGTTGGAGGCGCTTGAACCTCTTCGTTCCGGTGAACGACGTTCACTCACGGTCGATTTGAAGCAACCAGAGTTCGATTCTTCTTCGGAAGCCAAGTCGAATGCGTTAACAGCTGCATTCAACGACGCGAAAACCAAAGCCGAAACACTGGCTCAAAAAATGGGCGTCATCCTTGGTGACGTCCTTCGTGTAGAAGAAGAGCGAACTGCTCGAAGACGGTCAGGATTCAGTGGTGATGACGACTGGTATGGCGATGGGGACCGCTTCGGCGGCTATGGTACCGCGGTCATGGTTGCCGGTGGAGGCGGTTTGGCTGGGGATGATAATTTTACACCTGCCGATCCAACTCGCAACATCTGGGTAAAATGCCGCGTGCGGTTTTCGATCACTTCAAACGGCGAAATGTAAATTGCCAGATAACAATGCCGTGAACGCGTAGTCGCCAACAGCGTGTTTTCAGATTGAGCACCAACCGTGGCGTCCCGCCTGATCCTATGTCGATTGCCGGTCCGGCGATCAACTACTTCAGAATGCGGCGGGCGAATTCGACCGCTTCTTCGGTGGTGGAAATCTGCTTCTCTAACTGCGCGTTGCGGACGGTTTCGATTAGCTTTTTGAACATCGGGCCGGGTTTCAGGCCTGCACGTTTCAGATCGTTGCCGTCCAGAATCGAAGGCGGATTGAGTTCTTCGGCGGGCAACGCCAACCGTGTGCGGGCGAAGTTTACGTCGGCTGTGCCGTTGCCAGTGACGGCAGCGAGCGCTTCGCTGAATTGCACCAGCTGGTCGATATGCGGCGTTATCAATAGCCGCTGTAGCAGCGGCCACGGCGAGGTTTTGCTGTTGAGAAGTTCGTGACAGCGGGTGTGCAGGTAGCCCGTAATCAGCGTGTCTTCGTTTGACAGTTTCCAGTGCTTACAAACTTCGACCACAGCTTCACGGTCGCCCGGCGGGCAGATTGGCCGCAGCAAAGCGGCGAGCGCCAGCGGGAAGCCGGGTTCGTGCAGCACGCTAAGGATCTTCTGGGACTGCGCCCACAACTTCGGGTTCCGCTCTGGCGCGGAGCGGAATTCCTCTGGTAGAATCTGCATCAGCAGACCCGTATCACGCATCATCTGCATGCCCAAAGCCCGCGAATGGTGCAACAGCATCCGCTGCATTTCCGCCGCGATGCGCTCAGCGCTTACCACGCTGATATCGGCCGCGTGCTGACTTACGGCAGCGGACGTTCTGGCATCTAGTTCAAAGCCGAACGTCGCGGCAAAACGCACGGCGCGAAGCATGCGGAGCTTGTCTTCCGCAATCCGCTGATGTGGATCGCCGATAGCGCGGATAACGCCTGCTTTCAGATCGTTCAGGCCGCCCACGTAGTCAATTACCTGGTTGTCCAGCGGGTCGAAGAACATGCCGTTAATGGTGAAGTCGCGGCGCTGCGCATCTTCTTCAGCCGTGCTGTAGACGACCTGGTCTGGCCGACGCCCGTCGGTGTACCCGCCGTCTTCACGGAAAGTGGCGACTTCAATCATGCCCGCATCGCGTGGCCCGCGGACGGCGATCACGCCAAAAGCGGCGCCGATCGGGATGGTGCGACGCCGGCCAAATACCTCGCGGACCTGCTCAGGCGTGGCGTTGGTCGCCACGTCGTAATCTTTGGGCGTGCGGCCCAGCTGCATATCCCGTACGCAACCGCCGGCCCAGAGAGCCTGGTAACCGGCATCGCGGAGCTGCTGAACCACTTCTACGGCGAAGTCCCGCGCAGCGTCGTGTTTTATGGAGATAACCAAGGTACTGCCCTTATTGACGCGGCGAACAATAACGCCAGGCTTCAACCAGTGGCAGGGATATGCCCCAGCGGCCAACCGCCATCTTAATGGTTATGCAGCGCTTCGTGTTCTTCGTCGTCGGTGGGACGGTTGTCGAAGCCCTTTTTGCGGGAAACTTCCACATGATCGACAAACTTCACATTGGCACATTCGTCGATTTCGCTGGTGTGGCACGCATCGTGATCTGGAATGAAGAACCGCACCGGCCCGCCCGCCGCAACAGGCAACGGGGCGCCATCTTTGCGGAAGATCAGCAGACCTTTAGCCCGCACCGGCTCTAGCGGGATGCTCGCGTGGAAATTATCCGCCGTTCCATGCAGACCCAGAAACTGGCCCGCAGGTTCGGCGCCGGCCATTTCCAGCAGCGCCGACAGCTTCAGCGCATCGCCTTCGCGGCCGGGAAGGATGCGGCTGACATCCACCTCCAGGTGCTCCGCTGGCAGCTGGTTGAGCATATCGAAGGTTAATTCCAGCGGGTTCTGCACCTCGCCGGTAACGCGTAGGATGACGTCGCTCATCGTTGTAAGCCTATTTGGCGGGAATGTAGTTCAGCGTGTAATAAGCTTCTTTGTGCAGCAGCGGTAGACCTTCCGCCGACTGCACACCATCCAGATGCAGTTCGTGCACGTGGCCTTTCTGCAATCCATCTACATACAGGCGGACGCTCATCTTGTCGTCGGCCACCACGGCGCGGGTGATCTTGGCTTCGGTATGATCCACCTCCGGGCTGCCGTAGCTTGCCTGATAAATGTACGCATAGGTCGGCATGCGATAAGACTTCACATCGGCCGCAGTTTCCGCGTCAACAGGTTTGGTAAAGGTCAGCTCAAAGCCATCGGGCTTGGCGTGCATCTCATGCACTTCAAAGGGCGTCTTACCGGTCCACTGCAACCGCTGCAGTGAGAAAGGCTTTCCGCCACGCGAACCCCAGCCGCGGTTGGTGCCGCCGGTGAACATTACACCTTCTTTGGTCATCTGCACGGGTAGTGTGCCCGAGGCGAACCCTTCGCGGAACGGGAAGCAGGCGCCCTGATAGCGGCCGTTGACCTTTTCCAGATAGACACGCATCACGGTGCTAAAGGTCTGATCGCCGACAAACATCTGGTTCTTAAACGGGCCGAATTTGCCGCCGGAGATGTCGCAGGTGACGCCGCTGGCCGACTGTCCCATTTTGCGGTAGGGGAACAGAATCGCGGGCGGCATCAGTTCCGGGATTTTCGCCGCTTCGACCATCATCCGGCTGCCGCTCTTAGGTTCGGCTGCGGGCTTCTTCAGCGTGTCCTGTTTGTCGTACCAGCCATTGCCGCCGGGGTGCCCCTGGAACGAACCAGGCGCCAGATGTTTCAGGCTGCAGGTGCCGTTCCACGGTCCCTGGTTGTCGGTATAGAACATGTCGCCGGCCGCATTCATGCCGATGCCGCCGGGTGAACGGATGCCGCTGCAAGTCGGGATGGTCTTACCTTCGGGCGTCACGCGAACGCACCACCCGCGGTACTTCACCTTGCTGCTGAAAGAGCCGGTCAGGCACAGCACGACCCAGATGTTACCTTCTTTGTCGAACTTCGATCCAAAGGCGTATTCGTGATAGTCACCGCTGATGTCCCAGGCGTCGCTGACCGTTTCCAGCAGATCCGCGCGGCCGTCGTTGTTCGTGTCTTTCAGCTTGGTCAGTTCGCCGCGCTGTGTGGCGTACAGATAGCCATCGCGCTCGGCCAGTCCCAGCACTTCGTGCAGGCCCGAAGCAAAACGCTGCGCCGTGATCTCTTCCGGCTTGTTCGACAACGGGTTGCTGAACATGTAGATGTCGCCGCGCCGCGAAGAGACGGCCAGCTTGCCATCGCTCATCAGTTCAATATCACCCGCTTCCAGCACCACGCCTTCCGGGATGGGCATCGTGAAGATCGGATAATAATCGTCTTCAACTGGCTTCTTCTCATCAGCAACAGCAGCGATGCAAGACAGCAGAACCAGGCTGGCGGCGGCAATGCGAATCATCGGAACAGGTTTCCTGGTGGGAGGGGAAAGGGTGAGATACCCCATCAAGATACACAGTTTGTGAGCCCGCCGACAGATTGCAGCGGCGGTCTACGCGTGAACCCGGAAATAAGTCACAATGTCCGTTTACAGAACCCGTCGTAATTAACCGGCGCCTCAAAGCCGTAGGGCAGGCGCCTGCCTGCCGCATGACGAATTGCGTTGGTCAAAAAACGACGGCTTCCCAACTCCATCCAGACTTCCCATTAAACCCGATATATCATGCGCGTACTTTCTGGCATTCAGCCGACCGGCCGGTTTCATCTAGGAAACTATTTCGGCGCCATCCGGCAGTACATCGATCTGCAAACGGCGGAGCAGGCTTACTACTTTATTGCCGACTTGCACGCCCTGACCACCGTGGGCGAACCGGAGAAACTCCGCGAGTACACGCTCGACGCCGCTATCGACCTGCTGGCCCTGGGGCTGAAGCCCGAGCAGGCCACGTTGTTTTTGCAGTCACAGGTGCCTGAAGTCTCTGAGCTGACGTGGATCCTTTTAACGCAGACGCCCATGGGCATGCTGGAAAAGTGTCACGCATACAAGGATAAGAAGGCCCGCGGCCTGACCGCCGACGCCGGGCTGTTCACGTACCCGGTGCTGATGGCGGCGGATATCCTGATGTATGGCAGCGATACGGTGCCGGTGGGCGAAGATCAGGTGCAGCATATCGAAGTCTGCCGCGACCTGGCGCAGCGGTTCAATCATCGCTATGGCGAAGTGTTCATCCTGCCCAAAGCCAAAGTGCTGGAAGAATCGGCCCGTGTGCCGGGGCTGGATGGGCAGAAGATGTCCAAAAGCTATGAAAACACCATCGAGGTGTTTGAACCAGCCAAAAAGATGCGGAAGAAATTCATGCGCATCGCCACGGACTCCCGCCCGATGGAAGAGCCTAAAGACCCGGAGGGCGACAACCTGTACGACCTGTACCGGCTGATGGCCACGCCGGAGCAGTTAGAAGAACTGGCCGCCATCTACCGCGCCGGCAACTTCGGCTATGGGCAAGTCAAAAAGATGGTGGCCGATGCTGCCGACGCGTTCTTCGGCGAGGCCCGCGAACGGCGCGAAGAGCTGGAAGCCAAACCAGAGATGGTCCGCGAAGTCCTGGGCGACGGCGCCGCCACCGCCCGCAAGACCGCGCAGAAGACGCTACGCAGCGCCCAGGAGGCCTGCGGCCTGCGATAGCGATATCCAGTTGCCGCTTCCGCCCCCTCGCCCTTCTGTGTAGTGGGCTTGGGCGACGGGGTGCAGCATCATTGGATCTGCACCTGAAGCAAAATCATTCGCTGTCTTGCACGCCGCCTGCCTGATATAGTGATGGCTGTGCCTCTGGTCGAGGAGATGTTCTACCCGGCAGCCACTGCAACCTGGGAGAAAAACGGTGATACGCCTGCAACAGCCCGTCTTCTATGCGCCTTGGATCGTGCTTGCCGCAGTCGCCCTGGTGCTGCATGCGCCGGCGGATTCCCGCGCTGCCACACCGGGGCAGATCCTGCAAGCGGTGAAACAGGGCCGTGCGTATCTGCAACGCCAGCAGGCAGCGAATGGCACGTGGCGGTATGGCGGGCACCAAGTGGGCGCCACGGCGTTGTGCGGCATGGCGCTGGTGGAAACAGGTTCGACCGCGGCGGATGAAGATATCCGCAACGCGTTGCAGGTTGTCCGTTCCAAGACCGGCAATAACGGTAACACTTACGATATCTCGCTGGCGATCATGTTTCTGGATCGCGCGAAACAGAAGGAAGACACGCCGCTGATCCGCGAACTTGCCGGTCGGCTGGTGGCCGGTCAGATGCAGAACGGATCGTGGAGCTACAGCAATCCGCTGCAACCCAACAGCCGGCAGAAACGTCGTGGTGGTGGCGGCGATAATTCCAATACGCAGTTCGCCGTGCTGGCGTTGTGGGTCGCCCGGCGGCACGGCGCCGACGTGGACGAAGCGCTGAAACTGGCTGGCGACTACTTCCGCCAGACCTATCACACTGGCACCAACGGCTGGGGCTACCGGGCGAAGAGTTCCGCCACTCCACCCATGACCTGCGCGGGGCTGATTGGTATCGCAGCCGCTTATGGTTCGCAGTCGCAGGCCAAGGCCAGTCTCGCAGCGCCTGCCGCGCCAAAACCTGGCCGCGGACCGTTGAAGCCCGATGTGATTGAACCAGGCAAAGACCCGCTGGTCCGGGACGCGCTGGAGTACCTCGGCAATACGATGCAGGCCGACCGTAACGACCGCCAGAAAAGCAACCTTTACTTCCTCTGGTCGCTAGAACGCGTGGCGGTGATCTACGGGCTGCCGCGCATCGGCGCCACCGACTGGCATGACTGGGGCGCCACATATCTGGTTAAAACGCAGGCGGACGATGGCAGCTGGAACCAGCAGTACGGCCGCGAAGTCAGCACCAGCCTGGCGCTGCTGTTTCTCAACCGGGCGAATGTTGCTTCGGACCTAACGCTGCTGGTCAGCCAGACCATGCGGATGGCGGCGGGCCTTAACATTCAAGACCTGGCCGATCGCGCCCGCGCGGCTGCGGCGCGCAATGGCGAAGAGTGGAAGACCAGCGAAGCAGCCGCCCTGCTGGAAGAATTCAAAAAACGCACGCCGCGGAACCGCCGGATCGAAATCATCAACCTGCTGGAAAAGGGCAAAGGCGCCACCTTCAGCGCAGCGCTGGCTTCCGCTCTGGCAGAGGCGCCGGCGGATCTGAAAGACATCGCCCGTGCGGCGTACGCCAACCGCATGACCCGCATGACCGCCCGCACGCTGATCTCGCGGGCTAACTCTCAGGATGGCGAAACGCGGCTGGCAATCACCATCGCCGCCGGCCGGAAGCGTTCGCAGGAAACGATCCCCACGCTGATCGCGCTGCTGCTAGACCGCGATGCACGTGTCGGCGCCGCGGCGCACGCCTCGCTGCAAGCCATCACCGGTCAAAACTTTGCGGCCAGCACCGACAGCTTCAGCGGCCGGTTTGTGGCGCAGAAAAAGTGGAAAGAGTGGTGGGCCGCCCAGCAGAAGAAATAGCGGTCCGCTCTGTCTTTCACTTCGCCCTGCACCATCTCGCACGATCCGGAAACGGGGTACAATGCGGGTTCATGTCTTGAAGGAATCCTCGCAGCGTCGCATCCCGGCGCCGTTGCAGACACACTCGACCACGGCAGGCGGAAATGGCGCGCAACGAGCAACTGATACGGCAGCATAAAATCCTGCAGATTCTAGAACGGTCGCGCTTCGGGCAGACGCTTTCTGAAATACGCGACGATCTGGTGGACGAACTCGGGCTGACTTCGCTGCATACACGCAGCGTCCGCCGCGATCTGGAAGCGCTGCAAGCCGCGGGCATCGATGTCGACTCGCACGAGATTCAGCGCGGCAAAGTCTGGAAGCTTGGCCCCCGCGCCAAAGGCGCCCACAACATCACCGCATCGGCCACAGAACTTATTGCGTTATCGCTCAGCCGCGACCTGCTGTATCCGCTGGCCGGCACGCCGTTCTGGCAGGGGATCGAGACGTTCTGGAACAAGGTACAGGAAGAGCTGCCGGCCGCCGTCTGGGGCCATTACGAAAAGTACCGCCACGTGCTGTACGTGCTGGGCACCCCCGCCAAATCGTATCACGAACATCACGGCATACTGAAAACGCTGAACCGCTCGATCATGGAGCACCGCGTCGTCGAGATCGAATATCAGTCCCTGGGCAAGCCGCTTTCGACCCGCAAGATCGAACCGTACGCGGTCGTCTTCTACCAGTCCAGCCTGTACATCATCGCCGCTGCCCACGAGATCGACACGCAAGAGAAGGGCCGCATCCGCCACTGGAAACTCGACCGCTTTCAGAAAGCCACCGCTCTGGACCAGTGGTACAAGCCGGACGAAACCTTCGACGTGGAAGAATACCTGCACAGCAGCATGGGCATCTTCTCCGGAGGTGAGCCGCAGGACTTTGTCATCAAGATCAGCCCCTACGCCGCCCAGTGGGTGCTGGAAGACCCGTGGCACCCGCAGCAGCAGGTAGAGAAACACGAAGACGGCAGCATCACCCTAACCGTGCAAGCCGCCCACGAACTAGAGATCATCCCCCGCGTGCTCAACCTAGGCGCCGAAGCCGAACTCCTAGCCCCTGCCACCTGCCGCGAAACCATCGCCAACACCATCCGCACCATGGCCGACCGCTACGCATAAGGGAATTCAGCCAATGCCTCGTGACGATGAGCAAAGGGCCATTGACGATTTACTTGCGCACCTAGCCGATTGTGGCAATGAACTCGAATACTGGCCAGCCGAGGACCCCCCGGACTTCTGGCTACAGATGAACGGTAGAAGATTAGCAATCGAAGTAACTACCATTACAGCTCAGTATGAACGGGATGGTAAAAGTGCTATCTCAGACATCGGCTTCGATCGTATGGTTAGCCGGCTAGCTGACGAGGTAGAGTCGCTCGCTGACGAAATAGAACCATTAGATGCATGGTATGGATTTCATCTCGAAGGATCTTACGGGAATTTTGAAGCTGTTCACGCTGATATCCGAGAGAAGATTCTTGAGTTTATAGCCAGAAACCGAAATATAAAGGAGGTCTTGCCTAGCCCAGTAAGACTGCGAGGCTATGAACTCTGGCTGTTTAAACACGCGAGTACCAGCCCAGGTGTCAACTACGCGTACGGCACAAGCCACGCAGTTGAGGAATCAATTGCTGAATTTAATGGTCTGCTAGATTACGCGGTAAGAGAGAAGCAACGAAAACTCTCGAATATTTATGAGCCGAAGATATTAGTTCTGATCAATCGGTATTGGGGGCACATTCGAAATTATTTACACGAATGCCACGCTAAATATTCACCTACCTTCGAAGCCGTTTATATTGTCGAGCAGGGTGCAGATGTGCACCCGCTAAAACATACATAAAGCCCGCAGTAAGACCGGCTTTATCTAACTCAGCGACAACAGTTCCGGGCCGGTGTGGTCGGTGACGACGGCGCCGTGGAGGGTGAAGGCGGAGCAGTCGTAGATGGCGATGTCCATCATCTGGCCGATCTGCCGGCGGTTGCCATCGAACACCACAATGCGGTCGCATTGCGTGCGGCCGGTCAGTTGTAATAGGTCGCCGTTGGGGGCGTCGCCGGATTCTTCCTCGCGCACGGCGTTCTTGCTGGGGCCTTCGACCAGCACCTGCACCGTTTCGCCCAGGAAGCGGCGGTTCTCCTGCTCGCTGATTTCGTTCTGAATCGCCAGCAGCGCGTTGTTGCGTTGCTGTTTGACTTTGTACGGTACATCGTCGGGCAAATTGCCGGCAGCACGCGTGCCTTCGCGTTCGCTGTATTTGAAGATGAAGCTGTTTTTGAACCGGCATTCTTTGACCAGCTCTTCGGTCAGCAGATATTCCTCGTCGGTCTCTCCGCAGAAGCCAACGATGAAGTCGCTGGAAACGGCGGCGTTCGGAATGGTGGCGTAGATCCGCTGCATCATGTCGCGGTACTGCTCCACGGTGTAGCCGCGGCGCATCCGCTTCAGCACATCGTTCGACCCACTCTGGGCGGGCACGTGCAGGTAGGAAGAACACTTCGGCAGATCGCGGACGGTGGTCAGCAGTTCGTCACTCATATCGCGGGGATAGCTGGTGACGAATTTCAGCCGGTCGATGCCGTCGATTTCATGCAGTTGATGCAGCAGCTGCGCAAGGTTGGTCGTGCTGCCATCTTCGTGCTTATAGCGGTAGCTGTTGACGGTCTGGCCCAGCAGCACAATTTCGCGGCAGCCCTGATCGGCCAGCACTTTCGCCTCTTGCACCAGGTGCTGCGGATCGCGGCCTTGCTCCGGACCGCGGGTGTTGGGCACCACGCAGTAGGTGCAGAATTTATCGCAGCCGATCTGAATCCGCAGATAAGCCTGAAACGGCGTGGGACGCATGGCCGGGTCGCGCAGCGGGTCGAAGGTTTCGTGACTGCGTTTGATCTGATCGTTAGGCCCGGCCGTGCGCGAAAGCGAAACCGCCAGTTGCTGCTCATCGCCGCGGCGGGCGTTTTCAATCAACGACGGAATCTGCCCCAGTTGCCCAGGTCCGACCACCAGGTCCACATAAGGCGCCCGGTCAAAGATCAACCGCTGATCCTTCTGCGCCATGCAACCCATCACGCCGATGACTTTATCCGGGTTATGCTTCTTCGCATCTTTGAGCCGGCCCAGCGCGCTATACACCTTATTTTCCGCCTGCTCGCGCACGCTGCATGTGTTGTAGAACACAGCATCCGCCGCATTGATATCCGGCGTCAGCTCATAGCCATGCTGCCGCAGGTCGGCGACCACCATCTCGCTGTCAAGCACATTCATCTGACAGCCAACTGTTTCGATATATAGCAGCTTATTCATCGGAATTAATTCGTAGTAGTCTGACGATCGCAAGTTCTCAGGTGCGATTTACCAGAAACCCCGTAGGTCAGGCGCCAGCCCGACAATGTTCAGCGTGGGAGACCGCCACGTTATCAGGCAGGCGCCTGACCAGCGGACTCAACCTGGATTCTACCCGCAGACGCCCCATCTTGTCTGCGGCGGTTCTGGCGTAAATCGGGGCCGGGCGGAAGATTCTACGGCGAAAACTCGCGTGTCGCCTGTTCCCGCGCCAGCCAGCTGGCGTAACTGACGGCGAACTTGCTGATCAGTTCGACGCCGCGGTCCAGTTGTCCGCGGCCGTCCATTTCGACCGGGTCGATGCCGCATTTGGTGGCGGCGGCGGCGGTGGCTTCGATGCGGCCGATCAGCGTCTCCAGCGCGGCGATCTGGCGCCGGACTTCTTTCACCTCGACGGGGCCTTTGCGGTTGGCGCGGCCATCGGTAGGGGGCGCCTTGGTGGTTCGGGCGGCGGGCTTGCGGGCCGCTTTGCCGCGGGCGGTGGACTTCCTGCGTTTTGCCATCATTGGCCCCCTGATCCGTGAGAAGCAGCTAACAGCCATCATAGTAACAACTTAATTCTAACCTGCAAGAAGAACTTAGTTTTAACTTATTTCTAAATGTTGAATAACTAAAAACAAGATTGTACTATACAGATATACACCTATTGTTCACCCGTGATCAACGCAGCCGGGCAGACCCATGTACAGCAAACCACCCGATCCGTCCCTTGACCGCCGCTGCACCGGCGCCCAGCCCACGCCGGCGGAAATCGCCGCCGCCTGCGAAGCGATTCAGGCCACCTGGACGCCCGCTGAACGCGAGCGCCGCCGCGTCTATTGCCCGCCCCACTACGAACCACCCCTGTACAACAGCCGCGAACTGGACGAGGCCCTGGCTGCTGAACGCAAGCGTGAAGAATGAAAGGCCGCCATGTTGTACCTCCCCGAACAGATGTTGAAGCTGACCCTCGGCCGCAACCGCCATGATGTGATCGACCTGTACCACGCTGAGTACCGCGTCTGTTTTGATCTGTATCAACGGCAGCAGGCAGAGGCCGCCAGCGAGATTGCTTTCCTTCAGCAGCAACTAGAACACCACCGGCTGGGCATGCATCAGCTTGCCGACTGGAACCGTAAGTACCGCTGCGACCTTCAACACCGCAAAGCCACCCGCCCCGTGCAGACCCTCAACCGCAGGCCGCTCGCCGCCCTGCGCCCCTGGCAGCAGGAGAAAGCCGATGAATAAACGCACCACGACCAACCGCACCAGCAACACACATCCAGCCACCGGCCCGCTGCTACACACGCTGCGCGACGGCGACGTCCTGGAACTGATCGACAAAGAAGGCGTCAAAACACGCATCAAAATCCAACGCCGCAACGGCGCCTGGCGCGCCCGTATCTTCGCCGCGGATTCAACGCAAGTGAAGTGCAGGAATCCGCGACTGGATTAAATCTTTATCAAGCGCGAACCCGGCGGCGCCCGGCGGACTCATCATTTGAAGTCATCATCTCCCCGCACTGCGCCCTTTGCTCCGCCCGCATCATGAAAAGATCTCAACGCAAAACGGCGACCAAAGTGCGCAATGGCAAGGTTGCACGGAAGAACAGAACGCGGCTGTCGGACCATTACTCGCAGGTTTACCAGGCGGAACCCGTGTTTGATCGCCTCCGTCCAGGCGATGGGTACCGTCATTATCTAACGATCGCGGACCTAAGACGGTTTATTGGACTGCTCCCGGACTGGGACGAATTATCGATCGGACTGGATGCGGTCATTCTTGCCGAAGGTAGCAATGAAAGGATCGGATGGTATGGCAACGGTACGGTCGCCGTCTGTGCCTGGGAGCGTGAACTGGTTGTCGACTGGGACCGGGAATTTGTCGTGGAGCACATTGTGGTGCTAGATCGGCTGGGCGTTGAAATCGAGCTAAGCCCCGAAGTTCCAGACTGCTTCCGTTGCCACTTCGATGAAGCGTCTATCAAAGGGTTTCAGTTGATGCACGTTCTGCTGCACGAATTTGGGCATCACCACGACCGCATGAACACCCGGTCGAAGCGAAGGTGTGCGCGGGGTGAGCCTTATGCAGAAACGTATGCGATGAAGTATTCAGACCGTCTGTGGGATGCTTACTTCCGCGAGTTTAACTGGTAACGCCATCCAGCGATGAAGAACCGCACGACCCCGGTTTTGTTTGATAAACCGCAGCTTATCGGTTAATCTGCCGATGAACTTCCTTGTGGCGTAGATGGCGTACAGCGGTTTAGCGGGAGACTGGCGATGCTGACGATTTCCGGAACGGGCGTTGATCGTAATTGTGAAGGATTCAGCCGCCGCGAATTTCTGCGGGTGGGCGCCCTGGGCATCGGTGGGCTGACGCTTTCGCAGTTGCTGGCCGTTAAACAGGCCGCTGCGGCGAGCGGGTCGCCGGTGCGTGATAAAGCGGTGGTGATGCTGAATCTGCAGGGCGGGCCGACGCATATTGAAACCTTCGATCCCAAGATGTCGGCGCCGGTCGAATACCGGGCGATGTTTGGCGAAGTGAAAACCAGTTTGCCCGGCGTCACGTTCGGCAGCCATTTCCCGCTGCTGGCCGCCCGGGCGGACCGCATGACCATCGTCCGCAGTTTCCGGCATGGCATCGGCAGTCACGCCACGGCGGCCGCGCATGTGGCGGCCGGTGGTAATCCGACCAAGGCGGCGATGGGTTCGCTTTATTCGCGCGTTGCGGGTGTGAGCAATCCGGCGAGCGGCATTCCCAACAACGTGGTGCTGCCACCACCTGCAGTGGGCGAAAAATTCAAGAGCCTCGGCGCTCAGACCGGCCGGGTGATTGGCACCGGTACGCTCTCGCCGGCATACAAGGCGTTCGATCCGTCGGCCGGCGGCGAGATTATCAGCAACATGCAGTTGAAGCTGAAGGGCAACCGCCTGGACGACCGCCGTAGCCTGCTCTCGCAGGTCGATAACATGCGCCGCGCGGCCGACCGCAACGGGCTGATGGAAGGCGCCGACCGTTTTCAGCAGCAGGCGTTTGAAGTGATCACCGGCGGCGTGAGCGAAGCGTTCGATCTTTCGCGGGAAGACCCCAACCTGGTGTCACGTTATGACACCGGCGCCATGACCATTCCCAAGAAGGTGGCGAAGAAGAAAAGTAATGTACCGCGGCAATCGCCCATCGCACTTGGAAAGCAGATGCTGATGGCCCGCCGCCTTGTGGAAGCTGGTTGCGGTTTTGTGACAGTGACCAGCGCTGGCTGGGATATGCATGGCAATGCGTTCGGGGTGAACGACGGCATGCCCATCCTCGGGCCGGCGGTCGATAAAGCCGCTTCCGCGTTTCTGGATGATCTGAAAGCACGCGGGCTGGAAGACAAAGTGCTGCTGGTCATCACCGGCGAATTCGGCCGCACGCCACGCATCAATAAGAAGGGCGGCCGCGATCACTGGGGCAACCTCTGCACGCTCGCACTGGCCGGCGGCGGCTTGAACATGGGACAGGTCATCGGCGCCAGCGACCGCACCGCCAGCACACCAGCCACCACCCCGGTCACCAGCCAGCAACTGCTGGGAACCATCATGCACACGCTGTTCGATATCGGTGAGCTACGTGTAACCCGCGGCATCCCCAAAGATATCGAATCCACCCTGACCAGCAGTCAGCCGATTCCGAACCTGATGTAGACGTTTACCAGCAGCTTGCGATGATGGCGGCGGCGCCGAGTGCGACGCTGGCGACCACGCATGCTGCGGCCAGGTAGCAGGCGGCACGCACGGCGTGCGGGCAGAGGCGGGGCGTGTGGTTTCTGCTTAGTTGCGGCGTTACCTGGATTTCTGTCTGCGGCAAAGTTGCAGATGAGGCGACGGGCGGCGCCGGTGCGTTGCTGGTGGTGCCTGTGATATTGCTTAGTGCGGCTTCGAATGCCTGCTGCATTTCGGCGGCGGTCTGATACCGGTCTTTGGGTTCTTTGGCCATCGCGCGCTGCATCACTTCGACACAGGCGGCGGGAATGTTCTGGTCGTGCTCGCGCGGATCGGGAATGTCGCAGTCGCAGTGGGCGAACATGATCTGCAGCGGGACGCCGTGATCTGCATAGGGCTGCTTGGCTGTGAGGAGGCTGTAATAGGTGGCGCCGAGGGCGTAGATGTCGCTGCGTGCGTCCAGCTCTTCGCTCTGGCACTGCTCCGGACTCATGAAGTACGGCGTTCCCATCACTTCGTCATCAAGCGTCAGCTTGATCTCGCTGGCGATGCCGCTGGATTTCACCAGGCCGAAGTCCGCCAGTTTCACTTCGCCCCGCTGGGTCAGCAGCAGGTTGCCGGGTTTGATATCGCGGTGAATCATCCCGGCGTCGTGGGCCGCCTGCAGACCTTTGCAGGCTTCGATAATAATGCGCGTCCCTTCCGCGGGACTGTAGGCGCCGTCGCGGCGCATGTTCACGTCGGTGCTGCCGCCGTTAAGGAACTCCATCACCATGTAGGGGCATTCGTTGTGGTGGTCGATCTCAAAGACGGACACCACGTTCGGGTGGTTCAGCTTGCCCACAGCTTTTGCTTCGCCCAGGAAACGCTGAATCGAAACATCGTCGTCGGCAAGTTCTTCGGGCAGCAGTTTAATTGCCACGTTGCGTTCGATCATTGGATCGAATCCGCTGAAGACCACGCCCATGCCGCCGTGCCCCAGCACATCGATCAGCAGGTATTTCCCCAGCATATCGCCGACTTCGGTCGAAGCATTATGCGTTGCAATCCGCTGGCAGATACCTTCAGGAAGGGCGTTGGTGTCGCCCAGATAACTGACGGTATCAAGCGAAGAATCAGCTTCAGCGGTATCGGCGCCGCTGTTGAAGGCAGCAAATTGCGAGGATGGCGAAGTCATGAAATCGTCCTGAGGAAGAGTGGGTTACTTGAAACCTAGTACAACTTCCGCAGGCAGGCGGCGCCGGGATGTGGCAGGCCGCGGCATGGTTTGCGGTTGACTTTCAGATAAGTCGGGCCGTAGCAGTTATGCCGGCAAGGGGCGGATCACCAGCTGTCGAAAAAATCGCATGCGCGCTGTTTTTTTCAACGACCAACGGGCGGGACGCGGCATCTGCCGGATCAGGCAGGGCGCAGCGGCTGCTGTTTGCAGGCGACCCAACGGGTATACCGCGGAATAACACGACTTGGCACGGTTTCTGCTTCCTACATCCAAGGTCGAATGCAACTTCCTTTGCCTAGCAGGCTGAAACCATGACTCCCGCACTTCAAGAAGCACCCACCACACAGTCCGCATCAGAAAATACGCAGATCGAGCAGCGGCCAGTGATTGTCCGTTCGGAAGAATTGCTGGGCGACGCACGCGAGCTTTGGATCGAACACGGCGACAGCATGTACCGCCTACGACGCACGGGTTCGGGCAAACTCTACCTGACCAAATAGCCGCGACTGCACTCAAGATTGCAGGATGGCGCCGAGTTTTTCGAGCGTTGCAGGGTCGGTCAGTGCAGCCTTACCAAAACCGGGACGGGCGCCGGCGGCTTCAGCCCGTTGCTGCGCGTCTGCGTAGTTAGAAATCAGCATCACCGGCGGGGCGTTCTCCTGCTGACAGAGGTCGCCGATGATGGCCACCCCGTCGGCGCCGTTACGGTCAAACACGCGGTTGACCAGCACCAGATCTACGTCGCCTTTTTCAACGGCGGCGTGCAATTCTTCTGCGGTGTCTACGCCAGTCAGTTCCGCCTGAAACTGGCTGGAAAGCAGACGGCTTAGCGAACCATGATCGGCCATGCAGTTTCCCGCCGCCACGACTTTCTTGCTGCTCATCTGCTCTCACCTGTCCGATGCGATAACGTGCCCATTGTCTGTATTGTACGCCAACGGGTAGCTGCACACATGGTCACCACCGGTAGAGAATTTCGATGCGTGCAGCGCCGTCCTGCACAGGCGCCTTCGCCCGTGCTTCTTCGCCCTGCAATTGCAAGCTGGCGCCGCGGATTTCTATCGTCGCCTCACCCGCATGTAATTTGCCGTCTTTGATTTGCAGTTGCTTGCCGGTGGCGATGCGGAGCCACAGATTTTTTGTATTGCCACGCAGTTCTAACGTGCGCCGCAGTCCGCCTGTGACGGGTTCGATGCGCTCGCTGACCTTCACCTCGCCGAAGTCGTAAAGCAGCGTTGGCACACGGCGTTTATCAAGCTTGTAACCGCGGAACCGGTAGCCTGCCTTCACACCGGTGGCAGTTGGCCAGGCGTCCATTGGCTGTTTAAATTCGGCCAGCAATCCGCCTGGCGCAAAGGTGTACTGCTTATCGCCCAGCGGGTCAGCCGGCGGCGCGAAGCGGTTGAACCAGGTGCCGTGGGCATCTAAGAAGCGGCCCTTCCAGGCGAGCGCCAGCCGCACTTCGTCGGCGTCGAACGCGTAATGCACACCCTGCGGGAAGCCAGTCGCAATCGCATGGGTGCCTGCTTCTTTCATGAACGTGCGGATCGTCACCGGCTGACCAGCGGGCTTCAGTTCGAAGTCCACCTTCGACTGCGCCTCGATCCGCGCGGGCAGCTTCTGGTTCGTTGCACCGGCAAGATACGCCCACAACGCGGCGATCTGTTTTTCCGTATCTCCGCCCAGCACTTGCGGAACCGTGCTTTTGCCACCGGGGAAGAATTCCGGCATCCGCGTCCGCGGACGTTTCGAACCGGGTTTAAGCAGCAGTTCGCGGAACCACTGCGGATTGATCCGCTGATGGATGGAGGTCAGGTCAACGCCGGTCACACCCGCTAGGCTCTCCTGCTGCACACTATGGCACTGAATGCACCCCAGGTTAAGCAATGCGCGTCCGGCTTCGGCATCGCCCGCCCCGGTGAACACTTCCTGCGGCGTCCGCGGCTTGACTCCGCCGTCCGCCTTCGCCAGTACGCCGGGCAGGCTTGCAGTGCTGGCGCCAAAGACGGGCATCCGCGCGTGCATGTGCGGCCGGATACGCGCCTCGCCCGTGAGCACTTTCTTCATCCACGCCGTGGTCAGCTTGGCGCCTACCTCGCTAAGCAACGGCGGAATGCGGCCTTCGTCGCCGATATCGACGTGGTCGACCGTTTCAAAATATTCCCATCGTCGTTCGCCCGGCCCACCACGCGCTCGTTGATCCGGCGTATCGCGACGGTGGCAGGCGTAGCAGTTCAGCTGCGTCATCGTATGCTGCACCGTCAACGCCGGCGAAGTTGCAGCCAGCGGTTGCGGGCCGGCTTTCTTCTTTTCTTTGACCGCAAGCGGCTGGATCGCCGCGCGAAGGGCAGCGCGTTGATCGTCACGCAGTCCATAATGCGGCGCCTTGCCCGGCTGCTGACTCAGGCAGCCGCGTGGTTCTGCCTTATTGGCGAGTGCTTGACCAAGACCGTGCAGCGGCTTGCCCATTTCCGCCGCTTCTGTTTTCCCCAGCGTGTGACAGTTCGCGCAGCCGGTCGAAACAAAAAGCTGCTGTCCTTCCGCCACCAGTTTTGGCTGCGGCGTGAATGGTTGCTTCGCGCTCATGTCGCGGGAGCCAAGCAGGTAGTGCGCGATGTCGGCGGCTTCGAGCATCGAGAGTTGCAGCTTCGGCATGCGGCCTGCCGGTCGTCCTTTGAGCGGATCGTGCAGAAAGCTGGACAGCGTCAGGTGAGTGTACTTCGCGTTTAGATCGCCCAGCGGCACACTGGCCACGCGGCCCGTGATTCCTGCCAGCAGCAATAGTTCCTGCTGATCTTCATCCACTTCTGCATCCACCGGCTGCGTGTGAAACTTGTGCGATGCATCCGGCGCGTGGCAGGCGACACAGCCCACGCGATGAAACAACATAAAGCCGCGCTGCTTACTGCTGCTGCCGGGATCGTTTTCTTTGTCGCGCTTGATGGGCGGATAGAGCCGCTTTTTCTGTGCCAGCAGGAAATGCACCAGCGCTTCAATCTTCGCATCGCGTTGCCCGTCAGGCAGATGCGCGAGCAGCTTCGGCATCGTGGCGCCTGGTTTGACGGCCTGCGGATCGCGGAGATAACGCCGCAGATAATCCGCATTCAAACGCAGCCCCAGACCGTCCAGCACCGGGCCACGCTTCGGCTGAAGATGCAGCGAATCCGTTTTATGACAAGCCGTGCAGCTTAGCTCCGTCAGCAAAACTTCGCCGCCAGCCCGCACATCAACCGCCGCTTCGGCTTTGCGCGCAAACCGCTCGTATCCCACCACAAATGGATGCTCCGCCAGGGCGGCGCCAGCAGAAAGAAGCAGCAAAGCAGCGGCAAACAGATAGCGGGTCATACATTCATCTCAAGGTGTCGTGCCGGGGCGCGAAGTGGAGGTTTTGAAGCTACACACTAACCCGAAGCGCGAGCGAGGGGCGCCGGCATTGGCAGCGCATCGCCGGTTGAAGTCAACCTTTTCAGCGAAATACGGCCAAAAATCCGCGTTTTCGCCTCCACATCAAACGCCCCTCGCTCGCGCTTCGGGTTAGTGTGCAACTTCAAAACTTGCGCTTCGGGTTAGTATTTTCGTGTTAGTTTGCAGGGGGGAGCGGCAACCAAGGCGTTCACTCACTCGCTGCCAGTGGTGCGGGTACGGGCATTGCGGCGCCGGAGGTGCGGCGCCAGGCGGCGAGTTCTTTCTGCATGGCGGCGGCGCGGTCGGGCATGGCGGCGGCCAGATTCTTACGCTCGCTGATGTCTTTTTTCAGATTGTAAAGTTCGACGGAACCGTCGTCGAAGTTTTCGATCAGTTTGAAGTCGCCCTGCCTGATTGCGCTGCCCAGACGGTTATCGCGGTGGAATGCGTAGTTGGGATAGTGGAAGTAGATGGACTTGCGGCTCCACTTTGCTGTATCACCGGAAAGTAGCGGCAGCAGGCTGGCGCCATCCAGCTTTTTGTCGGCCTGCGTTAACCGGTTTGCGGCGGCCAGGATCGTGGGAAAGAAGTCCATGCTAATGACAGGTTCGTGGCACAGCTGGCCGGGCTTTACGACGCCGGGCCAACGGACAATCAGCGGCACGCGGATTCCGCCTTCATACAGAAAACCCTTGGCGGCCCGCAGCGGACGGTTGTCGGCCACACCGCCAAAGGCGCCATTGTCGGAAGTGAAGATCACCAGCGTGTTGTCGCTAAGTTTCATCTCGTCCAGCGATTGCAGGATGCGGCCCGTGGCAGCGTCGAGCGCTTGAATCATCGCGGCGTACCGCGGATCGAGACGGCCCAGGTCTTTCCGCTGCTCGTACTGCCGGATCAGATCGGCAGGCGCCTGCATGGGCCAGTGCACGGTGTAGTTCCAGAGGCAGGCGAAGAACGGCTTCTCCCGGTTCTGCTTCATAAAATCAATCACTTCGCTGGCGAAGCGGTCGGGCATGTACTCGCCTTCTTTGCGGTCAGCCATGTTGTGGAGATTGTACGGATCGAAGAACGAATATGGCCCGCCCATCGCGGTTCCGCCCAGGTTGCTATCGAAGCCCTGCTTCTCCGGGTAATACTGCACGTCGCCCTTGCCCTGCTTGCCGGCGCGGCCCGCGAGGTGCCACTTGCCGAAAAAGCCGGTGGCATAGCCCGCTTCTTTCAGCCGCTCTGCCACGGTGACTTCCTCCACCGGCAGGTAATTGAGCATCGGCGCCGGCAGCAGTTTGGCGTTGTCCGGGATGAAGCGTTTCTGATCGGGGATGTGATTGGTGATCTGCAGCCGTGCAGGCGACTTGCCCGTCATCACCGCGGCGCGGGTTGGCGAACACACCGGGGCGGCCGCATAGGCATCGGTAAATCGCATCCCTTGCTGGGCCAGCTTATCAATGAACGGCGTCTGCAAGCGGTCGTTCCCCTGGCAGCGCAGATCCATCCAGCCCATGTCATCCACCATGATCAGCAGAACATTAGGCGGCCGTTTTTCATCGGCGTAAGTTCTGTCCGCTGCCAGCAGCACGCACACGTTCGACGCTAACACGGCGGCCAGCATCCAATTCCGGGAAATCACGTTCAACGGTTCGCTCGCTTTCAGAGTTCCAATGTCCAGCGTTCAATAGCTCTAGTTTCGCTCCGCCCTAGTGTAACTGGAATTGGCCGGGTTTACCGGCACAAACGGGTGCAGACACCACCGTAGCGACTTGAACATGATTGTATCCGCGCTGGTGATGGGTTCGTTGCGGGCGGTATGCGGATGCCATACAATGCCGCACTGCTGCGGGGGAGTGGTTTTCCAGCGAAAGACGCTGCGAGCCGGGCTGTTTTTGAGACGCTGATGAATCGACCGGAATCTGGCAACGTTGTTGGTATCGACCTGGGCACGACGATTTCGGTCGTCGCCCATCTCAACCACATGGGCGCCACCCAAACGCTGAGCAACAGCGACGGCGATCCGCTCACGCCCAGCGTGGTGTACCTGGACGGCAACGAAGCGGTGGTCGGCAAAGCGGCCAAGAAGGTCGCGTCGCACTTCCCCGATAAAGTTGCGTCGATGATTAAACGCGACATCGGCAGCCAGTTCTACTCGCGGAAGATAGACGGCCGCCAGTTCCGCCCGGAGACGCTTTCGGCCATTATCCTGCGCAAGTTGAAGCAGGATGCAGAACGCCGCATTGGTCCCGTTTCCAAAGCCGTCATCACGGTGCCCGCCTTCTTTGATGACACCCGCCGCCGGGCGACAGAAACCGCGGCCCGGATCGCCGGCCTGGAAGTGCTGAGCATCATTAACGAGCCGACGGCGGCCGCACTTGCCTACGCGCTGGAAGGCGATCTCAGCAGCGACCCCACACATCCGGCGCCTACACTGCCGGGCGGCGAGATGACGGCGCTGGTCTACGATCTGGGCGGCGGCACGTTCGACGTAACGGTGGTGCGGCTTAGCGACCGCCAGTTTGAAACGATTGCCACCGACGGCGAAGTGAAGCTAGGCGGTAAGGACTGGGACGATTGCATTTCGTCGCACGTGGTCTCGCAGCTTTCGCAGGGTGCGGGCGAAAAGGTAGAGCTGGATCTGCAGCAGACGGCGGAACTGGCCAAGCTTTCCGAAGTTGTGAAAGAGATGCTCTCGAAGCTGCCGGCGGCGCCGCTTGAGTTCTCGCACCAGGATAAGCCGGTCAAGATGCAACTCACGCGTAAAGAGCTTGAGAAGCTGACCAGCCATCTGGTGACACGCACCAAGCTGGTGACCAGTCTCGTTGTGTCGCAGCAGGCGGGGTTGAAATGGTCTGACATAGATCGCGTGCTGCTGGTCGGCGGCTCCACGCGGATGCCCATGATCAAGCAGATGCTGGCCGCCACCACGCAGCAGACGCCCGATGATTCGATTGACCCGGATCAGGTGGTCGCCCGCGGCGCGGCGATCTTCGCAGCGATCGAAGCGGCCAAAGACGACGGACGCGCCGCCGGCATGGATCAGGGCGTGGACGCCAAGCTGCGGAGCATCCGCGTTGACGATGTGAATTCACACAGCCTGGGCATTGAGATTCTTCATCCGCGGTTGCAGCGTCTGGTGAATGTGGTGCTGATCCCGAAGAATTCGCGGCTGCCTAAGGCGGAAAGTAAAGTGTTCCGCACCAATGTCGAAGGCGCCACCAGCGTCCGCGTCCGGGTGCTGGAAGGTGAAGCCGATGAAGCGGCCGACAATGTCGTGATTGGCGAATGTGTTGTGAACGATCTGCCGGGCGGTCTGCCGGTCAAGAGCCCGGTGCAGGTGCGTTTAAATTACGATACAAGCGGCCGCGTGCATGTGATGGCGCTGGATATGACCAGCGGCCGTTACGCCCACGCAGAGATCCGCAATCAGGACGGATTGACCGAAGAGGAAATCCGCCGCGAGGCAGACTTCGTCCAGAACCTGAATATTCAGTAACCGGTTGTCCGCATGCCATTCATCGTGCAATGCCCTTATCCGACTTGCCAGAAGTACATGCTGTTTGAAGACAAACAGCGCGGCAGCACGCAGCAGTGCTTGCTGTGTAAACAGCCTATTCAACTCGATCCCGGCGAAGACGAACCACAGCAGCAGCAACCGCCGCCACAGCAGCAACCGCCGCCGCAGCAACGCAAGCCGCCCCAGCAGCAGACGCCCGCAGCAACACACGAAATCCGCACCTGCCCGCATTGCACGGCGAAGGTGAAAGTGCCCAGCCACGTAGGTCGTGTAAAATGTCCCAGCTGCAAAGAGATTTTTTAACTCAGGCCATCCATCTATGAATCCGATCCAGATCCTGCATCCTCATCATCTGGCCCGCGCCGTCGCCAGCGTCGAAGCCACCACGCGCTTCTACTGCGACATCCTGGGCTTTACCGTATTGCCCCGGCCGCCCTTCAGTTTCAAAGGCGCCTGGCTGTATGGACACGGCATTCAGATTCACCTGATCGAGAACGCAGAGCTAACCGCAGCGGGCCGCGGCATCGAAACGCGCGGCAACCACACGGCGTTCGCGATCGCCGATATGGACGCCGCCAAAGCCACGCTGGAAGCCAATGAGATTCCCTACCGCGAACAGATTAACGCGGGCGGCGCCCATCAGCTGTTCTTTCACGATCCCGATGGCAACGATATTGAAATCGCGCTTTACCCGGACCCCGATCCTTCCAAGGGATACCAGGGAGACTGACGCGCGGAAGGTAGCTGCATCTTAAACAGCTGGAACTCGCTTCTTCACCCTGCGTGTTCGCGGATCGCGACGACGGCGGGGTGTTTAAGTTTGCGTTCGACGGAGACGGCGTAGAAGCGTTCTTTAAGTCCCTCGGCGATGCCGACCTGTTTGAAGCCGTAGATCTCGCTGACGTCGTCCATGATGGTGACCGGCACGGCGAACAGGCCCATGCCGTGGCGGCCAGCGATCTTGAGCATCGCCGAGTCGGCAAACTCTCCGCGGATGACGGGCGAGACGCCCAGGTCGCTGAACCATTGATCCAGTTCCCGCCGAAGCACGCTGTGGTCGGTCGGCAGGATGAACGGCGCGCCATCGAGCGAAGCGGGAAAGTTACGGCGGTACCTGCGGGCAAGCTTGGCGTTGCCGGCGATGGCCACGGGCGACTCGCCCAGCCGGTGCGAAAAGGCCTGCACTTTGTACAGCGGATCAAGCGGCGTGTCCGACAGCACCACGTCCAGTTTATGAATCGCCAGATCCGCCACCAGCGACGCCATGTCGGCTTCTTTGCAGACCAGACGGACATTCTGTTCCAGATCTAAAGCTGGCTGCAACAGCTGAAAAGCGACAAGCTTGGGCATCACTTCGCGGATGCCCACACGCAGTTCCAGCGGGCGGCCGACGGGCAACCCCTTGACCATTTCTGTCAGCTCACGGCCAGTAGCGAAGATCTCATTGGCATAGCTGGCGACCTTCTCACCGGTCTCTGTCAGCACGAGGCCGCGTCCCTGTTTCTTGAGCAGCTTCACGTCCAGGGCGCGCTCTAGCTGGCGGACCTGTACGCTGACGCTGGCCGGCGTAACGTGCAGCACTTCGCTGGCGCGCTGCACACTTCCCTCACGCGCTACAAGCCAGAAATTCAGCAGATGATGATAATTCAACCAGTCCACGGCACGCCTCCTCGAAGGTAGCTTTTAGGCAACGGTTTCCGGATGTCAACAACAGCGTGGTTCCGTCTGTTGCGTTTGGGAAAACTTGCAGGCCACGTTACTGCGGCTGTCCTGAGCCATTCTTTATAGTTTAGTTTTTCTAAACAATTTTAGCCTGGGAATTCAATTATCTTAATCGACGAAAAAGTCTATAGTTTGAGTGAACGACGCAGTTCTGACGTCGTCGGAAACCTTATTTCATACGGGAGTACGAGATGCAGTTAACCATCCGGTTCAGTGGCGGAAAACGTTCGGATTACGGCAACTGTGATTTTGAAGGGGTGTTCGAGAAATCGCTCGCCCGCTTCAGTCGCCGCTTGAAGAAAGTTTATCTCTACATCGAAGACGTGAATGGACCACGCGGCGGCATCGACAAACAATGCCGGTGTGTGCTTCACGTGCGGAACCTGCCTCCCATCGTGATCCAGGATCAGGACTCGAGCATGATGTCGTTACTGTTCCGCGTCGCGAATCGCGCAGCGTATGTGCTTAGTCAGAAGACCGACAAGCAGAACAAGCGGTCGCAGGACCGGCACGCCCGCAAACAGGTGCAAGCCTTTGAAGAAGCCGTGCTAAGTTAGGCGCCGCCGTGTTAAGCTGACAACCTTAGCTAATCAAGGTTGATTCCGGGCGCCAGAACATCTCTTGCTGGCGCCGTTGCAACTGGCGGACTTCCCTGCTTCAGTTTTCTTTTTGATCTCAGCCCTACCTTCGAGGGCTGGGTGCTGATGGTGTCCTTTCGTAGAGATCATTTGGCGCGCAGGTTGCTACACATAGTTAAGTGGATAGCAGCAGGTCTTAATTGTAGTTTTGAAACGCAATTTTTCACTGCCGGTTGGCTCATTACCAACCATCAGGGCCGTTTGTCGCCCAGTCGCTGCCGCCTGACGGAACACGTGTTATCCACAAGTTTGTGAAATTGAGGGGGAAAGACGTGTCAGACGATGGGAAAACTTCAGGCAGAGAGCCGCGTTTTATCGTGGGCATCGGAGCGTCCGCGGGCGGCCTGGAGTCGCTGGAGCAGTTGTTCCGCAATATGCCTACGTCCAGCGAGATGGCTTTCGTGGTTGTGCAGCATCTCTCGCCCGATTTCAAAAGCATGATGGGCGAACTGCTATCGCGTGACACCAGTATGCGAATCGTCGCGGCGGAAGACGGTATGCCCGTGCATCGCGACGTTGTCTACCTGATGCCGCCCAAGAAAGAGATGCTTATCGCAGATGGCTGCCTGCACCTGAGTGATAAAGATTCTTCCAGCGGCTTGACGCTTTCGATTGATCATTTCTTTGAATCGCTGGCCCGCGAAGCAGGCGACCGCGCGATTGCCATTGTGCTATCGGGCAGCGGAACCGATGGAACCCGTGGCATTGCAGAAGTTGCACGTCGCGGAGGGCTGGTCATCAGCGAGAGCCTCGAAAGTGCAAAGTTCGATGGCATGCCTTCCAGCGCTCAGGCGACCGGCCTCGTGGACCTGGTGATGGTTCCCGCTGAAATGGGCAACGCTTTGCTGCGTTTCTGCGAAGACCCTTCCACGGTGCAGCGTGAGCGGTTTGACCGAGACGAAGAAGCGGCTTCGCTGCGCGGCATCGACGCTATCTTTCAGCTGTTTCGCACGGTCTATGATGTTGACTTTGGATCTTACAAAGACACCACCATCATGCGCCGCATGCGGCGCCGCCTGGCGATGCTGCAGCTGGAATCGTTCGATCAGTACGCCGAGCGACTTCAATCGGATTCGGCTGAGTTGCATCTGCTGTACAGCGATCTACTGATCGGCGTGACGGAATTCTTCCGCGACACCGAAGTGTTTGACGCATTGATCAACGAGGTGCTGCCCAAGGTCATCAGCAGTCGCGGTCAGAACGAAACCGTCCGTGCCTGGGTTGCCGGTTGCGCAACGGGCGAAGAGGCGTACTCCGTAACCATTGCGCTGAAAGAAGCAATGCGTGAGAACGGTGACGAGCGTCCGTTAAAAGTCTTTGCCACGGACATTCACAAGCGGTCCATCGAAAAGGCTAGTCGCGGCTACTTCACCAGCGACGAATTGAAGACGCTGCCAGAGGATTACGCTGACCAGTATTTCGAACCTCGAAGCAATGGATTTCAGGTGAAACAGGAGTTGCGTCAGCAGATTGTGTTTTCGCCCCACAACATCCTCCGCGACGCGCCGTTTACCGATCTTGATTTCGTATCCTGCCGGAACATGCTCATCTACCTGCGTCCAGCCGCACAACGGCGGGCGCTCTCTCTGCTGCACTATGGCTTACGCACGGGCGGCGTATTGATGCTCGGCAGCAGTGAATCGCCAGGTGAGCTTTCCAGCGAGTTTGAAGCACTGCACGAGAGGCATCGCATCTACCGCAAGAGCCGGGATGTGCGTCTGAAGCAGAACCTGCGGTCGCCGCTGACTGCACCGGAAACCATCCATCGCACCATCATTCCCAAGCCCGCCACGCGGCGCCCGTCGCCCGCCGCCGCGCGGACACAGCAGATGCACGACGAACTGCTGAACCGGTTCATGCCGCCTAGTATTCTGATTGACAGATCGCGGACCGTGCTCGACACATTCTCCGGCGCCGAAAGGCTGTTGCGATTTCCATCACGGCGGCCCACACTCGACATTCTGGAACTGGTCGACCGCGAAGTCCGCACGACGGTCGCCACGGCCATTAGCCGCTCTATCAAACAGGAAGAAACGGTCCGCTATGGCCGTGTGCGGATGCAGAACGATGGCGCGGAGGAAGTGTTTGAAATGACGGTCGAGCCAGTTGGCGCCAAGGCTGCTGACCGCTGCTATCTGGTGACCTTCGTACGGATTGAAACAGAGACAGCGGCGGATGCCCCGGCGGAAGAAGAATCCGCGGCAAGCAGCACGGACCACGACCGCGCACACATCCGGCAGCTTGAAGAGGATCTTCGCTATGCCCGCGAGAATCTTCAGAATACCGTCGAAGAGCTTGAAACCAGCAACGAGGAACTGCAGGCGACCAATGAAGAACTGATTGCCTCTAACGAAGAACTGCAAAGCACCAACGAGGAACTGCATTCCCTCAACGAAGAACTGTACAGCGTTAATGCAGAGCATCAGCGGAAGATCGAGCAACTGGCCGAGCTGAATTCCGACATGGAGCATCTGCTGGAAAATACCGATGTTGCGACGGTGTTCCTGGATTCGGAATTGCGCATCCGGCGTTTCACGTCGCGCGTGCAGGAAATTTTTGATCTGATCCAGGAAGACATCGGACGTTCCATCAGCGTCTTTGGTGCGAAGTTCCGCATTTCTAATCTGATGTCGCGATTGAAGCAGGTGCTGGAAACAGGTGAGGCCTACGAGCAAGAAGTCCTGGCCGACTCTGTTGGCTATCTGATGCGGTTGCTGCCTTACCGCACGCACGACAAGGTGGATGGCGTGGTGATGATGTGGATCGACGTTTCATCACTCGAACGCCTCCGCGGTAGGTTGCGGTGGTTGTCGGCCATTGTCGAAAGCACCAGCGACGCGATCATCGGGCACGACCTCGACGGTTCTATCGTCAGCTGGAATCACGGGGCGGAAGAGCTGTACGGATACTCGCCCCAGGAAGTTATCGGGCAGAATATCGATATCCTGATTCCGGAGGAAAACTTGAAGGAAGTCGCCGGGTATCGCGAACGGATCATGCGTTTTGAAACCGTTGTTTCCTCCGACACGCAGCGTCTGCATAAGAACGGCGACCTTATCGATGTCTCGTTGACCGTCTCGCCCGTGGTGAACCCTGGCGGCGAGGTGATAGGCATTTCCAAAATCGCCCGCGATATCGGTCCGCGTCTCCAGCTACAGCGCGAGATCAGGCTGCAGGTGCAACAGCGCGAACGCTTCCTGGCGATGCTCTCGCATGAGCTGCGCAACCCGGTCAACGCCGTCAGCAGCGCGGCCAGCGTGCTGGCCAGCGATAATGCCAACCCCGTTGAACGCGACCTTTCAACCGCCACCATTCAGCGGCAGGTTAGCATCGTGAAACGCTTGCTCGGCGATCTGCTGGACGTCGCGCGGATTGCAGAGAACCGCATCGATCTGAAGTTTGAAACGCTTGATCTCCGCAACCTGGCGCCGCATGTCCTGGAGACGGTGCAGACCTCGCTTGACCAGCACGGTTGCACGGTGGAATTCTCACTGCCAGATTCGCCCGTGTATGTAAGCGCCGACCGGACACGGCTGATTCAGGTGCAAGTGAATCTGATCCAGAACGCGGCCAAGTATTCCGGCACGAAGACGCCCATCCGCGTCGGGATGCGGAATGAGAACGGCCAGACGCACCTCTGGGTGGCGGACGATGGCTGTGGCATTCCGCCGGAGATGCTGGAATCTATCTTTGAACCCTTCGCACAGCTTGATGATTCGCGCGGTCAAAGCGATGGCGGTCTTGGCGTCGGACTGACACTCGCCAAGTCGCTGATCGAATTGCACGATGGGTCCATCAGTGCTGAGAGTGAGGGAGAAGGGCAAGGCGCCGTGTTTCACATCTGGCTGCCAGCGTTGGACGCCGCAGAAGTGGAGGCGAAGAATATCCCGGTTAAGAGCGATTCTTCTCAGGGATCGTACGGCTGTGGCGACGGCAAACTGCGTTTCTGCCTGGTGGAAGATCTGGAAGATAGCCGCTTGACGATGAAGACGCTACTTGAGCTAAGCGGGCACACTGTCACGGCGGTTCCCGATGGCGCCACGGGTGTGGAAACGGTGCTGGGTGGCGAATTCGATGTTGCCATGATTGATATCGGTCTGCCCGATATGACGGGTTACGATGTCGCGGCGAAGATTCGAGAACAGGCGAATGGCAACCTGCCACGTCTTGTGGCGTTGACCGGATACGGGCAACCCGGCGACCTGGAACAGGCCGAGGCAGCCGGTTTCGATGAGCACGTGATCAAGCCGATTGAGCCTGGCGCCATTGAGCAGATCTGCCAGGCTGTTTTCGAGCAGCGTGAGCAGTCGCAGAACGGCGACGGCTAAGGCGCCGCCAGCGTGAGTGACTGACAATATCTTGTCACCATTGCCAGAAGTGCTGCGGTGCAGGGCCAGAACACACCGCACACCACCGCGAAGATCCATGGCGAAACATTGGCCACTGGATAGCCCAGCGCCTGATCCAGATGCATCAGCAGCGCTAACACGACAATGCACGTACAGAACGGCAGAGTCACCCGCCAGGACCATCGCTGCCGGGTGTTTAACAATGCTAGACTTGCTAGCAGTATCGCCATTGGCCCGGCCAGCAGCACCAGCTTCCAGCCCAGGAAGGCGCCGGTCCAGACGAACATGAAGACGATATTTCCCGCGCCTGTCGCGCCGGAGACAAATCGCTGTGTGACCGCCAGGATAAGACCACCGGCCAGACCTACCGCGGCGCCGGTCAACAGTGACAACCCGGCGATCATCCACGGCGGCAAACCTTGCAACGGCACATCGGCTGGGGCTATGGGATGCAGCACCGGCCAGATGAGGACGAGTGTTGCGACCAGCAACGCAAACACGTTGTAGGATACGGGCGTGCGGTTGCCATCCAACGAGAACAACGCGGCGCCTACAAGCAGTGTTACAAGGGTGGTGTGATAAAAGAAAACGCCGCCAAGGTCCCAACGGCGCCAAAGCAGGATCTGTGAGAAGCCGGGAATGGCTGGCGGGTCGAGCGCAGGCATCGCAGAGCAGGCGAAAAACAGTTCGCTGATCGCCACCAGCAGAAACGCGGTAGCGAGCGCAAGTTCCACCAGCGGATAGCGCGGCGAAATTGGCAAGCGGCACGAACGGCAGCGTCCGCGCAGTTTGATCCAGCCAAATATGGGAATGTTGTCGGCCAGTAGAATTTCTGTCCGGCAGAAGGGACATCGCGAACCTCCTGCCGCGATAGACATTCCCAGCGGAATCCGCCAGACCACAACATTCAAGAAACTGCCTATCGCGCCGCCAAACATAAACAGCCACAGGCCGACAATGCATTCCAGCATCTGCGACCAGATGTCGCTGAGCAGCTGCGATTGAGCCTGCTCGGGCGGCGCCTTGCTTGCCAGCATTCCAACCAGCGGCAACCCGGCGCAGTAGATCAGACAGAGCGCTAGGACACCGCCCAGCGCCAGTAGCAGCGCCTTGTTCTTCCGCCAGTACCGTTTAAGCATGCATGCTCCGCAACGCGTCGAAGTTGCTCTTCTACCCGCAGAGAGTCAAAGGGCCAAGATGAAATAAAGGGGCGCAGTGCATTTGAATCAAACGCATTGCGCCCCGTCGTAAATTTTCAATTCGCTTCGCGCCGTGGCGGGGAAGCATCCTCGCCCGCCAGTGCAGCGCGAGCAGCGTCAGCTATTTCGAGAACTTGCTGAGCTGCTTCGTGGTCTGACCGATGGTGTACTTCAGGTACTCATCGGTTTCGTACAGCAGCGCTTCGGTCAGCACTTCTTCCGCCTTGCTATCGCGGAAGAAGCTGAGCGCGCGGACGGCTTCCAGGCGGACCAGCGGATGCTCGTCGTTCACCTGTTTACGGAGCAGTTCCAGCGGCTCTTTCACCCGGTCACGCTGATAGCACAACACGCGGGTGGCGGCAGCGCGGGCGCGATGATCGGGCGAGCGGAGCACCTGCTCCAGCAGTGCCTGATTCACCGTATTGTGCGCCTGATGCACCCACAGCCCTTCCAGGCGGTTGTGCTCGTAGTTGGCGTCCTCTTTATCCAGCGACGCCAGCCACTTCTGCGCCGCGGCGACCACTTCTTTGCTATCGCGGCCGCTTAGTTCAATGCGGGCGCGGTAACGCGTGCGGTCTTCGGGCGACTTCAGCAGATCCAGCAGTGCGGGAATGGGCTCGCCAGCGATCTTCGCAGGCTTCAGCAGTTCGCGTCCTTCGTAGGTAATACGATACACACGGCCATGCTTCTGATCGCGGTTCGGGTCGCGGATGTGGTGCTGAAGGTGGCCGATGATCGGGTTCTGCCAGTCGGTGAAGTACAGCGAACCATCGGGAGCCATTTCCAGATCCACCGGGCGGAAGTTCAGATCGGTCGATTGAATGATCGGCTCAATCTCGGTTCCGGCGAAGCTAGCGCCTTTAGCGGCGATCTTGTATTGCAGAATGCCCTGGAAGCCAATCACGTTCTGCACCAGCAGGTTGCCCTGCATCTCGGGTGGGAAGTGACGGCTGCTGAGGATCTCAGTTGCAGGACACGGACGTGTGCGGCGGTTGTACAGCACGGGCGGACGCGGGTGCTTGCCGGGGTAGTCGATGTGGCCGGAGAACAGCGTGTCGTGATACGGCACGGCGCCGGTTCCATCGTGCATGAAGCCCTGGCCCCAGCGTTCGAAAACGTGGCCGTGGGGGTTCGCAAAGTTGTGCGGAATGTAGCGGTCCACTTTGCCAGTGTTGGGCTCGTAGCGCCAGACACAGCCGTCTTTATTGCGGATGGTGCCATAAGGCGTTTCGATCTGCGAGCGGTGGAACGTGCCTTCCTGGAAGAACAACGCGCCGCCGGGGCTAAGTACAAAGCTGTTGGCCGCGTGATGCGTATCGCCAGAGCTGATGCCGTGGATCACCCGCATGCGGACATCGGCCACATCGTCGCCGTCGGTGTCTTTCAGGAAGATGATATCGGGCTGCATTGCAACCAGCACACCGCCGCCCCAGAATTCAAAACCGGTCGGGTTGTGCAAACCGCCGGCGAAGACTTTGCATTCGTCGGCTTTGCCATCGTTGTCGGTATCTTTCAGGATGAGCAGTTTGTCATCCATCTTGTCTTTTGGCTTCCAGTGCGGGTAGCTCGGCCACGCACATACAAACAGGCGGCCTTTGGTGTCGAAAGACATCTGCACGGGGTTGATCAGTTCCGGGAACTGTTCTTCCGAAGCGAACAGATTGACCTTCATGTTCTTGCCCAGCGTCATCTTCTTGATGGACTCTTCGCCGCTGAGGAAGATGTGCGAACCATCAGGGCCCTTGCCGGGGAAGTTGGTGGGCGTGGGGATGAATTCAGCCGTGTTGCTGTCGTCCACCTTCAGCTCTTTGCCATTGGCGACAGCCCATACGCGCTTGTCGCGGTTCTCGGCCATCTGCTCCAGGATCAGCATTTCGCGCATCATCACTTCGCGGTTGCTGACGCCTTTATAAACCTTGTGCGAGCGTCCGCCGTGCACGTTGTAGCCATCGGTGGGCTGGTAGCGGTGGAACCAGTAGAAGTTCTTATCGGCGACGGCTCCGGCTGTTTTCTCTAGCAACGCCGCATCGGTCTTGGCTTCGCCCAGAAGTGCGTCGGCAATGATGCCGGCCAGTACGCGGTTGCCATCGCTGTTGAGATGCACGCCGTTGATGGTCAGCGGCTTTTCGTGAGCGTTGTACGCCGCCAGCATCGGGGTATAGATGTCAACAAATTTCACATCATGTTTCTTCGCCACTTGTTGCATGGCTTCGGTGTACATGGCGAAACGCTTGTTGTTTTCTAAGCCATCGGGTAGATCGGGATTCTCTAGATCTTCGTGGGCGATGGGCGAAAACAGCACGATCTGCGGAGCGCTCTTGCCGTTGTACTTTTTACTGCGGCGGCTTTCGATGTATTTGCTCAAACGCTCTTTGAAATCTGCGACGCCGTCTTTGCCATCGAAGGCTTCACTGAAACCCCAGAAGCCGAATATCACATCGGCCTTGGCCCGTTCCAGCCATTCATCCGGGCTGCCGAAACCGGCGACGCGCAGCTGTTCCGAAAGACGGTCGCCTGAGAAGCCCAGGCTGCGCATCGTGAGTTTCTTCTGCGGCATGCGGAGCTGCATTTCCGCTTCCAGCCAGCCATCGCGCTGCATGCGTTCAGCCAGCGTACCGCCCTCGGTAACAATCCGCGTTCCTTCTTCGACTTTGAATTCCGCAGCCGTCGATGTTAGCGTTACCGCCAGCACCGCCGAGGCCATGAAAATTCCCAACGACAAAGCACGGTACATAAACTCTCCTGCATTTTGAAAAAGTGAATTCGTCGCAGCGCAAGCGGCGCCACGGTAGGGGCTGGGTAAGAACCCTATTGTATACCGCGCAGCACGCTGCCGTAAAACGTGCGTAACGAGGAGAATTCCGCATCAGCAGGAAAGATGCGGGCACCGCAGTAAGGCTAAACCTGGCAGAAGACGTAGACCGAAGGCGCCAGCACTTCGCGCAGGGGCCGGCGGGTTGCCAGATGGAAGAGGCCGCGGAAGCGGTGGTCTTTGTATTTGAAGCGCAGATAATCCGCCGTCACCCAATCGCGGCGGCTGAAGTGGCGGGCGGCAAGGCCGTCTAGCTCTTTGCGGCTGAATCCGGCGTGGGCGCCGCATTCGTTGCGGAACGTGCCACAGCAGCGGTCGCGCCAGTCTTGCAGGTTGTCTTTCACCTTGTTCCAGATGGTCGATTCCCACTCGCTCTGCGTATGGGCGCCGATGCTGCTGAAGATGCGGTTACGGTTGGGCGTGCCAATGAACAGCGCGCCGTCATCGCTGAGAACGCGGCGTAGCTCAACCAGGCTGGCCGGCGGGTCGTCAACGTGTTCAATCACGTGGTGGTAAAAGATGGCGTCGAACGCTGCGTCTTCAAACGGAAGCTCACAGACACTGGCCACCTGATAGTTAACGTTGCTGTACTGCTTCTGCGCACCGGCAAAGAACGGTTCAACATCCACAGCCTCCACCGGGCTGCCGGTATGCTGCGCAATCGCCGCCGCCTCGTGCCCGGCGCCGCAACCGGCAATCAGAATCCGCTGCGGACTCGGCATGTTAAAACGCTGCCGCAGTTCCTGGCAGAAGAACGCGGCGCCGGCATGGCTATGGATATCGCTGGCAGCTTCAACCGCCGTTTCATCCGCTACATCTGCTTCAGGCGTTGCAACCGAAAGATTGGCCATGACCGGGACCTATTATTGTCGTTCCAAGTGGTTCTGCTCTACAGAGCGACGGCGCAAAACAGCCGCTGTCTGAAGTCTAGGTCACAGCGTGAAGTGCGACGCCGCAACTTGTCAGGTCCGGTCCAATAAAAAACGCGGCAACCATACGGCGCCGCGTTTCTGTTCTTGCTGGAAGCTTGTCGGTGAAGCTTCCGGTAAGCTGATCTCGTTACTTCTTCAGTTCAGCTTCGATCTGCGCTTTGACCAGCGGGCTGGAAGGGCTGGTGCGTGAGCTGTAGCGGCCTACGACTTTACCTTCTTTGCTGATCAGGAACTTTTCGAAGTTCCAGCCCACATCGCCGGCGCCCTTTGGCTTGGCGGGCACGGAGGTCAGGTGCTTGTAGAAGGGGTGCGCTTCTTCGCCGTTGACATCGATCTTGGAGAACATGTCGAAGGTGACGTTGTAGCGGTCTTTGCAGAATTCAAGCACTTCTGCGTTGGTGCCTGGCTCCTGTTTGCCGAACTGGTTGCATGGGAAGCCCATGACCTTCAGACCTTTTTCACCGTACTTTTCGTGCAGCGCTTGCAGGTCTTTGTACTGGGGCGTGCGGCCGCAGCGGCTGGCGACGTTGACGACCAGCAGCACTTTGCCTTTGTAGTCGTTCAGGTCAACTTCTTTGCCCGTGATGGTTTTAACTTTGTGGTCCAGGGCCGATTTTTCTGCAGGCGCTTCAGCCAGCAGAGGAGTGGCGGCGGCCAGTACCAGCGCGAAAGCGGTCAGGTGCTTCAGCATCGATCTACTTCTCCGGTTGGAAGGTAAAAACAGGCGACGCCATAAAAGGTGGGAGACGTCGCCAGCAAGCAGATTATTGTAAGCCGCCGCCACCGCCGCCGCCACAGTTGATGATGGCAATGACAACTCCCAGGCTGCCAGAGGCTTATTGATTAAAATCGGAAGGGGCGCGGACTTCGACGGTGGGCTTCTTTCCGTAGATGACGCCGGTGTGGCTGTTCTGGTCGAGTTCTCCGACCAGTTTAGCGTAGAACGGGCGGTAGACTTTGATCTTTTCGAGGGCGGCGCCTCGCTTGGATTTGGACGTTTCAAAGGACTTGCGGTCCGTTTTTGTTGCCTTGCCGGTGAGTGCGCGTCCAGCCATCACCATGGCGTTGACGGTATGTAGCGTGTAATTGTGATGGTCGATCAGGCGGTGTAGCCGGTCGAGTTCATCTTTTGACATCTGTTTGCGATGCCCGAAGTAAATGGCTTCCATCATCTTGTTCATCTGCGGCAGAATGGGCCAATACGCGGCGAGATACATTCCAGGGTTGTTGGCTCCGGGGTAGCGTGCGAAGAACGAAGCGATCATCGGTTCCTGTTTCGCGGCGCCCGGACCTTCACGGAAGACTTTTACTAGCTGCGACTCGAGCAGATCGTAGTACTGCTTGACGGAATCGCCGGCGGCGCCGTACAGCATCGAGTAATAGCGGCGCTCGGCAGCTTCCGCGTCGAAATCGCTATCCCACAACAACCGGGCCAGCAGATAATGACCGGCTCCGAGCAGTTCGTAAGACCGGGCGATGTAGTGATACCCGCCATCGACGCCGTGCTTCTTCTGCGCGCGGCATTTCTCGATAATATGTTTTGTCACCGGCGCGATCATGTACAACGGCGTCTGATCATAGTGCCAGATGTCGTACTTGTAGAACGTGCCCGCGGCCTTCTGCCAGCCACGTTCCATTGCCGCTTCAGACCATCGATCACCTTCGTAGAAGGCGCCCTGACTAAACCCGCTATTGGTCGGATGCACTAGAAATAACATCGGGTGCGGTTTGACGCGTTTTGGCGGGTATTTGTAGTCAAGATAGACGATCACTCCAAGCCGCTTATCAGGATGAACCTTGGCCACCCGCTCTGCCACCTGGTTGCTAAAGGTGATGATGCGGTCGGTCGTGATGCGGCGGCCGTCCGGGCGGACATCACCGCTGTCCAGCGCCAGACACTTCGCACACGTGCAGAACTTTCGCCCATCGTTAGCGGCGATAGAAAACATCTGGGAGCTGGGCGTTTTGTTGAAGTAGTCGATCGCGGTCTTCGCAAAGTGCTGAACGACTTGCGGGTTGCTTGTACAAACCTGACCACCCCGTTTTTCCGAGTAATGTTTCGGGTAACGCTTGCCATTGATTTCAGCGAACCACTCTGGATGAGCTTTACCGTACACGTCGGGGGACATGATGCGATGCCAGTTGTGTTCATGCCGGACATCGATCGGATGCCCCAACCTCAATCGCCGTCCGAAGATTTCGTTCGCCTGTCCTGCCGGCGACTTTGTGAATTGTCGATACAGGCAACCGGGAGCGTCTTCCATGTTGACCGGTTGGATGGCAAGGTCTCGATGCGGAGGTGTGATGGTGCCCAGTTCATCGTGCCAGGCAAACAGCATTCCATAGGCTTGCTCGAGAAACTGGTAGGTTCCAAACAGTGTTCCCGGCTCCATGCCAACACTGCCTCGAACACGATTAGCCCCGGCCTTGGGGGTATCACGTCCGAGGATATGAATGTCCTGACCAAGAGTGCGGATGCGGAAGCCTTCCGGCTTTAACCCTTCTGTGGTCAGGCCCGCTTTCTCTGACCATGGGTTGCGTCCGAAGAAGATCGTTGGCGTGCCCTTCACCGGCTTTTCTACGCGTACCGGTTCTGCGCCTGTCGATCTTTTTACCAGCTCCCGGTACTCTTTGAGCGCCATCACCGCCGCCGGATCGGCTTCATCATTCGGCAGGCAGACCATGTTGTGAACCGGCTTGCCATCTTTAACAAGGATGACGTTCTTTGCAGGCGCTTGCGCCCGCGATTCGCTCTGAAAGACGCTGATCGCCATGAAGCTGAGAAATAATGTGGAGATCACAGCGAGTCGCTGGTGGCGCCTTTTCATGTTGGTTTCCTGGGAAATTTCATGGCTTGAAGAAACGACTTTTTCAGAGAAACAGGTCAGGCGGAAAATGCCTCGCCCGCCATCGTTGTCCGGAGGTTACCTGCTGGCCAGACTTACCCCACACGATCAGCGTAGCACGCCTCGAACGGGCGCAACAGCGACAGCCACAGTTGCGAATGTCGCGGGCTACTTCTTTTTGACAGCCCTGTACCAGTCCGGATAGATGCCGGAATGCACGCCCTTCCGGTTGATTTTGGAGAAGGCGGTGATCCGTTCGCCCGGCTTGGGAATACGGGCGTGGCCGCGCGCTCCGGGTTCAGGCGGATTGCTGGGCGTGTTGGTGAAGCAGTGAATGTACAGCGGCTTGCCGGCTTGGGCGTCTTTGCCATGGACAACTTCTTCGACCTGAAGCATGACAACGTAGTTGGTGGTGCGGCCCGCTTTGTGCGTGTAGACCGCTTCCACCGTACCGGTAACGATCTGATCGGCGCTGGCAGGCTGCTCCGTGGGGCGTTCTGCCAGCAGAAGCGAAGGTGCGGTGAGAAGCATAAGCAGGGTCACGGTTAGCGTGTTTCTTGTCATCTCAGCCTCGACGGGATAAGTAGCCAGATTCTGGAAATGCAATCACCATTGTTACGTGGTGAGACGTGTCCGGCCACGTAGAGGTTCCATTTTCACTGCTAGAAGTGATAGCGTCTGTGGACGTGGCTTGCACGACAATCTGTCTTGACGGCTGCGGGGTTGCCTGGGAGTATCCCGCCGCGTGCGTGAGTTTGAGGGCGCCGCACGGCTGTGCGTGGCGGAAGAGGCTGCGCAGTATCCGGCTTTCCGACAACGGAGTCTAACCATGCGGTTAAATGCTCTTTTACTTGCGGCCCTTTGGGTTGTTATTCCGCTAATGCTTACGGGCTGCCGTTCGCCCTTTTACGCAGATCATGGTGCGCTGTTGGGCGGTCTGGCAGGCGCAGGCATTGGCGCCGCCGTGGGTGAGCACAACGATAACGCACTGGCTGGCGCGCTGATTGGCGGCGCCGCTGGCACGCTGACCGGCGCTGTGGTGGGCAACGGGATCGATAACGATATCGCCCACCAGAACGCCATTATCGAAGCGAAGCTCGGACGCCGTATCGCAGGCGCCGCCAAGCCCGAAGATGTGGCCGCGATGGCCGCCGCTGGCGTTGACGACACGGTGATTATCAACTACATCCGTGCCAATGGCGTCGCCCGCCCCCTGACCACCAACGATGTCATTGCGTTGCACAATGCCGGTGTCCGGCCGCATGTGATTGACGCCTTGCAGAACCCGCCTGTACCCGTCGCGGCGCCCCCAGCCGTTGTTCCGGTTTACGCACCGCCGCCGCCACGACCCGTCATTATCACCGGCCCACCTTACTTCCGCCCAGGTCCACCACCCTGCCGCCCGCCGCACTGGCACAGCCGCCGTCGCTCGCGGATCGGATTTTCCTACCACCACCATTTTTAGACCCGTAGGGCAGGCTCTGCCTGCCTTCCTGCCGGGGTACAAATGACGATTGCTGCCGGTGCTGACGCACGCCGGTTGCGAAAGAAACATCGACTCATAAGAAACATCAAACGCGAATCACACCGGAAAGAAGGCAGGCGGAGCCTGCCCTACGACTGACCACCATTTTTAGACCCGCAGGGCAGGCTCTGCCTGCCTTCCTGCCGGGCACAAATGACGATTGCTGACGGTGTTGACGCACGCCGGTTGCGAAAGAAACATCGACTCATAAGAAACATCTTGCACGAAACACACCGGAAGGAAGGCAGGCGGAGCCTGCCCTACGACTGGGTCGAAAACACTTCAAAGATAGTCCCACATCGGATGTGCGCATGGAGGCGCCTGATGACCGTAGAATCTGAATTGCCCTTCCACGGGGATCGCCGCCCACGCAGCGTGCTGATTGTGGATGAATCTGACGATTCGCGCGAAGTGTTGCGCACCGCTTTAGCGCGGCGCGGCTGCAAAATCTTCGAGGCGCGGGAAGCACGCGCAGGTGCGGCCCTGGCCGCGCAGCACCGGCCAGGTGTGATTGTCCTGGATATGGAAGTCGAGTCGGCCAACGATCCGCTGGTCCGTGCGGGCTATGACCAGTTGCCTGGTGAACCTGGCAGGATGGTCGTGTTAGGTGGTTTGAAACGTGCTGATGATTGGCTCTCTTCCCGCCAGCATGTGTGCAAGCCCTACCATTACGGCCCGCTGATCCGTAAAATCGAAGAGATGCTGGAAATTTCCGCGGACGAACCCGTCAATTAAGCGCTGCAACCATTGCCTTGTACTGGTCGCCGGCGCCCGGACGGAAAGGGCGTTTGGCTGTGGCCACCTTATTTGTAATCAAAGGTAAAGACCAGGGATTACGGTTCGATCTGAACCGTGATGTTGTTTCTATTGGCCGCCTCTCAGGCAACACGATTCAGCTGAACGACGTGGAAGTCTCGCGCAATCATGCGGAGCTTCGCAGCGGCGACGGCCACCACACGCTGACGGATCTTTCCAGCGCGAATGGCACCTTCGTCAACGGCCAGCAGGTAGCCGCCCACACCTTGCGCAACGGCGACCGTCTTGAAATCGGCGGCACCACGCTGATCTACACCGCGGCGGAAGAACCAGTCTCGGAAGATCATTCGGGCGTGGTCGAATTTATCGGCCCGCAACGTGTGCAGGGTTCGCGGATCATTCAGACCATGGCGCCGGAAGAAGGCAGCCAGTTGTTCACCGCCTCCGGGCAGGATGAAAGCGAATGGCTGCAAACGGCGCGGAACAATCTTCAGATCATGTACCGCACGTCGGTGGCCGTTAGCCGCACGCTGGATATCGACCAGCTGTTAGAGCGGTTGATGGAGATGATTTTTGAATGGGTCGAAGCTGACCGCGGCTGCATCATGCTGACCGATCAGCACAGCGGCGAACTCACACCCCGCGCCAGCCGCAGCCGTCATAACAAAGATGAAGAAGACGGCCGCATTCTGATCAGCCGCACGATTCTGGACTACGTGCTGGAAAGCAACGAAGGTGTGCTGACCACCGACGCCCGCGAAGATCAGCGCTGGGACCCCGGCGGCAGCATTGTGCAAATGGGCGTCCGCGAAGCAGTTTGCGTACCCATGCAGGGCCGCTACGGCGTGGTGGGCGTGATTTATATCGACGCCTTCACACCGCCCGCGCACGGCAATCAGAAGCCGAAGTTCACCAACGAGCATCTGAAGCTGATGGTCGCCATCGGGCATCAGGCTGCGTTGGCCGTGGAAGATACTTCGTACTACAGCGCCATGGTGCAGGCCGAACGTCTGGCCGCCATGGGACAGACCATCGCCACACTTTCGCACCACATTAAAAACATCCTGCAAGGTATCCGTGGCGGCAGCTACTTGATTGAAGAAGGGCTGAAAAGTAGCGAGCCGGATGTGGTCCGCCGCGGCTGGAACATTGTAGATAAGAACCAGGAGAAGATCTCGAACCTGGTGATGGACATGCTGACCTTCAGCAAAGAACGCGAACCGGATCTGGTCGCCGCACAGCTGAACGAAGTGGTGCACGATGTAGTGGAGCTGATGCAGACCCGCGCGAAAGACGCCGGCGTTGAATTACGCTGGATGCCCGATGCGGCAACGCCGGAACTGACCTTCGACCCGGACGGTATGCACCGCGCAGTGCTGAACATTGTGACCAACGCCATCGACGCTTGCCGCGATGAAGAAGACGGCGCCGTGGAAGTCAGCACGGCTTATGATCCGCTGGAAGAGAAGGCCGTGATCCGCGTCCGCGACACGGGCGAGGGCATCCCGCCGGGCGAGATGGAAAAAATCTTCTCTGTGTTTGAATCTTCCAAGGGCAACCGCGGCACCGGATTGGGGCTGCCTGTGAGTCAGAAGATCTTGCAGGAACACGGCGGCGAAATCCGCGTCGAAAGTCAGCCGGGCGAGGGCAGCACTTTCATCCTGCAGTTCCCCGCCGTGGTGCCCGGTAAGATCGAGAGCACCGACACTCTTAACTTCTAAGCTGGCCGTGATGGACGACACACCTTCGATCGGCCAGTTCAATCCCAGCTTTGTGATTCCCAACGGAACGCAGGTGGTGCTAAAAGAGCCGCGGCCCACAGCCGAAGACGCCACGTGCGAAAAACCACCGGGCAGCGTTGGCGTGGTAATGCAGTGCCCCGCCGCAGCGCAGGGCGAGTACGTCGTGCAGTTCACCGATGGGATGACGGTCCGCGCCACCTTCGCGCAACTCGCCCTACGGCGGCAGGAGATTGATGACGAAATCGGCGAGATCACTGCCGATTTAGCGCCTTTTGTAATCTACCGCTGCATGACGGGTTCGCATGCGTATGGTCTTGCGGGCGAGCAGTCCGATGACGATATCCGCGGCGTCTTTCTGCCGCCGGCTGACATGCATTGGTCACTGGCCAAGATGCCCGGCCAGATTGAAAGCATGGAGGGGACCAACGACGTTGTATTCTGGGAGATTGAAAAATTCCTTCGGCTGGCGTTGAAGGCCAATCCCAATGTGCTGGAAGTGCTGTGGACGCCTATCGTGCTGGAAGCATCCGCCGTGGGCCAGCAGCTGCGTGAGCTGCGCGACGCGTTTCTTTCCCGGCATCTTTACAAAACGTATTCTGGCTACGTGCTAAGCCAGTTCCGGCGGATGGCGTCGGCGGAAGCCAAAGGCATTGGCTATAAACCGAAACACGCCATGCATCTGATCCGCCTGCTGCATTCCGGCATCTCCGCTTTGCAGCATCATCAGATACTGGTGGACGTGAGCGACCGCCGCGAAGAACTGCTGAAAATCAAACGCGGCGAACTCACATTTGACGAAGTCCGCGCACAAGCATTGGCGTTGGACGAGGCGTTCCGTCAGGAATTTCAGCGCACCACGTTGCCAGACCAGCCCGATGTGCCGCGCGTGAATGCGTTCCTGATCCAGGCCCGTCGCAGCATGGTGGACCGTACCGCATGAACACCGGCATCGAAGAAGCCAACCAGGCGGTCATCGCTCCATCACCCGGTGCTGCGGAAGCAATGGACCGCCCGCTTCAATTCGGCCTGCGGACGATGCTGATCATGGTCGCTGTCTGCTGCGTTACCCTGGGACTGTTGCGGCTGCTGGGAACTTTGGGCGGCGTGGTCTGTGTGGTGGCGGCGTTTTTCTTCACCTGGGTCGTGCAGTCGCAGTACTGCACATTCCGCAGGGAAGGCTTCCACATGTTTGTCATTCCGCCCAGATGGCAACGCGTGCTTGAGCTGATCTGGGGCATCGGGATGCCGGCGTTGTGCCTGCTGCTTGATCCCGGATTTGTGCGCGGCAATCCTTCTTTCTACCACCTGACAACGACGTTCCCGGCGCCGTGGGCGGAAGTGCAGTTGGCGGGGTTTGTGCAGCTTTATCCATGGTCATTGTACTGCTACGCCTTCTGCCTGTTGGAAATGTTGCTGCTGACGGTCGCCATGTTCCGGCCGTCGCCGCCTTACGACGCATCTCCTCGCACGTTGACCGATCACGCACGGTTCTCTGCGTTGCTCGCAGGGGCATTGCAACTGGGAGGATTCTGCGTGGCGGTGCTTGCCGTGTTCACCGCACCCGCCGCGGCTTTGACCAGCGTGCTGTTTGGTCTGGGCCTGATGATGTTCACGCCGTGGGGAACCTTTGCCGTTGTGATGAGCCGCAGCCGGCAACTGCTCGCCGCCGCCAATCTGCGGCTGGAAGACAAAGAACGCCGGATGTTTCAACTGGCCGGGGCAATCGCCGTTGTTGTTGTCACGGTCATTGCTGGCTTCGTGCTGACCGGTGTGCTGCAAGCGGTTGCGATCGACCTATGGGCTGGCCGGATGTAGCTGGACGCGAGTTGCGGCGATGTGAATCAAGTGCTGCTGGCGTTGACGGCGCGGATCACAGGCGTTGCCAGCCAGGGCGCCCGTGCAAGGAAGAACGCGGCGGTTGAAGCGAGGCGTGGGCGTTTTAGAACCTGGCTCAACGTCCAGCAGACACGTTGCCGCCGCTTCACAATGCCGCGGTGCGTTGTCGCCCACTGTTGCGCGAATTCAGTCCGCCAGTCCGCAACCGCCTGTTCGACGAGTGGCGAAACCGCGACGGCGGCTTGCAAAGCCCAGGCCATCCCTTCGCCCGTAAACGGCTCGATATAGCCCGCTGCATCGCCAACAACAAACACGCGGTTACCGGCAATCTGTGCACGTCGCCGCGTTAAAGACGGGGTGCCGCGCCAGGCGCCGGGCGGCGTTTCAATGGGCGGAAGGCCTGCCTGCGCGAGCACCTGGGCCGCGGCTCCGGCGGGATTTCCCGCGGTGCGGATAGCATCGCGATCAAGCGCGGCGGCGACATCCAGCCGGCCATCTTCCAGCCGCACCAGGCCCACGTATCCCGCATTGCCGCACGCCATGTAAATCACGCCATCGTTGTATGCGGGCGGAGCATCTTCCAGCACCACACCGGCGCCAAGCCGCGACCGCGGTTCCACCTGCCAATCAAAGCCCGGTTCTCTCTCCAGCAACCGCCCACTCAAACCATCGGCCGCCACCACAACCGCGGCGCTGATCGTGATGCGTTGCCCCGCCTGCGAAAGTTCCACGCTACGAACCGGCGTTCCGCTTTCTTCTTCCTCCAGCGGAAGCAGCCGGGCGGTTGTCTCTTGCAGAACCGTTGCGCCGGCCGCCGCAGCCGCTTCAGCCAGCGCGTTGTCGAAGGCTTCGCGTGAAAGGGCCACCCCCGCCGGCAACGCACAATTCGCATGCCCGCCCGGTGCACACAGCTGCCAGCGATCAACCGGCGTGGCGCCGAGCGATACCGGCAGATCGCTAAGCCCGGCGGCGTCGAGCGCGGCCAGTGCGGCGCCGTTGAGGCAGCAGCCGCAGACTTTGGGACGCGGGAACCGGGCTTTCTCTGCGACCAGCACCCTCAGCCCGCGACGGGCGCACTGCTGCGCCACGACGGCGCCCGCAGGTCCGGCGCCGGCCACAAGCACATCCCATTGCCGCGTCGATAGGTCTTCCAGCGACAGCAAATGCGTGGCGGAGGCGAGCGGTTGCCCGTTCACGGTTTGCTCCACTTCAGAAGAAAGCGTTGCGGCCAGCGGCGCGAAAACTCTGCGTCTTTCATTCCCGCCTGGGCGGCCAGATCCCGCGCTTCCTGGATGGTGAAAGCAGCTTTGACAGAAAGCACGGCGTCGGTCTTCACCACCGGCGAGGTTGTGAAGATCCGCGAGGCAACATGCGCCATCATCAGCCCGGTGCTGCTACGTTTCAGGTCGTTAATCAGCACCATCCGCCGCGCGGCTTCCGCAGCGCCTTGCATCAGCTGCACGGCTTGCTCTGAGGTAAGGTGATGCAAAAACAGCGATGCGGTAATGACATCGTAGTCCGGCGGCATGCCTTCACTCAGTACGTCGCGCTGCTGAAAATCCACCTTCGCGCCAGCCTTGCGGGCGGCAGCTTCTGCAAACTCCAGCGCCTGCGGCGAGATATCTACGCCGGTAATTTCCAGCGGTACACCCGCGCGCTGGCTGCGGCGCCAGAGTTCGATCGGAATATCGCCGCCGCCTGTTGCGATGTCGAGCACCCGCAAGGGCTGATCCGTATTCAAGCTGCGGGCAAGCTGCTGAATGGGCCGCCAGATGATGCCCGCACTTGCGCTTAGCAGGTTAATCCGCGCGAGCCCACGCAAAGCATGCCAGTGCCGTGCTTGATCCAGCTCTGGATCGTCCATGACTTCCGGCTCTAACGAGCGGGCGGCAATACTAGAGAACAGCGGCATGACGGACTTCCGGGCAGCAAGGCGAACCTGAATCTGCAACCGAGAGTACCATAAAACGCACGGTCTGTTGAAAGGGGGCGCCGCGTTCTAAGGGCTGGTTGTCTCGAACGTCAGTGCAGCCTCGTAGGTCAGGCGCCCGCCTGACAGCGCCAAGGAATCCACCTCAACCATCGTCAGGCGGGCGCCTGACCTACGGCTTTTGGGGGATCGACGTGGTAGCTGCCGGTTTTCAAACCTCTAAGGGCTGGTTGTCTCGAACGTCAGTGCAGGCAGACCGTCTTTGTTGAACAGGTTGGCCCACAAGGGCTTCTGCGACCAGGCGTATCGCACCGTGGTGGGTTTATCGATGTCTTTGTGCGACACAACAACGGTGTTGCCATCGATCTTCGCATCGGCCCAGTGGAACACGTTGTCTTTACCGGCGATGGCGAAGCCTTGCAGCGTATCACCGCGGACGGCTAAACCTTTGCCCGTATGTTTGAATTGAATGCGGATGGTGTTGCCTTCCACCTGATGCGAATCATAAACCGGACCGTAGATTTCAATCTTACCGCCATAGGTTGAACCGATCGCGACCCGCGCGGCCCGCGCTCCATAGCCCGACTTGTTCAGCGGGTGGACGCCCGAACCAAGATCCGACGCGGTGACCATAAACGTCTGCGGGCGCCGCATGATGTTGATGTGCAACGCCCGGTATTCTCCGCCACGCTGAGGCGTTTTGGGCAACGGAGCCGGTTCGTCGGCCATGCGGGTGACCGGATTTTTCTGATCCCAGGCGATGCCGCCGCCGCTTGGCTTCTGCACGTAGAGGAACGGAAATTCACCCTGCCCCCACTCTTTCCGCCAGCCCGCAATCAAGGCGCCCATGACCGTGTCCTGATCGACGCCCGCAATGGCGGTGCCGCTTTCGCCCTGGTCCCACAACACCCCGCGGATGCCGTAGCCAACAACCGGGCGGATATGCGTTTCATAAAGATGACCGATCCGGCCACGTGGCTGACCGGTCTTCTGCGGGGCGACGGGTTTGCGTGGCGCCCGCTTGCCGTTCTTCTGCGCTTCGGCCGCAGCCTTCTCCCAGGCCGCAAGTCGCTTCTTGTACTGCGCAAGAGCTTTTTCGTGAGCGTTGTTCTGCTGAGCTTTTTGAATGACGTCTTTGATCTCCTGGCTTGCATCAAAAGCCTCCTGACTGAGCCAGTATCCTGATGGCGTGCCGCCCACGGCGCCGAGAATCAGCCCGGTGGGTACGCCCGTCTCTTGATGCAGATTCACTCCGAAGGAGAACAGCAACGCGGAAAACCGGGCGGAAGTTTCAGGTGTCGCCACGGCCCAATTGCCGCCCCGGCCGCGCGCCAGCCGGAGCTGCGGATAGGTCATCTTCAGCAGTTCCGCCAGCACATGGTCGCGCCGGGCATAACCTGCCGCTGCGCCGGCCATGTTCGACTGCCCGGAGCCGATCCAGACATCGCCCGCCACCACGTTCTTCAACACGATGCTGTGAGCCATCTTGTCGCCCGGCTTAGCGGGTTGCTGCCGGATTTGGAGTTCGCCCGAATCGCCAGCCTTCAGTGCATCCAGCTCAACACGCCAGCGGCCATCGTTGCCCGCCGTAACATTCTTCTGTTGATTGCGGAATTTCACCGTAACCTTGGCGCCGGGTTCTGCACTTCCCCAGATAGGAGCGGGCATCTCGCGCTGCAGGACCATGTTGTCGCTGAAGATTGCCGGCAGCTTCAGTTCCGCATGCAGACAGGCTGCAGGCGCGAGGCAAGCAATAAGAATTGCGGCAAGAAGTCTAAGGACGCAGCGAAACATCATGGGGCTGACCTTATCAATACGCACGGTGGGCCGTCAGACGCGGAAGAGGAAGGGTTCAGAATAATAGAATTGCCGCAGGACTTGTAAGAAGTTGCGGAAAAACTCCATCTATCGTCACTTATTCGTATAATAGTCGATTACCTACCTGCGGCGCCAATATTCTTTGGCGCCATATTATTGTCGCCAGCGGACACAGCCATGAATGCTGCCCCTGATGGTCAAGTGAATCGCGCTGCCTTGAACCGGCCTGCCTTCCCGTCTACCCGCCTTCAGCAATCTGCCCAGCCGATTGCTCCGTTAGGAGGCGATTAGCCATGCCTAAACTTGTCATTCAGGCGGGGATGAATTCCGGCGCCACGTTTGAAATATCGGGGCGTGAAATGCTGATCGGCCGCGATATCGAATGCAATATCTACCTGAAAAGCCGCACCGTCTCGCGGCGTCACGCCCGGCTGGTGAAGGTGGAGGAGCAGTGGTCTATCGAAGATCTGCAGAGCGTGAACGGCACTGCAGTAAACGGGCAGGATGTACGCGGGCGGCAGGTGCTGCATGACGGCGACCTGATCGAGATACACGACATTGTGATGGTGTACCGGGCCGACGCAGCCGCAGAAGCACGCCTGACAGAGCCGCCGAAGTCCACAACCGTCAAGAACCGCCATTCGCCCACGATCCTGGCCGCCATCGCGGCGAACGGCGCCCCCACGGAAGAACGCAAAAACTCCGCCGCGCAATTGCAGGCGATGCTGGACATCACCCATAGTCTGGGAAGTTCCCTGGATATGAATACGGTGATGGAGAAGATTCTGGACAGCCTGTTCCACATCTTCCCGCACGCCGACCGCGCTTACATTTTAGAGCAGGATGAAAACGGCGAATTGCAGCCGCACTGGATCAAACATTCCAGCGACGCGAGCGACACCATCAGCCCGGTCACCGGCAGCATCGCCGCGCGGGTGCAAGCCGAACAGACCGCCTTTCTCAGCCGCGACGCTGCCGCCGACGAACGTTTGCAAGCGATGAAACGCGGCAAGCCCGACCCGTCTTCTTCCATCTACGATGACCACGCACGTTCGATCATGTGCGCGCCTTTGATGGGACCGCGACGCAAAAGCCTGGGCGTGATTCATATTGAGTCGAACGATATCCGCGAACCGTTTGAGCAGGAAGATCTCGACGTGCTGGTAAGCGTCGCCCTCCTGGCGGGTCAGGCAGTGGACTACGCCACCGCGCACCGGGCCGAGATTGCACTGGAGCGGCATAACCGCGAGCTGGATCTCGCCCGCGAAGTGCAGTTGACGTTTCTTCCGCCCACACGGCCCGAGGTGGATGGCTACACCTTCTTTGAACATTACTCCGCTGCCAAAACGGTTGCTGGCGATTACTACGATTACCTGGAACTGCCTGACGGCCGGCTGGCGATTGTGCAGGGCGATGTGGCCGGTAAGGGAATGCCGGCGGCGCTGTTGATGGCGCGGCTATGTAGCGATGTGCGGTACTGGCTGCTTTCCGAACCGACCGCGGCCGATGCGGTGACGCGACTTAATCAGCAGTTGTGCGGCAACCGCTACGGCACGTTTGTGACGATGGTGGTGCTGGTGCTCGATCCGTACGGACATCAGCTGACGATCGTCAACGCGGGCCACATGAACCCGCTGCTTCGTCGCACATGCGGAACCCTGGAAGAACTAACGGCGTCCTCTCTAGGGTTGCCGCTGGGCGTGACTGCCACGCGTGGTTACGAGGCGGAACAGATTGAGCTGCAACCCGGCGAAATGCTGACGCTTTTCACCGACGGCCTGACCGATACCTGCAATCCGGCCGGAGAGATGTTCGCCATGGCGGCCATCCGCGAACATTTCGCACGACCATTCTCCAGCGCGGTGCATGCGGGCAACTCGATGATTTCCGCGATGCAGCATTTTGCCGCCGGGCGGCCTCAGACGGACGATGTCTGTCTGATCTGCGTTGCACGGGGCGGGGAGAAGACGGTTTGAAAAGACCAGATGCGCTGCATGTCGGGTTTTTCACAGAAAAACAACACGAACCCCCAGTTGGTGGGTAGCAGCGCATTGCGACCAACGTTATACTCCCACTCATACATAAGAAGGCAGCAATTCATCATTGCAGGGTTGGCACATTATTCCCAACCCTGCATTTTTTTATGCGCGGAGAATGAGAACTTCACACCTCATTCCGCAGCATTCTCTCAGTTTCTGTGGCGACGAGCGAGGAAATTCTCAAAAATTCTGCCGTATTTCCCGCAAACATAACATCAAGATCGCATTCAATTTTCCCAGACTGCATTTCATACGCAGCCGCGAATAATTACCTAAGTTCTTTATAAGCAACTGGTTGCGACTTGTGCTGGTTTCTGAAGCGGCCGGTCTCTATCTAACTTGCGGGCGGATGTACCGCATGCACAAAGCCGTCATCCGCACCCAGCATCTTCTCTGCCCCCCCTAACGTGGTAAAATAATCGTAGGTTTGTCAGGATCGGGGATTTACCTATCCCCTCGAAGTGATCACCGTTGTCTGAACCCATTAGAACACCAACCGGGGCAACCTTTCTAACCGTAGATATCGAGCCTTGACGGCGATGTGCCGTTTCGCGCTCTAGGAGATGTTGAATGGCGATTTCTGTTCTTGTTGCAGATGACCACGAAGTCGTGCGTACCGGGTTACGTAGCCTGCTGGCCGGCTCTGAGGTGCAGATCGCAGGTGAAGCAGCAACTGGCGACGAAGTGTTGAACGCCACGCGGGAACTTAACCCCGACATTTTATTGCTGGACATCCGCCTACCGCCTACCAGCGGCATTGCGGTTCTTGAGCAGATACGGGCTGAAATGCCCGAGCAGAATGTCGTCATGTTCTCGACCTACGATAACCCGACGTACGTGGCCCGGTGCATCGCGCTCGGCGCCAAGGATTATCTGCTCAAAGGACTGTCACGTCCGGCCCTGATCGAGGCGATTGTCCGCGTCGCGACGAGCAAAATGCCAAGCGAAGGCAGCATCATGGCCAAGATCCAGGGGCAGATGGCCCGCCGCCGGGCGCCCGTGGAAGATGATATTCCGCTGACCGCACGGGAGATGCAAGTGCTTCGCCACGTTGCCTTAGGTCTAAGCAATCGCGAAATTGGCCGGTCCTTGGGCATCAGTATCGAAACAGTGAAAGAGCATGTGCAGAACATCCTCCGCAAGGTGGATGTAACCGACCGCACCCAAGCAGCGGTCTGGGCCGTAAAACGCAACATCGTTTAACGACTGTGCACGTGGTCCCCTCGCCCCTTCGGGGAGAGGGCTAGGGTGAGGGGCAGCAGTCTGCCTATCTCATCGCCGGATAGAGCGTAACCGACCATAAGATCCGCAACTGTCTATGGTTCCACCGCATCAACGAGCCAACCTGCGTCTAGCTCTACGTTCGAGTCATACACGCAGTATTCCGACTCGTACTCCACAACGTTCTCACCGGCCGCGCGCAGATCTGCGATCAGGGCAGTCAGCGCCGCCAGCGATTCCGCACGTCCGTTTTCATAATCGCGCAGCGTGACGAACCGCTCTTCGCGGCCCTGGGCAGTCTGTTTGAAAGCGTTACGCGATAGATGCGCGCCGTGACGTTCGCTGACGGCGGTCAATGTTTCGCGACTTGCCGATGCATCACGCTCGACCTTGATATGATGCTCAAAGTAATTCTGCGGGCTGTGCGCGGCTAACTGTGTTTGATCCACGGGAATGTTGTTGTTGTAAGGCGCTGCCTCGACCTTCACTCGCGTGACCTCAACGCCGTTGAGGTTCAGCCCGGATGCAAACGCCTGGGCCTCTTCCACCACCTGTTGCAGCGTCGTCTCCCTGCGGCGCCAGGTGGCCATCGGTTGCTGGGTGTGCTGCCCGCGCGACAGGACAATTTGCACGCACTTCATCTCGTGCGATTCGCACCAGTTCTGGAACGCCCGCAGCGCCATTTCGTCGGCGGTGCGGACGGTCAGGTGCATTTCAAAGTCGCCTGCGTAATGATGTTCGCCGTGGGGCATGGAATGTCTCCGTCCAAGGTTCCAGCATTTCAGGCGGCGCAGGTTTAGTAATCGCCACCGCTGTCGCTGTGCTGGCACGACTTGCGCCAGGCCTGTAATTCAGCCGCCATGCGTTTGACCATGTCAGGGTGTTCGCTGGCGATGTCCTTTTTCTCACGCGGGTCCTGCTGCAGATCAAACAGCATCCAGCCCGTTTTTGCGGCGGCGCCTTTCCGTTTTTTGGCGGCGCCGACCTGTCCGATTAGCTTGTAGCGGTCACCTGACCAGGCGGCCATATTGTTGGATTGGAACCCAATACTTCTGCCTCGCGGCGCCTGGCTGCCGCCAAGCCACGGCAACAGACTTACGCCGTCGATGGGACGGTTTAGGTCTGTGGATACGCCGAGCACTTCTAAAATCGTGGGCAGGTAGTCGCTTGTCACGGCGGGCACATCTGTTTTGCTGCCGGCTTTGACTCTGGCGGGCCACTCGATCACGGCTGGAACGCGGACACCGCCTTCAAACAGGCTCCGTTTGCGGCCCCGCAGTCCGCCACTGCTGCCTGGCGACTTCTCATTGCCTTCCGGCCCGTTGTCGCTGCAAAAACAAAGCATGGTGTTGTCACTGGCGCCGAGCGCTTTCAGTTCGCTGCGAAGGCGGCCGACCTGTTTGTCCAGAGCCGTGATGCAGCCGTAATAGTGTTTCGCGTGGCCCTCGTATTTTTCGTACAACTGCGTGAACTCCGGGCCGGCCACAACCGGCAGATGCGGCGCGTGAAACCAGACCACCGCAAAGAACGGCTGCCGCTCTTTAACGGCGTTCTGCACGAAGGGAATCACCCGGTCCATAATCACGCGGCTATCGTCGCCGCGCAGGTTCTCTTTCACTTCCTGACCGCTGGACCAGTACCGCGTGCCATGGTGTGTGGCGGCGGCAGCATCTTCCGCCGGCGCCCACCAGGTCTTACCCTTCACGCCTTTGGGTCGCAGCATCGGGTCCCAGGTAGGGACCTTCGATTCGGTGGAGAAGTTCACATCAAAACCGTGTTTCGCAGGCGGCGCCAGATGCTTCGCCCCACGCGGGCCGCCACGGTTGGCGTCTTCAACGGTGCTGGTCAACGTACCCAGATGCCATTTGCCGAAATGCCCCGTGGTGTAACCGTGCTTTTTTAGCAGTTCCGGCAGCGTTATTTCCGGCGGCTTGATGTGGCCCGTATTTGCGAAGTAGATGCCATAGCGGAACGGGTGGCGGCCAGTGATGCAACTACCACGCGTCGGGCTGCATACCGGAGCGGCTGCATAAAACCGCATGAACGTCATCCCACTACGGGCCATCTCATCCAGATGCGGCGTCTGAATAATCTCGTTGCCATTAAAGCCGGTATCGCCCCAGCCGAGATCATCCGCCATCATCAGCACGATGTTAGGTTTTGTCAGTTTCTCTGACATCACCTTAGTTGAAGGTGTAAGCCAGACAGCAAGAGCAGTCACCACAAACGCCAGTGTCGCTGCCGGGTGAAGCCGCTCCGGGTTACAACGCGTTGCCTGGCGATTCGACTTAACCGGCGAGTTCATAGTTGCCTCTGCTATCTGGAATGCACGGACGCTAAGGAGAATGCACATTATATTATGGGCCTAACGTCACATCCGCACGCCTTTAGAGAAAATACGTTCGACCTCCCCCACGCGAACCGCAGATGCTAGTGGTCCAATGGATGCAAATTGCTGGCGTCATTGGCTCGCCTGATAACAGCGGGCGATAATGGCGACGTTGACTGGAGGAGCAGCGGCGATTTCCACCACGGCTGTTGAGGGGCTCAATCATTTTCGTTGAGCCAATCCGGGAGACTGGGCAGCACGGGCGCCTCGAGGGATGCTGATCCGGGCCGGATAGCTACTGTGCGTACACCCACTTCGGCCGCTTCGACGACAAGACCTGGCACCCGCACGAGTAGTAAAAGGGTCGCGCAACGTGCGACCGTTGAAAGACCGAATATCAGCAGGTAACCGGCTGAACTTGCCTCGAAAGTGAAAAGGATGGCGCCGCCAATCAATGATCCGCCAACCCACGCAGCCGTGTTCAGCAGATTGTAAATCGTCAGCACGCTGGTGCGTTCTTCTTCCGCGATTGATTCGAAAAAGAGCAGGAAGAAGGCAAGTTCGTACGCAGCCCAGACGATGCCGCCGGCAAGCTGGACAAAGCACAGCCAGGCGAAATGTTGTGAGACCAGCCAGGCGCCGCTCATGGGCACAATGCCGATGCCGCCGATCCACAGCAATTGACGTGCGCCGGTTCTTTTTGCGATGCGGCCCCAGATAGGCAAAGCGACCACCTTGGCGAAAAAAGCGACTGCGAACAGGCTGACCAGTTCGCCATAAGTGAACTGCAGTTTCTTCAACATAAAAGGTGTGAAAAACGGGCCAGCTATCTGCGTGGCGGCCTGAACAGCAACCAGATAAACCAGCAGTCGCCCGCCGCTGGTAGCGCGCAGTTGATGGAACAGCTGCCTCCAGGGAATTTGCCGCATGTTCGCCGGCAGCGGCACGGGTTCACTTTGCATACGCAGCACGCCTGCGGAAAGCAGCCGGCAGCAGCAGGCTATGCCAAACAATACGGCGAACGCGTTGAGACTCTGGCCATGCGCCGCTGCGTAATGCAGTAGCATTCCACCGGATAAGAATCCCGCAAATACACCGGCTTGCGAAATACGTGAGCGATGGGCGAAGAACCGGGAGCGGATCGAACGCGGCACGATGGTTCCAATCCAGGTATTCCAGGCTGGCCCTGTTGCCAGACCAGCGCCCCAGTAAACGGCTGCAACGATTAAGAGGGTCGCCGTGCTGATGACGCCTGCCAGAGCGGCGATTACCAATGGAACAAACGACAATGCCTGGATCACCGCGCAACTTACAACCCAGCGCCGGTGAGAACCTAGCAGCCGCACCGCCATGGGAGACGCCAGTTGCATCACGCCACCAGCCACAAGCGGAACACTGCTTACCATGCCCGACGCCATTTCGCCCAGCCCCAACGCCAGCGCGAATGCAGGAAAAAACGTTTCGCCAATACCGACCATCGCGCCGAACGAAGCGCCTTCAACCACGCTGGCGCGGAGGTCGCTACGAAGCGGCTGACGCTTGCCCCTGCCGTCTGCAACGGCTGAACCCGGCTGGGCGGCGGTCATCGGCGGGGCGTCATCTCCCTGGTGTGGCAACGGTTCCATCCTACGGCAAAAATGTTCGAGGCTGCTGGCTGGCTGAAATCAGCGGGCGAAGCGGCAATTGTAACCCGATCCAACTTGCAGGCCATCTGTGGTCGTTAGACATGATTCCTGATGTCGCCCAATAACGCTCATCACCTTTGCCACGGATAGCGTTGCATGCAGGAGTGTCTGGTGTGCCTTGGTTGAACTGGCCGGCAAGTGATGCGAAGTTCAGCACTGCGGTAGGTTTAGCGAAGGATTAACATCTGCGATCTAATCCGTTTCCAGAATCCGCCCAAGCTGCTCGCCCAGCAAGCGGATTTTTCTCTCGACGCGCGATTTGCTGCACTTTAGTTCGTTAGCGATTTCAGCCACGGGGACGCTCGCCATCCGCATTGCCACAATCGTCTGCAACTCGGGTTCGAGTTGCTCAACGATGTCGATGAGGTCGACCTCAAGCTGGTGGTTTGTCGCCTCGATCACAAGTTCTTCAAAACACGCGTCCTCCGCGTCATCGACAAGGCTGGCAGCATTCAACTCCCGGCCGCTGCCACGCTTCTTTGCGTAGATTTTCCGCCAGTGCCGCGTCAACCGTCGCCTCGCTATTTTCAGCAGGTGGCGCCAGAGCATTTCTTCAGAACCTGATGCGAGTGCGTTGTCTGGTTCAAGCTTCTTCCAGAGACTTGTGAACGCGCTCTGCATGATATCACTCGCGCCCGTCTGACTTTGCAGCCTTGAGTGCAACCGGTTTTCGACGAACCGGCGCAATGCGGGCCGAAAATGCCGGCAAGCGGCATTAAATGCTTCCGTGCGATCTTCAGACAGACCTTTTAACCAGTTGTCAGCACGACGGGCGAATTGTTCTTCGTTCTCTTCGTCACTCATTGTGCGCGAAATTTTCTGAAATTAATGACGGATGAAATACCTACTCTCAAAGAGGCCCCCAAAACTCCTCAAGGGTATCTGTCTCTCTGCGACGGCGTACGAGCCACTTGATGGAGAGTCGTCCGGCTTCGAGTTCACGTTGGCACTTGTCTAACGGGAGGAGGGAGACTATTGCTTGTTCGAGTGCGAAGGGGCGCCTCTGCTCTCTGGCGTCGAGAGCCGTTGCTTGCTTTTGACGCTCAATCTCGTTCAAAGAAAACTCCAATTCCGCAAATAGTCGAGGGACAACAGATTCATCTCCACAGAATGCAATAGCCTCTGCTGCCTCTAATGCGGTCTGGAGATCTTCATCCCTCAAGAGAGAAAACAGATTTTCCAGCTCAGGCGTCATATCAAGGGTTGCTCTGTTTTGCGTTCGGTCGTCCGGTTTGCGGATTTGATTGATTGGCAGTTGTCAGCACGACGGGCGAATTGTTCTTCGTTCTCTTCGTCACTCATTGTTCGCGAAATTTTCTGAAATTAATGACGGATGAACGGTCTGCTTTGCCAAGTCATCAATAACGCCAAAGCAAAGAGCACGGCGTTGTGAGTAACTTGGCATCGATCCGAAGTTCTGGAGGAAAAAATGAAAATGTCCGCACAACGAAAAACTAAAGGCGAAAGGGCCCAGCTCTGGCTCTCTGCCCTCTGCCTGATTGTTCCGGCGCTTCTGACTGGATGTACAGGGGGAATCGATCAACAGGAGCTTACAACCGTACTGGAAGACGAACGGTTGCACCAACTGCCTGTTGCGGGTCGCAGTGTACGGATTATCAAAACAGAATCGCAGAAAAGCAATCAGTGGAAAGTAGAGTACGAATGTACGGAAACCGCCAGGGAAGCATGGTGCCAGGAACTGGATTCCAGCCGCATTGAAGAGGAAATCGCGAGCACCGTGCCTGCTTTCGATGCCTCTATCAAACAACACACAAGCGTGCGATGGCCTGAGAGGGAGCCACTCATCGCGTTGAAGCAGAAGATAGACGCCAATCGGCATGGTCGCATGTTCCGGCCGGTGGTCCGCAAAGGCGAAGAAACGAAGTGGACAGCAACTGCGGTCGTGAAGTCCACGGGAGATGAGTTACAAGTCAAATCGACCGCGGTGACTTCTTCCCAACATGAATTCGCCGATTTGTCTGGTCAGGTCGAAGCTGAAACGCTTGGCAGAGTATGCGACGGCAGCGCTGACGATCCGGTCGTCAAGGCAAAGAAGTTCCGGCAGCTGTTCGTAAACCAGTTGGCAACACAGCAGAAGCTAGTTGCCACCAGGTTGAAGCTTGAAAAAGACTCGCTGTCCACGTTGCTGGACAGTTCCAGATTACTCTCAGGCGACCTGGTTCTACGAGCACGGACGGCGCCCGTTGTGGACTTGCGATTTGAAGCATCGGCTACGGCGGATAAATTCGCCGCCGTTGCGATTGATCAGAAAGACACGTTTTCGCGAGTGGTTTTCGACGGTGCTTTTGTACTACCGCCAACGACGCCTACGAAGCCGCGCGGGACAAAGATGCATGATGGCTGGCGGTTGTCTCTCACCAACGCCGACCCTCAACTCTGTACGCTGGCCCGCTCCGTTCAACATCCCCTGCAAGTGATCTTCGACACGACCGGGAAAAGCTACCAGTTAGTGGGGCAGTCAAAGTCCAGCATCATGAATCTTGGAACAGTGGCTGTTGAGGATTCAGAGGACGCTCCGCAGCTTGCCAACTTGCAAGCCTCTGGCGTTCGGCTTGAGGGGACCTCAGTAGAAAACGGCATGGCTGAACAGGAGATAGCAATGACCGTAACGCTGTTTGATAAGATGACGCAGAATTTACGCATCGTGTGTGAAGACGCCCGCGATCCATTCAATTTTGCAGTCTTCGAGGGAAGGTGCCGGACGGAATCTCCGCATCACCTGGGACTTCCCGTGAAACTAAAACAGGTAGCGTACGGTGCTTCGCCGGCAAATGGAAAGCGAAAGTCCGCGATCTTCAGTAGCGGCGCCGATCACACCCTGTCGCTTCTGCCGTCGAAATCAGGCTACATCGGCGTCTTCCGGAATGCGTCTCTGTCGTTCCCGGAGTTGAAGCAACTCAATTCCATTAAGGTGGGACCATCCCGATGGGAAGACGCGCTGCAGTCCGGTTCTGTATGGAGCGGCGTTTCCCAGTGGCGCAACAACGCCGGCGAGCAGATCTCATTGCGAGTTGCTGAAACACGTGACGAAGGGAAATATGTCAGGTTGTTATTGGAGAAAAAGGATAGGCCGTTGGACTTCGTCGTCTACGAAGGTTCGTGGAATCAGCCGGATGGACGTATCGATGGCTACGGTCTGGTCACCCGGCAAGTAGGCAAAAATACGAATTTCGACAAAGAGTATTACGGTGTTTTCTTCAGTGTCTGGGAAGAGAAAGACCCCAAGATTTTCCGGCTATCTGCCGATGGACAGACCCTGTACTGCCTAAGTCAGGAAGGAGAAATTGCAACCCTGAAAAAGCAGCCGTCAGAAAGGAAACCGGCGACCTACAAAACTGCAAACATGACAAAGACGTGGGGCTGGGCGCTATCGCCGGGGCGTGAGTGGAATGGCCAGTACACGAACGCTAAGCTTGGAAAAACCACTGTCGTCACGGTGAAAGTTCTTAGCTACGAACTTGATGGCAAGCGGGTTTCGGTTGAGATTACGGCGGCAGCAGATGCAAGGGTCAAAGGCGTCTACGTAGGAAGTGTTGGCCTGGCAGATCCAGCAATTAATGGATTCGCATTATCTCTTATGCAGCAAAAAGAACGCGTCAGCCAGATTGCTCTTTTTGATCAGGGATGGGAACAGAGCATTGAGTTCCGGCTGGATGTAGACGGAGAACAGCTTGTGGGCCGGAGCAAAAACTATCAAGGTCTGTTTTCTCACATGCAGCTGAAATTGAAACCTTCTAAGGGTGAAGAAAATGGCAAATGAAGACCTGGAAGGCCTTGAGCTGATAGACAAGATCTCTGACGTCTTTGAATCAAGCTGGAAAGCTGACAGCTTCAGATTGATCACGGCGTGCCTGCGGAAATGCCCGGCTAATTTACGGGCGTCTCTGTTCCATGAACTGCTGCAAGTTGACCGGGAACTCCGGCGGCAGCACGGCGTGCCCGTACCGGTGAGCCAGTATCGTGAGGCGTTTCCTGAATTTGAAGAGGAATTTAACGCCACAGAGCGTTCCAGCGGACCTGGGGAGACCGTCGTTGTTGGGGAAGCGTCTTCCGTGGACGGGAAGACTGAGAGTCGAGAAGCGCTATTGGCAACAGGCTTCCATCCGCGGAAATTCGGCCGTTTTCATATCCGGGACGAACTCGGTCGTGGTAGTTTCGGTCTCGTATATCGTGCCTACGATCCGACCTTGGACCGGGAAGTCGCCCTGAAACTCCCTACCTTCAGTGCAAATAACCAGCCCTTAGTAGACCGCTTTCTTTCTGAAGCCCAAATCGCTGCGCAGCTGCAACATCCGAATATTATTGCGGTCTGGGAGCGAGGTTGCATCGACAAGCAATACTACTTATCGACTGCCTTTGTCGAGGGAATGACGCTTGAGGAATATCTGCAAGAATCAACAGTCACTGTTGCCGCGGCCGTCTATTTCGTGCGGGACCTGGCAGAAGCATTGGACTATGCACATCAGAAGAGTGTCGTTCATCGCGATATCAAACCGGCCAATGTGATGATCGACGCGGCGGTGCAGCCAATGATCATGGATTTTGGCCTTGCAAAGAGGACAGATCATGCAGCGAACCTGACGACCGACGATGTGATCATGGGGACACCTGCTTACATGTCGCCCGAGCAGGCACGCGGTATTGCGGCGGACATTGGTCCACAGACCGACCAATATTCGCTAGGCGTCACTTTCTATCAATTGCTCACTGGTGAACTACCATGGAGCGGCTCGAAGATGCAGGTCGTTTCGCACCTGCAAGGTAATCCTCCTCCGCCGTCGATGACGGGTAAGAACCAGAAGATCCCGGTCGATCTGCAGGCTATCTGCCAGAAGATGTTGCAGCCAGACCCGGCAAGCCGATACGCACGTTGCCACGCTGTCGCCGATGATCTGAACCGGTATCTGGAAAACCGGCCCGTTTCCGTCCGTAAGATTTCAACGTTTGAAAGTCTGGTTCGATGGAGCAGGCGGAATAAACTGGTCAGCGGGCTTACGGCGGGGATTGCATCGACGCTAGTGTTGAGTCTTATTTTCGTAAGCGTAGCATGGCTCAACACGCAGGCTGCCTGGAGCAAAGCGCACGCGAATTTTCTCTTTGCTCAATCACAGCAGCGAAAAGCGGAATCAGAAGAAGCTAAAGCCAAGGCGGAACGTACTGTCGCGGTACAGCAGACCGAAAAAGCACGCAAGGCTGCGATCGCACAGCGGAAAGAAGCCGCCCGTGTAAATCTGATGCTGGCGGGCCAGCGAATTCAGCAGGGCCGGTTCTACGAGGCGGAGAAGCTTCTGGAGAGTGTTGATAAGGCAGACCGCAATTGGATCTGGCGGATTCATCACAACCGTATTCCTGAAGTGCTGTGCAAGATTGATGTTGGTCAGAGCCTTGTCGTAAGTCCGCAGGTTTTCTTCGACGACACTGGCTCGCGAATAGCCGTGTGTGTCGGTCAAAGCCCGACGACTACGACTAACATTTTCGATGTGCAGACGGGAAAACTAATCCAGAAGGTCGCACCCGAATACACCCATGTAGAGCCCATGGGCACAGGATTCACACGCGGTGGTCGTTACCTGATTGTCTCTGTTCGCAACGACTATCGACAATCCACGACCACAGTTGCAGCCTACGATACTCAAGAAAAAAAGATCATCAAAACTCACGATGGAGTTCGCACCTTTTCGCCATTAGACGACTGCGAGGATGAGGTCATTCTCCTGAAGCCATCCGGCAATGCATATGATTACACTTTATGGAATTTCCGTGAGAACAAGGTTACTAAATTAGGAACGGGACCATGGCGGCATGTGTTCAGTTACAGCGTCAACGCAGAACGGACAGAACTTATCCAGCGGGATCACCGTGGAATCAGCATCACGTCTATCAAGACCGGCGAACCCGTTTCAAACTGGGTTGCACGCCGGCTCGAAGCAACAGATTACAACATGTCGCCGGACCGGCAGCTGGTAGCTGGAAGACTGCTGGATGATTGGCCATGGAACGCGCGGGGGCGGCACATTGACAGCGGCAATGTTGGCGTCGTGAACGTCCAGGGAAGGATGGTGTCAGCACTCGAACCCGAGGGGCATCATGAGATTCATCGCCAGGAGAAAAAACGCGGATATACGATTTCTTCAAATAGCAAATATGTTTTTCTCGAAAATCAGTTTGAACAAGGCTCTAAACTTGTAAGGCCAATGTCCTGGTGGCGGTGTGATACAGGAGAATTTCTAGGCCAGGCAAACGGAATTCGCATTTCTCCTGATGGTGAACTGTACGCCACACACGAAGAAGACCTGATCGTGGTGCGCAAAGCCCCGTTGCATATGCGAGGGTTCGCATCTCCACAAGTTCAAAAGGCGCTGGCTAGGCTACAACCGGTTACGCCAGCGTGGCAGACGCTGCCAATGGTGTTCTACGACCAGGAAGAACCGTGGGTATTTCTTTCCCATCAGAATGGGCGCAATGTGGTTGAACCCGGGAACAGATTTATCAGTGTAAAACCGTCTCACGAAAGTTATATCTTTCGTCCAGGTCGCCCGGTCACCCAGCGCGGAACGCATCGGATGGCGATGATCAACGGTGACAAGGAGGTCAGCATTTTTTCTCTCAAGACAGGCAAACTTCTTTCACGCCTACCCTGTCAAGGTGCGCCGAATAACTGGACACTCGCCTTCCACCCCGACGGTAAGCATTTCGTGGCCGGGGATGGAAAGGGGCTTGTCGTCTGGTCATTGGAGAGTGGCAAAGTTGTCGAACGCCTGCCAACGGTAAGAACCTCTCCACGCATGTATCGCAACAAATTGAGTTTCAGCGGTGATGGAGAACTTTTAGCCCTAATAGCATCGGGCAAGGGATTAACAGTCGTCGACACAACAGACTGGACGGTGCGCTGGAATAAGTGGGTTGGCCGGATGGCTTACAAGGCTTCGATTTCGCACGATGGAAAACTGGTCACGCCATGCGGCTACGGCGATATCCGGGTTTTTGACACGCGTGATGGCACACTTATAAAACGCATAAAAACGGACGACCGTTCGATTACCCCTGCGTTTCATCCCAGACTGCCGTACCTCCTGGTCGGACGCCACGACGGACGCCTCGTCATTTACGACACACGGAACTGGAAAATAGTTTTCGACGAGGATATTTGCGGCTCGACGATCGAGGACATATGTTTCAGCGAGTCGGGCGAATCCGTAGCGATTGCCAATCAGAGGGGCACAAATCGTCGGTGGTTCGAATTGCGCGCGTCGAAACAATAGGCGAATGCGCAAGGACGAACCGGCATCTGCTTCCCAGTCGAAATACCATCATTCCCAGGATTGCGATTCTAGCGACGAGGTTCTGTCATCCCAGCAGTTCCAGTCCGGGAAGAGTCCCGTTGCCTGACGAGAATCGATCCGTTCCGATGCCCAGACGCTGGAGCATGCTGACATACAGTCTCGCCAGCGGCGTGTTGTGTTTGCGGTCAAAGACAAGATGCTGGCCGTGCTTGAAACCGCCGCCGGCGAGCAGCACCGGCAGGTTGTGGTTGTCGTGTCTGTTGGCGTGTCCGAGGTTGCTGCCCTGCATCACCATGGTGCGGTCAAGCAGCGTGGCGTTGTCTTCCTGGGCTGCCTGAAGTCCGCGGAGCAGTCCGGCCAGTTCGGTCATCTGGGCGAGTTCGATGGTGCGCAGTTGCTCCCGCGTGTCTTTCTTCTGCGTCTGATGCGTTAACGCGTGATGCGGCAGATTGACGCCCGGCAGGTCGACTTTCGGGTTGAACCCTTGCGTGACGAAAACCGTAATCAGCCGCGTCGAATCGGTCTCGAACGCCAGCCGCGCCAGGTCGTACATGTTGCGTGTGCGCTGCACAAGTGCGCCGGGTTCCAGATTGTCGCGCGGCGGGCGGGCCTCGATGGTGGGCTTGGGCTTTTTCTCCCACTCCTGGCTGATGGCCAGGCGTTTCTCGACCTCGCGGACCGAAGAGAAAAACTGATCCAGCCGTGCGCGGTCGGGGCCGTTAACATCGCGGCTGAGTGATTTAATCTGCCCGGCGAACGAGTCCATCAAGCTGCGGCCTTCCTGCAGCTTGCGGACCTGGGCGGCGACTTCACCGGGCGATCCTTGCACAAACAACTGGTGGAAGACCCGCGACGGGCGTTCTTCCGAGGGGATCCGCACGCCGTCGCCGGTGTACGCCATCGACCCCGCTCCGGGACCAACCCGCAGGTTCAGCGTGGGAAAGCGGGTCAGGTGCCCCATGTGCTGCGCGGCGTATTGATCCAGCGAAATCGTGTTCTTGAATCCTGCCGCCCGCGGATGCGGCGCGCCGGTCAGGAACGAGACATCGGCCTGATGCCCACCGTCCACCTCCGGGTGCGATACGCCGCTGAATACCGTGAAGTCGTTGCGGAAGTCTTTTAAGACAGAGAGGTACGGAGACAGCGCGAAATCGCGTCCTGCGGCTTCCGGGAAAAACTCTTCCGGCATGAAGCCGAGATCGACATTGATGGCAATCATGCGTCGCGGCGGGGGCTGGGGCAGTTCACTGGAAAACGCCGGGACCATCGCATCGAGCAGCGGCAACGCTAAACTTGCGCCGGCCGCTTTCAGGACCGTGCGTCTGGGGAGATGTCTGGGCATGGTTTTCTCCGTGTTTATTCGTATGGTGTGAGTTCTACTTGTGGCGGAAGAGTCTGCTTTGCACCACGGCGTGGAGCATCGACCGCACCCCATAGTCTTTGGCGGCAAGGGAGGCCATCATCTGATCGACCATCTGCTGGTCGCCGGCGCCAGCGGGCGCGCCGGTCGCATAAACGAGGAACTGTTCCAGCAGGTTGCGGGCAATCTGCGGCGTCTGTGTTTTCAGCAAGGCGCGGAATTCATGAATGTTGTTGAACGGGGCGCCGCCGGGCAGTTCACCCGCAGCATCCACCTTTAACCCGGTCTTATATCCGACCGGTTTACCGTTCGATTTCAGCTTGCTTCGCCGGTCGCCGTTTTCCACCAGCGCCCGGTAATGGCTGCGAAGTCCTCCCATCACATCGAAGCTCTCCAGGGCGAAGCCCGGCGGATCGATCTTCTGATGGCACGAGGCGCAGAGTTTGATCGAGCGGTGTTTCGCTAACTGCTCGCGGATGGTCGTCGCTCCGCTGATGTCTGGCTCGATCGCGGGCACCGAAGGAGGCGGCGGTGGCGGCGGATCACCCAGCAGCCGGGTCAGCACAAAGGCGCCGCGGACCACTGGTGATGTGGTGGTGCCATTGGCGGTGATTTTCAGAAGGCTGCCCTGGGTCAGCAGCCCGCCGCGCACACTGTTTTCGGGCAGTGGTGTTTTCCGGGTATGAAATCCCTGGACGCCTTCGATACCGTATAGTTCCGCCATCCGCTGGTTGATGGTCAGGAACCGGGAGTCGATGACATGCCCGGCGCCTAGATCGCTGCGGATCATTTCCGTGAAGAAGGCCCGCGTTTCTTCGACCATGGACTCGGTAAGCAGCGCATTGTGCTCCGGGTACAGGCTTCCGTCAGGCTCGGTCAGCGCAATGTTCCGCAGATCGAGCCAGTAATCCAGAAAATGTGCGACAAACCGCGCCGCCCGCGGGTCGTTCAGCATGCGGTCTGTCTGACGGCGGAGTTCTTCACTCTTGAGCAGCTCTCCGCTGGCTGCGGATTGCCGGAGCAAGTGGTCCGGCGGCGAGTTCCAAAGGAAGAACGATAGCCGGCTGGCCAACGCCCAGGCGTCGAGCGGTCCAGGTTTCTCGTGCAGCAGCAGGAATTCCGGCGACGTCAGAATGGCGCGGTAGCCCGCCAGCAGCGCATCGATAAACGGCTCTTCTCGCTGCAACCTCGCGCGGACCATCCGCATAGGCAGTTGAAGCTCTCCGGCCTGAACAGGGCGCCGCAACGCCCGCCGGGCGAACTTCCCTAAGAGCCGCCGCGCATCTTGCTGCGGGTCCGCGGTCACAACCCGGTAAGAAAGGCCGTTGGGCTGCTGACCGGCTGACTCCAGTTTCATGTCGCCCAATAAACGGCGGTGGCTCTCTGGCGGCCAGCTTTCGACCAGCGGTCCTTCCATCTCGAACCACTGCAAGCCGATTCCGTAAGCTTTGAACGTTTCGTACTTCGCTCCGGATTTCGGCTGAGGAAAATTGAACAGTTCATTGCTGGTCGAGATCGCGAGATACTCGATGGGTTCGCCCTGGTTGATCCATGCGGTGATTTCGCTGGTGGTTGGCGTATTGGGCGGAAGATCACAGCGGCCTAACAGCCGGCCCGACTGGGCGTAGAACGCCACGGCTTCGGTGCGGTCGCTGGGCAGGAGTTTGCCGTGATCGTTCAGCAGGCCCCAGCCATGCACGCGGAGTTTGTAATAGCCGCTTTGCGGCGCCTTGAAGGGCCGTAGCACGATGTTGTGATTGGACCGGCTGTTCATGAAGGTCGCGACGCCGTCGAAATGCGGCTCAGGATCGCGGACATAGCCGGGCTGGCGTTTCTGGAAATTCCCGCGATTCACTTCCAGCGTGGGATCGCGTTGCTTGCCAATCAGCGGCATCGCGGTGGTCTGTTTCAATTGCACTCGCAGCGTCTGCAGCGTGGCCGATACGCCGTCCACGCTTTTCAGCTCCGCGCGGATCACCTTCGAGGGAACACTTTTGGGCTGCTGGGCAAGCGCCTGCCAGAGAGCGTGGTCGGCAACTTCGAGATACCGCGAAACCATCACGTGCGAAAAGTCGAGGGCGGATGCGCTCTTGGGATAACCGTAAGCCAGGCTGTCTGGCGGCAGCATTTCATCCAGTTCAAGATGCGGCAGGTCGAGGATGTCTTTCAAAGAATTGGCGTACTCCGTCCGGCTAAGCCGCCGCAGCTCCCGTCGCCCGTTCAGCTCCTGGCGTTTGCGGTCGGCCGTTGCGAGCGCATCGCCCAGGGTGGCTAAGAAGCGGGTCTTCTCGCTAGCGCCAGGCTGGTCACCATCTTCTGGCGGCATCTCGCCCTTGGTGATACGGCGGTGCACCATCGCCCAGGATGCGAACGTTGCGGGCGCCGACAACTCAAATTTCAACGTGTCCAGCCGGAAGCCAGCCTCTGCGCCGGGACCGGTGTGGCAATCTGCGCAGTGTTTTTCGATAAAACTGGCCACCGGCCCGTCGTCAGCAGAAGCTGGCTCTTGAACGAAAACCAGCAGCGCTGCGATTGCGGCGCAGATGATGGCGGGAAATTCCTGTTTTCGCAACATGATGCGTACTCTTTGAATCTGAAATGATCTCGTTATGTTTGCGGCGGGAATGTGCGCAAGGTTCCGCTTGCGCACATCAACCCGAAGCGCGAGCGAGGGGCGTTTGATGTGGAGGCGAAAACGGAGGTGTTTGGCCACACTTCGTTGAATAGGTGGACTTCAACCGGCGGCGCGCTGGCAACTCCGGCGTCCCTCGCCTGCGCTTCGGGTTGGTGTCGTTCAAATCAAGCTTTGTAGCAACTGCTTTGTGAAAGGCCTGTTAGGCGAACAGGCCTTTCAACGGTCCTTCACTATCGGCGAACCGGTCGACTTCCACGCCGGTATGGCGGAGGATCGAATACCATAGATTCGCGAGCGGCGTCTGGTTGGACTCGAACACGTAGTGTTGCCCCTGGTTCAATCCGCCCCCGCCGTGACCTGCGACCAGAACCGGAGTATCCGTCAGGTGGTGGTTGTGGCGGATGCCGCTGCCGTAGGTAATCAGCGTGTTGTCGAACACGGATGACCCGTCCGGATCTCGAAGCTGCTTCAGCCGGTCTATCAGTCCGGCCAGCAATTCCGCCTGTTTGCGGTCGCGGGCGATTGACGCCTTGTAAGTGTCGCTTTTGGTGGTGCAGTGGGTCGTGCTGTGGCCGTTGGTTTTGAAACCGAGGTCAGTGAACAATCCTTCCACCGGCTGACGGTAAGTGACCACGCGCGTCGAGTCCGTTTGAATGGCGGCGACAATCAGGTCGTACATCACCTGAATCTCTTCCGTCGTCGTCAGTTTGCCCGTAGGACGGCCAAAAGGTGCTTCCGGCCGCGGACGCTCCAGCCAGTCTTCCGCCTTGCGGATGCGGACTTCGATATCGCGGACGGATTGAAAGTATTCTGCGACCCGTTCACGATCAACCTTTGATAACCGGCGGTCCATCGCTTTGGCGTCGGACATCACTGCGTCGAGCACGCTCTGGTTTTTCTGCAAACGATAGCGACGTTCTTCCAGCGGCGTCTCCGCGGCGCCGAACAGCCGGTCGAAGAGCGCCACCGGGCTGGTCTCGCCTGCGATGGGGCTGCCGCTTGCCGACCACGACAGCGAAAGTCCGGGGCCGTAGCCGTCTGCTTTGGCGCCGCTTAGCTCGAGCGATTCGAACCGCGTTTCGATACCTAGTTTGCGGGCGGCGACCTGATCGACCGAAATGGAGTTCTGAAATGCTTTACCCGGCGTGCCGTTGACGTTCGCTGAGGTCAGCCAAGTTGTGCAGCCCCAGTGGCCGTTGGTCGCCTGTTTGTTGGTGAGGTGGCTGAGAACGGAGAAGTCTTTACGATGCCGGGCAAGCGGTTCAAGGCACTTGCTCATGGTGTAGTCAGCGCCGGCGTCAGACGGAAACCAGTCGTCGCGCGACACGCCCCACGAGTAGCTCAGAAAGACTAACCGTTGCGGCGTTTTTTTCGCAGGGGCGCCAACAGCCGGGCGGGGCAGGAATGTTTCCAGCAGCGGCAGGCAGAGCATGGTTCCGGCGCCGCGGAGAACGGCGCGACGACTGATAGGATCGATGAATTGCATGGTTACCTCGTTTGAAATGCCTGGCTGCGTACAATCGCATGAATGAGCGAGCGCAAGCGGTAATCGTGTTGTGTGGCGGTCTGGGCGACAATTCCGTTCACCAGTTCGCGGTCGGAGAATCCTATCGAGCGACCCAACGCGTAGGTCATCAGCGATTTTGTCAGGCCGCGGAGGAAGTCGTTACGGTCTTCCAGCAGACGCTGTTTTAATCCAGTCGGCCCGCTGAACGTGCGTTTTCCGTCGGGCATGACACCCTGCGGATCAATGGCGAACTCTACACCCTGCGCGCCGCTAACTTTTTCGCGCCAGCGGCCCACCGGATCGAAGTTTTCGAGCGCAAACCCGAGCGGATCGATCCGCCGGTGGCACGAGGCGCACTGAGGATTTGACTGATGGATGGCGAGCGTTTCGCGGATCGAGCGGTTGCCGGTCTCGTCTTCGTCCAGCGCGGGAACATTGGCGGGCGCCGGCGGTGGCGGCTGGTCAAGCAGCTTGCGGAGCACGTAGGCGCCGCGGTCGACGGGCGATGTCCGCTGCCCGGTTCCCGTCAGAGCGAGAATCGCTGACTGCCCCAGCAGCCCGCCGCGTGGCGATCCGGACGGAAGCGGCGCCCGGCGGAAGTCATCGCCGCGGACGGCCGGAAGACCGTAGAATTCGGCCAGCAGACCGTTGACCATCACATAGTTTGCATCAATCAGATCGGTGGCTGGCTCGTTGTTGCGCAACAAGTGGCCGAACATCGCATAAACTTCCAGCCGCGAATGGCGGTGGACCGCGTCGTCGTACGCCGTAGATGGCGCCGTGGCGGGATCGATGCGGTCAAGATGATCGAGTTCCAGCCAGCCAGTCGTGAAAGTTTCGATGAACGCCGCAGCCCGCGGCGATGCGATCATGCGGTCCACCTGTCCGGCGAAAACCTGCGCGTCGCTAAGGCGCCGCTCATCGGCTAGGCGCCAGAGTTCCTGATCCGGCGGGGCACTCCAGAGAAAATACGATAACCGGCACGCCAGTTCGCGATCCGTCAGTTGGCGCCGCTTGCCGGATTCCGCGGGTTCATCGAGAAACAGGAACCGCGGCGACGCGAGCACCACGGACAATGCGTCTTTCAACGCATCGACTGGCGTAGCCTCGCGGGCGCGCGACGCCTTGTAGATCGCCACCAGGCGGTCGATATATTCCACGCCGGGCTGCTGATGGCGGAACGCTTCGTACGCAAACTTGCTGATGATCTTGCGGGCGCCTTCTGCGTCCAGTTCCTCCGGCTCCGTGTTATTCAGCAGCGCCTTGGCGCTGAGTGTGGGTTCTTCGCGGGGTAGCGGGCCTTCCAGCTCGATGGAGTCGATCCACAGATCCGGCCGTTTGTCATCGGCGTAGATGGCGACCTTCGGATACTTAAAAATGTAATCGCGGATCTCCGCATAGCGTTCGAGCCGTTGCGGGCGGATGTCGCGCCGTGAGAATTGCAGCCGGTTGGAGCGGAGGTGATCGACATCGACTGTAAACTCTACGACTTGCGGCTTCGCGGTTGTTCCCGTGATCTGGTAATAGTCAATAGAATCGGGCGTCTTACTGCGGAACTCACCGCGTACGACCTTCATATAGAAGGAACCCGCTGGTTTCTCTGCGGCGACTCCGCAACGGACCCGCACGCGATAAACGCCCGTCTGCACATTGTTATTAAACGAGGCCCAGGCATATGGACTAAGCCCCCGGAACGGGACGAGGGCGCCGCTTTGCGTTTCCGGACGGTCGAGATACTGGCGGGCAAGGTCGATCTCTAACTGCTTGATCGCCCGCCGCGGTATGTGGGACTTTTTCCCGCCGGCGATTGATTTGTTGTACTGTTCGATTTTCTGTTCCTGCCGGGGAAGTTCTTCGCGGAATTCCCGCGAGATCCGCTCCTCAGATTGCTCCACGTGGTTATATGGCTTCCTCCGGCGGAGCGCTTTGAAGTCATAAGCTTCGTCGAGCACGCGACGCCCGATGTCTAGATACCGCTCTAGATGCAACGAGGAAAAGCTCTGTGCCTGCCCCAGCGTGTCGAAGCCATCTTCTGTCGCATCTCCGGGCAACATCGTGACGTCAACGGGCACGCCCGTCAGCGCGTCGATCGTGTTGCGGTACTCCCGGCGGTTGAGCTGGCGAAGAACGACATGCCCACCTGTATCGGTCAGCCGGGCGCGGGCTTCTCTTAAATTGGCGGTCAGCGCTTCGATAGCCGCCGCTCCCGCGTCCTTGGGTGGACGGGGTTCGTCCTCTGGCGGCATCCGCCCCAGATTCAATACGTCGAGAACGTCCTGCCATTGCAGAGCGACCGTACCGTTGGGGATTGTGGCGGGCATCGTGTCCAGACGGATGTCCGCGTTCTGCTCGTCAGGTCCGTGACACCGTACGCAATGTCTGCCGAGGAACTGCACCACCACAGGCGAAATTTTCGCAGCGCCGCCGTCTGCTTCTTCCGCGGCAGCCATTGACCAGGGAATCAGCAGCCAGCATGCGCCGTAGACAAGGATGGAGCATGTTGACGTATAACGGCGCCTCATGAACGCTGCCTTTCGATCTTCTGCGTATTGATTGCGGGTTCGTTGCGTATCATCGAGTTTATCATGAAGCTCCACATCAATGATCCATAACCACGGGCGCGACGCTCCGCCAGGTTGGCCCGATCCGCAGTTCGTCGATAATTCGCGGCGTGGTTCCTTCGGAGCTAAGCAGGACGCAGTCGAGTGGCGAATCTAGTTCGACGCCGCGTGTCACAACGTGCCAGGTTGCCGGTTCGCCGTATCCCAGCGGGTCGTCTTCCCCATAGACGCGGAAGTAGATTTCGTCCTCGCCATGCGCGCGGGCGACAATTTTCCCGGTCCATAGCGTGGTATGGCCCGCGGGCAGAACCATTGCAGAGCAATGCAGCACTCCGTCGCCGGTGCGGATGCAGGGCTGATAGCTGGACGTCTGCCCGAAACTGATGAACTGTGAATAGTATCTGGCTTTCGAGCGGAAGGTCAGCCGCACACGTTCCCGCGGTCGCCGCGGTTCTGTCGGCCGTTCAAGCTCGCGAACCATCATGCTGAAGAAAGTAACCTGATCCTGGTCAAGCTTTATCGCATTCTTGAGCTGCCGTACATAATATGCCCGGCCGGGCGGTAGCTTCAGCATCCCCATGCGACCACCAGGCACCGGCCACGCAACATTCATCTGCCCGTGCACGATTTCTAGATGGTCTGGCGATGTGTCCGTTGACGGCGTTTTTTGCTCCGACGGTTTGCGTTTCCGCCAGGGACCGGCCCAGCCGGTTCCGACGGTGCTCTCTGCCAGGGGGAGTGCGCCGGGCGAGTAGTTGAAGCCCTCATAGGCGGTCAGCAGATCCGTCCTTGACCTGGGGTTCACCCGGCGGATGTAATCTCTAAATCGCGGCGAATTCATCGGCACTGCTCGCGGTCGACCATCTTTATGGATGGATATGCCTTCACCGGCCTGCAGAATCTCAACCAGTTCATCCGGGGCGTTGATCCGGCGATAACTGACTTCCCCTTCAAGAACATGCACTTCCGTCAGCCCGTTGCGGTTCACTTTTACGGCGAATTCAGTGCCCAGGTCGGTCACTTCGCTGACGGGCGTGGTCACGACAAACCCTCCGGCGCCTTCGCTGGCGCGCACCACGACATTGCCTAGATGGACAAGTACATGCGTTGCTGAGATCGTTTCGATCATGGCTGGCCCGGCCATGGCAAGTTCCGCGCCGCTATCGAACCGCAGCACGGCTGTTCCCCGTTCCAGTGTGGCGCGGCCCAGCACAACGCGTTGTCCTTCGTCCAGGCTGCGGTCCGGCGCCCACACGCAGTTTTCCGCCAGTAGAACGGTAGCAACCGCTTTGACGGGCAGCTCGCGGGCTGGATGATTCGTCGCGATATTGCCGTCTTCCATCTGATGCATCAGCCACCAGCAGCCCCCCAGCAGCAAGAAGACCAGCGCCGCGGCGCCTGCAACTGCGGCCAGGTGTTTCATGCGGTGAGGACCCACGGCCTCCGCCGGCGCCGCGCGAACCGCGTCCGGTGGTGCGGTGAGTTTCTCCATGATCGTATCCGTTGCCGATTGCTCTTCGACTTCGATGCCCGCCATAACAGAATCAATGAACTGCTCTGTTTCAAACGGCTGGTGCAGCACTCCAAGGAGGCGATGCTCCGCAATCCGGTCGGCGAGGTCGCTGGCAACGCTGCCCGGAGACGAACCGCCCGCAGAGGCCAGCGCCTGCAATTGCTGGATATCGTTCTCCGACGCTTCTCCGTCCAGAATCGCGTTGAGTAATGCGTCGATCTGATCCGTTGACATTCAGATGCTCCTAGTGGCCCGCGGTGCTGCCGGGTTTCATCTTCCGTTGGATACAATCGTGCAGTTGCCTGCGGACCACGCATAACTCTTTCCGCACCGCCCCGGCAGAGCGGCTTAGTGCGGCGGCGATCTGTTTCATCGACAGGCTTTCTTCGTAGCGTCGCCGCAATAGTTCCCGCGAAGAGTCTTTCACTTGCTCAAGGCATTGACGGAGATGCATCAACCGATCGTCCGCGGTATCGTCATCCGATAGCCGCTGTTCCATCTGCCGCGCGATCGCTACGGGAATGAACCGCGAATGATAATCCGCCTGCCGCCGTAATCTTGTCGCCTCCATCAACGTCTGGTACCGGGCGATGGTGATCAGCCAGCCCCGGAAATCTGTACCCTCGCGGTATCTGCCGAGACTCTTGTACGCCTCAATGAAGACCCGCTGCAGAATATCGTCCACATCCATTCCTGGCAGGCTCCGCGCAGCAACATACGCCCGCAGGATGGGAAGCATGATTTCCACGATCCTGCGATACCCGGTCCGGTCACCCGCTTTCACGGACTGGATCGACCGTTCGATTTCTTGCTGCAATTCCGGCTCCATCGGCTCCTTTCGCTTCGTGAGAGGGAGCTTCTGGTTATAGATAGCAGAAATCGCCAGAATGTTACCCGGCTGACGAATTTCAGTTAAGAAAAACCTGGCTCCAGGACGCGGGAGCACGCAACGTTGCGCCGGTTGAGTTAGCAGGTAGGCGACGGGAGCGGGCCCGCTGATGAGCTACAAACCAGGCGATCAGCCGTGTGCCCTATTATAATCGCAACTCCCTGTTGCCGACCGGCCTGACGTAAGCGCCACTTGCTCTCACGCGGCGTGTTACACAAGTTCACCGGCAAATCCATTTTGCTGAGACACTTCAACATGAATCGAATCACCACCCTAATTCTTTTTTCGATATTCTGCATCATCACCGCCCGCACCGCCCCGGCGGGAGATGCCTGGATTTTCTCGGGCCAGTCAAACATGCGTGCGACGGGCAGCGCGGTTAAGCAGGCCGTGAATGATGTTGTGAAGAAGCAGGGGGGCGAGTGTGTCCCGGTTTATGTCGCTGAACCGGGAAAACCGGTTGAAGGCTGGCTTGATCCAGAGCACCGTGACTACGCCAAACTCTGGCAGCGGCTTGAAGCCGAAGTGAAAGAGGCTGCCCGCAACGGCCACAGGTTCCGCGGGTTTGTCTGGTATCAGGGCGAGTCCAACGTCAGTGCGAACGCCGGGAAGTACCAGGAGCAACTCGCCGAACTGGTGCTTCGCGTGCGGAAGTTGACAGGTGAGCCGCAGCTTCCAGTCATCGTAGTGCAGATCGGCGCAGCGACTTCGTACGAAGGTCGCGGTTGGGCCGTGGGCGTCATCCGCGAAGCGCAGCGGCGTTTCGCAGAGAGCGACCAGCAAGCCGCCCTGGTCACCGCCATTGATGCAGAAATCGGCGATTACACGGTTCACATGAGTAAGAACGGCGCGGAAACAGTTGCCAGTAGAGTGGCAGCTGCTGCCCGTCGTCTGGTTTACAACCATAAGGACAGCTTCTGGGGGCCGCAGATCGAATCCGTCCGCTTCGCCGGCAAAGACCGTCGCTACGTGCTTGTCACATTCCGCGAAGTGCAGGGCCGCTTGCAACTTCATGAGGGCTGGCTGGCGGGTTTTGGCGCCAGTCTCCACACCCGCCTGCCAGAGCCGCTTAGCATGCTGGAAGATGCCGTGCAGCCAGGTCAGGCGGCGGACGACTTTATCTATCCGCGTGGCGGGGCGGTTGCCGGCGGGCGGCAGCTTGTGCTGTTCTTTGAGAAGCCGCTTCCCGCCGGAGCCCGATTGAGTTACGCCGCGCAGCGCAACGCGCAGTACGGGCCGCACCGCCTTTGGCGGCTGGAGTTCGGCGGCCTGCAAGATAGCGGCGGCAATCAGGCTGCGGCGTTCACCTTGGTGGAAATTCAACCCGGCGCCGGCGCCGTATCCCTGCCGCAGATCGAACCGGCAGAGCCGTTGCACTCTGACTGGCGGCAACTGGCCATCAATTGCATCGGAAGATTCCCGGCCGCAGTGACCGGGCCAAAGGCGACGGCGGGTATCGCTGAAGATGGCTGGCGGCAGGCGTTCTGGAATCCCGTATCCAGCGGAACCACGGCGCATCTGTTCGACCAGCAGGGTCGCGTAACCGGCGCCGGATTCGTTACCGGCGTCTGGTACATGTCCCCCTATTTCCGGGAACTAAAAACCGCCGACGACGCGCTGATGGCAAGCTGGTGCAAGAACCGGCTGCACCAGTTCACCGGGCTGAAACCGGGCGGCGTATACGACCTGGCGATTTATCTGCTTCAAGGTCCGGCAAAGAAAGGCCCCTCGCCCGCGTTCCGCGACGTGCGTGTGCGCGTAGTTGAAATTCCCGCCAAAAAACAGCGCCGCGAAAATCCCGTTCAGATAGAACGCCTTGTCCGCGTTCCTGCCAGCGGTCAGTTTCAGCAATACCAGATCGCTGCTGCAGCAGATCAAGCAACCGGAAACGTGCTGCTTGTCAAAGGCGCCAGGGCTGACAGCCAGGGCCGGTTGAGCCTGGAAGTGCAGGTGCAGGAACAACGAGGCGAACGCCTGCGCTGGGTCGACACCACACTCGCCGGAGTGCAGATCCGCGTCGCCGGGAATGCGAGCAAGTAAGAAGCGGGCCGGCGGGTATTCAGGTGCGGATAGGATGTTGTGGCAACAACATAAACCTCCGGGCATTGGTATCTACACAAGTCGAAACCTGGATAAGGTGAAGTAGCTTGAGAGCTTTATTCGAAGGACGGAACACTAACCCGAAGCGCAAGCGAGGGGCGTCCGGCGCTGAGCAGAAATGGCCCGTCAGGAAAACTCTCGATTCGAAGCTAGTTCGCCAAAACGCCTTTTTTTAAACACTCAATCAACCGCCCCTCGCTTGCGCTTCGGGTTAATGTGCGCGAGCAAAAAACTTGTGTAGATACCAATGCCCGAGGGGACCAGATGTGATGCCTCGATAACGCCACAACATCGTATTCGAACCAGTCTGGGGCCATCCGCACATAACGCCTCCATAAAATTGAAACCATCGTCGCTTACGGCAGGTAGCTTCTTACGTGACAACGGTTGAGTTCATGATGATGTCGAAGCGATGTTTTCCGGTGGTGAATATGATTGCCCGCAGTTCTGTTCTGTTGACATTGATTCCGGCGTTGCTGCTCGCCGCATGCTGTTATGGCGCCAATCCGGTTGCGTTTGACCGTGTTGGCGGCGGGAAGCTGCAGGTCCCTGCACCCAAGGCGAAAGCCACCGTGCTGATCTTCGTTTCCAGCACATGTCCGATCGCCAACGGTTACGCACCTGAAATCAACCGCCTTACGAAAAAGTATCAGCCCAAGGGCGTTGTCATCAGTCTGGTGCACACCGAAACCGGCCTGACCGCGGATGAAGCCCGCAAACACCTGAAAGATTTCGGATATCAGTGCAGTGTGCTGTTTGATCGCCAGCGGAAACTCGTCAAACAGACGGGCGTGACAATAACGCCCGAAGCGGCTGTATTATCGCCCGCAGGCAAGCTTCTTTACCGGGGGCGGATCGACGACCGTTTTCCGCGCATCGGTATCCAGCGGGAGAAGCCCACACGCACGGAGCTTCGCGATGCTCTCGACGCCATTGTCGCGGGGAAACCCGTGCCCGTTCCTCGCACAAAACCTGCGGGTTGCTTTATTGAATAGCGAACGGAAAAAACACACTGATTACGGAGAGCCTTCGATGCGTGTAATTCAGGCCATTCTATTTCTGCTTCTGGGCGCCCTTGCCTCCAGCCTCTGGGCGGCGCCCCGTCAATGGTCGGATGCGAGCGGGAATTTCAAGCTTGAAGCAGAATTTGCGGGCACGTCGGGCGACGCCGTGCTGCTCAAAACCACGGGCGGTAAAGTCATTTCGGTTCCGCTGTCAAAGCTGAGCAAGAAGGACCAGGACTGGGTGCAAGGCCACAGGCAGCATCTTTCAGACGCACGCCAATCGACACAACAGCGGGCGCCAACCTTTAACCGCGACATCGCGCTGGTAGTGTTCGCAAAGTGTATGTCCTGTCACCGCGAAGGCGAAGTCGCACCGTTTCCTCTGACAAACTACGACGAAGTGCAGCGGCGGGCGCGGCAGATCGCGCTGGTTACCAAGCAGCGCATCATGCCGCCTTGGAAACCGGCGCCGGGACATGGTGAGTTTGAAGATGACCGTTCGCTGACGGAAGAGCAGATCGCTTTGTTCCAGGCCTGGTTGGATGCGGGCAAACCCGAAGGCGACCCGGCGGACCTTCCTCCCGCGCCGAAGTTCCATTCCGGGTGGCGTTTTGGCCAGCCGGACATGGTGCTGAAGCTTGCCACACCGTTTCCGGTGCCGGCCGAGGGCAAGGACATTTATGTGCACTTTGTCTTTCCGATGAATCTACCAGAGAACAATACATCCGGGCGGTGCAGGTGCTTCCCAGCAACTCGCGGGTGGCGCATCACGGCGTCATCCTGCTGGATGGAAGCGGCGCCGCGCGGAAACTTGCTGAGAAAAATGGCGGCGAGCGAGGCGATTACTACCTGGATTTCGATCCGGGATTTGTGCCGCGGGGATTTCTGCCGGGTTTTGCCCCAGGACTGGCGCCACGCGAGATTGACGAGAACGACGAGCACGGCGTGGGTATCACGCTGGGCAAAGGGCTAGATATCGTGCTGCAGATGCACTACCACCCGACAGGCAGAAAAGAAGAAGACCAGCCGCAGATTGGCCTCTACTTCACGGACAAAAAGCCCAAACGCGGCCCGAACATCATTGCGATGGCCAACAACGATATCGATATTCCCGCGGGCGAGAAGAACTTCACCCGGACCGATACTTTCCGCGTTCCGGTCGATTTCATCGTCCGCGATATCTGGGGGCACATGCACACCATTGGTAAAAGCCTGTCGGTCACGGCGGACCTGCCCGGCGGCAAACAGAAGAGCCTGCTGAAGATAGATGACTGGGACTTCAACTGGCAGGACACCTACCGTTACAAAGAGCCCTTTGTGCTGCCCGCGGGAACCGTGGTGAAGGCGGAATGGTCCTGGGATAATTCCGCCGGTAATGTCAGAAACCCGAATCACCCACCGCAACGGATTCAGTGGGGACCCGGCAGCGAAGATGAAATGAGCGGCCTGATCATCGGCGGCATCACCGCCAAGCCGGGCATCCCCGAAGGCGTCATGTGGCTATCCGTTATCGGCCACTATCTAAAAATAGAAACCTCCGCAAAACGTGCTCAGTCGCAGCGTAAACGGGCAGAACGGCAATCGCGCGATTGACCTTTGTAGCCTCAGCTTGGACGGTTCACAGATGTTTTTCGCCCACAACAACCGCGACTGATCCAGGTTCGCGAACAGAAGCCGGGACGGAACCATATTGCCGGTGGGCTTGCCCAGCCAGGTGGGCGTACCGGCTTTGATAAAGTCGTTCCGTTATGGGCCAAGCGTTACGTCCGCAGCGTGTTGAAGAATGCCCATTTCTCTAGCGGCGTGGCTTCTTTCGGCGGTTAGGGTGCCGTTTCCGCCGTTCTTCGGAAATTGCATTTACCGCGTCTGAGTCTAGCCTGGTCCAGTCTTTCTCGTGACTGATGACGGGCACATCAGGAAATAGCGAGCCGGTTGGTCGCTGTTGACTGCCACGCTGCATAAATTCGCCAAGGTTTTTGCGGGCCGATGCTGCGAGTTCCGTCAGCTCATTCACCACTTGCGGATGACGGGCGGCTACGTTGTGGTTCTCTGCTTTGTCAGCTTGCAGGTTGTATAGAACCGGGTCCTTTAGATTGGCGAACGCTTTGTTCTTATCCCAGAATGGCAACTGCTCCGGGCTGCGCGGTAGGTGCAGTTTCCAGGGGCCGCGGCGGACGGCCTGGAGATTTTCGCAGTTGTAGTAGTAGAACGGCTGATCTGGAGATCGCTTCAGGGAACCTCCGCTGAGCAGCGGCAGCAGGTTTTCGCCATCGTAGATCCGCCCTTCCGGAAGATCAGCCTCGATTGCGGCGGACAGTGTCGGGAAGACATCCATCGCGTGAATATTCACGGCAGAGACAGACGGCTGCTTAATCCTCGCGGGCCAGTGGAAGATAAAGGGGACGCGATGACCGCCCTCGAACGTTACGTACTTGGTTCCGCGGTATGGCTTGGCATACTGATTTGCTGTTGGACCGTTGTCGGACGTAAAGATCACAAGGGTGTTCTCTGCGGCGCCCGCTTCTTGTAACGCGGCCATCATCTTGCCGACGCCCCAGTCGAGCTCTTGCATCACATCGCCACGGTCGCCGTCTTTAGAACTTCCTCTAAACCCTTCGCCCGCTTGATAGGGCGTGTGCGGATAGTTGTGGGCGTAATACAGGAAGAACGGCTGGCCGCTACTGGCCTGATCGCGAATGATCTTTGTGACACGCTCTGTATAAAGCTTTGTCAGGCGGTTAAGCGGTGTCCGCGCAAATACTTCCTGATCGCCATCGAAAAACTTGGGTGAATGTCCGTAGTTGCATGGCATCCCATAGTACGTGTCAAAACCCTGTTTCCGGGGCAGAAACTCTGGCTCTGTGCCCAGATGCCATTTGCCAACCATGTGCGTGGCGTAGCCCTGGCGTTTGAACTGTTCAGCGATCGTGATTTCGTCTGGATGCAGACCTAGGAACCAGTGCGCCTTGCGGTTCGGATTGATGCCCATATACAGCCCGGCGCGTTGCGGATAGGCCCCCGTAAGAAATGCCGCCCGTGATGGCGAGCAGATTGAAGCGGCTGTGTGGAAATCAGTAAACCGCACACCACCTGCTGCAAGCTGGTCAATGTGGGGAGTTTTCACCCGCGTCGCGCCATAATAGCCGACGTCTGAATATCCCAGGTCGTCGGCAAGGAAGAGAATGACGTTGGGTGCGGTTTTCTTCAGCTCACCCGCAAATGCTGTGGCTGAGAAGGTCGAAATCCCCGCAGCGGGTACAATGAGGAGCCACGTAGCTATCCGGCACAGGCGAGCCCAGCCGGTTGGCAACTCCCTGTAACCAGATGCTATGGATGGCTTCATGGAAATCGCACTTTACCGGGCTGAGGTTACCTATCGCACGTAGACTGACTAAGCCGCCATGTGCTACGAGGCTTCACTTGCTGGCTGGGCGCTATGCCAGGCTTCCCAGGCTTCTTGCAGGTCGATTTCTTCCAGCGCTTCGAGATCGCGGTAGACGACCCAGCCTTGATGCGTGACGGGCTTCGCGCGGGATTTATCCACGGCGGTGATGCGCTGCATCTGCATGTTGATGCCTTCGACCATCTCTTCCACATTGTGGTGGGTGGCCGACGGGTTGTTCTCTGAGTACGAGAACATCAGCACGACCTTCGGACAGTCTTTGCTGTTGTGCGCCAGCAGGTCGAGCGCCTGTTCGCCAGAGATGTAGTGCAGAGAGCGGGCTGTGAGATAGCTGTCGCTGTCGGCTTTTTTCTGCAGCTCTTTGAGGTCTTTGCAGACCTGATTGGGGTCCAGCATCACGATGCAGGGGCAATCGCGCGGCACGGGCGTTTTCATGATCTGATCAGACTGACGCCACGCGCCGTTGACGCTTCCGCCCACGTCTTCGGCGTTTTCTTCGGACCAGGCGGTCAGCTCTTCCCGTTTGGCTTCGTCAATTTCGTGCAGTCGCATGTTCCACTTCTGCTCGAACGTACGCTGCAGCAGGGTGGCGGTGTTGGGGTAGAGAAAACCCTTTTTCACCGTCGGGAAACCATCGGGATACTTTTCGTTCCAGAAACTCCGCAGCGACTTCGAAAGCACATCGTCGGCGTCGCCGGTGGCAATCAGCTTGACGCGCTGCTTGAAATCGCTGGCGGCTGAGTCAATTGGCTCAACCGGCGCCATTGAGAAGCAGTCGATGTATTCAATCGCTTCTTCGGGCTTGCCCCAGCTTTCAACCACCATTTCGGCGACCGTTAAAGCCACAAAGTGTTGTAAAAGGTTGCCTGTATTGCCCTTCGCCATGGTCAATTCTCCATCCCGCTGGTCCGCGCGGCTTACCTGCTTGCAGCGAACGTTTCCGGGAAGCTTGTTTCTTCGATTTGTCCAACAATATTTATCAAAAATTCATTCGGAACCTACATTGTACACGAAACGGATATCCAACATCAGTAATCCCAGATCATTGATTCAGGGTTCAACAGGAGCTGCCGTTGTTGGGCTTCGCCAAAGTCCTGCGGCTGCCTGTGAGATCCGTCGATCACCTCTTCATACGCCGCAAGCATCTGTCTTGCGGCAATCTCCGGTTTCATGCGGCCGACGCCCGTGCACAGCCCAGGAACCGCTACCGTTCTGATTTGCTCTTCCGCGGATGCCGCAATAAGCACGGCTTTCATGGCAAGATAGGCATTTACGGAGGTCGCAATGTTAAAGCTCATGGGGACACGCATGGTGGGAGCGGCAATCAGCCATGGCACCTCCGCGTCCAGGGTTGGCGTTAAAAGCGCCTGGCCGATCAGCAATTCACGTTCTGGCAAAGCCGCGATCTGTTGTTGCAGCCTCTGCTGAAGATCCCAGCCAAACCGCTCAGATAAAGCCAGATCTAGTCCGCCATCCATAAACCCGAAGGAGTTGGCGGGGCTAACAATCGCGTCGCAGGTTGTCCGCGTGATATCTCCCTGTTTTATCTGAACCTTCTCCACATCTGCGAAGCATTGCTGCCACGCCTCGCCTAAAGACGATTCCCGGTAGATCAAATGAATTTCCATGGCGTAGGTTTGCCGGCGAGGTTTCCGCTCGCTAAGAGTTGGGCCTGCTAATCATCCTGATACAACTTCAACATCCCTTCGGCGCGTTGCCGGATGATGTTGCGTAGGGTGGGTGGGGTGATGACTTCGGCCTGGTCGCCGTAGCCCAGGATCCACCACGAGATCTCTTGCAGTCCGGACACCGTCGCGCGGTAGGTCAGGCTGCCGTCGTCGTGCGTTTCGGTCTGCTGCGTCTTGTGCCATAGTACTTCGTCCACGTTGCGGGCGACTTTAGCGGAAAACCGAACGACCACTTCTTCATCGGGGCCATCCGACGGGATCAGGCGCCAGGCGTTTCCCAGAAAGCGGTCGATGCTGAAATTGGCGGGTATCTGAAATTCGTCTTCCAGCGGTTCGAGTTTTTCAATCCGCCCGACGTTGAACATCCGTACGCTGCTATGAAGCGAAGAACGCCCGATCACGTACCAGCTGCGTTGTTCAAAGAACAACTGGTAAGGGCACAACGCGGTGGATATGCCGCCTTCTTCCTGGGCGAAGCTGGTGTAGCGGATACGTACTTTTTTGCGTTGCGAAATGGCTTCCAGCAGTTGGTCGTACACATCGCGTTTGCCCGTTAGCTGGTTGTTGGCAGGCAGCCGGATTGTCACAGCCCGCGCGACGGTTCGCAGGTAGTCGCGCAGCTTGCCCGGCAGGCTGTTCTCTAATTTCACCGCGGCAGAGCGGGCAGGCGAAACAAACGGCAACTGGCCTTCGTCGCCCAGTTCGTGGCAGAGCACCATCACGGCCATCGCTTCTTCGGCGGTGAAGCTAGTTGGCGGCAGGAAGTACGAGCCCGGAATGTGATATTCGTTACGCTCGGTGCTGAAGACGACCGGGACGTTGGCTTCTCGCAACGCCTCTAAATCGCGGAAGATCGTGCGACGGTTGACGCCACACTGCTCGGAAAGCTGCCGGGTGTTGAACCCACGTCCACTCTGTAACACGCCTAGAAGTTTGATAATGCGTGTGATACGCGTCAGGTACATGCTGCACTGCCCAAAAACGATCCGCTGGCAGATTTCCCAACCATCTACCACGTGCCCATTTTCACACAACACGCGTGCTAAGTCTATTAGCCCTGGTGCGTTCTATTGCTTGGCGGCGGCAGAAATCCATAATTGATGAATGTTGGTGTCAAAGTCTGTCAGTGTGAAGTCCGCCCGGCGCGTAAGTTCCGGTTTGCCTTCGATCACCCCGGTAATGGTGAACGCCGCGTTGACCGCGGTGCTGGCTTGCAGCCGCAAGGTCACCTTCTTCGCCGTATCGCCACTTGCTGCCGAAGTTACCGTGTCGCATGTAACACCTTCTGGCAACCCTCTGGCAGTGATGGCAATCTCATCGCGCAGTCCGCCCGTGCGGGTAATGTTGACGGGGATTTCCAACGGCTTGTCTTTGGGAATGATGAATTCGCTGGCCGCCACCGTTAACTGAAAGTCAGCCGGTGCGCGGTCAATCGTCATACGGTAGAAGTAGGCGTCGCCGCTACGGTCATGCAGATCGCGGATGACGACCGTGTGTTCGCCATCGGCGGTCAGCTTCCGCGAGAACTGCGGGTCCGGCTTCTTGTTGGCATCGTCATACGTTTGCAGCTTCGCATCGCCGGCAAACAGTTCCAGAACCGCATCCAGGGGCGAATGCAACGCACGCGCTTCAACGTCGCAGCGGAGGTTCTCTCCCTTCTTGCCAGCAAAGCAGATGCGATGTTCTCCCTGGCCAGTCAACTGACCTGTCACAGTGGCGGGCAGTTCAATATTCAGCTTCGCGCTTCCCTCTTCGACGGGCGCCAGTATGTAGCAGCGGTGACGCGTAACTGGCACAGTGACAGTATTTGACGCTTCGCCGGTATTCACCGCCACGGATGATTCGCCGTCTTGCGGCGTGACGGGCAGGGGCGCGATGCCTTGCAGGTTCCAGCCTGCGAGTTGAAGCTTTGTGGTTTCGCCCTGCTGAACGAAGGCGGGCAGTGTGTGGGTGATGAAGGGGCCCGTGGTCAGTGTCAGCCGGTAGATAAAACTGGCGCCGCCGGCAAGTGCGATGGTGCTGTTGGGCGTGGCCGGGAAGGCGAACAGTCGCACCAGGTAGCGGGCGCTGGCGGGCGCCTTGAACGCCAGTTGCGGATCGAACCCGCGGGCGTCGTCGTTCTGAAACAGCACGAACCCCGCTTCGTCGCAGATCTGGATCACGCCATCCATCGGCGAGTTGAAGGGCCGGTGCGCCGCCAGCGATGCGACCAGTTGTTCGCCCTTTTTCAGGTCGACGGCGTATCCGTCTACGTCGCCGCTCTTTTCCAGTTTGCCGTTCACAACGGCCGGCAGCTTCACCTGCTGGGGGGCGTCTGTTTCATCATTGGGCTCTTTGCTGCTGACATCCGGCAGTTGCCCGATCTGAAAGGGTCGCGGAGCCGAGGCGCCTTCGTCCGTGTAGAACCGCACCCAATAGACGCCGGGTGTCGCATCGGCGGTTGCGGTGACTTCGAACTGCCCCTTCTTTTCCGCCGCCTTCCAGGTCAAACCTGGTTGGCTGACAGCGATCTGGACGGGCCAGGTCTTAAAGTCGCCCGTTGCTGTGATGGTGGCCTCGCTACCGCGCTGCATCCCTGCCGGGAACAGCGTGTCCACCTTGGGCGGCGCTGCGAGCAGATGACTGCTGATGGCTACGACGATGCCGAAGGTGACCACGCGAACCAGTGTGCCGGGTTGTGAAATCATGTTGTTCAGCGCGCATGAAACAATGGGTGGGAATGGCCTGCGAACTATTATCACTACCGGGGCGCCGAACACCAACCCGCAGCAGCGGATTTGACGAAGGTTACCGCTGCTGCCGGGTGGCCGGAATGTGCCTGGGGGGCTACCATGAGTGCATGGGTAAAAAGAAAAAAAGTAAGAAGCCGCCACGTGCGAAAAAGGTGGACCGTGAAGCCGCGGCCAACCGTGCCAGCGCGGAGTCGCGGACGGCGGAAGTGGTGACCGTGGCATGGATGCTGACAACACTTGTCACGCTGCTGGCCGTGGTGGTCTGCCTGGCGATCTGGCTGTTCATGCTGGCGGTGATCCCCGAGGGCGAACGTGCGATGGTGGCGGCGCTGCCGGTGCTGATGCTGGTCATTGCGTGCATTACATCCTTGGTGGCGGGTGCATTGACCGTGGCTGCGCAATACTTGCGTAAGCAGAAGCCGCCGCGGGCGATTACGATGATGGCGGTGGCAATCGTCGCTTCGCCCTATGTGCTGCTAATTGTGCTCAACCTGGTCGCTCTGTTGCGCTGAAGCTGTGGGAGGCGGAAGAAATGTCATTAGTCGTGTTAGCGATGTCCGGCGGTGTCGATAGCAGTGTTGCTGCGCATCTGTTGCAGCAGCAGGGGCACGAAGTGGTCGGCGTTTTCATGCGGCACGGAGAAGAGTCGCCCGTCGCCTGCGCGGTGGAGAACACGGCCAGCAGCGCCGTTTCGCTGCCCATTGTGAACACGCGTCTGGATCATAAGCAGGGCTGTTGCAGCGCTTCGGACGCGGAAGATGCACGGCGCGTGGCCGATAATTTGAACATCCCGTTTTACGCGCTGAACCTGCAGCAGGAATTCGGCCGCATCATGGACTACTTCGTCGATGAATACACCGCCGGCCGTACGCCTAACCCCTGCGTCATGTGCAACAACTGGCTGAAGTTTGGCAAGCTGTTTGACTACGCAGACAGCATCGGCGCCGAATATGTCGCCACCGGCCACTACGCCCGCCTGACGGAAGAACCTGGCAACGATACGCCCGCCCTGCGGCGCGGCGTTGACGATGGCAAAGATCAGGCGTACGTGCTCTTCGGCATTCATCGCAATCTGCTCAACCGCATGCTACTGCCCGTCGGCGGCTATCAGAAGAGCGAAATCCGCGAACTGGCCGGCGCCGTGGGTTTGCGGGTAGCAGAGAAGAAAGACAGTCAGGAAATCTGCTTTGTGACCAGCGGCAAGCATGATGAATTCGTCCGTGCACGCCGCGGCGAAGACATTGATATGTCAGGCGATATCGTCACCACCGCCGGCGAAGTGGTGGGTCAGCATCCCGGTATCGAGCGTTTCACCATTGGTCAGCGGAAGGGTCTGGGCGTTGCACTGGGCGAGCCGCGGTTTGTCGTACGGATCGAACCGGATACCCGACGCGTGGTGATTGGTGAGAAACATGAACTCGCCCGCCGCGAAGTCTTCGCCCGCCGCAGTAACTGGCTGATCGATCCGCCGGAAAACGAATTCCGCTGCGAAGCCAAGATCCGCTACAACGCCAATCCGGCGCCCGCCACCGCACAGGCGCTGCCCGGTGAACGACTGCGCATCTACTTTGACGAGCCGCAGTTCGGCGTGGCGCCTGGACAAGCCGCCGTCTGCTTCGAAGGAGATCGCGTGCTGGGTGGTGGCTGGATTGAGTAAAGCAGCAGCGGTCGTTCGCGCGGTGTGGAGTGAGTGAAGGAAGGTTGCTGTGCCCCCTCACGCTAATCCTCTCCCCGGAGGGGCGAGGGGACCAGATGCGGCGCTACTTCTTCCCGCCAGAAAACATCGTCAGGGCGACGGTGACGAAGCCGCCGCTGAGGGCGCACCAGGCGATCCAGCGGGGTGGCCGGACGACGTGCTGCGGGCTGGTGGAGGCGATCATCACTTTGCGGAAGTGGGCGGGCAGCGTGCCCGGATCAGAGTCGGTCCATTCAGCAATGGTCGCGGTGGCGCCGGGTGTTAGTACGAATGAATCCACGACGCTGAGCTGAATACCAGCGATCACCAGCACTAAACCGCCAAAAATCATGGCTGGGCGCATCTGCAAGCCTCCTGCTGCAATTCCCGCAATATGCGTTGCAGCCAGAAGGGGCGGTTACCTTACGCCTCGGCGCCGGTGGTCACTTTGCTCATCGTGACACAGGTGCCGTTCTCGCTGAATTCAACGCTCGACATGAAACTACGCATTAGCATAACTCCACGTCCGGAGGGAAGCTCGATATTGTCTTCGTCCGTGGGGTCGGGCAGTTCCGCCGGGTCAAAGCCGTTGCCCTGATCCTGGATCTCGATATGGAACTCCTGCGGCGACACGCGGTAACTGATACGCACGTTTTTACTTTCGTCGTACTGGTTACCGTGTTTAATGGCGTTCACAACGGCTTCTTCGACGGCCAGATGCACGCCAAACAAGTCGCTTTCCTCCCACGCATGGGCTTTCAATTGGGCGAGCATCTCTGCCACAACCTCGTTTCCAGCGTCCGCACTGCTCGGAATGACTTTTTCGGCTTCAGCCATCCCGGCTGGCTCGCTTTGCAGATGATCTGGCATAAATAAGAGAGTGTGAAAGGGTTGTGAAGAGGAATCCCACGGAAGCAAGACCGCATCAATGCGGAAGCGTCCCGATCATAACCGGTTGGCAGCGGCGGCCTACCGTAAACTAGCCACACATGCGATTCTTAGCAAGAATTTCAAACAAGGTTGTGGGGCGAATTCAAAGATTGCCCCGTCGGGGTAGTTTAGCAACGGCTGGGCGCTCTGAGTATCACTCACGGGGTGTTGCTGGACACCTCTACAGAGGGGTTATTCGTCCGGGTCGTGAGGGGAAGACCAGTCGATGAACCAGTCCAGCAGCCACCATTCAACGAACAAAGCCACAAGCGGCAGGACGAACGCCATGAGCTGATACACACTTCGCTGCTGTAATCCGCTACTGAGCAGGGCGACATACATTCCTGTGACAAGCATGCCGTTAAAGATCAACGCGGCGCAGACAAACAGGAACGTCAGTAGCACAAATCCGCAGCCGTCGCCGCCGCCTGCGCCTTCTTCAGGCTTGCGGCTGGGGGGCGGACTTGTGGGGCTGGTGGACAAGGCGGTTACTTTCGCGGCAACGGGTTTTAGTGATCACCGAAGATATCTTCGGGCAGGGGTTCGCCGCCTGCAATAGTGCACATCGCTTCGAGAAACTCTTTCCGCGTCGTTGCATCGATATAGTGCACTTTGCCGTCTGCGGTCAGAACATGGGCGCCGGCATGATGACTTGAAAGGCCGCCGCCATCGGGGTCTGTCAGTTCCAGCGGCGAGATACTCACATCGAAATCCACCGGCTGCAGCCATGTGACGTGCGAATCGACAACTTCGACCACCATAATCGTTGTCGCAAGGTTGTCTTTGATGTCGTCTTTAGAACGCGACTTCGCGCCTGGGAATAGCGTGTTGGGACCGGTGACCACCATGTAGTTGGTGTAGTCATCGGTCATATCTTCGTTGCTGGGGCAGCGGTAAAGCTTGGCCGAGCCGGCCATCTGCCAGGCCAGTGCGGTCTGGTTGTAGTCCTGATTGAAGTCGTAACGCTGATAGATGTCCGCGTGTTCCTGACCCATATATGGTAGTAGCAGCACCCGCCAGCTATGCCGCGGGCGACCGGCTTTATCGTTGACGACCGCGGGCGGGTAGCAGCCATGTTCGTCGTGATACATTTCCATGGCGGCGTAGATTTGTAGCAGCCGCGATTTGCATTGCGTTTTGCGGCTGCCGGCAACCAGGTTCGAGATCTGCCCGCCCACCATGTAGAAGCCCAGCGACAGCACAAACAACGCAGCCAGGGCCGCCAGCACATAACCCGCCACCAGGGTCCTGGTGCTCATTCTCTGTGGCTGGGTGTTGGTCGCGGTCGCCGGTCCGGCGTAGGTAACGGTCGGACTTACCGTCTGCACGCTGGCCACGGTGCTGGCGTGTGGCACAGAAATCTGGCGCCCGCAGGCGTGACACGGACCGGACAAGCCGCCGTACTCATCGTCCACCAGGGTGTGCGACTCGCAGTGCGGGCAGGTGAAAGGAATGGGCATGTTGCGGCTTACCTGCTACGAGGTTAACTCATCCCGGGTCTGTTTAACGATTGTGGTGAATTCGCGTGCCAGGCTGGTGATGCGGGCGAAGTCGCGGTTTGCCACAGCTGCTTTCTCCACCAGCGAACCACCGGCGCCCACCGCCCACGCACCGGCGCGGATGAAATCTGCGGTTGTCTGCAAATTCACGCCGCCCGTGGGCATCAGCCGTACCTGGGGCAACGGGCCGTGCAGCGCCTTCAGATAAGACGGGCCGGTCAGATCTGACGGAAACACTTTTACCACGTCGGCGCCCGCTTCCCACGCTGTGAGTACCTCCGTAGGTGTCAAAGCGCCGGGCAGAACGGCTTTGGAATACCGGCGGCACATCTGAATGATCTCTAAGTTAACGACGGGCGACACCACAAAATCCGCACCTGCCAGCAGCGCGACGCGGGCCGTCTCTGTATCCAGCACCGTTCCGGCGCCCAGCACCACGCTGGAGCCTAATCCGGCCGCCACCTGCGCCAGCACCTTCTCGGCGCCGGGGACGGTGAAAGTGATCTCGATCGCATCCACGCCGCCTTCCACCAGCGCGCGGGCCACATCCATCAGCACTTCGCCATCCGGGGCGCGGACCACGGCTACAACACCAGTGTTGTGAAGACGCGAAAGGGTTTCTTCTTTGTTCATATTTTTCGGATTCTAACAATAACAGGCCGAACCTGCGGGCGGACCGTCGCGTAACACAGGCAGACACGCACAACGACGGCGTGAGCTTATGCAGCAGACAGCTAACTGTCTACTATCGAACCACAATCGAAGTAGAGGGTGTCCGGTTTCCGGGGCGTCTGCCGCCTTCGCCACATCTTTGTTCCCGGCGGGCTGCCGGGTGTTGCCGTTTAAGCTAGGGTTGGCCGTGGCGGGTGTCAAACAAGGCGCGATTCTGTACGGTTTGCAGGGCGCCTCTTGATTGGACTCCCCCTAGGCAATGTGCATAATATTCAGCATATGATGTTCTGCACGGCGTGTGCGCGCCTTTAACCATATTCCAGGTGCAGTTTGCAGATGCTGGATATTCTTAGAACCCCGGAAGCTCCTATCGTGATCGTCGTCTGGGCGGTAGCGATGATGGCGATTATCGGCTTTTACGTCGTGAGAAGGTATCGGGATCAGACCGCCGACGACACACCAGGGGCCAATGAACTGCTGACGAATTTCCGTGAAATGCATCTCGAGGGAGACATTGAGGAAGCAGAATACCGAAAGATAAAAACGCAGATGAGCGATCAGCTCAAAGAGGAGTTAAACAGGCCGGATGAAACGGATTGAGACTGCTGGTGACCGGCGATAACGGTTACCACGGTCGCAACGCCGCCGGTCTGCAAGCCCCTTTTGCCGGCCGGGAAGGATTTCCGCCAGCGACCTTCCATCTGCAACACGGACCGCTGCTTGCCATGTGTGACGGCGATCCTGAGAGATGGAAAGCTTTTTAATAGACATCAACTGCTCGACGATGCGTAACAAGGATGATGCTACCGACCCGACCGACGGCCCCCCGTGCTGTGGAATGGTCACTTCGAGCGACACCTGGATTAAATACGAAGACCGCGCGAAAGCCCTGGTCCTAATCAAAAAAGGAGTAGACATGCCCACAGGAAAAGACATCACTGGCGGACGCCGCAGCGGTGGAACAACCAAACGCAATGCGTTCTGTTCGTTCTGCCGTAAAAGCTATCGCGATGTAGGGCCACTGGTGGAAGGCCCTGGCGACGTTTACATCTGCGGAGAGTGCATCGATCTGTGCCAGTCGATTCTCGAACAGGAGCAGAAACGCCGCAGCCCCGACCGTCAGCTGTTCAGCAAGATCCCTACGCCACGCGAAATCGTCGCTCAGCTTGACGAATACGTCATCGGCCAGCAGGCCGCCAAGAAGGTGCTGGCCGTTGCGGTGCACAACCACTACAAGCGGTTGTCGCTGGGCTGGGAAGGTTCGACCGTTGAGATTGAAAAGTCGAACATCATGCTGGTCGGCCCGACTGGCTCAGGCAAAACGCTGCTGGCCCGTACTCTGGCCCGCATCCTGAACGTGCCGTTCGCCATCGGCGATGCGACCACGCTGACCGAAGCCGGTTATGTGGGCGAAGATGTCGAGAACCTGCTGCTGAAACTGCTGCACTCGGCGGACTTCGATCTCGAATCGGCGCAGCGCGGCGTGCTGTACATCGATGAAATCGACAAGATCGGCAAAACCAGCAATAACGTTTCGATCACCCGCGACGTTTCGGGCGAAGGCGTGCAGCAGGCACTCTTGAAGATGCTGGAAGGCACCGTTGCTAACGTTCCACCGCAGGGTGGACGGAAGCATCCGGAGCAGCAGTACATCCAGATCGACACGACGAACATCCTGTTCATCTGCGGCGGTACGTTTGTCGGCATCGACGACATCATCCGCAAGCGTCTGGGCAAGAAGACAATGGGCTTCGGCCAGTCGGCTGGCTTCAACGAAGAAGCCGACACCGCTGAAATCCTGGCACAGGCCAGCAGCGACGACATTCTGGAATACGGTCTGATTCCGGAACTGGTCGGCCGCCTGCCTGTGAACACTTCACTGACGCCGCTGAACGCCGAAGGTCTGGTCCGCGTTCTGACCGAACCGAAGAACGCCTTGATCAAGCAGTATCAGGGTCTGTTCGAGATGGAGAACAGCGAAGTCGAATTCACCGACGGCGCCCTGCACGCCATCGCCAAGAAGGCCATCAACAAAGGCACCGGCGCCCGCGGCCTGCGGAGCATCGTGGAAGATGTGATGCTCGACATCATGTTTGAACTGCCCGACCAGAAAGAAGGCGCCAAGTACGTCATCGACGAAGCCGTCGTCGCAGGGCAGCACACGCTGTTCAAAAAGAGCGCCTAACAACACGCTTAGCATCTGAATACAGAGCTCAACAGCCCGGCCCAGCTACACACTGGCGCCGGGCTGTTTTTGTTTCTTACCAAAGAATCCGTAGGTCAGGCGCCTGCCTGACAATGCATCGGGAACCACCTCAAGCGATGTCAGGCAGGCGCCTGACCTACGGCTGCGGCTACTTAACGACCGCCGATGCGGAACGCTTAGTGTGGTGGCGCCGGTGGGTTGGCCCAGTGGCCGTTGCGGTCTTGGCCTTTGACCAGCAGGCCTTTCTTGTGCCAGTCGTACCAGGTCGTCACATCCGCTGCGGCATAGCGGATGGTCAGGCCGCAGCGGCGGCGGTCTGAGTTGTTCGCTTCAGAACCGTGCAGCAACAGGTCGGAGTGCATCGAAAACTGCCCGGCTCTTAACGCAACGTCGACGGGAGCATCGCCGTAAGACTCCGCGTTCTGCACAGCCAGGTTCAGCACACTCTGGTCGTCCTGGGTTTCGTCATAATCAATCAAGCCGTGCAGGTGCGAACGCGGGATGAACCGCATGTTGGCGTTGCCCGGATCGGCGTCATCAATCGCCAGCCAGACCGTGACGGTCCGCGTCGGGCTCAGCGGCCAGTAAGTACTGTCCTGATGCCAGGGCACGGTCTTGCCATCGTGCGGCATCTTGCAGAAGAAGTGCGATCCCCAGCACACCACATCCGGCCCCAGCAGGTCCGCCACCGCATCCAGAATCCGTGGATGCTGCACCAGTTCGTAAATCCTGGCGAACCGCAGATGCGCCGTGTTGATGGAATAGCTGCCGCGGCCCAGTTCCATAAACGCGGCCAGCACACCGTCGAAGAACGCACGCGTCTGCCGCGTTTCGGATTCATCCAGGGCGTCAAACGGCAGGAGGTAGCCATTGGCATTGTACTGCTGCACCTGCTCCGCCGTCAGTCGTGCTGGGGCGGCGTTTTCAGAAGGCGTGAAGGTCATCTGCCGCGGTAGTTCCGCCAGTTGCTGCGGCGTCGGGTCCGGGATGTTATCAACAATGCTTTGCATAATTCTCGCTACCATTCATTCCTGCAACGACCAACAACCGCCGTAGATATTTTGGCAATATTCAGCCTCAAACGCTGACCCGATCATACTCGATGCCTGAAATCCCCGCTTCTCTCTATTTCTTTCTTCTGGGCGTCTGCGCGGGTAACAGGTCGTGCAGCGACTGGGTATCCGGCCAGTTATCGGTGCGGAAGGGAGCGGCGGGCAGCCCGGCGTGGTTGAACAGATTCATATGTCCGCGCGGTGTGTTCAACCAGGCATAGCGGACGGCGACAGGTTGAGGGACTTTTTCGCTGCGGACCGTCACCTGATTTTTCCCGGTGATTTCCGCTTTGGCTAAGTGGAATTTCTTGTCTGCTCCGGCAATGAAGAAACCGCGTAGCGGTTCGCCTTTGCAGACCAGCCCATCGTCTGCTCTATCAAACGTGACAACAGCCTTCCCGTCAACGATTTCGAGTGACTTGAAAGAAGGGCCCATGGCAGGATGGTCGGCGCCGTAGACGAGGCTTGAAGCGGCGATGGCCAGCCGGTCGCCCGCGACTTGTTTTTCGAGCGGATGCAGACCTGTTGATTGATCGCAGATAACGGCCATTGCGGTATTGTTGCAGCGTTTGAGCGTGGTCGCTTGCGACTCGCGAAGCAGCGCCGTCGTGGCGTTGCCGAGGCCCTGCATTTGCACGAATAGAAAAGGGAAATCGCCCTGTGCCCATTCCTTCCGCCAGCCTTGCACCAGGTTCTCCTGCCACTCGCGGTATTCAAACGCCTGCCGGTTGCGGTTGTTGAATTCACCCTGGTACCAGATCACTCCGCGGATGGCGAACGGTTGCAGCGGCCTGATCATGCGTTCGTAGAGGCCGCCGACGTTGCGATAGTACGCCAGGTTCGACATCTCTGCGAGCCAGCGTGCTTTGCCGGCAGGAGGCTTGTTCCGCTTATCGTATTTCTTCTTCTCCACTTCGAGTTGTGCAAACTCATCACTTCGTTCAGCGGCTTGCTCCGCTAGTTTCTGGATGATCGCGTTTGTGCGGTAATGACGAGGCGAAGCCCAGCGCTGGATGGTGGTTCCGCCAACTGCGCGGACGATCAGACCGATAGGTGTTTTCTGATCCTGGTGCAGGCGGCGGGCGAAGAAATACGCCACGGCGGAAAGATGGGCGACGTTCTCTGGTTTGCATGCCTGCCAGTGGTCAGGAGCCCTGACGCCGGGCGTTCTTCCGAAAAACCGGATCAGCGGATGATCCGCCGCTGCGATGGCTGCTTTCCCGTCGTTGGTCTGTTTCATTGCATACTGCATGTTGGATTGCCCGGAACAAACCCACACCTCGCCGACAACAACATCCTTGTAGTTCCGCACTTCGCCGTCGCTTTCGATCGTCAACGTGCGACCTTCCGCGGTCGCCTTGAGCGGCAGCAGCTTCACCTGCCATTGCCCTCGTTTACCGGTTGGGGCTGTGTGCTGCTGACCTGCAAAACGCACCGTAACTTTCTGGCCCGGACGGGCGTTGCCCCAGACCGGAACGGCGATGCCTTGTTGCAGAACCATGTGGTCCGTGAAAAGCGGCGCAGCGGTCAGGCGGCCACGACCGGGGGCGGCTTTAGATTTTGCAGGCTTGCGTTTGACGTTTGCCTCTGGCGGCGCCTTGATGACCTGTTTATCACGCTCGACTCCATCGTTGCCCGGTTGCCGGGATGCCGTCTGGTCAGCCCATGCCCGCGCTGATTCCTCATCTGGCAGCCACGACGACTCCGCTCGACTGCCCTGGAATTCATCAGCGGGCGCTACTTTGCCGCTACCATCGTCGCCCAGCCAGCCATCGCTGATTTTGATCTCTCGCAACTGCATCGGTCCGTGGCGGGGGTCTGCCCGTTCTGGCAGACGCTGCGCGATGATGGCGCTGGTCCAGGGCAGAACCACATCGTGGGCGGCCCACGCTTTCCAGTCGCCGGACGTGGTTTTGTCTTCTCGAAAACTCATGCCCCGCGGCCAATGCCCCTGACCGGGCAACCGCACCCAGGCACGCGGCGCCCCTTGTTTGCGGGCGCGGAGAAAATGGCGCCGGATGTCTGCGGGTGTCGTGTCGTTCTCTCCCATCAGATACAGCCCAGGAACTTTTGTCGCGCTGGCTTCTTCCTGCATGAACTCTGCCGGGCTGGGGTTGCCCCGCAACGCTATGTGAAAGGCAAGTACGCGGGAAGGCTTAAACCGCACAAAATCCTGCACCACACGCCCGCCCATGGAATGCCCCCACAGAACAAACGGGGCGTGTTTTAACTCAGGCCGGTTGAGCTGCACCGCGAACTGGTTACACGCGGTCAGCATCGACAACCCATAGCCGTTGTCTCGCACACCGTACGCTTCAAAACGGCAGTACATTATGGCGGCGCCATTTCTCACAGCCAGTGCACGCCATTGAGGATCTTTGTAGTAAAGATGCTTCCCCGCGGCGCGCATATTGATCACAAAGATGCACCGCACAACCGATAGATTCTCCGGGACCCAAAGGTCGAAATCGCACCCCGCAACCTCTGGTTCCGCACTGCCAGCGACACGCGTTTGAAAGGATTGTCCGGCAGGCATTTCCACCGCTGCTGCGCTTGCGAGAAATGCAATCAGCAGCATGCCGGACAATATTGTTGTCAGAAGGACTTTCGTCATCGGAATACTTATCGAGGTTGGTGGTTACGACCGAAGCTCTCCGATGACTTTATTCGCTCGTATCCCGTGAAACAAGTTTTGACGTACTCCGCAAAACACAGGCGGTAAATAACAAGGGAGCAGGTGAATCCACCCGCTCCCTGTTTCCGATATCTTCCGGTTGAATGGACGCGTTGCCGTCAGTCCTGTTTAACCGCTTCTTCGATACGTTTTCCAATCTCTTCGTCGATGTTCCGCCAGTATTCGAAGGCCCGCTGTAGAATGGGCTGCGAGACGTCTTGCTTTAGATGTCCGGCCACATTGGATACAAGCCGGTCGCGCTGCGGCTGATCCATGACTTTGCGGATTAGATCGTTGGCCTGGCTCCAGTCGTCGTCATCCTTGCGTTTTGTATAAGCGGCGCGGACGAACTCGCCATCCGCCTGCCAGACGTCCACCTGCGGGAACCGCTCGCCATCAGCCTGCGGGCCGCCCTTGGAGTTGGGTGCGTAGACGGGGTCCGTCACCTTATCCATCTGCATGGCGCCATCTTTGGTATAGCTGTGAACCGGGCACTGCGGCCGGTTGACGGGGATCTGTTTGTAGTTGACCCCCATTCGTGCGCGATGAGCGTCGGCATAGGCAAACAGGCGGGCGAGCAGCATTTTGTCCGGGCTGGGACCAATGCCGGGCACCAGGTTATTCGGCTCAAACGCGGCCTGTTCAATCTCGGCGTGAAAGTCGACCGGGTTGCGGTCAAGCTTCAGTTTGCCGACCTCCTGCAACGGATAATCAGCGTGCGGCCAGACCTTCGTCAGATCAAACGGATTCAGGCGGTACGTCTTGGCGTCTTCAAACGGCATGATCTGCACCTTCAAAGTCCAGCTTGGATGGTCGCCGTTTTTGATCGCGTTAAACAGATCCCGCCGGTGATAGTCCGAATCTTCCCCCGCGATCTTCACCGCTTCGTCCTGGGTCAGACATTCGATCCCCTGATCGGTTTTGAAGTGGTACTTAACCCAGAAACGCTCGTTCGCCGCATTCACCCACATATAGGTGTGGCTTGAGTAGCCGTTCATGTGCCGCCACGACTTGGGAATGCCACGATCGCCCATCAACCAGGTTACCTGATGGGCGGACTCTGGCGACAACGTCCAGAAATCCCACTGCATGTCATGGTCACGCAGCCCATTGTCGGCGCGGCGTTTCTGAGAACGGATGAAATGCTGAAATTTCAACGGATCGCGGATAAAGAAGACCGGCGTATTGTTGCCGACCATGTCGTAGTTGCCCTCGCTCGTATAGAACTTGATCGAGAACCCCCGCGGATCGCGCCACGTATCTGGACTGCCACGTTCACCCGCAACGGTTGAGAACCGCATCAGCGTTTCCGTCTTCACACCCGGCTGAAATACCGCCGCCTTGGTGAAATCACTCACATCCTGGGTGACTTCAAAACTTCCGAAAGCGCCTGACCCCTTCGCATGGGGCTGACGTTCCGCGATGCGTTCGCGGTTGAAATTCGCCATCTGCTCAATCAGATAGTGGTCCTGCAAGAGAATCGGACCGTCTGGACCGACGGTCAGAGAATGCTCATCGCTGGCCACAGGAATGCCGGCGTCAGTAGTGGTTGGCTTGGGAGTATCTGTCATGGTGGTTCCTAAGGGTGCTTCGCCAGTCGGCCGCTCATCAACACACGTAGCGTTGCCGCGAAAAGATGCCGCACAAGCATAGCAAACCATGTGCCCCTTTGGCCAAGATGCATTTCCCACTGAACGCCGCGATCTGCGTCCATGAAGCGCGGTTAGAAGATCACCAACGTGGCCGCTGAGCGACCATTCACACGGTCATCGCTTCCGCAGCAGGAGTTTGATGGGCGTCTGCGGGCGCAGGGCCATGGTGACTTCCAGTTGCGGGTCTTTAGATTCCGGCGCCAGTTCAAACTCGAAGTTCCGCAGCAGTACTGCGGCTGCCAGTTTGATTTCCTGCGTGGCGAATGACTGACCGATGCACACGCGGGGTCCGGCGCCGAAGGGGAAGTAGGCGCCGGGCGGTCGTTTTGCGGCCGTCTGGTTGAGGAAGCGTTCCGGCTGAAACGCCAGCGGGTTGGGGAACCATCTTTCGTCGCGCTGAGTGACGAACGAAGATAGCGCCAACATGCTGCCCTTGGGGACCGTGTATCCGCTGATCTCTAGTTCAACTGTTGATTGCCGCGCGAAGACTGCAAAAGCGGGCGGATACAGCCGCAGCGTCTCTTGAATGGTTGCTGTCAGGTAAGGAAGTTCCGCCGTCAGTAGCTGTTCCGGGGTTGTCGCCTCGACTTCCTGGTGACACTTTTGTGTCACCTCTGGATAGCGGCCAAGCACGTACAGGAGCCATTCCAGCGCGGCGGCGGTGGTGTCGTGCCCGGCCAGCATCAGCGTCATCGCTTCGTCACGGACCTGCTGGTCGCTCAGAGTTGCGTTGCCCGGCTGATCGTCGACAGCAGCCAGCAGCATCGAAAGCAGGTCGCCGTGGTCTTTGCCTTCCTGCCGGCGGTCCCGGATGAACTTCCAGACAACCCGGTCCAGCACCGCAATCGCCCGTCGTTTCCGTAGATTCGCCGGAGTAGGAATCCAGGAGGGCAGCCGGACGGGGGCCTGCATTTCGTTGAAGGCGATCTGCGAGAGTGACTCGACTGCGGCGGAGATCTCCTGCGAATCGGCGCTCACATCGCTATCGAACATCGTCCGGCAGATGACAGACAGCGTCAGCGACCGCATCGCGCTGCGTACGTCTAATTCCAGAAGATCACCTGCCTGGGAATCTGCTTCCCACGTTTCCAGCAGCGTCTGCGTGGCGTTGACGATCGCCTTGGCATAAGCGTTGATGCGGCGTGGCTGAAACGCCTGCTGCACCAGGCGCCGTTGCTGCGCCCATTGTTTCCCTTCGGCAATCAGAATGCTGCGGCCATTCCATTGGGCAAACGTCTGCATGATCCGCGGCAGGCGGACGATGGATTTGGCCTGTTTGACCAGCACTTCGTGAACGGCTGCGGGATGAAAAAAGAAGAACAGCCGGTAAGGGCCGGTCTGCATCGAAACCGTGTCGCCATACTCTTTATGCAACGCAGCGTAATAGCCGGTCACATCGGCCTTCATCCTGGCCATTTCGCGCATGCCAAAAAAGCCATCACGCGGACCGGGGGGCAATCTATCGGTGGACATCGTTGTTCAGTGATCTATCGAGTTGCGCAAGTGTTGTTTCTACCACCTGAAGCGGCATACCACTGCGGATGTTACAGCGACAGGTTGAAATCCTACGCCGCAGCCTCAGCCGGCAGCCAGCCAAATAGATACGCAATCAGGAAAATCTCACCCGCGGTAATCAGCACGCAGGTGGCAAAGAACGCGAACACGTGAAACATGCCCACGCCGTCGTGATCGTCCATCCCGAACATCATCCGCACCATCGGCGGAATGAAAATGATCTTCAGCATCGAAACGGTCGTTTCCCAGATGGTCTGCGTCGCGTAATCACTGGTATCAAACACTAGCCAACCGACGGCAAAATAGACCGGAACATTCACGATCAACAGCAGCACGATGCCAGGAATGATGAGAATTTCGTAGCCGTCCATATCCGCCCTTCCGCCGGGAACAGGAATTACCTAGTGCTTAACCCATTGGTACCTAAACAAGTTTTGTTTGCGTACATTAACCCGAAGCGCGAGCGAGGGCGTTTGATTGAGTGGTTAAAACAAGGGTTTTTGGCGAATTAGCGTCACGTCGATAGTTGTCCTGACGGGCCATTTCCGGTCAGCGCGGGACGTCCCTCGCTCGCGCTTCGGGTTGGTGTTCCGTCCTACAAATACAGCTTTATGGCTAATTCACCTTATGCAGCTTTTCGATTTGTATAGATACCAATGGCTTAAGGAATGAGAGCCAGATCAAAGCCCTGGCCGGGCGTTTTCTCCCACAAAGGGATTGTGCTTCTTTTCTTCGCCCGTCGTTGTCGGGTCGCCATGACCGGGCAGCACAACGGTGTCGTCGGGCAGCGTGTAGAGCTGTGTCTGGATCGATTTCTCTAGCTGCTCAAAGCTGCCATCGGGGAAATCGGTGCGGCCGATACTGCGCTGAAACAGCACATCGCCGCCCAGCACCAGCACGGGACTGGCTGCGTGGGCCACAAACACGATGTGCCCGCTGCAATGGCCCGGCGTATCGCGGATTTCGAAGGTCATGCCGGCAATTTCGTACTGCTGCCCGTGCTCAAGTAGTTCGTCCGCCTCCGGGCTGATGATCTCAAAGCCGTACTGCGCGGAAAGGTTCAATTGCGGGTTGGTCAGCTTTTCCGCATCGCCCGCGCCGATGACCAGCGGAATATCCGGCCAGCAGCGTTTCATCGCTTCGTTGCCGGCAATGTGGTCGGAATGGCCGTGCGTGTTGAGGATTGCCTTGGGCGTGAGTTTCTTTTCGGCGATCAGCTGGAAGATAGGCTCTGGCTCGAAGCCCGGGTCCACAATCACGCAGGCACTGCTGCCTTTTGGATGCACTATATATGTGTTTTCCGCAAAGGGCTGCGAAACCACGACGTGGTATTCAATTTCTGACATGAATTGCTATCCCCTGAAATGGGCGTGCCGTGTACAGTTCGCCACAAGCGGGCGCGACCATGGCTGTTGCGTGTGTAAGTAAGACGAAGCTGGTAAACCGGGGTATCTGCGTTAACTGTAATTCACATGTGCGAATTGTTATTTGTGTCGTCTGTGGCAGGCGATAACAGATGCATACGCGCTACTGTGGCGGCTGTATGACTCCCACAAGCGAAAGGCGACTTGGTTGCACGAGGCGACAAAGTTGCATTTTCGGATATTTCTGGCGGGGGTAAGTCTTGCAGCCAAAAAACGGCCAGCAGATGCGCTGCTTCAAAACGAACCAGGCAGGAGCCATTTGTCGTATGACTAGACAAGTTATATCCCACTTCACAGGTCTGGCCGCCGTCCTTTCGGCAGTCCTGTTGCAGGCGACGATACTAAACGCGGCCGAGCCACGCGGTGGTCTACGCCAACCTGTCTACCGGGTTAATAATACCAGCAACACCGCCGGTGCGAACCCTGCCAGGCAACCCGTCCGCAACGCCCATCCGCTGGACCCGGCATTGCGTATCGCCTACGACGGCCTGGAGAACATCGACAAGAACATTCACGATTACACGGCCACGCTGGTCAAGCGCGAACGTGTTAACGGGACGCTGACCGGCCAGGAGTTCCTGGCCGTCAAGATCCGCAACCGCAAAGTCGCCGCAGGCCGCGTAACGCAGCCGCTGAGCGTCTACATGAAATTCCTCAAGCCCGACGCCAAAGCGGGCCGCGAGGTGATCTGGGTGGAAGGCCGCAACAACGGCAAACTGGTCGCCCACGAAGTGCCCGGCTTCCGCAACATCATCAGCGTCAACCTGGCTCCCGATAGCTACCTGGCGATGCTCGGCAACCGCTACCCGATCACCGACGCCGGCATTCAGAACCTGGTCTACAAGCTCATCAAAAAGGGCGAACGTGACCGCAAGTATCCTGAATGCGAAGTGAAGTTCTACAAAGGCGCCAAAATCAACGATCGCACCTGCACCCTGTTGCAGGTGATGCACCCCGTCAAACGCGATCACTTTGATTTCTACATCGCCCAGATCTTCATCGACGATCAGCTGCAGGTGCCAATCCGCTACGCCGCCTACGAGTGGCCCAAAACCCCCGGCGGCAAACCCGTGCTGCTCGAGGAATACACCTACATGAACATCAAGCTCAACGTCGGTCTAACCGACGCCGACTTTGACAAGAACAACAAAGCCTACAAGTTCCCATAAGCCAGAACGCGTAAGCTAAAAACAAGAGCAAGGGAGGCTATAAAAGGCCTCCCTTGTTGCGTTCGGCTATGACGTTATCGCTCTTCGCAAGCCACAAGAAACTTTAGTCCGACCGGTTCACGCTCCGCGCAGCGCTGTTAGGGACGGATTCTGTACCCCCTCACCCTAACCCTCTCCCCAAAGGGGCGAGGGGACCCGATGTAACGCCTGGATCATGGCTCAATCCCAGGCCTTCCGCGCTTTGCGTTTCCATACGCGGAAGGACTTGCCTACTTGTTTGACGTCTCCGCCATCGTGGTGGTAGATCCAGACAGAGTCTCCGCCGGCGGGATCTAGATAGAGCACGTCTCCGTCTTCACTCTGCCCGATGGCAATTCCTGTGGCGAGGCGTTTCAGTGGATAGGGCTTACTCTTTGCATCCGTCGTTGCGCCCTCAGGAAAGAAATCGCGGGGCATGCCGGCGACGAAGCCCTGGAGCATGTGGATCGCTGGATACTCTTTGCCGTTGATATTCGTCGGCTGGAATAACTGTGCGGCCGTGAGCATTTCCCAGGTACAGTCGTCGAATTCCAGGCGGTCCCGTCCGTGGTGTTTGAGCAGGAACTGGAGGTAGTCTTCGGGCAGCGTGATGCGTGCTTTCTTCAGTTCCTTGGCCGGGATCTCAATCTTTGGCTCTACATATCTGGGAAAGCCGGCGTCGCGCCATGCCTGGAGCTGTTCCAGCGGAAGATGCTCGTCAGTAACGTCATCCGGGTAGTCGTATTCAGCGACCATGTCCTCGAAGGGATATTTTGAATGTTCAGACAGGTCCGTCAAAACCGAGAGCCGCGTATCGCCGCCCCATTTGGGATCGAGAATCATCTCCACGGCTTCGGCGTACGCTTCGCGGCCAAACACGCGGATCAGTGCTCTCATGCAGTAATAACCATGCGAGCGGTTCTCATCCACGAAGTGAGACCGCATGTAATCGATGTCGTCACGTCCGATAAGATCAGAGAGCCCACTGAGCGCTAGATCGGCGTAGGGGCCATGATTCACCACGGCCTTTAAGGCTTCGATAGCCTCAGCACGCTGTTTCTTCCTGGCGCCAAGCTCCGCGATTTCCGCGATGAGGTCGTATGCCTTGTTCCAGCCGGCTTTGGAGTATTTCTTCCGCATCGCCAGCAGCTTCTTGCGGCGGGATTCAATTGGCTTGGACATGGCGTTAAAGATTATTCAGGGCGTGCCCGGAACACTCTTGTGGTAGAGGCGTGAGAACGGTTGCACCGTAGGCTTCGGAGATGATGCTGATCATCCCAAAGCTTAACCAATACCAAAGCAACGCGCGTGAGCGTTTTCTGTTTTGCCGCCCACTATTCTGCTGCCACTATTTTGCAGACCGGCGTTACTGCTTGAACAGCTTGCTGCGGTCGCCGACGGTCACGCGTGTCATCAGGCGTTTGCCGTCGCGGTAGAAGATGACGGGCACTTGCTGGCCGACGGGCGTGAGGCTGACGCGGTTGACCAGATGGTTGTCGTCTTCGATTACGATGCCGTTGAATTGAAGAATGACGTCGCCCACTTCCAGTGACGCCTGTCCTGCGGGCGAACCGGGAGTGACATTAGTGATGCGGGCGCCACGGTAGCTTGGCAGGCCCAGCTTGGCGGCCTGAGCGGCGTTGAAGCGAGAATCCAGCCGCACACCCATGAAGGCGCGTTCGACGCGGCCTTTTTCAATCAACTGCTGGGCGATCACCCGCACCATGTTGATCGGGATCGAAAAGCCGATGCCCTCGTTACCGCCGGAATTGCTGGCGATGGCCGTGTTGATGCCCACGACTTCGCCCCGCAGGTTCATCAACGGGCCGCCGCTGTTGCCGGGATTAATGGCCGCATCGGTCTGAATGAAATCCTGGTACCGCACTTCGCCGCCGCCAAGATCCAGATCCCGCCGCCCCTTAGCGCTGATAATGCCGTACGTGACCGAATGGCTCAGGCCGAACGGGCTGCCGACCGCCAGCACGAAGTCGCCGATTTCCAGCTTATCGCTGTCGCCGATTCTGACCGGGATAAGCTTCGGCGCCGTCACCGCCAGCACCGCAATGTCCGTCTCCGGATCGGTCCAGCGTTTGGAGGGATAGATCACGCGGCCATCCCATAACTTGACCTTGATGCCAGTTAAAGGCGACTCATCAATCACATGGCGGTTGGTGATGACATAATGTTTTTCGCCATACCGCAGGATCACACCCGAACCGGATTCCTCCACGGGCTTACGGCGGGGTAGATCGTCTTCGCGGGTGGCTTCGATGTGCACGACCGTCGGCTTCACCAGACGGACGACCTTCTTGAGTAGATTGCCCTGTTTCTCCAGCGCGATGACTTCGGCCAGAATTTCGCGATACAGCTTGTCACGGGCTTCCGCCGTCGATGGCGCCGGCACGCTGTCGCCGGTGGTGGCGGTCAGCGGTGGCGTGGCTGCGGGCGGGCGCAGCGTAGGAGCGCTGAGCGGCGTTTCAGGGGGCTGCGCCTGAGCGCGATCGCTGGGCGCCCCGAGCAAAGAGAGTGTGGCAGAGCCGATACAGACGGCCTTTGCGAAGTGCAATGCAAGTGAATTCAATTTCGTTGCCACAGCCAACACCCTCCTTGGGTTGGTTCTTTACCTGACGAACCAGTCCGCCGGACCTTATAAATCCGGCGGCGGTTCGCATTTGTGATTTACTCGTTTGTCGAAGCGATTAGACTTCGTCGGCGACCTGGCTCCAGTCCTCGACAGAGCCGTGCTTCTCTGCTTCGCGCTGGCAGTTGATGCACAAGGTTGCATAAGGCAACGCCTGCAGTCTTGCAAGTGGAATGTTGCTGTCGCAGCCGTCGCATACGCCGTATTGTCCTGCACGCATCCGTTCTAACGCCAGATCAATCCGCGCCAATTCGCGGCTTTCCACCTCGGCTAGTTGCGAGTTCATTTCGTCCTGCGCTGAATCGAGTGCAAAATCGATCACATCGCCGGAAGTCTGTTCGCGGAGTTCGTTCAATAGGCTCAGGTCGCCCGACAGCGCCCTGCGAAGGGCGTCGCGTCGCTTGATGAGCACCTGGTGTAACTTCAGGATTGCGTCTTTGCGTGCCATGGGTGCGCCTCTCTCTGCCAGTTTGGTTCCAACCAGCCACGGTGCTGATACGTTGCACACATATATATGGGTCAATTTCTCATGTTGCCCGCGGCAATTGGGACTGGCTTTGGATGGATGTGAATGCCTCTCTGTATTCCTGGTATACGGGGTTACCCGTAACTTTATGGGTCATCGTGGCCCGTTGCGGTGACCCAACGGAACTATAGTACGCACCCCGGATAGGGCCAGTGAATTCCGGCGCGGCGCTTTATGGGGCGCCTTCCGCCAGAGGTTCAACGCTTAAGTTGTTGCCAGGCAACTTCTTAAACAATCTTCATATTCCTGACGCTGCTCTGCACGCAGGGCAATGCGCCCGGCACCGGACACTTTTCCGGGGCGAATCTGGCGGTGGAAAACGCACCTGACCGCCTCCGGGTTATCGGCCAGAAAGCCGCGCCGGATGCAATGGAAGTTGCCGCCAATGCTATCAGCTGCCAGTTGTTACAAGGAGTATCCGGCACGACCAACAAAGGCTTGGCGCATTCTGGATGGCGATACGTGGCGAATTTTGACGCTACGTTGACCGTAAGCTACATCAACAATGAGGCACGTTCCGCAAACACCCCATTTACCCTAACCAGAGTGGAACGACCTGCCTTTCTGTCCACAAGAAGCCTTCAAACTAGGACCACTTATGGTCGGCTCAACCCTTACAAACGGAACCACCAGCCAGCTTGGCTCCCCCTCGGGCGAACTGGCGTTGCGTTGCCAGCTTGAATCTGGCGAGACGCTGCTGCCCGTCGAGCGTGAAAAATGCACCATCGGTTCCGGTGACCAGTGCGATATCCAGCTGCAGGTGCAGGGCGTTGCTCCTGTTCACTGCCTGGTGCTCCGCGGCGCGCGGGGCAGCGTGGTGCGTAGCTGGGCTGCGGGCGTGATGCTCAATGGCCAGGAAGTGACCGATGCAGAATTATCCGCCGGAGACTGGCTGAGCGTTGGCCCGGTCAACATGGAAGTCATCGCCCGGCCCGCCGCGACCACCTTTGAACCGCGGGAGCTGGAAGCCGCCAATCAGGATGCCACCTGCGATGTTGAACAGTATGCCGCCGCAGAACTGGCCAGTGAAGCTGCCAACGACGCCGCAAGTGTGCTGCGAAGGTCAAAGACCCGTGGGCGCCGCCTGGTGCGGAGTCTGGTGGATCAGTTGCGGACGGCCCGCCGCCGGGTGAAAGAGCTAGAGGAATCCACGCGCACTCAGGGTCGCGATTCAGGGGCCGTCGCCCGTCGCATCGCCGCGCTCGAAAGTGAACTGGCCGCCGCCAACACCGACCGGCGCCGCCTGGAGAAGTCGCGCCGCGACCTGGTTTCGCAGGCACAGAACTTACAGACAGCCGCTGCCGGACTGAGCACACGGTTAGAACAGACCCGCAGTGAGTTTGAACATCAGCAGCAGATGTGGCTGAGTGAACGCCGCCGGCTGGATGAAGAACTCGAACTGCGTACGCAGGAAGTCAAACTCCAGCGTGCCGCGCAACTGGCAGCCACCGAAGCCGAACGTGCGGACATCGACCGTCAGCGCCGTGCCTGGCAGAACGAACGCGAAGAACTGCACCGCCGGCTGGAAAAAGCCCAAAGCCGCATCGGCGAATTCACCGCCCTGCAAGTTCAGCTGGAAACCGCCACGCGCGATGCAGTATACTGGCGCAACGAAGCGGCTCATCTGCGCCGTCGAGTCGATGAACTGGACGGCCAGTTGCGTGAGTCGGAAGCCAGCCGCACGCTGCTCCGCCGCAAGCACGAAGAAAGCCGGACGGCATTCGCCCGTCGCGAGCGTGAACTCGACGACCGCGAGCACCAGCACCGCGAAGAACAGCGCCGGCAACAGTTGCTGTGGGAACAGCGCGAAGAAGATCTCGAACAGCGCCACGCCGGTTTTGAAACAGCCCGCGACCGTCAGGCAGCCGCTGACACAAGGCGGCTGGAAGAAGCGCGCGCCGCGTTGGAGCAGCAGCGGCAGGAGTGGAAGGCCGAGCAGAAGTCTCTGGAAGAAGCCTTCGAACAACGCACCGCCGCGCTCGACGCCCGGCAGGCGCAGCTTGAGTCGCGCACCGCATTGCAGCCGGGTGTTGAATCCGCCGCAATCGCGGAGTTGCAGGCCGAACTCGACCGCCGTGAAGAAGCCCTGCACGCTTCGCAGCAGGAGCAGGAACAGCTCTGGACGCAGCGGCAGGAGGAACTCAACACGCGGCAGGCAACGCTTGAAGAACAACAGGAGGCGTTCCAGAAACGGTTCGAGCAGGCGGATCTTGAAGTGGATCAGCAGAAGCAGAAGCTTCAGCAGCGCCGTGACGAATGGACTGAAAAAGAACAGACCACCGAAGCCGCCTGGCGCCAGCAGGCTGATGAGCTGGAAGACCGTCAGGGCGAAATCGAGCAGCATCGTGCCTCGCTGACCGCCGCGCAACAGGAGCTGGAAGACAGCAGGCGCCAGCTGGAAGAACAACGCGCCACGCTTCAGCAGCAGCGCGATGAATGGGCCGCCGATCGCGATGCAGCGATGGAAGATCTGGCCGCACGCCGCGCTGAACTGGAAGAACAGCAAGCCGCTTTCTCTGCCACGGAGAGCGAGCAGGTGACCGCTGCACTGGCGGAGCTGGAAGCCGATCGCACGGCGTTGACCCAGCAGCAGGAAGAATACGCCGCCCGCGCCACCCGGCTGCAAGCCGAATGGGAAGCCAAGGAATCTTACCTGGAACAGCGCGAGCAGGATCTGCAGACCGAAACGGAGAAACGCCAGCAGGATACGCAACAGCTTGTGGCCGCCCGCCGTCAGCTGGAAGAAGAACGCGAAGCCTGGGAAACGCAGAAAACGGAGCATCAGCAGGAACTCGACCGCCGCGAGCAGGAGCTGGCAGAGCGGCTTGAAAAGCTGGAATCTGGTGAAGCCGCCGCCGCAAGTGAGCTGCAGCAGTCGCTGGAGAAGCAGCGTGAAGAACTAGCTGCTGAACAAGCTTCGTGGGAAGAAGAACAGCGGACGTACGAAGCCCGTTGGGCGGACAAAGAAAAAGCCCTTGAAGAAGAGCAACAGCGTCGCGAAGGCGAACGCCGCCGGCAGCGCGCGGAAGATCAGCAGAAACTGGCCGAGCAGCGGCAGCAGCTGGACAATCTCAAGCACGACTGGGAAGAAGAACGGCAGAAGATCGAGCGTGATCTGGCCGCCCGTAGTGAACAGCTTGATCAGCGTGAACTTCAGATCGAACAGCAGCGCGAGGCCGAACTCGAGGCCGCCCGCGCCGACATCGAAGCGCAGCGTGAAGAACTGGACCGCGTTAAAGCGGGACTGGACGCCGAGCGTGAGAAATTTGAACAGGCGTACGAAAAGCGTCAGTCGGAATTAGCTGCGGAAGCAACCGCCGCCGAGCCCCCCGATGTGGATAGCGGCTTTGCGCAGTTGCAGAGTGAACGCGAATCTTTCGAGGCGCTGCGCACCCGCTGGGAACAGCAGCAGACCGTTGTCGAAAACGAACTGGCCGCCCGCAGCGAAGAGCTGGACATCCGCGAACGCGATCTCGCCGACTCTTCGAACGCGAGCGACGCTGCAGGTGAAGACAGCGAGGCAGCGTCGCAGCTGGAAGAACTTCGGCAGCAACTGGAAACTGACCGGCAGGCGTTCGAAGACGAAAAACAGAAGCAGGAAACCGCCTGGCAGGAGAAGCAGGAAGAATTCGCCGCCCGTCAGCAGCAGCTCGAAGCTGACTATCAGGAAAAACTCGCAACTGCCGATGCCGGGCTGCAAGAGCAGCGCGACGCATTAGAGTCGCTGCGTGCAGACTGGGAGCAGGAGCGTAGTCAGCTGGAAGCAGAAATCGCTTCGCAGCGCGAGCAGCTGGACGCCCGCGAGCAGCAGGCGGAGCATCAGCCAAGCGAGGAAATCACCGGCGCACAGCAGGAGCTTGAGGCGGAGCGGAAAGCCTTCGAGGCGGAACGCGAAGAATGGAACGCCGAACAGCGCGAATTTGAATCCGGCTGGATGGAGCGGGAGAACGAACTCACTGCGCGCATGCAGCAGCTTGAACAGTCACGTCAGGAGCTGGCTGCCGAAGTCGAGCAGCAGGTCGCCCAGGAACGTGAAGCACTGATTGCTGAACGGGCCGCATGGGAAACGCAGCGTGCGCAGCTCGAAGCCGATCTGCAGCAGCGGAGCGAAGAGCTATCGCAACTGCAGGAACAGCTTGCAGCCGCCGGAGATGAAGACATTGAGCAGTTGCGTGAAACACTTCATCAACAACGCGAAGAGTTGCAGGCCGAACGCGCCGAGTGGGAGGAAGAACAGCGCGGGTACGAAGCCGCCTGGATGGAGCGGGAAAATGAACTTTCCGCCCGCGAAGCCGCTGTGACTACCGGTCAGCCCGCCACATCTTCCGGTGCATCGACTGGCGACGACGAAGCCGGCGAACTACTCGCGCAGCTGGAGGCCGCACGCGCCGAGTTCGAGCAGCAACGCGACGCCTTTGAGCAGGAGCGTCAGCAGCATGAACAGGAGTGGCAGCAGCGTCAGCAGGAGCTATCCACGCAGCAGAGCGAACTGGAAGCCAACCGCTCCAACGCGTTCGACCAGGAACGCGAGGAACTGGAAGCCCAGCAGCGAGAACTGGAGCTGCAGCGTCAGCAGTGGGAGGTTAAACGTCAGGAGTACGAAACCGGGTTCGCAGAATACCGGCATGATCTAAGTTGCAAGCAAGCTGAAATCGACGCGCAGGGCGACGGCTTCGCCAGCCACAATTCAGCGCCATTGCCGTATGACGCCGCCGGGCCACAGACCCGGCAAACGCTGAGCGACGAAGATATCGCAGCCATGCGTGCGGAGCACGAGGCCGGTGTTGAGGATGTCGGCGCACAGGAACCTGCCGGCAACGCTGTGGGTGAAATGGAGCACGAAGCCTGGGATGAAAACGCCGGGCCTGCCCCTTCAACCATGGTGCTGGACAATAACTCACTGCACGAGCTTCGCGATAGTTTGCTGGTGGACGAGGCTGGCGCCGACGCCTTCACGGATGATCATCCACAGGCGGAGGAAGACGCTTATTACCGCGATGATGCAGACAACGAATTTGATGCACACCATCTGGACGATGCTGCAACAGGAACCGTAACAGCGGATCAGGAAGGCTATGTCGAAGAAGATTCTCCGGCGATGGAAGATCCGTACGATGGTCAGCAGGACGACGACGATGAAGATTCTTCGTATGGCAACACGCTGGATATGGAGGCATTTGAACCTTCGCAACCGGAGAGCGTTGACGACCTGATCGTTGACTCTGCCGATAGTGGAGCTTCGCCCGTCACAGCCGCCGACGTGCTGGCCAAATACGGGCAGTCAACGGAAGACTGGGAAGAAGATGAATCGCAGCACGAGCCGTATCAGCAGCAGGAGCCGTATCATTCTGAACCGGAGCCGGAACCAGAGCCTCTGGCAACGCGACCAGGCGCCGGGGAAGAACCTCAGAGCGACGGCAATGGCGAAGAAGAATCGATCGAAGACTATATGAGCCGACTGTTGCAGCGGATGCGTGGCGAAGAAGAAACGCCCGCACCCGTGAAAGCAGAGCCGGTTCGCAACTACCAGCCAGAGAAGTCGAAAAAAGAGACCGCGCCGCCGCCACCGGTAGAGCCGCAGGAAACGGTGAAGCCGGAAGAATACATCCCGCGCTCGCAGGCGCCGGAAATGTCTTCCAACATGGCCGCCATGCGCGAGCTTGCCAACCAGACGGCCCGGACCGCCATCGTCACCAGTGCGAAAAAGCAAAGCGTGGCGGCAGCGTTCGGCAAACTGCTGGTTGGCTGTATGTCTCTGGTATGCAGTCCTGTGCTGATCTGCCTGAGCAGCGGCTGGTTCTCTTGGTGGGCGATCTCCGGAATTGTCGTCGGCGCGATGGGCGTTTATTTCACGCATCTGTCCGTCAGCGAACTCACACGCATCCGCAAAGAAGCTGCCGAGACGATGAAGGACAATAAGTAACGCACCCCATGTCGAACGCTCACACGGCGGCTCTTTCTTCGCGCCGGGTGGTGGACTCTAATAGTGCTCTTCGCCGTTACATGGCTCTGAGCAAAAGTGATCCAATGGTTCCGCACACGCTGGTCCGTCAACTTGTTTCTATCATCGGCAGCGATGGTGTGCTGTCGGCAGCGTCCGACCTGCTGGTGTACGAGTGCGACGGCTTTGTGATCGAAAAGAACAGCCCGGACGTCGTCGTTTTTCCACGCACCACGGAGCAGATCGCCGAAGTGGTGAAAGCCTGCAACGCGGCCGACGTGCCGTTTCTGCCACGCGGCGCCGGCACCAGCCTGGCCGGTGGATGCCTGCCGGTCGATGGCGGCGTGATGCTCGTTCTGACGCGGATGAATAAGATCCTGGAGATCAATCACCGCGACCGTTACGCCGTGGTGGAACCCGGTGTCGTGAACGTACGGTTGACCGAAGCTCTCCGTGGCAGCGGCCTGCATTATGCGCCCGATCCTTCATCGCAGGGCGCCTGCACCATTGGCGGTAATTTCGCGACGAATTCCGGCGGACCGCACACGCTCAAATATGGTGTGACGGTCAATCACATTCTGGGCGTCGAGGCCGTGCTGGCCGATGGCAGCATCGTGCAACTGGGCGGACCCGCGGCGGATTACCCCGGACTTGATCTGACCGGCGGCATGGTGGGCAGTGAGGGCACGCTGGCCATCGCCTGTCGTGTGTGGGTTAAGCTGACCCGCAACCCGCAGGGCTGCCGGACGATGCTGGCCGTGTTCGAATCTTGCGAAGACGCCACGCAGGCGATCAGCGATATCATCGCCGCAGGCATTGTCCCGGCCGCATTGGAACTGATGGATCAGGGTATCCTGCAAGCGGTGGAAGAAGCATTTGAATTTGGCTTTCCGCTCGATGCCGGCGCGATCCTGCTGATTGAAGTCGATGGACTGGAAGCCGGACTGGACCAGCAACGCGACCGCATTGTTGAGCTATGTAACGGGCAGAAAGCCCGCGAGGTGCGCGCCGCAGATTCCGAAGCACAACGCCGTAAGCTGTGGAAGTGTCGCAAGCAGGCGTTCGGCGCCATCGGCCGGCTCAGCCCCAGTTACTGCACGCAAGATGGCGTTGTGCCGCGCACCAAACTGCCACATATTCTGCGACGCATTCAGGAGATCGGCGCCGCCCACGACCTGCAGATTGTGAATGTGTTCCACGCGGGCGACGGCAACATTCACCCCATTCTGTTATTTGACGAACGCGACGAACAGCAGACCCAGCGTGTGCTGAAAGCCAGTGGTGAAATCCTGGAAGAATGCCTGGCATGTGGGGGCAGCGTCACCGGCGAACACGGCATCGGCGTCGAAAAGACGGCGTTGATGGACAAGATGTTTACGCCCGATGACCTGGCCGCCATGCACCGCTTCCGCACCGCGCTGAATCCGGACGGCCGCCTCAGCCCCGGCAAAATGCTCCCCACCGCTGGCGCCTGCGGCATCGAGCAGCACACCCCAAAACGCCGCGCCGCGTTGTAGCCGCGGGCGGAAGAACCGGCAAAGTTTGCGCAGTCGCACTAAAGTGTTCTGCGTCAGGACGTCGATAAGAAGAATGACGTTCCGCGCTGCCTTCTTGTCCCCTCGCCCCGCTGGGGAGAGGGTTAGGGTGAGTGGAAGCAAGCCTTCTCTGGGCTTATTCTTTGCCGGTAACGTTGCGTGACATGTATTGCAGATGCCGGTGAGTGAGGATTTATCCCCCTCACCCCAGCCCTCTCCCCAAAGGGGCGAGGGAGCACGAAACCGCAGACGCATGAAGTTCGCTGGTTGGGGGAAAACGCGATGAGTGAAATTGGACAGACCGCGGCTGATTTCTTTGCCGTTTGCGAGCAGCATACGGACGCTATCTGCAAGCTGCTGGCGCCTCTGCGCGATGGCGAAATGAAGATCGCATGGCAGGCCGCACTGGCGGACCTGGACGATGTTCCCTCGGGTTCACTGCTGCTTGAATGGAAGACCGGCGGAAATCAGATCTCCTGGCTGCTGCCTGCCACTGCTGCGCCGGAGTGGGTCGCGGCGCCGGATGAATCGCAGAGCGAAGTTCTTCAGAAACTGGCTGACGACGCCGTCGCACTGTTGAATGAAGGTGCGGAATTTTCTGACGTGAAGTCGCTGACAGCCGGTGATGCAGAAATGCGGGCGATGGACGCGATGCAAGCCGCCGGCGTCGCCTTCCTGCCGTTCGACCTGACACACGGGGAAGAAACCGCACGGGGTTATGTTATTCACGGCGCCGTACCCAAACCCCAAACGCCTCCACCGGCGCCCGCCACAGCAGACGAAGAAGCAACACAACCCGCACAAGAAACCACGCCGCAGACAGCCACACCACCGCAGCCTGCTCCGGCACAAGGCGCTAAGCGGCCGGTCGCGCGCAAAGGACAGTTACCTGGTTACACAAAGAGCCTGCTGAAAATCTGCGTGCCGGTTTCGGTTTCGCTAGCAACCACACAGATGCCGGTGCAACGCATCCTGGAGATTGGCGAAGGCACGATTATTCAGTTCAGCAAATCCTGCGAAGAATCGCTCACCCTGCATGCAGGCTCGCAAGCGATTGCTGAAGGAGAAGCCGTTAAAGTTGGCGACAAATTTGGCTTCCGCATCAGCCACATGACAACGCCGCAGGAACGCTTCCTGCCCGTGGCGCCCGGGAAATCTTCTTAGCAGCAGATGCTTCCGGCCGCCATTCTACGTGGCCAACAACGTGAGACGCGGTAAACCCGTCTTTGCGTGCCTGTATCGCGGCGTCCGCCGGTAGTACACTGGGCGGGAAAGCTTCCGCCCGTTGATCTGGCACGTAAAGATTTTCCTCATGGCTCATACGATTGTAATTTTTGGCGCGTCGGGCGACCTGACCAGCCGCAAGCTGATTCCCGCCCTGTACTCGCTGCACCGCAAGAAACGGCTGCCGCCCCAGACACGCGTTGTAGGTGTTTCGCGGACCGAGTTCACGCACGAAGCTTGGCGCAATAAGCTGGAAGAAACGACGCGGAAGTTCACGGGTGCTTCCTTTGACGAAGAACTCTGGCGCGAGTTCGCCGCCAATATCTATTACGTGCCGGGTAACATCAAACTAGCGTCCGATTTCGTACGTCTCAAAGACGCGCTGGTAGAGATCGAAGGTCAAGAAGCCTGTTCCCGGTTGTACTACCTGTCCACCATGCCATCGCTATACGCCGGCGCCATTGCGGGCATGGGCGCCGCCGGGCTGGCGGAAGAAAGCTGCGGCCAGCGGCGGGTCGTGATCGAAAAGCCGTTTGGCATCGATCTGAAATCCGCCCGCGAACTGAACGACTCGATCCACCAGGTTTTCCAGGAGCAGCAGGTCTACCGCATCGACCATTACCTGGGCAAAGAGACCGTGCAGAACATGCTGGTGCTACGTTTCGCCAACAGCATTTTCGAACCGCTCTGGAACCGCAACTACATTGACCACGTGCAGATTACCGTGGCCGAAGAAGTGGAAGTGAAGGGTCGCGGCAGCTACTACGATGGCTCCGGCGTGTTGCGTGATATGTTTCAGAATCATCTGCTGCAACTGCTGATGATCACCGCGATGGAGGCGCCGGTGCGGTTTGAAGCGGACCTGGTGCGTGATGAAAAGGTGAAAGTCCTGCGCGCTGTTCGCAAGCCGCCGCAGGAAGAATACGCCTGGCGGACAGTCCGCGGCCAGTACGAAGGTTACGCTGACGTGGAGGGTATTGCCGACGGTAGTCAGACGGCGACATTCGCTGCGGTGAAGCTGGCGATTGATAACTGGCGCTGGAATGGCGTGCCCTTCTATCTGCGCAGTGGCAAAGCGATGTCGTGCCGCACGACGCAGATCGTGATTCAATTCCGCGAACCGCCGCATCTGATGTTTTCAGACGGCCGCAAGCACATGCATGGCAACCGGCTGCTGATCCAGATTCAACCCGCCGAAGGCATCGAACTTGAGTTTCAGACCAAAGTGCCCGATCAGGGCATGAAGCTGATTACAACAGGGCTGGATATGCAATTCGCCCGTGAGTTCCACGGAGAAATGCCCGATGCGTATCAGCGGCTGCTGCTCGACGCGATGAACGGCGACGCCAGTCTGTTCGCCCGCAGCGACGAGGTGGAGCTGTCCTGGAGCATCATCGATCCGATCTTCGAGGCCTGGAATTCCGGCCATGCACCGCCGCTGCACACGTACCCGACGGGTCAATGGGGACCGCAGGAATCGTGGGAGTGGATGTTGAAGCAGAAGAACCGGCAGTGGTTTGATGTGTGCCCGGTTCTCAGCTAAAAGCTGATCCCGGCAGCTACGATAAACGCGCTGCTGATAGAGACATCGGCGGCGTCGCTATCGAATTCGAAGTTGCGGCCGAAGACGTAGCCCGCCTCGACATTCCAGCGCAGACCGCCGGGGCGGAAGGTTCCCGGTGGCTGCGGATTCTTCGACTCCCAGCCGATCACCGCCCGCCACTCGCGATAGCTGATGCGGTCGCCCGCGCCGCTGGTGCGCTGAAACGCCCATGTGCCGCCGGAGATGCCGCCCCCCACGTACAGCCAGTGATGGCGCAAGCCCGTATCGAGTACGCGGAGCGCAATCTTTGGGCGGGGCATCATTAGATTGACAACGAAGTATTCCGAAGGCTGCCAGATTAATCCGGCGGCCGGCAGTACGGGCAGATCGTCGCGACCGGTGGCCATCGCGCCCACGGCGAAACTCCACTGGTCCGAAGGGCGGTAAATGGCAAAGCCGCCGCCGCGGATCTGCCAGGCGTCGCTGCCTGTGTTATTAAGGTCCGTCGCGAAGGCGGCGCCCAAGGTAAATCGCAGCATCCACGTATCCGTCAGCTTCCGCATCCACGAGGCGCCGACGGAAAACTGATGCAGGCTCTGAGGAACATCCAACGCTGCTGGCGTTTCAAAACGCCTGAATTCGTAACCCGCGTTGATCATCGGCGGCGGCGGACCAAAAACGGGATAAACAGGCTGAGTGACCGAGACTCCGTAAGCCGCCGTCGCAATGCCATCCACCTTCGCCACTTCCGCAGCACGCAGGTTAAACCGCGGACGCATTAATGCAGCCAGATCGCGCGGCGGCCCGGGGCGGTCTAAGGCGTTCGTTTCGAGTTCGATGGCAGGTTGATAGAAGGGCGGTTCTTCGTACTGGTCCGGCGCGGTTGTTTCCCAGTTGGCTTGCGGTGAGACAAAGAATTCGCCGGACGGAGGTCCATCCTGCGCCAACAGCGCGCTGGTAGACGCGAAACACATCAGTGTAAAACTGATCGCGCGTATTGATTTAGATAGAGCGTCCCGCTGAATCATCGCCTGTCATCCTTGACCGCTTTTGACGAAGCCGCGACGACTATAGCGAAGTGTTGCGCCATGACAAGCACAAACTGTTGGCGCCCGCTAGCAAGGCGACGCTATGCCTGCGCTTTGCCTGCTTTCCGCAGGAACCAGCGGGTCGCCAGTTTGCGGTAGGTGAAGGTGATGTAGAGGCTGGGTTTGTTGAACAGCAGTCGCGTGACAATGCCCCAGAAGCCGCTTTTGTGCTCGTACTCAATGTGTTCGTGAATTTCGGTGCTACCGGGTGTCAACTCTTTGAAAGTGTGCGTGTGCTCCCACTTTTTCGCCGGGCCGGATTCCTGCACGTCGGTGAATCCAAGTTCGGTTACATCCCGGTGAACCGCCCGCCACTTCAGCGGCAAGGGGCCGACCCAAAGGGTGAAGAGGGAAACGGAACCTTCGGCCATCGGTTCGATGCTGTGCAGTTGCACGATGGTGGGCGGCGGAGTCAGCCGCTTCAGAGCACGCGTATCGGCGTGGAATTCCTGCACCGCCTCAAGCGGAGCCGCCACCGTGAAGCGAAAATCGAAAACCGGCATATCGCTTCCTTCCTTAACGACAAAAGGGTAGCGTTTTTGTTTAAGTCAGCTTCTGTTTCGCGGCCCAGACGGCCAGTTTCTCACGGAAAATTTTGGCGTTGTGCCGGATATCTACGGGCAGCGATTTGTGAAACAGGAATGTCTTCAAGGTTTTTGTCAAAGGGTTGCCGGCAGCGATTTCCGCCAGTTCCGCTTTGAACTGCTCCGTGGCGCCGGCTGCCGGGAATTCTCCGGGAAGCGGCTCCACAATCAGCACCGGCCGCTGCATGCCGCGGGCGCCCACGCCAACCAGCGCCGAGCGGTACACCCGCGGGTGATTGTTGATAATGGCTTCGCAGCGGACGGGATACAGCGGACCATCGACCGCGTGGACAATGTGGGCCTTGCGGCCGCAGAACCAGAACCGGTCCTGATCGTCCAGGTAGCCCACATCGCCAATGCGGTGCCAGAACGTGTCACCGTCTTTAATCTTGTGCAACGCGTTGGCTTCCGTGCGGGTTACATATTCTGTAGTCACCTGCGGTCCGTTGACAATGATTTCGCCAATGTGCCCGGCCGCCAGTTCTTCCGCATCCGTCAGGTTTTCGACAGGGCCATCGACGGGCCGGATCACCTTCCAGCGTATTTCTGAAAACCTTGAACCGACGCAGGTGCCCTCGCCTTGTCGTGTACGCTCCGCCGTCTCGCCCAGCACTGTCCGGGACGATATCGAAGCCACGGGCAGCGACTCGGTGGCGCCGTAGGGCGTGTGCATCTGCCCTTCGTCGTGAATTGCGTTCTGGATCTTCTGCAGCACGTCAGGCGGCGCCGGCGCCCCAGCAGTCAGGACGCGTTGCAGTGTGGGCAGTTTGAATTGATGCTCTTCGCAATAATCACCAACCACACGCCACAATGCCGGCGAACCGAAAGACTGCGTTGCGTTCCAGTCCTGTGCGGCTTCGATAATGTTCAGCGGGTTCACCGCGGCGGGGCGGGTCGGGTCCATATCGGGCACGACCGTTGTCACGCCCATGGCTGCATTGAACAGGCCGAACAATGGGAAGCCGGGGATATCCACTTCGCCCGGCTGGATGTCGTAGAAGTCGCGGATCTGATCCACCTGCGCGTTAAAATTCCCGTGCCGGTAAAGCACACCTTTCGGCGGTCCAGTGCTGCCGGTGGTGAAGATAATTGCCGCTTCGTCAGTGGGCGCCATCGCTGCGGCAGGCATTGGCTCTGTCTGGCTTTCGCGCAGGTTTGCCAGAGTTACTCCGCCCCAGAACCAGCGTTTCCCCACCGTTACATTCAGCTTCGCCTGCGGGAATTTGTATCGCAGCACTGAACGGACAGCATGTGCCAGCGGAATGGCCACAAAGCCTTCCGGCTTCACATCCGTCAGGCACTTCACAAGATTCTTCCGGCCCATACCAGGGTCGATCAGCACGACCACGGCGCCGGTTTTGAACAGTGCGAAAACCAGCGAGATAAAATCGATTCCCGGCCGCACCATCAGCACGATACGCATGCCCGGCTGTACGCCCAGATCACGCAGCCCCGCTGCAATCACGCCGCTGTCGCGTTCGAGTTCTGCGAACGAAACCTGGGCGTATAAGCGTTTGCCATCTGCATCGCGGCCGAGTGGCTGCACCACACCCACGCCGTCAGGATCGCTGGCCGCGGTAAGCGTCAGCCGGTGGGCGATATTCGCCTGAGATTCTTCGTCTGGCATCGGTGCAATTCAACTTCTATGGCAGGCAAGGCGAAAGGGAACGGTGGGCGACGCGGCGTTTCTTCAGGTTGCCGTCGTGCAACGGAAATCAGACACGCACGCGGCTGAGGTCCAACGGCATCAGCATCCCCGTTTCCGTATCGTACATCGCACAATGCGCATCGCAGAGGGCGGCGAGGCAGATCAGGTAGCGGTCTGGTTTGCGCAGATGCAGCCGCACCTCGCCATTCCAGTTCAAAATGTGTGCGGTCGACGCGGCGAAGTAGCGGTGCATGTGTCCAAAGAACATCACACGCGCCGGCGCTGTGTCAAAATCTGGCGGGAAGGTGCTGGCCTCAAAGGTACGCGCCGTATGCTCCTGCGTGGATGGTATGCCGTCGAAGTACCAGAGGTCTTCCACCCGCGTCGTGTTCAGCCAAGGCTCAACGTGCGTGAAGTGGCAGTCTTCCAGTTGCATCCGCGGCTGCAGTTGTGCAGCAAACTCAAACACCTGCGGCTTGAAGCGCTGGCGGTAGTCGGCGCAGACATCGCCACAAAGGCCGAAATCGTGATTGCCCCAGACGCCTTGCACTTCGCCTTGCAATAGCAGGTCCGCCGTTTCATCCAGCCGGGTTCCACCGTGGACAAAGTCGCCGAGGAAGATGGTGCGGTCGACGCCTTCGCGCTCGAACACCCGCAGCGCGATTTTCAGCGCTTCGACCTGTTCGTGTACGTCGGTAATCAATCCCAGCAGCATCAGGCGCCAGTTGTTCCTCGGGGTTAATCAGGCTGCCAGCGTTTGCCCTGCCAGGTGTCGCGGCTTTCCATCTCGTCGGCCACGGCGGCGCGGACGCCGGGTTTATCCAGGCACCATTGCGGGCCGACAAAGTAGCCGGGCGGCGCCTCTCCGCTGATCCGCTCGACCACCATCTGCGGCGGCAGCAATTCGAGAAAATCCACCAGCGTCTGCACGTACGCGTCGCGCTCCATCAGCACCACTTCGCCACTTTCCACCTGGGCGGCCAGTGGCGTGTTCTGCACGGCGTAGAGGTTGTGAATCTTCACCGAGTCGATGGGCAGCCTGGCCACTTCGCGGGCGGTCGCCAGCATATCTTCATGCGATTCACCGGGCAGTCCCAGCATGACGTGGACGCAGATTTCGAATCCCCGGCCGGTGCTGCGGTCCATCGCGTCTAAAAACGCATCGTGATGGTGCCCGCGGTTCATCCAGTCCAATGAACGGTTGTGGATGGTCTGCAGCCCGTATTCCACCGAAAGAAAAGTCTTACCGGCGATTTCTTCCAGCAGGTCCAGCACATCGTCCGGCACGCAATCGGGCCGGGTGCCAATAGCCATGGCAACCACCTGCGGATGCGACAGTGCCTGTTCATAAAGCGGGCGGAGTTTCTCAACCGGGGCGTAGGTATTGGTGGCCGGCTGAAAATACGCCATGAAGTGTTCGCAGGCATAACGATGACGCATGCGGCGGATGCCGTCATCGATCTGATCGGTAATCTGCTGGCGTTTTACGCGGCGGCTGGGGCTGAAACTGCGGTTATCGCAGAACGTGCATCCGCCGATGGCGACCGTCCCGTCCACATTGGGGCAGGTGAAACCCGCATCGATGCTGACTTTCTGCACCCGGTGACCGAACCGCGCACGCAGAAAGTGGTTGTAAGCGTGAAAACGTAAACCGCTGTCACGCCACGATTTGCCATTCGTCTGCGGTGTCGGCGCCGGTTTCATTGACGCATAAATCCACGTGGGCTAATATGAAATATGAAGGACTGAAAAGGGCAACATTGGACAGTCTTCCTCTTCACAATTCTTCCTACCTGCATCGTAAAGCAGCCCTCGCTGCCAGTCTACCTACCAGACACAGAACCGGAACGAAACATGCTTGGTGAATTAACTCCCATGGGTGGCGGTGATCCGATTCCGCTGATGAAAAATTCGCTGCGTATCGGCCGTCGCGAAAGCTGCGATATCGTGCTGCGGTTCTCCAATGTTTCCGCCCATCATTGCATGCTGACGGTAGAAGAAGGTTACTGGTTTGTCCGCGACCTGAAGAGCCGTAACGGCGTGAAAGTCAACGGCCAGAAGGTGCCATCTGATGTGCGCAAACGCGTCGACCCCGGCGATACGCTCTCGATTGCCAAGCACGAATATCAGATGGAATACTCGCCCGTGGATCTTGGCGCCGTCGGTCCTCCACCGGCGGACGAAATGCGCGACCCCATTCTCAGCAAATCGCTGCTGGAACGCGCCGGCCTGGAACAAAAGAAGCCAGGCGAAGAACCATCGCCATATCGCTACGATGTGAACAGCGACAGATCGAAGATGAAACGCCCGGACCGCCGCGACGATTAACGGCGTGCGCCGGCCGCACATCCGGATCTACATTGACGTAACGGCTGAATCTTTCTACTGTCGCCGCGGATTTTTAGGGGTTTCATCCCTCCGCCATGTGACGACAGCGTGAAACAGCATTCTCATCCACGGCCGCATGATACGCCGCACTCGCTGGCCAACCGGCTGGCGCGTGTTGTATGGGGCGTGGTGTGGTGGGCGTTGTACCGGCCTTCGCCGCGTCCGCTGCATGGCTGGCGACGGATGTTGTTGCGGCTGTTTGGCGCGAAGCTGCACGGCCGGCCGCGTCCCTATCCGACGGCGCGGATCTGGGCGCCCTGGAATCTGGAAATGCACGACATGAGTTGCCTGGGCGACAATGTTGATTGTTACTGTGTCGACCGCGTAACGCTGCAATCGCATGCCGTGGTCAGCCAGTACAGCTTTATCTGCACGGCGACGCATGACCATACGCAGTTCGACCTGCCGGTGGTGACGGCCCCGGTGGTCATCGGCCGCCGGGCGTGGGTCTGTGCCGACGTGTTTATTGCGCCGGGTGTGACCGTGGGTGAAGGCGCCGTGGTTGCGGCCCGAAGCACCGCGCTGCGTGATGTGCCGCCCTGGACCATCGCGGTGGGTTGCCCGGCGAAGGCCGTCAAGCCGCGCGTGTTAAACAGCGGATCTGAATCGCAACGGGCAGCGTGAACCGGCATGACTATCTCGGTGCTTATCGCAACGCTGAATGAAGAGGCGAACCTGCCGCGGTGCCTGGATTCGCTCGCCTGGTGCGACGACATCGTCGTGATCGATTCACACAGCAACGACCGCACAGTAGACATCGCCCGGCAGCGTGGTGCGCGGGTGCTGACGCGGACCTTCGACAATCACGCCGCGCAGCGGAACTACGCGCTCGATAACGTGGCGTTCAAACACGAGTGGCTGCTGAACCTGGATGCGGACGAAGCTTGCACGGCGCCGCTGCTGGAAGAAATGCAGCAGAAGATTAGCACGACGGAGTTCGACGCGTATTACCTGCCGTCGAAGATGATGTTTTTCGGCAAGTGGCTGCGGTTCTCTGGCGACTATCCTTCCTACCAGGCCCGCCTGGGGCGTTTGCCGGCGTACCGTTTTAAGCAGGTGGGCCACGCACAACGCGAAGATATGCCGCCGGAGCGTGTTGGCTATATCAAGCAGCCTTATCTGCACTACTCGTTTCACAAAGGGCTGGCGGACTGGTTTGAAAAACACAACCGCTATTCCACTGACGAAGCCCTGGAAATCATCAACCTCGGCGCCTATCAGCAACTGGACATCGCCGGACTACTGGCCGTGGGCAACGCCATCCGTCGGCGCCGCGCGCTGAAGGCTTTGTATTATCGTCTGCCCTTCCGCCCGGCGATACGTTTTCTGTATTCGTACGTCTTCCGTCTCGGCTTTCTCGATGGTGCGAAGGGTTTCACCTATTGTCGCTTGAAGGCGATCTACGAATCGATGATCTCAATCAAGCTAAGAGAGTACCGCCGCCGGGCGAAGAAGCTCTCTATCTAATGGCGACGACCCGCTAGCACGCGGAGTCTTGCGCGTTTCTGCATGTATTCACACGCTGCCAGTACAACGTGAAGAAGCTGCGAAAGTTCGCATATCTTTCTTTAATTCCCGCCCGTTGGCGCGGAAATCGCATTTATCTGCTACGACGCAGAAACACGACCGGCCCTACGTGGCAGCGAATTGACCAGCAAGGTTGCTTTACGACCTATTGAAATGCATGGATGCATCAGCCGCTGTTTACTGGTTCCGTTACTGGTTGCTTCCCTGCCATTAAGGCGCCTTGCTGGCCGGTATGTGTCACTCATCAGAAACAAAGGATTGGATGCCAGATGCTGGCACGGTTGTTGCAATCACAGCGCACAACAAAATTACTGCGCTGGAGGATCTTAGTAATGCTTCATTCAACCACGTGTGGTTTCAGCGGTGCATGCCTGATTTTCAACTTTGCCTGCCTGATTCCCTGGCAGGCATGCATGGCACAGACACCCGCTAACCATCAGACAGACGCTCCGGCGCCATTCAGCTATCAGAGCCTTTGCCAGCAGGCTAAACGCGAGGCATCGCAGCCTTATATTGCGGCACGGAAAACACCGCCCGCATTGGCGAAGTTGAGCTACGACGAATACCGTCACCTGCAGTTCCGCCGTGAAGCAGCGATCTGGGGCAATCAGAACCGTCCCTTCTGGCTGGAGTTTTTTCACAAAGGCTTCGTGCAGACGACCGACGTACAGGTGCACCAGATTGAAGACGGCGTAGCGCGTCAGACGCCTTACCGCCGCGACATGTTTCACTACTGGGGCGGCCTAGACAAGCTTGAGTTGCCGCCCGATCTGGGCTTTGCCGGCTTGCGTGTCGCGGGCAGGTATCCCGGCCGCACCGATGGCGAAGAGATGCTGACATTCCTCGGCGCCAGTTACTTCCGCACCCGTGCGCAGCAACACATATATGGCGCATCAGCGCGCGGGCTGGCGGTGAATATTGGCACCGCAGGCGATGAAGAGTTTCCCGCCTTTCACAACGTGTGGGTGCGCAAACCGGCGGAGGATGACACGACGCTGGAGATGTTCGCCCTGCTCAGCGGCCCTAGTGTCAGCGGCGCCTATGCCTTCCGCTTTAAGCCTGGGCTGACGCAGTCGACGATGGATGTGCGGTCAACGCTTTACTTCCGCAAGCAGCCAGAGAAGGTGGGCATTGCACCGATAACCAGCATGTGGATGTGGGGCGCCGGGCAGCCCGGCCCGGATGAAGATCCGCGGCCAGAGGTGCACGATTCCGACGGTCTGCTGATTCACGACGCGGCAAGCGATGCACAATGGCGCCTGCGTTCTTTGAACCGCCTGACTTATCCGTCGGTCATGCGATATCCCGTGAAGCAGCTGAAAGGTTTCGGGCTGTTTCAGCGTGATCGCGATCCCCGTTCGTATCTGGATAACGAAGCCAAGTACCACCGCCGTCCTAGTATCTGGGTCAGCCCGGCAAACGACTGGGGCGCCGGTTCGGTGGAACTGTTTGAACTGCCCGCACCGCACGAAGGTCGCGACAACATTGCGGCGTACTGGGTGCCGGACGAGGCTCTAAAGCCCGGACGCGAATATCAGTTCAACTACCAGCTTAAATTCTTTGCGGGCCATCCGGCAGCGCATTGCCTGGCGAAAGTGATTGACTTCCAGGTGAAACGGCGTTCACAAGGCGAGCTGGAACTTGACGTTCTCTTCGCCGGCCAGCAGCTGCCTGCTGTGAAAGAAAACGCGGAAGGGCAGCCCGCCATCAGCACACGGCTGACAACCGTCCGTGGCAAAGTCATTCACCAGCAAGTGACGCCGGCAGGCAAAGGCCGGACGCGCGTGCAATTGCGACTCGAGCCGCTGGAAAAAGCGCCGCTTGAGATCGAGCTTACACTGGTAGATCCTCAGGGCGCCGCCTTGTCGGAAACCTGGAGCTACCTGTGCCCCGTCGAAGCTTCGCCAGTGAACCTGCCACCGTGGCGGCTACGCGAGCTTGGGCGTTCCGATGAAATTTCAGAGGAAGATTTCCGATGAACATTACCGCAACAGCCACGTTCCCTGCAGTCGCTGATTCGCCTCCTAGCGAAGACCGCGACCGCTTAGCACACGATCGCCAGCTACGGCACGCCCGGTGCTTCGTGGGGGACTACCTGCGCGATATGAACGTACGCGACCCGATCCAGGTCTATGAACTCACCAACCGGGTGATGGACACCATCGACGTCTCTCTGCATTGCCTGACAACGCCGCAGGGCGCCCGTTGCTTCCGGCGTGAAGTGCTGGAAAAAACGGTTGCGATGTGCGATCAGGTCGTGAGTATCCATCTGGGTGACGGCGGCGCGAACCATACGGTGCTTCGCGGCGCCACGCAGTCTCTTCTGAACAAAGAGTCAGGGCTCGCTGCGACTCGCCTGTCGCGGATGGTCGCGCCGCAGGCCACGCCCCGTGCGATGGGTCCGCGCGAACCTGCCGCGCACATGACCGTCTTCCGCAGAGAATTCTGGGCGCGTCTGGCGCGTCCGGTTGTCCGCCTGTACGCCTCTTAAGAAGTGGTCCGATGGAATCCCCAAATCTGCCGCAAGAAGACAACGCTACAAGTGTTGACGACACCTTGCACGACGAACGTCATGAGCCCCGTCGCCGCACTCCGCTGCCGCCCAGCGTGCATGCCATCCGCCTTGTGCTGATGCTGCTCACGCTGGCAACAACCGCTGGCGGCGTGTGGCTGTACATGCAGGTGATTGCACCCGCTGGCGTCAACGCGTTTGAAATTGTGGCGCTGCTGCTTTTCACCGTGTTGTTCGCCTGGATTGCGTTCTCTTTCTGGACGGCCACCGGCGGCCTCTTCGGTCTGCTGCTGTCCTCCCGGCAACGACGTTCACGGCATGTTGAACCGGATGCAGACGCGCCGGCGTTGCCGCCCACCGCGGTGCTCATGCCGGTCTATAACGAATCGCCCGCCGATGTCTTCTCCCGGCTGGCCGCGATTATCGAATCGCTGCGGGCGACAGGTCAGGCCGCAGCGTTTGAATTCTTCGTGCTGTCTGACTCCACCAATCCCGACGCGTGGCTTGAGGAAGAAGCAGCATGGGCGGAGTTGTCGGCGCATCTTCCCGCCGATGCACCAGAGGTTTATTACCGGCACCGCCCGGAGAACACCAGCCGCAAAGCGGGCAACATCTGCGACTTCCTAACGCGTTGGGGCGCCAACTATGAGAATATGATTGTGCTGGACGCCGACAGCCTGATGGAAGGCGCCACGATGGTGGAGATGGCCCGCCGGATGCAAGCCGACCCGGCGATTGGCATCTTGCAGGTTCCGCCTACGCCCGTCGGCAATACGTCGCCGTTCGCCCGCTGGCAGCAGTTCTGCGCGCAGTTTTATGGCCCGGTGTTTGTGCAGGGTCTGAAGAACTGGGTGGGACACGAGAGCAACTACTGGGGCCACAACGCCATCATCCGCATCGAAGCCTTCACAAAGCACTGCAACCTGCCAGTGCTGCCGGGGCAGGCGCCGCTGGGCGGTGAAATTTTGAGCCACGATTTTGTTGAAGCGGCGTTGATCTCCAAAGCCGGTTATAAGGTGGTGCTGGCCGACGATCTGGCCGGCAGCTATGAAGCTTGCCCACCTTCGTTGCTGGACTTCGCCATCCGCGATCAGCGCTGGTGCCAGGGGAATATGCAGCATGTGACCATGATGCTATGCACCCGTCTGCGGGCGGTCAGCTACGCGCATCTGGGCATGGGCGCCATGTCCTACGTCGCCGCGCCGCTGTGGGTCGCCTTTCTACTGGTCACGCTGATGGGGCATGGCTGGGAACGGTGGACCGCGGGCGAAGCAGCGGCAGAGGAAGCTATCGCCACGCAGCCGGCGCTGCTGACCTTCGGCATCTCAATGATGCTCCTACTGGCGCCCAAGCTGTGGGCGGTGTTATCGATGATCGGTCGTCCAAAGTTGCGTAGTCAGTTTGGAGGATGGCTGAAGATTATCACCAGCGTGCTGCTCGAAACAATGATGTCGGTGCTGATAACGCCCGTGATTACCTTCTTTCATGCCCGGTTTGTCGTGGGCGTCCTGCTGGGAACCAGTGTGAAGTGGAACTCGCAGAACCGCGATGAAGGCGCCACGCCGCTCTCGACGGCGCTGCGTGCTTATGCACCGCACACGCTGACCGGCGTGGTGCTTACCGCGCTGATCGTCTGGCTGTTCCCGGCGCTGACGGGCTGGTTCCTGCTGGTAACTGCAGGGCTGATCCTCTCGGCGCCTGTCGCCGTTGCGGTCAGTCATCCCGCACTGGGGCATTGGCTTTCGCGGCGTAATCTGCTGCAGATTCCGCAGGAGGTGGACCCGCCGGCGCTGCTTGAAAATCACCGGCAGTTTGAAGCAGAATTCAGTAACGCCCTGCCAGCCGACCGCGAAACCCTTTTCGATCAGGTCATCTACGATCCCGACTTCAACCGTCTGCACCGCAGCATTCTGATGGCAACCAACGCCAGCGCCGCGCTGTCGCAGGAAGAGCGGGACGAAATGAGCCACGCCATTCGCAGTCAACGCAGCACCGGGCTTTCCCCCGCGCAGCGACGCAGCATTCTGCACGACCACGATCTGATGCGCGAATTGCACATCCAGTCACGTGTCGACCGCACGACGCACGCGTACAGTTAAGGTTCAACCTGTCTGAAAGAAAACTGTTGCAATCACGGCAAGCGTCAGGATGACGGCGCCTGCTAGACGGACGAGCATCACTTTGCGGGTGACTTGCATCTCTCCGCTTTGCAGCACGCGGGCGAAGGCCCATGCCAGCACCACACCCCACAAAGCGCGGAGCGCGTAGACGATGTTCACACGCGCCGCGTCGCCGTACTGGCTCAGCGCGTAGACGATGCACAAAGCTTGTAGCCCGATCAGCATGGCGCCAAAAATCAGTGGTAGGCTGATGCTGAGTTTCTTCGCGGCGCCGAAGTTCGTCATCGGCAGGAAGCCCAGACTAAGCACCGCGGAGATGCAGAAAGAAATGGGCAGCAGCGTGCCTGGCTTCCAGCCTGACTTCGAAATCATCTGCACGGTGACATCAAACAGTGAAAAGGTTGTTGCGGCAAGCAGGGCGAAGAAGATTGTGAACAATACGTTGCGGTGGCGTTTCTGGCCGTCGTTGTATTGCACCAGGACAATGCCCACCATCGCCATCAGGGCAGCCACCCAGATCATCAGCGGCGGCACACTGCCCGCCATAAAGGAAACCAGCAGCACGACCAGCACCACTTTGGAACTGAAGACCGGCGCCGCAATAGAAACGTCGCCCCGGTCGATGGCCAGGAAGGTGAAGGACTGGCCGCCGATGTAGAGCAGCGCGACAATCACCGGCTGCCAGAACAGGTGCCACGGCGGCATCGCATCGCCACGCAGCAGTAACAGCGAGAAGATCACGGCCGCCCACATATTGGCCAGAAAAGTCACCGTCCACGAATTCACACCCTGCGACGTCGCCCGTTTGGTCAACATCAAACCGCACACGAAAAACAGGCTTGCCAGCAGTGGCAGCACAAGGTGCACCGGTAGCGAATCCGCAGCAGCAAAAAGAGGGGCGTTCGTCACTAAAAACTTCATCAATATCTAACTTTCCAGCGCGCCGGATGGCCGGTTCAGCTTGGGCTGCTGTCTGTATTTGCCTGTTTGAACGTCTCTGCTACGATCCGCGGCGTGAAAACGAAGCAATCCGCACCATACAGATATCAGGTTACGCGTTCTTGAACAGGGCGCCCGCCGTTCATCATGCAGACACTCCCTGATTTTCTGATCGCCGGCGCCATGAAAGCAGGCACGACGACGCTGTATCGCGATCTGCTGGCCAACCCGGCGATCTTTTTTCCCGAAGACAAAGAAGTCAACGCGCTGGCCGATCCGCAGGTGACAACCGCCGCCGGCAGGAAGTGCTACCAGTGGTATTACCGCACCGCCCAGCCGCACCAGTTGCGCGGCGACGCTTCGACCAGTTACACCAAACGGCCGTGCTATGAAGGCGTGACCCAACGTGCGGCGGCTGTGCTGCCGGGCAGTACGAAAGTGATTTACCTGGTGCGGGAGCCGGTGTCACGCATTGTCAGTCACTATCTGCACGAGCGTGCTGCGGGCCGCATCCGCTGTGCGATTGACGAGGCCGTGCACCAGCATCCACCGCTGCTGGACTATACACGTTACGCCTGGCAGATAGAGCCATGGATGGAAGCCTTCGGCGCGGAGCAGATTCGAATTGTGGTGTTTGAAGAATATGTTGCAAACCGTCAGGCCGTGGTTCAGTCGCTGTGTGAGTTTCTGGGGGTGAAGCATCATCCGCCATCTATCGATGACGCGGCGGTTTATAACCGCAGCAAGGGCAAACCGCTGGAACGCGGCGCCTTCTTCGCCCTATCGCAGCACCCGCTTTACCGCCGCTACATCCGCCCGCTACTGGCGCCCGGCGTCCGCGATCGACTACGACGAACGATGATGCCACGCGACCATGCACTGCGACCCACGCCGCTGCCCGGAACGGCGGCCTTCATCCGGCAGCAGTTGCGCGACGACCATCAAAAGCTGTGCCGGTTGATGCAGCGGACAACGTCCTTGTGGCCAGGTTGTGAAGATCCGTCCCGGCAGCGGGCAGGTTGAACGGGAGATAGGCTGTTGCTCATCCGTCATGTTATTGCTTCACTCGACCCCGCGCAGGGCGGACCGCCACGCGTTGCGGTTCAACTTGCCGCGGCGCAAAGGTTGTTAGGCTGCCGTGTGGGCGTGATCAGTCAGGAACACCCGCAGCGTCTGTCGCAGACGCTCGACTTCGCGGAGCAACTTCGCCCCGGCGCCAGCCAGATGATTCAGCTTGAACCGGTAGGCTGCAGCATGCAGCGGCGGCTCGGCCTGGTGCTGGCGGAAGCAACGCGGCAGGCGCTGCAAGACTGCCCCGCCGGCGAAACGGTGCTGCACATTCATGGTCTATGGGACGTCAGCAGCCTGCTGGCCGCGCGGCATGCACGGCGGCTGCAGATTCCTTACGTCGTGCGGCCCGCCGGAATGCTTGAGCCGTGGTGCATGGAGCAGAAACCGGTGCGGAAACGCCTGGCATGGCTGGCCGGCTATCGTCAAATGCTCTGCCACGCGGCGGCGATTCATACGACATCGCAGCAGGAGGCTGAGAATGTCCAGCGGCTGGGCATCGCCACGCCCATCGCCGTGATTCCTCATGGCGTAGATATTCCTGCAACGCCGCTTGCAGACCTTCACGCGGCGCGTGAGAAACAACCGCAACGCACGCTGCTTTTTCTTTCACGCGTTCAGCGGAAGAAGGGGCTGCTGAATCTGATCGAAGCCTGGTCCGCGGTGCAGGAGGACTTTCCGCAGTGGCGCCTCGTTATCGCCGGGCCGGATGAAGACGGTCATACCGCCGAGGTGCAAGCAGCCGCACAGCAAAGGTCTGCGCGAAACATCACCTTCGCCGGGCCGGTCTTCGGCGAAGCGAAGCAACGGCTACTTGCCAGCAGTCATCTGCTGGTGCTGCCAACGCAGAGCGAAAACTTTGGCGTTGTTGTTGCCGAAGCGTTAGCCAACGGCCTGCCGGTCATCACCACCACCGCCGCGCCGTGGCAGGACCTTCACACACACCGTTGCGGCTGGTGGACCGGCGTCACCGCGGCAACACTGACCAGCACGCTCCGCCAGGCGCTACGGACAACCGATGAAACACGCCGCCAGATGGGCCAGCGTGGACAACAACTGGTGCAAGAGAAATACACCTGGCCGCAGATGGCGGCACGCACCGTGGCGTTATACAAGCAGATTTCCGGTGTTGGGGACCGGCCGGATTTCCTTGTCGAACCGCCCGATGTCCGGCGCCGGTTGGCGGGTTAGTGCCTCATGCCTGTGCCAGATGGCAAAACCGACTAGAGTAAAGGTATCGCAAGGGAGACTCACTGGATCGGCCATCGAGGTAACGTATGCAAAAGCGGTATAGAAGCATCGTGATGATGCCCGATGGACATGCTGCACCGCAGAGATGGTTCGGCCGCTGGTGTTACGTTGGCGGGCATTATGACTTTGTCAGTTGCGAAGGTGAAAGCCGGGAAACGCTGCGCGATGCGGCGCAGCGGGCGATGACGGAGGATCTGGGCCTGGCGTCACGCGATGTGCTGGTTTCCAACATGGCACAGTTGAATCTGGAGTATGTCGAACAACAGTGTCATGGGCCGTCGCATGAGATCGTTGCGTTCTACATCGTGCATCTCTACCGGGCCGCGGCGCGCGCAGAAGTAGACCAGAACGCGGATGGGCGTTGGTTGACGGCTGAAGAGCTACTGGAAGGGACAACCAGCGACGGCAAGCCCATTAATCCACGGCTGACAGCGCTGCTGCGGCAGCACGAGCTGATTCGCGCTTGATGCGCAGATCAATCGATAGGCTCGGTTGAATGTAGCGTTGCGTGGAACAGCTCTTTTGAAACCCGGTGGTATTCGTAGAAGTACCGTCGCCCGTTCACACGATGGCAGAACGCTTCCGAGTCGGGCAGGATGTCTGTACGGATCCGCGAACCGTCCAGCGGACCACCAAAGAATTTGATTTCAAATTCGTCCGAAGAAGCCCCGTAGGCAATGTAATGCTGGCGTTCGTCGTATGTCATTTTAAGTAACGCGGTTGCATCGGACCCGTTCATTCATTTCCACCAGCACTGTAGTAATGCCGCGACGTTGAGCAAGTGCAACGCGGACTAGCGGCTGCTGACGCGGTAGATCAGCAGTTTGCCAGATTGGATGAGCAAGGCAAGCTGCTGGTCGTCTGGCGAGAATTTCAGGCGTGTGAATTTTTGCCCATTGGCGGGGATGTGCTGCAACTGCTTGCCGCTGGCGACATCGAAAACGTACAGGCCGCCTTCTTCGGTCGCACACGCGACCGTCCGGCCATCGCTGGTGAAGTCGATCCCGGAGATGCGGCCCGATTGCAGATTCTTTTTGTGCAGCGGGCGGCGGTTGTCGATTTGATAAAGGTTGAAGTTACTGGCTTCGTCACCGGCAGCGACCACGCCCTGCGAGGAACAGGCCAGGCACCAGATGCAACTGGCCGTAGCGTTAAGGATGTTGCCGGAAGAACGACCGGTGGCGACATTCCAGAAACGCAGATGCCCCTTGCCGCCGCCGGTTACCAGCGTGCGGCCGTCTGACGTAAAACCGGCGCCGATGGCAATCCCGCTGTGCGGCAATTTGAAGAGCTGCCTGCCGGTGGCGGTATCGTGAATGCTGGCCGTTTTGTCATCGCTGGCCAGTGCCAGGCGCGAGCCATCGGGCGAATATTCCACCACGCGTGTTTTGCCGCCGTGCGGTTTGGCCGTAAAAACTTTTCGCCCTTGCGGGTCGAGAACATAAAGCTGGCGGGAGAAACCGCCGGAAACGGCCAGTGCGTTGTTGGGCGCGTAATCGACATCCCATGTCCAGCCATTCTGCACCTGCACGCGTTTCTCGAACTTCTGCTGCTGCACATCAAAGAAATGAATCGCACCGCTGGAACCGCCAATGGCAAGCTTCGCGCCATCTGTTGAGTAGTCGATGGCGAAAGGAGTTTCGCCCGGCACCACCGATTCAATGGCAGGGGGTAACGCGAGAACGGCTGTATCGTTGCTGCCGGAAGGCGGGTTGTTGCCCGGCGGATTGTTGCCGGGCTGTTCTGGAGGGGAAACAGTGCCGCCATCATCGTCAGCAGGTGTAACCGGCGGAATGGTCGAGCCATCGGCTGCGCCGCCATCGCTGGCGGGATCGAAGCCATCGGTCCCCGGGTCGATGGGACCGCTGTCGATGGGAGAGAATCCATCCGCCGGCGGAGTCACAACCGGCGGGGTGAATCCGCCATCAACCGCACCACTGTCTGCCGGCATGCTGCCGTCCAGTTCAACACCGTCGGGTGGAACGGAAACAACCGTTGTCTGGCTGCCTACAAACGCCAGCGCGACGAGAATCGCCAACAGCAAAAGGCCCCCGCCGGCAATGGCGACCACGGCCATCACGATCATGCCGGTCTGGCTGCCCTTGTCTGCGTTGTTGCCGTAACCAGGCGCCTGATTGAAAGGCTGAACGGGCTGGATGGCGGAGTACGCGGGCGGGGCGTAGGGCTGCGGTTGCTGGGCGGCGGCAGCAAGCGGGTCGAAGGGTTCGACCTGGTCGAAAGGTTCGACAGGCGGTAGCGGTTCTATCTGAGGCGCCGGACGCTGCTGGATGGGGGCTTCTTTTCGCGGGGCTTCTTTGCGGGGGGCTTCCTTTTGCTGTTGCTCTTTCTTCAGCTTGGCGTTGTAGGCGTCGCGTTGTTGGGGGTGAAGCAGCACGCCGCGGGCAGTGGCGATTTCGCTGAGCAACTTCTGCGAATGCGTCGCGTGTTTGCTGTTCTGCAAACTGCGTAGATGCGCCATCCGCTGATCGGCGGCGTTTTCGATCACATCCGGGTCGTCTTCAAACTGCCTTAGTCCTAACAGCCGGTAGTGATTGGCGGGCTGTTCGCTCGGCGCGATTCCCAGCCACTTGTGGTACGGATCGAAGTCAGCCACCTTTGCACCTCGTATCGATACACCTCGAACGGGCCTACGTTTTTACGGCCGCCTGTCCGCCAGTGGAAACAGCTTTGCCCATCAACGCCACACTGCAGATGACCAGCACCCAGCCCGTGACGAAGAACAACGACATCGCCAGATTGAAAAGACCCGCGATCATTTCTGGATTGAAGTCACCTTCATCGAAATAAAAGATGTAGCACTCACCCATCACCTGCAGCGGGAAGAAAATCAGATGCAGCACGGCGCCGAAGGTCAGACAGCCCCCGGCGGCGATACGTTTCCGCGCACATAAATACAACCCGAAAAGCGCAGCAATCACCCAAATGCCCATCAGAAAGAGGCCGCCCAGCATCTGGTACATCACGGCCTCGATATACATGCCCATCGCATCGTCGTCACCGTCAGCAGGTCCTGCTGAATCGTATCCATAGTCTTCAGCCGCGGCTTCTTCCGTAGTCGCCTCAGCCGCCTCAGCCGCGTACTCCGCAGATTCCTCCCCCATCACGATTGCAGGGATGCAGCAGAAAGACGTACTCAGAAGTAATACCCATAAGAGACGATGCATGGCTGCCCTTCCGTTGCGAATTGTGTGATGCAGTTCTGGGTGAAAACGACTAGTTGTTGGCCGCGGCAATGCCAATGACGGTGACCATCAGGACCACAATGCCGATCGCCAGCACGCAGCAGACGCCGATAGGAATCAGCACCGCGGCTGCCGCCTTTCCGCCGCCACACTCCTGCGTTTCGGCCAGTGCAAGAATCATATAAACGATGGCCACAATACCGCCGATTGTTGGTCCCACGATAGGAATCGCGGCAATCACACTGAAGGTGCCGCTTACATACGCCACGGTGCGGCACGTTGTTTCGTAAGGATGATTATCGGCGCCCAGCATCATCAGAATTACATGATAGATGCCGCCACTGACGAACATGCCGATCACGCTGCCGATGACGACGCCAAACAACTGCCCGCCGAACTGAATTAGGTTACTAACCAGCAGCGGCAGAGGATTTTCGCCCGCCATAGCTGCTGCACCCATCGAGAACACCATCGAGATGATAAAGCCGGCGATCACGCTAATCACGCCGCCGATGATGGAGTACACAAGCGGCGCACCGAAGCCGTTGGTTTTCTTCATCCGCTGGAAGGTGCCGGTCGGGTCGGTAAGAATCTCACCGATCGATTTGAAGAATGTTGCGGGCGTCTGCTCGATATCAAACGACGGCAACGCGCTGCCCGTCATCGAGGATTTCGTACCGCCAGCCGCTGAGTGCGATGGCGTTGCATACGGATTGGGTTGGCCGCCAGCATACGGATTCGGCTTTGCCCCACCATAAGGATTGCCTTGCGTTGGTTGCGTTGGCGGTGGGGTGGATGAGGGCTTTGCACTGAAGCCTGCGAACAGATCGCCCGATGGACCCGCGGGAGCACTGGATTGTGGTGTGCCGGATTGCGGTGTCGCCCCTGGTGCGCCGCTGGGCGGACCGATGGGGATTTCGCCTTGGCGTGGGGGACTGCCGGTAGAAGCCTGAGGAACTCTTTGAACCGATTTGCACTGCGGGCAACGGGCATCGCGGCCGGCGCTGTCGTCTGCAACGCGCAGCTTCCGTTGGCAATTAGAACACTGAAATTCGATGGGCATTCACAAACTCCTGGGCGCAAAGCTCTTGACACGTTTCGCATGATAGCCAAACCAGACCGCCCGTAAAAGTCGCAGCCAGATTCCTGAAGAATTAAGCTACAAATTCACAATCTCCGGGCGTTCTGCTTATTCACAGACCCGTTATTCGCACCGGGGGCGTTTTCCTTGGTAACTTCTTCCGCAGCGATGGTGACCACGGGGGCTTCCACAAAACGCAGTGTTTTGCGGGTTGGTTTCTAAGTGCCGTGTTGAGCGTTAAGTTGATAGGTAGCCACATTCCGACGGACCGCCCACACAGAGCCACGCCTGACCGATGAAAATTGAACGTCTGGATCTCATCGCCTTTGGACCCTTCACCGGTAAAACGCTGGCCTTGGATGGGCCGGGTCTGCAACTGGTTTATGGACCGAATGAAGCGGGCAAAAGTTCCACGCTGCGTGCGCTGCTAGACCTACTGTTCGATTTTGAACACGCCACGGACGACAACTTCATCCACAGTTATCAGGATCTACGCGTTGGCGCCTTGTTGCGGAATGCAGCAGGGCAGACGTTTGAATGTGTGCGGAAGAAGGGCAAGCTGAACACGCTGTTGCATCCGGAGACAGGCCAGCCGCTGGATGAAACGCCGCTTCGCGAGATGCTGCCGGATGTGGGCCGCGAAAAGTTCAGCCAGCAGTTTGGCATCGACCATCCCGAACTGAAACGTGGCGGCGCCGAGATGGTTGCCGGCGGTGGCGAGCTGGGCAATGCGTTGTTTGCGGCAAGTTCTGGCTACACATCGCTGAGCCAGGTGCAGAAGCAGCTTGCCGAAGAAGCCGATCAGCTGTACACGCCGCGTGCAAGCGTCCGCGCATTGAACGTGTCGCTTGGCTCCTACGATGAAAAACAGAAGACCGTTCTGGCCCTGCAGACGCCCAGTGAAGAATGGCGCCAGCAGCGCGATGCTCTGTCGCAGCATCAGCAGCAACGCGAAAAATTAGATCAGCAACTGGCCGCACGCGAGGCGGCCCTGCACCGGCTGGAACGCGAAATCGCCGCGCTGGGGCTGATGTCAAGACGTGACACCTTGCTATCGCGGCGGGAAGAGTTATCCGGCGTGCCGCTGCTTTCGCAAGGCTTCAGCAACAAGCGGCGCGAAGCCGATCTGGCCCATCACGAAGCGCAAGCCAATGCCCGGTCGGCAACCGCAGAGATCAAAGCCGCACAAGAGAAACTGGCCAGCCGGCAGGTTGCCAGCGTCGTGCTGACGCATGCCGCCGCGATTGAAACGCTGCACGAAACGTCTACTATCCAGCAACGCGCTGAACGCGATAAGAAGCGGTTGAAGCTGGAATACGCAGAGAAGCTAACCAGCATCCGTTCGCTGATGCAGCAGCTTGGCCTCGCCGTGCAGGACGGGCAGGAACCTGATTTTTCCGCCTGCGAACCGTTGCGGCTGACCACCGCGCAGCGGACGCGGATTCAGAATCTGGGGCAGAAACTCACGAAGCTGCAAACGCGTGTTGAAGAAACGACCGCGCGGGTGCAGCATTCGACCACGCAGGTGCGGCATCATAAGCAGCGGTTGCAGAACCTTTCGCCGCCGGTGGAAACAGCCGGTCTGCGCCGCGTGATCGACCGTACGCTGCGGGGCGGCGATCTGGAACAGGATCTGGAAAACGCCCGCAACGATCACGCGAAGGCCAGCAGTCGCCTGGAGGCGAAGCTATCGCAGTTGCCTAAACTTGCCCCGGCCGGCAGCGAGCCCTCGACCGCAACCAGCGATGCAGCCGCCGCACTGCATCTGCCCGCGCCGCCTGCCGCGTTGATCGAACAACGGCAGCAGGCGATTGAAGAAGCCGCCGCCATCGTGGACAAGTGTCAGACGCGCGTTGACGTGGAGCAGGCGGAACTGGAGAAGATTGAGCAGGACACCCGCAAACTGCGCGAACAGGAAGCGGTGCCCATGGAAGAAGATCTGGACGCCGCCCGCAACCGGCGATCCGCAGGCTGGCGCCTGGTGCAGGGGCAATGGCTTGGCGCCCACGGGCATCAGAGTCAGGCAGAACACGAAGCCGCTATCGCGCGGTTCGTCGAAGCCTCGCCTGCCGAAGATCTGCCCGCTGCTTTTGAAGCTGCGATGCGCAACGCAGATGATGTGGCCGACCGCCTGCGCCGCGATGCTCATCACGTCGCCACGCTGAAGAACTACGCCGAAGAACGCAGCACCCGGCTGCAACACCTGGCGCGTTATCAGCAGCAACTGGAAGACGCACAGGCCGCCCACCAGGAAGCTCAACAGCAGTGGGTGGACGATTGGCGCAAGGCCGGTGTGATGCCGCTTTCGCCCGCAGCGATGATGGACTGGCTAAGGCAGCGTGAAGTCGCTTCGACCCTGGCCGATGAAGTCCGCAACCACGAGCAAACGTGCAAATTGCTGGAAGGCAAAATTCAGCAATGCCAGGATGAGATAACAGCCGGGCTGATCGCGACCCGTCTACCGGCCCCGGCCACCAGCGGGCTGAGCGATCTGCTGGACGCTGCAGCATCTACGGCGCAGACACTGGAACAGGCCGCCCACGACTATCAGGACGCGACGCGGCAGATTGAGCAGAGCCAGCAGGAATTACAGGAAGCCACTTCGCGGCGCGAATCCGCCGCCACGGATCTGGCGGGGTGTCAGGCGCAGTGGACCGCCGCGATCCAGCCGCTGGGCTTAGACGCGGAGACTTCGCCCGAAGAGGCCAACGCGGTGATCAACGACATTCAGAACCTGTTCGAGAAAATCGGTCTGGCTCAGGAGCATCGCGGCCGCATTGCAGGTATCGAAGAAGGCACCACCCGGTTCGCAGAAGCTGCGGTAGAACTGGCAGCAACGGTCGCGCCAGAGTGGCAGGACGCTTCGCCCTTTGAAGCTGCCGACGCGATGTTGCAGCAATTAAAACAGGCCAGCCACGACGACACGCTGCATCGCGAACACACGGATCAACTGCACAAGGCGCAGCAACGGCTTACCGATGCACAACGGGAGATGGAAGTCGCAGCCGCGCATCTCAAGTCGCTCTGTAAAGAAGCCGGATGCCAGACGACGGAAGAACTGACCGCGGTTGAAGAGAAGTCCAACGAGCGGCGCAGCGTGCAGCAGCAGTTGCGTGAAATTGACGAACGCATGAGCGAATACGCCGGCGGCGCCGACCTTGAAACCTTTCTGGCAGCGACACGTCAGCAGAACCTGGAAGAGCTTGAAACGCAGCGTCCGCGGTTGAAGGAAGAGATCGCAACGCTGAAGCGTGAGTTGCAGGACGTTGATCAGGCCATCGGCAGCACGAAAACGGAACTGGCCAGGTTCGACGGCCGGGCGGATGCCGCCGAAGCCGCGGAAGAGTCGCAGTTTCTGGTGTCGCAGATCCGCGATCAGGTGCAGCAGTACGCCCGGTTGAAGCTGGCTGCCGCGGTGCTTCAACAGGCAATCACGCGTTACCGCGACCGCCACCAGTCGCGCGTACTCTCGCGGGCCAGTGAACTGTTCAAAGAGCTGACCTGCGGTTCATTCTCGCAGCTGAAACCCGTGGATGACGATGGCAAGCTGGTGCTCACCGGCATCCGCAACAACAAAGAGGTCCGGGTCGAAGGCATGAGCGATGGTTCGTGCGATCAGCTTTACCTGGCGCTGCGGCTAGCAAGCCTGGAGAACTACCTGGACGATCATCCGCCCGTGCCGTTCATCGCCGACGACATCCTCGTTTCCTTCGACGACCGCCGCGCCGCGGCCGCATTAAAAGTGCTGGCCCGCCTGGCGCAGCGTACGCAGGTGATCTTCTTCACGCACCACCAGCATCTGCACAAGGTGGCCGCAAAGCACCTATCCGGCACAGATTACACCGCCGTTCACTTAGAATCGCGACAGGCGGAACACGCCAACCTGTTATTCTGATGCTCGCAGGCAGAGCGGGCGAGATACTTCGCTGCATCTTGTCAGGGGGCGTTTTCTGCTATATTGTCAACGTCAATGAGGTGTGGAAAACCGGCCACCGCGGCCCGCTCAGCCTACCTCTGGTTGCGATCCCTGCCTGTCTGTTCCCACCATGAGGTTGCTGTTATATGTCTGCCAGCGCGTCTTCTGCCGATATTGATCAGTTGGTTTCCGCCGCCCGCGAGAAACTCGACGCCCACACGGTTGAAATGGTGAAGTGGCATTTCTCTGAAGAAACCGGCTGCCCATTCTGGCTGGAAAAGAAAAGCACCTTCAACTTCGATCCGCTGACCGAAGTGAAGTCTTTTGACGATCTGAAGAAGTTTCCTCTGTTTGAAGATGACTGGCTACGTGGCGGCCCGGTCGAACGGTGGGCGCCAAAGGGATTAGACGGCAAACCACGTTACGTCTTTGAAACCGGCGGAACCACCGGCGTGCCTAAGAGCCGCCTGGTGATGGATGATTTCCGCATTGACTATGAACTGTTCAGCGAAACGCTGCCCGATGAATACTTCCCCAAGGGCAGCAACTGGCTGATGCTTGGCCCCTCGGGTCCGCGTCGTCTGCGTCTGGCGGTGGAGCATCTGTGTCAGGTGCGGGGCGGTATCTGCTTCTGCATTGATCTGGACCCGCGGTGGGTGGTCAAGCTGCTCAAGCGCGGCGCCATGGAAGAGCTGGAACTGTACAAGAAGCACTGCGTGGAACAGGCCTATACCATTCTGACGGCCAACCACAACATCAAGTGCATGTTCGCCACGCCCAAGCTGCTGGATTCGCTGGCTGCACATCTTGAAGATAACGGCACCAGCATTCCCGAAGTGGGCATCACCGGCATCTTCTCGGGCGGAACCGAGTTCACGCCGCAGTGGACCCGCTACGCCGTAGAAGAACTGCTGGACGGGCCGCCAGAAGAATCTGGCGTTTACATGACGCCCACCTACGGCAACACGCTGATGGGTCTGGCATGCAGCAAGCCTGTGACAGCTGAAGACAAATACAAGATCAGCTACTACGCACCGCAACCACGCGCTGTAACGGAAGTGGTTTCGTTTGATGATCCGCTGGAAGTTGTTCCTTACGGCGAGACCGGACGCGTGAAGCTGACCACGCTGACGCCCGAGTTCTTCGTCCCAGGCTTCCTGGAACGTGATGAAGGCGAACGTGAAAAACCCTTCGAAACGTATCCCTGGGATGGCGTTTCCGGTGTACGGCCTTACCACGTATTACAGGCCGCCACCACCGTCGGCGTTTACTAACGCGTTCTTTCATCAGCGGGTGCCCGTAGGTCCGGCGCCCGCCTGACCAAAGTGACGGAATCTAACTTAACCACCACCAGCTGCCGTAGGTCAGGCGCCTGCCTGACAATCTAACGCGGTCCAACTCAACCGCCGTCAGGCAGGCGCCTTGCCTACGGCTTTCCTTACTGAACATTTAAGAAAGCGGAGAATCCGCCATGCTTCATATCCCTGTCATCCGTTGGGGTAAACATTACGAGTCTCTGGAAGTCGCGGACGTTCTGCACTTCGCCACGGGCGAACCTGTCGCCCAGGTCAGTCAGGCCAACGGCGGCATCATTCAGAAAGATATGCGTAAAGCGCACAAGGCGCGTGAAGCACTCAAGGCGATTCCGATCCCGGATATCATCGGGATGATTAACAAAGCAGCCGATCTTTACGAGTCGGCGACGTTGCCACTGGGCAATGGCACGCAGTCGCCCGAAGAGTTTGTTTATCAACAGTCTTCGACCACAGGTCTGCCCGAACATATGTGTGCGGGCAACATGAAGAAGAACTCCTTCGTGCTGCGGAACATGGAGCAGATTCTCGACTGCTTGACCCGCGGCCTCGATCTGACGACCCTGACGCGCGGCTGGGGTGTTGAAAGCCGCGGCGTGGTGGTCAGCTATCAGGCACAGGCGCCCGTACTCGGCGCCGTATTGCCATCGAACTCGCCCGGCGTGCACACGCTATGGCTGCCTGCGATTCCGCTGCAGCTTGGCTTGGTGCTGAAGCCTGGCCCGCAGGAACCATGGACGCCTTACCGCATGATGTCCGCCTACATCGAAGCCGGTATCCCCAAAGAAGTCTTCGCCATGTATCCCGGCGAGGCGGAAGCTGGCGCCGCCGTGCTGACGGGCTGCGATCGCGCGATGATCTTCGGCAGCACCGCCACCGTTGAACGCTACCACGGCAACCCCAAGGTGCAGGCGCACGGCCCAGGTTTCTCCAAGATTCTGCTGGGCGACGATGTCGTTGATGACTGGGAAAAGTACATCGACCTGATGGCCGAAAGCATCTACATCAACAGCGGCCGCGGCTGCATCAACTGTTCGGGTGTCTGGGCTTCGCGTCATACGAAAGAGATCGCCCAGGCCCTGGCCGAACGCCTTGGACCGATTGAAGTCAAGCCGCCGTCCGATCCTGAAGCCGGACTGGCCGCGTTCACCATCAAGCCACAGGCCGAAGGTTCGTGGAAGATGATTGAAGAGGCCGTGAAGGAAGATGGCGTCACGCACATGACGGCGGAATACGGGGATCGTCTGGAAGTGCAGGAGCGCTGCTGCTACCTGCGGCCGGTGATCTGCCACGCTTCTTCGCCAGACGCCGCGATTGCATCGCACGAGCACATGTTCCCGTTCACCACCGTGGTGGAATGCCCGCAGGATAAGATGCTCGAAAAGATTGGCCCCACGCTGGTCGGTACGATTATTACCAACGATGAAAGCTTCATCGAACAGACGACCAACGCCACCCACATTGACCGTCTGAACATCGGCGCCATTCCTACCACCAAGCTGAACTGGCTGCAGCCGCACGAAGGTAACATCATCGACTTCCTTTTCCGCAACCGCGCGTACCAGGTAACCGAAGATCGCATGCCATCGTAACGGCGGATTTGCTGCCGCTCGCCTCTGTGGCGAGAGGGTTGATGTGGGGGGAAGGCGTCTTTCTCTCACTTCTGCAGTTATGCAAAGAACTTCAGTTGCAAGACCTCCGGCGCGGCGGGGCCGTAATTCTGGGTCGAAGTCAGACGATTATCTAACGGTGCAACGGATCAATGACACCTTTTGACTTCCAGCCGCGCACACGGTTTGTGTCGGGGCCCGGCTCTGTCCAGCAGCTTGGCGAACTCGCTGCCGGCCTTGGCGCCAAACGCGCGATGGTGGTCAGCGATCCGGGCGTTGTGCAAGCGGGACATACGGCGAAGGGCGTCGCCTCGCTGGAAGCGGCCGGCGTTGCCGCCGTTGTTTTCGACAAACTGCAAGAGAACCCCACCACCGCGCAGGTCGACGCCGGTCTGACCTTTGCCCAGCAGCATCAGCCGGATCTACTGGTGGGCCTCGGCGGCGGCAGTAGTATGGACTGCGCCAAGGGCGTGAACTTTGTCTACACCAATGGCGGCGCGATGGCCGACTATTGGGGCGTGGGCAAAGCCAGCCAGCCCATGCTGCCAATGATCGCTGTTCCCACCACGGCCGGCACTGGCAGCGAAGCCCAATCATTCGCGCTGATTTCCGACGCACAGACGCATGTGAAGATGGCCTGCGGCGATCCTAAAGCCGCATGCAAAATCGCCATCCTTGATCCTGAACTAACGCTCACGCAGCCGCAGAGCGTGACGGCGCTGACGGGCATTGACGCCATCGCCCACACGGTGGAAACCTTTGTCACCACGCGCCGCACCACGATGTCGCTGACTTTCAGCCGCGAAGCATGGCGCCTGCTGGGCCCTGGATTTGGCGTCGTGCTGGATAACCCGTCAGACCTGGAAGCACGCTCGGCAATGCAGGTTGGCGCTGCGATGGCGGGCTTTGCCATTGAGAACTCGATGCTGGGCGCCGCCCACGCACTGGCCAATCCGCTGACGGCCACCTATGGCATCGTGCACGGTCAGGCTGTGGGGATGATGCTGCCGCATGTGGTCCGCTTCAATGGTCAGCAATTCGGGCACTGGTACGCGGAACTGCTGCAAACCACCGCCGGTGTTCCCGGCATGCCGCACCCGGACTCCGGCGCCGCGGGCCTCGCCAGCTTTCTTTCGGAATTAGCCGCCAAAGCAGGCCTGCCCGCCACGCTTGCCGCCGCCAACGTAGAACAGCACCGCCTGCCAGAACTGGCCGAAGCCGCCGCTAAACAGTGGACCGGCAACTTCAACCCGGTCGCTGTCAACGCACAGAACCTGCTGAGTATTTATGAAGCGGCGTTTTAGTACGTCACTATTCACCAGCCGGAAATTCCAGCAGCGTGATGACCGCTGTGCCGCCGGGGTATTCGCCGCCTTTGAGGGAGCGGCCGTTACCGTTGGGCGACTTGGAGATCAGGTGGGCGATCTTGGTGCCGTCGGGATGCAGGCTGACGCTGCGGCCGTTGGGTAGCTTCTTGCTGGTGTAGAAGGCTTCTTCATCTTCGGGCCGCCAGAACCAGACGTGGCCTTTGCCTGGGAAGGCGGAGGAGGTCGCCATCACGAAGCCTTCAGGATGAAACTGCACATCGTAGGCAAAGCCGTCCTGGGCGCCGCCGGTGGGCATCTCGCGTAGCAGCTTGCCGCTCTTCCAGTCAAACACCAGCACGCAGGGCGTGCCCGTCGCGAAGCCACCGCTGGGCGCCTGCTGCCCGCAACAGGCTAGTTGCGTACCCTGCTGGTTGAATTGCAGGAACCGCACGCCGCCGCATTGCTGAATGCGGCCCTTCGATTCAGTCTCGTCGTTGTACAGCGTGGCCGCGTCAAACTGGCGGGTTTCTTTTCCGTCCTTTAAGTTCCAATGCCTGACAACCCCAGGCAGATCGCCGGTTGCCATCGCATTCTCCTGGGGATGAAAACGCAGGCTGAAGACGCGGTGTGAATGTGGGAGTTCCTGTTTCAACTTGCCATCGCTGGTGGACCATAGGCGGACCACGCCGCCGTTGCCGCCGGTGGCGACGGTTGCGCCATCGGGGCTGACGGCTACACAACGGATCCAACCGTCGTGCGCTTCTGGCAGCGTCCAGACCGGCTCTGTCGATTCCGCTGTGTAGTCCCAGCAGGAAAGCCGGCCCCACGAATCTGCAGAGATCACATGTTTCTTCTGCGGTACGAAGTCCATCGATTGCACCCAGCCGTGATGCCCCGTCAGTTGGGGCAGCAGCGCCGGTTTGTCGCCGGTCATGTTCCAGCGTTGCAGCGTGGCGTCGTAGCCGCAGGCGACCAGATACTGACCGCAGGGTGAATACCGCGCCTGCCAGAGTTGCCGGGGATGCGTGATCTGCACATCATCGCGGCCAGGGTTCAAGGCGTATTGTTTCAGCAGCTCATCAGGTGTCATGTTATGGCACTCGTGCTTTGTCTGTCGCTAAGCGAGAAGGTCGGCGATGGCGTGGCATTCTTCGTGGGCGACGGGTAACGGCTGACCGTTGTTCATGTATTCCATCTGTTCTTCTGGCACGCCGAGGGCTTTGAACCAGGTATGGAACAGGTGGCCGACATCGTACTCGTCACCCTTAATAAACGCGCCGGTCTTGTCCGTGGCGCCGGTGACATGCCCGGCGGCCATGCCTGCGCCGGCCATGGCCACTGACCAGGCTTCGGGCCAGTGATCGCGACCGGCGTGCGAGTTAATGCGTGGCGTGCGGCCGAATTCGCTCATTACGATCACCAGCACATTGTCCAGCATGCTGCGGTCGTGCAGATCTTCAATCAACGCGGCGAAGGGCTGATCGAACTGCGGCATCAGGCTTTCGCAGGCGTTGAAATGATCGCCGTGGCTGTCCCAGTGGTACGAATTCACTTTGACAAACCGCACGCCAGCTTCAATCAGCCGCCTGCCCAGCAGCATGTGCCGCCCCAGTGCGTGCGTGCCGTACCGCTCTTTATCGCGCTGCGGAATCTTGTCTTCGTCAAACAGATCCATGCGTTTCATCAGCGTGTCAGCCACATCGAAGACATAACTGTTCGCATCGGCCCAGTCGCGATGACGGCCCTGGACGAACCGCTTATTGAACATCTTCCGCAGGTCGTTCCGCGCGGTGTTTTCCGCCGGTGTGATCTGGTCGTTTAGAAGCAGATTCTCAGGCGGCTTCGCATCGCCGAAGGCCAGGGCGCCGTATTTAGCGGGCAGGAAACCGGCGTCGGCGGTCTTGAATCCACCACTGTACGGCTTCACCCAGCAGTACGGCGGTAGGCCGCTGGAAGTCGGGCCCATCAGCTTCGCCACGGCAGAGCCAAGATAAGGATAAACGACGCCGCGGTTTTTTGGATCGCCGCGGTTGATGCGGGCGACGCCGGCTGAGTGGCTGTTGTCTTGCGTGTGCAGGCTGCGCAGCACTGCCAGGTGATGCATCTGCTTGGCGGTGTGGGGCAGTAGTTCGCTGATGTGGACGCCGGAAGCCGACGTCGGAATCGCGCGGTAGGGTCCGCCAAATTGCGTATTGGGTTTCGGATCCCAGCTTTCCAGCTGGCTCATACCTCCATCCAGCCAGATGAAGATAACCTGCTTTTCCTGCCTCTTGAGTTCTTCCGCCGTAGCAGGCTGCAACAGACCGCCCAGGCCGCCCAGCCCGGCGCCAGCGGCTGCCGCCCCCAGGAACGCGCGGCGTGAGATATCGTGTTGCCACGGCTTACAAAGCTGATGATGCGGTGAGGCTTGCATGGAGGTGATTCGCCGGTGAGAAATCAGGGGGCGCCGGTGGGATGCTTTCAACCGTTGGTGGGGCGAAAGTTGAGGCGGGGCAAACACTATTGTGTCGATGTTGCTGCGACGACGCAAATAAAAAACCCGCACGCATGTTGGTTGCGTACGGGCGTTTTAAGTTTGGGCCGCTGGCGACGTCAGACGCGGGAAGATAGCGGCTTAGTAGTTCGAGTCTTTGCCGGTGTTGACGTTGCCAACCATGTGGAAGTGGTTGTGGTCAATGTACAGCACTTCGACGGCTTCTTCGTCAACCGTGGTGTAAGGCACAGGCCAGCCGACGCGGGTGACTTCGGTGTAGTTGACCGTACATTTGTAGTGTGCGTGGTGCAGGCGGACAGGGCCGATCAGCGGTACGACGCGTGGTTCGTCGATGTAGTCGGCGATCAGCACCTTGGTGATGCGGACGTTGTTCCGCTGAACTTCGTGCAGCATCGGGATGCCTCCCTGTTGCGGATTGGCCCGCTCGAAGGCCCGCATGATTTCGTCATCGCTGGGCGCGTCTAGAGCAATCGCAGGACCGCCTGCGGTTACAGGCCCCAGAATCGGCACTCGTTCGTACCGTTCGTGATTCCAGAATTTATCTTCCTGGAGCTTTTGATGGTACGGGCTGACGGGAATGGGAATACCGGCGACGCCAAGGGTTAAACCGAGGCCAGAGACACAACCGGTGCTCGACAACACCGCAACCGATAGCAGCGTGCAAAGTACGGCAGTGTTGAAAGTGCGGGACATAAGACCTTCCCTTGTCGTGGGTCCAATATGAAGCGGGCATCTTCCTAGCCCAGCTGAGTTCTTACTAACAACTGCCTGAGTTTCGTTGTATGCAAGACGTGAAAAGCTGCTCTGAACGTGCTGGAAGGAAATCCGGCGGCAATGCCGGAAACCTGACGTTCCCAAGGTTAGTTATCGTGTTAACCTGGAGTGAACTTGCGGGCTTTTCGGAATGAAAGGCATTTTCCAGAGATTTCACTTATCGCTGAGATGCTGTCACTGCATGTATCCGCGGCCCGGAGCCGTAACTGGCCGCGACGTGCAGGTAAAATTTCCCAAACCGCAAATTCCGTGTCCACTTTCCGCCGCGTCTGGCCATCTGTGTCATAGAGCATCGACACACTTATATGAACAGATTGAGGAGCAGCCATGTACGGTTTATTTGCACAACGGTTCACCGGGACATTGACCATGCTTGTGCTAAGCATCGTCTTTTCCGGGCACCATCTGCAGGCGGAAGAAGATGCTACGGCGCCGCTGATTGTGAAACTGAAGTCCGGCGATGCGCGTTCGCAGCTTGAAGCGCTCAATGCTTTAGAGGACCTTGGCGATAAGGCGGCTCCGGCGGCGCCGCATGTGGTGGCGTTACTGCGTGAGCAGTCGTTTCAGCAAGAGAAAAACGTTTACAACCTTTCCTACGGTGCAGAAGATGTGCTGCTGAAGATCGGCCCCTCGACACTGCCATTGCTAGCGGCGTCAGCGGGGAAGCCGGACAAAACGCATGGCGCCGCGCGGGACGTGATCGATGCGATGATCGCGTTTGAAGAACCCGCCCGGCCGTGGCTTCTGCCACTGCTATCGCACGAAGACGAGCGGGTGCAGGTGGCCACGCTGGACTTGATTGGCAAACGAAGGCGCCGTTCAGAGTCGTGGTTCCCGCAGATTGTGGCAACGCTGCAGAAGACGGAAAAACCTGCGGTGAAGATTGCGGCCGCTCAGGCGATGGAAAAAATCGCTCAATACGCCCGGCAGCCGGCGCAGGAGAATTTCAGCCGCCTGGCCAGCCAGACGCTGCTGAAACTGGCAGCGGGAGACGATCCGCAGGTAGCCCTTGCGGCTTCAGCCGCCGTGGTGCGGATTGAAGATGGACGGCACAAAAACGGGAAACTTGAAAAGCTGGCGCCGCATCTGCTTGCTTTGTTGCAGCACGACGATGCTGAAGTGCAGTTGCACGCCGCGCGGTATCTGGAGCTTTCAAAACTGGCGACAGAGCCAGTCGTCGACGCGTTGATTCAAAAGATGTTGCAAGGAAAATCGCCGCTAGTGCGGATGATGGCTGCCGAAGCACTGAACGATAACGCCTATAAGCAGCCGAAGGTGATTGCCGCGATGGCGAAGGTCGTGGGCGTTGACGATCCGCTGGTCGAGACGCCCCGCGGTGTTTCCGTACGAGGCGTTTCTGTAGCTGCATCGCTGACGCTGCAAAACAATCACAAGGCATCGCTGCCTTACCTGAAAGCTAATCTCGACGCAGCGGATGAACGCACGCGTTACCGTTCAGCCCGGCTGATCGCCGGCATTCAGCCCGCTTTTGAAACCGCTAAGGTGCTGGACATTCTGGTCGCACGACTGGAAGCCAAAGAACCCGCGTTGCGGCACCAGGCGCTGCACGATATCGCCCGGCTCGGCCCGCTGGCAGCGCCGGCGGTGAAGCAGGTAACGGCGATGGTGGAAGATCATGCTCTGGCTATCGACCGTCAATCACCAATGGCCGATGCCTACGTGCACGATGCGGCGGCCCGCGCACTGAGCGAGATCGGACCGCCGGCGAAATCCGCCACCACGGCGCTGGCTGCCTGCATTACAGGCGGTAAGGTCACTAACCCGCATTCGCTGCGTCATCTGCACAACGCCCTGAAAAAGATTGACCCGCAGCATCCGCTTACCGACGATTCGTTCGTGCTGGCCGAAGCGGCAGGCGTGTTGAATTACTTTCTCAAAGGCCGCTTTCAAACGGTGGAGAAAACAGATGAGTCGCAGCGGGTAACCGTCATTGAATTCCCACCCTTTGCAAAACAGCACGGCTACAAAACCACTTCGCCCGTAACAATCACCACCACGGCCAAGGGGCAGGAAGATGTTGTCGCCCGTCAACAGCGGGTGTTGCAGCTTCACCAGCAAGGCAGCCAGGTGCTGCTGACAGAAACGAGGCTTGAAGAAGGTAAAACCATCTCAAAGGTTACGGCGGAATTCAAACGCCTTAACTGGGGCGTGTCGCTGGTTGTTTCTCCTGAGGCGCAGGAAGCGGCTGCGACTGGCGACTGGGTCCGCTGGGACTGGCAGCCGATGAAGGCGGGCCTGCGTGGTTTTCAGGAACTTAAAGGCGTTGAAAAAGCACGGGTGTGGAGCGCCGTGTATGGCGGTTGATTCCGCTTTCCGCGGCTTCTGAATCCTGCCGGAATTTTCAGATATGCTCTTCGTGCTAAAATTGTCCACTGCAAAGCAACACAGATTGTTGACATCAACATCCCGGCAGCGTCGCATGCCGGGCAGTGGAATACGGTTCGATGAAGCAAGCAGATATAGACCACATCCGGCAGGAACTGGGCGTAGAGATTCCCGCTGGATACGCGCAGCTGATGACAACCTATGGCAGCCGCCTGCGCCAGTACACCTACGAAGTGGCTGGCGACGAGACCTGCTGGTTTGAACCGGAACTCTATCTTTCCGCCGATCTGCTCATTCAGAGCAACCGCAACGAACGCGATATCGAAAACGACACTGCCCGCCTGTTTCCGCAATGGTGGCGGACCTTTCTGATTATCGGTGATAACGGCGGCGGCGATTTTTTTGGCATCAAGCTGGATGACTCGCCGGGCGTCTGGATGCTGTGCAGCGATGAGGCGCCGCAAGCGGTGCTGGAGTGCGAAGACCTGGAAGCGTTTGTCGAAGAACGGATCGAAAGCTTCAACAAGTTCTTTGTCGAAGAGGCTGAAGATGCAGACCCGCCGCAGCAAGGCTTTCTGGAAAGTATGTCGGGCGAAGAACGCGAAGCGTGGGAAGCGCGCCGGTTTGAAGTGGATGAGGACCATCAGCCGTTTTACGATGCGATTATCGCTGATCCGGAAGATGACGCTGCCCGGCTGGCACTGGCGGATCATCTAACCGCAGACTTCCCGCTGCAGGCGGGGATGATCCGCGCGGCCGTGGCGTTAGAAGCAGGCATTGCAGACGGCGATGCGTTTGCAGACGCCCACGAAACTTTCGCCGCGGGGCTGATCGAAAACGAAGAGTACGAATTACCAGCCGGCTTTTACTGCGGCAAGACGCCAGACAGCCCCACCTGGCAACGCGGGCTACCGGCGGTTGCCGCCGTTGAGTTCGACCCGCTGGATGCGGCCGAGGTGACCGCACGATTGCCAGCGTTGTTTGAAACAACGCCCGTCCGCGGGCTGAGCCTGACGATCGAAGGTGACGACTTTCAGCCGGTGCTGGAGATTCTGCGCAGCGAAGAAGCCACGCAGTTGAATTATCTGGAACTGCACAATCTGCATTCGCTGCCAGGCGGCGTGCATCCGGTGATCGTGGCGATCTGCCGGCAGGAACTGGCGGGGAGTCTCCTGGGCTGGAAGCTACACGGCGGCCTATTGCCGCACGATACGGCAGCGCTGGGGGCGGCGCCGTTTGACCGTTTGCAACTGGCCGTGGCTGCTTTTACGCACAATGATCCGGCGATTTACGAAAGCGACTGGTTCGCGCGCATGAAGCGGTTCAGCCCAAGCGGCTTGCAGGCGCCGGAGCCTGCAGTTGCGCGACGCATCGGTAAAGGGCTGGTGAACCATGCGACGTTGCATTCGTTTCAATTGCATCTGGCGCCGGAGCTGGAACCGGTTACTGCATCGCTGCACGGCGCCCGCTGGCCGGAGTTGCGGCGGCTGATCGTCGATGGCGCCGGCGCGAGTCAGGCGGCGGTGGATACGCTGTGCAGTTTCGACCCGCCGCAGTTGTACGCTTTGAATCTCAGTTCCCATCTGACGCCGGACCAATGGCTGCAAGTGCTACGTAGTCCGCTTTGCAGGAAGTTACGGCATATTAAGGTGTCGCAGTGCCAGCACGCTGAGGTGCTGTACGCCGTGGCGGAACACTGCCCGCAACTGCGGATGCTGACCTTCAGCTGGTCGCCTTTTGAAGTGACAGCAGGGCGGAAGCTGTCATTCCCGCGGCTGACAACGCTGGAGATTCATAATCCGTTTCACGAAGAACAGGCGTTTACGGATCAGCCGCAACTATCATCCGCGGCGCTGCTGCGGGTACTGGACGCGCCGCAGATGAAACACCTGACGCTGTCCGGCTGCGATCTGGATGCCGAGTGCCTGGCCGCGTTGGCCGCAAACCCTTCACTGACGGAGATCACCCGGCTAATCCTGCGCGCCGGCGCCCGCGCGGATGGTGATTTTGGAACAGCCGCCACGCAGCAGCTGTTGCGATCCACCAGCATGCATCAACTGGTCGAGCTGGAAATCCGCGGTTATCACACCGCTGACGGTCTGCCCACCATCTTCGAAGACGGCGCCACGCCGGAAATCTGCCGGCTCCGCACCCGGGCTGAGGATGTTAGCGAAGAGACTTTTCAAAGGCTGCATGACGTTGCAGGGGTTGAGTTTGTTTGAAACTCCAGCCGTGCCACTTACCCGCCATAAAAGAGGCTGCGAAGGCGCCCTTTCCGGCCAGGGGCATCCTAGGGCAAAATAAAGCATGCTGCTGGCGAACTCTTAGGTGTCGCCAGCGTTTCGGGGCAAATGAAAGTTAGACATGTCGCAGCCACAGAGTGTGCTTCTGATCGATAACCGTAGCGAGCGTCGCGCGGAAATTGCGGCGCTGGTGCGGACGCAGTATGAAGTGCAGGAATTTGCCACCTGCCAGCTAGCAAAGGAAGCCGTGGATTCGCAAACCGCGTGCGTTATTATCGCGGGCGACGCAACAGGCGATCCGGCAGGCAGAGATGCGATGATCGCGATGGCGCCGGTTATCGCGGTGGTGAGTGACCCAGCCGATACAGAAGCGGCGCTGACGGCGGGATGTTTTGACTGCCTGACCGGAGCGGAACTGCCACCTTTCCGCTTGCTGCACAGCATCGCCCGCGCGACGGAACTAACGCAGCTTCGTCGTACGGTTGCAAATCAGGCCGATGACATTGCCACGGCGAAAAGGGAGCTGCAGGAGTTCGCCTATGCGATTTCGCACGACCTGCAAGAGCCGCTGCGTTCGATCATCGGCTTCTGCGGACTGCTTGAGAAAGAGGCGGAAGGTGCGCTCAGCGAGAGCGGGCAGCGGTTCCTTGGCATCGTGGTGCAGTGTGGGTACCGGGCGAAGCAGATGATTGAAGATCTGCTGAAGTATTCACGCATCGAGAGCCGGGGCGAACCCTTACAGCCTACGCCTGCCGCGAATTGTGTCAGCGACGCAACGCAATCGTTACAGTCTGCCATTCGATCCAGCGGGGCTGAAATTACTTGTGGAGAGCTACCAGCGATCCAGGCGGACTACTGGCAGATTGTGACACTGATTGAAGAACTGATCGGCAACGCCATCAAATTCCGTCGCGAAGAGACGCCCCAGATCAGGATTCAGGCGACCCGGCAGGGCGATCTGGTGGAGTTTTCTGTGGCCGACAATGGCATCGGTATGGAAGAGCGGTTTCAAGAGGATGTGTTTAAGGTTTTCCGCCGGTTGCATACGCGCGAAGAATATCCCGGCACCGGCATCGGTCTGGCGATCTGTAAACGGATTGTCGAACGGCACGGGGGAACCATAAGAATTGACGCATCGGGCGAATCCGGAGCTATAGTTTATTTGACACTACCTGTTTCTGTCTCTGAGGCGTAATGTGAACGTCCAGCCCACTTCCCAAAAAACCGCTACGATCCTCATCGTCGAAGACAACGAGGATCATTCGGAACTGCTTGAGTTCGCCATCAATCAGACGCAGTATCAGACGAAGCTGTACGTCGTAACCGATGGCGAGCAGGCGTTACAGTTTGTGCGGAATGAAGGCGCCTACGCAGACGCGCCGCGGCCAGATTGCGTTTTTCTGGATATCAATCTGCCACGCGTTGACGGACGCATGGTGCTGGCTGAAATCAAAGGCGATGAATCTCTGAAACAGATTCCTGTCATCATGCTCACGACCTCCGAGTCGCCGCTGGACCGCACCTATTGCTACGAGCAACAGGCAAACGCATTCTTATCGAAGCCGCTGCTGCTGGACGAATGGCGCCAGCTGGCAGAAGATACGCTCAGCTTCTGGCTCAATCCCTGAACGCTGGCTCTTACGCGTAAACACTGACGCCGCTGTCGCGTGGTGTTAGACTAGCACCTCCGTTTGAGCGTTCCCGTGCGCCGGGTTGTAGGGACGCATTGCCATACGTAGCAGAATTAGAAAACAAAGCCATGAAATCTTTTTCGTTTGCAATCGTTGCGATGTTCATCGCATGTTGTCTTCAAACCGGTACGGCGACGGCGGCGGAACCTTCTTCCAGCTACCGCACGGTTGCAGACTTGCAGTATCGTAGCGGCGAAGACCTGACGCCTTATATGCAGCAGCGGTGCCGGCTGGATCTGTACTATCCGGCAATTGTGAAGGACTTTGCCACCATCGTCTGGTTCCATGGTGGCGGGCTGAAGGCCGGTAACCGTTCTGTGCCCAAAGAGCTGAAAGAGCAGGGTTGCGCCGTGGTGGCGGTGAACTATCGTCTGCATCCGAAGGTGAAGGCGCCTGCTTATATTGAAGATGCGGCTGCGGCCGTTGCGTGGACGTTCCAGAATATTGCGAAGTACGGCGGCTCTGCAGAGAAGATCTTCGTCAGCGGGCATTCGGCGGGCGGTTATCTGACCAGCATGGTCGGCCTTGATAAGAAATGGCTGGCTGCGCACAAGATAGACGCCAACCGCATCGCCGGGCTGATTCCTTTCAGCGGCCACACCATCACGCACTTTACGGTGCGGGCCGAACGGGGCATCGACGGTAAACGCCCCATTATCGATGCCATGGCGCCGTTGTATCACGTCCGTAAAGACGCACCGCCGCTGCTACTGATCACTGGCGACCGTGAATTGGAGATGCTGGGCCGGTACGAAGAAAACGCGTACCTGTGGCGGATGATGAAAGTCGCCGGGCACCAGCACACCACGCTGCACGAACTGGACGGTTACAACCACGGGCAGATGGTCGCGCCCGCGCATCCGCTGATGCTGCGGTTTATTAAGGCGACGCTTCGTGAAACGCCCGGCGGCGCGCGGTAGCTGGCCTGCTACAATACGCGGCGTTACGTTTCTCGATTACTGGCGGAAACCATGTCGCGCACCTATCAGGTGGATCTGCAGAAAGATTTTCTGATCTTCAGCGCAGCCCACTTCATCACCTTCAACGGCAACATCTGCGAACGGCTGCACGGGCACAACTACAAAGTCGCCGCGACGGTGCGTGCGCCGCTGGATGAGAATCACTATGTGATCGATTTCATCGCTTTGCGTGATGAATTAAAGACGATTGTCGACCGGCTGGATCACCGTATGCTGTTGCCTGACCGGCACGAGGCGATTCACGTTTCTACCGGTGAGAAAGAAACGGAAGTCCGTTTTGAAGACCGCCGCTGGGTGTTTCCAACGGGCGACTGTATCGTGCTGCCGGTGGCCAACACGACGGCGGAACTGTTGGCCGGGTACCTTGGCGAACAGTTGCTGCCGGCACTGGAAGAACGGACGGGCGTGCGGCCTACTTATCTGAAAATCGGCGTGGATGAGAACAACGGCCAATGGGGCGTCTGCGAACTGATTGACGAATAACCTTTAGAACCTCTTAATCCAAAAATGCACCGTAAACCCTTCTTCATACCGGTCACGGCATTGGCCGTACTGCTGCTGTTATCTTCACCTTCCCTGAGTTGGGGAGAAGAAAAACCTGCAACGCCGGCAAAGGTCCGCACGGACATACATCTCAGCGGCGTCTATCCGCACCTGACGGTGTATGGCATTTACAGTCAGAACGGGGCTCATCGTAAGAGTGGGCACAACGAATGCGGCATCGGCGCCATTGTGCCGTGGGCCGGCAAACTGTGGATGGTGAATTACGCGCCGCATATGCCGCGTGGCAGCGAGCACAAGCTGTTCTCGGTGGATGCCGATTTAAGCCGCCCGCTAACGGTGCATCCCGAAAGTGTCGGCGGCACGCCGGCCGGGCGGATGATTCACGCTGAGTCCAATCAACTGTTGATCGGCCACCATCTGATTGACGCCAAGGGGAAGGTCCGCACCATTTCTCCTCAGGATATGCCCATCCGCGTGACGGCGATTGCGCGGCATCTGAAAGATCCTAAAAACAAAGTCTATTACGTGGACATGGAAGGCAGCATCTGGGAGGCCAACGTCCACACGCTGGAAGTGACACGGCTGTTCAAGAAGCCGGTGCCAGGCTGGCACGGTAAAGGCGGCTATACTTCGCAGGGCTTACTGGTCGTCAGTAACAATGGCGAACTGCATGTGGGAGACTATAAAGATCTGCTTACGGGCGGCCCCGCCAAGACGCCCGAAGATCGCGGCGTGCTGGCGCAGTACGATGGCGAGCAGTGGCGGGTGATCGAACGGCGGCAGTTCACCGAAGTCACCGGCCCCCAGGGAATCACCGGCGGCAGCGATGGCGACGATCCGATCTGGAGCATCGGCTGGGATCGTCGCAGCTTGCGGTTGAAACTGCTAGAAGACGGGCAGTGGCATACCTATCTTCTGCCCAAAGCGTCGTACTGCAACGACGCCAGCCACGGCTGGTACACCGAGTGGCCCCGCATCCGCGAAATCACTGGCGGCCGCTGGCTGATGGATATGCACGGCATGTTCTTTGACTTTCCGCCCACGTTCTCCACCCGCAATTCCGCGGGCATTAAGCCGGTGGGCAGTCATCTGCGGTACGTGCCGGATTTCTGCGCATGGAACGGCAAGCTGGTGCTGGCCTCAGATGAAACAAGCATCCAGGGCAACAAGCTGGCCGGGCAGCCGCAGACTAATCTCTGGTTCGGCCAGTACGAAGATCTGAAGCAGTGGGGACCGGCGTCCGCGTATGGCGGGCCGTGGATCGAAGACGATGTGAAGGCGGATACACCGTCGGACCCGTTTCTGATTTCTGGCTTCGACCGCCGCATCCTGCACCTGGCGACAGGCCGCAAAAAGCCCGCACCGATCCAGGCGACACGCGCCACGGATCAGCAGAAGATCATTGCCATTTCCGGTCAGCTTGCGAAGTATCCACGCGTAACGGTCCGGCGCGGTGACTGGAGGAAAGCAGCGCCCGGGTACGAATTTACCATCGATCAGCCAGCGACCATTTACCTGGCGGTTGACCGGCGCGGTTCGCCGCGGATGCCTGCTGGATGGGAGAAGACGCGGTTGTCGGTGCGGTGGGGAAAGAACCATGTAGACGATGTTTACCGTCGCGACTTCCCGGCAGGCGCCGTTGCCATTCCGCCCAATGAAACGGAGCACACGCCCGGTTCATTCGGCATGCCGCACACCGCGTTTGTCGCGGCGAAATCTACGCAGACGCTCAGCATCAAACCCGGCGCCAGCGTGACGGTCACTCCGCCGGAGAAGCACCAGGCCGCATCTGGCGATGACGCCCCGGTTACGTTCACGCTGCAGATTGACCGTCGCGGCAACGGCAAGTGGGAAGAACTGAAACAGATCGCGGTAACGGGTCGCAGCTATCAGGCGTATCACCTACCAGAAGGTCTCGACGCTGTCTGGCTGCGGATCGTTGCGAGCCGCGACTGCATCGCCACGGCGGTGCTGCATCAGACAACGGCCAGCTTCCGTGACGGCGCCGCCAAAGCTAACCAGCAGTTGTTCGCAGGGCTGGCCGATGTGACAGATGCTGACACTCTTTCGGCGCGCGTTTATCCGGCAAAGCGGAACCGCAACCTGCGGCTGATCACCGGCAGCGATGGTTACTGGGAGTTCACCAAAACAGGCTTTGAATTCAAGCAGGACGAGCCCGACGAAGCGTTGCATAAGCTGCTGGAAGTCGAGCCGGAATTCCGTGTGGATGCAGCGTCGGTGATTGTCATGCATCAAGGGCGCCAGTTGCGGCTACCTAAGGGGCACGCGGCGTACGATCAACCGTTTGCCAGCGGTTGGCCGCGTGCGGTCCGCGAGGTGGAGTCGGAACGGCATCTGGCCAACATTCACGGAACCTTTTACGAGTTACCGCTGATTACCAACGGCGCACCGCCTGCCTGGAACCGTATCCGCCCCGTGGCAAGTCATCAGAAACGCATTACCGATTTCTGCAGCTGGAACGGGCTGCTAATTCTGACGGGACTAAAAGCTGGTGCAACCACCGGCGGCCATATCTTCACCGCCGCGGCGCCAACCAATGGAATGCAGCCCGCCATCTGGGCGGGCGGTGTGGACGACCTCTGGAAGCTGGGCAAACCGACCGGCCACGGTGGTCCGTGGCTGAACACCGCGGTGCAACCGCACGAAGCATCGGACCCGTATCTGATGACAGGCTACGACCGCAAGCAGATAACGCTTTCGCACACCGCAGATAAAACGGTGAACATCAAAGTGCAGGTCGATATCGAAGGCACCGGCGTCTGGGTCGATTACCAGACCTTCCGCGTCGCCGCTGGTAAACCGCTGACCCACACGTTCACCCCCGGCTACTCCGCCTGCTGGCTCCGCGTTATCAGCGATACGGAAACCACCGCCACGGCGCAGTTGAAGTACGAATAACGCGGCAGCCAGTGTTACACGCTCGGATCGTCATTTGTGGCAAGCCTGCGGCTTTGCTGCGACTTGACACCTGCGCGCCCGGCAATGCTAATTACAGTATTACCCTGAGAAAAAGTCACTGATATTAAAGTCACCCGGAAGGAAACTATGAAACATCGTGCTCTCTATTGTTTATTAGTCGCCCCTATCGTTCTCCTGTTCTGCACACCGTTGATGGCGGAAGAGTCCGCTAAATGGGTCACTTATCCTGGTGGCGAAGGTCCGGGTGCGGGGAAGCACATTGTGCTGATCTCTGGCGATGAAGAGTACCGGAGTGAAGAGGCGCTGCCCCAACTGGGCAAAATCCTTTCGGTCCGCCACGGCTTTAAGTGCACGGTGCTGTTCTCGCAAGATCCAGCAACGGGCGTGATCGACCCGACCAATCAGAAGAATATTCCCGGCCTGCATCTGCTTGAATCCGCGGACATGATCGTGCTGGGCCTGCGTTTCCGCAATCCGCCCGAAGATCAGATGAAATACTTTGTGGACTACGTCAACTCCGGCAAGCCCATTCTGGGCACACGTACGTCGACCCATGCTTTCAATTTCAAGAAGGGCAGCAGCAAGTACGCCAACTACAGTTTTAACAGCGGCGAATGGAAAGGCGGCTTCGGGCAGCAGGTGCTGGGCGATACATGGATCAACCATCACGGGCGGCACGGTTCAGAAAGCACCCGCGGCGTGATCAACAAGCAGTATGCAGATCACCCCATTCTCAAGGGCGTGGAAAACATCTGGGGGCCAACCGACGTTTACGGCATCCGTAACCTGAAAGATGGCCAGGTGCTGGTGCACGGTCAGGTGCTGCAGAACATGAAGCCCGATTCAGAACCCAAAGAAGACAAAGCGATGATGCCTTTGATCTGGACCCGTAGCTACACGGGCGAAGCCGGCAAGGCCTCGCGGATCATCTGCACAACGATGGGCGCCGCCGTTGATTTCTCGAACGAAGGTTTCCGCCGTGCGATGGTGAATGCGGTTTACTGGGGCCTGGAGATGGAAGACAAGATCCCGGAAAAGGCCAACGTGGAGTTTGTCGGTGAATACAAACCGACCTTTTTCGGCTTCAATAAGTTTAAACGCGGCGTCATGCCTTCGGCCCATGAATTGAAGCAGTAGGCTCACGCCCGCCACCTACAGGTCCCAGAGAATCCCGCAGATACAAGGAACGGCTGGAATGAAAAGGTTTGTGATAACGCTGCTGTTTACCGCGGCAGCTTGGCCCTTGTGTGCGGCGGAGACGAAGTCCACGGATGCGGCCAAGCAAGAGGCAACGCCCGCACAGTTGCAGATGCAGGAGCGGATCGGCAGCGATCTGAAGTACCTGTCTGCGGACGACCGGCAGGGCCGCGGCATCGGGACGAAGGGGCTGGATCAGGCGGCGGAGTATATCGCCAGCGAATTCAAAAAGGCGGGGCTCAGCACCGCCGTGATCGACGGCCAGCCGTTTCAGGTTTTTGAAATGCCCGTCCGCACGGAAATGGGCCCGGCTAAAGATAACCGGCTGACTTTCCGTTACGCCAACAAAGACAGCGACGATAAGCCGCAGAATTTTGAATTCGCTTTGGGCAAAGACTTCAACCCGCTGGCGCTGGGCGACACGGGCAGCTTCGATGCGGAAGTCGTCTTCGCGGGGTACGGAATCTCGGCGCCGGGGATTAAGTACGATGATTACGCAGATATCGATGTGAAAGGGAAAGTCGTCATTGCCATCCGCAAGATGCCTGGCGCCGGCGACAAGAAGAGCCTCTTTTTCAAAGGGGAGAACCGTCGCCACGCTTTGTTCTCAAGCAAAGTCGCCGCCGCCCAGAAGCAGGGCGCTGCCGCGCTGATCCTGGTGAACGACGCGGGAGAACTGGCGGGCCGCCGCGCGGCAGTGCAGCAGGCGATGGAGAAGCAGATTGTAGAAATTCAAAAGCAGACCGGCGCCTACCTGGAGATTGATAAAGACAAAGAAGACGAGCGGAAGAAACAGCGTGAGAAAGTGCTGGCGGCGACCACGAAGCTGAACACGCTGGCGGAAAATCTGGCCACGGGCTTCGACCAGCCGCTGACGCTCAATCAGGCGGGTAGGCGTGGCGGCAGCGGGAAGCTGCCCGTGATCTTCGCCACACGCTCGGCAGTGGACAGCCTACTCAAACAGGCCACGGGTAAGATATTGGCGGACCTGGAAGCCGGGATCGAAAAGGAAATGAAACCCGCCAGCTTCGCCCTACAGCACTGCACGGCAGAGGGTTCGACATCGATCAACAATGTGGTCGCCAAGGTAAAGAACGTCATCGGCGTGCTGGAAGGCGAAGGGCCGCTGGCTAACGAAACCGTTGTCTTAGGCGCCCACTACGATCATCTTGGCACAGGCGCAGGCGGCGGGTCGCTGGCGCCGTGGACCAAGGCAATTCACAACGGCGCTGACGACAACGGTAGCGGCACCGTGTCACTGTTAGAAGCGGCCCGGCACTTCGGGGCGGCGGGTAAGCCAAAACGCCGGATGGTTTTCATTGCGTTTACGGCGGAAGAACGCGGGCTGGTTGGCAGCCGGCACTACGTTTCCAAACCAGTGTTCCCCCTCAAAGAAACCGTCGCCATGATCAACATGGATATGGTGGGCCGTTTGACAGACAACAAGCTGCTGGTGCACGGCGTAGGAACCGCCAAAGATTTCCGCGGCCTGGTTGAAAAACACAACAAGACACACGCGTTTGAAATCATCCCTGTAGACGCCGGCCAGGGGCCAAGCGACCACGCCAGTTTCTATTCAGCCGGCGTGCCCGTACTGCATGTCTTTACTGGGCTGCACGATGACTATCACCGGCCCAGTGACGACTTTGAAACGGTGAATCTGACTGGCCTCCGTCGCATCACTTCGTTCGTCAATGATCTGACAGCCGACATTGTCAGCAGCGAAGAACGACCAGAGTTTCAGGAAACCAAACGCCCCGCCAAGTTCCGCGGCAGGCCGTAGCGGAAAGATGCCTAAACGCCGCGCCTACTCTTCATCCTGCTGCGGCAGCCCGGAAGGGTCCAGCGTTACAGCTATGTCTGGCGCCATCGTGTCTTTGTAGCATTCGCCGTTATTGTCCGTGCGGTCCTGGCCGATGCTCCAGAGATAAGGGTGGCCGTCGCGGATTTCGTAGCGGAGCGGTTTGCCGTCGAAAGGATCGGTGGGGACGGTGGGCAGTTCGCCCGGAACAAGTTCTTCGAGCGTTTTAGGATAGCTGTCATTAGCCAGCTTGAAGCGCTGGCAAGCCAGTAGGGCGTCAACCATGTGCATCACCGCCTGGCTACGTGCGCCGGCGTTGCCTGCGGCGGAAACGGCCGGAGCCAGCAGCGTGGTGTAGATGAAGCGGAATCTTCCCGCGGGTGTATTAATCGCTGCCTGCATGTCAGCTTCTACTTTTTCAGATTCATCGAGCATCTGCGGCCACGGCTGTTCGCAGGCGTCGACCATCCGTGAAAGCGTGTGCAGATACAGCGCGATGTCTTCGCCCCGGGCGGGAACGGTCATCGAGGCGTCGAGGGAAGCAGGATTCTTGATTGCCTGCATTCCCAGCGTCCGCTCGCCTATTAGCCCCGCCTTCATGCTCTGCCGGTAATTAAACTGACGGACAATTTTTTGCAGTTCTACAAGCTGCGTATCTGTAAATTCAAGGTGCGGCAGTATGGCGACCAGATTGTTAACGGCGATATTATCCATCGCAATCTGCACCAGTTGCGAAACCAGTGTGACATCGTTCTCCAGCGCGCGGCCGGCCGTGAACATCGCGCGAAGCGTTTTCATCACGCCTTCCATTTCCCCCTGATGGGCCTTCACATAAAGCTCCAGCGTCAACAAACGGCTGGTCTGCCGCATGTTCTGCACCTGGGGCAGCAGCATCGCGAAGCCGTCGGCGAACTTGCGGGGAAACCGCGCCCGGCCACCTTTAGAAGTTGCTTCGTGAATCTTGTCGAGTGTTGACTTGTACTTCTTAAGAAAGGCCTCAACCATTGCCTGCTCTTTCCACCCCAGACTGGGCGGCGGAATCTCCTGCGGGCCTTCCCCACCAATGATGGGCAGTGGTGTGCAGTCTTCCTGAAAGGCAGGCGTGTCATAAACCTGATTGATGCTCATCCACAGCGCCGTCGTGTCTTCGTAGCCTGGCGCGACCACGTAGTACGTGTCCAGGTCGCTGACCGTGACGGGTTCGCCTTTTTCGCGGATCTTGTTCATTTCTGCTGCCATCCGGCCCCGGCCCACCGATTCAAAAATCAGATAGCCCCCGACGGGACACAGGCAGAAGAACATCAACAGACCGCCGCATCCCATCAGGCAGCCCAGCGGCCCGATCTTGCGTTTCTTCCCGCCGCGTGGCGGAATGTCTTCTGCGGGTGCTGTTTCGGTCTCCGTCTGCTCAGTAGTTGTCGCCATGTTGCTGTTTCAAATACGAAGTGGTGCTGCAAAGACAGAGTACCGCATGGCGCCGGGCCATGTGCAAATATATACGTATCCTATCTGCACAAAACACGGGCTCACAGAACCTATAGGGAGACAGCCCAGCCGGAAGGGGCCAATTTTATGGCGACGAGAGCCCTGGCCCATGCAACGCCGTTACGCCGCATGCGTTTGAGTCGAAATAACACGGTAACCCGCGTGACCTTAACCACGCGTGAGCGTTTCGTCTAAGTTGAAAATCATGCTGCAAACGATCGTCAGCGCCGCGTGCTGCGCCGGGTCGATCTTTTCATTGCGGGCATGCTCGCCAATGGCCAGCAGCTTTTTGGCTCGTTCTGGATCATTCTTAAACGCGGCCAGTTCTTCGTGATAGGCGGCGGTCAGCATCTTCAGAACGGCGTCGCCCGGTTTCACACCGGCCGAGAGGCGGTAGGCGGCGACAATCTGCGCCGTAATATCGTCGCTCTGCTGGATGACACGCTCTGCCAGCACGCGGGCGGCCTCCATAAACTGCGGATCGTTCAGCGTGACCAGCGCCTGCAGCGGCGTGTTGGTCCGCGAGCGTTTGATGGTGCACTTCTCACGCGTGGGCGTGTCGAAGATGGTCATCGCCGGCGCCGGGGCGGAGCGTTTCCAGTAGGTGTACATGCTGCGGCGATACAGCTTATCGCCCTTATCCTGCACAAACCGCACATTGCCACTCAGAGCAACTTCATTCCATAGCCCTGGCGGCTGATACGGTTTCACGCTGGGGCCGCCAATGGTGTTGACCATCAGCCCCGAGGCGGCCAGTGCGTTGTCGCGGATGAATTCGCCCTGCAGCCTGAACCGTGGCGCCCGTGCGTACAAGCTGTTCTCCGGATCGGCCTTCTGCAGCTCTGGCGTGGTGCGTGAGGTCTGCCGGTAGGTGTTGCTCATCACCATCTGCCGCAGCGTGCGTTTGATGTTCCAGCCGTTCTCCACAAAATCAACCGCCAGCCAGTCCAGCAGCGCCGGATGCGTGGGCGAGGCGCCCTGCGAACCAAAGTCCTCCACCGTGCTGACGATGCCTTTGCCGAACATCATGTACCAGTATCGGTTCACGGCCACGCGTGAGGTTAGCGGGTGATTGGGCTGCACCAGCCACTTGGCAAGACCCAGGCGGTTGGCCTCTGCGTCTTTGGGCAGCGGCGGCAATGCGGCCGGCACGCCGGGCGAAACGGGATTGTCCTTCAGGGGCGAAGCGTAATCGCCCCGGTTCAGCATGTAGGTCATCCGCTTGGTATCGGCCATGACCATCACGGTCGAAATGGGTTTTTCAGCCGCAGCGATATCGGCCTTCACCTTCTGCACCTGCTTGGCGATCTGTTGGTAAGGCTTATCTTCGTTGTTCAAGTAGAACAGACGCAGCTCGTCACGCTGTTTATCGCTCAGCTTGCTTTCGGGCAGCGCGAGCAATGGGGCCAAAGGATCGGCGCCCGCGAGCGCCGCCACTTCAAGCCCGGTCAGATTGCGGGCGAAAACACGCACGTCGTCCACAATGCCGTTGAAGGGCGAACCGCTACTGCGCTTACCAATCTGAAACGGCGTATTGGTGCGGATCGTTTCCGTCAGGCCGTTCTGCTCGATGTTCCACGGTTCTTCTTTGCCGTTGATATACAGCTTGACGCCCGCAGCTTTGCCGGAGCCATCGTAGGTGGCGAAGACGTGCTGCCATTCATTGGGCTTCAGTTTGGTTCTGGTCGTAACCTTCAACGCATTGCCCGGCCAGCTATTGATGATGTGCATCGAGAGGCCGCCGCCGGTCACGTAGATGTCGTAGCCGCGGTGGGCGTTGCCATCGTCCATGCGGGCGATGATGGCGCCGGATGGGTTTCCCTTGGGCTTGATCCAGGCGCCATAAGAAAACGCATCGGTCCGCTCGAACGAGCCAACGTCGCCGGCCTGAATGAATGACCGGCCGCCGGTTTCAAAGCCGTTGTTGAATTTGCCGCTAACCCACGTCGCTTTGCCTTTGACGGTCGCTTTGCGTTTGGCGTCGGCAGCGTCCGTCACCTTGTTGCCTTTGGTCTCGTCCAAGGTGAAGTGGGCCAGCATGTCGGTCGGCGCCAGCGTCTGTTCTTCGCTGGACTCGCGTTTAGCACGCAGCCACTTGGCGAACGCTTCTTCGCTGGCTTCGCGTCGCGCGGCCAGTTGTTTTTCTAACGGCGCAAGCTGCTGCTGAAGACCGGCGATCTTCGCTGCGGCGTTTACATCCGGCACGTTCACGATGGGAGATTGATTACCACGGCGGGTTTGCATGCCGGGGTCGGCTGCCTGATTGAAGTACGCGTAGAACTGGTAGTATTCACGCTGCGGAACCGGGTCGTACTTATGATCGTGGCACTGGGCGCATTCCATCGTCAGCGCCAGCCACGTCATCGACGTGGTCTTCACACGGTCCACGGCGTACTCAACGCGGTACTCTTCCGCAATGGCGCCGCCTTCGTCGGTGGTGGCGTTGTTGCGGTTGAAGCCTGTGGCAATCTTCTGGTCAATCGTCGCATCCGGCAGCAGGTCGCCAGCCAGTTGTTCCACGGTGAACTGATCGAAGGGTTTATTTTTGTTGTACGCCTTAATCACCCAATCGCGCCACGGCCACATATCGCGGGGTCCGTCGGCATGGAAGACGCTGGAATCGCCATAGCGGGCAATGTCCATCCACATCAGCGCCATGCGTTCGCCAAACCGCTCGGAAGCCAGCAACCGGTCCACGACTTTCGCGTAAGCGTTGGGACTCTTGTCGCTGACAAACGCATCAATTTCTTCCAGTGTCGGCGGCAGACCCGTCAGGTCAAAGGTCACGCGCCGCAGCAGACGCTCGCGGGTGGCAGGCTGCGATGGCGAAAGACCGGCGGTTTCCAGTCGCGAAAGAATGAACGCATCAATCGGGTTCTGCACCCAGGCCTGCTGTTTCACCTGCGGAATGGCGGGTTTTTCCGGTGCGATAAACGCCCAGTGCCCTTCCCACGTGGCGCCTTGCTGAATCCACTTCTTCAGCAGTTCACGCTCTGCCGGTTTGACTTCTTTATGCGCTGACGGCGGCGGCATCTGATAGTCGGGATCGTCAGAAATAATGCGGTCCCACGCTTCGTTCTGGCTGATATCTTTCTCACCGAACGCCGCCGCCACGCCTTCGGCCGTGTCTAGTCGCAGATCGGCCTCGCGGTGCTGCTCGTCAGGGCCATGACACTGAAAGCAGTTGTTGGCCAGCACCGGGCGGATATCGCGGCTGTAACGCAGTTGCGGCTCGGCGGCCCGGGCCGGTTGGCTCACCGGGGCAAAACCCGCGATGGCGACCAACAGCGCAAACATCAGATGCAAACGGCAGCGGAGAATCATGATGGTAAGCAGCACAGCCTTTCGGCAACGCAGCAGGAAAGGTGTTGGATAGGCAGCGGAAAATCAGGTGCGAATACCGGTCATTCCGCCGATGAAGGGAGGACTCATTATTATATCAACCACCCACACCATCGCAAACTTCACCAGACTCCGCCGGACGACGCCCGACCTACGGTTGAAACCATCGCCAATTCAGGGCAAAGTACCTGTCGTCCTACATCCGCGGAACTGTCAACCGGAAAAAACAACATGCCTCAACTTGAACAACTGACCACCACGCCCGCAACACTGGGCGAAGGCCCCTGCTGGCACGCCGCGGAACAGGTGCTGTACTGGGTGGATATCTGGGGCAAGGCGCTTCACCGGTTTGATCCCGCCAGCGGCGAAGATCAGCAGTGGGAGATCGGGCAGATGATAGGAACCGTGGCGCCGCGGGCAAGTGGCGGCCTGTTGCTGGGGCTGGAGCGCGGGTTTGCGTTCTTTGATCCGGGAACGGAAAAACTGGAGCATCTACCACCGCTGGAAGACAACGACGTCACCCGCTTTAACGATGGCAAATGCGACCCCGCCGGCCGGTTCTGGTGCGGTTCGATGGATCAGCAGGAAGAAACTTCCGTCGGCACGCTGTACCGCATGACGGCGGATCAGCAGGTCACGCCGCAGGTGCACGATCTGGGCATTTCCAACGGCATGGGCTGGAACCCGGATCAGACGGTGATGTACTTCATCGATTCGCCCACCAAGTCCGTTTTCGCCTTCGACTACGACGCTGCCACCGGCGATATCAGCAACCGCCGCGTCGCCTTCAAGCTTACCGACGAAGATGGCTGGCCCGATGGCATGACCACTGACACCGAAGGCATGATCTGGCTGGCTGAATGGGCAGGCTCCCGCGTCTGCCGCCGCCATCCTGAAACGGGCGAAATCCTCACGCAGATCGACACCCCGGCCCCGCACACGTCGGCCTGCTGTTTCGGCGGCCCCGATATGAACCACCTCTACATCACCACCGCCCGCAAAGGCATGACGCCGGAGCAACTTAAACAACACCCCGAAGCCGGCAACCTGTTCCGCATCGAAACCGATGTCACCGGCAGCCCGACCCACGCCTTCGCAGGCTGACCAGGCGCCGTGAGGATGTTGACGCAGGTTGCATCTCACGCGGAATGAAAGCCGTTATTAACGCAGCCTCTGGATCTTCATTGCCACCTGCGTTTTAGTCTGGATGCTACCGGCTGTGCTTGAAATCGCTGGCAGCTTTAAACGCTCTGTCACACGTTCTCCTTTCTTCGACGCAGTATCCAGGCCGCGAGTGTAATTAAGGATTCTGATGACGAGCAAACTGGAGTTAACAGAAACCGTTCTAGCCCAATTATTTGACGAAACCAGTGCGTACCTAGACGACCTGCAAACGGTGCTTTGGGATGTCAATCTGGGGATTGCTTTGATGGTTTACGATCCATCAAATTTCGGTCTGGTGACGAACAGTATTCCTAAGGTGGAAAAGTCTGCCGACCAGTTCATGCAAACTTGGTCGCGGTATCGACATTGCGAATCGACAGCTTCCGCGATTGCCGAAGCATATGATCGATATCTGGAAGACGAAGATGGCGCAGAATACGATTTTGACCGTAGTGTCTACGAGGCGATGGTGGAAACGTTTCAACGTGTCAAAACGTCATATGATCTGAAGAGCGAGATCTACGCTGAGGAATTCTTCTGGGCGATCAAGTTCGCGGATCCGTCATCAGAGCAGGAACAAGTTGCTGTTGAGGCCTTTCGGCAACTCAACACGGATGAACTGGTTTCGAAATTTAAGCAGGTGTCGAAGTAATTTTTCAAGAGTGAAAGTTCATGTGGCACCTGCTTCCTGAACGCTTGAACGTCGGCAGGCCGAAGACGGCTACTAACGCAGCCTCTGGATCTTCATCGCCACTTGCGTTTCAGTCTGGATGCCGCCGACCTTGGTGGCGATAGCTGGCAACACTTCGCTGCGGACTTTCGCCAGGATGGCGCCGCCGGGTTTCATGCCTTCGGCAGCGGCCGCGATTGCCGGGTCAACTTTGTCTTCGCCAAGTGCAAACGAAATTTCCAGCGGCTTCACGCCGATCCAGGGCGTCTTTAGATCGCTGGCCAGCAGCGTTACCCGCAGCGTCACTTGGTCGCCCTGCTTCGCCGCGGCGCCTTTGCCCGGCTCAAGCGGGCTGACGTAATTCACATAGCTGGTGCCGGTAACGCTTTGCGCGCTCCACTTGGGCGCCTTGGCATCTGGGCCATGCAGCAGCAGATTGCCACTGGCGACAACTTTGGATTGTTTCAGATCAAAAGAAGTGGCGATATCGCCATTGTCGACATAGATCTTCACCTGCCTGGTAGTGACGGGCGCCTTGCAACGGTGCACCAGATAACCGCCCTCGATTTCGTTCGTAAAATCAAAAATGCAGTGGCCCTTCTCTCGGCCCAGTATTTCAACCCGCACCGAACCCAGCCCCCAGCCGAAACCCGCGCTGCCGCGCTTGCATGTTGCAGGATCGAACGAAAGCCAGCCCTTCCCGACCTCGATCCCGGTTCCCACTACCGCTTCCGCCGCTTGCTTTGTCTGCGTGTTATCTGGCGGCGCCGTGAGTAGATTACTGGCAGACACAGCCGCGATGAGAAGCGAGACGAACAGCAACAGCGGGATGAAGATGTAGCGTTTCATAGCAGCGATGCTTTCAACGTGACAGGGGCGTTCTGAGAAGGTACAACCGCCGTACTTCATTCTCCCTTGCAGGACGTTCCTATGATTTTACGCTCTCATCCGGCGATGCTCAAACTGCTCTGCGTCTGTGTCGCTGTTGTCCTGTCCTGTTCGCTCGCTCTAGCGCAGCCAGCGGAGCCGTCCAACACAGGTGCGGGAAAGACTGCTGCGCTAACACCGCGGTTGCAAGGGCCGTGGATCAAACTAGTAGGCCGCCCGCAGCTTGAGAAATGGGGAACGGATCGCGTTGAGCCTGTAGACTTTACAGTGTTTCAGGCGGACAACGGACGCTGGCAACTTATCTCGTGCATCCGTAACACATCGCATCCAGGAGGCGGCCGGTTGTTGTATCGCTGGTCCAGCGACAAGCTGACGGCGCCCGGCTGGAAACCGGAGGGCATCTTCTTATCTTCCAGTAAGAAACTCAATCACAACGAAGGCACGGTCCAGGCGCCTTTCTACGTGAAAGACAACGGCGTTCACCATCTGTTTTACAACAGCCGCGGCGCACACCTGATGCGTAGCACGGACGGGATCGTTTTCAAGCCAGTGGGCGATCGTGCGATTTTCCCGATGGGGCGTGATGTATGTATCCTGGATGACCGCAAACAATCGGGCAACTGGATCGCCTATTACACCTCGCCTGAAAAGGGCATCAACCCAGCCACCAGAGATCACACCATCCGGGCGCGCACCGCCAAACGGCTGGAAGGCCCCTGGAGCAAGCAGGCGACAGAAATTCCGCCCATCACGCCGCCGCCAGCGGGTTACAAATTCGTCTACGCGGAAAGCCCGTTCGTCCTGCGACGCGGCAACGCCTACTTCCGCTTTGAGCAGCTATTCGTCTTCCGTTCCAACGATCCCTTGAAGTGGACCGGCCCGCCGGTCGCCGATCTAGCCCCACGCGATTCGCTCAAGCGGCTTGCTCCGGAGATCGTCTCCCATGAAGGCGAAGACTATCTGCTGGTCTATCAGTGGAGAGGAAAAGACCCGCGCGGCATCTACCTCGCGCCCCTGGTCTGGGAGTAGTGGCCGTAGAGAAACGGTCGCACACTAACCGCCGAAAACAGCCCCGGCGAAGTACAGGATAATCAAGAGCACCGCCACTGCCACGCCGGCGGCTATCCCGACCGCAACGTATTGCCATGTAAAGGCGGCTACACAACACCCCATCGTGCAAACGGTCACCGCCGTCTGCTTTTCGCGCACCTGGCCAACGCCGGCAAGGACAATTCCAATCAGCGCGCACCCCATCGCGGAAATCGTGTACCACCGCACAGGGTCGGCAGGCGATTCTGGCTCTGGCAGCGGTTCGGGTTTTTCTTCTGCTTCTTTCCCACCGAAATTGACGGAAAAGCTTTTGTATTTGAGCGTAATTCCGCCTTCGCGTTCTGGCTCTGGTTCCGGCGGGCGTTCTTCTTTCAATTTCTTTTCCGCAAACGGATTTTCAAGCGGCCGGTCGTAGACAACCGCCGGAATTGCCGCCAGAGCGAGCGCCACCACACTGGCCAGCAGACCCGCGATGCTGAACAGAACGGTCCGTTGACGATCCGGCTCTTTGCCCGCGGCGGCATCCTGCGATTGCGGAATTTTACCGTCAGTAGTTTGTTGCTTTTCGTTCATGTTGCGTTGCAGGAAATTGACTCGCGCAGGGCTGTGCTGGCGCCAATTATACGAAGTCTTTACCTGCTCCGCTTTCCGCAGCAACTTAGTGGAGAACTGCGGCGGCGGTGTTTACAATTGCGGGACGACGCGATGGACGTCTCATCGCACTCCCACCATCTATGCAAGGAACCCGCCATGACGACATCACGTCGTAACTTTATCAAAGCGGCTGCTGCCAGCGCCGCGGTGACACCTTATATCTTCACCAGTACGCAGACGCGCGCCGAAGATAAGAACAGCAAACTGACCGTGGCCTCGATCGGCGTGGGCGGTAGCCGGGGCCGGTACAACCGCGGCGGCGCTGTTGCCATGCAAGCTTCGAAGATCGGCCAGACCATTGCTGTCTGTGATGTGGACGAACTGCACAACAAAGAATTCAACAACAAGTTCGGCGGCAAGCTGAATGAGTACGTCGACTATCGCGAACTGCTGGCCAAAGAGAAGCCGGATATCGTCACCATCGGTACGCCGGATCACTGGCATGTGCCAATCGCTATTGAAGCGCTCCGCGCCGGCGCCGATGTGTACTGCGAAAAACCGCTGACGCTGACCATCGCCGAAGGTATTGAAATCTGCCGCGTTGTGAAAGAAACCGGCAAGGTGTTTCAGGTCGGCACCCAGCAGCGGAGCGAAAACAACAGCCGCTTCCTGAAAGCTGTCGCCATGATTCAGGAAGGTTATCTGGGCGATAACGTCAACGCCTATGTCGCCATCGGCGGCGCACCGTCGGGCAAAGAATTCGCCACGAAGCAGGCGCCGGAAGGGCTGCACTGGGATATGTGGGTCGGCCCGGCGCAGGAAGCTGCCTATTGCGAAGAACGCCGCAAGCAGTTCCGCTGGTTCCTGGAATACTCCGGCGGCAAGATGACCGACTGGGGCGCCCACCACATCGACATTGCTCAATGGGCGCTGGGTCATTCCAACACGGGTCCGGTCGAAATTGGCGGCACGGGCGAGTTCCCATCGGCTGTGCCTAAGGGCTTCGACTTCGCCGCATTGTTCGCCGGCAAAGAGAAGCTGCCAAACACGTTCAACGCTGCGACCAAGTTCAGCATTGATCTGAAGTTCGCCGATGGTTCGAAGATTAACGTCAACCACGATTACTCTTCGCCCGATGGCAAAACCAAGTTTGGCAACGGCATTCTGTTCACCGGCAGCAAGGGCCGCATGTTCGTTAACCGCGGCAAGCTGACCGGCTCGCCCGTAGAAGCGTTGACCAAAGCGGACAACGATAAGCTGGACGAAGCGATCGCCAAGCTCTACAAGGGCAAAGGCCTGAACGGCCACATGCGCAACTTCTTCGATAGCGTCGCCGACCGTAGCGACCCTGTTTCCGACGTGTACTCGCATCATCGCACGATGACTTCCTGCCATCTGTGCAACATCACGCTGATGCTGGGCCGCACGCTGAAGTGGGACCCCGCCAAAGAAATCTTCCCCGGCGATTCGCAGGCCAACGCACTGCTGGCCCGCCCCGGCCGCAAAGACTTCAGCGCCTAAGCATCTGCATGCAGAACGCCTGATGCAAGGCGTTTGAATGCCAGCTTGCCACACAAACAGCCTCTCCTGCCAGCGTGCCGGAGCAGGCTGTTTGTCTGCGCGGGGGGGCGCTGGATGGTCTGGTATAATGCCGCCTGCTTCTTATACTCAATGAATTCCACTGCGAACCTTTGGCGGTGGTTGCCGCCTGTTTGAAATCCGTCATGGCTAAATATATTGTCCGCTACGGCTCAATGCGTCATCTGGGCGTATTGTCGACACGCATCAGCGAGCCTCTGGCCCGTGGTGCGCGTGTGGTTGCGCGGACGCACCGCGGCCTGGAAGCTGGTGAGATTCTCTGTCCCGCCACGGAACAGGCCATCGAATATCTGAAGGACCCGCCGCAGGGACAGATCCTTCGCGAGATGACGCCCCAGGATATGAACGAGTGGGAGCATCTGTGCAGCAATTCCGATCAGCAGGTCGCCGTCTGCAATAGCCACATCCGCCGCCTGAAGCTGAAAATGCGGCTGGTGGATATTGAATTGCTATTTGGCGGAGAGCGGATTGTCGTCTACTATCTGGCCGAGCAGCGGGTCGACTTCCGGCAACTGGTCAAGGCGCTGGCTTCGGAGTTTCAGACCCGCATCGAAATGCGGCAGATTGGCGTCCGTGACGAAGCGAAGTTGCTGGCCGACTACGGCGATTGCGGCAAGCCCGTCTGCTGCAACACGCACCTGCCAGAGATGCCGCCGGTATCGATGAAGATGGCGAAGATTCAGAAAGCCACGCTCGACCCGACCAAAATCTCTGGACGCTGCGGACGCCTGAAATGCTGCCTGCGTTACGAGTACGATACGTACCGCGACCTGCAGAAACAGTTACCGCCTGTCGGTTCAGACATCGTCACGCCCGAAGGCAAAGCACGCGTGCTCAATCAGGAAATCCTGGCCGAGCAGCTACTGATTCAAACCGAAGACAACCGCCGGATGCTCATCCCCGCCAGCGATGTGCTCACGGTCACCCGTCGCGGCTCTGGCCGCCGGTAAAACATATTTTGGATGGAAGAGAATACATGTCGCCAGAACAACGTGCACTGATTGAACTGACCAAGCAGGACAAGCGGTTCTCGCTGGAAGCCTAAATCTTTGTGCAGGAATCTTTAAGCTACGCCCACACCACCATGAACCTCGGTGGCAGCGACGACGACACTTCTGATGAAGAAGCCGACCGCCACATGACCGGGCAACAGCTCTGCGGCGCCATCCGCGAGCACGCCAAAGAGCAGTTTGGCTACATGGCCAAGGCCGTGCTGAACAACTGGGGGCTGCACACCACCAGCGACTTCGGCGATATCGTCTATAACCTGATCGACATCGGCATGATGAAGAAGTCCGAAAACGACCGTCGCGAAGATTTCAACGACGTCTACGACTTCGAAACCGCCTTTGTCCAGGACTTCGAGATCACCCGCGATTAGCTTGGATAACACCGCGTGGCCAAAAAGAAAAAGAAGCGACAAGCCGGCGCCAGCGCATCGAAAACCGCTGCGCAAAAACCAGAACCACGCGTCATCAAACCCGCACCGCCCAAGCCCAACAAACCGCTACTGCTCGTCACCGGCGGACTCTTCTTCCTGTTTCTGGCTTATCTCTTCGTCATCGCCGTGCTGGTGCAGTTCGGTTGAGATTAGTCACGTACCTTTGATGCGGCCATGCCTCTTAGTAGTCTCTACGAGACAACTGGAGATTGTGGCTGTGGACGCACTTACCATCTATTACGGCAGCTTCATTGCGCATGAAAACTATACAACTCAATTCCTGGAGCGAATTTCATGGCGAGATAGCGAAGTTACGCGGCCAGTATGGCTCACGTGTGATCATGTCACCTGATGGACAGCCAATTGAACTTCAAAACGAGATCTTGTTTCGCGGTCACGCCGACAGTAATTGGCACCTCGAAACAACGTTGGAGCGAATGACCTCTGAAGAGTTTTCAATTCAACAGTATCTACAGCGTGCCGATTCGGTCGTAAACGAAATAGAATCACTCACTGGCGTCGACTGGAAACTACCCGCATATACTGAGATTATCGAGGCAATTGAGCAGGTTCAAGATTCCATGAGAGCCCACATACCTGGCTACGAATATCTTGTCTACTTACGTCATCATGGTTTCCCATCGCCGCTGCTGGACTGGACGCGATCTCCTTATGTCGCAGCGTTTTTCGCGCTCGAATATCGACTTGATGCGGAAAATGCATGCGTGTTTGCCTTCATTGAGGCTCCTGAGGGCGGCAAGAATTTTCAGGGTGGTGACGTATCGATCCGAACACTGGGATCGTACATCACTACGCACATTCGTCACTACACACAGAAGGCTAATTACACTATCGCAACTCGGTGGGATAGAGAGCACAAGAAACATTTCTTTGAATCCCACGAAAAGGTTTCACCGCCTATTACGGGTGTTCAAGATGTGATCGTGAAGATTACCTTTCCTCGACACGATCGAATTCGGATTCTAAAAGAGCTCGACGACTACAGTATCAATCAGTACACGTTGTATCAGTCGGAAGACGCACTCATCCGATCGCTTAGCATGCGAGCATTTGAATTCGATTGAGCTCTTGGTGTCAAAACTTGTCCACTCAGCCGCACTTCACTGCTGAACTTAATTAGCCCCGCCCGCCACTTGCTGCAAACGTCTAGTCGTAGGCGATGTGCACCAGACTATCGCCTTGATTGACCAGCGGATTCAGCGTTAGGCCGATGACCAGTCCGTCTTTGGGCGCGATGATGGATTTGGCGGATTCACCAATCGCGTCGCCGACGGCGCCGATGACCTGCTTGGCCTTCACGCGGTCGCCCATTTCCACCGTCAGCCGCGCCACGCCGCCACGTCGCGCACGGACCCAGGCGGTGGAAGTTGCGCGCACCGGCAGCGGGCGTTTCTTCAAACGCGGCTTGCGCCACATGCCCAGCGCGGACATCACACGGAAGATGCCTTCCACGCCGCGGTCAATGGGCTCCGGGTTGAACCGCATCGGCTCGCCAGCTTCGTAGAGCAGAATCGCAATGTTGTGCCGCGTGGCAGCTTCGCGTAGTGAACCGTCGCGGACGTTCGCGTCGATAATCACGGGAGGCTTGAACGCCTGCGCACAGCGTAGCGTCTCTTCATCCGAAAGGTTCGCGCGGATCTGTGGCAGGTTCGCCCGGTGATTAGAACCGGTGTGCAGATCCACCGCATGGGTGCACTGCTGCATGACCTCCGTCATAAACAGATGCGCCAGACGCGACGCCAGCGAACCGCGTTTGCTGCCGGGAAAACTGCGGTTCAGATCGCGACGGTCGGGGAGGTAACGCGACTGATTCAGAAAGCCAAACACGTTAATAATCGGCGCCGCAATCACGCTGCCCCGCAGCGAGACGGGATTAATCTCTTGCAGCACGCGGCGGATAATTTCCACACCGTTCAGCTCATCGCCATGCACGGCGGCGCTGAGGCAGAGCCGCGGACCGCCGCGGGCGCCGTTGACCACTTCCAGCGGCATCGAAACCCAGGTCTCTGTCGGCAGCCGCGCGATGGGCAGTTCCAGCCGCTGCCGCTGGCCGGCGTCGACCACCATACCGCCAATCCGCACCGGACCCTGCGGGTACCCCGGCGCCACCTTCGGCGTCACGGCGTCTGCCGTCGTTGCTGCGGGAGAGGGAACAGACTTAGAAACGCGAGCCTTAGCCTTTGCCACGTCTATGGATTCCTTAAGAACGTCATCAAACAACACGGTACTGCTGGCGGGAACGCAATTCTGTTTCTACCAGAAATCAATCGCTTAGATAGACGGCTGCGGAACTTCGCATCCATGCAGCCCAGAGATTTCGACGGAATGTTTTGCGGTACAATGACGGTATGCCGCAGGACAAACAGCAACCACAGACAGGCACGCCGATTGACGGATATGTTTTCCGGGCGATCGCAGACTGCACTTATGACTGGGAAGGCTGGCATCAACCGGACGGCAAATTGTTATGGGTCAATGCTGCCGTTGAACGGATCACCGGTTATTCTCCGGATGAATGCCTGGCGATGCAGGATTACCCCGCTCCGCTGATCGCCCGGCAGGATCGCGGGAAAATCGCAGCAGTTCTCGAGGATGCGAAGGCCGGCGGGAGCGGCAACGACGTGGAATTCCAGGTGCAGCGCCGCGACGGAAAAAGCCGCTGGGCAGCGGTGTCCTGGCAGCCGATGTATGACCATACAGGTCAGCATCAGGGGTTCCGCGCGAGTGTGCGGGACGTTACTGAACGCCACGAACTACGCGAGCAACTTCGTCTCCAGAATCAACACCTTGAGCAACTGGTTCAGCAGCGCACGGCCAAAATAGCGCATCTGGAAGAGCAACGGCTCAAGATGGAAAAGCTTGCGGCGTTAGGGCAGATGGCGGCGGGTGTCGCGCACGAAGTGAACAACCCCTTGGCAGGTATCCGCAACGCATTCACCTTGATTAAAAGCAGCTTGTCGCCCGAAGATGAGAACTATGAACTGCTGGAGCTGATCGACGGCGAGATTGAACGCATTAGCTCCATCACGCATCAGATGTATCAACTTTACCGGCCCAGTCAGCAACCACCACGGTTGTTTGATCTGCAACGCACCCTGCGGGACGTTGTTCTGCTGGCTGAACCTCTGGCTAAGAAATCTAACGTAAGCATACACGTTGGAAACCGCCATTGCGTTGGCAACAACGGGCTAGCTTCCACGGAGGTGATCTTACGTGAAGGCGAACTGAAGCAGATTCTGTTGAATCTTGTGCGCAATGCGATACAAGCATCGCCGCAACCGGGCGCCGTCGAGATTGAGATTTCAACAACCGCCGCCCAGGCAAGCATCCGCGTAATGGATGAGGGAAAGGGTATTTCAGAAGAGACATCGGCAAGGCTCTTCGAACCTTTCTTCAGCACACGTACAGGCACCCGCGAAGGAATGGGGCTTGGATTGCCAGTGTCCCGGAGTCTGGCTGAGGCGATGGGAGGAAGCATTACGATAAGCAACCGCGAGACGATGGGAGCGTGCGTGACAGTGACGGTGCCACGCCGGATTGAAAACAATGAGTGAAACGGGGACTAGGCAACGGATTCTGATCGCCGACGACGAACCATTGTATCTGCGTACAACCGGGCAGCTGCTGCGCAAGGCGGGCTACGAATGTGTCTGTGTGCCAGATGGCGGACAGGCGTTGTCGCGACTCGCAAGCGAATCGTTCGACCTGATTCTTTCTGACCTGAACATGCCGGGAAATTTGAAGCTGGAATTGTTGAAGCGGGGGCGTTCAGAGTGGCCGCATATTCCGCTGATTGTAATCACGGGCGTACCATCGCTGCCGACCGCCATTGAAAGCGTGCGTTTAGGTATTGCAGATTATCTGCTAAAACCCGTGCGGTACGACGACCTGCTGGCCAGCGTGCATCGCGTGCTGGCTCAACCGCCGGCGCCCGGCGCTACAACCAGTTTAGCGGGCGCCGCCGAAACGACTGCGGCCAGATTTCCGGAGATTACCGGCCAGAGCAAGCCGATGCTGGAAGTGCTCGAAATCGTTGAACGCGTAGCGCCGACGGGCGTCAACGTGTTAATCAGCGGCGAAAGCGGCACCGGTAAAGAGGTGATTGCTGAAGCGATCCACAAACACAGCCATCGCAGCGTTCATCCGTTTCAGGTGATTGACTGCACAGCGATCCCCGAATCACTCTTCGAGTCTGTCTTGTTCGGACATGCCAAAGGCGCCTTCACGGGCGCGGTCAGCGATCAGGAAGGCCTGCTCAAACTCAGCCACCGCGGCACGGCCTTCCTTGACGAACTTGGCGAGTTGCCTTTGACATCGCAAGCGAAGCTTCTTCGCGCAGTACAGGAACAGGCATTTACACCTGTCGGCAAAAACCAGTTGGTCCGCATTGATACACGATTCATCTGCGCGACAAATCGCGATTTACAACTGGAAGTCAGCGCGGGCCGTTTCCGCCAGGATCTGTTCTATCGTCTCGGCGTGATTCACATCCAACTGCCGCCGCTGCGCGAACGCGGTGATGATGTGATCCTGCTTGCCACCAATTTCCTGAAGATGTTGCAGCCGGATGAACTGCGGGTGAGCGGCCTTTCGGATGAAGTTATCGAGTGCTTCCGGCGATACGGCTGGCCAGGCAATATCCGCGAACTTCGCAATGTTATCGAACGCTCGGTTGCCTTATCCCGCACGGCGACGGTGCAGCTTGCAGACCTACCGGCGCCTGTCAGGGACGCCCCGCAGGCGACGGTTTCGCCTGCCTCGGCGATGGTGGAAATCTCGCGAGAAGAAGCGCTTGATAACGCGGACCAGTCGTATCTGACCGCGCTGCTGACCAAGCACAACGGTAACGTCTCTCAGGCCGCGCGACAGGCAGGGCTTTCACGCCAAGGTATGCACAAACTGCTGGCCCGGCATGGCCTGGTCGCTGCCAACTTCCGGCAGTAGGCAGCGCAGTGTGAACCCAAGTTGCCAGGTGTCGCCGCCAGTTGACACTTCTGGTTTACACGTTTCTTTAGAAATCAGCCAAAACCTCTCTAAAGGAGTTTTATTTCACCCTATACGCTCTTTAAGGAGCTTTCTTGGCGATTGGGCGTGGTTTGGCCTGATTGTTGCATTACCTGACATTCCAGGAGAACGGACAACGCGTCTGTTCAGATCACGTTGAGGCTGGAAGCCAGATTCAACAGAAAAGACAAGAGGTCGGGAATTGGAGGTGAGAGATGTCAGTGAACCTACTCAACGAACCACGTCCATTGAAGGCCGGTCATCCTATTGGCAAGCCGCGGAAAACACTGCGATCCGAATCTCGCGGAACAGTTCATCATAGAGTAAGGATCGCGGAACCCGTGAACCCTCGGCGCCCCAGCCCGGCGCCCTCTGCTACGTGCGATGACGAAAGCCGGATTGTCACGACCATGGTGCTGGGATTGATCGGGGCCGCAGTTGCGCCGCTCATCCTTTTTTACGCCCTGACTTTTTTCTTCCCCGATATCTTCATGATTCCGCTCATTCCAGATTAACGGCCTGCGGCGGACCGGCGCACGGAAGTGCCCGTCTTACGCCTGATCCGCATTCCATAGCGGCGATTCGGCGGCCAGTTCGGCCATCATCGCGCGTAAGCGGGATTCCAGTTCGGCCATCAGCGGATCGGTTTCGGCGCGGCGGTCGCGTTTGGGGCTGACTTCAATAGGGTCGCCGACATCGATGACGACTTTCAGCTGTCCGTGCACGCGGACTTTGTCTGTGAGATCTTCTTCAAACCGCTCCACGGTTTCCAGCAGCCGGTCTATCGAGGGCAGTGCTTCCAGGTAGCCTTCTGGATAGGATGAAATCTGCTGCGAGAGATAGATCTCAGAAAGCTGGCGCCAGCGGCGTTCGCGTTCCGCCGGATCAAGTTCGCCGGTGGTCATTGCGGGCATGATCTTCATCCGCAGCGCTTTCACACGCGGTACGACGGCGCCGGTTTTTTCAACGCCCAGATACTCGCGCTCTAACGGTCCCAGCAGGCGCTCGATCAGGTCATGCTGCCGGGTGGCTAGTTCGCCGGTCCGTGGCTCGCCAAAGAACTCAAGCTCTTTGAGCGTCATCAACGCGTTGCCGAGATTCTGAATGCGTTCCAGCAGCGGCAACTGGGTCTGCGGATACCACGAAATCCGCTTTTCGATGTCTTCAAGTACGGGCGTGAGCGTGGCTTCGATATCGCCGCCGAAGAAATACTTGAGCGCCACCGGGTGCACCACCACTTTACCGCCGTCCGCCTTCTGGCGTTTCTTAGCAGCCGTGCGTGCGATAAAGGCGGTGCCCTCCAGCAAAGCGTGCAGGTGGTCGTTGGTGCGAGTGGTGGCGCCTTCCGGGAAGATTACCAGCGGCCGTTCGGCTTCGACCAGGGCGTTGATCGCGGTTTCAATCGCCTGACGGTCGATCCCTTCGCGGTACACGCTGAAGCCGCCCAGCTTCTGAATCGCCCACGCCATCGTTGGCTTCTGAAACAGATGCCAGCTGGCCATGGCATACACCAGGCAATCTGCTTCGCCCGTCAGCCAGCCCAGCACCAGCGGGTCGGAATACCGGCAGTGATTGGGCGCCAGCAGGATGCCGTGCCCCGCATCCAGCGAAGCACGCAACTTGGGCACGTTACGGCACTCGTACCCGGTTACGCCGTCGTGTTTGCGCAGGTAGCGGTCGATGAAGCGGGACCAGCGGATAAATTTGGGCCACCAGTCGCCACGGTGGGGCGGCACAAACTTATACGGTTTCTCAAAGACAATATTCTGCATCAACCATCCAGATGCGCGCGTTTGCGTTCAGAAATCTGCTCGTACAGCTCCAGGTAACGCTGCGCGCTGCGCCGCCACGAACGGTCTTCGGCCATGCCCGTCGCGACAATCTTATTCCAGTCTTCAGGCCGGTCGCGGTAGACGATCAGTGCGTGCCGCAAGGCGCCTTCCAGAGCATCCGGGTTGAAGTCGCCAAACGTAAAGCCATTGGCCACACCCGATGCCAGGGTTTCGGGCGAAGTATCAATCACCGTATTGGCCAGACCACCTGTTTCACGCACCACCGGAACGGCGCCGTATTTCAGGCTATACATCTGGTTCAGCCCGCAAGGCTCGTACTGGCTAGCCATCACAAACATGTCGGCGCCGGCTTCAATCTGGTGGGCGACTTCTTCTGAGAAGCCCAGCCGCAGCCCGACTTTGTCGCGGTACTGATTAGAAAGCTGATTCAGCTGGTTGTGGAAGTGCGGTTCGCCACTGCCGAGAACCACCCACTGCACATGCTCCGTGTCCAGCCACCGCCGCATGACTTCCAGCACCAGATCCCAGCCCTTCTGCGAAGCCAGCCGGCCGACCAGACCGACCACGGGGGTGCGTGGTTCAAGCGGCAGGTCGAAGATGCGTTGCAGAGCCTCTTTATTGGCGGCTTTACCTTGCTGCCAGTTTTCCAGTGAATAGTTGGCGGCGATATGCTCGTCGCGGGCTGGGTCCCACACGGAATAGTCGACGCCGTTGAGGATGCCCGCCAGCACATCGGCGCGTTGCTGCAACACGCCTTCCAGCCCGCAACCGCGTTCGCTGGTCTGGATCTCCTGGGCGTAACGCGGGCTGACGGTGTTAATGGCGTCGGCGAAGACCAGCCCGGTCTTCAACAGGCAAAGCTGTCCGTAATACTCCATCTGTTCGTGATTGAAGTATTTCCAGTCCAGGCCCGTGACCTGCATATCCCAGTGCCAGAAGACGCCCTGATATTCGATGTTGTGGATCGTCAGCACCGAAGCAATCTGCTCGTAGCCTTTTGCTTCGGCGTATTCGGTTTTCAGATAGGCAGGGATCAGACCCGTCTGCCAGTCGTTGGCGTTGATCACATCCACATCTAGCTGCAGGCTGCGGATGGCTTCCAGCACGGCGCGGCAGAAGAATACGAACCGCTCGCAGTTGTCGCTGTAATCTTCGCCGTTTTCGCGGTACAGTTCTTCGCGGTCGAAGTAGTGATCGTTCTGCACCAGATAGACGGGCGTGGCGCCGTCTGGCAGAAACGTCTTCAACAGCCGGCCTGAGACAATCTTTCCGCCGATGGGAATATCAAAGGTAATGTCCGTGGACTCTAAATCGTCGGCATACTTCTTCGTCTGCCGGTATGCCGGCATGAACACGCAGACATCGTGGCCCATGCGTTTAAGTTCAGCGGGCAGCGCCCCGCACACATCGGCAAGCCCGCCGGTTTTTGCAAGAGGCGCAACTTCGCTGCTGGCAAACACAATGTTCAAGGGAATTTCCTTCGCCCAAGCCCTCACTGAAAACCGATGCAGTTGACAGGTGGTGGCGGCGGGAAAGTGTTAGGGGCGACGCAGATATCGTAATTTAATACGTACAATTATCACCTTTCCACGGCGTGGGCAAGTAGTAAGGGCCGATAACCCGCCGGAAAACCCCGGAATGAACACCCCGGCGCAAGCTGTTTCCGCTGCTATGTTGCACACCATCGCCTGCGCGAAGTTTTACCACCGGCTGACAGAAGGAGCGGCAGTTGAATCTTCCACCACCGGACAAAAAGCCCCTGCATCCGCACCGGCAGCAACTGACCCGTCGCGCCTGGATGCCCCTGGCAGCGGCTTCCCTCATGGCAGCCGCGCAAGGTTGCGACGTGGGTAAGCCGAACGCAGGAAAGAGGAAAGTGCTGGTCGATTCCGTCCACGCCACCAATTTCCTGGACGATGGTTTGAAGCCGGATGAGTACGACTATCATCACGTCACAGGTCTTCGCCGAGCTTTTGAATTCCTTGCCGCGCAGGGAGTGCAGCGCGAAGAGATGACCAGCGGCAGGTTGACGCCGCAGCGTCTGGCCGGCGCCGGCATGCTGTTTATCAATCTGGTGTCGGCAGAACGTCCACCGTTTCTGGTTTCCGAAATTCAAGCGGTCAAGCAGTATCTGGAACAGGGCGGTTCTCTGTTTCTGATCACGGACCATAGCAACTGCTACTATCACGCCCACCGCTTGCAGCCGCTGCTGACCACGCTGGGCATCCGTTCGTATGTGGATACCGCCTGCGATGTGCCGCCGCATGTGCTGGGTCAGGGCAATGGCTGGGTTGTGGTGACAGACTTTGACACTCACCCTGTCACTCAAGGTCTGACATGCATCGCACAACAGACGGGCGGCGTGGTCGACAGCCGCTATGCCGTAGCGCGTACGAGCGAAAGCTCGTGGGCAGACGCCTGGAAGCCCGGCGCGTACCTGGAGGATGTTTCGCCCGGATTATTCGGCGACTTCAATCGCAGTGACGATGAAGAAGGCGGGCCGTTGGGCGTGGTGCTGGCGCGTGAAACCGGGCTGGGGCGGATCGTGATTGTCGCCGACCAGAACATGCTGGGCGATGTGTTTCTTCACTACGCGGACAACTACCGGCTCTGGCAGAACGCCTGCGCTTACCTGCTTCGCGACGCCAAGCTGGCGGAACCAGACGCGTACCATCAGATGCACCAGCCACGCATTTTCATGCACGAAGACTACACAGCCTCTAACTGGGGAGAAACCAGCACGTTGGGCTACCACAGCGCGTGGGCGTCTCTTAACCGGAACTACTGGGCCTTTGCGGGAGATGTCGCTGTTACGGCGCAGCAGAGCCCGGCGCCGGACCTACTGATCTTCGCCCATAACCGTCACGAACTTAAGCCGCCGCAGGTCGCCGCTGTGGGGCAGCACCTGACGCGTGGCGGAAATCTGCTGATCCTCACCGCTGAAGAAAACTTGGCCACGCAGCGCAGCGGCATCATCGGTGCGGTGCGCACAGCGATGGATCTGGACGAGTTGAAAGCGACCAGAACGCGCCACACGCACCAGGTTGTTGCCGGCAACGGCGCCCTGCATATCTACGCGTCCACGCACAGCTTTCAGAACTTCACTACGGCCGGCCCTGCCGTGCAGCCTTCGGACGAACAGCAAAAACGCATGCAACTGCTGAACGAGGTGGTCGCATCCGCCATGCCCACGTAGCGACTGCCGGATTGCACCTTTGGGTGAAAGTTTAGTCTGGGTAATCTGTTCCGCTGGTAACGCAAGCAGGATGTATATTGGACGTAGCGGAACAGCGGGTCGAAGAGCTAGATAAAGGATCGATGCTCCCCCAACTTCCAGGTCCGCGATATGTTCCGCTTCTATCTGATAGCCGCCCTGGCAGCGGTGAGCTTCCTTTCGACTTCAATTTCCGTGGCTGACGAGGTGGACCCGGAGTTGATCCGGCAGATCGTCGCCGAAACTCTTGCCCAGACTCCGCAAACATCTGAACCGATTTTCGTTCGCGACGATGACTGGTTTTCCTCGCCACCGGAATTCAACGAAGGATGTTATTTCAACGTCGAATTCATGTTCTTGAAGCCGCGTCTTGAAGATGCCACCGGCGGCGAGTTGTTCGTCTTTCAGAATGGTGTTCTCCGCAACGCGCGGCCGGAATTCCATCACGAACTGTCGCCGAGATTCGAAGCAGGATACGAAGGAAACGCCGGCACCGGCATCCGCTTCACCGCCTGGCTGCTGGACCACGAGACATCGTTGTCGCTGTTCGACGATGACGTGATGCCGGGTACAGATAGCGTGCAATCCTCTCTCGTCATGCGGACGTTCGACCTGGAACTGACCCAGCGCTGTGAGTGGAGCGAATGGCAGTTTCTGGGTGGGGCTGGTATCCGCTACGCAAAACTGAAGCGACACGTGGTTGAATTCGATTTCTTCACGCCCGGCGGACCCAACGCGTTTGATATCGAAGACTCTGAATTTGAAGGTTGGGGACCAACCGTTGGCCTGGAAGCCCGGCGGACCTTCAACGACTTCGGTATCACGGCCATCGTCGCGGGCCGGGCTAGCTGGCTGGCCGGCGATGTAAACTTCCGTGAACTGACCTACGATGACTTTGGCATTAACGACAATGATGTTCTGAACGAATCCGAGGACATCCCGGTGATCGAAGTCCAGATCGGACTGGAGTATGCCGTGCAGACCATCCTGGGCGAAGTGACCGCCGGCGCCCTGGTGGAATACCAGCACTGGAAACGGGCGGGCTCGCTGCTTCACGGAGAATCGGACGACTCGCAGGAGTTCGATCTGAGCCTGTTGGGCTTTGGATTCATGATTGGTGTGCACCGTTAAGCTGGCGGGCGTGAACTTCCCGTAGCACACTAACACGCCCGGCGACAGCCTGATAAACTGTAAGCCCCTTGCGTTACGTGAGTTGGAGCCAGTGCAAGCTGCTGGTATCCTACCCGTTTGCGTATTGTGTCCGGTTTATTACACGTCTCCCGCTCGTCGCATTACGATGAATAACGATCAGTCCCAGGACAGCCAGGCGCCTCAGGGCGATTCCACCCCCGAAACTTCGCAGCCTGAAAGCGCATCGCCTGCGGAAAACGCAAACGCCAGCGAAGCTACATCGCAGGACGAAACCGGGCAGACATCTGCGACAAGCGAGACGCCTGCTGCCACCGGGGAAACATCGCCCGCGAGCACCCCTGCCGCAGAAACGCCTGCAACCGAAACGCCTGCCGCAGACGCACCGGCCAAGCCGAAAGTGCTGATCGGGACGCAACGCCCCGAAGCCGCCAGCCGCCCGGCGCCGCAGGTAAAGCCCGTTACACCCGTTGATAAACCGGCGCCGGCTGCTCCGGCCAACAAAGGCCCGGTGCCGAAGCCTGCGAAGATGAGCGAAGAACTTGATGCAGAAGTGGAAGCCGCGCTCGGCGGCGCTTCGCTGGATCAGTTGATGGGCAGCAGCGGCGCTTCGGAGCAGGAGATCGAATTCGACACCCGTCGTCGCGGCATTGTGCAGCGGATTCATGGTGACGATGTGTTCTTCTCACTGGGCGTCCGCAGCGAAGGCGTCGCCTCGCTCCGTCAATTCAAAGAACCGCCTGCTCCCGGCGCCCAGCTGGATGTCGTGGTAACGGGCTTCAACGACGAAGATGGCCTGTACCAGCTTTCTGTGCCCGGCGGCGCCGTCTCGGTGCAGGACTGGGCCGATGTAAGCCAGGGCGCCACCGTCGAAGCACGCATCACCGGTTCTAACACGGGCGGTCTGGAGTGCATGGTGGGCAACATCCGTGGTTTCATCCCTGCCAGCCAGATTGCGACCTTCCGCGTCGAAAACTTCGGTGACTATGTCAATCAGAAGCTGCCCTGTGTGGTGACCGAAGCGAATCCGCGTCGCAAGAATCTGGTGCTGAGCCACCGTGCGATCCTGGAACGTGAGCAGGAGGAAGACCGCAAAAAAGCCCTCGAAGAGATCGAACCCGGCGATATCCGCGACGGCGTTGTCCGCAAAATTCAGCCCTTCGGCGCCTTTGTCGATATCGGCGGCGTGGATGGTCTGGTGCATGTCAGCAAACTCAGCTGGGACCGCGTCGACGATCCGGGCAGCGTGGTCGAAGTTGGCCAGAAAATTAAGGTCAAAGTCGAGAAGATCGACAAACAGACCGGCAAGATTTCGCTCTCGCTGCGCGACACGATGGACAACCCCTGGGATGGCATTGATGCGAAGTATCCTATCGGCGACACCGTGACCGGCTCTGTCACACGCACTGCCGAGTTTGGCGCCTTTGTGAAGCTGGAGCCGGGCGTCGAAGGCCTGATCCACGTCAGCGAAATCGCCCACCACCGCGTCGTAAAAGTCGCTAATCATGTGAAACGCGGTCAGGATGTGACCGTGAAGGTGGTTTCCGTCGATCGCGATTCGCAACGCATCGGCCTCTCCTTGAAAGCCACGCAAGCGGCGCCGGAAGTGAAGACGACCAAGAAGCCTGAAGAAGAGATTGACGATACACCACGCGAACTTGCCGTCCGCCCCCGCGACGAACCCCTCAAGGGCGGCCGCGATAAATCAAGCGGCGGCGAACAGTTTGGACTGAACTGGTAAGTGTTGCGTTCTCTCTGCGATGGTGATGGTTGATGCAAGCCAAAGAAATTAAGACCGGCGTGATTGTGGTGTACAACGGCGCCCCCGTACTGATCGAGGGGATGCAGGTGCAGACCCCATCCGCCCGCGGCGCGGCCACGCTGTATAAATTCCGCGGCCGCAATCTGGTGAGCAAACAGAAGACAGACATCACGCTCAAGGGCGGCGAATCGCTGGAAGATGCGGACTTCGCCCGGCGGCCCGTGAATCTGATGTACACCGACGCCACGCACATGCACCTGCTGGATCAGGGCGACTTCAATCAGTATTCGCTGCCTCTGGAAGATGTCGAGGCAGAAACGCCTTATATCACCGAGGGGCTGGAGGGGCTGCTCGCGCTGATCTACAACGACGAGTGCGTGGGCCTGCAAGTGCCCTCAACCGTCGAACTAAAAGTCCAGCAGTGCGACCCCGGCGTCAAAGGAAACTCCGCCACCGGCCGCACCAAGCCCGCCACATTAGAAACCGGCCTCGTCGTGCAAGTGCCGGAATATCTCGCCGAAGGCGAAGTCATCAAGGTTGATACACGCACGGGAGCGTTTCTCTCGCGTGCGTGATGCTACCTGCCATCACTGGGGCTGTTACGGCGTGTCGACCACCTGGCCGTCATTGACACTCGCCAATAAGCGGTAAACGGCTAGGTCAATGGTTTCCGGCACAAAGGAAACCGAGCCATCGCCGCGGCAGAACTGTAATCCGCCGGGGTGCTGACTTCTGAACGAGTAGACATTCGGCCAGTTGCCGGCGGACGAGTTGATACCTGCGGGACTTCCAACCGGTATGCCCACATTTGGCGGAATGGCGCAAGTGCCAATAGCGTGGTTTGCGTACGACCAGCCTGCATGCACGTTATAGAGGGGCACATCTTCACCCACCATAAATGTGTTGCTGAGGCCGTCCGTTACGATGGCAAAACTGCGGATACGCATGACATCGCGGCGATACAACATGCCGTTGCCGTCATCCAGCCCGTTGTTGCTATCGCCGGGCGGCTGGTGCGTGTAGTCGCCCCATGCCCAGTTCGACCCAGTGACGCCTGCGTAGCTGCCAGCGGAGACTTCAATGCCGCTGTGCTGGGAGCGGTTGGTGAAGGTTTCGGGCGAAGGATCGCTGGGGCAACGCATGCTAGGAACTTTGTTGCGTAGGAGGGGCTGATTGATGGAATCGGCCGGGAATCCGCCCTGATCAACCCGCAATTGGTCGTACAGATTTTCCTGCTCCATGAACGGCAGGCAGCGTGCTATCCAGCTCCACTCCGCGCGGCTCGCGGGGCTGCAACAGCCGGCGTTCGATACTGGATCGCCGTTGTAGGGGATGCGGTTAAATGTGTCGTGAAAATTGTGTGCTGCCAGGCCCAGCTGCTTAAGATTGTTGACGCAGCTGGAACGCCGCGCCGCCTCGCGGGCCGCTTGAACGGCAGGCAGGAGCAGCGCGACCAGCACGCCGATAATGGCAATGACCACCAGTAGTTCGACCAGCGTGAAACCAGTCCGATTTCGATCACTCATTGAGATTCCCCGGAATAGACGCAAAAGAACAGAAAACGATAAAGAGAGTCAGATACGCGTTACTTCGCTTTGCCCTCAAGTTCCAGATCGTACTGATCTGAAGGCACTGTCAGCGAAAGCGGTGTAGAAGCGGCTTTCCCATATATGTCAGGGATGACGGATTTGGGCAGTGAATACTCATCGTTGGGATCAGCAGGTACGGTTGATCTGACAACCACCTTGTATTCACCGGCCGGTGCGCCCGTTGATTTGTCTGTAGAGATAAGAAATGAGCCATCATCTTTGATGGCTCCCACAGGGTTCGATGCAGCCGGGAAATCACTCCCTTGCGGCACAAGTTCAACAGTGCCCTGCTTAAGGGGCTCACCATTAAATTTGACGGTGCCCTCTACAGGCGTCGTCGAGAGCCCACCACAGCCGGTGAGCAACAGGCATGCTAAACCAAGTAGAAAACACCGCTGCATCGTCATGGAAGAGACTCCGGCAGTTATCAAGTGAATTTAATTCACCCGTAAGGTAACTGCCGTTGCAGCGGGAAGCAAACTTTTTAGGGCGTGTGCCTGCCAAAGGGATGTACATCGGTCCTCCGCCGCGCGCAATGTTGACGGAAAGGATGGGGCAGCGGTGGCGTCGGATAGAATACAGTGCGATTGTTTCGTGTGGATGAACATCTGGTAGGGCAACCACCTCAGAGACTTTCCGGAAATATAAATCTGAAATCTCAGCAGCGCGGCATTCGACCTGGAATAAAGAATGATAAACGGATGGAATTTCGCCGTTGTCGCGGCGCTGCTGGCAATCTCTCTTGAAGCCGCTTCAGCACAGCGCACGACACCTTCGCCACAACGGCAGACAGGCGAAGCAGAAAAGCCAATTGATGTGGAATGGCAGCAGCTTGAGTTCGACCAGTGGGACGCGGCAAACCTGTCGAAGTCTGGTTTTCCCGCCCGTATCCGCGCGCTGGAAGGAAAACGTATCCGCCTGCGCGGTTTTTATCACGGAGGCAGTCTATTCAAGCAGGAAAATATCGAAGCATTCGTACTGAGGGCGGAGGTCCGCGTTCCTGAGTGGATTGCCCCGGAAGACCGCACGCCTCGCAAGCCGCCAATGCCAAGTTGGCTAACGGTACGGATGGTGAATGGTCAGACCACGCGTTTCACAACGAAGTCGCTGGCCGTAACCGGACGCTTCTCCATCCGAATCTTCAAATTCAACGGAAAGCCGCTGTGTTTCTACCACCTAGATGCGGATTCGATAGAAGTCGTCAAACCTCGCGAAGGCTATTACGCGCGACGAGGCGGTTACTGGGGCTGTTAAGCCATTACGCTGTGTACCTGGGTCAGCTGCTCGTGACGACCGCGTTCAAGAGACCGCACTTAAATTCGGGTGTTGATGCTTGGGCTGTTCCGGGTTGCCATGATGGAGGCTCAGGGCGGTCTGCTCTCGCTGATCTACAACGACGAGTGCATGGGGTTGCAAGCGCCCTCGACCGTAGAGTTAAAAGTCCAGCAGTGCGGTCTCGTCGTGCAAGTGCCGGAATATCTCGCCGAAGGCGAAGTCATCAAGGTCGATACACGCACGGGAGCGTTTCTCTCGCGTGCCTAGCCGGCAATTGGATGGCTTCAGTTGCACCGCTTTCGCTATTCCAGATCAAAGTTGACCGGCCCACCGCCTGGCGCCACATCGGCGTTTAACTCTGTGTTTTTGTGATATTTGGCAGGCAGTTTTTCCTTGGCCGTTTCAATGTCGAACTCATCGACCTGGCGGGTCATGATCTTTACGGTGTGCCTGCCCACCTCTGCGCCTGGTGTTTCGTCAACGTATTTCAACTCGTACATTCCATTGGCATCGGTCACTCCGGTTGAAGACCGGCCTTCTGCCGGTAGGAAGACAACTTTGGCGTCAGGCAGCGGCTGTCCCTTATAGGTGACAATACCTGTCACTGGCGCCAGTGCTGGACCGCTGGAGCCGCATCCGGCAACGGACACAAGAAGGGCCGCGCAAAGTAGAAAGAACAAAAGTGTGTAACGCCGGGGCATGGAGCACCTTATCTGGAAGTGAAAACGGGACGCTGGAAGACTCCGGCGCCCCGTGGTAATGAATGATTGCAGTGAATGGAAAGGCGGCTTAGTACTCGCCTACCACCTCACCATCGGCGCGCTGGCTCAGGCGCCGGAGAGTGGCGAAGTTGATTGTCTCTGGAATGAAATGCACCGACCCATCGACAAAGACAAACTGCGCGCCGCCGGGATGATTGCTGCTAAATGAGTTGCCGTTGGTGCCGTTCACATTGCGGCCGTCTGACTCGTCCACACTGGCAAGGGTGATATGGCGGTTGCGGTTGCGCGGCGTCGTAGCCGCCCAGATGCTGGCGTTGTGCGTTGTCGTCCCCTGCTTCCGGCAGCGTTCGCCAATTAGGAAAGTATTACTGGTTCCGTCGGTTACGTCAGCAAAACGGTGGTTGCTCGCCCAATAGAGAACGCCGTCTCCGTTGTTGGCGGTGTTGGGAGTCGCGTTAGCTCCCGGGTCGGGCGTGCGGTAGCCTTGCGAACCAACATAGCTTGAAGAACCTGCTGTCATGGCGGTGCCAGAAAGGTCTGCCGCAGAGTTGAATTGCCGGGCGCCGTTGACATCTTCCACGGTGTCACTGGGGCAAAGGAACGCGTCCAGGCTGGTCCGCATCGGGAAATTACCCGTGTTCACATCAACTGGAGCGTTGGTGGCGGGATTCAGTTGATCGTAGAGGTTGTCCTGCTCAATAAATGGCAGTAACCAGGTGCCCCACGACCAGCCAGTGTTCCATTCAAAACCGGGTGGAAGACGCCGGTAAGTGTCGTGATGATTCTGGGCTGCCAGACCTAGTTGCTTTAGATTATTCGTACAAGAGCTCCGACGGGCAGCCTCCCGGGCGGCCTGCACAGCGGGCAGCAGTAGGGCGACCAGCACACCAATAATGGCGATTACCACCAGTAGTTCAACCAACGTAAACGCGCGACGCGAATTAAAGTTCATCAATGCAATTCTCGAAAGGGAAAAATGGATTCCAACATGTAAATTTAGATCGCAACAGGAAATTAAGTATCGGGATAACACCTAAACGGCAGATAATCACCAACTAAATGTGCAAGGAACGGAATCCACTACGTGTTAAATCACAGGTCGACAATCAGGTTCCGGGGGCGGCGCGCTTGCGCCTGGCATGGTTGTGTTGCACGATTCAACCCTATTAGGTTCGTACAAGGGCAGTCTTATGAAAGTCATCGTTGCGGGGGCAACCGCCTGGGATAACCGTGAGGCAATCCGGCGTGAACTGAGTCTATTGCCGGCTGGTGCGATTGTGATCACGGGAGACTCTCCGGGGGCCGACGCGCTGGGAGAAGAAGTCGCGGGCGAATTGAAACTGCAAACGCAGCCAATGCAGAAAAACTCGGCGGACTATGAGCGCTACAAACGCGGCGCATGGAAGGGGCTGAACGAACGGATGCTCGCCAGCGGCGCTGAACTAGTCCTGGCGTTTCATCCTGCTGTTGAGAAAAGCAGCGGCACGCGGCACCTGGTCAATCTTGCCGGCGAAGCGGGTGTCGAAGTGAAGATCTTTACGGAATAACCCGTCACACCTTTGTGACCACTGCGTTCAGGAAGCTGCTTAGCTTCGGGTGCTGATGCTTGGGCTGTTCCGGGTTACCGGGGCGGAGGCTCAACGCCGTCTGCATGCCTGCATAGGCGGCAGCGTCCAGTTCGGCGGTGACGTCGCTGATGAACAGGATATTGGCTGGCGGCAGGTTGAAGGCGGTTGCGATGGCGGTGTAACTGGTGGCTTCGCGTTTGGGGCCGGTCGTCGTGTCGTAGTGCCCGCTGAAATAGTGCAGCAGGTCGCCCGCTTCTGTATGACCGAAGAACAGCTTCTGCGCGGCGATGCTGCCTGACGAATAGATGCGGATATCGATGCCCGCTTCATGCCACTGTTGCAACGCGACGGGCGTGTCTTCATAGACGTGGGCTTTCAGTTCGCCGCTGTCGAAGCCGTCTTTCCAGATGTGGCCCTGCAACTGCTTCAGCCCGGTGGCTTTTTTGTCGCTGTCCATCAACCAGATCACTTCGTTAGCAATTAGCTGGCGGGCGTGATCCGGGGTCTGCTGACTTTCTGGACGCGAAGCAAGCCACGCCGCGAACGAGTCGTGACCGGCGTCGATGGCAATCTGATCGCAGGCGGCGGCCAGGTCTTCTTCGCCCCAGTGCTGCTCAAGATAACCTTGCAACTCCCGCCGGACGAAGGGGAACATCTCATCGTAAACAAAGGAGATCGAAGACGTGGTGCCTTCGATATCCAGCAGTACGCCGCCCACAGAAAACTCGTGCACGCTTACAGCTCCAGTCCGGGCTTCAAGTCGCCGTCAACTGGCGGCAGATACTGCGGCCCCATGCACAGCGCGGTGTAGTTTTCGTGTACAGGTTCGTCCACGTAATGTGGGGTCCAGCCGCTGGCGTCTTCGAACAGGCGGATGCACTGAATGTTGCGGTCGTCGCACAGATCAAACCAGTGTTTCGTATCTCTCGGCACGTTGATCAGATCGCCTTGCTCCACCTGCACGGCGAAAACCGGGCCGCCTTCGGGATGGATGTGAAACACGCCGCTGCCCTTCACGGTAAAGCGGACTTCGTCTTCGCTGTGGGTGTGCTCCTTCTTGAACTTATCGAGCATCGCATCCAGTCCTGGCGTCTCCGGTGTCACGGCGATCACGTCGGCCGTGACAAAGCCGCCACGCTCTTTCAGGCGTTCGATCTCTGGTTCGTAGGTGGCCAGGATGTCTTCGGCGGAAGGGTCTTCAGGCAACCGCCCGGCGACGTCCCATTTTTCGTACCAGATGCCAAACGGCTCTAGAAAGGCGCTGATTTCTTCAGCCCCGGTAATCGTGCGATCTTCATCAGCAATGCGAATGGTGGCCATGTGCGTAACCTCTATGTGAAGGGGTGTAGGTCAGGCGCGTGCCTGACATCGTTTGCGGTGGAATGCGTTTCGTTGTCAGGCAGGCGCCTGACCTACGGCTTTTCAAAAGGGTGTAGAATTGTAGGTCAGGCGCCTGCCTGACATCGCTTGATTTCGTTGTCAGGCTGAAACCTAGCCTTCTACAATACGGTAATCAACGTGCTATTTTACGCTGGTCATACAATTAGGTCCGACTTCCGCTCATTTTCAGACCAGTAGGTCAGGCGGCGCGCCTGACATTAAGCGTACTAGCGGTTAGGGTTTGCAAACGGATACGGTCATGTTGGCTCTCCATAATCCTTTTCCGCTCCCAAGAAGCTTGGCAATTTCCGGTCACCACAACCCCAATCGTCTGGGTATACGCCTAACTGAGTATAGCGATGAAAGCTGGACGGGCCCCAGTCACGCGGGCACTTCGCGTGCTGGTGCTTTACTGGATTAAAGTGGATGTAATCGAAGTGGTTCTGGAATTCATCTTCATCAGTTATTGCATGTTCCCAGAAGCGACGTTGCCAGATGCCACGACGCCTCTCGGACGCTTGCCCCGGCGAAATCCGGCGGTCACTTCCACCGTTACTGATGTATCGACAAGTAAAATTCTTTTTGATGATGCTCCATCTGGCGGGATAATTTGTATCGCCTCGAGGCATCGTCCAAATCGCATGAAGATGGTCAGGAAGCAGCACCATGGCGTTGATGAGGAAAGGCCATTCTCGTTTACACTCTCTGATTACGTCACCAAGCAATTTGCAGTTATTTTCGTGTTGAAAAAGGGGGCGTCGTTGAAATGTAACTACTGTGAAGAAGAATGTGCCGCCCGGTATGTTTGCGCGGCGATAATCTGACATGGTATGGCCTGTCTAGTTCAACATTATCAACGATTGTCAGGCAGGCGCCTGACCTACGGGTTTAACGTTGGGCGCAACGATGGTGGAATGCGTTTCGTTGTCAGGCGGGCGCCTGACCTACGGCGTTAAGGTGTATTTTGCAACGGAGTCAACTGGCTGTTGCTGCCATGCTGCTGGGAATCTGGCCGGTAAGCATGAGCTGCCGGGCCAGACATTCGAACAGGAATTCGTACACTTCGATGTGGCGGCGGGCGTCTTCCACCGTGGCGCCCCAGGTGTAGAGCCCGTGTTTGCGAATCAGGTAGCCGTGCGAAATGGCGTTGTCGCCCGTCAACTGTGGACGGACGCGGCTGGCAAGATCGGCGATGTCCTGTGTGTTTTCAAAAATTGGCACGCGGTGCGAAGTCTCGTGCGTGCGGATGCCTTCCAGCCCTTTGAGCATCTCATACCCTTCCAGGTACAGGCAGCCCTGGTCGCCATACACTTCCGATAGCACCGTGCCCCACACCGAATGCGTGTGCAGAATGGCGCCGGCGGGCAGTTCCTGGGCAACGGCCACATGCAGCAGCGTTTCGGCGGACGACTTCGGCTGATCGCTGCTTGTTGGCTGACCGTTTTCGTCCACTAGCACAAAGTCGTCCCGGCCCAGGCGCCCTTTGTCTTTGCCACTTGCCGTCAGGACCAGGTGGAGCGGGTCCTGCGAGATCACCGCGCTGTAATTGCTACTGGTGCCCACGGACCAGCCACGCGTATGAAACAGACGGCCGCACTCGCGCAGTGCGTCTATCTGGGCTTCGCAGCGATGGAGAGGATGCCCGGCGGGAAAGGGTGGTTCGGTCTGACTCACGTGCAACAACCAATGTGGGTGGAAGGAACCTGCTGGAACGTCAATCCCCGGATTTTAACAGACCTGGAAGACGGCACAACGGACGCGGTTCCGGCCTCGCCAGATGTAACGCCAAAGTTGCGTAATTACCGCAATTTATTCGCCTGCTAACCCTAGTCAGTGTGGGGCGGCGGTTGATAGAATCGGGTCTGCTGGCCGGATGCTAGATGCATCCACCGTGAATCTTGCAGGAAGGGGAGTGAGATTTATGGCCCTTGGGCGGCATCCGTAACTTCCAAAACCGCGCGTGTTTGAACGTGCGCTTACTCTATCATGGCGCTCTGGGTATTACGTTTTGTGTTTGCGTTGATCGCGGCAGGTGTGGCCGTTACGGTCATCCGGTCAACGCATATACACGTAACAGGCACCTCGTTTGATCCACTGCTCGTCTTCGCCCTGATTATGGTCGGGGCTGGCGCCGTGGTGCTGCTGGACTGCCTGCTGCCACGTAAACGGATCGACCTGATTTCCAGCGTTTACTTCGGGCTAGTGGTCGGTCTGTTTCTAACGTACCTGCTGGTGCTGGCGCTGACGCCACTGTTTCCTGAGACGTCCAACCCGTTGCGCGGCCTGGTGCAGATGGTGCTGAGCGTGGTGATTTCGTACGTATGTATCAGTCTGTTGATGCAGACCAAGGACGACCTGCGGTTCATCATTCCGTACGTTGAGTTCGCCAAAGAAGTCAAAGGGCTGAAGCCGTACATTCTCGACACCAGCGTCGTCATCGACGGCCGCATTGCCGATGTGGTGGAAACTGGCTGCCTGGACAATCAACTGATCATGCCCCGCTTCGTGTTGAATGAACTGCAGCACATTGCCGATAGCAGCGACAAACTGCGCCGCGCACGTGGCCGCCGGGGGCTGGATATTCTGAACCGTCTGCGGAACAACAAAGATGTGGATCTGAAAATCCACGACCGCGAAACGCCTGGGATGAGTAATCAGCCCGTGGATATGAAGCTGGTGCTGCTGGCCAAACACCTGGAAGGCAAGCTGGTCACCGGCGACTACAACCTGAATAAGGTGTCGCGGATTCACAGCGTGCCGGTGATTAACCTGAACGACATCGCCAACTCGCTCAAGCCGCTCTTCCTGCCGGGCGAAGACGTGCAGGTCCGTCTGGTCAAAGCGGGCGAAGAAGCCGGCCAGGGCGTCGGCTATCTAGACGACGGCACGATGATCGTCGTCGAAAACGGTCGCTCGTACGTCGGCCGCGTGGTGCGTGTCTCCGTTACCAGCGTCCTGCAAACCAGCGCCGGCCGCATGATCTTCGGCAAGTTCGAAGAAACGCTCTCGGACAACAAGCCGAAGAACGGTAACTAGATCACCGCTTCTCATCGTCCCGCGGTCATTCGCAGCACGATGGACATGAAGCTAAGGAAGACCTGCGGGGCTGGCTTGATTTCTTCCACCAGTTTGCCGAAGGCGGCCATGCTGCGGGCGATCAGATAATTGGCCGCGCCATCGGGTTTGCTGCTTCTGCTGCTGTGCTTTGTGTAGATGACGCTGGCCTGTTCGAAGTTCACGGTCTCGATGGTGGTCTCGGGCGAGGAGTAACTGTAGGCCGCAAACGGCTGACTTAAATCGTCTGGCAGTGAAGCAAAAGGATCGTTGCCAAATTCTGCGTGCACGCCAAATTCCCCCGACCAGTTCAGGTCCGGACGCACCCGCAGAAACACCGTTGTACTGTCCGACTGGGCCGCGTTTTCCAGCGCCTGCTCGAAGTGCGGCCGCAGGCCGTTTGTCCATGGGGCGAAGTTGAGCGCTGCAATGGCTTGCGCCGTGGCCTCGTCTTTATACTCCACACAAAGCTTGCGGTAATGTTTTTCGAGACCATCCCAGTCTTTGCGATGTACGAAATCCGCAATGCCGAACAGCACACTTTGCTGACGTCCTTCCCAGGATTGCCCCTGCCAGCATCCGCCGCTCCAAGGGTCGATAAAGTCCGTCTCCCAGTCGATGTTGTCCACCAGGGCGTCCCACGCTTCCCGCCAGCGGGCAATCTGCGCGAGGTTGCCCACGACGGGTATCCACTCGCCCTCTGGCACCTCGCAGGCTCCGCCCAGATAGAGTTTCTTCAACCGTGGCAGCCAGGGAATTTCTAGAATGGCCTGCCAGACCGCAGCGGTGGCATGCGTAGAACGGAGATCAAGTTCTTCCAGATTTTGCAGATTCGGACTGTCGGCCAGCAACCGCACCGTTTCGACCGTTAGCTGCGGATTGTTACCCGGATCGCCCGCGTTGGAGATGTTCAGCTTCTTGAGTTTCCGCAGGTAAGGCGACTCAGCAATCGCGCGAAGAATCCTGTTGGACGGACCACGCCAGCTGCAATCTACATTCACTGCCAGCTCTTCCAGGTTCGCCCGGTGCGGCGACATCAAGCCATTCACAATCACCTGCTCATCCACCAGATTGCCATTGCGGTCGTGATGCAGAATCAAGGTTCGCAGGTTCTGTAAATGCGGCGACAGCAGCATCTCGCGGACTTTTTCATCTTCGAAAGCGTACAGAGTCCAGAATTCCAGGCCCGTTAAACCGCCCAGCAGTGGCAACGACTCCAGCACGCCATCCAGGTCACAAAGCTGCGTGGTGTCGCGGATGTGCGTAATCGGCGCCAGTTGCAGCAACTGTTGAATGGCCTCTGCGTCAACTTCCAGACAGGTCTGCACCTTTTCAACAAACCCCCGCTGATACGCCCACTCCGCGATCCGCGTCCCGATCTGTTCCGCCCAGTCCCAGCCGTGTCTGTTGAGCAGTTCCGCTTCACGTTGCTGCAACCGGCTCTGTTCTTCCGCAGACAGACCGCCAGCAGCCAGTGTGCACTGCAAGCGGATGAACTCCGCCCGCTCTGCCTCGCCATGTTCTTCCAGCCAATCCGCAAAGATCAGCCGCGGCGCATCGTCGCCGGGAGTTTCCAGAATCTTCGACAGAAATTGCTTGCGTAGGTCCATGTTGTTCCCTGCGAGTTATTCGCATCGTCAAGCGAAACTAACGGAACATCGCAAACAGCCGTGGCAGGCGTCTGGCCACTTCAGCGTCGTCATCGATATCCCAGTCTTCGCCCTTCAGATCCGTCGTTTCATTGCGCGCCGGGTAAGGCGCCGTGTCCGGATTGCCCGTCACCGCCATCCAGGCACGATGGGCTGCGGCGTAGATTTCCGCTTCAGCTTCATCATTCACGCCGACCACATCAGCCAGGCTATCAGGATTCGCCATCGCGTTTTCGTACACCCGCTGCCCCATACCGATCAGCCAGCAACGGTAATAGTAGAAGCCATCATCGCCCGCCCCGCCATTGATCAGGTTGCAAGCCGCAATCTGATCGCAGGTATATGCGTCTTTCGCCAGTTGATCGAAAAGATGATTCCACGCAACAATCTCATCCGCTTCCAGCGCTTTCAAACACGCAATCAACTGCGGCTCGCAGTCCTCAGGATGGCTATCCGCCGCAGGCCGCGACCGCGCAATAATCTGCCAGAAAGCTTCATTGTCCACGGCTTCACTCCTCAGAAGTGCTCGCCCCCGCCAGTTTCAAATTCGTACAAAAGCCCGTCTACCGACCGGCGGGTTCAATGGTCTGCCATATTGAACGCCACATCTGCCTCTTCAAGCATCGCCGTCAACTCCGCCACGGTTTCCGCGCCGTGAGGCAATGTTATCTGGTAGAAAAGGTCATCTGGTCCACCTTCACCTAAAGGACGCTTCAACTCTGCAACGGCACTACCTGGCTTGATCTCGACATGCTTCACATTGCCAGCCTTTATTTCTCTAACCAGAGACGAATAAGGCATAGCCGGTTCTGTCGCCGTGCATCCGGAAAAATTCATGAGTAGAACGATGGCGGAAACTAACGTCAAAACGGTACGCACAGTGTTGGTCCTGGGTGATATCTTGATAAGTTGACGTCTGCTCAAATCATACCATTCAGGTCGACCGTCCTGATAACTCCACGAAGGCGCTGTAAATTCAATCCTCATCATCATCTGGTTGAACCAGGCGCGCTATAAATCCGGCGAATGTCGGACAAACAAAGATGATCCCGTCATCCCCTGTCAACTCATGAAAATAGAAGACCACTTCGGGCTCTTCACCGTTGCGGTAATCAAGACAGAGATAGTTGCCGCCACCGTCTTCGGCGACAGGTATCAATTGAGCCGGAAGTTCGTGTTCCTCCCAGGCTGCCATGACCCGGTAGACGCTGTTGCGACTGTGAGGAAGTAGAGAAAGCACAAGACCGATACCGCAGCGGTCGAATCCATCGGATGGGCGATCTACCAGGAACTCGACATCACCGGAACTGCCCCCGAAATTTTGAACAACCTGGCGATACTCCACAGGAAATTTGACTCCAAGTAATCGCTCAGCTCCATCGATTTGTTCCGAGTTAATGATCTCCGAACTCGGCTCAAAACCAAGCATGCACTACTCCTCTGATTCTCCGTGGTGATTCCTTCCATGCTCTTCAACGTATCTGAGTCGCTTGCGCAGATTGTCCGGGCACGCATCCCAAAGACGTTGACGGACATTTGGGCACAGCCGCTTAGCGATGGTTGCAACGTGCTCGACCGCATCGCATTTCCGCAACAACCACCAGCGATCAAAGAATGAAACCGTGATCGGTGCGTTACCTTGGAAGAAGTTATGACTGTATTCGCTCTGCAGGTCCGCCAGGAATAAAAGTTTGACGAATTGTTCGTGGTCAGCCGGGCCCCAGGCTGAGTGCCCAGTAAACTCCGGGTTCTCGTAAATCACAGGATCGTCGACCAGTAGCTCGGCAAGCCCCCGTTCGATCTCAGTACACTCCAGAAGATCCTGGCGACCATAGATCGCATAAAAGTAGTCGGTTGGAAATGACATTTAATTCGCCGTCCATGAATAGGGCGTCGGTGGTGGGCGCCAGCTACGATTGCGGTCCGCTGCCGGCGTTGAAGGGGACGAGGTTTTTCCCTCCGGGGTTCGCATTCTGCGTGCAGATGTACTTCAGCCATGCCCGGGCGGTATCGCGAGAAATCTCGATATCAGGTACGTCCTTCTGGTACTGTGAACTTAGCAACTCCCTGCATCTACCAGTTTCGACTCTTGCCATCTGATTCGTCGCCCAGCGGAGGTCATGAGTTCACGTTTTCCACGGCCCTCGATCCCGAAATTTACACACTTGACCGTTGAAATGGGCTGGTTTGCATTCGACTCCTCTGGCCCTCAACAACTCAACCAGACCCTCCACCTTTTCACGGAGCTGCTTTCTATCGGGAGCAACGATCCGCCATTGGTTGGTATCTGGGTTTGCCTCGTCGCCGTCGTAGAGAAAGGAGACCGAGATACCATCGCCAAGGTCATGACGGGTAAGTCCGCTTGGCAGCGTCGACGCATCCAAAACAACATCTGCAAGACTGGTGCTGTCGATCTGGCGCATCTGTCATTCTTCCCCAGCGACTGGATCGAGGAAAACGACCGGTATCCCGCCCTTTTCATACCTGTATCGCTGCACCTTACCAATGGACGGATCAAACGAATTGGGGCCACCAGGAAACTCTTCGCGAATCAATCGAGCTGTGATCGACTTGCAGAACATAAACCACTCTTCCTGGAACTCTGGAGCTTCGTCTTGCTCGAAGGTAGAGATAGCCTCGGCACGCCAAAACAGCAGAAGGGCGGTTGCGGTGTCGCAGAGCCGGTGATCGGCAATTGCCATTGGCGACGCGATACCATCGTCCCAGTTGTACTCCGACGCAAGATAAAACAGCTCCTCAGCGTCGGAGATCTGGGCAATCGTAGTTGCCAGTTCCGTGGGATCGTCGATCTCGTTGAGGAGACTATCAAGTCTCGCTTGCTGCTCTGGGCCAAGCACCGTTCACTCCCCAATAATCTTCACCAGCACCCGCTTCCGCCGCCTTCCATCAAACTCGTAATAAAAAATGTGCTCCCAGGGGCCGAGGTGCAGTTGCCCATCGGTAATCGCCACTACGACCTCGCGGCCCATGATCTGGCGTTTGTGGTGGGCGTCGGCGTTGTCTTCGCCGGTGCGGTTGTGCAGGTAGCCGCCGTTGCTGGGGTCGGCGCCGGCGTTGAAGGGCGCGAGTTCTTCCAGCCAGCGTTCGTAGTCGGCGTGCAGGCCGCTTTCGTTATCGTTGATGAACACGCTGGCGGTGATGTGCATGGCGTTGACCAGCACTAGCCCGTCTGTGATGTTGCTTTCGGCGACCAGTTGTTCGACTTCGCGGTGCAGCGAGACGATGGCGCGGCGTTGGGGTGTTTCGATCCAGAGTTCTTTGGTCAGCGTTTTCACGGCCGGTTCTCCGTGGTGCATGGATGGCGTATGGTGGCAGTTTAGACGATTCGCACCTGACGATGGAGAATCAGCCGATGGAAACGCTGCTGGCGTGCCTGCTGGGCGGAGCGCTGGGCGATGGCCTCGGGGCGGCTGCGGAGGGAAGCGGCGGCAGGCAACTGGTGCTGCCAGAGCGATTGTATGTCACCGACGATACGCAACTGACGCTGGCCACGTGCGAAGCCGTGATTCAGGCTGGGCAAGTTGAACTAGCAGCCGTTGCCAACAGGTTTGCTGAGATGTTCCGCCGCCGGGAGATCGATGGCATCGGCGCGAGCACCTGGAAGGCGCTGTCGGAACTGGCGGCGGGCGGGCACTGGGCGATGTGCGGCGCCACCGGGGAACGGGCTGCGGGCAACGGCGCGGCGATGCGAGTGGCGCCGCTGGCGTTTGTGCTGAATTGCGACGATGAAAAACACCGCCAGCAGATTCGCGACATCTGCCGGATCACCCACCGCAACGACGAAGCCTACCTCGGCGCGCTGGCCGTCATCCGCAGTGTCGCCTACGGGCTGAAGCATCAACACCTGCGCGGCCTGCTTCCCCGGCTGATGGCAGCGCTGCCCGACTGCCGCGTCCGCGACCGCCTGCTTGCGATACACGAATACGCGGAATCGAGTGACGCACCAATGTCACTGGGCGACTACGCCGCGCGGTTTGGCAGTGGCGGCTACGTGGTGGACGCCGTGCCGATGGCGATTCTGGCCGCGATGGGTTCAGCCAGCTTCCTCGAAACCACCCGCCAGATCATCCACTGCGGCGGCGACACCGACACCATCGCATCCATCTACGGTCAGATCTACGGCGCCACCCACGGACTAGAAATGCTGCCAGTCGATCTGGCAGACAGGCTTGATGTGTACGCGGAGCTGCAACGCGTGGCGAAGGATTTTGCCAGATGGATCGACCGCCTGTGACAACAATGCGTCATAAGCACTTTAAAGGCTTACGAAGCGCGTCTCTTATTGGTTGGCTGAACACTTCGAGGGCGGAATCGTGGCGGTAGGACAGAAGTAAAACACTCCAACATTGGACGAATTGGCGGCGGCCGTTATCAGATCGATGGTGACACGTATCCGTGACACTTTGGGGGGAAATGCTTGTCGCAACTTTCATTTGGAGTTATCTACAATCTCCAGCGCCTCAACAAAGTTGCGATTGGGATCACTATCCACTAGGTCCTTTGCTGCAATCAGAAACGCTACCATTGAATAAGGATCCGGGCGGAAGAACCACTTTATAATTGGGTAACTGGACGACCTTATCGAAAGGGATATGGATCCGTCATGTTCCGCTCCACATTGGAACGAGACATTTGACAATCCGTCAGTGTATAAACCTGAAAATCCGTATGCCTCCATAGTAACATCCAGGCCAGCCATTCTAAGTAACTCTGCATGGTCCTGTGACGGTCTGCTCATTGCTTCTCACCCTAAATCAGACGTTCTTGCTTTAAAAGTAAGGTGACTGGTTCACCAAAGCGTTTTCGCAACAGATCCGCCGAGTCACCGAACCGAATGCTGGTCATACCTGTCAAAGGAATGATCTGTATGGTTTGAAAGTTGCTCATCGCGCCTCATGCTTATTCCGCGGGTTTGAATATCACTGCTTGTCAGGGTGGAAGCCGGTCCTCTACGGCGTAGTTTAGAAGTCGAACGGATAAACGTATGGATTCATCTTCAAACGACAATGAACCAGAATTATTGGTCAACCGATGGGCGAAAGAAGGTAGAGCTCATTCCGTACCGAAACCGCTCTGTGACTGCCTCAACAAGTCCTTTCACGGGTTTGATTGGCGGGAAATGCCTTTTCACTTCGAACAACAGGATACTTCGTTGCCCGCGTGGCATCGTGTGCTTCAACTTGTTGATGATGCGATTGCGGATAAGCGGAGCGAGCTTTCTTTTGCACATGTGATGGAACCGGAAGATTGGGCACAGATTGTGACATTGCCTCAGTCCATTGCAAATCTAAAGGATGTAAAGCACCTGAACCTCTATGGCAGTAGTCTCGTGCGGATTCCGCCGGAAATTGGACAGATGGAGTCGCTAGAGGTGTTTACGCCATACACCTCACGCCGGTTGCATTGGTTTCCGTACGAACTCACCCGCTGTAAGAAACTGCGGGACAGTACGGTGAGCACCCGAAGCATCTATGGCAATTACAAGTTCCGGCCTCCCTTCCCGAGGCTACCTGTTCAGTTCGACGAAATTGTTCCAGTGAGTTGTAGTGTCTGCAACACGCCATTTTCTGCCGGGGAGATCCATCAGGTCTGGATTTCGCTAGGTGTTGCAACCGACGTTGTGCCGCTACTTGTGCATGCGTGTTCACAGGACTGCATTGATCAACTTCCCAAACCGCCTGCCGGCTATATTCAAACACCGCATACAGGTGGGTTGGTAGTCGAGCAGCCAGCCAGCGAGCGGTATGAGCTCTGTGATCTACGCAAGCGAATTGAGGACGTGGTAGGGCTGAAGGGTGAAAAACGACAGGAAGAACTACGTTTCATTTGTGAGTTGGGAATCGAGGAAGGGTATCCTGAATTGCTGGACGAGCTATTAGGGCTTGGGCTTGCCATCGCGGGTCGCAACGGGTTGCTCCACGCCGCCTGTGCGTCACGTGATCTCAAAACGACGAAGCGACTTATTGAGCTTGGTGCTGACGTCAATGGACTCGGCCAATATGCCATGACACCGTTGATGGATGCCGCGGATGCAGGTTTTCTTGCGGGTGTCGAGTTGCTGCTGGAACATGGTGCGGATCCAAACATAGCTTCACCCGAGCGACAACCGCCTGACAACAAAGCCATAGCATTTGCGATCGAAAGTTTTAAAGAATGGGAACGTGAGAATCGCGGTTATGTTCCAGCGGATGTGAGGTCGGAATACGAAGCCGTTATCGATCTGCTGAACCGTCTTGCCACATCTTGAGAGGAAAGGCATATACATCCTCTGCTGGTTCGACCGGCGTGAATAATCGTGCGGCAGGCAGGCGCCTGCCCTACGGTTTTGAGGTCTTTCAGTTGGGAGATTAGCGGTATTTGAACTGGTGGGGTTGCGTCTGTCATCTGCCTTTGTAAGCAATAACCCGACGCTGCGGCGTAGGGTGGAAATGTTGCAGCGGGTTGATTGTCTGGTTCGATAAATAGCGTTAGATGTGTCCTCTGGCGGGTTGCCGCTTTTTTCTACCTTGCCCAGAAGGAGGGTGCGGTGGGAAGGTGGGCGTGTTATTATTGATTTGTGGAAGGTTTATCGTGTATATTCCTTGACACAGCCGGTTCTTGTCTTTTCTGACCGGCGTTGCCCATGGCTTGGCAACTGGTTCTCTTTCTCTACTTTGAGGTCCGCCATGCCTAGAAAACCGATTGACCGTAGTCAGACCGATGTTGCCCCGCCCGCGAATCTGCCGGCTGTGCCACCTCTTCATGCGAAGCCGCAGCCGCCGCAGCAATTGAACCGTATCCGTCAGTTGCGTGAGCAGCAGGGCGTGAGCCTGCGGACAGCCGCCCGGCGGTTGAAGCTGGAAATGGCGGAAATACGGCGGCAGGACGATCCTGCGACCGATTTAACCATCTCGCAACTGCTGGCCTGGCAGGAGATTCTGGAAACGCCGCTAGCCGATCTGCTGGTCGATCCGGGAGCCGCCCTGTCGGCGCCGGTGCTGCAACGCGCACAGATGATCCGCGTGATGAAGACCGTGGCGGCCATCCTCGACCAATCGGAAAAACCAGCCGTGCAGCGGATGTCGCGGACGCTGGTGGATCAACTGACTAGCATCATGCCGGAACTGGCTGAAGTCGGGCCGTGGCATTCGGTAGGACAACGTCGCAGCATGGACGAATACGGTCGCGCGGCCGAACGCAGCATCGACGACAGCTTCTTCGCCCGTCATAACGGCGACTGATGGAAGCCAACGCGGCGGTTTATGCAGGTTTAACCCGCAGCAGGCGCCGGCTCGTCTCCGCCACGGGCGGTTGGTGTGACGTCGCCAGTCTGCATGGGTAACACGCTGCCGGTGGGCCGGGTGGATAAGTAGATCCACAGCCCACAACCCAGCAGCAAGAAGCAGCCGCTGACCGCCTGAGAGATGGTGATGCTGGTGCCGCCCAGCCCTTCAACATCGGTGCGGATCATCTCCAGCAGGATGCGGGCGATCGGGTAAGTGCATAGCAGCGTGGCGAACACCTCGCCATCGCGGCGACGGTGCGGATACAGGAACCAGAGAAACGCCGCCAGCAGCCCGGCGTTCACCGCGCTGTAAATCTGCGTGGGATGCACGGGCAGAGACAGTTCAGGCGGGTCAGCCGTGAACTTCGCCACCTTGCCATCTTCCGTTGCCAGACGGTAAACGCCCTGCGAATACGCCAGCAACGCGGTAAGCTGCTCGCGGTTCTGCACGCCTTCCAGCGTGAGCGAACGCACTTTGTCGGTATTGCGGATACCTGCTTCATAGGCCGCACTGGTATCGTCAAGCTTGGAGACCATACCGCCGCTGCCGGGAAGGATGACGAAGCCAAGATCGTTCACGGTCTCGCTGGACTTCGACGCGCGGACGGTCAGCACCGCGTCTACGCCTTCTTCCGTCGTGACACGGATCTTCGCCCCACGTAGCGCGGGCGATTGTTCATAGGCTTGCCGTAGCAGATGCATGGCGATCTGAATGTTGGTGATGCGGTCTCCTTCTTCCAGTCCGCTTCTGGCAGCGTCTGAACCATCCACCACTTCGCTGATTACGGGCTGATCTTTGGCGTTGCTGCTAACTTTATAACCACGCAGTTGACCGCGCATCTGCTGATCGGCGTAGGCGGGGCTGCCTGCCGGGAACTGAATCCTTGGATAAGGCGCCTCGCAGACACCGCCCCAGCAACAACCATTCAGCAGGCAACCGATGCGCCCCAGCGCCAGGCCCAGCACCATGCTGGGTGCAATGATATCGGCCACCGGCAGCAACGGCGTTTTGCGGTACCACAACAGTCCGACCCCCGCCAGCAATCCGCCAATCACAGAGCCATACACCACCAGCCCGCCGTTGGTCACACTCAGCAGGGCGCCGAGGGTTTCGGCCGCGGTGGGCCGGATGAAGGTGTGCCAGTATTGAATCACAAAGAAGATTCGCGCACCGGCGATGCCTGCCAGAAACATGGCAAACGCCAGCGAGTAGATAATTTCCGGGTCCAGCCCCATCTTCCGCGCACGGTACGCGGCCAGCCCACAGCCAAACACCATTGCCAGCAGCAACATCACGCCGTAACCGCGGACCGGAATCCCCGGCGCGTCGCCCGCTTTCGCCATTGCGGTGGCCAGACGCGGCAGCACAAACGCCACCACGCCGCCGACCAGCAGCATGACGGGCAGAAAGCCCAGCGTCTCGGCGCCAAAGCCGTTCTTCCGCGACTGATAAAATAAGATGCCGCCGCAGACAATCGCCCACAGCGCCAGCAGCAGGCCGAAGCCAAAGATGGGAATCTCAACACCATCGGCCAGGGTCAGCTTCTCAGGAATGGTAAATAAGGTCTGACGCAAGAGGTCACCTGCGGTAAGTTTCTGAAAGTGGCATGTCCGGCCGCATTTTACGGTTTGTGGCGGATGGGACGAAGGACAGTTTCAGCCAGATAGGGTTATTTTACTGCTTCTGGCGAAACTACGGGCTTTGCCGGGTGGTTGTAGAGTGTGCTGCGGGCGTTGTATGCCTGGGATAGGGAAAAGGCTACAATTGCGTAATCAGTCGCAAGGTTCCCAATCTCTTGCGGCTCAACTCTTTACGACGGACTTACGCGAACCTAGTGCGATGCCGGACAATAACGGGTCATTCGACAGCTCCCTGCAGCATGCAGCCGCCAGCGATGTGGGCATGCGGCGGAACAACAACCAGGATTCGTACGTGGTGGCAATCGCCGACGAAGAAAAATTCTGGTCGCAGCGGGGACACCTTTTCATTGTTGCCGACGGCATGGGTGCGCACGCAGCGGGCGAACTTGCCAGCAAGCTGACCGTCGACACCATTCCCCACCTGTACTTCAAGCACCGGGATCTGCCCCCGCACGAAGCCCTGGAACGCGCCGTTGCCGAGACCAACGCCGAGGTCAACCGCCGCGGCGAGGCGAACGTTGACTTCCATAACATGGGCACCACATGCAGCGCCCTCACACTGCTGCCGCAAGGCGCCGTGATCGCCCATATTGGCGATAGCCGTATCTACCGGCTACGGCAGGGCACGCTCGAACAATTGACCTTCGACCACAGTCTTGTCTGGGAAATGCGGGCGGCTGGACAACTGGAAGGGAACGATCTTGAATCGTCGCTGCCCAAGAATGTGATCACGCGATCGTTGGGTCCGAATCCGACGGTCAAGATTGATCTGGAAGGGCCTTTCCCGGTTCAACCAGGCGACTGCTTCCTGCTATGCAGCGATGGTCTAACCGGACCCGTGGAAGATGACGAACTGGGGCAGATCATGGGGCTGTTGCCGCCGCATGATGCCGTGCAGTTTCTGGTTGATCTATCGAACCTCCGTGGCGGCCCGGATAACATCACGGTGATTATTGCGACGGCTGGTCAGGATATCGCTACGACGGGCGCAGCGCCTGCAGCATCAAGCGGGCCGCGGGCGATGCCGCATCCGGCTGTGTGGGCCGGCGCCGGGGTTTGCGCACTGGCGGCGGCGGGCATGGCGTTTATTCCTTCGTTGTTGCTGCCGGCAATTCTGGCAGGTGTGGCCGCAGCGGCCTGCCTGGGATATGCCGCTTTCGTCATTGCCAGCGACAACGGGTCTCCCACGCACACGGCGCCAACGCACCGCCTGGGCCGCGGACCGCATACGTCCGCAAAGATACAGCCCACCGCAGAGTTCGCCGCACATCTGAAAACGCTGATCGACGATCTGCTGGAACTTTCAGCCGAACAGGAATGGAGCTTCGACCGCGATGGCGTCACCGGCCTGTGCGAAGAAGCTACCGCATCGTGCAACGCCAACAGCTTTGGCAAAGCCATCGCCACCCGCGCCCGCGTCGTGATGCAACTGATGCAGTCGGCCCGCGCCAACCGCAAGCCCAATGGCGATTCTTCCATCGATCTGCACTAAGTAGCCTCTTCCCCAAATGGCGAGCTAACCATGCTCTGGTTCACCGCCGACACGCACTTCGGCCACGCAAGCATTATCAAATACTGCAACCGGCCGTTTCTCAGCGAAACAGAAAAACAACAGCATCGTGAAGATCCGCGCGGCCGGTGGAAGGTCTCTCAGGAAACGGTTGACCGGCACGACCAGGCTTTAATTGACACAATCAACCAGCAGGTGATGGCGGGCGATACGCTCTGGATTCTCGGCGACTTCTGCTGGGGCGGGCTGGAAGAAGCAACGCGTTACCGGAAACGCATCAAATGCAAACAAGTGCATCTGGTGTGGGGCAATCACGATAAACGCGCGATTGCACCAGCATTCAACAAAACCATCGAACAGGGCATGGTGAAATCCAGCGGCCAGAAAATCTGGTTGAATCATTATCCGATGCGCAGCTGGGACGGCCGCTTTCATGGTACGTGGCATCTCTACGGACACGTCCACGCCCGCTTTGCCGCGGCTGATCAGGCCGATCCCACGCTGCTGACCCGCGATGTGGGTGTGGACGCCTGCGACTACATGCCGCTGAGCTTCGACCAGATCAAAGCCTACATGCAGCCGCGGATCACGGCTTTTGAAGAAGCCAAAGCCAGGATGCTGGAAGGTGAAGATGTCAGCGGGTTAGGCTAACCAACGCAGCCTCCACGCAGCGGCTTCGGGCAACTCACTTCCTGGCGCCCTTCTTGGGTGCGGCGAGGATGGATTCGGCGTAGCGCAACTTGCCGGTCCTCCCGTCGTAGAACTGGAAGATTACCTGCGGACGGGGGTAGGCTGCCCACCGCTCTTTGTTGGCCTCAACGGGATTGTTGAACACGTTGTTGACCTGCACAACGCAGTAGCCGGGTGAAAGCAGGTTGGCTCTGGGGATATCGCTGTGGAAATAGGTTGACCAGCGGATATCGACCTCGCGGGGGCCGTACTTGAACTTGCCATTGGCCCGCCGGTCTCCTTCGTCGCGGGCCAGATGATTGCGAGAGTTGTGAGGGCCCGAAGCAAGCTCCCAGACGTTGTCGGTAATCTTGATTGCAAAACTGTTGTGCAGGTCGCCGGTCAGCACCAGCACAGGCTTATCGAGTTTATCCCAGGCTTTGATCAGTTTCTCACGTTCGTCCAGGAACACGGTCCAGGCGTCGTCTTTGTTCTCACCCCGCACAATGCCGCCGCCGACGTGGGGCACCATGAAGTTGACCGACGAGATCACGAAGATGAAATCCGCATCGCTACTGGCTACGCCATCCATCAGCCATTTCCGCTGCACCGGACCCAGCATCGACAGGCCGGGTTTAGCCGGGTTGCGTGTGTCGTGCATCTGACGCTGGCCACGGGTATCGGTGAAGAAGAAATCGCAATTGGAGATCCGCCGGCGGAAGTAAGAACGGCGACCGATGGAATACGAAACCTCGGCATCTTCTTTCGCCGCATGCGAGAGCTTCAACTGATGCTTGCCAAGTTTCGACGTGATGCCATAGACGCCGGCGTTGGCAATACCACCGACGCCGTCCAAAGCGTTTTCGTTGACGCCGTCTGTTGAAGAGCCCCAGTGCACATGAAGGTTGTTTGCCTGGGAAAGGTCAAGCTTTGTAAAGTCGGCGTCGTCGTCCGTTAGTGTAAAGCTGCCAGCTTTCATCTTCGCGCGGCCGAAATGCACGCGTTGCGGAAACTCTGTGGGATTGCTCCAGCCCAGGTAGTCGTACCAGGCTTTCACACCCACATCGCGGAAGACCGCCCGCCTGTCGCGCAAACCGGGCGACCCGGCGCCCCAGACGTCGTTCAGTATTTCGTGGTCGTCGTAGGTGAAGAAGGTTGGCATCACCCGGTGCCAGTCATTCAGACTATTGGACTGCTCTAGAAAATGTTTGTAGTTCTGCCACACGCCGACCAGCGCGGGCGCAACCTTTACAGGTTGCGGCGTGTGTGCAGCGGGGCGGTTGACCTGGGCAAGCCACTGTGGAACGGAATAGCTGCGGCGGGTCTCATAGAGCCAGTCGCCGTTGAGAATCGCAAAGTGAATATCTTGCGAAATGCGATCCGTCATCGTCCTGAACGTGGGGGTGGAAGGCCCGGCGCTCTGGCCGGGGTTCTGATTGTTGCCGCATCCGTATTCAAAGCTAAAGTTGAATAGTCCTTTGGGGTTTAGTTTGTCGTCGACAAAGTCCTTGCTTTCCGGCAGCGTACGGAATGTGCCACGGCGATGCGTTGCTGTCGCGGCGCCTGGTATTTCCAGGGTGTAGTAATACCGCGTGTTGGCTTGGAGTCCCTGGATATGCACCCACCCCGTGTTATCGTTTTCGAGTCTGGTTTTCACCACGGGCGAAGTCCGGGTCAGGGCATCGGCAGATTCGCCGTAGCGGACGCGGAACTCACGTGGCTGTTCCGTCCGGGCCCACACACCGATGCCATGTTCGCTCAACCGCCCCAGGATGGGACCGTGCGTAAAATGCGGAAACTGCTGCGCCATAGAGCAATTACTGGCACACATCAGAAAAAACACGGCCGCCGCCGGGCGCAGAACAGTCATGGCAATAAGTTCAAGATGTTGAAGAATTAGAAAGCCGGACCGCGGATTATAACCGCCATGTCATCTCCGGCGCCAATCATCACGCGACGGTGCGAATGACGCGAGCTCCACGATGTTTCGCGATCTTCGGTTTCTTCGGTATTAACTTCTGGCGGCAGGTTTGAGTAGAATAGAAGGGAAGCCCCGCCTTTCATCGCCCCACCCGCCGACCCGCCATAACCCATGATGGACGTTCTGTTACCTGAAAGAGATGCTGCGCGCGAGTCCTTCATGGCGCCGCGTAGCAGGCATTTTGTCACTCGCCGGATGCTGATGTGGGCGATTGCATTTTGCTTGCTCTGGTTCGCGTTGCCAGTTTCCACTTCGGCGCAGGTCAAAGAAGAGAAGAGTGAGGCGCACATCCGCGAGGTAGCGGCCCAACATCTCAAGCAGTACGAACAAAGCATTCTGCCGTTGATGAAGCAGGCTTGCTTTGACTGCCATAGCGGCGCCGAGGTGGAAGGAAACTTCCGGGCGGATAAGCTCGACCCGGACCTGATCCGCGGTAAAGACATTGCCTGGTGGCTGGAAGTGTACGCCGTGCTGAGCAAGGGCGAGATGCCGCCGAAGGATTCAAGCGACCTGTCCGCGGCGGAAAGAACGCGATTTGTTAACTGGTTGTCGAGTTCCATCCAGGCGGCGGAAAAGCTGCGCAAAGATGAAGGCAGCCATTCTTCTTTCCGGCGGCTGACGCGGTACGAATACAACTACGCGTTGCAGGATCTGCTCGGGGCGCCGTGGGAGTTCGCCGCGGACCTTCCTGATGAAGCCGTAGCGGAAGATGGTTTCGAGAACGAAGCTCACGCGCTGCGGATGTCGGTCAAGCAGATTGAAACCTATCATCAGCTCGCGCGGCGGGCGCTGCGCCGCGTAACCGTCCGCGGCGAGAAGCCGCCCGTGTTGCACTGGTCCATTTCCATGAAGCAAGCGTTCGACCGTGAAGCCGGCTGGTTGAAAGGAAACGAAGCCGCCCGCAAGAAGCAGATGCAAGCGTCCGCCAACCGTTCGCACTACCTCAGTGCTGCCACCGGGGACCGGCTGCGGACCAGCTGGAATTACCGCGGGGCAAAGTATTCCTTCAAACATCGTGACGATCCTGCGCCGCTGCCGGATGCAGGTTCGCACTATGCCGTGGTGCAGCCCGGCAGCCGGGAGGCAGTGAAGATTGAGTTGGACGATAAGCTGCCGGATCGCGGATACATGCGTGTTCGCATCCGTGCATCGCGGGCGGAAGACGCTGGGGAAGTGGTCCCTGCGTTGCAGCTTTCGTTTGGCTATCAGGCCACCAACGAAGGCCGCTCGGTCGAACGGCTCAGCCGGCAGGAAACACAGATCACGGCAGCTTACGGCAAGCCAGAAATCTACGAGTGGCGTATTCCACTCAGCGAAATTCAGCACCGCAACACCTACCGCAACAAATCCCGGCTTGGCAGCTTTCCGAACCCGTCGGAATTCATTCAGTTCGCCAACGTCACGCTGCGGCCGGACGGCCCGGGCAACCCGGCGGTGCTGATCGAGCACGTCGAAGTCGCCACGCCTGTTTACGAGCAATGGCCGCCGCAGACGCATCGTCATGTGTTCATCGAAAGTGAGCATGCCTTAGATGAGTCGCGGTACGCCCGCGAGATTATCGCTTCGTTCATATCGCGGGCCTGGCGCCGGCAGCCAACGCCGGACGAGATCGACCGCAAACTACAATTATTTCAAGCCCTACACAGCCGCAATGATGACTTTCAGGACGCGGTTCTCGAAGTGCTGGCCACCGTTCTGACATCGCCAAAATTCCTTTACGTCCTGCCTAGCTCCGCAGATACCGCCGAGAAAGATCAGTTAACGCAGCACGAACTGGCGACGCGGCTTTCGCTATTGCTGTGGTGCAGTGTGCCAGATTCCCAGCTTTTGAGCTTGGCGTCCGCAGGCCGTCTGTCCGATGAAAAAGTGCTGCAGCAACAGGTTGACCGCATGCTGGCCGACCCCCGCGCGCAGCGGTTCAGCCGGCACTTTGTCACGCAGTGGTTGAAGATGCAGCCGCTTGAATATCTACGGCCTGGCAGCCCCGCCGGGATGGATCAGGCACTGCTGGAATCGATGAAGCAGGAGCCAATCGCGTTCTTTGCCGACATGCTCCGTCGCGATGCCAGCGTGCTGCGGGTGATTGATTCGGATTACCTGGTGATTAACGAGCGGCTTGCCCGGCATTACGGCGTGGCGGATGTTCGCGGCAATCATTTCCGGCGGGTAACGCTGCCTGCTGCTGATAAACGTGGCGGCGTGCTGACCCAGGCCGGACTGCTGACTATGAACTCGGACGGCAAGGATTCGCACCCCGTAAAGCGCGGCGTTTGGCTGCTGACGAATCTGCTGAACGACCCGCCGCCGCCACCACCGCCTGCGGTTCCTGTGATTGATGTGTCCGACCCTGAGATTGCGAAACTCACGCTCAAACAACGCATTGAAGATCACCGCAATCAGGCCGCATGCCTGTCGTGCCATCAGAAGATCGACCCGTGGGGCATTGCCTTTGAAAACTACGATGCGCTGGGCCGCTGGCGCAGCCAGACCGCGGGGAAAGAGATCGACGCCACCAGCACGCTGCCGGACAACACGCAACTGAGTGGCATGCAGGGGCTGAAGCAACACCTGCTCCAGAACCGGCACGAACAGTTTGTCAGAGCGACGGTCGAAAAAATGGCGGCGTTTGCACTTGGCCGGCGGCTGGGCTTTGCCGACCGGGCCGGCCTCCATGAGATCACCGGCCGCGTCAGAGAGTCGGGCGATGGCGCCGCGACGATGGTGAAGTGTCTGGTTACCAGCGAGCTTTTTCAGAAACGATAGCAGGCAGTTCCACTGCGAATGCTGAAAGGAAGAATACGATGGCTTTCAATTTCAACCAGCTAGATCGCCGCCGCTTTCTACGTGGAACCGGCGCTGCGCTTGCTATTCCGCTGATGACCTCCGCCCTGCCGCTTGCTGCCGCAGGTGGCCAGGAACAGGAGGCGCCCAGACGGTTGGCGTGCTTCTACTTCCCCGACGGCGTGCCGATGCCGCTGCGTAAAGACCCGGCCTATCAGGACTGGTCCTGGTTCCCGCATGGCGGCGGCAAGGAATTCACCTTCACCAAATGCACCGATGTATTCGAGCCGCTGCGGTCTGACATGACGGTGCTATCCGGCTTCTCACATCCTTTCGCGCGCACCGTGCATGGCCACCGCAACGCCGACCAGTTTCTAACCGCGGCGCAGATCGGCAGCGAGGAACCGTACCAGAACACCATCTCTTTAGATCAGGTGTACGCCGCGCACGTTGGCAATAAAACCCGGTTCTCATCGCTGGTGATGTCCACCGACGGCGGCGTTGGCACACCGCGCGGCGCACAGACGCTCTCTTTCGACCGGCAGGGGCGCGCGATCCCTGCGGAGCAAAGCCCCAAGCGCCTATTCGATATGCTGTTTGTAAAGAGCGACGCCCAGGCGGCCCGCAAACTGGCGGTGAACGAGAGTGCGCTGGACAACATTCTGGAAGACGCCCGCGATCTGCGGAAGACGCTCTCCACGGACGATCAACAGCGGTTTGATGAATATCTGGATTCCGTCCGCGAGGCCGAAGTCCGCGTGCAGAAGGCGAAGGCGTGGATCAATACTCCGCTGCCCAAGATAGATAAAGACGCCAGTGAATTTAACGTCACGCCCGACACGCCCCGGCAGTATGTGCAGGCGATGTTTGACATGATTTACCTGGCGTTCAAAACCGATTCGACGCGGGTGGCGACGTATCAGATCGGGCGTGAGAATGGCGTCGGCATCAGCGACCGTCTGGCGCGTGCGGTGGGATATAACCTGGCCCATGCTTTAACGCACGACACCAAGCTGCCGGGCGGCTGGGAACGGCTGGGCAAATACTGCCGGTTTTTGAATGAAGAATTTGTCCGCTTCGCAACGAAGCTGAAGAACACGCCAGAACCGGGCGGCGATGGCGCCATGCTGGATCATTCCTTGTTGTTATTCGGATCCGCGTCCAGCGCGTTCCACCTATCGCGCAACTATCCGATTGTGCTGGCGGGCGGGCGGAAACTTGGCTTCAAACACGGCATGTATCTGAACTACGCCGGGGCGAATCCGCAGGGCGGCGCCTGGCTGGGCGGCAAAGAACCCTACCAGGAAAAGATCACGCACGACGATCAACCGCTGACGCGCGTGTTCGTCACCATGTTGCAGCAACTGGGTGTGAAGACCAGCAGCTTCGCCGGAGCCAAGGGCAACTTCGCCGAACTGCTTGCCTGATGACGCGCCGGAGGCGTCATTCATCCGGGTCGAACTGCAGACCGTTTTCTTCGTCCGGCTCGTCGGGCGCGCGTAACTGTTCGATCTGGCGGACAATCTCCAGCGCGGCGTGAGACTCTGTGCGTTGAAAGAAAGCTGCGTACCGCTGTCGCCAGGATTGAAGTTCCGCCAACGATTGTTGCAGCAATTTGTGTGCGAGCGCGGGGTTTTTCACGACTTCTTCAAACGGCATGACGACCTTCTCATCGCCGTCATTAATCTCCACGAATACGGGCGCCGGGTATTTGTTAGCGTTCATGATCTTAATGCACCTTTTGTGTAGATAGATCCGAAGTGGTTCTGAACGGTCGAAAGAAAAAGTCTTGCAAACGCTGCGCCGCGGTGGCGGACAGTGGGTGAAATCTTTTCAGAATCTAAGTGTGCAAAGCATTATTCCGCACCTTGCCGCGCACAGTCTTAGGGCGAGTTGTCTTTGCTTCGCTGCAACGGCGCGGGAGTTGCATATTCTGATGGCGCGTGCAGTTTCGTAAGTCTGTCTCCAGGATGGCAACGGAGGAATGTCATGAAACGGTTTCAAAAAATCCTTGTCGCGCTCGATACGCGTCTGGACGATCATCCCATTGTGGAAGAAGCCGCCAGCATTGCCCGGCACAACGGCGCCTCATTGACGCTGGTGGACGTGGCGCCAGAGTTATCGTGGACCGCGCGGCTTACGGTTGAAGATCATGCCCACGTGCACGAACTGATTATCAAAGAAAAGCAGCAGAAGCTGGCCAGCCTGACAGACGCGTTAAACCGGCAGGGGCTGCAAGCTGAGGCCAAAGTGTTTCACGGACAGACTTCGGTCGAAATCATCCGCGAGGTGCTTCGTGCCGGACACGACCTGGTGCTACGGGTAGCCAAAGGGAACGACAGTTTACGTCCCGGCGTGTTTGGCAACACGGGCGTGAGGCTTCTCCGGCAATGCCCCTGTGCGGTGTGGCTGGTTACGGCGGATGCGAAGCCAAAGCTGAACCATGTTATGGCGTGCGTCGACACATCTTCGGGCAGTGAAATTGACAATGACCTCAACGCCAGCGTCTACCAGTTTGCATCGTCCATCAGCAGACATCATCACAGCAAGCTGTCCGTCGTGCATGCCTGGCCGTTGTGGAATGATCAGTTGATCTGCGATGAGGTGAAGCAACGTCTAGAGAATTTTCTCCGGCAGCAATCCGCCGTCCGCGATGAAAATACGCACCTGTTGAAGGGCCAGCCGGTCAGCGCGGTTCCTGACTTTGCAAACCGTAGCGGCGTTGACCTCGTGGTGATGGGTACGGTTGCCCGGTCGGGACTGGCAGGTTTTGTGATGGGGAACACCTCCGAGCAGATTCTCGACCAGTTGGAGTGCTCCGTGCTGGCGCTCAAGCCGCACGGTTTCGTATGCCCTGTGCGACTGGACGCGTAATGCACCTTTCCGCCCCAAGGCCGCCAGTTGCGAAGTTGAAGATCGCTTTGCAACTGTGTGCGGATATTATGTTGTGGCAACAACAGAATCCCTCTTCGCCCCTCTGGGGAGAAGACAGGCCGTCAGGCCAGATGAGGGGTCGCCCGCTATCTACTTTGTAGAAGCCACAAGAAGCTTTTGTCCGTCCGGTTTACGCTCCGCAAAGCTTTGCTAAAGGACGGATTCTGTACCCCCTCACCCTAGCCCTCTCCCCAAAGGGGCGAGGGGACAATGTGTGGCGATAGATAATGCCACAACATCGTATCCGCACCCCAACTGGGGCCTTGAGTTGACTAGCCGTGTTCAGCAGGGCTTGCTGAAGCTTCAGTCCCATAGCTGACGTAGAGGCTGTGGAAGACTGTTTTTGATATCTTCCACTTCTCCCGCGCTGACGTGCCTGATAACAACGTGAAACACGGCTCTGGCGATTTCCTCTGGATCTACGGAAGCGTCGCCGGGAAAGGCGTCTGCGATACTGTTGAGAAAATCATCTAGGCGAAGTCCGGGCGGTTCCTGATGGGGTCGCCAGCCTTCGTAAAATACGCCTTTCAGTAGCATGGGCAGTTGCGAAGCCAGATCAGCCACCTCACCAATGGATAGCCGGTCGCGCAGCGCGTGCAGCACGGCGCGCAGCGCATGATAAGCGCTGTCGCGGTTGTCCCAGTTCAGCTGCTGATCCAGATCGCGGATCCACGCGTTGGTCTTTTCCAGCGTGCGGTTAAACGAAGTTGCCACTTGCGTACTCACTTCAACCTCCCTTCTGGCGTGCGTGGAACCTCTCCCAGCAGAATGCGTGTATCCACCGGGCTGCGGTCCGGCAGGGCTGCGTTGTGAACGCTGCGGATGTACTTGTGACATTCGATACATTGCATGGACATTTTGACGTAGTTCAGCGTCGCCGCGTCTACGTTCTTCTCTTTAGCCGCTTTGGTTAAGGCCGTGGTGGCTTTACGGAATTCTCCGCTGCGACGGATATATTCAGGCGTCTGAAAAACCTGCCACTGCGAAGCATTGCTAATTAGGCTCAGCTGCTGCGAGCTTTTTGCGACCGTATCAAAATCCTCGAGGGTCAAGCCGCGCAACACGTCCTGAGAATGTTTGAGTTTCGCCCGCATGAAGACCTTGAGGTTCTCTTTGATCTCCTGGTCCTGTGCCTGAACGGCGCCAGGCAACAGGCCCAACACGGCTACCACCATTACAAACTTGAGATATCGCATTGCTCTTCCTTTCAGAAATGAAAACAGCCCCACGCCGGAATCGAAACGTAAAACTCCCGAATTACTTCGCGTCTGGCGTCCGTTGCCCATGCAAAGGTCGCCTGATAACACCTGTCAGCCGCCGGTGTGCACAGTGCGGATTCGCACACCTGTGCCATTCCGCACACCTTTCGCAGGTCTATTCTGAAGGCGTTGTCGAAAAAAGCGCCTCTTCCAGCCAGACCAGAACACGCCGCTCGGCTGCGGAGATTGAGCCGATGCCAAGCACGCCGCCGGCCGCACGCGCCACGGCGGTAGCACCGTCGAGCACGTGAGTGCGGAACTTCTCGCGGGACCGCTCGCCCAGACGAGGCACCGTGGTGCGTGTGTAATCCTGCCAGGCGACTTCAAGCTCTTCGCCGGGCCGTTCATCCAGCCAGGATTCAAGTAGCTTCGCGGCGGCGCTGCCTTCTTCCAGCCCCTGTTCACGGGCCGCCTGCAGTACACACGCCCGTTCTTTCAGGTCCACAGAACCGTCCGCCCACGCCATCAGCACCAGCGGAACCAGGGATAAGGCGGCAATCGCTTCCGCGGTGACGCCCGCGGCCATCAGTTCGTCCAGCAGGATTTCGTCGGCAATGCCTGTCGATTCCGCAAGCTGCGCCTGGGCCGATTCAGCTGAGAGCCGTTCTCGCAGATCGGCTAGCAGCTTCACATCCACGCGGCGGAAGAATTCGGACTCCAGCGCCCGTTCACGTTCTTTGAATGCATCTTTCATCGCCTTGCTCCAAGTACGTTGGTAACCGATGTGCGTGAGACAACAACCCGCTAGTTGGAATCGCAAAAATCGTGCCCACACCACGTGGAATGGCGCAAGGATTGCATCATAGAGATCCGTACTAATTGACGCCCGTGTTCTTCTCTGAATCCGCTGGAGCAATAAATGGAAAGGTTCAAAAAAATTCTGGTCGCCCTGGATACGCGTATCGACGATCATCCCATTGTGGAAGAAGCCGCGGAAATCGCCCAACGCAATGATGCGTCGCTGACGCTTGTGGATGTGCTGCCCGAGTTCACCTGGGCGGCGCGTCTCTCGCTTGATGACCCGGACCACGTCCGGCAGCTGTTGTTGAACGAGAAACAGGAGAAGCTTGAGGCCATCAAGGCATCTCTGAATGCATCCGGCGTCCGCGTGGAAGCCAAAGTGTTTCAAGGCACGACCTCGGTGGAGATCATCCGCGAAGTGCTACGCGGTGGTCACGATCTGGTGATGCGGGTCGCCAAAGGCAAACACAGCCGCCGCGCCGGGTTCTTCGGCAATACCGGCTTCCGTCTGCTGCGGCAGTGCCCGTGCGCCGTCTGGCTGGTGACGCCATCGGCGCCCAAGTTCAAACACATCATGGGATGCATCGATACGTCGACCGGAGAGGCCGTGGACGCGGAACTTAACAGCGCCATCTTCGAGTTTGCATCCAGCGTCAGCCTGTACCACGCCGGCAAGCTTTCGCTGGTTCATGTCTGGTCGATCTGGAACGAAGCGATGCTGAGAAGCCGGATGGACGCAGCCGACTTTGAAACGGTCGAAAAGCAGAACCGCGAACAGATCGAAGACCGCCTCGACAATTTCCTGCAAATACACGGCCGCAATCTGCGGGAAGAGAATGTGCACATGCTAAAAGGCGACCCGGTGCGCGTTATACCCGACTTCGCCAAACACAATGGTGTTGACCTGGTGGTCATGGGCACCGTGGGCCGTTCCGGCATGATGGGGCTGGTGATGGGCAACACGGCAGAGCAGATCCTCGGCCAGATCGAGTGTTCTGTGCTGGCGCTGAAGCCTGAAGGATTCCACTGCCCAGTAAGCCTTTGATGTTCCTGCGTGATTCAAGCGGAGAATCATCACGCAAAAGCAACAGCGACGCGCGTCTTGAAGATGCAGCGTCGCTGTGCTTTTAGGCCAGAAACTTTCAGGATTACGGCGCAGCGCTCTTAGCCTCCGGCGTAGTTCCGCAGCCACAAGCCAACAATGTAGGCCAGACTGGCAGCGCCGCCGCCTATCAGCAATGTCTCTAACCCAGACTTCAGTAGTGAACGGTTTGAAACATAGCCGCCCGCGGCGCCCGTTGCGAAGAAAGTGATCGCGGTAAGAATTGCGCTGGCGATAAACATCTGCGAACCGCCGAGCACGGCCGCCAGCAGCAGGGGCGTCAGCGGCACCATTCCCGCGCAGACAAACGCCACGAATGTAGAAAGCCCTGCGCGGATGGGCGAAGGCGTTTCAAGTTGCAGCCCCCATTCGTCAACCAGCATCGTGTCCACCCATCGTTTGCGGTCGGACGTGATTACTTTGACAACTTCTTCCAGTAGATCGCCATCGAAACCTTTGGCGGCAAAAATCTGGCGTATCTCTTCGCGTTCAGCTTCGGGTACTTCGTCGATGTGCATTTCCTCCATATGGCGGAACCGCTCCACCATCTGACGGTCGGCTTTGGATTTCAGATAGTTGCTCACCGCCATGCTGAAGCCATCGGCGACAACATTCGCCAGACCTAGCACAATGGCGACGCCCGAAGGCAGCCCCGCGCCTGCTGCCCCGGCGACGATCGCAAAGGTCGTCACCGTGCCATCCACGGCGCCAAGCACAAAGTCGCCGGCATAGCTATGGCCCTTTGCCGAACCAATGCGGCCAGCAATCGCTTCGTGCGTATGCATGTCGGCAAGTTGCTGGCCGCCGCGTGGTGTTGGATTGCTCATGCGTGATCCACCCGTCAATCTGCTTCCAGGCCGAAGGCGGTGGCGAGCAACCGGTTTTCCGCCGCTTCGTGCATCCGTAAATCCTGCACGAACGCGCGGAACCGCTCGTGAACATCGTCCTGCTGCGGTTTGCTTTCCGCCAGCCGCGTCTGCACGACCAGCTCGTCAAGCTCACCAAGCAGCGGGCCATGCTCAGACTCAATGTGCCGGGCTTCCTGCAGCAGACCTGGGCAACGGCTGTATGCCTGCTCCAGGCAGCCGCCTTCCTCCTCGACGCGGAAGTGTTCTTCCAGCGACTGCTGTAAGTCCGACATGGCAGCGGCGACTGCGGTACTGTCGAACAGACGCTGCTGTTCGCAACTGTCAACAAGCAGCTTGAGAATCACTGCCGTCTCGCGATCAAGATGGCGATGTTCTGTGCGGAGATGCTCCACATAAACTGCATTGTTCTCGTGTTCATCCGTGTTCATGATAAATCCTCCTAGCTGAGAAACCTCCTGGTTGACGGGTTGCCGGACGATAGACCTGGGCAGCTGACTTGCCTTCGCACAGATTCCGTAACGCCACCCGCCGGTAGCCGCATAACACCTGAAGGACCATGCGTATTCAGAGCGCATTCATCAATGCGACACGGACAACCAACCTCAACAGATATGCAATCCGCATGCCTTCCAAAGAAATATCGTTAGATACGGAAATATCTGCTTTGTGGTCTACAACGCGTGTGCACCCGCTGCCGGAATTGTGCGATTCCGCACGCATCCGCACAGCCACGGCCTTTCCATGCACCGCCGCCGGAGCGTATTTCTACGACGACGGCTGCTGTTAAAATGGCTTACTGTAAAGTTCAGAAAGTTGGGGCGTAAGATTTCAGCAGCACCCGGAGAAGAACCATGTACCGCTTGCCAGTAACAACACTGCCAGTTGCACTTTTCGTCCTGTGCGCCTTTTACACGCTGGCACACGCGCAAGAACAGAAAGAGGCGCCAGGCGGGTCTGACGCGCAGCAGGAGAGCATCAAGCCGGGCATCAACGAGCGGTTTCTGGACCCGGAACTGGATGTGAGTCAGTGGGTGGAACGCTTCGAGATCGAAAGCCGCGAAGTCTACGCGGCGCGGGAGCAGGTGTTAAAAGCTATGGGCGTGAAGCCGGGGCAGACCGTCGCAGACATCGGCGCCGGCACCGGTTTTTACAGCCGCCTGTTTGCGGACAAGGTTGGCAAAGAAGGTTGGGTCTACGCTGTGGATATCGCCGCGAAGTTTCTTCAGCACATCAACAAGAAGGCAACCGAAGACAAGGTGCAGAACCTGACCTGCGTTCTAGGGACCGGACGCTCTGTGCGGTTGCCACGGGAGTCTGTCGACATTGTTTTTATCTGTGACACGTATCACCACTTCGAATACCCGCAAGCAACGCTCGCATCGATCCGCCACGCGTTGAAACCAGGTGGTGTGCTTATCGTGATTGACTTCGAACGCATCCCCGGCAAGTCACGCGAATGGACGCTCAGCCACGTCCGCGCCGGCAAAGAAGTGTTCCGCAAAGAAATTGTGGACGCAGGTCTTCAGTTTGTTGAAGAAGTTAAAATTCCAGACTTCAAAGACAACTACTTCCTGCGATTCCAGAAAAAAGCCTCTGCAACAGTCCAGGCGCCGTAATGCTGCCCACCTGCTATGCGAGCTTTTTCTGAAACCTGAAGACGCTGAGCGCAAGCACCACAATGCAGCAGACCGTTAGCCCAATGATCCAGGGCGTTAGATCAGCGAAGTCCGCGCCGCGTAGCACAACGCCGCGCAGGATTTCGATGTAATAGGTGGCGGGAAGAGCAAACGACGCCAGGTAGATCGGAAGCGGCATTTCGCTACGGGGGAAGACGAATCCCGATAGCAGGATCGAAGGCAGCATAATGACGAACGCAAACTGAAAAGCTTCGAGTTGCGTTTTCGCCACGGTAGAAACCAGCAAGCCCAGTCCCAGCGAGCAGACCATAAACAACGTAGACAATCCGAGTAGCAGAATAATGCTGCCGTGAATCTCGACACCAAAGACATACACCATCACGACCAGCACGGTTAGCAGCGCGATGAATCCCACCAGCGCGTAAGGCAGTAGCTTGCCGAGCAGCAATCCGGGACGACCGACGGGCGTAACAAACAACTGCTCTAACGTGCCGAGTTCGCGTTCACGCACCACGGCAAACGACGTCAGAAACAGCGTCACCAGTTGCAGAATAATGCCGGCTAAGCCAGGCACCAGAAAATGCGAACTCTCCAGGCCGGGGTTGTATAACATCCGGGTGCGAACATCTAAAGGCAGCGTCGCACCGCCCGACGCATTACGCGCCGGCGCCAGTTGCAGCGCCTCTCCCTTTGCCGTGGCGCGTTGAATGGACAGGTTCAGCCCCAGCAGTTGTGCGGTGCTTTGCGCGGTGGTTGCCACCTGCGAATCGCTGCCGTCGATTAGCACCTGAATGGTGGTCTGTTCGCCGCGCATCAACTGGTCGGCGTAGCTGGGCGGCACGCGAATCCCCACCTTCGCACGACCCGACGAGAGCGCGCGACGGAATGCTTCTTCACTGGTTGCGTATTCCACAAGGCGGAAACGGCGAGTATTTTCAAAGGCTTCGATCAACTCATGCGATGGCTGCCGGCCATCCATATTGAAAACCACTGCCGGAATGTTTTCGACCTGCGTATCAATCGCGTAGCCAAAGATAATGGTCTGCATCGCCGGCACCACCAGCATAAAGAAGAGCGTCGTCGGCTGCCGGCGGATGTGAATCAGCTCTTTGACCAGAATCGCCCACAGACCATTCAGCGCGCCCGCGGGATGCTGCACGCTGGTGACGCCGGTTGCGTTACTGGCAGGCGCCGTTTCAGGTGAAGTGTCCGTATCGTTTTCTTCTGTTGAGTCTCCCTCGTGTGTGATTGTTGCAGTCTGTTCAGCGGCCTTTTGCTCAGCGTCTCTGGTTAACGTGACAAAGACATCTTCGAGACTGGGTGAGATCTCCCGGACATCGTCCGCGGCGGCCAGTTCAAGGCGCTGAAGAACGCTGGCGGGCGTCGCTGGCTCGTCGAGCAGTAAGTGAATCGTTTCGCCAAAGAGGGTTGCATCACGGACTTCTGGCAACGCACGTAACGGCGCCAGATGCTTCGCCGGAGCAGCCAGTCGGATTTCAAACCGCCTGGCGCCATGCGGTGTAACGGCGGGGAGCTGTTTCAGCTCGGATGGTTTTCCCAGCACCAGCAGTTTCGAATTGTAGATGTAACCGACATCGGTGCAGCGTTCCGCCTCGTCCATGTAGTGGGTCGTCACAAACAGCGTGACGCCCTGACCGGAAAGCTCGAACAGCAGATCCCACAGATGCCGCCTGGCGACCGGGTCGATGCCCGCGGTGGGTTCGTCCAGAAAGAGAACGTCCGGCTGATGAATCAGTGCGCACGCCAGCGCAAGCCGCTGTTTCCAGCCACCAGAAAGTGTGCCTGCCAGTTGCGGCAACCTGTCTGAAAGACCCGTGAGCTGCAGCACCGCTTCACGACGTTCGCTGAGCTTCACCGCATCAAGGCCGTAGATGCGGCCATAAAACTCGATGTTCTCCTGCACCGACAAATCACCGTACAGGCTAAACTGCTGCGACATGTAACCGACGCGCGGCTTGATCTGCTCGGCCCCGGTGCGGACGTTCATGCCCAGCACATGGGCGTCGCCAGAGCTGGGTGGAAGAATTCCCAGCAACATGCGGATGATTGTCGACTTGCCGCTTCCATTGGGGCCTAACAGTCCGAAGATGGCACCACGCTGCACCTGAAAGCTGACGTCGCGGACGGCGGTGAGCGCGCCGAACGACCTGGAGAGCGACTGCACTTCGATGACAGGTCTGTTCATTCGGCGCCGCCGGACGGATCGAGCCAGATGTCGGCGGTCATTCCAGGCCGCAGAATGTCGCGCTCATCTTCAAGCGTCACCTTGATGCGGAATACCTGCTTGGAACGCTCTTCAGGCGTCTGCACATTGCTGGGTGTAAACTCCGCCCGTCGCGATACAAACGTGATGACGCCCGTGAAGCGGTCAGCGGGATAGCCGTCCAGCGTCACTCCGACGCGGGCGCCGGTGCGGATTCCGGCGATGCTCTGCGGCACGTACGCCCGCACCCAGAGCTTCCGGGGGTTCAGCATCGAGACAACCGGGGCGCCGGGGGCCACCATATCACCTGGCTGCAAATCTAGTGCTTCAACATTGCCGTCGATGGGGCTGATGATTTTCAGTTCATCTTTCTGGCGGCCGATGGCTTCGAGCGTGGCCTTGGCAGCGTCCCGCGCTGCCTGTGCCTTTTCGACTTCTTCACTGCGGTAGCCGTGTTGCATTAACTGCCATGCCTGACGCGCTTCTTCAACCGCGGCTGTCGCTTGCTGCAGTTCTTCTTCGCGTGTTCCTGCTTCCAGCAGTGCAAGTTCCTCTTGCAGCACCACAACATTGGCCGCTGCGGCGTTCAGCGCCTCGCGGGCGTTCTCGATATCCTGTTCCGGCGTAACGCTGGCGAGTTTGTTCAACCGCGCCAGATTTTGTGAGGCCTGTTTCTTCTGCGCTGTCGCCTGCGTCAACCGCCCGCGTGCAGCAGCGATCACCTGCTTTCGTGGACCCGCGCGTAGTAGCTGCTGCTTGGCCTTAAGCTGATCGTGTTTGGCTTTCGCTTGGGCAATTTCTTCTTCGCGATAACCAGCCGTCAGGCGTTTGACTTCCGCTTCACGGGCTGCCAGTAGCAGGGCCGCTTCTTTCTCGCGTTCAAGCAGGTCGAACGGTTCTAGCTCCACCAGCGTCGCGCCGGCTTTTGCCGCTTGGCCTTCTTCCACGTGCACCTTGGCAACGCGACCGCCCACACGCGAACCAAGGCGGATCTCATCGGCTTCGACCAGCCCCGAAACATGAGGCGGCTGCCGGTTCCACTGACTGTAGAAAAGCAACAACAGTAACGCGGTGATCGCAACCGCCAGCAAACCAAGCCGCTTGGCCATTCTGGTTCCTTTCTGTTGTTGCCTGTAACGCCGGCTTCTTGGGCAAAAGCCGGGTGATGTGAAAATTCTCCTGCCTCAGCGGACAAGACGCAACACGCCCTGTCGTCGCCTCATTTTATCGTGAATGACCACCGCACGGGAAATAGATCACTTCAGCGGCACGTAGGCGTAGCCATCCGCTTGTAGATTCACCAGCGATGTCAGCGCTGAAACCGCGACATTAGAAAATACGACAACTTCGCCCGGCTTCGCGCCTTTGCCCACCAGCGACTGGCCGCAGACAAGGATCTCCACACCTGCTTCGTGTAGCTTGTGCAGGCAATCCAGGTTCGGATTTTTCCCACCGGTTTTGAAGCGGGCGGAGTAAGCATCTGCGTTCAGAATGGCCAGGGTTGCATCGCCGTGCAGCACCACCGCGATTTTGACGTCCGCTGGCGTTTTCCCTGCACCGCGATAAATGTTAACGAAGCGGGCGACCTTTTCGATCGCTGGATTCAGCTTTGCCGGATCGCCGCCTTTGGTCACATCAACCACGATCTTGCTGCCGCTGCGTGGTTGCTGCGCGGCGGAGGGAAGCCGGACAACTCTGCCGTAAGGTGAAATGGCGGGATTTGAATACTCGAGATTTTCCTCATCTTTCTTCTTGGATGGAACCGGGTGATTTTTCATCGCTTCGGTGAATCCCCTGGCGACAAATCCAGATACCGTTCTGGCGTGCGCTTTGATAAGCGAAGCTACATGAGCGTCCGCCGACGTTTCCGTGACCCGTACTCCCTTATCGAGTTCCACCCGCACCATCTTGATCTTGCTTGCGTGCCGGAATAATTCGGCAAACAGCGGATCACGCATGCGAATGGGTTTCCCTTCTTCGACACGGTATTGCATCCACTTCACATGTTCTTTGATCCCGGCGGCGATTGCTGGATCGTCTGATTGCGTCACTGTTTCGACGCCATTGGGCAGCTCTTTGACGGTCCGGGTGATCTTCTTGTGATTGGTCAGCAGGAAGTGAAATACCTTGTGATCCTCAGCGTGCCGTTTGTCGCCGCCGTGACCATGACCACCCTGCGGCCCGCGGCCAGGTGACTGTGCCGCCGCCGGGAGCGCGATCCAGGTTGAAAGTAGCAGTACGGCTGAGATGTAAAGGCGATTCATGGATCTGACTCCTGGTTCTGATGAAGCTGAGCTTAATGATCGTCCTTCAAGTCCTGCTGTCCGGACGGGGTATCTGCACCGTCGTCAAATTGTTTTTCAATTTGCGTAGGCGATTCAGGCTGAGAGTGCGGATCCACCGCACAACGGCCGGATAGTCACGTCTTCACGCCGAAACGGGGCAGCACCCAGGCGTTGAGAACAAACCAAACGACGAGAACGGTTATGAGTAGTAGAGCTTCTTTCATGACGGATACCTTTCGCTTTCGAGGGCGCCGGTGTACGTGTATCAGTCGCCGCTGGGAGCCTGCCGGTCGATGGGCAGATCAGCCTGCGACCAGGCTGCCAGGCCGCCGGTCATGTTGATGGCTTCGTTTCCCGCAGCTTGTAGGATGCTGGCCGCGATGGCCGCGCGGGCGCCTGCCTGGCACTGCACCACCACCGGCTTATCGCCTTTTAGCTCGTTCACATTGGCCGGCAGTTTGCCGAGAAAACTGTGTTCCGCCTGGGCGATGCGGCTGGACTGCCATTCCTCGTCCGAGCGGACGTCCACTAGTTTTATTTCGCCCGATTCGATCCGGGGCTGAAGTTCAGCAGGCGTGGCTGTTGCGTAGCTCTGCGTTGCTACGCCCGCCTTATGAACTGCTGCCGTGTCAAAGAAGCCGCGGGCGTCATCTAGACCGATCTTCCGCAGCACGCGGGTTGCTTCTGCAAGTTTCTCTGGCACCGTAATCAGGTACACGGGCCGGGAGTAGTCAACCACCCAGCCCGCCCAACTGGCAAGCATCCCGGCGGGAAGGTTCAACGTGCCCGGCACATGACCGGCGGCAAACTCGCTGGCGGGCGCCAGGTCAATGACCGTGCCGTTTTCGATCGAAGGCGACAGTTCGTCCACATTCAGGCCGGGCGGCAGGCTGGCATCTCCGAGTATCGCCGGGCCTTCTTTGTTGACGCGTTTCATCACGGCGAAATACTTCGGCGCCTCTGGCTGATCGGCCAGGATGTATTTGACGAAGGCTTCTTCGCTGGTGAACTGCAGGGCGGGATTAAAGCGTTTTTCGTAGCCCACAGTTGATGATGGCACCGCCCCCAGACCCTTCCCGCAGGCACTGCCTGCGCCATGGGCCGGCCAGACCTGGAGATAGTCTGACAGTTGCTTAAACTTCTCTGCCGAGTGGAACAGTTCGCGGGCGCCGCTTTCGGCCGTGCCGGCGAGTCCTGCTGCTTCTTCCAGAAGATCGGGCCGCCCGATGGAACCGACAAAGACAAAGTCGCCGGTGAAGATACCCATTGGCTCCGTCGCGCCGCCGCCCAGATCGGTCAGCAGGTACGAAATGCTCTCTGGCGTGTGGCCCGGAGTGTGCAGCACATCGAACTGGATATTTCCGATCTTGAAGGAATCGCCGTCCTTGAGCAGCTGATGGTCGTACTCGCTGGCAAACAGGTACTTCCAGTCTTCGGGGCCTTCGTCAGAGAGATACAGCTTGGCGCCGGTGCGGTGCGCCAGTTCGCGGGCGCCGGAAACAAAGTCGGCGTGAATGTGCGTCTCCGCAGCGGCCACCAGCTTCACACCCTCGCGGTCCGCCATTTCTAGATACTGGTCAATGTCGCGGCCGGGATCGATCACGATTGCCACCTTCGCCCGCTGGCAACCAATCATGTACGAAGCGTGCGCAAGAGCCTGATCGTAGAAGTATTTCAATAACATGGCGTTGATATATATAAGCGATGGATGGAGCACCAGCATGCACCGGTGCGTGTATGCATAACTGACCGAATGCGTAGATGGCATTCGTAAAACCATCTCCGCTATCTATCACTACATAATATACAATTGTCGCTACATTTCAACACGATTGACGCGAAGCCATTCCGTTCTGGCTTGACCGGCCAGCCATCGTCGCGACGCAAATAAAAAAGGCGCCCACCGCAGCAGGCGCCTTTTTTTGTTATCTAGTTGTCGTCGCAGGCTTACTGCTTCTGCTCGATCGCCTGGATTGCAGGTGACTGAACAGCAGGCAGGTCGCCGATGGAAGGCTTGCTGGTCGCGGGCTGTGCAGCGGCGCGACGGGAAGCTTCCTGGCGGATCTTCATGGCGAAGTAGATTTCCTGCGGTGCGAAGTATTTCTCAACCGAACCGTTGAGGTGCTTCACACGATCTTTGTAAGCCAGTTCGTTCCAGCTTAGGTTGTCCGTCAGGTTCCAGGCTGCAGCCTGTGCTGCGTTCTGTGGAATCTGCCGGCGGGCGAGCATCTTGACCACTTCAACGGCTTCTTTGCTGCTGGTGATCTTCTCGATCGGCGTGATTTCGTACTTCACGCGGGGCTTAGGATCTTCTTTGCCGTGCTCCAGGCAGACCGTTGGCACTTTGACTTTGCGGGTCTTGTCGGCAGCAACATTCATAAAGCCGCCGCCAAAACCACCGCCGCCCAGACCGCCACCAAGGCCGCCGCCCAGACCACCACCGCCAAAGCCGCCGCCGAAGCCCTGATTCAAACCGCCGCCGAGGCCGCCACCCAGGCCGCCGCCATTCAGGCCGCCGCCCACACCGCCGACGCCGCCGAACTGCGCCAGCACAGGGGCGCCGCCGAAGGCTTCGGGTAGTTTGATAGCCAGTGGCTTATCGGTTTTGTTCTTGAAGATTACGTTCGCTTCGGTCGCATCTTTGGGGATGAGCGAAACTTCGATATCGCCATCCTCGATCGCCTTCCACATGTCGACCACTTCGTGGTTCTCAGCCGCACCTGGCGAAACCGGGTTACGGTTTGCGGCGTGTGCTGCGGTGCAGACCACCACGGCTAGCACGGCTGGAATTACCAATCGCAGCGACTTCACTGTAAGAGCCATCTTCATTCAATGTTCCTCCGACCTGTTCCGGGTTTGCCCCTGGAAACGGGTATTTGCTGGCTTGTACCCAGGATTTGTTATACGGCAACGGCTGGCCCGGTAAAAGAGCCAAGTTTTGCGACCCAAGCGTTCACACTTTAATATAAGTCGCCATTCCTGCCGCGACCGCACTCCGAGCCACTATCTATAAAGTAATCCGACACGGGCCGTATCACAAAGGATTTTTCGAAAAGATCCGGCCGAAAGCTTCAACCTTCACACCTTCAATCGCCCTGGAATGGCCCGCTTATGCTGGAAAAACGGGTTATAGCTTGTTGAATCTGGAAGCTGGCCGGCGGCAGCTGGTCTCAGAACGTCCGTCGCAAACTGATACAATGATAAAAACTGGCGATCGTAAGCTTCCGTCAGCTAAGGCGAATACACATATGCCCTTAGAAAAATGGTGTAAACACTTCCACACGGACGCTGGCCGAACCGCGTAGACTGACTCCATGGCTAGGAAATCGCAGAACAAGCTTGACCGCCTGCTGGCCGTGCCGATGTATATCGTGTCGCTGGCTTTTCTGGTGTTTCTGGCCGGCGCGTTGCAGACCATGCGGTTTGAGCCGGAAAGTACTTCGCGGCAGTTTGTCTTCTGGTGGTGCACCGTCTCCGTGGCAGGCATGGCGGTGTTGTACCCGCTATTCATCGCCGAGGTGGTCGCGCAGTGGCTGAATGGCGGCAGGCGCCTGGCGCAGCACATTCTTATCCTGTTGTTCCCGCCTCTGCGGCTGGGCGCCCGCGATCATGTGCGCGGACGCACCGTGTGGCTGCCCATCGCGGGTTGGCAGTATTGCAATTACGACCTGCGGAGAAACACGGAGAAAGCTTTCGGCGGACCGATGATCATCATCGCACTGCTGATCCTACCGCTGCTGGTGATCGAATATTTTTATGAGAAGCAGGTGGACGATCATCAGTTGATGAGCTTTCTGCTGCAGACGGCCACATCGGTGATCTGGATGGCGTTCACCATCGAGTTCATCACCATGCTGGGCGTGGTCGACAAGAAGATCAAATACTGTACCACCCAGTGGCTGGACCTGGCCATCGTCATCCTGCCCTTCGCCGCCTTCCTGCCCATGCTGCAACTAGGCGCCCTGATCCGCTTGCAGCAGATCGGCAAGACAACGCGTCTTTACCGGCTGCGTGGACTCGCGATCCGCGCGTACCGGGCTCTACTGGTGCTGGACTTCATCCGGCGGTTCCTGCACCTTAATCCGGAACGGCGCCTCTCGTGGCTGCGCGAAGCCGTGGCCGAACGCGAACTGGAACTGGACGAAATCCGCCGTGAGATGATCGAACTGGAAGAAGTCGTCGCCCAACTGCAATCGACCGAAGAAGGCGGACTACCGCCGCTGGATCAAGGCGATCCACGCATCGGGGCGCTCGATATCCCGGCGCCTGCCGACGCCACGCATCCGCAAGGCGCCACTTCGCCCCGCCCCGCCGCGGATGCATCGGGCGACCCCACCATGCCGCCGCCCACTTCCGCAGAGGCGGAAAGCACATCCAGTACGGACTGAATTAAGGGCAGGCCCGCGTCGCGTACTCGCTGGCTGTTCTTGCCATGTCGCTACAGTGCAGCGGTTTTACCTCACACACGATCTAACGCGACCCACGGAGTGTTCCGCGATGAAATATATCGTTGCCTATTTTGCGACCGCCGCCATGTTCTTTCTGATCGACATCATCTGGCTGTCGTTTGTCGCCAACTGGTTCTACCGCCGGGAGCTGGGCGACTTATTGCTAGAGAAACCCAACTACGCCGCAGCGGCCGGATTCTACCTGATGTATATCGCCGGCATCGTCTTCTTTGCGATCCACCCGGCCATGGAGAGTAAATCGCTGCTGACGGCGGTCATCTACGGCGCCCTGTTCGGCTTCTTCACGTATGCCACCTACGACATGACAAACCTGGCAACGCTCAAAGGCTGGCCGTGGACCATCGCTGTCGTCGATATCACCTGGGGCACCGTACTCGGCTGCTTCTCCGCCACCGGCGGCTACTTCATTACTTCGAAGATATACGGCTGACGCCCGATACGGTGCATTGCCGGACCTTGCGCGGCAATGCATGGTGCACCGAAGCGGCTATTTGCGTTTCGGCTTGTAGATTTCCGTCGCAGTGCCGAAGAAGACCTCGGCGGCGTTCATCATTGTTTCGCTGAGTGTCGGGTGGGCGTGCACGGTTTCGCTGATATCGCGGACTTCGCAGCCCATCTCGATGGCCAGGGTCGCCTCGGCGATCAGTTCGCCGGCGCCGGGGCCAACCATGCCGCAGCCGAGCACGCGTGAGGTTTCGGGATCGATGATCCACTTGGTCAAACCATCCACGCGACCGATCGCCTGGGCACGACCGCTGGCCGCCCAGGGATACATGGCGATTTCGACATTGCGGCCCTCGCGTTTGGCTTCTTCCGCCGTCAGACCCGCCCAGGCGATTTCCGGGTCGGTGAACACCACGGCGGGAATTGCCAGTTTGTCGAACTCAGCCGGGTGACCCAGCAGGGCTTCCACGGCGATGCGTCCTTCGTGCGTTGCCTTGTGCGCCAGCATCGGTTCGCCCGCGACATCGCCAATCGCGCGGATGTGCTCGTCAGCCGTACGCTGCTGACTGTCGCAGATGGCAAAGCCGCGCTGATCCAGTTCCACCTGCGTGTTTTCCAGACCGATGCCTCGCGTGCAAGGACGGCGGCCGACGGAAACCAGCACGTAGTCGTACTGTTCGACACCAAACTTCGCCGGGCCTTCAAACGCGACTTCAATCTTCTCACCACGGGCGCTGATAGTGCCGACCTTGGTGTTGGTGAAGATGCGGTCTTCAAACAGGCCTTTCAGCTTCTTAGCCAGCGGTTTGACCAGATCGCGGTCGGCGCCCATCAGCAGCCCGTCCATCAGCTCCACAACGCTGACCTTCACACCCAGATTGGCGTAAACCGTGCCCATTTCCAGGCCAATGTAGCCACCGCCGATCACCAGCAGCGAAGATCCGGGCGTAATGTCTTTCAGTTCCAGGGCGCCGGTTGAATCGAACACGCGGGGTGAGCCGATATCAAAAGCCGGCGGCATCGCGGGCGTCGAACCAGTGGCCAGCACGCAGTGGTCGAAGGTGATTTTGCCGCCTTCGGGAATCGACTTATCGTCCCCTTCCAGCTTCAGCGTGGTGGAATTTTCAAACGTGCCGCGGGCGTTAATCACCTTCACTTTACGGCGTTTAGCGAGCGCCGACAGGCCGCCGGACAGATCGCTGATGATCTTCTCTTTGCGTGCCACCAGCCGCTCGCGATCAATCTTCGGCGGCTCGAACTCAACGCCCCAGTCTTCGCTCAGTTCCTGCGTTTCCGAGATCACACGGGCCACATGCAGCAGCGCTTTAGACGGAATGCAGCCGCGCAGCAGGCAGGTTCCACCCAGCCGCGGGTTGGATTCGACGATAGTCACTTCCATGCCTTCATCAGCCGCCAGAAAAGCCGCCGCATATCCGCCGGGTCCGCCGCCTAAAACAACAAGCTGCGAATGCATAGGTAAATCCTCGTAGGTTGAACGCAGATGAAGCGTAAATCGTAGGGGTAAACCGGGTTCTTAGAAACCGGGGGAATACGCGATTCTAGGCCCTCGTGGCAAAGTTGAGCAGGGTGGGTCGCGATGGCTCCGCCCCGCACTTCGTGCTGCAATCTGCGCAGACGCAATATATCTGTTAGATGTAAGGTGTTGGTAACGTTGGCTTTAGAAGCAGCGTGTGTTACCATGCACTCGCAGTGAATGAGTCAGGAACCTGCCGGAGTTGAAAGTGCCAACACCCGACAAACCAACGCGAAAAACGGAAATCACGCAAGCTTTACTGGAGGGTCTGGCGAGTGGTGAACCAGAACCGTGGCCCCGCGAGGAATGGGATGCAATCAGACAGAAAATCCAATTACAGTGCGATCAGCCCTGCGAACAAAATGAAAAGCGCGCCAAGGCGCGCGACTAAGGACGTCGACAGACATCTGTCGCCCAGGCTGCTACCCATTGCGTTTTCGCGCTGACCAACCCTTAAGCCGTAGGGCAGGCGCCTGCCCTACGGCACGCTCACGCTTCGCGCATTCCTGCAGTAGTGCTATCCCTGCAAGACGAGGTGCGGCACCTTTTCACCGTGGATACCCTACGACTGCATGCGCAGTCGAGAACGAAAAATTGTTAAGGTTATTGCAAAAACGAGAGGTGGCGCACCGAGTGCAGCCAGCCACCAGTACTTCAGGTAAAAGTTGATGAGATCGAACACGAACCGCCCAAGGAGGGAAAGTTCATCTTCGTTCCAGCGTGCTACAACCGAGTCAGCAAACACAATCGTGCTGATTCCGCTGCACAGGCACACAAAAAAAAACGACGGAACCAGCAACAAAAGCAAGAACGATACTAAGTAAAGTGACGCGCCAAGTCATTGAGTTCTACGGTCGTGAGAATGTGAAATGGATTTTTGAAGGTCGGTCTGGTCTTTTTCGACACCGGCCAGTCATGCAATCTACGTGAACGCGGCGCTGAAACTACTTTCGAGATCTTAGTCGATCGCCGAGCCAACCGATAAATACGATCTCAAAAGACGACAATGCCAGACCTAAAAAGAAACCCGCTATCCAAGCCACGGATGGCCAGATCTTGCCAGTGGGAGCTAACGCACGAAGTCCCAACATAAGGACGAGACACTGAATGGGACACAGCCAAGCCACCGGAATCAGTACTTTATTTGGAATCATGGTAAGCTCGCAAATGGTGCAGATATTTCTCGATGAGACTTAAACAAGTCTTCGAAGTAAAGCCCGTCATAGATACCGGCAGGTTCTACAACGTTGCGGCGTCAAAATGGTACAAGCACGGACGTGCTACCATTCACGTTCTACGCTTACTTAATACTCTAGCCAACCTTCCATGCCTATTGCTGTTGTTGTTGCTTCGGACCGTGAGCTTCGTAGTTGCCTGCCGGTGGTGATCCGGTTGGGAGAGGCTTTGCAGCAGCGGGTGCATCTCTATCTTTCGCCTGCTTGCACCCGGCAGTTCCGCAAAGTCGCCCGGCGACGGATCGAGCGGTTGGCGGAAACCGGCTGTTTTGACGATTCGTCTAGTGACAATAATGCGTCAGCAGAGGACTGCGAGGAAGAAACGCAGGCCGTGAAAGCTGCGGCGCAGCGGATGAAGGTGACGCAGCTTGAGGGCGAAGATGAAGAAGTGCTGCAGACCCTGAACGCGAAATCGATCAACCTGCTACTGCTGCCACGCGTGGAAAAACCAGACACGCTGGAACATCTGCTTTATCGCAAAGCCAGCGCGAGCACTGCCTGGTTGCAGCCTGGCAATACCAGCAAACCGTGGCAGGGTATCGCTATCTCTGAATGCGGCGATGGCGCCACGACCGCACTGGCTGAACCGCTGACCGCAGGCCCGGCCGCCGGTGCCGTAGTGAAGTTCGATCCGCAGTGTGCCGCGGAGACTTTCAGCGCGGGCGATGCGCAGTTTGTTCAGCAGGAACTAAAACGTAACGGCTTAGGCAGCGACACCTTGCTGGTGTTAAGTGAAAGCCGTAATGAATCAAGATTGAAAGAGAACAAATCCGCCCTGGCAACGCTTGACGCTTTGGCGGAATACAACGTGCTGATCATTCGCCGCGGCGACAGTACGCTCGAACGCATCTGTGACAGGTTCTGGCAGCGGTACCGGCGGATCGTTCCGCAGCTTGACCGCCCGGCGCGGCAAGAACTGGCGGAAGCGCTGGAGAATGGTTCGCGGCTGAGTTTTGACTTTGTGGCGCTGATTACCGCCTCGACGATTCTGGCTTCGTTCGGTCTGGTGATGAATTCCGCTGCGGTGATTATCGGCGCGATGCTGATTGCGCCGTTAATGACGCCAATCCTTGGCTCCGGTCTGGCGCTCGTCTACGCCAACTTCCGGTTATTCCGCCGGGCATGCGTTTCCATTGCCGTGGCGATGGGCCTGGCGCTGCTGGCCAGTTTTCTATTCGGCCTGGTCGCGCGGTTAACATTAGACGCACATACATCCAGCGAGATGGCGGCGCGTTCCAGCCCCATGCTGTTGGACTTTTTCATCGCCCTGGTCGGCGGCGGCGCGGCGGCGTATGCACACACACGTAAGAACCTTTCGTCGGCACTGGCTGGGGCTGCGATTGCCGCCGCCCTGGTGCCGCCGCTGGCGACTTCCGGGCTGCAGATGGCGTTTCTGCTGATGCCCGGCAATCCCGGCGTGATGACGGGCTGGCCCGTTGCCGGGCCGCTGTTGCTGTTTGTGGTCAACGCGCTGACAATCATGGTGGCGTCGGCCATCAGTATGTGGTCGTGCGGCATCCGCGGTTCGCACAATCACGGCGTTCATCAGCCGTGGGCCACGCGGATGCTGGTGCTGATTCTGCTGGCGATTTCCGCCTGCCTGACCGTGTTCATGTGGCTGGCGATGAAGCCAGCAGCGTAGACCAATGCGTAGGTCAGGCGCCCGCCTGACATCGTTTGCGGTGGTTCCCGCTGCATCGTCAGGCAGGCGCCTGACCTACGGGCTTTTCGCAATTTGCTGCTGCAAGGCTCGCCGAAACGCTTCGGCCCGATGCTGGATTCGTGCTAAGATTAAGCAGCGAAACAGCGGGCCAGCTGCTTTTCTGCATAATCTTTAGAATGGAATTTGAACGATGCATAACGCCCCCCGATACCTGATCTTCGCCGCTGCGTTATGCCTGCTCCCGCTGAGTCAGGCCACCGCAGCGCCGCGGGTGACGCTGGAACTGATGACCGCGCCGGGCTTCCCACTGACAGGCGCCCAGGAATGGATCCGCGCGCTGAAAGATTGCGGCGCCGACGATGTCCGCATCCGCGGAGCACAGTCCGGCGACAAACCTGATGTGAAAGCCACCGGCTCCGGCGCCACGGCGTCGTACCGCGTGACGGGTCTGCTTGATTCTTCCAGCAAACTGCACCTGCCGGGTCAGCGGCCCATCACACGCTTCAGTGCCGGCCAGGTGAAAGCATACATCAGCAAACTCCGCGACAGCGGTGTCGAAGGCGTCGCCACGCCGCCCGCCGCCTTCGGCTTAACGCCGACGCAACTGCTGGACCTGCACAAGAAGATGTCGGCTACGGTCACGTTCAGCACGGCCGGCAAAAAATCCATCGACGTCGCGCGGCAACTGGTCGATGCACTGCCCATGCAAGTCGCCATGGACGAGTCCGCCAAACCCGCACTGGCCAGCGCTCAGAAAGTACAGGCGGAAATGCTGGGTATGAGCCTCGGCACAACGATGGCTGCCGTGCTTCGCCCGTTGGGGCTGGTCTTCTATGCGAAGAAGCCCACCGGCAAAAGCGTGATGCTGGTGATCACCGATGTCCGCAACGCGAAGGAATCGTGGCCTGTCGGCTGGCCCGCCAACAAGTCGCCGCGCGAAACACTGCCCGCGCTGTTTACTTTCATCAATGTCGAAATCGATGGCTTCAGCCTTTATCAGGCCGTCGGCGCCATCTCGAAACGCCTGGAATCGCCGGTTCTGTTCGACCACAATTCGATGGCACGGCATGGCATCGACGGCGACAAGGTTGAAGTCTCGTTGCCACGTGGCCGCACGTACTACAAAAAGATCATCGACAAGCTGCTTTATCAGGCCAAGATGAAAAGCGAGCTTCGCATCGATGAAAACGACAAGCCATTCATCTGGGCTTCGACGCTGAAGAAGTAGCGGCGTCGGCCTCCAGAACGGGCTGCCGGGCGAATTCCAGGGCGCCGATCACCGCCCAGCAGGCGCCCCAGTAAGAAGCGGTGCCCGTGACACGTCCCTTGGCGTTCTTTTTGGTGCCCGGCACGCGCCACGATCCGTCTTCCTGCTGCGTGCTGCTGAGGAATTCGATGCCGCGGCGGGCGGCGGGTTGCCCGATCCGGTAACCATCACGCGCCAACGCATACAGCGCAACGCCCGTCGCCAAAGCGTCGCTCTCACGGTCCGCCTGCCAGCCCCAGCCGCCGTCTTCATTCTGAAGCTCGAGCAGCTTCACCTGCAACTTATCCGCCTTCTGGGTTTCTCCCTGGCGGCGTTTCAATATCAACCGCACGGCCCACCATTCGGTGGAGACGCCGGTTGTCTTGTCACCAAGCCATGCATCCGCCTTTTCAATCGCAGCCTTGGTTGCTTCGTCTGACGCATCTTTTTCAAGCAGTGCGAGCATCGCCCACATGGTGGATACTTCGCCCGTTTCACGCGAAGGACGATCCTGCGCCGGCAGTTGCCCGCCGTGCTTCCAGGCGCCATTCTCAAGCTGCGCATCGAGCAGGCTCTGCCGGTAAGCTGCAAGACGGGTTGCATCAGCCTCATCTGCAGCGCCCCGCGGCTGCCCTAAGACCAGTTGGGCGACGGCGTCGTTTTCGTTCTTCAGCAGCTTCTGCTTCTCGGCAGTATCACGATCTTTGGGGCGGGTGAGACTCTTCCAGTCGCTGGTATAAGTGTTCCAGTCGCCAAGCATCTCACTATCGACCTTCACACCCTGCTCGGACGCCCGGTTGAGCGCCCAACTGGTAAACGTCAGGCGGTGGCAACTCAAACATCCCTTACTCTTCCGCCACGAGGCGCCCTCGCGATTGATATACGCCACACTACGCCCAGCCATCTGCCGCGCCGACTGCATCGTTACCGCCGCAGTATCCGCATCTTCCGCCACAACAAGCATCTGGCCAAGGAAGAAAGAAAGGCTAAACGCGACGGCGGTGACAAATCCTGACACTCTCATTGGCTCACCCTGCAGGCTTGACTGAAGAACAAGATAACCGTCATCCTACCAGCAAAAACAGTCACACGTCGTATAATCGCCGTCGCAACCAGCCAATCCAGGTGACAGCCTTCCCCGGTTCCCACAGTCTGCTAAAATACGCCCGGCCATAATGTATCAGGCCACACGGGGCGGTAGCTCAGTCGGTTAGAGCAAGCGACTCATAATCGCTTGGCCGGGGGTTCGAGTCCCTCCCGCCCTACCTGACACATCTCTGCAATGCGGAAATGTGCGGCAGGCCCCTGCAAAACAGGGGTTTTGTCGTTTTGAGGGTTAGTATCCCGCAGCCGTTTGCCGTCCATTTCCGGCATGGAATGCACCGCTTTCTGCACAGGGCGGTTAGCGGCCGTGAAAACAACACGCAACCCAGCGGCGCCAATCCCTTCGACCGCCGCACAACGGCCCCGTTATACCACGCCGGCAAACGTGCGTATCGTTAACCAGACATTACCGGGCGAAGTGGGCGGACCAGATGATCGCGGATTTATGTGAAGACGACGGCTGCTAGTCGCTACTTTTCTTGGATGAGTTTCTGAAACTCAGGTAGGTTTCGCAGCAGCAGGAAACGCCGGTCGGCGAGAAGTCTGGACTTGTTGGAGAAGCCGTTATTGATGGCTTCGCGAAGGGTGTTCATTGCCAGGTCTATGTATTTCTGTTGCCCGGCGAGCGGCTTTCTGACGGGTTTGTTGATACCGGTGAGAGCAAGTCTTGCCAGCGTCGCCATCTCGCCGGCGATCTCGTAGAGTTTTTCCGCATTGCGGGGCCAGAGTTGCTTCCATTGCAGGCTGGTCTGGTAGGCCTTTGCGAAGTCGCCTGCACTGCGGTAGGAGATCATTAACCGGTTGAACGCAAAATCCTGATAGTCCGCGCGATGGCGTGCCGGTAGTTTGCCTGCATTCTGCAGCGCCTCCGTCAACTCCACTTGCGCCTCTTTGTATTTTCGCAGGCTGGTAAGCGTGCTTCCCAGATTGACCTGAAAGTTAACCGCATTGGTAAGCCGGCCAACCTGTTGCCTGGACGACGTGGAATTTTCTGCGTTGGCGGCTATTGCCAGCCGGTAGTTCACGACCGCTTTTTCCCGGTCTCCGATTCCATCGGATAGGCACAGACCCATCTGATTAAAAGCGGTTGCGTAGATTTCTAAAGCCTGATCTTTGTTATCGCGGCAGATCCTCACAACCTCTTCAAAAGCCTTTAAGGCAGCCTGGAAGTCTCCGGCGGATCTCAGAAACTCAGCCTGAGCGAAAAGAGCTTCGGCGATAAATCGATGGTGTTCGCCAAACCGTTCGCGCAGGGCTGTCATAAATTCCTCCCACAGCGCTTTTGCCTCCTGGGATCGACCGCGTTTGTGCAGCAATCCGGAATATCGAGAGATGAGAATTCTGACGCGCGGATGTTGCAGTTGCACTTTTTCACGGCCAATTTCAAGCGAGGCTTGATAGTGATGTTCTGCGCCATCCAGGTCGTCCAGTAGTTCCAGCGTGGCTCCTAACTCACAATGGATGATGCCTACATAAATATTGTCGGCTCCGAGAGCCTTTGTGACCGATTTCAGGGCGCTTCGAAGCTGTGTTTCTGAAGCTTTTGCACCGAACATGTTCCGGTAAAGAACACCCAGCGAAAACTTGGTGATGCCCGCTGAAATCAGCTTGTTTTCGTGAAGGCGGGAAAGTTCCTTCTGAGCCTCCAGCACGAGGTTGAGGGCGGCCGGATCGTGCTGGTCGAGTAATGTCATGGCGAGGCCGATTTTGCTGAATAAGGTCTCACGGTTGACTTCGCCAGACAACGCCAGCCGCATTTCAATCGTCTCGCGAAATACCCTTTCGGCTTCTTCCGGTTTATCTGCGTTGGCCAGCATCCACGCCAGGTTGTGCATCGTGCTGGCGGTTAAACGCTTGCCTTTATCACCTTCGATATTTTTCCGTATCCGCAGGGCTTCGCGGTACAATGGCTCCGCCTTGGGGAAGTTGCCGCGTTCGTGGTAATACATGCCAAGATTGTGACAGCTTGTCGCCAGATCCGGGTGGTCAGCGGGCAGTGCTTGGCGCCGGATGTCGAGCGCCTGAACTAACATGGGCTCTGCCGGCTTGAAGAGTCCCAGTTGTCGATAGACATCGCCGATGGAGTCCAGGATCGCCGCTTTGACGAGCGGCCGCTGATTCATTTCCGGATCGGTCTGCACGCGTTCGGCGCCGCGGTCCAGAATCTCCCTGGCCGTCAGGGATTCTGCATTCTCTTTGGGGATGAAAAATGTTGCACTTGTCATTCCAATCGGATCCGACGCCTTGAAGGTTCCGACAAGAAACTCGTTCAAGGCTTTTGCTTTCTCAGATTCGGTTCGCTCATCCGCTGCCAGTTGTGCATTCTCGCTGGCGAGCTCCGACATCTGCTCCGCCAGCACGGTCTTCTCTTCTGCCAGTTGCACCGCCTTTTGACGCGCCTTTTTTTCCAGCACCAGCGCCGCGTTCGTCTGCACGTATCCGTATAAAGCCGTTACCGCTACGGCTGTCACCAGCAGCACTGCAGTGGCCGATAGCGAGGCAACTACCGGGTTGCGCAGGCACCAGCGGAACGAGCGTTCCACCGTACTGACCGGGCGGGCCAGAATTGGTTGACCCGAAAGGAATCGGTCCAGCTCTTTGGCCAGGTCCGCCGCTGTGGCGTAGCGTTTGGCGGGCGACTTTTCCAGGCACTTCAGACAGATTGTTTCTAAGTCGCGGCTGACTTCCGGGTTGAGTTGCCGCAAAGGCGTAGGCTCTTTTTCTTCGACCTGCCGCAAGGTGTCCTGCAAACTTGCCGCGTGGAACGGCGGACGCCCCACAAGCAAGTGATAGAGTGTTGCGCCAAGGCTGTAGATGTCGGCGGACTCAGTGACTTTGCCAGAATGGCGGGCCTGCTCGGGCGACATGTAAGGCGGCGATCCGAAAACGACGGTCCGGTCCAGCAGCGTCAACGAAGAATCTTCGCCCACCAGCTTGGCCAGACCAAAGTCGGTCAGCAGCGCCCGGTCGTTGCTCGCGTCAATCATGACGTTGTGTGGCTTAAGATCGCGATGCAACACGCTGGCCTCGTGGGCCGCCGCCAGCGCCGATGCGATCTGCTTTGCATAACGGGCCGCTTTTGCGTTGGTAAGCGGGCCATCCTTAAGCATGTCGGCAAGACTCTGTCCCTCCACATACTTCATCGCATAATACGGCTGACCTTCGAATTCTCCTACGTCGTAAACGGTGGTGATATGGTCGTGGTCGAGCCTGGCGGCTGCTTCGGCTTCATTCTTAAACCGTTGAAGCATTTCCCGTCTGTCGTTCTCGTGATACTTCGACAGCTTGTCCGGCCTGATCAGCTTGATCGCCACGAGCCGGCCGCCCGCCGTCCGTTGCCGCGCTTTCCAGACAATGCCCATGCCGCCTTCGCCCAGCTTCTCGATTAATTCGTAACCGCTGAAAGCTTGCCCGTCTGCCGCGGGGCGATGCGAATCGCGAGCGTTATACGGCGCCCCGGCGATTGTTTTGTCCATGTTGCCGGAGGGAAGCATTGCCGCGGTGGCGTCAGTCGGGCTATCAGGCGCGCCGGCGATGGTTTTTTTCGTGTCGGCCGAGGGCAGCATCGACGCCGTGGCGTCCGCTGGCGATTGCGGTTCTGTCTCTTGCATTGCCTGCGTGGCAAAAAACTGCGACACCGCATCTACCTGGTCTGGCAACTGCGGTAAATAATCGTCAGCCGTGGGCGATTCGCCCGCCTGCCTGCGAAACTGAATGTCTACGGCAAGAAGCTCTGCGACCAATGATGGCCGGTGCTGTTCTGCCACGCGTTGCAGATAATCTTCAACCTGTGGCTTGCCGGTGCGCCACACGGTTTCAAACTGTTCGCGGACACGGTTGATTTTCGCGTCGATGGCCGGAGAGTCGTCGGAACTACTGTTCTGGTCCACGGTTGATCCTCGTCACTAATCTGCCCACTGATACCCGAAGCGCTAACGCTGACCGGCCGTCGTCTAACGGCGACTTCGCTGCCCCCGTGAGGTGAAGTCGCCGCAGAAGTCTGCCGGCTCAACCGCCTGTTAGCCCACCGGTATTTTTGCAGTGTTGTAGAGACTGCTCAACCATCGGCTTCGAATTATGATCAACCTTGTTGGTGGACTTTACGCCAGTCATCTGTACCAGACATCGAATCCCGCCACGGGCTCGCCCAGCCGCAACGCCACGATTCAAGCAGGCGCCCAGAATCCGGCGGACAAATACGCTGAGAATCTCAAGAATCGCACCGGCGCGCAACTCGCGACAGCGCAATTGTGTGAATTCAGAAACTAACAGTCGCCATCTTCGCCCAGAATGCCGCCCTGCGGCGACGCCGACAGCCTGGCCCACCGTTGCACGATATCGCGCCGGGCTGCAACTTCTTCAAGAACACGGAAAGACTTCAACAACGGCCGCAACGCATCCGGCCGGAACACCCTAGCAAAATGGGGTTAGCATCAGTAAAGCCCTCGTTACAGTTGGCGATTGTTAATTGCGTTTACCGTTGTATTAAAGAACGCGGCAAACTGCATTATTTCCTGCCACGGGTTTTTGATGTCACCGCACAACTCAAAGTAATACCGCTCTGTCACAAACGAATTTGAATACCTTTCCAGCATTTCCCCCAAACTGCTGCCACCAAAGTCGAATGACTGGCGGGCGAACTCGCTTAGCAACGTGTCTTTTTCTCGTTGGTCCAGTTCGGCGAATAATTCGTCAAGTTTGTGCCCGAATTTGAGCGGTTTAGAGGTTAGCACTGTAACTTCGAATCTGCGATTTTTCGCATCAGGCTTTTTGGGATCAGGTTCGTCAGGGTCAGGCTCAACAGGGTCAGGCTCAACTGGGTCGGGCTCAACAGGCTCATCGGCGCCGGGCTTATCGATTGTTATTTGATGCTCGACTACCTGGCTGTTCAATGCCTTTAGATACAGCTCGATGGAAAAAACGGCCATCACACGAAGGGGCTGAGGGGGCGAATTTGGGATAGCGTTTTTAAGTATCGTCGCCGCCTCATAGAACTCGTTAGCAGCCGACAAAACGTGCGAGTCAGGTACGCGCCCGCGTGTCTCTGGTTTCTCATCGGATGCCTTCTCGTTCTTCTTGGCCATATTTACCCCGCCAGCAAGTACGCAATTCAACCGCAAGCACCGCGAACAATCGCCAGAATCGCCGCCTGTACTTCCACTGGCAAAGTATCCCACGCCCGCACGACTACGGCCAGTTCAGCGGACAATGCACCGCATTCTGCACCGCCGCCAGAATGCAAATTCTGTAAGCCGTTGCCCCATCGACGGCATGGTATGATCGTAATCTGGATGCAAGCTTAGCGCACGCAGATGTCGTAGCGGAATTGGAAGCCATCACAGATGTCTCCATTTGCCGTTGGAGCGGCGCCCGCTTCAACTTCGGCTATCTGCCGGGGATTGAAGTAGATCGTTCTCGACCGTCTTCATTTTGAAATGCATTAACACCAGCCTTATTCCGCGTGGTCGTATGAAGCCTCTGTTCACACAAATCATCGCCTATCTTGTCGTTGCCGGTTGTTCGTTCACGTCGATTTTTGCGAGCGCCGCCGGCGCAGAATTCGAGGCGGACATCGTCATCCTTTCTGGCAGCGAAGCGGGATTTACCGCTGCCATTCAGGCGGCGCGGATGAAGAAGACTGTCGTGCTGATCGAACCGACGGGACATCCAGGCGGGATGGCGGCTGAGGGCATTTCGGGGGATATCAAGCATGGCAATCAAGTCGTGGTGACCGGAATCGCCCGCGAGTTTTATCGCCGGACGGCGAAGCACTACGGACGCCCGGACCCATTTTCGCGATCGCGGTGGGTTCCCAGTTACGAACCACACGTCGCGGAAGGCATCGCGAAGAAGATGCTGAGCGAATATTCCAGTCGAATCACTATCCTGTCCGGTCAGCGGATTCGTGAGGGGGACGAAGGAATTGAGAAGACGGGTTCACGTGTGAAGGCGGTCATTCTTCAAGACGGGACACGCATCGCAGGCCGCGTTTTTATTGACGCGTCGATTGAAGGTCATCTACTGCATTTCGCGGGCGTCAGCACGGTTACCGGACGTGAAAGCAACTCGACCTATAACGAGACGCTCAACGGCATTCAAGCTGAAAGCCACCACCGCAACTTTCGCGTGCGTGTCGATCCGTGGATCAAACCTGGCGAGCCGGCCAGTGGCTTGATTGCGACAGTCCAGTCTGGTGGCGTTGGCAAGCCGGGTTCGGCTGATCCGCACGTGATGGGATTCTGTTTCCGGATGTGCCTCACCCGTGATCCAGAGAACATCGTCAAAATCAAAAAGCCAGCAGGCTACGATCCGGCGACGTACGAGATCTATCGACGGTACTTTGACGCCGGCGGCACGTTGTTCGCTCCCAGTGGCCGGCTGCCAGGCGGCAAGACCGACTTGGGAAGCTGGCACGATCTGTCGGCTAATCTTTACGGCGAAAACGTGAGTTACCCCGCCGGCACTTACGCCGAGCAGGATCGGGTCGTTGCCTATCACCGCAATTTCACTCGCGGTTTGATCTGGTTCCTGCAAAACGATCCGTCCGTGCCGGAGCGCACACGAGCGAGCTGGAAAGGATGGGGGCTCTGCCGCAACGAGTTTACCGGCAACGACCACTGGCCGCGCCGTCTGTACATCCGCAGCGCGCGCCGGATGAAGTCAGACTTCGTACACACCGAACATCATACGCGATGGCCGAATCCTAAACGCGTTAATGATCCCGTGGCGATGGCCTGGTGGCCGCCGGATATGCACCACGCGCGTCGCATCGTCCGGAATGGCGCCGTCTACAACGAAGGTTTCGTCTATGGTGACGGCGGTTGGTCACCGTTCGGTATCAGTTACCGGTCGCTTGTGCCGCGGCGCGGAGAAGCGACAAACGTCATCACGCCCACCTGTCCGAGTTCAAGCTATGTGGCCTACGGCGCGATTCGGATCCTGTGCACGTTCATGATGCTCGGTCAGGCGTCTGGCGCAGCGGCAGCGATGGCAGTCGAGAACGATATCGACATTCAGGACGTTCCGTATACTGTGTTGCGAAAGCGTTTACTGGCGGATGGACTCGCCCTGGAGATTCCTGACGGGGCCAGTTGGGATGGGCGGCGTCGTATTTCCTACGCGGGAGAATCGAAACCCGGTAGCAACCAACCAGGCGCCCAGCAGCTTGTAGTCGGCGCGACGCGCTGCGCGAACCAGTTTCCAATTACCGCGCTTCCCGCCATGCTCAAGTCACGAAAAGCACAACTTTGGACTGTACCGCGAGGCGTTTCAAAACAACCTGGAGCGGCATGGAAACTGAAATTGAAAAAACCGGCGACCGCGTACTTGCTCGTCATGAATCGCGGCGACTTTCAACCGAAAGACTGGGAGCTGGTCGAAAACGCAGTTGTTGTCTGGGAAACTCCTGAAGGCAAAAAGTTTGAAGATCGCGTCTTCTCCCGGCAGGTCAAAGCGGGCGAACTGATAATCCCACCGCATACCGGACATGATGGCAACGGTTGGCATGGAATTCCGAACGCGGTCGTCATTGTTAACGAATAACGTAGCTTAGTAACCTGTGGCTCCTTCCGCGAAACCTCGTGTGCAGAGTCGCAGGACTACAGAAAAGAGGCGCTATATGCGTTCTGGAATCTCAAGCAGCAGTTTTGTTCTTACCCTCGCTTTCGCCTGGGCCATCACTACGAATAGCCTGACGGCAGCCGACGAGTCGCGAACTGCACTTCCACGGGCGACTCCGGAATCGCAGGGCGTTTCGTCGGCGGCCATTCGCGCGTTTGTTGAAGCGGCGGATGCAAACGTCGACTCAATGCACAGTTTCATGCTGGTGCGGCATGGGCATGTCATAGCCGAAGGCTGGTGGAGCCCCCACTCGGCAGACAAACCGCACATCCTGTGGTCGCTGAGCAAAAGTTTTACATCGACCGCTGTCGGATTGGCCGTCGCCGAGGGCAAACTGAACATCGACGATAAAGTGATCAGCTTTTTTCCTGAACAGGCTCCCGCCAAGCCATCAGAGAATCTCAAGGCAATGCGTGTCCGCGATCTGTTGACTATGTCTACTGGACACGCCAAGGAGCCGTGGTGGTCAGGCGATGACGTCTGGTCGCGGCGGTTTCTCGCGCAGCCAGTGCCCAACAAGCCAGGGTCAACGTTTCTCTACAACACGCCAGGCACGTACATGCAATCGGCCATCGTCCAGCAGGTCACCGGCGAGACCGTGGTCGACTATCTGACGCCCCGTTTGTTTAAGCCGCTGGGCATCAAGAAGCCAACCTGGGACGCGAGCCCGCAGGGAATTTCGACAGGCGGCTACGGGTTGTATCTTCGCACCGAAGACATCGCAAAGTTTGGCCAGCTCTATCTGCAAAAAGGGAAGTGGAACGGAAAGCAGCTTATTCCTGCAGAGTGGATCGCGCAAGCGACGAGCAAACAAGTTGAGAACGCCGCAGCGCGCCACGCCCGCAATCCTGACTGGGCGCAAGGGTACGGGTTTCAGTTCTGGCAATGCCGGCACGGGGCGTATCGAGGCGATGGCAAGGACGGCCAGTTCTGCATTGTGTTGCCCAAGCAAGACGCTGTGATCGCCATCACCGCCAAAACGCGCAACATGCAACAGCAACTCGATCTGGTCTGGAAGCATTTGCTGCCCGCGTTTCACAAAGAGCCCTTGCAGGAAAACGCTGACGAAGCAGGCAAACTCCAGGTCACGCTGTCTAACTTGAAACTGCCCGAACCGTTTCTGCAAACACCCGCTTACGCCGGTCCTCCGAAGTCGCCCGGTCACGCGACGACAAACCGCGCGTTCCAAGGCATCCCGAGCATGGCGGTTTCGCCCGGCGGTCGCCTCTGGGCGAACTGGTACGCCGGCGTCACACCGGGCGAAGATCATAACAATTACGTTGTGGTATCGACCAGCGGCGACGATGGAAAAACCTGGCGTGAAGTGCTGGTCGTCGATCCCGATGGCCCTGGCCCGTTGCGGGCGTTCGATCCAGAACTGTGGGTCGCCCCCACGGGCCGGTTGTTTGTGTTCTGGGCTCAGTCAACAGGCCACAACGGAACGGTTGCAGGCGTCTGGTCGATGCACACGGACAACCCCGACGACGAACGACCACAGTGGAGTCAGCCCAGGCGGCTCACCGACGGCATCATGATGTGTAAACCCGTGGTGCTCAGCACGGGCGAGTGGGTCCTGCCAGCATCCACCTGGCGGGCAACCGATTCCAGCGCCCGCATGATCGTGTCCTCGACACTCGGCCGGACCTGGTCGCTGCGCGGAGCGTGCAACGTACCGGAGGAAGCACGCGCGTATGACGAACACATGATCACCGAGCGCAAGGACGGATCACTCTGGTTGATGGCCCGCACCAAGTACGGCATCGGCGAAAGCGTCTCGACAGATCGCGGAAAAACCTGGCCGGACCTGAAGCCGTCGTCAATCGCGCATCCCAGCGCCCGCTTCTTCGTCCGCCGGCTGAATTCAGGAAATCTCCTGCTGGTCAAACACGGCGCAATCAACCATCGCACCGGCCGCTCTCAGCTGAAAGCGTTTGTGTCGAAGGACGATGGAAAGAGCTGGACGGGCGGTCTGTTGCTCGACGAACGTGACGGCGTGTCTTACCCGGACGGTCAACAAACGAAAGAAGGAACGATCCGTGTGATCTACGACTTCAGCCGTCGGGGATCACGTCATATTCTGATGGCGGCGTTCCGCGAAGAAGACGTCATTGCTGGCAAGCCCGTGAGCGGCAAAGTGCGTTTGCGCCAACTTGTCAGCGACGCTTCCGGCGATCGCGAATCAGCCGCGGTGGACAAGCAGTAGTCCCGCCACTTCGCCCGCTGTGTTCATCCTATTCGTTCTTCTGTCCAACGAACAGATTCGCTGAACTACGACATCCAATATATTCAATTCGTAAAGGGCTTCCGTTGCCCTACGATCCAGGAGTGCTGCCTATTCAGCAAATTTATCTTCCGCAGCCAGGACGATGACCAATTGTTGCCGCGCTGATATCGCACCGCCGAAGTTGCCGTTGTTGCTAAGCGCCCGCACCAGATTGCTATGCGCGACTCCATCGTCAGGATTTTGTGCAACTGCGGCCCGGGCTAAAACTTCTTTGTGGGTTGTCGAATTTTTAACTGGTGCAGCATCTCGTTCTTCGTCCACACCGGCAATAGCGGCCACGGCGATGAATATCAGGAACAAAGTGCTCAGTATCAACGGCAGCAAAGTATCGTTCATTTTATTCTCCTTAGAATGGTGTTATTCGCACTGTTGAAGTGATTCCCTACGGTGCATCCGTGACGCTTTCTTTGCGGCATGACCGCGATCGTCTTCACAAGACATATCGGGAACAGCAACGAATACGGACAGAGTGTCCGGGAATTCACCGCGTTGCTTGTTGGAATGCGGCGGCGACAACTAGTACGCCCACTTCACTGGTCCGCCGCAAACGCGCGGCAGCCCTGTATTGGGCTGCATTCACCCTCAGTGGAGACTGGCGTTGAGATCACGGGGTAACGCGAATTCGCTAGCCGCTTGTCAATCAACACAAGCGGCTTTCTTTATTTTGCTGGTTGGAGGCCAGCAGGGTGCGTGAATGTTAGAGCACGCGCATCATGAGTTCTGCGAACCGGTGTTTGAAACCGGCGAGGGGGCGTTGCCAGGGTGGAATGGTGCGGCTGGGTATCCAGCTTGGCCGGTAGTACCGCCGCTTTTTCGCGCTGCTGAAACCGGGGCGCCAGTATTTGCAGCCGGCGAAGAAATAGTGCGAGACCTGCGAGTGCCGGCTGGCGGCGGGATCGGTCTGCGTTGCGCCGCCGTGCAGTAGATTGGCGGCCCAGATAATCGCCTGGCCCTTCTTAATCGTCCCGTAAGCTGGTTCGAAGCCGTGCTCCTCGATCAGCGATTCGATGTAGGTTTCGTAGCTGGCGTAATTTTTGTAGCTTGGCGCCAGGCCGATGTCTTCGAAGTTCATTTCGGGCAGACGGTGGCTACCCGGATAGAAAACGAGCGGCCCCTGCGTAGGACCGATATCTTCGAGCGCCACCCAGACGCCGCACATCAGGCCAAATGGCTCGCTGTTGAAGTGGATAGAGTCCGCATGCGGTTTCTGCTGCGTGCCACGCGGGAAAGTAAGCGTCTGGAGCCCAAGAGGCTGACGGTCGTATAACGCTTCAAGCATCTGCAGCACGGCGGGAAAGGTAGCAATCCGCCGGGCGGGCTCGCTTAGCAGCCAGGCGTCTTGAATGCGGTTCTCCTGTGCGAACCAGAGATTGCTGGCGAACTGCCGCCAACGGGGCGCCTTCCAGAGCGGCGCGAGGTCTTCAATGGCCGCATCGAGCACTTCAGCAGGAATACCCGTATCAACAATCAGGTACCCATGTTCCTGATAGTGATTGCGTTGCTCATCGCTGATTACTTCGTCGGCGTTGTGTCGCGAACTCGACATCGTGTTGCTGCTAAGGGTTTGTGTCGTAACAGAGCGCCAGAAGCGGCTGGAGAATCTTTTTTGGATATTTTCCCGCGTGGACCATCAATCGCCTTGACTCCGTACCGCAGTACGGAGTGTAGAATACGGGTATGGAAAGCACAGAAACCACACAGATGACGATTGGGGCCTTAGCCAAGGCCGCCGAAGTTGGCGTTGAGACGGTTCGTTTTTACCAGCGCAAAGGAATTCTGGAAACGCCTGAAGCTGTTAGCGGCTACCGGACGTACTCCAGTTCCCATGTGCGGATTATCAAGTTCGCCAAGAAAGTGCAGCAACTCGGCTTCACGCTCAGCGACGCTCAGGACTTCCTGGGGCTTACGGGATGTTCGCCAGAGACGCAGCCTCTTCTAGCAGAGATCTGCGACAGGAAGATCCGCGAAATCGAGAAGAAAAAAGCGGACCTCAACCGCATGCTGGAAATGCTCCAGCAGTTTCACCGTACGTGTGGTAACGAAGCGATGAATGATTCCCATTGCAGCCTTCTGGATTGTTTTGAAAACAATTGGGATTGCTGCGAAAACTCTGAGAAAGGAGAAAGTAATGAATGATACTTGTCCATGCTGCGAACGTGGTAAATGTGCATGCGAGGCAAAAAAGTGCGACTGCTGCTGCGGTACTGAGAAGTGCCGTTGTGATTCGTCGTGCGTGTGCGGCGACTGCTGCAGTGGTTGCTGCAGCAAAGACGCATAACGCGTAACTCGCTTCAAGACGCGTGGCGGCTGGTTGGCTTTTTAGCCGACTGGCCGCTTTCGCAGTTTACGCCGCATAGGCCGGCCGTTACCTTTATTGCGTGACACAACAATCATCCAGGTAAGCTATGAAATTTATCCCCGTTAATCTTGACGCTCTCGGTATGTTTGCCTCGGCATTATGCATGGTTCACTGCCTCGCGTTTCCATTGATTCTGGTGTTGCTGCCGGTGCTGAACCTGTCCGCCAGTCAGCCGGTCAACAAGACCGGGGCGGTGGTTTCAAGCACCCCTTCAAGCGCTGCCGCGGCGCCGGCCGATGCATGTTCAAAAGAGTGTTGCCATCACTCGACGGCGGAAACCACGGACGATCAGCATCTCGCCGCGTGCTGTTCGACCCCTACCGACTTTTGGATTCACGTGATTCTACTAGCAGGCGTGGCGCCGCTAGGAATGGTCGCCTGGGGGGCCGGGGTTCGTAAACATGGCCGCCTGGGCGTGTTTGCGCTTGGAACCACCGGCGTTCTGCTGCTGGGCGGAGCCCTACTGTTCGGGCACCAGATTCCGGGCGGATATGGAGAGCCGGTCATGACCGTACTGGGCAGCATCTGTATGGTTTCGGCGCACTTCTGGAACCGCCGGCAGTGTCAATGCTGCCACGCAGCGGACCCGTGCGACGTGACAGAAATTGGTGTGGCGACACCTGAAGTGCAACCCGTTTCCGTTCAAGGTTGAGAATTGCCCGGAACGTCCCGCGCGCATCCGTCGCTTGCTGTTGATAAGCTTCCGTCGTAAGACGCGACACAGCAAGCGGCTTTCTTTTTGAGCGACACGGGTGTTAACGCTGACCACGCGGCAGCAGAAGCATACTCTCTCTGCAACCTCCGGTTGTCGCTGCCCACAACGTTCAATTGGCAGCAAACCGTAGCGCTCACGCTAAACTATCTCCAGCGGTTCGAGGGAGACCGGGCGCCGCATCTATCGGGTGGCTGAAAATCGTATTCGCCCAAGCGTTAACTGCCACTGGTTGACGCTGCGGGAGGCCGATGGTAATTCAATAGCGTGCTATACGAACCCAGACTACACGTTGTGCTTTACCAGCCAGAGATCCCTCCCAACACGGGCGCCATCGGGCGGACCTGCGTGGCCGTCGGCGCCAAGCTGTGGCTGGTGCGGCCGCTTGGTTTTCAGGTCGATGCGAAGGCATTGCGTCGCGCCGGCCTGGACTACTGGCAGCATCTGGAATGGGAGGTGGTCGACAGCTACGAACACCTCAACCAGCAGCTACCCGCCACACGTCGCTGGTACTTCACCAAAACCGCCACGGCCAGTTACACCAGCGCGCAGTATCAACACGGCGACGTGTTCGTCTTTGGCAGCGAAAGCAGCGGCCTGCCGCCGTCGCTCTTAGAGTCCGAAGCCGCCTACGCCCTACGCGTGCCGATGCGCGCCGAAGTGCGCAGCCTGAACCTTTCGTGTACGGTGGCCATCGCCGCGTACGAAGCCATCCGTCAACTGGGTGATTAGCAACAGGTCGCCACACACAATTCCTCTCCAATCCGCAGAAAGAAACTCTCACCATGCCCGTTATCCAACACGAAGCTCTGCAACAATTCGCCGTTTCCCTTCTGCAAGCCGGCGGCGCCTCGGAATCGGATGCGCAGCGTACGGCGGAAAGCCTGGTGGGGGCGAATCTGCGGGGCTACGATTCGCATGGCATGATGCGGGCGCCGTTTTATATTGACATGATGAAGAGCGGGGCGCTGGTTTCCGGGGCGCCGTTTGAAGTGCTTTCGGAAAGTGATTCCCGCGTTGCGGCCAATGCCAACTGGGGCTTTGGTCAGGTGCAAGCGGGTGAACTGCTGGACCGTCTGATGAAGAAAGCGGAAACCAGCGGTGTGGCGGCCGGCACGCTGTATCATTGCGGGCATGCGGGACGGCTGGGTGAATACTGCGAAACAGCCGCCGCAGCCGGCATGGTGGCGATGGTGATGGTGAATTCGCATGGCGCCGTCGTTCGGGTGGCGCCGCCCGGCGGAACAGCGCCGCGGCTGAGCACCAACCCGCTGGCCATTGGCGCCCCCTGTGGCGACACGCCGCTGGTGCTGGACTTTAGCACCAGTGCGACGGCCGAAGGCAAAGTGCGCGTGCTGAAAATCGCCGGCAAGACCTGCCCGGAAGGCTGGCTCATCGACAGCAGCGGCCAGCCAACGACGGACCCCAACGCGCTGTACGCAGATCCGCCGGGCGCTATCCTGCCGATGGGCGGAAATCAATCTTACAAGGGTTTCGGCCTCTGCCTGATGATCGACATTCTCACCGGCGCGTTGTCGGGCGGGCTTACCGCGCGTGAAAAACCGTTCGATAAGAAGGGCAACTGCGTGTTCATGCTGGTGCTGAATCCGGCACAGTTCGGCGGCGCCAGTCACTTTGCCAATGAGGTCACGCAACTGGCGGAATACGTCCGCAGCTGTCCGACCGTAGAAGGCGCGCAGATTGTACTGCCGGGTGATCCTGAACGCCGCATTCTCGCGCAGCGTACAGCCGATGGCATCGACTTCGATGACGAAAACTGGGCGCAGCTTACCGCGATGGCGCAGTCGCTGGGTGTGCCTTGCGACATCGCTTAAGAGCAGGCGCCATTTAATTCCGCAGCACGCGGAAAAATCCTTGGGTCATCGCGTTTCAATGGCCGTGCAGATGGTGCACGTAGATTTCTTGAGCGACTGATGGAAGGGAGAATGCGATGCTGGATCTGAATTCGCTACGCGCGCGGTGCGACGACGGAGAGACGTTTGAATATCTGTTCTTCTGGGGGCATCAGCCTCCGAAGGATGGCGGCTTGGCGGTGACATGTTTCAGTCAGTGGTATGACGCCGCGTTTGAAGTGGACGGCGTTTTCTACCGGACGGCTGAGCACTGGATGATGGCGGCGAAGGCGCGGCTGTTTGAAGACGAGGATAAGCTGCTGGAGATTCTCGACGCCGATAGCCCGAAAACGGCCAAAGCCCTGGGCCGCAAAGTGCAGAACTTTGACGATAAAGTCTGGAAAGAGAACGCCCGGCGTCTGGTCACCGAAGGCAATCTGGCGAAGTTTTCGCAGAATGAAGAACTCGGCGAGTTCCTGCTGGAAACCGGCGGAAAAGTGATTGTCGAAGCCAGCCCTTATGACCGCATCTGGGGTATTGGTCTGCGCGCCAGTGATGAGCGGGCGGAGAATCCGCACACCTGGCAGGGGCAGAATAAACTCGGCTTCGCGCTGATGGATGTCCGCGAAGCCTTGCGCTAGGACTGCCGCCGCGCCGCGTGGAAAAAAAGGGGGAACCACACGACGCGACGAACAGAACCATGAATTCACAAGACGGCCACTGCTGTGCTTAACGGCGTGGCAGCGGCAGCAAGTTGTCGAGCATATCGCTGGCGAAGAACTCATCTACTTCACGCGTATGGGACTTCCTGTCGCGCGTTTCGTGGTGCTCCCTGGCAGCCTGTTCCTGCGCGTCACGCTGTTGGGCGTCGTGCTGCCCGGACTGCTGAACGGGCGGCGCCTGCTGTTGATCTGGCGCCTGTTGCGGAGCATGCTGCCGGTGCCGGAGTGGTGTCTGCGGCCCTGCTTGCTGGTGTGGTGGCGGCAGGTCTACGCGGTGGCGCGCGTCGCGATGATGATGGTGGCGGCCATGGCCGTCGCGATGATGCTCCTGGTTGATCCTCGCATCCGCGCTGAAGAAGACGTTGTCTTGCAGGTTCTCGACGTCCGTGTTCCGCTGAATTACATCGGCCAGCGTCGTCGAGTCGATGCGTTGCAGCATGCGGCCTTCGAACTGGTTTTCGTAATAGAAGCGGTCGCCATCGCGGAGGCGGGTGAACTGGTCGACCAGGACGGTTCGCATCAGTTCGCCGGTGCTGCTGCCTGGCACGTGATCTTCGGCCAGCATGCCGACCCACACATCGATGTTGTCGACGCTGCCGTAGGTTGCTTCCAGTGCTTCCGCCAGTTCCGGGTCTGAAGTGATTTCGCTGAAACTGGTCACGCGTTGCAGACCCAGATCTTCGCGCGCCTGGTTGTAATCAGCCAGCCCATGATCGCGACCGCGCTGAATATTCAGCGACGCCAGATCGAAGCCGCCAGAACCGGGCGGTCCGAACAGGAAGTTCCGCACATCGTCCACAATCTGGTTGTCCAGTTCCTGCGCGGTGGTGGCTGACATACCCTGCAGCAATGTAGAGATGCCGTGCTCGGTTAACGCCTGTGTGTTGAAGAACGCATCTCGCAGTGACAGATTGCCTTCTTCTGCGGTTGTTCCGTCGGCCTCCTGCCGGGCCAGTTCCGGCGAAAGGAAGCTGTGTCCCAGACGGTAGGCGGCGGTGGAGAACAGATTGGCGATGCCCGGATTGACCGAAGCGTCGTAGCCGGTGTATTCCGCGATGGCGTCTTTGCCCAGCAGTGCGGGTAGAAACTCGTTGTAGGTGATCGCTTGAATCTGGCCTACGACGATGGAACGGGCCCGCAGGTAAATCTCCTGGTCGGTCAGCGAAGGATCGGCCGCGGCGATTTCATCCGCCAGCCGGTTGTGCTCGCGGACCCACAGCGTGTGCATCGCGCTGAGCGCTGCGTTTTCATTGGCGCGGATATCACCCGCCAGGAACAGCGTCTCGCTGGGACCGCCGGCGTTGGCCAGACCGTCTTCATTAAACGGCAGCAGATCGCCGTCGCTGGTTTTCAGTTTCCCGCCCTCGAACGTGCGCAGTGCGTCGGCCCGCTCCTGATCTGAACCGTAGACCATGCCGCCGTCGATGAACGCCGTGATCTCGTTAATCTGCTGCCGTGGGTTGTCGATGGAGTCGCCCGTTTCGTGGTCGAAGCCGGACCGAGTGAGCGGAATGACGGCTTCGCCCGTTCCAGTCGGGTCGAAGTAAGGATCGCCGGCGGGCACTTCGATGGGCAACGATTCAGCTTCTTCGCCGCCTTCGGTCAGATCGATATCGTGATCGATAAACTGCCCCCACAGCCAGAGGATATCCGTCAGTTGCCGGTCGTTTTCTTCGAGTTCCGTCTGGGCGGCAATGGCGTTGCTGACTTCGCGTGCACTGGGCCGGTCCTCGCCGGCGGCTGCTGAAATGCCATCGCTGTATTCGGCGGTTGTCACACGCAGAAGCTGCTCACCGGTAGATCCCCAGTCCGTGTTCTGCAGGTTGTTGCCAGTTCCGTCGATGCTGGCAAACTCAGCGGGAAACGGGTCGGGCGGCGCGGGGGGGCCTTCGTGCGCCAGTACATCGGCTGCCAGCATCGTGCGGGACTCAAGTGACTCTAACTTGAAGCTACGCGACTTGTTCCTCTTCTTCATCAGATACCTCCACTTCAACAGTTGATGAGAATTGTCGTGGGGTTGGTATGCAGGGGCGTTCCGGGACCACTGCATTACGACGGGCATTGCGCCCGCCCTTTCTCCCGCCTGATCACTGCGCAGCAGGCGGGGCAGGCGACAGGTGGGGAAAAGATTCTTGTAAAAATCGCCGGCGTGTAATACACTCGCTTTACTAATCTTCTCAGCCTCTCCTGATACGGAGGCTGACCGGGGTCGCACTCGCGGCTTCTTCCGTCATGACTTGCGGGATAACCGTTACGGATTTCACTCTGCGGAACAGAGAGCACCGTCATGACAACCACACATGCAGATTCGCTGATGGCGAATCTACGCGCCCACGGCGTATCGTTTCTTGCCACTTATTTCAGCGGCGAGCGTCTGCGATTGCGGCGCATCGTCGAACAGCGGCTTGACCATCGTGTGAAACGCCGGGTTGACGCGTCAGACATTGTGCAGGAAGGTTTCCTCGACGCCGCCCGCCGGCTCGATGCGTTTCTGCAACAGCCAGATATGCCGCCCGGCGCCTGGGTGGAATTTCTGGTCCGGCAGCAGGCTCAGGTTGCCTACCGGCGGCATGTAAAAGCGGGCAAACGCGATCTCCGCCGCGAGCAGTCGCTATCTTCCGCCGGCGCCGTCAAACCGGGCTCCGCCCCGGCTGTTGCGACAACCAGCACGCCCAGCAAGATCGTTTCGCGTCGCGAACAGAATGCGCGGGTGCTGCAGGTGATTGCACAACTGTCGCCGGCTGATCAGGAAGTGATCCGGCTGCGGCACCTTGAGCATCGCAACAACAGCGAGACGGCTGAGATTCTAGGGATCGCACCGCCAGCCGCCAGCAAACGCTATGTGCGGGCGTTGTCCCGGTTCCGGCAGTTGATGCCATCGTCGTAACGTGCAGCCCCGCAACGCCAAGCTGTGTTGTGTAGAATATGCAATAGACAATGTGTGATGATCGCGAGCCTCTCGCGGTGATCCTCATTTTCACAGTATGGCAGTTTGGTGTTTGTGCACGGGGCAAGGCATGGTTCGTTTCAAATTTTGGCAGGGCGACGCGACATGCCGCCCAGCGACTAGGATATTGCAGTTTTCGTTCCTGGCGGTGGTGGTGACATTGTTCCCACCGCTGGCGACAAGTGGCTGGGCCGCAGAACCTGGACCGGCACCCGGTGCAGACGAAGCCGCGGGCGGAATATCTACACAGCCCGGCGTCCCGAACATGGACTACGACGGCTTCCGGGTTTTGAAGGGCGAAGTAAATAAGATCGACGACTCGAAACGCACCGGGAAAGACCCCAAGGTAGAGAGCCTTGCGGAGCAGCTTCGCTCTACGAAAGGGCGCGATCGTTTCAAAGCCTTCTACTACATATCGCGTCATCGCCCCAGCGAGACAACGGATATTTCCGCCGTGGTGACGGAGATGAACAAGCTGGCGGAAAGCAACAAGACACAAGTTGCCGAAGCGATACGGATGGGCTGGCTAACAGGTGGCAGCGTCGAGGCGATGGTTGTCATTCTTAAAGAACTCAAGACCAACCAGAACCTCCGCGGAGTGGCGTTCAATTTTCCGCGTCTGACGGGACGCACGCAGGACAAGCGGTTGATTCAACCACTGGTCGATGTGCTTGCCGGAGCCGATATGATCGATCCGGCTGCGATCAGCCTACGCGACCTCGGCGCCAGCCCCGAAGCCATCAAACAGGTGGCGCCGCTGCTTTATCATCCCCACATGCGTGTGCGGGCGGCGGCCAATGAACTGATGCGCTATTACAAGGCTCCGGTTAGCGCCTATGTGACTTCCGCCATCGAAGCGATCAATACCCGCGACAACAAGGACGCCCGCGCCGCAGCCGCGAAGATTCTCAACCTGCAGCCTCCCTACGAAGAAGCACGCGCCGACGTGGAGGCAGCGCTCGCGCCGCACACGATATCAGCCGACGTCAATCTGCGGAAAAACGCCGTTGGTGCGTTGCAGAAGTGGGGCACGCCTGCGGTGTTTGACGCTTTACTTGCGAAAATGGAAGAAGTGGATCATCCATTCATCTGCGATGAACTCACGCCTTTGTTGCAGGAAAAATGTTCGCGTGAGTCCGCGCCTGCCATCCGTGAGGCCATTCAGCGAGCCAGGCAAGAGAACGCCAAGCATCGCGGACGCGGTCTTCAAGCCGTGCTGGCCGCCGCTGCGAAAAAGCCAGCGGCCACGCGGAGCCCTGCCGAAACCGTAGACACCTTCCGGACGTGGACAGATAGCACGGGCAAACACAAGATCGAAGCAAAGTTTGTCGATGCAAAACAAGGCTACATTCTGCTGCACCGGCGCGACGGTTCCGCCGTTTCCCTGCCACTGAACCGGCTGAGCGAGCCCGATCAGAAAATCGCACAGAGACTGATTTCTTCACGCAGCGAGAACTAGCTGCGCGAATGGTGCGACATAAGGCGTATGTAGTACGCCATTCTGCGCGAGCGATTCTATGGGCTCGCGCAGAATTGCGACAAAAGGGCGTTTACAGAAGGCCCTTCAGCGCGGTGAGCGCGGCGTCGTAATCTGGCTCGGAGGTGACTTCGCTGACGATGTCGGCGTGAACCACTTTGCCTTCTGCGTCCAGAACATAAACGGCGCGGGTCAACAGCTTCAGTTCTTCGATCAGCACGCCCCAGCTTTGGCCGAAGTTGCGGTTCTGATAGTCACTGCCAACGCGCATGTTGGTGACTTCTTCGGCGCCGCAGAAGCGGTTCTGGGCGAACGGCAGGTCCAGGCTGACGGTCAGCACGTTGACTTTATCGCCCAGTTCAGCGACTTTCGAATTGAAGGCCAGCGTCTGAATTTTGCAGACGCCGGTATCGAGCGATGGCACGACGCTGACGAGCGATGGTTTGCCCTTGAGGTCGTCGAGCGTGATCGTCTGCAGACCACCTTCGAAGTAGTGTACGGTGAAGTCGGGCGCCACTTTGCCGGCTTGCAGTTCTTCACCTGCAAGTGTCATGGGCGTACCTTTGAACGTAACAGCTTCAGCGCGAGACATAGTCGTTTCCCGTAAGGGTGAGGGTTGCGTGGGGAGTCTTCAACTGGTTGTAAGTATCCCGCCGCCCTGGCAGACCATCAAGGGGGCGGTCGCTATGCGTGACCCGCGGCAGCGTTATTGCAACGCTTAGTTGGGCAGCAGAACGTACAGCATCCAGCAGACTAGGCCGGCCCGCAGTGACCATGCGAAGGTTCTTAGCCAGTTAGACAGAACCAGTTGGCGGTGTGTGGCTGCATCGAAGCCACGGGAGAGCTTGCCGTGCTTGGGAACCTGCCAGAAGAACGTGGAAGCCCAGATGAGAATCACCAGAATCAGCCCCGCCACTGCCGCGGCGAACGGTACGCCGGGCGGCCTGTAGAACACCAGCGTCAGGGAAGTGAAGGCTTCGATCAGCATCAGCGGCATCACAACCACGGTCGTGCGTTGCTGGTGCGAGTGTTCATAACTATTGAACTGGTCAACGCCCACCTTGCCGAACAAAGGGTAGTGGACCACCTGCACGAACCAGATCACGCCGAACATGCCCAACGTGGAGATCGCATGCAGCAGAACGACCGCTGCCATCATTGAGCAGGCCTGCTCGAACCTGCCATCTGCGGATCAGCAACGGCGGTGTCGGCAGCCGGTGTTAGGTTAGCACCAACCGCGGCGCCGGCGATATCGATATAGCTGGGGCGGTCAGCGGCGGTTTCCGCACGGAACTCCGACAGCAACTGACCATCCTGCAACATGAAGACGCCGGGCATCTGAAAACCATCGCCCTGCAACATGCCAACGCCATGCCCGGCGAAAATGCCGCTAAAGACGCCCCGGATCCAGACATTCAAACCAAAGAGTTGCCCCAGCGTGCCGCGTTTCAGACCGAAGGCCCGGTACAGCTTGCATTTTGGATCGCTGAAGCGGTGCACCGTGTCGAGATCGTATTTCGACATCAGCCGCGTCGCTTCAATCGGCTCGCTCATGTGCACCAGACACAGCGTTACGCCCATCGCCCTAAGCTGGCTACGCTGCTCACTCAAATCGGCCAGTGCTTCACGGCAGAAAGTGCAGCCGGCGTGACGCAGAAAAACGACCATCACCGGGCCGGTGGACGATAGATCGTACAGCGATGCGCCGCGATGGCTGATTGCCGCTGACAGCGCCTTTTGGAATTGTTTTTTGTTCATCGTATCGCCACCCAGCAATTTTCGATCCTGCCGTATATAGCTAACCGCAGGATCGGCTGCCAGATCACCCCCTCAAGTGTGAAATCTACCAGAATTATAGGCGAATTTCTCAGCATTTCCGCATCCGCGGAATCTCAGCGCGTGGTTGTTTCACCCGCGGGCGTAACTTTAACAGGAATCTGCACCTCGAAGTATTTCCGGGCGTTGGGCACCATGGGACTGTTGTAGCCCATCACGCGTACATCGCCGTCCGCTTCGTACAACTCGTTTGCCTCGATCCACTTCCGCAGACGTGCTGCCTTCTCCTGAACGACTTTGCTGCTTGTGCTGCCGCGTACGCCGACGGAAACAACGTGCTGAGGCTGTACGTCAGAAACCTTCACCGTGCCGTCTTTATTGACTTTGCCAATCGTTGGCTTCCCGTACAAAAACGCCATATCCGCCTGATTAAGCCCGTCGCCCTTCTTGGTGTACGACATCTCCACCGGCGCCGTCATGGCGATGCTGTTGGTCTTTATGTGCATAAACAGCCGCCAGAATCCGCTGCTTGTCGCCTTGCGGTACTGCGGATACTTCTTCACCTCAATTGCCCCTACCGGCGTATAGGTCGGGAAGCCGACCGGCAGTTCCGCTTCATGCTTTGGCTGGAAACGAAGATCAGCAACTACCTCTTTCACGGTCGCCGTAAGCTGCTCTGCTGCGGTTTTCAGCGCATCTTCAAGCGTGGTCGCTGCCGGCGAATGTGGCTCCAACTTGCCCAGTGCCTGCTTCACCGCTCTTTCCAGCCCTGCGGCGTCACTCTGCCCGAGCGCGTCTTCTAGCATTGCTGCGGCTTCAATTGCCGGCCCCGCTGGTGCTTTGAATTCGCCCGCAGTAACGGTTAGAACGGCGAGGGCGGTAAGCGTCACAAGCGACATGGGTTTTCTCCTGGAATGTAAGGACGGACAGATAATCTATAGCCCGGCTGTGACGTCTGCCAACCCGCAACGTGTTATCTGCACTAGGTATACGTCTGGCAGGACTTTACGGTGTGCGCTGCTTCAACACCGCATCGGCAGCCCGCCGGCCTGATACCATCGCTCCCTGGATCGACGCTGTATCCAGCCAGTCACCGCAGGCGAATAGCCCGTCTTCCCGGCGGGCAGGCTTCGAAACAGGCTGCAACGCGGGCGGCTGCTGCGATGGCAATGCGTAGGTGATATTGTAAGTCTTCAGGTGCTGCCAAGTATCAACGCCGGCCCCATACCAGTCGCGTAGCTGGTCGCGGACCTGCGTTTCGATATCGTCGGCCGCTTCGCCTAGCACGGATACCGAAACGAGCGATTTGCCCGCGGGTGCATAGGTGCTGCTGACCTCGCTGGGAACGCACAGATTATTCACCGGCCCGGTGCCTTCGCCATTAAGCACTAGAATCGGCTCTGCGACGGGCGACTGGTCCGCGGAGAAGTAAAGGCAGGTCACGCTCTGGCCGGTTGGAACGGTCGCTTCGCCCAGCAGTCTGGCTGCCGCAGGCGCCTCGCACGCGACCACCACATTGCCGGTGGCAATCGTTTCGCCAGAGGCCAGCGTCACCCCATCAGCGCGGATGGAATCCACCGGCGCCGAGGTGCGGATCGAACCCGCCGGCAGACCCGCCGCCAGCTGCTGCGCCATGGCGCCCATGCCATCGGCCGGGATCGCGGCCAGGCCGGTGGCGAACATGCGGAACACAAACTCAAACATCCGGCTGGAAGTCTCTAACGCCGGGTCAAGAAAAATTCCACCCAGGAACGGGCGAAAGAACTGGTCAATCACGGCCGTAGAGAATCCATCGTCTTGCAGCGTGGCAAGCGTTGTGCGGGCAGGCCGCTGGAAAACATCTTCAAGGTCACCTTTACAGACGCGGGAGCGAAGTTTTGCCATTCGCAGTTTGTCAAACGTAGAGCCAACCGGCGACAACGCCGTAGACAACAGATGCTTGGGACTTCGCCAGGGATCAACAAAACGGTGAAACTTGCCGTTATGCCGCACTAGCGCGCCGGGCGAAAACTTCGCCAGATTCAGCGCATCGTAATCCAGCACTGCCTGAGCTTCCGGGTAGGCGGTCAGCAATACCTGAAATCCCCGGTCCAGCAGAAACCCATCCACCACATCCGTCCGCGCGCGGCCGCCCACCTCATCAGACGCCTCGAGCAATAGAAACGGCACACCCGCTTCGTGCAGCCGCCGTGCACAACAAAGCCCAGCCAGACCACCACCAACAACGACAACTTCAGGTTCAGACATCTGCGGATCTTCAGAAAACGTGCATGCAAAACGGGTTCGTCACAGAATTTTCATAGACGCACGGTGCAATCCGGCAAGGCGCACCCGGCGATAAATACGCAAACAGACATATCAGCAGACGTCTGTCGCCAGTTGCACCCGCCGCAAGGCGCCCCGTTGTGCGGCGGGCGTTGCATGCAGGTGGTAGAATGAATGTTCGCTTCGCCCCAGATTAAACGCAGTTTGAGATCATCTACGCACCATCGCTTCAACAAGGTCAGTTCTCTCATGATGCAGCAACCACTCCGGCAATATCTCACGCAGATCAGCTTCTTTGCCCTTATTCTGCTCACCACCGCGACCGTCACTGCCGGGGAGAAATTCCCGCTTCGCGCCAAGCGGATTCTGGTGCTGGGCGATTCGATCACGCACGCCGGCGGATATGTGGCGTACATCGACACGCAACTTCGCCTGAACAAAGTGCAGCCCAAACCGCAGATCATTAACATCGGGCTTGGCAGCGAAACCTGCAGCGGACTGTCAGAACCCAAGCATCCGTTCCCGCGGCCCGATGTGCACGAGCGGCTGGATCGCGCCCTCGCGGCGGTCAAGCCCGATGTGGTCATGGCCTGCTACGGCATGAACGATGGCATTTATTACCCGCTGGGTGACGAGCGTTTTCAGGCGTTCAAGGACGGCGTGAAAAAGCTGGTCAAAAAATCACATGACGCCGGCGCCAAGGTTATTCTGCTGACGCCGCCTCCCTTCGACGCTCTTCCGCTGCGGAAGAAGGGCAAACTGAAGCCTGCCGGCGAAAGCGAATACGCGTATTTCGCCATGTATGAGAACTACGACGACGTACTGAAGGCCTATGGCGAGTGGATGCTGCAAGAGAAAGATCTGGCCGAAATGGTCATCGATCTGCATGGCCCGTTAAGCCGCGCCGCCGCCCAGCAGCGTAAGACCAAGCCAGAGTTCACCTATTCTCCCGACGGCATTCATCCCAATGCGGCAGGCCACCGCCTGATCGGTCAGACGGTGGTGAAGGCCTGGGGCTTGAAGGATCTCGACGCGCCCGCCCCGCTGCTGAACACCGTCAAACGCCGCACTGCGATGCTGCACGACGCCTGGCTTTCGCACATCGGACATAAGCGTCCTGGTGTGGGCAAAGGACTGCCGCTCGAACAAGCGGAGCAAAAGGCTGCAGAGCTGAACGACAAGATCAACGCGATGCTGCCGGAGTAGGCACGCCTCAGCTTTCCAGGTGGTCCGCTAAGAACTCGCAGATGCGTTGCGGGCTAATGATGCCCACGATTTCATCCTGGCTGTTCAGCACGGGCACATGCCTGTAACCGGCCGCCGCCATCACGCACAGCGCTGCGGCCGGCGAATCCTGATCGCGGACAAAGACGGGGTTCTTTGTCATGATCTCTTTGACGGGCAGATCTTTGACCTCCTCGTAATTGAGTGCTGCGTTGTCGAGCACGTCGCGGTCGGTGAAGATGCCAGCCAGCCGGTTCTGGTTGACCACCAGCACGCTGGCGATGTCGATCCCTGTCAGCGTTTGCAGGGCTTCTTCAACCGGCGTGTCATCGGCAATGGTCTTGAAGGGTTGCGAGTGAATGGCCGCGACCGTTTCTTCACAGAGCGTCCGCTCGAGGCCGTCGCTGAAGGTTTTTGGTTCGTAGTTTTCCAGAGGGTCCTGGAATTCGTCCGCGGTTGTTTTCGTTGTATCCGCCATGGTCAGGCTCCTTCTCGCTCGGGTAGTGGGGTGGCGCCGGGGCATTGTGTCAGGACGGCTTCCGGGAAGTGGTCAGCGATGTACTCCATCAAACCTTTCTGACCTGTCAGACCGGCGACGCGTCCATCATCGTCCACCACACATACAAAACGGTGGTTCTCAGCCTGCATCCCTTCCATGACCGTCAGAATGGGTTCGCCCGTTTCCGCTCTGGGAAATTGCCGGGTCATGTGATCGGCCAGCGAGTCATCGATGCCCGCCGGAGCCGTGGCCAGCATGTTACGGAGGATCGCTTCGGTGAACATTCCCACCGGGCGCTGCTCTGCATCAACGGCGAAGATGCAGCCCAACCGGCCGGCGCGCATCCTCTGCACCGCGTCCCGGATACTCAGTTCCGGCGGGCCGGTAATTGCGTCGCGTAGATTGAGCCGGCTGACAGGCTCTTTCAGCATGTTCTCGTAAAGTCCCATGATGCGTATCCCTTTGATAAGTGGTAAGGGTTGTCCTGCCGTCTGACTTTGCAAACAACATGCCAGTCGCATCATCCGGCGGATTCCAGGGGAGAATGCGTGCACCGCCGCGATTTGCGCATGTGCCCGGTGTGCGAGCGGGCGAATCCGCACACGTGTGAAACATCAAGCGGGCGATCTCGCACACCCGGTAGCTGGGCGGCGCCTTCATGAAACGCCTTCATTGCTCCCCCTTTGCAATTCAGTCGTTAACTTTTAGGCTCTCGTAGTTTCCAGCCTCTTAGGCCGTGTGCTGCGTTAGAATAAAGGCGATCAGCCTTACGAAGCGGTTGAGCAACTTTTTTCGACGGGATAATTGTCATCAGTATGGAAGTCTGGCTGCGTCCGAATGTGCGAATTCTCTACGCCGGTTGTACGGCAGGCGGCGTGATTGCAGTCGCCGGGATAGGGATCCTTGGTGCCGGCGCCTGGATGTTGACCGGCGGAGCAGGAGTGCTGGCGATTGCCTTGATCGTAGCCGGCGCCGTGCTGATTCTGGCGGGGGCGTTGCTGGCCGGCGCCTGTGCCCTGCATGCCCGCAAAGCACGGATGGCGTGCGATGGCGAACATCTGATGTTGAATCTTGGTGCGTCGCAGCCGTTTGTCATTCCCCTGGATATCGTCGAAGTTTTCTTCCTCGGACAAGGCAAGAGCGGTGTGCCGGGCGGAAGCGAAACCACGACCGTCGTGGTGCGGCTGGCCGAACGGGCGGAAGACTGGAAGAAACGCGACGTGTCGCCCCGCATTGCCCGCTGGTGCGACGGTTACATCACCCTGCTAGGCGCCTGGACAGAGCCCGTAGATGCGGGCGTTGTGACCGAACTAAATCACAAACTGCTTGCTTGCCATCGTGCGCTGAAGGCCAAGGCGGAGCCCATCGCATGACGAAGCTGCTGGTCAGCGTCCGCTCTGCGGCTGAGGCGCGCGACGCCATCGCCGGCGGCGCCGATGTGATTGACGTGAAAGAACCCGCCAACGGCCCGCTCGGCGCCGCTAGTCCCGCGGTCTGGAGAGAAGTCGCAGAACGGGTGGCAGCAGCGCCGCAGTGCACCCTTAGCCTCGCCACCGGCGAACTGCTGCAAGCAGGTGAAGAAGCCTTGCAGAGCCTGCACTCCATCTGCGACATATTCGCCGGCCGCAACCCAGTGATCGTCAAAGCCGGGCTGGCAGGGTGTGGCGCCAAGGCGGACTGGCGGCAGCAGGTTGCATCCTGGTCCAGGAAGTTGCCGCCGCACGCGCAGCCCGCACTGGCCGCTTACGCCGATTTCAATACTGCAGATTCGCCATCGCCTCTGGAAGTAATAAACGCCGCCACCCGCGAAAACATCCGCTTCGCACTGCTCGACACATTCGATAAGCAAGCAGGAAGTCTATTAACCCACCTGACGATCGACGACCTGCAAACCTGGGTGGCGAACGCCCGGCAGGCCGGCATCGCCGTTGCCATCGCAGGTTCACTGCCGCGAGCAGTGCCTACCAGCCTGCTGCAACTTCAACCAGACTACATCGCCGTCCGCGGCGCCGTCTGCGACGGAGACCGCCTCAGCCAGGTGCGCAAGGAATACGTCACCGGGATGGCGCAGCAGCTACGGGCAACTGCTTGAGACTTTTCGGCTTCGTTGGACGTTATTTGTCCACGCTTTCCAGCATCCTCTCGATAAGGTTTCTTATCTGAGGGTTGTCTGCGTTTTCTTTGTGCATCTCGAACAGTTTGTCGCGAAGCAGTGATTTTGCATCGGGCGTGTCGTGGCGGCGTTCTGGCTTTGCTAAGTGTTTTTCGTACAGCCGGAACGCTTCTGGCGACCTTCTGTGCAGATCGGCAGCGTTTTTCGCCCGCACACGTTTTCCGTTGACAGAAACGGTGATGCCGCCCGCCTTGTTCTCGTGGATGGAAACTTTCTTGCCGTTGTCCATCACCGTAACGCTACGGCTTCTATCCGAAGAGTTTGATTCGAAATGGCTTGCATCTCCCATGCGGGGGGCGCCACCACGAGTCGTGCCGCCCGAGGAACCGCTTGCGGAACCACCCGCCGAGCCGCCTGCAGAACCGCGCGCCGTGCCGCCGAAGCTGGCGGCGCCGATGCGATCTTTGTACAGACGGTACGCTTCGGGATACTGCTCCTTTAGTTGGGCGGCATCCTTGGCGTGAACTTTCTTTCCGTCGATGGTGACGGTAATGCCTGAGCCATTTTCAACAATCGAGACCCGCTTGCCGTTCTCCGTAAAAGAAACACTACGGCTGCCCGTGCCGCTTGTTGAACCAGATGACCGCGAGAAACTTTTCCCGGAGGCGCCTTTGCCTGGGAATCCTTGTCCAGGGAAACCCGGGAATCCGCCGGGGAAGCCTCCGCCCGGGAAACCTTGCGCGGAAATCGAATCCGGCAGACAGACGCAGCAGGCTGCGGCGATAAGCATGGCGAGACAGGCAGCGTACATTTTCATTCTTGATTCCTCGAATAAGTCGTGGAACTGGTCCGTTAAGCCGGGATCGACTTGTTTCAATAGAGGTTTGCCGCTGCGGCGGAATCGTCACGCGAATAAGCCCGGCGTTTATTTAGGGGTTTCCTCCGCTTGGCGTATCATCCTGTCCAGTAGGTCTTGCATCTGCGGGTTGTCCCGGTGGAATTCCCGCATGGACCGCAGCTGTTCAATCAACATCTGCTGAGCTCTGTTAGGGGGCGCCTCACGCGGAATCTCAGGTTCACCCCCGCTTTCCGGTTTGTTGTCCGTCTTGTCTGCGGAAACCTGCGCCGCTGTTTTCCATTGCTCGCTGAACGGGGCTGGATGCTTCTCCACCGCGGTACGCAGGCGACGAAGAAAATCGTCATATTTCTGCCGGGTTGCAAACGCCTTGCTGTGTCCGCCGGCGTCGATCATGCCATAGAACCGCCCACCCCGGCCGCTGGCGGTTACCGCGATGGACCGCACCTCGGCGGTTAGGGCAGAAAGCTCGACGGACGCCCGTTGTAGGCCGGCGGATGTCAGCTTGATAGGTTGCCGCTGTGCCGGCCGCATCGCGTGCGTTTCCAGCGTGACCGTCCCCGACCGCACTGTTGTCTCTGTCCGCCCCGCGGCTGCAACATCCACATCAAAGCTGGTTCCCAGGTCAACAATGCGGGCGAGCGGAGTTTCCACGGTAAACCCAGTCGCCGCAGGTGGAACATCGACCCGGACAGAGCCGCGTTGCACAAACATCCTGCCGGGAGCTTTCAACTCAATCACCCCCGGCGCGGCCAGTTGTGCAATAACGCCATTCTCAAAGCGAACTTCCCCCGCGCCGGAAGTGATATTCAGACGACGGCTCTTCGCGTCCATCACCTCCCACTTCAACGCCTCGGTATCGACAATGCGGGCGAATCCGAATTCATTCCGGGAATAAACTGCCGTGGCGTACCAGACAAGCCCCGTCGCCACCAGAATGACGACGGCGGTGCAGAGCCCGGCAGGCAACACAAAACGCGGCAACGATCGTTGGCTCTGTTTTCTGCGAGGCGGTGGTAATTTCCGCTGGGGCTTTTTCTGTTTCAAAGCAACAGCTCGCTCGACTGTCTGCTGGACGAATGCTTCTGACAGATCTTTGTCGTTTAGGCGCGCCATGCAGCGGAGCTGGCCGTTAATTGCCGCGTCCGTCAACAATTCGTCGCGCTGTGCGGGATTCTCTTCGAGCCATTGAAGGAGAGAACGCTGCTCGTCCTCTGAAACCGGCTCGCCAGCGATGTATCGCGATTGCAGCTCTTTCATCGATTTCCTGCTCATGCCTGGAGCACCTCGCTATTGCTGCTGACCTTGAATGCACTTTGCCAGAACCTTACGGATACGCAGCAGCACCATTCTCAGGGAACCGCCGCTGCGGTCCGATTCGCGTGCGATGGACTCGAGCGTCTTTCCGTCAAAGTAATGCGCCTTAATAAGCTGCCCGCTTTCCGGCGGAAGTTTCTCGATACATGCCGCAAGCGACCCCAGTTCGCCAGCCTCAAGGGACGATCCCTTCTCAAGTTCCTGAGCCTTCCATTGCTGGATTTGAAGGTGCAGCAGGTTCTGTTCGTGCTTGCGGCGGCGTGCTGCGGTTCGCAGGTGAAGTTTTACTTTGTTCCGGGCGATCCCCATCAACCAGGACCGTAGCGAACCGCTTAAGTCAAAGCGGTTCAGGTTTTCATAAGCCGCGACAAAGACCTCCTGAGCCAGGTCGTCGGCCGTCGCCGGGCAGTGAATCCATCTCGAGACGGCCATCCGCACATCCGCCTGATACCGGCGCACGATGGCGCCGAACGCCCTTGGCGAGCCGCCAAGCGTTTCGCGGATAGTTTCAGACTCATCAACGTGTTCTACGGATTCCATCATTGGGGCATTTCTAATAGTCCTTTTGCCGGCGCCGGGTTAGGTGTCACGGATTTTCTAAGAGAAACTGGCGGATCTTCCGTTTTATTTCCATCGGCCGAAGAAACTGTGGTACGGAGCGTCCTAGCCGGCCGTCTGGTATTGCCCCCCGCTGCTTTACGGCAATACTACCGTCATTCTTCCGGCGAAACGTCTTCTAGAAAGTTAGTCAGCATGCGGCTTTTGTTAACCAATGATGATGGAATCGACGCGCCGGGGATTGCGGTGCTTTCAGAAGTGGCGGCCGAGTTTGGCGAAGTCGTCGTGGCGGCGCCGGATAGGCAGTATTCCGGGTGCGGGCACTTAGCGACAACAGCGGAGCCGATTCAAGTTGAAGTTGCCGGGAAAGACCGCTTCCGCGTGCATGGATCGCCTGCCGATTGCGTGCGTGTGGCGTTAACGGAGTTGACCGGCGAGGTTGACTGGGTGCTGTCGGGTGTCAATCAGGGCGGGAATCTGGGGGTGGATATTTATATGTCCGGGACGGTTGCCGCCACGCGTGAAGCGGCGTTCTTCGGACTTCCGGCGATTGCCCTTTCGCAGTACCGCCAGCATCGCACGCCGCCGGACTGGCAGGGCGTTATCGCCGGTCGCACCCGCCACACGCTGACCCAGTTATTGCAGCGTAAGCCGGTTGCCGGGCAGTACTGGAACGTCAATTTCCCCGACCCGGCAGGCGAGCCGGATGAAGCCGCGCTGCAAGCCAGTCTGGAACTGGTGGAGTGCACACCGGAACGCCTGCCGTTGAAAGTCGCCTTTCAGAAGAACGACGACGGCTATCAATATGCCGGCGTGTATCAGCAACGTCCGCGGACGGCCGGTTCCGACGTGGATGTGTGTTTCGGCGGCAGAACGGCAGTCAGCCTGCTGGGGCACGCGTTGCCTTAATGCGGCGTTGCTCTTGACGCGACCGGCGAGTTTTTGGAGAAGGAACGCCGGTCGACGAAACGCAACTGCCAGGACATACAATGCACACGCTGCAACCGCCGGACTTTACAAACAGCCGCCCCTGGGGCGTTTACGCTGCGGCCTTACTGCTGGCAGTGGCAGCAGGCTGTGCGCTGCTGGTGGATGTGCAGGTTGCCCGTTTTGCATTGGCTGATAAACGGAACATTCCGGGCGATCTGCGGCGGATCTTTGACCTGGCGGAAGTCTTTGCACACGGCGCCGGGGCGATCTGCATCTGCATGGTGGTGGCCACCTTAGACGGGTGTCAGCGTTGGCGTCTGCCGCGGCTGTTCGCTTGTTCGCTGGGTGTCGGGCTGCTGGTCAATCTGGTGAAGGTCAACATCGGCCGCACCCGCCCCATGGTGGACGGAAAGATCGCGGTGCCAGACTCTGTCACTGCCACCTTTACCGGGCTGCTGCCGTGGGTGACGGATTCCGCCACGGCAATGGACCGCAACCTGCAGAGCTTTCCGTCCGGGCATGCCACGCTGGCTGCCGGTCTGGCAGTGGGACTGGCGGCGTTGTATCCGCGTGGCCGCTGGCTGTTTGCCTTCTTCGCATGTCTGGCCGCGCTGCAGCGCGTGGCAAGCGGCGCTCATTATCTCAGCGATATCTTTGCGGGCGGCGCCGCCGGATGTCTGTTCGCAGCGATCTGTCTGGACCCGGTGCTGCTGGGGCGGTTGTTCAACCGCATTGAAAAACATGAACCGCGGGCAGGCGCTGTCGAAGACGAGAAGACGCAGTTGACGTCGCGGGCGGCGTAACGTCTTTCAACATCGCGATGCATACTTTGGTGCACGTCGCTTGCAGTTGTTGTACCCTGTGGGCTCCGTTTTTTGTTGCTTACCACAGGACGCGCCGCTTTGAATCCGAGAGAACCTTTCCACAACTGGTTGCTGTGGCTGCCCTACATTTACTTGTTGGAGATCGGAACGCCGTGGTACTGGCAGTTTCTTCCTGAAGAACTGTCGCTGCTTAACGTGCTGGGAATGCCGCTATGGGCGCTGGTCAGTGTGCTGGCTTCGCTTGGCGTTTCTGTCTACACGGCGGTCTTGCTGATGCAGCGCTGGCCAGGTGAATTGCAGGAGCAAGCTGACGGAAAGGACGATGTATGACCGCCATTCCGTTCACGCCCGTCGAACTGGCGTTCATGGTGTTGTATCTCCTGTCGCTCCTGGCGATTGGCGCCTTGGGCATGATGGCGCGGAAAGAGAATACGCTGAAGGACTTCTACCTGGCAGGGCCGGGTATCGGTTTCTTCGTGCTGTTGATGACGCTTTATTCCACGCAGTACAGCGGCAACACCTTGTTCGGTTTTACCGGCCGCACTTATAGCAGCGACGGCTACAAATGGCTGGTTAGCGTGCACTTTATGACGGCCATTGTGGTGCTGTGCCTGCTGTTTGCGCCGCGTCTGCACCGGCTGGCGAAGCAGCATACATTCATTACGCCTGCTGACTTTGTGCATCATCGGTTTGGCTGGCGGCCGCTGACCATTGTGGCCAGCCTGCTCATGATGATCGCCATTGCCAACTACCTGCTGGCACAGTTGAAAGCGATGGGCGCCGCCCTCGAGGGCTTCGTTCCCTCGCACGCCTACACGGCGTATGTGGTGGGCGTGATTTCGCTGACGTTGATCATCATTGTTTATGAAACGCTTGGCGGATTCCGCGCGGTGGCGTGGACGGATGTGATCCAGGGCTGTGTGCTGATGACCGGATTCGCCGTGCTGGTGGTGCTGGTGTTTCAGCGGTTTGGCACCTTGCAGGATGCCACGACGAAGCTGATGACGGAGCAGCCCGAGAAGATCAACCCGCCAGATGTGGCCGGTTCGTTAACCTGGCTGAGCTGGATTCTGATTGTTGGCCTGGGCGGTTGTCTTTATCCGCAGGCCATCCAGCGCATCTATGCGGCGCGGAGCACGACCTCGCTAAGAAGAAGCATGGCGTTGATGGTCTTCATGCCGCTGACCACCACGCTGATCGCCGTTGTGTTCGGCATCATGGCCGCCGCTGCGATCCCCATCGACGAAGTGATTAGCGAAGTGCAGAAAACCGAAGCAGCTATCGACGCATCCGACGCCGGTGCAACGAAAGCCACCGCCAGCGAGAGCCCCGCAGACGGCGCACCGGTGAACGCGGCTACGACGAAAAAGCCGCTTTCAAAGAGGGCGGCCGGTGACAAGATTCTGACAGTCGTCTGCCGCAAGATACTGGAAGGTCAGCCGGGCGAACCTGCCAGCCTGTTCAACCGCTGGCTGGTGGTGGTGCTGTTCAGCGGCGTGCTGGCGGCGCTGATGTCGACGGCGGATTCGGTGCTACTGTGCATTTCATCAATGTTCACCAAAGACATCTACGGCGGACTGATCAACCGGGCTGCCACGCAGAAGCAACTGACGCGGGTTGGCAAACTGTGTTCCTGGGCGGTGATCGGCATGATGGCAGGCGCGGCCATCGCCATGCGCGACGTCTCGCTGGTGGCGCTCCTCAAACTCAAGTTCGAACTCCTCGTGCAACTCGCCCCTGCCTTCATCCTCGGCAACCTCTGGCAGCGTCTGTCCGCCAAACCCGTCTTCGCCGGCCTACTGGCAGGCGTCGCCGTCGCCGTCACCATCGCCTTCCTCCCCAAACCCTTCAACATGCCCCTAGGCGTCCACGCCGGCGTCTGGGGCCTTTACATCAATCTGATCGTGGCAACAACCATGTCGCTGCTGATGCCGGTGGGAAAGCGTGATCTAAAGTCAACAGTTTGAATGCCCGAACAGTCTGATGTAAATTTTAGGAGGCCAGCGGCATTCTCAAGAGGATTGAAGGAACCGTGCCATGCTGCGCCATTCTCTTTGCGTTACAGCCTTCACCACCACGCTGCTTGCCGCTTCTTCGCTGCTGGCGCAGGACGATCCCTTCCACGGCTTTGATCCGTTTGCCGAGCCCGTAGTTGCACCCAAAAAGGAAACTGCGGAGCACCCCTGCGAAACACCTGCAAAGAAGCCGGTGTTGAAGGTGCAGGTGTTGGCGACGTCAGACCGTGTTGAAAAAGCGGAACGTCCTCACCACGCGATCAGTCAGGGACTGCCAACATTCCTTGAATCGCCTTCCGGGCGTAAAATCCGGCAGGCACTTAAACAGCATATCGACGTTGAACTCGTTAATGCGCCTTTAATCAAATTCACTACGGCAGTGCGGCAGGCAACGGGCATCAATTTCATCCTTGATCAGCCAGCGCTGGATGGTGTTGGGATTGGCAGCGAGACGCTCTTAACCGTCTCACTAAAAGACGTGTCGCTCAAGTCGGCGCTGCGAGTCATCCTAAAAGACTTGGAGCTTACGTACTTAATCCGCGACGAAGTGCTGCAGATCACAACGCCGGAAGAGTGTGAATGCGCTTTGTTTACCAGAGTCTACCGGGTCGAAGACCTAATACGACCCGGTAAGGCAGAAGCAGCGGAAGGTTCTACCAGGAAAGAGTTCGCACAACAGCAGGCAAAGGTGGAGAAGATCATTGAGCTGCTGACAACGACTGTCTCTCCAGAATCGTGGGATGACGTGGGCGGCCCCGGTGCGATGAGCCACATCTTTATCCGCGACAAATGCCTGCTGGTGGTGACGCAAGACCCTACGGTGCACCCTGGGATCGCAGAACTGCTGGAAACACTTCGCAACATCTGTCTACCACCGCCTGTAAACAAGAAAACGCAACCAGCACCCGCACTGGAGAACTCGCAAAAGCATCCGCCAGAATCAGCGCCTTCGGCAGACGCTGCCGTTGCCCGTCCGCAAATAGCGATCCAACAGGTGGCGGCGGGTGAAGAGAGCATCAATCGCAGGCGGAAACCGCTCGTGCAGTTGCTTGGAAAAAAGGTATCCCTTAAGCCGGAACCTTACGCCGTGATCAGCAAAGGCGTTGCGCTAAGAAATACTTCTTCTGCAAAGGCTAAGATTGAAGCAGCACTCGCCGCATCTGTTGCAGTGGATTTTTTTGTAACGCCTTTGTCCGATGTGGCTGGAGATGTGTCGAAGGCGACCGGCATAAAAGTCCTGCTGGATCGCTCCGCGCTGCAGCGACGCGGCGTCGACCCGCAGACTCCTGTCACTTGCTCGCTGTCTGGCGTCACATTGCGAAACGCGCTGGAACTGATTCTCACAGAGATGGCGTTAAGATTTGTCATCGATGATGACGTCATGAAAATCACCACACACCAGAAAGCAGATTCACTTGAAACAACGCGTCTTTATGCAATCGACGATTTTGCTCCCAGCCACCATCCGGACGCGTACGCGGAAGACCTTCATATGCTCGTGTCGGGGAATATCTCAGGAGACGCCTGGTCAGATTCCAGGGGAAGTGATATCCGCGAATTGACGTTGAACGGACGGTGCTTTTTAGCGATCCGGACGATAGAGTATTTCCATGTACGCATTGCCGGTCTGCTGCAAACTATCCGCTACGCGGTTTACGAAGATGTGCCGGGAAGGTAGGCAACCTACTCCAGCGTGATTACTTCGCCCGGCTGCGGGGTGGCGGTGTGGACGCCGGTTTCTTCTTTGACTTTGGCGGCCCAGGCGGCTGCGTCCTGCTCGATGGGCGGCCAGGTGTTGTAGTGGGCGGGGGCGGCCAGGTGGGGCTTGATGAGCCGGATGGCGTGGATGGAGTCTTCGACGCCCATGGTGAAGAGATCGCCGATTGGCAACACGGCCAGGTGCACGCCTTCGTTGCCGATCAGTTGCATGTCACTGAACAAAGCCGTATCGCAGGCGAAGTAGATGTTCTTGCCAGAGATGGTCAGCAGGAAACCAACTGGCTGCCCGCCGTATGTGCCATCGGGTAGCGATGACGAATGCATGGCCGGTGTCATCTTTACGCGGCCGAAGGGTGTCTGCAGGCTGCCGCCGGTGTTCATACCCGTGACGTGTTTCAGACTGTGATTTTTGCCGAACCATTCAGCCACCTCGTAGACGGCGATCACCTCGGCGCCGGTGCGGCTGGCGATGGCTGCGACATCTTCCACATGATCGAAGTGGCCATGCGAAACCAGAATGTGGCTGACGTCGATCTCCTCTGGCTTGACCGGCGCCACGGGTGAGCTGGTGAGAAACGGGTCCAGCACAATGCGGTGACCGCCCGACGCAATCAACCAGCTTCCGTGCCCCAGCCAGGTAAGTTCAACCTTCATGGTGTATTTCTTTCGTGATGTAGATGATCCGCGAATGATCGCGTTTGAATGTAGCCTGTGTACATTCTACCGGACTTAGCCGCGGTTTTTCATCACCATCACCTCAACAACGGTCAGTCCCTTGTCGCCGCTAATGCCCAGGATTTTCATCAACTGCGTTAGCATTTCTTTTTCGGCCGGATCTACGACGCCATCGGCCAGCACCAAATCCGCCGCGCAGCAGAAGACTGTTTCGCTAAGTTCAATCGGCAAGGCGGCTGAGGATTGTTTCAGCAGGGCATCTACGCCTTCGCGTTGCAGAATTCCGGTCAGTTTGCTCATCATGGCGTCGAATTCGGGCGTATGCCACTGGCCGTACAGCTTCATCCGGCGCAAGATGGTGAACAGTCCGTCGAGTTCCGACTGTGCGATGTGGCCATCGCTGGCGATGACCGCCACCAGTACGCCGGCGAAGCCTTCGGCATGCGTGAAGGGCTGATTCGATTCGTGTGCAGAAAATACGCCGTCAAAGAGTTTTGCCATTAGATGCCTCCCAGAAGATTCAACCTTTGCAGTATACCTTCCAGATCAGGCGTTTTGGCCCATTCACAGTCACATCCGCGCATAAAAAACCCCTCCGCAGGTGGGGCAGGAACCCGCGGAGGGTCGCGCCCAGGAGTTGCCTCCCAGGCGACAGTTTATTGTGTAGGTCGCTTTATCGGCACATTTCTACATAAAGAATTGCAGATAGGCAACCTGAGTAATATCTACGTTTCAGATATAAGTTTCGTATCTTAAAAAAGTCCCGATTGCGGTCAACCCTACCGGAGATCTTTCATGCCCAGCGAGTTGTCCCAGCTTGATGTGGTTGAGCTGCTAAGCGACCTGATCCGTATTCCCAGCGTCAATCCGATGGGCAAGGAAGTTCCTGATGCTAAGTACGAAAGCGAAATAACCAGCTATCTGCAACAGTTTTTTGAAAAATTGGGCGTCGCCTGGAAGCGGCAGGCGGTGGCTCCCCTTCGTGAAAATATCTACGCAGTGCTGCCCGGTTCTTGTTCGACGCTTCTTCTGGAAGCTCATCAAGACACCGTTCCCGTCGATGGCATGACCATCGAACCGTTCCAGCCGGAAATCAAAGACGGGAAACTATATGGCAGAGGCGCCTGCGATGTGAAAGGCGGTCTGGCCACGATGCTCACCGCTTTTGCCGCCGAAGTGAAACGCCGCAGCACGTCGCCCGCAGATAACAGCCCCACCCTGATCATGGCGTGTACAGTGAATGAAGAACACGGCTTTTCCGGGGCCAAGGCGCTGGCGCAACGCTGGTCCAGTGGTGAGTGCGAGCTACTACCGGCGCCGCCGGATGCAGCCATCGTTGCTGAGCCCACGGATCTGAATGTGGTGGGCAGCCATAAAGGTGTTGTGCGATGGCGTGCGGAATCAAGCGGCGTGGCGGCCCATAGTTCTGACCCAAGTCAAGGCCACAACGCCATTTACGACATGGCAAGGGTTGTCTGGGCCCTGGAGCAATATGCCGCAGTGGCAGGCTCGTTACGCAGCCACCCGTTGCATGGCGGCCCGACGCTGAACGTGGGCGTGATTCAGGGCGGAATGAGCGTTAACACGGTGCCAGACACCTGCACGATTGAAATCGACCGCCGGTTGCTTCCGGGCGAAGATGCTTACGCCGCCCGCGACGAAGTGATTGCGTTTGTCGAACAGTTGATGACCGGGGAACCCAGTTGCCATAACCTGCGCCTTCAGCACCATCCCCCCTATATTATCGGAACCGGGCTGCCAGACGATCAGAATCGTGCGTTGGCGGAACATCTGGTGCAAGCAGGTCAGCAGTGCGGCGCCGCCACGCAGATTATCGCCGTGCCCTTCGGCACCGACGCTGCCGCCTACACCGCGACGGCGCCCTCAGTGGTGTTCGGCCCCGGCAGCATCGCCCAGGCGCACACGCCGGATGAGTTTATTGAGGTGGATCAACTGCACAAAGCAGTGGAGATTCTGTCGCAGGTGGTTCAGCAGCAACCGCCGCCGCGCGTCGCATCGTAACTGCGGCTTGCGTTCCATTTGCATTTGGGTAGAATTTCACGTTCGGTATTTTGCCGGTCGTAGTTTTACGGTTGTACGGGGCCTCTATACACTAAGCCCCTTGTGAATTCGGGAAGAAATATGGCACCCCCTAAGAAACGTCCTGGCGGTCGCAGCGCACGCGCCAAGAAGCGGGCAAAAACGAAGACACGCGGCGCCAAGAAGGATCCGATCTACGTCGATGGCGTGCGTCCACGCCCCATGTACGTCGATTACAAAGACATTGACCTGCTGAGCAAGCTGGTTAACCGCCACGGTCGCATCGTGGGCCGTCGTAAGACGGGCTGTTCCGCAGTCAGCCAGCACGCCGTGACCGAAGCGATCAAGCGCGCCCGCTTCATGGCTCTGTTGCCATACGTGGGCGACTGATCCCGCCGGTAGGCGTACCATTCCGGGCGGCCGTTCCAGGCTGCCCAGCCAAGCTTGGGGAGACCATTGCCATGATGGAAGAACTTAAAGAAGAAAGTATCGTCAACAAGGTTGGCGGCCGCTTCAAGCTCTCGACACTTATTCAGAAGCGACTGGTGCAGCTCAACGCTGGTAGCACGCCGCTTGTGTCGGCGACTGCCAATGGCGATAAGATGTCGATCGTTCTGCAAGAGATTCTGCAGGATAAGATCTACCTGGCTTCCGGGGGCGAAATTGCCACCACCGAACCGGCCGGCTTCGACTTCGGCCCGGATCTTAGCACCGACGTCAGCGACCTCTAAGGTCCGATGTCCGGCGCAAATTCAATCAGCCATCTGCAAGGCCGCGAGTTACTTATTGGTGTAACTGGCGGCGTTGCTGCGTTTAAGGTGGCAGCCGTTGTCAGCAAACTGGCGCAGGCCGGCGCCGGTGTCTCGGTGGTGATGACCCAGGCGGCAACCCAGTTTGTCGGCGCCGCCACCTTTGCCGCTTTAAGTGGTCGGCCCGTAGCAACCCAGGTCTTCGACTCGCAGCGGCACCCGCTGGGCGCCCACATTGAATTAGCGAAACAGGCGGAACTGCTTTGCATCGCTCCGGCCACCGCTGATTTTCTAGCGAAGATGGCGCACGGCCAGGCGGACGACCTGCTTTCAACCTTGTACCTGGCATTCGAGCGGCAGGTGCTGGTCGCGCCCGCGATGAATTCGCAGATGTGGGAGCACCCTGCCACGCGGCGGAATGTGCAGCAGGTGCAGGATGATGGAGTGCAGATGATCCAGCCCGAATCCGGATGGCTCTCCTGCCGTGATCAGGGCGCCGGGCGGATGGCTTCGCCAGAGAGTATCATCGCGGCCATTGCCGCCGCTTGTGAGTAACTTCCTCAATACGCGATGGTGCTTGAGTATGAAAGCGGCAATCTTCTTTGCACTATCCGCCTGCGTTCTGATCTGCCTGGCCGGTTGCAACGGCGTTTCGCACACGATTGAAATCCCGCGCGATACGGTGCAGTCATCGCTTGAAGGATCGTTCCCGTTGCGGTACGGCACGCCCGGCGAGACGCTTCCTCTGGAAGTGGAACTGTCCGAGCCGGAAGTACTGATGGAGGCCGGAGCTTCGCAGATGGGGCTGCGTCTAAAGGTGGCTGTGCTTGAAACAGAACCTGCGCGGCGCCGTCCGTTGCCGGGTCCGCCCCCGCTTGCTGATCAGCCGCCCGAAGGATTCCTGACCGTGTATGGCGATCTTCAGTACGATCGTGAAACGGCGGAATTCTTCTACCGGAATTTTGAAATTACCGACTTGCAGATGAAGATGCTGCCCGGCCCCCGCAAGTCGCCCGTCCGCGATGCGGTCGGCGCCGCACTGAAACGCTACTTTGATCGCACGGCGGTTTATAAACTCGAAGGCGACGACACCACCATGCAAGCCGCCCGGCTGCTGCTGAAATCTGTCGCGGTAAAAGATGGTAAGCTGCTGGTTGAACTGGGCTTGTAAAGAACCCGACCAGAGCCGGCCATGGCTGATTTTGAAATCCGCGATCCGCAACAAGCCCGCACCTACGTGCTGCAAGGTCTATGGCTGCCCCGCGCCGTGGCGCCACACACCAAGTGGGTGCAGCAATCGCTGCAATGGGCTTACGAGATTCTCTCGCAAGGTCATCCGCTGCCGCCGCTGGGGCTTGTCGCCGACCTGGGTTATGTGGCCCTGACGCCGTATGGCGGGCTGTCGCAGAAGTTGCGGGAAGTGCCGGGATTTGAAGCGTCGCTAGCGCTGCGGTACGAAGACTATGTGCTGGGCAAGCTTTCGCTGGACAAACCTTTCGCGCTCGCCCAGGAAGCGTTACAACGGTACAACGGCGAAGAACAGACCCGGTGCGTCGCTTATCTGATTAACGCCATCCGGCAGCAATGCGGTATCGACGGCGCCGTGATTAGTCCCTCGGTGGTCAAAGCGATGCTGAGCGATCATCAGCGCAAGTCAGACCAGCTGCTGGCCGAGGCCTGGGACTCGATCGAATTAGACGGGCTGATGCCTATCATCGTCGACGCGTATCAGCAGCTAACACTGGCCGTGCGGAACACCGGAGAACTGCTGACCAGCGGCGACGTGTTTGACCTGATGCACGGCGGCGCGCTGGTGGAGTACAGCCAGCGGTTGGCTCAACGGCAGGTGCTGCGGGTCGTTGATCTGCTGAAAGAAGAATTACCCACGCACCGCGTGCGGCCCGTCGTGCGGCGGCAGCAGGTTGCCACGCACATGCTGGATGAAGACACGTATCCGATTGGCGGCTTCACTTCGATATCCAACCGCGGCACTATCGAGAGTCTGCTGCATTCGCAACTGGCGTTTATGGAGTCCGACGATGGCGACCGTCCCGACCTGTTTGATGTGAAGTTTCTTCGCGACGAACTGCTGTATTACTCGCGTGACGAAAACAAATTCTTCCGCCGGCGGCAGACGTTTATCTTCGCCCTGCACCCGGACTTGCAAAGCGGCCGGTTCAAAGACGCCACGCTACCATACCAGCGCGTGATCGTGCTGACCGGCATGCTGGTGACCATGGTGCAGCGTCTGACCGCGTGGCTGAGTGACGAAGCACTGGCGTTTGAATTCGTCGTCATCAACGACGGCACAGAGGACCTGCTTGAACACGAAACAGAACTGCTGCAGACGCTGCTGGTGGACCAGATCAATCACGGCGTGGTCACCGTCAGCGAGGCGCCGGAAGAAGCCGTCGCCGCGATGTGCCAGCAGCGCGCCCGCCGCAGCCTGTGCCATGCCGTGCTGATCTCAGCCGGGAGTGAAATCCGCTGTGACACAGATGTGGCAGAAGTATCCACCGTCATCATCAACAGCCCGGCGCCGTTGTTGGCCTTGCCCGGCGATGCAGAACCGGCGCCAGTGGAAGCCAACGACGACCTTGATGCGTGGCGCCAGACAGCCTTCCGCCTGATGCAGCACAGCGTGTAGCACAGTTGCTTACATCGTAGGTCAGGCGCCTGCCTGACGACGAAACGGAATCCACCCTAACCATCGGCAGGCGGGCGCCTGCCCTACGGCTTACAGGTGATCCATGCAGACGGAGGTTACGATTTCAGGTCTGGGTAAAGCTCTTTGACCTGTAACTTGTCGCCCATCTCGGTTTGTAGTTTGAGGAACCGGGCGAAGAGTTTTTTCGCGGTGTTTAGCGATGCATCGCTGCCGGCCAGGTCTTTCATTTCCTGGGGATCTTTGGCCACGTGGTACAGCCGCCACTTTTTGATGGTGGGATACATAATCAGTTTGTAACCGTCCATCTGCACGCTGCGCTGCAACGAAAGATAGCCGCCGTAGATGGCGTCGTAGGGTGATTTGCCCTGGCCGTCGAACATGGGCGTCAGGCTGTTGAATTCCACTTCGGCGGGCTTCTTCACTCCGGCCAGTTCCAGCGTGGTTGGCATGACATCTTGCAGATAAATAGGCTCAGTCGTCTTACCGGGAATCACTCCTGGTCCCTTGGCCAGGAACGGCACCCGGACGCTGTGATCGTATAGATTCTGCTTGCCGATCAACCCGTGGTGTCCGACGGCCAGTCCGTGATCGGCCGTGAAGAAGACGTAGGTGTTATCCTCTTTGCCGCTGTCACGCAGCGCTTGCAGGATGCGGCCGATCTGTGTGTCCATGTGGCTGATGATGGCGTAATATTCCTGCCGGTGCGTTTTGACGGCGAACGGCGTACGTGGGAACGGCGCCAGTTTCTCGTCGCGGAGATTCTTGCCGCAGCCGATGTTGTCTTTGTACGGATACTCCGTCAGGAAATTCTCTGGCAGCGAGATCTTATCGAGCGGGTAGCGGTCGACATATTCTTTGGGCGACTGCCGTGGATCGTGCGGCGCATTGAAGGCGATGTACATGAAGAACGGTTTTTCGCGGCCGGCTGCCTGCTTCAGGAAGGAAGTGGCTTCGTCGCCGACCACTTCGCTCCAGTGCTTTCCGCCTTCCCAGAAGCCGCCGAAACTTCGGTCGTACGGGCTCCACGTATCGGGCTTGCCCTGCTCCGGGCGGTTGTAACCCGCGGGTGTCTGCCGGGGCATCCCGCCGCGGACGTGGCCCGTGTGATCGAAGGCGGCTTCTGCTTTCGCGCGGACGTGCCATTTGCCGGTGAAATACGTTTCGTACCCGGCCTTCTTCAGATACTCGGACCAGAACCGGCCCGCCTGCCTTTCTTTCTCGCTGCTGTTGTAAACCGCATTGGCGTGCCAGATGAACCGCCCGGTATTCAACATGGTGCGGCTTGCCACGCACACGGCGCCACTCCACGAGCCCTGGTTGTAGGCGTGCGTAAACGCCAGCGACTGCTTCGCCAACGCGTCAAGCTGCGGCGTCTGAATCTCCGTGTTGCCGGCTGAGCCCAGCGTTTCGTAGCACTGATCGTCCGCAAAGATGAACAGAAAATTCGGCTTCGCATCGTCGGCTGCGTGGGTCTGCACTGCGGGCAGCAGCACCACGGCAGCTACGATTGCCAGTAGTAAGCGTTTCATAGACGTTGGACCTGCGTTGTTTCAAAGCGAGCAGTCAGGATTGTGTACGGGCGACATCGCAGCCATTGTAGTTGCCTTAACGGTGCGCCGCTATCTGCGACTTTGCGCTTGTTCACGGTTTGTCTGGCTGAGTTGCCGTCCGGCGGGCGCGTTCTACATGGCTTTCGATCTTGAACACCACGGGTACAACGTGGGCAGACCAGGCGGTGTGCTCCATCAGCTGGTTGAACTGCTGGGCGAAGGCGCGGGCACGATCCTCTTTGCTGGCAGGCAGGGCTACCTCCCCCGTTGGTTCCAGAATTACGGCGAAAACCGCGTTGTTTGTGAGCATGCTTCTACCTGGCCGCCACTTTCCCTGTGAATTGGTTCCGTTCCTGAAGTGAACATCCGTGCACCTACAAGTGGAGGGATTTTATTTTCCGGGCAGACACGTCTGGTCGCGGGTGCGGATGCGGGCTGAAATTAGCACTGAAGGCGGGTTCAACGCCATTAAGAGGGTGAGTAATCCGCATAATGGTGGATAACCTCACAGACCGGCAAATCCACCTAGTCGTGATATCCCGAAGGGGCTATAATCCGAATAACCATCCGGCAACGTGGCGGGTCGCTCACCATAACGCCACCAGTTTTTTACAGTCATGCCCCGGTTCAGATATCCCGATTATCAGATATTTACGCTCGCGGACGGAGCAGAGCGGTCCTCCCGGATCATGACCCGGATTCCGAAGAACCATTTCCCCAAGTATTAAGGGACTTCAATGAGCAACAACACTCTTTCGCAAAGCAAAGAACGTGTTCCCATGTCGAGCGAAATGTCTGATCAGGCAATCTACGACAAGTGCATGGCTCTGGCTGGAAACCTCTGGTGGACGTGGCACCCGGACGTGATCAATCTGTTCCGCGATCTCGACCCCATCCGCTGGCGCCAGCTGGATCACAATCCCATCGCGCTGCTCAAAGAATTCACCCCCGAGAGACTGAATCAGCGTGCGGGCGAAATGGTGCTGCACAGCCGCATCAACCACGCCTACCGCCGCCTGAAAGAGTATGTCACCACCAATCAGACCTGGGGCGCCAAGAATGCAGGCACTCTAGGCGGCAAGCCAGTAGCTTATTTTTCCGCTGAATTTGGCATCCACGAGTCGCTGCCAATCTACTCCGGCGGCCTGGGCGTATTGTCCGGCGACCATATCAAAAGCGCCAGCGGTCTTGGTGTGCCACTGGTGGCAATCGGCCTGTTCTATGACCAGGGCTACTTCAAGCAGCATCTGGACAATGAAGGCTATCAGCAGGAAGAATACCAGGACACCAAGGTCGAAAACCTGCCGATGGAGCCTGCCTGCTGCCCCGATGGCAAGCCGATCACCGTCAGCATCGACACCCGCGATGGCACCCTGAAGGCAAAGGTCTGGCTGATGAAAGTCGGCCGTGTCGACCTTTATCTGCTCGACTGCGATGTGGAAGGCAACAACGAGCAGGACCGCGATCTGACCTCACGCCTGTACGGTGGTGACGAACGTACACGCATCCGGCAGGAGCTGGTGCTGGGCGTCGGCGGTGTTAAAGCCCTGCGTGCCCTGGGCATCACACCTGGCGTTTATCACCTGAACGAAGGCCACAGCGCTTTCGGTCCGCTGGAAGTCATCCGCGAGCGGATGCACGACGACGGGATGACGTTCGACGATGCTCTGCGTGAAACCGCTCAGCACACCGTCTTCACTACGCACACCCCCGTTCCGGCCGGTCACGACCGCTTTGACGCCGTCCTGGTGGAAGAGCATCTCGGCCCGCTACGCGATGCACTTGGCATCTCGTACGAACAGCTGCTGGGCCTGGGTCGTGTAGAGCCGCACAACGACGCCGAAACCTTCTGCATGACCGTCCTGGGGCTAAAGCTTTCGCGCCGTGCCAACGCGGTAAGCTCGCTGCATGGTCATGTCAGCCGCCGTATGTGGGCACACCTGTGGCCATGGCGTGTTGAAGAAGAAATCCCCATCGGTCACATCACCAACGGCGTCCACGTCACCAGCTGGCTGGCGCATCAGATGCGGCAGCTGTACGACCGGCACTTCCCCGCCGGCTGGATTCAGCAGATGGGCGAAGCGGAAGCCTGGGAAAACATCTACAACGTCGATCCCGGCGAACTCTGGGAAACGCACAACGCCCTGAAGAACCAGCTGCTGGCATTTGTCCGCCGCCGCGTCAGCCGTCAGTGCCGCCGCCGGGGCGAAAGTGATGATGCAGTCGAAGCAGCACGCAACGTGCTGGACCCCAACATTCTCACCATTGGCTTCGGTCGCCGTTTCGCCACGTACAAGCGTGCGACACTGTTGATGCAGGATGTTGACCGCGTCGTCAAGCTGCTGAACGATCCATCGCGGCCCGTGCAGTTGATCTTCTCCGGCAAAGCCCATCCGAAGGATGTGCCCGGTAAGAAGTTCATTCAGGAGATCGCCACCGCACGGCACAACCCGGCGTTCAACAACCGCGTGGTCTTTGTTGAAGATTACGACATCAACGTCGGCCGCCACATGGTGCAGGGTGTTGATGTGTGGTTGAACAACCCGCGTCGTCCACTGGAAGCATCGGGCACCAGCGGTCAGAAAGTTGTTCTCAACGGTGGCCTGAACATGTCGATTCTCGACGGCTGGTGGGCGGAAGCTTACAACGGCGAGAATGGCTTCGCCATCGGCAAAGGCACGCAGCACGTATCGGATGAAATCACCGATGCACGCGATGCAGAATCGCTGCTCGACGTGCTGGAAAACACCGTCATCCCGATGTACTACGAACGCGATGACGACGGCCTGCCGCAGGAGTGGATCAGCCGTATGATGAACAGCATCGGTACGCTGGCGTGGCGGTTCAGCGCCCACCGTATGGTGATGGACTACACCCGCGCCAGCTATGTGCCCGCAGCAGGCGGCCTCAGCTGTGCGATGGAAATCCGCTAAGTAAAGAGTAGCAAGCGGAACCCGCGAGTTTCGCCTGCCTACTGCTGAAACTGCATACAACGTCGGTGGTTATTCCGCCGGCGTTGTTTTATTAGATGAATCACCGTCATCTGCCTGACGTTGATCTTCGGCTGGCTGCTCACCAGAAACGTCCGCGTTGTTTTGCGGCGAGTCATCTGTCGCGGCCTGTTCCGCCGGTGCAGTGGGTTGTGCTTCGCCCAGTGCGATGAAGGCGTTGACCAGCTCGATATCGTGCCGCGGGAAGACGGTCTTCAGATCGAGCAGCAGGCGGCCTTGCTGCACGCGGCCGATCACCGCGGGTGTGCCGTTGCGAAGGGCGGCAGCGAGTGCATCGACGCTGTATTTTTCTGAAGGCGAAACTGCGATGCACCGCGTGGGGATGTGCTGCGTGGGAACGCTGCCTCCACCCAGGCAGGCGGCTTCTTCAATCACCTCCGCCGATTCCACCGCGGCCGTGGCGGCAATCTGCGGCGCCAGCCGTTCGGCACGGTTCTGCAAGTTCTCCAGCGGTGTTTCCAGAAACGCCAGGAGCGGGATCTGCAGCTTCGCACGTTCGGGTTTGCGGTACAGTTCCAGGGTCGCGGCCAGTGCGGCCAGGGTCATCTTGCCGGTTCGCAGCGCCCGCATCAGCGGATGCCGCGTGATCTTATCGACCAGGTGTTTCTTTCCGATGATGATGCCGCACTGCGGGCCGCCTAGCAGCTTATCGCCGCTGAACAGCACTAGATCGGCGCCGGCCTGAATGCTGGCTTTGGCGACGGGTTCTTTAGGGGCGCCGTACGGCGTAAAGTCAATCAGCGCGCCGGAGCCGATGTCGTCAATCACGGGCAGATTCCGCTGCTTGCCCAGCGCGACCAGCTCTTCGAGCGTTGTTTCTTCTGAGAACCCGGCGACGACGTAATTGGAAGTATGAACGCGCATCAACGCGGCGGTATCCAGCCCGATGGCGGTGCGGTAATCGTCGATACGGGTTTTGTTCGTGGTGCCCACTTCGCGCAGTTTCGCGCCGCTGCTGGTCATCACATCGGGCAGCCGGTAGCTACCGCCGATTTCAATCAACTGGCCACGCGAAACGATTACCTCTTTGTCGCATGCGATTGCAGTCAGCGTAATCAGTGTGGCGCCCGCATTGTTATTCACCACCGCCACGGCCTCGGCGCCGGTGAGTTCTTTCAGCAGCGATTCCACAGCCTGCACACGCTGCGACCGCTGCCCCGTAGCGACATCCATCTCGACCGTCGAATAGTCACGTGCAGCCCGGTGCACCGCCGACAGCGCTTCATCCGCCAGCGGCGCGCGACCCAGTCCCGTATGCAGCAGCACGCCGGTCGCGTTAATCACCGGTTGCAGTGGCGGCTTCTCCGCGGTGACGATCCATTCGGCAATCCGCTCCGCCAGTTCGGCAGGGGTCGGAATTCGCACATCGGCCGCCGCGTTCTGCACTTCGCCGCGGAGATTATCTAGAAACGACCGTACATTGGTCACCACCGCATTGTGGCTGACGTTTTCCACCAGCTGCTTCAGCGGCTGACGTTCGATCAATTCATTGACAGACGGTAAATTGCGGAGCGGGTTCGGCATGATGCATCTGGGTAAGGGTGAAAGTGGCCGCCTGCCAGCGACCTGTCACCTCTAGTTTAACTCAAAATGCTTTGCCTGGAATGTTACTCTACACACCAGGAAGCTATTCAGCGGACGTGTGCAGCCGCTGAAGCAGCAGCGGCTCGACTTCTTCAAGCAGCGACGTCAACTGCTGCTGATCGATCAGGCTGGCGTCCCCGCTGGCATCCTGCAAAGCGGGCGGCAGCCGTTGATGCAGCTCGTTGAAAGTTTGCATCAGTTCCGGGAACTGCGCTGGCCAGACGTCGTCTTCTTTTAATTCCTGCAGATAGGCGCCAACTTCACTGGCGGCGTTATCCAGTGCGGCAGCTTCTTCGCGGCCCAGTGGTGCGGAGGTGCGGAATTTCACTTTTTCAATCCACAACTTCCCGCCGCCTATTGCGACAGCTTCAGCGCGTAGCTGGGCCGTCCAGTGTTCAATCTTCGAAGCCACAACATGATGCGCCGGGCAGCGTCCCTCAATCTCCACGCGGATGGCATGTGGCAGATCGCCCGCGGATTCCAGAAGGTTGCTTAAGCTGCCTCGCACCAGTTTCATCACGGCCAGCGCATCGCTGGCGCCGGTGACATCGACTTTTAGCCGTTTCCAGCGGAACACGTCCAGCGGTGCGAAACGCAATGTTGTTTCCAGCGTGTCACTGACGGTGCACACCATGCAACCTTTGGCTCCTTCCTCGCGGATGTGGCGGCCCTGAATGTTGCCAGGAAATACAACGGGCGCCCCGGCACTGGTGCGACGCTGATCGTCCCGCCGGTGAATGTGCCCCAAGGCCCAATACTGGTAACGCCGCGTCTCTAAATGAGACATCTGGCAGGGGGCATACCGCGCGTGAGCGCCGCCGGATTCGTAATCGAAGGAGGTATGAAGCAGCCCGATGTTGTAGCAGCCTTCCACACCTGCCGGGTAATCCAGTACGGCGTTCCCTTCGAAAACTGCATCAGGGAAGCCGCGCCCATGAATCGCCACATCAAGCGGCTCCAGGCGGATAGTCTGCGGCGCATCGTGCGAAAGCATCACCGGCGTGCCGTCGGGGTTGGGCGGCAGTTCCAGCGAAAGCGTCATGCGATTGGCCGCGTCGTGATTGCCGCTGATCAGATAGACAGCAATGCCAGCTGCATGCACCCTGCTGAGCTGGCCGGCGAAATACAGCCCGGTCTGATAGTCGCGCCAGTCGCCGTCATAGAGATCGCCCGCCAGCAGTACGAACGCTACACGCTCATCTACGGCCAGTTGCACCAGCCGTTCAAACGCCCGCCGCGCCGCCTGCCGGATGGCGTCTGCGGGGGCGCCTTCGTACTTATTCAGGCCGGTCAAAGGCGAATCTAGATGAATATCTGCAGCATGAATAAATTTAAACATTGCAAAACCGCTTCCATGTGTTCTATTGTTCACTAATCAATGTAACAGAATGTCCATGAGATTGAACCTTTTGCGTTCAGATTGGTCACTAGTTAACCGCGTGGGGCTGCCCCTGAGAAAGCAGTGCCAGCGCCAGTCTGCCACTACATGGCATGGCGCCAAAGCGTCCAGAATTGAGATTATCCGTCTTGAAATGATACGTATTGAGTCAGATTGGCAGAGATGGTAAGACATGCTAGCAGAGTGATAGCATTCTTGAATTTGACTTTAACGCCTGAAAATAAGGGATAATCAGAAAACTCAAAAAACTACCCGGAATTGCGAAAAACTGGCACGCTTGTTGCGTTACTGCTTACATCAACGACAGTCCCCTCTGTCGAGGTTTTGAGCAAATGACTGTGCTCGTCTTATTTTTGACGACCTACACCTCAAGGAAGAGAAAAAAATCATGTTGGTACTCACACGTAAAGCTGGCGAAGAAATTCTCATCGGTGACGATATCTCTCTAGTGGTCACCCGCGTCAGCGGTAATCGCGTTACGATCGGCGTCAAAGCACCCAAGGACAAGAAAATTGTCCGCGGTGAACTTCGTATTTACGAAGGTGACGAACTCGGCGAAGAAGGCATGGGCGGCATGCAGGAAGACACTCCGCCGCTGAAGCTACGCATCGCCCGCTAGCACACAGCCCGCTGGCAGCGTGTCTGCCAGCACCTTGCGGCTAAATGGTCTTGCGGGATTTTTCAGAGCTCTGGTAGTGTCCGGTCTTTCACTGACCGTAGCTTCCTGGAACTCTGTGATGACCCGTCAAGACACTATTTCCGCCGAGTGGGCGCGTTGGCACACACGTTCTGGAATTCAGAGCACCCTGCGGTGGCTGGACTGGCGCATAACGAAAAAGTTTGCCCGTCTCAGCGGCAGGAAAATTAAGCGGTCTGTCCCCATGTTCTGGGGAGAACGGCTGACCATTGTTTATCCCGAATATGTCTCCGGACTGCTCGGGAAGCACGGCTATTTTGAACGCGATCTCACCGCCGCGGTGGTGGATCTTGTTGAACCAGGCGACACGTTTTACGACGTTGGCGCCCACTTCGGCTTTTACTCGCTGCTGGCAGCCGATCTGGTTGGCTCTACGGGCAAGGTGCACTCGTTTGAACCAACGCCGCAGACCTACGGGATACTCAGCGAAAACGCCGCCCGTCGCGACATTATCCAGGCGCACAATCTCGCCGTCTTTGACGAACCGAAGACCATTCAGTTCTGGCAGCAATCCGTGCGCGACTCGGCGCTCAATTTTGTCGTCGCTGGCGATGAAGGCGTCGATCACGACAAAGTGCACGATGGCCGCATGATCGATGTCGAAGCAATCCGCCTTGACGACTTCGCCAGCCAGCACGGCGCCCCGGATGTAATTAAGCTGGATGTGGAGGGTGTGGAATCTTTCGTGCTACGCGGCATGAGCGGAATCCTTACGCAGTCGCAGCCCATCGTGATGATGGAAGTCGGCGACAGCATCCAGGAAAAGACCGGCAACGTCTGCAGCCGGGAGAACGTCGACTTTCTCATCGACCACGGTTATACCCCCTGGCAGTACGACGGGCCTGCACCCGAAAAGCACACACCCAAGCAAACCTACGGGTGTGGCAATCTCGTGTTTGTGCACAATCAAAGTCAGCGGCAACCCGACCGCCGCACAGCCCTACGCCCCGCCGCGTAATTCGTTCAGCCACTGGGCGGCTTCGACGGCAAAGTAGGTAAGAATGCCGTCGGCGCCCGCGCGTTTGAACGCCAGCAGGCTTTCGAGCACCGTCTTCTTACGGTCCAGCCAACCGTTCGCTGCGGCGGCGGACAGCATCGCGTATTCGCCACTGACCTGATAGGCGTACGTGGGCACGGCGAATTCGTCCTTCACCCGGCGGACGATATCCAGATACGGCATGCCGGGCTTCACCATTACCATGTCGGCGCCTTCCTGAATGTCAAGCTGCGTTTCGCGGAGCGCTTCGTCGCTGTTGGCCGGGTCCATCTGATACGTGCGTTTATCGCCGCTGCCCAGATTGCCCGAAGAGCCCACCGCATCGCGGAAAGGCCCGTAAAACGCTGAAGCGTATTTCGCCGCGTATGACATGATCAGCACGTGATCGAAGCCCGCTTCATCCAGCGCGGTGCGAATCGCGCCGATGCGGCCATCCATCATGTCCGACGGCGCGATGATGTCGCAACCGGCCTGCGCCTGCACCACCGACTGCTTGCAAAGCGCCTCGACGGTTTCATCGTTCACCACGTAGCCATCACGCACCAGTCCATCCTGCCCATGACTGCTATATGGGTCCAGCGCCACATCGCAGATCACGCCAAGATCGTCACCAACCGCCTTCTTCACCGCCGCCACGGCGCGGCAGGCAAGGTTATCCGGGTTGAATGCTTCTTCCGCTTCAGGCGTTTTCAACGATGCGTCCGTTGCCGGAAAAACCGCCATCGCCGGGATGCCCAGCGCACACGCTTCTTCCGCCGCGGCGCCAAGCAGATCTATCGACATGCGCTGGACGCCGGGCATCGACGGGATGTCCTCCCGGCGGTTCTCGCCTTCGTGAACAAAGACGGGCCAGATCAGATCAGCCGTTGACAGGGCGTTCTCACTGACAAGCCGCCGCGACCAGTCGTGCCGGCGGTTGCGACGCATACGCGTTGAGGGAAAGTTCATGTGGGGTGTTGTACGGTTACGAGGATGTCGGTTCGATCAGCCGCTGCTGAATGATGGCCAGAATACCGTCGGCGACGATATCTTTGCCGCCGCTGATGGTTGTTAGTACGTTACCCTCCGGCGCGATAATATCAACGGTGTTATCTTCGGCGTTCATCGCGGCCGGTCCATTCAGCACGATCAGATCGCAGCGTTTGCGGTGCAGTTTTGTCGTAGCGCGGAACCGGGCGTCTTCGGTCTCCAGGGCGAAGCCCACCGTCCACTGGCGGGGCGATTTACTGGCGCCGAGTGTCGCGACCACATCGGGCGTTTCGACCAGATGCAGTTGCAGCGGCTCGCCCGTTTTGGCGATCTTGCCGGGTTCTACTTTCATCGGTCGATAGTCGCAGGGCGCCGCCGCGCCGATCAGCCCGTCGCATTGCAGAAACTTCTCCTGCGACTGCGCGAGCATTTCTTCCGTCGAAATCACATGCGTTACGTCGGCGCCGGCGGGATAGTCAACTTCGACCGGTCCGCTGATAACAATCGCTTCGTGCCCCAGTTCCAGCACCGCCCGCGTCAGCTCGCGCCCCATGCGGCCGGAAGAAGCGTTCGTCAAATAACGCACGGGGTCCAGATACTGCCGCGTCGGCCCGGACGTAATCAGAATTTTCGCCATGTTTCTGCACTCAAAGGGCCGGACTGCGATGAAGCCTGACCTACCTCGTTCTTACGGCGTGTGTTTCAGAATGAAATCAACAATCGGCTGCGAATCCTTCAGCCCGTGCGGATGATGTCCCACGCCGGGCTTTGCAATCAACGTGATCTGACCGCCTAGCTTTTTGTAACGGTCCGCGATGACGCCCGTGTTTTCTTTCCACGGCACGACCTGATCGGCGTCGCCATAAACATGCAGCAGCGGCACACCGGCTTTGGCCAGCGGCGCGAGATTATCGACGGGGTTTTTATCGTAGGCCAGTGCCTCGGCTTCGTTCTTAAAGCCGTAGGTTTTCAGTACAAGCTGCCAGTCGCGGGGGCTGCCTTTACCTTCGCCTTTGCCGCCGGGCCAGCTTTTGAAATCGCACACCGGGGCGTCGCCATAGATACACGCCACCTTCTGAGGATTGGCCGCCGCCCAGTTGTAGCAGTACAGCCCGCCGCGGCTAAGGCCCACCAATGCGGGTTTCTTCGCCAAGCCGTATTTCGATGTCAGTGCTTCGTAAAACGCATCCCAGTGCTTCACCGCTTGCGGACAACCCAGCATGTTGGGCACGCGCATATAAACGATGTGAAACCCTTTGCCCAACAACGCGACATCCGGCGCCGGTTTGTGGCCGAAGAATTCACCATGCCATACCCACGGCCGCCCCGGCGCTGCCTTCTTGGGCGCCACGACCAGGACCGGTTTTTCATCCACGCTGAAGTCGTAGCGCTGGTAACCGTTCCACTGGCTGACTTTACCGGGAAACGGATTCTCCGCAAACGCGGCAACTGGCAGTGCGAAGAATAACAGTAGTGCGAACAGAATGGGGCTGAGAATTTTCATACAAGTCGTTTCATAGATGCAAGTTTTGCCGGCCAGAAATTATGCCTCTGCTATCTTACCAGTCCAGGCTAGCAACTGATGCAGAAACTGCGCATAGGCCGAACCAACTTCCACTTCATCGGCGCCGGGCGCCTGTGCCGTGACGCGGGTTTCGCCCCAGTCCACCATCGGCCCGATCCAGTGCGGCGCCACATCGGTCGCCAGCGCCGCGGTGCGTCCTGCGCCATATAGCCCGGCGACCAGCAGCGGCGTCACATCGCCCGTTTCAAAGGAAAACCGTCCTGCTTCCGCCTTGGCGTGAACATGATGCCCGTTGAGCAATACCTCCGCAAACGGCTTGGGTTGAAACTGATTGTAACCGCCGATCAGCGGTGGCCGCTTGTCCCACGGTAGCCGCGTAGTGATGACGTGTTCGACGGCCGGCTGCGCGAAAACACAGTGGTCGCAGTTCATACGATCATCTTCCGTAGAAATCACCACCGGCAACGCTTCCGCCAACGGCGTGCCCGCCCAGCCGCCGCCGCTGCCCTGATAAGATTCCCAGCCGCCCACCATCAACAGCCCGGCGCCATCGGCGACCTGCTGCAACACGCGCTGCTGCACTGCATCCTGCATCCGCGCAGCCGGATAGTCGCTAACGATCAACAGGTCAAACTTCGCATCGACAACTTCAAGTGACAAAGACGTGTCACTGTTGAGATATTCAAATGACCAGTGCCACCGCGTCATCAATCCAGCCAGATACGCGGCCGCGGTATCGATAGAAGTATCGCCAAGATACAGAATTCGCAAAGTCAGTCTCCGCAGGGCAGCAGGAATTGTACGTCAATGCGAACTTAGACCATTCACGCAATACAAACCAGTAGTGGTCAGATCGTTGCTACGTGTGGTCCGGCAGGCGGAGCCTGCGCTACAAACTTGCCCTGCAAAACTGTGGGCAGGATAATCACAATCCGGCGGTTCTAGGTGGCGCCGAAGTGGATGATGTAGAAGAGGCGTACGTCGAAGCGGAAGCGGTCGCTGCGTTCGATGACGGGCACCTGGGGGATGCCTTGCGGCTCGTGCGTGATGCGGTTCTGCGTTAGATCGCGGATGCCCTCGGTATCGGGGCCGATAAAGAGGTTAAAGCCGAGTTCGCCCGTCATCAGGTGGTTGATCCTGTGGAACCAGCTGGCGCCAAGTTCCAGCCCCAGGAAGCCCTGCGACCAGTTTTCAAATTCAACGCCATTACGCACGTAGAATTCGTCCACCACCCGGTTCTGATCGACAACGCCGGTGAACAGGTCGAGCACACCGCCAATGCGGTACTGGATATCGCCGCGCTGCCGCAGATACAGCAGGCGGGCCTGCGCGGTGCGGAACTCGTCATCTCCGGTGCCGCCGGTGATGGCAGCGTCGTTGCCAAACTCAAAGCGAAGACGCTGAAAGTCGTCGACCTGTTTCCAGTCGTACTGCACAAAGAGAGTGCCTACCCGCTGCCCCATGATGGAGAAATTGCGTTCAAACGAAGGCGTGCGGCCGTGCACTTCATCCCACGAGCGGTTCTCATACCAATGGCCCCGCCAACCTAGCCCGATCTGTCGCGATTCCTCTGCATTCAGCGGCAGTCTCCAGGCGGCTTCAAACGCTGTCATGGCTTCGATGCCGGGGAACTCGTAACTCCACTGACGACCAAGCACGCCAAACGACTGCGACAGGTTGTAGTCCAGATAAGACCATCGCAGCGGCAGCACGCCCGCGATACCCACATGCGTATCCGCCAGATGCGTGTGCGTTCCCAGCGTCCCACCGATGCCGATCCGCCCGGTAATCCATTTGGGCGGCGTGTAGCTGGTGTGGATCACGCCAACCTGGCTGGCGAAAGTGCCGGCGCCGCTGCTGAAAGGCTCCAGGGAAGAGCTGTTGATATAGACTTCGCCCAGCTTGGGCTGATCCTCATCGCCCTGCGGAACAAAAGCGTCGTCCGGCCATGTGCTTGATTGTGGCGGACCGAAGCCCAGTTGCGACGCGGCGCCCGCATTGGTGCGTGGGACGATGGGCGTTTGAAGGCGGCTAGGCTGGTCAACCGGCAATTGAGCCGTTCGCGCAGCGTCGATCGCAGGCAGCTGGAACGCTTCTTCCGCTGCAGCAACGACCGCCATCAGCATGCAATGCAGGCTGATAACGCAACCGGTTATCCATCGAACGTGGTTCACCGCAACGGTGTTCCTGAAAGCAACAAGCGGCTGCTGGCCGCATTGGCATCGTACTATCTCAAGATGCTGATTACGGAAAACCGTTGCGGGCGTCAACTGCAATCGCAGACCTACTTTGACAATCGCATGCGGAAGGCTTACGCTCATCCACAAAGAACGGCCTGCACCTGGCCGGCGGAACATTGTAGGGAACCGGGAATGAAAGAACTCCGCTTGCCAGAGCCGTTAGGCCTCGCGCCCACATTCGGTTTTGGCGATCGTCTGGGGGTCGCTACGGCGGGCCATCTGGAAGCTTTACGCGCTCATGGCGAAGGCATCCTGCCCATCTTCGCCCAGCAGTCAATCCGCGAGATGCAGCGCACGCGGCGTCAGCCAGGCGAGGTCATCGAAGACGCTCGCGACGCGCTATCAACGGCCAATTATCACGGCCGCTGGAGCGCCGACGCCGATCATCTGAAGACGCCGGAAGACGTGAACGCGACCGCCGGCGCGGGCTTCGTTTTCTTCACCATTGATCCATCGGATCATGTTGACACGCAAGCGGAGCAATACGGAGAAAACGAATTGCTGGAGAAGTACGAAGAAATCTCCGGCGATATAAACTGGGCCAGCAGCTACACCGGGCGCCAGGTTTCTGTTACTGATGACATAACCATCAACTTCGACCGGCAGACCGTGATGCGGGCAGCGGTGAAATACGGCCGCGCCATTTCGCACGCCATTAAGATGGCGTCGCATATCGACCGCGTTATGTCGAAGCGGCTGGCAGCGTACGAGATAGAACTGTCCGTAGACGAAACGCCGCAGCCGACCACCCTGGCCGAACACTTCATCATTGCTGAACTGTGCCTTGCCGCTGGGATGAAGCTGGTGAGCCTGGCGCCGCGGTTTCCTGGCGACTTTGAAAAAGGAGTCGATTTCCGTGGCGACATGCGCGAGCTGGAACACATGCTGCGTGGCCACGCTGGCATCGCGAATATGCTGGGGCCTTACAAGCTAAGCCTGCATTCCGGGTCGGATAAGTTTTCGATGTACGAAATGTTCGCCCGCGTAACGGGCGGCCGGTTTCACGTGAAGACGGCTGGCACCAGTTATCTGGAAGCGCTGCGTGTTGCCGCGCGGCACGAACGGAAACTATTCCGCCGCATTATCAATTTCTCGCGTTCGCGCTTCGAGGAAGACCGGGCGACCTATCACATTTCCGCACGGCTGGATAAAACCCCGGCGCCGGAAGCCGTGACCAACGACGCCCAGCTTGAAAAGTTTTATCTGGATGATGACAACGGCCGTCAGATTCTGCACGTCACATTCGGGTCCGTGCTGACCGGTGGCTTAGGTCCGTCGCTGCGTGAAGTCCTGATTGCCGAGCCACGGACCCATCGCGAAGTTCTTGCCAGACACTTCGGCAAACATCTACGGCTGCTGGCCCAGGGGCTCAGTCAGGTTTGAATACGCCCGCGCACATCGCTGCCAGCCTGCTCACCTGGCGCAATCAACCGGGACCGTGGACCGCTGCGGCAGTTACCTTCGGGGCTGTGCTGCCCGACGCGACGATGTTTGTCTTCTACGGCTATCAGAAGGCGATTGGCAGCACCGAGGCGGATATCTGGAACACGCTTTATTTCCAGGATCATTGGCAACTGACCTTTGACCTGTTTAATTCCGTTCCCATCTTTCTGGCCATTGCCGTTGTCGCGTACTTTCTGAAATGGCGCCTGGTAATGCTGGTCGCCGCCAGCGCGCTGCTGCACTGCTTGTGCGATCTGCCGCTGCACAACGACGACGCCCACCGGCATTTCCTGCCGTTTACAGACTGGCGGTTCGCTAGCCCCGTTTCTTACTGGGACCCGAATCACTACGGGCTCATCTTCATGTGGATTGAACTGCTGTTCGCCATAGGCGCCTGCATCTACGTGGTAAGAACCAGTAGGCAGCCACCCATGCGATATGTCGCCTGGTTCATCCTCGGCACATACAATCTAATCATTGTAGCGCTCACGATATTTCTGGCGGTGCGTTATTTCGCCGCCGGGGATGGCGGCTAACAGGAACGACAGCAATCAGGAAAACGGATGATGAACAACCGCTCGACACTGCGTCCGCAGTTTAATCTTGCCACGTTGCTTTTGATGATGCTGATGTTCGCACTCGGCATCGCCGCGCGGGATTTCATCAGCCGCTGGAATCCAGCGCCGGCGCCTGTCGCAACGAATACTTTGCCCGCGTCTACCTCGCCGCTGAAGCCTGGCGACGTGCTGATTGTACAGTCGGCCACTGCCGAGGATCTGAACCGCCGCGTCACCGTGCTTGCCGACCTGACCATCAGCATGCCGCTGATTGGCGACTATGCCGTCGGGAAGAAAACCACCGTCCGCGGGCTGGAAAGATCCCTCAACACGAAGTACGCCCCCTACTACCGCGCTCCGGCGATCCAGGTGCACCGCGAGATTGCTTCGCAGCCTCTTGATTAAACGCTGAACGCCCGCCCACTTCCTACAGATTCGCCTCTTTCAGTTCGCCTGCCGTAAACGTGTTGCCGGTGGATAAATTCACTAGCGTGACAACGGCGGGGCTAAATAGCAGCGGGTCTATCTTGTAGAAATCGTGGTCGTAGCGTGCGAAGATTTCGGCGAACGGCTGCCCATGATCGTGCGACGCGTTACTAGGAATCTGCGGCGCCAGCGTCTGCAACGCGTCATCTTCACCTTCCACCCACAGCGTGACTTCGCCGCCATAAAGTACGGCGTCGTTGGTGCGGCCGATGGCGGCCATGTCGTCCGCAGCGATGGGCGGTAACGGCGCCGAGCCGAAACCGCTGACGACCTTCGAGATGTCGAATTTCAGTTCATGCATCTTATGCAGCGCCGTCTCAACCGTCCGGGCAACCACCTGTAAAGAACCTGCGATGCTGGCTGTCGGCGCCATCAGCAGGTAAAGCTGCTCCGGCTGCACGCCACAACTGGCGGCAAGTTCCAGGCAGACCTCTTCCGGCGGCGTCTTGCGGGTTTCCAGCACGCCAACGGCGGCGGGCGGTTGCTCGCGGCAATTGATTTCGTCAATCAGTTTTTCTTTAGAACCCGCCGCGCGGAACGGTCCGGAACCCATCGCAAAGAACTTCCCGCGGCTGATCTGCCAGCCTGCATATTGGGAGCCCATGCAGGCGGCAACGGGATGATCGGTATGAAGGCATACCCGCGGAGAACTGCCGGACTTCTGACCCGCCTGCAAGCGAACATCCGCTAGACCCGCCAGGCAGGCTTCGGCCATCTTTAGGCCCGCCTGCAGGCCGCCAGGCGTTTTCGCACCGCAGTCGATAACCGTCACGCCCGCGACCTGCTGCGCTGAAATGCGAAGCTGGTCTGCCTGCGACAGCATCTGCTGACAAATTTCGACGGCGGCGGCGTTTAACTGCATGGCGTTATCCCTGGTTGTTGTCGCATAGCATCTGCAACGCAATTGGATGTCTCCCCGGCATCGCCTACAATATGGCGCTTCCCGGAGGACGACGATGACGACGTTGACCATTGAAAACTACCTGAAAACCATCTATCAGTTAACCGCCCGTATGGACGATGGGTTGGCGTCCACCGGCGCGATCGCCGCTGCGCTGGATGTTTCGCCCGGTACGGTCACCAGCATGCTGAAGACGTTGTCAGACGCCAACTTCGCCGAGTATCTGCCCTACGAGGGCGTGCGTCTGCGGCCTGCCGGCAAAGAACTCGCGCTGCGTATCCTGCGGCGGCACCGGCTGATTGAACTGTTTCTGGTCAACACGCTGGAGCTAAGCTGGGATCAGGTGCACGAAGAAGCAGAGAATATGGAACACGCCATGAGCGATCTGCTGATCGACCGCATCGCCACGTTTCTGGGCGATCCGCAATACGATCCGCACGGCGACCCGATCCCCGCCGCCGATGGTTCCATGCCGCCCGCCAGCCAGGCGCCGCTGGACGAAGCCGAAGATGGTCAGCAGTTCCGCATCGCACGCGTTCTGGACCAGTCGCCGCAGTTCCTGCGGTATCTAAGCGACGCAGGGATTCACCCCGGAGTAGAAGGCGCCGTCGCCAGCAACTGCGGCGAAACAGGCGTCGTGTGCATCACCATCGCGGATGAAACAACCTCGCTACCCAAAGAAACCGCCGCCAAACTGCTGATCGCCACTCCGGCTCCCGCAACACGTAAGCACTAAAACCCCGTAGGTCAGGCGCCTGCCTGACGATGAAACGGAGTCCACGCCGACCACTGTCAGCCGTAGGGCAGGCTCTGCCTGCCGCATGACAATTAGCGTCGGTCAAACCTGTAGATTATTCGTCTGCCGGATGCCGGATTTGAAGGCTGTGCACATCGTGCGTGATATTGGGATTATGCAGACAAAGCTTACGCCTTTCTGGTTGGGTAAGCCGCAAACTCCACGGAAGCTGTTGGCGGCGGTGTTACGATGGACCAACATCGCCTGACAATCCTTTCAAATTCACATGGAATCCACCATGTCTATTGATATCGCCGTTGTGCCCGTTGCCGGGCACGGCACCCGCCTACTACCCGCCACCAAAAGCCAGCCCAAAGAGATGCTCTCGGTCGGCCGCAAACCCGTGGTGCAGTACGTGGTGGAAGAACTCGCACTCTCGCAGATGCGGCGCCTGCTGTTTATCACGTCGCACGGCAAAGCCTCGATCGAACAGCACTTCGACATCGACGAAAATCTAATTACATACCTCCGCGAAACGGGTCGCGAAGAACAGCTGGCTGATCTGGATTTTGAACGTGCTGAGATCGAATACTTCTACACGCGGCAGCGGCGGCAACTTGGCCTGGGGCATGCCGTGCTTTGTGCGAAACCGCTGATCGGCGATCAGCCGTTTGTCGTGGCGCTGGGCGATTCCATCATTGGCATGCACGCCCAGTCAGACATTGTGGCGCGGATGGTCAGCGAGTTTGAATCCACCGGCGCCGACATCGCCGTCGCTTTCGAAGAAGTGCCCGCCGCGGAAGTCGTCCACTATGGCATCGCCGAACCAGCCGGTGAGGCAGGCGATGTTTTCGAGCTGGCCGACATGATCGAAAAACCCGCCGTTGACGAGGCGCCCAGCAATCTGGCCGTTGCTGCGCGTTACGTTTTCAGCCCGCGTATTTTCGACGCTCTGGAAAGAACACCGCCCGGCAAAGGCGGAGAGATTCAGTTGACGGACGCCATGCGGATGGTGTTAAGTGAAGGCGGTAAAGGTCTGGGAGTGCGGCTGCGCGGCGACCAGCGGCGGTTTGATATTGGCAACTTCGAAAGTTACTTTCAGACCTTTGTAGAATTCGCCTTGAACGATCATCAGTACGGCGACCGGATGAAAGCGTTTGTGCGTGAAATGCTCGAGTGCGAGGAAGACTGATGCTGATCATCAAACGCCGTGCGTACGCCCGCGCCGGACTGCTGGGGAATCCGTCCGACGGATACAACGGCCGCACCATTTCAGCCATTGTCCGCAATTACTTCGCCGAAGTGATTCTGTACGAATGGGAAGATGTGGAGATCGTTCTGAGTCAGAACGACAAAAGCCGCTTCAGTTCCATTCAGGACCTGGCCGAAGACGTTGTACAGCACGGCTATTACGGCGGCATCCGGCTGGTCAAAGCCACCATTAAACGCTTTGTGAATTACTGCAACGAGCGCAACATTCCGTTGCACGACCGCAACTTCAGCATCCGCTACGAAAGCAACATTCCACGGCAGGTGGGCATGGCGGGCAGCAGTGCGATTATCGTGGCGACGCTCCGCGCGCTCTGCGCCTATTACGATGTAACCATCCCGCCGAACGTCGGCGCCTCGCTGGTGCTGAGTGTAGAATCGGGCGAACTGGGCATCGCCGCCGGTCTGCAAGACCGTGTGATTCAGATGTATGAAGGCGTGGTCTATATGGATTTCGCCGTGGACCGCATGCACGAGGTGGATAACTTTGTGTGCGGTGATTACGAGCCATTGCCGCTGGAAGGTCTGCCGCGGTTGTACGTCGCCTTCGCCCATCAGGCAGGGCAACCGACGGAGATCTTTCATAACGATCTACGCAGCCGCTATCACCGTGGCGAAGCCGAAGTGGTTGAAGCCATGTACAAGTTTGCGAACTACGCCGCCGAAGGTAGAGAAGCCATCCGCAATGGCGATACGGCCGAATTCTCAAGACTGGTGGACGCCAACTTCGATCTTCGTCAGAGCCTGTGTCAGTTGCCACCGCAGCATGTCAACATGGTCCGCACCGCGCGTGCCGCCGGCGCCAGTGCGAAGTTCGCAGGATCGGGCGGCGCCATCACCGGCGTGTATCCCAACGAAGCCGCCTACATACGCCTACGGAAAGATCTGATGGCTGCCGGCTGCGTGGTGCTCAAGCCCAAGATCGAAGCCTGCGGCTGTTAGAATGACCGCTTAGCTTCAACAAATCTACTTGCAAGGATGTCCCTGATGACCGATCCAGACACCAGACGCGTACTCGTCCCGCTGGCCCCCGGTTGCGAAGAGATGGAAGCCGTGACCATCATCGACGTACTGCGTCGAGGCGGCGCCGAGGTAACCGTCGCCGGACTGGTCGAGGGTGAAATCACCGGCAGCCGTGGTGTACGCATTCAGCCCGACACCACGCTCGACGCAGTTGTTGCGGATAACGCAGAAGCTGCCGCGTTCGATATGGTTGCTCTCCCCGGTGGATTGCCGGGCGCCGACCACCTGGCAAGCGACGCCCGCATCGCCACCATTCTGCACGCCATGCAAAGCCGCGACGGCTACATCGCCGCCGTCTGCGCCGCCCCCAAAGTCCTAGCCCGCCACGGCCTGCTCAACAACAAGCAGGCCACTGCTTATCCCGGCGTGCTCGAAGCAGAATCGCACCCCACCATCACCACCGAAGCCGTCACCCGTGACGGCCACATCATCACCGCCCGCTCCGCCGGCGCAGCCATGGACTTCGCCCTGACACTGGTCGAAGCACTATTCAGTAAAGAAAAACGCGACGAAGTCGAAAAAGCACTGGTGCGATAATTCCGTAGGGCATGCTCCGCATGCCTTCCTCAATATGCCCACGCCATCGGAATAATCAGACCTGGTTCGACCGCTTCAGGAGGGACAGACTGCGGCGTTCCCGGAATTCGGCGCCGTCAATAGCCGCTTCAACCGGCGATCCATCTAACCAGGGGTGACAAACTCGCATCGCTTGTCCAACTCCTTTCACAACAATGCATGCACTCTCTTTGAGTCCGAAGTAAGGGCCAAGCCGGTACGTTGTATTGGAGTCAGCGAGCACCACTTCTAGGAGCATACCTTCCACTTCGCTGCGAATTCGCCCCCGGTAAGAGAAGTTAACTTCCCGCCCAACTCCGCTGGAGATGCCAAAACCTACAAGAGATTCTCCATCCAGGAACACGCGGTAACCCCGTTCAAACGCGTCGCGAATCAAGGGAACAAGCGGTCGTTCAAAGGGACTGTTATCAAGCGTCGTCCAATAGGTTCTTTCCGGTAACAAAGTTTCGCCCCACTATTCTTCCGGCCCAGCCAGACCCGATTCTTCATCCACTTCCAGCAATTGATCCGCGGCAATGCTGCCAAACTCCTGCACGGCGCCGCTGGGCCATTCGATGCGGATCTGCTGCACCTGGCTTTCACTTCCCAGGCCGAAGTGCTGCACGCGTGAGAATTGCGAAGCGTAGCCGTCGCCCGCCGTCACGACGCGCGTCTGCCGGCCGGCTTTGCCCGCGATGGTGATGATGGCGCCAATGCCGTCGCGGTTGCTCTGCCGGCCGCGTAGCCGCAGCTTCAGCCAGTTGCCTTTCGCCGCGTGATTGACGTAAAACGCAGCCGGCCGCCGGTAGTTGCTGACGACCATATCCAGATCGCCGTCGTTGTCGAAGTCGGCAATGCCCAAGCCACGCGCATCCGCCAGGCTATCGACACCCAAGGCCGTAGCCGCTTCGTAGAACTTGCCATTGCCGCGGTTGACTAGCAGCCGGTTGCGTTCATTTCCGTTCCACGAACGGTCGCGGATGAACGCGTCGGAATACAGGTAACCTTTATCAAACTCACGGGACGACGCGACCGCGCCGCTGTTGAATTCCAGTCACAAATCGTGATTATTTTCGCCGGTGATCCAACCGTCGGTGGCGTAAATATCTAGATCGCCATCGTTGTCGATATCCAGAAAACCGCTGCTCCAGTACCAGCCTGCCGGACGGGCGCCCGCATCTTCGGCCATGTTCTTAAACGTACCATCGTCCGTCTGCCGCAGCAGCGAATTGCCGGCCAACGCATGATTGCCGATGTTCTGCCACTCATCGCCCATATGCTGCTTCAGATCATCGATCAGCGGGCTTGTCGTCAACAGACGGCCTTCGCGTGCGAACTTCCAGAGCACACGTTGCACGGTCTGCGGCTGCACGAACCACCGCTGGTTCGAACGGATCGCCGCCACATAAAGATCAAGCCGCCCGTCGTTATCGTAGTCACCCCACGATGCACTCATGCTGCCGCCAACGGCCAGGGCGCCCACATCGGCAGCGATGTCGCGGAAGGTGCCATCGCCCTGATTCTGCAGCAATACGTTGCGGCCGAAGTCGTTGGCAAGATAAAGATCCTGATCCCCGTCGCGGTCATAATCCGCAGCCGCAATCGCCAGTGTCATACCCACGTCACCGGCGCCGGACTCCCGCGTCACGTTCGTAAACCGCAGCCCGCCGTCATTGCGGAACAACTGGTTCGGCTGTCCGTTACGCGTATAGAGGAAGGAATCGGGAATCGCCGTTTTCGCATCCAGCAGCCGCCCCAGATAAAGATCCAGATCGCCGTCGTTGTCGTAGTCCAGCAGCGCCGTAGTCGCCGTTGTTTCAACATTGCCCAAGCCGCCGTTCTCCGCCACCTGTCTGAACTTTCCGCCGGTATTTTCAAACAGGTAGTCTTCGCCATAGAACGCCGCCAGATACAGATCCTGATCGCCATCGTTATCAAGATCACCGGCAATGGCTGAGTTAACATGTTGCAAGCCGTGCAGCCCAGCTGCTTCGGTCACGTCCGTAAATGTGCCATCACCGCGATTGCGGTACAGAGCCGGCGCGGCGCCGCTGCAGAAGAAAATATCATCGTGCCCGTCACCGTCATAATCAAACGTCGCCAACCCGGCGTACGCGTAACGCATGGTCTGGAACCGCAGGTCGCCACCGCCTGTCTGCGGTGTGAAACGCGGATCTTCCGCAATCACAAAGTCCACGCCGCGTTCTTTTGCCTCGTCGGAAAATAACGGCTCTTCGCGGCGGATCGTCACGCCTTCAACCAGCGACACCGCCCGCGGGCGCCAGCGCTCGTCGTCTCCGCGACGCAGCGTCATACGGAACATCCCGCTACTGGTGGCGCCACGTGAAACGACTTCAAACCGAATGCGAGCGGTAACCTCGCGTGACGAAGCCACCTCGTCAATCAGGTGCAGCTTGAAGGCGGCCTGTTTCACTTCCTTCAGCGAGGCACGCCATGTTTCCAAAGCCGTGGCGAATTCACCGGCCGTTTCATCTTCCTGCCAGTTCAGCACGGAAAAATCATGCGGATGCTTCTGCTTAACAAGCTGCCAGCTCAACTGCGTGCCGGCGGCAAAATCTCGCAGCCCGCGCCGGTCGTTATCCAGGAAGTCTTTCTTCAATTCATCGCAGCTACGGATGATGCCCACGCCGGTCGCCTGATACTCCGTCGCCGCGCGTTCGATCTTCATCATGTAAGACCACAAGCCCAGCACGCCCGCCACCACCAGCAGCATGCCGGCAAAGCCCGCCACACGCAGCCGCTGGCGCCAGATATATGTCACTGCCGTTTCAAACCAGTACAGCCTGACCAGCAGCATAGCGCCGTCTACATACAACACCGCGACCGTTACCCAAGTCGCCGCGTTGACCAGCAACCATCCAGCAGCGGCAGAAACAAAAAACAGCCCTTCGCGATACGCGGGCGATTGCACAAACATCAGCGCGAACGCGGTTTCCGCCAGCATCGCCACAATCAACGTCGTTAAGAAACGCGTCGCCAACACGTCGTGCGGTGTGAATCCTTCGCCGCGCTTGCGCAGCGTCAATCGCAAGTAGAACAGCAACGCGATCGTTAACACGTCGTGCGTAATTCCATATGCCGGATGCCAATGCGCCGCGATATACAGGCAGAATAATTCCGCCAGCCCGCGCACCATCATCCAGCCCCAGAACGCTGCCAGCGCGATGCGAACGCGCCGCTGCAACCGCAGATCCATCGCCATGATCGCCGGCAGCACGAACCACGCGCCAATCGCGTACGCCAGCCACAATACCTTCGCCACCGAGATGGCGCCGCCCGCAGCATCGGGCAGATTCTGCCGCCAGTAGAACCAGCCCGCCGCCACTGCCAGCAGCAGCAACATAGCCAACACGCACACGCGCAGCACAGTTAGACGCTTGCCGCCGCCAGACTCAATCGCTGCATCTAACTGCGTTTCAGCCATGCGACCGCACTTTCGCAGAAGTCACCGGCTGCACATACAAACGCCACAAGGCGGGCAGCGCCGAAGGGCACTGCAACTGCGGATCAAGCCGGTGCTCGATCTTCGCATGATACGCCCGCAGCCGGCTCCAATGCATGCCGGGCCGCCGGTGATGCACCGAGTGCAGCCCATTATTAAGCACCCACCAGTTCAGCCAGCGACCCGTGAAATCGCGGCAGTCGCGGTGTGGATCAGCCGGATCGCAGCCAATGTGCTGCGCATGATTGACCGCCAGAATGCACCACTGCGCCACCAGCCAAGGCGCCGCCAGATACCACATCGCACGCCATGGCAGCAGCACTATCGTCACTGCCAGAAGTGGATACAACACCAGGCGTTCCAGCCAGATCTGCCGGTGCAAACGTGGCCGCTGCTGTTTCCATTTCCGCAGTTCCCGCCGCTTCGCCGGCGCGTAGCGACACAACGCCGCGAGGGGAAACAGCAGCACATCGAACAGCCGCCAGCCCGTATTCACGGTATCCGCCCGCACAAAGTCCTGCGGCTGATTGTTATGGCGGTGATGATTTTCGTTGTGCATCGGAATAATCGCCGACGCGGGCAGCCCCGTCGCTAACGAAATGCACACGCCGAAAAACGCGTTCAGCCACCGCGGTTTAAACGTCGGATGATGTTGATGATTATGGTTCACCACACAGCATAGAAACGCCAGCGGAAAGCTCAGCAGATACACCACCCAATGCTCCACGACACCGCAGACCTGCAACGACATCACCAGCAACATCAGCCCGATTATGGCGATGCTACGGAGATCTTCGCGGTAGTACAGCAGGTTTTTCATCAAAGTTCAGCAGTGACTCAGAGCGTGGCAGCCTCGACAAACGGTGTGCGGCCATCAAGCTGGGGCGGTTCGTTAAATGTTACCGCAAACAGCCGGCCCGCGAACGGTGTGTGGCGAAAGGCGAAGACCGCCTGCAGCAACGGATCGTCTTCGTGAACACCCAGCGTGACGTAATCGTGACCGCCCCGCGATGCTTCCCGCAGCACGTGCTCCAGCAATGTCCGCAGCGCCGCTTGATCCTTCGCGGCCCGGAACGCGGCATATACAAAGTTCAGCGTTTCGCCCGGCGCCGGCAATTGCGGACGCCGCACCAGATTGACCAACGGTAGCAGCCGTTTCAGCCAGCCGTTATAGCCGCAGATAACCGTCTGACGCAGCGGCTGTTGATTCCACATTCCCAGCACGCCCGCCAGCTCACCATCACGCCGCAGCACGAACAGATTGTCCAGGCTGAAGCCCGTAAAGCGTCCGCCCGTGAAATCATCCGCGGTATACACCTCCGCCATCTGCATCCGCGACGCGTTCAAAAACGAAACAACCTCTGGCAGCATCTCAACGTTGCACCGCTCGATCGTTTCACCGGGCTGCAACGCCGGCTTGCCGCCTGGGCGGACATGCAGCATCGGCGTATGCAGTTTTCCCAGCGGCGTGTAACGCGGCATGCCTTTGCGGTTGGCGGCAATCGTCTTCAGCGCCGTGGTGTTGTCCGCCACAATCACGGTGCAGTACATCCTCGCCCGGCCATCGGCATGTTGCTCACGCAGGAAACGGTAAGATCGGGCGATCAGCGATCCACCCCGCTGCGCCGGGGCCAGCCGCAGGTCGGCCAGATAACCTGCATCCACTTCCTCACCATTGATCCAGCACCGCCGCAACGCCCGCGTCCCGGTGCAGACGATACGGCCACTCTGCAAACCCACAAACACCTGCGTCTGGCGGCCTTGCGCACGTGATGCCAGAAAGTAGTCAGGCTGACGCATAAATGTCACTTCAATATCGCCGCCCATCGGTGTGCCACGCAGAAGTTGCAACAGCCCGGCGTTATCTGCCGGCCTTGCAGCGCGGATTGTATATGCGGCCGTTGCAGCCGTAGTGGAACTCATCGCTTATAACTGCTCCACAGCCGGGTGGTGATCGCTGAATTTCGCCGCAATAAACGCTTCTAGCCATTCGCTGCGGGTCTGCAGTAATCGCGGCTTGATATCCCCCGCCATCACACCGCGTTGCAACTCCACAGAAAAGTGCCGTGCGGCGGCGTCAGGTGCGACCATTAGTTGCACCGCCTCAAGCTGCCCCAGTTGCCGGCAGTAGTTGTAATGCACAGATTCACGCAGGGCGGCCTCCAGCTTCTCCAACGCGCCGCTTACCGGCGATTTATCGAGGATGAGAACATACCCGCGGCGCATGGTGTCACATCGTGGCGCCAGTGTCATAAACATGGCATTGCGGAAGTCGTCTTGCAGCTTGGCAAAGACCGTCGCGATAAACGCCTCGCTCAACTTCTCGCCACAGAGGTCGCTCGTTCCTTCGCCCCGGCCGATGAATTCAAAGCTGCATGGCCCTGCCGCCCGCACCACATCGCCCAGGCGGTAGCGGGCGAAGCCATTGCCGCAGGTAATCAGGGGCTGATACAGTTCGCCCGGTTTCAACTGCCCGGCAAGCCACGGCCGCTGCTGCTGGTCCAGGAACTCCAGGAAGTGCGAAGTCAACGCGGCAACCGGCGCCGCGTGGCCGTGCAGCGGAATCGAAACAACGCCTTCGGTCGCCAGCAGTCCTTTCCCTTGAATCGCAACGCCGGGAAACAACTGCTGCAGCTCCCGCGCAAAACCCGCCGAGGCGCCGTCCGTCCAGCAGCTGATAACTTCCAGTTGCGGCCAGTTCTTCTCCGGCGCAAAACCGGGCGGGGCGAACTTTAGCAACTGCGTGAGGAAGACGGGGCTCCACACCGAAAGCAGCTTCAAGTCGCGCTGTGCTGCCAGGTGCTGCATCGTCAGCCGCCGGTGTTCGTCAATATCCGTCACACCTTCAACGCCAGGTGGCTTACAGATCACGCGTTGTACAATCGCTTGTTCAACACGGCTGAGATACTCCACATCATTTTCAAAGCCGATGGGCAAGCCGCCCTGCGTAAACTCCCGCTGCCGTGCCGCGGGGCTGATCGACCAGTATTGCCGCCCCGAAAGCAACGCCGGATAACGCCGGTAAAGATCCACCATCCAGGCGCCGACGGCCGCTTGAAATTCGCGCCGCAGGCTGGCGGTGTAGGGAATCAGTTTGCGGGCGGTGGTGGACCCGCTGGTGGGCTCCATCATCTGCACTGGTTCACTGGTTAGCACATGCGGTTCACCAGATGCGATCCTTTCGACCCACGGCTGCAGGTCTTCATAAGAAACGACCGGCACACGTTGCTGAAATTCCTCGACGCTGCGAATGGCGCCGTATTGATGCTTCCGGCCGTACGCCGATTCCGCATTGCTGCGCAGGAACGTCATCAAACGCTGCCGCTGCGTCGCGACCGGATCGCGCAGCGCGCGGTGCATCCGCCGCGCGGCCGGCAGGCTGGCGAGCCTCCACAACTGGTTGGCGATGTACACGCCGGCGCCACTCATGACCTGCCGTCCGCAACTTCTTCCGCCAGGCGCCGCGCGGCCCCGCGTAGGTTGTCGATGGCGTACTCGGCAATGCACACCAGCTCATCGCCGCGGAGATAGCCCGGATTCTGCTGCAGGAAGAAGGCAATGTGCTCGTTCGCCATCTTGTGCGGCGGCGGTACAGCCTGGCCGGGCAGCAGATTCTCACGCGGCCGGGCGACATGCACCACGCCGTTGTTGTATTCAGCCGGAAACTTCTGCCTGCCCAGCGTGTCGCGCAGCGCGGCTTCAAACGGCGGGGCCGGAGCGTCGAACCGTGGATAGAACTCGCGGTAAAACAGCGGCAGATACATGTACGTGCGATAACCGCTGCAGATAAGAAACCAGTACAGCGGCGACGTTGCCTCGGCGAATTTCACTTCGGCCATCAACCGCCCGAACGTTTTGACCAGTTGCTGATCGCCGCGGAACTGCGGCTCAATAATGGTGTTGCCGCTGAACATCGCGCGGACGCGGGTGTTGTGTACGGTGGCCTGCATCAGCAGCGCCGTGGTGAAACCGCGGATTTCGCCATCGTCGCTGGTGAGGAGAAGAATCCAGTCTTTCTCCTGCTGATCCAGATCAAACGCCGCACGGTCGACGTTCTGATAATGCGTACTGAATAATTCGAACAGCCGCGCGGAAATCTGCGGCGTGACGTCCTGTTGCCTCAGCACGCTGCCGGTAAGCTGCGGTGTGACTGACATGTTCATGTCATATCCTCAATTCCGTTTCCACCACTTCGCCGGGCGTGTCGTGCTTTGGCAGGGAGCCATCAGCCATCTGCTTGCGCAAGCCGCGGATATGAACGCCCAGCAGATCAGCCGCCGTGCTGGTGTAGATGGCGCCTGTCTCCTGCATCTCCTGACCGAGGCTCTTCAGGATGTCCACATCCTGCTGAATCACCCGGCGGCAGTACCAGCGTGCAAACGGCCCCACCAGCCACGCCGGCGCAGGCAGCCGCCATGTGATGGCGGTAGTGACGTCCGTAATGAATTCCTCACGCGACGTGCACTGCGAAGTGATCAGGAAAGCATGCTCCTCGCCAAATGCGTAGGTCACGTGCGTGATGGATGGTAGTAGAAATTCGTCCGTGTGCCGCATCTTTGTATTGCGGGGAAAGAATAGCCGCGGACCTAATCCTTCCAGCGGTTTCTCGTTGACAAATTCTGCTTCAACGGATGTCGCACGGCGCCGCACACGTGCTACCGAGGGCTGCTGTTTTTCGCGACTGCGGAACAGACCGGGGTGCACGTAAATGGTATGCGGCACATCCAGGAAGTTCTCCAGGCAGGCTTCCACCGGCGCCTCGAACCGCGTCTGCATGAAGAACGTGTGCCAACCAGGATCGCCGCAATGCGGGAAATGAAACGGCGGTGAATCTGGTTCGCCTTTGCCGGTGTAGATCCACAACTGACCATCCTGCTCCTGCACCGGGTAACTTCGCACAGCGGGCGCCTGCGGCAGGGTTTCATGCCCGCATAAAGCCGGCACCTTCTTCAATTGGGCGGCGCCATCGTACTGCCAGCCGTGATACGGGCAGACGACACAATCGCCGGCAACTTCGCCTTCAGATAGCCGCATGCCACGATGTGCACAGCGATCGGTAATCGCATGCGGCTGACCCTTGGAGTCGCGGAACAGCACCACCGTGGCGCCTTCCACTTTGCGGCGGACCGGCTTCCGCTTTAGCTCTTTTGCAGCGGCTGCAATGTACCAGTGCATCGTCCGTGGGTTCTCTTTTGAAGGTCGCGTTGGAAGCTGTATTGTAACGCGCCGGTCGATAGCACAACCGCGGCTACGCTTCCCAGTTCTTCAGCCGCTTAATTAGGCCGTTGATTTCATCGCGTTTCAGTTCAAACAATCCGAACAGCACCATGATGCTGATGCCCAGTCCCATGCCAAACGCCCACCACGGCCACACATGCTCAATGGCCCGCGCCGCGTGCCACACCATGCTGACGATAGAGAGCAGCACGAAAAACGCACTGACAAACAGAAACGCCCGGATACGCATCACGATGCCTACGAACACGCCCGCAACGGCCAGCGCCATTAGCACCATCGGCGGCCATAGGTGGTGTTCCGCGCTGGAGATCATCATCTCTGCGGTCGAGCTGAGATAGATGATCGCCACGCAGGAATAACGTAGCGAAGTCACCACGGTTTCACTTAACCGCTGCCGGTTCCATTGCACGGCGATCAACGCGGACAGGGCGGGCGGGATCAGCCAGAACTGCGGATTGCTTTGGATGTTCAGCCCGGTGTCCAGCCACAACGTCCACAGCGCCAGGTTGCCACATGCAACGCCCGCCACCATCGCGACGGGTGTTTTGCGAACCATGCTGACAAACATATAAAGCACGCCGGCCAGCACCATCACGACCGGTCGCGACACGCCAATGCTGTCGTACGAATACACAAACTCCGCCGGAACAAACAGCGCCAGAACCGGCAGCAACGGCAAAGCCAGGCTGATATTCAGCAACGGCTGCGTCAGAACGCCGGTATCGAATTTCTCAAGCTTCACCCGCCGCGTCAGCTCCGAAAGCATCGCATAAATCAGCCCTACCGATAGTACGACAAAAGGCCAGATACTTCGGAAGAAGCCGCCGAACCACTGCGGCCGGGCGAGATAGAAGTGCACACACAGCAGTACGATGATCGCCTGCGATGCATAAACCAGCGCGGTACGGAATCCAGCGTTGGTGGTGCGTAATTCTTCAACCGTTTTGCGCACAGCCAGCGAAAGCAGGGTGACGACCATCGCCGCCAGCACCGCGCACACGGCGGTCATCTGCCCGGTGTTTACCGGGGCGCCTGCGAAATCTTTCAGCTTGCCGAATGAGGCGGCTTCCACCAGCAGCACGAACACCAGCGCCACGGCGCCGGCCGCTGCAACCGAGAGCGACATCCATCGCAACGGCCGGTTCCAGTCAAACCGTTCGGGAAGAATCCGCTGGGCAAGCAACGCGTAGATGCCCGCCATGCCGCCTAGCACAACAAGCAGCCGGATGAGGATCGAAAGTGTCCACAGCACATCCCACCGCACCGTATTATCCGCCCAGCCCAGCAGCACGGCGCCGCAGGAAAGGGCCACTAGCGAAAGCACCTGAAACACGCGCCGCCGGGGCTGTTGCGCCAGCAACGCGATACCGGCAGCCGCCAGCAACGGAGCGAAACCGGCCACGATGCGCATCCATCGCTGGGGAAAATTCAGCACCACAACAAATTCGATCAGAATCACAAACACGGCCAGTAGCAGCGTAACCACGGGCAGCCACTTCCCGGCTCTTCGCAGACCCGCCGTCGGATCGTCGATGCCCAGAATACTCGCCGTCTGACTTAGCCGCGATCCCCAGTTCCATAGATAAGCGGTCAACAGGATATAAACGCCGCCAATGACGCCAAGCATCAGAATGGTGAAGCGTGGCGGCGTCTCGGGAGTGGTCGTCAGCACCGCCAGCAGCGGCGTGTCTTCCCATTGATCCAGTCCCATCAACAGCAGCATGCCGCCACACGCGTAAATGCAAGGCAGCCCCATCTTCATCAAACGGTCCCACTGCGATACAGCCAGCAGCGTGACTAGTGAAGCGGCGAACAGCATGCCCCAGATCGTGCTGACGTCGGCGCCGTCATTGACACCCATCAAGCGGGCAAGCGTTCCCAGCAACAGGCAGCTGCAGACGGTGAACAGCCCCATCATGCTGGCGGTGGTCGCCGCAACCTGCGACACCGTAAACCGGCTGGCGATGTCGCGCCCGGCGGTGCGGTCCTGCTGTTCGCGGCGGAACTGCACCACCAGCCAGAACAAAGCCGCCATGCACGCTACCGTGGCGATGAATAAAGGCATGGACGGCAATGGCTGGACGGTTCCTGTTGTTACGGCGGTGAAGAACGATGCGGCGGTAAAGCATGCCGCGAAGGTGGAAACATACGGCGCCAGACGGCCGCGGCGTGCGATGCCAGGCGTGGCGGCCAGGATCGTCAGACCTACGCCCAACAGCACCGACCACCACTGCAGCGACGGACGGCTGGCAATCAATGGCGAAGAGAACAACGCGCCGAAGGCAGGCGCCCCTGCTACCGCCAGCGCCCACCAGCGGCAACGCCCGGCAGCCGAGATGGCAAACCCCGATCCCTGGCGCCGGAGAAAAATCCCTGCCAGCAGCATCGCAAACGAAACCAGCAGCAGCCCCAGTGTTAGCACTTTGAACGGCAGAAACATTCCCGCGCGGTCGTACAGCGCAGCCACCGCTGCCAGCAACGCCACCAGGCAGATCAGCGAGGCGCCGGCCGTGTGCGGATACCAGCGCTGCATCTGCTTGCGGCCCCAGATCAGAAACGCTGCGGTCATTAGCCCCAAGGCGACAAAGCTGGGCCACTCGCCACAGGCCCGCATCATGGGGTCGAACTGCACCGAGTAGAACGGCGACTTCGCATCAAAATAAATCAGCGTCGTCAGGCCGCGGGCGATGAAACCAATGAGCAGAATCGTGGCGGCGCCAAGCGTTAACTGCACCCGTAACGGCCAGTCAGCCCATAGTTTGCCGGGCTTCGCTGGAGATGCATCGCGCGCTGCCAGCGGTTGCATCCGCCAGGCGAACGCCAGCCAGAACAACGAGAAGATGCCAAGTGTCAGGGCATGCCACTGCATCATCTGAATAAAGTAGACGCCCGATTCGATCTTCACATCGAGCATTGCCAGCGCGTAGCCCAGCGTCACGACCAGATGCAACACTGCCGAACCGCCCAACGCGTACGCAGGTTGCCGCTGACGGAATGCCAGGGCGCACAAGGCGGTGACCATCATCAAGAGCGGCGCGGCGTAGTTCCCGGCGTTTCCGATGGTATGGAATAGCGAATCTTCCGCCGGGCCGCCCGGAGCCAGCCCGTTCATCGCTCGGATGCTGGCCGTGAGTGTGATCGCCAGCACGGGTACGCCGCAACAGATCAGGGCGCCCGCAATAAAAGTGCTGGTCGTATGACGCCGTTGCAGCGGACCAAACCCGCTGACACTTCCTGGCAGCAATGCCGCGGCGCCGCGTAGGAGATATCCGCGTGCGCAGACAGCCGTGATCAGCAACAGGCAGTAACCGCCCAGGCTCCAGCGAAGCATGGACGCGGATGCCTGCACGCCTTCCGCCCATCCGGCCAGCATCAGCGGCCCTGCCAGACCGGCCAGCATGAACGCCAGCAACGTGGGCGCCGACAACCGGTTCCAGAGCGCGGCGGCCAGTGCCGTCAGCACGCATAGCAAGGCAATCCAGCCCGCTGGCCCATACACGGCGCCATAAGGCAGCGCTGCAAGGCCGCCCCAACCGCGGACGGTTTCGCCCGTCAGTTCCAGATACACACCCGGCCACGCCGATGCGAAGGCGTTGACCAGCAGCGCGAGTGTGACGGCGCCGAGCAGCAACTGATCGATGGCGGGCCAGCCGGGTGCGAGCAGTCTCTTTGAAAGCGAATCGTGCGGCGCCATTCTGCGTCCGACGGTCCACATCAGGCACCAGATAGCGGCCGCGGCGATCTGCACGCTGGTGAAGCTCATGTCAATCAGGGCGCCATTCCACCAGCCGATGCGACTTCCCACCGCCAGCAGCATGAACGCCGCTGCGGTCGTCGCCAGCGCCTGAAAGCCCGCGAAGATCTCAGCCCGGTGCAGCGCGAATGCCGCCGCGAGCCAGACCGCGGCGATGCAGCCGACGTAAGCCGCGTGGTTGTCGAAGTAGCCGTACTGCACGTACAGTGTCCAGGGTAGCGTGGCGGCGGACGACACCATCGCAGCGATATGCAGCGGCGCGATCAGTTCGCGGAATGAAGAACCGGCAGCGGTGCGGTCTTCATCGCTGCGCCACATCGCCGCCGCGGCAAGCAGCGTCATAACGATGGCGTGCGAAAGGCTGGCCACCACGACCGGGCGTTGCGGATCAATGCCGGTGGCTTCTAGCCAGCCGCCGGTTGTTACGTTCCAGTCGGCGGCGTGAATCATGGCGAGGTAGAGCATCGCCGTGGCGGCGAATGTTATCTCTTTCCGCCTGAGGAAGAACGCCGCTGCCAGACTACCGGCGCCAGCCAGCACAAACGTGATGGTCGCCAGATCGGCATCTTTGGCCCCAGGAGCAAAACCGGCGTAACCCGCCACCGCCCCGGCGAGCAGGGCCATCACTCCGGCAGCGCCTACGTAGTGCAAGAAGCTGGCGGGTTGTATTCTGCGAACCAGCAATCCAGCGCCCGCAGTCAGCGCCGCCAGGGCAATTAACAACAGCGAACTGCGGCCCATGAGCAGACTGAATACGATGCGGCGCCCTTCCGGCTCCCACGCTTCAACCGGGTTGTAGTAGTGCGGCTGCAAAACGTGAAATAGCAGCATGAGGGCAAACGCGGCAAAGGCGATGCCCAGACCATGTAGCCGCGGCAGATCCACCGCGACCGCCAGTGCGAGCAGCAAAGCAGACGCCACCGCACACACGGCAATCAGCACATCGGCCTGCGGCCAGGCGACTGCCGTTCCCATCAGCAGCAAGGCGGCGCCGCACAGCGCGATGGCGGTTCCGGCGGTCCGTGTGCCGGCCAGTTGCCGGGCGGTGGTGCGGCGGTGAATCATCATGCCGGCAGCACAGATGGTCGCTGCCGCCAGCGCGGCGCCGGGCGCGAGTTTCGCCAGCGCCGGGCCGATACTGCCATCCTTTGCCACTATCAGCGCGAGCGCCGCCAGCAGGGCGAACCCGCCTAGCCCCAGCACGCGATAGAGTTCGCCCACACGCTGCGCTGAGAACTGCTGCCATTGCCGTGCGCGGATCAACTGCCAGACACCCGCCACGGTAAAACACGCCACCGGGGCGGCTGCGAGTAGTAACGCTCGCCACAGGTTCATCTCTGTACTGGCCAGCCGGTTAATCAGGAGCATGGCGAGGGATGGACCCAGCACCGCCAGCATCAGGCGTTGCCAGCCGCTTCGAATCAGCGCGGTGCTGGCGAAATAGGTCATCGTGCTGAACGCGACCAGCGCCACCGTCACCGCCAGCAGGTAATACGGATCGGTCAGCGGCCGCACCATATCGCCACTGCCCGAGAGGATGATCGCGGCCAGGAAGTTAAGCGGTGTGAGCAGCATGCCGATGATCAGCACGGCCCGGCTGGTCGATTGCAGATCCCACTTCCGCAAGGTGTAAATGCCGGCGCCGTGGATGGCCGCGGTGCCCAGCATAAACAGCAGCGCTTCGAAGTAAGGGATGGCCGACAGCGTCGCCCGCAGGCTGATGACCAGCCCCGTTGCACAACCGACAATCAGCAGGCCGCTGACAATTTCGCCCCAGCGGATGTTCTTGTCTTCCATGAAAGACTGCAACAGATCCGCCAGCTTCTTGCGCGGCTGCAAAGGCGTTTTCGGCGGCAGTGCGGGCTGTTGCCAGGGCTCTGGCTCCGGCGCATCCAGCGGATGAACATCCACCATCTCCGCTTCCAGCGGCGGCAATTCCGGCGGCGGTGTTTCCGATGGTTTTGTTGCTGATGTCGAGGCGGCGGGTGTTTCTTCCGTCCAGTCCTCGCTGGCGGCTGGTGGCGTTGCTGCGGGCAACTGGTAGGCAGATGGGGCGGGCGGCTGACGCATATCGGGGGCGAAGGGCTGCTGCGGAACTTCCGCCTGTTGCGGCAGATGCGGATTCAGCAACCGCTCGCGTTCTGCATCGAAGGCGTCTTGCAACTGCTGGTGAGCACCGGTGGAGATATCGCCGCGGTTGTGGTGCACTTCCACCACCCGCGACGCAATATTGATCGCGTCGACCGGGTTCATCTTGAAGACGTGCCCGCAGGAACGGCAAGTCGCCGCTTCGTGCTCCCGCGCGGCGTAACACTTCGGACACATCCACGGTCTGCTCTCCGAAAGCGCCGCGCCGCTGATCTTCCCGAAGATCCAGGCGATCGCCACCCACGTAAAATGCCCGCCAACAACGCAGACGATGGCGAACATCAAGAGAATGAACAGAGCAGGTATGAGGATTTCCAAAGCTTCGTTTCCCTAAGGAATCATGGCGGCCAGAAATTCTGTCTCCCGTTCTGCAATACAAATCCCGCGCCAGAACCCGGATTATTTTCTAAATGCCCAGCAATCAGCGAGAATTCGACCGGATGTTCCACCCTCCGCGAAAAACCGCCTGACATTTATTGTACTTGACCGTCATTCGATGCGCATCCATTAGCCAATCACACTTTGACGAATCCACTCAAGCAGACAGCCAGCTGCGACCGGGATGGCGATTCCGCACACGAATCCCCCGGCGAAATACGCTTCTGTCTGATAGCGGGGAAGCGTCAAGCGGCTGACTTTGTAGCCGTCGAGGCCGTGCGGGAAATACACGAAGGCGGCGCCAATGGGCGAAAAACCAATCACCCCGGCGCCGAAAACAAACAGCCCGGCCGTTGAAGGCATCGCCAGTGCGACGGCCGCCAGCGAGGCGAACACTCCGCCGGCGAACAAGGCTCCGCCACGCAGGGCTGCCACCTTGCCGCCGGTTTCCGGCCCGAAGAAGCAGGTCAGCAGCAACGTCATCTGCGCGGCGATCAGCGTGTAGATGGGGATGGCGTAAATCTTCAGATCGCCCGCAAACATCCAGTACGTGTCCGTGCTGGCGCTCCACATCTTGAAGAAGCTGGTCTCAAGCGTCAGCAGATTGTCACGCAGTACGAAGGGGTCAAGCAGCAGGCACATCAGCGGAATGGCGATGCCCCAGAGCAGATCCACCCACAGCCTGAGCCGGCGTGTCGTGCGGGTCTGCAGGGGGGAAACCGCGGGACGATCGCGCAATAGAAACTGAGTGGCGGCTGCGGCGACAAGCATCAGAATCGCCCCGCCGTAAATCCGCAGGGTGGAAATCAGCATGATGGCGACGCCCGCCAGCGTCATGGCAATCAGTAGAGATCGCACGCTGAACTGTTGCGATGCAGAAGCGGGCTGCTGTGGTGCTACCATCAAAACCGGCGGGGGGTTATGTTAAGGGGTTTGAACTTTCTGGTTGTATTCTAAAGCGACCTTCTTCAGAACAGAACCTTGTTGTTGAGGCGAGAGGAGCCGGTTATGCGTTGCCGCGGTGTACGGGGCGCCACCACCGTTGATACAGATTCTCGCGATGAAATTCTGACCGCCACCCGGCAGATGCTCGCGTTGATGATCCGCAGTAACGATATCGACCCGCTCGATGTCGGCTCTGCCATTTTTACAACAACGGAAGATCTGAACGCCGAATTTCCCGCCCTCGCGGCCAGGCAGCTGGGCTGGCTGGATGTGCCGCTGATATGCACGCACGAAATCAATGTGCCGGGCAGTTTGCAGAAGTGCATCCGTGTGCTGCTGCACTGGAACACGGACAAGCCGCAGGACGAAATCCACCACATCTATATCAAAGAAGCCCGGCGTCTACGGCCGGATCTCAATGATCTGCCGCCGGTTGATTTTGAAGAGCTGGAAGAATGGATCGCCGGGCAGATCGCCAATCTCAGCGACGAGTAAGCTTGTTTTACTGAATCACCCGGTTATCAATCAGACGCGTCTGCCCCACGCGGGCGGCCAGCAAGGCGACGACGGGCGTACAGATTGTTTCCATCGGCGCGAGCGTATCCGGGTCAGCCAGTTCGATGTAGTCGATATCGTCGATCCGTTCTTTCTCAAATTCCTGCCGCATGCTTTGCAGAACATGGTCGCGGCTGGTTTCGCCCTGGCTGACCATCTCCTCTGCGACTTCGAGGCTGCGATGCAGGGCTAACGCCCGCTGACGGTCTGCGGGCGACAGGTAGGCGTTGCGGCTGCTCATGGCCAGACCGTCTGGTTCGCGGACGGTGGGTAGTACGTTGATGTTGCAGGGCACATTGAGATCGCGGACCATCGCGCGGATGACGGCGGCTTGCTGATAGTCTTTCTGGCCGAAAAAAGCTTCATCCGCGCGTGTTAGGTTCAGCAGCTTCAAGACGACCGTCGCGACGCCTTCAAAATGGCCCGGACGGCGTTCGCCTTCCAGCGGTATGGCAAGCTCTGGCGGTGTGACCTTGGTGGTGCATCCTGGCGGATACATCTCTCCGTCTGCAGGGGCAAACACTAGATGCGTCTTCAGCCCGGCTAATTTTTCGACATCCGCCTGTAGCGTGCGGGGATATTTATCCAGGTCTTCGCCAGGCCCGAACTGCGTGGGGTTTACGAAGATGGTTGCCACCACTTTGTCACAAGCTTCAACAGCAGCTTTCACCAGACTTAGATGCCCTTCGTGCAGCGCTCCCATCGTCGGGACGACGCCGATGGAGTTTCCGGCCTGCTTCCAGCGGGTTATTGCGTTGCTCAGGTCTGCAAGGGTAGTGACGACGGGCGGACTAGCTTGATTCATGCGAATGACGTGCGGAAACCCGCGTCCAATTGGTGAGCAATTTAACTGTTGGCGAAAAAGTGCGTAACTACAATTGAGGTAGCGACTCTGAATTTGCTTCTGTGAAACGGCCGGTTATCGATGTCTCTGCGAATTTTAATGCTGCTCGAAAATGCAGGCTACCCGGATGATACGCGGGTGGTGCTTGAAGCAGAAACGCTGCAGGAAGCCGGACATCAGGTCACCGTCATCTGTCCGGGGCCGTTCCGCTCCCGGCGGACGGAGGTCATCAACGGTGTGCGGGTCTACCGCTATCAGCAGCTGCCGGAAATGGGCGGCCTGGCAGGGTATGTGATTGAATGGGGCTACAGCCTGACCGTTACGTGGCTGATTTCGCTGTATGTTCTCTTGCGCCGCGGTGTGGATGTGGTGCATTCGCACGCCCCGCCCGACTTGTACATGGTGATCGGCCGCTTTTATAAGCTGTTGGGCAAAAAGTACGTGTTCGACCATCACGATCTATCGCCGGAACTCTATCAGGCAAAGAAGGGCGGCGGGGGCAGCAAAATGGTGGATGGCTGTCTGCGCTGGCTGGAACGCAGCGCGTGCCGTGCCGCCAATAGGCTGATTGCCACGAACGAGACGCAGCGGCAGATTCAGATTGATCGCGGCGGGGCCGATCCTGCAAATTGCTATGTCGTGCGGAACGGGCCTCACCTGCGGTTTCTGGAACCGTACGAACCGCTGGAGGAATTTGCTTCGACGAGCAACGTGATCTTTGGCTACGTGGGCATGATGGGCGTGCAGGATGGCGTGGATTATCTGCTGAAGATGCTGCACACGCTGCGGACGCAGCACGACCGCCACGACTTCCACTGCCTGATTCTGGGCGAGGGGCCCGCGGTTAACATGCTGAAAGAGCTGTGTGCAGAGCTTGACCTGGATGGTCACGTGACCTTTATGGGGTTTGTGCGTGGCGAACGGCTGCTGCGGGCCATTGCAACTTTCGATATTGCCGTGACCCCCGATCCCAGCAACGAATACAACGACAGTTGCACCACCATCAAGACCATGGAATACATGGCCATGGGCAAGCCGACCGTAGCGTTTGACCTGCCAGAAAACCGCTTCACCGCGGGCGACGCCGCCCTTTACGCGCAGTGCAACGAGATAGAGCACCTGGCGCTGCAAGCGGCAAAGCTGATGGACAACGCCGCGCTCCGGCAGCGACTGGGCGCCCGCGGCCGGCAACGTATTGAAGATCGCCTGCTCTGGGTGCATCAGGCCAAGAACCTGCTGGCACTGTACGATTCTTTCGCACCGGCGGAAGTCACGCGGCCCGTAGCATCCACCGTGAAAGAACGCGACGAGCCTATTCGCGAAACAGTACGCAGTGGCAGTGAGTGAGCGTCGCAGCCGGACGGTTAACGCAGCCTACTCGCCGGTCAAAGCCGGTTCGTCTTCGTAAGTGCGAGAGCCGCTTTCGCCACGGGCGGATTTGTCCAAGGCAATCTGATACAGCTCCTGGCCGTGCGGCGTGGGATATTCGCCAGTGATACAGGCCTGACAAAGCTGGTCGCTGTCAAACTTAGTCGCCCGTGCGACAGAGGTGACGGGCAGATAACGTAGCGAATCGGCGCCAAGCTCCGCGGCCATTTCTTTCTGCACTTCGTCATTCAGTTCGCGGCCCTTGAGAAATGCGGGGGCGAACAGTTCGTCGACCGTGGACATATCGATGCCATAGAAGCACGGCGCGACAATGGGCGGGCAAGCCACGCGGACATGAATCTCCTTGGCGCCGCCTGCTTCGCGGATGCGGTCCAGCAGCACACGCATGGTCGTAGAGCGGACAATCGAGTCTTCCACCAGGATCACGCGTTTGCCGTCCAGCACTTCGCGAAGCGGTGTGTACTTAGCCTGCACTTTACGGACGCGGCCGCCGGCGCCTTCAATAAACGTGCGGCCGCTATAACGGTTGCGGATCAGCCCTTCACGCGAAGGGATGCCCAGGGCGAACGCCATCGCATCGGCGGCGGCTTTGCTGGTATCGGGCACGGGCACGACGATGGTGTCTTCGTCCAGCGTTATCTCACCGCGTTGCCGTTCGATGTGGGCAAGTTCTTCGCCAAGTTTGCAACGCGCCTGATACACGCTGCGATCGTCCAGCGTGCTGGCGACATTGGCAAAATAAACCCATTCAAAGAAGCAGTGTGCGCGGCCCGTCGTGGGGGCGAAGTTCTGCACATCGAACTTGCCATTGACGATGGTAATCGCTTGGCCGGGCAACAGAGATTTGATGCTCTCAGGTTCAAAGCCCAGGTTCAGCAACGCCACGCTTTCGCTGGCGGCAGCGAACAGCGGACCTTCTTTCGCGTAGCACAGCGGCTTAATGCCCAGCGGATCGCGGGCGACCAGCATATCGCCTTCTGCATTGAGCAGCGCCAGCGTGTAGGCGCCATCGAACTTGGCGCTGATGTTGCGCATCATCTCGACAAGTGTCGGCCGCTGTTCTCCAGAGAACTCGCGGCTGATTTCGTGCATGATGATTTCAGTATCGGTCTCACGGGCGAGGTGATGCCGGTCGTCACTCAGCAAGCTTTTACGCAACTGCTTGTAGTTGGCCAGTTGCCCGTTGAAGGCGAAGCTGAACCATTTGCGTTTTTCCACATGGTGGCGTTCGAAGGGCTGAGCGTAGCTGCGATCGTCTTCTCCGCAGGTGGCGTACCGTACATGACCGATGGCGGCGCAACCGGCGTATTCCTTCTGCAACTGCTCGCACGGCACACGGTGCGAAAGTTTGAACACCTCATTCACCACGCCTACATCTTTGTGCGTATCAATCAGCTGGCTGCGACCCGCGTTATAGGTGGTGAAACCAGCCGCCAGCTGACCACGGTTCTGAATATCCAGCAGCATCCGCGGCATCAGCCGCGATATTTCGTCTGGTCCCTGCTCTACACATAGCGGACTCACAGTTTCGCCAGGCAGGTGATAGATCGCCGCGACGCCACATTCGTGGTTGATTTCGCTCATAGGAAATGGTCCGCGACAAACGCAGGCAGCCGGAAGGTCAGACGGAGAGGAAGTCTTTGCATTCTAGAAACAGCCCCCCAGACCCACAACCGGCAATCTGGGCTGTTCGCGGTTAACCACCGTCCCGGTCATTGCCGCAGTGCTGGATAACCGCTATTTTCGGCAGCTATACAAGCGGTTTCTTTTTCCGGGATCGCCCGCCATATTTTTTAGCACTATTTCGCGAAAAACAGATCACTATGAGCCAGGCCGGACCCACCCCCTTCTACAAACGTGTTGTTTTAAAGCTTTCTGGAGAGAGCTTCTGTCCGGCCGGTGAGCGCGGCATCAGCATGGATGAAGTTGTATTGATCGCCCGTCAGGTGCAGGCCGCCAAGGCTGCCGGTTGCCAGATCGCCGTGGTGATCGGCGGCGGTAACATCCTGCGTGGCGCCCAGTTTACGTCGCAGGCGACGGGCAATATCGAAGAAGGCACGGCCCACTATATGGGCATGCTGGCGACGGTCATCAACGGCCTGGCGCTGCAGGACGCGCTGGAATCGCTGGACTGTTCAACGCGGCTGACGACGGCCATTAAAATGGATGGCGTTGCCGAACCGTACATCCGCCGCCGCGCCAGCCGGCACCTGGAGAAAGGCCGCGTGGTGATTCTGGCCGCGGGCACGGGCAGCCCGTTCGTCACGACAGACACCGCCGCCGCCCAGCGCGCTCTGGAGCTTGGCGCCGATATCCTGCTGAAAGCGACGCGTGTGGATGGCGTTTATAGCGACGATCCGGAAAAAAATCCGCACGCCGAACTCTACTCCAGCCTGGATTACGACACGGTGCTCAAACGCAACCTTCGCGTGATGGATGGCACCGCCATCGCCCAGTGCATGGAGCACAGCATGCGGATTCTGGTGTTCAACTACCGCAAAGAAGGCAACATCGAACGCGCCGTCAACGGCGAAAAAGTCGGCACGCTGATCAGCAGCGGGAAGTAGCCACTGGTCCCCTCGCCCCTCCGGGGAGAGGGTTAGGGTGAGGGGGTAGAGTCATTAGATCGTTGTGCCGCCTGAAGGTATATACTGCAGAGGTGGACGTGTCTAAGTCGTTTCATTCACGACGGAAAACTACTTCCCAACTCCCCAAAGAAGTAAGGAAGCTTGCCAAGGCCGCAGCCAGTTATTGAGGAGATAAACAGAATGAGCCAATGGGTTGAAATTTCGTTTGACTGCCTGCCGCTACGCACCGTCGGGCGGCTGGATGCTCCGCTGGATGCTTCTCCCCGCTACCGCGAATTCTGCGACCGGGTCAAAGCCGCCATCGAGAAGCATGGCGCCCACAATACCTACTACCTGTATAACGCCCACTGCGTTTATCACCTGACCAACGATGGCAGCACGGGTATGCTGTCGTTCCTGTTTGATGGCGTGGTGCTCACCACCAGCGATGACAGCGCCGCGCAGCGTTGCGATCTGAATGTCGAGCTGCAACGGGAAACCTGCGACTGGCTGACGCAGCCTGTGGTGGAATGGTTCGCCGGTAATACGCTCAAGGCGGTCGAGGTGGAATTCAACCGTTACATCGCTGCGGGCGACCTGCAGGCAGCCAAAGAACGCGTCGAAAAGATCCAGCAGGCCAGCGACGACGCCGACGGCTTTATGGGCATGTACCTTTAGTTTTGACTGCACCAGAAAGCTGCGTCCCTTCTTAGTAGATGGGAGAGGCGCCGCGACGAAGGAGAGGCATGAGTTTAGACGCCATACACGCCGCCATCCCCCACCGCAAACCGATGCTGCTGGTGGATGAGATTGTGGAGCAATCCGAAGAAGGCATCCTCTGCCGCAAAACCTTCCACGAAGATGAATACTTCTTCCAGGGCCACTATCCGGATTTCGCACTGGTGCCCGGTGTGATTCTCTGCGAATCCGCCATGCAGGCCGGCGCCATCTCGTTGCACGCGGCGGCGAAAAAGATTCTTGAAGACGATCCGGAAGCCAGCTCCGTCGTCCCCGTCGTTACGCGGATGAGCGACGTGAAATTCAAAACTATGGTTCACCCGGGCGATACCATTGATCTGGATGTCAAACTCAAAGAACGCATCGCCGACGCGTTTTTCCTGCAGGCGAAGGTCACCTGCAACGGAAAAGTCGCCGTGCGTTTCGAATTCGGCTGCACGATGGTGCGAAAGTAGAACCTGATTCGTCTATGAATGACAAGCTACTAACCATTGAAACACCGGGCAGCAAAGCCGGCGCCTTGCGTGTTGAGTTCCCGCGCATCGATGACCGCTATCACCATCGTGTGTTTCTCGTCCGCGACGGTGAACCCCAGTTGTTGTTAACCTCGGTGGAAGGCACGCCGGAAGAATACTGGCCCAGCAGCCCGCCGTTGCAACAACTTTCGATCGAAGATCGTGGCGACCTGCAAGTCGCGCTGGCCGTCGGCATGGCAGGCAGCAGCCACTGGTCGATGAGTGTAGAATCTTCGCTGACCCGGCTGACTTTCGACTATGCCTGCCGTTGCCGCGAAGAGCCTGAATGGCTGGGGACAACTTACGCAATCGCACCTGGCGCCCGTCCGCTGTTTCAGGTCACGCCCATGTCTGTAACACAGCAAGAAGCCACCGTGACACCGGACGTGGCAGAGCAGGATGATACGCTTCAGATCACCATTCCACCCGTGACGGGAACGGCTCAGTGGAAGTACACCATCCAGTTTGCTGAAGGGCAACTGGCAAGTCCTAAGGGTTCCCAGCCGAAGTCTTAGGGCGCATAACTTTTCTACCATTCGGAGATGCAACATGCTTCAACGGCTCTGTCTGCTGCTGCCGGTTCTTTTTCTCGTGCCCGCATGGGCCAGCGCCGCTGAAAACAAAGACGCCGCGCAGCCTAACTTTGTCTGGCTGATCTCGGAAGATAACTCCAAGCACTTCCTGAAGCTGTTTGATCCCACCGGCGCCCCGACGCCCAACATCGCTGGACTGGCCAAAGAAGGGCTGATCTTCGAGCATGCGTTTTCCAACGCGCCGGTCTGCTCGGTTGCGCGAACCACGCTGATAACTTCGTGCTACGGGCCGCGGATTTTCACCCAATTCCACCGCCGCAGCGTGCTGGCGCCGATGCCGCAGGGCGTGAAAATGTTCCCCGCCTATTTGCGCGACGCAGGCTATTACACGACGAACAATTCCAAGACGGACTACAACGCCATCGCCGGTAAGAACGTGTGGGACGAGTCTTCCCGCAAGGCACACTGGCGCAACCGCAAAGCGGGCCAGCCGTTCTTTCATAAGCAATCTTTCGGCGCCTCGCACGAAAGCTCTTTGCACTTCCCCGCATCGGTGATGAAGGTCGCAACAACGACCGATCCGCAGTCTGTGGTGCTGCCGCCTTATCACCCGGACACAAAAACCTTCCGCTACACCTACGCGCGTTATCACGACCGCATCCGCGAGATTGACCGTCAGATCGGCCAGGTCGTTCAGCAGTTGAAAGATGACAACTTGATGGACAGCACGTTCATCTTCTACTTTGGCGATCATGGCGGCGTGCTGCCGCGTGGCAAGGGCTATGCGTACGAAAGCGGTCTACATGTTCCGCTGGTCGTGTATACGCCGCCCAAGTTCCGCCATCTTTCGCCCTTCGCAGCAGACGCCAAGGTGCAGGGGTTTGTCAGCTTTGTGGACTTCGGCCCGACGCTGCTGAACCTAGCAGGGATCAAGCCGCCGGCCGGTATCGACGGCGTCCCGTTCCTGGGCGAAGGCATCAGCGAAAGCGAAGTGAACAGCCGCGACGAAGCGTTTGGCTATGCCGACCGGTTTGATGAGAAATACGATCTGGTGCGGACACTTCGCAAAGGCAGATACAAATACATCCGTAACCTGCAGCCGTTTAACTTCGACAGCCTGCAGAACAACTACCGCTACAAAATGCTGGCGTATCAGGAGTGGCGGAAGCTTTACCGCGAAGGTGAACTCAACGCAGTGCAAAGCCAGTTCTTCCGCCCGCGCGCTGCCGAAGCCTTGTATGACTTGAAGACCGACCCGCACGAAACCGTGAATCTGGCCAGCGAACCTTCCCACGCCGCCACGCTTGCCATGATGCGTTTGAACCTGACCAATCGCATGAAGAACATGCCCGACCTGAGCATGCTGCCCGAAAGCGAGCTGGTCGCGAATGTGGCACAAAATCCCGTTGCGACCGGACAGAAACGCAAGGAAGAAATCGCGGCGCTGGTCGACATCGCAAACTACTGCCTGCAGCCATTTGAAAAGTCGCGTCCACGCATCGCTGCGGCGCTGGAGTCGGACAACGAGTGGAAACGCTACTGGGGCCTGATTGTCTGTAGTTGCTTTGGCAAACAAGCAGCGGAATTCTATCCTTCAGCGAAGAAGCTGGCCGCTGAAGACGAAAATCAGCTCGTACGCGTCCGTGCTGCCGAGTTCCTCGCGCTCACCGGCGCCGCCCAACCGCAGGCGGTGATTCTGGATGCCTTATCAAAAGTCGAATCACCCACGGCCGGCAACCTGATCCTCAACACGCTGGTGCTACTCCGTGACGGCAAGCCGGGCTACAAGTTCGCCTTCGACCCCGCCAACCTGCAACCCACCGTGCGGAAAAACAGCGAAGTCCAAAGACGCATCGCCTACCTGACCGGCCAGGAATGGGTAAAGCCCAAGAAGAAGCCAAAGCCAAAAAAGAACGCGGCTGCGCAGTGAATGCGTCCGCAGCAGCGTAGGGCAGGCTCCGCCTGCCTTCCCTTCGCTCTGAATCAGAAACCACCACAAATGCTACCGAACCGGTCAAAGTGACTTGCATGGAGTAGCGTGGATGCGTCTAGAGTTGAACAAGAACGAAGGTGCTGTAGCGTTGTTCACAGATGGTTGCCGTCAGGAAGGCAGGCGGAGCCTGCCCTACGGTTGCAGCTTGTATCACCCCTTGCCTGGATACTTGGCGTTACGTTCCTGGAGCGCTTTTTGAATCGCGCCGGTTAGGTGGTTCAGGCCGGCGCCGGTGACGGCGGAGATGAGTAGCACTTCGCGGCCGGTGACTTCGGCGAGCTTGTCGCGGACTTCCTGGGCGCCTGGCAGTTCCGATTTGGTGACCACGGTGATTTCGGGACGCTGGCCGAGTTCTTCGCGGTACTCCGTCAGTTCACGGCGGATCGCCTGGTGGTTTTCGATTGGGTCGCCGCCGGTGATGGGGTCTGGCTCCACCAGATGCACCAGCACGCCAGAGCGTTCAATATGCCGCAGGAATTCGTGCCCCAGGCCGGTGCCCTCGGAGGCGCCTTCGATTAGCCCAGGAATGTCGGCCATGACGAAGGAAGACCGCATATCAACCTGCACCATGCCCAGGTTGGGGAACTTGGTGGTGAACGGGTAATTGGCAATTTCCGGGCGGGCTTTGGTCAGGCGGCTTAACAAAGTGCTTTTGCCCGCATTAGGCATGCCGACCAGCCCCACGTCGGCGATGACCTTCAGTTCTAGTTCCAGCTTACGGACTTCGCCTTCTTCGCCTTCGGTTATCTGCCGCGGCGCCTGATTGGTGGAGGATTTGAAATGGGCGTTGCCTTTGCCGCCACGGCCGCCCCGGGCGGCTGTGAGGGTTTCGCCTTCTTCCACCAGATCGCGGATGATGAAGCCTTCGTCCGCGTCGCGGACAATCGTGCCGGGCGGAACGCGGATGGTCAGATCGGCGCCGGATTTACCGTGCCGGTTCGACCCCTGGCCGTTGGCGCCGCGTTTGGCTTTCCAGAACCGCCGCTGCGAAAGCGACGACAGATGGTTGCTGCCGGAATCAGCCACGATAATCACGCTGCCGCCGTTGCCGCCATCACCGCCGTCGGGTCCGCCGCGCGGGATATACCTTTCGCGCCGGAAGCTCAGGCAGCCATCGCCTCCGTTACCAGCGTGCACTTCAATCGTCGCGCGATCAACAAACATGGGTCGCCTGAATCAGTCATTCTTAGGAGCGGCGGGCGTTGCCGGATTGGGCGTGGCCGGTGCTCCGAGAGGTTGCGTGGATGTAACGTTAATGCTCTTAGCGTACGCGCGACCGGGCTGCGCGGGAATGTACCACCCGTTGATTCTTATTTTGTCACCTGGCCGCGCGTACCGCAGATCTTTCACCTCGACGGCGACGCTCGTCGTCTGACCCAGCGGCGCCGTCACTGCAGTGCTGCCGGCGGCTACAACAATCGCCATCGGCGTTAAACTGCGGATCGCGCCGGCGACGGCAAAGGTTTTCGATTGTGGCTGTACGGGCTGCACGGGGCGATCGCCATCGTTGAAGATCGCCTTCAACGCGGGGCTGGCACCTCCTCCACCCATCGGATACACGCCGGGGCGTTTGTCCTGCGTGGGTGTGAAAACCGTGATCCGGCCCACTTCCGAAACGGCTTTCCCCTGCGCATTAAACTCCGCCGTGAAATGCACCGTCATGCCGCGTTTGAGGAACTGAAGCGTGGCGGGCGCCTTCACTTCTACGGATTCCCCTCGCGCCGGCGGTGAAACCACCCACTGTTTGCCGTCCTCAGCTTCCACCAGCAACACGCCGTTCTGCATGCCCTTCAAGACTCCTTCAGCCCGCAGCGTCTCGCTGCCCGGCGGCTGCTGCCCCGGTTTCCAGTTACCGCGGTTAGGCTGGCGCTGCGCATGTGCGTGAAGGGGCAAACTCAGGAGGATTGCTGCAAGTGTGAGTGGGGCGAAGTTGCGGAACATAGTGTCACTTGGGTGGTAAGGTGGGCGTGAATGTGGAAGGGCGGCGCATTTTAAGGCTTGTTAAGTTGAATTATAACATCCGCCATCCAATGTCCACATTCGCCCGCAGCAGGGAGGGGTGTTATTCTATGCATTACCAGAATATGTTGTCTGCCAACTGACGCGGAAAACTGCGATGGATGTGTTTGCTCTTGTTGTATGTATCGTCTCCGGCGCTGCGGCCGCCTTTGCCATGTGGTGGGTGTTCTCTGCGCTGGCGTCCAGCGATCTGCAGCAGGACGATGAGTGGCGTTACGATGTCAACCGCATCAATCAACTGCGGCGGCTTGATCCGACGTACCGGCTATTTCAGCCCGTGATTCAGATCTTCGCCAAGCTGAACCGCGCGGCGTTTGAAAACGCGTTGCCAGAGATTCAGCGGGAAATTCTGGCGGCCGGACTCTCACGGTACTGGCTGGCGGAAGAATACCTGGCCCGCGCGGAACTGATCGCGCTCGCGCTGACGCCCGCCTATATTTACGGCTGCATCTACCTGATGGGGCCGGCAGGCATTGTGACGGCGCTGCTGATGACCGTGCTGACGGTTTATCTACTCAGGCGGCGGCTGACCGCCATGGCGAAGCGGCGGCTGCTGGCGATCAAACGTCGCCTGCCCTTTGTGCTTGATCTTCTTACGTTGCTGATGCAGGCAGGCTCTAGCTTTTTGCAGGCGTTGCAGCAGGCCAATATCGAATTCCGCGGCCACCCCGTTGCGCAGGAATTCGGACGCGTGCTGACCGATATGAATATGGGCAAAGCGCGGAGCGAAGCGTTTGATAACCTTCGCACGCGGTTGGCCGACGATGAAATCTCTGGCATCGTCGGTTCGATCATTCAAGGCGAAGAACTTGGCACGCCGCTGGCCGATATCTTCCGTACGCAGGCCGATGTGCTTCGTGTGAAACGCACGCAGCGCGCTGAAACCATCGCGGGCGAAGCAGGCGTGAATATGCTGCTGCCGGGCATCCTGGTGATGGCTTCCACCGTGCTGATCATCCTGGGTCCATTTATTCTGCGTAACTTCGTTATCCTCGACGGCTGATCCACTTCCCCGGAATAGTAAGTGCATGATTGACTCCACGGCCAACATCGGCTCACGGCTGGCGGTTTATACCGGATCGTTCGATCCCATCACGTTAGGCCATTTGAATGTGATCGAGCGTGCCTGCCGCCTGGTCGATAAACTCATCGTGGGCATTGGCATCAACGTCGAGAAGACACCGCTGTTTACACCGGACGAACGCGTAGAACTGGTGCAACAGACGCTGGCACGGTTCGATAACGTCGAGGTGAAGCTGTTCACCGGTCTGGCCGTCAAGTTCGTCCGCGAGTGCGGCGCCCGCGTGATGATCCGCGGCGTACGGCCGCTGACCGACATCGCCGGCGAATTCACCATGATGATGGCCAACCGGCAGCTCGACGCGGATATCGAAACCGTCTTCCTGATGGCCGACGAAGAATTCGCCCACGTCAGCTCCTCACTCATCAAACAGATCACGCCGCTGGCCGACGACGAAATGCTCAGCCGCTTCGTCCCGCCAGAGATCATCCCGGCCCTACGGGCGAAGATGGATGCCACGTAAGTCGCGGAACATTGGTCCTTCTCGCCCCAGATCGCACATAAACACCCATGCCCTTAAAGCCAACACTGCTGCAGCACGTTGATGAGGGTGGCGAGTTTCTTGAATTCAGCTACGAGACGGTGGACGACCTGCTAGTGGATCGTCCGCAGCTTGATAAATGTGTATTCCGCGGCGTGGGGCTGAAGGGTGCGAAGTTTACGGGCGGCGATATCACCTACTGCGAGTTTCACGATTCGTACCTGCGGTTCATCACGTTTGAACGTGTGGATATGACGGGCACTTCGTTTCAGAAGTGCAACCTGCGGCATGCGCGGTTTGATGGCTGCAAGTTGTGGTATGTGGACTTCCGTGAATGTCAGCTGGACTACGACGCGATTCTGCAGCACGCACCCGCCGAGTTGTATCTGAAAGAGCGTCTGTTGCATCGGCTGCGGATGAACGCCAATTCGACGGGCGAAACGCGTATTGCCGATAAGCTGCTGCTGAAACAGATGGAGGCCGAACGCAAAGAGAAGTTCAACGTGTTCGCCGTGGCGACAGAATACCACCGCCAATTTCGCCCGGTGCAACGCTTGCAGGCGTTTATCAGCTGGCTGACCCACTGGTTTGAACTGCTGGTGTGGGGCTACGGCGTGCGGATGCTCTCGCTGGTGCGGACGGCGTTGCTGGTGGTGCTGATTTCCGCCTGCACGGTCTGGCTGAGCGAGACGCCTTATTTCGCCCCTACGGGTGAGTCGCCGCGTCCGTTGCAGTTTTACGAAAGCCTGTATGTGGCGGTTGTGACTTTCTCGACGTTGGGCTTTGGCGATTTCTCACCGGCTGAAAGCGTGGGAAGACTCATCTCCGTACTGCTTAGCGTGAGCGGCGCCGTCTTCCTGGGGCTGGTCGCTGCCACGGCGTACCGGCGGATTCAACGATAATTTCAAATGCACGCCAACGGTGTGCTGAGCAGTTCCGCCTTTCATTCAGGGTTGTTATCCTGAATGGACGGTGAATTTTTGCGGTAAATGCTTGCAACGTGTGATTTGCAGGTGGTACAGTCGCCGCTTAATCTATATCAATAGACTCTTCTAGTAGCGAATCTCTTTTGACTGGCGGCGGAAAACATCCGATGGCCGAAAAATTCGATCCGTATTACCGGTGGCTGGGCATTCCGCCCGCAGATCAGCCGCCCAACTTGTACCGTCTGTTAGGGGTGCAGGTTTTTGAAGCGGATCGTGAAGTGATTGACGCTGTCGCCAACCGCCACATTACCTACCTGCAGGAAATTACCTCCGGGCCCAATGTCACCGCGGCGCAGCAGCTGCTAAATGAACTTGCCGGCGCCCGCCGCACGCTGCTGAAACCCGCGCTGAAAGAAAAGTACGACGCGCAGTTGAAGCAGGAACTAGCGGCCAAAGAAGCACCCCCGGAAGCGCGGAAGCCGGCGCCACGGCGTAGCAAAGCCGGCGCGAGTGTCTCTGGCCATGGTTCCGGCGTGGGCGACTCGAACAAGGGTATCGGTGCGGGCAAAACACCGCTGGTGGCGCGCCCGCTGGATGACATCGATATTGCTGGCCGTGAGACGGGCAAAGTCTCGGTGGACGATTCAGCCATCGACACCAACCGCCGCGATGCAGAGCATGGTTCGGCAGTCATTCCACTGGAAGAAAGTAATACACCGCCGGCGCCGGGCTCTGGCTCTGGCGTTGAACTGGACGAGTTCGAACGCAAGCGTGGCGGGCGCCCCGGTTCCAGCGTGCAGCTGAGTTCACTCTCCGCCACCCAGCGTGTGCGGGCGAAAAAGAAGAGCGGCAGCACAGGAGTGATCGTTGCGGTAGTTGGTCTGTTGTTGCTGCTTGCAGCCGGCGGAGCCGTCGCGTTTGTCGTTCTGGGCAACGGCCCAGCCACGGTTCAAGATCCTGTAAAGCCGCCCCCTGCAACCACACCGCAAGCCCGCAACGATGAAGATGGCGACGACACGCCCACGGACTTCGGGGCGCCTATTGTTGCGGCGCCGCAGGATTTTTCTTTTGAAGTAAAAAGCCTTGTCACGTGGTTACACGGCGACAATGCCCAGTCTCCCTCTGCGGATGGCATTACGGGACGGACGCCCAAGAAAAAACTGGGCTGGCAGAACTTAAGCGGGCAGCAGCGTGGTGGTGTGATGGACTTTGATGGTAAGTCTGCCACGAAGCTGCCGCGGGCGGCCTACTACGATTTCACCTTCTGTGTGTGGCTGAAAACCACGCAGAAACAACCGTCGGGCGGTGAAAAGAAGTGGGACCGTGGCGCGGTGCTGTTGTGCAGTACGGAGAAGAACAAACAGCGGGACTTTGGCGTGTCTCTGTATGGCGGCAAGCCGATGTTCCACGTGCATTCGCAGAAGCTGAACCTGGCAGCGGACGAAGACCTCAGCGATGGCCAGTGGCGGCATCTGGCGGTGGTGTATCATCAGCCGCTCAACCCCCGCGACAATCAGGGCCGCGCGATGATTTATGTGGACGGCCAGCAGAAGAGCGAGCAGTCGTTTGAATATAAAGTCTCAGCCCCCACCACTCGCGAACTGATTTTGGGCGGACTGAATGAATCCAACCAGACAACCGGCAAGTTCAAAGGGCAGATGGACGAACTGCGGGTCTATAATTTCGCGCTGAAGCCCGAAGAAATCAGCCGGCTGGCAGACCCGGCGCCGCCGGTGCAGAACGAGGTCTGGTTCTTTGCCAAAGGGCAGATGCAAAAGCAGGAAGTGAAACCTGTCCAGAACAAGATCAAGGCCAATGCGCCCGCCGACCTCCGACGCGGATTGTATTCTTTGCAGACACCTAAGGATTTCCGCGACGATTACGGGCAGCGGTTAAGCTGCTGGATTTCGGTTCCGGCAGACGGCGTTTACCAGTTCCGCACGCAGGCGGATGACGCCGCGCAGTTACAGATTCAGGATGCACCGCGGGAAGGCCAGGGCGGTGGTTATCGACTCAGCAGCAACCGGCGTTACAAACTGGAAGTGCTGCACAAAGAAGACGGCGGCAGCGATCTCCTGGAAGTGCAATGGCAACCACCCGGCGCCCGGCAGATGCAACCTATCCCCGCTGCCGCGCTGCACGCGAACCGTTAACACGGGGGCTTCACTCATGGCGTATTCAGATGCAGACTCAATCACGCCGCGCGGGTTCTTAAAACCCATCCGGGCCAAAGTCATTCTGGCAATCTCCGCCTGCCTGCTGCTACTTGTTGTCGCGCGAATGGCGCCAGCGCAGGATGTGAAAATCACGCCTGCCGATGTGATGGTCCGTGTCAGTATGGCAGCGTCTAGCGTGGAAATTCTGCGGGTTGAGATGGGCAAGCCGAGAGACACCCGGCCGCCACTGACCGTCGAGAATGCAGAGCCGCGTGAAGTTTATTTTCAGACGCTTTCGTTATTTGAAAAAGCGAACCGCCTGGCGCAGGAGCACACGCGTCAGCGAAGCGTGAAGCCTGCTCAGCCGCGTGGCGTGATTATGCCCGCCGATGTGCATAATCTGGTGGATCTGGCGATAGCACGGCTGGATGTCGTGCGCGAAAAATACAAGATGCCCGGCAAACCGCAGAGCAAAACGCGCGACGGGACGCACACGCCCAGCGATGTTTACGCCGCCGTGGTGCAGGTAAACCGGCAGTTAAGCATGCTGCTGGAGCAGCAGGTGGCGCCCGCCGATGTGTTCCAGCAGGTGACGCAGGCCATGGGCCACGCGGGCGCCGTGTTAGAGACGCTGCCCGGCGTTGAGGCGTTTCCCGCCGCGCCCGCGTTCGAGCGGGGGAAGAAGCCGCTGGACGTCTACAACCGTCTGGCGGAATGTCATCGCTTACAGCGTGAGATCGCCACCCTGGCAGGCGACAAAATGGTGAAGATCCAGCAACTGGAAAGTGACTTCGAAGGCGAGATCAAACCCAGTGACGTCTACGACCTAGCTTCGCAGATCATCGCCGAACTAGCCCACCTCCACAGCCGCGTACCCGATGCCGCCGCGCCCCGTTCCGCCTACTTCCCCGGCCGCAAATTTCCGTCACACGTCTACCAGCGCGCCGGCATCCTCCGCAAACAACTGCAGCAATTGAAGAACGCTCTAGAAGAAGACGCCACCTGGCTGAAGCCGACGAGCGGGTGATTTCGCGATGCGATAAGAGTGGAACCGACAACCGTTACCGGTTTATCCAGGAAGGGGCAGATTTCAGACACGTAAGCCCACCACTGAATGCATATGCAAGCCGCCTAAGGAATCATGAATAGCGAAGATAAAGCATCTTGGCGGTCAGCACACGCATTTGCAGCGGAAACGGTTGCTGTCCTTGAAATCGCTGAGACATTTCTGCAGCAGTATTTTGGCCATAGTGCAACCGAAGCAGAGCGACTGCTCACTGCGTACTTCCAACGGCCTGCTTCGCCCAGTGAATCCTACATTGTCCACAGCATGTCCTGGTCTATCGCCAAACGGGTGCACTTTGTGATGGCCCTCCAAGGCGCCCCCGGTGATATCATCTTCTGGGAGGTTGAAAATGACTTACGCAAAACTCCACGTGACGCCCTCGCATACATGCGGGAACACTTTTGGTCTAAAGACTTTCCAAGCGTTAGACTTCTCGACTCTAGGCGCCATTACGACGGTCAATAAATCGCGCAATCAGCGGCACAGCAAATCGATGAACCCGTTCTGCTGCAAGAAGCATGATTTCACTCACTGACATCCAATCGTCTGCTAGAACCGTCGAGGATCTCGATTGGCCGTTCGATTTTTCGCTTCAACGGGCGGACGACGATACAGACTGGATTCAACTGTCCCCAAAGCGACCATTCACAGTGATCGCCGGAGAGGGAACCGGCGGCGTCTTTATTGTGTACGGAGACGGAGCGCTCGAAACACTTCCAATCCTACACGGTACCTCGGAAGGTCAAGCCGGACGCGTGGCGTCAAATCTTACTGAGTGGCTCGCCGTCTTGATGGCGATTCCTTATTGGCGCGATTTGCTCAAGTTCTCTGGCGGTGGACAATTGGATGAGATGCGGAAAACGGCGATTTTTATGGAGCGAGAGTACCAAGAAGACTACCCCGGTATCCCAGAGGCACGCCGAAGGATCAAGGGAACCTTGCCGATACCGACGCTGGAGGATCCAATCAAAGTCCTGCACGACAATGTTCACGCGACCGATTGCGTACTCGTTGCCGAGGATGGCTACGAATACGGATCGCTGTTCAACACGTTCAAAGCATCGGATAATAAGAGCTGGCGCTGAAAGCGGCAGGCGAAGCCGGCGTTTTTCGCCGACTCAAAACTGATAACAGTACCAGAACATCTGTGGCCAGCTCACTAGGTAATCGCCAGACTTGCAATTCGTTTCGACGTGCTTCAACGAACCGCACATACAGGACCGGGGAACGCAAGTGCTGTCATTGCCATGACTATCGGTCTGCTGATAGCACTTGAAAGCCGGTTGATCAGCCTTGAACGGGTGTTTTCCTCAAATATGTGGCGGTGGGCGGGTATCTTGTGACCGCTGGCGGGGGCGATTACGCATATCCATCACAGAATGCTGATGTGTATTTGTGTGGAATATGCTATGGCGTGGTATTATATTCGGACAGCGTCTGCCCTGAACGGACTGTGTCCAAGATTGACCTCCTTCAACCAATCCCGGAAATCGAGCGCCTTGTCTGCGTGAGCTAAAGCGGGACGGACTCAACATGTTTGAACGCCTGGGGGCGTTCGTCGCGAAACGCTGGAAGTGGATCATCCTGCTCTGGATTGTTCTTGCCGCTACCACCCACTTTGTGGCGCCCGCCTGGGATTCGATAACTAACGACGGCGATCTGGCCCATATGCCTGCCAGCCACCCCAGCGTGCGCGGTGAGCTGCTGATGGAGAAGGCCTTCCCGTACAACCGCGCCCGTAGTCAGGTGGCGTTCATCGTCGCGCGCAACGATGGACCATTGGAAGAGGCGGATCACGATGTCTCCGGTGAAATTGCCCGCCGCTTTCAGAATTACGTCGGCGCCGCCAATGTTCATCTAACGCAGAAATACACCAACGCCGCCCAGGATGCCGCCGCACAAGGTGACCGCAAAACAGCGCGTGCCTATGTCAGGCAGGCCGAAACGGCCAAGGAATCCGCTGAACGGATGCTCAATCAGGCGATTGATTTCGGCGAAGAGCTGATCCGCATCCGCCGCAACCTTCCGCCCAGCAAAGACCCGACACGCATTTCCGACGCGCAGCGGCTGGCCTATTCTTATCACAACCGTTCGCTGCTGCTGGCCTGCCACGGCGATACAGAAAAAGCCTTGCTGGACCGGCAGCGGGCAACCGAACTGGCGCCGGGCTGGCAGGCTCCGCTGGCACCGGTTCCGCTCAACGCCCATCAGTGGCCGCTGCTGGATGTGTGGTCGCCGCGCGATCATCTCCTGGCTGGAAAGCTGGAAAGCAAAGACGGTCAGGCGGAACTGGTCGTGCTCCAGTTCTCCACCGAATTCATGGCCACGCGGAACATGCCGGTGCTGGCCGAAATCGAACGCATCACCCGCGAAATCCGCGACGACGCCCGCGGCCGCACCCGCCCGGGTCTGCTTGTCGAGTATTCAGGTTCGGCCGCTGTCGGCGGTGATCTGCTGATTGGCGCCAAACGCAGCATCCAACACACCGAGCTGTTTTCGGTGGTGCTGGTCGTCATCATTCTGATTGTCGTCTACCGCTCGCCCGTGCTGATCGTGGCGCCGCTGGTGACGATCGGGCTTTCGTTCTGGCTGTCTACCGGGCTGATTGCATCGTTGACGCAGCTTGATCTGCTGCCTGGTTTCGGCTGGTGGGAATTGAAGGTGTTTACGACCACAAAGATTTTCATCACCGTGATACTGTTCGGCGCCGGCACCGATTATTGCCTGTTTCTGATCGCAAGGTTCCGCGAAGAACTGGCGGCCGGTCACGATCACGAAACGGCCATTGCCCGCAGCCTGGCCGGTGTGGGCGACGCGTTAACCGCCAGCGCGCTGACGACCATCGCCGGTCTGTCGATGATGTTCTTCGCCGACTTTGACAAGTTCAAATACAGCGGTCCGATCATCGGGCTGTGTCTGGTTGTGACACTCTGCGCCTGTATCACCTTCACACCGGCGCTGCTACGGGCGTTTGGTACCTACACGTTCTGGCCGCTTGATCCGAAGACAGTTAAGAAACGCAGCAGTGGCCCCGTCACGCGGCTGTGGGGCCTGGTGGCGCGGAAGATCGTGGCGCGGCCGGGCTTGATCCTGGTGCTGTGCGTGGGCGTACTCACGCCGCTTGCGGTGTACGGATTCCGCAGCGAAGCGAATGTCACCTACGATCTGGCTTCCACCCTGCCGCCACAACAGCCCAGCCGTCGCGGCGCCACGTTGATGCGTGAGTTTTTTGAAGTGGGTGAAAGCGGGCCGATCACCATTCTGGTGCAGAAACCCGGCGCCGGTTTTGACTCGCTGCAAGGGCAGCAGACGATCGGTAAGATCACCTGCCAGCTTTACGAACCTGGTGTGGCCAACGTCCGCAGCATTATGGACCCTTTGGGCGAAGTCTATCATTCTGGTTCGCAGCATGGCGAAAGCTTTGGCATCTCGCCCGCTTCGATCCGGCAGGTCGTGATGCGCAAACACCGCCGGACACGCGATATTTTTGTGCCGCACCGCGAAGAACTGGCTGGCAGCATCGCGCGGTTTGAAGTGGTGCCAAAGTACGATCCGTTCTCGCCAGAAGCAGCCGCGCTGCTGACAGCAATTGACACCAAGCTGAAGGCACAAAGCCGCGACGAAACTTCGCCTCTGTACGGCGCCACGTTTTCTTATGCAGGCACCACGGCGGGCATCCGCGACCTGCGCGATGTGACAAGGTCTGACACCCTGCGGATCGAACTACTGGTGGTGCTGGCCGTATTTATCGTGCTGATGCTGATCCTGCGGCGACCGGTGGTGTGTGTCTATATGATCTTCTCGGTGCTACTTAGTTACTACGTGACGATCGGTCTGACCGACCTGTTCTTCGCAACGCTGTGGGGCGACTCGTACACGGGGCTGGACTGGAAGGCGCCGTTGTTTCTGTTCGTGATTCTGATCGCCATCGGGCAGGACTATAACGTGTACCTGGCAACCCGGGTCTTCGAAGAGCAGAAAGACCTGGGACCGTTTGCGGGCCTGCGTCGCGCGGTCGCGCAGACCGGCGGCATCATTACCAGTTGCGGCTTGATTATGGCGGGCACGTTTATGTCGATGACCAGCGGCGCCTGGGCGGAACCCCTGCAGCACTGGTTTGCGCCGGGATCTACGGAAGTGGCCGGTTCGCTGCGTGGTGTGGTGGAGATCGGCTTCGCGCTGACCTTGGGCGTTCTGCTGGATACGTTCCTGGTCCGTCCGGTGTTGCTGCCGGCGTTCCTGGCGATTCTCAGCCGCTGGCGGTTCTACGAGGTTGTACCGCAACGGCCTTCGCATGTTGCCTCGAATGAGAAAATGCAGCCAACGGAAAAGGCCGCGCCTAGCGGGGCGGAATAACGCAGCGTGCGGCATCTGATTTTGTTTGTGAAGGCGGACGATGAACGCGGGTGATTTATCCTGGATTGACCGCCTGGAAGACGGTTCTGAGTCGGCGGCGGCAAAGCTGTGGGCGGAATACTTCGAGCGCCTGGTGCATGTCGCCCAGCAGCGGATGCAGCCCCGCGGCGATGTAGACGCAGAAGATGTCGCCCTGAGCGCGATTGACAGTCTGGTCCGCGGCGCCCGCGCCGGCCGGTTTGAGAAGCTGAACGAAGGCGGCAACCTCTGGCGGCTGCTGGTGACCATCGCCATCCGCAAAGCACGCAGCCGGCACCGCCACGAAAACGCCGCCCGCCGGGGAGGAGGCAACGTCATCAGCGGCGAAGCCAGCCCGCAAGGCATGGATCGCTTCGCCGCCGGACAGCCAACGCCTGAAACCATCGTCATGCTGGACGAAGAATTTCAGCATCTGCTGGCAGCTTTGGACGACGATGCTCTGCGGCAGGTCGCCAATTTGAAACTGCAAGGCTTCAGTAACCTGGAAATCGCCCAGAAACTCAATTGCGCCACTCGTACGGTCACACGTCGCCTGAATCTGATCCGGCAGATATGGCTAGCGGACGAAAGCCAAGCCCCTCATAATGGGTAGTTCTGCACCTGGAGTTTGTTTTTTCACCGTGAACTAGCCGTTTTCGCACAAGAGGTTTGGATTTTTGTGCTCGAAAATGATAGCATGCCGGAATAATATGAAGCATGGTCATCGAATAGATGATTGTTACGCACAAAATTCACACAAAGCGTGCGCCGCAGCCCGGAATCGAACCCCAACGGGCACTAGTCCCCCCTTATTGCCGTTGAGGAAGCTGGCGGAGTTCAACGCGAAAACGTCGGAACAGTTAACGCCACGCCGGAAAAGTCTTATAAACTTCGAAGGACTCTGAAAAACTATGTCGAACATTCCTCCCGAATCGCACGAGGGACAGCAGGCAATGATGGCCGAAACGGCGGACGATGCCGCCCCGGAAGGCGACGAATACTACGAAGAGGAAGCGGTCCACAACAGCGGCCGGTTCATCATCTTCAACGCCGTTCCCGCCTGGGCCGTCAGCATGGTGGTGCACGCCGTGCTGCTGTTCATCATGGCTTTGATCACCATCGGCGGCGCGACTGAGAAGCAGAAGAATACGCTGACCATCGCCCAGAACGACGATGTTGAACAGATCGACGATTTTGACGAGCCCGTTATCGAACCTGTTGAAATCACCGACGTTAGCACCGAAGACGTAACGGAAGTGGTTACGCAGACGGCGATGGAAGCTGTCGAAACGACGGTCGACACGGTTGTTTCGTTCTCGGACGATCTGGAAGCCGCACCGCTGGCCGTTGAACTCAACGAGTTTTCAGAAACCACTGCACCTAAGTCCGACCTGATTGAAAGCACCGAAGGCGCCATCGGCGGCACAGGCGTTTCGGGTCGTGGCGCCGCAGTCCGCGGCAAGATGCTGAAGAAGGGCGGCGGCACCTCGGGCAGCGAAGCCGCAGTGACCAACGCACTGGCATGGCTGGCCGCACATCAGTACCCCGACGGCGGTTTCAGCTTTGATCACACCCGCATTTCTTCGTGTGCTGGTCAGTGCGATCACCCTGGTGGAATCACCGCCCGTAACGGCGCCACCGGCATCGCATTGCTGCCCTTCCTGGGATTCGGTCAGACCCACAAAGAAGGTAAGTACAAGCGGAATGTTGAATACGCCTTGAAGTACCTCGTGCAGAACATGAAGGTAAAGGGCAACACCGGCAGCTACCACGAACCCGGCGGCACGATGTACTCGCACGGCATCGCGGCGATCGCGCTCAGCGAAGCTTATGCAATGACGCACGATAAGGGCCTGATGGCGCCTGCTCAGTTGTCACTGAACTTCATCTCAGCCGCCCAGGATCCTGTCGGCGGTGGATGGCGTTACCAGCCGCAGCAGCCCGGCGATACCTCGGCCGTTGGCTGGCAGATTATGGCTCTGAAGAGCGGTCACATGGGTTATCTGCAAGTGATGCCCAACACCGTCCGTGGCGCCACCCGGTTCCTGGACTCGGTGCAGCAGGACAGCGGTTCTTTCTACGGTTACACCAGCCCCGGCAAGGGTTCGGCCACCACGGCCGTCGGCCTGCTCAGCCGCATGTATCTCGGCTGGAAACAGGACAACCCTGCCCTGGAACGTGGCGCCCAGTACCTGGCCAAGACCGGACCATCGGCCAACAATATGTACTTCAACTACTACGCGACTCAGGTCATCAAGCAGTACTACGGCGACGATTCACCCGAGTGGAACAAGTGGAACGTCAAGCTCCGCGACTTCCTGATCAAGTCGCAGGACAAAACGGGCCACAAGTTTGGTAGCTGGCACTTCAACGGCGGCGGACACGCCGGCGAACGCGGCGGCCGTTTGTACAACACCGCCATGGCGACAATGATCCTGGAAGTCTACTACCGCCACCTGCCGATCTACGGCAAAGCAGCGGCCAAGGAAGAATTCCCGCTGTAAGCAAGTTCTTTCAAAACGAAGCACACGAACTAAGCGAGTGAGCCGCCGGCGATGGAATGATCGCCAGCAGCTACTCGCTTTTTTCGTCCCTACTTCAAAAGATGCCTGGCAAAGAACTCCCGCTGCCGGCGGGCGCCGTAGCGTGTTCCGGCGGCAGCGTGCCCGGTGCCGGGGATGATGAGCATCTCGAATTTCTTGTCCGCGCGGACCAGGGCGTTGACCACCTGCATGCTGGAGGCTGGATCGACATTGCGGTCTAGTTCGCCCCAGATAAGCAGTAGTTTGCCCTTCATGCGGTGCGCCTGATCCACGTTGGAGGATTCACTGTAGTGCTTGCCGATGGGCCAGCCCATCCACTGCTCATTCCACCAGATCTTATCCATGCGGTTGTCGTGGCAGCCGCAGTCGGCAACGGCGACCTGATAGAAGTCGTTGTGAGAAATCAGCGCCCGCATGGCGTTCTGTCCGCCCGCTGATCCACCATAAATCCCAACGCGCGCGATATCCATCCACGGATATTTGCCGGCGGCGGCTTTGATCCACGGCACCCGGTCGGGGAAGCCGGCGTCGCCCAGATTCTGCCAGCAGACATCATGAAACTTCTTCGACCGGTGCGACGTGCCCATGCCGTCGATCTGCACAACTACAAAGCCCAGTTCCGCCATCGCCTGCGCGGAGCCGTGCGAAGACGAGAACCGTTTGGGGACGTGGGCAGAGTGTGGACCGGCGTAGATCTTTTCGATCACGGGATACTTCTTCTGCGGATCGAAGTTAACCGGCCGGTGAATCACGCCGTAGATCTGCGTCTTGCCATCGCGGCCGGCCGCCTGAAAACGGACAGGCGGTTTCCAGCCGCGGCGTTCCAGCCACCGGGTAGAGCCACGCTCCAGTTCGCACATCTGCTTGCCATCGCTGGCCCGCCGCACTTCGACCACGGCGGGCATATCCACCCTCGAATACCGGGCCAGCAGATATTTCCCCTGGGGCGAAGTTACCGGCTCTTCATACGTCCCATCGCCTGCGGTCAGCTTCACTAGCCCCGTGCCGTCGAAATTTATGCAGCAGTAGTGCACATGATACGGGTCCTGATCCGCGTGAATGCCGCCCGCGGTGAACCAGATTTTCCGCTCTTCGGGGTCCACGCGTTTCACTTCACGGACAACCCACTCACCGGTCGTAATCTGGTTTTTCACCTCGCCCGTTGTGGCGTCGATCAGATACAGATGGTTCCAGCCGTCGCGTTCAGACATCCAGATAAACTCGTCGCTGTCTTCCGTTTCGTGAAGAAACTGTTTGCCGGAGTAGCAGACGAAAGTCTCGCTGGTTTCGTCAATCAGCGCCTTCACTTTGCCGTCTGGATAGATCGCAATCAGCCGCAGCGCCTGATGACCTCGGCGGTTGAACATGAACGTGAAGCGGCTGGAATCTGCGTCCCACCGCAGCCGGTCAATGCGGTACGGGTTATCGAAAAGCTGGTCGTCTAGTTCAAGTTGCTTGCGGGTTTCAATATTGAACAGACGCGGCCGCTGGATGGGGAGCTTGTCGCCGGGTTTGGGGTAGCGGTACTTCTGCAACGTGGGCTGCAACTGCCGCCGCGGCGAAGATTCCACCAGATAAACATCGCGTGGCTCGCCGGCTTTCTCCTGCGGTACGATCAGCCGGGTGGAGTCGGGCGACCAGTAAAACCGCGGCAGGTACGGATCGTCCGCTTTGCCATTGCTGCTTAGCTCATGTGTTTCGCCCGTTTCCGTATCCCGCAGGCGGACGTTAAACCCTTCGATCTCCGCCCGCCAACGGCCATCGGGTGAGACGGTGGAAGTGTTCCGGCCGCGCCGGCGGCGGGATGTCCGCGGCAGCCGTTCGCTTTTCTGACCGGCGGGCAAGGTGAGTTTGTCGATGCCCGTTAGCTTCTCCGCCTGCAGATCATACGACCAGGTTTTCCCGCCCGCGGTGAATTCCGCGGTGCTGGCTTTCGCATCAAATCGCAGATCGCGAAGCGGCAGATCATCGCCCCGGTACGTCTTTCCGGCCGCCTCGTTGAGCTGCCTGGCAAGCTTATCGTGATCGAACGCTTCGCCGCGTTTACCGGCTTCCACATCTACGTGGATAAAGCGATGCACCTCAGGAGAAACCTGCACCCGGTACCAGAGCTGGCGGTCTTCATCGAACCAGTTCACTTCAAAGTCGCGCGGGTAAATCTGGTTCCGCATACGCCGGGAGATTTCATCCGCACGGCGATGGTCTTCTTCGGTCAATTCTCGTGCGGAAACCGGACTGACGAGCCCGGCCAGTAGCATGGCCCAGCCAACAAAGGCGATATAAAGTGTCCGTCTCATCATAAGTCTGCGTTAAATCCATAGAGTTTGCGTAGCGTTACATCAGGGCGGGATGTCGGGGCCGACGCCGCTGCCTGGATACGATAACAGGTCAATGATTGCTTTGTCGCGGCGATGCCAACTGGCCCAGCTTAATGCGGTGTCCTGGTTTGCGTCGCGCAGCGCCGGGTCTGCGCCGGCGGCAAGCAGATGTTCGATCACGACCGCACTGCCCCAGGCTGCTGCGCGGTGCAACGGCGTTTCGCCACGGACGCGTGCGTCCCGCCACAAGGCGTAAGTCTTCATCCCCGGCAGCGTGCAGGCGTTGGGGTCGGCGCCGTATTGCAGAAGCAGTTGCACGCTTGCGAGTTCTTCACCGGAGGCGGCGAAGTGCAACGCGGTTTCGCCATTGTGCGGGCTGGCGAGATTCGCATCGGCGCCGGCCTCCAGCATCAGTCGCATGCATTCGATGTTGCTACTGACGCCGCCCAGCACGGGCGTGATGTTCTCGTTGCGTTGCCGGTTGGGATCTGCCCCGTGTTCCAGCAGGTAACGCGTCACCGGCGGGTGGAAGTTCAGCAGCGGTCCCATCCCGTGCTGATCGACGCTGTTAGGGTCGGCGCCATTTTCAATCAGCGTTCTTACTTTGTTGAGATCGCCCGCTAAAGCGGCTTGCACCAGCTCGTCATTGCGCACCATGCTGGCGGCTCCTATTAGGGCGACTCGTCCGGATTCTCAACCGCGTCGTTTTGAAACAGCGAGCGTCCGCCCGCCGGAAAGAACCGCTGCAAATCCGGCTGCGTACTAAGCCACACCGCCAGCGGCGCAATCACAGCAATGAACGCCGTCAGCAGCAACGCCACCACGCCCTGCCGCTGCCGCCGCTCCAGCTTGTCGATCCGCGCGTGTAACGCCTCAAGATCACCGGGCGCCGCACCTGCGGTGTGTGACTCTTCTGTGTCACTGATGGCGGACTCGCCGCGGGAACTGCCGTCTTGCGTTTCGGTTGGTTCTTCACGCGGCGCGGCGCCGGGTTCTGGATCGGCGGGCACGTCGGGATCGAGGATGTAGCTGGTCCGTTCGCACTGGCCATCACGCCAGACAAACAGCCCTTCTTCGCCGCTGATAGGGTCGTAAACAAAGGCCATCTGCTCGGCTGCGTAGAAGACGCTGGTCTGGATAAACATATCCATGCCCGACAGAAACACGCCGAAGCCGGGATGCGTATGATACCAGCCGATGATCCGCAGGCCGGGATGCTCCTGGTCCAACTGGTTCTGAATGTGGGTCCAGGTTTCCCCGGTGAAGGTGACCTGAGCCGCCTGACTATCGGAGTGCTGGCCACGGATAGCCGCCTCGATATAAACGTACGGCCCGTTATCATCACGATAGCCGTTGCCGGCAAACACCCCGCAGATTTCTACATCCGTCTGGCTCCGCCCATGCTGGCGGATTTCATTGAGGACCGATTGCCGCACGACAATCCGCACTGGATTTTTGCAGGCGGGATCGTCAACGGGAAATTCCCGCTGCTCCCACGCACTGCTATCGACGTGGTCGATGTCGGCGCCGGGGTTCTGCAGGTTGGCTTCGCTGGGTGACGCAGTTGCATCGCCCGCGGGTTCCGCCGGCTTGTCCGTGCTTGCGGTGGGGGCTGGCTCTTCTGCGGGTTCTAATCCCATTGCAGGTCCTCCTCTCCACCCAGCAACGGACCAAGCACCGCGGGAGCGTCGGCCGTTAGCTCCAGGCCGACGGTCCGCTGCGGGCCGCGGGCAATGAGAATGTCCAGCGGTGGAACGCCGGTTTCCGCCAAGGTGCGGTCCAGAAAAGATTCGTCGCCGCGGATCGTGTGAAAGGTCTCCACCTGCCGTTGCCCGTTTTCGCATTGCGGGCAGTGAGCCTGGCTGGGCGTGACGCTGGTAAGCGAGGCGAAGATTTCTTCCTCATAGCCACAGTGGGAGCAAACCAGTTTTTCAAGCATGTCGCGCGGCATCTCCACCGTCGCGCCGTCGCCTGCATGTTCCGCGGCGATACGCAGGAGGTCGCGGGCGGAAAGATCGCCGGCGCCGGCGTCTAGTTCAACGATCTCGGCGAGTGTTTCGTGGCTGTAACAGTCGTCTTTCCGCTGATAGTCCACCTTGTACGAATCACCGCTGACGCCTTCATAAACCCAGCCGCGACCTTCCAGACCCGGCAGCCCGTGCAGATGTTTCACCAGTTCCTGGCACTGCACGCCGGCAACGATGCTGCCAATGGTGGGCGTGGTCGGCGTGCGGCCGCGCTGCATGTCTTCGCGCGAAAGCAGATTGCACGAGCGTCGTTGCTGCAGGATCTTCCAGTCGATGTCGGACATCGTGCATTCGTAGCAGGGGCCATCCGGCGTGAACATCCGCGCACAGCCCTGAATGCCTTCAATCGCGCCGTCGATCCACGGCCGGTTGACGCGCAAACAGTAGCGGTTGATCGCTAGGCGGGCCTCGCGATTATCGACGCCCGCAATAACGACATCGGCCCAGCGGAAGACGCCCAGTCCCAGATTGTGCACCACGTTGCCGGTAAACGCATGGACGGAGATTTCTGGATAGATGCCCGTGGCTGTTTCCGCGGCCACATCCGCTTTGTAGCGGCCGTTGTCGCTTTCGCGGAACAGAATGCTGCGCGACAGGTTGGAGTTTTCCACCTGGTCCATATCCGCGATGAACAGCCGTCCGGCGCCAAGCAGCGCGAGGTTCTTGACGATCTCGTTACCCAGAGCACCGGCGCCGACGACCAGAATGCGGGCGTTGCTTAGCTTCTGCTGGTCCCACCACTGGATCGCTTCAAAGCGGTCGAAGCGTCCATCTCCGGCGGGATTGATGCGTAACACGCCCTCGTCATTCATGGGCTACTCGCCAGCGCTGAGGCCCGAAATGTAATCGGCGTGCGCGGGTTTGACGACGGCCTTCGGCTGCACGCCGCCGTAGCGGTACTGCCGCGGCTGCGATGGGCGGCCCAGCAGCGTTGTCTTCACCAGTTGCTGCGGCACGCCGGCGCCAATGTAGGCGCGGCGGATGTCGAAAGGGTTTTCCTGCAGATACTTCTTCCAGGCGCCCAGGCCGGTCTGCGTCTGCAGGATACCTTTCACCATGCCCAGATCGGTCAGCATCCCGACATCGCTGGCCGAACCGGTGAAGATGGCGCCTTTGAGTTTATCACCGTTCCACACCAGCTTGCGGTAGATGTTATCGCGGGCGTTTTCGATCACGGTGACATCTTCGTCGCTGTCCCAGTCGCCGAAACTGGCGGTCTGCAGCCCGCAGACATCGGTGACGTTCATCAGCAGGCTGCCTTTGTAATGCGCCTCGTGCCCGGCCATGTTGGCGCCGGCAATGCGGCCGTGATCGACGGCTGTGGGCTGAATGGCGTGCACCTGTTTGTCTTCAAAGAACAACGCCGGGCCCTGGGCGACATCGCCCGCTGCGTAGATGTTCTCCACGGAAGTTTGCATCTGGTCGTTCACCAGAATGCCATAGTCCGTCTCGATACCGGCCGCCTTGGCGATGTCGTGATTACCTTTGACGCCGGTCGAAAGCACGACGATGTCCGCGCTGACTTCTTCGCCATTATCCAGCGTGACGACGTGTTTGCCGTTCTCCTCGCGGATGGATTTGGCGTCTACTCCACAATGCGTGGATACGCCGCGGCCATGGAGCCAGTTTTCGACAATGGCGGCCGATGTATCGTCTAGCATCCGCGGCAGCACGTGTTTTTCCCGTTCGATGACGGTCAGCTTCCACTTCCGTTTGTTCATCGCGTTGACGATGATGAAGCCGATAAAACCGCCGCCGATAAACGCAACTTCCGGCTGCGTGTTGCCTTCGACCCTTTCCAACGCTTTGGCCGCATCGTCCAGCGTCCACATCGTCTGCACGCCTGGCAGACCGGCGCCTTCGATAGGCGGCTGCAACGGGGAAGAACCCGTGGCGATCAGTAGCCGGTCGTAATTCAGCGTCGAGCCATCATCCAGCGAAATGGTCGAGGCGGCGGGATCGATCGCGGTCGCGCGGACGCCAATCTTGGCATCCACCTTCAGCCGCTGGTAATAGTCGTCGTCGGCCGTGTGCGTCTGCTCGCGCGGGATGTTGCCGCACAGCCAGTAGGGCAGGGCCATGCGCGAGTGAGCTGGCTCGGTGCAGACCAGCGTTATCTGTGCATCCGCATCGAACTGCCGGATGGTTTCCAGGGCGTTTGTCGCAGCGGGTCCCCCGCCAACAATCACATGGTGCATATTGTTTTCCGGATAAAGGCAAATCGGGCGATTGCATTCTATCTGAACTGGCAGCCAATAGAAACAAACCCGCGATGCAGATACCGATTTGCCGCACGCTTATAAGCTGCCAAACGGAAGCCGCTTCTGCGCATCTGGTTCGTGCAGCAGGAGTTTAACGGTAAAGGTGGTTCCCTCGTGCAGGCGGCTGGTCACGTCTAATTCGCCATTGAAGGCGCCGACCAGATGTTTCACGATGGCAAGGCCCAGGCCCGTGCTGCCTTTCTCACGAGAGCGGGCTTTGTCCACGCGGAACAGCCGCTCGAAGACGCGCGCCTGGTCGGCCATGGCGATGCCGATGCCGTTGTCTTCCACTTCGATGACCGCGAAGCCATCTTCCTCGCGCCACCGCAGTTCCACCTTGCCGCCAGCGACGTTGTATTTGATGGCGTTGTCCAGCAGGTTATCGATAATCTGCCGCAGCCCTTCTTCGTCAGCCCAGACACGCAAACCGGGAAGATCTGGCGCCAGTCGCAGATCCACTTCGCTGGCGCGGGCGTTTTCTTCATGGTCGGTGAAGCAGTTTGCCGCCACTTCGGGCAGCGGGGTCAATTGCATGTCGAAGATTTCGCTGCCAGATTCCATCCTTGCGATGCTGAGCATATCCAGGATCAACTGATGCAGGCGTTCTGCCTGTTCTTCGATACGGATGACAAAACGCAGGTTGTTTTCCTGGTCGTTGATGCCGCCGTTGTGCAGCGTTTCGGCAAATGCCTGAATGGCCGAGAGCGGCGTTTTCAGTTCGTGCGAAACATTGGCCACAAACTCCTGACGCAGCGTCTCCAGCCGGCGTAGATCGGTTACGTCGTGCAGCACCATGACGACGCCATCTGAATCTTCGCCCGGCAGAGGTGAAGATGTGATTTGCAGTTGCCGGTCCACCTTGCCCAGCACTTCCACTTCGCTGCGGGTGATGTCGCTGGATTCCAGCGCGGCGACCAGTGCGTTCTGCATCGAGCGGTTACGCACGACTTCCAGGAACGGGCGGCCCGCGATGTTGCTGTGTTCGAATCCGAACAGTTGCCCGGCAGCGCGGTTTGCAAGCAGGATGTTCTGCTGCGAATCCACCGCGATCACGCCTTCGGTCATTCCCGCCAGCACGGTGGCCAGCCGCCCGTTGGTTTCGCGTAGCTGAGCAAGGCGGGCGGTGATTTCGTCGCTCATACGGTCGAAGGCGACGGCCAGCACGCCAAGTTCGTCGTTGGGCTGCACGCCGCTGCGCAGGGTGTAATCGCCACGGCTGATCGCGCGGGCGGATTCGGTCAGACGCGCCGCCGGGCGCATAAACCGCCGTACAACCGGATAGGTCAGCCCGACGGCCAGAATGTTGAACAAGATTGAAACGCCGCCGATGACGTAAGGAATGTTGCCGCTGGCATTGTCAATCGCAGAAGCGGTTACGGCGGTACGGATGAAGCCTGCCGGACCATAAGGTTCTTCCACCAGCACGGCGACATAGATCCGGCGCACATCGCCCGGCCCGCTCCGCACGGCGGACCCGACGCCCCCGGTGGCGGCGGCTTGCACTTCCGGCCGGGAAAAATGGTTTTCCATCCGCACAACATCCGCGGACGAATTGCGGTAGGAGTCGGCGAAAACCTCTCCCTGGCGGCCAATCAGCGTGATACGCACGCCCAGTTTACGGGCGGTCTGCTTCGTCGTATCTTGCAGCTTTTCTGAAGGTCCTTCTTCCAGCCCCCGCAGCGCGGAATCCCGCAGCAGCCAGGCGGTGTTTTGCAGTCGCTGCTCAATCAGCGTCGCAGCCTGCTGGCGCAGGTGGGCGTGCGTCACCCAGATAAGCATGGCTGTGGCCAGCACGTTCAGCAACGTGTAGGTAAGTGCGAGTTTCCACAGCAGCCGTGAATTCCACATGGCCTGATATCTACTGGTTCAGAACCGGCGGGCGGATTAGAACAACGCTTACTGACAATGGCATCATTACTTGCTCGCGATGTGGCTGAGTATGCTGTATTTCGTGTGCGTTTTCACAACGTAAACTTAACCAGTTGTCAGTAGACGCCCGCCTCCATCGTGGCAGAAAACGACACAATCAGCCACCCCGCAACCACTTCAGCCAGACCCATGAGTTTATCCGCCAGCTTCTACGACCTGCTCAAGACGCTAATCCGCAGCCCCAGCGTCACCGGCGCCGAGCATAGCTTCATGCGGGTGTTGCAGCGCGAACTGGAAGAACGCGGCGCCGGCGTGCAGTGGTACGAGGGATTGCTGGTGGCTTCGGGCAGCGAACCGGAAACCGCCATGTTCTCGGCCCATGTAGACCGTCACGGGCTGATGTGCACGGGTCCCGACGAGTTTCAGTTTGCTGCGTTTGTCGCGGGCCGTAGATCGGACCTGCTGGGAAACTCCGTCTCGGAGAGCTTTCTCGAAAAAGTCGCGGGCCGCTTTATCAGCACGCCGGTCTACGCCTACGAACCGTGGTCCGGCGCGTATCTTGGCGGCGGTGAGATTACGGGGGCCCGGGTGTGTCCGTATCGCAAAAACTTAATGTTTGAAGTTCAGGGGCTGGCACATCTACGGGCCGGCACGCCGGTGGCTTTTGTGGATCGTATCTCGCGGCAGGGAGACACGATCAGCGGCCAGTTAGATAATGTGCTGACGGTCGCCCACCTGGTGCATCTGTTTGAAGCAGGTTTTCAGGGAACGGCGTTCTTCACCTGTCAGGAAGAGTCCGGCAGTAGCTGGCGTTTTCTGCTGGAATGGTTCCGCCGGCAGCAGCATGGCGCCCAGAACCTGGTCGTGGTCGATACTAGCCCGTTCCCCGATTTCGAAACTGTCAGCAGTTACGATGTGGTGCTGCGCCGCCGCGATGCGAATGCGGAATTTCATCCTACGTTTACGGAGAATCTCAAACGCCGCTGCGACCAGCGGGAGATCAACTACGTATTTAAAGACGAATACATTGAAGATCAGAACGCTGCTTCAATCAGCCGCGGCGATAAGCCCGCCACGTTGGGCAGCACGGAACTGGGGCGGATTATCAACGCCTCTGACAAATACGTGCAGGGCTCGACCTTGCAGATTCCAACCACCGGCTATCACACTCTGAATGAAACAGCTACGGTCAAGTCCAACGAAGTCTTTGCCAGCATGCTGCTGGAAGCGGGCGGATGTAAGTAGACGCGTCACGGATGATTTCCCGCAACGCAGTTATTCCGCCAGGCGGCGTAGGCCGATATACGTGAAGTGATAAGCCAGTTGCCCGGCGAGCATGCCCGCCGCAACCAGGCAAAAGATCAGCCCCGCCATGCCGCTGCCGCCGCTGAAAACGTAAGCCTCCAACGTGCTGTACACGCCCGCCTGCAAATAAAGATAAACGCCCGCCGCGGCGCCGCCCACGAAGAACGGCACGCTGCATGCGTAGGCAACACGTTGCACCCAGTTGTCACCGGCCAGGGCGAATACAAACATGCCCAGCAACAGGCTCAACGCGCCTGTGGCGTAAAACTGCCCCGCGTAGTAAAGCGCAATACACCACCACAACGCACCCACAAATATTCCCACGACGACGGCCTGCGTCATCAGCACAATTAAAGCCCACAGCTGTTGATGGATATCAAACCGCCTGTGGCTGGGCAGCGGCACGGGGGCCGGTGTCTGGTAGGGGTTGCTACTCATAAACGCCTCACGGATTCTCAATCAGCAGACGCAGGCCAATGGCGCCCTTCTGCGAACCCTTATGCTCGAACGCCCGTTTGGCGCTGCGGCAGTCTAAGCAACTGGGCGAACTCCAGGCGCCGCCACGAATGGGCCGGTGCTGAAGCGTTGGGGCGTCGCCATCCAGGTCGTTGCCGGACGGATTGCACCATTCCCAGACGTTGCCATGCATGTCGTAAAAGCCCCACGGATTGGGTTTGTACTGGCCAACTTTCGAGACGGAATTTTCATCAAAGCTGAAGCTGCTGGCGGCGCGGCGGCTGAGCTTGCTGCGAGATCCTTCGTTGTACGCCTTCACTGCATCATCCAGACTACTGCGCCAGTTATCGCCCCGCCACACTGAGTACATCCGTTGTTCCCCCGCGCGGCAAACGTACTCCCATTCCGCTTCGGTGGGCAGGCGGAAGCGTTTGCCGGGCTCGAGCGCCGACAACTTCTCGCAGAACTCCTGCGCTTCGTCCCAGCTGACGCCTGTAACAGGCTGCTCCGCCTGATACGACTCAACCGCGTGCGACGGGTCGACAATCCGCCAGTATTGCTCCTGCGTAATTTCATACTGCGAAACGGCGAAGGGCATCAGGAAGGAAACATCACGCCGCCGTTCCAGATTTTCATGCCCCGGTTCAATTCCGCGTGAACCCATCGTAAAGGAACCAGGTTCGACTTCGATAAACGGAATCTCCTGCACCAGAAACGGCTTGATGACCGGCGCGGGTTGCCCCTCTGGCTGGCCGCCAGGCGTCGTTTTCATCGGAACATCCGGCTGGCTGGAGCAACCGCCCGTCGCCAGCAGCATGATTGCGGCAGTGATCACTGCCAGCCTTTGCAAAGGCCAAGAATTCACACGTTTCATTCAGTCAGTATCCACATCCATCGGTTGGTTTTTCAGCATCAACTGGCCAGCTTCTACTCGTCTGTTGTTTCAGGCGGCGGCTGTTGTACGAGTCCTGTCACCACCACACGGAAGCCGATGTACGGCTTCAAACTGTTCTGCTGTTTCCAGCGGCGGGTGGCGGCTTCGCAGTTGGAAAGGGAACTGTCGTAGAAACCACCGCCACGGTACACACGCTGTGTGCCCGCGTTCGTGTCCCAGGCGGCTGGCATCTGCGAGGGCATGTGCCAGTTGTGTTCTTCCTGCGAAGCTTTAAAGTACGCCTCTTCGTCAAACACGTCCACGCACCACTCGCCGACGTTGCCAGACATGTTGGCAATGCCGCACCAGCTTGTTTCGCCCCAGGCTTCCGTCACCGGGCGTGGTTCGGATGACTTCTCGAACTTGCCCGCAAACTTATCACCTTTCGGACCTCGCGCGGCCCACTCCCATTCTACTTCGGTGGGCAACCGCACACGCATGCCTGTACGGTTACTTAACCAGTCGCAGTAATACCGCGCGGCGATCCACGACACCTTGGCGACGGGCATGTCTTTGTTTTCCAGCAGGTTCTTCAGGTAACCCTCTGGAAGCTTCACGTTCATCTTGCGGTGCTGATGACGCACAAAGTAGTAGAACTGCAGATTGGAAACTTCGTAGCAGCCCATATAAAAAGGTTCGCGGATTTTCACTTCGTGCTGCGGCGCGCTGGCGTTGTGCATCAGCCCATCGGTGGCGGCGTTCGCGGCGCGACGTTCCGCTTCCGTGCGGCCCATCATCAGCGTTCCGGGCGGAACCTTCAGCAGCCGCATGTGAATATCGAAGTTGCGGTCGATCGTCAGGTTGATCTCCGGTTCTTCGTTCAGATAATCGCGCGCCGCGGGATGATCGCTCAGCCATTTCTCCCGGGCGGTCTTGGGTGCAACGGCCGCGGGCGGCTTGGCGGGTGGGTCGTCTGCGGTTTCTTCTGGTATTGGCGGGGGATCTTCCACGGGTTCGTCGCTATCGGCGCTGCCACGCAGTTCCGCCCCGTCAAGCGCTTGGATAAGCTCCGGGTCTTCGGGTTCTTCTTCTTCCTCCAGCACCTCACCATCCACCGGCGCCACAAACGCCGGGCCATTGCCAGCAACGACGGGCTCTTCAGCGGAGAAAGATTTGAAGAATTCCGTTAAGGGAAACCCCATCGCCCACAGGATGATGACGCCCAACGTCGCCAGCACGCTGATCACGGCGAATGTTTCGCCCCACGCCGTCGGCGCATAGCTCGGCTCACGCAGGTGCGGAAGGCGGCGCTTTGAACGCGTTTCCCTTTCGCGTGCCATAACAGGCTCCCTGGCTGATGCGGACAAGACGGCTAAGCCGGCACAGCAGCTCAAGCTGCCATGTAGGCCGGATTACGGATTGGAAAGCAGAACGCGGAAACCAATCGAAGGTTTGGTCGATGTCTTTGGCTCGAAAGCCCGTTTCGCACTGCGGCAATCGAGGCAGTCGGGCGAACTCCAGCCGCCGCCGCGAATGGGCCGGTGCAGCAGCGAGGGCGGATCGCCCGGCGCGCCGCCGCCGGTATCGCACCATTCCCACAGGTTGCCGTGCATACCGTACAGGCCCCACATATTCGGGCCGCCCGATTCCTGCACGCTGACCGCCGCGTTGTTGTCGTAGTTGAAAAGCGATTTGGTGCGGCGTGTAATCCGGCGCCGGTCGCCATCCTGATACGCCGTGACGGCGCGGTCCATATCCTGGCGCCAGTCTGCTTCGTCCCGCCAGTGGGCAAACAGACGTTCGCTACCGGCGCGGCACGCATATTCCCATTCCACTTCGTTGGGCAGGCGGAACTTTTTGCCGGGATGTAGCTCCGATAGCTTCTTGCAGAACTCAACAGCATCTGTCCACGAGACATTCGCCTTGGGCATATCCGCTTCGTCGGGGTCGGGCGCGTCTTCGCCCATTACTTTGGCGTATTGCCCCCGTGTGATCTCAAACTTCGACATCAGGAATTCTGAGTTGATCGTCTGGGGCGTCTGTTCTTCGTCACTAGAATGACCGGGTTCCTCGCTGGGCGAACCCATCGTAAAGGAGCCGCTCTCGACAAACATAAAGTCGATATCTGAATAGGTCGCGTGCGTTTCCGGCGGTACGATCTTTCCACCGCCGACCGCGCCGTCTTCTTCAATCGCATCAACGGCAATCACCAGATCGTCGCCCATTCCGTCCAGCAGACCTCCGCCGAACCACAGGGCGACACTCGTCATCAAGACAAAACCCGCACCGAGCACCAGGCAGCCGCACGCCATACATCCGCAGCCGCTGCCTCCTTTTTCTTGGTCAGACATAGTTGCTCTATCGCCGCTTAAGCGTTTCCCGGCTGTTCGTTTTGGTGTTGCTGTTTTTTGATGGGGTGGACTGCTGCGCGAAGGCAGCGTGTGAACCAGAAACCGGCTGGTCCATGATCATCATTTTATCAGAAAGTATCCTGCATTGCCGTGCAACCATCTATCCAGTCGCGACGGTACATCCTCCTTAGTAGAACCCATTGTGTTGAATTCACAATCACCGCCACGCGAAGTGGCGTGCGGCGACGGCATGAATTACCATCGGGCGTGTGAAATGCTGACCTTTCCATAAGGATTTACGATCATGCCGATCATGCGTGCTATTATCTTCTCCTGCGTGCTGGCCTGCCCGGTGTTGCTGAACTCCCTGTTGCCGGGAATGGCTCCGGCGCAGGAGTGGACACGGTTTCATGGGCCAAACGGTCAGGGGATTGCCAAGGGCGATGGCGCCGCCATTCCGTCCACGTTTACTGCCGCCGATTACAACTGGCGGGTGAAACTGCCGGGTATGGGCCATTCTTCGCCGGTAGTTTATGGCGACCGGGTCTTCCTGCTCAGCGCGGATCCAGATTCCGCCACGCGTTATATGCTGTGCATCTCCGCCGTAGACGGCAAAGAACTCTGGCGGAAGACGTATAAATCCACGCCGCATCATCTTCACTCCCGTAGCAGTTACGCATCGTGTACGCCCGCAGTGGACGAAAAGCACGTCTATGTCTGCTGGTCAGCCCCGGAGAAAATCACGCTGCTGGCGCTGACGCATGAAGGCGAAGAGGCGTGGGAAAAAGATCTGGGTCCGTGGGTCAGCCAGCACGGTTTCGGCGCCTCGCCCATCGTTTACAAAAACAAACTGATCCTGCACGACTCGCAACAGACGGCGCGTCTGCCCGCCGGCGCCACACCCGGTAAGAGCTACATGCTGGCCTTCGACCGCATGACCGGCCAGGAGCTTTGGCGCAAAGACCGCCCCAGCCAGAATGTCTGTTACAGCGTGCCCTGCATTTACCAGCCAGAAGGCGGCAAACCGGAACTGGTCTGCTGCAGCACAACCGAAGGCGTCTTCAGCCTTGATCCTGAAACAGGCGAAAAGAACTGGGGTCTGGATACCTTTAAGATGCGGACCGTCGCTTCGCCCATTATCGCGGGCGGCCTGATCTGGGGCAGCACCGGGTCCGGCGGTGGCGGCAACTATCTGGTGGGTGTGCGTCCGCCAACGTCCGCATCGAAAGAGCCGGAACTGGTCCACACGATCAAAAGCTCCGCCCCGTATGTGCCAACTCCTGTCACTAAGGGCGACCTGCTATTCGCCTGGTTCGACAAAGGCGTTGTGAGCTGTTTTGAAGCTGAATCGGCCCGCAAACTCTGGTCTAAACGCGTCAGCGGCGGTTACTCCGGTTCACCTATCCGCATCGGCGACCGCATCTTCTGCATGTCCGAAGAAGGCGATCTGGTCGTGCTGCAGGCTTCAAAAGAATTCAAGCTGATCGGCCGCACACCCCTGGGCGAACCCACTCGCGCCACGCCGGCAGTCTCTGGCGGAAGACTGTACCTGCGGACCTACTCGCACCTGATCAGTGTGGGTGGCAAATCCACGTAAGGCATCTACCCGTCACGGAATGAACTGGCTGGAATTATGGATCACCCTTACGGCTGGCTAAGCCTGCTGCCGCCGGTGGCTGCGATTGTGCTGGCAATTGCGACGCGTCGCGTCATCGCCTCGTTGCTGGGCGGCGTGTTCCTGGGATCGCTGATTCTAGCTGTGGCCAATGCCGGATCGGCGGCGGACATGGCGCTGGCGCCGGTCACCGCAGTCGCCAGCACGGTGAATGATTTTCTGTGGCCGGTGCTTATCAACGAAGATAAGGTCTACGTCGCCGCGTTCACTATTCTGATGGGCGCCATGGTGGGCGTGATCAACCGCGCCGGCGGCATGCGCGGCCTCGTCGATGTAGTATCGCAATGGGCCAGCAACCGGCAACGCGGGCAACTGACGGTCTGGTTGCTGGGGTTGATGATTTTCTTTGACGACTACGCCAACACCATCCTGCTCGGCGGAACGCTACGGCCCCTGTGCGACCGGCTGAAGATCTCGCGGGAAAAACTGGCTTACCTGATCGATTCCACCGCAGCGCCCGTCGCCGGACTCGCGCTGATCTCCACCTGGGTCGCGACGGAAATCGATTACGTGCAGGCCGGCATCGACAAACTGCCCGGCGGCGTTGACTGGAACGCGACGGATATCTTCGTCGCCAGCATCTTCTACCGATTTTACGTCTGGCTGGCGCTGCTGCTGGTGCCCATCATCGGCCTGCTCAACCGCGACTTCGGCCCGATGCTCACCGCTGAACGCAATGCACAGGATGGGGAGGCGACTGGGCTAGAACATCAGAATGCTGAACCAGAAAGTGATGACACATCGCTGTCACCCGGCGACGCGACGCCGCGGTGGTGGAACGCGGTGGCGCCGGTGCTGCTGACCGTGGCCATCATTGTCTGGATGCTGTACGGCGTGGATGCGGGCACGAACGCGGCGCTGCTGTGGGGTTCTTTGATTGGCGCCGTGACGGCGGGCCTGCTGGCGGTATCGCAACGGATCCTCTCGCTGCCACAGGTGTCGGCAGCCGCGGCGAAAGGCGCCAGTTTGATGCTCCCCGCGCTGGCGATTCTCTGGTTCGCTTCCGCCTTGTCTTCCATGACCGGCAACGATCCTTCCGCTTCCGATGCGAGTGACAGAGATGCGTCACACACGAAAGCGGTCGCTGCTCTACAGGCGTTTGAAAACGCCGGGATACCGCTTGCGGAGCAGGTGGCGTATCTGACGAAGCAGGAAACGCCACCCGCCACCATCGCCGCAGCAATGTCAGAAACCGGCGCCGCGCCAGACGATATCGCGGCCGCGCTGGCGGCGAATGATGTAAAGGGGCAGTCGCTTGCCGCGGCCATGTCCGCCGTCGATGCGCAGGAGGATGCCGTGCTGGCAGCGCTGGCAAGTCACGGTGTTGAAGCAACAGAACTTCCCACGCGTTACGAGAACCGCCGTTACCGCTTATATACGGGGCAGTATCTGGGTTCGCTGCTTAATAACCGGTTGCCGCCGTGGTTGATGCCGACGGTGGTCTTTCTGCTGGCGGGGGCCGTGGCGTTCTCCACCGGTTCAAGCTGGAGCACGATGGGCATTGTCATGCCGCTGGTGATTCCGCTGGTGTACAGCACGCTTTCTGGTGATAGCGACGCGTTGCAGTTTCATCCCATTCTGCTTGGCTCCGTGGGCGGTGTTCTGGCGGGCGCCATCTTCGGCGATCATTGTTCGCCCATTTCTGATACGACGGTGCTTTCTTCCCAGTCCAGCGGTTGCGATCATATGTCGCATGTACGCACGCAACTTCCTTACGCACTGCTGGCAGGCACCGTCGCCGTGGTGTGCGGCACGCTGCCCCTGGGATTGGGCGTGCCGGTCTACGTGCTGCTGCCAGTTGGACTAGGAGTGATGTTGGCAGTTGTCGCTCTTTTTGCTAAACGCACGGATACTCAGCCCCACGGCGCAGAGAGCGTTCAGGACTGAGCTTGTCCAGAAGCAGCGTCTGTAATTTTTACAAAGCGTCTGCGAAAGCTTGTGCATGCTGGCCCCGTGGTTGCTAGCAGGTGAGAAGAATCATCTGCGAAAAACGCATCCGGGCCAGAACCTGCTGAAATGAAACGTCTTGGCGGGATGGAGCCTTAACGGTTCTGCATATGTACGGGCATGGCGGCACAAAACATTCACCCGGTGGCACGGACGTTGCATACATCTGCGTTGTCTGGGGGAAAATAAAACAGCGCCTTCGAGTCATGCTGAAAGATGCATCGCTCACTCGCTTTGAAAGGATGCACCCATGAGAATGCTATTACGAACCGCAACGGCGATGCTTACCGCGTCAGCCCTGGCGTTTGCCATCTCCCCGGCCAGCGCCCAGGTCGTCACCGATTATTCCAACATCGAGGCGCCGGATCTAAGCAGCGCTACCAACCTACGGTCAAACGCCGCACAGGCCCGCGCTGCCCAGTTGCAATATGCACGGCAGCAGGAACTCGCACGGCAGCAGGCAATTCTGCGCCAACAGGAAATGCTCAGGCAGCGTCTCCTACAACAGCAGACGCAACCCGTCACCGCGCAGCGTCAGCCGGTTGTGGCTGCCGGGCAGGTGCAGATTCAACCTTCGCAGTCGGTACCTACAGTGGCCGCACAAGAACAGTCGGTGCTCTTGCAGCCAGTGCAGCCAGGTGACGAACCGCAACTGATGCCGGTTACACCTGTTTCCGGCGCGACGACGCCGGTGCGACAGGCAAGTGTGCTGGTGAATCTGGAGCCGGAACGCGAAACGGCTTCCACCCCAGAGGTCCGTTACTACGACGTTGCGACTGAACGTGCGGAACAGGAGAAGCTTGCCACCCAAGCCACCCGCACGCAGTATCACACGTACGCCGCGCCGCGTTACCGTTACTCCAGCCAGTTCATCTCCGTGGACCAGAATCCTCGCGTGGGTCCCATCCGCGCGGCTGCCCAGGCGATCCGCAACGTCCGCGGCGCCACGCCGGTGCAGGCGCAGGTTCAGCCCGTGCAACCCATTCAGCCGGCGCCTACTTTCACAGCCGCCACAACGCCGATAGTTGCTGAACCGTTCAAAGCACCGCCGCCACTGGTGTCGCAACCGGTTAGCGGTCAGCAGGTGCAGTTTGTGGCGCCTGTGCAGCCCACCGCTCCGGCGATGGTCGCGCAGCCACAGCCAATTCAATACACCCCCGTGCAATACACGCCGCCTGCTGTTGTTGCAGGCCCTGCAACAACCACCACGGCGCAGCCCGTTCCTACGACGACGCTACCGGTACAGACGATTGCCATGAACAATGGCTGCGGATGCGGCAGTTGTGGTTGTGGCGGTTGCGGATGCGGCGGCTGTGGCGATTGCGGCTGCGGAATGGTGTCGACCGTTTCCTACGGCGGCGGATGCGATTGCGGCTGTTGCCCGACCATTGCTTACTCGCCAGTCACCAGCGGATGCGATGTATGTGCCCGGCCATCGCTGGCAAGCGGCCAGTTTGGCGTGCAGCAATATAACCAGACCTGGCGCCCGATCATCGCCTTGCGGCCGCAGTCGCCGCAGGCATATCTGGGACAGGGCATCCTGGGGCAACCCAAGGCCTACATGCCCAACCAGCCGGTGCGAAACTTCTTCCGCTGGATTACACCTTAACGGTATGAACTGGCTCGAAGGCTGAAACCCTCCAAGCCAACATCACGGACCACATAACGCCGCCATCTAATCATTAGATGGGCGGCGTTGCTATTTGGCTCTACGGCGCCAGCGACAAGCCTGGACACATCGGTCTGGCTGTAAATTCGCGACTGCGTTACTATTCCGCCAACGTGCAGAATAGTGCTGGTCCGTGCGCTGCCAGCAGCAGTGAAAGCTCCCGTAAAGGAATACGGTGCGATGGCAAGGAAGAAGCGGAAGAAAACGGGATCGTCGTTGTTGCGGACTGGATTTGTTCTGCTCCTGCTGGCAGGCGGTCTTATCATCTGCGGCCCTACCATCGTCGCCAACACCTCGTTACGGCAGCAGGTGGCTGCCTGGATCGCGCCGGATTTCCAGGGACGCGTGCTCAGCGAGTCTGCCTCGTACGGCTGGTTTTCGCAGACCGAAATGACCGGCGTCAGCATCACCGGCACCGACGGCGAAGTGCTGCTCACGGCCGACAAACTGTACTGCGACCGCAATGTCTGGCAACTCTATAACGAAGGTCACAATCTGGGCGTTGTCGGGCTGCAGAACCCCAAGGTCTATGTCGAACTTCGCGACGACGGCAGCAACTGGGAAGACGCCCTGGGTGAGATGCTCAGTAAGCCCGGTTCTGGAAAACCATTTCAGGGTACGTTCGCCGTCACCGGCGGCGCCGTCACCCTTGTAAGCGATGGTCAACAATGGACCGCCTCAGATATTGAAGCCGGCCTCACGCTTCCTTCGACCGCAGACACTCCATTAACGGCGCGGATAGCAACCTTTGTCCAGCTTGGAACTGCAGCAGAGGAGGGTTCCGCCGGAACACCATCTCCGGAAACGACCGATCCCGCCGCGAAACCGCAGCCCAATGTGCAAGCGGAACTCTCCTGGATCGCGGGCGATGGTCCTGAAGCAGGTCTAGGCCAGGGACATGCGGTGATTAAGTCCGATCAGTTTGAATTGCAGATGCTCAGTCCGCTGCTCCGCCGGGCGGGTGTCAACGTAGCCGCAACCGGGCCGCTGACGTCAAACTGCCGGCTGGAATGGGATAACAACGGCGGGCGGCGTCTGTACATCGCCCAGTTGTCAACGGCCAATCTAATCGTCCAGGCTCCGGAATATCTTGGACCGCATCCGGCGCGTATCGGTTATCTGAACGCCACCGGCGATGTCGCATTGCAGGGCGGACGGGCGGACTTTGAACGGCTGAAGGTTGATTCGAGCCTCGGCGTGCTGGAAGCCACGGGCAGCCTCCCGGTGACAGGCTTTGACACTGCCGCCGCCATCGAGCATCTGAAGACACAAGACTACACCCTGCAAGGCCGCGTTGATCTGGCGCAGGTTGCCGCGGCCTTCCCCGGCGTGATGCACATCCGAGAAGGCGTCCAGCTGAAGTCCGGTCAGGTCACGGTAAACGTCAACAGCGCCGCGGCAGCGGAGGGCTTACGCCGCTGGGTGGCGGTGCTGGAAAGCACACAGATTGCCGCGGAGCATCAAGGCCAATACTACGCATGGGACAAACCCGTGCGGATCGCGCTCACAGCGCAGCAGACAAATGCCGGGCCGGTGATCGAGGACCTGCAGTGCGCTTCAACCTTCATGCAACTGGGAGGCAAGGGTTCGTTACAGCAGGGCAACCTGCACGGCGTGATCAATCTCAGCCAGCTTTCGACAGAGCTTGCCCGCTTCATTGATCTGCGGAACATCCGCCTGGAAGGTCAGACCAGTGTGCAACTGACGTGGAGCCAGGATCAGCAACGCATCATCAGCCTCAATGGCAATGCGACGATCAGCAACTGGTTGGTGCAATTACCCGGCGCCCGGACCTGGAAGGAACAGCAGTTAACCGCCACGCTCGGCGCACGCGGCGTGGCGGGCCAGATGCAGGTCGAACGCATGGAGTCCGGCGTGCTGCGCGTGCAGTCCGGCGCCGATGTGCTGGAAGCGTCGTTAACAGCGCCGGTGGAACAGCCTCGCGCCGCTTCGGTTTATCCGCTGCGTGTTTCCGCGGCGGGCAGTCTGGGCACGTGGATTCCGCGATTGCAGACCGTGGCGCCCTTAGAGGGCTGGCAACTGGATGGCAGTATGACGCTGGCCGGGAATGTCTCCGCTTCCCTTTCTAAAGTAGATATCAGCGGCGCCACGCTAACGGTTGATCAGTTCACCGCTGCGACCGAAGGGCTCAAGATTGTCGAGCCGCGGCTGGAAGCAGCGGGTGCGGCGGCCTATGACCTGGTCCGTCATCAGTTAAGCAGCACCGGCGCCACGCTGACCAGTTCCAGCGTATCGCTGCGGGCGAACAGTCTGGTGGTGGAAACGCAGCCGCCCTCGGTGATTGGTGAGGTGGCGTACCGTGCCAGCCTGCAACGTGTGCTGCAATGGATTCCTCCTGAAGAGCCACGCACCTGGGATGTTGCCGGTGTGGTCGCCGGTAACTTGACGATGAGTCAGAGCGAAGGCGTTACCACTGCTTCCACCACCGCGCAGATCGAAAATCTGGTCTACGCCACCTATCAGCCGCCGCAGGCGGCGCCGGGTGTGGTGCAGGTGGCCAGCAATAACCCGTGGACGCCCATCTGGACAGAGCCTGTTGTCCGCATCGAGACCCAGGCGCAGTACCATCATGCAGACGATGTGCTGCAACTGCTGAAAGCGAATGTGACTTCGCCCGCCCTAAGCGTGCATGCCGCCGGACGGATTACCAGGCCGGCGACCGACGCCGATGCAGATTTGCGCGGCAACGTGAATTATGATCTACGACAGATCGCCACGCGGCTCAGCCCGGCGCTGGGCGCGCAGTTTACGATGCAGGGCGAAGGCATGCGGCCCTTTGTTATCCGTGGACCCTTGATCAAGCCAGCCGCTACAACCACCGGCAACGCACCTGTGGAGAATGCCGGCGCGGCCAACGGCGGGTTCTTTCATCCAGATCTTACCGCCGAATTCAGCGTTGCCTGCGATGGCGCCAGCGCGTACGGGCTGACGGCCGGCGCGTTTGAAGTCAGCGCGAAGCTTGCCCGCAACGTCGTGAACTTCGCGCCGCTGAATATTCCCGTGAGTGAAGGAACGGTCCGCGGCGCTCCAAAGCTAGACCTGACAACGCCGCAAGCGGTGCTTCATCTGCAGCCGGGCCGTGTCGTTGACAACGTGGACATCTCTCCGCAGATGTGCGCGACCTGGCTGAAGTACGTGGCGCCGTTAATGGCGGACGCCACCCGCGCGCAAGGACGTTTCTCCGTGGATCTTGATAAACCTACAAGCGTGCCGTTGCAGCAGATTTCTGCGGCCACGCTTAGCGGGCAGTTGCACATTCACTCTGGCGCCATTGGTCCTGGTCCGCTCGGCCAGCAGGTGCTTGCTGTGGGGCAGCAGGTGATTTCCATCGCCCGCAAAGGCGTACCGGCAACCGGCGCCGTGAACGCCCAGATCGCGCTGCCGCAGCAGGCCGTGCCATTTCAGATGACGGCCGGGCGGGTGCATCATCAGCAACTATCCATGCAGGTCGGCGATCTGGTGATCCGCACCAGCGGCTCGGCGGGCTTCGATCAGACCTTAGCGCTGAATGCAGAAGTGCCGGTGCAGGATGCGTGGCTGGGCAGCGATACCCTCGCACAATCGCTGCGCGGCCAGACCATCAGCGTGCCCGTCCGCGGCACCTTCACCCGGCCGCAGGTTGATAACCAGGTGATCAAAAACCTCGGCGGCCAGTTACTACGCGGCGGCGCCAACACCCTGATTGAAAAGGGAATCCAACGCGGCCTGCAAGGGCTTTTTGGTAACTAGCAACGGGTGCTTCCTGCGGTTTGACTAACCTCCAACCCGTAGGTCAGGCGCCTGCCTGCCGCTGTTACGCATTCCACCTCAACCGCCGTCGGGCAGGCGTCTGACCTACGGTTCTCCGAAAAACGCAACGTGTGTTCTGATTCATCCCGAGGAAGGCAGGCGGAGCCTGCCCTACGGAATGCCTTGTTTAATCCTGGCCGGCGTATAGCTTGTGCTTTTTGTCGCCGCCGGCGTAGACGAAGCCGATGAGGTCGAGGATTTCTTCGCGGGTCAGGCGGTTGAGCAAGCCGGCGGGCATCAGCGAGACGGGGGATTTCTGCTGATCTTCCACTTCGTCCTTTTTGATGACCGTGGGTTTGCCTTTGGCCAGCGGGTCGATCACGATTTTGAACTCGGTGGCGGTTTCTTCCACGATCATGCCGGTGATGAATTCGCCAGATTCCAGCACGAAGACGTGCGACTGGAACTTCTCGTCAATCTCTTTAGAAGGCTCCACGAGTGAACGCAGGATGTGCGCTGTCGTGTGCTTCTTATCCGTCAGCTTGGACAGGTCCGGGCCAAAGACGTAGCCTTCGCCGTCCAGCTTGTGGCAGCCGGTGCAACTGGCGTACTGGAAGAGCGACTTGCCGACTTCGAAGTTGCGGCCGGCTGGCAGCGTCTCGACATCGGCGATCAGTTCTTCGAACTTCCAGTCGTGGTTGCGGGACGTGGCCTTCAGCAGATCGTCTTTCACTTCCAGCTTAGCCGCGGCCAGGTACTTGGCGGAATCCGCCTGGTACGCGGCAAGATCGGCGACCACATACAGCGCGCCGAACATGCGGCGCCAATGGCCGGGATAGGTGCACACATACGGATACACGCCCGGGTCCGCCGGCGCCTTGAAGCTGAGGGCCTGCGTCTTGCCGGGTTGAATCAGCTCGCTGCCCAGCAGCACATTGTCTGTGGCGGGGATGTAATGCCGGGCCATGGCATCGGCGTCGCGTCCTGTCTTTTCGGCCAGCATGCCGGTTTCGGCCAGCGTGCCTGGTTTGACGATGGCGAAGTTATGCGGCATGGCGTCGATATTGCTGAAGCGGAATTCAACCGCTTTACCCGCCTGCACCGCAATCACCTCTTTGTCAAAGATCATACGATGCGGAACCGTGCCGATGGCGATCACGCGGACATCCAGGTTCTGCAGCCGCGCGGTCACTTTGGCGGCTTCTGCGGCGGGCAACTTGGCAGCCAGGGATTTAGCCAGCTTCATGGCGGCGGTGGCCGAAGCGCCGGTGCGGTACTGTTCAGGGATGCTGCTGAGATAGCCGGTGAGGTTATCGGCCAGTGGACGCACGTGCTTCTGCGGCCAGCTTTTGGGCGGAACATTCAGCAGGGCGGAAATGGCCGCCGGGCGGCTCTTGCCGCGTGCGACCAGCTTAGCCAGTGCGGCGAATTTATCTTCGTCATGGCCTGGAATGGTCGAGAGCGCGGCAATCGCGGCGTCGTGCAAGGTGGGCCCGCCGCCCACGCTGAGATTGCTGGCGGGAATGGCCTGTTTGCTGATGCCCGGTCCCTGCCATTTCACACTCAGCGCGTCGCCGCCGCCGTTATCGAAATACGTGACCAGCAGCGGATGGGCGCCGGCGGGTAGATCGATTGTGCCCGACTTTTCGCGTGGTCCGTGTAGCCCGTCGTTGTTCACCAGCAGTTTGTCGCCGATGTAAATCCGGGAGCCGTCATCGGACGTGATAGAGAACGTGTAACGGCCCGACTTGGGGATGAGAACCTGCCCGCTGAACCGCAGGGCGAAGCCGTCGGACTGTTTCCGTACGGGCGTGTTCATGGTGATGGTGGGCGTCATGCCGCTGGCAGTTGGCTTCATGGCGGCGAGGGTTTCTTTGGCCACGTTGGAAGCATTGGGGAAGAAGAAGTCAACCTTCAATCCGGGCGACTGCAGTGCGGAACTGCTGTTTTCGGCTTCGAGATGCGCCGGCAGCGCTGAGATCAGCGGAAGCACTTTCTCGTAAAGTTGCTCGCGGACAATTGGGTCCACCGAAGGCACCGCGTCCAGGAAATCGCGGAGCCGTTCCTTACTCTTGGTGGCAGCCAGGAAGGCGTCGTCGGGACCATCGGCGGAAATCCAGGCAGCGTATCCCACCCGCTTCAACCCAGGCGTGCGGCCCTTCAGTGCAAGCTGGCGGATCTGCCGGGTGACGGTTTTCAGTTCCACGGCGGGCTGATCGGCCAGCAAAGAACCAAGCCCCGCGAGGTTGCTATCTTCGTCCTTCTGCGCTTCGGCAATCAACTGCATCAGCACGGCAAGCTGCGGTTGTTTTAGTTGCGTGGCAAGGCTTTCCAGTGCGGCGCCCAGTTGCTTCCTGCTGGCGTTTTTGCGGGAAAGAATCGCGCGGTTAACCGCGGGCGTGCGGTCCAGCTTTTCCAGGTCGGCAATGCTGGCGTTGAGCAGCACGTAGCTTTGCGCCGCGTCCGAAAGCTTAGCGCCGGTTTTGAGTGTTTCGGCAATGATGGCGTCTACATTAATTTTGCTACGGGCGTAACGCAGCACGGTTTCGAGTTCCGGATCGACGGGGCGGGTGGCGGTTTCGAAGATGACTTCAGCCGGAATCAAGCCTTCAAACTCCACAGCGGCTTTGACCGCTTCAGCCCGCACCAGCGGCGAATTATCGCGCGAAGCGGCGACCAGCGTCTCCTGCCAGTTTTCCGCCCGGCCCGCCCAGTGCCCCAGCGTGCGGATGGCGGCAGCGCGGACGCGCGGCTCTTCAGCACGGAACACTTTCTGAAGCAGGGGCATGTTCACCAGCCGCTGTTCTTCAAAAACCCACAGGCATTCAAGCAGCGCCTGCGCCTCGTCGCGGCCGGTGGCTGACTTCTTCGGATCAAGCTTGGCGGCGAAGGCGCCCACTTCCTTGGTGATTTCATCTGCGGTGCGGCTGGTCAGTTCCAGCCGCGCACGATACCGTGTGCCGTTGTCTGAGGCGAAGAAATGCTGGCAGACTTCGGCGATGGGTTTGCCCTTCATCTTTGCCGGCTCCAGCAGATCGCGGCCCTTTTTCGTGACGCGGTAAATGCGTCCGTGTTTATGGTCGCGGTTGGGGTCGCGCATGTTGTGCTGCATGTGGCCGATCAGCGTGTTGTGCCAGTCGGAAATATACAGCGCGCCGTCGCCGCCCATTTCAACATCGCTGGGGCGGAAGTTGGGGTCGGAAGAAACCACGACGGGTTCGATCTCGGTCGCCGTAATGTCGGCGCCGTTGTACTTCACTTCATGTTGCAGCACGCCCAGGAAGCCGATGGCGTTACAGATCAGGAAGTTGCCTTCGTGCTCCGAGCCGAAGTGATCGCCAGAGATCATCCCCGTAGCGGGCACCGGGCGGACGCGTTTCTGGAACACTTCTTATTGCCGATGCCCTTGCCAATGTTCACATAGCTGCCGGTGCCGCCGGTGCCATCGTTGGCGAACTGAAAGCCCCAGCGGTCGAAGATATCGCCGTGCGGATTAGGGCCGATCGGGAAATGAAATTCAAATTCAAACGTCCGCGGGTTGAAACGGTGCACACCAGAAGATCCGCTGCGGAACGTCCGCGTGGGTGTTTCAAAGTTCGCAATGTTAAAGATGCCGCGCGACCAGTACAGCCAGCCATCGGGCCCGACCAGCATGGCGTTGGCGGAGTGGTGCGTGTCAGCGCTGCTGACGCCCTGCAGCATGCGGATTTTTACATCGGCCTTGTCGTCGCCATCGGTGTCTTTCAGGAACCAGATCTCCGGCGGAGCCGCCACCAGCACGCCGCCATTCCAGAATTCAAATCCCGTGATGCTATTGAGCTTGTCGGCGAAGACGATGCACTTGTCGGCTTTGCCGTCTTTGTCTTCATCGGGCAGAATCACCAGAGCGTCTTCGCGCTCCTGCACCGGGTTCCAGTGCGGATAGCTGGGCCAGACAGAAGCCCACAGCCGGCTGTCCGGATCGACGGCCATCTGCACGGGATTGACCAGGCGGGGGAACTGCTCTTCCGAAGCGAAGAGGTTCACTTCCATCCCTTCGGCGACCTTCATCTTGCTGATGGCTTCTTTGCCGCCCATATAAGGCCACTTGCCGCCGGGCAGTGGTCCGGGCTTGTTGGTTTTGACAGACAGCGTTTCCGGGATGTTGCTATCGTCCGGCTTGATGCTCTTTCCTTGCGCTGCGGCCCAGACCACCTTGTCGCGGTTGGTGGTCATCACGTCGAAGATTTCCATCTCACGCCGCATCACATCCGCGTTCGACTGCCCGTGCCAGGCAAGTTTCGACCGGCCGCCGTACACGTTATAGCCATCCACCACGCGGTAACGGCTGAACCAGTAATAGTTCTTTTCCAGCACTGCTTCACGCAGCGCTTTGACCTTACTTTCAGCCGGGGCCGCTTTGCCGAACAGCTTCTGCACGGCCACTTCCGCAACCGCCTTGTTCCCGTGATCCAGCAGGTGAATGCCGTTCATAGTCAGCGGCTTTTTGGCCGCGGCGTACAGCTTTTTCGATGGAGTGAATAGATCGACAAAGGCGACTTCTTTCGCCGCGCAGACCTGCTTCATCGCATCGGTGTAGGTCTGCAGCTTGGTGTTGTTTTCTTTGCCATCGGGCAGGTGCGGGCTGTTTAAGTCTTCGTGGGCAATGGGTGAAAAGAACACCAGCCGTGGCGCCGAGCTGCCGTTGTACTGCTGCCCCTTCATCTGATCGATGGTCGAAGCCAGATCCGCTTCGAACCCGGCCAGCGCCTTCTCGCCGCGCAGTGCCTCGTTGTAGCCGAAGAAGCAGAAGATGACGTCCGCCTGCGTTTTGCTCAGCCATTGATTGGCATCGCCGAAGTTGGCGGACCGGGGCCGGTTCTTTAGTTCATCGCCGGAGAATCCCAGATTGCGGAAGGTCAGCTGGTGCTGTGGATGCAGCGCATGAATGTAAGTTTCCAGCCACGCATGATGCTGCATGCGGTCCGCCATCGTATTGCCGATGTAAACGACGTGGTCGCCTTGCTGAAGCTTCAACAAAGGCTCGTCCGCCTGCACACCGCCAGTGATTAAAAGTGCAGCAATTAGGGCCGATAGCCACAGGGCAGGTAGTTTCATCGGAACGTATTCCATCGGGGTCGGGCAACGTGGGCGGGATAGCAAGGGTGTGCGGATCGCACGCAGTTAAGAGATAACGGTTATATTTCCCCCGCCATCCTGATGCAACTCGCGGTTCACGAGGATGCAGCATGTTGGCTGCGACGAAGGCGACATGCTGATCCGCGGAATGATCTGTTTGCGTAGAAACGGAGATGTGGTTGCCAACGTTTGAGGCTATTTCTGCTGCGAAACCGATAAGAATTTTGATCGGGTATGTCGAAACCGGTTATATTTAACGCTCCCACCTGACATTCCTCACGCCAGCTTCCCTCCCCTGCAATCCTATGCGTGTTGCCTTATTCCGTTGCCTCCTGGCTGTTTTCCTGCTGTTCGTTGCGGCGCCGCTGTGCGCCGGAGAAGGTGAAGGCGTCAGCTTCGAAAAGGAAGTGCTGCCGGTTCTGAAAACGCATTGCTTCAGCTGTCATGGCGCGGAGAAGCAGGAGGCGAATATCCGTCTGGATACGTTATCGACGGATCTGCTCAGCGATCGTGCGGCGGCGGAAACCTGGCACGAAGTGCTGAATGCTCTCAACGCCGGAGAAATGCCGCCGGAAGATGCGAAGCAGCTTGCCGCGCGATCACGTGAAGTCTTAGCAGACTGGGTCAGCACTGCCGTGAACGAGGCGATTGAGGCGCAGCGCGCGACCAACGGCCGCGTGGTTCTGCGGCGGCTCAACCGGCGGGAATATCAGAATACGATGCGCGACCTGCTTGATCTGGAAATGGACTTCACGCGCGACCTGCCGCCCGACGCTATTTCGTCCAGTGGTTTCCGCAACGATGGCCGTTCGCTACGGATGTCCGCCATTCACCTGGAGAACTACCTGGCGACCGCACGGAAGGCGCTCGGCCGGGTGATTGTTTCCGGCGAACCGCCGCAAGTCTTCAAGCACGAGTTCACCACCAGCAACGTGGGGAACTGGAAGGGCAATGCCGAGCGGCATAACGAGCTTGGCAGGCAGCAGGAATTCCTGGCGAAGATACCGAAGGATTACCCGGACGAAGGAGACTTCCGCGTCCAGGTGAAATTCTCTGCAGACATCAAGAAGAACGCCGGTTTCCCGCTGCTGGAAGTCTCTGTCGGATACCGACCGGATACGCAGATTCTGTTTCGCGAGTTTGATCTGGTGGAGACGAGCGAGGCAGGCGATCACGTCCTGGAGTTCCGCGGCCGCATGGAAGACTTTCCGCTTCCCGTGCGCGGGCAGGGCAAATTTCCCGGCCTGGTGATCCGCTTGCGGAACCGCTACGACGATGGCTCTCCGCTGCCTAAACGCAACGCGAAGTCCAAGAAGAAGGATAAGGATAAAGATAAGAAAAAAGAACGTCTCTATCCCGCAGAGCCACACCTGCCCACGTTAACCATCCAGTCTGTGGAGTACGAGGCGCCGGTGTTCGAAAGCTGGCCGCCCGCGCGGCATCGCCGCATCCTGTTTGATTCGCCCCTGCGTGAAAAAGACGAACCGGCTTACGTCCGCGAAGTGTTACAGCGTTTCATGACGCGTGCGTTCCGCCGGCCGGTGACAGCGGATGAACTGAAAGAGATGTCGGAGTTCTTTGCCGCGGCTCGCGATGACTTCCCTGTCTTTGAAGACGCGATGCGGGAAACGCTTGCCATGGTGCTGATCCGCCCTGCGTTTCTGTACCTGGTCGAGCCTGCTGGCGATAGCAAGCGGAAGGTCACAGACTGGGAGCTTGCGTCGCGTCTGTCTTACTTCCTGTGGAGCACCATGCCCGATGAGCAGCTCCGCAAGCTGGCGGCGGAGGGAAAGCTCCGCGATGCAAAGACGCTGCAGAATCAGGTGGAGCGGATGCTGAAGAGCCCGCTAGCCTGGCGGTTTGTCGAGCAATTTACAGATCAATGGTTGAAGCTGAATGTGATTGATAGCGTCGCGGTGAGCAAAGAGGCGTATCCCGGCTTCGACGAAGCGATGAAAGAAGAAATGCGGGCGGAATCGCAACACTACTTCGCCGCCCTGCTCCGCGACAACAAGAGCGCGCTGCAACTGCTTACTTCAGACTTCACTTATCTGAATGAACCTCTGGCCCGGCATTACGGCGTTGACGATGTGTACGGCCGCGAATTCCGCCGGGTGAAACTTAAGGCGGATCAGCACCGCGGCGGCCTGCTGGGGCACGCGGGCATTCTACTGGCCAACTCGACCGGAGACGATTCGCACGCCGTGCGCCGCGCCGTGTGGATCCGCGACCGGCTGCTGAACGACCCACCGGCGCCGCCGCCCGCGGACGTGCCGTCGCTGGAAGAAGCGGACGAGGAGTTCCATCGCCTCTCGATCCGCGAGCAACTGGCCATCCACGGCAAACGCGAGGCCTGCGCCAGTTGTCACCGCGACATCGACCCGTGGGGCATCGCCCTGGAGAACTTCGGCGCGACGGGGCTCTGGCGGACCGAAATCCGTCGTAAGACCGGCAGGAAATCCATCACCGTCCCGGTAGACTCGCAGAGCGAATTACCCGGCGGCGTGAAGTTGACCAGCGTCGAGGATCTGAAACAGCACCTGGTAACGCGGCGCCGCGATGACTTCGCGCGTGCTTTGGTTGCGCGTCTGCTGACGTACGCGCTTGGCCGGCGGTTGGAACTGGGCGACCAGCCGGCTCTGGACAAACTCACGGCGGACTGGAATTCCGATGGTCTTGGCTTGCGTAACCTTATACAGTTAACCGTACTTAGCGACCCGTTCCAGACGAAGTAACAATCAGGCCGCTTCAAACTTAGCGTGGAACCGAACCTATGGCGACAAAATCCTGGCACCTGCACCGGCGTACTTTTCTGATGGGCGCCGGCGTTTCGCTCGGCCTTCCCTGGCTGGAATGCATGGCGGCTGCGAAGCCTCTGACCACTGAGGTTACGCCGCGGCGTATGGCTGCCTTCTATTTCGGCTTTGGCGTTGGTCTGCCCAAAGAGAACAGCGAACAAGCCAAGTGGCGCTGGTTTCCCGATGGTGAAGGCAAAGACTATAAGTTCACCGAAACGCTGAAGCCGCTTGAGCCCCACCGCAAAAACCTGACAGTTCTGGGCGGCCTCTCGCATCCCAACGGCAGACGGATGGGCGGGCACGACACCGGCGACACGTTCCTGACCGGCGCGTTCCTCAACAACAAGATGCTGCACAACAAGGTCTCCCTGGATCAACTGGCAGCGTCGGCCACCGCCGATCAGGTCCGCTTTCCCTCGCTGGTCATCTCTACCGATGGCGGCGTTGGCGAGCCGACCCGCTCCAGCACGCTTTCTTACGATGCCAAAGGGCGACCCGTTCCGGCACTCAATCAGCCGCAACAGATCTTCGACCGCTTCTTCGGAACGGGCGACGCGAATACCCTGGCCCGGCGCCGGCGGCTGAAGAGCGAAGCCCGCATGCTGGACCGCATCCTCGCCGATTCAAAATCTCTCCGGCTGAAGCTGGGCAACGAAGACCAGAGAAAGCTGGACGAATACCTGGCTTCCATCCGCCAGCTCGAAGACCGCGTGAACCGTGCACAGCGATGGCTGGAAATTCCCCGCCCGGAACTGCGTGACGAAGAACGCGACGCGCTGAAGCTTTCCGCAGACGATAAGGCGCCGCAACTGTTTATTCAGACGATGTACGACCTGATCTATCTAGCGTTCCGAACGGACTCGACCCGTGTGGCGACCTACCAGATAACGAACATGGCGGATGCTTCTTCCCGCGCTGCGAAGTTCCCGCAACTAGAAGGATTCAAAGGTTCGCTGCATAGCCTGGCGCACGGCTGGAACAAGCCGGAAGGCGCCGAGAAGCTCGGCAAGTGGGACCAGTTTATGGCCACGCAGTTCGGCGGATTCCTGGACCGGCTCGCCGGCGCCGAGGAACAGTACGGTTCGCTGCTGGACCATACGGTGCTGCTGTACGGCAGCAGTAACAGCACCACGCACAACAACCGTAACTACCCGCTGCTACTGGCAGGCGGCGGTAACCTGGGTCTGAAGCACGGTCGTTTTCTGAAATTCGGTGAAGATACACCGCTATCGAACCTGTTTGTCACCATGCTCCACTGCCTGGGCCAGCAACGCCCCGCGTTCGCCGATAGCACGGGTGAGATGACAGAGTTGCATACAGACGCTTAAACTGTGGGTGACTCCGTTGAAAGGCGTTGACCGGCAAATAGCACTAAGCTTGCGGCGATGGGCTTCGCAATCCGGCGGCGTTGCCGTTCCACTCGATATCCAGCGTGCTCGCGTGATCTAACGTTGTGTTGTGCTCCCGCGAGCATGCGAAGACGGGGTAGAGGCTTGGCCCCAGCATCAATAGCGGCATGGGATCTGTCCACGAGCACAGCACGTCTTTGCCCAGCACAAACATGCTTAGCCAGCGTTTAAGCTCGCTCCAGCAACGCACGTATCCCAGCGCCCACAAGAACAGTGGCAGCGCGTGTTGTGCGCGGAAGCCTTCGCGGGGCACAAGCATCTCTCCCTGATGCCGGGTTGGATCCACCAGAATCCGGGCAAGATCTTTCCTGCCACGGAACAAGTGCAGACCGCTTGTCGCCCGCGGATTGCACTCAATAGCGACGACGGAGTTGTCCTGCTGCACGATAAAATCAAAGGCAATCTGCCCGCTGAAGTTCTCCACCGCCACAAACTGCTGGACCCATTGAAAGGCTTCTGGCTGGTCGACGGATTCATACGCATACGTCGGTCCGATGCCCGTTGTAAAATTCATCGGGTAGGCCACATGCGCGAGAATTTTCCCCTCGTGCGCCAGGCTGTAAGTGCTGAGTTGTTGTCCGGCGATGTAGTGCTGGGCGACCCAGGGCGTGTCGTTACTGGGCGCCGTTTCACAAAGCGCCTCCAGCGATTTGGGATTGACGATCGCCTGCCGGGCAAACCTTGAGTAAACGGGTTTGAAGACTTTCCAGCAAGCTTCCTTAAAGGCGGTCTCGAGCTCTTCCTGCGAAGTTAGCAGCCGCGTTGGCGGAACGGGCAGATTCCATTTTCCGGCAAGCTGAATGAACTCCCATTTGCTGTGCAAAGCGTGCAACTGCTTCCAGGCGGGAACCATCCATAACGCATCTCCGGGTAACGCATCGCGGCCTTCTGACAAAAAGTAAATCTCTTCGCACATGGGAAGAACCACATCAACGCCTTCGTCCTTCACAATGCGGGCAATCGCCTGGCAATACGCTGCTGGGTCGCGGTTAGGCCACGGCGCCAGGTAATTTTTTGACACCGCCCGCGAATAGCTGGAAATGTGGGCGGAAAGAGATTCCGCCATCACCACACGGAACCCCGCGGCATGCAGCATACGCACCACATCCAATGCCACCGGCGCCCGGCCGCCCGTAATCAGCACGGTAGCCGGTGCATCTGTTCGTGAGTTTTTACTCATGTGGTTTATGACAATACGGCGACGTTGCCTGGTTATTGACTAAGAAAATATGCACAAAGCGACTTGGTGTTTTTCTAACGATTTTCTCGCCACTTATTTCTGAAAACCTCCACGCCCCTACTTTTCTGTACGGGTTCAGGCAATCTTAATTAGGCTACTCACCGCTGTGCGACTACCCTTCAACAGAAGGAACTTAACACGCCGGATTGTACGTTTTTCAAACCAGAAACTCATGCCGTTGTCAGTCAATAAAATTGCTTCTGACATAACTTGTCCGATTCCGATTTAGGATTCGCGTAGTGAATAGAAACAGGGCAGATCGCATCGACGCCAGTTCAGGTCTCAACAACCCAATGGACGTGGCCGGAGAGCCTATTGCGATTACGGGCATTGGTTGTCGTCTACCTGGCGGAGTGACCAATCCATCGCAGTACTGGCGCCTGCTGACAGAAGGTGTGGACGCCATCGAAGAAGTCCCGCCCGATCGCTGGGACCAGTTCAAATTCTACGATCGCCAGCCGGGCCGCCAGGGCAAGATCATCACCAGATGGGGCGGGTTTGTCCGGGGAATCGATCAATTCGATCCGGAGTTTTTTGGTATCTCGCCGCGCGAAGCGGCCAGCATGGATCCGCAACAGCGTCTTGTGCTTGAGACGGCGTGGGAGGCTTTAGAGGATGCCGGTCAGCCGGCAGAGGCACTGGCTGGCGCCGATGTTGGCGTGTTCGTCGGCGTGTCGACCTTTGATTATGGATTGATGCAGAACACGTTTTCTGACGTCAGCGGTGCAGGTCCTTATACCAATACGGGGCAGGCGCTTTCGATCTGTGCGAACCGGCTGTCCTTTGTCATGGACTGGAAGGGGCCGAGTTTTATTGTTGACACGGCCTGCTCTTCATCGTTGCTCGCTTGCCATATGGCGATCCAGAGTATCTGGCGCGGCGAATCTTCACTGGCGATGGTGTCCGGCGTCAATTTCATCTGCGCGCCTTCAACCTATGTCGGCTTCACGGCGATGGGCATGTTGTCGCCTGACGGACGCTGCAAAGCCTTTGATGCTTCGGCCAACGGATTCGTCCGCGCTGAAGGCGGCTGTTCCGTGCTGCTGAAACCACTGTCGGCAGCCCTACAAGATAAAGACCCCATCTACGCATTGATCGCCGGTTCCGCCTGTAACCAGGATGGGCAGACACCGGGCCTGACCATGCCCAGCCAGTCATCGCAGGAAAAACTGGTCCGCCGGGCATGCCGCCACGCGCGGGTCGAGCCCGGACAGATCCGCTATGTGGAAGCGCATGGCACCGGCACGCCGGTCGGCGACCCGATTGAAATCAACGCCATTGGCCGCGTGATCGGCAGCCAACGCGACGCCACGTCGCCGTGCTATGTGGGTTCGGTGAAAGCCAATATCGGGCATCTTGAAGCGGGTTCGGGCATCGCCGGTCTGATCAAAACAGCGCTGGTGCTGAAGCATCAACTGGCGCCGCCTAATCTTCACTTCCATCAGCCCAACAAAGAAATCAACTTCGACGCTCTGCGTCTCAAGGTGCCTACGGAGGTCACGCCGCTGCCAAAGGGCGATGGTCCCGCCTTTGCTGGCGTGAATTCGTTTGGCTTTGGTGGAACCAATGTGCACCTGATTCTCCAGCAGCACCAGACTACGGAAACCAGTCATGCGGTAGGAAGCCCCACCGCGGTGCAGCAGCCTCAATCGCCGGGCGAACCAGGTCGCGAGTTGCCCTTTCCCGTTTCCGCCCGCAGCATTAAATCCGTGCGTGCGACCGCGGCGGACTATCTTCAGGCGTTTCAGCCAGAAGGCATGTGGGAAGCGGCGTCGCTGGAAGACATTTTCTTTACCGTCACGCAGCGACGTAGTCACCACAAACACCGGGCAGTGCTGCCCGCGGCCAGCAAAGATCAGCTGAAGGCCAAACTGCAAGAGCTGATTGATGACGAAGACGATACGTGGGTGTATCCCGCCGACGGGCAGCCGGGAGGCGCACAGCCACTGGCGTTCGTCTTCTCAGGACAAGGGCCGCAGTGGTGGGCGATGGGACGTGAACTCCTGGAGCAGGAGCCTGTCTTCCGCCAGGTCGTTGAACGCTGCGATGCGACGATCCAAGAGCTTGGCTCCTGGTCGCTCATGGAACAATTGTTGTGTGATGAAGAAGCCACACGCATCAACGACACGGAGTTTGCGCAACCTGCGATCTTCGCCATTCAGGTTGGGTTGTTTGAATTGTACAAATCCTGGGGCATTCATCCGGATATCGTTGTTGGGCACTCCGTGGGCGAAATTGCGGCGGCCTATGCTGCGGGCGCTTTAACCTTTGAAGACGCCGTCAAAACGATCTTCCATCGCGGACGCACAATGAGCGTCGTGGACAGCGACGGAGCCATGCTGGCTGTTTCCATGCCGGCAGACGAAGCCAACCGTTTTGTCGCAGCGTGGGAAGGAAAGATCTGCCTGGCAGCGGTTAACGGTCCTACCTCGGTCACGCTTTCTGGCCATACTTCCGTACTCGATGAAGCGGAAAAACTATTGGCCGCGGAGGGTAAGTTTGTACGTAAATTGCAGGTCAACTACGCCTTCCATAGCCATCAGATGGAGCCGGTGCAGGCTGCACTCGTTGAATCGCTGGCGGACATCAAGCCGCAACCTGCAACCCTCCCGATGATAAGCACCGTCACGGGCCAGGCCGTCGATGGCGCGGAACTGACCGGCGATTACTGGTGGCGGAATGTCCGGCAGAGCGTGCAGTTTGTTGAGGCAATGCAGCAGTTGATGGAACAGGACTATCAGGTACTGCTGGAAATCAGCCCGCATCCGGTTCTGGCCCCTGCCATTGGCGAATGCTTCGTAGGCAGGCAGAAGAAGGCGCACGTTGTAACCAGTCTGCGACGGGGCGAACCCGAACGGCAGCAGTTGCTACAGTCGTTGGGCAAGCTGTACGCATTGCAGTGCAATGTAGACTGGACCGCATTTGTCAAAACCGGCGCCTTCACCGGTGTGCCCCGCTACGCGTGGGACAAACAGACGTACTGGTCCGAGTCGGCGGATTCGAAAGTTTCAAGGCTGCCCTGTAAGGGGCATCCCATCCTGGGCGAGCGGCTGCCTGGTTCGCGACTGGTGTTTCAAGGTTTTATGGATGTGCGTGCACAACCGTTTGCGGAGGATCACAAAATCCAGGGCCATGTGCTGATGCCGGGCACTGGATTTCTGGAAACCGCCAACGCACTCGGTCAGGAAATCTACGGAGAAGGAAACTATGTGACGTCGGATGTGCAGTTGATGAAGGCGGCCTTTCTGCCCGCAAAAGAAACCTTGATGTCGCAGACGATTCTAGACAAACGGACAGGACAGTTCTTTATCGAAACGCAGCCTCTTGGCCAGCCCGACCGGCCCTGGACCGTCCACTGCACCGGCGTGTTGCGGGAACGGCCGCCCGTAGAGCCAGAGCTTTTCCCCCGTCTGGAGGAAGTCCAGCAGCGTTGCAACAACCGGTTACCCGCGAATGTGTTTTACGACTTTTTCCGCCGGTGCGGTTTTCCCTTTGGACCTTCGTTCAAGGGCTTAACGCAAATTCAGTTGGGCGTAGGTGAGATGCTGGGCCGCGTCGAAGTTCCCGCCGCTTGCGATGACTTTGACGACTACCTGTTTCACCCCGCCTTGCTGGACGCTTGCCTGCAAGGCAACTTCGGATGCTTCATGACCCATAGCCGCGAGGGGAAGCATCTGGGCGACATGGAAGATCGCATCCGCAAAGCGGAGATCTTTATGCCCAGCGGCTACGACGAATTCCGTATGTACCGCAAGCCGCCGCGGCGCATGTGGTCATATGTCCGCATGCACGAAAGGTACAAAGATCAGTCAAACTCAGACGTCTTCATTTTCGATGATGAAGGCGAACTGATCGCCGAGGTGCGAGGATTCAAAGAAACCCTTGTGGGAACGGTTGAAGGCTCTGCCGAAACCGGCAGCGGGATGCTTTATCAGTATCAGTGGCAACGGGCCAAGCATCCGCACGCCGCGGAAAACCGGTTTTCGGTTCCCCGTCTTTCACCGCACGACTGCCAGTCCGGCAACGGAGACAATCTTCAGAGCTTCGAGCAGGAAAGGGAATATCTGCAAGAACTGCGGGAGTGTAGCCTGGGTCTCATCTCTCAGGCCATGCGGAACCTGGGGCTCTGCGAGCTTGAAGCAAGCGATTTATCGATCGACGACCTCGCCGCGGATCTAGCTGCCCCGTCGCGGCTCGCCCACGTCCGCAGCATGCTGCAGATCCTCTTGGATGCAGGACGGCTCGATAAGTCGGCGGGACAATGGAAGCTGATAGCGGGCGCCCACATAGCTGAGTATGACAGCCGGTTGCAGCAGCTTTTCTGGGATTACCCGCTGTGGTTTGCCAGGACGGCGCTTGTGGACCGTTGCGGGCGGCAGTTCGACACGGCACTCACAACTGACGGCGACGCCGCAGCCGTTGCTGACTCTTCAAGCAACATGGCGTTGCTCGACCAGATTCAATCCGTCTCGCCTTCGCGCCAGAAGATCGAAGAGGTTGTTGCCCGTTTTATCCAGCGGATGCTCAAGCCCGTGCAAGCTGGGCAGTCTGTTCAGCTGGTCGATCTGCGCGGTGGGTCCGCGCGGCTTGCGTCCACTGTGCTGGCGAAACTTCCCCGCCGGCAGATTGATTATCTGTTTACAGATCGCGACGATGCGGCCTTTCAGTTCGCCCGCGAGGTTCTGGCAGCATACCCCGAAGTGGAATACCAGGAATGGAACCCGCAGCAAGGAGCGGAAGAACCTTCGCCGCCGCTGCCTGCGTGTGAGATCATCCTTGCCGATAATGCCAGCTGTGAATTCGAGGATTGGCCGGCGACGCTGAAACATCTCCGTAGCCGGTTGGCGCCTGGAGGAATTCTTGTCCTCATCGAGCAGAAGAAGCTGGACCCCATCGAAGCGTTGACCGCGGATCTGACCCGCCCTGGCGCCAGTCCTCACCTTCCCCTGAATCCGGCGCAGCAGACTGCGCAGCTCGAGGCAGCAGGGTTTCATGTAACGCCCTGCTATGAATCCGATGAAAACCTTGAGTACATCTTGATCGCGCAGCGTCCGGTCGATGAATCATCGCCTGTCGCACAGGTCGCGAACGAAGACGATACGGTTGCTGCTCTCGCCGTTGAAACAACAGAAGACGAAACTGCTTCGCCAGAAAACTGGTTGATTTTTGCCGATCAAGGCAGTGTCGCCCGGAGTATTGAAACAGCGAAAGCCGGGAGCGGTGTCAGCACTTATACGGTGCTTGCGGGAACGCAGTTTGGAGTCAGCGACGGGCGGCATTTCACCATCAATCCCCGCGGCAGCGACGACTGGGAGCAGTTGCTCAGGTCGTTGGATGGAGAGCAGCCGCAGAAAGTTCTGTATCTCTGGAACCTCGACGTACCGCCGGGCGGTTCTGACCCGTCGTTTCTGTCTGCGTGCCAACAACAAGGAATTGCGGCGCCGGTCCAGTTCTGCCAGGCCTGGACCAAAGTGCACGGCCCGGCGCCGGTGCAGCTTTGGCTGGTGAGCCGCGGTGCACACGCCATCGATGCAGCGTCCATCGCCCGGCCTGAACAGCATCCGCTGTGGGGTGCCGGGCGCGTGGTGATGAATGAGTTCCCTCATTTTCATTGCCGACTGCTGGACCTGGGCGACGACCTTCAGGCTGAGCTTCCGGGGCTGTTGCTGGAAGTTGATCAACCTGCTGCTGACGACGAAATTGCGCTGCGCGGTCAGGCCCGGTATGTGCATCGCTTCGTGGGCAGTTCGCTGAGCCAGTACGCTGACCAAGGCGAAGAACCGGGCGGAGCTTATCGTTTACACCTCTCTGAATACGGCACGCTGGATGGTATGCGACTGCGGCCGGCGGAACTGCGGGAGCCGCTGGATCTGCCAACGCTTGTCGAAGTGGAAGTGCATGCTTCCGCGTTAAACTTTTCCGACGTGATGAAGGCGCTGGCGCTTTATCCAGGTCTGCCGGAAGGATTTGTGCCGGTAGGGATCGAATGCGCGGGGGTTATCACCCGGGTTGGCGATGAGGTTGCGGATTTCAAACCGGGCGACGAAGTGGTTTGCATCACGCCGATGTCGATTTCCAGTCATACCTACACCGATCAGCGCTTTGTGGCTCATAAGCCGAAGCACATGACGATGGCTGAAGCGGCGACCCTGCCGATCGCGTTCCTCACGGCTCACTACGCGCTGAACTATATGGGACGTCTGGAAAAAGACGAGACGGTTCTGATAAACGCCGCAACGGGAGGCGTGGGCCTGGCCGCCCTTCAACTTGCCCGGCAGGCAGGCGCCGAAGTGTTTGCGACCGCCGGCAGCGATATTAAACGCAGCCTGTTGAAGTTCCTCGGCGTTTCGCACGTGATGAATTCGCGCACGTTAGCGTTCGCCGATGAGGTGATGGAAATTACGGGCCGCCGCGGCGTGGATGTTATTCTGAACTCGCTCCCTGGCGAAGCGATTGGCAAAGGCATGTCTATCCTGGCCGACTACGGGCGGTTCCTGGAAATTGGTAAACGCGATATCTATGCGAACTCGCCATTAGGGATGCGGGCGTTTCGCAAGAATGTTTCCTTCGCCGCCATCGATCTTGACCGCGGCTTACGCGAAAAGCCCGATCTCTGCGCGGCCATGTTCCGGCAGATCATTGCGGATGCGGATGAAGGCAAAATCAAACCGCTGCCGCACCAGGTGTTTTCTATCAACAAGCTGGTGGACGCATTCCGGTGTATGGCTAACGCCAGACACATTGGCAAAGTCATTATCGAAATGAAAGACAAACCCGTCCGGCCCGCCCGCGATCCGGCGGAAACGGATATCCAGTTCCACGCCGGGGCTTCTTACCTGATAACTGGCGGGCTGGGCGGCCTGGGCGTTCACCTGGCAAGATGGATGGCCGGGCACGGCGCCAAGTGTCTGGTGCTGGCCAGTCGTCGTGGTGTGACCTGTCCAGAGGGCGAACAGCTGGTCCGCCAGCTTGAAGAAAGCGGCGTGCGGGTCTGCGTTGAACAGGTGGATATTTCCGACCCGCAGCAGGTTCAGCAGCTTGTGCAGCGGATCAAAACCAGTTTGCCGCCCCTGCGCGGTGTGATGCACGCCGCCGCCGTCCTGGACGATGGTTTAATCATGAAGCTTGACGAAGCGGCGATCAAGACCGTCTGCGCCCCGAAACTGCAGGGAGCGTGGCATCTACATGAAGCGACGTTGGATGCGGATCTGGATTTCTTCGTTTCGCATTCTTCGACAAGCTCCATCTTTGGAAATGCAGGCCAGGCAAACTACGCCGCGGCCAATGCGTTTCTTGACGGTCTGGCAGAGCATCGCCGGTCCATCGGCCTACCGGCACTGACTGTGAACTGGGGCTATCTCGGAGACATCGGACTGGCTGCTGGCGATCAGAAACTGGCTAAGAAGTTTGAGCAGCAGGGAATCAAAGCGGTGCCGCCAGCAGACGGGCTGCCGGTGCTAAGCAAGCTGATGAGTTTTGATGTTGAAAGCATGTCGGTCATGCGTGTCGACTGGACACGGCTCAAGCAGCTTGCACGCACGCTGGCTCAGTCGCCGCGTTTTGAACAGATGATGCAGTCCTCGCGTGGAGAAGACGCCACCGGGAAATCAGGCAGCGACATCCGCAATCTGATCCTGGCCACAGACCCGGAGCAACGGGAAGAAGTGATGCTTGGCGTTGTGCGCGACAAAGTCGCCCGCGTGATGGGAACGACGGCTAGCAAAGTCGAGATCGACCGCTCGCTGATGGATCTGGGATTAGATTCTTTAATGGGGTTTGAACTTCGCAACTGGATCGAAGGGGAGCTTCGCATCAACATTCCTGTTGTCGAGCTGATGCAAGGTCCAACGGTGCAGAAGCTGACGTTGTTGATTTTAACGCAACTAGAGAAAGGCGATGCAAACGACTCGCAGGAATCGTCCGGCCCGGCAGCCGCTTTACTTTCAGCCCACATGAGCCGCCTGGATGCTGATCCGCAGCAGGCCGCCGCTTTGGCTGCACTGATCGCCACAGCGGAAGACATGAAGGCGGAACTGCAAGGCATGGATGACCCGGTTGAGTTACCCGGCGAAGTGGTGCTGCCCGCCGATCTGGCGTCCGCCATTGCCCAGCATCAAGGGCAACCTGTCGAAGTGCGACCTGTAAGTAAAGTCCTGCTGACGGGGGCAACGGGTTTCCTGGGCGCCTATATCCTGCACCACCTGTTAGACACGCAGGCAGACCTGGAAGTGACTTGTCTGGTCCGTGCCGCCAGCGCGGAAGATGGCTTCGAGCGTATCCGCAGCAACCTGCAAGCGTACCAGCTCTGGCGTGCGGAACTGGCCGGTCGCATTCACATTGTGCCAGGCGATGTATCGCGGGACGAATTTGGAATGGAGCATCAGGTCTATCTCGATCTCGCTGCCAGTATCGACCTGGTTCTCCATAATGCGGCTGGGGTTAACTTCTTACAAAGCTATGAACAGCTTAAACAAGTCAATGTAACGGGAACGCTTAATGCAATGCGTTTCGCAACGCAGCAAAGAATGAAAGCGTATCACCATGTTTCGACCTTGTTCGTGTTTTCTGTCCTGGATCATCTTGAGTTAAGCACCGTTCGCGAAACCGATACGCCCAGCCGGCATGAATTTATTTTCGGTGGTTATCTGCAATCCAAATGGGTCGCCGATCAGATCGTGCAGTCCGCAAGAGAGGCCGGGCTGCCTGTCGCGATTTACCGGCCAGGCATTGTCACCGGCGACAGCCAGACGGGGATCTGCAGCGACGATGTGATTTCGCGCTCGCTAGCAAGCGCCATTCAACTTGGATGTTGCCCCGGCGATGCGATGCGGTTCACCTTCACTCCGGTTGATTATGCCGGTAAGGCAATCGCAAGGCTGGCGTTGCGGCGGGATACGCCCGGCGGAAACTATCACCTGGTGAATCAGGATTTCATCGGCTGGCCGGAAGTAACCCGGTGGCTTGCCGGTCTGGGGCACAATGTTGAGGCGCTGCCTTATGCAGATTGGCTGGAGCGGCTCCGGCAGCGGTCGCGAGAGTCGGCGGACATCATGTTGTCCGGGTTGTTGCCCGTTATTCCAGAAGTCCGCCTAAGCGGCCAGTCGATTGAACTTCCACCACCGCAGTTTGATTGCAGTCTGACCCTTCAGCGGATGGAACAGGAAAACGTCTCCTGCCCGGCGGTCGATCAACAACTGGTGCGTGCTTACGTGGAATACCTGACTGGACCAGCCTCGACGCAAGCGAATTCCAGAGCCGTAACATGAGTAAACTCAAGGTTGCCTGGAAGCTGTTATTCGGCGGCGCCAAAGGCGATACCGCCGCAGAGCGATTAGAGGATTTTTACCGTCCCCAGGCTCAGGAATACGACCAGACCCGGAGTCGCATGCTGAAAGGAAGGGCGGAACTAATCCAGGAGATTCCGGCGCCGGAGCAGGGTGTCTGGGTCGAACTAGGATCGGGCACCGGCTCTAATCTTGAACATCTCGGCGAACGTATCGGGCAACTGGCGGAAGTTCATTTGGTTGACCTGACACCTTCGCTGATGGAGGTTGCCAGAGCCCGCATCGAAGACCAGAAATGGGATAACGTACAGACTCATCTGGCCGATGTGACGGAGTTTCAACCGGCACGGGCGGCGGACGTGGTCATATTTTCGTATTCACTGACCATGATCCCGGACTGGTTCGCCGCCATCGACAATGCTTGGGCGATGCTCAAGCCGGGAGGCCTGATTGGCGTGGTGGACTACTATGTTTCGCGTGCGCAACCACCTGCCAGTCTGACCCGGCACAGCTGGCTTTGCCGGACATTCGTGCCGAATATGTTCGCCAGAAACGGCGTTTGGCCCAACGCCGACCACTTACCGTATCTGCGTTATAAGTTTGATACCGTGACCTGTCACGAGCGTCTTGTGCCCCTTGTTACAAAGTCAATCGGCATGCCGTATTACCAGTACATCGGCCGCAAACCTGCCCAGGATACAGGGCGTGCTTGAGCCTGCAATGTTCGATCACGGCGCTACTACTGCTGCGCGTCTCCGCCTGGCGGCTTGTCTTTGGCGGCCGGCTGCTGCTTGCGGAATTCCTGGATGACCGGCTCGATGTTCCAGACGCGCAGCCTGGTTGCAAGCGCGCCGAGCTGTTTGCCCGAAGGTGTGAAGTCGAGCGAGCGCGGCGCGCTGCCGAAGCCCAGGAACTCGCCTACCTGCTCCGCTGAACGGGTGTCCCACAATCGCACGCTGTAGTCGGCTGAGGCTGTCGCCAGCAGAGGTAGTTTTGGGTGAAAGCAGAGAGCCGTGATCTGTTGATCGTGGACGCGGAACGGCGGGCGCCGCAGTTCTAGCGTTTTGCTGTCGTAGATTCTTATGCTGCGATCACCGCATGCAAGTGCGAAGCTTGCACCGTCGGCCGCGACCGCCACGCCGTGAACCATAAATTCAAGCCTCTTCTTCTGCAATAGCTTCCCATCCGTAGAACCGACAGCCAACTCGTGGACAGACAGCAGCGCAAGGGGCCGCAGACCTATGAAACGGGAATCGCTGAGAAACGCAACGTGGTTGCCAGAGTTCTGCTTTCCACCCGTCCCGATATGCCTTTCCATTAAGCCCCTTACCCTTTGGGTGTCATAGACGGAAATCCGGCCTTTGTATTCCATCGCGGCGGCGCGCGTTCCTGCGGGCGAAACCGCAACGCTGCGCGTCACGCGGTGGTAGCCGATAGGTTTTTCTTCGGGCTTCTCAACGATGTTCCGCAGCAACAGTAAGCCCGAGCCAGCTTTGTCCAGCAACGCCGTCTTGCGATCTTGCGAAACCGCAATGTCCAGGCACCGCGTTGAAGGCTTGAAGAGCATCTGCTGATCGCCTTGCAGCGAATACCGCGCGATTCCCTGTTCAACCGACGGGGCTCGCCAGATCTGCGTGTCACTGGCGAAGGCGAAATTTTTGCCCGCAGCGGGAAAGATCGCCGCCTCCGCGTCAATATTCAGGCGCCAGGTTTTGACACCTCTGCCGTAAGGGATGACCAGGAGGCCGCTTTGCGGTTCGTAAGCGGGCTCCTGCGCCGAACGCGGCAAACCGAGCAGCGAATGCGTCATCAGTCCGGAATCGCGATCCCAGATGCGGATCGTGGCGGACACGGTCTCGCGGCCCACCGTGATGAACGAGTGGCCATGCCGGCTGTAGATCACCCGCGAGAATTGCCCAGCCGGCGCCGCCACGCTGTAAAGCGGCAGGCGTACTTCCGGCCCATTCACGCCTGCGCGGTACGTGCGGATGCGGTTTCCTTCATGTAAGACCGTGACGAATTCGCCATCGGGCGAGCAACTAGCATGCACCGTGTGACTACTAAGTACATCGTCCGCCTTCCACACAACGGGTCCGTTGAGAGATTTCAGCGCCAGCAACTGATTCTTTTCAGATCCAATAAGCAGCCCCGTCTTTGGTGCGATGGCGAACAGGACAAAACCCGCCCGCTTCGCGAGCACCTTGCCGGTCATAAAGTCCCGTTGCTCGGCGCCGGAGCCATTTGCCGCGTAGAATTTCCCGCTGGGGTCGAACATCACCGGGGGCCGTTCGGGTAACGCCCATCTGGCAACGCGTTTACGTGTCGCCAGATCAAACACCTCGAGCGAGAAAGCAAGGATGTTCACGCCGAGATAGTATTTGCCATCTGGACTGAAGGTGCTGGGATAGAGACTTCTAGGCTCTTTTTTTCCATCCTCATTGACGAGCTGCCCTTCGTACTTGCAAGTCCAGCCATTCATGATGAAAGCGCCGCTGGTGCCGCTGACAACAAACCGCCCATCCGACTCAGGGATAGCACACGCGAAACGCAGGGCGCCGGATTCTGGCAGATCGAGACTCGCGATGGTTGGATCTGAACGGCGTTCTAAATAACGCCAGAGTTCGTTGCGCAGAAGTTTAGGAACGCGGTTCATCTCGCGGATCATGTCGACGGTGTTTTCGTCCTGATAATACGCTTCGCTCAAGGCGATTCTTGCCTGCCCGAGGGCGCGCCAGTGCCCGGTTGCTTCACGTTTTGCACGTTGCTCTGCAGCTTCAGCGCGTTTCCGTGCCGCTTCAGCTGCCGCCTTTGCCTGTTCGGCGGCTTTCTGCGCTGCCTCTGCCTTCTCACGATCTGAAACCGCTTGACGTTTGGCGTTCTCGGCCCGCCCCTGGGCGGCGACGGCGTTTCGTTTGGCTTCTTCAGCTGCGGTCTTCTGCTGCACTGCAACTTCGGAGCTCTTCCTGGCTTCTCCAGCTTCGTGCTGGGCCTGCAACGCGAACAGGCTGGAAACGCAGATGCCAACCAGCAGCGTTAATGCGACCAGGGACAGCAGGCCCGCGACAACCGGATTGCGGCGGCTCCAGCGGATCAGCTTGCCGGTGTTTCCGATGGGTCGCGCGCTGACCGGGCGGTCATTTAAGAAGCAGTCGAGATCCGACACCAGTTCCTGCGCCGAGGTGTAACGGCGGGCCGGATCTTTTTCCAGGCACTTCAGGCAAATGGTTTCTAAATCGATTGGGATCGTGCGGTCGATACGCCGGGGCGGTACGGGCTCCTGATCGATGACCTGCCGGATGATGTCGAGGGGAGCAGCCGCCTGGAATGGAGGTCGACCAATCAGCGTGCAGTACAGGATGGCGCCCAGCGAATAAACATCGGCGGTTTCTCCAATCTCCGCTACGCGGCCCTGCGCCTGCTCCGGCGGCATGTACGCCGGCGTGCCCATAATCTGGCCGGTGGCCGTCATGCCATCGTCCTGATCCATCCGCTTGGCAAGACCAAAGTCTGTCACCTTAGGCGTGTAAGCGGGCGAGGAATCTGGCTTCCAGCTGTTGTTCTTTCTGGAAGATTCCTGCCGGGTGACCGGCGTGTCGCCGGACGTTGCCAGCAGAACATTGGCCGGCTTCAGATCACGGTGAATAATCCCCATGCTGTGGGCGAAGGCAATCGCTTCGGTGATCTGCTTGACCAGGGCTGCCGCTTCTTTGGGTTGCAGAACGCCGTCGGCGATGCGGTCCGCCAGACTTGGCCCTTCGACAAAAGCCATGGCGAAATAATGTTGCCCATCGTGCTGGCCAACTTCGTGCACCGGCACAATGTGCGGGTGATCCAGGTTGGCTGCCGCCTGCGCCTCAGCATAAAAGCGCTGCACATCCTGCTTGTCGGCCAGTGCTCCGGACTTGATCATTTTCAAGGCGACCAGCCTGCCCAGACTCCGCTGACGGGCCTTAAAGACCACGCCCATGCCGCCGCGAGCAATCTCTTCGATAATTTCAAAGTCACCAAAACCTGCTGGTTTAACCGGCGCAGCGGACGGTTTGCGGTCCTGCCAGGTTGATGGCAACTTCCCGGCCTCTGTTTCACCTTGCGCGCGTGTGGGCGATGCGGCGTTCGGATCAAACTCCAGCGTCTGGTCATTCAGCGTGTTTTCATTGCTGGTCGTTACCGCATCGCCGGCCTGCTTTGCATTTGCAAGGGCCTGGGCCAGCGCTGCCTCAGCTACGAACGGGGCTTCTCCGGCGTCTGTTTGAAAGGGCGTTGCAATTTCGCACTGTTGCGATTCAAGTTGCTCGGTAACCTGCTCGCACGCGGTGCAGGTTTCCAGGTGAGCTAGGATCCGGCTTGCAACCTGCTGGTCTACTTCGCCAGTTAGAAACGCTTGCAATTCTGCGGTGCTTGGATGTTGCATTTCCTGAGTCGCTGGCGGTTCGTGATGTTGGTCGCGAAGTATCTATTATCAAGATGTGCACCGCGTTACGCGAAAATTCTTAGTCCAGCACTTCCCGCAGACGGGCAAGCACCCGGAACCTGGCCTGCCGGACCGCGCCGGCGGACATCTTCAGTTCCTTAGCGACTTCCGTGGCGGGTCGCCCGTCCACCACGGTGTGCCAGAATGCCTGCCAGGTGTGAGGGCTGAAATCCTGCTTAACGAGGTCCGCCGCCCGCCGCACCAGTTCGTTCTGTGTGGAAACATCGTCTTCCAGATCTTCGTCGCTATCGACCCAATCGGGAACCTGAGCAAGCTGAAGATTCGCCGCTGTTCCGCCCGCTCCGGAAGAAACCACTTTATTCTGCTGCCTGAACCAGCCGCGGATTTCGTTGCGAGTAATCGTCAGCAGCCAGCCGCGGAATGTGTCATCAGCCTTTTCGTGCCGGAAGCGGGCAATGCCGCGGTTAACCGCCCGGAAGACTTCCTGAACCACATCGGCCGCGTCTTCTGGCGGCAGGCCTGCCCGTCGCACCCAACTGTAAACCAGCGGCGTGTAGATATGGCAGAGCCGTTCCCAGGCGTCTGACGAATTGGCCTTTATCTGCTGAATCAGGCTCTTCGATGTTTGCAGTTCGTCGCCGTCTTTTCCACTCATGAGAACTATAAGACTGCTGAAAAAAGACATACGCTAAGGCGGAAGATACACCCGACCGCCTGACCCGATGTTACCATACTCCCGCCCTGGCCGTGTGCTGTCTTCTTGCTTAGAAAACCTTGTTCAACCGCCCCGCGACGGGCGATATTGCGGATTCGGGCGCATCATGTCGGCGCCGGTTTTGCGGCGCCATTGCTTCAGGGCGGTGTGCAGTTGCTGGACCTTGCCGGGGTTGCTGGAAGCCTGATTTTTCGACTCGCCCGGATCATTCGCCAGGTTGTAAAGCGAGAGTTCATTGGTTTCGTAAGCTTCGATCAGCTTCCAGTCACCCTGACGGATCACGCCGGAAGGAAAGCTGTGGGGATGCCGGTTGTAGTGCGGGTAGTGCCAATAGATCGCGTCGCGGCCCAGGCGGCCCGTTTGCGTTAGCACCGGCGTGAGATCGACACCGTCAACATGTTGATGCGGGCGGAGGGGTAAACCGGTGGCTGAAAGAATCGTCGGATAGAAGTCCGTGCTGATGACAGGTTCGTCTGAAACGGAGCCGGGTTTGATCTTACCGGGCCAGCGGACGATGAGAGGCACGCGGATGCCGCCTTCGTAGTTCGAGCCCTTATTCGCCCGCAGCGGTGTATTGTCCGTCGCCCGCGCATACCCGCCGTTGTCGCTGGTGAAGATGACCAGGGTGCGTTCGTCAAGCTTCAACTCACGCAGTGTCGCCATGATGCGGCCCACACTTTCGTCAACGCTTTCGATCATGGCTGCATAACGCGGATCACCTTGCCGGTCTGCCTTTTCGACCTGCTGGTATCTGGCCACCTTACCGGGTTTACCTTGCAGCGGTGCATGCACGGCATAGTGCGAAATGAAGACAAAGAATGGCTCATCCGCGTGGCGGCGGATAAAACGGTCTGCCTCTTCCGCAAGCCGGTCGACCAGGTAATCTCCTTCTTTGCCCGGCAGCGGGGGCTCTTTCTTGAGCGACTGACCGGTCGTGGGAATTTTCCACGACCCTGTAAAGGGATAGAAATAGCTGCCCGGTGCGCCGTAGTCACGCCCGGCGACGTTGACGTCAAACCCCTGATGCTGCGGATAGTAATACGGCAGCGGTCCCAGATGCCATTTGCCGAAAAATCCTGTGCGGTAACCGCCTTCGCGCAGTGCTTCGGCAACGGTGATCTCTTCCAGGGGCAGGTTCGAGACATAGCGCCCTTCTTTCATCCTGTGTTTGAAGCGGTCCCACCTGCCCGACGGCAGCCACTGCGTGAGCAACAGCCGCGCCGGGTACTTGCCGGTCATGATCGCCGCCCGCGTGGGCGAGCAGACATTGCAGGCGGCGTAACCATCCGTAAACCGCATGCCACCGGCAGCCAGCCGGTCAATCGCCGGCGTCTGATAATAGTGGCTGCCGTAACAACCAACATCACGCCAGCCCAGATCATCGATCAGAAAGAAGACAATGTTCAGCTTCGCCGGCTGGTCCTGTTCTTCAGCGTTCAGCTTTGCCGTGAACCCGCACAACGCGGCGAATACAACAACGCTTATCGTGGCAACTTGTAGAGAACGCAAGGGAATCACCTGGAGGGAGTCTTGGGAGTATTCTGTGGCCGCGGCGTCCATTCGTAACGCGCGGGATGAAACTTGTAGGCGGCTTTGCCTGGCGCCGGCATGGCCTCTTTCTGGGGAAGCCACTGTTTGATCCGCTGTCTGGTTTCCGCCAGTGCGGGATCGCCGGCCAGATTCTTCCACTCGTGAGGGTCGGTCTGATGGTCGTACAGTTCTTCGCTACCATCGGCGTAGTGAATGTAACGGAACCGCGCTGTTCTTAACGAATGGTTGCCGCGACCGTGGGTGGTTAATGCCGGGCGGGTGCGTGATTTTGATGCATCCGCCAGCCACGGCCGGAGGCTTTCGCCGTCCAGGTCCTTCCGGGGCGGCAGCCGGCAGAGGTCGACCAGCGTCGGATACAGATCCATCAGGCTCACGGGCGCTGCGCACCGCTGTTGCTTCTGCGTCAGGCCGGGGGCGACCACGATCAGCGGCACGCGTGTTGCTTCTTCCCAGAGCGTGAATTTGTGCCAGTGATGTTTCTCACCCAGGTGCCAGCCGTGATCGGACCAGAGAACCACGATGGTGTTTTCCTGGTGCGGACTTTGCTGCAGTGCTTCCAGAATTCTGCCCACCATTGCATCCGCGAAACTGATAGACGCCAGATACGCCTGCACACACCGGCGCCACTGAAGCTGCTTTTTGACATACTCCCATTCGTCGCCGCGGTACCCGGCAATTTTCCGCCCCGGCGCTGGCACATCTTGCAGATCATCTTCTGGCACTTCGGGCAGTCTGATCTGCTCTAGTGGATAACGGTCAAAGTACTTCTGTGGCGCGTACCAGGGCATATGCGGACGGAAGATTCCGACGGCCAGAAAGAACGGCTTCTCGTGCTGCTTCTTCAGGAATTCGACAGCCCAACTGGCCGCCTGGCCATCTCCGGTCTGCGCGTCTGTCTTCTTGAGTGGTCCCCAGTCGAATTCTTTGGCATTGGCTGGCGGACGGCTGCCGGTGCGGACATTCTCCAGCCCGTTCAGCGGGAAGCCTTCCGGCCAGTGGACACCGCGCACGGGAAAAGCGTCGCCGGGTTTAGGACGGTGCCAGGCGTCGTCGAACACCTGAGCGAAATACTCGTCCCACTGTCCGGGCGGATTGAAGCCCGGCGTGTGATGATAGATCTTGCCCGCCCCGGCAACGTGATAACCATGCCGGGCGAAGTATTCCGGCAGCGTGACCACATCTGGCAGCGCCGGGCGCCACCAGCGGCCGTTATCGTAGATGCCCGTTGTCGTCGGACGCAGACCGGTCATCACCGCGGTGCGCGACGGATTGCAGACTGGCGCGGCGCAGTGCGCATTCTCAAACAACATTCCCGCCGCAGCTAACCGGTCGATGTGCGGTGTGTGGACCTTCCCCGGATAACCGCCCAGGCAGCCGGTCCAGTCGTTCATGTCGTCCACGGCCAGAAAAAGAACATTGGGCCGCGAATCATCCGCAACCGAACTCTGCGGGCCGGTCATTGCGGCGGTAACCAGCAAGCTTACGAAAACAATGGCCGTGTATCTCACAGATGTTTCCTGATGACAGGGCGTGGCAGTTGGAACAGCTCCCGCTTGATAAACGTACACCGCCCCATCTATCCTAAAATGGCGGGCGAATCACGGAGCGTCCATGATGCCGTGGTCAGTAGCCGTTTGCAACTGAATACTTATCTTCGGGCGCCGTATGAATTGCTGTGGCGTTATCCAGTCGCCCCATCTGGTTCCCTCGCCCCTTTGGGGAGAGGGCTAGGGTGAGGGGGCACAGAATCCGTCCTTTAGCAAAGCTTTGCGGAGCGTAAACCGGATGGTCAATAGCTTCTTGTGGCTTTTACAAAGTAGATAGCGGGCGCCCCCTCATCTGGCCTGACGGCCTGTCTTCTCCCCGGAGGGGCGAAGAGGGATTATGTTGTTGCCACAACATAATATCCGCACCCTGTATCTTCGTGCGCCGTACAAAATCCTGTGGCGTTATCCTGTCGCCTCAAGTGACAGCGTTGCGTCACTCTTCTTCCGGCAGGTCCACTGTGGCGCCTGACTGTGCTGAATCTTCCACGGCCTGTGTGAATTCCATGTAACGCACACCGGTTTCAAACGTGGTGAACTTTATTTCTTCTTCGCCGCGGATCGCGTTGATAAATTCTTCTTCAACGCGCCACCCACCCGCTTTGCCGGCCGGTATTTCCACCGGCTGCATCTGCTCATCGCCTGCCTTGCCCGCCAGCAGACGGTCTTCCGGCAATAGCTGGTAGAAGATAGAACCTTCGCTGCCAAACAGCCTGATCTCTGGCGGCGGGCCGAAGTGAATGGCGCTGCTTAAGTGGTACAGACCCTGCACGCCGCCGGGCAGCTTTGTTAAGACCTGCACGCTTTCGGGACGGGTGACCGGCTCACGCATGCCGGTCGAGGCGTCGACACGTTCTGTCGTAAACACCTGGGTGGAAGCTTGCACGCTCTGCGGGCTGGGCGTCCAGCGGATTAGCGTTTCGTGCAGGATGCCCAGCAGCAGCATATTCACACCGCTGATACTCTGACGTTGCCGCCAGTGCAGCGGCCGCTGCGGATCGGCGGTTTCGTTGGATGTGCCGAGCACCACCACTTCGCGGAGTTCGCCCAGATAGCCGTCCTCGATCATTTCGCGGACGACCTGCCCGCCACGCAGACCGAACGGACTGGGCACAATCTGCGTCACCAGTTCCGGATGCTGCAGACTGGCGGCGTACATCTGCCGGGCTTCATCCGCCGACATTGCCATGCGTGCTTCGGTCAACACATGCTTGCCAGCATCGAGCGCCGCTAATGTTGCCGGGCAGTGCAGATTGGGCCAGGCGCCAATCACCACCGCGTCTACATCGGGCGATTGCACCAGTTCCTGCCAGTCTGCAAACTTCTTCGGGATGCCAAACTCCGCCGCAGCCGCCTGTGTGGATTGCGGCCGGCTATTGCAGACTGCGGTGATCTCTACATCCTGACAAGCCCGCAGCCCCGGTACATGTTTCAGACGCGTATTGGCGCCAAGGCCAATGATGCCGACACGAATGGTTCCCAAAACATTCACTCCGCAGGGGCAAGTTGGTCAAGAATCCGCAAGCGTATGGCAACGGTTGTATCACCTGGCGTTCGTCTTGTAACCATGTGGAGAGGTGCACCTGCCGTCACCACCTTTGCGGGTTATGTGCATTGAAGCTCAACCATTTGTATAAAGGTCGCAAGCCAATGTTCCGTTTGCCGCGGCGAATAATGTGTGACCATGACCAGTGACGAACAACAAGAGATTGTCTACGTTGAGGACGACGCCTCAGCGGACATCGTCCCGGCGACCATTCTCGACGAACCGTTCGTCGATGCGGACGTGCTCCCACCCCAGGGTGAACCATGTGGCCGTTGCGGGGCGCCGGTGGAGCACGGCGACCAGTTCTGCACAAATTGCGGAACGGAAGTGTGTGAGGGTCCGGCCACGCAGCAGGATGCGGAACTTGTCATCGAAGGGCCGAAGAAACACTTCGAGTGCCGTTCGTGCGGCGCGCAGATCAAGGTCGATCCTGACCAGCGCAGCTACACCTGCCCCTTCTGCGATTCGACCTATGTGGTCGAACACACGGAAGAAACGACGGGCCGCCAACCGCCTGAATTCGTCATCGGATTCGCCGTCACGCCCGAACAGGCATTGCAGAAGTTCCGCCATTGGCTGCAGGACAATTCCATATTCCGTCCTGGCGATCTGGCGAAATCGCGAATCGAAGACAAGCTGCGCGGCGTCTATCTTCCTTTCTGGCGGTTTACCATGCGAAGCCACAGCCACTGGAACGCCAGCATTGGCGAGTACTGGTACCGCACGGAAAGATACACCACCACCGACTCGAAAGGAAAAAGAGTCACCAAGACACGTCGTGTGCGTGAAACCGAATGGTGGCCGCTGTCCGGGCAACATCATCTGTATCACCGCGACTATCTGGTGTCTGGCAGCAAAGGCCTTGACCAGCAGCAAGCGGACCGGATCAAGCCGTTCAATCTGCCGGCGCTCAAACGTTACCATCCTAATTTCATCGCTGGCTGGATCACCGAAGAATACTCCATCGAAAAGGATCAGGCGCTGGCGATCTGCCGCGACGAATTTCTCAGGCGTGAACAAGCCGCCATTGCCCATCACTTACCAGGCGACACTCACACAAATCTGGAAGTCTCCACAAGCTTCAGCCAGGCAACCAGCGATCTGTGCCTGCTGCCCGTTTACTTGCTCAGCTACCGTTACCAGGACAAGCTGTATCGCTTCATGGTGAATGGGCAAACGGGTCACATCGCTGGGGATAAGCCCTGGTCGCAGAAGCGAATCTGGGCCGCCGTCGGCATCGGACTGGGCGTGCTGGCGGTGATTATCCTGATCATCGCGGGCATTGCGGGAGTCGTTGCCGCGTATGGATAAGCCCCCCGTTATTCGCGAGCCTGAACGCAAGTGCGTGATCTGCCATGCGCTGGTGGACGAGGAAGATCTGTTCTGCGCCAACTGCGGGGCGGAGGTGCCCCAGGTTCGAATTGAAGTTGAAGGGCAGGTTGAAACACGCGAGACAACGCGTAACTTCACCTGCGGCGGGTGCGGCGCGTCGATGAGCTACGATGCTTCTGCACAGACGCTGCGTTGCCCGTTCTGTGGCAGCGAAGAATTGCAGCGGAAAGCAGACGGCAAGACCTTTGCGCCGCGCAGCGTGGTGCCGTTCGAAATTGACCGCAAGCAAGCGGAAACGATTATCAGACAGTGGCTGGGAACCGGTTGGCTACGTCCCGGCGATCTGAGTGATGCCGCGGTCATCACCAAGATGGCAGGTGTGTACGTGCCGTACTGGGTGTTCACCGCCCACACTTCGACCTACTGGACGGCCGACACCAGTGATACGCCCAGTGGGGCGCGTGGTGACTGGTTCCCGCTTTCGGGAGAACACCGCAGCAGCTGCGGCGGAATTCTCGTTGGCGCCAGCGGAGCCTTGAAGCCGAACGAAACGCATGCCTTGTGTCCGTTTCATTTAAACGCAGCCGTTGCGCCTTCAGACGTCGATTTAGAAAACGCCATTGTCGAACAATTCAGCGTGCCGCGTAAGTACGCCCGGCCGCATGCCCGTAGCACCGTCGAGCAATGGGAGCGTGCTGCCGTTGACGAACATTACGTTCCCGGTCGCAGCCGGAACGTCAAAGTAAATACGCTGCTGGCCGGCTTGTCGAGCGAAGCAACGTTGCTGCCCGTCTGGATTATGGCGTATCAATACAAGGAGAAGACCTATCGCTTCCTCATCAATGGTCAGACGGGCGAACCTCATGGCAGCAAGCCGGTTTCGTATCGCAAAATAATACTGATTGTGGCGATTGTCGTTGCCGTATTCCTCGGCATCTTGCTCTGCACAGGCATCCTCGGCGGGGCCGCAGCGCTTAGTCAGCGGCCGGTTCAACAGCAGGCCATCTGCCAGGCGGCGCCGGAGATTAGTCCTGCAGCCATTTGGCCACGTGCACCTGGCCATCTTCAATGGTCACCGTTACGGCGCCGGTTTCCGCCGTGTGCAACAAGCGGACGCCCGTACGCAGATACCCGGCCTTATACTCCCGCGAATATTCCGCGCGACCCGCGCTGATGATGACGTACTGCGGCTGACACCAGTCGACAAACGCCTGCGGCTTCGAACGTGGACTGCCATGATGCGGCGCCACGGCCACATCGCACGGCGGCGTTGCTTCGGCCAGCACATCCGTCAGACCGGGCGGCTCGAGATCGCCGGGAAGAAGAATACTTCGCCCCTGATATGCTACCCGCAGCACAATGCTATTGGCGTTGTCACTACCGATCACGCCGCGAGGCAGCGGGTGCAGCGTTTCAATCTCCGCCCCGGCGCCAACCTCAAGATTGTTCCCCGCAGAGAGCAGCCGGACCGGCACGCCTGCCTCTAAGATTCTGTGTTTGAGCGCAGCGAGAGACGCAGACGTTTCTTCCTGTTCAAACATCACGGGGCTGACGTAAACAACACCCACCGGGACTTTCTTCAGCAGCGCTGGCAGGCAGTTGTAGTGATCCGCATCGGCGTGCGAAATCACCACCGCGTCTAACCGCCTTATTCCCCTGGACCACAGCACCCGGGCAATGGTCGAAGCCCCTGTTTCCGGCGGCGCCAGATGCCCGGCGTCATACAGCATGTTTCGGCCGTCGGGCAGTTCCAGTAGGATGCTTGAACCGTGACCAACGGAAATCACCGTACACCGCAGCGCCGGTTTCGATCCATCCGGCATGGCGAAGCCGGCGCCCGTCATTCCCACCGCAACCCAGCAGGCGGGCATCGCCAGGCGCCAGTGCAGAACCGGCCGCAGCCTTGGCGCCGTCACCAGCAGCGCCGCGCCGAAGTAAAACACCAGCACCCATAGCAGGCTTGGTCCCGGTGTATACCAGTGGCCGCCGGGCACGGGGGCAGCGGCGCCGACCATCGACTCAAGCAGCCACAGACTTTGCCCGCAGATCCAACCTGCCGCCACAGCCGCGGGCGGGAACAGCCAGCCGGTAAGCATCACCAGAAAGCCCGATATCAATCCGGCGGCCACCGGCAGCATTAGCAACGGATTCAACAGCAATGCGATGGGTGACACCAGATTGAAGTGATACATCGCCAGCGGCAAGGCCATCGCCCACACGACCAGTCCCGCCAGACACACACGCCCCACATAACTCACCGCTGCCTGCCAAAGACGCAGCGGCCACGGTCGTGAGGCGGCAATCAGCCGGTCGAGCGGGTCGTCTATCGCACGCCGCGCGAGCCACGGCGCGCAATACACCAGCGTCGCCACCGCCAGAAACGAAAGCTGGGCGCCGGCTTCAAACAGCTGCGCCGGGCTGATCATCAGCACCACCAGCGCAGCGCCAGCCAGCGTATTAAAGCTCAGCGGTTTTTGTCCGCAGTACGCCGAAACGCAGAACACCGTCACCAGCACCGCCGACCGCACCACCGGCGTCCGGCCGCCCGTCACGATTGCATACAGCACTACAAATACGATGGTCGCCAGCAGGGTGTTCCGGCGGCTGGCAAAGCCGGAATTGCCCGCGGCAAAGAAAAAGTACGCCAGTATGCCAACATGCAACCCGGAGATGGCCAGCAGATGAATCGAACCGGTCAGGAAGAATTGTTCGGTCCGTTCGTAAGAAAGCTGCTTGCGTTTCCCCAGCAGCAACGCGGCTGCCAGCGTCGCCTGATCGTATGGCATATATTCATGCAGCGCTGCTTCGCCCGCATTGCGGACAGTGGCCGACCACCGGCGCCAGTTCCAGGCGGCGCCACGCTTTGTCACAACGACACAATCCGGGTACTGTGCCTTAAGATGGCACAGTTGCCGGTCACGACGTCTGTAGTTTTCGTAGTCAAAATCGCCAGGATTTTCCGGCGGCGCCGCCCGCGTCAGCTTGGCGAACACCTGCACGGTGTCGCCCGCGTTCATTCCCGGCAGATGCCCTTCGACAAGCAACTCGCACTGGCCGGAAGCTGTACGCCACTGCGTTTCAGACGCTTCGCCGTTGGAGCCAGAAGTCACCCGTATCCGCTGGATCTGCAGCAGCACGTACGAACGATCACCGCGCGGCATTACTTCCATCGGATCGGGCGGCGGGGCAAAAGACTGCTCCGGCGCCGTCAGAAGGGTTGCCTGAATGCAGACGGGGGAAGGTTCGACCGTTGCAAAACGACCGATATCGTCCGCCGCATAATACCGCCACTGCACATGGTGCCATCCGCCGCCGCAGCATGCTGCCGCGATGAGCAACAGCAGTGCGTAACGTCCGTAGGCAAGCCGGTGCAGCAACCACCAGCAGGTGACGGCAAGAGACGCCAGCAACCACCACACCATGGGCGGCGCCGGCAGGAAGCGGTCGCAGACAATGCCCGTGGCGAAAGCCGCTGCCAGACACACAAGCGGTGCATGCCTGGCGCCCGTGAGGCCAGGGGCAAGAAGCTTCGCGCCGTTATTGGGGTTCGCCGTCATCCGTGGGCCAGTTGCAATCGCGTGCAATGCTTCACCAGAGGAGAAGCAGGAATTCCTTCGCACACGTATCGTAATGGCTCCGGCGCTGTTGCAACAGCGCTAGCGGCGCAAAAACGCCTGCTATGCGGCCTTTAGCCCTTCAGTCTGTTTCTCATCCATAAACTGAGAAACAGGAATCGGATACTGCGGCAGCCAGCCCATTGGCAGTGTGACCCCGGTGATCCAACCGGCATCCTGCGATGCGAAGAACGCCACCGCAGCCGCCACATCGTGCGGCATTCCGGTGCCGACGGGATGTGTGCGGTCAATGTGTTCGCGTTCTTCTTCGCTTAAGGTGCTGAGATGTTTGAGCGTCATGGGCGTGGCAACCAGCGCCGGGGCCAGGGCGATGGTGCGGATACGGCGCGGCGCCAGTTCAACCGCCAGCGATTGCGTGAAGCCGATCATGCCCGCCTTGCTCGCGCTGTAAATGGAGAACCCGGCGCACCCGCCCGTTCCCAGCGCCGACGCAACATTGATGATCACGCCGCCATTTTTCATGTGGGGAACGGTCGCCTGCGTCACCCGCACGGCGCCACGCAGATTTACATCCAGCAGATGCTCCCAGTCATCTTCAGGAAACTGATCCAGCGGTTTGGCGATCTCAATGCCTGCGTTGTTAACCAGCACGTCAATCGTGTTGAACTGCTGCGCTGTCGCCTGAACGGCCGCGCGGACCTGTTGGGCGCTGGTGATATCGCAAGACTCGAAGTGGACTTCGGCGCCAAGACGCCTTGCTTTGCGGAACAGCCGTTTTGGCTCGTGCAGCCCCAGCACCGCAATCGATGCACCTTCCCGCGCCAGGCGTTCGGCCACCGCGCCGCCAATGCCGTGATCGCTGGCGCCTGTGATTAAAATTGTCTGCCCGGCGAATCTGCCGCTTGCTGCGGCTGCAGTGCTATCAGTCATCAAACCGTTCCGTCGGATTTCCTGGTTGGTTGCCTATCCATGAGCAACCATATTTCTAGAACCGCGGTTTTACCAGGAATGGCCGCTGGTGTCAGTGCGAATCCTGCGCCCGGGTTATTCCGCCGTAAGCAAGCGTTCCACCTCGGCAACGGCGGTGCGTAGCGAGAGGGCGGCCATCTGAAAGTTGGTGTGGGAAGAGATTTCCGGCTGAATCTCATCGAACAGTTCGACGGCCTTCTTCAGCTTGGTGAGTTTCTTTTTGGCCTGTTTAAGATACGCTGCCTCGTCTCCGGCCTGCAGCGGGGCGCCAAGAGCTAGCATGTAGTCATACAGGGCGCGGTGGACATCGCAGAGGTCTTCGTCGTCTTCCGCTTCTTCAGAGTGCTTGAGAAAGGTACGCACCATCCAGACGTGGCTCAACTGCTGATCCAGCAGGTGCATCTTGCCTGTTGCTTGATTCATTGTGAGTTGCTCCTATTGCAGCCGCGCTGCTTAGTGCATTTCCACCGTGCACTCGCCCAGGCCGCCACGGTAATAGTTGAACTGCACGTTGGGATGATTGCCCAGCAACGACATGGGTGTGGAACTATCAATGATCTTCTTAGAGATCATCCACGCCGTAAGACGCTGCCCGAACGGATTGTCGTGTTGACCGGCCTGCCAGATGGAAACCTTTTCTGCCTTGAAGGTTTCAACAGGGCCGACGGTCACAGCCTGCGTTGGCACATTGGTCACCACGCCGCCGCCTGACGTCCGTGCATTCTGGGTGAGAGTCATCGGATGCAGGTCGACAACGCGCGTGCCCTGAGCGCAATAAACGTCTGCCGGTGGCGGAGCGTCTTCGTACGGCGCCACGCGAGGCGGCGGATCGTTAAACGCCCAGTGCTTCACTTCGCCCTGTCCGCCCTGCATGACCAGGCATTTTGCTTTATCCCAACTGGCGACGTATTCGCTGACATCGGCTGCGGGGAAGTGGATGTTTTCTTCGGGCATGCGCAGTTCCGGCTTGATCCGGTTGAACAGCAGCTCGCGATCAGCGCGGGCGAAGCTTAATGAGAACGACTCTGGCGCCTCGACGCCGTCGATGACCCATTCGTCCATTCCCCAGAAATGGCAATGGGTTAGATCAATTTCCAGTTCATTCACCAGCCGCGCGACCAGCGGCAGTTGCTCTGTGGGGCCAATCGGGCCGCAGATGCCGGTTGGCTGGTCTGGCGTCGCCTGCCGCCAGGCGGTGATGTACTCCAGCGCCTCAGCAAGATAAAAATCCTCGAGCGTGTCGTACATCTTCACGGTGAAGCCCGGACGCGACAGCCCCTCGATATCACTGGCGGAAAGCCGGGCGGCGTCGTTGAGAATCTCTTCATCCAGCGTGGTGTAGTCCCACCAGCCCGGTGCCACTTTACTTGTTGGACGGCTCATACAAGTTGAATCCTCAGGAGGAGATTGAATAGCGGAATGTTATCTGGCGCCGCTTTCTTCGTGCACAAAGAACAGCGGCTGCCCGTATTTCTTCTTGCCAAACTGACTGATTTTATCCTGCACGGCGCTGGAGAGCAGGTAGTCCACAAAGTCTCTGGCTGCGGATGCGTTCACATGCGGATGCCGCTCTGCATTAACAGGGATGGCGGAATACGGATTGTGCAGCAGCGGGTCGTCCTGGCAGGCGATCTGCAAATCCAGTTTATCCTGATGTGCTAAAAAGGTGCTGCGGTCGCAGAGGATGTAAGCGTTCTTCTCACCGGCAACACGCAGCGCTGCGGCCATGCCGGCGCCGGCTTTCAGATACCAGTCGCCGGCCGGTTCCAGCTTTGCCTGTTTCCAGAGCGCCATTTCCTTCATATGTGTGCCGGAGTCATCGGCGCGGGAGGCGAAGGGTTGCTTCGCGGCGGCGATCTTCTGTAACGCGTCTATCACCGTCTTCTGCCCGGCAATCCCTGCGGGGTCGTCCGCGGGACCGGCGATGATGAAGTCGTTATACATGATCGCATGGCGACTGCTGCCTGCACCGTCTTCCATAAACTGCTGCTCGGCGGCGGGAGCGTGCGTCAGCAGCAGATCGGCGTCGCCCCGGCGGCCTAGTTCCAGCGCCTGGCCGCTGCCAACGGCGATCACCTGAACCGTCACGCCGGACTGTTGTTCAAAGCCCGGCAGCAATTCATCCAGCAGCCCGCTATCGCGCGTGCTGGTGGTTGTTGCCAGTTTCAGCGTGTTGCCGCTGCACCCGCAAAATAACAGGACCAGAACGGCCACAAGCCCGCACAGCGACAACCGGTTTAAGCTGACAACTTCTGACACTAACAGCCTCAATCTTATGTTATGGAATCCGCGGAATGCCTTATAGGCAACAGGCTAATGAGTACGCCGGCCGCAATGATAAGTAACGCCCAGAAGATTTCCCACGACCTGTTACTCAGAGCGTAAGTAAAACTGGCGTGAAACAGAAACGCGGAACTAAGTGTGAACACCACCGGAAGCACCGGGAACAACGGTGTGGGGCTAGGGCGCAGTATATCTCTATCTTTGAAACGCAGGATGAAGAGCGAGACGCTAGTCATCAGAATGAAGAACCAGAACACCGGCGCCCCGAAACGCAGCAGTCGATCGAAGCCATCGGCGTACCAGCCGAAGCCCGCCACCAGCAGCAGCGTCACAACGGTCTGCACCAGCATCGCGGTCACCGGCACGCCGGCGCCTTCGTCCCACCGGCCCAGCCAGCGAAAGCCGCCATGCTGCTGGCCGAGCGCGTGATAAATCCGCGCCCCTGTGAAGATCATCCCATTGGCGGCGCCAAGGCACGAGAGGCAGACCATCACACTCATCACCGCCACGCCGGCAGCGCCGAGCAACGGCGACAACGCATCGGCCGCAACGGCCTGTGAAGCGCGTAGGCCCTGAAACCCAAGCACGCGGATGAAGGCCAGGTTCAATAAGCAATAAAGCACCATCACGATGGCAACGCCCAACAGCAACGCCCATTTCAGATTGCGGGCCGGATGACGCACCTCCGCCGCAACATACGACATCTCATTCCAGCCGCCGTAGGTGAACAGCACCAGAATCGTCACGAGGCGAAAGCCGCCATCGAACGGTTCCGCCGGAGTGACAACTTTTGCCGCTGGCGCCAGAATCGCCGCCGCAAAGATCGCCACCAGGGAGAGCACCTTGATGACTGTCAGGGCGTTGTGCACCCACTTTCCGGCGCGCAGGCCCATCAGGTTCACGCCGCTGAGTGCGAACACCGCGCCCAGCGCCAGCAGCAGTTTGGCCCATTGCGGCCCGCTGCCCACACCACCCGCAAAGCCGAGCAGCGCCTGCTCACTACTCATCAGCGTGACGGGTGCATACGCAACAATCAGCCGGTGAGCGTATTCCGCAAAGACAAACGCCATCATGCCAATATTGCCCGGACGGATAATCCAGTATTCCGACCACGCGAAAAGAAAACCCACCCGCCGGCCGTATGCTCTTGTCAGATAGAAGAAGTCTCCGCCGTTCCGCGGATACGTGGTGGTCAGTTCCGCGTAACAGAACGCACCTGCCAGCGCCACCAGGCCGCCCAGAACCCAGGCCAGCATTAAATAGGTTGGCGATGCTGCATTCGCGGCAATGAAAGGCGTGGTTTTGTAAATCCCGGCGCCGATGATGATGCCGACAATGATGCACGTCGCATCGAACAGCGAAAGCCGTCGTTGAGGTGTGTCGCCGGGTTGCGTTTCTGCCTGACTCATGCGGCTATGGTATCACGCGCGCCGCCAACCTGGCAGTAGTGGCGGATGCATCGCCGTGGGTTGCCCGGTGGTTGGGCGTTGTTAGAATCTGCTGCCTGACTGGCCTCCGCAACGGACTCGACGGCTGGGCGCCCACGCGCGCCTTGAACTGCTGTGACTGAATTTCACGACGCCGTTGAGCTACCCGCCTCGGTGGATCGAGCGCGGCAGCAACGCACTGCACGACTGGTGCGCACCGGGCTTCTGGGTATGGCCGTGCGACTGGTTGTGATCGCCGCGGAACTGGTGGGCTACTTTCTGCTAGGGCACTCCGTGCTGTTGATGGACGCCCTTTCAACCATTGCCGATGTGCTGGCCGGGTTGTTGATTGTGCTGGCGATCAAGTTGGCGGAGCGACCGCCCGATGACGAGCATCCGTTCGGTCATGGAAAGTACGAACCGCTGGCAGGATTGCAGCTAGGCGTGGGGATTTCCCTCTTTGGCGTCTTCATGCTGGTGCAACAAGCGATGGCGGCCAGCGTGGACGCGCCGGAAGGGAGTACCTACTGGTGGGCCTGGATTTTACCTGCTGGCGTTGCCATCGCGCTGGAATTGTTCTGCCAGTTCGCGCTGCGGATCGGTCGACGTGAGAACAGCACGGCGCTGGTCGCCGAAGCGTTTCATTTCCGGATCGACGCCTGCGCGAGTATGCTCGCTGCCATTGGGCTAGGCGTGGCGGCGCTGGCGCCAGGGGCGGGGACGCTGCTGGACCATCTTTCCGCGATGGCGCTGGCGGCCATTATGGCGGGGCTAGGCGCGTATGCCGCCTGGGAGAATTTGCATCAGTTACTGGACCGGGCGCCGGAAGATGAGGCATTTCAGCGTGTGCGGCAAGCAGCCTCTGCTGTGGAAGGGGTTCTGGATGTTGAGAAAGTGCGCATTCAATGCGCAGGGCCTGATGCTCACGTGGATATCGACGTCGAGGTTGCCCCCAGTATTACAGTGCACGACGCTCACGAAATCGCTCAACTCGTACGCGTTGAGATCCAGACCGTGTGGCCCGCCGTCCGTGAAGTCGTCGTTCACGTCGAACCCTACTACGAGGGGGACCATTAGCCGCGATCGCGTAAAGTCCCTAAGTAATTAACATAGTTGGACTTACGTGTTCTATTCAGCCGCAGAGATCCGCAGATGAGCCAAATGGACGGCCTGCCGCCATTGATCCTACCTGCGGGCCGGGATTTTCCCCACAGAGCCGCGCATTGGGGCATTGCCTAGTCAGAGGGCGCCAATTATTCGTTTGCTGTTAGTTGTTTGCTCACAACAGCTTAGGGGATTCTTTGCGAGGCGGTCCTGCTCGATTGCCTACAAACTAAGCAACGTGGTTGGCCGTTCGTTGACAACCTGAATCGTCGTGCTTAGTATGAACCTTTATCTCTGAGATATCTCTGAGAAGTAGGTCAAAGGGTCCGCATAGGGCGATCCATCTGAACGCCGGGACAGGCATGCCTGAGGAGTGCAACTTTGGAGAGTCCATCGCGGAGTGCTGTTTTCGACCACGGCGCGGACAAACGCGTCGAGATGTTCACCGAAAGCGTCAGCTTTGACCGGCATCTATTGGCCTTCGACATCGAAGGTTCGATCGCCCACGCTCAGATGCTTGCCAAGTGCAACATCATCACCGTGGATGAGAGCGAGCAGATTGCCGCCACCTTGCAGGAAATCCGCGAGGATATCGAGTCAGAGCGTCTGAAGCTGAAAACCGAATTAGAAGACATCCACATGAACGTGGAACAGGCGTTGATCGACCGCCTGGGCGATATCGGCCGGAAGCTTCATACCGGCAGAAGCCGCAACGATCAGGTTTCGACGGATCTGCGGCTGTGGACCCGCAACGCCATCGATCACATCGACAACAGCCTGTGCAAGCTACAACGCGCCTTTGTGGGCCGTTGCGACGCTGACAAAGATGTGGTGCTGCCGGCGTATACACATTTGCAGCGTGCACAGCCCGTGCTCGCGCCGCACTACTGGCTGGCCTACTGCGAAAAGCTGCAACGTGACCGCGGCCGGCTGCAAGGCTGCCGGAAAAGGGTGAACATCTGCAGCCTGGGCTCGGCAGCGGTGGCTGGCACTACGCTAGAGATCGACCGCGAAGATGTGGCGAAGCGGCTGGGCTTTGACGCTGTAGCGCGGAATAGCCTCGATGTTTCCAGCGACCGCGATTTTGTGGTCGAAACCGCCTTCTGCCTGTCGATGGTCGCCGCTCATTTGAGCACCTGGGCGGAAGAATGGATCTTGTGGTCGACGGTGGAGTTCAACTTCATTCAACTCCCGCAGGAGTTCTGTACCGGCTCTTCCATCATGCCGCAGAAGATCAACCCGGACGTGCTGGAACTGATCCGTGGCAAAACCGCGCGGGTGGTGGGCAATCTGCAGTCGTTGATGATGCTGATTAAAGGTCTGCCGCTGGCGTACAACCGCGACCTGCAAGAAGACAAGCTGCCGCTGTTTGATTCCGTGCGGACGGTGCGGGATTGCCTGGAACTGGCGGCAGCGATGGTGCAAGGCGCCACGCTGAAGCGGGAATCGATTGCATCGCGGCTGGATGCGGGTTTCCTGGACGCCACCACTTTTATGGAATACCTGATCAAACGCGGCACACCGCAGCGCAAAGCCCACCACATGGTCGGCGCCCTGGTCCGTCAGGCAATGGACAAAGGCTTGCGGCTGCAGGATTTGAAGCTGGAAGATTTCAAACAGGCTGATGAAACGCTGGACCACGAGGTCTATGATTCGCTTGGCATTGAGAACGCCCTGGCGGCATTCAAAAGCTATGGTTCTACAGCCCCTAAACAGGTCGAACATCAGATAACTCTGTGGAAGACGCGTCTGAAGATGCAATAGGCAACAAACTACCCGCACATCTGCAAAATGCTCTGCGACGGACTGCCATCAGCTTGCAATTGAAATAGCCAGAGACGACAGGTCTGTCATGCCAACTCCAATAACCCGCTCAATCCGCATTGCCGCCAATATCGTGTTATTTGGCTTGCTGGCGTATCTGCCCGCAATCTGCGTGGCGCAGAACCCGTTTGGCGAAGCGCCGGGCGCCCCAGCGACGCCTGCCACCGCGCCGAGTGTTGAAGAACTGCTGGGCGAGAAAGACCCGCTGGTGCTGGCGGTGAAAGAGTCGAAGCCGCAGACCGCAGACGAATTGCTCAAAGCCACCAAGATGCTGATGGACTACGGCCGTGAAGACGCGGCCCGCACCTACGCCGGTCAGCTGGTTGGCACAAATCCGACTCCCAAGACGCTGGCCGCCCTGGTAAACGATTACGGCACGGCTTTCTTCACGGAGATGCGTCGCAACGAGAAGATGGCGCCAGAGGGACCGCAATTATCCGCGTTGGCTTTAGACGCCGCCTACAAGGTCGCACGCGATCCCGCGTCCATTACGGCCGCCATCGACGCGCTGGAAAGCGATTCGCTCGGCATCCGCATTCAAGGGATGAAAGACCTGCAGGCCGGTGGCGACGCCGCGGTGGTCGCCTTGATCAATCACCTAGCGGACCCCGCCAAAAAAGACAGAAAGCCAGCCGCCCGTACTGCGCTGATCAACCTCGGTGTGACTGCGGTGGAAGAACCACTGCTGGCCGCGCTGAGTTCATCCGATGATGCGTTGCGGTCCGAAGCCGCGTTCATCCTGGGTAAAGTCAAATCCAAACGGGCCATCGAGTTTCTCACCGGCCCGGCTGTGGATCAGAACGAAGCGAAACAGGTCCGTGTGCAGCACCGCAACGCGTTGCTCCGCATTCTTGGCGCCGCTCCGACAGAGGAGCAGGCGAAGACGTTTTTAAGGCAACGCGTAGAGTCTTTCCTGGACGGAGAGCCGCCGCGTGAAGTTTCGCTGGACGATGAAATTGTTCTTTGGCAATGGAACCCCACAAAACTGGTTCCAGAGCCACGTACGCTTAACGCCCGCGACGCATCGCTACAAACGGCCTCACAACTAGCCACGCGGCTGTATGCGATTGACAAAGATTCCGCCCAGACACGCGAATCGTACCTGATGGCGTTGCTTGAAGCTGAAAAGAGTATCAACGGTTATGGCACGCCGCTGGCATCAGGGCCGGGCACAGCCAGGGCGAACGCTCTATCGCTTGGCGCCGCAGCCGTCGAACAGACACTGACCGACGCGATCAAGGCAGACCGCATCGCAGCCGCGATCGGCGCCGCCGAAGTGCTGGGCGATATTGTGGATGAAGACGTGTTAGGTCGTGGCGGTCGGCCGCGTCCCTTGGTTCAGGCATTGCGGCACCCCGATCGCCGGGTGCGGTTTGCGGCGGCGGATTCCATCATGCGGCTGGACCCGCATCGTTCGTTCCCTGGCGCCAGCTATCTGACCGATGCGCTTCAGTTTCTGGCTGCAACCCACGGAGAACGCCGCGCCGTGGTGGCGCACCCGCGGATCACGCTGGCTCAGAATATCGTCGCTTACCTGAATGCGGCGAACATTGAAGCGGCCTCGGCGACGACGGGCCGCGGCGCTTTCAAAGCTGCTGCGGCGCAGCCCGATACAGAATTCCTGATGATCAGCGACGCTATCGATCAGCCGCCCGCCAACGAGCTTGTACAGATGCTGCGGAAAGACCCGGTGACGGCCCGGCTGCCCATCGCAATCATGGCGCGGGAAGCCAATCTGGCCCGGTTGCGATCGCAATTTGACGAAGATCCACTGACACTGGTCGGGCCGCAGCCCGTAGAAATGCGGGGGGCCCTGAGAACGGCCCAGCTGCTGTTGCAACTGCCCGGACGCCGGTTCACGCAGGCCGACGAACGACTGCTGCAAGCACGGACAAGCATCAAGCACCTGACACATCTGCTAAGAGCGCCGCAGGACTACCCGTTCTTCGACATGCTGAAGGTCGAACCGGCGTTGATCCGCGCGTTCCGCAGCCCGGAATTCACCGAAGCAACGGCTGAAGCTCTGGGTCTACTTGCCACGCCTGCCGCGCAACTTGCGCTGGTGGAAGTGGCCAGCGAAAACGCCCGCCCGCTGCAAGCCCGGCAGGCCGCCACCAAAGCCTTTGAAGCCGCGGTGAAACGCCGTGGCTTGCTGTTAACGATCCCCAATATTCAACGTCAGTACACACGCTATAACAACAGCGAAACGCTAGATGCTGACACGCAGGCCGTCCTTGGCAGCGTGCTCGACGCTATCGAGCTGCCCTCAAAAAAGCAGAAGTAATAAGCACTGAAATGGCACCGCCGGTTTCCGGCAGCTGGTGTCTGTTGCGTGCGATTGAAGGAATGTTCGCGTAATGCCCTACGGCTCCCACCCGCGAGAAGAAACAGGCCCGCCCATTCCCGGTTTAATCGGGGCAGGCGAAGCCATGGAGGAGGTCTATCGCACCACGCGACGGGTCGCACGCAGTAATGCATCGGTGCTGCTGCTGGGCGAGACGGGTTCTGGTAAAGAATTGATCGCCACGGCGCTGCACCGCCTCAGCAACCGCGCGGCTGGACCGCTGGTAAAGGTCAACTGCGGCGCACTGAGCGAAAGCCTGCTAGAGAGCGAACTTTTCGGCCATGTCCGCGGTTCATTCACCGGGGCCGTCGATAACCGTACGGGCCGGTTTGAAGCGGCGCACACCGGCACCATCTTTCTGGACGAAATCAACTCCACATCGCTGCTGCTGCAGGTCAAACTGCTGCGGGTGCTGCAAGAGCGTGAGTTCGAAAGAGTGGGCGATACACACACCGTCAGCGTGGATACGCGGGTTATCGCCGCCAGCAACTGCGACCTGATGGAAGAAGTGGAAAACAAAAAGTTCCGTGAGGATCTGTACTGGCGGCTGAATGTCATCCCCATCCACATCCCGCCGCTGCGCCGCCGCCGGGAAGATATTCCGCAACTGGCCGCGCACTTTCTTAAAGTTTACAGCGATCTGAACGAACGCTATGTCGTACACATCTCACGCGAAGCGATGGAGATGATGCAGGATTATCACTGGCCCGGCAACGTCCGCGAGCTGCAAAACTACATCGAACGCGCCGTGGTGATGGCGGACGGCGATGAGCTGACGGTGGAGCTGCTGCCGGAAATCGTCCGTGGCGGAGAGCGGCCACGCAGCACAGGCATCCGCGGCGCCGACCTGGAATCGCTGACGTACGAACTGGTCCAGCAGGGTGTCACCGGCGCCGGCGACGACGAAGATAAGCTGCACAAGAAGATTGTCAGCAACGTCGAGAAAGAACTGATCGGCCAGGTCATGCTCGCCTGTAACCACGTCCAGACCAAAGCCGCCCGCACCCTCGGCATCAACCGCAACACCCTGGCTAAAAAGCTGCAAGAGTACGATCTCGAACCGCAGCCTAATCAGTGACGGCTGTCTACGATCGTGCCGGTAGTAGCCACGGACGGGGGCGTTGTTAAACTAAATGAAAATTAGCTGCGGCGCCTTTAGCCGCGGTTCCCGGTAACCAATCACCGTACCCTGCTTCTGGCGGAAGGACTTGTGGATGGAAATCCCAGTTAGCGACCACGGCAACTATGTTCTCGCCAATACGCAAGGCGTTATTGACGAATCTGCCAACGAGCTGTTCCGTGAAATTCTTCACCCGGTCGTTGCTGATGGCAAACCGTTGATGGTGAACCTGTCGGGTTCGCCACGCATCAATTCGCGTGGGATCGCCGCGCTGGTGGCTTTGACCATCGACGCCAACACCAAAGGCAGCGCCGTGGTGTTTGTCGAACCGGCGCCGTTTGTGGCCAACGTGCTGCAGATCTCGCGGCTGGATACGTTTCTTTCGCTCCGTGACGATGAAACTGCCGGTCTGCAATACCTGGATGGTTTCCAGAAGTAAATCGTTTACCGCAACTGCGAACCTTCGCAGCATCAGATAAATACTGCGGATAACCGGCTTCCTGGGTCACAGCGTCTTGCTGATGCGCCTTGCAGCGTGAAACAATAGCGGGTCTCAGCCACCCTTCTTCTTCCCTCGTGAGCTTCCGGCTATGTCGTTGTCTGACGTTGAATTTCAACCTGTATCCATCACCAGTCCCGCGATGACCACCCTGTTGCAGACGATGCAGCAGATGTACGCCAACGGCGACGTCATGCTGCACGGCTTTGAGCCGGTCGACGCCGCGGCTTTTGATCGCGAGAATAAAGACCGCCTCAGCGACAAGAAACGCGCCAAGCAGCTGCTCGGCACGGCAGCCGTCCGCCAGGCCGCGCCGGAGCTTCAACTGCCTGACTATCTACCCGCACTACCGCGACGCCGGCGGTACGGTTCTTTTGAACTCGAAGGCGCCATTACACAGATGCTGCTCAACGGCGGCGCCTACGACGGCTGCGGGCTGAATGCTGATCAGGCGCGGGCGCTCAGCGCATCGTTTGTGGAGGAGATGCTGGGCGAGGGCCGCGATCATGCATTGATCTATGTGTTCGCCGGTGCGTGGTCGCCGTGGTTTCAGGATGTTGCCTGGGACCATTCGTTTCTGGTCTTCGACCGCGACGCCCGCCGGTTCTGGCTGTTCTGCGCCACGGATGTTGATTAATCACGACGTGCTAATGAACCGCCTGGCAGATTGTGCCGGTTAAGGTGACTCTTTAGATGGCGCCGGACAGGAAATCCGCTGTACGCGGTTTTTCACCAAACCCTGACCACTAAAGTGTTCACTTGTTCACCTATCGTGTCATAATGAAAGCAGATGAGCGGGAAGCTCTGACTCTTGGCGGCTAACAGTCTTACCGCCGGCCCGAATGGCCAACCTTTGCCACCTTTGCCCGCACGCGTCTGCGTGTGGCTATGCGAACAAGGACGGCCCGATGCTGCGCAGAACCACCCTGAAATGCCCGACGTGTGGCCACGACCCGCTGTACAGTGCGCACCGTGACCGGCAATCGCCAGTTCAGTACTACATGTGCGGCGGATGCGATGGCGCCTTTGAACATCCGCTCTCGCCGCCTGAACCAGAACCGGCAGACGAGGCGGAAACGCAAAACACCACCGATGCGGAAGCAGCACCGGCGGCGGTTTAGCCGGCTGGATGCGGCAACGACTATTCGTCCTCGTCAGGTTTTTCGAGCTTCAGTTCCTCAGCCCGCTGCGGATTGATTTTCCAGAGTGCTTCGCGGGCGGTCCGCTGCATGTACTCGTCTTTGGAATCCAGGAAGGTTTCGATCTTCGCCGTTGCCGGTTTGGCGGCCGGACCAATGTTGCCCAGCACATTGATGGCGCTTTGCACTGGCATCTTCGCCGGGTCCGCCTCAAGCAGTTTCTGCACTTCCGGCACGGCTGGCGCGGCGGCCGCACCAAATTTGCCCATCGTTGACAATGCGGTCTGTCGCAGATTCTTATCTTCCAGCAGCTTCACCAGTGCGGGCATCACCGCCGCGGCTTGCTTCTCATACTTGGACACACCGTAGACGGCGCCCCGCACCCGTAGTTTTTCGTCGTTCACATTGGCGGCGAAGGCGGCGCCAATTTCGTCGGCCTCCTTATTCATCAGCCCGTAAGCGGCGTTGTTGCGGATCTGCCGTTCCGGGTGTTTCAGCAGTTTGATGATCGCGGGCCGCGACAGCTCTTCCGCCTTCTCGATAGAACGCAGGCTGCCCATCGCCGACCGCACCAGTTGCGTGTCTGGCGAGTCCAGAAGTTTCACCAGCTCCGGCGCGGCAGGGGCTGCGCGATCTCGAAAACGACCCAGCAGTTCGGCGGCGGTCCGCGCCTGGAATTCGTCGTTCAGCATCGCCTTGAGCTTGGCTACGGCCGGTGTACCGGCTTCGCCCATCGCGGCCAGGGCAACGGCTGCCGGTTCGAGTTTCTGATCGTCGTCCATCGCCGCCAGCAGCTTCGGGGCGGCTGCGGCGGCGGCTTCTCCCACGTTACGCAACTGATAGGCGGCGTTGCGGAATTCATCCTCGGAATCAAGCTTCGCGATGAAGTACTTAGCGGCGGCCTCAGGGTCCACCTTCGCCAGCGCGTTTCTCGCGGAATAGTCGTACTCGCCTTCTTCAAGCAGAGCCAGAATCTGCGGCGCCTGTGACTTGGCGGCTGCTTCTAGTTCCGCCATTGAATGCAAGGCTTTCTCGATCTTCTCCTCGTCTTCAGACTTTAAGGCTGCTGCCAACGGCGGCAAAGCGGCCGAACGGTCTTCGGTATCCTGCCGCGCCAGGGCAGCGGCGGCCGCGAAAGCGATTTCCGCGTTCTTGCTTGCTGTAAGCGCCTTGAGCTTGCCAATGGCGGCTTCCGTCGCTTCAAGTTCTTCAAACAGATTGCAGGCTGCAATCACTTTTGTCGCTTCTTTGTCATCGAGCAGCGGCGTGACCAGTTCGCCCGTATCATAATTGGATAGCGAGTAAATCATGTTACGGCGGGCGTTGTCATCCTTGATCGAAAGCATAACCTCGACGCCTGCTTTCAATGCATCAGCGTTGTCGTTGTCAGCGTAAGTCGCCAACCCGAAAATATGCGGCTTACGACCGTCGCTGGCAGTCTTCAGTTTTTCAAGCAACGCCGTCACCAGCGGCTCAAGCTTCTCTTCTTCTTGAAGAACCTGCATCACACGGTAGATAGTGCTGGAGTTAAACTCCTCATCCGCAGCAGCATTGGCCAGGGCTTTGTAAACCTCCGGGTGGCCGATGCCCGATTTACCGAGCGCCTCGGCAGCGTGGTAGCTCACCGGCTTTAGCTTGCCGCGAACCAGCGCCGCCAGCGCCCGCATATTCTCCTGCGGGACTTTCTTCATCGCAGCAATGCCCCGCGATGCTTCGATGCGGATTTCGTCATCAAGCTCTGTATCCCCGGCAATCTCAATCAGCGCGGGCAAGGCAGGCTCGCCGATTCTCGCCAGCGCGCTGCGTGCGCTGCTGCGGTTGTCTTCATCTTCGCGGATGATCTTCGCCAGGGCGGGTGCGGCGGATGCCGGTATGTTCTCTGCGTAGGCAAGCACCTGGACCGCAGCTTGGCGGTGTTCGGGTTTTTCGAGAAGTCCGGCCAGCGTTTGTAATTCTTCACCGCTTAGCTCGAAGTCCGAAAGCTTGTACGAAGCGGAAGAAGCGACATCTTCGTTCTCGCTCGTCAGCAGCTTTAACAGTTGTGTCCGCAGCTTTGTTAGCAGCTCTGTGCTGAAATCGGAGTCGTAGTAAACCGCTTCCAGGGCGGCTTCCTGCATTTTCTCATCTTCGGAAGTTAACGCGTCCAGCATGGCGGGCGTAGGTTCCGCCTGCACGCCTTCGCACATCGCGATTGCCGCCCAGGTGCTCAGCTGCTGATTTTCGTGGTCGCGTAGCGGCGCCAGTTTGCCTGCATGCCGGTTCCAGGTGTACGAACCTAGGATCGTTTTCACCGCCGCGATGCGGACGGGCATTTCCGCCTTCTCATCCAGGGCAACGGCGAACACCTGCTTGGCGGCGGGAAGTCCGATCTCTTCCAGCAGGTCAGAAACTTCGTCGCGGCGTTCTTCGTCGCTGAGCGATTTCACCACATACGGCAGCACTTTTTCGCGATACTCTTTGACCTCTGCCAGGCTCTGAATGGCTTCCCACTGCTTCTCTGGATCATCACTATCCAGCAGCGCCAGATTAACGGCCGCAACAACTTTCGGGTTGTCGTGATACTCGGCGTATTCAATCACGCCGTTACGGACGGCCTCTTCTTTATGCTTGATGGCCGCCTCAACCAGTGGCACAACCTTGTCACCCAGTTCGTCGTAGTACTCTTCCAGGTCGTAGTCATCAATCGCAAAGCTGCGGATGAATTCTGTACGCACTTTCTCATTGTCCGGCGCCGCTTTGTAGGCGGCCAGGTACGCTTCAACGCGGACGTTGTTTGAAGGATCTTTGCTGGCGACTTCCAGCAGCGGATCAATTGCCGCAGGATCGAAAGCGACGATGGTCGCCAGGGCGTCCACCGCATCATCGCGGATGCTCGACTCCGCTGCTGAAAGTTGCGATTTCAACGCCGGTAGGACACCGGGCACGGGCGCCTTGGCGTGGGTGACGAATTCCGCCAGCGCCGCGAAGATCGCCCGCTTTGTCGAACCATCGGGTCCGGGCTTTGCTTCCAGGTATTTCACCAGCAACGGCACAGATTTGTCCGGTTGGGCGCCCATGGCTCCGAGCGCGTTGGCGATCTCGCCGGCGCTCCAGAAGTTTCCTTCTTTCAGCTTCTTCTCGCCCACGGCCAGTACACCGCCCAGGCAACTGGCGGCGTCGGGGCCAATGTTGTCGATCGCGTTGAGCGCTCCTTCAATCGATGCGGTGTCTTCTGTAGCCAGCATCTTTTCATACAACGCGATGGTGGCCGTATCGTGTTTGACGTTGAATTCAGAGAGCGCGACCAGCACCGGGCTGAGCCGGTAAGAGGTATACTTTTCGTCCTTATGACGATCAATGTAGGCCTTTACTGCGGCAGCGACTGGCTTGGCGTCGTAATCCTCGGCCGGTGTGATAGCAGCCAGCGTCTGTGCAATAGGCCAGCTGTTGCCGATGTCCTGCGACTCTTTATCCCGCTTGAGAAATAGCATCAGCAGTGGAATCGCATCTTTGGCGGCGGGCCCGATTTTACCGAGTGAGACCAGCGCTTCGCGGTGCCGCGGATCTTCGCTGCGTTTCTCTTGATCACGGGGTGTCTTCTTCAAAGTCTCGATGAGCGCGGGAACGGCTTGCTCCGCTTTTAGAACGCCCAGCGTGCGGACTGCAGAAGTCGCAGCCAGCGTGGAGTTGTCGTCTACATTGGCAATCAGCGCCGGAACAACTTTCTGCAGATCGGCCTCGTCTTCCAGCTTGATGCGGGGATAATAGCCGCCCAGCGCTTCAGCCAGGTAATAACGCAGATGCGGCAATTCCTGCTGCTTTAAGCCGGCCACGAGAGCAGGCACGCAACGCGGGTGGTCTTCTTCGATGACGCCTGCCAGGTAGCCGTCGAGAACAACCGGCAGATTCTCCTCCTCGGCTAGCGTCGTTATCGCCTCTTTGAATTTGTCGTCGTAGCGTGCGAACTGTCCGCCCATCCACACGGCTGTTCCGCGGATCTTGGCGTCTTCTTCGGCGTCTTGCAGCACCTCGATCAGCACGGGAAGTGCGGGTTTGGCAGATTCGCCCAGCGCCGAACGCAGCGAGTCATGGGCGGTGAAGCTTTTGTCGGCAGCCGCGTTCAAAATGCCTTTAATCAGTTTCGCGTCGCCCAGCGGGTAAGAACCAAGCGAATTGGCAGCCCGCTTTTTGACGTCTTCCACCGGGTCTGACATCGCGGTGAGTAGAACCAGTGCGGCCTGTTCGCTCTTCGGCTCGATATCGCCCAGGGCGTCATAAGCATAGATGCGGATATCTTTTTTCTTGCTTTGTGTGCCATCAATCAGCACTTTCAGCCCGGCTTCGCTTACGGGGTGTGCTTCGGACAGCGCTTCGTAGGCATTGCCACGCTCGTAGTCCGACTTGGACTCGTCCGAAGCGAAATCGCCCAGCAATTTGGTGATGGCCGGTGTGGTGGGATCGACTTCCGCCAATGCGGACATCAGGGTTGAACTTGGCGACGACTTAAACTTCCGCACTACGGCGGAATAGTTGCCGATCGCCACCAGGGCGTGCGCCGAAGCGTAAGCGGTGCTGTAATCATCCAGCAGTGGTTGCAGCCGCGGGACTGCGACGGCTGCTTTGGGGCCCATGGCGCCCAAGGCCGAAGCGGCGGCGTTAATCCGCGATTCTTCTTCGTGCCGCAGTAGTTCCAGCAGGGCGGGGATGGCCTCGACCGGGGCGGGTTCGATGTAACGGATGGTCTGGATGGCGTTGGTTGCCACTTCTTTATCCGGGTCGAATGACGCGGCAATCAACGCGTCTAGATGTTTCGCCGCGTGCTCATTCTGCTGCATCCGCCGGGCGGCTGCCTGCCGGACTTTGGCAACGGGATCAACCAGTAACGCAGCCAGACGCTGGATGGTGGCTTCATCTACGTCAGACTTCAGCCGCCGCGCCGCCAGCTCGCGAATGTCGGGGTTGGTGCTCCACAGCAGCTCTTTGATCTTCTCCTGATTCTCTTTCTGATAATAGTTCTCGAAGATGAGATTGGTCGCCGCATCGATTTCGGCTTTCTCATCCGGTTCGCCAGTCGGAGTTTTGAACGTAACCGTCGGTGGTTCGAAGGCTGCCACGCCAGGCGTAGCGGCGCCGGGTGTTGCGCCGGCGGGCGTCTCCGGCGCACTGGGAGCAGCATCATCGTCTTTCACGTCTGGCTTGGGAGACTCAGCGGGAACAGCGGGCTTCACCGCAGGTTTAAGCTGGGGCGTCTTTCTGACAACAGGCGGTTGACTCTCTGGACAGCCAGAAAGTGAAACAAGAAATACGGCTGTGCAAAGAAGCGAAAGTAGGCGTTTCATGATGGCCCTGTGCGAAGAAAACCCGAGGTCGCTTATCCAAATTGATAGCAACGATATTGTGTCGCTAGTTGCTGCTGTTTGCAAACCTTTGCGGGACATTACGGTAACGAATTTGCGGCGTAGGCGGGTTAACCGGGCTTTGACCTTGTTAACCACTGCGACTATTGGCGGAATTGCACAATGGCAACCGCCTGATGCGTTGTTGCGCCCTATATCTGTAGGTAGCGAAGTGTGTCCGCTCCCCCCGGAAACCGCCTGCTAACCAAGAAGCAAAAAGTTATGTCTGAAGAACGCCGTGAGTCTTACCGTTGCCCGGTTCAGCCTGAGATGGACACGGCTGCGCTGCGCACTTCCCGTGGCGATGTCATGGTGCGCGTGCTGGAAGAGTCAGCCGGCGGCTTCACCATTTCTGGCGACAAGCCGCAGCACATGAAGCGGCTCCGGGTCGGACAGCTGATGACCATGGTCGCGGCCAGCGGCTGTTGCGAAGTGAAAGCTGTACACATCACGCAGGGCGAGGACGGCACGCGGGTGGGACTGCAGCGGTTGCGGGAAGTTCCGCAACTGGGCGGTGGCATTTCCACAAAGCAGGTTGCGGCCATGGTCGCGCTGGTGATCGCGGTGTTTGCGATGGGGATCTACATTCCCGAGCATTGGAAGCCACAACCGGCCGCCTTGGCACAAGGTAAATGGCGTTTGCCGGAGAAAGAAGATGGCAGTCCGCCTGAGGACCCTGCCGAGACGCGTAAGAAACTGGCCGACGACTATCTGAAGCTCGGCAATCTACAATCGCCGGAATACACCCGCGAGCTTGGCCTATCAGCAGATCAGCAACAGGCCATCAGTGGCATCGTGGCGGAAACATCGCAGGAACTCGCACAGCTGTATAAACAGCGCACGGCCCGCAAGAATGCCGCTAAGGGCGAAACGCCAGAACCCGACTGGTCCAATAACGGGTTGAAGCTGATGCAGGCTTCCTGGGACCGGATTCAGGAAGTGATGACCCCCCAGCAACGTGAGAAGCTGCATCAGATCATGCTCACGCGGCGTGAATCTTCAGCCCTCTAAGATCTGGCGGCTTGTCAGCGCCAGGCCTTCAGAACGATTCAAGGTGACTCACACCGCGTCCTCACATTTGACGAAACGGATGCGTTGATACCGGTCAGTTGGTGGATGTAACCTGACCATCGTCACGTTGCGAGAGATTGCGGAAAGTCGTCTGATCAATCGTGAAATTGATCATGTGCACGGAGCCATCGCAGTACACAAAGTGGGCGCCGCCCGCATGAGCGCTGCCGAATTCGGTTTTGCAGTTGTCGTTATTAAGAACATCTTTCCGCGGCGGATTGTCACCCCAGCGGACGATATCCCAGTCGAAGCCGGAAGTGTAGCCTTCATTGTCTGCACAGGTATGCTTGCTGTATTCAGACTGGCCCATCCACTTCTCACCGATACCGATGGTGTTTGATGTACCGTCTGTGATGCTGGCGCTGTCGATCGACTCGGCGGCAGTAGCGCGTACAAATACGCCGCCGTTCTTACCGTCTCCCCAACCATTTAGACCACCGCCCATCAGCCCTGCGTTGCCGGCATAGTCATTGTGAGCGCGTCCACCAATTTCAATGGGTTCGCGGCGCGAAGGACAGAAGTAGCCACCTACCGGCGAGCGGCGGACTAATGCGTCGTCACCATTGTCGTAGAGTGACTGCTGCTCCATAAACGGCAGCATCTGATAAAACAGTCCCCATGCCTGACGCGGAGCCGCCATTGGTGCACCGCCATCACCTTTGGTGCGGTTCTGATCCCAGCGGATACCGCCGTCTGGATAGATGCCATAGGTATCGTGATGGTTCTGCATTGCGAGCCCCATCTGCTTCAGATGATTCTGACAGGTCATCCGCCGCGCGGCTTCGCGGGCAGCCTGCACGGCTGGTAACAACAGCGCCACCAGGACGCCAATAATTGCGATCACGACCAGCAACTCCACCAGCGTGAAGCCGGCGCGTCGCTCCTTGTTTACGTGAACCATAAATCTCCCCCTTAAAACGAGAACAAAAAGATAAGTTGTCGCTGATGTTCAACCGTCTGCACCGGGAGCTGAACCGCCCGGTGGATAGACTGCACCGTTCTGAAGCTGCTCGTCGGACATTTCCATCACGCCGAAGCCCGTAAACACCATGCGTGAGCCGTTCACACCTTCCTTCTCATAGGCGATGACAAGTGGTTTGGCGCCCATCTGCTTGCGATGGTCCGCGCCCCAGAAAACCACATACGGCTGCTTGTCACGCGTGGAGACCAGCACCGTTTCTGGATCGACGCCGTCGGGGTAGTAAGACTTCAGTTCATCAGCTGATTTGGGCGGGCGGTTCTTCTTTTCAACAAAGGCGAAGTACGCCGTCTGAAACGAGTTCATCTTGTTCGACTCGTCTTCAACACCGCCCAGCTCCACCTCGCTGCGTCCACCACAGCCCGTGAAGCTCGTTGAGATCAAGATGATAAGAACAAAGTGAAAGCCAACAATGGAAAGAAGGCGCCGGTGAGGCTGGATCATGTAGCAGCGCAAGATCAACCCTGATAGATAAGTTGGAATGTTAAGATTTTGATAAGCTGGTGCCAGCATAATACTTCCCGCATCTAAGTCAAATTTACGGGTGAAGAATCCGGCACTATTGCCGCCAGCGGCAAGGGCGGTTGGAACACCGTTGCCGCTGATCAGCGCTACGAAAGTTCATAAGTGCACGTCTATATTCAGGCCAGTCGGCCGCCACTGCATCAGCAGCCCCACGCTGCCGGATACGGCGGATTCGAATCGCCTTTGCTGTGCCCCGCTGCTACCTTCACGCATTTCTTCCCCAAGAATGGCGTGCGCCAGAGGCGCGGTCAGCAGCGGTTTCTGACTTTCAAATGATTTCACTGGGCACTCGTTTGTCCGGCGTCGCTGTCATTCGCAGCCACGCTGAATGCCGGAATCTAGTGTTAGTATTTGAATTCGATTCCTCCATAAAAGCCGTGAGCAAATAATCCATCGTGGGTGTCAATGTTGGTCGCTGCCTGAGTCGCGGGGCTGGATGACAGGAACTGGCTTGGCGCCTCTGAGATGCCTTCCAGCCAGAGAACCTGATAGCCGCCACGGATGGCAACGTGCGGATGGATGTTGTAGGTCGCCATCAGATTCAATTCGCCCAGAAACGCGACGGAGGCGTCTGAGTCGCTGTAGCTTCGCCGCAGCACCGTGTTGTTGTTATCAAGCAACCGCACGCGCTGGTTGGCGGAGTTCAAATACAGCCCAGCTTTGGCGCCGGCGAAGAACTCCCACTGGCCGTAGGTGTAATTGATGCTTCGCCCTGCCTGCACACCGAACAGGTCGTTGTTAGTGCGGATGCGGTAGTCGCTGCGCGAACCGGCGGCGCCGCTGTTCAGCTGAAAGCGGTCCCGCAGACTGACGTAACGCAGTCCTAAGCTCCACGGCGTGAAACTGTGATGGCAACGCAGATAATTCAATTCGATGCTATTGAGCGTTGTTTCACTTTCAGCAAGCACCGAGGCGGCGCCGGTGAAATCAGTCGTGCCAACAACCGAATTCACATTACCCGCCAGGCCTGCGGAAGTTGCCCAGTTCTGATGCAGATACACAAACTGCCACGCGTGATCGCCAGCATCCATCATCAGGCTACCGCGGTAACCAATTTCCAGATCGGGATTCAGGTCATTGCCAGATAGCGTCGCGCCGGCGGCGTTCCGCGCGAGTGTTACGCCGGGACCAGGCGAACGGCTCAGCGCCAGCACATCGACCGCAGCACTCCAGCACACGCCACAACCGGGGCCGGCACAACTGGCGAACGCTTCGTAGGTAGGTGACAGACCTATGTCAGTATCTGCGTTTTCGTCCTGATGGATATATGGCCCGTGCTGGGAGATATCCGCCGAGGGCGCCGCGTCCGGGTCGCTGCCTGGCAAGATGATGGCGGGCGATGTGAATTCCTCTGGTTTGCGCCAGGTTGTGCCATCGTCCGTCTGCTGAACTACCTCAGGCTGCACCACGGTGGCTTCGATCTGCGGGCGGTCTTCCTGCCCGGTCACCAACGGGTTCCAGCGCGTAGGACGAGGCTGAAGCGTGTCCGGCGTAACTGGCGGCGGCTCCACTTGCACGTCGGGTGTTCTAATCGGCGGCAGGCTTCCCGGGTCGTCAGCAACTTCGGCCGGGCCCACTTCAATCTGTTCACCTTCTACGTCACGATGCTCCGACGTCGCAGGCGAAAGAGCTTCAATCGGCGGCAGTTCTGGTGCTGGTTCTGCGAGTGTTGGCTGCCGGAATGCGCCGGAAGGATTACCAGACGGCGCCCCTTTCTTTGCCTTCGGCGCGATGTAACCGGGCGCGGCTTCGGTCGAATCGCCCTTTGGCGGAGGACCTAAATAGATGTCCGGCTGACTGGTTGCCGGCCCAGACTTCTGCGAGACAACCGGCTGGTCGCTAGGCGAAGGCTGTTGCTTGCGACGCTTCGGTTTGCGGCTGTCTTTGATGGGCGGGAACAGGCTTTTGGCGGGCGCCTTTTTACGGGCTGCTGCTTCAGTGGGGTCAGGCAGTGCGAGGGTTGGCGCGCGGTCTGCGCCGTTGGATTTCGCAGCTTTGTCTGCGGGTGCGGCGGTGGCCGGTTCTTCTTTTTCGCTGCCGCTTGAAACGAGTATGAACTGGGGCGGCGCCGGCGGCTTGATCTTGGCGCCGTCTACAAAAGATACGGTCTGCACTTCCAACGCAGCGGCCTGCTGCGGTGGGGCGGCATGGATATCTACAAGGTTTAAACACAGCAGCGCGGCAACGGGCGCGCAGCACAATCCACAAAAGATGCGCATGGTCATCCTTCCACACGGTGATAGCAAACGACGGCCACCACGCGGATGCAGCCGTCCGTTCTGCGGCAAGCGTCCGCCATCACGATGCACTGGCAGTCAATTGCCGGTGCATACGGACCGTAATGTGCGCGGATGCAAAAACAGAACGATTCGTGATAACCTTCGGCGCCAGCGAGTGTCCTTCCCAAGCAGGAACCGGCCAAATCCACCGCGTGCGGAATATGCTGGCCGGAGCATAGTTGCGATGCATAGCCGTTCGGCAGCCGGACCAGACCACACGCATGCGGCATACGGCGCATTCAGCATCTGCGTCATGCGTCATCCGTAGAACACGCGCAAGCCGTAACCGGGCTGCATGGTGGCGACTATGACAGATCCGCTTTCCGCGGTAAAACGGACCAGAAGCAACACTGCCAGGATCGATCCGACCCACACTCTTTATCACAACACTTTCAGGCGACGACATGACTGTCCGCACCCGTTTCGCACCCAGCCCGACAGGATACTTGCACATCGGCGGGGTCCGCACCGCGCTTTACAACTGGCTATTCGCCAGGCAGCACAACGGGCAGTTCATTCTGCGGATTGACGATACGGACGAGAAACGCAACGTGGAAGAAGCCCTGCAGCCCATCCTCGACGGCTTCCGCTGGCTGGGCATTGACTGGGATGAAGGCCCGGAATGCGGCGGCCCTCATGCACCTTATTATCAGTCGCAGCGCCACGATAAATATCAGGCCGCCGTAGATAAGCTGCTGGCCAGCGGCGCCGCGTATGCTGACTACGCCACGGGCGAAGAGGAACAGGCCGAGCGTGAAGCGGCTGAGAAGTCGAAGAAATCCTTCATCTACAGCCGCAACTGGATGGCCGAGACGCCAGAGCAGGCCGCCGCGTTTGAAGCCGAAGGCCGTAAACGCACGGTGCGGATGAAAACGCCGCGCGAAGGCTCGTGCAAATTCACCGACCACGTCCGTGGCGATATGGAAGTGAAGTGGGTGGATGTGCAGGACACGCGTATTCAGCGCGCTGATGGTTCGTTCCTGTACCACCTGGCGACCGTGGTGGATGATGCAGATTTTGGCATCACGCACGTGATCCGTGCCGAGGAGCATCTTTCTAACACGCCGCGGCAGATCCTGATTGCGCAGGCGCTGGGCGTGGATGTGCCGGAATATGCACACCTGCCCGTTGTGGCTGAACCTGGCAGTAAGAAGAAGCTGAGCAAACGCGATATCGAAAAGTATCTGCGGCACCGCGACTTTAAAAAGCTGTTTGACCAGGGCGCCGCCATCGGGCAGGCCATGGGCGTTGAGATCAATCCTAAGGACTTCAATCCTGTTCTGGTCGACTTTTACCGGCAGACCGGCTATCTGCCCGATGCGGTCGTCAATTACCTGCTGCTACTGGGATGGTCGCTGGACGACCACACGGAAGACTTCACCCGGCAGGAGATGATCGACGGCTTTACGCTAGAGCGTGTCAACAAGAGCGCTGCCAGATTCGATCCGCAGAAGATGCAGGCCGTGCAGGAGCGGTACTTCAACCGGCTGCCCATCAAGCAGAAAGTGGCCATGGTGCTGCCTTACCTGCAAAAGGCCGGTTACATCACCAACCCACCGCCCTGCGATACCGCCCCGCAACTGACGCAGATTGTGCAGGCCGCTGGCGATCGTCTGAAGGTAGCGGGCGATATCCTCAGTCACACCTGCTTCTTTGTGGAAGACAGTGAACTGGAGTACGAAACCAAGGCATTCGAAAAACGCATCAAAAAGCCGGAAGAAGCGGTCACCCTGCTGAAGAAGCTGCGCGAACAGCTTGCCGCGCAGGAAGACTTTACGGCGGAAGCGCTCGATGCGTTGATCCACCAGTTTGTGGAGGCCGAAGGCATCAAGATCGGCCAGATCATTCACGCGCTGCGAGTGGCGGTCAGCGGGAGCGGCGTGGGCTTCGGGATGTTTGAAACCCTGGCGATACTCGGGCGGGAAAGCTGCGTGAAGCGGATAGATCGCGCGATCTCGCTGGCGGGTTAAACCATTCGTCGCAGATATGCGGGCTGACGTGCGATTTATCTAATGCGGATGCCCGCTGGTAGCATCCATATGATCGCTACCAGCGTTTTACGCGGGCCTGCGGTTTACCTTTAAACCGTGCGGAATGACTTGCTATCAGCCGCATCTGCGAAGTTGCCCGTTGTTTCAACCTATAGTCGATTAGATGAACCACTAACCGACGGAGGGCGGAACCATGCAGGGGCAGGTTTCGAGTGATCGCATTTTCAGCACCACACTGGACACTACGCCATCCGTAGAAGCCGTGGCGTTGCGGCGTGGCGCCAGGATTCTTGTCGTTGATGATGAACCGTTGAATTGCGACATCCTGGCGGCGCAGCTTGAAGACGCTGGTTTTGGCAACGTGCAGACGTCTTCGGACTCTGACGATATCGTGGCCGCCGTGCGCAAACACCGGTCCGATGTGGTGCTGCTGGACATGATGATGCCCCATGTGAACGGGCTGGATGCGTTGCTGGAAATCCGCAGCAGTCCGGACCTGGCGCAATTGCCCGTGCTGGTTATCACTGCGTCCACAGATCGCGAACGCCGCATTATCGCATTGCGGCTTGGCGCCAGTGATTATCTGAATAAGCCTGTCGATATCTACGATCTACTTCCCAGGCTCGACAACGCGCTGCTGCGCAAAGAGCACGCCGACCTCTTAGAGAACTACGCAACGCGTCTGCGGAGTGAAGTCCGTCGTAAGACCATTGAGCTTGAAGCGGCGCAGCTTCGCATCGTTTACTGCCTGGCGCGTGCGGCTGAATATCGAGACAACGAAACCGGCGACCACGTCGTCCGCGTCAGCCGCTACGCTGGCATCATCGCCCGGCAACTGGGCATGACGGACAAAGAGTCGTATCTGATTGAATTAGCCGCGCCACTGCATGACATCGGTAAGATCGGTGTGTCGGACTCCATTCTCCTTAAGCCCGGCCGGCTGACCGAAGACGAATGGAAGTCGATGCGCAAGCACTGCGAGATTGGCCGTTCGATTCTGGCGCCGCCTCCTTCGGACCGGTTGAAAGTGCTGTACGGCTCGCACGAGTGGTTGTCGGAGTTCGATGAAATCGCGGAGCCGCAATTACTGCAGGTGGCTTCTGAAATTGCCGGCTCGCATCACGAAAAATGGGATGGCAGCGGCTATCCTCAGGGATTGAAAGGCGAACAGATCCCACTGTCTGCCCGCATCACGGCTGTCGCTGATGTGTTCGACGCGCTTGGTTCAGAGCGGCCGTACAAGCAGCCGTTCTCGCTGGCGAAATGTCTGGACATCATGCGGGAAGGACGTGGCGTGCATTTCGACCCCGACGTTCTCGACGCCTTCTTTGACCGGCTGCAGGACATTGTCGAAGTCCGTCGTGAATACGCCTGTCAGGCTGCCAAGCTGGCGGATCAAAGCGACGATGGTGAAATCCAGTGAACGCGTCGCCAACACCGGCAGCGGACAACCGCCCGGCGGCGCTTTCCGGCTGTCATGTGCTTGTTGTAGATGACAATGAAATCAACCGTGAACTGGCCGGCCTGATGCTGGACGATGCGGGCGCCGAGGTGAGCTTCGCGGTTGATGGTGGACACGGTGTTCTGTTAGCGGTATCCGGCCGCTACGACGCCATCCTGCTGGATATGCAGATGCCGGTGATGGATGGTCTGGAAGTCACCCGGCGGATATGCGCCGCAAAGGTCACCACGCCCGTCATCGGTGTGACAGCTTCGACGAAAAATGCTCTGCGTAGCAGTTGGGAGCAAGCTGGATGCATCGCCATTCTGACGAAGCCTGTTGCGCAGGAAACGCTCATCGCCACGCTGCTGAAAGTCATCAGTACGCAACTGACCGCGCCACAGTCGCTGTTGCCTTGTAGGCTGGATTTAAGGAAGCCGAAATACCGCAAGCTGCTGAGACGTTTTATTGAGAAGCTGGAATGTCGTCTAACAAAGATGGAATCCGATGCCGCTTCTGAGCGTTTTCAGTCGTTAGCGGAAGATGCACACTGGCTGGCAGGCACCGGACCAACGCTAGGCTACGACCAGTTCGCAGCACCCGCCCGCACACTTAGTCAAGCGGCCGCCGGTCGCGACCTCGATGCCGCCAGGGCCGCCCTGGTCGAGTGCCGGGCGCTACAACAGCGGCTACCAACGCGGTAGAACATTCGTCATCATTCCATCGTCAGCGTGCGCGGGTGTTATCTGCGGATGCCTTCTTGAAAGCCCGCAGCCATTTGGCCTGAATCGCGCCGGCAATCTCTTTTTCATTCTGCTCGCTAGCTGGCACGCCCCAGTAGAAGCTGAACCATCCATCGGCGGTTTCGTTGCCGCGGCGGACAAATTCCAGCAGTTCTTCGATGCTGCACTTCAGCGGGAAGGTTTCTTCTACAACAACCGGCCGCCCCAGATCGTACACCTTCAACGCGGCGAGTGCTTTGTCGAGCTTGCCCGCTGCTGGATAGAAATGCACGCTGACAAAGTCGAGATGGCGAAGCGTCTCTTCCTGGTAGAACACGGGTTTAGCATTCGGCCACACATGCGCCCACGGTATCACGCCCACCGTAATCAGATGGCGTTTGTCTTCCGAGCGTATCGCATCGCAGAGCTTTTTCACCCAGGCTGCGGCAATCTCCTGGCGTTTGCGATCGCCGGCATCTAAGGCAATCCGCTGCACAAAATACTTATCGCCCAGCGGTTTCCCGGCCAGCCAGCCCTGCTTGCCATCATCGCCGCCAATAACGGGCTCGTTCATCAGGTCATAACAGAACACGGCCGGGCTATCGGCGCAGGTCCGTGCGACAGCTTTCCAGAACGCCGCCTGCGCGTTCCATCTTGCGGCCTCGTCTAACTGGTCATACCACGCAGGGACATCTTTCTTGTGGTAGCACGCCAGCCCCGTAAGGTTCAGGTAGAGCCCTGTTTTCTCTGCAAGCTGAACCAGCTTTTTCAACTGTTCGATAGCCGCCGGGTTGGCTTGCTTGGCCGACTGCATCATGGCGCCAAATTGCAGATGAATCCGCACGCAATTGGCTCCCAGGTCTTTCATCTCTTGGAAGTCCCCGGCAACCGATTGCCATTCCTTCTGCCAGTAGTCCTCCAGCAGACGCCCCTGCTGATCGTGATCGTAATTCACGCCCCACGGGCGGAACGCTTCGTTGCCAGGTTGTGTGACGAAGCTTGCTTTGTCCGCAGAAAGTGTGATCCAAGGCAGCGATGATTCGGGTCCGGCGCCGCAGACGGCCAGGAGCAGAAGAAGTGTTGGCATGGTTTTGCCTTTCAATGTTTTTGTGGTTTTCTCACATTCAAGTTACAACCAGTTGTACCCGGTCCGTCAAACCAGACGCTGCTAGCCACTTCACCCTTCGTCCGAAATTCCAAAGGATTACCCGCCATGCGCGTCGCACTTGCATCTATGCTTTGCCTCCTCTGCTGCAGCTCGCTACTTGCCGCAGAAGATGCCTTCTTCTCTGGTCCGCAACCCGGTGAAAAACTGGCGGCGTTGAAGATGAAAACGCTGCTTGGCCCTGGCGCCGGCAAGACGTCTGACCCGGTAACGCAGGCGGGCGACAAGCCGCTGGTAATTGCGTTTGTGCATCAGGTTACACGGCCCTCCATCGGCGCCATGCGCACGGTGATGAATTATGCAAACTCCCGCGCTAAAGACGGCCTGCACGCCGCCGTGGTGCTGTTAACTAGTGATGTGACCGACACCACCAACTTTGTCCAGCGCGCGAAACATGCGATGCCCGCGAACGTCGCGTTGGGCGTATCGCCCGACGGTATCGAAGGACCGGGCGCCTATGGCTTGAATCGCAAGGCGACACTGACGGTTCTTGTCGCTAAGGAGGGCAAGGTTACGGCGAATTTCGCGCTCGTCGATCCAAGTGTACAAGCCGATGCTCCGAAAATCGCCACGGCCATTGCCAAAGCTCTGGGAGACGAAAAAACTGTCACACTCGCCCAACTTGGTGTGAAACCGCCCGCCGGCGGACGCATGCAGGACGGCGCCCTGGAAACGATGTTGCGGCAGGTGATTCAAAAAAACGCCACCGCAGAGCAGGTGGATAAAACAGCGGCCAAAATCGAAGCCTATTGCGATAAAACACCCGCTGCCGCCCGCCGCGTGGGCGAAATCACCAATCGCATTATTACTGCCGGGCGTCTTGATAAGTATGGAACGCCCAAAGCACAGAAGTATTTGAAGAAGTGGTCTGAGAAATACGGCGCCAAGCAGTAGAAGGCCACTTCAGACGCAGTCAGGCTGCCGGACAACACCGCTGCGCTTTGACCCGGCTCCCCGGTCCGCGATAATACTTCTGTTTCATTCACGGCGGGGAATCTGGGGAGCGATCAGGAAGATGCGAATTCTATTGACGGTTGTGGCTGCATTGAGTGCGGCTTGTCCAGCCCTTCTACAAGGCGGTCCGTTTTATCCAGGCTCTTATGTGCAGGTGCAGACCGATGGTGTGAATGTGCAGGTCAACGCGCCCTACACACCGCCCGGCGTTTATGGGGGCGTGTACGCTCCCGGCGTCGTTACCCACACCACCTACCGGGCGCGGCCGCTGCGAGGTCTGCTGGGGTTGCTTGGCCGCGGGCTCACGCGAAGCTACAGCCGCACGACGGTTTACGTTGCCACACCGCCGCCGGTGCTCGCAATGCCGCAGTCGCAGATTCCACTGCCACCGGCGCAGACGCCACGACTTGCAACGCTGCCGGTGATCGCAGCAACGCCACCGGCGGACGGCAGTCATCCGGTGCTGGGCGCAACTCCAGCGCCGCCGTTAACTCCCTTCGCCGCAGCGCCTGGTTTGAAGAAAGCCAAACCTGCGCTGCCCGTCGGGGAAATGAATCCGTCTGTGGCGCCAGCAGGGCCGTTGGACCTGACCGGTGGCCTGGAAGATCTACCGCGGACGGTCGCCAAACCGGCGCCATTTGATCCCGTTGTTGCCAAGGCGGGTCAGCCCACACCGCCCAAGACGCCAATGCCAGCGCAAGCCGCGCCGACACCCGCTGCGATCAGCGAGCGGGCGAAGAATCTGCTGGAGCAGGGCGATAAACTGTTCGCCGCCCAACGGTTTCATGAAGCCGGTCAAAGATACAAATCCGCGATTGCCGCGGCTCCGCAACATGGCGGTGCGTACTTCCGCCGGGCCATCGCGCTGATCGCGACCAACCGCTACGACCTGGCGGCGCCGCTCGCGCGCCGTGGCGCCACCCTGGACCCGCAGTTCGTCCGCAGCGGCTTCCGCCTCAACCAGCTTTACGATGGGGCGAACCTGGCGAAGAACGCCCACCTCGACGCCCTCGCGAGGACCGCCCTGGAGCACGATCGCGACGCCACAAACTGGTTTCTAGTCGGCATGATGCTACATTTCGATGGGCAAGGAGAGCGCGCCCAAAGCTTCTTCCGTAAAGCAATGCAGCTAGAAACGGGCGATACCACGCATATCACGCCGTTCCTGCGTGCAGACACCGGCCCGACCGGAACATCCGGCGCCCGGTCAGTGCTCCAACCAGCGGGTTAGTGCGTTGTTTTCAAACCGCGTTGGTTTCATGCCTCTGTGGAGAAACTTCACTGGCCAGCTGACACATAAAGCGTGTATGATTGGTAGAGTTGCGCCAAACCGTAAATCTTTCCAAATGGCAATCTATGTCTGGCAGAATCACAATCTTGATGACCATCGCAATTGCAACCGCATTGGCTGGCTGCAGCCCGCAAGTTGCATCCAATAAGGGGCGGGACGCGACGACTGGGGTCGGAAAGAAAACGCCGGAGATGACGGAGCCAGCCGCCGTGAAGCCCGTTGCAAGCCTAGAAGCCCCCAAAGCTTTCACGCATCCTGAAGAATTCCAGGATGAACGAGCAGAGCCGGTAACAGCCACCGATGCGATCACGGACCCCTTACTGCCCGGCGATGTTGTTGCGCAGGCGCCCACTGACAAAGCCGCCGAAGAAGCCTCTGCCGGCCCGGAACCCACCAAGGCTGCCCGTGCGTTGCCTCGTCCGCGCGGCTCGAAAAACACGTATTATCTGACCTTCGAAGATCTGGAAATCAATATGAAAGAAAGCCAGAAATTCGAAGAGTCCATGCTGACGCCGAATGTCCGTAAACTCAACGGCAAGCGGGTGCGGATCGCCGGAGTCATTCACGCTGGCAGCCTTTTCAAACAGTCGGGCGTCAAGCAGTTTGTGATGCTCAAGAATATTGAATGCCCCTTTGGCCCTGGCGCCACGGCGCATCACAACATGCGTGTGACTTTGACGGAAGGCATCGAATTCACCACCCGCCCGGTAACGGTGGAAGGCACCCTGAAGGTTGATCCATACGAAGGGCCCGATGGCACCACCTGGGCGCTGTATACGCTGACAGGCAAGAAAGTAAAGTAGCCCGCTGCTACGGCTGAAAGCGTCGTCGCACCAGATAACCGGGCCCATCTTCCCGCCGGGCGAAGCAGGGAAGTATAATTAACGCGTTATTCTTGGCGGTTGAGACAACGACCGCTTTAGCACAATACCGCGGCGCGAAGCTGCCACCGACATTGAGGGTTTAGTCCGATGCCCGTACTCATGCAGCTGACGCGGATCATCATCAGCGAGATTAACGACAGCCAGATGATTAACCTGCGGGAAGTGGATGGAGACCGCAGCTTCGCCATTCTGATTGGCATCTTTGAAGCCACCATGATTGACCGCCGCGTGAAGAATTACGCCTCGCAGCGGCCGCTGACGCACGACCTGCTGGTCAGCGCGATCGAAAGCCTGGGCGGCGAACTAGACAGCATTGTGATCAACGATCTGCGCGATCACACGTATTTCGCCAAGCTCCGCGTCAAACGCGATGGTGAGATCATTGAGATCGACGCGCGGCCGTCCGACGCCATTGCTGTCGCGGTGACCTGCAAGCCGCAATTGCCCATTTACGTGGCTGAGGAAGTACTGGAAGACGCGTCCTGATATTCCGCACAACCTGCACAAAGCCTACACAGCGGCAATCGTCTTAACTGCCAGAAGGTGATTGGCAGGAGCATGCGTTGCAATCCGCCCGATAGGTGCCAGCAGGGGATCTGGAATTACGTGGCGGTGGCAGGCAAAGTCTATGCACAGAGTGGCTGCAGCGGGGGTGGTTTACGTCGTGCTGGCGACGACTTCTCTGTTTGCGCAGACCCTGCAACAACCGCCTCCTTCGCTTGAAGATCTGCACCGGCAGTTGCAGCAGCAGGCCGCAGAATTAGAAGACCTGCGTGAACGGCTGGATGCTTCCTCCTACACGGGGCCTTATCTGGATGAGCCAGCATCGCCCGGTTGCACCGGCGGGCCGGAAATTCAGCGGCTCCCCTTAGTCGCTGAAGCTGGACCACCTAAGTGCGCCGAGGCGCCAGCCACCGCACATGTGCTCGATTATTACGCCACCTATGACAGAGGCTTCTGGATACGCCCCTTCAACAAGCAGAAACACCCGTTTGAGCTGCGGACCACCGGTTGGATCCAGATGCGTCATAACGGCTTTGCCCGCGACGTGACATCCTGGACCGACAGCGCCGGGGTCACCCGCCCGGTCGCCAACCGCAATGCATTCGATATCGAACGCGCCCGCCTGGTGTTCGCCGGTACGGCTCTAGACGAACGTAGCACCTTCTTCCTGCAGTTGGATGGGGACACCGACGGTTCGCACATGGTTGATTTCTTCGACTACTGGTGGGCGTGGCGTTTCAGCGAAGACTTTCGGTTGCAGATGGGCAAACGCAAAGTGCCTGGAAGCCGCCAATGGTTGTTGGGAGCCCGCCGGACCAGATTTATCGATCGTCCGCTGGCCAACGATTTCTTCCGCCCCGACCGTACTGTCGGGATATTCGGCGTTGGCAAACTGGGCGAACACTGTCACTACGAGCTGATGGTGGGCAACGGGCATAGCACTTCCAATCTTCCCAACGCACGCACTGATAACCAGTTTTCGTTCGCGGCAACAAACTTTTTCGAGCCGTTGGGGAATTTTGGCAACCGGCTTACGGATTACAAGCCAAGCGAATCTCCACTTATCCGCCTCGGGCATTCTGTCGTTTTGTCGCCGCAGTCAAACGGCATTATGGGCACCACGGAAGAACTTCGTTTCCTGCGTCTTTCGAACGGAACGCAGTTGATACAAACTGGCGCACTGGCTGCCGGAGCCACGGTGTCTGAGTTTGACGTTTACCTTTACAGTCTGGATGCTGCAATGCGTTACGGGGGCTTCAGCATTAACGCGGAAGCATTCATGCGCTGGGTTGAAGACATCCAGGCTGACGCCCCGTTGCCTGTCAGCAAGCTCTTTCAGAGTGGCTTCTATGTGGAGGGCGGACACTTCCTGATCGAGAAGAAGCTGGACCTCAACGTGCGGTACTCGCAGGTCAGCGGCGGCGCCGGCGATGCTTCTGAATTCGCCGTGGGACTAAACTGGTTTCCGTTGTCTCATCCACGTATGAAATTCTCTTTCGACATCACCCACCTGGATGGCAGCCCTTTGCAAAACCCGTCTAGTGATATCCTGGTCGGTGATGATGGCCTGTTGTTCCGCACGCAGTATCAGGCCGAGTTTTAGCCCGTGTCTATCTCATCGCGTACGCCGGAAGGAAGCCCCAGCCACTGCGCCGTTTGCGGAGCGGCGACGGACATTGAGTTCTCGATCGAGACGGGCGACGCCCCGTGCCCGCGGTGTGGTTGCCTGCTTTGGAAATCGGCAGCAATGTTCGATGTTCTGGCGCAGTGGCTGCGGACGCACACGGACATGGAGGTTGACCACCTCTCTGGCGCCACACAACTACGGGAGATAGACGTCGACTCGATCACGCTGGTCGAATGCATCATGCAACTGGAAGAAGCCCACGATATTTCCATCGCGGATGAACAGGCGGCGGAGATGCAGACCGTTGGGGATGTGATCCGCTACCTGCTGAAAAATCCGCCGCAAGAATAAGAAAACGCCGCCCCAGCATCCTGCTCCCATGCTGAGGCGGCGGTTGTTGTTTTTATGGTTCAGCTTCCGCTACGCGGCGCCTGTCCACAGGGGGCCCATGGCACCGGCTTCACCTGCTTCAACTGCGTCGCCAGCTTCGTACACCTGATCACCTGCGATAACGATCAGGTAGTCGAAATCTTCGCGAGCGGCAAAAACGTACGACAGATCGGGGTCTGCGTTGTACGCGGTGGCAATCGCCATCCACGCCCGGTCGACGGCTTTCATCAGATCTTCCTCGTCCCGGCAGCGGGCGGAAAACAGCGTGGTGTAAGCCAGATACGAGGCGGCCTGGGCAACATATCGTGAACCCTGGTTGCGGGCGTATTTCACCATGAAGTGGATGGCCGGGCCGTCGATCTTGAACTTCTCACCACGGGCATAGGCTTCCGCCGCCTGTAATGTGTTTTCCAGCGTTTCTACACAAGCGCTGTGCCCTGAAGAATAGAACCGCTGCACCCGCCGTACGCACCGGCAGACAAACGCCACCAGCGCCCGGCGGCTGAGCTGACGCAGTTGCCCTTTGGACGGCAACTGAATGTCGGAATAAACGCTGCTAGGAAGGTTAATTGTGGTCATCTTTTCAGGGCCTTATGTGAAAGCGTCGTAACAACGCGAAAAACCTGCTTGAAAAAATCTGCGGTTAAGAAGCAACGGGCGCCGCGGCAGCCAGTGGCAGGTTGGCCACTAGTGCTTCGGCGGCTGCTGCTGAGAGGGTGACTTCTGCGGGAGCCTCTTGCGGCTGCAGCTCACCACGACGGATCGCCAGGCTGCGTGGGGCGTCGATGCCGATCCGTACGGCGTTGCCCTTGATCTGCTGGACCGTAATGACAATGTCCTGGCCAACCTGGATGGTCTGTTTGCGTTTGCGGGTAAGTACAAGCATTGCGAATCTCCTTGATTCAAACTGTTGTTCCGGTGTCATCAGCCGTGTGACTATTTAAAAGTACGGCTGCAGCCGGACACGTTAGGTCCAGCCTCAATCAGAAAGCTTGCGAGAGTCACAAACACCCGCCGGATTCGGTGCGTAAGATGCTTCTGGGTAACAACTTAAGGAGATTCTGTTTTTCCGAGATTCGGGGGCTGTATCCGGGTTTTTCGAAGGCCGCCATGGATGCAAATCGCACAATTTCTGTTGCATTTAGATTCCGGCACGGCAGAGGCGTAGATGCGAGCTAAGTTACTAAGGTGGAAACCTACTCCCTGGTGAAATGTGAACAGAACCGCCACCGCCGTCTGTGACGACTATGTAGCGATATCGCTTTCGATATTGCTGCCCTCGGTGCGCTCTATCGTGTCGTTGTTCACGCGGGACCCGGTAACTGGCAGGATGCAGTTATTCTTGAGAGCAGGAGTCTCTGTCACCCAGCAGAAGCTGGATCAATTGGCCAAGGAAGGTCGGCGGAAGCTCTACATCCGCGCGGACGAGCACGGTTCGTTCCAGCAATATTTGCGGGAAACCCTCGCCGGCTCGGTGAATGACGAGAGTGTCAGTCTCAAGCGACGCTTTGGCATGGTAAACGTCGTCGTCCGCGACGTTCTTGGCGAAGCCTTCAACTCCTTCAACGTGACAGACACGGTCAAGAAGACGCAGGAACTGGGTGAAAGCACCGTAGAGCTGTTATGTCGCGACGACGTGGTAGCCAGTGAGTTGTGCAGCGTCCTGTATCACGATTACCACACGTTCACCCATTCAGCCAACGTAGCTTACTACTGCGTGATGCTGGCCAAGCAATTAGGCATCACGGGCAAGCAGGAGCTCAATCAACTGGTGGTCGGAGCCCTGCTGCACGATGTTGGAAAATTATCGATCAGCGATCACATCCTGACGAAGCCGGCGCGGCTGACGGAAGCCGAATTCAACATTATTAAGCGTCATCCGCTGGACGGCTTCGTTCTGTTGTCGGGCCGCCAGGATCTTAGCTTCGCGCAGTTGATGATGGTGTACCAGCACCACGAAAGATTGGACGGAGGCGGTTACCCGGTCCGCTGCGCCGCAGACGAGATCCATCCGTGGGCGCGGATCTGTACAGTCTGCGACGTGTTCGAGGCGCTGACCAGCAACCGGCCCTACAGGTCTGGTTTACCCTTCGACGTTGCTTTCGAAATTATGGAACGCGATTGTGGCACTGCTTTTGACAAAGAAATCTATCAATGCTGGAAACAGACGATTGTCAGCACATAGGTATGCTGCTGCAGAACCTGGACATGAAATTGAACGCACCCCCGGTAGATGGTGACTTCTACCTGCGGAGTGGAATTCTGCCTTCAATGGAAGGCGACAGCCGGCGTTTTGCGCGTAAATATTTGCGTGCCGAAGCAGCTGTGAGAGTGCACAACCCTCTACCGTGCTTCCCTCGCCCGGAATCTCTTGACCGTGTGATTCTGCTGGATGTGTCACGCTCTGGCATTGGCTTTCTGCACTATCAGCAATTGTACCCGGGCGAAGGCGTTGAGCTGCTGACCCACGTGGGCAAGTTGAAGGCGGTTGTCCGCCGCTGCATTAAACGCTGCAAGGACCGCTATGAGATAGGCGCCGAGTTCGGGTGAGAGCGTCTCCCGGCCGTACAAATTCTGTACGTTCTAGGCATTTTCTGCCGGTGCGGTTACAACGGCGCGGTTCCAGCGGGCAGTCTACGCATCGCGAGACAACCGTGCGAAGCCTCGCGCGCGAAACTCCTGCGGACACAGTATATTGTGAACGATTTCACCAGGGACGCTTGTGCGGTTGTCAGCAATCCATGCTTTGTGGTACGGATCTCAAGCAGGAGTAGCGGCAATTTGCGCCAAGGCTGTTTTGTGGCGTGGCGTTTGCTAACTATTCCGTGAAATCGTTTTTGCTCCGGGAAACTAGGTCCGCCGTATGACTGCAGAGCCTGCCATCGCTGATGTTCCGTACGAGAAGTCGAATCTATATTCGCGTAGCTTTATCGGATTGCTCATTACGCAGTTCTTTACCGCCGTGAATGACAACATCTTCCGCTGGCTGGTCATTGGCGTGGCGAAAGATTATGTGGCGCCGTCGCAGATTGGGATGGTGCTGATGGCCGGCACGCTGTGCTTTGTGGCGCCTTATCTGTTACTGGCGGCGCCGGCGGGTTACTTTGCCGACCGGTACAGTAAGAAGCATGTGATCGTCGCGTGTAAGATCGCCGAGATCGTGGTGATGTTCATCGGTATCCTGGCGATCCTTTCGCAGAATGTGTACTTCGTATTTGGCGTCGTCGCGCTGATGGGCGCCCAGAGCGCGCTGTTCGCGCCGGCGAAACTTGGCGCCATTCCCGAAACGCTGAAGACCTCCAGCATCTCCGCCGCCAACGGCGCCTTCGGACTGGCGACGGTGGTGGCGACCGTTGTCGGTATGGGCATCGGTAGCTGGCTCAGTGATCTGACCCGGCCCAAAGGCCTGGAGCAGTGGTACATCTCGGCGGCGGTTCTGCTGGGCGTTGCCATCGTGGGCACCCTGGCCAGTCTGCTGGTGCGGACAACGCCGGTAGCCAATGAAGAACGCAAGTTTCCGTGGGATGCGCCAATCCAGTCAATCCGCGACCTTGGGCTGTTATTCTCGCACCGCGCACTGTTCCGCGTAGCGCTGGGCATGGTCTTCTTCTGGGCGATCGGAGCGCTGGCTCAGCTCAATATCGATCAGCTCGCAGCCGAAGGCGGCGCCATGACCGAGACGGCGAAGAACCCCATGCTGATCTCGCTGATCGCAGGCGTCTGTGCCGGCAGCGTGCTGGCGGGCGTCTGGTCCTCCGGCCGGGTCGAATTGGGCATTCTACCGCTCGGCGCCCTGGGCGTGGTCGTCTCCGGGCTGTTGCTGTTCACCGTTGGCGATGTGATCATTCTGCCGCAGGAACTGGTGACCAGCGGCATGATCTGGGCGTGCATCCTGCTGTTTGGGCTGGGAACCAGCGCGGGGCTGTTTTCGGTTCCGCTGGAATCGTACATGCAGCACCGCAGCCCGGAGAAGGTCCGCGGCTCGATTCTCTCCGCCACCAACCTCGTCGTGTTCAGCGGTGTGATGCTCTCGGCCGTGCTGTATTACGGGCTGCGATATCCAGCGTACGAAGGGTCGCTATCCGCCGTACCGGCAGCACTGCGGAGCAATCCTGACGACGCGGGTGAAGCGAAGATCAAGCAGCTTGAAGCAGACTTCCGCGAAGAGTGGAAAACGCCTTATGCCGGTGAAGAAGATAAACGCCCGCCCGCAGAATCCGTCGTGAAAGGTCTGAAACCGCCGGTGCGCAAAGAAGCGCTCGCGCGGCTGCTGTGGATTGAACTCTCCGCCCGCCGGGAGCAAGGCGCCGTCGTGCCTTTGTACGAGTATCTGGAGCGGTTCGATCCGGGCGACAAACGGCTGGCCAAGGCGGTTTACGATCAGGCAGGCGGTCTGCCGTTGTTTGATTCGCAGAGCATTTTTCTGCTTGTCGGCGTGATTGCCATTCCCGTGTTCATTTACATTGTGTCCCTGATCCCCCAGGCATCGATGCGCTTTATTGCCTGGCTGGCCAGCAAAACGGTGTATCGCATCCGGGTGACCGGGCTGGAAAATCTGCCGGAAACCGGCGGGGCGATGCTGGTGCCCAATCATGTCTCGTGGCTGGACGGCATTCTGCTGCTACTGACATGTTCACGTCACATCCGCATGGTTGTGTTTGCGGGCAACTTTAAGGAAGGCTGGCTGACGCGGATGGCGCATCGCTGGGGCGCCATCATGATCAGCAACCGGCCGAAAGAAATCGTCAAAGCACTGCAGACCGCTCGCGATGCCTTGGAAGAGGGCGAACTGGTGGGCATCTTCCCCGAAGGCGGCATCACGCGCACCGGCCAGATTCAGGCGTTCCGCCCCGGCATGATGAAAATCCTCAAAGGCGTCAGTGCGCCCGTGATACCGGTGTATCTAGATGGGCTGTGGGGCAGTATCTTTAGTGCAGACCGCGGCAAGTTTTTCTGGAAGAAGCCCAAAAAGTGGCCGTATCCGGTCTCCATTCACTTTGGCAAACCAATGGACAAACCCGCCGACGTACACGAAGTACGCCGCGCAGTGCAGGATCTGGGAGCAATCGCTGTGGAAAGCAGAACATCTAGTATGAGACGACCGCCCGCCTCGTTTATCCGCATGTGCAAAAAACGCGGCTCCGGTAAGAAGGTGTTCGATTCCACCGGCGCCAAGCTCAACGGGCACGAAGTGCTGGTCCGTTCGCTTGTGCTGCGAAGATTGCTGCGCCGGTTGACGCTCGCCAAAGACGAAAAGTACGTCGGCATGCTGCTGCCGCCGTCGGCAGGCGGCCTGATCGCCAACGCCGCCCTTGCCCTGGACCGGCGCGTGGGGGTGAATCTGAATTACACCGTTAGTTGCGAGGTGATGAACGACTGTATCAAACAGGCAGGCATCAAGCATGTGCTGACCAGCAAACGGTTTTTTGACAAGATCGGCGGCGAAGAGAAATTCAAGCTGGATGCCGAGATCGTCTTTCTGGAAGACTTCAAAGACAAACCCACCGGCGCCGACAAAGCCATCGCCGGGATGCAGACCTACGCGCTGCCTGCCGCCATCGTCGAGCGCTCGCTGGGGCTGCATAAGATTAAGCCCGACGATGAACTGACGGTGATCTTCACGTCCGGCTCTACCGGCACACCCAAAGGCGTGGTGCTGACGCATGCGAATGTGGCGTCGAATGTGGAGGCCGTGGATACAGTGGTTCAGCTCAATAACAAAGATGTGCTGATGGGCGTGCTGCCGTTCTTCCATTCGTTTGGCTACACGGTCAGCATGTGGGGCGTGATGAGCCTGGATATCTCGGGCGTGTACCACTTCAATCCGCTGGATAGTAAGAACGTGGCTAAGCTGGTCGAACGCCACGAAGCTACCTTACTGCTGGCGACGCCGACCTTCCTGCGGATGTATCTGCGTAGCTGCCCGGCTGAGCGTTTCAAAACGCTGGATGTGGTGGTGGCCGGCGCCGAGCGGTTGCCGCCGGAATTGTGCGACGCGTTTGAAGAGAAATTCGGCGTCCGCCCGGTCGAAGGTTACGGCGCCACAGAACTGTCACCGCTGGTTTCGGTCAACGTGCCGCCCAGCCGCCGTGGCGATAACTTTCAGACCGACTGCAAAGAAGGCACCGTCGGCCGCTGCATCCCTGGCGTGACGGCCAAGATCCTGAACCTGGACACCAACGAAGAACAGCCCAACGGCGAAGCGGGCATGCTGTACATCAAAGGGCCGAATGTGATGCGCGGCTATCTGGGCCGCGACGATCTGACTTCCGAGGTGGTTGCCGACGGATGGTACAAGACGGGCGATGTCGCGCTGATTGATGACGAAGGCTTCATCAAAATCACCGGCCGCGTCAGCCGCTTCTCGAAGATCGGCGGAGAGATGATCCCGCACATCAAAGTCGAAGAAGCTATAAACGACGCCATCGGCCTGAACGAAGAAGGCGGCATCCGCGCCGTCGTCACCGCCGTGCCGCATGCCACCAAGGGCGAACGCTTGATCGTAGTGCACACGCCGTTCGAAATGGATACTGACGAGGTACGGCAGAAGCTGACCGAAGCGGGCCTGCCCAACATCTACATCCCCGCCGCCAACAGCTTCACCGAAGTGGAAGAACTGCCGATGCTAGGCTCCGGCAAGTTAGACCTGAAAGGCATCAAAAAGATCGCCGAAGAACGCTTCGCGGCAGAGTAACGCAATGACATGCGCGTACCCTCTCCCGCGCCGGGAGAGGGTGGCTCGCAGAGCCGGGTGAGGGGCGTTGCAGCTGCGCCGGTTGATGCGAATTACATTGGAGTCACCCCGAGCTGTGCAGGTAACTCCGGCGATTCCGTCCAGGCTACGATGCGTTTTCGCTCGATAAAGATGTAGAAATCAGGAAACCGGCCGCCTGCTGCATTCTCTAGAAAGAAATAGTTGCAGATGTCTACCGGGTATTCTTGCTCAACAACCGATATCGAGGCGTGCACCTTCCCCACGATTTCGTCGTTCAGCAGTTTCCTGTTGGCAATCTCAAGGCACAACAGGCGGTTCGATTCGCTAGTTCCATAGAAGTAGTAGTCTTTTTCCGCTTCGTACGGCGCGAGTTGTCTGGAAAGTTCAGATCGAATCTTCTCGACGTCTTCTTTCCAGATTTTTGCTGCCTGCTTAGGCGTAGGCTGCGGCGTGTCTATGTACTGATCTGCCGTTTCTACGGCGATTGCGAACCAGGGTAGAGACTGATAGGAGCCGGTCTGTCGCATATCGTTGATTTTCAATGCCTCATCCTCCGTGCCGCAACCTGACGAAAGTGTGCAAAGCAGTAGCAGACCAACGATTGAACTCTGACGTCGCAAAGCGATGGCTCCCGTCTAAAAAGCTCCCCGTAATTTCGCCAGCAACCCTTCGCACGTCTCATCCGTGTGCAACAGCTGATAATGCCGCGGGCTGAGGAATTCCTCATCGCGGGCGTGCTGGAACATCTGCAGAAGCGGGTCGTAGAAACCGGCGGTGTTGAGCAGACCGCAGGGTTTGTGGTGCATGTCTAACTGCGCCCAGGTGAGGATTTCCAGCAGTTCTTCCAGCGTGCCGAAGCCGCCGGGCAGGGCGATGAATCCGCCCGCCAGTTCAGCCATCAGGGCTTTGCGTTCGTGCATCGTCTTGACGACAAGCAGTTCGCTGACGTTCTGGTGCCCTAGTTCCCGCTCCATCAGCGACTCGGGGATCACGCCGGTGACATGGCCGCCAGCATGCAGAACTGCATCGGCCACAGCGCCCATCAGACCAGTGTGGCCGCCGCCGTAAACCAGCTTGATGTCTTCGCCAGCTAGCAACTGGCCCATCTCACGGGCGGCGCCGGCGTATTCCGGGCTGGCGCCGGGGCTAGAGCCGCAATAAACGCAGATCGATTTCAACGCGGTTGTTCCTAAGCAGCAGTCTTCATTTGTCCGTTGCGAAGCAGCCACCAGCGGTAGAAAACCGGCGCCAGCAGCCAGATGACGATTCCCCAGGCAAATACCGCCGCCACGTTATGGATCACAAGCACGGGCGCCGGCGTCAGATAAAACAAGGCAATCCACGCCGCCCACACTGCGCCGCCTGCCAGCGAAGAAACAGCCAGGCAGCGGTTGATCCGGCGATGCAACGCAGCCAGCCACAACTGTCGTGAAGCGCCGCGCGAAAGCAGGCGGATCGTCAGCGCGATGCGTTCCAGCAGCCACAACCCGGAAAACCAGACCGCCACAAACAGCACTGCCAGGAAGAAGCCGTTGATGATGGCGAAAATATCAATGATCGGATTACGCAGCAGACGTTCCGGCTCCGTGGCACGCACAGGATGCACGTAATAAAAACAGTAAAAGTTACCGGCGCCCACCAGCATCAGAATCACCAGCGAGAGCCGCACCTGCCACAACGCTTTACGGCGTTGCTGCTGCGTTTCGTCCAAAGCGGCGGCTGGCGTGGCGACGGGTGAGCTGTAAGGATTGTCGTCCATCATTCTTAACCTTCGCGCTGAATAAGCTTTACCCGTAGGTCAGGCGCCTGCCTGACGTCGTTTGAGGTGGATTCCGGAAGATCGTCAGGCGGGCGCCTGAACTACGAGTTTCTGGAAGTTGGACATGGTATCTGGCGTTACATGGATTGCTACCGGCTCTTCGAGCCAAAGATGTCGATATCGCCGTCGCCGTTGAATTCTTTCTGTTTCTCCATCTCGTCCGTCCGCATGTTCCGGTCGGATTGAACCGACGGCAGCGGGCAGTGCTTCAAATGGGCGATGACCGCCGTGCGGAGCGTCACCTGGTTGGCGACCGGGTTGAATTCGATGCCGGGCACGTCGTGATCGGTCCAGCCGATCAATCGCACGTCACCTTTGTTCAGACGCAGACGTTCAGTCGCCAGGTCGAAGATAGGGCCCAGGCTTACCTCGCCATCGCGGAGCCGGCGGCAGGCGGTCGTGATTTCATTCAGATCCAGCAGTCCGTCTTCTGGATTGCGGTCAACGCGGAAGAACAATTCGCGCATCGCAGGCGCGTCTTCAAGTTCTTCCGCAGAGAGTTTTCCGTCAGGACCTTTTTCGCCCGTCACGTCGTATTTGGCGAGCAACGCCTTCGCCTCGGAATGCACACTCCAGCAGATGTTGGAGTTCCGCCACTGCGTCGGTCTGAACGCCGTGCTCTTGTAAGGTTGAAACTTAAGGATCGCGGTTTTCTTCGTGCCCAATTCGCCGATCCACGCGTACTGCAAACCGCCTTTGTCCGTGCGACGCAGGACGATGGCGTCTCGCAGCGGTAGACGCGTCTGATTGACCACGGTGAAGCCTTTTTTCTCGTCACCTTCCAGCTTCAACGGCCCGCCTAACGCAAACATCTGCTCGGAGTGCATCATGCCCGTTGTGTTCGATTCCACACGGAACCCGTTCAGCTTCACATTCGCCTGCCGCCGGAAGGCGACAGGGATGGCGTTGGATGTGCGGCGGAAGGTGGGGTTGATCGAAAATGGCTGAGCCAGTGCGGACTGGTCATCGAAGTTGATGCTGTATTCAGTCGAAAGCGACGTGTACAACGCAGAGTAACGCGTTAGATGGCTGCGGTTGTATTCGCCCTGGGTTTCGATCACCGCGATTTCCGTGCGGCTGCGTGCGAAGCCGATGTCCAGTTGTGCAAACTGAATCACCGCCACGGCGCCGCCGATGGCAATCAATGGCGCCGCCACCCACGCCCACTCAACGCGGCGGATCAGGCGGAAGAAGCCCCAGTTGACCGGCACGAGGATGACCAGATAGATCGCCATCATCCGCAGCACAAAGCTGGCCTGCGGGATCGAAATACCCGCCGCGTCGCGCAACGACTGCCGGGCGCCGTCGGACGCGCCGCTGAAATCGTTCCAGCCGGCCATCCCCGATTGCGAAGCCGACCGGAAACCGCCGAAGTACGGCCCGTCTTCGTTGGGATCTGTTTCAATCCGCTTCTCGCGTTTTACAGTTTCGCCGAATTCGTCCACCTCCGGCACCGTGGACTCGTTGCCAGCGGCAGCGACGCCTTCTGCTTCCGTCGTTGGCGTTGTCGATTCTACAAGGTGGCCGATGTCGCGAGTGAAGTACCGCAGCGTTGTTGAAATCCGCGGGTCATCCATCAATTTGTTATTGTCGACCAGCGTGGTGCGGATGGCGAATAGATTGCGGTCGCGGATGAATTCCCGCGCGGGTCTTCTCAGGATGCAGCCGTTGAAGAAGTTGTCGTAACATCGCCAGTTAATAAGTTGCGGATCGTTGACAGAGAACGAACTCACCATGATCCGTCCGCGACCAACACGCCGCTCCGCAATCAGCTTGCCGGTCCCCGGAACGAAGTTGCCGTCGCCCTTGAGCATTAGCTCAACGCCCACCAGGGGCTTATCAGGCAGCACCTCAATCTTTTCAACCTTCTTTGTCTGTTCGGATCGCAGACCCCATTTCTGATTGATGCCGCCGTCACGGTCAAAAGCTTCCTGCTTCAGTTCAATGGCGGCGCCGCCATCGCATGGGAGGTAAGGCTCCAGGAATTCGCCCTTCATCGCGTCCATCGCCTGCGGACCGTTGATAATCAGTTGCCCGCCGAAGTGCAGCCAGTCCAGCAGCGCCGTCTGCTGATCGGCCAGCATCTGCCCGGGCCGCAAGTCATCCCACAGCACATAGGCCGTCGTGGTCCAGGTCAGCGGATGCGAAGGCACCGGAACACGGCGGCCAATTTTCGGCAACGCCACGCGTAACGGGTTCACGTGATTTTCGTCCGACTCACGCGGCCGCACCGCCATAGAGTCCAGCGTCTTCAGATACGAGTACGTCGTCGGACGGTTTGAAAGCACCAGAAACGCGTACTGATATTTGGGCATCAGCGTGGTTGGTTCCTGCTTGCCTGCGATGGGCACTTCGCGCCCGGTGCGGCGGTCGCTTACTTTGCTGCGCAGGAAGACCCGCTTTTTGGCCGAGTCCAACGGTCGCGGCACATAGTAGATGTTCTCGATGGTCTTGGGCTGTTCTTTTGGCAGCTTCGCCGGCCGCGTGGTGGACATGGTGTACTGCGTACGTTCAACGTCCAGCGGTTGCCCACGGCTGTTGGTGGCGGCGGAATAAATCACCGCATCGAAATCAGCAGCGTTGGAGGTCAGCTGCTGGCTTGTCGTGATCCAGTGCCCCGGTTTGACCAGCCGTGTGGCGCCGATGCCCGCTGGCAGGATTTCCACCTTGCTGGATTCAAATGGGGGCTTGGGCTTCTTCTTGGCTTTCTTCTTCTTTTTAACCACCGGCGTCTGAATGCAATTGCAGCCCGGCAAGACGATGCCAGTGACCAGCGCTGTGGTCAGCAGCAGCATCAACTGAAATACAAAGGCTTTTTGAAGAGAAGACGGCGTGCGGTTCATGCCTTGAGTCACAGCAGTACGAAGAGTGTTTCAGGTATAGTGCAGCCGGACTACTCCGGGGGTGAAAGAATCTGCAGCGTTACCTTCGATACATAATCCTTGACCCGTCCCCGGTATTCTATCATGTGGGGTGCAATGAGATGAGCTTCCAGGTCGTCGAGGGTTTCCCACTTCTCCAGGATTACGACCACATCCTCCCTGGCGTCGGACTGCGCGGGAATGGAAGTTTCGATATCCACCGTCGGCCCGTATTCCACACATCCCTGTTCAGCGTGCACTGCGGGCATCACCCGCCGGAATTCTTCAATAAAGGCGGCCCGTTTGCCGGGTTGCGTTTCCACCGTAGCTATCACATGGATCATAAGGTTGTCTGTCAAAAGTGGAGGAGATTTTTCCCGGATGAACCTGTTATCACGGGCGAATTCTTCGCCAGATGGGTTGCCAAATCCGGGTGAACTGGCAAGCTAACATCTTCATGCAATCTAAAGCATGGTGAGGCGCCTCACAATCAGCCCGTGTGCGGCCGGGTATAATCCTCTGGGCTAGACGAGGCTAAGCGCAGGGCTCCCCTCATCGATTGAACATTCACTGGAGACATCCATCTATGTCCAGCACACCGGCTGCAGGCAAGGAATCGTTAAACGTAGAAGAAGCGGTGCGCGAGCGTTACTCCGCAGCTTCGCAGGAAGTCGCCCCCGCCTTGTGCTGCCCCGTTAACTACGAAACCAGATTCCTGGAGGTGCTGCCCCAGGAACTGATTGACCGCGACTATGGCTGCGGCGATCCATCGAAATACGTCAGTCACGGAGAAACCGTGGTGGACCTGGGATCGGGCGGTGGAAAGATCTGCTACATCGCTTCACAGATTGTCGGCGCCAGCGGCCGCGTCTATGGCGTTGATATGAACGATGACATGCTGGGCCTGGCCCGCAAGCATCAGGCGGAAATCAGCGAACGTATCGGCTGGGATAATGTGACGTTCCACAAAGGCCGCATTCAAGACCTGGCTCTGGACCTGGATGCTGCCGAAAGCTACTTCGCAGAACAGCCTGTGCAGTCGGCTGCGGGCTGGCTGGAAGCGGAAGCCAAGCTGGCAAAGATGCGTGCGACGCAGCCGATGATCCCCAGCGATTCGGTGGATGTCGTGATCTCTAACTGCGTGCTGAACCTGGTCAGTGAAGCCGACCGCAAGCAGATGTTCGAAGAGATCTTCCGCGTGCTCAAACGCGGCGGCCGCGCGGTGATTAGCGACATTGTCAGCGACGAGCAGGCGCCAGAGCACTTACGGAACGACCCTGAACTGTGGAGCGGCTGCATCAGCGGCGCCTTTGTGGAGAATGAATTTCTCAAGGCGTTTGAAGATGCTGGCTTCTACGGCGTTGAAATTCTCACCCGCCAGAAAGACGCCTGGGCCGTGGTGGAAGGCATTGAGTTCCGCAGCATGACGGTCCGCGCCTACAAGGGAAAAGAAGGACCATGCCGCGATCATAATCAGGCAGTCGTTTACAACGGCCCCTGGAAGGCTGTGACGGACGACGACGGACACGTTCTCCGTCGTGGCGAATGGACGGCCGTCTGTAAAAAGACGTTCGATATTTATTCCAGTCAGCCCTACGCAAACGCCATCACCACCATTGAACCGTCGAACCCGGTTTCAGACGCAGACAGTAAACCGTTCGACTGCCGCCCTGGCACGCTACGCAAAGCCAAAGACATGAAAGGCGTTTCCGGCAGCCTGAACATTCTGCCGGGTGAGGCGTGTTGCAGCGACGAATCTGACAACGGCAGTTGCTGCTAACGCGGGTAGCTACCGCATCTGAGCAAAAAGAAAACCGCCACCAGCACTAAGCCTGTGGCGGTTTTTCCTTTTAGCCTAGAAGGTCAGGCGCCGAGATGCTGCCGCCGTCACTTCTACACGGACGCTTACCTTGAGGACTTGCCGTCTTTGCGGATGCGGAAGTCCTGGCCTGCTCCCTCGAACTCCTCAGATTCACCGAATTCTTCGAGGCCTTCGAAGGCTTTGCTGGCCTTTTCTTTTTCTTTGCGTTTCCCGTCATTCACCGCTTTGACCGCACGCTCTAGCCGTCGCGTCACTTGTAGCATCTGGCGTTCGATGGCGATCATTTCTGCGCGGGCGAGAAGTTGTTCCGCCTTGGCCATCACGGCTTCCGACTCTGTCTGCAACGGACTCTCACGGGTGATACCTTTCAGCGATGCGGCTTTGAAAGCGGCGGCCTGTTCCTGCTTTGCTTTTGCAGCCAGCGATAATGCTTCGGCCCGCAACTTCTGGTAATCGCGACGCGTCTTTAGCTCTTCGTATTCCAGTCGCAGATCCTGAACCAGTTGTTCCGGCGTGGGGCGATCTTTGAGAAAATCGGCGTAAGAATCAAACGACAGATCGATGAAACGGAGTTCTGCGCCTGTTCCTTTCATGTCGACAGGCGCGATGTTGAGGTGCTCCTTGCCCTTTGGCTTTTCTTTATCAGCAGGTCCCGCCATCAGACCGCCGCCAGCCCCTTCCATTCCAAAACCGCCAGTATCGAACTTTTTAGGTTTAGGCGGCTTGTCCTTTTCAGCCGGACCCGCGACCGCCACAACGACAGGTTCAGCGACTGCCAGGTCATCCGCGGCGGCAGTGGCGGCAAGCGTCAGCACAGCACTAGATTCGTCAGGCTGATCTGCGGAGTGCAGCCGTCCCGGTGCGAGCAGCGGCGTTGCCAGCAGCGTGACTGCGGCAGCCGTAATCAAAAACGGTTTTAAGGTGGTGAATGTCATCGTCCGTATTCCCTCCTGGGCTAAGTAAAGTGCGTTTTCAGTGCAACCTGCGCCTAGGGCGCCGGCGCCAGCGCCCTGCGACATCGTGGCCGCGGTACACGACTCTGCGACCGTTTCAAGCATGGCCGCCGGCGCGGGCTGGGTTGCGAGAACGACCGGCGCCGCCAGCGATAGAGCCACCCCGCGTCTTAATAGTCGCAGCCGTAGATGCCGCTTGCCACGCGCCAATAGTCCTTTAACGGTCGCGTCAGAACAATCGAGTTGCTCGGCCGTCTGCCGCCGGGTGCGACCTTCCAGATACGCCAGCACCAGCGCGTCGCGATAACGGGCCGGAATCCGGTCCAGTTCCTGATGCACCACGCGTTGCATCTCGCGACTGTGAATCTCTTCGAGAAGCTGGTCGCTGCTCGCCATATCAGCTAATGGTTCTACGCGCTGCTGCTGCCGGCGTCTGGCTGCCCGCACCGCAGTCCGCCGCGCGACTTTGTGTAACCAGGCCGCCAATGAATGCAGCGTGGTCAACTGGCTTGCTTTGCGGGTAAGGATGAGGAAGGTGGCTTGAAACGCGTCTTCCGCATCCTGCTCGTGCCGCAAGGTGCGCCGGCAGACACACAGCACCATCGCGGCGTGCCGGTGCAGAATCTCAGCCAGTGCCTGCTGTTCACCGCGGCAGTGCAGCATCAGCAGTTCGTTATCGGTCGCATCCGCCAGGCGGTGCTCGTGGGGCGTTGGTGGCTTCATTACCCCATTAGAGGCTGCCAAGGCTGCCTCTGGACCGCAGAAACACGGAATTTCCCGCAGATTTTCAAACTCTATCTGGCAAACTGACCGGGATCGGCCAGGAATTTTTCCCGGTTGGCTTCGGTCGCAAACTGATAGCGCATGCCCCGGTGCAGCGTTGTAATGCTGGCCAGCCCCGGTGTAGTGGCACCCATCGCGGCAGCCACCGGGTCGTTACCTTCCAGTGCCAGATCCACATCTGCGAATTTCTTCGGGTTCACAGAAAACACGGTTCTCTCTTGCGCTCCGGCGAACAGAAACAGACGATTTTTGTAAAACGCTGTGTGCAAGATGCTGCCGGGTGTGCGTTCGGTCAGTTTCTGTTGAGACACCACACAGTTGCCGCCCATCGCCGGGGCGTATTTGGCAGGGTCCTGCTGGAAAGTTGCTTTCTGCGCCTCACCCGGGAACAGATACTTTTTGCCATCGTAAAGCACCAGATGATCTTCGCTGCCTTTGACCCACTTACGCAGGTCGTGAATGCAAACCGCACAATATCCATCCAGTACAACTGGCGATTCAGCCATCGCCGCCGCTGCAGCGTATTTGGCCGGATTCATGCTGAAAGTTTTCAGGTGCTCCTGACTATCCGTCAAGTAATAGCGGCTCTTGTACCGCGCTGCGAAGCGGATATCGCCCGGCTTTAACGTGCCAGCCATATCCACAAAGGTGACAACACAGTGGCCGCCCAAGGCCGGCGTGTACTTGCCGGGATTGGCCTTAAACATATCCAGCTGGCCGGCGCCGCGAAAAAGATACGCGCTGCCGTCGTACGTTGTTGAAAACGCTTTGTCGCCCTTGACCCAACCTTTGCCGTTGGCCAGAGAAACCACGCAATAGCCTTCCATCGCCAGCGGCGCGGCATCTTCGCCGCCGTTGCTTTCCGCGTCTTCTCCCGAGGGACCGCCCGGCGTGACGCCAGCGGCCGGTTGCGCAAAAACAGTCGCGGCGAGAAGCCCCAACAGCATGAAACTGGCGGCAAAACCGGGGATATATCGAAGCATGTTTTCACCTTTCAGAAGATGCAGTTTCCCTACGTTTTACCTTGTTTGCCGCCAGGGCGCCCAGGTCTGTTAGGTAATGGAGAAAGGGCTGCGATTGGAGAATTCAGCTCCTGAAAAAAATCGGCATAGGAGCATTTTCCGGGGTGGGGTACACTACCTGGTGGCGCGTTTGAATCGTGCTAGCAGCGATGAAGTAGCAGAGGAGTGGCTGGAAGCCGCTTTCGATACCGATTAACGCAGGGATGTGATTATGCTGGATTTCCGCTTTCTACACGCATCGGACTTCCATCTCGAACAGCCTTTATACGGCTTTCCGTCCGCTCCGGAACATTTACACACGCTGCTGATCGATGCGCCTTATCTGGCCGCAGAGCAGGTGTTCGACGCGGCTATTGTGGAAGGGGTCGACTTCCTGCTGCTGTCAGGCGACATCGTCCACCCGGACGGCGCCGGACCGCGGGCGGTGGCGTTTCTGATGGAGCATTTCCAGCGGCTGCGGAAAGAAGATATCGCCATCTACTGGGCGGGCGGGGCGGTGGACCTGGTCGAACGCTGGCCGTCAGCCGTCGCACTGCCCGACAACGTGCATGTTTTTTCGCCCACTGCTACGCAAGAGATCACGCACTACCGGGGCGAAGAACCTGTCGCCACTATCACGGGCCTGAGTTGCAACGGCGAAGCAGATATCCGCGTTGACGATTTCGAAAGCGAAAACGAACTGCTGTATTCCATCGCCTGCGTCTACGGCAAGCCCGAGGTAGAAGCCCTGAAGCAAAGCGACGTGAAGTACTGGGCCTTAGGTGGGCAGCACACCCGCAAGAAGCTGAACACCGGCAAAGACGTGCTGGCCTACTACCCCGGCACACCGCAAGGCCGTTGCCCGGCGGAAGAAGGGCCGCATGGCTGCCTGTTTACGCACGTGGATCAGCACGGGACGGCCCGCACCAAGCCCGTGATTACCGACGTCGTCCGCTGGAAGAACGAACGACTGTCGCTGGAAAAACCACTGCCGCCCGTACAGATCGAACGCATCTTGAAGCAACGCATGGAAGCCATGATGGCCGAGGCGGAAGGCCGTTCGCACATGCTCTGCTGGCGGATTGACGGTTCGAGCCGCATGGGTTCGCAGACCCGCGCCGGCGGCGTTGCGCAGCAGATGCTGGAAGCACTGCGGACCAACTTCGGCCATCGTCAGCCCGCCGCCTGGACCGTCAGCCTGGACATCGAACCGCCAGAGTCGTTCCCGTCCAAGTGGTACGACGAAGACACCATCATGGGCGATTTCCTCCGCGAAATCCGTCAACGGCAGACAGCCCCGGACGCCGAACTGGACTTAGAGCCCTTCCTGCCCGCCAGCCAGTCAAACGGCGCCATCGCTGCAGCGGTCGCGCTGGTGGACGGCGAGGATCAGAAACGCGTGCTGCGAGAAGCTGCCGCCTTGGCCGTGGACCTGCTACGCGGCGAACCCACGAAGTAACCAGCAAGCGAGTCAGCAAGACTCAACCGGCAACATCCGCCGGCAACCATACATTCACCCCTTCACACCGGCCGCACGATGCGGCTGGCGCACCGGATCAACAAAGGTGACAGGATGAAAATCACCCGTCTGCAAGTGGATGGCTTCGGCGTCTGGACCGGGCTTCAGGTCGAAAACATCAACGACCGCATGACCGTGTTCTTCGGCCGCAATGAAGCGGGCAAGACCACGCTGATGCAGTACATCCGTAGCATGCTGTACGGCTTCCCGGAGGAACGCCGCGAGCGGTACCTGCCGCCTGTTTTCGGCGGCAAACCCGGTGGTGAAGTCGGCGCCGATGCTCTGGGCGGCAAGTACATTCTGAAGCGTCACTCCGGCGGCCGTGAAGAAGATCCGCTCATTGGCGATCTGACGATCACCGCCAGCGACGGCGCCGTGCAGGGCGCCCACTTTGTCAGCACGCTGACATCGGGCATCGACGAATCTATCTTCAACAATGTCTTCGCCGTGGGCCTGCGTGAGTTGCAGGAACTCAGCACGCTGGATTCGACAGAGGCAGCCGATCAGCTTTACAAACTCACCAGCGGTCTGGACCGCGTCAGCCTGGTGGATGTTGCCCGCGAATTGCAGCAATCGCGTGAACGCATCATGGCCGAGGAGGGCAAAGGTTCGCTGATCGTGGACCTGCTGGACCGGCACGATAAACTCCGCCGCGAGATCGACGGCCATGCTTCCCGCGGGCAGCGGTGGGGGCGGCTGGCTTCGCAACGGCAGAATCTGGAAGAAGAAGTCGCCAGTTTCGAGCAGCAGATCGCCGTGATCGAGCATCGCGTTCGCATCGTCGAGATGGCGCAGGCCGTCCGCGATAAATGGGAAGAACGCGCTGACTGTATGGAGCAGCTTGCCGGTATCCCACGGTTGCCGGAAATGCCCGAACGCGGCGTCGAAAAGCTGGAAGCCCTCAACGCGCGGATCGAAACGCGTCGCGAAAAAGTCGCTAGCCTCAAGCGGCAGATCGAATCCGTACGCGAAGAAGGCGCTGCACTGCCCATCAACCGGCAACTGTGGGCCAATGTTTCGCGGATCGACGCGCTGAATGAACACGCCAGCTGGATCGCTTCACTCCAAAGCCAGGCAGAGCGGCTGGAAGCCGACGTGGCGGTGATGGAAGTTGAACTGCAGACTACCTGCGGCGACCTGGGCCTGGGCGAAGGCGTCACTTCCAGCAGCGTTCCAGAGATCAGCCGCAACGCACTGGGCGCACTCCGCAACCCGGCCCGGGCTATCCGCGATGAACAGCAGCGGCTTTCGCAATCGAAACAGGATTTCGATCTAACGCGCCGCGAAGCCGAAGAGATCGGCCTGGAGCTTGACGCCAATCTTGCCGAAATGGGCCGTGGCACGCTCGAAGAAGCGCTACAGGAAGCGGGCGACCGCGTCACGAAGTTCCGCCGCCGGATTCATCTGGAAGAACGCATCGAAAAGATGATGCGCAGCCGGCACGAACTGGAAGAGGAAAGCCACGAACTGCTGGAGGAACAGGTCCTACCGTTCTGGCAGCTCGCCGCCCTCGGCATTCCTTTCGTGCTTGGCGCCGTCATGGTGCTGGGCGGAATGGTGTGGTCGGTGGCTCAGTCGGTGGGCATCGGCCTGGCGGTCGCGCTGATTGGCATCGTGGGACTGGGCGTGGTGATCGCCTTCAAGATGATGATGGAACGCGCCACCGCACGCGAACTGGATGACTGCAACCGGCAGCTCGACCTGCTGTCGCGCCAGCTTAAATCGGCGCGTGACGAACGCACCACGCTGGACGAAGAACTGCCGCCCGGCGGCGGCGCTCTGGACAACCGCCTGGCGGATGCAGAGCGTGACCTGGCCAAACTGGAAGACCTGCTGCCCGTTGACTCGCGTCGTGACGCGGCCTGGCTGCGGCACAAAGCGGCCGGCGAGCGGCTTGAAACGGCTAAGGAATCTTTGTCCGACGCCAAAGAGCAGTGGCGGATTGCACTACGCCGCAACAACCTGCCTTCGACCCTTTCGCCCAAACACGTCAAGCAGCTTTTTGAACGCTACGAGCACATCGCGCAGATGCGTCTACGGCGCGACGCCCGCAATGACGAACTCGCCCAGCGGCAGCGCGAACTGCAAACCGTCACCGGCCGCATCGGCCAGTTGATGCACGACGTTGGCGTGAAGCCGCTGACCGATGATCCGCACGCGCAACTGAAGCAGTTGACCGACGCTCAGGCGGATCAGCAGCAGCACATCAACCGTCGCGATCATTTCAAAAAACAGCTGCGTGGCTTACGCCGCGACCTGCACCGCTATTCGCGCAGTATTGAATCGCTCGAAATCCGCCGCAATGCGATGCTGGCTGAAGTCGGCGCCGAGAATGAAGAAGCTTATGAACAGATTGCCAAGATGCATGGCAAGGTTCATAAACTGGCCGTCTCCCGCGACCGCTTGAGCGCAGAAATTACCGAACGGCTTGGCTCCACGGTGGAAGAAGATGAAGTCGCCAACGTGTTCGAAGGTTCGGGCGCCCGCCATCTGGAACGCCGCTGGACCGAACTGATGGGCCAGCTGGAAGACACGCAGGGCCAGCTTGCCACGCTGCACGAACGCCGTGGCGAATACACTGCCGAGATGAAGATGCTGGTCGGCGACCGGCAACTCGCGCAGGCGAAGCTGGAACTCGGCTGCGTCGAACAGCAGCTCGAACGCGCCGTTGCCGACTGGCAGGTGCTGGCCGCGACCGGCGTGGTGATGGAATCGATCCGTGAAATCTACGAGAAAGAACGCCAGCCCGAAACGCTCGGCGCCGCCACGCAGCATCTCAACCAGCTAACCGGCGGTAAATACAAACGCATCTGGACCCCGCTCGGTGAGAACGCGCTGCGCGTGGACGATGAACACGGCCGCGCCTTGCCGCTGGAAGTCCTCAGCCAGGGCACCCGCGAGGCGGTATTCCTCAGCATCCGCCTGGCGCTGGTTTCCGCCTACGCACGCCGCGGCGCCGTGCTGCCCGTGGTGCTGGATGATGTGCTGGTGAACCTCGATACCGACCGTGCACGCCTGGCAGGCAAGATGCTGAAGGACTTTGCCAACAAAGGCCATCAACTGCTGCTGTTCACCTGTCACGAACACATCAAGGAAATGTTCGAGTCCATCAGCGTCGAAGTGCGGACTCTGCCTTCACGCGGCGAGTCTGGGGTCATCACCGCGCCGGTTCTGTCTTCGAAGAAGAAAAAGAAAAAGAAGAAAGAGGTCGAACCCGTTGTCGAAACAACCGTCGACGCGTCAGCGGGTGATCCTTCATTGGAACTTGAGCCCGTGATCGAGCTTCCCATCATCGCGGCTGATCCGCAGCCGGCGAGCGAAGATGACGTCAACCTGGCGCTGGAGCTGGCTGCCGAACCTATTGAATACGAACCGCTGGTGATTCACGAGCCAGAACCAGAGCCGGAACCAGAGCCTGAGCCTGTTTACGACGACTCTGAATACAGCCTCGCGCCGCCGGAGCCCGTTGAAGAAGTCGAAGAATTGAACCTGGTGGATGAAGTTCCCGAACCTGAACCAGAGCCGTATATCGAACCTGAACCAGAGCCGGAGCCAGAACCTGTCCGTCCACCAGAACCGCTTGAAATCGACTGGCACGAATACGTGGACCCGCTGCAAGCTGCTGAGGAACCTGGCCCGCGGGTCTTCGAGCAGTTCACTCCGGTCACGGTCGAACCGGCCGCCAGCAGCGCCGACAGCATGTGGTGGGATGCCCGCCGCCGCGGTTGATTTTCTGCTATGGCCACGGGGTGAAAAAACGCGTAATCTTCCCCCGCTTTAACGAGCCGGCGCTTCCGCGCTGTTCACCAACGAAACATCCTGCCACAACCGGCGGGAAATCAGGATTCATTGCCAAAGGGTTTGAACGATGCAGCGTCTGATTGTTACAGGTCTGGTGTTGTCGGCCATCGGGTTTGCAGGTTGCGATAAACCAGCCGCCCCGGTTGCTACGGCGCCCACAAATTCGGGTGTGGCGATTATCGATCTCGACGAAGTCGCGGCACGGCTGGGCCAGGACGTGAAGATGGCCGAGGAGATAAAAGCCCGCGAGAACATGCTGAACAAGCAGCTGATGGCGCTGGAGAAATCGCTGCAACAGCAGGTAGACGCCAAGCAGCAGGAAATTGGCAAAGACGCCACCGACGAACAGAAAAAACAGTTGATCCAGATGGCGCAGCAGGCGAACGTGCAGATGCAGAACGCCCGCGTCAAAGTCACTAAAGAACTGACCCAGCATCGCAGCGATGTGATCAACCGCTTTCGCGCCTCGACAAAGCCGCACGCGGAGAAAGCAGCGCGTGAAAAAGGCATGGGCATTGTGGTCACACGCAATGAGAACGTGATCTTCACGCACCTGCCCAACGTAGAAATTACCGACGATGTGGTCGCCCAGATGTCGGCAGCCACTCCATCCGCCAGCAGCGCCACAACCTCCACACCTGCTGCAACACAGGCCCAGGCGCCTAGCGAAACGGAAAAACGCTAGGCAAAGCGTTTCGTCTTCGCGTTACATATCGATCGCGAAAACGTGTAGATCATCGCGGCGGCGCCAACCGGCATGCAACCAGTATTCCGCCGCCGCCTGGTTCTCGACATACACGTGCACACTGCAGCGCCCGATCCCCAGCGCAGCAAGACGCGTCAGAGCGTATTCAACCAGCATGCGGGCGACGCCTTCTCCACGCGCACGCGGCGCAACTCCTAAATGCGCCAGGTAGCCGCGGCGCCCATCATGCCCTGCCAGCACCGCGCCGACAACGGCGCCATCTTCGGCAACTGCCACGGGACTTAGCCCCGGATTCCGCTGCAGATAGGCCGCGATTTCTTCACGCGATTCCACTTCGCCCAGCCCCTCACACTGCCGCCACATGGCGCACACATCGTCATAATGGTCAATGGTCATACTCTGGACGGTGAATTTCATGGGCGTTTGTTCTCAGTTCGCCGGTCAGGGCTGACTGTTTGGTGTGGATACCGTTTCATCGTCAGGCAGGCGCCAGACCTACGGCTTTGACGTGATCGACGTGACAGTTATCGAGGGTTTCACGGTGTCAACATGACGAACACGGGTGACCACAATGGTATGATGGCGCCTTCAACAAAAGGTTCACATCCATGAGGAATGCCAGTGGCTATCAAATACGCGCAGATCGGAACCGGGCACGCGCATGCGAATAAGATGGCAGTTTACCGTAACAGCGCTGACTACGAAGTCGTAGGTATCGCTGAACCAGACGCCCGGCTTCGCGCGGCTGCACAAAAGTCTTCACTCTACAAAGATCTGAAGTGGTTCACGCCGCAGCAACTACTGGCGATACCGGGCCTGCAAGTTGTCGGGGTCGAAACGCGTGTCGAAGACCTGCTGAAGTACGCGGAAATGTGTATCGAGGCAGGCATGCATATCCACCTGGATAAACCGGCGGGGCAGTCGCTGCCCAAATTCAAACAATTGCTTGATGAGGCGGCGAAGAAGCATCTGGCGGTGCAGCTTGGTTATATGTACCGCTACAACCCGGCGGTGCTGATGCTTCGCGACTGGTTGAAGCAAGGCTGGCTGGGCAGACCGTTTGAAGTGCATACGGTCATGAGCAAAAAGGTGAACACCGCCACCCGGCAGCAACTCTCGCAGTTCAGCGGCGGGTCCATGTTTGAACTGGGTTGTCACCTGATTGACCTGGTCGTCGGTGTGCTGGGCGCCCCGGAGAAGGTGCACGCATTCCCGCGTCATTCGTCGCAGGAAAAAGATACGCTGCAAGACAATATGCTGGCCGTGTTTGAATATCCGCACGCCACCGCCACGATCCGTAGCAGCGTGAACGAAGTGGAAGGCTTCGCCCGGCGGCACTTTACGCTGGTGGGCGACGAAGGCACGTTCCACATTCAGCCGCTGGATAACCCCAGCGCAAACGCCGCGCTTTCGCAACCACGCGGCAAGTACCGCAAGGGCTACCAGAAGATCACCTATCCTAAGTTCCCGCGTTACGTGGCCGATGCTGCCGCACTGGCCCGCATCGTCCGTCATGAAGAAGACCCGGTGTACAGCTACGATCATGACTATGCGGTGCAGAAGGCTATCTTGCAGGCCAGCGCGATGCCGTGGCAGGAATAACGGGAGGTTGGTGGTGAAAGTGAACCTTTTTAGCGTGCCCTTCACACTACTGTTGTAAGGGGTCCGAGCCGCAACACACGAAAGAATCGCGATGACTCAGAAGGGCCAGATACAACTAGGCGGCTGCATCTTCCCCGTCCATAAAGCGACTTTCCGGTTCTTGTCGGATGGCGGCTATGCCGAGACGGACGATGCGCCTGGATGGGACTTTCAGATTAAGGCTTCCGCTCCAATCGAAGGTGAGGACGAAGAGGTTAAGTCACTGCTCTGGGACGGCGTGCGATTTTACTCGGAGGGAGATCCGATTCCCCTTAAGGACGCGGACGACCTCGTAGGTGTCAACCTCAACTTGAAAGACTCCTTCGACCCTTTGACAGGCGAAGTCTATTTCACGCTTTATACTGGCGAGCACCAGGATGTAAGCGATCTGAATATGACTTTTCTGAGACGTGAGGGCGCGAACTACTTAATTAAAGTTGAAGCGCTTGTCCACAATGTATTCGAAGATCCTATGCTCTTTCAAATTGACACATGGATCGAAAAACTTCCTAGCCAGTAACGACGCCTATACGCGGCAAATTACGATTGCGATAATAAGCTGGCTTACCGACAGACTTCTCCCTTGAAACTGGCTCCATGATTGAACTGATTGACTTCGGCAAAGACTACGGCGACTTCACAGCCGTTGAGCGGTTGAATCTGAAGATCGGCGAAGGCGACATGTTCGGCTTCATCGGTCCCAATGGCGCCGGCAAAAGCACCAGCATCCGCTTCCTGGCGACACTCCTCAAAGCCAGCCGTGGCGAGGGCATCGTCAACGGATACAGCGTGACGCAGGACCCGATGAACGTCCGCCGCAGCGTCGGCTACATGCCTGATAGTTTTGGCGTTTACGACGGCATGAAGGTGTGGGAGTTTCTCGATTTCTTCGCGGTCGCCTATGGCATCGGCCGCAGCAAGCGGAAACGCGTCATCACGGATGTGCTGGATCTGCTGGACCTGGGCTTCAAACGCGATGACTTCGTCAACGGCCTATCACGCGGTATGAAGCAGCGGCTATGTCTGGCCAAAACCCTCGTCCACGACCCGCCCGTGCTGATCCTGGACGAGCCCGCCTCCGGCCTCGATCCACGTGCCCGGGTCGAAGTCAAAGCGCTGCTCAAAGAACTGCGGCGGATGGGCAAGACGATTCTCATCTCCAGCCACATCCTGACGGAACTGGCCGACTGCTGCACATCAATTGGCATCATCGAACGTGGCCAACTTCTCATGCACGGCCCCATCGACGACGTCTACCGCCGCATCCGCGGCAACCGCATTATTGAAGTGAAATTCGTCAAAGGCATGGACGTCGGTCTTTCCGTCATCCGCAGTTCACCCCATCTGCGCGACGTGCAGGTCGACAACAGCAAAGCCACGCTGGAGCTGGAATGCAATGACGAGGATGTGTCACAGCTATTAAAAACGCTGATCGAACAGGGCGTCGGCATGAGCAGCTTCGGCGAAAAAGAACCCACGCTGGAAGACGTGTTTATGCTGGTGACGAAAGGCCTGGTGACATAAATGCGATCGCATTAGAGCCGTAGGTCAGGCGCCTGCCTGACGATGAAACGGTTTCCACTTCAACAATCGTCAGGCAGGCGCCTGACCTACGGGGTTGACTGGTAATTCACAGATTCTTGAGCCGCCAGAATCAGAATCGGAAAAACGCTGGTTCGGTGGCAATGGATTTCAGGCAGCTCACCGTATCAAGCGGCCGTCTATTTCTGACGTTCGAGGCTGAACGCACGTTGCTTATGTCAAAGTAAAGCCCTTCGCTGCCGTCGGACCCTGTGTGCCAGACGGCGCCGCGGAGGTCACCGCTGAGAATCAGGCAGTAGAAACTCTGAAAGAACTCGCCGATACGCAGATAGCCGGGGCAAACCGCATTCCCTGCGGGCAAACGCGTTGCCAGGCTCTCGACCTCATCAAGCGACGATTCGCCGCGATCCAAAATCCACTGATCCCCCAGAATCCGCAGGTCACTCCACTGCAACTCACACGGCGATGTTGCGCTATGTAGATACGCCGGGTCCTTCTCTAATTCATCAAGAATCCGTTCTGCGCTATAAAGTGTTCCTTTACGTTTACTTTGTGGCTGACCGTTGGCGACCTTCACCAGCCAGGTGCGAAAACCGACCGGCAGTTCCTGTTGCAATGTCTCTTCCAGCTGTTGAATGACACTGGCGTCAGCTGTGCTTCGTTTGTTCCAGATGGAACGTTTGCGGGCGGGCAGTTTCTCCACCGCCAGCACGTTGTCCCACTGCCAGCAGGATGGATTCTGACGCAGAAACCATGCGGCCTTGCGTAGGAGATGCGTCTTGCGTTTGTACTGCCCTGCATCATCAGGCGCCCGCGATAACTGCCATAGCTCCACATGCATACGCACGTATTGCGCGAGCGTTGCGTCGCCATGTTCTTCAACATAATCGGCGAAGATGAGTTGCCGGGAGAGGTCTGTCAGATTGTCGGTTACGGCCTGTAACAGTTGACGATGCGTGCTCATCCTGACGGCCGTTATCCTGGCGATTGACCTGCGAGGTTAATGTTTAGGGCCGACCATCTTCGGCTCGTGAACCTCGTCTTCTTCTTCGCGAGGCGCCGGCTTCTTGAGGCCTTTTGCAGGGGCGGTTTCCACCAGCGGTGTGCCGCCGTACCACCATTCACGCCAGAACAGTTGTGGCAGCACCCATGCGTCCCATGCGTACCGTTTTACCAGACGCCCTGGATCGCTGCACATGCGGTAGAACCACTCGAGGCCCGACTTCTGCATCCACTCTGGAGCTCGCGGAAAGGCGCCGGCAAGGAAGTCGATGGTGGCGCCAACGCATAATGCGGCGTTGCAATGCAGGCGGTCGCGATGACGGTGCACCCAGATTTCCTGCTTCGGGGCGCCCAGACCGACCACCAGCACATGCGGCTCTGCATCGGCGATCATGGCGAGAATGCGATCGTTCTCGTCTTCGTTGCGTTCAAAGCCCATCGGCGGGCTGTATACGCCCACGATTTCCACGCCGGGATACTTCGCCTTAATATTCTCAGCCGCCTTGGCGCCGACTCCGTCAGCGGCTCCAAGCAGAAAGACGCGCAACGGGCCGTCCAGCTTTTGCTCTGCGGCGGCGAAGATGGCGGGCGTAAGATCAGCGCCGGTGACGCGTTCTGGCAGAGGCTTCTTCAACCAGCGCGAGGCTGTCACCACAGGCTGACCATCGGCCAGCACCAGGCTGGCGCCGGCGTAGGCGCGCTGCATGTTGGCGTGATGTTGAAACATCACGGCGTGATCCACATTCGGCGTGACAACGTAACGGCAAACGCCGTCGTCTGCTTCAATCCACGCGTAAACTTCGTCAACCGCGTCACCCATCCGTGCAACGTGGATGTTGATTCCGAACAGGCTGATTTGTTTCAAAGGCATGGTTACATCTCAATCTCTAGCGCAAAGCTGGGCATACACCCAAACATAGGTTGCGTTTTGCAGGCCCGCGTTTTAGCCATGCGAGGGCGTTTTCACTTCGGCCCGTTCAGGCTGTGGTTCTGATCCTGTTTTCAGGGGACGCGAACCGCCAGCAGACTTCTGCTGATACACGCTTGTAATCAGTTCCTCGTAGCCGCGCACCATTGCTGCCAGCGACCAGCCATCCACTACGACCTGCCGGCCCAGTTGCCCCATGCGTTTGCCTTCATCCAGGTTTGAAAGCACCTTGAACCAGCGAGCGGCAAGTTCATCGGCATGACCCGCAGGAGCCAGATAACCCGTTACACCGTGATCCACCGTTTCAGCCACCGACCCGACACGGGTGGAAACTACTGGCAGGCCCGTGGCCATGGCTTCCAGGATCGAGACCGGATTGGCCTCGTTCCGCGAGGTAAGTGCGAACAGGTCGAAGGCGGCCAGCATCTGCGGGATATCGCTGCGGTTGCCGGTCATATGAACGCAGTTTTCCAGTGGATTGCCGCGGAGGGCCGCTTCGATCTTCTCCCTTTCTGGTCCTTCACCAGTGATGACAAAATGCGCTGCGGGCAGATCGTGCTTCACCAGCGCTGCGGCGCGGAGGAAAAGGAGATGATTCTTTTCAGGTCGCAGCGCGGCGACGATGCCACAGACAGGCGCGTCCGTTGGTATGCCAAGCTCCTGCCGGATGGCGGCGCCGGCGTCTGGTTGCGGGCGGAAACGATCGACATCGACGCCGTTGGGGATGACGTGCACCTTCGACGCGGGGAACCGTTCGTTTTCGCACAGGTGCCGGCCGTGTTCGGACGCAACACCGATAAAGCCATCGGTAATCGGCGTCAGCAGCCGGTTCAGCCGGCCAACGCCATCGGGCCAACCCGTTGAATGCAGCGCCGACAGCACCACAGGCACGCCGGCGCGCCACGCCGCCAGCCGGCCCCAGAACATCTTGTCGCCGGCGCCCACGGTGACGACCGCATCGATACGCTGCTCTTTCATCAGCCGGGTCAAACGTCCGAGCACCGCAAAGTCGTACTTGCCGGCCAGTTGATGATGATAGACGGGGATCTTCGCCTGCAGTTCTTCGCCCAGCGGCCCTGGCTCTTTCATGCAGCAAAGATGCGGTTCGAACCGCTCGCGATCTAATCCCGCGATGAGGTTCACCAGCAGTGTTTCGGCGCCGCCGACGGGCATGCTGGTAATGACAAACAGCACCCGTAGCGGTCCGCGGTCTGCAAGTGGCTGTGGCGTAGATGGTTTGAATGGCATCTGGTCTCTTCCAGCTTTTCGTAAATAGTTTGACCGTGTCAGGCGGCGTTTTCTTTTGCCATGCCGAAGCGGCTTGTGATCGTTTGTAGTTTCTGCCAGGTCATCTCAATCACGGATGCGATTTCGCGACGTTCGCCCCGGCTCATCAGCCAGCGGTGATTGAGGGCGAATAGCAACGTCGCCACCGCAAAGGCCAGACCGGGCAAGGCGCCGAATGCGAGCGACGCCGGGATGGCGACCGCCACCCAGATGCCTGCATCCAGCTTCATGCCGCTGCGGTAATTCAGCAGCAGAATTAAGGTCAGCGAAACAAGGTTCGCCACGGCCGTGGCCACAACTGCGCCCATCAGGCCCAGCCAGGGCAGCAGTAACGCGTTGCAGATAATGTTCGCCACAAGGCCCGCCGCCAGCGCGAGGCCGCCCAGCCGCGCCTTCTCGGCGCACCACAGGTAGGTTTGTGCGACCGTGGCCAGACCAAGCCACACGCAGTAGGCCATCGTCACCGGCAGCACCGCCAGTCCATCGCTGTATTTGCCTTGCAAAGCCCAGTCGAACAGCAGCGGCGAAGCCAGCAGTAGCACAGCGCCGCCCGCCGTGAAGCTGATCGACGTCAGCTTTACCGCCAGCCGTAATTTCCGCGAAACCAGCAGCCGGCGGCCCGCTTCCCAGTCGTGACTTAGATAAGGCACCACGATGCTTGCCAGCAACGCCGCGACAGACGACAGCAGCAGCGGCGTGACCCGGCTGCTGTGATACTGCCCCACAAGCCCCTGAGCCTGCGTGGCAGTAAACGGGCCGAAGTGCAGAATCATGTAGCGGTCCGCGGCATCGAACAGATTGGCCAGCAGATTAATCACCCAGATCCAGCCCGCGAAGGGCAGCAGTTTGCCCCACAGCGTGCGATGCGGCAACGCTGTCATATCTGCCGGAAGATGTTTGAGCGTACGTGCCAGCACAAAGATGGCTCCCGCCCCGGCGACCACGCATCCGACCAGGTAGGCAATGACAAGGGCTGACACTCCCCAGCCGGCAAAGGCTGTTAGGCCGACACCAACCAGGGCGAATAAAAGACTGTGCGTGAACTGAATCACGGCCGAAGCCCGCGCCTGCCGCAAGGCGGTAAGTAGTTCATTCAGAAAGTTGAACGCAATCACCGAGATCAAGGCTGCGGCCAGTAGCTGCGTCAACTGCGTCTGTGAAGCGTCCTTGAAAATCAGCCACGACATCCACTCTCCGCCACACGCCGCCAGTACGGCGCACAACATGCCGAGCACTGCGGATACGACTGCCGTTCGCCACAAAAATGACCGTAACTGGCCACGCTGATGATAGTATTCCACGTAACGGCCAAACGAACCTGGCAGACCGAGCACCGCCAGCGGCGCCGCCATCAGCAGGAAGCTGAAGGCAAGCGACCACATGCCGAGCTGTTCATCGCTTAAGACGCGGCAGAAGAGAATACTGCGCGAAAAGCCGACCACCCGCTGTATGACCGTCATGCTTAACATGACGGCGACGCCCGCGGCGAGAGAATCTGCGGGCAGCGGCGGCGGGTTGCATTCTGCGGTAGTGTCAGACTCTGTCATGGCACTTGCACCGCCGGATTTTCTGCCGGGCTGGCAATTTCACCGGGTTGATAACGCGGCAGATTGAATTTCCGCGGATCGCCGGTCAGCCAGTTTTTTAGGCGGATGAATTCAACGTCTGCGTGAATCCGCTGCAAATGAAAGGCGTTCTGGTCCGCCTGCGCGAAATCGCCGGGAAAGTTGTAACCGCCATAAGCGCTGCAGAAGCCGTCGAAACCGTTATCGCGCAATAGCTTGATCGCCCGGTCATTCAGATTCTGCTTCAATCCGAAGGGGAAGGCGAAGTAACGGATATCGCAGCCGCAGACGTTTTCAAGGTCGCGGGCGGCAGCGATCGTTTCATCGAAAAGCTCGTGTTCGCAAGTGACCTTCCCAAGGTCCGGGTGCGTGCGTGTATGGGCGCCGATTTCAACGCCCGCTGCTGCGAGGGCCCGAAGTTGCTCGATGGTATTGGGTTCCAACGGGCGGCCGGCTTTTACATCGTGCGGAAACGGCTCGCGGCTGAGCACGTTGCCTGTTGTCACGAAGTAAGTCGCGGGCAGGTTTTTGCGGATCAGCAGCGGCAGCGCTTCAGCGCAGTTCTCGGCGTAACCATCGTCAAACGTGATGCACGCCGCAGGCCGGTCGTTGAAGCCAGACGTCAGCCGCTTCTGCGCTTCGGCCAGGCTGATGATGTCAAAATTCGCTTCCAGCCATTCCACCTGCCGCCGGAACATTTCCGTGGGCATCGTCCAGGCATTGGGATACTCATCCGCGATGCGATGATAAAACAGGATGGAGACCGGCGCGTTGCCGGCCCGCGCATACTGATAGTTCCGCCACCTGCGGTAGGGCAGCGTGGTGTAGTAATAGCAGCCCGTGAGGGCTTGTTTCCAGGCGGGCATCGTCATTGGATCTACTTCATCCCTGTGAGCGAAAGGCCCGTTTTCAGCATGCTTTTGATGCGGTCACCGGCCATCCACACGCCAGCGCGCATTGCCGAAGTGGCGCCGGGTGAGATCGCACGCCACTGCACGGTGGTTTGTGGTTCGGCCCGCCAGTGCGCCTTGTAAGGTTCGTCGCCGCGGAGGAAATCGAACGTCTTATAGCCTTGCTCGATAGCGCGGCGGATCGTGGCCACCATGATCACGCGGCCGGGTTCTTCATCCATCAGATCCGGGTCGATACCGGCCTGATAAGCGAACGCAGTATCCGCATCTTTAAGATGAATCTCCGCCGCCAGCGGCTTGTCCTCCAGCGTTACCCAGTGCAGTTCAACCGCGTTCTGTTTAAGCAACGCTTTGGCAGCTGCCGGGAGGAATGCGGCGAAAGGCTCGCTGGCAAAGCAGCCCGGTTCGCCCAGGCTGTTTCGGCGGCGTTGATGTAAGTCGATCAGGATCTCGAATCCGCGGTCCAGCTCCTGCTGCGTGGTGGCGGTATGCAATACGGCGCGTCCGCTATCCAGCGCGCGACGCTGCACGCGGCGAAGTTGTTTGCGGTGCGACTTCGACATCGAAGCCAGGTATTCGTCCCAGCTTTGCGGTAGGGCGATCCGCCAGCAGTTGAGATCGTCTTCGCGTTGTACGCTGACGCCATCTTCGCCTAAAGCGGCGATCAACATCGGCGCGTTGCGGGCGCCGGTGGAAACACCGTCTAAGTGCAGCAGGTCCCATCGCGGTGCGTTGTCGACAAGCCAGCGGGCCATGGCGGTGGTGACCGCTTCGGCATGTTCGTTGCGACACATAATATCCATATAGTCCGAACACACTTCGCCCGAACCCAGCAGCCGCAGCACCTGGCCGCGCGACGCACTGTGCTGCCGCACCAGAGGGGCGATGCCCGTGATCTGGCCGTTCTCGTCATTGGCCGTAAGCAGAAACAGCTCGCAACCGCTGCGGTAGGCTTCCCACCAGTTCAACAGCCAGCCACGTTGTAGAAACGGCGAGGTAGCCAGCGCATCCCAGGCGTCTGCGATCTGTTCCACCTGGTTGATCGAATCAATTTTCTGAATGTGCATGAAGATGCCGTTCCCGGTCGCCGTAACATTTTTTGCGCAAAACGCAGCTTAGAAAACAAAGCCACTTAGAAGCTTTCGTTACTGCGGCGCGTTTGCAAACGAAACGGCGTGTGGTTTTCACGCAACGCGTGGCTTTTCTTCATCGCGGCAATCGAGACGTGTTGCATTGTGTCAACATCTGTCACCCGGTGAATGCGGATCCGCCTTCTGCAAATTAACTTGCGACGTTTTTCTAAAGGCTTGCAGGGCAGGGCGTTACGCATAGGGAAGGGCAGTTCCATACAGCCGCTGAGCAACAGACGGGCGCGGCGGTTGCTTTTGCTTCTGGCAGGTTCCGGCATGCATCTCTTCAGAAAGGCCGCCATGAGTCAGTCATCTTCGATCAATCCACACATCACCTACTATCTTGCCGCCATGCGGAAGTATCCGCTGCGATGGATCGTGCCCGCGCTGCTGATCGGCGCCGGTGTGGCGGCGTATACGTTATTTAGCACGAAGACCTGGGAGGCGACGCAGGCCATCGTCGTCCGCGAAGAAGCCATCGGCAATCTAACGGCTGACGGCGAATTCAAAGATGTTGAAAGCATGCGTTCAGCGCAAGAGACCGTCGCCGCCGTGCTCATGAGTGACGCCGTCATCAGCCCCGCGCTTGAGGAGACGGGACCGCCAGCGTTGACCACGCGGCTGTCTAAATTCCCCGCGGCCGAGGACATTGAATCGGCTCGCAGCCAGATCAAAGTCAAACCGCCCAACGGCGCTGAATTTGGTAAGACGGAACTGTTCTATCTTCAGGTGCAGTCAGAGGGCAAAGAACGCACGCTGGAACTCACGCGTTCTCTGTGCAAGCATCTGGATGAACAACTGAGGCTGCTGCGGATGGCAAAGTCCGAAAGCATGGTCAAAGAGCTTTCGCGGTCTGTGCAACTGGCGGAGAAAGATCTGAAACAGGCCACCATGAAGCTGGCGGCTGTGGAGCGCGAAGTCGGCAGCGACCTGGGTGAACTTCGCATTTTGAACGAATCCGCCGCCGGCGACAGCAACCTGAGGCAGACGTTGATTGAACTGGATAACGAATTACGCAAAGCACGCACCGAGCAGCACGCACGCACGCGGCTGCTGGAAATGCTGCTGGAAGCCCGGCAGCAGCCAGAGCGACTGGTCGCCGTTCCCAGTGACATGCTTGAGTCACTGCCGGTGCTCAAACAGCTGAAAGACGGCCTCACCGCCGCGCAGCTGAAAACGGCGAATCTGCAGGCGGAACGCACCTCGGTGCATCCCAAGGTGACCGCTGCCATTGAAGAAGAAAAACAGATCCGCCGGCAACTGATGTTAGAGCTTCCCGGTTCTATTCAGGGACTGTTCGCGGATATTGAAGTCGGACAGACGCGTGTGCAGACCGTCGGGCAGCAGCACGCGAAGGTGGTTGCCAGGATGACAACGCTGGCGAATCTGCGGGCGACCTACGGCAACCTGGCGTCGGAAGTTAAACGCCGCGAGGTGAACTTGCAGAACGCCCAGCAGAAGCTCAGCACCGCGCAAGCGTCGCAGGAAGCCGCGCGGACAAGCAGCATCATCACGTTTGTTGACGAACCCGTGACCGGGGCGAATCCGGCCGGGATCGGCCGCAAGGTGACGTTCGGCATTGGCATCTTTGGCGGGCTGATCGTGGGACTTGGTTTCCTGGTGCTCAGCGTACCACCGCCAACCAATGGTGGACCTGCAACGGATGCGCCGGTTGCATCGGCTGGTGCAACGGAAACGGGCGTCAATCCGTGGGAACAGCGTGCTGACGGTTCCGCAGGAGGTCAAGCGGCGCCGCCTGCCGCCGCAGCGCAACACAGTGTCCTATCTTTAAGAGACGCCATCGCGCGGCGGAACGACCACCGCGCGGTTTGATGCACAACGGTTGAACACTGCCCAAAGCCAGACGCTGCCTGAATCTTATGATCGCCATTATTGTTATATTCTGCCTGGCCGGGCTTGCCTGGGGAACCTTCTACGCGTTGCGTGGTTCGGTGCTGCTGGGCTGCCTGGTGTATATGGTGACGGCCTGCTGCTTCGGACCGTTCTTCTTCTCGGCGGAAGTCGGGCTGTCGGTGACGATTGACCGTGCGGTGTTTGTCGCGCTGGTGGGCGTTGCGATTGTGCAGTGGCGGCTGCGGTTGATGGAGCCCAAGCCGCTGATTGCGGCGGACTATATCCTGCTGGCGTTTATTGCCTGGTTGGGGATCAGCACGTTTACGCATGATTACACGCAGACCGGCCCGGACGAAACGCCCATCGTTCAGCATCTGATTAACGGCTATCTAATGCCGCTGGCGTTGTACTTTATCGCCCGGCAATCGGTGCACAACGAGAAAGCTTTTACCCGGGTGCTGGTGGGCTTCGCCATATTCGGCTTCTATCTGGCGGTAACCGGCGTGGCGGAAGTCAGCCAGCAATGGTGGCTGGTGTTTCCGAAGTATATTTCTAATCCGGAGATCGGCCTGCACTTCAGCCGCGCCCGCGGGCCGATGCTGCAGTCTGTCAGTTACGGCGTTTATCTTTCAACCTGTCTGTTCTGCCTGTGGCTGTTGCGGACACGCCTGCAAGGACTTTGGTGGTGGGTGGCGGCAGGTGTGACACCGCTGTTTCTGGCATCGGTTTATCTTTCCAAAACACGTTCGGTCTGGGTGGGAACTGCCTGCGGACTGATGGTCATCCTCTGCGTCACGCTGAAGGGGCGCGTGCGGATGGCGGTGATCGGCGGCATGATTCTCTGTGGCGTGCTGGCGGGCGTCTCGAAGTTTGACGCGATTCTTGGTTTGCAGCGTGAGGGCACGGTGCAGAACACCCGCAAGTCAGTAAGTATGCGGGGAAGCTTTGCGTATGTGTCGTGGAAGATGTTTCAGGAGAAGCCGCTGCTGGGCTATGGCTTCGGCCAGTTCGCCCGCGAGAAGTTGCCATTCCTGAGCGATCGCAGCACCGACATGCATCTGGAAGCGATCCGTCCTTATGTGCACCACAGCACGTTCCTGGCGGTGCTGACCGAAACCGGGCTGATCGGTCTGGTTCTGTTCCTGGCGTTGCTTGCCGCCTGGGTGCATGCTTCGGTCCGGATCGTACGGCACGAGCGGGCGCCGCCGTGGGTGGCTCATCAGGGGTTGCTGATGCTGGCGATCCTGGCGATGGCGTTCTTTCAGATGGTCGGGCATGAAATCACTTTCACGCCGCTGGACAATTCGGTGATTTACTTTTTCGCCGGCGCCGTGATCGGCCTGCGTGCGAAGGAACTGGCCGCCAACCAGCGGCTGCTGCAACCCGATATGAACCACGCCGTTGCTTCGCAAATTTAAGCTGCCATGCGCAAGCGTAAGTTCTGCCCGTTGGTGTATGATGATGGCATGACCGGGGAACACAACGATGCAACGGAAAGCTGGGGCGCCTTGGCCGCCCACATCGAGACTTTTCTCGAGAAGTGGGAGGCTTCAGGCATGCCGCCCGACTTACGGCATCATCTTCCTCCTGATGAAGCGAGCGAACTGCGACGGTTGACCTTGATTGAACTCATCAAGGTTGACCTGGAATACCGCCTGCAGCACGACGTGACGCTGCGACGCCTGGAAGACTACGCGGCCGAGTACCCGGAATTATTGGTCGATGACCAGTTGCCCACTGATCTGATCTACGAAGAATTTCATATCCGTAAAGCGGGCGGTCAGACGGTTGAACCGGCGGAGTACTTCGAGCGGTTCCCTCAACACGAATCCAGACTCCGGCGGCTGATGGGGCTGGATGCTCCGGACGCGGAAGAATCTTTCAAAGCCGCCCGTCAGGGTCCGGTTGAACTGCAGCCGGGCGAAACGGTGGATGACTTTGACCTGCTGTTGCAGCTTGGCAAAGGCTCCTTCGCCAGTGTCTACCTAGCCCGCCAGCGTTCGATGCAGCGGCTGGTGGCATTGAAGGTTTCTAAAGACGTTGGCACCGAACCGCAGACGCTGGCGCAGTTTGATCATCCGAATATCGTCCGCGTGTACGACACACGCACGGCCGCCGACCGCGGTGTACGGCTGCTGTATATGCAGTACGTGGCGGGCGGCACGTTGCAGAACGTCGTGCGGCGTGTGAAGCAGACGGCGGTGGAAGATCGATTTGGGTTGTTGCTGTTTCAGTGCATTGATGCGGAACTGGAACGCACCGGCCAGACGCTCTCTGCCGATCCTGCATCACGCAGACGGCTGGAACGTACGCCGTGGCCGGAAGTCGTTTGCCGTCTGGGAGCACAACTCGCGCGGGCGTTGCATTATGCGTATGAAAAAGGTTCGCTTCACCGCGATGTGAAACCTGCGAACGTGCTGCTTACGCCGGACGGTTCGCCGAAACTGGCTGACTTCAACATTAGCTTCAGTTCCGAGGTAGAAGGAGACGATCCGGCTTCGCACTTTGGCGGCAGTCTGGCGTACATGGCGCCGGAACAGCTTGAGGCCTGTAACCCGTCGCATCCGCGAAAACCGGCTGACCTCGGTGCGCGGGCGGACCTGTACTCGCTGGCGATGATGTTGTGGGAACTGCTTGAAGGCGTGCGTCCTTACCGCGATGTGGCGCCGGGCGGCTCGTGGACCAATCTGTTGCAACGCATGCACGCTTCGCGTGCTGAGGCGCTTCAGGTGAACCGCAATGTGGCAGTGGATGATCTTGCGGGGCAGTTGCGGCTTGTGCTGGCAAGGTGCCTTTCGCCCGATCCGGCAGACCGCTATCCCACGGGCGAAGAGATGGCGCGCGATCTGGAACTGTGTATGCAGCCAGAAGCTTTGCGGCTGTTGCGGCGTCCGGTCAGCGGCTGGCGATTGCTGGTGCGGCGCTGGCCGGTGCTGACCGTGGTGCTTGCCGCGCTGGGGCCGAACGCGTTAGCGGGTGTCTTCAACTGGTTTTACAACAAGAATGCCATCATCGAGCAGTTGCGTGAGCAGGGCGAACACGTGACCGAAGCCTTCTTTGGGATTCAACTAGTCATCAACAGCGTCGCCTTCCCCGTGGGCGTTGCCATTCTGGGCTACATCGTGCAGGGTGTCGCCCGCAATATTGACCGCGACGTCGAGGAATCTCTGCTTAATGAAGAGGAGCTCGCGGCGACGCGTGCGACGGCGCTGAAGCTTGGCAGCTATGCCGCCATCATCGGGGTTGTGGAATGGCTGCTTGCCGCTTTAGCCTATCCGGTCAGCATGCATTATCTGGTCGGTCAGTTTGACCAATCGCAGTACATACACTTCTTCCTGTCGCTGGCGTTATGCGGGCTAGTGGCGGCGACGTATCCGTTTTTCTTCATTTCTTTCCTGTCGCTCCGGGTGTGCTACCCTGCCTTGCTGCGGAAGAATCTGGCTGCGGAATCGGACGAGCCGGCGCTGTTGCGTTTGAGCAGGCAGGCTGGTTTATTCCTGCTGGCCGCGGGTGTGGTGCCGGCGATCGGCGTGCTTTCGTCGGTGCTGCTGGAAGTTGCAGCGCCGGAAACAGATACCAAAATGATACGGACCATCACGCTGGTAGTGCTGAGCCTGCTGGGCGTTTTAGGATTCGGCGTAGCGTTTCAGGTTTACCGCCGTATCCAGAACGACATCGCCGCGCTGCTGCAAGTTGCGACACCCCGCGACACCTTCCCGTCGTCAACGGGAACGTCGCGTCTGTGACAGGGGCTGAATCGTGCGGCGTATCAGAACAATTCCCGCATGCTCTTGAGTGCGATGGGTTCGCGGCAGGTGAATGGTTCGCCGTATCTGGCGCCAATGGTTTTGCCCCAGTAAGCGGCTTCGTCACGTAGTTGATCGACAAATCCGGGCGACGTGGGGCGGCCGGTGATGAACTGGCTGGTGTAACATTCGATGGCCTGACGTTTGGTTTCCCACTCGTCGCTGATATCGAGCACGAATGCCGGTTGCGGCGCCATCTTCAGGTGCACGCAGTAATAGTTGTAGATGCGTTCGGGATGATACCGCTCGCCCGCCATATCGGTCTTCGAGAGTTTGGACCAGAAGCGGGCTTCTTCAATCAACTGCGTGGCGGCTGTATGGTCGGGATGTGCGTCCACCCAGTAGGGGGCGAAGATCCACCGCGGCCGCACGCGCCGGAACACTTCGGCCAGCTTGCGGCGCGCTTCAAGCGTGGGTTGTAAGCTACGATTAGGCAGGCCCAGATTTTCCCGCCACGGCAACTGAAGAACGCGGGTAGCCGCATCGGTTTCGGCCGTGCGGATTTCCGGTGAACCGTGGGGCGTTGGTTCGCCGCTGGTCAGATCGAGCACGCCCACCTTCACCCCTTCGCGGATGAATTTGCAGATAGCTCCGCCCATACCAAGTTCGGCGTCATCCGGATGGGGCGCCACGACAAGCACATCAAGTTCCATTGCAGTTACCAATTGAATTCGGGTAAGTGCGTTTCAGATTTCACGAAGCACCGGCGCCTGCACAGCAGCCCCCCGTTCGTATTACAATGCGGGTGGTCGTTACAGTTGACCGGGATTCACAGGTAGCGTTGTACACCCCATGTTCCATTACGATCAACCACTAGCCCCAAGGTGCCCGCGTGGTTGAACTTGTTGCGATAGGGCCGGAGCCTGGTCAGCGGTGGCGCCGGCCGCTTCCGGCTGGGCAGGTGGTCCGCCTGGGACGTTCTCCGCGCAAGGGCTGGGCGGCGCCGTGGGATCTGCGCATTTCACGCGAACATGCCAACCTGACGCTGGAAGACGAAACGCTGCACGTCACCTGCCTGGATACGGCATTGAACCCGTGTTATGTGGACGGTCAGCCGCTGAAAACATTCACGGTGAAGCCCGGCGAAGAGTTCCGCATCGGCGCCACTTCGTTCCGGCTGGAAACGCCACAATCGGCAGCGGAAGCAACTTCGGCGACCGATTCTTCCGGCGCCTCTTTGAAGGAATACAGCTATCGCCCGGAGGAAGTGAACGGGTTTGATTATCAGAAGGCCCATCACCGGCTGGACGTGCTCTGGAATCTGCCTGAGATCATTGCCGGCGCCGCCAACGATCAGGAATTCGCGCAGCGGCTGGTCCTGTTGCTCTTAGACGGTATTCCTCGCGCGGAAGCGGCCGCCGTGGTGCAGGTGGACGAAAGTGACGAATCTCTCGAACCAGCGATGATGACGCTGGAAACACGTAGCCGCAATGTCCGCTTCGAACCAAGCCGCCGGCTGCTGAATTCCGCCGTCGAGCGCGGTGAAACCATTCTGTACGTGTGGACGGATCAAGCGGGCGGCAGCGAATACACCTTCAGCGGCGAATACGACTGGGCTTTCTGTTCGCCGATTACTGTCCCCAAATCCACAGGCTGGGCGCTATATATCAGCGGTCGGTCGTGGCCCGACGCTGACCCCAGCGAAGCGCTCAACGCAGATATCCGCTTCACGCAGTTTGTGGCCCAGGTGACTGGCGCCATCCGGCAGGTGCGTTCGCTCGAAGCGCAACAGGCCGGCCTGCGGCAATTCTTTTCGCCAAAGGTGATGCAACAACTGACCGGCGGCGATGTTGAGCGGGCGCTCGCCCCGCGCGAAACCAACGTGACGGCCATGTTCTGCGACCTCCGCGGTTTCTCGCGCAAAGCGGAAGAATCTGGCCACGATCTGCAAGGGTTGCTGCAGCGATGTAGCGATGCCTTGGGGCTGATGACCGAGGCGATTCTGGATCAGGATGGCGTGATCGCAGATTTTCAGGGCGACGCCGCGCTCGGCTTCTGGGGCTGGCCGGTGCCCGAAGGTCCTTTGCCGGCCTGCCGCGCGGCGCTGGAGATGCAGGCTGCATTCCGCCGGGTGCGCGAGGCGGACGATCATCCGCTGGCGGATTTCCGCGTGGGCATCGGCATTGCGTTCGGGTCCGCTATCGCTGGCAAGATCGGCGCCGAGTCGCAGGCGAAGGTCGGCGTGTTTGGCCCGGTGGTGAATCTTGCTTCACGCCTGGAGGGCATGACCAAGATCTTGAACGCGCCGATTCTGCTGGACGAAGCAACGGCTGAATACCTCCGCGCCCACCCTGAAGAAACTGGCGGCGCCCGGTCGCGGTGCTTGGGCTGTTATCTGCCGCTGGGCCTATCTTCGCCCGTGGTGGTTTCTGAATTACTGCCACCCGCAAGCGACGAGAACGCGGTCTCCGACGCCGACCTGGCCACATTTGAATCCGCCATCCGCAAACTAACAGCCGGCGAGTGGCAGGACGCCGTGGAGATCTTCGAACAGTTGCCAGAGAGCGATCAGGCGCGCAACTTCCCGCTGCGATTCATGGCTTCGCACAACAACCAGCCGCCACCGGGCTGGAGCGGCGTGATTGAGCTGTCTTCTAAGTAGTGCCCGCATATCTCTACGCAACGGCGTCTTATGGAATCTCAAGCCGACACTAACTTAGCTGCGTCCTTTGAGAAGGGCGTTGACTGTTATTTCAAAGATTTTGGTCACCGGCTAGCGCGCGAGGCCCCACATCAAGCCTGGTTACTCATGTCGGTGGCGAAATTTATATCGCCGCAACTGATTGTTGCAGAGCTGCAAACGCCGCAACAGGATCTAGCGCATCTGGTGAATCTGGCAGGCACACGTGGCGCTTATAATTACGATTTCGCGATCACCCGGTCGGAGATTGATTTGCGCACCTGGAAATACCGGACGCCGGGATGGAAATCGGGCGTATCTTCCCTGCCGCAGACATTAGAGACGTTGTCGCAACTGGCTGTCGTCGCAGAATTCAAAGTTGCGGCGTCGAGTTCCACGTCTTTAGGAGCCATCCGGAGAGATATTCGGAAGCTGACAGCGCTATATCACTTCCTTCAGCAACAGAATGTGCAAACGACGCCGACGTGCTATATGGTGATCTTCGATGCCGAGCGGAGGATCAACGCAGAGCGTCTTATCCGCGACGCGGATGAAGGTTGGCTGAATGGAGCGCCGAAGCCAACGATTCTCCTTGGACCCTGAAAGCCCACAAGATACTGCACGAATGTCGAAACCATTGCAGATTTTCTACCTGGAAATGAACGATCCCTCCGACCTGCGACCGGCCCGTTCGCAGACGGAGGTCGAGGTGCAGGAGATATCGCCGTCTGATCCCGGTAAGAACCAGTGGTACTATCAGCAGGTCGGCGCCGCCTGGAACTGGCAGGAGCGTCTATCGTGGACCTCGCAGCAGTGGCAGACCTACGCGGCCAAGCCCGGCCTTTCGACTTTTGTCGCACTGCATGACGGAGAAGAGGCGGGGTATGTAGAACTGCTTGAGCAGGAAGGCGGCAATGTGCAGATTCAGTATTTCGGACTGCTGCCGGACTTCATCGGTAAAGGCATCGGCGGTGTTTTTCTGACCCTCGCCATTCGACTTGCCTGGGATAAACCAGGCGCCCGCCGCATCTGGCTGCACACCTGCACCGGCGACCATCCCGCCGCGCTCAGCAACTACCAGCGCCGTGGGCTGAAGCTGTTTAAGACGGAAACGGTTGAAGACGGATAGATGCGTCTGTCCCGCGTTGTGCAGAGTGCGGCATCACCGGTAAACCGCCGAACACGGCTGGTCCGGGTTGCGTACTCAACTTGGCTGCAACCACATTCTGCGTGTAACGACTGTCCGCAACTTGTTTGCTAGTGGTTGTTTATGCGCAGTCGTTTAATTTCGCAACTGTGTTGAATCAAGGAGGTTTACGGGCCATAATACACAGGGCGGCCGGGCTGCGTGTCTGGGAGCGAAGAATATGCTAGACTTTCGTAAATTATCTGGCTAACCTACCTATTCCTCCCAGATGGTACCCACCTGGTGTTGCTTGATGGCGCGATTTTGTGCTGCCGGGTATCGCCGTTTTGCTGCACGGCAATTTGCCAGCAGTCGTCATTACCGTAGCGATCGATTCGTGACGTCTGTTGCCGGTTGCCAGTTTCCCGTTTTTTCAAGAGTTAGGAGTTCCGAATGAATCGTGTGATGTTGCTACTACTTGGTGGTTGCATGGCCTTCTCGCTGACCGCCAGCCCTGCCATGGCTTTGGGTCCGTTCAAGAAACTTTTCGATGCCAAGTACGTAAAGGACTCTGGCGATGAAGCGTTTCAGGCTGCTTTTAAGAAAGCCAGCTGCAACGTCTGCCACGTAAAGGGCGAAAGCAAAGACGTCCGCAACGCCTATGGCGAAGCACTTGCCAAGCACATCGAAGGCGATGCTGACAAGCGTCTTGACGAAGCTTCCGACAAAGGCGGCCGCGAAGCTAAATCGGCCGAACAGGAAAAGATCAACGCTGAATTCATGAAAGCGCTGGACATCGTCGCTAAAGAGAAAAGCCCGTCGGGCAAAACCTGGGGCGAAATCCTCGCTGCCAAAGAACTGCCCGTGAAATAGCCGCTATTCACTGAATAACGAGCATCGAAGAATAACAGGCCCGGTCGCATTACGCTGCCGGGCCTGTTTGTTTGTGTTGCCGCGCGGCGGGCGATCAGCGCGGCTTGTTGGCCTGTGGTTCCTGCATGACATGACCCATCACGGCATCGTGGCTGGTGACGTAGTGCGGGAACTGTCCTTGCAGTTGCAGCGTCCGCAGCACGTTGTAATTGGCGTCCGTCAGCCCAGCCAGGCGGAGCATACCATGATGCAGGTGCACGCGTTTGTTGAGTTTGATCAGTTCGCCCACCAGATGGCTGCGAAGCGGCCCGATGGCGTCTAGCTCCAGCGCAACCCGGTATGTGAAATGCTGCTCCAGGGCGTTCCAGATGGCGGACGCCAGTTCCACCTGATCTGCACTTACCGCACCGTCCTGATCGGCCACCGGGGCGACAACGCGGATAAACAGCCATTCAGGCCCGCGGGTGGCGGTAATCTCCCACCCGTTTGCAATGCTAAGCATTGGCACACTCCTTCGAAGATGTAGGCATTCATCAATGCAGACACAGTCAGATTCCAATTCAAGGGACTTAATCTAAGAGGCCCCAACCTTATTGGCAAGCGATTTTGCGTTATTTACCACATAAGACGAAAATGGCGGCCATTAGCGTTTTCCCAGTCTGTGTATGCTTCCTATCTGCCCGTTTTGCGTTGTTCCAACGCGCTTTGCAGAACATCATCAAAAACGGGCGACGTCCCGCGGAGGAACGTCGCCCGATTGGTTGATCAGATTTTCAACTTGTTTAGTCGTCCAGTTTCTTCACGCGGACGTTTTTGAAGTACACCACGCTTTGTGGGTCGTGGGCCTGGAAGGCGAAGGTGCCGCTGTCTAGTTTGCGGGCGAACTGCTTGCCGGGCTTGCGGTCTTCTTCTTCGGTGAAGTCGACCAGGACTTTGCCATCGACCAGAATCTTGATGTTGCGGCCTTTGACGATGATCTCTTCGGTGAACCATTCGCCGTCTTTGGCAGGCGCCTTCATCACGTTCTCGACAGCGTACAGGCTGGCGGTGCGTTTGGGGTCACGGTGCGTGTTGTTGACCTGGGCTTCGTAACCGGCGGACGGCCAGCCGGTTTCCTGGTACTTGGTGTGGAAGTAGATGCCGGAGTTGCTTCCCTTGGTGGTCATGACATCGACCTTGAAGTGGAAGTTTTTGAACGGCGCCATTTCGCCGGTGTAGAACAGGTGGCTGCGGGGGCCTTTGCAGACCAGCTTGCCATCTTCAATCTGCCAACTGTCTGTGTTTTCGCTGGCTTTCCAGTTGGTAAACGATTTACCGTCCCAGATGGAGGTAAAGCCTTCTTCTTCCGCGGCCAGCAACGGCGTGGCGGCGAACAGGAATAAAAGGGTTGCGGTAAGGGCGGATAGCTTCATCGGGCATTTGCTCCAAGGTGGGATTGGGAAAGGGACGGCCATGAGAAGCCAGCCCTGGTGGTGATTAATAACAAACAACGTAGTTTAGTTGGCTCCGCCGGTGGCCGCTACTTTTTCAACCGGCGGCTTCGACTGCACTGGTAATCGCGGCGCGGATATCGGCTTGGACTGCGTCGACCGGTTGCGCCGCGTTGACCACGACAATGCGATCCGGGTTCTTCTCCGCCTCAAGCAGAAAGCCCGCCCGGACGGCTTTGAAGTAATCCAACCCTTGAGATTCCATACGATCCAGTTCCCTCTGCATCCGGCCCGCTGCTACATCAGGATCGATATCCAGGATGATAGTCAGGTCGGGTGAAACATCGTCCGTGGCCGTCCGCCCGGTCTGCCAGACGCTGTCTGGCGGCAGTCCGCCGGCGTGTGCCTGATAAACAACATTCGCCAGCAGATAACGGTCCGAAAGCACCGTTTTGCCCGCGGCCAGGGCGGGCTTGATGACTTCCTCAACAAGCTGGCAGCGGGATGCCATGTAAAGCAGCATCTCGGTGCGGCGGTGCATTGCGGCGCCGGTGTCTTCCAGCAGCAGCCCGCGGATTTTCTCACCCAGCGGCGTGCTGCCAGGATCGCGGCAGCGGACTACTTCGCGGCCGTTCTCTTGCAGCCAGGCGGTCAGCAGTTCCGCCTGCGTGCTCTTCCCGCCGCCATCCACGCCATCAAGAGAAAGAAACATGGTGGGGTGAAGTCCGCGGGAGAATGTTGCAGTTTACGAGATCACATCATGAATGGGCTCGACTTCTTCGACGCCGACCAGCTTCTGATCCAGGCCGCCGTAGAAGTACGAGAGCTTGTTGGGATCGAGTCCCATCTGATGCAGAATTGTGGCATGAAGGTTCTTCACATGGAAGGGCTTGTCGACGGCTGTGGAACCTAGCTCGTCGGTGCTGCCGACCGAGACGCCGCCCTTGATGCCGCCGCCGGCCATCCACATGGTAAAGCCGTACGCGTTGTGATCGCGACCGGTGCCCTTGGCGTATTCAGCCGTGGGCTGACGGCCGAACTCACCGCCCCAGACAACCAGCGTGCTGTCGAGCAGACCGCGTTGCTTCAGGTCTTTTAGCAGTGCGGCGATGGGCTTGTCGGTATTGCCGGCGTGATAGTTGTGGTTCTTCTCCAGGTCGCCGTGTGCGTCCCAGTTCGAGTCGTTGTGGGCGCCGCCGGAATAGACCTGGATGAAGCGGACGCCGCGTTCCACCAGCCGCCGCGCGAGTACGCACTTGCGGCCGAAGTCCTGTGTCCGCGGGTTATCCAGGCCGTACATCTTCTGCGTGGCCGCGGTTTCCTTCGAGAAGTCTACGGCTTCGGGCGCGTACTGCTGCATCTTGTAAGCCAGTTCGTAACTGGCGATGCGGGCCGCCAGATCGCTGTTGTCGGTCTGCCGCGCTTGATGCTCGCGATTCTTCTCCATCAAGCGGTTAAGCAGTTTGCGTTGCAGCGAATTGCTCATGCCGGCTGGTGGTTTCAGGTCCAGAATCGGGGCGCCCTTGGACCGCATGACCACGCCCTGATAAGAGGCGGGCATGTAGCCGCTGGACCAGTTCTTGGCGCCGCTGATCGGACCGCCGGTTTTATCGAGCATCACGACAAAGCCAGGCAGGTTTTCGTTCTCGCTGCCCAGGCCGTAATTGACCCACGAACCAAGCGCCGGGGCGCCGCTGATGATCTTGCCGGAATTCATCATCAACATGGCTGAACCATGAATCGGCGAGTCAGCGGTCATCGAATGCAGGAACGCAATATCATCGACACAGGTGGCGACATTCGGAAACAGATCGCTGACCCATTTGCCGCTTTCGCCATACTGCTTGAACTTCCATTTTGGCTCGACGATCCGGCCGCCGTTTTTGTGACCGCCGCGGCCGAACGTCTTCACGTTGACCGTTTTGCCGTCCATGCCGTACATCTTCGGCTTGTAATCAAACGTGTCGATGTGGCTGGGACCGCCGTACATGAACAGGAAGATGACGCTTTTGGCTTTGCCGTCGAAGTGCCCGTCTTTGGGCTGCAAGGGATTCTGGTACGCGGTTACGCCATCGGCTGCCACGGCTTGCTGGTTGAGGAAACCATCGCCGGCCAGCATCGAAAGCATCGGCAGCGCCGTAAAGCCCGCGCCTGCCTGCCAGAGAAACTCGCGGCGGGTTTTGCCACAGAACTTATCGCGTGGTTGTTGAGACATGGTGGAGCCTTAGCGTTGGGTGGTTTTCTTAGTTTTCGAGAATTGTACCCTCGCCCACTTGTGGGAGAGGGTGCCACGAAGTGCCGGGTGAGGGTATTTAGGGCTGCTGACACGCGTCGGCGTATCTTCCATCGAAGTGTTCAGGCGTTACAGCGGGGCAACGCTTCCCCCTCATCTGGCCTTCGGCCATCTTCTCCCCCAAGGGAGAAGAGCTTTTCTTACTGCAGGTAAACAAACTCATTCGTGTTCAGCAGCACCAGGCAGTAGTTCTTCAGCGCTTCCTGTTGCGAAAGCTTCTCTTCTTCCTGAATGGACTTGATGAATTCCAGATCGCGGGCGATGTCGGCTTCGCTCGGCGTGCGGCTGGTGGTGAGGCGGATTGCGCGGGCGACCTGTTTCTTCAAGTCGCCGGGCAGTTCTTTTTCCAGCCGCGTGGCCATGGTGGCGGCCTGATCGTTCATGAACTTGCTGTTGAGCATGCTCAGCGCCTGCGTGGGAACCGTGGTGGTTACGCGGACGGCGCATGTGGTGTCTGCATCGGGCGAGTCAAAGCCAACCAGCATCGGGTGACGCAGCGAGCGTTTAACGTGCACGTAGATGCTACGACGCGTCGCCTGTTCCGCCGGCGAGGTGCGCCAGCCGGCGCCGGGGCGCGACGCTGTGGCGAGCACTTCCTGGGGCAGGGGCGGGTAGACCTGCGGGCCGAACATCGCGAGGTTGATCGCGCCGCTGGCTGTCAGGATCGAGTCGCGGATTTCTTCAGCCGTCAGGCGCCGCATGTTGAACCGCCAGAACAGTTCGTTCTCCGGGTCTTTCTCCAGGGCGGCTTGGCTGGTCTGTGTCGACATCTGATAGGTGCTGGACATCATCATCAGCTTGTGCATCTGCTTCATGCTCCAGCCCCGGTCGACAAACTCCGCCGCCAGCCAGTCAAGCAGCAGCGGATGCGTGGGTGGTGTGCCCTGATATCCGAAGTCGCTGGCTGACCGCACGATGCCGCGACCGAAGTGGAACTGCCAGATGCGGTTGACCATCACACGCGAAGTCATCGGGTTATCTGGCGATACCACCCAATTGGCCAGCACGGTGCGACGAAGCGTTGCGCCATTGCGCCCCTGTTCCGGCAGCGAGGGTTTGCCAGGAGAGATGATCGCGGGGAAGCCGGGCTCTACCTTTTCACCCGGTGCATGTGCGTTGCCGCGCGCCAGAACAAAAGTCTCCGGGGCGCGCTCGCCATTTTCCTGTGCCGCCAGGGCCTGTTCCACTTGTGGCATACGCGTGGAACTAAGCTGTCGTTCCTCTTGCTTAGCGGCAATCAGTTCTTTGAGTTCCGCCTTGCTCAGCACCTTGCCGCGGCGCTGGAGAATCAGCCGGTTGCGGGTGCGGCGGTCTTTGGCGTCTTCCTTCTCCGGGTTCGAGAGGGCGTCAAACACTTTCCGCTCCAGCCGTGCGATTGTGTCGCGCAACTGCTTGAGCTGTTCGCCGTGTTGGCGCATCCGTTCGGCGTATTTGCGGCGTTCTTCTTCCGGTGCGACTTCGACTTGCGTGTTGCCGTGCTTCAGATTGTGGAAGAACGCCAGCATGCTGTAATAATCCGTCTGCGGAATCGGATCCAGCTTATGATCGTGGCAGCGGGCACAGCCGACCGTCAGCCCCAGGAACGCCTGCGAGCTGGTCACAACAATATCATCCAGCCCGTCGTAAAACGCCTGTTTACGGTCCACCGGTTCATCGTCCCACAAGCCCAGCCGGTAGAAGCCGGTCGCCGTGATCGATTCTTTGGTCGGTTTTTCGAACTCATCACCCGCGAGCTGTTCTTTGACAAACTGGTCGTACGGTTTGTCTTTGTTGAAGGCGCCGATCACATAGTCGCGATACTTCCAGACATTGTCTTTCGGGTTGTCGCGTTCGTAGCCGTTGGTTTCTGCGTAGCGGACCAGATCCAGCCAGTGCCGCGCCCATTTCTCGCCGTAGGCGGGCGACTTCAATAGCCGGTCAATGACTTTCTCCCAGGCGCCGGGCGAATCGTCTGCGACGAATGCATCCACCTCACCCGGTGTGGGCGGCAGCCCGGTGATGTCGTAATACGCACGGCGGATGAGTGCGATCTTGTCGGCCTTCGGCGCGGGTTGCAGGCCGTTGGCTTCCAGCCGGTGCAGCACAAAGGCGTCGATGGGGTTCTGCACCCAGGCGGGCTTCTTCACCTGCGGCGGCGTGGGCTGCTTCACTTCGGCGAACGCCCAGTGCTTGCCCCACTTGGCGCCTTCTTTGATCCACTGGCGGATGGCGGCGGTTTCTTCTTCTGTCAGCGGCTTGCCGTCAGGCGGCATACGCTCGTATTCGTCGGTAGAGGTAATGCGATCCAGGATCACGCTTTCATCCGGCTTACCCGCCACAATCGCGCGATCGCCCGAATCCAGTTCGGTCAGGGCAAGCTCCCGCTGATGCAGTTGTAGCCCGCCCTCCTCTCCGCCAGAGCCGTGACACTTGTAGCACCGGCGGGCAAAAACCGGCTGCACTTCGCGGGCGAAATCCACCGTGTTTTCCGCAGCAGAACCGCTGGAAACCAGGGCCGAAACGGTTGTGGCTGTGAATAAAGTAACAAAGCTAAGAAATTGGCTTGCGAATTTCAAAACAGGTTCCAGCTAAATTACAGAGGGGCGAGAAAGATGAACCACAAGTTAGTTGTGGTGGGGTAACTGCTCAGCGGTTACCGGCGGGCATGTCGACTATGGTTAAGTATAACGCCCTGTCCAGCAGATTGCACGCGTTTTTACGTCGTTGACTGTAAACCATTCCACATTCCCGCCCGGAAATCAACACCTTTCCAGGCAATTTCATTCCACCGGCGTCTGCACCAGCTGCTGCAACAGCATCAGCACGGTGCACAGATTGAGCGTTGCATGCACGATGATCGAAGGCAGCAGGCGGTGGGTCTGGTGGTAAACGTAACCCAGCCCCAGGGCGAAAAAGAACAGCGGAATGGGCGCCGGGCCGTGGGAATAATGCATCGCCGCAAATACCAGCGCGCTGATGAAGATCACAAGGTAAGCCGGTTTTCTGGAAACGGTGCGTGGCTGTGGTTTCGCCCGTTTTTGCTCCTGGCGGTCATCCGCGATGCCGAACAGCAGTTCGCTCCATGAAGAACCACGGGCGGCAACCCGTTGCAGGAAACCTTGCAGCAACAAGCGGAATTGCACTTCTTCAACAACCGGCGCCACGATGACGGCGGTGAAACTCACGGCGGAAAACAGGCTCCACTTTACTGCTACGTTGGCGTCGTCCTGCAGCATATCAATCAGCGGGTGGTGAGGCTCAAAGAACTGCGCGAGCAATCCCTGTAGCGCAAACACCGGCGGCGCGATCATGGCGAACGCCAGCAGCCCCAGCTTCACGTCGGCGCCAAGCTGTTGCAGGTCGAATCCAAGATCGGCGAGCGTGCAACGTGTGCGCAACGCCACAAAGATGATCGACAGCGTTATTCCCAGAACCGACGCCCCACCGCTTGCCGCCACGATGGCAACCAGCACATGCGGCGGACGCTCTGAAGGATTCTGTTGCACCGGCACGCCGTATATCTGAGACACCGCATAGATCGCCGCCACCATGCACATCGCCGTCAGGAAATAGGCGACGGCGATATCAACCAGAGCCCAGGGCGGAACCAGCCGCGGCTCGTGCTTTAGCACGGGCTGCCCATGCAGCAGCCTCGCCACTGCATACCACCACCCATATATGAAGCCCGTTATCGTCAACACGAAGACTACGGTCAGCACGGCGCTCATCAGCGAAGCAGCGTTCAACAGGGCGCCTACACTTTCAACTGCATCGGGAACGGTGTCAGCAGTTGCACGCCATCGGCGGTGACCAGGTAGTCATTCTCCAGCCGCATGCCCGCGTGCAATTCTTCGCCATACAGCCCAGGCTCGGCGGTAAATACATCGCCTTCTGCAAAGGTGTCGTCCCAGTTCGGGTTCAGATGCGGACCTTCGTGCGGGAACAATCCGATGCCGTGACCCAGATGATGGTTGAACACGCCGACGGGCGATTCATCCAGCATCGCCTGCACTTCGTTGAACAGCTCTTTGCAGCTCTTGCCAGGTTTCACTGTTGCTTCAACATGGGTGAACACTTTTTGAATCTCCTCCCACGCCTGCTGCTGGGCTTCGCTGACATCTGTCACAGCAATCGCGCGCGAGTTATCCGCAAAGTAGCCGCGGAACGCCGGGCCGAGGTCCAGAATGTACAGTTCGCCGGCCTTGGCCGTTACGCCATTGCGGGGCGGTCCACCGCGGCTGCACACCTGATAGTCGTTACCGGTGCCGGTCAGCATTTCGCCATATTCGGCGACGGCGACGGACTGCAACTGGTTGAAGACTTCAATCTCTGTGATGCCGGGCTGGATGATTTCCCGCGCCCGCTGGTACATCTTCTCCGTGCCGGCGATCGCTTTTTTCAAGCGGGCCAGTTCATCAGCGTCTTTCCGCCGGCGAAGATTGAATAGCACGGGTTCGATATCCACCAGCTCGGCGCCAAGATGGGCGGTAATGTGCTGGCTGACGCAGGAGAACTCCACGCCGATGCGTTTACCTTGCGTCTGCCCTTCGAGCATTTTCAGCAGCACGGCGGAAGAGGCCTGCCGCTGATCGTTCCGCATGGTCGAAAGCCACTTTGCTTCGTAGGTGGTCACGTCGTCCGCGGCCGCCACCTCTGGCATTTTCTGGGGCGCCACCAGCTTCAGATGCCCATCGACCGAGAGCGCCGCCACGGGCGAGAAGACCCAGGCAAAGCGCGGCCCAGCCAGATACTGCACATGCTCTGTCATGGTCACGATGACCATATCCAGTTGCATCAGTTGCATCTGCTCGATCAACCGCCGCTGCCTTCCCCGGCAGGCATCCACCTGAATATCTAACTCACTCATCCAGCCACTCACGTTTCCGTTATTTGAATCAACGATTGTTTCGTTCGCTTCATTGTATCAGGCGCCCCGTAACTTCTAAGGTTCGTACTGCAAATAAAAAAGGCCCCAGGCTGCGATGCCAGGGGCCGTGGAGTTTTCCGGGGGCTGTGAACTACGTTTCTACCTCACAGGGATGAACTTCCAGCACTGACCGGCGTAGAAGCTGGCTTCGTTAGTTCCTGGTTTAACGCCGGGTTTCATCATGCGGGCGGCGCTGCCGGGATCGTTGGTGTTCAGCTTTCCGCCGTCCAGGAATAGCTGTTCGCGTTCGACAAATGCGGTTGTCAGGGCGAAGTATCCGCCGCCGGTGGGTACGACTTTCCACATCTGGCCGCTGAAGCGTCCGGCCTTGGCCAGAAAGGCAGCGTTAAACGGTTTGGCGCCGGGACGGTTGCCTTCCAGTTGCATACCTTTCGCCCGTCCTGCTTCCGAAGTGAGATAGTAGTAACCATTGCCGGCCGGTGTTGCCAGCCACGTCTGCCCCGTGGCGCCAGGGGCCGTGTTCGCCATGAAGCTGGCTCCCTGACAGTAACTTCCAGGCGCCACCAGGTTGGACTCTAGAGAACCACCCTCTCGCATACTTGTGTAGTTGACCAGGCGGAACTTACCAGCTGGCAGCGAAATAGCCGGGTAAGCCTTAATGGTAAGTTGCTGGGCGGATGCAACTGCCGGCGCCAGGAAAGCAAGGCAGAGAGCTACAGCGGCGGTGAGTTTTACGATTGTGTTCATTGCAAAATCCTTAAAAGTGATGTTTGAATTGCTGGTTTGTCTGGCGAAGCTGCCAGCCATCCCGTGTCGTTAAGGACCTTGCGCGAACCGCGCGATAACCCTCAGCCTTTTTCAAACTTTCTCAAAGAATCTCGCAAACGCTGTCGCGTGGATTTAATGGTATAACGGCGGCTCACGTCTTTTCTTCTTCAGCTATTCCGGGCAGCAATATGTACCGTCATCTACTGGGCCTCTGGCTCCTTGTTCTGTTTCTTCTTGCCGGCTGCGACACCAGCGAAAAAGAATTCACCCGCGTGGAAGGCGAACGGTTGAAGCCCTCTGCACAGGACCTTTCCACTGCTACTTCAGCCCGGACTTTTCCCAGCCTGGGTGACGGAGTCAAGGTTCAAGGTGGGGTCTCTTACTTTGTGGATACCAGCAATGAAATCACCCGGAAGTTAGGGCCGGGCGAGGCGATGCAATTCAAAGTGCTGCTACCCGAAGGAGATCACGCAGAGAACCCGTTACCGTGCGTGCTCATTGCGCCGGCTGGCACGACCCTGGCTGAGGGTCAGAAGATCAAACGCGAGAGTGACGAGCTTGGCATGAAGGAGTTTCTGGATGCCGGCATGGCGGTTGTCTGTTACTCGCTGGACGGCGACCCGGGCAACAGTGAAGACCGCGGACGCAGAATGCAGAACATGAGCGACGCCTATCAGGCGTTTAAGAAGGCCGAAGCGGGTCTGGTCAATGCCCGCCTGGCGGTTGACTTCGCGTTGCAGAAACTGCCTGTTGATCCGCAGCGGATTTACTGTGCGGGGCATAGTTCGGCGGCGACGATGGCGCTGTTGCTGGCCTCGCACGATGAACGCATCAGCGGCTGTCTTGCGTTCGCGCCGGTGCCTGACGTCGAGGCGAAATTCGCTGCGGCGCTGCAAGAGCCACAGATAGAAAGCATTTTTCCTGAATTCGGCAAGTTCGTCCGCACAAGCTCTCCCAAGCAATACGCTGCGGATCTAAGCTGCCCGCTGTTTGTTTTTCACGCACGCGACGACGGGATCGCTCCCTTCAGCCTCACGCAGAAATATGTGGAGGAAGTGAAAAAACAGAACAGCCGGGTGAAGTTCATTAGCGTCGACACCGGCGGGCACGCCGTTTCTGTTTATCAGCACGGATTGAAGCAAGGCGTCGAGTGGCTGAAAAAGCTTTCGTCGGAACAGGCAGGCGCCGGTGACTAGGTCTTCAGCGTCTGGGCGTTAACAGATTTTCGCCATACACCACCGCATCCAGGCCGTGTTCCTGCTGATACTTCAGCAAGTCGCTAAGCTGGTTGATAAAGCCCTTACCGATGAAGTTCAGGGAGGTGTTGCATAGCACGCCGACGCCGGTTGTTTTCTTAAAGGCTGTGAGCAGATCGTAAGTGCGGCTGCATTGTTGTGCGTTCATCGATTGCAGCCGCGCGCTGTTGTCTACGTGCGTGATAGCCTGCAGCGACTCGTTTTTCACTTTTGAAAGTACAGCATGTAAGGGCTGGGGCCCTGCCAGTGGAAATGCTCGCTGACGTCTTCTTCCAGACAGACCGGAGCAACCGGGCGGAAGGATTCCCGTTGTTTGATATGGTTGATGCGGTCCTGAGTTTCCTGGCGGAAGGGGGAAGCCAGTATGGACCGGTGGCACAACGCACGGGGGCCAATTTCGTAGCGGCCCTGCACCCAGCCGATAATCGCGCCGTCGCGGAGCATGCGGGCGACTTCCGCGACATCCAGTTGCTGATGGTGGTACTCGCTGGCAGGTGGCGTAACGTCTTCGACAAATTCTTCACCGGCGTAAACATTCCATCGGATCTTTGCGTTTCCTGTCTCGACGAACTGGGCCTCGATGGCTGTGCCGATCGCAGCGCCGCTATCGTTGGGGCAGGGGGGCGTAAAGACGGAAGAAAACAGCCCGGAGTCTTTCCACTTCGAATTCCAGTCGCAGTTCAGCGCGCAGCCGCCGCCGAGCACAAGCGGCCAGCCTTTGGTGAAGTGCTTTTTGGCGTCCTGGTAAAAGGCGTCGAAGATTCTGTCCGAGACAACGCCCACCACGTTGAGATATCGCTCGTCGTCCAAGCCGGCGCCCCAGGGCCATGATCCCCGCCAGTTGACCTTGGCGGGAACGTGTTCGGTAAGCAGGCGGGTGGCAAAGGCTTCTTCCTGCTTTGTCAGCGGCAGCCGTTGCGAAAACGCTGCCAGCGCCATGACCTTTCCCGCAGCTGCGGCCGTATGGTGGTGGTAATAACGCCCCAGGCCGATCGGGTGGAGCAAACCAAACCGTTGACCGGGTTCTCTCATGGTCATGCTGACACGTGTGGCGCGAAGGGCGGCGTCCACCTCGTAACAGTAACCGAATCCACCTTCGTAGTTGATAAAATAGAAGGGCTCACCTTGCGGCAGATCGGACATGCCAAACGCGCCGAACAGATGGGCACGCTCATGCGTCGAAGAAAAGTACTTCGCCTTTGTTCCGAATAAAGAGGTCTCTGAGGAGATGATGTAAGCTGGTTCGATACCGGCGTACGGGGCCAGTTGAACATCGGGGTCGGCCCACCCACTGACGGCCAGCACGTCTGGCGGTGCATCGACCTTGGTGAGGGCTGCCACCAGCAACCGTTCGTTGGGAGGAGAGTACCGGTCGTAGCTGTTTTTCTCGGCTTCAATCGAGAAAATAAGTTCTCCGTCTTTCAGATAAGCAACGGCTGCATCGTGCCGTGGCTTGAATGCGAGAATTCTCACGCGGCGCTATCCTTAGCTTGTTGGTTGGGGTGGCTTCTAACTGGTAAGCATCGCGATCAAACCGAAGGCAGCAGCCAGCAGTAAGGCAGCGACGAAAACGCAGGCGAAAACAATGCGGAGGGTATGCACAGCTGGCTCCAGATGGTTGAGTAGCGCGAACAGGCAGGACCGTCAATCGTAACGTGCGAAGGTCCACTCAATCGTGTCGCCGGGTTGCACGCGGCACGCTCCGCAACTGACGGGCTTAGCTTTGCCATTGACCCGGTACGTCCAGTTCAGGCCGCCACTGCCCTGGTTTTTCAGGCCATCTATTTCCGTCACGAAAGCAGTATTACCGCGTCCCGTCGATTCGTGCTGGATGGCGTGTTGCTTTCGCTTCGCGAGAAGTTGCAAGGCTTGCAGCACCGTCATCCCCTGACGCCAAGGCACATCATCAATCTTGTGGGTGTGCCCTTCACCGCCGTTGATGTGCACAGTGACGGCCTTCTTCGCCGTCTGTTCGGGGGACGGCGCCTGGCAGGCGCGGACCGCCGCTGCCGGCATGAGAGGCGCCGTGCTGATGCAGATGGCTAAGATCAGGGCGAGGCAAGCCCGCGGCCTATTCATCGCCTTCGTCCATATCATCCAGTTCACTGGTCGGGTCATCGCCAGATGCATCGTCGTCCATCGGCGCCCCATCTTCCCGGCGGGCCGGATCGCGGCGGAACACGGCGACGACATCTTCCACGGGCACCACAAAGAGCTGGTTGTCTGTTTCAAAATCCACCGGGATGGCGTTCTTGGGATGAAACAGCACTTTGTCGTATTGCCGCAACGGCACGTCGTCATCATTTTCAATCTGAGCTGAGATGGTGACGATGCGGCCGGTAATCGTGGGGATCTCAGCCGCTTCCGGCAAGGCGATGCCGCCTTTGGTCTCGCGCTTGGGTTCGTCCTTGCGGACAAGCACGCGATTGCCGATGGGTTCTACGTATTCGAATGTCTTCGTTCGTGTGTTGGGCATATCTATCAATAAATGTCTGGCTGATGGGCCTTATTCACATCCAAGGGCCGCAAGATACGACACATTCCGTTTCTAGCAAAGCAGCGATCATGGTAAGCAGCAGCCAAGTGCCTTGCGCGCTTGGGGTTGAATTCCGTTTGCAATCTGGCAGAATGCGTGATTCCACCATCCGGCAGTTTTATTCAACAATCTCCCGGAATGGTTGAGTTGTTGTAAGTCGTTTGACAGCAAGCCTTTGGGTTTTTGTCCGGTGGGAGTGAGTCACTTCCCCTGGATCGTGCTTGCATTGTAGCGAAACAAAAAAACGCTGGCCACCAACACATGTGCCGCTGGCGTGTTGAAAAATAGCGTCAATATTCCAACATTTTTCGTCAACCGCCTTTCGAGCAGCGGCGTTATGTCTGCCGTGGGCTGCGTAGTCCAGAAATACGAAGGTTCATTCGATGTCAGAAACACTTGAAGTTAAAATCCGCGAATCGCGCGGCTCCCGCGCCGCCCGCCGTGAACGGGCTGATGGTCTGGTGCCAGCCGTACTTTATGGACATGGCGAAGATGTGGTGTGTCTGACCGCCGCTGTTGAAGACGTCGATGCCATTATCCGTCACGGCAGCCGCATCTTGAATCTGAAAGGCGGCGTTACCGAAAACGCGCTGCTGAAAGATGTGCAGTGGGACGCGTTCGGCCTGAACGTGGTTCACCTGGATCTGACGCGAGTCTCGAAGGGCGAGAAGGTGCAAGTGACGATTCCGATCGAACTGCACGGTACGGCCCCCGGCGCCGCCCAGCAGGGTGTGGTTGATCAGGTGTTGCACGAGATTGAAATCGAATGCCTGATGTCCAAAGTGATCGAAAAGATTGAGGTCAACATTAACGACCTGCAGCTCAACGGCTCCATTGCCATTTCCGAGCTGGAAGTGCCTGAGGGCGTCAGCTTCCTGGTGGACGACGAAGCTGCAACGGTTGTGCAATGTGTGGAAGCAACCCCGGCGTCAGGAGACGACGAGGAAGAAGGTGCTGCCGCTGTTGGTGGAGAGCCGGAAGTTATTGGCGAGAGCAGCGACGAGGAAGAGTAGTCCGTTTGGCTGACTTCGCACGCACGTCATGAAATTAATCGTCGGTCTCGGAAATCCAGGCAGGAAGTACAACGGTACACGCCACAACATCGGTTTCGAGATTGTGGCGGGCCTGGCGGAGAAGTACGGCGACGGCAGCGTCAAGGCGCAGTTCAAAGGCGAAACGGTAAACGCCCGGATTGCCTCAACCAAGGTGCTGCTGCTTTGCCCGCAGACGTATATGAACCTCAGCGGGGATAGCGTCCGCGCGGCGAAAGACTATTACAAGATTGACAATGCAGATATCCTGGTGATCTGCGACGACTTCAACCTGGACCTGGGCCGCTTGAGGTTCCGTCCGAAAGGGTCGGCCGGCGGTCAGAAGGGTTTGAGCGACATCCTGAAGAAACTGTCAGATAACAACATCACGCGGCTCCGGTTTGGGATTGGGGCGGCGCCACCTGGTTGGGATGTTGCTGATTACGTCCTCAGTAAATTTACAAACAACGACGAATCTGAATTAGAAATTGCCCGGCCGCGGGCCATCGACGCCGCGGCGGCATGGGTTGAGCACGGCGTTGACCACTGTATGAATCAGTTCAACGCCGCGAAGCCAGGCGATTGACACTACCCACGGTTCCAATAGTTAACATCACACACATTTATTAAATCACACTATACGGGCGGCTTGCGCCGTGCCGCTCTATTTCTGGGAGAGACTGTTTTGGCGAATCAAGTTTACGAATGCATGTTCATTTTCGATTCCAACCGCTACGCACGCAACGCGAATGGCGTCACCGCCAAGATCGGCGAAATGGTTGAAAACATCGGCGGTGAACTGCTTGCCAGCCGTCTGTGGGTTGAGCAGAAACTGGCCTACCCGATCAAGAAGCAAAAGAAGGGCACGTACTGGTTGACCTACTTCCGCGCAGACGGAACTAAGTTGGGCGAGTTCGAACGCGCCTGCCAGTTGAACGACGACATCCTCCGTCAGCTCACGCTGAAGGTCGATCCACGTCTCGCAGACGCACTGGTTGCTCACGCCCGCGGCGAAGCTGTGCCTGAAGATGTTGAAGCCGAAGGCGCCGAAGAAGCTGCTGCCGACGCACCTGCCGAAGAAGAAGCCGCCGCCACCGAAGAGTAGTATTAATCCTCCGTAGGGCAGGCGCCCGCCTGCCGCCTGGCTGCGAAGTAAAAAGCAGTAGATATAGACACGTTGTTTCGCTGGCGTCATGTCAGCGCGGCCAGGAGCGGCCGCAGTTAATTTGAGAATGCGGCGCCTGCTAGTGAGGCCGCGCCGCTCGCCTCCGGAGTCGTCCTATGGCTAGTTTCAACCGCGTCATCCTTGTCGGAAACCTGACACGCGATGTCGAACTGCGCTATACCCCCAGCCAGACCGCGGTGACGGAAGTCGGGCTGGCCGTAAACGACCGGCGTAAGTCGCAAAGCGGCGAATGGATCGAAGAAACAACGTTTGTCGACGTCACCATCTGGGGCCGCACTGCGGAAGTCTGCTCAGAGCATCTGGGCAAGGGTTCGCCCATCCTGATCGAAGGCCGTTTGAAGCTGGATACCTGGGAAACCGACGGTCAGAAACGCTCGAAACTGCGCGTCGTCTGCGAACGCATGCAGATGCTCGGATCGCGTGGCAGCGGCGGTGGTGGATCACGCGGTGGACGCGGCGGACGTCAGTTCGACGAGAGCGAATACAGCGCCCCGGCCGGTTCCGGCGGCTACGATGATGGCCCGTCGCCAGGCGGTTCATCTTCTGGCGGCAGTTCCGGGGGATCGCCCCCACCTGATGACGACGTGCCGTTCTAAGGCGGATCCCATTGATCCGGCGACACCGTATGGATTACAGTCAGGCAGCGGATTACAGTCTGGCAAGCCAGAAGCACACAGAATACTCATTTATTTACCGTTAACATCCCTTCGCATAAGTCAAAGCTATGGGTTCCGTAAGAGATAAAAAACGCAAATCGGCTGCCACCTTCAAACGACTGCCTAAAGGGCCCAACGGCGGCATTCAGCTGATGCTGATTCAGAACGTACAGCATCTGGGCGATCAGGGTGAAGTGGTTGAAGTGAAGCCCGGCTACGCCAACAACTACCTGCTGCCACAGGGTCTGGCCACGCTGGCTTCGGATCACCATCGCCGCATGGTAGAGAAGCACAAAGCGAAACTGCTTGAGATCGAACGCGCCCGTCTGGCCGATCTCCGCATGATGGCCAACAACCTTGGCAAGCAGAGCGTGACGATCGAAGCCAACGCCAACCACGAAGGCCATCTCTATGGCAGCGTCGGCGAAGTCGAAATCGCCAAGGCGCTCAAGGCTGCTGGTTTCAGCATCAAGCCCGATCAGGTCCGCCTGGAAGGTCCGCTGAAGGAACTGGCGCTCTACACGGTCAAAGTACACCTGCACCGCGATATCGACGCTGAAGTGAAGGTCTGGGTCGTGCCTACCGAAGTTGAAGAAGACGCTTCGTAGCACACCACGCAAATCAGAAACCTATGCAGCCCGGTCGCAAACGCGCGCCGGGCTGTTTGCGTTGAAACGCTGCGTGTTTTCGTGCAGCAGTAAGGGCAACACTTGAAGATTCAAAAAAAGAAGCTTGCGACACTGTGCCGCAAGCTTCGATTGGAAGTCACCGTCAGACGTCTGACGCTTTAGAAGTTGGTCTGCCACTGGCAGTAGAAGAAGTCAGCATCTTCGGGGTTATTGATCTTCCCGCCCGCCCAGAAGTGCGAGTATCCGAAGAGGATGTTGCTTCTTGGGCAGATCGAGTAGCTGAGAATGATGTCCAGTTCCTGACCAAGATCGCGACCCTGGTTCTGCGCGGGTGTTCCACCAATGGCAGGCACTGGAGCGCCGGAGTTGGACTGAATCAGGTAGTACCAGAGCAGTAGCTTGGTCTTCTTCGTCGGTGCACAGGTCAGCAGGAAGTTGACACTCTCGACGTTCGAACGCTGCACCGCGTCAATGAAACCGAGGTACTTGTGTGCCAGCGGGAACAGCTGGTTGTAGCTGTTGAAGTCGCCGCCAGCAGCATCGCCCGAGGCGTAATCGAAGTAAACCCAGGCGGTTGGCGACCAAGGCATGTCGGGCATTTTGCGACCCAGACCGGCGGTGATGAAGCCAGCATCCTGATCGGCGAACGCACCGGCAGCGGCGCCGCCCTGATAAGCGCCTTCAACCTCGTACAGCCAGTTGTCGACGCTACCCAGAACACGCGAGCCGAACGTATGGATCGAAAGGTCCGTCAGTTCGTTTTCGAAGCCCAGGTAGTACGCGTCGAACGTAACATTTTCGATGCCGCCATACGTCGCATACGTGCCGTAGAAAGCCTGCTCGTAGTTAGCAACGTCACGAGCGTGACGGTTGATCATGACGGGGTTTGTGTAGAAAGCGTCGATCTTCCAGTCGCCTGGCCGCCACATGGCTTTAACGCCTTCAAACGTGCGTCGCGTATTGGCCCAGTCCAGTGGTGAAACCACACGTTGGGCGCCGTAAAGCAGTTCCTGACGGCCAACGCGTACACCTAGCTCGTCGGTCAATTGAACGTCTGTGAACAGGTTCAGAAAGTCGCCGCTGTTGCGGTCGATGGGCCGCAGGGGCAAGTTGTGGCCGAAGCTGTCGGCGGTGATGCCTTCGACATAAAAACGCAGATAGTCCGTGGCTTCCCAGTTGGCGTACATCCGCAGGCGGCTGAGCATGAAGCTATCGGAATTGTCGATGAACCGCTGGGAGCCTTTGTTCATCCCGTTCTCGCTGTGATAGCGGGCGCGGTACTGACCGCCGATATCCAGCGTACCAAACTGACCATCCGGACCAAGCTTCATGCGCTTCAAACCGTCGCCCAGTCCCGGTTCTCCCTTGAAGCCAGGATCGTCGAGATAGCTGAAGTTGTTGTCGAAGAACAAAACCTTGTGCGAACTTGCAACAGGATTGCCCTTCTTCTTTTTCTTTTTCGGCGCGGGGGGAGGTGCGGTTGCCATGTTGTAGGCGGCGCCAGCCCGATTTCCAGCCGTTGCAGCCTGTGTAGTAGAACCTTCGACGACCGTCTGCGTTTTGGCGTCCTGCACTAAAGCCACGTGGGGAACCGCGTCGTCACGTAGCGGCGCGACTTCGACAACACCAGAGCTCTGCCAGTATTCGCCGGGCTGGGCATAGCCCGGTGTCTCCTGGGCTGTTGCCGTGCCTGCCGCAGCCAGCACGCCAAGAAGGGTGGCGGAATATAAACGACGAACAAACATGCCTTGAATTCCCTTTCAAAAAGCTGATTTCATCTATTCGAGCAGACCGCCTTCTGCTGCTTGACAGTGCAATTAGCCTCGACAAATCCGTTCGGTCGGGGCGCAATCTGTCCTAGAGTAATCTTCGACCAGCGACGCACGGTCAATGAACAAACTACGCGGGCTAATGTTAAACCAGCTAATCTCTATAAATTCGCAAACCAGCTTGCACACTAGTCTTAGAGGGGGAAGCGACGGCCAAATAAACCACGTGGCGCCTGCTCTTTAGGTAAGAGAGGTGCTTTTTACTGGACTTTTGGCGTCCCTCGCGGGCTTGGGTCAGACGCATGTAACGCGCGAGGTTATCGACGCCCGAAGAATTCGTGGTGAAACTGCCCAAAAATTTGGCTAGATTTTGAACGGTTTCATGATTGGATTTGCGTAGCTAATCCGTCGCTAGCGTCCAGCAGGAGGTTAAGAAGCCTGCCGGAGAATATCGCAATGGATACTGCCAAGAGACAGAGCAGGAGGAACATGCAGCAAGAGCCGTCTGCTCTGAGGTCGCAATCCGGGGGAAACGCGACCAAACGATGAGATCAACTGACTTGCTTCTTGCGGGCCGCTTCGATCATGACACCCGCAAGTGTTGTGTAGGTGACCGTCCAGGCTTCTTTTGCTTCGGCAGTAAAATCGTCGCCAAGGCCCTGGCCGAGTGTCCACAGAAGAGCCTCTCCAACGGTGTCGTAGTGCGACTCCTTCACTTCATAATCGACGTGACGTTCTCCGAGGGCTTCGACGGCAGGAACGACTTCGCCAAGGTTTTTTAGATTAGCGACCGCGACGCCGATCATCTGCATCAGCTTTTTACCCTGTTCTTTCATATCGGATTTGAACAGGGTTTTTAGCGATGGATCGAGTTCAAAGAGTTTGCCATAGAAAAGCTCAGCGGCCTGATCCGAGATGGCTGCGACTTTGCTCCAGTTTGACTGGACCACTGCAATCTGTTCTGGGGTCATGGATTTGCTCCGGGTGTATTGCGTGTGTGATGAGGGACGGGGAACTTCTTATTTCAACGGAACGCGGACGATCACGCCGCCCATGACATCGCCTTCTTTAAACTCTGGATAATCATCGCCACGGTTGGAATGCGAGTTGTGGCATTCGTAGCACGCGGCGGCAACAGCCTTGTCAGCGTAAACAGCGGTGAAGTATTTGACGCCGCCGAGTTCTTCTTCGCCGTAGAAGTTTTCACCGGGATGTTCGGCGACGTATTCCAGCCCCTCAATTTCTACAGGCGTCTTGGCTTTGTTCTGTTCGTTAAGCGGCCATTTCGATTTCAGTGCGTAAGAGAAGCCAGCTTCCTCCTTGTTCTCGTCAACAATTTCCGATCCCATGCGGAACATCTGAGCGGGCAGCGGTATCGCGTTCTCTTCGTCCTTCCAGTATTCGCTGGCGGAAACTGGCGATTCCTGCTTCTTGAGATTTGTAACCACGTGCTTTGCATAAACGGTACGATCCGCCATCATCACTGCGTGGACGGCGTCGCTAAATTTCTTAGGCGTAATGCCTCCTGCCGCAGGTGTTCCTGAGGCGGCAGTGGCGGCCGGATCGCCACAACCCGCCGACGTCAGCAACACGGGGGCAAGTGTAGCCAGAACGAGTGTGAAGTAAGCAGCGTTTTTCATCGTAAGATTCCTGAAGTCTTAAAAAGGGGAGAACCAAAAAGTGCGGCTCATTGCCGCTTCTTGCGGGCCTGCTCGCGGTCGTGAAACCACTTGCGAACCATTTCGAGTGAATCCACCTGGTCCTTCGCCGGTGCGACGAAGCAGCCATCGATTACCTTTCGACTGGCGAGCGCATCGAGCGTGAACTGGACGCCGTGGCAATGGTTGCAGGTGCTGCGAACCATCTTTTCATTGGGCCGCAGATTATCGTTCTGATTGTGCTGGACGCTGACTTTGCCGTACTTTTTAAGCCGTGGTAAGTGGCAAGTCGCGCACGAGACACCGCTGCCAGCCTCCGCTTTTCCAGCCTGCTCATCCAGCCACAACTGGTAGTGGCGAGACTCTTTGTAAGCAAGCGAATGCTTATCGTTGTGGCAGGAAAGGCACGACTCGACCGCAGCGAAGGTAGTGTCCGTTTGATGGGGTTTATGGCAGGAGTTGCAGCTAAGCTCCTGATGAGCCGCACTGGACTTCATCGGTTGGCGGGCCATGCCGGGCTTCATCGGAGACAGGTCAACAGCTAGCCGCATGCCGTGATGCCCAGCCAGGAACCCTTCCTGTTCTGCTTCATGGCAGTTGCCACATACCGAAAGCGGCACCGTGTCGGTCCACTTGTCAGCTTCTGCTTTGTCTTTTTGTTGCGTATGGCAGCCGGTGCAGTTCACGCCGGCGCGGGCGTGGGCCGACGCTGCCCAGTCGTGCTGTATTTTCTTGTCGACGGACACATCCGCTGGACAGTCGTGTTCAGCGGCTGTGAGTGATTTGTCTGAGAGTTCGGCAATGGCGGTACGGAGCGGTACGCGCGGTTCGGCGAGCACATCTGGCTCGTCCAAGTGGTCGAACAGGAATTTCTCGTGCAACGCGGAGTTGTCATGATAGTTATGGCAGCCTGCAGTCGCGCAGGAACGAAATGAGAAACCGGCATGGCTTGGTCTTTGCTCCAGAGTCTCCTGATGACAGCGCCAGCAATAATCAAGCGGCAGCGAGACACCCATCTCACCTGTCTGACGCGGCGAATGTTCGCGGTGACACGTCAGGCAGTCTTGCGCATCAAGCAGTGCAAGACGCCCGGCGTTTGAAGGGTCATTGAACTTTTTGGCGGGATGTGTGTCGCCATCCAGATCGGCGGCGTGACAGTCGTTGCACGCGTTTTTCGTAACGCCCATGTCGGGTGTGTGGCAAGCGTTGCATTTCAGTTCAATCTGATAGTGACCATGCGTTGTCTTACCTGGCAGAAACCGCTTCCGCTGGGTCGACTCCGGGCTGGTCATGACAATGCCCAGCCAGCCTGCCGCGACCGAGGTTATCAGCCCCCAGGCGACCCACATTTTTAGATGCGGAATTGACAACGTACACAGCTCCTTAGAAGTAATAAAACGCTGCCACGTGGTACGCGATCAGCACGGGTATTGGCCAGAAAAGGAGGATGTGCAGGTAGGCCAGCCGCGGACGCCACGTGCGGATAAGCATTGCCAGCGTCCCGGAAGTGCGATGTTCAATCGCGGCTGCCACGCCCGTTATCGCACCCGCCAAGTTGAGCGCAATAAACGACAAAGCCAGGAGCAGATTCAGATTGCTTCCAAGACTCAGCCCGGTGTGCGCCAGCATGCCGGCGATTGCCAGCGTACCGATAATCGCGTGCGCCGCACGCCAAGTGGCGTAACTGACGGAAGCCAACAGATTGAATCGCTTCCGCAAGGATAAAGTGACGGCAGCCACTGACACGCCAAGCAGCGTGTAGCCGGTTATCTGCCGGGCGATGGTGTTGCGCCAGATCAGATCCACGCTACGCCACGCATCCTGCATGGACGAAGCGAACGGAACCGGTGGAGCGAGCACGGCGACAATCAGCAACGCCACCGCGACGATGGAAGCCACCAGCAGCGGGCGCCACATCCGCGGCGCCGGTGTGTTTGCAGCTCCGAGCATACTGTTGACCAGCGAAGTGCAAGAGCCGCAAACCGTCGAGGCGCGTGTGGCGGTTTGAATCGATTCCAGCGTCTGGCAACCGCCGGCAATCGCACACGACAGCTGGCCGCGGGTTACGCCGGTGCAGCTGCAGATGATGGACTTTTCCGGCCACGCGGTGACAGGAGTCGCCACATCTTCACGCCAGAGGCGGCCGGTATTTTCGAACCGCCGTTGATTCCACCGCCAGATCCGCCAGCCGGATTCAATGGCTTCGCGGACAATCTCGATTTCCGGCCAGGGGCCGACGCCCATCGCGCCTGCGATGCGGTTCCTCCGCAATAGGATTTTACGGTACGCGCCGTCAACGCTGGTGGAAATCACATTGACGCCGGATACTTCGCCAAGCGGCTCGCCAAGCGTAACAACATCGACATCCATGAGCTTCAGCCGTGCGGACTGGTCGCCTTCGAGAAACTCATCATCAAGCCCGGCGAAATTCGCGGCGAGTACTTCAGCCATCTGAAATGCTGGACCCGCCAGGCCATAGATCTTGTCGCGATGGGCCGCGCATTCTCCCAACGCACGGATTGCAGGATCCGAGGTCCGCAGCCGCGTATCGACAGCGATGCCGCCCCGCTCACCCAGCGTGAGTTCGCAAGACCTGGCCAGCTCGTCGCGGGGACGGATGCCGGCAGAGACAACAACCATGTCAACGGTCATCAGATGTTCGTCACCCGTGTACAGCGCTAATCGTCCAGGCTGACGCTGCCCATCGGTTTTGTCGCCATCGCCGTGCGGCGGGTTGACGTTTTCGATGCGGCTTACACGCACCTGAGTGTGGACGTGCACGCCCAATTCTTCGATAGTTCGCTGAAGGAGAAGCCCACCTTCGGGGTCAAGCTGGCGGGGCATCAATGTGGGAGCGACCTCAAGGACATGAGGTTCCAGCTCCAGGTTCTGCAACGCTTCGGCTGCCTCCAGTCCCAGGAAACCGCCACCGAGTACGGCCGCCGTTTTCGCTTGCTTGCTGTAGTTGCGAATCGCCTCTAGGTCTTCGATTGTTCGGTAAACGAACACCCCTGGTAGGCTCGCCCCTTCGAATGGCGGGACGAACGGACGCGAACCGGTCGCCATTACGAGATAGTCATACGGCAAACGCAGGCCACCGCGTGTGACAACATATTTAGAGCCACGATCAATTTGTTCGACGGGATCGCCCGTGAGCAAATGGAGGCTGTTCCTGATGTACCACTCGCGCGGCGAGAGCAGCAGTTCGTCAACCGTTGTCCCGGACAGGTATTTCGTAAGATTCACACGGTCATAAGCGGGCCTCGGCTCCTCGCCGATCACAATCACCCGGAATTGACCGCGGGCTGCTTCGTGCCGGCAGAGCCGTTCACAGAATGCGTGGCCTGCCATTCCGTTGCCAACCACCACAATGGTCTCGCGCGGTGGGGCAGACGCAGACAGGCGTTTCGCTGCTGGAGATTCCTTGACCACTGACATCTAAGTGTCCGTAAACGGGAGAAAACACTTAGTCAGAGGAATTGCGAAAACCGTACCACGCATCGTGGATACTGCTGGTAACCGTGGAAGACAACACGGTTTTTCATGGGGGAATTCCCTAAAGCGTGATGTTCCACGAACGAGTTGTCACGCTTCAAGATCTGGCTGCCAATGTAGTTGGCAGTCGCTGCGCAACCATTGAGCGCGCGAACGCATCGGATGCCGCCAGCCGCCGCGCGAAGAATCGCGGCGGCGGGCAATGGTCAGAGAACTACACGGTGCAGGCTGTTGTGCAGCTGGAGTTGATCTGATGCAACCGGGTCGCCAGTAGGGCGTCGAGTTGTGTGGCGGGCGGAAGTTCTACAAACACTTCATCGCCCTCGACTTTTACAGGGAATACTTTCAACGCGTATTCCTCACCAGACAGACACTCGCCCGTCTTGAGCGAGAAGGGCTTCTTGTGCAGGGGGCAGGAAATCTTCGGCTCGCCTGCCTGATCACCGCAAATTCCGCGGGAGAGTACGAAGGCGTTTTTGTGCGGGCACATGTTCTGAGTGGCGTACCACGATTCGCCCAGGTTAAAGACCGCAATCTGCGACTCGCCGTGCTTCACCGCGGCGCCACCGTGCAGCGGGAAGTCGGCGACGGTTCCCACCCGGACCCACTCTGGACCAGGTTTAGGCGGCCGCCCGTTTGCCTGACCATTGGTTGCACCGTTGCCATTAGCCTCTGCGTTGTGACTAGCACCGTTTCTGGAGGCGCCGTTTGCAGCGACGTCGCCGGAGCCGATCTGATAGAGAGGCTCGCCATCGCGCGGCCAATCTGCAGGGCGTCGCTGACCGCGTTCGTCCACAAATTCAATGGAAGGCTCTGTCTCGTCGGTGTTTACAAACTGCCGGAAGAGCTTCCGTTTTTCAGGATCTTCAACAGCATCTTTCCACTCGCAGCGGTAGGTGTCGACTAGGTGTTGCATCCGCTGTTCGAATTCTTCGCACAGGCCCAGCCGGTCGTCGATCACCACACCCTTGAGATGCTCTAAACCGCCTTCGATCCCTTCGAGCCAGACGGACGTCCGCGTGAGTTTGTCAGCTGTGTAGATGTAATACATCAGGAAACGGTCGACGTACTTGATCGCCGTTTCCTCATCGATTGCCGAAGCAAGCAGGTCGGCATGCCGCGGCCGCGTGCCGCCATTGCCGCACACATACAGGTTGTAGCCATCTTCCACCGCAATCAGCCCGACATCCTTACTTTGGGCCTCAGCACATTCGCGGGTGCAGCCGGAAACGGCGAACTTCAGCTTGTGCGGAGAACGGATACCGCGATACCGCTCTTCCACGCGGATCGCAAACTTCACCGAGTCCTGCACGCCGTAACGGCACCAGGTGGTTCCGACGCAGCTTTTAACCGTACGAACCGATTTGCCGTACGCGTGACCGCTTTCGAACCCGGCTGCAACTAGCTCGCCCCAGATCTCTGGCAACTGATGCAACTGTGCGCCGAATAGGTCCACGCGCTGACCGCCCGTGATTTTGGTGTACAGGCCATACTTCTTGGCGACTTGTCCCAGCACGATCAGTTTATCGGGAGTGATCTCGCCGCCCGGAACCCGCGGCACCACACTGTACAGGCCGCCACGCTGCATGTTCGCCAGGAAACGGTCGTTTGTGTCCTGCAGCACCAGGTGGCCATTGGATTGGATGTTTTCATTCCAGAGCGAAGCCAGGATGGAGGCCACAGCCGGTTTGCAGATCTCGCAGCCAGAGCCGCTGCCATGCGACTCAAGAACTTCTGCAAAGGTGTGCAGCTCCTGAATTCGCACAATGTCGAACAGTTCCTGTCGCGTATACAGAAAGTGCTCGCACAGATGGTTGTTAACTGCGACGCCGGCTTTCTCCATTTCTTCTTTGAAGATGCTGGTCACCAGAGGCATACAGCCGCCGCAGCCTGAGCCGGCTTTGGTGCAGGATTTCACCTCTGCCGCGCTGGTCAATCCTTCTTCGGCAATCGCTTTGGCAATGTCGCCGCGGGTCACTCCATTGCATGAGCAAACTTGCGTATCGTCGCTCATCGGCAGCGCGGCTGCTCCATCGCCTCCTGCAGAGATAAGTTCGCCAGGCGAGCATGGCAGCGGATCACCGGTCCGGGCCAGGCTAGAGAGGGTGGCGTACTCGCTTGCGTCGCCGACCAGAATACCGCCGATCAGTTGCTCGCCGCCCGGCGTGAAGAACAGTTTTTTGTACACGCCGTCGAATGGATCGTCGAAAACCAGCGAGCGGGAATCGTCCGCCGACGGAGCGTTGTCACCGAAACTGGCAACGTCTACGCCCATCAGCTTGAGTTTGGTCGACATATCGGCGCCGGCGAATTCCTGCACGGTTCCCGTCAGACGTTTGGCCACGATGTCAGCCATTTCGTAACCAGGCGCCACTAGGCCATAGACCATGCCGCCATGACAGGCAACTTCACCTATCGCGTAGATATCGGGATCGGATGTCTGAAGCTGGCTGTTAATCAGAACCCCGCCGCGTTCGCCCACTTCAATACCCGCCTCCCGCGCCAGTTCGTCGCGGGGGCGAATGCCTGCTGAGACAATGATCATATCGACGTCCAGCTTGCTGCCATCTTTGAACACCATGCCCGTCACGCAGCCATCGCCGGTGATTTCGGACGTGGCCTTGTTCAGATGGACTTGCACACCCAGGTCTTCAATCTTGCTTACAAGCACTGCGGAACCGGCGTCGTCCACCTGACGCGGCATCAGCCGGGGGGCGAACTCCACCACATGCGTTTCCAGTCCCAGGTCATAGGCGGCTTTGGCGGCTTCAAGCCCTAACAGACCGCCGCCGATCACCGCACACCGCTTCACCTTTTTGCCGTAGTTGATGATCTTCTCCAGATCTTCGATCGTGCGGTACACGAATACGCCTGGATTCTGCACACCCGGCACAGGTGGGACAAACGGATAAGAACCCGTCGCGAGCACCACATAATCGTACGATGATGTGCGGCCAGCGTCGGAGGTGACCGTACGGCGCTCGCGGTCGATGGCCGTCGCGCGGTCGCCGATGTGCAGTTGAATGTTCTGTTCTTCGTACCAGTCCAGCCGCGCGATCATCAACTGGTGGGCGTCGCGGTGTGCGAAGAACGACGTCAGCCCCACGCGGTCATAGGCAGCGCGCGGTTCTTCGCAGAAGGTCGTAATCTCGTACTGCCCCTCCGAATCGTACTCGACCAGTTTTTCGATAAAACGATGGCCTACCATGCCGTTGCCAATGACGACGACTTGCTTCTTTTCAGATTTCGATGACATGCGTATCCCTTTAGTCGTGGCTGGCTGCAAGTCTGATATTGACGGCGCAGTTTTTGTAAGAAGGCTGCTTCGAAAACGGGTCGAAGTGTGCGAGCGTTAGACGGTTGGTCTGTTCGTAGTGCATGGGGATAAACAACTGCCCCGGCTGCATTGATGCGGTCACAAACGCCGTTGCCTTCAGGCGGCCGCGTAACGATTCGACGACGACCTGCTGCCCGCTCTGGATGCCCGCCGTGGCAGCGTCGGTTGGATTCATCTCGACGTAGATCTGTGACGGATAGAGCTTCCGTAACACGGACGATTTCGAGGTGCGTGTCTGCGTATGCCATTGCGACGCCGTGCCCCTGCCCGTCAGCAGCAGAAACGGGAATTCATCGCTGGGCAGTTCCGGCATTTCGCGCGGTTGTTCAAAGAGCAGCTTGGCCCGGCCGTCGCCGGTATAGTACTGGCCGTCTGCAAACAACCGCCGCTGCTGCGCATCGTCAGCGTTATCTTCCGGGTAAGGCCACTGGATACCGCCCCGTTCGTCGAGCATCTGGTAGTTGGCGATACCAGTGATGTCGCATGGCATGCCACGAGACAGAGCCTTCATCTTTTCAAATGCTGCGGCAGGGGTTTCCCAGTCTTCGAACATCTGACCGCAGCCCCACTGGTGTGCGATCAACCGGAAGATGCGGAAGTCAGACAACGCCTGTCCAGGAGCGCGGGCGACCTGTTTGATCACTCCGATGCGCCGTTCGGAATTGATAAACGTGCCTTCCTTCTCACCCCATCCCGCGGCGGGAAGATACAGATCCGCCTGTGCTGCGGTCTCTGTCGTGTGGTACATGTCCTGGACGACCAGATAGTCCAGCCGGCCCAGAATCTCGCGGCAGGCTTCCTGATTGATCCACGAATGGGACGTGTTCGTACAAACGACCCACAAGCCTTTGATCTCGTCGCGCTTGATGCCGTCGATAATCTCGTGGTACGACCAGCTGTCGGTTGCAGGAATTACCGCCGGGTCAATCTGCAGGATCGAGGCGACATCTTCGCGATCCTGCTGGTTCTTGAAGTTGCGTCCGCCAAAGAGCGATGTGGTGTTGCTAAACAGACGCGACCCCATCGCATTGCACTGTCCGGTGACCGAATTAGCGCCGGTGCCGGGGCGGCCGATATTGCCGGTAATCAACGCCAGGTTAATAAGGCTCTGCGCGGCGCGGACGCCTTCGTAGCTCTGGTTGATGCCCATCGTCCACCAGAAGGAGACGCGTTTTCCCTGGTGAATTTTCTGGGCGGTCTTCAAGAGTTCATCCGCCGGAATGCCCGAAATCTCCTCAACCCGCGCCGGATTGAAGTCAGCCACGTGCGCGGCGAATTCCGTGAAGCCTGAGGTGTGTTCCTGAATGTACTGCTTATCGATCCAGTTCTCGCGGATCAGGATGTGCGCCAAGCCATAGAAAAACGCCAGATCGGATTTCGGCCGGATTGCCAGATGCTGCGTTGCGGCCATCGCAGTTTCAGTGCCGCGCGGATCGACCACAATAATGTGCGGGTTGTGGGGATTGCGGCAGATCCTTTGCCACATGATCGGGTGGGCGATGCACAGGTTGGAACCGACCAGCACGATCACGTCAGATTCTTCAAAGTCCTGGTAAGTGAATGGCGGCGCGTCGTAACCGAAAGACTGCTTGTAAGCGGTGGCGGCTGTGGCCATGCATTGCCGGGTGTTGCCGTCGCCATGCAGCATGCCCATGCCGAACTTTGTCAGTGCACCCAGCAGCAGCATCTCTTCGGTGGGTAGTTGCCCGGTACTGAGAAACGCAACGGACCCGGGGCCGTGTTTCTGCTGAATCTGTTTGAACTGCTGGCACATTGCAGCCGTGGCCGTGTTCCAGCTGGCTGGTGTGAAACGTGAACCGTCGCGTATCAGCGGAGTCGTGCCGCGGTCGGGGGCTTGAAGGACGTTGAGCGCTTCCCATCCTTTCGGACAGGCCATGCCCAGGTTGACCGGATATTCGACAGAGGGCGTCAGATTCACCGCCTGACCGTCTTTCAGATGAATGTTCAGGCTGCATCCGGTGGAACAGAAGCCGCACACCATACTGGTCGTAGCGTCGGGCTTGAGATTTTCCGGCACCTGTCCCAGACCGAATGCGGCGGGCGAACGCAGGAGATCGGCCGTAAGTGGTCCGTCCCATTGCCGCATCAGTGTGCTTTTCGGCTGTTTAGTGTTGATCGAAAGACTCACGACCCAGCACCTCCTGGCATGGCAGGCGCGACAACAGCGGCAAAGAACAACATGCGTTCAAGCAGTTCGCCGACGAACATAAGACAGAAGGCGACCGTTGCTAAAACACCAACGGCGACGGCCATCGTCGAGCCAATGTCACCGCCGACGGACGCCAGCAGTACTGCCGGCAGAACTAGCCCTCCCGCGGCTCCCGTCAGCAACCGCAGGCTAAAGCTTGTCCGCAGCGGTCCTATCAGCAGCAACGCTGTGCGTTTAAGTGGAGTGAAACCGGCGTCGGATAACGCCCGGAATATGCTGCATTCGACCAGCAGTTTCGCAACCGTAGCGACCATAATGCCGACGCACAACCAGCGCGCTGTTGCGGTCCTATCGCCAGCAAAGACCACAAACAATAGCAGCAGCCCGCAACCCAGGATGGCTCCGGTAAGCAGGAATTTCGCCAACGTCTGCGGCAGGCTCCAGTACGGTCGGCGGGTGTCCGCGTAGATCATCATCGAGCAGAACACGGCCACCACGCCGGTTACCGTGGCTGCACTTAACATGCACTCGACAACAAAGGCGGGAACCGTGACGCCCAGCCACGGCATGGCGGCGGCGCCGGCGGCGGCACTGATACAGCCCGCGAAAATATTGAATGCGAGGATCTCGCGGCTGAGCCACGATCTTCGCAGGCCCAGCATCGCACGAAACGCATACATCGGCCGACCCAGGTGGAGAATCGCGCCGCCCAGACCCGCCATTCCCAACGCCAGCGCCGTCAGCAACCTCAAGGTGGATGGAGGTTGACCGGTAAACAGGTGAATCAGCTGTTCGCAAGCAAACGCGCCCGCCGATAGCTGCGTGAGCACAAGCATCCATACAAGCGCTCCATGCGCGTGCTGCGGACGTAGGACATGGGCGTCAGCGGCCGATAGGTCCGCCGGCAGATTGCGGGATGTGTGATAAGCAGTCGTCGGAACGGTGTACCCAGGCGAGGGCGCCGCTGGCAGGAAGCGGTCGGCAGCGGCATCCGCGAGAACGTCGCTCTGATCCACAATCTTGATGCGGATCGCTTCAGCCGGGCAGGCCTGCACGCAGGCGGGCGCCTCTCCTTCTGCGAGCCGGCCCGTACACATATCGCACTTACGGACGATCCCTTTTTCGTGGCTGTAGACGGGCACATCGTACGGACATTTGAAGATGCAGTACTGGCACCCGATGCACTGATCGTCGAGATGTCGCACGATGCCCGTGAGCGGATCTTTCTCATAGGCGTTCACCGGGCAACCGTGCGCGCACGCCGGTTCAACACAGTGGTGACAGGCCGTGGTGATGTGTTGCATTAAAGGGGACGAGTCGCTGCCGCCGTGCAGCAGACCAACTTTCCGCCACGCTTCGTCCGGCTCCAGCCCATTCAGATTGTGGCAGGCGGCGACACACGCTTTGCAGCCGCTGCAATCGTCCAGGTTCACCTCAAATGCAAATTGCTGTCCCGGTCCAGGCGGAGTCGCAGGCATCAGGCGACTATACTGCGGCTCGGCCAGCGGTTTCGACGCGCCGGCGTGCTGCTGCGCGAAAACCTCCACCGCCGTCAGTTGCTGCTGCTCTTCAAGCAACATGTCAACGATGCTGAACGGAACGGTTTGTTGGGACACAGTAGTAGACACGAGAGGGAATCAGTTAGGGCTAAAAGGTACTCTGCTGTTTTGGTTAGCTAGTCAGCGTGACGATGGCTTCGACCTCATGGCCGGAAAATACGGGCACGGCGAGTGACCACCCTTCGCGGCCGCGGTCGTCGATCATCGGCATCCGTTCTTCCGAAACTCGCATCACCAGCGGACGGCACCCGTTATCGTCAGATTCACCAGTCGCGCCGTTCTTAGAGCAGGCATCCAGCTTGAAGCCGCCCGCGGGATCAAGCGTCCAGGACTCGAACCGCTGAACAACGGGCGACTTGCTGGAAGATAGAATCACCACCACAGAATCGAGCACGCGGGCGCCACGCATGATGGGAATGCCGACGGCTGTATCCAGCCCCTCAGCCCCTGTGCCCGAAGCCCGGCTGAAGCCGTTTTCTGCAGTGAGACCGTTAGCGATGCGCGGAATGCCATCTTCCCAGACGAGGCCGGGAAGACTTGCGCCGCGGGGAAATTTCACATGCTTGCTGAACTGACTGAAACGCTGCAGGTTTGCATAGAATTCCGCCGACAACCCTAGTTCATCCCGGTTGTCGCGGCTCCACACTTCGAACGCTGCCTCTGCTCCGCCTGAATCGTCGCAGATAAGCATCACCACCGCGCGGACATGGTCGCCTTCAACCACAGGCAGAGCCAGTAGCGACGTTACGCCGGCCTGGCGGGCCGCGTCGACGCGTGCAAAGTGCGACTGGAATACGTCTGGCACGATGACCGGCGAGCGAGTTTCCCAGACCTTACCGGGAACCCCCTCACCCATGCCGAACGACCATTCGTGGCTTGCGTGCGAGAACTCTTCGTGCCGTCCGTAGCTGGCGGTGCTCAGCAGCAGTTTCTCGCCAGCCTCGTCGGGCGTCCAGACTTCGACGATCTGGATCAGGCTGTTTCCGGGATTAGTCAATGTGCATTCTCAACGGGTATCAGTTGGCGTTGGCAAGTTCGACGGCAGGCTCGGTGCTGTTGCTGGCGTCGTCGCTAACGGCGGGCTCTTGCTCGCCGGCGTGGTCCTTCGCGTGCTCCTGTTCGGTGAGGAACTCGATCAAGCAGCCGCGAAGATCGTAATACTCACTGTGTTCAAGCACGTCGCTGCGGACGCGTGGACGGGCGAACGGAATCTCCAGCACCTGTCCGACGCGGGCGCCGGGGCCGTTGGTCATCATGCAAATGCGATCCGACATATAAATCGCTTCGTCCACGTCGTGCGTGATCAACACGGTGGTGATTTTCTGCTGATCGAGAATCCGCAGGATCACGTCCTGCAAGCCCATCCGCGTCAGCGAATCCAGTCGGCCGAATGGTTCGTCCAGCAGCAATAGCCGTGGTTTGAGCGCGATGGCGCGGGCGATGCCCACCCGCTGCTGCATACCGCCGGAAAGCTCTCGCGGGTACTTGTTCATCGAGTCCGCCAGACCAACTAGGCTCAGGTAGTGCTCGCAGATTTCACGCCGTTGCTTGCGGGTGGCATGTGGATAGCACTTATCAACACCCAGCTTCACATTGCCAAACGCGGTCATCCACGGCAGTAGGCAGGGGGACTGAAACACCACAGCCCGGTCTGGCGCCGGTCCGGCGATTTCCCGGCCGTCGATAGCGACGCCGCCACGGGTGATATCGTTAAGCCCCGCCAGCATGGTCAGAACCGTGGATTTGCCGCAGCCAGAGTGGCCGATCACGCTAACCATCTCACCCTTGGCGATGTTCAGATTAAAGCGGTCGACGACGACCACATCTTCGCCATAGGGGTTGGGATAGGCTTTGGTCAGGCCGAAGATTTCAACGTACTTGTATTTCATAACCACAGGTTCCTTTCGATCACGCCGCGCCGAACCGCACAGGTTCGACATCCGGCAGCGACGTGTCGCCGGTTGCTCGCAGGCTTTGTGCTTCCGCGTCGATCTGCATCATGTAACGCGTGAGTTCGTTGCGGAGCTTCTTGAACTCCGGGTTGAAGTTCAGCGAAGTCCGGTCGCGGGGACGTTCAATCGAGACTTTGAATTCGCGCCCGAACGTGGCCTCTGGCCCCGGTGTCAGCGGCACGATCCGGTCCGCCATCAAGATCGCTTCGTCAATGTCGTTGGTGATCATCACGACCGTGCGGCGATCTTCTTCCCACAGGCGTTCAATTTCGTCCTGCAAATTCGCCCGCGTTAATGCGTCGAGCGCGCTGAGGGGTTCATCCAGCAGCAGGATGTCGGGGTTCATTGAGAGCGTCCGCGCCAGCGACACTCGCTGCCGCATTCCGCCCGATAGTTCGTGCGGCTTCTTCCACTCGGCGCCGGTCAGACTGACCATGTCGATATATCGCTGGATGTACTTCTTCCGCTCACCCCGGCCCATATCGCCCCGCACTTGTTTGACGGCCAGTTCGATATTTCCGTAAACGCTTAGCCAGGGCAGCAGCGAGTAATTCTGAAACACGATGCCCAGACTAGGTCCCGGTTCAAGAACCGGTTCGCCCCGCAACTTGACGGAGCCTTTGTCGGGTGTGAGCAGCCCGGCAAGCAGCGAGATCAACGTACTTTTGCCGCTGCCAGAGAATCCGGTGATGGCGACAAATTCGTTTTCCTCAACAACCAGGTTGCAGTCCTTGAGCACTTCGTAACGGTCTTCTTCCGAACCGTAACCCAGGCAGACCTGGTCCATTTCCAGAAAGGGCATGTTGATCCTGCGGGTAAGTTAAATAGCGGTTGGAGCGCCGTCGAATGTGACAAGGCGTTGCATCACAATCATGATGCGATCAAGCAGCAGGCCGATCACGCCGACGTAGAACACCACCACAAACATCTGGGCGAATGTTTCTGAAGAGCCGTTGTTGAACATGTCCCAAACGAACTTGCCCAGTCCCGGACTAGACGACAGCAGTTCACCAGCAATGAGCACCATCCATCCCACACCCAGGGAGATCCGCAGTCCTGCAAAGATCAGCGGCAGCGCCGAAGGGATGACGATTTTGACCAGCTTTGTCCACGTGCTGAGCCGCAGCACCCGTGCAACATTCAGATGATCCTGGTCGATGGAGGCAACGCCCAACGCGGTGTTCACCAGCGTTGGCCACAGCGAACAGAGCGCCACGGTAATAGCCGTTGACAGGAACGCGGGCGGCACCCAAGCATCTTCCGGCACCTTGATAAAGCCGCCGACAATGATGAATACGATCGGAAGCCACACGATGGGCGAGACGGGCTTGAAGAGCGAGATCAGCGGCGTGATCGACGCCATGAATACGCGGTTCAATCCGCAGAGAACACCCAGTGGAATCGCAATGATTGAAGCGAACAGAAATCCGGTGAAAACGCACTTCACGCTGGTGTAAATCTGATCGAAGAAGGTTGGCGGCTTGGCGTAACTGGAACCGGCGACTTTCGACACCCGCTCCTCTGTCTTAATGATGTTCGCCGCCAGCGTGTACAAGGCTTCGCCCTTAGCCTGTTCGTACTGCTTCTCCTTCTGCTTAATCTCTTTCAGCCCGGCGATAACCTTGTTTTCGCGGTTGCCGGACGTCAGGTACTCAATACGTTTGACGAGGTATTGCTTCTCCTGGTCCAGTTCGTTCTTCGCCTTGCGTGCCTTTTCCAGCGGTTGCCACTTTTCACCTCGCATGGCGTCAAGCTCAGCACGAAGCGACTTAAGATGCTCCGTCTCTGTATCCGTCGTCGCCAGATGTCCGCGAACTTTCTCCAGGTATTCCGTCTTGGAGGGGCCGCCACTGGAACCGACCTTGGTTGCAGTCTTCTTCAGCTCGTCAATACGATTCTGTTTTGCAGAGGCATAGGCTGCTTTGACTTTGTCAAACGCCTTCTGAAACGGCGCCATCTTCACGCTGACGAGTTTCGAGCGTTTCGACTCCAGTTCTTCGAAAGTGCTGTCGACCTCGGGACTATCCGCCTCAAGCTTTTCCAGGCGGGCTTGGGCATCTGCGAGCGCCGCCTCGCGGTCTTTGTCAGAGCGGAGGAAGTCCGCCTGCTTGGTGTACTCGCGGTTATGAAATGTGCGAATCCCGTCGTAAGCTTCCAGCACGACCACCGGAGTGGGCACCTCGCCGGACTTCGTCTTATGCCGCGGAGCAATGAACGCCCAGACGGCAAGGAATAGGACGAAGACGATCACCGGCGTGACAATGTACAGTCCGATTTCGCGCAACTGTTCGCGAGGTTTCTCGCCGTAGCAAAGCCGCACTACGGGGTGCAGAACTTTCAGACCAGCCACATCAAGCATACGCAGGATGCCGTATTTCATATTGAACCTGTATTCAGTGCGTAGTTGTTCTAAGCCTCCCTGCGCCGCTTGCCGGGGACAAACCGTTTTCAGCGACGCAGTGCCCGGATAAAGCGTTTATGCTTCGTCCTTGTTGCCGATCTTGTGAGAGTTGAGGTATCCGATGGGATCTTTCCCGTCGTACTTCACACCGTCGATAAAATCGGTGGTTGCGGGCTTATAGCCATCGGAGTCTTCTGGTGGGACTTCGTCGGCCGAGAGTTTGCCTTCAGCAATCAGCCGCTTGGCCGCCTCGCGATAGATGTCGGGACGGTAGATTTCTTTGGCCGTTTTGTCGTACCATTCCGCAGGCTTGGACTCCGTGATCTGTCCCCACCGGCGCATCTGCGTTAAGAACCACACGCCGTCGCTGTACCAGGGGTAGGTGCAGTTGTATTTGAAGAAAACATTGAAGTCGGGCATCGGCCGCTTGTCGGTCTTCTGGAAGTAGAAGAAGCCCGTCATCGAGTTCTTAATCACGTCGAAGTCGGCGCCGACATAGTTCGGTTGTGCAAGAATCCGGCAAGCCTCTTCGCGATTGACCAGGTTGCCTTTGTCATCGGTTTCGTCGAGCCACTTACCTGCACGGATCAGAGCTTTCACCACTGCAATGTGCGTGTTCGGATTCTCGTCCTGCCACTTCTTGGTCACACCAAAGACTTTTTCCGGATTGTTCTTCCAGACGTCGTAGTTGGTCGTAACAGGCACACCAATACCCTTGGCGACCGCCTGCTGATTCCAGGGCTCGCCCACGCAGTAACCCTGAATGTTGTTCGCTTCAAGCACCGTAGGCATCATGGGCGGCGGAGTTACGGAGAGCAGAACTTCCGCGTTGGTGATGCCGTCGGTGTCCGTCGACGTATACATGCCAGGATGAATGCCCGACGCTGCCAGCCAGTAACGCAGTTCGTAATTGTGCGTGGAGACGGGGAACACCATGCCCATCTTCAACAGCTCACCTTCGGCTTTACGCTCTTCGACAACAGGCTTCAGAGCGTCTGCCGAGATGGGGTGAGGCGGCGTGGGACTCTTCAGCTTCTCGTCGTTTTCACGCATCTTTTCCCAGATAGCGTTCGAGACGGTGATGCCGTTGCCATTCAGGTCCATCGTGTAGGCGGTGATGATGTGCGCCTTGGTGCCGAAGCCAATCGTTGCGGCGATCGGCTGGCCGGAGAGCATATGGGCGCCGTCGAGTTCGCCGCTGATCACGCGGTCTAGCAGCAGCTTCCAGTTGGCCTGCGATTCAACATCGACCTGCAAGCCTTCGTCTTCGAAGAAACCCTTCTCTTTGGCGATCACAATCGGAGCGCAGTCCGTGAGCTTAATAAAGCCAAACTTCAATTCCGGCTTCTCAATCTCCAGTTCGCCCTCGCTGCCTACCGGCGTTCCACTGCCCGGATCAGCCGGACTGGCGGCGTCATCTTCGGGTTCAAGCGAACCATCACTTTCCTCAATCTTCTTGGCGATCTCTGCAAGAGAAGGTCCCGTCGAGCCACCGCCGCAGCCAGTGACTAACGGCAACATCACAGAGACAACAGCAAGCACCAGAGGTGTTCTGAGGGAAAGAAAGCGTTTCATGGCGAATCTAGCAAAATGTTGGAAAGGGGAACCGACTGCGGCGATTTACCGCACCGCGTGTGCCCACACCAACAAACCACGATAAATTCCGCCGGAAAACGTGGTGATCAACGTTTGGATATCAGGGTAAAACCTAGCGTTGCGTGGCAAGCCACGAAACTCTCGACGTTTTCGCTGCTCAGATATCAGACCGTCGCTGCGCGAATTCGCGGCATGTCACGCGTTTTTGGCTGAGAAACCAAAAGATGGCTGTACCGATTTGCAGTAAGAGTTAGCAGGCCAACCTATCGCCCCGCCTCGTCGTCGCGCGGCGCATACTTCGCCATCTCATCACGCCGCTTGTCAGAGGCAACGCCCAGCGAATCAGGCCGGTAGCATCCGCTACATTGGCACACAAGGAAAACAGCATCGGGGCTGCGATGCTCAGCCGGAAGCAATCACTCCAAGCCGCCGGCGGAATGATGAGGCCGAACGACATCTGCTGCCACGCTGTACGGCGCCATGGCAAAGACGCGAAAAAGCCTGCCCACCAGCGAGTCTTGCCGTCGCGTTGATCTTACCGCTCGCTCCGCACACGGCAGGTGCTGAACCACCATCGCGGCGGCTAACGTGAACCCGTAACTACCGCCAACGCGAGCTACGCACGGCCAGATGCCTCGTAAAGGCGGTAAGAGTGGGGAGAGATTCCGAATGCGCGGCATGTCAGTTCCCGTTCCTTCCGTAACAACGCAGGAACAAAACCAACTTCCCCATTTCGCACACAGTCGGCAAAGTGCCTTCCAAACAGACTTTAAGAAAGTATCCCCGACAGGATTCGAACCTGTAACCTTCGGCTCCGGAGGCCGACGCGCTATCCAATTGTGCCACGGGGACTTTTATGATTTGTTTTTACAGGGTTGTTGCCTGAAATGCCAGGGGCTATGGCTTGGCGCGGGTGGTTAGCGGGGCAGTTTTGTGAGGAGGCGGGCCATTTCCAGAGCGGCTTGGGCGCATTCTTCGCCTTTGTTGCCGACGTTGCCGCCTGAGCGGTGGATGGCTTGTTCCAGTGAGTTGCAGGTGAGCAGCCCGAAGATCACGGGCACGCCGGTGCGGACGCCGATTTCCGCCAGGGAACTGCTGACGGCGCGGTTGATGTGCTGGTCGTGCGATGTTTCGCCTTTGATAACCGCTCCGAGGCACACTACGGCTGCGTACTGGCCCGTTGCGGCAAGTTCGCCAGCGATCAGTGACAGTTCCCAGGCGCCGGGAACATGGAAGACTTCGATGGCATCGTCAGCGACACCTGCGGCGGTGAGTGTCTCGACGGCGCCGCGATGCAGTTTGCCAGTGATGTTGTCGTTATAACGCGAGACGACCAGCGCGAATCGCATGGCGGAGATATCGCCATTCAATCCATCGTATTCCGTGGGCATTGCGGTTCCGGAGTTGCGATAGGTGAAACGTAAGTTAAATCTTACGGTACACGATACCGCACCTGCCGCATGTCTGACAGCCGCCAGGAATTTCCCGCCGCCAGGGCGGGGAATGTTTTAGAAGATGTTGTCGATGCCGAGGCGGACTTTCAGTTCTTCAAACTCGCGGCTGTGCCCCGGAGTTGAAGAATGAACGTGCTCGGCTTCGGTAATGAAGCCCATTTCCGGGTTGTGGTGGACACCCGCTTCGGCCAGGATTTCTTCGTACTGCTGGAGGGGTTCGCCGTAGACGATCAGTATTTTGTGTTCGTCAAGCTGCACTTCCTGCGGTGTTGAAGGATTGACAACGGCCACGCCGGTGCAGCCATCGTTGGTCAGCAGGTCTTCAAACTCATACAGCGTGCTTTGCAGCACGGGCATGTCGATGTTTTCACGGTAGAGGTCTTCGTGTCCCTCGGAGCTCAGCGAGTGGCTTGTCTCGAGGACGACATCCACGGAGCCGCCTAGAGGTTCCAGCAGTTTGATGAACAGGTCGAACAGAATTTCCGCCGACGCAGAGATCATCAGCACGGGCACGTTGGCGCCGGATTCTTCATCTTTGTAGACGTCGTGGCGGAAGCCCTGGCTGGGCTTCACTTTCAGATCGTACGACGGGCGGACGGCGCCTGTCAGGCGGAACTGGTCGTATTTATCAATGCGCAGATGGGTTTCGAGTTCGTCGTCCGACAGTGGCTCGAAGCTGCTGACACCGCCCATGTGGCCGGCGTTTTCGTGAAAAACACTGGTAAAAAACTTCTGCAGGAAGCCCATTTCAACCTCGGATGGTAATCGTGCTGTCCGCCTGGTCGTGGCGGTTCAGCGATGCGGCAAACTGTCTGCCCCTTAACGTGTCTAAACAACCGTAGGTTACGTACTGCATTGACCAAACCGGACGACCGTGTTTCGCCCAATAAGTACACTGCCGCGCCGTAATAACCGAACCCCTGCGGGTTCGCGCATACATGCCTCCGGTTGATACTCGTCAGCAACAGCCCTGTCGCATTTAAACGCCGCTCAAGTTTGGGTGGGATCATGCGGCGACGTGGGGGAGTCAGTGGGGAACTGACCCCTCTACTGGATCATGATATGATTACGGCGCTCAGGTTACAACGGTTCTGGCAGTTATTCTATTGTTACTTGCCAGATAGCAATTCAACCGGGCTGAACAAGGAGGAGAAACTGTGCCGCACGTTGAACATTCACGCCATTTCCGCAAGTTGCACCACTTGGCGACAGGCGTGCTTGCTTGGGGCTTGTTGCTGAGTCTGGGATGCGGCGCCGGCGACAACGGACCAACGGCGGCGGACGATGATTCCGCTCCGGTGGCGCTGGCAGCGTCACCCGCGCGGAAATTGCTCACCGAAGAATGGCACGCGATGTTCATCCGCAATGCCAAAGTCGGCCACAATCATTTCCGCCGGTTTGAAGTTACGCACGATGGCAAACCGCGTATCCGTTACAAAGCCGAAGCAGAAATGACCGTTGGCCGCTACGGGCAGCAGACCACCCAGAAGATCAGCTATCAGTGCGACGAAACACCCGAAGGCCAGCTCATCAGCTTTCGCACGTCCATCGGATCGGGCGATGAGGTTAACCGCACCAGCGGCGAAGTAGTGGATGGCAAACTGGAGATTGAACAGGAGACGGCCGGCAAGACCGTCAACTCCAGCATGGAATGGAAGCCAGAGTGGGGCGGCTTCTTCGCAGCGGAACAGTCACTGATTGAGAAGCCGTTGAAGCCGGGCGAAACACGCAAACTGAAATCGCTGCTGCCCGTCTTCAACACGCTTGGCGAAATCACCATGCACGCGGTACGGCAGGAGCCGGTGAAGATTCTCGACCAGCAGAAGCAGTTGATGCGCATGGAGCATGAAGTGAAGGTCGGCGAAACGACCGTCGCTTCGGTGCAGTGGTTTGACGACAGCGGGCGGATTCACAAAGCGCAGTTCCCCGCCATGCAGCAGGTGACATATCTGGCCACCGAAAAGATCGCCACGGCGCCGTCGCCCGGCGCCGGTTTTGATCTGGGACTTTCAACCACGGTCAAAGTGGGCCGCGATATTCCAACGCCGCATAAGACAAGCCGCGTCGTTTATCGTGCGACTTTGGCCAGCGATTCACCTGCGGATGTGTTCGCAACGAGCGGATCGCAGGAAGTGAAGAAGGTAGACGACCACACGGCCGAGATCACCGTGACTGCGATCACCGCCAATGTTCCAAAAGATCTGACGCCGGCCCGCACCAAACCGACGCCCAGCGATCGCGAACCGAACTCGATGATCCAGAGCGACGATGCAGAAATTGTCCGCATGGCGAAAGATGTCGCGCCCGGCGAGGCCGATTTGTGGACCCTCGCACAGTCGCTGGAACAATATGTCCACCGCGCGATCACAGAAAAAAACTTTTCGCAAGCTTTTTCTACCGCTGCCCAGGTGGCCAAGACGCGTGAGGGTGACTGCACGGAACACGCCGTGCTGCTGGCCGCGTTATGCCGCGCGCGGAACATCCCCGCGCGGACGGCGGTGGGGCTGGTGTATTTTCAGAAAGCACAGGGTTTTGCCTATCACATGTGGACGGAAGTCTATATCAACGACCGCTGGATTCCGCTGGATGCCACGCTGGGCAATGGGGGGATCGGCGCGGCGCATCTGAAGATCAGCCACTCGCATCTAGACGGGTCTGGCGCCTACGCGGCCTTCCTCCCTGTGGTGCAGGTACTGGGGCAGTTGAAGCTTGAAATCGTAGAAGTCCGTTACCCCGCAAAGACTTACAGCGAAACGCGTTAGTTTGGATTTCGCCCCGGAATCGGGTAATATATTGGCATCTGTGGCGAATACCTTTGCGGATATTGCTGTGATGAAGCCGCTGCGGCAGATTCAGCTTACCCAAACCTTTTTCCATTCGCTTCCATCCGTTTGTCCCTGGCTAGTAGGAGTACTGCAATGGCAGACCAGGATACCCGGCAGGGAACCCGCGTTACGTTTCTGGACCAGACTGGCGCCAAGAGTGTTGACGCTGTGATTGCCGATAATGTCACCGTGAAACGCATCCTGCCGAACATTATCACCAAGATGAACCTCCCGGTGATGGGCCCCGATGGTCAGCCCATGAGCTACAGCCTGGATCACAAAGAAGGCGGTAAACGCCTGCGTGAAGACGAAACCCTTATCAACGCCTCGGTCAACGATGGCGACCATCTGATCGTCTATCCGGAAATTGTCGCCGGGTAGTTGTTAGAGGTTAGAGATTAGTGGTTAGTGATTAGAAACTAGAGGTGAGTGATTGAGGTTGCGGCAGAGGTTGTCAGGAAGTCAAGAATTTCCAGCTAACCTCTAACCTCTAGCAACGAACCTCTACAACGGAGCAGAGTTTCATGCGCGATTCACCTCGTACCCGCCGTTTACGGAACGACCTGAAGGCGTTGGAAGAATTGTGCCTGGACAGTTCGATCATTTCTTTTACCGCGACGGGCGATCCGCCTGAGCAATACGTCATCCGCTTTGCCGGGAAAGGTGTCTGGCGGGCGGATGGTACGGGCGATATTTACACGCGTGACCATCACGAAGTGACGATCAATCTTGGCGCCTCGTACCCGCGGATGATGCCTGAACTTTCGTGGAAGACGCCCATCTTTCACCCCAACATTTCAGCCAGCGGGGTGGTCTGCCTGGGCGGTTACGGCACGCACTGGGTGCCTAGCGTCAAGCTGGATGAACTCTGCAGCATGCTTTGGGATATGATCCGCTACGCGAATTACGACGTCGAAAGCCCTTACAACCGCGAGGCTGCCAGCTGGACCCGCGTGCAGACCATGTACCATCTGCCGCTGGACAGTCGCCCCTTACGCGACCGGCTGGCGTCGGCGCCCGCTGACAACCGGCCGAAGCCCGCCAGCGAAAGCCGTAAGACGCAGGAGAATGCGATGGACGCCGTGCTGTTTCTGGGCGATACCGAAGTGCTGGATGCGGAGATTATTGCACCGCCCGCTGATCCGTCCGTGGATGCGACTCCGGCGAGTACCGACGACGACATTCTGTTTATCGACTGATTGAAGCCAGGCACGTTCTTGACCAGCGCTGGAAGAAAGGCGACCGGGGATGAAGCCAATAGCCAAGCCCGCACCAGCCAGCCAAGGTGAAGCGAAGGTCCGCCCCATCGGCGATATCCATCGCCAGGCGCTTCCCATCTTTATTTCCGAGAGTGTTCTGGAAACGATCCTTGACTACTCGCACCGCGATCTATCGCGCGAACTAGGCGGCTTTATGCTGGGTGGTTTGTTTGAGGATCGCAACCGGCAATATATAGAAGTCAGGAACTACCTGCCCGCGGCCGATGCCCGTTCGCGCGCCGCCTCGCTGACGTTCACGCACGATACATGGTCCACCATGACCCGGCAGGCGGAAGAGCAGTACCCGGACGACCGCGTCGTCGGCTGGCATCACACGCATCCGGGATTTGGCGTCTTCCTGTCGGGATACGACCTGTTTATTCATCGCAATTTTTTCGGTCTGGCCTGGCAGATCGCGATGGTTGTCGATCCCAAGCGGCAGGAGTTTGGCTTCTTCCAGTGGCGCGGCGAAGACATTGTCGATTGCGGCTTTCTGTGCGTACAGCCAGACGGCGCCCCTGCCCGTTGATTCACCACCGTTTGCTTCCAACTGCTTTATTCGACCCCGCAACTTATGTCCGATGACCCGCTGGTAATTGACGATTCCGATAGATACTCACGCTTTCAGCTGATTGCCTGGTGGGATCAGCAGAAGCTACGCGATGCGAAAATACTGGTCGTAGGCGCCGGGGCGCTGGGCAACGAGGTGCTGAAGAATCTGGCGCTGTTGGGCATCGGAACCATTTACGTGGTGGACTTCGATACGATCGAAGATTCCAACCTGACGCGCTCCGTGCTGTTCCGCCAGCGCGACCGTGGCCGCTCGAAAGCGGAAGTCGCGGCCGAAGCGATCCGCGATATGAACCCGGATACCCGCATCAAACCGCTGCAGTCCAACATCATTACCGGCGTCGGATTGGGCGTGTTCCGCGATGTAGATGTCGTGATCGGCTGCCTGGATAACCGCGAAGCGCGCCTGTGGGTCAACCGTTTCTGCTGGAAAGTGAATACGCCGTGGGTCGATGGCGGCATTCAAGAGATCAATGGCGTGGCCAAGGTCTTCGTCCCGCCTGACGGGCCGTGCTATGAATGCGCGATGACGGAAAACGACTACCGGTTGATTAACCTGCGTTACAGTTGCCCGCTGCTGAAGCAGGAAGACCTGCTCGCGGGCAAAGTGCCCACGGCGCCGACGATATCTTCGATGATTGGCGGGCTGCAAACGCAGGAAGCATTGAAATTGCTGCACGGCATACCTGTCGATGCTGGCTCTGCGCTGGTGTGGAACGGCGTTGCCAATCAGTTCTACAAGTCGAAGTATCCGCACAAAGAAGACTGCCTGAGCCACGAGACTTACCCCACCGCCACCGAACTGCCGCTGAGCGCCGATGCGCACACGGCAGCCGACCTGTTTGACGCCGTCGCCGGCGCCACGGGCGAAGACGCGTCGCAGATGCAGCTTTCGCTCGACCGCGATCTTGTCGTCAGCCTGCATTGCCAGGCTTGCGACAGCACGACCCGCATTATGCGGGCCAGGCAGACGGTCGGCATGAAAGAAGCACAGTGCGAAAAATGCGGCGAAACGAGTAAGCCGCGACTGGAACACAACATTGCTGCCGGTTCGCCTCTGGCGGAAGAAACACTCGCCGACCTCGGCGTGGCAGCTTATGACATCGTCCGCGTCAGCACAACGCAAGGCGAAGATGTGTATCTGCTTGGCGCCGACCGCAGTAAAGCGATGGATGTGTGACGTTAATCTGTCACTCCATCTGAAACCACGTTAGAGATCATTCACAGACGGGATACATCACCACGATGGATCTTGATATCCAATTTGGCGACCTGGAAGAAAGCCGGCCGGAAACGCAACTGCGTCCGGACAAAAACCGGCACTTCGCAGTTTCGCCCTACGAAGATCCGGCAGCGCATGATCTGCCGATCTTTGTGGATGTGGATGTGATGAAAGACATGGAGCGTCATGCGCTGACCGACACCAGTGTGGAACTGGGCGGCGTGCTGCTGGGCGGCCAGTACGAGGATGAGGACGGCAATCCGTTTGTCGTAATCTCGGACAGCCTCCGGGCGGAACATTACGAAGCCACTAAGGGAAGCTTTAAATTCACGCACGATACGTGGGAGCAGATCACCCGCCAGCGTGAAGAGTTTCCGCCTGAACTGCAGATGGTGGGCTGGTACCACACACATCCGGACTGGGGCGTTTTTCTGTCCGGTATGGATATGTTTATCTGCGATAACTTTTTCAACAAGCCGCTGGATGTGGCTCTGGTGATTGATCCCTGCCGCGGCGACCGTGGCATGTTTATGTGGACAGGCGACCCCACCCAGCGGGTGCGCCGTTGCGATGGATTCCATCTTACTGCGTCGCGTTTCCGGGCGGAGGAACTCAACATGTTCGCCGCACAACTCGAACAGAGAATACCCATGTCAACTGGTTCAAACTATTCCCACATCGCTGGCAGTATCAGCCCTGGCGGTACGCCGGTCGTCAATGTGCAACAGGACCGTAGCCCGTGGCTGCCGTTGATGGCGCTGGTAATGTTCATCACGCAGACCGCGCTACTGGGCTTCGTGGCCTGGATGGTGCTGCAACCAGATCAGGAAAAGAAGAAGTCGCCAGAGACGGTCAGCATTGAGAAGCTGAACGAAACGCTGAATGACCGCTTCGATGAGTTCGAAGGCAAGCAGATTGATGAGATCCGCCGCGAAGCCAAAATCGAAGTGCTGAACCGGGTGATCGAAAGCGAAACCGGCAAAGCGGATGTCGTTTCTGGCTATGCTGAGGCGCAGACGCAAATCGCGCAGCTACGCCGCGATAGCGTTGCCTATCAACTGGCCAAGGATCAACTGGACACGCAGATTGCGGTGCTCGCCAGACAACTAAAGGCCAAGGATGACCTGATTGCGGAGAAAGACATCACCATCCGCAACCGTCAGTCGGATTACGATCTGCTGGAAACCAATTATCGCAAACTGGAGCAGGAACTCGTCGCAACGCAGACAAGACTTAAAAAGCACGAGCCTGACACCGTGGTCAGAAAGCCTGAGGCTGGCAAACCCGAAAAGCCGGAGGAGGACGGCACACTGTGGTCAAGCGGCTGGGGGCTGGGGCTGCTGGTGGGCGGCGTGGCGTTGACTTTGATCACCGCGATTGTGCTTGGCGCCATGAAGATGCATGCAGAAGAGGCGCCACAGAGCAGAGGCCCGGAGAATCAGCCCGGCGGCAGTGATGAAGCGGAGTTTTCCATCGAAGATGAACCGGCTTCGGGGAATTCCGGCAATGATCCGCCGCCTTCTGCGAATAACTCCTAACGCATAAACACGGGGAGCGCTGCGCGCCGCTGCCAAGACCGGAGGAGCCTGAAATGACTGAACAAGCACGGATCGACCGCATGGCGGCTGACCTGGAGGCCATGCGCGCCCTGCAGAAGGTGAGCACCATCTTCAGCTTCGAGAGCACCGGCGATCCGCCAGACCGCTACACCGTGACGTTTCTGGGCAAAGCCCCGTGGCGCGAAACGGCGGCAACCTCTCAGGTGGATATTCTTGAACTCCATCAATGCGAAATCCGTCTACCTTACAGTTACCCGCGTCGTCCGCCCGATGTTCGCTGGCTGACGCCCTTGTTTCATCCCAACGTGTCGTTCAGCGGATTTATCAATCTGCGTGAAATTGGCCTGCCGTGGGACGACGATCTGACGCTGGACCTGGTTTGCGAGCGGCTGTGGGATGTGGCCCGTTGCGCCTACATCGACCACGACAAAGCGGCCAATTATGCGGCGAAGAACTGGTTTCAGGACGAGTGCAACCTGCGGCTGCCCGTGGACACTCGTCCTTTGCGGGACACCAGCGTCCCCGCCAGCGCGAACATCATCCGCTATGAACGCCGCGGCGAAGACCGCACGCACGAGACGGCCAGCGGCCGCATGGTGATTTCGCTGCCAGAGTCTACGGAACCGGCTGATCTCTTTTTTATTGGAGACGAAACATCGCCGGAAGAAGCTGCGGGCGATTCGCTTGATGCTGGCAATGACGACAACGACGTGCTGTACATTGGCTACGATTGATTGTTGATGCACGTATAATGATCTTCGCAGACCGCTGCATCGCAGCGTAGCGGAGTAAGCGTTTTCCCTGGCCACAGGATATCTCCCGTGGAATGTTTTCTGGCGTTTCTGTTCATCGTCGTCATCGCCACCGCGATGGTGGTGATGGCTGCCTTCCGGCAGTCCGGCGCGGACCGGGTGAATCAGACGTTCCAGAATCTGGCGCGGCGGTTTCAAGGCACGTGCACACCTTCGGGCTGGTTTTCGCGGCCCAGTATCCGCTTCCGCTACGGGGCAACGCACGCGCTGGTGACCACCAGCGGCAAACGCCGCGGCGAGCAGTTCACCCAGACGCTCATCAGCTGGCCGGACCACGACACGTATGCAGAGATTTTTCCAGCAGTCCGGTCGCCGTTTGAATCCTCGTACGGCATGCCAGCGGAACTGCGTCTAGGCAACGCTGAGTTCGCCTCGCGATACATTGTCCGCACGGGCGACCGCCCGCAGGTGGAGAAGTTTCTAAGCGAAGGCGTGCAGTGGCAGATTGACAAGCTGCGAAAACTGCTGGCCGATGATGACGTGCACATCACGCTTAACCACGGCCGCCTGCAGATCCGCAAACACACGGCTATCCGCCGCTTTGATCAACTGGAAGAGTTTGTCACGCTTTGCCTGGAGCTTTATGACCAGGGTATGCTGACACGTTCCGCGGGGATCGACTTTATTGAAGATGCAGCTGGCCCGGTGGGGGAAGCGGTCTGTCAGATCTGTTCAGAGGATATCACTACGGATATGGTCTTCTGCCGCCGCTGTAAAACGCCGCATCATGTGGAGTGCTGGGAGTATCTGGGCCACTGCGCGGTGTATGGCTGCGGAGAGAAACGCTGCGTCGCACCCAAGGTTGCTAAGTAAGTTATGCCGGACCCGCCCATCATCACGTTCATGACGGATTTTGGCGATGGCAGCCCCTACATCGCGCAGATGAAAGGCGTCGCCCTCTCCATTCATCCCCAAGTCCGACTGGTGGATGTAACACATAGCATTCCGCCGCAGGATATCCGCACGGGCGCGCTGACCTGGCCCGCCGTCATCGAACGCTTTCCGGCCGGCACTATCCATGTGGCGGTCATTGACCCCGGAGTAGGCAGCCCCCGCGATATTCTTTACGCCCGCTACGCCGGGCAGCACCTGATTTGTCCGGACAACGGGCTGGTGACCATGCTGGCTCGCAGTGCGAAACACGCGCTGCAGGACCTGCGCAAACTCACGGAGCGCGAGTTCTGGCTGGATGAAGTTTCAGCCACATTCCACGGCCGCGATATTATGACACCTGCCGCCGCGCATCTTGCCAGCGGTGTTCAGCCCGCACAGCTTGGCCCCGTGTTAGATCAACCCGTGCTGCTAGAGATGCCTGAAGTACGCGTGCAAGCCAAGCAGGTATCCGGCTGCATCGCGACGGTGGATTCGTTCGGCAACCTGATTACAGGCATCCACCGCACCGTTCTGGAACCGGCTGCCGGGCAGGCCGATCTGACGGTCCGCTGCGGACAGCATGAAGTAACGGGCGTTGCGTACACGTACCAGCATGCAGCGGCAGGCAGCCTGGTGGCTCTCTACGGTTCAAGCGGCTGGCTGGAACTGGCCATCGTGAATGGCAATGCCGCCCGCACGCTCAACCTAGCGCCCGGCGCCGAGGTGACGGTGACGTGGTTTTGAACCTTCGCTCAAGAAACAAAAGAAGCCGCGACCTGGAGCGGTGCGGCTTCTTTGTTGGCGTTCAAACCAGACTGATTGAAGGAAACTCTGCTGTACGTCTATGGGAAACTCGCCGGAAGGGCCGGCGGAGGCTTTGTCCGGGTGCGGAGCGTCGCGGAAGTGAATAGTTAATGGGCGATCTGTTTACGCCTTGTTCCGCGTGTCGCAGCCGGAGGGATGTGGCGCCAGTCTCTTGTCTCGCCGCCTTTCGCGGGCAGATCCAAGCAGACTCGCATCGTGGTATTTAACCACGCATCATCTGACGCTTATGCGCCATCTGACGTCGCGCCACAATCATCGCTGCAATCACAACCACAATCATAACAGCCTCCGTCGCCGCTAATACAGACGCCGCCGGGTGGGTGGGGGCGCCGCCTTAAGTAATGGATCTCCATGCCGTGTTTCCTCCTTGTTGTTGCTCGCCGTTGCTTCGCCGCCAGGGATGGCTTGTCTGGTGAAGCGCTGGCAACTGAAAGCCTTTTCAGTTCGCCGGAAAACTCCGGCCTGGAACCCGTCGTTCGCATCGCATACATCTGCAATGCTTCCACTTCTTCCTCTCAATCGTTGAGCACGAACTTCCCGCGTCCTCTCGCTGCAGCATCCAGCGGCAGAAAGCTTCAAGTTCAGCTCTTTGCCGGCGAAGGGTGAGAACCTCGCCGGGTACGAATAGAAATCGGGCGGGCTACGCAGAATTCTGACGGATTCGCCTGGCGGGTTTACGACTGCCAGCTTCGCGACGTCCGTTGCATGCGGTGCACCGTGCATATCCGTACGTTGCCGGTACGCAGCGTTGCAGTCGTCACGGCGCGATCTTGTTAACCGTTATCACCCGGCGCCGGCACAGGTATCCGGCGCGTGGCTGTGCCGGTCATCCGCCACAGCGGGGTTAAGCCGCTTCCTGCGCGCGGGAGGCTGAGGCGAAGATTTCGATCACCACTTCGCACGCCTGGGTGCTTTTGTGGGCAAGACGAATTTCCAGGCTGCAGCCAAACGTCTGCGTCTCGACCGTTTTCACCGTTGCAGACGGTCCATCAAGCACGCCTGCCATCACGGTTGGCGCAGTTGCCAGTGGCGGACAGAAGGGAAGGTGCACCATCTGCGCGCGTGCACCAGGCTGAAACGCAACACGCATGGCGCCGTGCAATGTTTCGTGATCGTCATCACCCGCACTACGCGTAATCTGCTGGGTTACGCCGGAGGGCAGCGCAGCGGCGTCTTCAAGGGCACCCTCAGCTGCAGGTTCAGGTAGCGAGGGTTCTGCGGCGAAACGTGCTGCTAGCCGGGCTTTGATATCCGCCTCGATGCCCGTATCCACATCGTTTTCAAACGGCGGGGCGGCTTTTTCCGGTGACCTTATATATAAGGTGGGTTTTGACGCAGTAGGCGCAGCCGCAACGGGTTTTGCCTGTTTCCGCTGCACGCCGTTTGGATCTTCACGCAACCAGCACCATGAAACGGCTTCCACCGTGAGGAGTAACGCCGCCAAGCAGGAAGCAAGCAGATGGGCGCCCGTGGCTGCGACGGCGCTCAAGCTCAATAGGGTTGCTGCCGCTGGCGCGACCCACAAGCTGAATCGCTGTGTGCTGGAAAGACCGTGCAACGCGGGACTGCGAAAGAAGGACCGCAGCGAAGCAGTTGCGGCCATCATCATTGCCGTGACAAATACGGCGAACCCGACATTAACCGTGGCGCTGAGAAGTTGCAGCCCCGGCAATAGACATGCGACGGGGAGAGTGCAGAGAGACAGAATAAAAAGAATCCGCGCGACATTAGAACCGTCGTGCGGAAGGGCTTTGACGTGCGCATCCATGCTTCACCTCAACAAGTCAATTCAGATTGTCTTCTGCTGCACCACCGCCCAAGCGGCGGCGGTGAATCAAAATGCCGTCGTGGCCGTTATACGGCGGCGGCTTCGCGGACTTTGCCGGCGAGTTCTTCCGCTTTGTCGGTGTTTTCCCACGTGAAGCCATCGCCGCTGCGACCGAAGTGGCCGCCGGCGGTGGTCTGCCGGAAGACGGGACGTTTCAGTTGCAGGTAATCGATGATGCCGCCGGGGCTGAGCGGGAAGAAGTTCTTCACCACATCGCAGATCTGGCTATCTGGCACTTCGCCCGTTCCCTGGGTGTCAACATGCACACTGACAGGATCGGTCACGCCAATGGCGTAAGCCAGTTGCACTTCGCAGCGCTGTGCCAGACCGGCTGCCACAATGTTCTTGGCAACGTGACGAGCCATGTAAGCGGCGCTGCGGTCCACTTTGGTTGGATCCTTGCCGCTGAAGGCGCCGCCACCATGACGACCCCAGCCGCCATAAGTGTCGACAATGATCTTGCGACCGGTCAGGCCACAGTCACCGTGCGGGCCGCCGATTACGAACTTACCCGTGGGGTTGATGTGGTAAGTGATCTCGCTGTTGTCCAGGTCGGCAGGCAGCAGGGGCTTGACGATCTTTTCGATGATGAAGCTGCGGATTTCTTCGTTGGTTACATCGGGCGAGTGCTGGGTGGAAACAACCACCGTATCGATACGGACGGGCTTATCGCCATCGTATTCGACGGTTACCTGGCTTTTGCTGTCGGGACGGAGCCAGTTAACTTCGCCTGCGAAGCGTGCTTCGGTCAGACGGTTGATAATCTGGTGCGAAAGAGCGATCGGCAGCGGCATCAGTTCGGGCGTGTCGTTGCACGCATAGCCGAACATCAGGCCCTGGTCGCCGGCGCCGATCTCTTTACCGCTGGTGCTGTCTTCGTCAACACCCTGGGCGATGTCGGCGCTCTGGCTGTCGAGGGCGACACGCACTTCGCACGTCTCGTAGTTGAAGCCCATGTCGTCGTTGTCGTAGCCAACTTCTTTGATGACTTCGCGAACGACTTCTTCGTAGTTTACGTCGGCGCCGGTCGAGATTTCACCGGCAATAACGGCCAGACCCGTGGTGACCATTGTTTCGCAAGCGACCCGGCTATTGGGGTCCTGGGCGAACAACGCGTCGAGAATACCGTCGGAAATACGATCGGCCAGCTTATCGGGGTGGCCCATGCTGACTGATTCGCTGGTAAAAAGATACTTGCCGGATGCCATGTGCGCCTCGCGGTGGTTCAGCCGTGAACTATTTTAGTAGTGTTGTAGCTGTATATAGGTGTGTGGCGGGTGATATATCCTTGGCAGATCAGGGCCGTAAAGGTGGCAGATCTGACAAATTCCCTAAAATTTGTGTGGGCATTATAAGCGTATCCCACCAGGATTCACAACCGCATGTCGTTCGCCCAGACTGCCATCGTGGTGTGGGTTTTATGGGTTGGAGTTTGGGTTGTTTGCCCCCTTTATTCTGGTTGCCTGGCGGCACTAAAATACGGTCTCTATTTTCATCTTCTCTGGTTTGGGATTTCGAATGTCGCGCTGGCCGCTGATTACCGACTTCAGCCGCATGCTGCAGAATCCGAAGGTGGCCTTCCGCGATCCGGAACTGAAAACCGCAGCAGTCGAGAAGAACAATCTGGGGCAACCCAAACCGCGGTCTGGAAACTTCGCCACGGTCTATAAGGGGTTCCGTGGCGTCGGGCAGGAATTCGCCATTCGCGTGTTCAACCGGGCCGCGGCCGAACGGCGCGAACGCTACGCCGCTGTTTACGATTACCTGCAGGGCAAAGACGTCCCGTGCATGGTGAACTTCAGCTACGACGAAAAAGGTATCCGTTCGACCGACGGCAAGATGTATCCGCTGATCACCATGGACTGGGTGCCGGGTGTCACGCTGTTTGAATGGGCGCGGCAGCGTAGCCGGGAAGGTTATCAGCAGGCGTTTGCTATTGCCGCCGACGTGTGGCTGCAACTGGTCCGCGACCTGAAGACGGCGGGCATTGTCCACGGCGACCTGCAGCACGGCAACGTGCTGATTTCGCAGGAGGGTCAGTTCAAGCTGGTCGATTACGACTGCATGGCCGTGCCCGCGCTGATGGGCCGCCGCAACCTTGAGATGGGCATGGTGCCGTACCAGCATCCGGCCCGCAACGCCGAAACGATTCTGTTTGACGGGCTGGATCATTTTTCAGCCCTGGTGATCTACGTCGCCCTGCGTGCATTGGCTGCCGACACCACGCTGTGGCACAAATATGTTGATGAGCCTGAATACGACAAAATGCTGTTCCGCAGCCAGGACTTCGACAACCCGCAGCAGTCGGCGTTGTATCTGGACCTGATGAATTCGGCGGATCGCCAGGTTCGGGATCTGGCGCATTATCTGTTTGAGCTGGCCAAGTACCCCATCGATCAGGTGCCGCCGCTGGACGAAGTGCTGCTGTGGTGCCATTCGATCGAAGACCTGATCAAGGCCAGCGAATGGGATAAGGCCGTTCAGCTTCACAAACGTATGGGACCGAATGAACATGTCGCTCCGCAGCTGATGCCGAAGGTGCAGGAAGCTTACCGCCGGGTGGCCTGCAAAGATGCTCTGGAGAAAGCACTGGAGTCGGGCAACGACGCCGAGATTCAGCGGTGTTACGATCCGGCGTTGCTGGACGATTATCCCGCTGCCGCGCCATTGGTCGAACGTGCCCGGATGGCCGGACAGGTGCGTGAGATTCTTTCACGTCTGGACGCCACCAAACAGGCCGGCAACTGGCCCGCGTTCATTCAGACGTACCGCAAGCATCAGCAGCAGATCAACGATCTGCCAACGGGTCAGCCCTACAAGCAGGAGATGCTGCGGCTGATCCGCGCGACGAATGTGAAGCGTCTGCTCACCGCCAAAGAAGCGGATGACCGCGCGGTGCTGGAAGAATGGAAACTGCTGGAAGAAATTGGCGGGCACCCCGTGGCCGAAGCGTTGCGGCCGCATGTGGCGAAATGCGCGGCGCGGGAAAAGATGCGCGGGCTGGTGCGGCAGGCGCCTGCTACGCCGAATCTGACCTACGACCGTGAACTGGCGGCCGGTGTCCGGGCGGGCATTCTGACGGGTTCATCCGCCGACAATCACCTGCGGACCTACTGCGAAGGCGCCCGCCAGCGGCTGAAACTGCTGGATAAATTCCAGAAGCTGAACAAAGAGAATACGCTGGAAGCCGAAACGCAGATTGTTGCACTGGCTGAGAAACTGCCCGCCGGCTACCACGCCGGTCTGCCCCGCCGGGTGAAGCAGGCCAAAGAGCGGATGAAGGCGCATGCCGCCCTAGTCGAATCGCTGAACGATCCGGTCTCGGATATGGAAGTGGTCGAAGCGCACCGCGCACTGGAACGTGCGGGCGGCGGGAAACTGGTCGGCGAAGAGATCGCAGAACGACTGGAACTCGCGCACCAACGGGCGCCGGTGGTGCGGGCTATCCGGCAGATCAACCGCTCGCTGGCGCTGGACGATTACGACAAACGGCTGCTGACCATCTGGAAAGAAGAGCTGCTGGAAGACTGCCTCGACGCGCAGGAATATAAGCCCCGCTATCAGCAGGCGGTCGAGCGCCAGAAGCTGCTTCCGCAGCTGTCCGCCGCGGTGGAGGCCGAAGATATGACCGCCGTGACGCGGCTGATTGGTTCGCCTGCGCTGCGCGGTTATCCGATGGATCTGGAACTGGCTGAGAAGATCGACGAACTGGAAAACCGCGCCGTCCTCGCACAGCAGCAGCAACGGCACTCGCTGATGCAGTCGCTGATTGACAACGAAAGACCGGCGTTCGTCCGGCACTTCGACATTCACATGCTGCGCGAAATCGCGCAGTCGCACACGCATCATCAGGCAACCATGATCCGCTGGATCGAAGAGGAAATGCTGCCGCCCGAGAAATGCGGTCTCGCCGCGCCGGCGGAAGACGCCGTCAAGCTGGAAGAGGAAGAGCGTTGCCAGATCCGCTGGAAGTGGCCTGAATCTAAGGTGACAGATACGTGTCACCTGGTCATCGCCCCGGACAAAAAAGTCGGCGCCCACGCCATTCCGTCGGATCTGGACGCGATCCACACGGCGGTTGTCACGCGTCAGGAGTACGACGCAGATGGCTGCTATGAAGTTGCAGCGGACATCGCCTGGCACAATGCGAAGGTCGTGGTGTGGGGGCACGTAGACGCCGGCTTCCAGGATTTCTTCACTCCGCCCGTGGTGCTCGGCTCAATCGACGCCACACCTAAGAAGTCCAAACGCTGGGGCATTTTTTAAGTGCGAGCTGCCCAGCCGTTATGCCCCCGCACCTTCACCCCTGGTTAGTTAGGCGGTGTGAAGGTGATGGCGCGGGTGGTGCACGCTTCGAGCGGGTTGCTTGCTCCGCCGGTGGCGACGTTGATGGTCACTTCGCTGCCGCGGTTGTTCTCGATGAATTCGTAGAACTCACCGGGCGGTAATTCATCGGGTAGCACGACGTCGCCAGAGAGAAATCCCGCCTGGGCGAATTTGCTGCCGGCGAGTACATCGGTGATCACGATGGCGCGTCTGCCGCGTCCGTCGTCCAGCACGATGCGCGTCTGGGCGGTGAAGCCCATTTCGCGTTGCAGCTGCCACGCATGCGAGAAAGCGCTGTACTGCGTAACGGCCACCTTTCCGCCGCCTGCGATGACCATCGTGACAAGCAGCAGCGTGATGGCGACCGTGAGTTGTATCGCCAGCTTGTCCAGCCGCCCCATCAGCGATTCATTCCGCTTTCCGGCGAACGCCACCACCATCAGCCCGGCCACGGTCAGGAAACACACACCGATACCCGCGGCCAGCCCCATCAACGGCCCGAAGTAAGAGATAATCGCAAACTGCAGAGAACATAGCGCCATGATCGCAAAGGCGCCGCGGATGCCGAAACGTATTTTCTTTCGTCCGGCATTTGCCGCAGACGCCGGATTGTTGATAACCAGCGCGTCGGCTGGCGTTGTATTCGTTGTAGATGGGGCTACAACTTCTGCGTTGGCAATCTCCGGCGGTGCGTTTTCCGGGGCGGCGCCTGACCGGGCGGCTGTCGGCGATGGTTCTGCGGACGGCCGTGGAGAGCCGAAGGGCTGAGGGTCCGGCGGCGGTTGCGGGTGGTCGCTGTTGTCAGATGGCATAGCACTCCTCGCACAATAACGCTCTTCGCGGCGTGCGTGACATGCGGCCCGTGACGAGTCCGCAAACTCTTAGGCGTCCTGGCCGCCGGAAATTTCCGGCAGGTGATCCAGGTCTATCTGTTTCATCCACTCATTCAGCTGCTCATCAATCTGCGCGGCGCAATGCTGATACACTTCCGCGGAGCCGCCAATGGGATCTGAGACATCGCTGCCATCGGTGCATAGCACATGCACGCGTGAAGCGAGTCCCGGCCACTGCGTGACGATCGCCTGCCGGTGACCACGTGTCATGGTGATGATGAGATCGGCGTATTCCGCAAGTTTCGCGCTCAGCGGCTGGCTTTCGTGCCCACGCAGATCCAGGTCGAACTGCTTGACGGTGTTCACTGCCTCATCTGCGGCGCGTCCACCGGTCATCGCGGCAATGCCCGCCGATGCGATCTGGATGCCGTATTCTTCCACCTCGTCAATATCGCAACCAAGCTTCTCTGCCACACGCCTCCGCATCAGAACTTCAGCCATGGGGCTACGGCAGGTGTTACCAGTGCAGACGAAGACAATCGTTAATCCTGCCAGACGCTTCAGCGCCGTGTTGTTGAAAACGCCGCTACGCAAAACTTTCAGGTGGTTACCCTGTACGTGGACGACCGAAGACGCCTGACCAAACTGGCTTTTGCCATCGTCAACGATCAGCGCGACGCTATCGCCCAGGTTGGCGGCGACTTCTTCCGCGGTGGTGGCATCGGGTTGTCCGGTCAGATTGGCGGAAGTCAGAACTAGCGGGCCGGCGCAGAGGTTGAGCACGGAAAGCAGAAACGGATGCGCGGGCGCCCGCAGCCCGATGGTGTCCGACGGCGAGACCGCCTGCTGCACTTCCGCGGGCAGCCGCGTGGCAGCGCTGCCCTGGTGATCGTTATCAAAGACCAGCGTCAGCGGACCGGGCCAGCAGCGCCTGGCCAGACGCTCTCCCAGGGCTGGCATGTCAGGGACAAAGTCGCTAGCGTCGTCTGCATTCTTCACGGCCAGAGTCATCGGGTGGCCCTGCTGGCGGCCCTTCGCCTCGATGAGTTTTGCCACCGCGTCGCCGCTGAGGGCGCTGGCGGCGACTCCGTAGACGGTCTCGGTTGGCATGGCCACAACTTTGCCTTCGGCCAGCGCCTGCACCGCACGATGTACGATGTCTCGCTGGTCGTCTGCCGTACGGATATCGAGTACGATGGGAGACATGTCGCCTGCGTTAAAAGACCGGGGAAAGTGGCGAATGCCAGCAGATTATGGAGACGTCCGTTCAACTTGCATGTAACCGTGCAGGTGCGGGAAGCTCTGCCCGTCTTTTTCGCTTCGCAACACGATAAACAACGTCGCCTATGATAAAGTAACGGTTAGCGCCGGCTCGCACCTGGTTCAACTATACAGGTGTGCTGCGCAGGGGGTCAAGTGGATCAGGCGAAGCGACGACGGGCACTGGCGCCCGGAAAATGTTCACGCGAATTCTGAACCTGTTTCAAAGATTGCCCACAATTTACAGAAGAAAGAACGAGTCTCATCCCCGCCGCGGCTCTTCCCGGAAGATCGAAAACGAAAGGTCGTCATCCGCAAGGCAACCTATGAACCTCTCTCGCTGCACAGGCCACAACACTTATCTCCTACGCACGCGGATTGCCGCGTTGCTGTTGCTCATCGTGTGCCCGGTGTGTGTCACGGGTTGTCTTGATCCCTCCACGGGCGTTGCACGTGTGGAGATGACTTACGGCGAACCAGGCGGCCGGCCTGGTAAGTTTCAGAAGCCGCGGGCGATTGCTGCCGCAGCCAACGATGAAATCTACGCCGTGGATATGACGGGTCGGATTCAAGTTTTTTCGCGCGAAGGTGAATACCGGCGCGGTTGGCGGACGCCTGAAGTGTATGTGGGAAAGCCATCGGGTCTTTCGTTCGACCGCGACGGCAATCTGATGGTGGCCGATACGCATTACTTCCGCGTGCTGTTCTACACGCCTGAAGGCGAACTGCTGGAGGAGAAAACCATCGGCGGGACGATGGGCCACGGTCCGGGCGAATTCGGCTTCGTGACAGACGCAGTGCAGGACTCGGCCGGTAACTACTACGTGGGCGAATACGGCGAATACGACCGCATTCAGAAGTTCGACAAAGACGGCAACTTCCTGTTCCAGTGGGGCGGGCATGGTGAGAAGCCGGGCGAATTCATCCGCCCGCAGAATCTGGCAATCGATAGCCAGGACCGCATCTGGGTCGCCGACGCCTGTAATCATCGCATTCAGGTGTTCGACGCCACGGGCGACTCCGCCAAGCTGCTACGGTGCTGGGGCAAGCAGGGCGAAGGCGTGGGCGAAATGCGTTACCCTTACGATCTGGCTCTGGAAGAAACGCCCGGCGGCGAAGTGAATGTTTACGTCTGCGAGTTTGGCAACCATCGCATTCAGAAGTTTTCAGGCGACGGGAAGCCGCTTGATATGTGGGGCGTGAGTGGCCGCCGTGAGGGGCAGTTGCACCAGCCCTGGGCCCTGGCGCGCGATAGCCGCGGGTCCGTGCACATTCTGGATACGTACAATCACCGCATTCAGCGGATCGGCTTTTAACCTCGTAAGAAACTTCGTCCCAAACGTCGCCCTTTTCCGCCACACCTTTTCCACCACACCTTTCAACCAGCAGACGAACGAGCAACGCCATGTTTGGATGGGAAATAGGATTCGACCGCCCCATGTGGCTATGGCTGTTGCTGCTGGCGCCGGTCATCTGGGTCGTCAGCTACAAGAGCTTGGCGGGCTTAGGCGCCTGGCGCCGTATTTCGGCTTTAGGTTTGCGGACCATTGTGCTGGCGCTGATCGTCATGGCGCTGGCGGAAGTGCAACTGCTGAGAACCAGCGAAAAGGTGACCGTCATCTACCTGCTGGACCAGTCGCAGAGCATCCCCGTTGAGCAACGCAATGCGATGCTGAAGTACGTGGAGAAAGAGGTTTCTAAGCATCGAAACAGCAACAAGTTTGACCGTGCGGGCGTGATTGTCTTCGGCGCCGACGCAGTGGTGGAGGTGCCGCCGTTTGATGATGACATTGTCTGGTTCGATAGCAGTATCGAAACGTACATGGACCTGCGCACCGATGCGACGAATCTCGCTTCGGCGATGAAGCTGGCGCAGGCGTCTTTTCCCGAAGACTCCGCGATGCGGATTGTTGTGGTTTCCGACGGAAACGAGAATCTCGGCTCCGCGCGGGAAGTGGCCCGCTCACTGGCTGAAAACGGCGTGGGCATCGACGTTGTGCCGGTGGCGCTGACCGACCGTGCGGAAGTAGCCGTTTCAAAAGTCATGCTGCCATCGGACATCCGCGAAGGGCAGACGATTGAAGCCCGCGTGGTGATCGAGTCTTTCGCCGTCCCCACCAAAGAGAATCCCAAGGCGATTGTTCCGGGCAAAGTAAAACTGATCCGCCAGATCGGCGACATCAACGATATTGTCGGCGAAGACAATGTGGAACTGGCGCCCGGAAAGAACGTGTTTTCGTTCGTGCACTCGATTGACCAGACGGCTGTTTACACCTACCGCGCGACGTTTACGCCCGACAAAAAAGAAGACGACCTGGCAAAGCAGAATAACGAAGCTTCCGCCTTCACTCACGTCCGCGGCAAGGGCCGCGTGCTGCTGATTGAAGACTGGGAGAACAAAGGCGATTTTACGTTTCTGGTGGAAAAACTCCGCGAGAACAAGCTGGAAGTCACCGTCCGCAGCAGCGACCGCCCGTTCTCCGGTCTGGCGGAACTGCAAAGTTATGACGTGGTGGTGCTGGCCAACGTGCCCCGCGCCAGCGGCGATACAGCCGACGATGTGACGAACTTCAGCGATGAACAGATCGAAATGCTGGTCCGCAACACACAGCAGATGGGTTGCGGGCTGGTGATGATCGGCGGGGCACGATCCTTCGGCGCCGGTGGCTGGGCCAATACCGAGCTTGAAAAGGCGATGCCCGTTGACTTCCAGATTAAAAACTCAAAGGTCGAAGCCGTCGGCGCACTGGTGCTGCTGATGCACGCCTGCGAGTTGCCACAGGGCAACCACTGGCAGAAAGTCACCGCCCGCGAGTCGATCAAAGCGCTGGGGCCGATGGACTATTGCGGCCTGATTGAATGGAACAACGGCGCCGGTCGCGACCGCTGGCTGTGGGGCGGCAATCAGGGGCTGATCCGCGTTAACAACAACCGCAACATGATGCTGGCGAAGCTTAACCGCATGGCGCCGGGTGACATGCCGCAGTTTGAACCTTCGATGCGGCTGGCGCTGACGCGACTGGCCACGGTGAAGGCTTCAATCAAGCACATGATCATTATCAGCGACGGCGACCCTTCGCCCCCCAACCCCGGCACGGTGCGTCAGTTTGCGAACAACAAGATTCACATCTCTACGGTGGCGATCGGCACGCACGGCCCGGCGGGTAGTTCGGTGCTGAAGAACATTGCGGCCGATACGGGTGGAAAGTATTACGCGGTGAAGAATCCCAAAGCCCTGCCGCGTATCTACCAGCGCGAAGCACGCAAGGTCGCCAGCCCGCTGATCTTCCGCCCCGATGGCGGTGTGACGCCGAATATTGTGGCCGACCATCAGATGACCGCGGGGCTCGAAGGAACGCTGGCGCCGATCGAGGGCTATGTGCTGACCACGGTTAAGCAGAACCCGCTGGTCGAAGTGCTGATGGTCGGCGATAAGCCCGCGCGGGCGAACGCCACACTGCTGGCCACGTGGAGCTATGGCCTGGGTAAGACGGCGGTGTTCACTTCCGATGGCGGCAAGCAGTGGACGCATTCGTGGACGGACAAAGAATACTTCGCCAAGCTGTTCACGCAGATCATCAACGCCACCTCGCGTCCTATCACGGAAGACGGCAAGTTCATGGTCAATACCGAGGCCAAAGATGGCGTCGTGAAGGTCGTGATCAACGCGTTGGATAAAGAAGACAACCCGCTGAACTTCCTGGAAATGTCCGGCTCTGCCGTTGATCCAGAACTGGAAGGCGTGGAGTTCAAAGTTACGCAGGATGGCCCCGGTCGTTACGTCGGCGAGTTTAAATCCGATAAGCCCGGCAGCCACTTCATCACCGTCAATCCCGGCCTCGGCCGCGCGCCGTTGCTGGCGGGCGTTAGCGTACCGTATTCATCGGAATTCACAGACCGCGAGACGAACCTGGGGCTGTTGAAAGATCTGGCTTCTAACAAGCCTAAAGACGGCGAAGAAGGCACGGTCATTAGCGGGCCGATGTCTATCGACTATCTGGATCAGTTGTTGAAGGTGGACACCTTCCGCCACGATCTTGCGCCGGCGGTTAGCAGTCAGGACTACTGGCCCATGCTGCTACTATTCGCCGCTGTGGTGTTCTTCGCCGATGTCTTCGTCCGACGTGTTACGGTCGGCTTTGAATGGCTGGACCCGGTCTTCGCTTTTATTAATGAGAAGATTCTCGGCCGCGAAGCAGAAGAGGTGGATGACTCGCGGATGGAGCGCCTGCGGAGCCGCAAAGAAGCCATTGGCACGGGTATCGAACAACGCCGCGCCGCGCGGTTCCAGCCGGAGATGGACGATGCGCCATCGCTGGACGAGGTGCTGGACAACGTGCAGGGCACATCCTCCGCCACGCCGCAGGCGCCGCCGTCTGCTGCCAGCGGTCTGACCCCGGCGGAAGAGGAAGAGACTTACACTTCGCGTCTGATGAAAGCCAAACGCGAAGCGCAGAAACAGCAGGACAAAAAGAAGAAATAGCTGCGGCCCTGGCCGCTTCGACACATTCATCTCTAAAGTTAACGACACCTGGGAGCACCCATGAGCATTGCCGACTCGATGCAACAGCAGGCCGAAGAATTCCGCGACCGTTACAACGCGGTGTTCGAACAGATTGGCCGCGTGATTGTCGGGCATGAAGAGATTGTGCATGGCGTGCTGACGTGCATGCTGATTGGCGGGCACTGCCTGCTGGAAGGCGTGCCGGGGCTGGGTAAAACGCTGCTGATCCGCACCCTGGCGGAAACGCTGGATCTGAACTTCAGCCGCATTCAGTTTACGCCCGACCTGATGCCCGCCGACATTCTGGGCACCAACATGATTGTCGAAACCGAAGAAGGCCGCCGCGAGTTTCAGTTTCAGAAAGGGCCTATCTTCACGCAGATCTGCCTGGCGGACGAAATCAACCGGGCAACGCCCAAGACGCAGTCGGCGATGCTGGAGACGATGCAGGAAGGCACCGTCACCGTGTTTGGTGAACGTTATGAACTGGACAAGCCGTTCTTCGTCATGGCGACGCAGAACCCGTTGGAGCAGGAAGGAACCTACCCGCTGCCAGAAGCACAGCTCGACCGCTTTCTGTTCAAGCTGGTTGTCGGCTATTCCGGCCGTGAAGAACTGGGCACGATTATCGACCGCACGACCAAGGGCGTGAAGATTGAGCCTGAAAAGGTGATGGACGGCACGGAGATTGTGAAGTGGCAGAAGCTGATCCGCGACGTCATCCTCGCTTCGCATGTGCAGGATTACATTGTGCGGCTGATCCTGGCCACGCACCCGGAGGGAACGCACGCGCTGCCGGTGACCAATCAGTATCTACGCTGGGGCAGTAGCCCGCGTGGAGCGCAGACCATTGCCCTGGCGGCGAAGGTGCGGGCGTTGCTGGAAGGCCGCTACAACGTGAGCTACGAAGACGTACGCCGCGTGTTCCTACCCGCCATGCGGCACCGCGTGATTCTAAATTTTGAAGCTCAGGCCGAAGGCATGGAAACCGATCAAGTGCTGCTGCAGATCCTCGAAAAACTGCCCGAAAAAGCAGACGACGCGGCGCCGGCGCAGTCCGTGGTTTAGCGTATCAACCGTAGGTCAGGCGCCTGCCTGACAACGGACCGGATTCCACGTCGAACAATGTCAGGCAGGCGCCTGACCTACGGCTGACTGGCAGCAATCGTTTCACCCAACCGGCGGCATTCATTTATGGCCAACTCTGCATCGGTCACCAATCTGTTATCACCGCAGTTGCTCGCGCAGCTTGAACGGCTGGAACTGGTCACGCGGAAAATCTTCCGTGGCCGTATGAAGGGAGAACGCCGCAGCACGCGTAAGGGGCAGAGCGTTGAATTCGCAGACTTCCGCGCTTATGTGCCGGGCGATGACCTGCGGTTTATCGACTGGAACCTGTACGCCCGGCTGGACAAGCTGTTTCTTAAGTTGTTCCTGGAAGAAGAAGATCTGCATTTTTATGCACTGGTGGATTGCAGCAGTTCGATGAACTTCGGCGATCCGACGAAACTGCATTACGCCAAACAGCTTGCCGCTGCGCTGGGCTACATTGGCCTCTGCCGGGCGGACCGCATCCGGGTGGAATCGCTTGGCGCCACGCACCGCAACCCGGGGCCTGTGCTGCGGGGTAAGGCAAGTGTGCACCGGCTGGTGGAATATCTTGAGTCGCTGGAAGGCAACGATAATACGTCGCTGGCGACCGGCGTGAAGAACTTCTGCCTACGTAACACGGGCAAAGGCATTCTGGTGCTGATCACCGACCTGATGGACAAAGAAGGTTACGAGTCCGCCCTGCGGATGCTGCTCGCGCAGCAGATGGACGTGTATGTGATGCATGTGATGTCGCCAGAGGAACTGGACCCGGATGTCACGGGCGACCTGAAACTGATCGACTGCGAAGACGCGGATGAAGCGGAAATAACCGTCAGCCGCCCGCTGCTGGAAAAATACAAACGCACGGTCGCGGCGTTTATTGAAGGCGCCCGCGATTTCTGCACGCGCCGCGGCATGATGTATCTGATGACAAGTGTTGACACCCCCGTCGAAACGCTGGTCGCATCTTATCTAAGACAACGCGGCCTGGTGCGATAAAGTAACGCCAACATGAACACGCAACTTCAACCAGAGCCGCTCCTGGCCGACTTTCTCACGCCCATGCTGCCATGGTGGGGCTGGTTGGCCGTGGGTGTGATTCCGCCGCTGATTCTGCTGCTGTACTTTTTGAAACTCCGCCGCAACCCTGTCGAGGTGCCCAGCACGTACCTTTGGAAGCGGACCATTGAAGACCTGCACGTGAATTCACTCTGGCAGCGGTTGCGGCAGAATCTGTTGCTGTTTCTGCAACTGTTGTTGCTGCTGCTGATTGTGCTGGCGTGTCTTCATCCAGGGTTTTCGGGCAGCTCTTTAAGCGGCGACCGCTTCATTCTGCTGATCGATAACTCGGCCAGCATGAGCACCGTGGAAGGCGGCGCATCAAGGCTGGATACGGCCAAGGCGAAGGCGCTGGAAGTCATCGACAAGATGAAGTCGGGCGATTCCGCAATGATTATCGCCTTTTCGGATAGCACAACCATCGTGCAGTCGTACACCGACAACCACAACACGCTGCGGCGGAAGATTGGCACCATTCAGCCCACCATCCGCGCCACCGACATGAGCGACGCTCTGCGATACGCCGCCAGCCTGGCCAACCCGGGCCGCACGGGCGAGCGTGATAAGGACCGCGACGTGGCGGTTGCCGAAGCGCTGCCTGCCACGCTGTACATCATCAGCGATGGCGGCTTCCGTTCCATCCCGGACATCACGCTGGCGAATCTGGCCACGCGATACCTGCCGGTGGGCGAAGTGGAAGCCAACGTCGGCATCGTTGTTTTTACGGCCGATGCCAACCCGGAGAAGCCGGGAGAACTGGAAGCCTTCGCCCGGCTGGAGAACAGCGGCCCGGAACCTGTCACGCTGAATCTGGAACTATATGTCGATGACCGCAGCGAACCAGATGATGTGATGAAGTTGACCGTACCCCCCGCAGGTTCACGCGGTCCAGGCAGCGTGGGCGCCCGTTTCGACCTGACGGAACTGGCGATCGAAGACGGTCAACAGGCCACACTGCGGGCGGTGCTGAATCACAAAGATGCTTTGCCGGTTGATAATACCGCGTATGCCGCGCTGAACCGGCCCCGGCTGGCCAAAATTCTGCTGGTGACGGCGGGCAACCCGTTGTTGAAGCACGCGCTGAATACGTCGATGATCCGCGAGATTTCGGACGTGCTGCTGGTGGAGCCTAAAGCCCTGACAACCAAGCATCACAAGAACGAAGCATTGTCCGGCGTTTACGATCTGATTATCTACGACCGCTGTTCGCCGCCCGATCTGCCGCTGGCTAACACGATGTTCATCGGCGCCATCCCACCGGGCAAAGAGTGGAAGGCCAGCAAGCGGCAGCGGATACTGCAGATTCAGGACTGGAACCAGGTGCACCCGTTGATGCAGTCGGTGGACTTTGCCGGCGTGCGTTTCTTTGAAGGGCAGAGTCTGGACCCGCCTGCTGGCGCCATCGAGCTGGCATCGGCGGATATTGGACCCATTGCCGCTGTTTCGCCCCGCGGCGGTTATCTAGACGCAGTTTTTGGTGTCGATATTCTCACCACAGGCGAGAAGGGCCAGTTGTTTAATACGGATTGGCACCTGAAAGAAACCTTCCCGCTGTTCATTCAGAACATGGTGAAATTCCTCGGCGGCGCCCGCACAGGGGCGAATGTCATCTCTGCCAAACCAGGCGAGCTCGTGAAGCTGCGGACGGATGGTCCTATGAAGTTCCTGCGGATCAGCAATCCGGCCGGCAGCACGCAGGATGTGCTCCCTGAGAATCAGAACACGTTCATCTACGGGCAGACCAACCGTCTGGGCGTTTATCAGGCACGCGAGACGAGCAGCAGCGATATCTACCGTCAGTTTTCGGTCAACTTATTTGATGGCCGCGAAAGCGACATCCGCACCCGGCCAGAGCTTGAACTGGGCCTGGACAAGGTTGAAGGGGTGCAAACGTGGCAACCCACACGCAAAAACTGGTGGAAGTGGATACTGCTAGCAGGGCTGGGAGTACTGCTGTTTGAGTGGTACATCTTCAACAAGCGGGTCTACTTGTAGCCTCAAAGGTGGGGATTACCTCACCATCCTGCATGTAGTCAACCCGCAAAGTTTATCCAACTACACCTTTTCTTGATTTAGCGCCAACCAGTTCGCCGTTTTCGCGGGTTTTTTCAATCTGAGAGGGTGATTCTGTCGAAGTTGGAAGCTGGAACTATTGGTTTTAATTAACCGCTGGTTGCAGGTGGGCCGCAGGCATGTGGCCTACCACAACTTCGCAGCGCTGCACGGTTTCTGACCTTAGGCGGAAACAGTACCGGCGGTGTGCGTGAGTTAGTGCCTGCTGCTTATTTGCAGGCAAGGCGACTAATTCGCCAAACGACCGCCGTAGCGTGCAACGCAGCGGCGTTGCTAGACAACCTGCTCCTACCTTGTACGAGCTCTACAAAAACCTATGTGTGCAACGGAGTGAACACATGAAAATCACCAAATGGCTGCTTCCAGCTGCGCTCGCCTTCGTGGCCATGTGCGGAGGCAGCGCCTCAGCTCAGATTTTTGACTGCCAGGGATGTGACCTGGGCGATCCCTTCACGATCAACCCCGAAGATTCCGGCCTCGATATCGGCGGCTGGGCACAGATCGGCTGGCACAGCCAAGGTGTACTGGCTGGCCCTGCGGCCCCAGGTACGGCGGACAACGGCACCGGTCTGTTCAACACCTACCCCGACAAAGTGCAGGCCCAGCAACTATGGGGCTACATCGGCAAGTCGGTTGACACCAGCGGTAGCAATCCTTGGGATGTAGGTTTCCGTGCTGATTACGTCTACGGTACCGACGGTCCTGACACGCAGGCATTCGGTAGTCCAGCAAGCAAGTGGGATAATACGTTTGACCATGGCGCCGCTTATGGACACGCCATTCCACAGCTGTACGGTGAAGTCGCTTACGGCGACTTTTCGGTTATCGCTGGTCACTTCTTCACCATCGTTGGTTACGAAGTGGTACAGGCTACTGGTAACTTCTTCTACTCGCACGCCTTCACCCAGTACCTGGCTGAACCGTTTACCCACACGGGCGTTCTGACGACCTACTCGGGTATCGAAGATGTCACCATCTGGAACGGCTGGACCAACGGCTGGGATACCGGTTTTGCTGACAACGGTGGTAACAACTACCTGGGTGGTATCAGCCTGCAGCTGACCGAAGACGTTGCTTTGACCTACACCACCACCATCGGCGACTTTGGTAACCAGGGAACCGGCCCTTCGGATAACTGGGGCTACTCGCACAGCTTCGTATTCGACTGGGTCATCAACGACAACTGGGAATACGTGCTTCAGCACGACTACATTTCCAACGCCGGCTTCCTGACCGGTGGCGCCAGCAGCAACACTGTGTGGGGTATCAACAACTACCTGTTCTACACGATCAACGATTGCCTGGCTCTGGGTGGACGCTTCGAGTACTTCTCGGATCCACGCATGAGCGCCTCTGGCGCCGACGATACACACCTGTGGGGTTACACCTTCGGTTTCAACTATCGTCCACACGCCAACGTTGTTGTCCGTCCGGAAATCCGTTTCCACGACGCTGTTGACAGTAACGCAGCATTCCGCGATCAGACCACCGTCGGCACCGACGTTGTCATCACCTTCTAAGTTCTCCGTAACTTAGGTGGAACAAAAGCAGAAAGGCGGATGGCCAAACGGGTCATCCGCCTTTTCGCATTTCACAAAGGTGCGTAGATGAATGAGGTTCCTTCAACCCAAAACCCGTAGGTCAGGCGCCTGCCTTAGGTTTTACCACAATTCGTTGTGTAGATTTTTCATGGGTTGTCCGGGGTGTTGTGGATCGGGGCGTTGTTGCCGGTGCTAGTGGTGTGAATCTTTGTAGGTGCGCCGGTAAATTTTTCAATCTGCCGGTGGGGGCGATCTGGGAGGTAGGTGGCGGCGTAGGACGCTTGTTGGTGGTCCTAATTTCTACTGCATGGAAGGTGCTGTCATGTCTGGTAAGTACGCCGCGGAAGCTTCTCTGGGTCGTCAGATTTTCGGGGAGGCGGCGCTGGGGGATCAGCGTAGGACGAACTGTCTGGTGCGTACTTTTGATCAGATGCACCGCCATCCAGCGGGTTCGCTGCCGGCCAAGATGAACGATCCGTCGCAGTTGCGGGCGTTGTACCGGCTGTGCAATCTGCCCCAGATGACGCATGAGAAGATCCTTCAGGCCGCCCGCGAGCACACGTTACGGCGGATTGCGGACTGCCCCAACCCGGTGCTGATCGTGCATGACGACACCGAACTGGATTACACCACCATCCGCTCTCTGAAAGATCAGATGGGCCAGATCGGCACTGGCAGCCGCCGCGGTTACATCTGCCACAACAGCCTCGCGGTCGATGCGGTGACGGGCGAAACGCTGGGCGTGATGGATCAGATTCTGCACCGGCGGGTGAAGGCTCCGGAGAAAGAAACGCTGAAGCAGCATCGCGAGCGATCGACGCGTGAGAGCCTGCTGTGGCTGCGTGGGACAGAGAACCTGCCGGGCGATCCGCAACTGATCGACGTTTCGGACCGTGGTTCAGACACGTTCGAATATCTCGAACATGAACTGCGCAGCGGGCGCCGGTTCGTCGTGCGGGCGACCAAAGACCGCAAGGTGTCGGCCGGTCATGAAGACGCCAGTGAAACGGTGAAACTGAAGGCGCTGGTGGCGGAACTTCCCGCAGCAGGCCGCTTCACGATGGACGTTCAGCCGCAATGGAAACGGGCGGGAAAAAACCGTGTCCGCAGCCGTCGCCAGACACGGAAGAACACCACGTTCGTGATCCGCACGGCGGCCCTTCAGATTCATCGCCCGCATGCCCGGTGGGGCAATCATGGCAACGACCCGCTGCCGGTGTATCTGGTGGCGGTGACGGAAACCGGTCCGCCCGCCGGTGAGAAGCCGCTGGAGTGGCTGCTGTACACCAACGAGCCAGTGACGACCGCGGAAGCGGCGGAGCGTGTGATCGACTGGTACCGCAAGCGCTGGGTCGTGGAAGAACTGCACAAGGCGATGAAGACGGGCGTCTCGATCCAGGCGTTGCAGTTCAGCACCGCCGCCGCGCTGGAGCCGGCTATCGGACTGCTTTCGGTTCTGGCGGGCGTGCTGCTGGGCCTCCGCGATGCGGCGCGTCTGCCCGGTGCAGAGAGCCGCCCGGCAACGTCGCTGCTGCCGGCGGAGTGGGTGACCGTTTTAAGTCAGTGGCGTCATCAGGAGCCGCGTGACTTCACGGTGCAGGAATTCTTCTACGCCCTGGCCCGTCTCGGCGGGCACCAGAACCGCCGCAGCGACCACCGCCCCGGCTGGCTCATCCTCTGGCGCGGCTGGAACCACCTCCAAGCCATGCTCGAAGGCTACGAAACCGCAAGCAAACAAAAAAGATGTGGTAAAACCTAAGGCGCCTGCCTGACGATGAACCGGAAACCACCTCAAACGATGTCAGGCAGGCGCCTGATCTACGGCTTCAATGCCTGTCGTTACTTGCCGCCGCTTCCGCTCTCTGCGGTGGTGATGAAGCCGTCTTTGTCTTTATCAAACTTGTTGAACTGCTGACGGCTGCCGGGGAATTCTCGGCGGCTGATTTCTCCATCGCCATTGACGTCCATGCGGACGAACCAGCCGGGCGCCGATTCGATCTGATAGGCGGTGGTGATCATGGGCGTTGCGAAGAGCGCGTCGCCGCGCGCCGGGTTGCCCCTTACGAAGCCCACGGTGATGCTGCCGGGTATTTCGTCAATGTCCAGTTGCTCGTCGCCGTTGAGGTCAAACGACGCCAGACGTTTGTCCAGAGATGAAATCTCACGCGCATCAAGGCGTTCGTCACCATCGACGTCGATCGCAGCAAACATCGCATCGGGGCGGTCGGCGGCCATCGCGCGGATCTGACTGCGGAACACAGCTTGCCGGTCGCTGAAGAAGTCCACCAGCTCCTGCGGATAAACCTTGCCATCCTGATCCGCGTCCACGGTGTCAAACGTGGCATTGAGAAGAACATTGGCGGGCGGCGATTCTTCCTTTTCCAGGTAGCCGTTCTTGTTGGCGTCGTACTGCTCAAGCAGACGCTGGCCCTGCTGCTCGTCTCCGGCAGGCGGCGCCTGATCGTTGGCGTAGAACAGCAGGTCCACACCGGGTAGGCGGAACCGCAGCCGGTTGCGTGTGCTGGAGACCGGTTCTAGCTCTTTCTTAAGCTCCGGGGAAATCTCACGTAGCGAGACCATGCCGCCCTGCATACCCGGGTTGGCGCCTTTGCCGAAAGCCACTTCGATCTGCAACTGCGGCTCGACGGTATCAAGCGTCTTGTATTCGCTTGCATCCAGCTTGCCATTGCCGTTGCTGTCGAGCGATTCAAACAGGCCCGGTACTAAGCGGAAACCATCCTCACGCACTGGATTGCCGTAGCCGTAGAGCTCTTCAATGGCGTATTGAATGGTGCTCCAGTTCGCCCGTTCGCCCAGGATCAGCCCTGTCCTGGGACCGCGTCCTCCACGCATGGTCATGGCGGTTCCACGCATGGCGCCTTGCATGGCGGCGGCGGATTGCGGATCGAGTTCAACGCCCGTAATCATTTCGTCGTCGTTACTGTCGCGGCTTAACAATCTTGTCAGGGCGCCGTTGGTTTCACTGGCGGTCAGCATGCCATCGTCGTTTGTGTCGAGCAGCACGCGCAGGGGCGAATCGATGCGGTTATATGCCCGGTAGCGGTTGGTGCTTGTCAGCCAGAACGGCTTCGACTGCCCCGCGTTGCGTGTAAGAAATCGCGGCGCCTCATTCGCTTCGAAGATGTCGTTGCTGTTGGTGTCGTACTGCCGTTTGATCTGATTGCGGGCGGCGTCGTTTTCGATCGGCAGATTGCCGAACTGCCCGTACTTGAAGCGGTCGCTATTGATCACTTCGGTCCAGGTCGGCGTGCCATCTCCATCGGTGTCGGCAGCCAGTAAGACTCGCTTCACCAGGTTCTGCAGCGCCAGGTAGTGCGGTTGCCCGTCAATGGTCAGCCACAGTTGCACCACCAGCGGGCCGCCGGGCGTGAACATCACAAACCGCTCCGGGGCGGGAAGGGCAATGCGTGTGATGTCTGCGACAGGTTCGGGCGGTGCGGCGCCGGTTAAGACAGAAAGCACATCGGGCGCGAACTGATAGCCGGGGTCTGTTGCGGTGGGGGCTGCGGGTTCGGCTTCGGTTCCGCCCGGCGCCGCTGGTCCAGTTGCCGCGCCGTCGCTCTGCGTAACTTCGCCGTCTGCTGGCTGCGGGGCTTGCGTATTGGCCGGATCGCCACATCCGCCTGTGACGGCGGTGATGCAAATTATAAGAACGGGCAGCAGACTGCGAGGTCTGCAAAAAGGGCGGCACGCCATAGAACACGCCATATCAATAAGTTGTCTGCGAAAGCAATGCGTTAATGGTTCAGCGTAAATTCGGCGCTGTTGAGCAACGCCCATAGAACGTCGGCCTGAGCTTCCTGGCTATCGCCTGAGGCGCCGCCCTGCGCGACATATTGCAGGAAGCGTTTTTTCTGCGCGGGCGTTGGAAAGCGGGCAAGCGTTGCCAGGAAAAGTGTGTCGATGCGCTGACTGTCGTCAAACCACGGACTTTGTAGCGTCGCCAGGATGCGGCTGCGGGAAACAGCGGTGGCGGCTGCCAGTTCCTGTCCATTCAACATGGTCAGCGCCTGCAACACGCCCGCTTCGTAATCGGAAGAGTCACGCGTGGCGGCCCGCATCTTCACCACGAAGCCCAGGCGTTGCAGATTGAACGGACTTTGATTCTCTGCGGGCGGCGGTGAGAGGATGCGTTGTAATGAATCGTAAAGCTGCTCCGCAGAAAGACGTTTCACACGCATGCGATCGTAAAGTTCCGGGTGACTTTCATCGTCGCCGCGGCTGGCTAGCTGATAGGCTTTCGTGTTGGCCAGTGTGCGATACATCTTCTTCAAATCGAATCCAGTCGAAGCGAAGAAGTCCGCGAGTTCTTCCAGCAGCAGCGGATGCGACGGTGGATTGTGCGGACCAAGATCGTCCACCGGCTCCACCAGTCCGCGGCCGAACATCTGCGCCCAGACACGGTTCACGGCTGCCCGCGCCAGATAAGGGTTATCGCGCGACGCCATCCAGATAGCCAGCTGCACGCGGCGGCTGCCACGTTCGTCCGGCTGTGGCTGGCGGCCGCGGGGAAACCGCGGCGCGATAACCTGCTCAGTGTCTGGCAGCATTACTTCGCCACGGCTGAGGTCTTCGATGCTGGTCACGCCACGCACCGCCGCTGCGCCATCGGCGCGACGCAGTTGTGCGAAGAAAGCGGCGTATCCCCAGAAGTCTTCCTGCTTCCACGAGTCAAAGGGATGATCGTGGCACTGGGCGCATTCGATCTGCGTTCCTAAGAAAATCCGCGAAGTGCTGGCGGCCAGCTTCTCTGGCTTAAGTTCCTGCGACGTGTAGAACAGCGCCGGTCCGGTCTGGGTGCTGCTGGTGGCGACGAGAAATTCCGACACGATGCGGTCGTACCGCAGGTTCTCGACAAACTGCCGGCGGAACCAGTTCTGCATGCCCAGCACACTCTGCGAGTCTTCCACACTAAAGCCGCCCGGCAGCATAATGTTGCGCCACAGGATGGCTAGGTGGGTGGCGTGCCGGGGCGAAGCAAGCAGGCGGTCGATCAGCTTTTTGCGTTTGTCCGGCGACTTATCTTCCAGGAAGTCGTGCACCTCAGACACACGCGGAATCACGCCCGCCAGGTCCAGGTTCACACGACGGATGAACTCTGCATCGGTGCACGTTTCGATGGCCTGCACGTCGGCTTCCTGACGACGTTTTTCCAGCAGCTGATCGATGCGGTCCGCCATCTGCATCGCCGTCATTTCCGGCGGATAATCATCTTCCTCCTGCGCCGCGGCTGGCAGCGCCACGATGATCATGGCAGCGAACGCAACGATCCAATTCAGGGCGAACCATCGCGCGAGTTTGCAGATCACCATGTTAGCTCCGCTTCAAATCGTTTCGCAGAAGGCGCCGGTGGGCGTTGTATCCAGGTTATCACCTGGTGGACGAACCACCGTTGTGAGGAGAAATCCATCACTTGCTGATTGTAACTGTACCTGACCCGGCGACCAAATTGTTAGATAGGTGTAAAGCCACACGTCTCTACCAACTCCATGCCGCCGCATGTGGCCTGAGGGTTCAATAAACTCAACCGCGGCTGAAAATGCATGCAGGCGTCTGTTGCTGCACGCATCGGTTTCTGCGGCCTTGAAGCGGAAAAAATCCGGGTCATTCCGGCCCCGGCAACGCAGTAATTGGCGCGCTGTTTGCATCTTTTGTTGATCGCCTGAAGTCAGAACTGCCAAATCGACAAAACGATGGCAGCGGCTTCTGATAAGGCTCTTACAACTTCAGTCTCTGTATCCTGCGTCCGCAATGGCGCTGGGATCAGAGTAGTCCAACTCCCTATTTATCTATGGAGAATACAAATGGCTTACTCACTACTCGACTGGCGTAACCGGCTTCCACAGAACGGCGTTTGCGTTCCTGCCGAATTTGAACACCTGGTGCAACAGGTGCTTGGCGATAGCAGCAGCAAAGAACTGCATCCCGGCGTGAACATTGCCGAAACCGAATCGGGATACGAAGTCTCGATGGATCTGCCCGGCGTGAAGTCTGATCAAGTGAATATCGACTTTGCCGACGGCCGTCTGACGATTGCCGGCGAACGTCATTCACCTGAGAAGGTGGAAGGCAAAACGGTGCACCGTGTTGAACGCCGCTATGGCCGCTTCGAACGCTCGTTGACTCTGCCAAAGCAGGTAGATGTCGATAACATTGAAGCTGTCTTTGAAGATGGCGTGCTCACGATTCATCTGCCCAAGAGCGAAGAACTTCGCCCACGGAAGATCGCCATCAAGACGGCGTCAACGTCTCAGGAGTAATCCGAAATTTGACAACACCGGACGTTGCATAGGTGTCAATGTTTGACACTTAGTCTGCGTGTCCAGTTACAGCTTGTTCTGCAAAGCGGCCCGGGATACACCGGGCCGCTTTCATTTTGAGTGTGAACAGGCTCTACAATCGCTAAAGGCAGCAACGAAACGTCTTCTGCAGGTTATCTCCTGGAAATACCATGATTTATCTGGAGAAGGTTTGCCTCATTGCCGGAAGCGACATAGGTTTTGTATGGAATAAAAAAACAGCAAACCCGTAAAGCAACGGCCAGCTTTACCACCCGCAACGTTCTGTTGCGCATCATGATCTCTCATCTTTGATTTTGTAGGACAATCCGCATGCTGATTACGCTCTTGACTGGCGGAAGTGCGCCACCGCCGCCTAGCAACAACACAGACGATCAGGATTCTTCACAGGGAACGGACACGACGGACGAAACATCCGGCGGCTCATCTTCCACCGAGGACGGCGGAGATACCGTCACCATCTCAGACGAAGCTCAGCAGGCGCAAGACGAATCCGGCGACGGTTCAGAAACAGCCGGCTCTGGCGAAGAGGCGTCTACAACAAGCGACGAGAGCGATTCCTCATCCGGCACAGGGACGGACACCGCGGAAGAAACAAACGAAGCTGCCAATACCGGCGAATCGAACGACGACGCCGCGGAGCCGGTGGGCGAAGAAAATGCCGGTGGCAGCGATACAACAAATTCCGCCGCGACTGCTTCTTCAAGCGACCCGGCGCCGGCTGACAGCACCAGTTCTTCTGCCGGCGACAGCCAGGTGCGTGTTGCGCGCCGTTCATCTCAGACAACATCCACCCGCGAGACCTCCAGCAGTTCCGCTTCAACCGGTAACACGGCGGAGCCAGCGGAAAGCGACACCCAGCAAACGGCTACTCCCGATAGCGTCCGCAACAGCATTGCCTCGCTAGGTTTTCAGCTCAACAATGCTTTGCAGCAAGGAAACCGATCTGACATTCTGGCAGGGCTAGGGGGGCAGTTCGCGGGGCTGGCGAACTCTGCTTTTGGGGCAGGGGGGCTGTTTTTCGACAATTCCAATAGCGTCAGAGAAGGCGTGTTGCCCGATGCTGTTTCTGCGGCCCGTGGGATTGCAAACCTGTTTCAAAAGTTCCGCAGTGCAGGCGTGGATGTGCAGAACGGCTTTGGTCAGCCATTGGCAACCGCGTTTAAGAATATCTCAGGCCTGTTATCTGGCGAGGATGCGACGCGGGATTCTGATGAAAACTCGTTGCAGCAGGATTTGATAAAGTCATATTTCAGCAGCATTGTGAATAGCAGTGCGCTGGATCTGCTGGCTTAAACCCAAGCCGTCGCGGTATTGTTGAAGCTGGAATTGTTGAAGCCCCCGGGTAGGCAATTCCAGCGTTTGCAAGCAGTGCCTGCACTAGCTGGTGTATGGCTGCTGCCACACTTCTCTTGACCCTGAAAGGATGATTCTCTAAACCCCTGCCTGGAATATCTGCAATTAGCCGCTGCATGGCGGCGATGGTTGCTGCAAATGCGGCCACAGAGCCAGAGAAAGACCGGGTATGTACAAACTGCTTCTGTCGTGGCGTTACCTGTGCACACGATATATCGCGCTGGCGTCGATCATCAGCGTGACCCTGGGTGTAGCGACGCTGATTATTGTTAACAGCGTCATGGCGGGCTTTAGCCATGAGATGCACGACCGGCTGCATGGCATTCTGTCGGACATCATGATCGAAAGCCCCGGTCTGGATGGCATCTACAATCCCCAGCACGATATGAAGCGTGTCCGCGAGGTGCTGGGCGACGACCTGCAAGGCATGACCACCACCGTCAGCGTGCCTGCCATGGTGCAGTACGAATTCCGTGGCCATCAGGTTACCCAGCACGTGATGCTGATCGGCATCGACGAAGCGACGTATGCCGACGTGGGCGACATGAAGCAGTATCTGCTGCACCCGGAGAACCGCAAGCAGGTGACCTTCAATCTGCGCGAAGACGGCTACGACAAGCGGATGAAAAATGCAGGCTGGGGCTACCGCCGCAGCAAAATCGCCATGCAACGCATGTACGGCGTACAGCCCGCCGCTGCTTCCCGGCCGGCGCCTGCCTTTGAAGAAGGCGATGTGCTGGGCCCGGACGAAGCGGGCGCCGACCCATTCCATCAGACACGCGAAGAAGCTGCAGCCGTGGCCGGCGCCGCGCAGAACCCGTTCGATAAGATCCGCGCTGAAAGCCCGCCGGAAGAAGCGCCGTTTGATGAAATGCAGGAGCAGTACACCGGCGTCATTCTGGGCATCTCGATAGCGCTGCATCGCGGCCGCGATCCGAAAACCGGCGAGATCCGCGATACGTTTCTCGCTAAACCGGGCGACGATCTGCAGATCACGCTGCCTTCCACCGGCGCCCCGCCGAAGCCTGTGATGGGCAACTTCACGGTGGTGGATCTTTATGAAAGCAAGATGAGCGAATACGACTCGAAGTTCGTGTTCATGCCGCTCAAAAAGCTACAGCAGATGCGCGGCATGATCGACCCGGTGTCTGGCGTTGGCAGCGTGACTTCGATTCAGATCAAATTGAAGCCCGGCGCCGATCTGGCGGATTGCAAACGCCGCTTGCAGCAAAAATTCCCGAACACGCAGTACCCTTATCAGATCCGCACCTGGAAAGATTTGCAGGGGCCGTTGCTGCAGGCCGTTCAGCTGGAAACCACCATTCTGAACATCCTGCTGTTTCTGATTATCGCCGTTGCTGGCTTCGGCATTCTGGCCACGTTCTTCATGATTGTGGTTGAGAAGACACGCGACATCGGCGTGCTGAAATCGCTGGGCGCCCCAAGCACCGGCGTGATGAGCATCTTCCTTTCGTACGGCCTGGGACTGGGGCTGGTTGGCTCTGGCGCCGGAGTGGTGCTCGGAGTGCTGTTTGTACTGAACATCAACGAAATCGCCAGTGTGGTGGAGATGATAACCGGGCGTGAAGTCTTCGACCCGACGATCTATTACTTCCAGGAAATTCCGGCGATTCTTAACCCGCTGACCATGGTGCTGGTGACCATCGGCGCCGTATCCATTGCGGTCGCTGCCAGCGTTCTTCCCGCCTACCGCGCCGCGCGGCTTCACCCTGTCGAGGCTCTCCGCTATGAATAATCCAGCAACACCCCAGGCTGCGGCAACAGCAACCACAAAAGCCCGCCGCGCGCGGCGTAAACAACAGGTGCAAGCCACTGCGGTCAGCCCTGTAAAAAAGAACGCGTCCGCTGCCAGCATCATCAAGCAGAATCAGATGGTGGCCAGCGATGTGTACAAGTCGTACCGCAAAGGCAAGGTCGTCATCCCCGTGCTGCGTGGCGTGGACTTTCAGGTCCGGCGTGGCGAATTTGTCTCGATCGTCGGGCAGAGTGGCAGCGGCAAGAGCACGCTGCTGCACCTGCTGGGAACGCTCGATCAGCCCGATCAGGGCGAAGTGCACTTTGAAGGTGAACGGATTGATTCTCTGCCCGCGCGTGGCCGCGATAAGTTGCGGAACCAGCAGTTCGGCATGATCTTTCAGTTCTATCACCTGCTGCCAGAACTCACGACGCTAGAGAACGTGCTGGCTCCGCAGATGATTAAAGAAAGCGTCATGGGCTACTTCTTCAACCGGCGGCGGCATCTCGAAACGGCCAAAGAACTGCTGGAAATGGTGGGCCTTTCGCACCGGCTGAAGCATCGTCCGCGGGAACTCTCCGGCGGTGAGATGCAACGCGCCGCCATCGCCCGCGCGCTGATCGCCAAGCCACAACTGCTGCTGGCCGACGAACCGACGGGCAACCTCGATAGCCAGACCGGCGGCGAGATTATGTCGATCCTGCGGAAGCTGAACAAAGAGAAGCAGCTAACCATCGTCATGGTCACGCACGACAACACCATCGCCAGTCAGGCAGACCGCATTGTCCGGCTACGCGAAGGCAAAGTTGAACACATCGAGTAGCAACAGCCGCTGCTGGCTTTACCTCCGCTGCTTGGCTTTCCAGTCGAAGTACTCGCTGGGGGTAATCACGCCATCCAGATTGGTGTCGTACTGTTTGAACTCCTCGACCTTCTCGTAGGTCCAGGACGAGGTGAATTCCGACATCTTCACCTGGCCGTCCTGATCCTCGTCGGCCCGTTCCCACCAGCTGGGTAGACCTTTGGGGAGGCGTTCTACCGGCGACTTGAAACGGTAGGTCTTCGGGTCGTCATCTTTTTTGTCTTTGTCGTCACTGCTCCGGCGCCACGACCAGCGCGAACGAGACGATGAAGAGTCTTTGTCTTTATCGTCCTTGGAACTGGAACTGCGGTAATAGCTGGACCTGGAAGACGAGGATGAAGACGAACTTGAAGAGGACCGGCTCTTGGAGTAGTTGGAGATATGAACGGTGACTTCGGAAAGGGTCAGGGCGCCGTCGCGATTGGTGTCGGCTTTGCCATAGCGGTCGCGGAGACGGTCCCATTCATCACGGTCCAGTACGCCATTCTTGTTCTTGTCGTACTGTTTAATCAGTCCTTCCGCATACCGCCGGACTTTGTCGCTGGTGTCGGAGGAAGAACTTGAGCCCGAACGCGTGCTGGTGTAGCTGGAACCGCCGCTGGATGAACTGCTTGATTTCTTATACCCACCCCACCGCTTGGCAATCCGCTCGCAAAGTTCCGCTTTGGTCAGCCGGCCGTCTTTGTTGAGGTCCGATTCTTCAGGTGGCGTGCGCCAGCGTGCATTCTTCCACTCTTCGCTTTCTAAAATACCGCTTTTGTTGCTGTCGTAGCGGCGGAGCATGTCATCCACGTAGCGGAGAACCTTCTCGTCGTAACGCTCATCCAACGGTTTGGTGGAGGCCAGTGGGCTGTCAGCTGGTACATCGAACGCGGGTGGCGGTGGAATATCGCTTTCTTCTCCAAATCCTGGCACCGCACTTTCGTCCTTAGAAGACGACTTAAACCTCCCATCTTGGCTATCCTTGCTGTCGACTGATCCACCTGCAAGAGGCAGAAGCTTGCTGAGCGGTAGCGGTTGGCGGACGTCCAGATTCGCCTTTTCGGCAAGCCGGAAGATGCTTTTCCGAAAGAATTCGGGAATCTCAGAAGGCTCCAGGCTGCCATTATTATCGCGGTCGAGCCTCTTCATGCCATCGGCAAACCTGTTCTGCGCCTGAGCGCTGTCTGCTACGACAAATACGAACGTAGCGGTCATCAAGATTAGAGCAGTTGTTTTCGCCATTGCGTAAATCGCTTTTTTCAAAGGGTTTACGGTTTCTTTACCGGCGATGAGTACGCTTGCGTAAATGCAGTGATTCATGGCTCACGTCTGATTGAGAGTGTGGGCGATTTGATGACACTGAAAGGTGCTTCTAGCAGTGTATAGGTGCTGCTGGGGAAGTTGCCGGTTTGAACCGGAAAAAAATTGTGAGGCCGGGCAACTTTTACTGACGGTTCAGGTTGAATAAGTATCCGACGTGTTTGTGCTGATACACCATCTAACCACTATACACATCAAAAGTAGCGATTGTCCGCTGCAAAAACACTTTCGCTTTTCAAGTTTCAATTCAGGAGTTTCCGCATGCACATTGCCCAACGTGTCCTTTTTGCCCTGGCTGCTGTAACAGCTATCTCATTCATCGCAGTCGAAGCTGCTCAGGCACAGCCCGGTCGTGGTCGTGGTCCTGGCGGTGGCTTTGGTTTCGGGGGCGGCGGCAAGCTAGAGCTGCTGCGTAATGAAGCCGTTCAGAAGGAGCTGGATCTGGTTGACGATCAAGTGAAGAAGATCGAAGAAACCATGGACGGCATGCGGGATGAAATCCGCACCAAAATGCGTGATGCATTCAGCGGCCTGCGTGATCTTCCAGAAGAAGAACGCCGTGCCAAGTTTGGCGAAATCCGCGAAGAAATGACCAAAATGGCCAAGGACGCGGAAGAAAAAGTTGGTCAGGTTCTGCTGGCTCCACAAATGGAGCGTCTGAACCAGATTGCCTTCCAGCAGTCGGTCCGCCGCCGTGGCACCACCGGCGCTCTGGGTAGCGAAGAAGTGGCCAAAGAGCTTGGTCTGACCGAAGAACAGATCGAAAAGCTGAAAGAGCGGGCTGAAGAAGTGCAGGAAGAATTCACCAAGCGTCAGGCAGAGTTGCGTGAAGAGATGCGTGACAAGATTCTCGACGTGCTTTCGCCTGAGCAGCAGAAGAAGATCAAAGACATGATGGGTAAATCGTTCGATATGCCTCGCCCCACCTTCCAGCGTCCTGGTGGTGACCGTGGCCGTGGCGGCGACCGTGGCCGTGGTGGAGATCGCGGTGGCGATCGTGGCCGTCCAGAAGCTTAAGCTTCGGCCTGACCAGATTTCTGAAGATACGTGTTCCAGAAGATCATCCTCTTCCGGGATCAACACTGGCGGCCGGCTGCAAGTCAACCGGTCGCCGGTTCGTTATAAAACGCTGCAGTGGCTGCTGTTTTTGACGATCTGACGAAACTTCTGGTTCGCCACGTTGGTATAACCAACTACAATTGAAGGTGTTGGGTCACCAGCACCACGTACTGACACATCCCTGGCTTTCGCCAGTAACCGGTCCCGCCCCTGCATCATGCGGGCGCCTGCCCAGGCCGGTTTCCGAAGTCCGTAACAGAAGGCATCTGCCGATGGAAGCCGGCGACATACTATTGCGAAGAGGTCTGCTAAATCAGCAGCAGCTAGATCGCACCCGGAGCACCGCGTCGAATGGCTCACCCGCCAAGGGCGCCCGTCTGATTCACTCGGCCGTGGATCTTGGTTTTCTGGCCGAAGATGACGCACTGCGCGCCCTGGCTGAAGAAGTCGGTCTGGAATATGTCGATCTGAACCAGGTCGAGCCTGATCTGTCTCTGTTGCAGAACTTCCCGCACAAGATCATCCACCGTCAGAATCTGTTTCCAATACGCCAGGAAGACGGCGTGCTCGTCGTCGCCACCAGCGATCCTTTTGACCTGTACCCGCTCGACGAAGTCAGCGCCAGTACGGGCATGCCGGTTGAACCAGTGCTGGCCTCGCGGTTTGAAATCGCCAAGCTGATCAAGCAGAACCTGGGCGTCGGTAGCGAAACCATCGACGGCCTGATGGCGCTCAAGGTCGAAGACGAAGACGGCCTGGAACTGCTTGAAGACATCGAAACCGATGGTTCTGAGCTGTCGGAAATGGCGCAGGAAGCATCGGTCATCCGGCTGGTGAACGAAATCCTGCTTGAAGCGATCGAGTCGCGGGCGAGCGACGTGCATGTCGAATCGCAGGGCTCTGGCCTCGTGGTGCGTTACCGTATTGACGGGCTGCTGCATCCCCAGCCGGTGCCGCCGGAGATCAATCAGTTTCAGGCCGCGATTATCAGCCGCCTGAAAATTATGTCCCGGCTGAACATCGCCGAGAAGCGGCTGCCGCAGGACGGCCGTATCAAGCTGAAGGTCAAAGGCCGCGAAGTGGATGTGCGTGTTTCCGTGATCCCCATGATCCACGGCGAAGGCCTGGTCATGCGTATCCTGGATAAAGGCAGCATGGAGTTTTCGCTGCGGAAACTCGGCATGGCGCAGTCTACGTACGACGTGTTCAGCAAACTCATCCGCATGCCGCATGGCATCGTGCTGGTTACGGGGCCGACCGGTTCGGGTAAAACCACCACGCTGTATAGCTCGCTGATTGAGATCAACACGCCCGAAAACAAAATCATCACCACCGAAGACCCGGTCGAATATCAGCTGGATGGCATCAATCAGATTCAGGTGCATCCGAAGATTGGCCTGACCTTCGCCGCCTCGCTGCGAAGCATCCTGCGACACGATCCGGACATCGTACTCGTCGGTGAAATCCGCGACTTTGAAACGGCCGAAAACGCCATTCAGGCCTCGTTAACGGGTCACCTTGTTTTCAGCACCTTGCACACCAACGACGCCGCCGGCGCCTACACCCGGATGGTGGATATGGGGGTCGAGCCCTTCCTGGTCGCCAGTACGGTCGAAGCGGTGATGGCGCAACGTCTGGTCCGCCGGTTATGTCAGGAATGTAAACAGGAATACAAGCCATCTCGCGACGATCTGCCGCGCGACTTCCCTTACGAACAGCTCGAAGACACGCCCATCTATCGCAGCACCGGCTGCCGTGCCTGCCGGCATGTAGGTTACACCGGCCGGATGGGTGTTTATGAGCTACTTATAACCACGGAAAACGTCCGGCAGCTTGCTCACGAACGGGCGAGCAGCTGGGAGATTAAACAGGCCGCCCTCAAGGATGGTATGCACACGCTTCGCGATGACGGCTGGCGGAAAGTGTTCGAAGGTCTGACCACCGTCGAAGAAGTGCTCCGCATCACCAAAGGCGAAAACCTGTAACACCGCCCACCGCCCAAAACCCGTAGGGCAGGCGCCTGCCTGCCGCATCCCGGATAGCCCCGGACTTACCGATAAAGCCTTATGCCTGAATTCGCCTACATCGCCCGCAACCTCAAGGGAGAACGTGTCAGCGGCAAGCTGTCTGCGGCGAGTCAGCGCGAAGCCGTTACGGCGCTTTCAGGGCAGTCGCTGTTTCCCATTGAAGTTAAGGGAGAAAGCAGCAGCGGCGGCGGCATTTCGCTGTTTGGCGGCCGGCGGGTCGGCGGGCAACTGCTGGCCGTAACATTCGCTCAGATGGCGTCTCTGCTTCGCAGTGGCGTGCCGTTGATGCGGACACTAGAAGTGCTGCGCGACCAGACTTCGAACAACCGGCTGAAAGAGATCCTCACGCTGGTCTATGACGATGTAGAACAAGGCTCCACCCTGGGCGAAGCGATGGGTCGCCATCAACGCGTGTTTGGCGAAATGGCCGTCAACATGGTGCGGGCCGGTGGCGAAGGCGGCTTCCTGGAAGACGCGCTCGACCGGGTGGCGACCTTCACTGAAGAACAGGAAGACTTGAAGGGCCGCACCATCGGCGCCCTGGCTTATCCCTGCTTCATTGGCGTAGTTGGTACGCTGGTGGTGACAGGTCTGATCGTGTTCTTCGTGCCCAAATTCGCCGTGATGTTCGCCCGGCTGCGTGAGCGCGGTGAACTGCCGTGGATGACTGACCTGCTGCTGAACTTCAGTGACTTCCTACGCAGTTACGGCATCATCGGTCTGGTGATTGCCGGTGTGGTTGGCGTGTTCCTGTATTACAAAGTCAAAACGCCCAGCGGTCGTCGCATGGCCGACCTGATCAAAATCCGGCTGCCGATGATCGGCCCGATTTTTCAGAACCTGGCCGTCGCGCGGTTCTGCCGGGTGTTGGGGACACTGCTGCACAATGGCGTGCCGATTCTGCGGTCGCTGGAAATCAGCAGCGCCGCATCCGGTAACCGTGTATTGTCCGAAGCGATTGAAGACGCGTCCGAAAACATTTCATCAGGTGAATCACTGGCCGAACCACTTTCGGGCAGTGGCCATTTTCCGAATACCGTGGTCGAAATGATTTCCGTGGCCGAAGAGTCAAACACGCTGGATACCGTGCTCGTCGACATTGCCGACGGGCTGGAACGCCGCACCTTCCGCCGCCTGGACCTGATGGTCCGCCTGATCGAACCGATCATGCTGCTGATCCTGGCAGGTGTTGTGCTGGTAGTCGTGATTTCGCTGCTGCTGCCGGTGATCAAGATGAGCAGCGCGTTGTAGAGCCTGCATTCAGAAACAACACATTTCCCGTTAAAATCACAGATTCCTAAACCTTCCGGCCGCCTCAGCGCAACTAACACAACGTGGGCGGCTATCATTCTCGCGGCGGCATGTCTGCTGCGACCACACCTTTCACCTTCTGGAGTAAATGAGATGAAAACCCGGCCTTCACGCCGTCGCCGTCGTGGCGGCTTCACGCTGATGGAAGTTCTGCTCGTGCTGGCGATCCTGGTGATCCTGGGCGGCACGGTCACATATTACTTTGTCGGCATGCAGGAGAGCGCTTACACCTCCGCCGCACGCAACCAGATCAATTCGTTTGAACAGAATCTGGACGTGTACTACCTGAACACCACCAGCTTCCCATCCACCAGCGCAGGACTGGAAGCCCTTCGCACGCAGCCCTCAGATATCAAAAACCCTGCCCGCTGGCAGCCCGTGGTCAAAGACCCGATTCCGATGGACCCCTGGGGCAACCCGTACAACTACGAGCTGAAAGGCCCGAAAGAGTTTGTCGTCTGGTCCAACGGCCCCGACCAGCAGGACGGCACGGATGACGACATCCGCAGCGATGACGATCCAGAAGACAAGTAACGCCCCTCTTACGGCGCACCCATCGCAACGGGTACATAAGGCACGCAGGTGTCTGCGTGTTGCGGTGTCATGGACGGACACTCCCTGAAGCCCGTTCAGACACCTTTCATGCGAACCAGTGCTTGACCCATGCCTACTAACCACCATCAACAGCAACCTTCGCAAAGCGCCGTTCGCGGCGGCTTTACGATTTTTGAACTGCTGCTGGTGCTGGCTCTGCTGGTGATTATTGGCGCAGTGGCCGTGGTGGGACTTTCTGGTTCGTTGAGCGGTCAGCAGTTGCGTTCTGGCGGGGACGAGATCCGCATTGCCTGGACGCAGGCGCGGATTGCTGCGATGAAGAGCGGCCGGATACACGTCTTCCGCTACATGCCCGGCGAACGCCAGTACATTGTGGAGAAGTGGATCGGCGAAAGTGATCTGACCGAAGGCACACTGGAAGAAGAACTGGCGCCGGCGGCTGCTGTGTCTGGACCCGCAGCCAGCACCACGGGCGAAGCGGACGAAGCATCGATCCGCGCGGCGACCACCGGGGGCGAAGCGGGGCGACTGCCAAAAGGCGTCACCTTTGTGGACGGTAGTATCACCGAAACCAACCGCAGCTTGTTCGCTGAGGAAGACGCCGCAGGCACCGGCGCGGCAGCCGACGGCGCATGGTCTCCGCCCGTGCTGTTTTATCCGGACGGTCAGACTTCCGACGCCTACGTGGTGCTGCGGAACGAAGATGAGCGGTACGTGAAAGTCACCTTGCGCAGCCTCACCGGCGCCTCGCAGGTGTCGGAAACCATGACGCTTGAGGAGATCGCCCAATGATTGCTCAACGCAAACGGTTTCTTCAAAGAAGGCGGCGTCGCGACGGCTTGACGCTGATGGAAGTGATTCTCGCGCTGGCGATCTTTGGTCTGGCGATGGTGGCCATCGGGCAACTGCTTCGCATCGGCGTGTTCAGCGCAACGCGCGCCCGCGACATTACGACCGCGCAGATTCTGGCTGAATCTAAGATGAACGAAATCGCCACCGGCATGCTGCCCGCCAGTCCGGCCAGTAATGTGCCGTTTGAATTCGAGCCGGAATGGCAATACTCGATCGAAATGCAGCAGGGCGATCTGCTGGGGCTGCTTGCCGTCCGCGTTACGGTGCAGCGCAGCGTTGAATTCCCTGACCCGGCATCCACGTACGTCCTGAACCGCTGGATCGTAGACCCAGGTGTTGACCTTTCGCCCGAAGAACCCGTCGATCCAAACGCCACCGCCGCACCGGCGGATACAGCCACCGCTCCTCCCGCAGGAGTCACGCCATGACCTTTGCAAGACGCCGTGCACGTCGCGGTCTGACGCTGCTTGAACTTCTGCTTGCCTTGGCCATTTCTGCATTGCTGATGGCAGCCGTTGCGATGGCAATGGAGCTTCACTTCCGCGCGCTTGATACGCGGCGCGCGCAGGTGGAAGAAGCCAACCTCGCCCGTTCCATTCTGAAACGCATGGCCGACGATCTTCGCGGCGCCGTGAAGTACGTAGAGGTGGATACGTCCGCCATCGATGGTGCGACGGAACTGGCTGCGGAAGAAGCGACTGGCGTTGATCCTACCGACCTCGATCCGGCTGATCTGGCCGCGCTGGAGAATGCTGTCGATGGTGAAACAGCCGAGGGCGAACTCAGCCAGAACGTGCAGGATATTGCCGGTGCGACAGGGGTGCCCGTCCGGCCTGGGCTGTATGGCAACCAGTTTGAATTGCAGGTTGATGTCAGCCGTTTGCCGCGGATTGATCAGTATCAGGCGTCGTTGATTTCCGGTGTGGATGTGACAGACATCCCCAGCGATATCAAAACGGTCGCCTATTTCCTGGCGGGTATGAATTCACCTTCGGCAGGGCTGACGGGTTCAGCAACGACGGGCGCCACGGGCACGGCAGGAACACCGGGCGCCGCACCGCTGGATGACAACGGGCAAGTTGCCACCGGGCTGGTCCGGCGAGAATTGGATCGCGCGGTTACGACGTACGCTTCGACCACCGGACTGCTGGCGACGGGCAACACCACGCAACTGCTGGCGCCGGAAATCACGCGGATGCAGTTCCAGTACTTCAACGGCTTTGAATGGTTCACCGAGTGGGATAGCGAGGCGCAGGGCGGTCTGCCTGTGGCCGTCGAAATCAGCATCGCCATCCGTCGCGCGGATGCTGACCCGAACAGCATTTCACTGGGCATGATGCCGACCTTTACGGCGGACGGTTCGACCGATCAGGAGATTTTTTATCGCATGATCGTGCAGATCCCTGTCGCAGAACCGTACGACCCGGACGCTGCACTGGCGGAAGAAGAAGCGGCCCTCGCGGAAGAAGAAGCAGCCGCCACGGAGGGTAGTTAAATGAAGGTGTTGCGCAGACGTAAAGATCGAAGCACAACCCGTACGGGTGTGGTGCTCATTATCGTGCTGGTGGCTGTTGCGCTATTATCGCTGGGCGCCTTCACCTTTGCGGAGATGATGCGGACCGAATACGAAGCGGTGCTGCTTTCGGGCCGGCAGACGCAGTCGCGGGCGCTGGTTGATTCGGCAGTCGCAAGCGTGCAGGTCATGCTGCTGCAAGACAAGCCGACGCTCCGCGACATGGGCGGCATTTACGACAACCCCACCGCCTTTCAAGGCATCGTCGTGGCCAACGACGAGGATCCCAGTTTCCGTGGCAACTTCACCGTGCTGGCGCCGGCACTGGATGATTATGGCGTGACGGGCGGTGTGCGGTACGGCCTGGAAGACGAGTCTTCGCGGTTGAATCTCAACACGCTGCTGCAAGCCGAGGAAACGCAGGAAGGCGCCGGCCGGCAGTTGCTGATGGCTCTGCCCGGTATGACCGAACAGATTGCCGACTCCATTCTTGACTGGTTAGACGCCGACACAGAACCACGCGAATTCGGCGCCGAGTCCGAATACTACACGCAGCTTCAGCCGACGCCTTACGACGCCAAAAATGGGCCGCTGGATACGGTGGAAGAGCTGCTGCTGGTAAAGGATGTCACTCCGCAACTACTGTTTGGCATCGACGACAACCGTAACGGTGTGATTGACGAGCACGAAGCCGCCAGCGGCGTGCTGATTCCCGGTGATCCGGGCGACGGCAGCCTGAGCCGCGGCTGGGCTTCGATGTTGACGCTTCATAGCGCCGAGGCCAACCGCAACGAACTGGGTGAGCCGCGCATCTATGTCAACGGCGACGACCTGCAACTGCTGTACGATCAACTGGTCGAGAAATTCGACGAAGCCGTGGCGACGTTCATTGTCGCCTACCGGCAGAATGGCAAGTACACCGGCTCAAGAGAAGTTGACGAGGGCGCCAGTGGTACGCTGGATCTGACGGGAACGGGCCGCCGCAAGATAGGCAGTGTGCTGGACCTTATCGGAACGAAAGTCCGCGTCACGTTTGAAGACGCCGACGACCGGGTCACGCTTGGTTCTCCGTTCAAAGGAGGGCCGGGAATGCTGGTTTCGCTGCCGATGGTCATGGACAACCTGACGGTCAGCGATGCGCCTTCGATCCCTGGCCGCATCAACATTAATCAGGCGCCGCGGACCGTCATGCTGGGCATCCCCGGTATGGAGGAAGAACTGGTCGATCAGATCATTTCCGCCCGCGCGAACTTTGATCCGAACGTCGACGACCCCAACCACCGGCACGAAACATGGCTGTTGACCGATGGCATCCTGCTTAATGAAACAGGTCAGCCCGATATGGAACTGATGCAAACGCTTATGCCGTTTATAACGGCGGGCGGCGATGTGTACCGGTTTCAAGCAGTCGGATATTTCCAGGACGGGGGCGCATCCACACGGGTAGAGACCATTATTGATTCTACCGGCGCCGCGCCGCGCATATTATTCTGGAGAGATATCAGCCACCTCGGTCGCGGATATCCACTAGAAATCCTCGGCGTTCAGGCAACGGTTGAATAGACATTGAAACAAAATCACGAGTTCATAAAACAACCCGAAGCGCAAGCGAGGGACGCCGGAATTGGCAGCGCACCGCCGTTTGAAGTCCACCCTTCAGCGAAAAGTGGCCAAAAAACCCCGGTTTCGCCCCTATATCAAACGCCCATCGCTCGCGCTTCGGGTTAGTGTGCAGCTTCAAAACTAGCGCTTCGGGTTATTTGAAGATCCCACGCAATTGCCCGGAACAAATGCAGATACTGGAAAAACTATGGCACGCTTATTAGCAATCGAATGGGACAGCGGCGAGGCGCGGGTGGTTTCCGCCCGGCAGCGTGGCGGCGATGTGACGTTCGAAAAAGCCTTCTGCGTGGATCTCTCGGCGCAACATGCCGAAGATGACGCCCGTCGCGAACCTGGCGAACTGATCGCCGCCGCACTTTCGGCCAATGGTGTTTCGCGGGGCGAAGTTCTGGCAGCGGTCGGGCGTGCGAGCATTGAATTGCGTGTATTGAAAGTGCCGCCCGCACCGGACGACGAACTGCCGGACATGGTGCGTTTTCAGGCTTCGTCGCAGTTTTCGACCATGGGCGAAGACTGGCCTTTGGACTTCGTCAAACTTGCAAAGACCGGCGACGATCAACCGGTGCTTGCTGCGACGGTCAGCCCCAAGCTGATGAAGCAGGTGCACGCCACCTGCAACGCCGCCGGGCTTAAACCGCAACGGGTGCTGCTAAGACCGTACGCGGGCGCCTCGTTGATTGGCCGCAACTACAACGATGACCGCTGCCGTCTGGTGGTGGACATGCTGGGCGAAGAAGCTGACCTGACGGTGATTGCTGATAAACAGGTCGCACTCATGCGTACGGTCCGCATCCCGGCAGGAGATGCATCGACCCGGATCATCGTGGGCGAAATCCGCCGCACGATGGCCTCAGCGCTCAATCAGCTGGCTGGCCGCGCCGTGGAGCAGGTGGTTATCTGCGGCGCGGATGAGCATCATAAGAAGTTGAAGGAGGCGGCAGCCAGCGCCTTCGATTTAGAAGTCGAAATGCTCGACCCGTTCAGCGTGGTCACTCTGGGCGAAGAACTAAAACGCAGGTTGCCAGAGCATCACGGCCGGTTTGCTCCGCTGCTGGGTTTGCTTCTGGATGAAGCAGGCAGTGCTTCCCACGCCATCGACTTTATGGCGCCACGTCGCCGGAAGGATCCACCAGATCCTAAATGGAAATGGATCTTGGGCGGTGGCGTCGCGGCTGCCGTGCTGCTGGCGATTGGCTTCGTGTTTTATTCCACTGGCGCCAGCTACGACCGCGAAATCGCGCGTCTGGAGGAACAGGTCGCATCGATGAAGAAGGGCAAAGAGAAGTCCGAAGAAATCATTGCCCGCGCGGCCACGGTGGATGAATGGAAAGCGTCGGACATTGTCTGGCTGGAAGAGATGAAAGACATCTCCGAGCGTTTCCCGCCGCCCGAAGACGCCATCATCACGCAGCTGATTGCAGGCACCGCCAGCAAGGGCGGCGGGCGGATGTTCCTGGACGGTTCAGTACGGGAATCGGAGGTGATCGGCAAGCTGGAAGATTCTCTTGCTGCCGGCACACGTACGGTCGAAAGCGCTGGCGGCCGCCCGGATACGGCTTCGCCTAACTACGCCGTCAAGTTCAAAGAAACCGTCACCTTCGCCCCGCTGGAGCCGGAAGAAATTACATCGCCGGCTGCCGAAGAGCCGCCCGCGAAGGATGCGTCAGAAGATAAAGCCGCCGCTACTGCAGACGATGGCAGCGAGAAGGGAGCCAGCTCATGAATACGCGTGAAAAGATTCTTGCCGGCGCTGTCGGCCTCGTGGTTCTGGGTGCGGGCGTCTTTCTATTGAAAGACCGTATCGGCAGCCTTTACACCACAAAAATCAATCGCATCGCTGCACTTGAGAACGAAGTAAAGACGATGCAGACGATCATCGCCCAGGGGCGCGATGCTTCCGTCCGCATGGCGGCCTACGAAGAACGCGCCCTGCCGGGTGACCGCGAACAGGCGCGTTCCATGTATCAGCAATGGCTGTACGCCGTGGCGGATGACGAAGTTGGCATGCGGAACGTGGTGATCAAACCCGGTAACGAAGCCACCAAGAAGGGCGTCTACACAGCGCACTCGTTCACGCTTTCAAGCGAAGGCAATCTAGAGCAGCTGACGACATTTCTCTACCGCTTCTATTACATCGACTGCCTGCACCGCGTCCGCTCGATGCGGATTCAACCGATTAAAGACAGTAAGAACCTACGGCTGATCTTTTCGATTGAAGCGCTCGCCATGGAGACGGCGCCGTTGCGTTCAGAAATGCGCGTGGTGAAAGGAAGCCGTCTGAAAGAGGCGGATCTGGAAGCGTACACCACGGCCATTCTCACCCGCAACCTGTTCGGTCCGCGGAACAACCCGCCGCAACTGAGCAGCATCAGCAGTCAGCGGGCTTACACCGACCGTTCAGTTTCTTTCACTGCCAAGGCAAGTGACCGCGACAAGCTGGACAACGTCGTGATTAAACTGGCCGACGATGCTCCCAAAGGCGCCTCGCTCCGCACCAGCAGCAGTGGCGAAGCACGCTTCTCCTGGCCCGGTGGAAAGCCTGGCGAATACGAAGTGACGGTGGTCGCTTATGACGACGGTTATCCCACCAAGACCGATCGCAAAACGGTAAAGATCACCGTTTCAGAGCCACCACCGCCACGACCGGTTGTCCGCCGCGATCCGCCTAAACCAACAGGGCCGCCGCCGTTGAAATTCGATGTGGCGCGGTTCACCGTCCTGACTTCGATCGTAAAAGGCATCGATGGCCGGATGCAGATCTGGCTGTTCCAGCAACCGCTGGACAAGATGCTGAAGCTAAGCGTGGGCGATGAATTTAGCGTCGGCTCGATGAAGGGTTTTGTCGAAAGCATCGACGTGCAGCATGTAGTGCTCGATACGGGCAAAGACCGCTGGCTGTTGTCCGTGGATGAGCCGATGACCGAGGCCACCCGGCTGCCGGTGGACGAACTGTAATCAGCTTTCTTCTGGCGGGTCGGGCGTGTCTTCCTTGCCGGACCTGGTTTCTTCCTGAAACAAGTGCTGCTGCACCCACGGTGTATCGACCGTTTCGATGCGATATTCCGGGCAGCCGCATTGCTGACAGAATACATGCGTACCGTCGCTGGCAACGTTGCAGCGGTTGCAGCGGCGGATGTAGCAGGTCTGCTTATCGCGGTAGATCTTCATCACGCTATCTTCGCACATCCGTGCAGGCGTAACACCCTGCATGCACCTTTGGCGGGCAACGGCGGTGTTGCTGTGCTTCGGACTGCCGTGGCGGTAAAATAAAGGTTGTGGCGGCGGTTGTTCTGACCTGCACACTGCAAGCCGGCTTCTTCTGCGGGTCCTGTCCTGACGGCGGTGCTGCCGATGCCAAAGTTAGTCGTAACCGGAGCCAGCGAGCAGTTCCCTTCGCCCGCCAGTCTTGCGGCGCGGATGCCCACTGCCGCCTTCGCGCTGCGCGGCTACAACCAGACAAACCTGGGCCGCAGCTTTGAACTGCTGAAGCATCCGGCCTATGGCGCCATTGTCCGGCAGCATCTTCAGGCCGCGTCGGAAGTGGCAAGTGACGTGCTTGGCCGTGCGGTGGACCTGCCACAGCGTGTGGAGCAGCAGCAGGAAACGTCGCTGGAATCTTACCCCGACGCTGTCGCGTTGATCGTTGCGATGGAAACCGCGCAGGTGCAACTTCTGCGGGAGTTCTTCGGCGTTGACTATAAACGCGCGAACCTGAGCATGGGGTATAGCCTGGGCGAAGTTACGGCGTTGATTGCAAGCGGCGTGATCAGCATGGCGGACGCACTAACGGTGCTGCTTGCGCTGTCGGAAGACTGTGTGAAGCTAGCGCACGGCGTCACGCTGGGCGTTTTGTTCTCTCGCGGTGCGGCGTTGTCTACCGATCTGGTGCTGGCGGAATGTCAGCAGGTGAACCGGCAGGGCGAAGGCGTCGTGGGCGTGTCGGCGTTTCTTTCGCCCAACTCGATCCTGCTGATGGGGCAGCAGGATACACTCGACCGCCTTTGCGAACGGCTTTCCGAACTTTGCAAAGAGCGGCTACATCTGCGTAAGAATCCGCATCCCTGGCCGCCGATGCATACACCTGTGGTCTGGCAGCAGGCCATCTCTGACCGCTGCGCGCAGTTGATGCATCAGATGGACGTCAGTCCGCAGCCCGCAACGCCGCGCGTCCTCTCGCTGGTGACGGGTGACTTTAGTTATACGCCTGGCAACACCCGGCAGCTCCTGCGGCAATGGACCGACCAGCCGCAGCGTTTATGGGACGCGGTTTATAAGACGCTGACATCTGGCGTTGAAATCATCCTGCACCTGGGCCCGGAGCCAAACATCATCCCGGCCACGTATCATCGTCTGGCGGTGAATGTCGCGGCGCAGACGGCCGGCAGCTTCGGCCTCCGTGTAGCAGCCAACATGGTTAAGCGTCCGTGGCTCAGCCGTATTCTGCCGGCCCGCACCGCGCTGTTGAGGGCGCCGATGATCCAGCATGTAATTGTGGAAGACTGGCTGTTAAGGCAGCAACCAGATGCTTCTTAAAATTGCCTGTAACACTTCAGAACGTTGTTCGCTTAGACAGTTACCGGGAAAGCCCGGCGAGTCAAAAACTGTCACCCCAACAAAGTTCTGGAGTTTTTCCAATGTTTGCTAACCTCGCAAAAATCTTCGTCCCCGCACTCCTCATCATCACCGCCGCTACGCAGGTGCAAGCCGGCGGATTCCACTGCCGCTACACCGGCACGGTCTACGGCTTTAATGGCGAAAGCTTTGTGATCTCCGCGTTGAATGACCTGGACATCGCTGCCAATAGTGTGTCACCCGTACAACGCGAAATCCGGCTGGAGCGTGCCATCTTCAACCTGCGTCAGGCCAAGCTTCGCTTCTGCTCGATTACCGCCCGCACGAAACTGCGTGTCGCCATCGATAACCTGCTGCTGATCTGCAACGTTTACTCGCAGGAAGATCTGGAGTTCTCCGCCCAGTGTGCTCTGACGGCCTTGAGGATAGAGCGGATTCAGGGATGCGGCGCCCGCGTGCATCTCCGCCCGGTGTACCGCCCCGTTATCCGCCCAGTGACCATTCACCACGGCTACGGCTTCGGCGGAATCGCACCTTGCCACTAAGCTGAACATGCCGGATGCATAAAGTTGCAAAATAAAACCGCTGGAACGAAAAGGTTCCAGCGGTTTTTTGCGTTAGCGTAAAAAGATGTGTCGCGGCTGTTACTTATGCGAAGCCGACTCAAGATTGGCGGAGCTGACCTGCTCATTGAGTGTCCAGAGGTCAATCAGCAGTCCGATGCCAAATACGCCGAAGGTGAGAAACCAGACAATGCCCGTGCCCCATTTGCCAATATACATACGGTGCAGGCCCAGCGGGCCGAGAAAGGCCAGCAACAGCCAGGCAACAGTGTAGTTGTATTGGCCGGCGGCGTATCGGCGGTCAGCAGACGCATCCATGCCGGGGATCAGAAAGAGGTCCACCAGCCAGCCGATGCCTAACAGTCCCAGGGTGAAGAAATAAATCGTGCCCGAAATCGGCCTGCCAAAGTAAAACCGGTGGGCGCCCAGAAACCCGGCGATCCAGGTCACATAGCCAATGGGTATCGAGTGTGTGTTGGTGCTCATATTGATAATCCAAATCCATTTGTACGGTTGTGTGAGTTGAGGGAGCGACGCGGAACCGCAACCGCGTCATTCCACGTCTCTTATCTACGTTATTCGTTTTTCACGCCTCTTTATTTTATCAGTCGCGTCACGTGGCGGCAGGTGTCGCGTGTGGCGTTGAGGTTTGCCGCCAGTCGTGGGATAATCAGGCGACAGCGGTTTTGAGTTTTCGCGCGGGATACCAATGCGTATTTTGGCTGGAATGGTGTGCGGCTTTGTGGGCTTCCTGTTGGGAGCCTTCTGTGGCGGCGTGATTATTCTGGTAATGATCAGCGCAGCGGGTGACGATCTGCCGTTCGCGCTGCTGCTCGCCATCGGTGCTATTCCCACGCTGTTGTTCGCGGTGCTTGGCGCCGCCTTTGGTTTTGTGGTCAGCAGCGGCGCCGATGAATTCAGTCTGAGGCCGCCCCTGGAAGATCACGATGATGCCGTTTACCAGAACGCGGAAATCGTCCGTGCCGGTGTGTCGTCGCCCGCGGCGGAACAACCAGTCGTTCCCCCACCACCGCCTGCGGGTCGTGGAGAGACGTTTCTGCCGGATGATCCTGTCCCGCCGCCGCTGCCCGACGACGGTATTTTTGTCGCGGAGCTGGTCGAAGAATCGCCGGGTCCGTCGCAGCCTTTTCATCCATCCTGGACCCCACCGCCGCTGCGTCCGCCAGTGACCACAGCCCCGCCCCGTGCGCCACGGCGGTGGCCTAGCGGATGGGCAATCACGGGCATCGTTTTTGGTGTACTGGCGATCGCGCCGGCGGCATCGGCTGCGGTGCTTGTTAGTCGCACCGCGATGGGTGCGGTTTCCCTGGGCGTGTTTGCGGCGTTGTTCTTTCTGCCCGGCCTGCTGTGCATGGCGACGGCTTTATGGGGAGATTTCACCAAAGCCAGAGTGCTTCGCGCCGGTAAAGTTGGCGTGCTGAGCGGTCTGATTCTCAACGGCGGCGCCTTCCTGGCCGTGGCGTTTGCGGGCGTTGTGGCGCTGCATTCAGATATTCTTCCACCCTCCGAAAAAACATTGGCGGCGCAGCGCAAACTGGTGGAAGCGCGTGATAAACGCATCGAACAGACGCGCGAACTCCGGCTTGCCGCAGCACCGCCTGTTAGCCCCGGCCCCAAACCCGGCACAACCACTCCGCGGCCCGTCACACGCCCAAGTGCCGACCCATCGGAACCTCCCACAACGGCTGTTCGGTTGGCGACTGGCTCGATCAAGGCAACGCCTTCATTTGAAGAGAAGCCAGACGCGGGCGCAAAAACAGTGATCAGCGGTGCGACGTTCACAACGCTTGATCTGGTGCGTTCGCCGGTGACGGTGCCACCCGTCTGGAGCCAGTCCGGCAAACAGTTTTACACGGTTGAACGCGACGGCTTCATCCGCCGCATTTCCAGCGAAGACCTGCTGCAAACGCATGAAATAAAAATCGAAGGCGTCAACTCGATGACGATGACCCGCAAAGGGCTGGTCATCACACGTCCTTCGCAGGGCGACGTCATCCTGCTTGAGCCAACCTCGTTGCGGCCGCTCAAGCGCTATATTTTGCCGGGTGTTAAAGGCGCGACGGGCGGCGCGTTATCGGACACGGTTTACCTGTGGTTCAGCTACAGTGGCCGCGATACACCGGCGGGTGGATACTTGCTGAATCTGGAAACGCAGGACGCCTTCCCGCAGGCCACCCGCATTATGGGAAACTGGTTCGCCATGACGCCAACGGGCGACTTTGTGCTGTCTGGTGATTCATCGCAATTGCGGCGCTATGGTGTCGGCCGAGAGGAGCTGAAACTGCATCAGGCCAGCACCCGCATCGGCAGCAGCCCGCGTAATATCGATCTTAGCCCCGATGGGAAATATGTGGCGTTGCCCTCAGGTGGCGGCAACCGCACGACTAGTCCATCGATGCGGCGAATGAACTATGGTACGTACATCTTTGAAGTAGATAACCTTGCGAAGCCGGTGGCTTCAATCGTGTCGGGGCCTTATCCGCGGACGGTATCTTACGATCCGCGTAGCGAGGTCTTCTACGCGCAGGCCAGCGGAACGCCGTTGATGGTCTTTTCGCCAGAAGGCACTCTGGTGCGGCGCTACGCCGGGGGCGGTCTGCGGATTGAAACCGACCGCATTATCACCAGCCCTCAAGGCGGCCAGATGCTGCTGATGGGATCTTCAAAACTGATCCACGTCTCGGCGCCACCGCCCAAGCTGCCGGGCGCCGATGTGTTTGGCGGACGTGTGACGGCGCCAACCCGGCTCGATCTTGCCACGCCCGCATTGCCTGCCATCAGTCCGCCAGAATTCGACGGCGACGCCAGAACGGTCATGCTGCCAGCGGCGGTCAGCAGCGTGACAGCCGCAGCCGGCGGCCGGTACTATCTGATGTATCTGCCTGAGGTCGGACAGGTGGCGGTTTTTGATGTGAACAAAGCCGCCGTCATTCGGTATCTGCCGGTCCATCCCGCAGCAGCCTCAACGCCCGCGGACAAACTGATGATCGCCGCAGCCGCTGATTATTTTGTCGCGCTGGACCCGGATACTTTGCAGGCGAGCCGCTGGAGCCTTAAGACATTCAAACTAGAGAAGGTCGAAACACTTAGTTCGCTTGTAGAGCCTGTTTCGATCTGTATGGGAGCGGCGAGCCAGGGGCCGCTGCTGGTCGCCACAAGAAAGGGCTACCACTTTTATGACTTAGAGACGCTGCTAGAAGTGGACCTGCTGGAAACCAGCACGACCTATCCACTTTCGCAGACGTCGATCGTCCGGGCGTCGGCCAATGGCCGCGTGTTCACGTTAAATGCGGGCGCCTTCCGCCGCCGCAACATGCTTACGCGGTTAGAGATTGGTCCTGACCGCGTCAGCGCCCGCCGGATGAACCCATACACCAGCATTCCCCTGCCCGATTACGACGGCGCCAACATTTACAGCACTGCGGGGCAGTACAACCAGCGCGACATCTACCGGCGTCCGGCGTCGGCAAGCAGTTCTCTGGGTCCGTTCAGCCTGGTGATGCCACCGGTGCGCGGCGTGCTTGGTTTGCAGTTCAACGTGCCAGAGCAGACTCGCGTGCTGCCTGATGCAAGTTCTGCTCCGCTGATCGAAGCCAACGTGCAACTAGTCGCTCTCCGCAGTGGCGGCCGGGAGGTGATGGAAATTGGTGATCTGAACGACGGCCGCGAAGTGGTGCTAGCCTACAACACAAGGGATTTAACGCCCAGCAGTCTGGTGCTGCCGTTTGATCAGCGTTTTTTCATTTCGGCGCCGGCAGAGATATACGGTTATATCCCGTTGTCGCGCGATCGCATCGAAGTGCGGAAGATTGACGTAAAACGTCTGGCGCGCGACAGAAGAGGGCGGTTTCTTTTTTTCACGTCTGAGGCGCCATCGACGGCGAAGGCCGGCACTGATTTTTCGTACCAGGTGAAGGTGCAGTCCAGTAGCGAAAATGTGCGTTACACACTGCTGCCACGACGCCCCGGTATGAATATCGACCGCAACGGCAAACTGACATGGCGTGTGCCGACAGTTACCAGGCCCATCGAAACCTTCACCATTATGGCCATCGGTGAAGGGGCCACCGCAACGCAAATGGTCCGTTTGCGGGTCGAGCCTTAAGGCGGCGATTGTCAGCCGCTTCGGCCCAATGCAAAAGCCGCAGACGTCGCCCAACGTCTACGGCCATGCATCTTTTCAGTTGTCGCTACTTTTGTAGTGACTAAATCGTGTCAGCGGATTCTGCGAACTCAGCTCCGTCCAGGAAGCTGACCAGCGACCGGCTGCGGTAGGGCTGTTGCAGTTTGCGGACCGCTTTCGATTCGATCTGGCGGACACGTTCGCGGGTGACCGAGAAGATTTTGCCGACTTCTTCCAGCGTGTACGAGTAGCCATCGGCCAGGCCGTAACGCAGGCGGATGATCTCTCGTTCGCGGTAGTTCAGCACTTCCATCACTTCGTCGATGCACTGCTTGAGTGCTTGCTGGTTGGTGTCGTACAGCGGATCATCGTCGCGATGATCTTCCAGGAATTCGCCAAAGTAGCTGTCGTCGTGGTCGCCTACGGGCTGATCCAGGGAAAGCGGCTGACGCGACATCTTCATGATGCAGCGTGTGTCATCCAGCGAAAGCCCGGCACGTTCAGCCGTCTCTTCCGGCGTCGGTTCGCGGCCTAGTTCCTGCACCAGTTCGCGGGTGACGTTGCGGACTTTGCTCATGGTGTCGATCATGTGAACAGGTACACGGATGGTGCGACTCTGATCGGCAATCGCCCGTGTGATTGCCTGCCTGATCCACCAGGTGGCGTAGGTCGAAAACTTATAGCCGCGGGCATGTTCAAATTTGTCCACCGCCCGCATCAGGCCGGTGTTTCCTTCCTGAATCAGATCCAGGAAGCTTAGCCCACGATTGCGGTACTTCTTGGCAATCGAAACGACCAGCCGCAGGTTTCCGGCGGAAAGTTCGCGTTTGGCAGCGTCGTGTTCCGCCTGGAAGGTCCGGGTTGTGTCCACGCGGCGTTTGAGCGTGGCAGGCGATTCGTAGGTGATCCGCATCAGGTAATGCAGTTCTGCACCCAGTTCTTCCAGCGTCCGGCCGCGGGGCGTATCGCTATCGCTGGCTTCGAGGATGGCGATCTCTTCCTTCAGGTTCTGCATCCGCTTCGAGATATCGCTCAGATCGTTAAACAGCGGCTGCAGGCGGTTGGCCCGCAGGTTGAGTTCCTCCACCAGGCGGACCGCTTTATTGCGGCGACGAACCAACCGGCGCCAGGCTTCGCGGCGTGCTTCTTCCGGCTGCTTGAGGCTGACGGCGATGCGATAGTCTTCGTGGTTCTGAAACAGCAACCGGCGAAGTGTATGCAGGTTAGGACCAAGCCGCTGCATGATGCGTTTCTTTTCGGCTGTGTTGGTCACGGAAACTTCAATCGTACGATCCAGCCGCAGTTGCCCGGCGTGTACTTTTTCGAGAGCCGAGACGGCGCCTTGCAGCATGTAATCTGTGGCCAGCATCGAGTTGCGGTAGCGGGTGCGGGCAGCTTCGATGTCTTTGGCAATGCGGACTTCTTCGTCGCGGCTGAGCAACGGAATGCGGCCCATCTGCATCAGGTACATCCGCACAGGATCGTCGATGGCTTCGGAGCCGCCACGGCTGGTGACCAGTTCAACGTCTGCGTCTTCCAGTTCCGCGTCGACATCTTCTTCTACAAGATCATCATCGTCAAAATCGTTGCTTCCCTTCGTAGCTGCGGTTGCCTGGCGGTTCTGTTTGCGGACGGCGCTTTTGCGGGTTGTCTTAGCCAAGGTGCGTTCTCCATTGCTCATTCATCTGGTGGGCGATGAGATCAGGAGAATGCGAAAGGTGTACCAGCCCCAGAATTCAGTGCCATGTAACTGCCGGTTCAGGCTGTAAAGTGCTTGTGGGAAAGGCTTTGCGAAAAAGCTGCGGAAAATGGCTACGAGGCAGCATGTTTCCAGAATGCAACACCATGATGCGCCAGACCGACGGGCGATGCAGAATCGCAACAGAATTCAGCCCGTTCAGAGAACGTTAGCGGGTGGATTGCCGCAACAACTACCTACTGTAATTGCCTGAAGCAGCGCGTAAAGAGTTTAATGAAGATTGAATCAATAGATTTCCGCCCGTTACCTCCAAACAGCAGAGATACGCCGTGAGTACGCCGCTTGACGATATGCTAAAGCAGACGCTGGAAGACTACCGTTTATCGCGCGGCGAAAAACGCGCTCTGACCGAAGTGCTGGGCGATGCCGTCAGCGACCCGCGGCGGCTGGGCGTTGTGCGCAGCCGCGTGTTTGACATTGCGCGCCAGGCGACAGCCGATCCGCAGTCTGCGGGGGTGATTGACTGGCTGGAAGATGTCGTAAAGCTTCTGCAGCCGCAGACCAATGACCAGCAGCGTACGTGCGAAGCGTATTTCAGCCCCGGTGAACAATGCGTGCGGAAGATCACCAACCTGATCGGTTGCGCCGACGAAACGATCGACATCTGCGTGTTCACCATCACCGACAACCGCATCGCCGACGCGATTCTCGAAGCGCACAACGATGGCCGCGAAGTTCGTATCGTTACCGACAACGACAAAGCCAACGACGCCGGCAGCGACATCTACGACCTGGGCCGCCGTGGCGTGCCGGTGCGTGTGGATCGTACGGATTATCACATGCACCACAAGTTCGCCATCTTTGACAACCGTCAGGTGCTGACAGGCAGCTACAACTGGACCCGCGGCGCCGCCAACAGCAACCAGGAGAATCTGGTTGTCAGCGAAGAACCGGTACTGCTGCGCAGCTTTCAGCAGGAGTTCGAAAAGCTCTGGAAAGCGTTTGCGTAGTTTGCCACAGAGGATTGTCGCCTGGCTATCTTGCTACAATGAATCATCATTCAATGGTGATTCGACTGGTGCTGTTCGTTCATGCGGCAGACGCCTGCACTACTTGTGAAGAGATTTGTGATGACGCTGCGTACCCTCACGCTGGCAATCTTATTCGCCGCACTTTCTACATACGCCTCAACCGTAAAGGCGCAGAAGCTGGGCGGCTATTGGGGCACGGCGGAAGAAGAGGCGAAGTATTACAAGATTGTCGAGGTGCCCACGCCGCGCGAACTGGCCATCGAAGCGTCTAGCTTTGAAGTGCTGCCCGGCAACCAGCTTGCCATTGGCACTCGCCGTGGTGACATCTTTCTGGCATCAGGTGTGTTCGATAAAAATCCGCGGCCGCAGTACAAGAAGTTCGCCAGTGGTCTGGATGAGATCTTTGGCATCTCATTCAAAGACGGCGCCTACACCATCACGCAGCAGACGGAAGTCACCCGCGTCAGCGACCAGAACAACGACGGCCGGGCTGACCGGTTTGAAACGCTCAGCGATGTGTGGGGATTCAACCACTATCACGAATTCTCTTTTGGCTCCAAGCACGATAAAGACGGCAACATCTGGGTTGCGCTGTGTCTGAGCGAGTCTTACCGGTCGAAGGTTCCTTTCCGCGGCTGGTGCCTGAAGATCACGCCGGAAGGTAAAACGCTGCCGGTGTGCAGCGGTATCCGTAGCCCGTGCGGCATCGGCCCCAATGAACATGGCGTGATGTTCTACGCGGAGAGCCAGGGGCCGTGGAACGGTTCGTGCTCGCTGAAGGTGCTAGAGCAGGGCGGTTTCATGGGGCATCCGGTCAGTTTCAACTGGTACGACAGCGCTCACGAACTTGAACGCCGCGCCGGTACGAAGCCGGCCAAAGGTGTTGGCCCGAAGCCGGTCGAACCGGAGACGCCGTCGCGGTTAGAGGCGGAACGCAAGCGGGTGAAGCAACTGGTGCCGTATGCGGTGGTGTTCCCTTATATCAAGATGGGCCGCTCGATCTCTGGTTTTGTGGTGGACCAGACGGGCGGAAAATTCGGGCCGTTTGAAAATCAGATTTTCATCGGCGACTTCAGCCTCAGCGTGATGATGCGTGCAACAACAGAAAAGGTGAACGGCGTCTGGCAGGGCGCCTGCTACCCGTTCCGCGAAGGTCTGGCTACGGGACTGCTCGCTTGCCAGTTCACCCCGCAGGGCGATCTGATCACAGGCGGCACCAACCGCGGTTGGCCCGTCCGCGGCCCCAGAGCGTACGCCATTCAGCGGCTGGACTGGACCGGCAAGGTGCCGTTTGAAGCGAAGATCATTCACGCAACGCCCACGGGTTTCCGTGTGACGTTCACCAAGCCGGTGGATGAAAAAACTGCGGGCGACGCGGCTTCTTACGCCATGACAACTTACACGCATATGTACCGGCAAGCGTATGGCAGCCCGGAAGTAGATCAGACCACGCCGCAGGTCACCAAGGCGGAAGTCTCGGAAGATAAACTCTCTGTCACGCTTACGGTGAAGGGGCTACAAAAGGGGCATGTGCACGACTTCGATTTTCAGAAAGTCCGCTCCGCCACCGGCGAGAAGCCGTTGCATGTGAAAGCGTATTACACGCTGAACGAAATCCCCAAGCCGTAGCCGTTCACTGCCCGGTGTTGGTCAGGCGCCGAAGTGCAGGATGTAAAACAACTGCACGTCGAAGCGGAAGCGGTCGTTGCGGTCCAGCAGCGGCACTTGCGGAATGTTGCGCGGGACATGGATGGCCTGATTCTGAAACAGGTCGCGGATGCGTTCGTTGTCGGGACCAATGATCAACGTCACGCCCAGTTCTCCGTGAATCATCTGGTTAAGATGATGGAGCCAGCTAACGCCCAGGTTGAGTCCGAGAAACCCTTGCGAATTGTCCGCAAAGAACAATCCGTCGGTCACCAGAAACGTGCCCGCCGGCGTACTTACGGTGCGGGCATAATCGGTGGCGCCGGTAAATAGCTCCATCACGCCGCCGATGCGATATTGCAGGCCGCCGGTCTGGTGCAGGTAGGTAAGCCGCGCCATCGCCGTGCGGAATCTATCGCCATCGTCACCGCCCATCACGCCCAGGTCGTTGCCGGTTTCGAACCGTATCCGCGAGAACGTATCCACGCCTTTCCAGTCGTACTGCACAAATACGGTTCCGGTGCGCTGACTGACTTGCGAGAAGCCACGGCCGGCTGCTGCTTCCTGACCGTTCCATTCGTCCCAGGATTTGTCCTGGAACCAGGCGCCACGCCAGCCGGCGCCGACGTGATGCGTTGCATTTTGGTTCAGAGCCAGCCGCCATGCGACTTCTGCATACGTCACCCATTCAGCCGCGGGAAAATGGAAGCTCCATTGCCGGTCGTAGGCAGCGAACGTCTGTGAAAAGTTGTAGTCAAATTCCAGGAATTGACCAGCAGGCAGAACGCCCGCAGCGCCGATTTCCGTGATGCCTGCCACTGTATGCGTTCCGCCCCAGCCCAGCACACCGCCACGCGTTACGAAACGCCGCGCAGGTCCGTTGCCGGTATGAATCACGCCCAGCCGCGTGGCATAGGTGCCCGCCAGCGGATGGTCGTCCACGGTTTGATCATGCTCCGCCTGGAACATCGGATTCCAGAATGAACCGTCGCTGAGCGGATGGCTACCGGTGTCCGGGTAGAAGTCGATCACAGAGGGGGCGAAGAAATGATTCTGCGAAGGATCTTCGCTGATGAATCCGGGCGAAAGCACCGTTTGTCCGCGCGCACAATTCCCAAGACCCACGAGGCAGCTTGCCATTGCCGCCGCCGTAAGCCAGATATGCACAGCAGGTAACGTGTTGCCGGGCATTCCGATTCCTGGAGAATTTCACAACATCGCTTATGCGACTAGTAGCAGGAACCGGCGAATGGCTCAACACGTTCTTTTTTGTGAAATCTACCGTTCGTCACTGCCGCACCGTAGGACGATGCGGGTGATTTCAGGCGGACAACTGATGCGCAGCGGTTGCAGGCCGCTGATACCGCGGCTGACGTGTAGCAGTGTCTGATCTTTGAAGAAGACCCCGCTCGCGTAACGCACGCCGTAGTAGCTGGGCGAAACAATCGGCCCGTACAGCGGCGCCCGGATCTGCCCGCCGTGATTGTGGCCTGCCAGCATCAGGTCAAACTTCCGCGCGACGGCCCAGCCGAACTGATCGGGCGTGTGGGCCATCAGCATGCGGAAGCGTGGCGCCGGTTCTTTGTCTTCTGAAAGATCATCGTCCGTTACGGCCGGAAACCACGGCATCTCGTTGCCGGCCAGCAGCACAGGCGTTTCACCGCATTGGATATTCATACACCGGCCGCCAACGTGAATCAGCCCGGAGTCTTTCAGCGTATCCAGCAACGGTTGAATGTCGCACAGCCGTTTATCGTGATTGCCCAGCACATAATACACGCCGTCACGCGCGGTTAGTTTGCCGAGCGTATCCGGTATCCAGGCGATGCACTTTTCTTTGTCAACAATGTCGCCCGTAACAGCGACCATATCGCTTTGCTGCTGGTTAGCCAGTTGCACACAGTGCTCAAAGAACTCTTTTTCCAGGGCGCCGTGGAAGTGGAGGTCGGAGATGTGCGTGATGGTGTAGCCGTCTAACTCTGGCGGCAGCCCGGGCAGTGCGAATTCCTTTTCGTTGACTTCAACAAAGAAGATACCGTTGCCGGGGATCTTATCGGCAATGCGTCCCACCATCGACCCGACCGGGCGATGGCCAAGTGCGGCGACAACATCTTCGACGCGGCCTTTGCACGAAAGGAACTGCGCTGGCTTCTGCGTGGTGAGTTTACGCCAGAGCCACAGTGGTGGAACTGCGATGCCGGCCAGCCAGCACGGGATCAGATATCCCAGGGGCGTCCAGAACGTAGCATCGTTGAAGTGGTCGTAGATCCTAAAGCCTTCTAACCACATCCGTATGGCGAATAGCGTGGGGATAATCACGATGATCGCCGCGATGAACTTTTCCAGCGTCTTGATCGTCCGGCAACTCACCCCGGTAGCATGGATGCGATTAAAGATGGCGACCCACAGCGCGAAGTGTCCCAGGAACCCCAGGGCAGCCAGTAGAATGTCAACAAAAAGTGTCATCGGGCTGGTGCGGAATCTCCCGGAAAACGCTGAACCAGTGCAACAGAGAATTGGCTACGCGGCGTACGCAGATCAAGAAGCCTCTGACGGTGGCGTGTCGTCAGCTTCATCATTCTTGTCTTCCGGCTCTGCGGGTGGGGGCGGGTTCTTAGCGTACTCGATCACGGTTTCGACCGTTTCCAGCAGCTGATCCAGACGGAACGGTTTGTAAAGAACACCGCGCGGATGTAGCCCCGCCTGACGCGCCTTGACGATTGAATGACCCGGATCGTAACCAAAGCCCGTCATCAGCACCATCGGCACCGGGTTCATCAGATTCTGCAGCCGTAACATCAGTTGATGGCCGGACATGTCTGGCAGGCGGATGTCGGCAATCACGCATTCGTAGTCGTGATCGGGGCCTGAGTTCCGCACCATATAAACGGCTTCGCCCGCGGTGTGCGCCGTTTCCACAATGCAGCCGTAACGGTCCAGCAGGGCGTGGGCGTGTTTGCGGACACCTTCGTCATCGTCCACCACCAGCACGCGGCGGCTGACCAGGCCGGGGCGGTCGGCGATGGCGGCGCCCGGATTCAGCACAGCCTGCGACGGTGTCATCGTCTGTCCGACTTTGTGAATCACCTGCTTGATATCGCGGGCGTTCTTGAGGATGCGTTGCAGCCGCTCGACAACTTCCGGTTCGTGCCCGATGTATTTCTCCATCACGTTGACCGCTTCATTCAAAATCTGGTCAACGGGCAACGCCACGGCCGAGTGAATAGCTTCAACACTCTGCTGCGCCGTATTAGCACTTTGTGCGGCGAGTAGTTCCAGCGTGTTCAGGGCGACCGCCAGATCACGTGAGAAAATCTCCAGGAACTGCAGGTCACTTTCGCTGAATGCGCGCGGATCAGGACTTTCCACATTAAAGCTGCCCAGCACCTGATCATGCAGGATCAGCGGCACGGTCAGCGAACTCTTGGCGCCACGGAAGCCTTCGATATAGAGCGGATCTTCTTCGGTGTCTTCGCACAGATAGCTTTTGCCCGTGGCCGCTACAAATCCAGTCACGCCGTTGTCCTGCGGCTGGGCAAACAGCTCGCGACTAGCGGCTTCGTCGTCGATGCCTACGGCCAGCAGCGGTTCCAGGCGGCCGGTTTCCTGATCTAGCAGACGGATCTCCACCACGTCGAAATGCAGCAGATCGCTGGTGTGGTGCAGAATGTTAGATTTCAGTAGTTCGATACGATCGGCAATCGTCATTTCGAACACTTCTTCGGGCGTCAGGTCGGCCAGTTCCAGGCCGGCTTTGTGGATGGCCGTCAGCTTCTGCTGCTGGAGCGACTCCACGGTGATATCGCGAACGGTGACGATCAGATGGGGCGGCTCTCCGCTCTCGGTCATCACCATTGCTGCGTGAATCTGGAAGTACCGGTTGTCAGAGAGCCGCAGCGTGGTGCTGCTGCTCTGGCCGGTGGCCAGCACCGTATGGAACGGGCAGAAATCGGGGCCGAGAATCTCCGGCGTATCCAGCGCCGTGTAGAAGTTCTGACCGGTGATGTCGTCCTGTGTTTTGCAGCCGGCCCATGTCAAAAGTTGCTTGTTGGCCCAGACCACAGCGTTGTCACTATCCAGCAGGGCGACACCGTCCGGCATCGCGTCGAGCGTGCGATCGTGCTGCAGCAGATGCCCGATTCGCAAGGCTTCTTGCAGGTGACGTGTGTCGATGTAGACGCCGGAAAACTCTTCGGACGTCAGCTGAGACAGAGCATGCAACGGGGAACGCGCCTCGACAACGTCGAACGCTTCCGTCAGGGTCTGAGGTGCGTCAGCTTGGGCGTGATCGGGGTCGCGCACAAACAGGATTCTGGGTTTGCCAGACAATCCCAAGCTCCGGTTGCTAGAAGGTAACCAACCCTGCCGATTATACGGAGCGACCTGCGTGATGCCAACCACGCGACGAACAGGTAAAGCCGGTTCTCTGTGAGAGCGACCGCAACCGCAGGACCTGCGGATTTACGGGGCTTCTTCCTCTTCTTCAAAGCCCGGCAATGCGGGAAGCTCAGGCAGCACGGGGTCTGGCGGCGTATCTCCGGCGGCTTCTGTTGGCGCCTTCGTGGTGGTGGGTGGTGTGGAGGGAACGGTGGAAGCGGGTAGTCTGGAGGCAGAGCCGCGCAGCTTTGTCTCGGCGGCGATGACCTGTTCGTTGAGTTTCTGGAGGCGGGCTGTCTGTGCCTGGTAGTCTGCTAGTTTGTCTGGCTCAATGCGGGCGATCTGTTCGACCAGTTCAGCCAGGTCCACAATCAGCGACACGCCTTTTTTCCGCATGGCTGCCAGGGTTAGATAGTCGGCCGCCTTGATCAGTTCCGCCAGTTCCCGTTCCGCCCGTGGCAGATGGTCACCAACATTAGAAACATCGGCTGCCGCCCAGGTCTGCAGGACGAACTTGCGCGCCGCCTCGTGTGCGGGTGACTTGATCTGCCACGTTTGTTTGAGGCTGGCAATCCGCTCTGCCACGCCGGGCTTGCCGGGGAAGGTTTCCAGCGCCTGTTCGAGAAGCTTGATACCTTCTTCGATGTTGCCCGCCTGGATCGCCTGGCTGGAACCTTCGATCAGATTGTGGGCCAGATTCTCGTTCGTGATGTCCTCAATGGTCTGCGTCAGCGAACGGGTGCTGCGATTGATGCTGGCTTCGTCCTGCTGCAACACCTGTAACGCGTTGCCCGCCGCTGCAAGTCGCAGCGTGATGGCCTGCCCGGCCCCGCCTTCAATGGCGCCGGCCTGTTTCTGCAGGTCGGATAGATCACCACCAGCACGCGTCAGCTGCGCACGGACGGCTTTGCCGAGCGCTAGAAAACGGTCGCGGGCGGCTTCATACTTCTTCTCCCCGATCAGCCGGTTGGCGGCCTGGTAATTTGCGTCGATCCCCGTCCGCAGCGCGACAAGGTCCTGGCTGAGGTATTGTGCTTTGCGAAGCACTTCACTTTTCTGACGCGAGTTCGCGTCGACGCGGACTTTGACGATGAGTTCTTCCATAGCAGAAGTAACGGGCACCGGCATATTCACCGCCGAGACGCCGCCTTGTAGCAGCCTAACGTAGGCCAGCCCGTTATAACGCACGGCGCTAGTGCGGAAGCCTGCGGCATCTGGCGGACCGAAAAAATCGCCTTCGGCCCCGGCGCCGAATCCTACGCTGCTGCCCTTCACCGGCCAGGAGGTAACGGGGAAGCCCGTGTCGGCGTCGATCAGTTTGACACGGATGCTGCCCGTGGTTGTTTTCAACCGCAAAGCACGATAACCCAGGACACGGGCCGACCGGCTGAAGGGCGAAGCAACATCGCTGGCCACATCCGCCACGGCTGGATCAACCACGCCTTTGGTCAGCTTCAGCACCGTCCGCCGCAGGGGCCGGATGCGGACTTTATTGCCGGCCGCCAGTTCTTCTTTGTAAGGCGTCAGCACGGCGCCATCGTGCAGAAACACCTGCAACTTCTCTGGCCAGGAAGACCCCTGAAAATACAGCCGCTGCTGGGCGGGGGCGGTCGCAATGGATTGCAGGCGGGCGACGGGTGCGAAGTCTGCCTGCACCGCCTGACAGACGGCTTTGGCCACCCAGCGCCGGTCGGGTGTGGTGCGGGAGTAGACGGGGCTGATGTACTGAAGTTCCGCGTCCAGTTGCCGCCAGCGGATGTGGTACAGGTTGTTGCGGTGGTCAATCTCAAACAGAAATACTTTCTGTGGCAGTTCCACCTTGAGTTTTTCAAACGATAAATCCGCGGCGGTCAGCCCCCCGCCGGCGATGTGACGGATTAGCCAGTGACCTTTATCAACGCCCGAAACTACTTCCGTTGTGGCAAGCGGTCCAAATAAATTCCGCACCTGGTCCTCTGCCAGCAGCGTGACGGAATCGCGGAAAGCCTGCGTCATCAGCGGGCTATCGACAAACCGCACAATCACGGTCAATTCATACGGTTTGTCTTCGCGCCACGAAGCATCTGCCAGTTGCGGCGTTATCAGCAACAGCATGCCGGCGATGAGTAGTGCGAGTGGTTTCATCAGATGCCGTTTTGAAACGGAGTTGAAGGGAAGGCTACTGGCTGATCCGCCAGTTTTCGATGCTGTCAAACAACCGCACGGCATCCAGCCGGGCGTTCTCCACAGAGCGATGCACGGCCACGTAGGTATCAAGCTGCCAGAGCGGAATGACTACCGCGTTGCGTGACAATTCCGTATGAATCTGATGCGTCTGATTCTGGATCGTGCGGAACTGCTTGTGCTGTGAGAGCGTCGTGAACATCGTCTGTAAATTCAGATTGGGTTTGTAACCCATAAAGTTCGCGCCCCGCGCCCCGGCGTCCTGCGGATCAAGCAGCGGCCACAGCCAGTAACTGCCGCCGGTGAAATCGTGCCGCCAGTACACCAGATCAAAAGCATGCTTGACCATCACGCGGTCGAACATAGCTTCTGGCTCAACCGGCGCCAGTTCGATCTGAATGCCGATCGCCGCAGCGCTTTGTTTAATTTGTTCGCAAGCTTGTAGCACATCCTGATCGCGGGCCGGGAAGACTAGCTGTATGGGACGCAGTTCGTCGCGTAGCTCCTGCTTGGCCTGGGTTAGAAAGGCGGCTGCTTTGGCTTTGCTGAATTCCGCCGCTTTATCGTTGTACGCCCAGCTATCGCAGGGAAACGGACCATGCAGCGGCGCGTGATCCAGCTCGCGGCCCGGCGCGCGGAAGTGGGCGTTGAGTATGGTGGTGCGATCTATCGCATTGGCCAGCGCGAGGCGGAAATTCGCATTGTGCAGCCCCGTGTCCCGGCGGGTGGCACGATAGTTCGGCGCCAGGAAGTACACGCTTTGCGGGCGGATTTTCTTCACCGTCAGACCGGCGATATCCAGTTGCCGCACCTGCTCCTGCTGCAAGCCATAGATTAAATGCAGGTTGTCTTTGCGAAATTCTTCGACCGCTTCAATCGCGTCGTACTGATGAAAGACAATCTGCTCGATATCCAGATCTTTGCGCCGCCGGTAAAAGGGATTGGCGCTGAACCGCACTTCGTCCGCCGTCTGCCCGCTCAGGCGGTAAGGTCCAGTGCCAACCGGATCCGCGGCGAAGGCATCTAACTCGGCACGGTCGGCCCCTTGCGCGGGGAAGTGATGTTTGGGCAGAACCGGGAACTGCATCGCGGCGAGTGGTTGCCAGAAATCCCGTGCCAGCATGATCTCGACAGCGCTGCGATCCTGCGTGCGGATGTCAACAATCATTTCGCTCCACGCACGGGAATATCCGGGCGGTTGAAGCTTGCTGAAAATCTGGTAGCTCCATTCCACATCTTCCGCCACGACCTGCCGTGTATTGTCGGACCACGAAACCTCGGGCAGATGGAACCTGCGGCCTTTGGCCAGCGGAACGGGGCGGCCCAGCGCTAGCTCTGTCTGGAAGTGGGGACCGGGCATTGCATCGCGGCGCCAGCGGACGAGTGATTCAAACTGCAAGTGGTGCGCGTGCCGCTCGGCGTCTGACCGTACTTCGAAGGGCGAAAGACTTTGCGGCAGCACCTGATAAGCCACCTCCAGCGTCTGCTGGCGGAGGTTCAACTGCTGCCTGGCGGTGTCGATCTCGCGGTGACCCGGCCAGACGCTTTCAGCCAGGGCAAGTTTTTCACGCTGCTCGCGCAACGTAGCCGCGGCGCCGGCGCTGCGGGCGATCTCGCCGGCGCGTTGCATCAGTCGTCTGCGGAGTTGCATGGCGCGGCTTTCGCCATCTTCCAGATCCACGCCAAACCGCGTGAAGAAGCCGCTGAGATTCTGCCGCGCCGTCTCGTACTGCCCGGCCGCTTCGGCCTGTTCAGCGGGTTTGACCAGCAAGGCTTCATAAATGGCTTTCATGCGGCTGTGGACAGGCGATGCGGCGCCGAGCGTCTGCCGTAACTGATCACAGATTTCCAGCGCCTGATCGTGACGGCCCTGCTGAAACAACCACTGCGCTTCGCGGTAGCGGATGTTGAATAACGCCTGCTTCAGCGGCTGACGGACGGCGGCTTCCCAGGCCGGGCCGGTGCGGATCACGCGTTGCACCGCCGACTGATGCTCGGCAAGGGCCTTCTTCAGAACGGCAAGAGCCAGCTTCACGCGATCGCGGTGTTCCTGCGTAGCGAAGAAAATCTCCGGCGGCCGCGAACCAGAGACTAACGCCCGCGGCTGCACCGCCAGGGCCGTCGCCGCTTTGTCGATCATCCGCCATTCGTAATACAGCACGGCGTCGATGCGTTTGCCAGTTAGCGGTGGCAGCTTAGAGGAACCCGTTTTCTGATACTTTTCAAAGCGGTACGTCTCACTGCTTTGGATATCGACCGGCTGACTGACCAGGCGGATTTTGCGGAGGATCGGTTTGTTGAAAGAGTCGCGTCCAAGCAACACCATGTCGCAGACGGGCTCGGCCAGCGCCTTCGCGATGTCTTCATTTTCTTCTGCCGCACCGGCAGCGGGAATATCCAGATCCTGGCCGTCTCCGGCAGGCGGTCCTACGTTTTCCCCAGGGGCTGCATCGCCTGGGGCGGGCATCGGGCCGGCGGGCTCTTCTTCCTCTTCTTCCTCACCAAATTCAAATCCAGGAATGCCCTGAGCGTAAGCTGTGTGAGACTGCATGCAGAAGCAGGCAACGGGCACCATCGCCACAAGGATGAGGAAGGCGGCAGGGCAGGGCGGTTTGAAATGGATGCGTCGCTTCATCGAACTTCCAGATGAAAATGACGGCGAATTGCCGGTTTGAACCGTACAGTTATCTGTTCATCATCCAATTTCCTGTTGCTAAACGCAAGCGAATCCAACTCGCTGCCGGGCCCGGCGCGTGACGTATGATTATGCACACACTTGTTGATAGAAGGGCTGGCGCTTAGTATCGACATATATAAGGCCCGGAAATGACGGGCTCCCTCCCAGTAATGAACGACCTTCCTCAATCAGGCAGAATTGTGTCCGGAAATTTCAATCCTTATCGCGACTGGATGGAACTGGAAGGCGATGTTACTGCGCCCGACTATTACCAGTTGTTCGGTTTGCCAAAGTTTGAAAGTGATGGCGCCAAGATCGCTGCCGCCGCCTCACGCGCTGCCACCAAGGTGCGAAGCTGCCGGCCGGGAGAGCACGCCAAGGAATGGTCCTCGCTGCTGGATGAAATCAGAATCGCGCAGCAGACGCTTACCGATCCTGCTGCCCGCGCCGCCTACGACGAGCAACTTGGCGGCGGCTCCGCGGGTATGCCGCCTGCTGCAGCGCCTTCTACGAACGCCGGACCGGAACCGCCTGCCGGGAACAACGCACCTTCGCAACCTGCCGCCAAATTTGATCCGATGCTGCCGCCCGGCCTGGGCAACACCAACACCCCGACGCCAGCAGAGGCTGAACAAGCCGCGGCGAATTCGCCCGAAAAACCATCTTCGATTTTACCCAAGGGACTGTCAGACTCTGTCACTGCTGGCTACATGCCGCCCGGGGCTGAACCGCCCGCATCGGGCGATGCCACTAGCAAGCCGCCAGAGAACCCCGCCGCATTCGCGCCTTCGACGCCGCCAGAGAATCCCGCCGCATTTGCACCCCCGGCCGATGACGCTTCCACTCCGCAGTTAACACCACTCGCGCCGCTTGCGCCGGAAGCTCCGGGGCAAACCGCGGACCCGATGGCTCCTGCCGGTTTTGCTGCCGATCCGATGTCGCCGGCTGGTTTGACTCCGCTGGGGCCGATGGATCCGATGGGTTCGAACCCGCCCGCAGCGAATTCTGGATTGACGCCGTTGCCTGCGAACAGTGGAAGCGATGTATCCAATGCGGCGATGGACGCGGCGTTAGATATTCTCTCACCTCAGAATCTATCCGGCTCACAGCCGCCCAGTTCGCAGCCGCCGATGGGGCAGCCAGTGGCGATGGCTCACCCGGTAGCCCACGAGGCGGCGCCGGCTACTGCCGCGCCGGCGAACACGGCTCCCGGTCCTGGCCCGATGGTGCGAGGCCAAGCTACACCTTCGCAGATCGCAGCCGCCCGCCGCAAACAGGGGCTGATCGCGCTGGTGACGGGCGTGATTGGTCTGTTGCTGGTCGGCGCCCTGGTAGGCGGTTTGTATTACGCCATGAGCGACAAACAAAATCCCGCTGCCGATGGCGTCGCCGCCGCCGATGACGTGGCGCCTGCCGCCGACACGGCTGTTCAGCCGCGAGGTCCGGCCGCAGATGGGAACGCTCCAGCAAGGCCGGCCGATGCTGCTCCCGCCGCCGACGCTAATGCAACCGATGCCGCTCCGTCAGAAGATGGCAACGTACCTTCTGCCGATGGCGATACTACCGATGGTGCACCGGCAGGTACAGATGCAGCCGTCACACCGCCGATCGTTGACCCTCAACCCGCAGACGATGGCGGCATGAAACCGCCTGCTGATGGCAGCGTGAAGCCGGCGGACGATGGAGAAGTGAAGCCTGCCGATGATGGCTCTGAAACACCGCCCACAAAACCAGCCGACGGCGCGATGACAGATGGTGGCGCCACGACGCCGCCCGTTGAGCCGCCGCCCGTCGAGCCGCCCAAGCCGCCTGCGCCGCCCAAGCCCACACGGGCTGAGTTGCAGAAGTTGGCGGAATTGCTGACCGGCGCCCGTGCATCTCTGGGGCAGCGTGATTTCAAGACCGCCGGAACCAAGCTAGGACAGGCGCTTCAACTGGCGAAGCTGCCCGAACACAAAGCGATGGCCAGCCGCCTGCAAACGCTATCCTCTTATGCTTCGCGATTCTGGCGCGCCGTGGTGGCGGCGCTGGGTAATCTCGAAAGCGCGAGCGTGATTGATGTGGCAGGCACGCAGGTGGCCGTGGTTGAATCTTCGCCGCAACGCATCGTGGTGCGTTATAACGGCCGTCGTATGGAATGGACGCCCGCGCAGATACCCAGCGGATTCGCCCTGCCAATCACCCAGTTCGGATTGCCCGAAAACGATCCAGAAAACGATGCGATCAGGGCCGCCATCTATCTGGTCGATACCGACAAAACGAAATGGCAGAAGGCCCGCCCTCTGCTCATCAAGGCGAACGCTGCCGGCGTCAAAGATGCAGGCGTTCTGCTGCGGACCATCGACGACGATTACGCCAGCATCGTCCGCGACGCGAAGTAGCCAGTTAGCGTTCCAGGGTGTTTGCTGATGGAACGCTTTTTAAGTTAGGCTTATCTATATCTAAAAGTCTAACGAACCCGCTGCTTGACGATGATTTTAATCCATCACCCATGTGCACTTGCCGCCGTGCTCTGCGTCTCCTGTTGCGCGGCAAACGTTGTCGTAGCTGCACCCGCCAGCACGCCGGATGATGAGCAGAAGGCACTGGAGATTCTGCGGCAGTATCGCCAGCCGGAAGATACAGACAGCCTGTTGCGGCGCCTGAAGAAGATGCTACCTGAGCCGGGTCTGGAAAAGCAGATCACTGCGTGGATCCATGATCTGGGAGATGACCGTTACCAGATCCGTCAGAATGCTCACGAAAACCTTGCCAAGGCGGGTCTTGCCGCACGGGAACTGTTGCAGGGTGCGGTCAAGTCGAAGGATTTAGAAGTGCGTTCGCGGGCGTCGCGATTGCTGGCGGAGATGGATTCTGAAGCGTCAGTCACCAGACGCCATTCGCTCACCTACGCCGCCCTGGTGCTGCTACGCTTACGCGGGGTGAAACAGGCGGCGCCCCTGGCGTGGGAGATTGCCGGGAGCACGCGTGAGAATCTAATCTACGACGCCGCCAGCGAAACCATCTGGACGCTGGCGCGTGGGCAAAGGGCGGATGCAGATACCGTCGCCCAGCTTCAGAAGAAAATTGCTGGCGGCAATATCCGTGTGCAGACGATTGCGATTGTGGCGCTGGAACTGACACAGGGCGCCGGTGCTGTGCCAGCGCTGTTGCCATTTCTCTCGCATGAATCGGAGCAACTGCGGCTGGCGGCGGCGCGGGCGCTGGTGGATCGCAAACCGCGTGATGTGGCCAGCGTGCTGATCGGGCTGCTGGATGCTGACGACCCTTCCATCGTCGCTGCGGCCAAAGCAATGCTGGAAGAAATGTTTCAGCAGAAACTGGTCGCGAGCGCGGACGCTGGTCTTAGCAAGATGTGGCGCGACTGGGCGAAGCAACATTTGAAAACCGCCGCTACTACGCCGTTGAAACTTGCCCGGCTGGACTTGAGCATCGGCACAGCGCTGATCGAAGAAACCTTCACACTTGTTTCTAAAGACGCCTCCCGCGGCTATGGCCGGTTCAGCTACGAGTCTGGTGATAACGCAGGAGCATCCGTCAGCAACGGCGTGCTGCGGTTAACGGGCGACGCGCGCGAAACCGATCAGCGGTTATTCATCACTTCTGACAAAGTGACCGGAAGTCGCGCGTGGCCGCGTGTTGTAGAAGTCCGTGCCAAGCTGACGGGCGAAGAAGAAAACAGCGGCGGCTATCATGTAGGAGTTTCCGTCGGGAGATTGAAAGCGTTGTTCCATCCCGGCTATTCCGGCGGCGGCTTCCGCATCGAGACAACGGACGACCACGACTATATCGTGAACAACACGAATCTGGGTTTCACGCCACGTAGCAATGAGATGCACGAAATTGCCATGAAGGTCACCCGCACCGCCGGCGGCGCTGACGTGGATGTGGTGGTGACGCAGGGCGGTAAAGGCGGTGTGAGGTTCAAAGGTTCTTACAAGTTCACCAGCAAGCAACTTGGCGAATACAACCGCGTCGGGCTTGAGCGAAGCGGACGCCAGGGCGGCGACGCGTTGTTCGATAGCGTGACGATCCGCTTGCAGAAATAACACGGGTTGCGGCCGCGCGTATTATTGACGGGATTCTACGGTTGTCATCACCACTAGAACGCACCGACGCTTTTACGGCGGCATCGATCGCTGCCTATCGCTGTGTCTGCGGGGAACTGATAACCGGCAGCGGCGAGACGGTCCGTTGTAAGAAATGCAACCGTCAATATGCTGCCAGCGTGATCCAGGGGGCAACGGCGGAAACAACTGTCTTCAATCACGACGACACTCCGCGCAAGGGCGTGGTGAATAAGAGTGTTTCGTCGGATGGTCCTGATCCAAATATCGGCCGCATGCTGGGTCACTACAGGGTTACGGAACTGCTTGGCGGCGGCGGTATGGGCAAAGTTTACCGGGCAGTTGACGAATCTTTGCAGCGTTACGTCGCTATCAAGGTGATTCACGCTGCGGAAGGCTCTAGCGGAGAAGCGAATCTAGAGCAGCTGTTTCAGGAAGCTCGCACCCAAGCCCGTGTCAATCACGCGCATGTTGCGCATATCTACTACGTGGGCATGCAGGAGGACACGCCGTTTCTGGCGATGGAGCTTGTTGGCAGTTCAACCATGGCGGACAGGTTGAAGCAAGGACCGCTGAAATTTCCCGCAGTTGTGAAATGCGCGCAGCAGGTGGTCGACGCGTTAACGCAGGCGGCAAGTTTTGACATCGTGCACCGGGATGTAAAGCCGAGCAATATCCTGCTGGTCGACGAAAAGAACATTAAACTTTCTGACTTCGGCATGGCGCGGAAAATATCTGAATTGCACGGAGCCGGAGTGATTGCCGGTACGCCCGACTACATGGCGCCGGAGGCCACACGCGGTGAACAGACCGACCACCGCGGCGATATGTACTCGCTGGGCGTGACGCTGTTTGAAATGACGTTCGGCCGCCACCCTTATCCGCCTGTGGGCGACAATGTCATGCAGCGTCTGGAACAGCACCGCACGGCAGAGCCGGAATTTCCGGAAGTGTGGCCCGAAGCCACGCCCGTAGTGTGGCGCACCGTTTTAGAGAAACTGTTGGCGAAAGATCCGTCCGGGCGTTACGCCAGTTTTGCTGAGTTGAGCAAAGCACTTAAGCAGGTAGAACCAGCAGCACGGCCCCGCGCGGGCATTCTGCTGCGTGGTGTGGCGCTGATGCTGGATGCGATGATTATCGGCCTGATGTTTCTGGTCGTAAACGTCGTGGACTTTGTGCTTACGCCGCCAGGCTGGCAGCTTGCTGGAAGTCTGGCTTCGTATGCTGTGGAGGGGTCTTTTCTGGCGCTGGTCGTACTGCTCCAGGCCACCTGGGGCACAACGCCGGGGAAGCGGCTGGCGCAGATACGCATCATTGACCGGCACGGTTTTCAGCCAGGGCCGTGGGTGATGGGGATGCGGACTTTGTTTCAGTTTCCGTTCGCGTGGATCACGCTGTTTTCCGGCCTGATTAATGCGCTCTCAGGCATCAGCGTATCACCGTTGCTGAATCTTGGCCTGCTGTTCTACGTGACTATCGAGGCCGGATTCATCATCTTTGGCAACGGCCTAAGTATGCACGACCGCTTGTTCCGCACTCGCGTGGTGCTGGGCGGGCGCCGCAACAACCAACGCGATATCTGAGAGTGGCTCCGCCGGTACACCGGAATGCTTACCGCCGAATGGCGCCGGTGGGGTTTGCATCGTAGTATCGCGGTTGCGATGCGCGGGGAATTGCCGGGCCAGGGTTCGTTGGCGCTTGTGCGCTGTAGTGCGGTGCACGGGGACTGGCCGGAACCTGGACGGGAGGCGTAACGGGCGTTGTCGCCATCTGGGCTGGTGGCGCCGCGGGTGCGACCTGGGCGCCCCATTCCAGGATGGTCGTGCCCGGACCTGCTGGCGGCTGTGGCCGGGAAAGCGTGCTGCGCTGGCCTTCCTGTAGATTGCCGATGCGGTTCTGTGCGATGTCATGCTGGCGTTTGTACCAGCCGCCGGTGCTTTCGGTATCGCTGCTGTTGGCGTCGTTGCCGCCAGTGGCTTCCGCCAGGTGCTGTGGGGCAGGCTGCGAAGTAAGTGGTTGCCGCGGCGCTACAGGCTGAATGGGCGTTTGCAGTGGCGATGCGCCAGGTACAGGCTGCAGGTTGCGGCGGCCGGGGATCGGTGTGGCGACGGCGGAAGGAATGCTCTGCGTGGCAGGCGTGGTGTGCGTTGCCAGCTGGATGTTCGACTGCGGTGTGAACTGATCCATAGGGCTGCCGCGGCGGACCCAGTCCAGCCATGTGGTCTGCAATTCCGATAGATTTTTGAAGCCGTAGTGCTTCTTGGTCGCCGTGGTCCAGTTGCTGTAATTCATGCCATCGCCGACATACTTCACAAACTTCTGCTTGCCGCCCTGAGCAATCAGATAGCGGGCCAGCGAGTAACCTTGCGAGTACAGCGGCATCACGTCGTGCGGGTATTCCGTCATGGCGAACATCTTATTGAAGGCGATGCCGCGACCCGTCGTGAGGAAGGTGATCAGCATCCGCTCCTGCTTTTTGCGTTCGCTGATATGCTCCACCGTGGTGCAGGCGCCTTCATCCGCCCAGCGGGGCAGGGGACGGCCAAAGTGCGTGGCGAAGATGGTGTGCGTAATTTCGTGTGGCAGCACTGCGTCCAGCACGCGATCTGGCGGACCTTGAATGTTCATCGTCCAGTTGAAAGGACGACCGTTCTCGAACATGAAGCTTGTCGCGCCACCGGCGCCCATGCGGCCCACTTCCACCGTGATGGGGCAAGGCCGGCGCCAGCGTGGAAGTTCGTGCCCCAGCCATTCAACCGCCAAGTCGCGACGATACTGCTCGGCCAGGTCGCCCGTCTTCTGGGCGAACTCAGCCGTCGGCGCGCTGACGATGAAGTTGGCCGTGCGATAGCTGGCGGCGATGCATGTGCTGGCATTACCAGCAAGCAGCAGCGAGACGCAGAAGGCGGAAGAAACAAGACACAGGCGGGCGCGGAACGTGGCGCGTTTTGGCTGAGCGTCCATGCTCATCTCCATCACGTGGGCAGTGTGTAGCGGGGTATCCGGGCTGGTGGTGGATGACGCGTAAAACTTCAACCATTCCTTGGTTGAGTTGCTTTACGAGCTGTTTCAGCAACCATCCCGCCGTCAGAATTATTGTCTCTGAAAGGCAAAATTCAGGCCAAACCTTACTGGGCCGGATGGCGAAAGAGCAGCGTCGGCTTCTCAACTCACCACCACAAAAAGGTTTGCGGCGAAACGGAAAACTTGAATCAAAATCCACACTTTCTTTCACGTAGCAGCTTGGACGGCGGCGACGTGTAAGATTTGCAAAGATTAACCTTAAAATCAGAAATCTCCCATAGCAGTTCACCAGGCCGCCGGAACAGCCGTGGCGAACGTGCACGCAACATTGCGGGCGAACACCTGTACAACGTGGCGGCGTTGAAAATTGTTCACACGCGTTTGCAGTATTTTCCGCGTCTGGTTGGTGATTCAGCTTTTGGAAGAAAGCTGTCGTTGCTTGCGGTACTGGCTGGGGCTGACGCCCAGTTCGCGTTTGAAGACTTCGTACATCCGCATCGGGTGGCCAAAGCCAGTGTCGCGGGCGATGTCTGAGAGTAGCCGTTTGCTCTGGGTCAGTTCCCGCTTCGCGCGTTCAATGCGGATGCGCCGGATTTCCGCCGCAATGGGCCGGTCCAGCACTTTGCGGAACCGCAGTTGAAGCGTGCGTGTCTCGGCGTTCACCGCGCGCGAAACATCATCCTGCCCGATCCGCCGGTGACTATTGCGGGAGATGAATTCCAGCGCGGCCGCAACCAGTTCGTCTTCCACGGCGTAGAAGTCGGTTGATTCGCGGACAACAAGCCCTTCAGGCGGAAGCAGCACCGGGTCGGCTGGCGGTGGTGCGCCGTCCATCAATTGATGAAGCTGCCGTGCGGCTTCGTAGCCGACGCGTTCGTAGCCCATTTCCACGCTGGTCAGTGAAGGCCGCGGATGTTCGCAGAGGGTTGGTTCGTTCCAGCCGGCCACGATGGCGACATCTTCGGGCACACGCCAGCCACGTTCCCGGCACTTCTGCACGATGATGCGGCCGACGTTATCCGAACCAACGTACACGCCCACCGGCAGGCTCCACTGGTCCATCCAGGCGGCGATATCTTTTTCCGTCTTCCGCCACCTTCGTAACGTGTTGGAGAAGTTCAACGCCATCCAGCACATTGAACAGTCGCAACCGGCCTGCTCGACAATGCGGCGGAATTCGTTCATTTCCAGATCCTGCGCATAGTCATCGCGGCAACCAAGCGCGGCGAAGTGATGCAGACCCCGCGCCAGCAGATGCCCTGCGCGCAGTTCTCCAGCCAGCGTGGCGTCCGGAAACACGCCCGGCAACTGATCGCGGACGGGCGAGCTGTTCCAGACATTCACCACGGGAACCTTCAACTTCGTCGCCTGCTCGACCAGCGGCGCCGTGGCCCGCGCGATGATGCCGTCGTACGGAGCCTTGCCGCCAACGCTCCGCGTTAGTGTATCGCCGGCATATTCATCGATGATCGATTCCCAACCCTGCTGGCCGGCGTAACGCTGAGTGCCGGCAAAGATACTTGCATGCCGCTTAAACGGCCAGGCAAGATCCAGCATCAGCGCAATCCTACGCGGCGCGGTTTTCATCGAAGGTTTATTTCCAGCAAGAGTTGTGGGGCATACGTGCTGTGTAACGGTCGCATTTTAGTTTGTATCGGACCGGCTTTGCAGACGGCGTGGTGACAGTGGAATGGACCGTTTGTTGATGCCGCGAATCGTCTTATGCTAAGAAGTAATATGTGAGTAAGCGTAAGGTCGCACAGTGGATAACCGTTCCCTGCCGGAAGGTCGTGATATGAGTTTTGCCGTTTACCTGCTGATGACGCTGCAAGCCAGCGTCGCAGAAACCGCTCCGTATAGTCCGCTGCAGGCGCCGTCTGAAGTGAAGATCGTTAATACGGAGTTCACATACGGCGATGATCAACGCGTTGTGCCGTTGAAAATGTATCTTCCGGCGAGCAAGGAAAAGGCGCCTACCATCGTTTACAGTCACGGACTGGGCGGAACGCGGGATGCGGGCACTTATGTGGGGAAGCATTGGGCGGGGCGCGGTTTTATTGTGGTGACCATGCAGCATGCCGGCAGCGACCGCAATGTCATTCAAGGCGTGCCCATCCGTGAGATGCTTACGACGCTTAAGAAGGCGGCGAACGGGCAGAGTGCGCAGCACCGGTATCGCGACGTTGCCGCGACGATCGATCACCTGGAAAAATTAAATCTCAAGGGACCGTACGCCGGGCGGTTTGATCTGACGAAAATTGGCGTAGGCGGACACTCGTTCGGCGCCGTTACGGTTCAAGGTGTGAGCGGCCAACGGTTCGGCCCGCTAGGGCAGCGGTTCACCGATAAACGGATCAAAGCCGCGCTCGCGTTCAGCCCTAGTCCGCCGTCGGTTGGCAGCACTGCCACAGCGTTTGGCAGCGTGAGCGTTCCGTGGATGTTGATGACCGGAACGAAAGACGTCAGCCGGATTGCACGTACAACCGCCGAAGCACGCCGCGACGTTTTCCGTAACTTACCTGCCAAGGGCCATTCCTTTGAATTGCTGCTCGACGGCGCCGAGCACGAAGCATTCGCCGACGAGTCCGCCCGGCGGCTCCGCCGTTCAAAGCGGAATCCCAATCATCACAAAGCCATCAAGGCCATCACCACCGCCTTCTGGGAAACGTATCTAACCGATAACGATGCAGCCAGGAAATGGCTTCACAGCGACCAGGTGCGGACCGTTCTAGAGCCAGCCGACGTCTGGCAGAAGAAGTGATTAACCATGCTGACCGTAGTCAACGGCGGTTCCCTGAATCCAAGCCAAAAAGTCGGATTGTGCGCCTCTAAATCGCTCTGAATCGCAAAGTAACTTCTTCGTCTCAATCGCCGGTATAAAGCCAATGTCTGTGACCGGGTCACCATGCACATCAATGCCCAGCACGCGGCCTGAGTTGGGGAATCGAATCAGACTGAATTTGTTGCTGGGGAATCCAATGAGACGATGGCTGAAGTATTCGTGCGTAGCATCGCAAACCAGGCCTGGCGTTCCGTAAATTGCCGGGTGTTCAAGCCATTGTCCGTGTAGCAGAAGTAATTCGCCGCCACCCAAAGCGAATAGGTAGGCAGGTGATGAATTGTTAATCGCATCAATCAATTCAACCCGTTCTGGCTCGACTGAAAGAATTTCAACCCGGTTTGCTCTCACGTCGAGAGTTGCCCGGTCTTTGAAATATTTTTCATCACGCAAATATCCCGCCAAAAACCAGATGTAGAACGGCAGGGAAAGCACCGCACCACCCAGAGAGATTTCGCACCACATATCGGGCGCCAATAACGAAGCGACCAGATAGCTCAACCCAGCGAACATAACAGCTATACCACCACCAACTATGATGGTGATGCATCCGACGGCGCCCCAATTGGTTCGCGAGAGGTTGGATGCCATTTCCAGCTCCTCACGCGTGGCGGGACGAGTAGATTCTTCGAACACGTTTCAACTCATAACCCATTCTCATTCGTAGATGTGAGCGGAGACTTTCAGCATGTTATTCGATCTCTAATCCCGTGCGCAGGCGTTAGTTGATTCGTTTAGTTCATCTGCCAGGAATTTCATTGGTTTCTTCCCGGAATAGCTCTATGCTGAACGGTGGAACAGCTTGTACCAGACAGGTCTAAACGGTTGACTTATTCATGAAGACCCTGATCCTCCATTTCGCGATTTTTGCATGCTGCACTTCGTCGTTGTTTGGGCAGAACCTGCCTGAGAAGGATGTCGAAGCGGCCCGGCGGTGGGCGACAGAAAAGCTGAAAAAGGCGGACTCTTATCAACCGCCGGTCTGGCGAGGCAGACACCTGCCGCTCAGGCAGCCCTTAGAATGCCTGGTGCTCTACAACATGTCGGTCACCGACGAAGAACTCAAGCACCTGCGGGCGTTCCCCAAGCTTAAGAAATTAACTGTGTGCGGTAAGGGCATTACCGATGAAGGGCTAAAACACCTTTTGTCGTTGAAGGAGCTGGAGTGGCTTGTTCTGCAAGGCACTAGCATCACCGATGCGGGTATGAAAGATATTGCCAAGCTCACAAGCCTGCAAAAACTGGGGCTGGATGGTGCGAAACTGAGCGCTGATGGAATCAAGGAACTTGCCGCCCTTCCGAAGCTCCAGCGACTTTCCCTTGAGGGCGCGGCGATTACCAACGAAGCTCTCAAGCCTGTTCCGGGGATGAGGGAGTTGCAGGTCTTGAATTTACGCCGGACGGGGATTTCTGATGACGGCATGCGCCATCTGGCAGTGACGCCCAAGCTTCAAGAACTGATCGTGCAGCAGACACCCGTAACGGGCAAAGGACTGCAGCATCTTGCCGCCTGTAAATCTCTTGAAAGCGTCTATTGCTGGGGCGCTGCTGGAGTCACCGTGGAGGACATTCAACGGCTCAAGCTGATCATGCCAAATTGCGATGTCACTAAGACCCTCATTGAATAAATCCGGCATACACCTGAACCGCGTGGAGTAGTTCGAATTGCCAGCGCCTGGAAAGGGAAGCGAGGATTGCGATGGTGCGATGCGAGGGATTTCTTGGGTGTACGTTGTACTGGCTGACGCTCCCGCTGTTGATTCTGGGAGTGCTGCTGACCGATGTGAGTCTGTACGCATTTAAGCCGGTTGCCGCCGCTAAACGCTCGTGGGGGCCGGAGCAGTTGACCGGTCCGCCGGATACGCCTGCGGCGGGTGACCAGTCAACGGCGTGGGCGTCGCAGACGCAGGACGGACAGCCGGAATGGCTGTTGCTTGAATATGCAGTCGCGGTCCAGCCACGCTGCGTGCTGGTTTACGAAACGTACAATCCCGGCGCCTTACAGAGCATCGCGGTGATTAAGCCCGATGGCAGTGAGCAGCAGGTGTGGACCGGCGCGGACCCGGTGCGGCCGGGGCAGGGCAAGGGTGTTTCGGCCGTTGCCATTCAAACCGCTTTCAAAGTGAAACGGGTGAAGCTTTATTTAGACTCGCCTGCCGTGCAAGGCTGGAATGAAATCGACGCGGTCGGGCTACAAGACACCACCGGCGCCACGCATTGGGTGGTGAAGGCCGAGGCCAGCAGCACCTACGCAAGCCGCGGAAATAATCCTGTCTTGCCGCAACCGCCCATCGCGCCACCGCAGGCGGACAAGCCACCGCAGCAGCCCCGCAAAAATAAACCGCCGCAGAAGAACGCTCTGACGCCAGAAGCGATTGAAGCGTTGCAGCTCGCGCTTACCCGTTCCCGTGCGGCGCTACAGGTTGAACGCATGAGAGCCAACCAGTTGCAGTCTCAGAATCAATCACTGTCCGCAGAGGTTGCCAGGCTGAACGCGACTTTGCAGCAGACGCAGCGGGAATTAGCAAAGTTGAAGCAAAGCCGCCCCTCTGCATCGCAGATCGAGGTCCGCAAGCTCATTCTGCAATTGCAGGACAATCGCTTCGCGCAGCGTGAAGCGGCCACCACGGCTCTCATCCGGTTAGGTAGAGATGCATTAGGCGAAGTCGCAGCCGAAATCACCCACGCAGATCTGGAGGTGCGAACGCGTGTGCAGCGGATTCTCTCCGCCTGGATTCAGCCGGATGACGAAGAACTGTCACTGGCGACGTTAAGCATTCTGGAGAAGATGGCCGAAAGCAGGGAGCCGGCCCGCAAATCCCGTGCACGCGAAATTCTTGCCCGGCACCGTGACTTCACCATTCACCTAGAGCTGCAGACCGCGAATGTCCTGCAAAAAGCGGGCGCGTTTCTGACACGTGACGGCGAGGGAAGAATTACGGGCTGCAACCTGGCAGCGTCGCGTTTAGCAGACAATCAACTTGCGGGTTTGAAAACACTGAAGAAGATCGAGCGTCTGGATTTAAGCGGCGCGAGTTTCGCCCTGGCTGAACTGAAGTGTCTTGCGGAGCTGAAGAAGCTGCGGCAGCTAACGCTGGTGCACACGGGTTTGACCAGCGATGACGTGGCAAAGCTTAAACGCCTGACGCAGCTCGAAGCTCTCAATCTGACGGCGACCGCAGTGGATGATCGCAGCATGCCGCACTTAGCTGCGCTAAAGGGTGTAAAGCAGCTGAACATCAGCGCAACTGGTTTTACCGCCGCGGGCGTTGCGGAACTGCGGAAGCGGATGCCGGCCACGGAAATTATTGCCAGCGTCGTTCAGCCAGCAGACGCGAAGTAAGCCGTTTAGAACAGCTGCGGTTGCTGCTGCGGCGGAGCGTCTTCGCCCCACATCCGTCTGGCTTCTTCAATCAGCCGGTGAATCCGTCCGTGGTCGTGCGCGCGGGTGCGGCCCGGCAGATTGCGTAGCCAGTGTGGCGGGATCGCATCGCGGCCGTAGAGCGCGCCCAGACACGCGCCGGTGATGGCGGCGACGGTGTCGTTGTCCTTCGTGTCATTCACGCTACGCACAACAGCTTCTTCAAAGCTATCGCCGTGTTTCATCAGGATGTATAGCACGCTGGGAATCGTCTCCAGCAGGTACGCGCCCGAGAGCCAGCCTTCGCAGGCGTCGACCGTGCTGCGGTTCTGCTGATAAGCAAGCGGCAGATATGCACTGACAAACCTTGACACCGTGCCTGCATAGTTGCGGTAAGAACCTCCACGCGGTTTGTAAACGGCGTCTCCTTCCAGCGGTGTTGCCAGTTGCACGTAACGCTGCACCCACCACTGCGGATCAGGCGTGCGGTTCATCCCCAGCAGGTCCCATAGCATGGCGGTGAAGGCCAGGCAGGCTGCGTTCGAACCCGCTGCGTTGTGCGTCAGCATGCCGGCCAGTGCAGCATCGGCCCACAGCGCCGGCGAAGGCTGACGCAGATGGGGAACCAGGACCGGTGCGATCCGCATCAAGGCGCCGTTGCCAATAGAATCGACGCCGCATTGCTGCCACGGTTTGCCGGCCCGGAAGTTTTCTGTGAATTCGCGGAACGTGCGGCCGCCTTGCACAATCTCGTCACGGCGGTTGCTGAAGGTCCGCGAGAGCTCGGCCGGAACGATGCCGTCGTGCCGCAGTTGATGCTCCAGCGTCCAGAACGCCATCTGCGTGTCATCTGACGGGTAGCCCTTGCCGGTGGCGCCGAGAATACCGGGCAGATAATCGCGGATTTCGCCATACAACGCGTGCCGCCGCGCCGGCGTTTTACTTTCGGAACTGTTGCCCAGAGCGTCGCCCACCGCCAGACCAAGCAGCATGCCTTCGACTTTATCGAAGGAAAAGTCGCGGGGCAGGGGGGGCGGCGCGGTGGTGAGAAGCGGGCTGGGATGCATGCGGATCTGCTGGTTCTGAAACAGATCATCCACAAGCCGCCGGTTCTCAATCATGCGAATTCCCGCGGCGGAAAGCCGGTCAGTACGAACGCGAACCGCGCAGAATTCTGTACGGAATTTCAGCGCAAGGTATAAATAACGTAGCAGGCAATATAAACCGGATCAGAGAGTTTCACACAATGCAAAACTTCAACATGCGAGGCAGCTTCGTGGGCAAACGGAGCCAGGCGTTCTTCAGGGCGGTTCCGCGGGCGTTGCTCATGGCAGTTCTGTGCGCCATGCCAGCGGTCGTTCACGGCGAAACGGGATGGACCAATCTGCTGGACAAAGTGGACACCAACCGGAACGCGGTAGCGGGCGACTGGACAAAAACGGACGGCTCCTTAGCGGTGAACGCGACCCAGAGCGCGCGGATCTCGCTGCCGTTTCAGCCGCAGAGTGAATACGATTTCCGTGTGAAGTTCACCCGCACCAGCGGCGTGCATTCGATTGCCTTGTTCTTCGTGACGGCAAGCGGCCCGGCGTCCTTTGAGATCGATGCCTGGGGCGAACATCTGGCCGGCATTCAGGACATCAATGGTCGCGACATCCGTAGCAACGCCACACGCAGCACGGGGCATACGCTGGAGAACGGGAAGACTTACACCGCGCTGGTCGAAGTCCGCAGAGACACGGTAAAAACGTACCTGGACGGCAAGCTGATTACGACGCTGAAAACGGCGGATACGCGGCTATCGATTCCCGCGGTGTGGCGGATGCCCGATGCGAAGTCGCTGGGGCTGGGCGCGTATAGCGCGGCAACAACCTTTCATTCCGCCGAAGTTCGCACCCGCGCGGCTGGTCAGCCGTTAGCCAGTACGCCATCGACCCGGCCAGAACCAATAACCCAGCCGTCGCCAAAGCCCACGCCTGGCACTCAGCCTGTGCTCGTCGCGGGAAAACGCGTGCTGCTGGTGATTGCGAATGAGGACTTTTTCTATCGCGAATATGCCGAACCACTGCGGGAGCTGCAGCGGGCCGGCATTACCGTCGATGTGGCTGCTGGCCGTAAAGCGATGTGCACGCCGCATCCGAATTCAGGCCAGAGCGGCAGCGGCGCGGTGATGCCCGATCTGGCCCTGGCCGATGCGAAGGCTTCGCAGTACGACGCGATTATGTTTTCAGGCGGTTGGGGCTCTTCCATGTACCAGTATGCCTTCCGCGGCAGCTACGACAAACGCGCCTACAACGGCAATCCTCAGACCAAAGCGGTCGTCAACCGCTTGTTGAACGACTTTGTGAGCCAGAAGAAGATTGTCGGCGCCTTGTGCCATGGCGTGTCCGTGCTGGCCTGGGCGCGGGTGGATGGCAAGAGCATTCTGGCCGGTCGCCGCGCCGTCGGTTCGCCCCGGCAAAGCCCATCGGGTGTTTACAACGGCAGACGCGGGCAGCCGCTTTCCCGCTGGAACGCCGAGACGAATGGCGCAAGGCTTAGTCCCGCGCGGTCGATGGGCAACCCCAGCACTTCGGCTGACGATGTGCTGGTGGATGGAAATCTGATTACTGGCGAAGATGACAATTCCGCCACTCTGTTCGGCGCTACGCTGGCCCGCATGCTGGCGAAGTAACGCGGTTACTCGATACCGAGTTCGCGCGGGATGTACAGATCTTTCAGATCGCCGCGCACGATGGAATCGAATTCAATCCAACGCTCGATAGGTAGCTCGAAGTGCGCCAGGGCGGCTGTTGGCATCATGTGCGACCCACCACTGAGATGGCCGACGAGGTGCTCCAGACCCGGATTATGCCCGACCATCATGACGCAGTTGATGGCGTCGTCCAGGTTGGCAGCCGCCTCGATATACATCTCCCCCGGCGCCAGGTAGAGGTCGTCCTCAAAGACGACTTGCCCTTCATACAGCGAACCAGCGACCAGTAAGTGCACCGTTTCTTTCGCGCGCACGGCGCTGGAACTGACAATCAGATCCGGCAGCAGGTCGTTATCGGCCAGCATCTTGCCCATTGCCGGCGCCGTGCGTTTACCTCGCTTATTCAAAGGCCGGTCGTAGTCCGCCTGACCGGCTTCCTTCCAGCTTGACTTGGCATGCCGGAGAATCATCAAGGTTTTCATACGCGTTCCAGAATAGGGGCTTACAACGGCTGCTGGCAGTATATCCGGTTACCGGCGGATTACAGCGTGTTGATTTCTTTGCCCAGCGCGGTGGCCACTTTGCGGCACTGCTGCATGGTTTCTTCAAACTGGTCGAAACGCAGCGACTGATAGCCATCGCTCATGGCGTTTTCCGGATCGGGATGCACCTCAATGATCAGCCCGTCGGCGCCGGCGGCGATGGCGGCGGCGGACATGCTGGGCACCATGTAGGCGTGGCCGGTGCCATGGCTGGGATCAATCACCACGGGTAGGTGAGTTTTGCGTTGCAGGTAAGCAACCGACGCTAAAGGCAGCGTGAAACGTGTATGCGATTCGAAGGTGCGGATGCCGCGTTCGCACAGCATGACGTTGGGGTTACCTTCGTTCAGGATGTACTCGGCAGCCAGTAGAAGTTCGTCCATCGTGGCGCTGGCGCCGCGTTTGAGCAGCACGGCGTTGCGGGTGTTTCCGACGGCTTCCAGCAGCCGGTAATTCTGCATGTTGCGGGCGCCGATCTGTAGCACGTCCGCGTAGCTGGCGACCAGGTCTACATCTTCGGTGCTCATGACTTCGGTCACCACGGCCAGGCCGGTTTCTTCGCGGGCGGCCGCCAGCAGTTTCAGGCCTTCTTCCTTCATCCCCTGGAAGCTGTAAGGGCTGGTGCGTGGTTTGAACGCGCCGCCACGCAGGGCCGTAGCACCGGCCGCTTTGATCGCGCGGGCGGCGGACATTAACTGTTCTTCGCTCTCGACGCTGCACGGACCGGCAATCACACCTGTCTTACCGGCGCCAATGCGAAGGCTGCCCGCCTGCACTTCGGTGGGCGTTGGTTTCACTTCGCGGCTGGCAATCTTATAAGGCGCCAGAATCGGCACGACCTCAGAGACGCCGGGGCTGCTTTCCAGTGATTGTTTGGTCTGCGCCCGCTTCTCGCCGATGGCGGCTATGACGGTGCGTTCGGTGCCGACGATGGTGTGCGACTTCAGGCCCATGCCTTCGATTTTCTGAACCATGTGTTCCACTTGTTCCTGACTAGCGTTTTTTTCCATGACAACAATCATTGCGAAGCTCTCCGGCCGTGTTTTGATAGGGTGTTCTGGTTGGTTCAACAAAAAAACCCCGGGGCCGACCACAGGCTCCGGGGTTTGGATTGTACGTTTGATGCAGTTGATTTCTGCTTACGCAACAGCTCCAAGCCCTCGGAGAGGGTTGGTAAAGTTGCGCCAGAAGTAGCAGTAAATCGCGTGCATGATGTGTAGATAGTAGGCACACGCCGTCAGCGTTGCAACCCCTTTGCGGCCACATGTTATGATGAAGCCGTAGATTCTCTGACAATTAACGCGACGACTTCCTTGATGATACTCCCACGGGTTCCAACTTCTATGATCGCACTTCGACCTACCGCGTCCTGTGTCCTGGTTTTGCTTGTTGCTGGCGTTGTACTGGCCGGTCATAGTCAGGCGGAAGAAATTCCCGCCATTGCCCGCCGTATTCCGCCGGTAGGTTTGCAGCCGTCGGAAGCCCAGTTGGACAGTCTTTCCAAAGCGGTTGCCGATGCCCGTGCCAGACTGGACGCGATTGAAGGTCTTCCGGCAGACCAGCATGCGGACGTGGCGATCTTTATCAAAGCGGTCGATTACGCGCTGCGGCATCGCGAGTTCTATCAGAAGGGCGACTTCAAAAAGGCGGCCGACCTATTGAAGATTGCCCAGCAGCGTTGTGCCTCGTTAGAGAAAGGACAGGCTCCTTGGGCGAAGCAGAGCGGACTCGTGGTGCGTGGCTATCAGAGCCAGATTGATGGCTCGCCGCAGCCTTATGGGCTGGAGATTCCGAAGGGTCTGGATCTGCAGAAGCCTGCCACTTTGTTTGTCTGGTTGCATGGCCGTGGCGATAAGACCACGGATCTGCACTTTATTGATCAGCGGCTGAAGCGGGGTGGAAAGATTAAAACGCCCGGCGCCATGATCGTGCATCCCTTCGGGCGGCAGTGTATTGGCTTTAAGTCGGCCGGTGAGATCGACGTGCTGGACGTGGTCGCCGATGTCAAACGCCGCTACAAGATTGATCCAGATCGCGTGGTGCTGATGGGCTTCTCCATGGGCGGCGCCGGCGTGTGGCACATCGCGGCGCATTATCCCAGCCAATGGGTCGCTGCCAGTCCCGGCGCGGGCTTTGCCGAAACGGCGCAGTATACGCGGCTGAAACGCGAAGATTATCCGCCTGTTTACGAGCAGAAGCTATGGGGCGCCTACGATGTGCCGGGCTACGTCCGCAACCTGTTCAATCTTCCTATCACGGTGTACAGCGGCGAGATCGACAAACAGATTCAAGCCGCCCGCGTGATGGAGGCCGCCTTCAAGTCGCAGGGGCGGACGTTGCCGCATCTTATCGGGCCCGGCATGGGGCATAAGTATCACCCGGATACGCTCAAGACGCTGCTGGGCAAGATGCAGCAGGCCGCCAAAGCCGGCCGCAATCAGACGCCGGACGAAGTCTTTCTGCAGACCCGCACGCTGCGCTACAACCGCGTGCACTGGGTGAAAGCCTTGTCGCTGCAGGAACATTGGAAAGATAGCCGTATCAACGCCCGCCGCAGCGGCGCGGATGAGCTGACCGTCACCACGCAGAATATTAACGCTTTAGAACTTTCACCCTTCCAGACATCCGCCGCTGTGACCGTCAAGATCGACGGGCAGGTGGTGCAGGTTCCCGCAGATCGCGCAACCGCTGCCGTGCAACTGCACCGCACGGCGGATGGCGCCTGGAAAGCGGGCGTGAAGCAGACAGACGCTTTGCAGAAAAAGCACGGCCTGCAGGGGCCTATTGATGATGCATTCATGGCGCCGTTCCTGGTGGTGCTGCCAAGCGGGAAATCCAGCCATCCGCAATTTCAGAAGTGGATGGAATTTGAAGTTCAGCACATGAAGAACCGCTGGCGGGCGTTATTCCGCGGCGACCTTCGCATCAAGAAGGATGTTGATGTCACGGCGGAAGACATGGCGAAATATCACCTGGTGGTGTGGGGCGATCCTGCCTCCAACAAGCTTCTGGCCAAGGCCAAGTTGCCCGTCACCTGGTCGGCAGATGGCGCCAGCTTTACGCTTGGCGGCAAAACGTATGATGCGGCCAGCCATGCTCCCGTGCAGATTTACCCGAATCCACATCAGCCGGACCGATATCTGGTGCTCAACAGCGGCCCCACCTTCCGGGAAGCCCACGACCGCACCAATTCGCTCCAGAACCCCAAACTTCCCGATTGGGCCGTGATCGGCCTGGATCAGCTCCCTAACGGTGAAACTCCAGGTCAGGTAAAAGCCGCAGGATTCTTTGACGAAAACTGGCAGATCGTCCATTAGTCCACTGCAAATTCGTTCTAACACGTGGTCTAACGGGCGTTACAGGACGCTTGCTGTCGCTGTAATGTGTGTCTGTGTCGCCTTAAAGCCGTCATCAGCGGTTTAACGGGGCTTCGTCGGTCCTTGTTGGGATGCGTTGGCGGCTTGCGATTTGCTGTTTGACGATAGCGAATCTGTCGTATACTTTGAATTGCCACGGGCATCCTTCGCGTGGTTCCACCTACCTGCGCGAGCGCGCCATTCCAACCCCTTTGGCAAAATGGCATGGCACGAATCGATGGTAGACCGCGTCCTACTATTGTTGCGTAACATATGTAGCTGACGGTTGTTTCAATAAGCATGGATTGAGAGTCCGCGTCGCCCCGTTTGCGACGTTTTTTATCGTCTCAGGAACAGAATTTCATGTCCGGAACTGACTTCGATCCTTATTACAAATGGCTAGGAATTCCGCCAACAGACCGCCCGGCGTCGTTGTACCGGCTATTGGGACTGACCGACTTCGAAAGCGATGGAGATGTGATCGATGCTGCCGCGGATCAGCGGATGATGCTGCTGCGCAGTCATCAGAATGGCCGTTACGCTGCACAATCGCAGGCGCTGCTGAATGAGGTTTCGAAAGCCCGCGCCACGCTGCTTGATGCATCGCGGAAAGCCACGTACGACGCCCAGCTGCAAGCCCACGCCCAGAGTCAATTGCAGGCCGCGATGCAGGCTGCCCCTGTTGCCCAGCCTGTCTCGGCCCCGCCCGTACCGCAGAAGCCGCGGATTAGCATCAACACCAACAAGGGTAAACGACGCGGCATCCCCACCATCGCGATTGTCACGGGAGTCATCGTACTGCTGGTGTTCGGTGGTGCGGGAATTGGCGCCATGTACATGATGGATGACGGGGCCGAAGTCGCCAGCAGCGATGGCGATGTGCCGCCCGCGTCCGACGGCAACGTGCAGCCGCCCCCGGTAACACCGCCTGCCGTAACTCCTGCCGCAGATGGTTCGCAGCCCGCCGGCGGTTCACAAGACCCGGTCGACCCGGAAAGCGACAGTGGCGAGCCAGCCGTTACACCCGCAGCGGATGGCAGCATGCCGGGTGATCCTGTTTCCACCACCAATGACCCTGAAGTAACCGATGGCGGCGCCACTCCCGCGGACGGTGGCGAAAAACCTGATCCAACAGACCCGCCCACCGTGGCGCCCGTGGATGATCCGTTTGCCAGCGCCGGTGACCCTGAGAAGAATGATCAGGCGCGCTACGCCGGTCCCGCCATCGATCTACTGGCGAGTCTCGATGTCAGTAAGCACACCATCTATGGTCAGACGTTGCAGCAGAATGGCGCCCTTTTCACCGACGATGTAAACGGCATCACTGCCGTGTCTCTCCAGGCAAAGCCACCGGCGGCGTACGAATTGCGTATGGACGTAGAACGCGTTTCGGGCGACGGCGCCTTGCTCCTCGGCCTGCAGATGGGAGGCCAGGAGGTCGGCTTCGCGATTGATGAACTGCCCGCAGCAGGGCCCTACACCGGTTTCCGTTCATTGAATGGCAACGCCTTGGGCACGGCGTTGAATCTGGGACTCAAGGAACGCGTGATTGACCTGACTGGTGTTGCCACGCTGACGATGGAAGTAAGGGCCGGTCATATTGGTCTGAAGCACAAAGACCAGCAGATCTTCACCTGGACCGGCAGCAACGACAACTTGAAGCAGGGCGACAATTTTACGAAGACGCCCGGTCTGCTCGCCATTGGCAGCATCAACTGCAAGCTGAAGATCAGCCGCCTTGAGATGCGGCCGTTGAAGATGGGGCTGGGCGAACTTGCCGGGCAGACCGATCCAGAAATTGATTTTGGCGCCGGCATCGTCGATGACCCGTTTGGCAACCCTGGCGGTATGACCAATCCGGGCGGATTCCCCGGCAGCTTGCCTACGCCGGGCGTTCTCAGCCGTTCAAAAATGCCCGCTGCCGCCGATGTTGCGACAGCGCGTACGCGGGCGGAATCGGTCTTTGCCACGGAAGCCAAAGAGGCTCGCACACCTACACAGCTGAATGAACTCGCACAGACGTATCGCAAAACGGCGCTGGCCGAGACAGAGCCTGCCAATCAATACGCGCTGCTTGTGCTTGCCAGAGAGAAAGCCCTGGAGGCAGGCAACCTGCAGTTGGCGATGCAGACCATTCAGGACGCTGCCGACCGCATCGAGATTGATGCACCGCTCGAAACCAGTGAGTTGTTGACGAAAATCCTCAGCAAACCCAGCGCGCCTCAAGTGCGTATCGCTGCCGTCACCGCAGCACTGGAGACAACACCGGCGCTGATGGAAGGCAAAAACTACGATGCCGCGATTGAACTGGCCAAAGCCGGACACACTGCCGCATCGCGTCTGCGTGCTACCCGTCAGATGGCGCAGTTTAAGAAATTCCGCACGACTGCGGAGCAGATGAAGCGTGACTATGATCTGGCAGTGAAGGCCGAAGAATACCTGAAAACCAACCCGGACAACGAGAAGGCAAATCTCGCCTGGGGCCAGCATTTAGCCTTCGTGGAAGGTGACTGGGAAGCGGCAGGGCCGTTCCTGGCAAAGTCGGGCGTCGCGTTACTGGTTGCCGCCGTCGATGCGGGCAGTAAGGCCACGGACGACACCGGCAAGCTTTCTGCCGGAACCGCCTGGAAGGCCGCCGCCGATAGCTTGAAGCCGCCGCATCAGTACGCAGCACTTCGCCGCTCCCGGTACTGGTTTCAGCAGGTCGTGGAATCTGGCGGCGGGTTCGATGCAACCGAAGCTAAGAACCACATTGCCAAGATTGACAAACAACTGACCGATGCTGGTGTAGAAATTGGCGACGCCGGTAGCAGCAGCACAGGCATGATGGTCGGCCGCGTGCGCGTCGGCCGCCGGGATACAGGCTTGCTGCTGCACTACCGCACTGGCGCCACGCTGACGCAAGAGACGCTGGATGAAAAACTAACCGTTTCTTCCTCCACACTTGGGGTTACCATCGAATTGCACGGCGTGCTGGTCCTTCAACAGGCCGGCAAAGTGCAGTTCCGTCACCGGGGCGGCAGCGCCGACCGGGGCATTCTGGATCTGAAGATTGCTGGCCGCTCTGTCAGCAGAGTTGGCGACGATCGCTCGAAAGACACCACGGAAACCATTCCGCTGGCGGCGGGAGCGCACCCTGTCATCTGGCAGATCCGCGGTGGAAAGATCGGTTCGTGTATGATTGAATTCACACGCCTGCCATCCGTCCCTGGCGGTGCGGAAACCCCGGTTTCCGTGGTTGCATCCCCCGCAATGAAGGGCATGGCCCGTAAGCAGGGCGTGAAGGCGGAACTGACCATCGATTGATCTTGCCAGATCGCCGATCCAGCAAAAGGCGCCTTTTGCAATTGACCTGTTAGAGCAATGCGCGTATCCTCCCGCGCACGGCAATCTCCAGGTTTATTTTCAGGGGCAAAATATGCGGCGGCTTTACCGGGCGGACCTCCGCGTTGCTGTATTTGTGGTTGTCGTCGCGACAGTGATGTTCTCTTCCTCGTTGTGTCATGCGGGAAAGCTCTCGTCAGTGCGGTCCGCAGTTGCCGGCGATGAGGATCGCGATTCGTACGACCGGGGCCATTCAGGCGGCTATGCTTCTAATAGCTGCCCTAGCGACTGGGACCGCGATGATGACGACCCGGACGATATCCTGGGCGCCATCTTAGGGTGCTTGATTAGTTCCGCGATCGAATCTGCCTTTGACAGCGATGATCCAAAGGTTGTGCAGGCAGGGTTTGAAGCAGAGGGTTTTGAAGACTCCGGCGTTGACGAGATCGACGTGGACCTCTCGCCGCCCCAGGATCAATACTTCAGGAAGTACCCCTATCATCACGGCGCCAGTGGCTCGATGGGGCAGCCCGACTGGACGCGGCCGCCGAAAGAAACCGGCGCCCGCATCGGCGTGGAATACGGCAGCAACTTCAGTGATCTAGACCGCTTCGCTCTCAGCGGCGTGCTCGAATCCAGCCTCACGCGGTTTGGCGTGGATGGACAATGGAACTACTACTTTGAAGATCAGCCACAGGGCGGCAACGATGAACTGCATCTGGGCGATCTCAATCTGACCTTCCGCTTCTTTTCAACGGACATTCTGCAAGCCCGCGCGGGTGTCGGGCTGAACTGGATAGTGGGCGATCAGGGCGACGGCGGAGTAAACCTGACGATGAACTTCTCGTTCTTTCCCATCCGGCCGCTCGTGTTCCGTGGTGAACTGGACATCGGCCACCTGGGCGAAGCCAGCGTTTTTCACGGCGCCACCACGGCGGGCCTGATGTGGGACCGCTGCGAAATCTTCATCGGCTACGACTACCGCAAAATCGACGACGTCCGCCTCATCGGCGCGTTAACCGGCGTGAACCTCTGGTTCTAAGTCTAAAAACGCGACGGGGTCCGCAACCGGCAGGCAGGCGCCTGCCCTACGGGTGTGCTGTTGCTTGAGGCAATGGGACTTATGGTGTGCGGATCACCAGGTTGCGGATTTCGGTCATGTCTTCCATGGCGAAGCGGATGCCTTCGCGGCCCAGGCCGCTGTCTTTCACGCCGCCGTAAGGCATGTTGTCGACGCGCCAGGACGGCACATCACCGATGACGACGCCGCCCACGTCCAGCGTGTCCCACGCCTTCTGCATCTTGTAGAGGTCGCGGGTGAAGATGCCGGCTTGTAGGCCGAAGACGCTGTCGTTGGTCTGCGCAAGCGCCGCGTCGAAATCGTCAAACTTGCTCAGCACGGCAACGGGGCCAAACGCCTCTTCCGCACAGACTTTTAAGTCAGACGGCACGTCTTCAAGCAGCGTGGCATCCAGCACGGCATCTTTGCGGCCGCCGCCACACAGCACTTTGCCGCCCGCTTTGACGGCTTCTTCAATCCAGCTTTCCAGCCGTTCTGCTTCCCCCTTGGAAATCATCGGCCCGATGAAGGTCGACTCTTCTTTGGGATCGCCTGCGATAAGTTCTTTCGTGCGGGCGACCAGTTTGTCGCGCAGCTCGTCGTAGATGCTGCTGTGAATGATGATGCGTTGCACGCCAATGCAACTCTGTCCCGACTGATAGAACGCGCCGATCACCAGCCGGTTCACTGCGTCTTCGATATCGGCGTCTTCATCCACAATGCACGCCGCATTGCCGCCGAGTTCCAGCACGACTTTCTTCTTGCCGCAACGGGCTTTCAGATCCCAGCCAACATCGGGCGATCCGGTAAAGCTCAGCAGCTTCAGCCGGTCGTCGGTTGTGAACAGATCCGCCCCGTCGCGGCTGCACGGCAGGATCGAAAAAGCGCCTTCGGGCAGATCGGTTTCCGCAAGCACTTCGCCAATGATCAACGCGCCCAGCGGCGTGCGGCTGGCAGGTTTCAGAATGAAAGGGCAACCCACCGCAATGGCCGGCGCCACTTTGTGTGCGGCGAGATTAAGCGGGAAATTGAACGGCGAAATAAAGGAACACGGGCCGATGGGCACGCGCTTCCACATGCCGCGGTAGCCTTTCGCGCGGGCGGAAATTTCCAGATTCATCACCTCGCCGCCGACACGTACCGATTCTTCAGCAGCGATGCGGAAAGTGTCGATCAGGCGGCTTACTTCGCCCCGCGAGTCCGAGATCGGCTTGCCCGCTTCAATGCACAACGAGTCCGCCAGCTCATCCGCCCGTTTGGTGAACTGCTCGACACAGTGGTTCAGCACATCCTGCCGCTCGTATGGCGCCATCCGGGCCATTGGCTCTGCGGACGTGACGCAGCCGGCGATGCCTTTGTCGATGGTGTCAGGATCTGCCACCGAAACCTTAGCAGCGACCTCGCCGGTGTATTTGTCGACAACGTCCAGCTTGTTATCAGAGTGTTGGGGCTTGTTTGCCAGGTAGTACGGCCACTCGGTTTTCATAGGGGTTCCTTCAGAGCAGATGCTTATTTGCGATGCACGAAGTGTAAGAAAGGGCAGGGCAGGGCAGGGCGGTTGTTAAACGGCGGCGCTGCGTTCTTTAATTTCGTGGTTCAAAATGCGGTCGTTACCGGAATAATCAACAGGCACCTCAATCAGGTGCACGGCGGGTTCTTCGTGGCACTTGCGCAGTGTAGGTAGGAACTGCTGCGTTTCCGTGATGCAGTGCCCCTTGGCGCCGTAGCTTTCAGCGTATTTAACGAAGTCCGGGTTACCATAGTCCAGGCCGAAGTCCGTCAGGCCCATGTGGCTTTGCTTCCATTTGATCATGCCGTAGGCGTTGTCGCGGAGGATGACAATCACCAGGTGCAGCCCCAGGCGGACCGCGGTTTCCATTTCCTGCGAGTTCATCATAAACCCGCCGTCGCCGCAGATCGCCGTGACCATGCGTTCCGGATAGACCAGCTTGGCCGCCATGGCCGAAGGCAGACCCGCGCCCATCGAAGCCAGCGCGTTGTCCAGCAGCACCGTGTTGGGCGAGTACGCCATGTAGTTCCGGGCGAACCAGATCTTGTAGATACCGTTGTCCAGCGCGATGATGCCCCGCCGCTCGGTGGCTTCACGCACATCAGCCACTAGGCGTTGTGGCAGCACAGGAAAGGCGTCGTCGTCAGCATGTTCTTTCAGCTGTTCTTCGGCGGCTGCGTGGACTTCCATGAATCGCGAGAAGTCCCACTGGCTCTTTTTGACCAGCATTTCACTGATCTGCCAGATGCTGTTGGCGATATCGCCGACGACTTCGATTTGCGGAAAGTAAACGGGATCGACCGCCGCGGTTTCGAAGTTCACATGAATCACATCCACGCCGCCGGGCTGCATGAAGAAAGGCGGCTTCTCCACAATATCGTGGCCGACGTTGATGATCAGGTCGGCCGCTTCAAGCGCCCGGTGCACATAATCCCCGGAAGAAAGCGCGGCGTTGCCCAGGAACAGGTCGTCGTGTTCATTGATCACCCCTTTGCCCATCTGGGTGGTGACAAACGGGATGCCAAACTTGGCCACAAAGTGCCGGAGCATTTTGCACGTGCTTTTGCGGTTGGCGCCGGCGCCGACGATCAGCACGGGATGCTTGGCGCGTTCGATGCGTTCGACGGCAGCGATGATGGATTTCGCTTCAGCGATGGGGCGCCGCACGAGGCTGGCGGGAATGACGGGTTCTTCGCTGGTTTCCTCCGCCACGTCTTCCGGCAGTTCCAGGTGAACGGCGCCGGGTTTTTCTTCCTGCGCCAGGCGTATTGCTTCGCGGACGCGCGACGGGATGTTGGCCGCGCTGACCAGGGTTTTGGTGTACTTGGTCAGCGGACGCATCATGTCGATGACATCGATGATCTGGAACTGACCCTGCTTGCTGCTTTTAACGGGTTTCTGTCCCGTAATCATCATCATGGGCATTCCGCCCAGTTGAGCATACGCGGCGGCGGTGACCAGATTGGTGGCGCCGGGGCCAAGCGTGGAAAGGCAGACGCCTGCTTTACCCGTCAGACGGCCATAGGTGGCGGCCATAAAACCGGCAGCCTGTTCATGACGCGTGAGGATCAGTTTGATGCTGGATCTGGACAATGCATCCAGCAGTTCGAGATTCTCTTCACCCGGAATGCCGAAGATGTACTCGACTTCTTCGGCTTCGAGGGCTTTGACTAATAGCTCGGAAGCTTTCATCGCGTTGTCTTTCTCGACCCGTCCGGGATTTTCAAGTGGTTTCTGCACGGTTCGTATTCTGTGTCGGAGTTGACCGGAATAAACTTCGTAGCACTATTGTAGCGTTGATCGATTCCCGCGCTTATGGCGCGTATAATAGAAGTTGAGCGGTTCCCGCCTGCCCCGACACTCTCACCTCTAGAAATGCTGCCGTGCAAACGTCTGATAAATTGCTGCCCCTGTCCGCTGCCGCCGTCGCTTACTGCGCCCGCATTCTGGCCGTGCGGCTGACGATGTTTGTGCTGCCCGCTGTGGTGCTTTCAACAAGTGCGGCGGCAATTTCCGCAGAAACGCCGCAAGGGTTCTTAAAGCAGCATTGCTACGACTGCCACAACGCAGACACCCAAGAGGGCGAACTGCGGCTGGACCTGTTGCAATTGCCAACACGCGAGAACGGTCTGGCTGCCAAGTGGGCGCAGGTCCTGGACCGCGTGTCAGCCGGCGAGATGCCGCCGCCGGATGAGGCGCGGCCAGAAAACGCCGAAATTCAGGAATTCCACCAGCGGGTTACCACGTTGATCCGCGCGGCAACACCGGCCCACACACCGGCGGTGCGGCGGCTGAACCGTCGCGAATACGAAAACACCATGCACGACCTGCTGGGCATCGACACGCCCCTGGCGGACTTATTGCCGGAAGACGGACGCTCGCAGGGGTTCGACAATGTGGCGACGGGCCTGAGCATCTCGTCCGTGCTGATGGAGAAATATCTCGACGCCGCGAACGTCGCCTTCGACTCGGTGATCCGCCGCATCAAGCCGCTCCCGCCTGCAACAAGACGTCAGGTGCTGATGGAAAGCAAAGAAAATATCGCCGCGGTCAAAGGTAAGAAGGGCGGCGTGATTGAAGTGGACAGTTCGTTCGTCAAGTTCACACCCGGCTGGCCACCCGCCCGCGTTGACGGTGCACACCCGATCGATACAGGCGTATACCGCTGCCGGATTGCTGTCTGGCCGCACGACCCAGGCGACCGCACGATTGGTGTCGGTGTTTACACCGGCGCCCTGTTCGGGCCGGAAACGTTGACCTTTCACGGCGTGTTCGATGCAACTGGTTCGCCTGATAAACCGCGCATCATTGAGTTCACAACCAGAATGGAATCCGGGCATGCGATCCACATCAAGCCGCGCATCTGGCCGGAACATGTGACGTGGCGCGACAAGCACGAGAAGCGGCCCGGCCTCGGCATCGCCTGGTGCGAAACCTATGGACCACTCGATCAGAGTTTTCCGTCGGAAGCTCAGAAGAAGCTGCTGGGCGATTCGCCTTCGCTGAAGATGGTTCCCGGCCACCGGGTCTATCATCGCCACCGTAAAAACTTACAGGTGCATCACGTTGAGTCGGACAACCCGCAGGAAGATGTCCAACGGATTCTGCGCAACTTCATCCCGCGCGCCTTCCGCCGGCCAGTGACTGACGAGGAAATGCAGCCCTTTATCAAGCTGGCGCTGGACCGGCTGGAAGCGGGCCGCACTTTTGAACAGGCGGTGCGGTCGGGCTTCTGTGCCGTGGTTTGTTCGCCGCAGTTTCTACTGCTAAACCGCAGGAGCGAAGTCGATGATTACACGCTTGCTTCGCGTCTTTCGTACTTCCTCTGGTCTTCGCTTCCCGATGAAGAACTGCTGCAGGTAGCTGCTGCCGGTAAGCTGAAAGATGCAGCAACGCGACGCGCACAGATCGAGCGGATGCTCCGCGACGCCAAGGCGCAGCGGTTTGTGAATAGCTTTACCGCGCAGTGGCTGAACCTGAAAGACATCGAAGATACAACGCCTTCGCAAAAGCTTTACCCGGAGTTTGACCCGCTGCTGCAAGAGGCGATGCTTGCCGAGACAAGGCAATTCTTCGCACATGTGCTGGAAGAAGATTTGAGCGTCTTGAATTTTATTGATTCGGACTTCACCTTTCTCAACCAGCGTCTGGCGGAGCACTACGGCATTGCGGGCGTGAAGGGCCATGAGAAGTTCCGCAAAGTCACGCTGCCTGAAGACTCTGTCCGCGGCGGTGTGCTGACGCACGCCAGCGTGTTAAAGGTGACGGCCAATGGCACCGCCACTTCGCCCGTGATCCGCGGCGTGTGGGTGATGGATAAGATCATGGGTCGCCCGCTGCCTCCACCGCCGCCTGGTGTTCCCGCGGTGGAGCCAGATATCCGTGGCGCCGTGACCATCCGCCAGCAACTGGACAAGCACAGCAGCATTGCTTCCTGTGCCCGCTGTCATAAGCGGATCGATCCGCCCGGTTTTGCCCTGGAGCACTTCAACGCCATCGGCGGCGAACGCGACTGGTACCGGTCGCTGGGAGAAGGTAAACGCGTTGCGAAGAAGGTGGCGTACAAGCAGGGGCCCAATGTCGAAACCGCCGCAGAACTCGCCGACGGCCGCAAGTTTGAAGGCTTTGTCGCTTTCCGTAAGCACCTTGCCGCCGACCGGCAGCAGGTGGCAAAAGCGCTGGCCGCGAAGCTGCTGATCTACGCCACCGGCCGGAAAATTACCGCTGCCGACAACGATGCAGTTGAGGCGATTGTCGACAAGTCGGAGCCGCAGGACCTGGGGCTCCGCAGTATGATTCAAGCCGTCGCCGCCTCGGACCTATTCCTGCAGCCGTAGTGCGACGCTGAGAAACACAGCATTCAGATTTCAAACCATTTTCTATCTATAGAACAAATATCGCGAAGGCGAATAAGCTATGCCGAAGTCATCCATGAACCGTCGCACCGTCCTCAAGGCGGCAGGTGTTGCACTGGGGTTGCCGCTGCTTGAAAGCATGACGCCTGCTGCCAGCACCGTGCAGGCGGGTGAAGACAACCCGTCGGACATCCGGCGGATGGTGGCGATCTGTTCGCCGCTGGGCATTCATACGCCGCATCTGTTTCCGGCCGAAGCAGGTCGCGATTACAAAGCAACGCCTTATCTGGAACCATTGCAGGAGGTACGCGATAAATTCACCGTCATCTCCGGTCTGATGCATCCAGACGTTGACGGCGGTCACGCCGCGGAGAAGAGCTTTCTGACCGGTGCGGCTCATCCTGGCCAGCCGAGTTTTCAGAACACCGTTTCGGTCGATCAACTGGCAGCCGAACAGATCGGCCATCGCACGCGGTTCGGTTCGCTGACGCTGACGGCCACCAATTCCAGCCTCAGCTACACGCGGTCCGGTGTGCAGATACCGGCAGAGTCACGCCCTTCGCGGTTGTTCGCACAGCTCTTTCTGGATGGCACCGCGGAAGAGAAAGCCACGCAGCTTCGCCGCATCGAAGACGGGCAGAGTGTGATGGATCTTGTCCGCGAGCAGACCCGGCAGGTCGCCCGCAATGCCGGACGCAGCGACAACCAGACTCTAAATCAGTACCTTTCCAGCGTCCGCGAACTAGAGAAGCGTCTTGTCCTCTCAGCGGACTGGGCGCAGCGTCCCAAGCCCAAGGTAGACCGCAAGCAGCCGCAGGATATCTCCGACCGCGCAGAACTTACGGCGCGGCTGAGCTTGATGTACGACATGATCTTCCTCGCCTTACAGACGGACTCCACACGGCTGATCACGCTGATGGGACCGGGCGGCGCCGAACAGGTGAACCTCGACGGCGTCAGCGACGGCTGGCACAATCTCAGCCATCACGGCCGCGACCCTGGCAAGATCGAAATGCTATCGATCATCGAGAAAGAAGAATTCCGCATCTTTGGCGAATTCCTGAAGAAGCTAAACGGTGTCCGCGAAGGCGAAAACACGCTCCTTGACCAGACGGCGATCCTGCTTGGCTCCAACCTGGGCAACGCCTCAGCGCACAACAACAGCAACCTGCCCATTGTCGCCGCCGGCGGCCACTTCAAGCACGGGCAACACCTGGCCTTCGACCCCCAAAAGTCACCGCCACTATGCAACCTGCTGGTCAATTACCTGCAGCACCTGGGCCTCGAAACCGACGAGTTCTCCAGCGGCCACAGCACACTCACCGGCCTGGCGTAACACCACCACTTTTGTAGGGCAGGCGCCTGCCTGCCGGTGTTACGCAGTCCACCTCAACCGCGGTCAGTCGTGTAGGGCAGGCTCCGCCTGCCTTCCTTCCGCGTAGCATCAAGTCAACGCATAAAGCAGCCGATAACGGCAATAATGAAGTCAAGGGCTGCCAACGCAAAAGGAAAGGACCCGTCATCTTAAATCCTCTCCAACCCAAGGAAGGCAAGCGGAGCCTGCCCTACTCGTTCTGGTTCGTGGTAAGTCCTCACGCGATGTCACTCTTACATCGTCTGTCCGGGTTGCGTTTGCAGTTGCACCATATCGCTGTATTTTCCGCCGCGCGTCAGCAGCGAATTATGTGTGCCGGTTTCGACAATCCGGCCGCCCTCTAGCACCACAATCAGGTCGGCGTGGGCGATGGTGCTAAGACGGTGTGCGATGACGAAACAGGTGCGGTTTTCTGTCAGTAGGTTTAAGCTGGATTGAATCAGACGTTCACTTGCGGTATCGAGATTGCTGGTGGCTTCGTCCAGAATCAGAATGCTGGGGTCGGCCAGAATGGCGCGGGCGATGGCTAGCCGCTGACGTTGTCCGCCGCTAAGCTTCACGCCGCGTTCGCCAATGATGGTGTCAAAACCTTGGGGCAGATTCTGGATGAACTCCAGCGCGTTGGCGGCTTCGGCCGCCTGGTGCACATCTTCCTGCGTGGCGTCGCGTCCGCCGTAGCGGATGTTCTGCGTGACGGTGCCATCAAACAGGAACACATCCTGTTCCACGATGCCAATTAACCGCCGGTAACTTTCCACGTCGATATCGCGGAGATCGCGGCCATCCAGCAGTATCCGCCCGCTGGTCGGGTCGTAGAACCGCGCGATCAGATTGCACAGCGTCGTCTTCCCGGCGCCACTTGCGCCCACCAGCGCGACTGTCTGCCCCGGTTCAACTTCCAGATTGAAATCTTCCAGCGCGTGTGCTTCGGTGTTCGGGTAACGGAAGCCGACATTCTGAAAGGAAATCCGGCCCGTAAAATCTTCGGGTGAAATCGAAGGCAGCTTTTCTTCCGTTTCCATCTCCCGTGGTTCTGCAAGCAGATCGAGCACGCGATCAAAGCCCGACAGACTGTTCTGAAACGTCGCGGCGCTCTGTGCCAGAACGGCCAGCGGTCCGAGCAGCATGAGCAGATAGACCAGAAACATCATCAAATCGCCGGGCGTCAGGTTCCCGCCCAGAACGCGCCAACCGCCGTACAGCAGCAACCCGGCCGAGGCCAGCGGAATGAGCGTTTCCCATACGATTTCAATCGCACGCATCCACCACCACGCGTAAAGTTCCTGGCGGCCCATCAGGTGGTTGCCGCGCATAATACGGTTGGTCTCGGCGGACTGGCGGCTGAAGGCGCGGACCACGCGCATGCCGCCAAAAGACTCCGTCGCCAAAGCATCGACCTCTTCCCGTTGGCCGCGGATGCGGCGGAACTGCGGCCGGATTTTGCTGATCCACGTACGATGCGAAAGATAGACCCCGGGCAGGAGCACAATCGAACCAAGCAGCAGGCGCCAGTCCACGCTCGCCAGAATCACCATGCTGCCCAGCAGTTGAATCACCGCCCGCCACGGGTTGTACAGCATGCCGAACACCAGGTCGCCCACGCTGCCCGCGTCCTGCCGCAGGATGCTGGCGGCGCCGCCCGATTTTAGTTCCTGCACGCGGAACAGCGGCAAGCGGATCGCCTGGTCCAGCACTCTTTTTCGTACGGACATCTGAATCAGCTTCGTCACCCGCGTCGCATGCCAGCGTCCCCAGATATGGAACACAATCCGCAACATCCAGATCGTCAGCACCGCAGCCGTAATCGTAAGCAGTAACGGCCACGGCTCGCGCGGCACCCAGGCGGGCACATAAGGCGGAAGTTCTTTACCGCTGAGCACAGAGTCCACCACAAACTTAGTGGCTGCGGGCGGTATCAAGGCCAGCAATGTGGCTACGGAAAGAGTACCCAGCGAGAAGATTACCGACCAACGATGTTCGTACAGCAACTGCAGAAATCCGCGCACCAGTTGCATCGCAGAACGCTCCCGGCGTCTGCCGGGTTTGTCTTGTTTGCGGGCGGGTAGCCCCTCTTTGACTTCGGACTTGTAGCGGTCAAATCGTTCGCGGCTGGAAGGGTCGCGCGCCATAAAAATCTATTTCTAATTCTGTTCCCACAAGCGATCCTGTTAAGGACCGGCGTCCATGGAATAAATCGGGGTAGGGCAGGGGGGGCGGAAGATGCCGGCCGCAAGCGTCGGGCGGCGATCATTCTTCCACGGGTTTTACCAGCACACGCGTGCCAGTCACCTCGGCAACGTAGACGCTGGCGCCTTTGTCGACAAGTTGCGAATCGCTGATCACCGCCACCACATCGTCGCCGAACCGCGCTTTGCCCGATGGCGTTAGCTGGGTAGCCGCCACGCCGCGTTTGCCACGCAGGTAGCTTAAATCCGCCAGCGATTCACGCTGTTCAATCTCTTCCAGTTCCTCACCTTCCGCCGGCGCCAGCACCATGTGACGGAACATCGGCGTGTGCGGAAGGAAACGCCTTATGACAAATATTCCCACACCGGCGCCAAACATCCCCGCGATGGCGTACGACAGAGAGATGGGCAACTGCTGCAACTGGTAGTTGTTCTGCGGGATAATAAACGTCTGACTGGCCAGTACGACCGAGATCACCATCATCAGCAAGCCGCCGATGCCAAAGATGCCAAATCCTGGCACCACGAAAATCTCGAGCAGCAGGCTGATCACCCCGGCGACAAACAGCAGAATCTCCAGCCAGCCCGCCGTTCCATGCAGCACCTGACTCCAGAAGAACAGCATAAAGCAGACCCCGGAAAAGAAGCCCGCGACGCTCAATCCCGGTTGCGAAAACTCGGTCAGCATCAGCATGATGCCCAGGAACAGTAGCGTCCGCGCAATCCACGGCGCCGACAGATATTCGATGAAGCGATGCGCCCAGTTCGCTTCGATATTGACGGGCTCTTCGCTCAGGCTTTCAACGGATCTGAATTCAGCGAAGTCGGCCGCGGTGCTCTTAGCAATGCCCAACGCCAACGCCTGTTTGCCCGAAATACCCGCGGAGAAATCGACGGCTTCAACCTTGTCCCACTGATCGCGGCGTTCATCTTCGTTGTATTCATCTTCGCACAACAGACGTTCAACGCCCGTGCTTCGGTGCCGGTATTTTGCCACTTCCAGGCTAGGCTGAACCATGGCGGCCATCACGGACCAGTCGCCGCCTTTCGCCGCTGCCAGACTCTCGATCGCTGGCCGCAGACTCTTACGTTCACGGCGCGAAATATGATAGGCGCCATCTTTGCCGATGACGGCCTCTTCGCCCATCACTAGTTCATCGCATGCCAGCGCGATCAAAGCCGCATCGGCACGGGCTTCGGCATAGTCGGGCACGAAGGCGACGGTGCGTATGCGGCTGGAATCCAGCCCAGCCAGGTATTGCGCAAGCTGCACGCTGTAAGTGGGCGAACCGCCAGGGCTGTCGATAGATACCACAATGTAATTGATGTCGCGCGTGCGGATGGCTTCTTCCAGAGACGTCTGAATCCACGACGCCAGTTGCTGCCGCACTGGGCCGTTGATGGTCACCCGTACCGGGCGCCACTCACCGCCCAGCGATGCATCTTCCCGCAAGGCGCCGGGCTTCAAGCTGAGTTTGACAGCCAGTTCGCGGCGGTCGCTGGCGATGCGACTGACAATGTGAAAATCCCGCAACTGCGCGGCGGTGTAGTTTCCTAATTCACCAGGTTCTGAGACCGTTTCGATCGACTTCACATCGCCCGCTTTGCGAGCGGCGGGAAGCTGATCCGCCGTGACGAATCTGGACCCTGTCAGCGTTTCGACGTGCGAAAGCTGCATGCTGGCGTCCAGCATCGAAAGCGCCAGCGCCGCCGGGGCGCCGTTGCGACGGCTGGCAATCTCCTGATACCCACTGCGTTTGACAGCGTCGACAAATTCGCCGCCGGCGCCCGCGTTGCCTAGTTCGGCATCCGCGCTCATCACAATTTCTTCACAGGCCAGCACCGCCAGCACGGCGTGACCTTCCACAGGTTGCGGCAGATAGGCAACCGTGCGGACACCCTTTAATCCGGGGCTGGTAATGTAGTCCGCCAGCGAATAACAGCGGCCGAAATCACTCCCGGCGCCACGGTTCTTGTCGCCGCTTTCCTTAAACTCAAAAACCAGCAACGGACGCTTGGCCCCGCCGGGCAGCGAATCCAGCATGTGGCCAATCCGCGCTTTAATTCGCAGATCCACATCGCCCGTGACAGGCAGCGTGACCGGCACCAGGAAAGCCTCTGGCGTTTCTGGAGGGGTTTCCCTGGCCTTGGCAGGCGGCTTCTTTGGCGGCTTCTCAGCGGCTGGTTTCTTTGCCGGTGGCTTCTTGGGTGCGGGTTCTTCCGCGGGAGGCCGGAATTCTGGTTCTTCCACCGGCGGCTTGCCGTCGCCCGCTGCCACCAGCAGCAGCGCTGCGGCCACCATCAACAGAGCGCTGATGCCTCTGCGTGAAAAAAATAGTGTGGTGCGAATGCGCTGACTCATGACGATGACTGCCAGAGATGCGTTGGAAGACCCTCACTGGAAGTATAGGTACGTGCCGCCCGCGGGGAAAGCGTTGCTAGGCGGGCTGCTGATTGTGGCCGCTACTTCATCGAGGCGAAAATGGCTTCGACTTCTTCCTCGCTGATGTCTTCGGGGTAAACATTCAGCATCATCATGGTGCTTTGTTTGCGGCCTTTGAACACGCCCATATAAAGATGGCGGATCTGCCCGTCATCTTCTTCGATTTCTGTGAACTGAAAAGTGCGTTCTTCGCCATTAATCATGTAGGTGCGATCTTCGATCCGCAGGACGTTGCCGGACTTGGACTTGTATTTCCTGCCTTCGGATTCATCAACGGTGGAACTCATCCGCTTGCGGAACTCTTCGTCCGATTCACCTGGCTGTTTGGGCATGGTCGCCAGCATCAGGTTGTTGCGGTTATCGTCGGATTGATAAACCACCATCTGCATCACAAAGATGTTGATGGCGGCCTTCGGTTTCAGGATGGCGGGGAGCTCAATCTTTGCCAGTTCTTCTTTACGCTCCGCCACAATGGCGGGATCTTCGGTCACCAGGTTCATCATCGAACCCGCCCGCTGAAGCGCAACGTAGCCGCCGATGCCACAGCAGCAGAAACCTGCCACGCCAAACAGTCCCAGGCCTGCCAGAATCCAGATCCATGCCTGACCGCCGCCATCCGATGGTTTTTCCGGTTTGTTCATGCAGGCTCCTCAATCATATTTTGCTGGGCAGCGTTACTCGATAAAGTCGTGCAGGATGACCGCCGCGGGTAATGCTTCTTCCAGGGCGGCCACGCCGTCTCGCGTAACATCGCATCCCAGGAGATCAATCTCTTTGAGTTGTTCCAGACCATGCAGGTGCGCGAGCGACTGATCGTTGACGCCCGTGGCATCGGTCAGGGTTAACGCACGTAGTTCGCCGGCCTCTTTCAAATATTGAAGACTGTCTTCATTTAACTTCACGCCGCTTAAATAAAGCTTCTGCAACTGCGGAAGCTTCCCTATGTGCTGCAAACCTTCGCCGCTGATGGCTGTTCCGGATAGGTCTAGCGTCTGCAGTGAAGTGATGCCGCTGATGCCCGCGGCGCCTTCGTCGCTGAGCGATGTGTAACTTAGATCGAGAGAATGAAGGTTCTTCAGCGGCGCCAGTGCGGAAAGATGCTGCCCGGTGATGGTTTTCACGCCAGCGACGTCGATGTTCCGCATTTCTGGAAAGGCAACCAGGTGCTTCAACGCGTCGTCTGACAGGTTTGTGTCACTAAGTACGACCGCTTGCAGCTTATCAAGCGAACCAAGTGCGGCAAACCCGGAGCCGTCGATCCCGGCGCCTTTAAGGCCAAGAAACTCCAGCGAAGTTAACGTCGCCAGCTGCTTAATCTCGCCGTTGCTAAACGCGGCGTTTTCTATTTCCAGATGCCGCAGCGTTGTCAGTTTCGCCAGGGATTGCAGTCCTTTACTCGTCACACCTGCGCCGCTGATCTCCAGGACTTCAAGATTTCCGCAAGCCTCCAGATGTTTCAGTCCTTTGTCGCCTGCCTCCACAAAGTTCAGGCTCAGCCGTGTCAGCTCAGGGAGGTCGGCCAGTTTTTTCAGCCCGGCGGCGGTAACGCCGGTGCGGTCGAGTTGCAGAGTGCGAAGCTGCTGAAAGCCTACGAGTTGCTCCAGCATCTTATCGTCCACGGATTCACGGAAATCAAAGTCGATACCCACCACGGCGCCACGCTCTGCCTTGACGGCGCCGCCAGCCTCTTCAACTGCCAGCAGCGTTTTTTCTTTGGACCAGCCTGCCGGCGCCGGCGACTTCTCTTCCGGCTTTACTTCGTCCTCTTCCGGGTGAAACAGGCTCTTGGGTTTGATGATTTCTTCAGGCGGCTCTGCCGGCTTCGGCGGTTTGGGCTTCGGCTTGGGTTTGGCGATGGGTTGACTGCTTCCGCCGCATCCACCCAGCAGCAACACGCCGGCGCAGAGCCAGAGGGCTATTCCGCCGCGAAGAGCCAGACACATTGTTCCCCATTGACCAGCCATCGGACGCCCTTCGTCAACATTTACATTCGCGGAGTTAGAGTATCTATTAAGATAGACGTCGCTGCTGGCGGTATTCAACCCGCCCCTGCGTTGCGACAAAGATTCTGTGCTATTAGAAAATCCGATGCGAATGTTTTTCCGTTTGACGCGTTATCCCGTCGTTCTCGTGGCTCTGGTCCTGCCGTTTCTGCTGGTGCAGCGGTCACCCGCCGTGGAACCGGAAGCCGCGGGCGCCAAGCTGAAAGAGTCACGCCTTGTCACCCTCGTCAGCGGCGAGCGCTTTGAAGCGGAATTCGCAGGCGTTGATGAGCAGGGGCAGTGGCTGTTTAAGCAGGAAGGAAAAACGCGGAAGGTCGCCGCTGCAGATCTGGTGCAGTGGGGCGTCGCCCGTGAACTGCCGGTTCAGCCCCATGTGTATTTATCCGATGGCAGCCTCTTGCGTGCCGATCTGCTGCGTTCGGACAAAGACTACCTTTACGTGGCGCCGGCAACGCTTGTCGATGCAAAGATTCCGCTTGAAAATATCCGCGCTGCTATTCTTCTGCCGCCCAACTCGCCCGCGGCCAGACGCAGTCTGCTGGCGGACGTAGACGCTGCCACCGGCGTTCAGGACCGCATCGTGCTGAAGAACCAGGACGAAATCAGCGGCGTGCTGGTGAAAATAGGCGGCAACGTAAAAAGCATCTACGCAGAGCAGATTGAATTCCGCACACGCGGCGCGGCACGCAATTTACTGATGCAGAATGTATCGGCCATCATCTTCAACCCGGTGCTGTTGCGCAAGCCATCGACAACCGGGCTGCATTCGTGGATGGTGCTGCGTGATGGCTCGCGGTTGCTGGTTTCGCAGGCCGTTTCCGATGGTGAAGGGCTGATGACGATCACGCTGGCATGCGGGCTGAACCTGTTCATGAGCGAACTGGATTTTGTTGACCGCGTGCAGATGATCCAGCCCACCGGCGGTAAGGCGAAGTTCCTGGCGGAGATGAAGCCACTCGCATATCGCCACACGCCGTTTCTGAGTATCCCCTGGGCGATGCACCTGAACGCCAATGCGAAGAATGGACCGCTTCAAACCGCTAAGGGCGTTTATTTAAGCGGCGTCGGGATGCACAGCCGCTCACGCGTGGCGTTCGCCCTGGGCGGCAAATTCAAACGGTTTCTTACCAGTCTGGCCGTCGATAAAATCGCCGGGCGCCGCGGCAGCGTGACGTACCGCGTTTATCTGAATCGCGATGGCGCCTGGAAGCCTGCGTACGAAAGCGACATCATCCGCGGCGGCGACGCGCCGGTGCATGTTTCGCTGAATATCGAAAAGGCAGCCGCCATGCTGTTGATCGTTGACTTTGCCGACCGCGGTGACGAGATGGACTTCGCCAACTGGCTAAACGCCTGCGTCGTGGCAGAGTAAACGCAGGCCCTTTAACGGGCGGCGGCCAGCGAACGCCGGAAGACAGATTCTAAGTCTTCGCGACTTTCGAAGAAAACGCCGATCAACGCCACGCTAAAAACCTTCTTGCCCTGCCGGACAACGACCAGGTTGCCGACCGGGATGCCTTCGTTGCGGAGGATGGCGGCGTAGTTCTCATCGCCCAGCGTCATCAGGTCGTTACGCTGATCGATCTTCAAAGTGGATTGCCCGCTGAGCGTGATGCCCAGCTTCATGGCCCCGATCGACAGGGAGTGATCTTCTTTGGCGCTGGACTCGCTACTGCAGATATCAACCGTCGATTGAAGAATGAAGACATCGTCGGTGCCTGGATCGCGGTCGGCGTCGTATTCGTATTCCAGTTCCAGCGAGCCATCGATGTTGGTCTTTGCGTTGGTCACCACACATTCAGCCGGATCGCCCGGCGCGACGAAGTATTCCTCCATATCTTCCGCCGTGACAAAGTACGCCATTTCCTCTTCGGTAACATCGCGCGAAGCAACGCCGTACACACTAACAATCGCCAACCCGCCGCAGCACAGCCCCAGGAACACCAAGCCGCCACCGCAGGCAACTAACAACAGAAAAATCTTCTTGCGGTTCATTTTTGAATACCCGTGGTCGGAGCCTTATCTACAGAGCCGTTAACAGCGTAACCCAATAAAACTCCGTCTGCGATCGGCATCGGCTATGATTATGATATGCCCGGTAAATTCACCTCGGAACGATCAGAGCCAAGGGCCTATCTAAGCATCGCCGGAATGCTGCTTCTGACGGCAGTGGTCGCTGTCCATGTCGCCGTATGGAAGTGGAAACCCGGTCTGGTGGTTCTCTACTCGCCATTCTCGCTTTCGATCCTGGCAATCGAAATCCTGCGGAGAATGTTTAAGATGCAGCTTCTCTGGGCCATGGTGGCTGGTGTCTTATTCAGCGCGATCTGTTACGCGTCTGTCATTTCAGGAATTACCGCCTGGAATTACTGGTTTCGCAGCGACTGGGTAGACATGCAGGGACGCGTGGTGCATGCCCGGCCGCAACGGGCGATTCTGGTTGACATCCTGATCAAGAATCTGATTTTCCCTTTAGGCTGGTTTCTGATCGCGGGCGCCATCGTGATGCTTCTGTACACGGCTATTTCGATTCGTCAGAATCGCCGCGCGAACGAAGTTGTGCTTTCACGCCTGCGACACCGGGACAGCGCAACGCCGATTGAAGACCCGGCCGCGCGCAACAAAGAGTAAGACCGCGTCCACTGACTGTGAATGATCTGCCGGATGCAGGCTACGGAGATCCAAAAGTCTTGAGCCGTTTTCTCCGGCTGGCGTTGCCGGCCTCAATAATCTGGGTGGCAGTTTTGCCGTGCACTTTTTCTTTGAGAAACCGCTGCCGTTCTTCGTCCGGGGCCCGCAGATGTTCTGACTGATTTCGAGCCGTGATCTCACGCATCGCCGCTTTAAACTCCGCCGCCTCTTTCGGACCGAGTGACTCACTAATGGCCTGCGCCGACGCTTGCGTTGACGACTCGGTGGAGCCATCAACACGCAACTGCCCATCACAACCTGCAAAGAGAGTCAGTAGCAACGTAAGTCCGGCAAAGAGCGATTGTCGGGTATGTATAGCATTCATGAGTCAAAATCGGGACGTAGGTTGCGCGTGATTCTGTTTCGTATTCTGTAACTACGAATCGAGTGAGTCAGGTTTCTACTTCATCTGCGAACTGCCCGTCAACGTACCAGACGTAAGAGTTCCGCGCAACAAGTTGATGGAGTTTAAAATAGAACCTGCTGTCATTTCTGAGATTTGCCTGCGGGCGTGCTAGCGGTGCAGAAATGTGGATGAGAGAATGCGGTTTATCAACGCGAAATTCATGTCAGCGCGAAATTCTTCTTCACCACATCCTGTTTTATGGCCAGACCAGCCTATCTTCCAGCAGCATCTCTCGAAGCGATTCAGCTCCGTGCCGCATTGCTTCGAAAGGTCCGCCACTTCTTCGATAACCGAGGTTTTCTGGAAGTCGAAACCCCTTTAATTTCGGCGGACACGGTCGTAGATGCACACATTGATCCCATTCCCGTCGCAGTGCCGCATCTGGCTGAGGAAACAGCAACATCCCAGCCGTTGTGGCTGCAGACTTCGCCTGAATACTGCATGAAGCGGATGCTGGCTGCGGGAAGCGGCCCCATCTATCAGGTCTGTAAAGCCTTCCGCGCCGGTGAGGCCGGTGACCGTCACAATCCGGAATTCACCATGCTGGAGTGGTATTGTCCAGGCCACGACCTGCACGCCGGCATGCAACTGCTCAGCGACTTCGCGCAGGAGATCCTTGACGCACCGCCTGCAACCACCATTACCTATCGCGACGCTTTTTTGCAGCACGCAGGCATCGACCCGCTTACCGCCTCCGATGAAAGCATCGCCCGCACGGCCCGGCAGTCGATCGACATCTCCGGCGACCTGCCACGGGATGAGTGGCTGAATCTACTGCTTACCGCCAAGGTTGAACCACATCTCGGCAACGACGCGCCTGCCATTGTGTATCACTACCCTGCATCGCAAGCCGCCCTGGCAAAGGTTGTGGGGCAGCCGCACGTCGCCGCGCGGTTCGAGCTATATATCAATGGCATTGAACTGGCCAACGGATACGATGAACTGCTCGACGCAGATGAGCTGACCCGCCGTAGCGAAAAGAACAATCGCCTGCGACAAGCCGCTGGACGCGATCCGCTGCCCGTCATCAGTCATTTAACCGCTGCCATGCAACATGGCTTGCCGCCTTGTGCTGGTTGCGCGTTGGGCTTTGACCGTCTGGTGATGCTTGCCGGAGGTTACACCCGCCTGGATCAGGTGCTGCCGTTTCCCATCGACCGTGCGTAGCGGTTCTAGTGTGACACAGAATGGTCACTTCTGCCGGTTTGCTGCTTCCTGCAACTGGGTGAGCAGCTGCTGATACTGCCCCGAGATCGATTGCACCGCATCTTTCAGTTCGCCGCTGTTCTGGTTCGAGGTTTCCACCAGATGCGTGATCGGCTGCATCCAGGTTTTCATAATCTCGAACTGCGTTTCAATCACCTGCAAGAACGAACGCGGCACACGGTTGACCACCTGCAGCGGCTTCTGCTCATTGTTTTCCCGCACTTCCAGCCACTGCTTGATGCCAGCCAGTTGCTGGTTGAACGTCGCCAGATGCGTCACTGCTGCTTCGATCTGCGCGGTAGTTGCGTCGCCTTCATCGCGTGGCGTGGTCAGCTGCTGCACGCCGTCTTCCACCGCGGTGCGAATATCGCTCAGACCTTCACTGAACGTGGTGAGCTGCGCGATTACCTGGCCGATCTTATCGTCGCCGGCGCCGCCCAGCAGCAGATTGCGTTTGAACGTGCGTTTGATCTCCGCCCAGCGGGCAGCCTGTTCCTCGCTCATGTCGCCCATGAGTTCGTGGAATTTCAGCAGGTTGGCTTCGGCGCCGCTGGTCAGCGTCTGCGCCTGATTCACAAAGTGGCTTTCGATCAGCGTCTGCAGTTCATCATCATTCATCACCGCCGCGACACTGGCGGCGATCTTGTTCATATCGCGGTAAGAGCCTTGCAGCTTAAACGGCGGCTCGGTGCGGTATTCGTCGGCCTGGGCGGCGGATTCGATGTATTGCTGATTGACCATTAACAGCACGTCGCGGACGCGCATCAGCTTTTTCATCACCGAGACAAAACCATTCACCTCGTCCACCGCGTAACCGCCTTCAAGTTGCACACCTTCGGGCGAACCGGTTTCGGCGATGCGGATGATGCCATACACATCTTTCTGACTGCGGCTGGCCAGCACTTGCAGCGCCGGGCTGGAAGTCAGGCAGTTCTCCAGATAGCTCAGTTCGAACGCGCGGGCTTTATCGCCAATCACATCGCCCAAGTTGTAGGTGTCAGCGCGGTTGCTGAGCATGTCCGGAATCTGGAACTTCTCACCGCTTTCCGTATAAGGGTTACCCGCCATCACCACCGCCACCTTGCGACCACGCAGGTCGTACGTACGGGTGCGGCCGCGGTATACGCCTTCAATCCGCCGCTGGCCGTCGCAGAGCGAAATGAACTTCTGCAGGAACTCCGGATTGCAGTGCTGGATATCATCCAGGTAAAGCATGATATTGTCGCCCATCTCCAGGGCAAGATTCAGCTTTTCCACTTCTTCGCGGGCGCTGGCGTTGGGCGCTTCGGCGGGGTCCAGCGACGTCACCTGATGCCCGATCGCCGGCCCGTTGATCTTCATAAACGTGATGCCCAGCCGGTTGGCGATATACTCCATCAAAGTCGTTTTACCGTAACCAGGCGGCGAAACCAGCAGCAGCAGGCCCATCAGATCGGTACGCTTCTGATCGCCCGCGGCGCCGATCTGCTTCGCCAGGTTCTCACCCACCATCGGCAGATAAACTTCATCAATCAGCTTGTTGCGAACGAACGAAGTCAGCACGCGCGGCTTGAATTCCTCTAGCCGCATCTCTTCGCGTTTCTCATCCAGCAGCTGACTCTTCAGCGCTGTGAACTCAATAAACTGTGGCGCCGTAATACTGTCATAGTGACTCAGACGGGTCATAAAGTCCTGGTAGTTCAGCTGGTAGTCGCCGCCTTCCAGCCGCGGATGATCGCCCAACAGTCCTTCGATGGTGGCGACGGGCGAAGCATGCAGCATGTGCCTGTCTTTTGCTTCTTCATCCAGCAGCAGCACCGCGGCTTCGTTAAGCGATCGGTGTCCGCTTTCCGCAGGAAACTCGGCCAGATACGCCGTCACCCAGTCGCGGGCCAGGCGGAACTGGCTCAGCAGATCGCCATCAAGATTCTGCAGTGAGTCTGCAAACCGACCGCCGCTGCCACGGCGTTCCAGATGCTGATGCAACGCCCGGCTTATCTCCCATGCGTCGCCGCCGGCTGAGAATTTATCGTCGCTGGTAAGTTCATCAAACAGATATTGCGCCGCAGCAGGCACATGCTCCACGGAGATGAAGTCGGTGTCACCGCTCGCTGCATCTAGAAATTGCGCAATCAGTTCACGCAATTCATGAAGATACGATCCGCCCGCCACCGCGGCGCCGGAATCAAACAGATCTCTCACCGCGCCGATGCCGCGCAGTTGTGCGTGCTGCCGTTGCCGCAGCGTCTCATCGGCCGCCTGCCAGGCAAGCCACGCCAGCCCGCGGGCATCGGCGGGATACCGCGCCAGGCCAAGCGTTGTATGCAGACGCAGCAGTTCGGTCAGCAGCTTTGCCGCATCGTGATCGTGCACACCCTTCACGTAGCCTTCACTGTAACGCGGCGCCATGAATTTCTGCACCGCTTCCAGCAACTGCGGTTCATCCATGCCGCGCAGTTCGTTCACTGCCGTGGCGCCTTGTCCGGCAGTTTGCTGGAACAGCTTGAACGCCAGGTATTCGCCGCGGTACACCTCCGCGTTTTCTGAAACCGATTGCTGATCCCACATCGCCTTCCGCGACGTGATCCGCTCGTCTTCCACCGGTTCCATAAAACGGGTGCCGGTCAGGTGGAAACACATCTGCCCGTCTTTGACAACGCTGGTCAAATCAAGCGGCTGCACATTGACCGTAAATTTATGTTCGCCAAAGCGGATCACATTGGCGCCGTCAACAAACAGCTCCTGCTTGTCTTTAAGCTGCCGGACGGCGTCTTCGCGGATCGATTTCAGGCGGCTCTGAATATCGTCCACGCGGACGCTATCTTCCAGCGTGGTGAGTTCGTCCACGATGTCGCGGACTTTTTCGATCATCAGGTCCGAGGCGAAGTAGCTGTGAATGCCATTGACCGAATCAATTTTCCCGGCCCGCGTCGCCACACCTTTCAAGATGCGGTCGGCGGCACTGCCCAGCGCTGCAGCCCGGCGGTTCCGCGCCTCGACCAGCGCCAGTTTGCGGCTGTCGAAGGCGGCGTAAATCTCTTCGCGTTTTTCGGAAATCTGGACGATGAACTCGTCGAACTCGGCAAAGCGGCCTTCCAGTTCTTCAACCTGCACCATGACTTTGGTCAGGTATTCATCGCACCGGGCAGGCTCGTCGGCCACGTCCAGATAGTTGACCACGGCCTGGCCGATCAGCTTCATCTGCGAACCGAATTCCGCCGCGCTTTCAACAGCCAGCAGTTGCTGCGTCTTCTTCTTCAGCGCGGCGCGGGCCTGATTGACGTTTGAATAGATCGACGAGATGTTGTCGATGATCTCCGTCCGCTGCGTGGCGTCGTCGATATCCAGATTGCTGACTACATCGATCAGCATCTCCAGTTCCTGCCCGCTGCCATCAATCGCGGCGCCGTGCTCCTTGGCGTCTTTGACTTTTTCCAGCGTGTCAATCTTCGCATGCTGCGACTTCACCGCGGCCGCATAAGGCTCCAGCGCATCGGGCCGCAACAGAAATTCGACGGCGCGGCGGGCGGTTTTCTCCGCCGCGCCGGCGGTCTTCTCTTCCAATTCATCCACGGCCTGAAGGTCAACGTACCGCAGGTCGCGTAGCCCGATAATTTCGCCACGCAGCGTCCGCAACGACGCCAGCGATGCGACGAAATCGCCGATCTCCTGATACATGCGACTATGAACGTGCGAAAGCTCTTCCGCCGCTTTATCAGAAACCTGGCCGAACTGCTTCTGCGTGTTCTTACGGACACGGACCACCTTATCGAATTCTTCAACCGCTGCGGCGGCAGCTTCGCGGATACCTGTCAGCGGCTTGGCCAGATTGGCGGCGTCTTCTTCCGGCATCCAGAAGTAGCTATCGACGACCGTCGTCGCCTTCTTCATCAGGTCGACATACAGATTGGCGTACGATTCATCCTTCTCAAGCAGCGAAAGAATCTCGTGGCATTCGGCCATGCCACGCACAATATCTTTGTTGCCGATCTTGTACAGCAGCGAATCTGTTTCAGCCTGTGGGACGAACGTTGTGCCCGTGTAAGGTGTCTGCCAGATCTGCACGGCGTGATGTTTCTGCGGCTCCGGATCGGCGCGGAAGAAACACATACGGCCATCGTCGAAGATCAGATAGCCGTTGCAGATCACGGGCGTTTCCACCCGCTGCTCGATGACGTTATACGAAAGCAGCACGTACACGCCTTCTTCGCGGTTGTAGAAAACGTACAGATAATCTTCGCCGTTGGGCGAGGCTATCCGTTTCTCAAACAGCAGATCGCTGAGGTCGTTGGCGAAGGTCTTATACTCGCCGGTCTGCAAGTAGTAGCCGTTGGAGAAAATCAGCCCGTGATCTTCCGGCAGCATCACGCAGGCATGCTCAATCGCATCCAGCCGTAGCACCTGCTGGATTTTTTCGTTGAAGACGAAGTAACGGAACGCGTCTTCCTGGTACGGGCGGATCTTCAACAGAATGACGTTGCCAAGACTGGCGTAAAAAATCTCAGCGTCGTCCAGCACCTGATCGGCGTTTTCAACCGGCTCTGCATAGATTCCTTCGCCGCTGGCCGTGTTGTCTTCGATCTTGATCGTCAGATCACCGCCTACGGTTTCAACAAACAGGCGGTCTTCAATGGCGATGTGCGGATGCTCTCCGCCACGATGCTGATCGCGGTTCGTCCGCACCCATTCAAATTCATGCTGCGGCGGGAAACGGACTTCGTGATCGCTGCGGTTATCCAGGTAGGTAAGCTTATCGCCTTCCATCAGCCATTTGAAAGACTTGATATCCGCCGCGGTGCGGCCGACCCTAAACACCATATAAAGGTGCGGACCCGCCACAACGAACTTCGCAAAGCGGGCGCCACGGTAATACTTATAGAGTTGCTTAAAGTCGTTGTGAAACTGCTCATTGGCCAGCAGTTCCAGCGGTTCATCGTGGAACGTTTCGTCCTGCAACCGTTTGATGGCGAAGACATCTTCCAGATGCGTTTCCGTCTTCAAACCGAACTGCACGTTGTAGCCGAAGATAAAGTGCTCGCCGAGCGAGACCAGATCGCGGGCAACGCAGTTATGCTCCGTGGTGATGCGCTCGGTGGCGACGAGCCTGGTTTCAATCGAACCGAAGACTTCGCGGCGGGCGGCGTTGAGCTGTTCAAGCCTGCCACGCAGATCTTGCCCCTGCGCGAGCATCCGGTTGCGGATGATCTCATAAGATCCGCGTTCAAGCTGCTGGCCTTCTTCAGCCGGTGGTGGTTGTGCCATGAAGTTATTCTCCGCTTGCCGCAGGCGTAGGCGTAGGGCAGGCTCCGCCTGCCTTCCTGGAGCATCCAACGCTTGTGAACGTTGAATACCCGTTTTGCGGCTAGTTAATGGACAACCTCTGTCGCGAATGTCTCATAGCCATCGACTTACTAAAGGCGGGTTGCAGCCACTTGCGATGAGTGTGACTTATCCTCGTGGAAGGCAGGCGGAGCCTGCCCTACGGGTGAAGTAACACTACGACTTTTCACCTGACGACAGGCTGCCTGCGGTCATGGCGCCAATGCCAGCGCGGGTGGCGTTCTCTAGCAGCGACTGCAGCTGCGCGCGGGTTTTGTCGTCATCCGCCATGCCCAGCATACGGCCGATCAATGCGGTGATGGACAGGTTCTTCACGTCATCGCTAGAGATGCCAAACTGCCCCGTGAACTTCTCAAGCTGCGTGCGGAAGTATTCCGGATCGCCGTTGAAGAACGTGCTGGTGACATCGGTCAGCACCTGGCTGTTGTTGACCAGACGGTCCACGCTCTTGCCCTTGGCAATGGAGCCCGCGATCTGGTCGAAGAAGTCGCCGTCGCCGCCCACGATATCAATCCGTGCGGACTTGAGCGCTTCGGCGACGATGCCTGCCTGTTCGACGGCCACGTCACGCTGCACGTTGATGCCGGCCAGTTCGACGTCCTTCTCTTTGTTCAGACGCAGTTTGAATTCTTCGTGCTCGCGGCCAACGCCGTTGAGAAGCTTCATCGCCTGGGCCTTCTGCGTAATGCCCTCGGCGTCTGCGGCGAATTTCAGCTCCAGCACCTTCGCTTCGGCGGCGCCTTCTTTTTCGATCGCCACAGACTTCGCTTCCAGGCCCTTGGCTTCGGCGACGGCCTTCATCTCGATCACTTCCGCTTCCGCCGAACCGTGCTTGGAAACGGCTTCGGCCTTGGCGATCTGCCCCTTGGCTTCAGCGACGGCCTTCTGTTCAGCGACCTGAGCTTCGGCAAGGCCCGTTGCGGCAGCTTCGGCGGCGGCGGCTTCGGCCAGCATCTTCTTGGCGTCCGTCTCGCGTTCGGCGGCGCTGCGCGATGCGTCAGCTTCGATAATCACCTTGTCCGCGTGCAGCGATGCAGCCTGCTTGGCGGCGTCTGCAGCTTTGACTTCTTTAACCAGCGACTGTTCGGCCTCGGTTTCCGCTTCGGTCACAGCCACCTGCTTCATACGGTCGGCGCCGGCGAACTCGCGGGTGTCTTTGATCTTCTCTTCTTCTTCCACCACGGCGCGTTCGACGACCACACGTTCGCGGATGACGTCCTGAATGTTCTTGCGTTCAACTTCCAGGGCTTTCTCTTTTTCGATATCGGCCAGAGAAACAATGCGTTCGCGCTCGGTGCGTTCCAGATCGCGGTCTTTCAATACGCGTTCAGTTTCCACCGCGTCGGTGCGTTCTTTACTCTTAGCCGCGACGATCACCTGCCGCTGCATGTTCTCGTTGGCGATGCTGATTTCTTCTTCTGCCGTAATACGTGCCGACTCGGCCTTTTTGCGTTCCTGCTGCGAAACGACTTCTGCTTCAGCGCGTTCGCGGGCACGGATTTCGGCGACTTCACGGGCCTGACGTTCTTCGGCTTCCGCCTGCTGACGTTGCAGTTCCAGAATCGCTTCGCGGGCTTCCACGTCCTGTTTGGTCAGCGTTTTCTCTTTTTCCCGACGGATGCCGTTCGACAGAATCTGCTGCTTGGCCGTCAGATCAGTAATCTTCTTGATACCCTCGGCATCAAGAATGTTGTCCATGTTCAGGCGGTCAACCGGCGTCTGTTCCAGGAAGTCAATCGCCGCATCGTCCAGCACGTAGCCGTTCAGATCGGTGCCGATGATGTTCAGGATCTCGTCCTTGAACCGCTCGCGAGAGTTGTACAGATCGACAAAGTCAAACTGCTTGCCGACGGTCTTCAACGCTTCAGAGAACTTCGAGTCAAACAATTCCACCAGCGCGCGTTCGTCCGATGCGCGGTCGCAACCCAGGAACTGCGCGACCTGCATCACGTCTTCAGAGGTTTTGTTCACGCGGACAAAGAAGCAGACTTTGATATCCGCGCGGATATTGTCCTGGCAGATCAGCCCTTCTTCTCCGTGGCGGTAAATCTCGATCCGCTTGACCGAAATGTCCATCCGCTCCACACGGTGCACAATCGGCAGCACCACCATGCCCGAGAAGCTCACGTGCGAACCGCCCATACCGTTGCGGACCAGCGCCGTGCCTTGCTCGACCTTACGGAAGCAGTTGACGACCACCACCACGGCGCCGAAAACAATGACGACCAGCATCACGCCGATCACGGCTAAGATTGGCAGTAGACTATCCATGAGAATTCTCCGGCTGATGTTCTACAACGGTGTATGTATTGGCCAGCGTGTCGTGAGCCTGAATCTTCACGACAGCGCCCTTCTTCAGTTCAATGCCCGGTCGGGTTTTTACGTTCAAAAGCAACGGCACGCCGTCTGCGCGGAACAGTTCCGCCTGTCCGAATTTGGGCGTTGCGCGACCGCTCTTGATGATGCAAGTTTTGCCCACAAAGTTTGTGCGTGGTTCGATTCCGCCATCGATATAACGAAAAACGCCGCGAAAAGGCATCGTTACCGCTTTAGCCACAAACAGGCTCAGCACGATATTCGGCACAAGCCACAAAAGCGCCACCCACCACAGGTTGTCGTAATTCAAAAAGCGGTTGACCAGCAGCGAGACAACCCACATCGAAACCACGAAAAAGCTCAGCACAATCATCAACGGCACTTCGCCCAGATGAAAGAACCGCAGCACGCTGCTTAGCGGCGTGGTATGTGCGAAGGCGTCGCCGTCGGCGTCTAGATCGAAGTCCGCGTCTGTATCCAGATCCAGATCAAACGTATCCAGCCCCACGGCGCCCAGGACGATCAGCGTCCAGTAGGCGAACACCGCCATCAGCAGCAACGTGAACACCAGGTTCACGGGCGCGAAGCATTCGTAAAAAAAATCGAGCATAGGACAACCCGTAGGGAACAGTGCTTGTCTGGGCGGCCGGGAAAGTCGCCGGCGCAGACAGAAGCTGCCGGACACACCACAAAGATAGGCCACGACTTCTGCACGCTACCGCAGTTGTCTGAAGCCATCGCTGCTAGGCCTGCCTGGCGACGGCTCATCCGTGAAATGTCGCACGTTATTCGCCGCACGACCGCGATTATTGCAAGCGTAAATATTAAACTAACCGTCAAACTTCGCCACCCGTTTCTGATTCAATATCCGCAGGAAAGAAAACACGCATGGACTCTCAGCAACTCCGGCAACAGCAGGCGCCACTGAAGCAGCAGTACAAAGATCAGCCTGAAACCGCGCTGGTGACCCTGACCGCAGAGGGGCAGTTGGGCGAAGGTGTCGTCTGTAAGGTGCAAACGGGCAAAGGCGAAATCGCCGCGGGCTTGCACGAGAAAACCGGCGGCGATGGCAGCTGGGCCTGCAGCGGCGACATGCTGCTGGAAGCACTGGCAGGCTGCGCCGGCGTGACGCTCCGCGCCGTGGCGACCGCGCTGGATATCCCGGTGGAAGGAGGAACGGTCCGCGCCGAGGGCGATCTAGATTTCCGCGGCACGCTGGGCGTGGATAGAGAAACACCCGTCGGCTTTCAGGCCATCCGGCTGCACTTCGACCTGCAATCTTCTGCGACGGAAGAACAACAACAGACGCTGATGAAACTGACCAAACGCTACTGCGTGATTTATCAGTCGCTGGTCAACCCGCCTGAGATGTCGGCAACCGTGGAAACGCACGATAATCCGTGAGCCGTACGCCACGTAAAGGTCGCATGTCGGCTATGCGGCATTTATGATGAAACCAACAGGCAGCGTCCTGGATTAAGTCGACTGTTCACCTTTGCTGACAAACTTCTATGCGTATTCTCCGTGCACTAACTGGGTGCCTAATTCTCTTTGTCTTCGCCATCAACCACGCCGCAGCTAATCCCGCGCTTACCGGCTACGCCAACTACGAAGCGTACGCCGCGGCGGTGAAGCAGCTTGGCGAGCACGATCTGGTTGAAGTCACCACGCTGGCAAAAACCGCCGGCGGGCGCGAAGTGTACCTGCTGACCATCGATAAGCCCGGCGATCAGAAACAGCGGCCGGCGATTCTTATCGTGGGCAGCGTCTTCGCGCCGCAGGTGGCGGCGTCTGAGTATGCAATGCGGATGGCGAAGATGCTGGTCGATGGCTCCGGTAAGCCGGAGATTGCGAAGCTGCTTTCGCAGTACACCATCTATGTCATACCGCGGCCTAGCCCGGACGCCGTCGAGAAGAATTTCAAAGCCCCGTTCTTCGAGCAGGCGGGCAACGCCCGGCGGACCGATGACGACCGCGATTTTGAAACGGGTGAAGATCCGCCCGAAGACCTTAACGGCGACGGCTGGATCACCATGATGCGTGTCCGCGACGACACCGGCGAGTGGATCGCCCACCCCGAAGACTCGCGGCTGATGATCCGCGCCGATCGTAAGAAGCAGGAGATCGGCCAGTATCATCTGTACACCGAAGGCATCGATAACGACGACGATGGCAGCTTCAACGAAGACGCAGCAGGCGGTGTCGATTTCAACCGCAACTTCCCGTTTCAGTACGGCTACTTCACCCAGGGCGCCGGTCCGAATCAGGTGTCTGAGCCAGAAACACGCGCCGTAGCGGACTTCGCCTTTGACCACGCAGAAATTGCTTACGTGCTGACCTTCACGCCCGAAGACAATCTGTTCCACGCCTGGAAACCTAACTCGCAGGCGGAAAAGAACCGCATTAAGACAACGCTGCTTGGTGACGACGCCCCGTATCAGGATGCGTTGCTTTCAGCCTACAAGAAGGCGCACGGCGGCAAAGACGCCCCCGGTTCGTCCGCGGGCAAAGGGTCTTTCTCGCAATGGGCGTATTTTCACTATGGCCGCTGGTCGCTGGCGGCGCGTGGCTGGTGGATTCCGCAGGTGAAGGAAGAGGCGAAACCCAAAGACAACCGCGGCAGCGAAGAACGCAACCGCTTGCGATGGTTCAAGCAGCAGAAGATTGACGGCTTCGTGCCGTGGAAAAAGATCGACCATCCCGGCTTCCCCGGCAAGGTCGTCGAAGTGGGCGGCTTCAAACCCTTTTATGCTTTTAATCCGCCTGTTGCAGAACTCGATAAAGTGGCGCAGAAACACGTTGACTTCCTGCAGCAGTTGCCCGCCTTGCAGCCTGAAATTGTCTGGACCAACGTATCGGCGGAAGCGTTAGGCGGTGGTCTGTGGAAGATTGAAGCCACGCTCATGAACCGCGGACAAATGCCCACGATGCCCAAAATGGGCGCCGTCAACGGTGAAGCCTGGCCGCTGATCTGCCGGTTAGAATTGCCGGCAGAAACGAAGTGGCTCAAAGGGCAGCGGCAGCCCAGCGTAAAGCCTCTGGCTGGTGCCGGCGGGAAGCAGGCCTTCGAGTGGCTGGTGCGTTTTCCAAAGCAGCAGCCCGCAGCGGTGGAACTCTCTGTGACTTCGCCCACCACCGGAAAAATTACGACGAACATTCCGTTGCAACCAGCAAACGACTAAGCAGCGTCATCTACCGCGACACCATTCAACCGACACACTGAACCGATCGTGCCCATGTTCCACCAGATTTTACGCTTCGCCGGGCTGTACGCCGCCGCAATGCTGCTGACGCTTGCGTTTGTTTCTACTTCCATTTCCGCCGCCGAACGCTCGCCCTATCAGGCCATGGGCGGCCCTGCGAAGCCCAAGGTCGCGGCCCACTGGAACCGGTTTCACGACTATGCACAGGCAACGGCGTTGCTGAAGAAACTGGCGGCCGCTCATCCGCAATACGCCAAATTGCAAAGCCTGGGGCAGTCGTATGGCAAACGCGAAATGTGGCTGATGACCATCACGGCGCCGGGCGGCAATGCGGACACCAAGCCCGCCTTCTGGATCGACGGCGGCATTCACGCCAACGAGATTCAGTCGGTGGAAGTCGTGCTCTACACCGCCTGGTTCCTGCTGGAAATGGCCGGTCAGAACAAAGCGGTCGATCAACTGCTGAAAGACCGCACGTTCTATCTCGTGCCCATGATGAGTCCCGATGCTCGCGATGCTCATTTCTACGAACCCAACACCACACATTCGCCCCGCACCGGCTTGCGGCCCGTGGACGACGACAAAGACGGCAAGAGCGGCGAAGATGGCTATGACGATCTGGACGGCGATGGCAGCATCACGCAGATGCGTATCCGCGACCCGGAAGGCAAATGGAAAGATCATGAGAAGTATCCCGGCCTGATGGTCCGTGTCGCTGCCGGTGAGAAGGGGCAATACACGCTGCTGGGGCAGGAGGGCATTGACAACGATGGCGATGGCCGTGTGAATGAAGATGGTCCCGGCGTGTACGATCCCAACCGCGACTGGGCCTGGGACTGGCAGCCGAACTACGTGCAACGCGGCGCCCGGCGGTATCCGTTCTGGGTCAAAGAGAACCGTATGGTCGCGGACTTCATCCGCAGCCGGCCGAACATCGCCGGTGGTCAGACCTACCACAACGCGGGCGGCATGATTCTACGCGGCCCCGGCGCCAAGACCGGCAACTACGACCGCAGCGACATCGCCGTATACGACATCCTGGCCAAAGAAGGCGGCAAGCTGCTGCCCGAATACCGCTATCTGAACGTCGCGACCGAGCTGTACGAAGTGTGGGGCGGCGAGTTCGACTGGCTGCATCACTTCCGCGGTGTGTTCGCCTTCAACAACGAACTGTTCACACCGTTTAACTACTTCCGCGAGCATGAAGAAGGGACGGGCTGGTTCGGCTCGCAGGAAACGCAGCACCTGTTCAACAAGTATCTGCTGCTGGGCGACGGCTTCTCGAAGTGGAAGCCCGTCGATCATCCGCAATACGGCAAGATCGAAGTCGGCGGCTTGCGCAAAAACTGGATCAGGCAACCGCCTTCCTTCCTGATGGAAGAAGAACTACACCGCAACGCCGCCTTCACGCTGTACCACGCCAGTGAGATGCCGCTGGTGCAGATCGACCGTATCGAAACAGAACGCCTCGAAAACAACATCACGCAGGTCACGGCGGTGATCAGCAACCCGAAGGTCACGCCCACACACTCCGCCGCCGACATCCGCCACCGCATCACCCCGCCAGACGAAGTCACTTTAAGCGGCCCCGGCATCAAGCAGATTTTCACCGCCATGCACAGCCCCGACCGCGTGTTCCGCTCGCCCCAGATTCAGACCCGCAAACCGCAGACGGTCAAGCTGTCCAGGATCGGCGGACAAAGTGTGGTCTACGTCCGCTGGCTAGTGGAAGGCGCCGGACCGTTTACGGTGAGCATCAAGTCCGTTAAAGGCGGCTCCGGCAAGCTGACAAAGTAAGCGCTGGAAGCTTGTTACAGCTGGGCGAAACAACTTAAATCGTAGGGCGGGCTCCGCCTGCCGCATCGCAATAGCTGTTGGATTCCGTACTTGTTCGCAACAGTCCGTTTAGTTGTTGCCCTGCATCGCGGGGAACATTTCGTTCATCATGGTGATGGCGGCGGGGCCGACCAGGATGACGAAGATGCCGGGGAAGATGAAGATCACGAGCGGGAAGATCAGCTTCACCGCGGTTTTCGCGGCCTTTTCTTCCGCCATCTGCCGGCGGCGGGTTCGCATGGATTCGCTTTGTACACGCAGAGCTTGCGCGATGCTCGAACCGAATTTGTCGGCCTGAATGATGATCGAAGCCAGCGATTTCACATCGTCCACACCGGTGCGTTCGCCAAGTTCGTGAAGTACATCAGCGCGGGTGCTACCCATCTGCAGGTGCATGTTGGCCATGCCGAATTCTTCGGCGATCACGCGGTAAGACTTCTTCATCTCATCGGCGACTTTACGCATCGCCTGGTCCAGCGCCAGACCGGCTTCCACACAAACGACCATCAGGTCCAATGCGTCGGGCAACGCCAGGAAGATCTTTTCTTTCCGCTTTTTGGCCAGGAACCAGACCAGAATATCGGGCACAAAGAACATGCCGCCCGCGATGATGCCCGCCCGCAGGAACGCCGTCATCGTCAGCGAGGTCAGCAGCAGCGAACCGCCACCGATGAACAGGCCAAACATCAGGCACATGAATTTGATGGATAGATAAACCGTTGGCGCCGCCTCGCTACGGAAGCCGGCGTGCACCAGCCGCATCTTCAGCTTGCCGGCGTCTTTTTCGTTCTTGGGCTGCAACGGATTGGCCAGCGGCTTGACCTTCTCCACCATCTTGGCCACGACATCCGACGTGGACATCGAACTCTCTTTGTTGCGGTTGCGGGCCGATGGATCACGGATTTCTTCCAGCCGCTCTTCCGACCGGCTTTTACCGCCCGAGAAGAACTCCAAGGCCAGCCAGACGCCTGCGGCAAACAGGCCGAAGACGGCCACGGGAATCAGATAGACCAGATCGAAGGCGGCGAGTAATTGAAGGTTGTCCATAGCAGTCACGTTTTCGATATCTGGAAATGCCAGTTAGTTATTCAGCAGATGTTTCATGAAGGCGCGAAGGGATACGCGCCGCGTTTACACTTTGATGGTCACAATTTTCTTAATCACCAGGGCGCCGATGAACTGCATGATGCATGCGGCGGCCAGCATTTTGTTGCCCAGCGGATCTTCAAACAGCAGCATCACGTACTCGGCATTCAGCCGGTACATCACCACGGCCAGCACAGGCGGCAACGCCAGCAGCACAATACCGCTGAGGCGGCCTTCGCCCGTCAACGCCGCCACCTGACCGTAGATTTTGAAGCGTTCGCGGACCAGGGCGCCGATTTTATCGAGGATTTCCGCCAGGTCGCCGCCCGTCTGCCGCTGCAGAATGACGGCAGTTGCGAAGAAGCGAAGATCCAGGTTGGGAATCCGTTCGGTCATTTCCTCAAGTGCTTCTTCCAGCGGAATGCCGAAGTTCTGTTCCTCGTAGCAACGTGCGAATTCTTTACCCAACGGCGCCTCAACCTCTTCAGCCACCAGGCTCAGTCCCGAACCCAGGCTATGCCCGGCGCGCAACGCACGGCTGATCAGTTCCAGTGCTTCGGGCAACTGCTGTCCGAACTTGTTCAGTCGCGTCTTGCGTTTCCAGAAGACATAAATGAAAGGGCACACTGCCAGTGTCAGACCGATCAGCGGCGCAAAGCCGGGATGGATGGGCAGCACAAAGGTAATCACAAAACCGAACAGTCCGGCGCCACCGGTGATGAGGGCGAACTTGGAAGGCGTCAGCGGAACGTCGGCCTGTTCCAGGAACGCCCGCAGGTTCAAAAAGTTGCTGGTGAACTCTTCAAACGCGCTGGGCATATCGTCCAGCGGCGACGAAAGCACGCTGGATTCCGGGTTGGCAGCCGGGCCGCCGCGTCCGGCGCCGGTGAGCGCCGAGAGCCGGTCTTCCAGCGGGTTATCTGATCCGCCCCGCAGCATCATCGCCACACCGCCCGCCAGGGCGGCAGCACCGACAAAGGCGGCCGCAATCACAATTATGGTAAGCATCATCGGTTCGATATCCTGCAATCGAGGCGCTGTTGGCCCTCGTCGTAATCAGTCGTTTGGGGGAAGCTACGCAAGTGTAGGTTGCGATTAGTCCACAAGCATCACACGTTGCCGGAACGCACTGGCGGGCAGGCGGACGCCTGCTGCTTCGAGAACTTCCATGCACTTCGGGCGGATGCCGGTGGAAACGAATTTGCCGACGGCGCGGCCGTTTTCGTCAATGCCTTCCTGCTCGTAGCGGTAGATGTCCTGCATGACGACGGTGTCCTGTTCCATGCCCGTCACTTCCGTAATGTGCGTGACCTTTCGCGGACCGCCTTGCAGACGGTTGGCCTGCACGATCAGATGCACCGCGCTGGAAATCTGCTGCCGCATGGCTTTCACGGGCATTTCAAAGCCCGCCATCATGATCATGGTTTCCATACGGGCGATAGCGTCGCGAGGCGTATTGGCGTGGGTCGTGGTCAGCGAGCCATCGTGACCGGTGTTCATCGCCTGCAACATGTCCAGGGTTTCAGGTCCACGGCATTCGCCAATGATGATGCGTTCAGGCCGCATACGCAGGGCGTTGCGGACCAGGTCCGTCGCCGTGATGGCGCCTTTGCCTTCGATATTCGCCGGCCGTGTTTCCAGACGGACAACATGGTCCTGCTGCAACTGAAGTTCCGCCGCGTCTTCAATCGTGACGATACGGTCGGAGTTGCTAATAAAGCTCGAAAGCGTGTTCAGCAGCGTCGTCTTACCGGAGCCAGTACCGCCCGAAATAATAATGTTCAACCGCGCCTTCATGGCGCCTTCAAGCAGCATCACCATTTCAGGGGTGAAGGCTTTGTAGTTCAGCAGATCTTCCAGCTTCAGCGGATTAGAACCAAAACGCCGGATCGAAACTGCGGCGCCATCGAGCGCCAGTGGCGGAATGATCGCATTCACACGCGAGCCATCCGTCAGGCGGGCGTCCACCATCGGGCATGTTTCGTCCACACGCCGGCCAACCTTCGACACAATGCGGTCAATGATCTGCAGCAGGTGGGCGTTATCGCGGAACTCCACCGTGGTGCGTTCCATCTTGCCGCGACGTTCGCAGTAGATGCTCTTGGGGCCGTTGATCAGAATATCGCTGATCGAAGGGTCTTTGAGCAGCAGTTCCAGCGGACCGAGGCCGAACGTTTCGTCCAGAACTTCCTCGATCAGCCGCTCGCGTTCGTTACGGTTGAGGAAGGTTTCTTCGGTATCACAGAGATGTTCCACCACCATGCGGATTTCGCGGCGGAGGACATCGCCTTCGAGGTCGCCAACTTTGGAAAGATCCAGCTTATCGACAAGTTTGCCGTGAATCTTACGCTTAAGTGTTTCAAATTCCTGCGCCTTGGCAGATTCTGCGGTGCGGCCCTGGGGGAAGCTTTTCATCGCGCCGGATTCCTGTAGCAACGGTTTATGGGGTTAACGGGCGTCGCGCACGCGTGCGCTATCGCGGCCAATAGAGGCGTTCTTCCAGAAACATAGGTCACAGTTACGCCGTGTAGAAAAAACGCAACCATCCTGCGACGGCATCATGCGGGGTACGATTATGCCGCTTGCAGCGGTTGGTCTGCCCGGCGGCGTGTTGACGATGCCCGCGCGGGCGCGTTCAATAGGCTCTGCCCACGCGTTTCAACTTTCCTCAACGACCGGTCGCTACGATGACACGCAGACACATGATGGCCCGCGTCTGGCTGACGCTGATTGCCTTGCTGCTTTACGCCGGCGCCGGTCTGGCGCTGTATGTCTTTCTGCCGAGCTACTACAACTTCTATAAAGACCTGATTCCACTGGCGATCGCCTTCCCGGCCGCTTATCTGGGTAGCGTTTTTCAGCAGCGGAGCAGTTACCTGCAATCGCTACGCGATCTGTGGGGGCAGCTTATTCCCGCGGTGCATACCGCCATTGCCTTCGCACGGGCGCCAGAGCGGACAGTGGACGCCTTTTTGAAGACGCGGACAGATCTTTCCACCGCCATTGATTCGCTGCGTGGTGTTTTTGACAACGTGCCCAAACCTGGCACTACCAAAGGGCTGTACCCTTACGAAAACTTGAAAGACATCTTAGAAATTGTGGAATGGATGGGCTGGGAGCGGAAACTAGAACCAGAACAGTGCCGTCTTACGCAAGATGCCATCCTCTCGTTATGGCGTGAGATGCATGCTAGTCTGCTGCTGGAATTCGACCGTGACCCGCCGATTATGCCCGTCAGCAAGTTTTTACATCCGCAGGAAATTTCGGTCGCCGATAAGCTATTCGCCGGAACCTTGCAGGATGACGATCTCTCGCGTTTAACGCCAGCTTCGCACCCGGACGCTCTCGAGGCTTTTGCATCCGCCGGGTCCGTAAAGAAAGAAGCTGCCACGGATGACAAAGCGAACACGGAAGCGAACTAAGGTCTGACGCATCATGGACGAACTCGCCGCATACGACTACCCGCTGCCCAAAGAACTCATCGCGCAGGAACCGCTGGTGCGCCGCACCGATGCGAGGTTGATGGTGGTGGACCGTCAGAAGGGCACGATCGAGCACGCCAACATTTTCGATCTTCCTTCCATCCTGCTCCCCGGCGATTGCCTGACGCTGAACGATACGCGGGTGGTGCCCGCCCGGCTGACCGGCTTCCGCACCAAAACCGGCGGACGGTGGAACGGATTGTTTCTGGCTGACGATGGCGAAGGCAACCTGCGCATGCTGGGCCGCACACGCGGAAAAATTCAACCGGGCGAAACCATCACGCTGCAAGACCGCGAGGGCCGCAACGACATCCTGCTGCACCTGGTCACCCGGTTAGACAACGGCGAATGGGCCGCCCGGCCAGAGTCGGGCGAGGCGCCGATGGAACTCTTACAACGTGTCGGCCGCGTGCCGCTGCCACATTACATCCGCGATGGCGAGATGGTGGATAACGACTTTGAAACCTATCAGACCGTCTTCGCCCGCAACGCCGGCGCGGTCGCGGCGCCGACCGCGGGTCTGCACTTCACCAGAGAACTGCTCGAAAAGATACAGCGTCGCGGAACCACGGCCTGCACCGTCACGCTGCACGTAGGCATTGGCACCTTCCGCCCGGTCACCGCGCCGACACTTGATGAGCACACAATGCACAGCGAGTGGATGGACGTACCGGCCGCCACGGTTAAAAAACTGAATGCCGCCCGCGCCGCTGGCGGCAGCATCGTCGCCGTGGGCACCACCGCCGTCCGCTCTCTGGAAACCGCCGCCCGCAACGGCATTCTGCAACCCTACCAGGGCGACACCGATCTGTTCATCCGCCCGCCCTACCAGTTCCACGCCGTCGACAAACTCCTTACCAACTTCCACCTTCCCCGCAGCACGCTGCTGGTGCTGGTAAGAACCTTCGGCGGCGACGAACTTATCCAGGAAGCCTACGCAACCGCCGTAGAAGAAGGCTACAGGTTTTACAGCTACGGCGACGCGATGCTGATTGTGTGACGATTCTCACGTCTGACACTTCGTGCACGCGTACATAGTCCTGGCGCCCAGGTCCCATGATTTGATTTCCGCCTCGCACCTGGGGCAGGTTTCCTTTTTATAGCACAGCACGCGTTCCGAGCGGTTCATGCGGCTGCGGGGTTTGCCGGTGTCGCTGGGGTCTGCGGTGATGATGCGGTTGTAGCGGACGCCGATGCGGAGCATCTCGACCAGGTTCTGCCAGACGGCGCCGAATTCGTCGCGGGTCAGCGTATTGCCTGCCCGTTCTGGATCGATCCCGCACACAAACAGCACTTCCGCCCGGTAGATGTTCCCGGCGCCGGCGATCACCGACTGATCCAGCAGCAGTTTGCCAATGGCGGCGCGGCTGCGGCTGATACGGGTCCAGGCTTTCTCCACATCCGCATCTTTACGCAAAGGATCGGCGCCCAGGCGGTCAGTGATTTTGTTGCGTCCAGCGGGTGTGAGCAGCTCGCATGTGTTGGGGCCGTTCAGGTCGAAGGCGTGTGACTCACCAACCACGCGCAAACGCACGGCGCCGCGTGGCTCTGGCGGAGGTGATTTGTGGTTGCGGAATTTGCCGTACAGACCCAGATGTACGTGCAACACCTGCGCACCGCTCCACCAGTAGAATAGGTGCTTGCCGTATGCTTCCACCTTCTCCAGTTCCTGCCCATCCAGCGCTCTGGCGCCTTCTGCAAACCGGCCCTGGGGCGAACTGACTTGTAGCGGACCTTCGTACCGGCCGCTATGGTCGCGGGCGACGCGGTGGATAGTATGACCTTCGGGCATAGCGGCAGCGGACTCTCCTGTTGAATCGCCGTAAGAAAACTACTGCGCGGCTGTGACGGCAGCCGGTTGCGAATCGAGCGCCGCTTCGGTGGCGACAAATGTCAGTTCGGTCGTGGTTTCTCCGTTGACCGATATCCGACCGTGGCAGGTAATGGCCTGACGGAAGATGTCGCGACGCTTCACAACAATATCAATCGTTTCACCGGGCCGTACCATCCGGCGGAACTTCACATTCCGCACACGCGCGATGACGGGCAGCTTGCCTTCTTCCGTGGGTTGCGTGCGGGCGATCAGCACCGCTGATGCCTGGAAGGCAGCTTCACACTGTAAGGCGCCGGGAAACAGCGGGAAATCGGTGTAGTGAGCCTTAAACAGTTCCAGTTCAGGGTCCAGATATTTGCGGGCGTGAATCTGGTCATCGTCGATACTAACGACTTCATCCACCCACAGATAAGGGTCTTTGGCAAGCAACGCGGCTTGCAGTGCTTCACGGTCCATAACACGCAATTCTGTTAGAAGTTGATGGGCGGTTAATCAGATTGATCGTTGTCTGGAAGTAACAACCGGCATCATAGCAGGCAGGCAAGGCCATGCAGCGTTCAGGCCGTTCCGCTTTTCCAGTCAGGCCGGCGTTGCCAGATTTCGCCGGCCCTGGTACTCTCCCGCCGCGCAGATGCTATGCGCAGACATTCAGAAAGAATGACGAGATTGCTAACTCCTGAATCCACTGCCGTTTCGCACTTTCGGACGGGCTGCTGGCTGCTGATTGCGGCCGGATTGCTGCTGGCGTCGTCTGGCTGTTCGCTGATGCGCGGTCGTGGCGCGGCGGAAAGTAATGTGGTGTCCGCCCGGCAGTTGACGATCCGCGGCGAAGAATCCATCAGGCAGGACAAATGGGACGAAGCGGAACAGCTGTTTACCGAAGCGATCCAAGTTTACAACGCCGACGAACGCGCCCACTCGATGTATGCCGAAGTGCTGTGGCGGCGCGGTGACCGGCTGGGCGCCATTGAGCACCTTGAAAAAGCGGTCACACTTTCGGGCGGCGCCGCGCCGATGCAGGTCCGCCTCGGCGACATGTATCTGGCCGCCGGAGATCTAGCCGGCGCCCGGTACTGGGGCGAAAAGGCGATTGCCGTCGATCAGAAGCTGCCCGGCGCGTGGGCGTTGTTGGGCAAGGTGCATCAGCGTATGGGCGAAGACGACGCGGCGCTGGCCAACTTCCACCGCGCTCTTAGTTATCAGCCGCATCTGCCGGACGTGCAACTTGCCGTCGCCAGCATCTACCGTCAGTCAGACCGGCCGCAACGCATGCTGGCGACACTGCAACGCCTGCAGGAAAATTATCCGCCGGGCGAGCAACCGACCGAAGTCCTGGCCCAGCTTGGCGCCGCCTACAAGCGGCTAGGCCGTTATGAAAACGCCGTGCAGACGCTGATGATTGTCGCCAAGCGTCAACCCGACAGTGCCGAAGCGCTGTATCAGCTTAGCGAAGCACAACTGCTTTCCGGCGATCCGCTCAACGCACAAGTCGCGCTGCAGCAGGCGCTGTCCATCAATCCACGGCACCGGGCGTCACTCGCCCTACAGCCGCGGATCGATTCAAGCCGCTACAACCTCGCGCGGCAGCCGCAGCGGTAGTAGACTATTCGCTGCGCGACTGTTGATACACGGCCGTCAGCATCGCTTCGACATCTTTGAATTTCTTCTTAGATGCCAGGGCGCCGTCCAGAAGTTTGCGGGCTTCGGTTTCGCTGTGGCCCAGGTTGCATAGCACCTGATAGGTGTCCTGGACCACATCGCGGCTGGTTTCGCTTTCCGTGGCGGTCTTCTCCGTCACCAGTAGGGCGAAGCGTGGCATCCGGCGGCGGAGTTTCGCCACGATGCGATCGGCGGTTGCGGCGCCGATGCCGGGCAGGGCGGTGAGACCTTTGGCGTCCTGCGATTCAATCAGTTGCGCCACTTCCTGAACGGGCCGCACCATGGCCCGCAGCGCTTTGCGGGCGCCAAGGCCGTCGACCGAACAGAACAGGTCGAAGAACTCGCGTTCAATCGGACTCAAGAAACCGACAATGCGGGGCGTCAAGCGGCCCTGTGCGGGATTGCCTTCCAGATACTGCTGCGTGTGTAGACTTACCTTTTCGCCCACACGGGTCTGCAACTGCCGGCGGGCGAATTCCGGGATGAGCACCTGATATTCAAACGCGTCGATGCCAAGGGTGGCGTGATCGTCCGTGACGCCCATCAGCTTGCCGGTAATTTTCGTAATCATCTCTGGTGCTCCGTGCGAAGGTGTTTGCTGAATTCAGCAGCCGTGTCTAAGGGGCAACGCTGACAATCGTGCTATCGCCATCCTCTTCGACGCTAATGGGCACATCGAGAAACCGCCCGATGATGTCCGCCTGCGTCACGGCGTGCAGCGACAATTTGCCCGTGCAATACTTTCCGCCCTTGCCGCCACGCGATGCTGCGATAGCCAGCGGAAGCATCAGTTGATCGGCCAGATGCTCGCCCACGGCCACGCCTGATTTTAGATAACGGCTGGCCTGCCGCCAGATGCGTTTGGCGACATCTTCGGCCTTCACACGGCGTTCACCCAGTGCGGTAAACAGTTCCGTGACGTGTTCAAAGTTGAACTCGATCAGCAGGATGTTGCCGGGGCTGTCAGCCTCGACTTCACATGTTTCCGCCTGCGAGGGCTGCCAGTTCGCCAGCCGCAAGATGGTGTCGCATTCGCGCTGTGCGATATGCTCCGGCAGGTTCGCCACCACGGCTTGCACCCGGTGCTGCCCCTCGGCGCCGCGATCCATCAGATCAAAGCCCTGCATGTCTGAGGCTGGTGTGATTTTGAATTCCGCACTGCCGCCGCCCTTGGGGTACAGCCCGTGCCGGTGCAGTTTTGCATAGGTCTGCACGCCCATACGTTGCAGCAACGGCAGATACACGCGGTCCAGATATTCAAACACCGGCGCCATCGGATTATGCGTGCCGCCTTCGATATCAATGGTCGAGGGCGTACCGGCCGTCAGCAGCGCTGGCAGCACCGTCTGCACCACCAGGCAAGTGCTGCCTGCCGTACCGATGGAGAAATTGTATTCCCCAGGCTTGATGGTCTGCGGATGAAACTCCAGCAGGTTCGAGCCTGGCTCGTCGCCTGCCAGCGTTGCCTCGCCAACCTCCGCTGCCGCCCGCGCGGCGGTTACGTGCTGATTGCGCAGCCCCGGCTTCTTCCGCTTCCCGCGGACGTTGCGGATAACGAAGGGTGTGCCCGTGACTAATGATAACGCCAGCGAAGTGCGGACAACCTGCCCGCCGCCTTCCCCTGCCGATCCGTCAATTTCGATCACTTTGATTACTTTCTTTCGACCACGCTGAAAGCACGTCGTTGTTATCGCAAGTTGCTGGTTGCGAATGTTGTGGATTCTACCGCCTTGCTTAGTTTCCGCACACCAGCAGCTACATAAATTACCAGTCATGTGACACACCTGAGTCACAAAACGACTGCCCCCTCGTTTAGGCCACACCCGGATTCGCCAGAGGAATGGAGTCGCGGACCGGAGTGCATCTTTTTGTGGCAAGGCCGCCCAATTCCGTTGCTGTGAGAAACCTCAGAATGCCACGTTCTGGAACGAAATGACGCGAATATCTGCGAAGGGCACGCCTGTTGCTACTGAGGGCTTAGAGCGATCCAGATACGAGCAGGTTCGGTCCGTTATTCATCTGTGAGGCATCCGCCTATCTCGCGCCATCCTGTTCATTAAGACGCATGGTTTCATTTTTCTTTCATCGTATTTTTCACCCCATTTTTTGGCCTGGCGAGTTTGTCAGGCAGGAGCCGTTTGCAGAATGTCCGTAAGAAGGAATCTCCGTTCCGCCTTCACACTGGTTGAGTTGCTTGTTGTGATTGCCATTATCGGTGTATTAGTCGCACTCTTACTTCCAGCCGTGCAAGCTGCACGCGAAGCCGCACGCCGGTCTAGCTGCGGCAACAATATGAAGCAGTTGGGCCTCGCACTTCACAACTACCATGACACTTATAGAGAGTTTCCCTACGGGTTCAGCGAACTTGACGCTTACAAGAAACGTAGCTGCTGGATGCAGGGCGTTCTGCCCTTCCTGGAGCAGACGAATATGGCGGATCAGGTGAAAGCGACGAATGTTGAATGGATCATGGATGTGCCTGGCGCGGTGAAGGATACTCCCGTTCCGTCGCTGATGTGCCCCTCGGATGGAACCAGCCCGGCCCTCGGCGCCAGCGGCGGCGTTCGCGCAGGCGGCGCCGGCTTTCAGGGCAACTATGTCGGCTGCACCGGCAATGATTACATGCTTTCGGTAGGACCGCTCCGTGGTCTTTTCTACCGCGATTCGAAGACCCGCTTCGCAACCGTCACGGACGGCACATCCAACACGTTAGCATTCAGCGAAGTCATCATCCGCGGCGACGCCACCGGCGGTTGGGGCGGCGGCGGCGGCTACTGGGGCGGCTCCCGCTGGGGCGGTTACGGCTTTACTACCGTGGAAGCGCCCAACAGCGCAGTTTCTGATCAGGTCTACGAATGTAAGAGCACGACCTTCCCGAAATCTCCGTGCGTTTCTATCGGCACAAGCGACACCCTCCGGGTGCTGGCGCGCAGTTACCACCCCGGCGGCGTCCAGGCCGCAAATGTCGATGGCAGTGTGAAATTTGTGCCTGACACCATCAACCTGCTTGTCTACCAGGCAATGTCCACCGTTCAGGGCGGCGAAGTCACGCAAGACTAGTCCGCGATACACGACTTGCCATAGGACGAATTTAGCATCAATGCCCTTCGTTCATTGAACAAGGGCAACACCAGGATCTAACTGCATGAAAACGTTGTGTCGTACAGGTTTACTGCTACTTACTCTCTGCCTGCCGGTTCTCGCTGGCTGCAACTTCGATAATGCTGTGCCCATGACGGGCGCCGTTACGTACGAAGGACAGCCCGTGAAGGAAGGGCAGATCGTGTTCACGGACCCTTCTGGTGATACCAAGTCGGGCGCCGGCGCCATTGTTGACGGCAGCTATAACGTCACCGTGGCGCCGGGCAATAAGACCGTACGGATCACCGCCTTCCGTGAAACCGGCAGAATGGACCGCTCGAACCCAGGGGTTGAGAAGCCGGAAATCGAAGCTTACATCCCCGAGAAGTACAACGCACGCAGCACGTTGAACATTACGGTTGAAAGCAGCGGTGGAACGCGCGATTTCGCACTTGAGAAATAGCGGTCACTTGCCAGGAAAACGACTGTGACACAGTCTCGTCACAGTTCTGGCTGTAACTGCTTGATGCGGCTGATGAGTTCCGGCGGTAGACGCACGGGGCGGTTGGTTTCGTAATTAAACATCACGACCACCGACTCGCCATCGGCGACAGGCTGCTTCGGACGGTCCGCATCAAAAACCGCATGTTGCATGGTCACACTTGTGCGGCCCAGTGTGGCAACGCGGGCGGCAATGGTGACCTGGGCGGGATATTTCACCTGCTGGCGGAAGTTGCAGTTCACGGCAGCCAGGATCGGCCCCGTTGGATCTTCGTTCATCACGCCGATCCGTTCGCCTGCCTCCATCGCGCCGATGTGTTCCAGGTAAGCGATCCGCACCGACTCGAACCAGCGGATGAAGGTAGTATTGTTCACATGCCCGATGGCGTCCTGGTCACCCCATAGCACGGGCAGCGTGATGCTGACGGGAAATTCAGAAAGCGTTAACGCGGGCGGATTCAAAGCTGAGTTCCTAAGGTTATAAGCTTGCCTGTTGAATGACGCTCAATGCAGTTTCCATCTTCTCATGCAGATCTTTCCGCGGCAGCAGTCCTGCTTCGCCCGTTACAAAGCAAAGCCCCTGACTGTGCTTCACACACCGCTCCGCCAGATCAACGGCGGTGTTGATCGCAGCCGTCAACTCAGCATTGTCCCGTGCAGCGTCGAGCGCGCCGGGAGTGGCTTCTTCCAGCGGCGCCAGCAAGTTCTGATCCAGGTTGCCGGGGCCAGCATCCTGATAAGATTGCCAGATTTCGCGGAGCACTGCGTGTAGTTGCTGCAAGGCGTTGTCCATTGTCACCTCTTCTTGCGCAGCACATACACGATGTCTTCCGTGCTACCGTCGATGTCAATTTCCTCGCTGGTGTCGTAAGCGAAGTCGTACACGGCGGCAATTTCGAATCGCGGCTCGCCTTCGATCAGCTGGTGCATCTCGGCTGCCGTGTATGTGCGGAAACTAAGTGCGTCGTCGATGCGGAAACTTTTTGTGGGCGTGTAGACATCAAAACGGATATAGAATTCTTCCAGCCGGTTGGGCTTGTCGCGGCGTTTGAGCCACATGCTGGTGTTCACCGTCAGTTGCCCGCGGCGCGACGACCAGCCTTCTTCTTCTGAAGGGGCGCAGTCCAGCGGCGTAAGATGCAGCCCCAGCATATACAATCCGCCCGGCGCCAGTGCCGCAGCCATACAGCTTAGATGTGCGGCGGCCGCCTGATCCGTCAGCAAATGACGGAAACTATTGATAGTGTTGAATGCCGCGTCGGCCGGTTCCGGCAGCGTGAAGTCTGTCATATCCCCGGTGAACGCTTCGCCATCGGCTTCGATCTTCCGCAACCGCTTGTTGCAGAATTCGACGGCCTTCTCATTCAGATCCAGACCGGAAAGCCGCAATCCGCCTGGGGCCAGCCGGTACAACAGTCGCCCGGTTCCGCAGGCTGGTTCAAAAACTGACTGCACGGGGCGGGGGGCGCCATTTTCGTCCTGCAACTGGCTGTGCAGTTCAAAACATTGGCGTAGAAACGCGGTTTCGGCCTTCCAGTCAGAGCCGTAAACCACGTCGTAATACCGCGGATAGTCGTAAATACTGCCGTGAATGGTTTCCATCTGGCCGAGCATACCGGCATCGCCGGGCGGCGTATAGGCACCAGGACTATCCACGCATAAAATGTGAACCCTTCAAACATTTACATTGTCAGCCCCGCAGGCGGGCCGCGCGTCGATCAAACCTTTTTGCACCCATGTTGTTAGGAATTTCGCATGACCGGACTGAATAAGTACAGCCGTCACATCACGCAACCCAAGAGCCAGGGCGCCTCGCAGGCGATGCTATATGGCACCGGTATGTCTGAAGAAGACATGAACAAAGCGCAGGTCGGCATCGCCAGCGTCTGGTACGAAGGCAACACCTGCAACATGCATCTGCTAGATCTGGCAAATGAAGTGAAGACGGGCGTCACCGGCGCCGGGCTGGTCGGCATGCGGTTCAACACTATCGGCGTTTCCGACGGTATCTCGATGGGCACCGACGGCATGAGCTACTCGCTGCAATCGCGCGACCTGATTGCCGACTCTATCGAAACCATCATGGGCGGCCAGTGGTACGACGGGCTGATCGCGCTGCCGGGCTGCGACAAAAACATGCCGGGCTGCCTGATCGCCATGGGGCGGCTTAACCGGCCCGCCATTATGGTCTACGGCGGCACGATTAAACCGGGCGAACTCGACGGCCAGCCGCTGGACATTGTTTCCGCCTTCCAGTGTTACGGGCAGTACCTAGCCGGATCAATTGACGAAGACACCCGCAAAGAAATTGTCAAACGCAGTTGCCCCGGCGCCGGCGCCTGCGGCGGCATGTATACCGCCAATACGATGGCGTCCGCCATTGAAGCGATGGGCATGAGCCTACCCTACAGCTCCTCCACACCAGCCGTTGATCCGAAAAAGATCGAAGAATGTAAACAAGCCGGCCAGGCAATTCTTCATCTGCTGGAAAACGACATCACGCCCCGCAAGATTATGACGCGCGAGGCGTTTGAAAACGCGATGGTCGTGGTGATGGCGTTAGGCGGCTCCACCAATGCGGTGCTGCACCTGCTGGCGATGGCCCGCAGCGTGGATGTGCCGCTGGATATCGAAGACTTCCAGAAGATCAGCGACCGCGTGCCTTTCATCGGCGACCTGAAGCCCAGCGGCCGCTATGTGGAAGAAGATCTGCACAACGTGGGCGGCACACCGGCTGTAATGAAGATGCTGCTGGAAGAAGGTTTCCTGCACGGCGACTGCATCACCGTGACCGGTAAGACCGTGGCAGAGAATCTGGGCACGCTGCCGCCGCTGGATGAAAACCAGGACGTGATCCGTCCGCTGGACAACCCGATCAAGAAGACGGGCCATATTCAGATTATGAAGGGCAACCTGGCGCCCGCCGGCGCCGTCGCGAAGATCACCGGCAAAGAAGGCCTGCAGTTCAGCGGCACGGCCAACGTCTTCGATTCTGAAGAGGATATGCTCAAGGCACTGGAAGAGAAACGCATCAACGATGGCGATGTGATTATCATCCGCTACGAAGGCCCCAAAGGCGGCCCCGGCATGCCCGAAATGCTCACGCCCACATCGGCCATTATGGGCGCCGGTCTGGGCGATAAAGTCGCGCTGATGACCGACGGCCGCTTTTCTGGCGGCAGTCACGGTTTCATCATCGGCCACGTTACACCCGAGGCGCAGGAAGGCGGCCCGATTGCCCTGGTGAAGACAGGCGACAAGATCACCATCGACGCTGAAACCCGGCAGATCAACGCCGAAATCAGCGACGAAGAATTCGCCGCCCGAAAAGCAGCCTGGAAGCAACCGCCGTATAAATTCACCCGCGGCACGCTCTACAAGTACATCAAGAACGTGAAGAACGCCTCTGAAGGCTGCGTGACTGACGAGTAGCTTTCAGACCGAAACATGCCCGTCGGGCATTGGTATCTACGTAAACATTTTGCATCGCAAATTAACCCGAAGCGCGAGCGTCCATGAGGAATCCTCCGTCAAGTCAGAAAGCGGTTGATTGCGGAATCCAAGCGTCCATCCGGCGTCATCCGTTTACGGCGCGCCATAAAACATATTTCGGTCGCCCCTATTCGAGGGTCGGCGTCGTGGCGCCAGCTCGCGCTTCAGGGTGCGACTTATTCCGCTTTCAGCCTTGAAGGAAGTGGTTGATTCTACTGGTTACGCTGCACTTACGTGCTAGTTGTCGAAGTTTTTAAGTGAACGGGTAGGGCGGGTCTTCGCCGGAGCCGGTCGTCGCTCGCTCACAACGGCTGCGAGTGCGACAGGTCTCCAGAGAAGACGCCGCCCGGGTCTTTGCGGGTGAGGCCGGAGCGAGCTTAGGCGGCGAGTCCACTCTCCTGCCAGACGGTCTGGTTCTTGAGCATCGCCCACATCACGCGGCACAGATAGTGCGCCGTGGCGACCGTGGCGATCTTGCCCCGCGCCGCGTCGTCGCGGCGGATACGCTGGCGGTAGGCGGCGACCGTGGGCGAACGACGCACGGCCTGCCACACCGCTTCGACCAGCATTTTGCGGACCACGCTGGGCCCTTCGCGGGTGATGTGTCCCAGCCGGTTGGTCGAACCCGATTGATCCTGCCGGGGCACCAGGCCGAAGTACGCACCAATCTGCTTCGCGTTGCCGAACCGCTGCGGATCGTCGATAAACGCAGCCACCGCTTCGGCCGTGCGGATGCCAACGCCGGGGATGGTCCGCAGCAGCGCAACAGCCGGACTCCCGCTGGCGAAGGCTTCCAGCTCTTTTTCGATCCGCCGGATGGAACGGTTCAGATCGTCGATCTCCTGTAAGAGTAAGTCGCGTTTGATCGCGTGCATCGGACTGGCGAACTCGAGGGCTTTCAGCCAGGCGACGCCCTTGCGCGTCCACAGACTTTTCGGCGCCTGGATCAGCAGTGTCCGCAACAGTGCACGCAGACCATTCTTGGCCCGGGTGCGTTTTTCGACCGTGCGGGTGCGGAACACGATCATCTCCCGCCAGGCCCGCACTTCGTTGCTGGGTACATGCACCCGCGGAAGCATTTCCACCAGCAGCAGCCGGGCCAGCATGTGGGCGTCGTTGCGGTCGTTCTTCCTGCTGGATTTGAAGATCGCGTGCAACTGCGCCGGGTGCGCCACCGTGACCGATTCGGCCAGCGGAGACAGCAGGTTGAAATACTCGCCATAACCGCAGCTGGCTTCGTAAGCCACATGAAACGGCTGGTCGAGCGACTTCAGGAAATGCAGCAGTTCCGTCACCGGCCCCAGCTTCACTTCCCGCTGCTTTTTCCCTTGATCGTCGAGCACACATACCGCTACAAACTTTGCATGAACATCTAATCCAACGTAAAACATCCTGGAAGCCTCCCAAGGTCAAGTGAAAGAATCTGCTAACTTCCACTTTAAGACCGACGGAGGCTTCCTTCATAGTTTCGAGGGGCGTTTGACTTAACGCAGAAACAAGGGGTTTTGGCAACCTCGCCTGAGATCGACCATTGTCCCGTCGGGCCATTCGCTCCAAACTCGGGCGCCCCTCGCTCGCGCTTCGGGTTAGTGTTCCGTCCTTCAGATAAAGCGTGAAATCTGACTCCGTTTAATTTGCCCATGCATTACTTCTTATGTAGCTCAAGCATCGCCGCGGCATACCGCTCGCCAAGTTTGATCTGGCTTGCCGTGTCGAAGTGCCAGCGGTCGGTCGTCTTCAGACCTTCCGAAGATGCATAGCCTGTATTAGGCACTTCGGCGGGAAGCTTAGCGACGAAGTTATTGATCGCTTCCACGTCTTTGACCTGCCCGGCCACAAAGGGAAGTTTGTCATCGCCCAGGTCGCGACGCAGGTCCGCGATAAACTGCTTGAGTTCTTCCAGATACATCGGGTTGTTCGCGTCCGATTCTCCCTGGTGCCAGACGACTCCTTTGAGCGTGCCCGTTTTCTGCGCCGCCTGTACCCTGCGGATGGCGTCTTGATAGAACGGCGTGCCGCGTTTCCATTGGGCAATCCGCGAGCCGCCTTTAGCATTCACCACCAGACCGATTTTCACCTCTTTATCCGCTGCCGCCATCGCCTTGGCGAATGAGTAGGCCGGGCTAAGACGCTGCATGCCAAGCTGTTTGCGGATGGTGGAATAGCGGTTGAGCGGATTGGTGGCGGGCTCCCACTCATCTTTCGTATTCAGCAGAAAACCACGTTCCAGGGGCGCCTTCATTTCCGGGGCAATCGTCGCTCGCCCAGCCATATTGGACTGACCGATCATCAGATAGATGTGCATCTTTTCGCCGCCGCCATCTTCGGCCATGGCGGTTGTGAAACATGCCAGCAAGATTCCTAACGCAAGTGAAACGCGTCGCATGATGTGATTCCTGAGGTGTGACTGGAAGTATGAAACGCTAAGCAGGCTTAACGCCGTCGCGTGTTATAGCGTAACAACTTTCGTCACCGGGGCGTTCGCACTTCGCGTTTAAGGTTGATCGTTGAGGATCGCATACAGTTTGAACGCCTCGCCCATCAGATCGCGGATGACCTCGGGCTTCTCGCGTTTTCCACCGCGATAGAAGATGAAGCCACGGCCATACGCATCGGTGGTGATGCCGGGATTCGCTTCGAAGAATTCAAGCACTTCGGGCGTGAAGGTCCGGCGGACAGCCTCTTCGTCGGAGCCGGTCAGATAGCAGTTGTCTGAGAACTTCGGGTGCGAATCGAAATCGATATCATCCACGCCAAAGATGGCGCCAACCCGTGCGAAAAACGTCTCCGGGCACAGGGTAAACTGCGGCAGGTTCAAATCCTGCGCTCCGATGAACACCACCGTCTGATTGTGTGTAGAACTGTTTTTGCCGGAACCCGTGCGATACTTGTAGTCAAAAATCGCCAGGTCCACGCCGCCCGCTTCGCCGTGGATCATGTTGTACATCCGTCGTGAACGGCCTTTATTGAACAGATTGAAATTCGTCATCTGCGACTGCAACGCGGGATCACCATCGGGATAGAACGAGAGCCCCAGCGTGTCCGCAACTTTCTGGACTGCCTCTTTACGCTTATTTTCAAAGTAATACGAAGCAGAAATACCTACGACCGCCAGCAGAATCATGCCGCCGAAAAACGCGATAGGAATAATCATATCCAACAAGGTAAACACCTCCTTTTCCGGATGTGAGAACAGACGCCTGATACGTGAACTGGCGGTTACCTGTAAGATGGTACCGGTTGAAGCTTCAATCTGCCTACCGCAATTTCTAGTCCGCCGGAACAAGCGATGAATTACGATGCAAAGACCAGCGGCCCCGGCCTCAGTCGTGTCCGCGGTGCACTTTTTGGCGCCGCTTATGGCGATGCACTGGGCTACGCCACCGAATTCATTGGCGTGCAGGAAATACTCAAACGGTGGCCGCCCGCCGGACCATCCGCCCCGCACAACGACCCGTGGCTTGTTTCTGACGACACGCAGATGATGCTGGCCGTGGGCGAAGCCCTTGTTCAGACCCATCAGCGGCTGGCCGTCAAAACATCCCGCGTTGAACTGCATCAATTCGTAGAAGCGGTCACGGAAGATATCTGCGATCATTTCATCCAGTGGCTGGACCATCCAGACAACAACCGCGCCCCGGGCAACACCTGCCTGCGGGCGTGCCGGAACATTCAGTTAGGGAACACCTGGATTCAGTCCACCGTGGCCGGTTCAAAGGGTTGCGGCGCCAACATGCGGGTGCAACCCGTCGGCCTGATGCAGATGCACTTCGCGGCGCCGCGCGAAACCCGCACCGGGCTTGCACAGTTGCAGGCGGCAATCACCCATGGGCACCCGACGGCAGTCGCTGCATCGGCGCTCACAACCGAAACGCTGCTGGCATTGTCGCATGGCATCGCGCCAGGTGAGTTGCTCAGTCACTTGCAGGGCTTCGTCAACAACTGTGAGAAACAGTATCTGCACACTTGGCTGGGCGACCTCTGGAAGCGTTTTCCCGGCCAGCGGCTGACGGATGATGAAATTTCATCGCAGGAAACGTACGCCCTATCCGGCTGGAACGAATGTAAACGCGTGCTGAACTGGGTCCGCGAAGCCGCCATCCGCGGCAACCGCCAGCAGGATCCTTGCATCGATACGGGCGACGGCTGGGTGGCCGAAGAAGCCTGGGGCACCGGGCTGTTATGCTTCCTGCTGTTCCCGGAAGATCCTGTCGCCGCCATTCAACGGGCCGCCGTCACACGCGGCGACTCCGATTCCATCGCCTGTCTGGCAGGCGCCTTCGCCGGGGCACACCTGGGTTTCGAAGCCTGGCCGGCGGAATGGGCGGATGTGATCGAATACGGTGACCGTCTGGAATCGCTTTCCCAGAACCTTGCGCAGATGCATTGGGGAGAGTCACTCAGCGCGGGGAGCAACCAATGAATAGCAGAAGGGAATCCGCCCGGCGTTCAAGCGAAGAAGCCAAACGGCCCGCAGCCCAGTTTTCCATTGCCGCGGTGATGTGGACCACCTTCGCGCTCGCAGCGGTGCTGGGTTATCTCCGCAGCTTCGGACTTGGTACGGCCGGGATAGGTTTAGCCGTCATGCTCGCCACGGCGGTTGTGGCAGCCATCATCGGCAGCATCACGCGGCAGATGCAGCAGGTTGTATTCTGGGGACTGCTCGGCGCCGCATTCGCGTTTACGTGCGTCATCGGCGCAACCACGATGAGCGTTTTCATGCAAGTCGGCTGGGGAATGGCAGGCGGTGTGGCCGGCGCTGTTTGCGGAGTGGTGTCCGCTTTGAAACAACAGCCCCGATGGAGCGTTCTGGCAGGCGCCGTCACGGGTATGCTGATTATCGGCGGCTGCTGCATCTACCGGGGCGCCTTCACCCTGGAAAGCATCGTGGACGTGCTCGGCGCGGCAATCGCCTGTGGCGGTCTGGCCATCGTGATCGAAGTCATCCGTCAGATTGAGCAGAAGTTTCAAACACCCCGCCACCGCACAGCCGCCGGCCTGATCTTCGCCGTCGTCGCCGGCAACCTGTTCGCCGACTGGATCATGCGCAGTTACTAATGGTGCGATATCACATCGATCAGCCGCTGAATGTCTGCGGCGTTGTTATAAGCATGCGGGGCGATTCTTAAGCCACCACCCCGGCAGCTAAGCACCACACCGGCATCCATACAATGTTTACGCACTTGAGCAGGATCGCGACCTGGCAACTGGAAAGTCACAATCCCAGATTTATGTCCCGCAGTGCGGTTGCTGATGATCCTGGCTCCTGCGTTCTTCAACTCCTCACACGCCAGGTCCGTGATTTCCAGCACCCGGTCCGCCACCGCGGATCTGTCCGGGCCAAGACCAGAATCAGTTAACAGTTTCAGACTGGCGCCCAGCGCAAGCATGCCTGCCATATTCTGAGAGCCACCCTCGAACCGCGCGGCGGTTTCGCGTAGCGAGAGATCGATGCGGTCGAAGTCAAACCGTCCCTGCACACTGTTCCAGCCTACCTGACGTGGACTCAGCAGATTGAGATGCTCCTGCCGCGTGTAGAAAATTCCGGCGCCTTCGGGTCCAAGCATCCATTTGTGCCCATCGGCGCTCACAAAATCCACGCCTGTCGCTTTCACATTCAAGGGAAACACGCCCAGACCCTGAATCGCATCGAGCGACACCAGAACGCCCCGCGCATGAGCCCGCTCGACCAGTTCCGCGACATCTATCCGCCAGCCACTGGCATAGCCCACCCAGCTACACGCGATAAGCCGGGTCCGCTGGTCACACGCCGCGAGCAGATCGTCGATGGATAAACAGCCACCCGGCGCCTCAACCTGGCGGCATTCCACACCGCGGATGCGTAGGTTGAGCCACGGGTACAGGTTGGATGGGAATTCGTTGGCCGGCGCCACCACATTGTCGCCCTCGCGCCAGGGGAATCCTTCGGCAATCAGGTTGATGCCGGCCGTGGTATTGGGCACCAGGGCAATTTCCTCCGGGTCGGCGGCAATCATGGCGGCCGCTGTCCGCCGGGTTTCTTCCACGCCTGCGGCCCATTGGGGCCACACGACGTCGCCCTGCTGGGTTGCTTCCGTAAGCCATCCCGTCATGGCTTGACGTGCGGGTTCACACAGTGGCGCAACGGCAGCGTGATCGAAATACGCATATTGCCGCGTAATAGGCGCCTGCTGTCTCATTTGCTCCCATGTATCGCCGGTAGTCGTGGTGGGTTGTGACATAATGCTTTCCGATACGGCTGGTCAGAATATTCGCCACACCCGGTTTAACCGGCGGCGGAACTTACGCCCCAGGCGTTTGAATTCGGGTTGCAGCGGCAGAGTTTCCCGGAAAGTGGAACAAATCCGGGCGGGAGTAATCTATGCAGGTGACAAGGGTTTTGTATGAATTATACTGGCGACAGACAAGACACGCTCCACGCTCATCAAACTGCGTTGAACGGGAAAAAATGCGACGGAACTAGCACAACGTGCGGCCGTCAATTAAGTTGCACTGCTCATCAAGATTCCGCTCGCTTTGTTTAATCAGTTCCCAGCGAGACCCCGCGGATGAGACTTACAACACATGCCAAAGGGGCGCAACTGGGAGGAAGCATCCGAATGCCGAAGGCGTTGTGTATTACAGGGATGGCGATTGCAGGTTTATTGCTTGTACTTTTCGTCCTGGATCTGGTGGTGCCATTTGTGGTATCAGCAGACATGATCTGGCTTGCGCCGTTCAAAGGCGCCAGCATGATGATGGATCTGGTGTTCGCCATCTGCGCCGGCATCCTAGGTCTGCTCAGCTACCTGACGTTTAAAGAGCAGGTATAGGCCGTCCTCGCCCGTTGCATGCAGCGATAGCACGGGCAGATTCTCGCTTGCGCGGTCACCGGCGCAGCTTCTCAAGGCGACCCCGCCTTTCTCGACGATCAAAAACCGGTTTCTGCCCGTAAAACGCTATTCGAGGCGGAAGGGGTTCCTGCTACACTCCGCGCGCATTGAGGAGCGCCGCGCGGGTGGTGCGTGAATTCAGCCCCCTGGCGGTCTGCCGGGCGCCGTCGATTTTTGTTGTGGGAATCAGATAAATGAAACCAGTATTCACGTCGGTTTTGCTGCCTGTTATCGCGTTGCAGGCGTTTGTTTTGTGCTCTATCTGCCAGGCGCAGCAGTTCCCCGCCAACCAGGCGCAGACCTTCCCACGCACGGCACGGGCGCAGACGCAGCAGAATGGGCAGCCCACGCAGTTCCCTCGCAACGGGCAGACGCTGGAACAATTCCCTGGACAAGCCGCGCCGGCAAACGGCGGCGCGCAGCCAACAGGCGCCGCACCCCTGGGACCGCACCCACAGGCGCAGCGCGTGCAGGCGCCGGCGCGTGTTGCCATGATGCAGCAACCCTTCCCGCCATTGGCTCCCGCACACGTAAAATATCTGGATCAAATCCTGAAGTTCTGGGAATTCAAAAGCCAGAAGATCAACCACTATCAGTGCGAGTTCCAGCGTTGGGAATACGATCCCGTCTTCGGCCCGCGGGTCGATCCGAAAACAGGTACGGCGCCGCACAAGACGTTCAGCAAGGGCATCATCAAATACGCCTCGCCAGATAAAGGCCTGTTCCGCGTGCAACGCATCTGGCACCACACACCCGGCAAAGCAGGTGAAGCGGCCAAGTACATTGAGCGGAAGAATCAGTACGGTGAGCACTGGGTGTGCGACGGCAAATCGATCTTCGAATTTGAAGAACGCAACAAACAACTGGTCGAAAACAAGCTACCGCCCGCCATGCAAGGCAAGGCAATTGTGGACGGTCCGCTTCCTTTCCTCTTCGGCGCCAAAGCGGACGTAATCAAAGCCCGTTACTGGGTGCGTGTTGTCACACCGCCCGGAGTGAAAGGCGAATACTGGCTGGAAGCATGGCCCAAGCGTCGCGCGGATGCGGCCAACTTCAAGAAGCTGACGATCATGATCGACGAAAAAGAGTTCCTGCCCAAAGCGCTGGAAGTCTATAACCCCAACTACGACAAGCGGACCAACCCCGCCAAGACAGTCATCATGTTCGAGAACCGTCAGATCAACGCGTTCACGAACCAGATCGCCCAGTTGAACCCGTTCATGCGTTCGTTCTTCAACCCCGCCACACCGGCAGGCTGGAAACGCATCGTCCGCGATCTAAGCAAACAAGGCGCACCGCAGCCACAAGGCCCCAGCCGCGTAGCAACACCGCAAGGCACCTCCGCAACCACGCCGGGTAGAAGCTCCATCCGCTAGTCGCCGTCACACAGTCAGCGGCCTTCCTGCTCCCTCGCCCCCCTGGGGTGAGGGCTGGGTGAAGGGAAGAAGTTTTCCTTTGCTCTTTAGACGGGCAATCTCTGTAACGCGTTTTCGCACAACAACAGCCGTCCAGCAGGCACTGCCGGTTTTCTATAACTCCCCTCACCCTAGCCCTTTCCTCGAAGCGGCGAGGGGAACCAGTTAGCAGCAGGCGGGGTCGCCGTCATGTATCCTGGAGACACATCCCTGTGAGTATTGCGCCAGATACATCGCGCCGGAGCGAACGTCGCGTGAAGCGGAAAAAGAAGCAGCAGCACACGGTGCGGAAATCGCAAAAAGCGGTGGAGCGCGAAAACACTTCGGCTGCGAAACCTGAAACGGCCCCATCCAAGCCAAAGCCGTTTTCCGGCTGGCTTTCGCGGCCAGTGCTGAAATCGCCGTTTGTCCTAAGTTGCATCAGCGGCCTGCTGTTGTGGGCTGCGTTTGCACCGGTGGGGCTGTGGCCGCTGGCGTGGCTGGCGCCGTGGGGCTGGTTGGCTTGCATCTCAATCAAGAAGCTAAGCGGCTGGAAACCTTATGCGGCCATCTACGCGGCAGCCGCCATTCACTGGTTAATGGTGCTGTATTTCCTGACGCTGCCACACCCGGCCGGTATTCTCGGCTGGCTGGCGTTGTCCGCTTATGTTTCAGTTTATCCCGTGCTGTTTGTTGGCGTCTCACGCGTCGCGGTGCACCAGATGAAGCTGCCCTTGGCCGTGGCGGCGCCGGTGGTCTGGGCAGGTCTGGAACTGGCTCGCGGTTATCTCTTCACCGGCATGCCCGCAATTCTGCTGGGACAGTCGCAGACGCCGTGGGTGACGGTGATTCAAATCGCTGATCTGGCGGGCGCTTATGGCGTATCGCTGGTAGTGATGGCCGTCAGTGCGTGCCTGTTTATGGCGCTACCTGGGCAGACGTCATGGCGGTGGAAGTGGGCGCCATTGCTGGCGGCGACCATGCTGCTGACGGCCACGCTGGGTTATGGTTTCTGGCGGACCAGCCAGACGCTGCCGGAAGGACCGGTTGCGAAAGTGGCGCTGATCCAGGGTAGTAACCCGACGCGGTTTGACGGTGATCCTGGCGAAGGGAAAAAGCGGTTCGACGATTACGCGGCGCTCACGATGTCCGCCCGCGAACTTCACGAAGATATCGATCTCATCGTCTGGCCCGAGTCCATGTTCCCGGGCGTCGATACGCTGGCGGCGAACGAATCGCCGACGCCTCAGCCCGTCAAAGATGCTTCGACACTTTCAAAAGAGCAACGTGAGCGGCTGGAAAGTGTCGAACGGCTTTCGATCTACGCCAAGGGTTGTTACGCCAGTTGGGAGCCGGAACGCCTGCTGCATTCACCCGATGTGCAGATGCTGGCCGGCTCGCAGACCTGGCGTCTGCCTGAAAAGGGTGAACCAACACCGGCGGGCGGTTTGCAGGTTTACAACTCAGCGCTGGTTATCAATGGCGAGGGGCGAATAACCTCACGCTATTTCAAGAATCACCGAGTCCTGTTCGGCGAATATGTGCCGCTGGGCGATTACTTCCCCTGGATCTACCGCTTCACGCCGATGGGCATGGGGCTGACGGCAGGCGAGCGGGCGAGCGTCTTCACCGCGGGCGGGCTGAAGTTCACGCCCAGCATCTGCTTTGAAAGCCTGATGCCGCAGGTCATCCGCCGCCAGGTCCTGGAACTGCAACAGCGGGGCGAAGCGCCCGATGCCATGGTCAACGTGACCAACGACGGCTGGTTCTGGGGTTCGGCGGCCCATGACCATCATCTGGCAGGCAGCGTCTTCCGCGCGGTGGAACACCGCATGCCCGTGGTCGTGGCCGCCAACACAGGCATCTCCGCTTCGATCGATGGCAACGGCCGCATCGTCAAACGCGGACCGCGTATGAAGGAAAGCATCATCCTGGCGGAAGTCCGCCGCGATGGCCGCTTCAGCCTCTACCAGCAGATAGGCGACCTGCTACCAATGCTCTGCGCCGCATTCTGCATGGCCGCAGCCGGCTGGGGCTTCTGGAACCGCCGGAAGGCTCAATAGTTAACGAAGATTGGGTGGTATAAACCCTATCTACAAAAAAAGCCTCCGGGCAACTTTTCAGTCGGCCGGAGGCTTGAGGTTTCACTCTTTGGTAGCAGCTTATTCTTCGCTGTTGCCGCTGTCGCCTTCGCCTTCACCGTCGCCTGCGGCGGCGACCGTTTCGGTTTCGGATTCAGCGGGTGGCTCTGGTGCTTCGACCATGATGCCTTCGAAGTTCAGCCGTACGAGCTTGTCTTCATCGTCGCGGACGGCGCCGATGTCGATCAGGTTTTTACCCTGGAACTCGCCACGGAGCAGTTCTTCCGAGAGCGGATCTTCTACGTAACGCTCAATCGCGCGGCGAAGCGGACGGGCGCCGTAGTCGAGGTTCGAACCCTTCTTAATGAGGAATTCTTTCGCATCGTCGGAGAGCTGCAATTCCAGGCCGCGTTGCTCTTTCAAGCGGCTGCGGACCTTGGCCAGTTCGTAATCGATGACGGTCTTCAAATCTTCCTTCGTCAGGTGACGGAAGATGATCGTATCGTCCAGACGGTTTAGGAATTCCGGCCGGAAGAAGCGTTCAATCTCATCCATCACACGCCGCTTCATATCTTCGTGCGAAGCGTCTTCGTCGGGCCGTGTGAACACCATCGAACTTTCGTTCTTAATGGCGCTGGCGCCGGCGTTGGTGGTCATGATGAGAATCGTGTTGCGGAAATCGACATTCCGTCCGAAGCTGTCGGTCAGGCGGCCTTCCTCCATGACCTGCAGCAACGTGTTGTAAATGTCGGGATGCGCTTTCTCGATTTCATCCAGCAGCACCACGGCGTACGGCCGGCGGCGGATCTTCTCGGTTAGCTGGCCGCCTTCTTCGTAGCCAACGTAGCCGGGAGGGGCGCCGATCAGACGGCTGAGGTTGTGCTTCTCCATGTACTCGCTCATATCGATATGAACGAGGGCGTCTTCATCGCCGAACATGAATTCAGCAAGCGCCTTGGCCAGCAGCGTTTTACCAACGCCCGTCGGTCCTGCGAACAGGAAGCTACCGGTCGGCCGCTTCGGATCTTTCAGACCGCTGCGCGCCCGGCGGACCGCCTTAGCGATGGCCGAGATGGCTGCGTCCTGACTGACCACCTTGCGGTGCAGTTCCTCCTCCATCTGGGTCAGCCGCATGCTGTCTTCCGTGGAAAGACGTGTCAGCGGTACACCCGTCATCTTGGAGATCACTTCGGCAATCACCTCTTCATCCACAACGCCATCCGTCTGCTTAGACTTCTCGCGCCATTCTTTGGTGATCTGCTCTTTCTTCTTCTTCAACTTATCGGCCTGATCGCGCAAGGCGGCCGCTTCTTCGAAGTCCTGGTTGGCAACGGCCTCTTCCTTGCCTTTGTTCAGCCGTTCGACTTCTTCGTCGATGTCTTTGAGATCTGGCGGCCTGGTCATCTGACGCAGACGGACACGGGCGCCCGCCTCGTCGATCACATCGATGGCCTTATCGGGGAAGTAGCGGGCGGTGATATACCGGCCGCTCATCTCCACGGCCGAAGCCACGGCGTCGTCGGTAATCTGCACGCGGTGATGCTCTTCGAACCGCTCACGCAGGCCCTTGAGGATCTGAATCGTTTCCTCGGTGCCGGTCGGTTCAACAAGGATCTCCTGGAAGCGGCGCGCCAGGGCCGTATCCTTTTCGATGTACTTGCGGAACTCATCCAGCGTCGTGGCGCCAATACACTGAATCTCGCCGCGTGAGAGCGCGGGTTTCAGCACGTTGGCTGCGTCGATGGCGCCTTCTGCGCCGCCGGCGCCGACCAGGGTGTGAAGTTCGTCGATGAACAGAATGGTGTTCTTCGCACGGCGGACTTCGTTCATAACCGCTTTGATGCGTTCTTCAAACTGTCCGCGGTACTTGGTGCCAGCAACCATCATCGCCAGGTCGAGCACGACCACGCGTTTCTCAGCCAGTAGATCAGGCACATCGCCTGAAACGACCAGCTGCGCGAAGCCTTCGACAATAGCGGTTTTACCAACGCCGGATTCACCCAGCAGAACCGGGTTGTTCTTACGGCGGCGGCAGAGGATTTCCATCGCGCGTTCGATTTCGCGTTGACGGCCGATGACGGGGTCCAGCTTCTTCTGCTTGGCCAGTTCCGTCAGATCGCGGCCGAAGCTATCCAGCGCTGGCGTCTTGGATTTGCCACTCTTGGTGGAATGCGATTCGGAGCTGCCGGATTCGCGTCCACCGCGTTCGCCACCTTCGCCGCCCATATCATGGCCGAGCAGGTTGAGAACTTCTTCGCGGACGTCGTCCAGCTTTAACCCCAGATTCATCAGCACCTGTGCCGCTACGCCTTCCTGCTCCCGCAGGAGGCCCAGCAGAATATGCTCAGTGCCAACGTAGTTATGGTTGAGGTTGCGGGCCTCTTCCATCGAGTATTCGATAACCTTCTTAGCGCGAGGCGTCTGAGGCAGCTTGCCCATGGTGACCATTTCCGGGCCACTCTGAACCAGCTTCTCCACCTCGAGGCGGATCTTGCGCAGATCCACGTCCAGGTTCTTCAGCACGTTGGCAGCCACGCCGCTGCCTTCTTTCACCAGACCGAGCAGGACATGCTCAGTGCCGATGTATTCGTGGTTGAACCGCTGCGCTTCCTGATTAGCAAGCTGCATCACTTTGCGTGCGCGGTCGGTAAAGCGTTCGTACATGTCGGGTCTCACCCCCTGACAGACTGCTGCAAAACGGGTGCAGCGAAGTCTCTCTCAATGGCTAATGAATACCTGCCGCCCGGAGTGTTGATCCGAAGATCCTCATTCCAGGTCCAACAAGTCAAAAATCCTATCTCAACGGTTCTGCGGGTCGTACTGACAACTGCCTAAGCATACGTTGTGAAAAAGCATGGAGTCCAAGGCGATTTTCAATCGGGTGGTTGTGCAATTGTCAGTAGTTGATGTGGTGGTAAAAAACGGCAATAAAAACCGGAAGTTCAACATCCATTACGTTGCCAAAGCGGCGAATGTCTGAACTTTCGATGAAGTCATGGAACAGAAAGTTTCACAGCGACCGTCATTTTTTGCTTGCATATCAGCTGGTCTGTGATTAACGAACATTCCATTTACCAATTCTAGGTTACTTACGCGGCTTTAACAGAGGGTGGACCGGCTTCATCCTCACCGGCAGCGGCTCTTTCGCTGGCAACTGACGTGATTAATGGCTTCTCATCCGCCGTTGCTACGTCTTGCTCCGCGCCGTCCGGCTGCTCTGGGAACGGTAAGGCGGGCACTTCCTGATGGTCCTGTACGGCGCCCGTAATAATGTCTGTTTCGTCCTCTTCTTCGTCTTCCAGTTCCAGCAACTCAGCAATTAACTGACGTTCCTGGTATATCTCCATCGCCCATTTGCCCCCGCTGGGAAGCTGTTCGAGCTTACTCAGCTGTTGCGTGGCGTCGTCGAATTTCTCACTGTGGCGGTACAACGTGGCAAGCAGGATGTGTGCATCAGCGTCGGCAGGCTGCGTTTTTAAATGCAGATGCAACATTTCGGCTGCTTCGGCGTGATTTCCTCGCAGGTATTCCAGTTGAATGGCCGGAAACGGGTCAATAACCGCTTCTTCCTCGCTGGTCTTGGGTTGCGACGGTTCACCAGCAGGATGCTGCACCACACGACGCGACGCCCGCACCCACGCGATTATCCAGCAGGCAGTTACCACCAGCCAAACACCTAATATCGCCAGTGGCGATAGCAATTCGGGCGTGAGAAAGGTTACGATCAGGGCTACATTCAGCGCTAATGCAAACGCTACGGCGACACAAACTCCTGTCATCGCCCCTTGCCACCACAAAGCGGGTAGCCCGGGCCATAAACAGGTCAATAATCTTGCCGCACGCATGAAGCCTCCGCTTCCCCCACTAAATTGGGGCGCCAGAATACCATTCCTTGGTGTAATCGCGGAATTGTAGTCGTTAAGTCCATCTCCAGCAAGGCAAATCGTTACACACAGACAACTTAGGCAATCTGCGCGGCCCGCAGTGCGAAACTGGCAGTTCAATCGCCCAGTTACCTAATGAGCAGATGCCGTGCCAAAGCGATGCCTTTGCAGCCCCACTTGAATCACAATTTACTGCTTCGGAATGAACCCATCCGCCTTAAGAATCATCGATGCCAACTGCAACCGGGCCGCCGAGGGGCTGCGTGTTGCGGAAGACTACACGAGATTTGTCCTCAATGACGGCGCCCTTACAACGGCGCTGAAGCAGCTACGACATGGCCTGACCACCGCCGTGCAGCCGCTGCAACCGCTGCTGGCGTCCTGTCGCGATGCCGATGGAGATGTGGGCGCCGTGCAGTCCACCGCCACCGAGTACGAACGGGAAGATGTGGCCGATGTCGCCGCCGCGTCGCTCAGCCGCGCGCAACAGGCGCTGCGGTGCATTGAAGAGTTCACCAAAACCGTCGATCCCGCCATCAGCCGCCAGGTCGAACCGCTGCGTTACCGCCTCTACACCGTGCAGCGCAGCATTCTAACGGTGGCCGCATCGCTACGCAGCTTCGACGGGGTGCACCTGCAGGTGCTGCTTGACGGCCGGCAGAACGAGGCGGAGTTCGCCTCACTTGCCCAACAACTGATCGAAGCCGGCGCCGGCGTGATTCAGCTCCGCGACAAACATCTCGACGACCGCACGCTGCTGCAGCGCGCCCGGCGCTTGCGTGAACTTACCAGAGACACCGGCACAAGGTTCATCATGAACGACCGGCCGGACCTCGCCCGCCTGTCCAGCGCAGACGGTGTGCACGTCGGCCAGGAGGAACTAACGCCCGCCGACGCCCGCGTCATCCTCGGGGCAGGGCGGCACATCGGCGTTTCCACCCACAACATGCAGCAGGTGGAACAATCACTGCAGGACGGCGCCACCTACATCGGCTGCGGGCCGGTTTTTCCCTCCACCACCAAACAGTTCAGCGAGTTCGCCGGGCTCGAATTCTTACAGAACATCAACAACCACACATCACTCCCCGCCTTCGCCATCGGCGGCATCACACTAGAAAACCTATCCCAAGTCCTCGCCACCGGCTTCCGCCGCGTCGCGGTCTCCGGCGCGTTGCTCAACGCAGCAGACCCCGCCCAAGTGGTGCGGGAGTTTAATGAGCGGTTGATGGGGTGAGTGTAGCCAAACCTACAAAACTTGATTACTTGAATTCCGGCATTCGGAAATAAGCGGCGTCGTCGTCGCACGTATCGACGACGTTGCTATCAAGGTCGCGTCGCAGAATTGTTAAGGTCTTCCCGTTTCCTAGGTTCCACGTTCAGCTGAATTTGTCGCCGCTCGGCATTTTCGGACAACCAGGCAAATTGACTTTCTGTAAGACTGGTCCTGAACAGAGACATTTGCTCTACCGATTTCATGCTGAGAAGCAGTTCGAGGCATTCGTCATCAACGGTGCACCCGCGAAGGCTGATAGAGGTAATGGATGGATTGCCCTCCAACCACTTCAAGCCTGCGGAATTTACTTTGGGGCAATCCACAATAAGACTCGTTAGATTCTGCTGAGAAGCTAAGCGCCGTAGACCAGCATTCGTAAGGAAATCCGATCTTAAATCAAGACATCTGAGGTCTGTGGTCTTCAGGCATTCCTTTAGCGTCTCATCGTGCACTTCTCCGTAGAGTAGAAGCTCCTCAAGGGCCGGGCAGCTCGCGACGATTGGGACGCAGTATTCAGAGTTTTGACAGTATCTGATCCCTATGCGACGGCATTCTGGGAGTGAAACTGGATCGACCTTCCTTAAGGTAACCTCCTGGAAAAATAAAGAGTTCACTCCTGAAAGTGCGGCTACGTGGTCCATGTTGGACTGCGTTACCAATCCGCCAACTTTAAGTACATCCCCATCCGTAACGGTTTCTTTGGTGGATAGCAAATCTAGAACTGTGAGCGATTCACTGGCTTCTTCACCTTTGTAAGTAATTTCAAAACCTTCCTCCGACAACTGCTCAACAATTCCGAGATTTCCCTTCCAGTGATAATAATTTAGCAACGCTAAGGGAGTTAGAATTGCCAGTACCACCAATGCGACAACTGCTACCGCTATGGAAATGTTGGGCAGCTTTGAAAGGAAATTTTGCATTCGCTCGTCCGACCTGCGCCATCGGCGGCATCACACTAGAAAACCTGCCCCAGGTCCTCGCCACCGGCTTCCGCCGCGTCGCTGTTTCCGGCGCCGTGCTCAACGCGGCAGACCCCGCCCAGGCGGTGCGGGAGTTTAATGAGCGGATGCGATGACTTGCGCCGCTAATCAGTTGGGCGCCCTTCTAGATGCCAGGGCCCGAAACAACCATGTCTGGATGCTCGTTGCGGAATTTATCTGCGGCGCCTTGTGTGATGGCGGTGTCAGCAACGTTGAGTTCCTCCAGCGATTCCATCTCATTAGCAGCATTGAAGACGGCGTCGGTGATGCCTTTGTTGTAGTTCAGTGAAAGTGACTTCAACTTCGGCAGCGTCTTCAGCGTTGTCAGGTGAGAGTCATTCACATCGGTCGAATCAAGATTTACCGACACGATGTGACCTTCTTCGACACGTACTTCTCCGCCCAGTTCGTTAACCAGGTTGAGGGACGGCTGTTCGGCGGGGTCAAGGCCGCCACAACCACTCGCAGCGACCGTCGCCAGCAGAACAGCCATCGTCGTGAAACAGAGCCGGTTACGACAACCGATAAAAAAAATCATAAACCAGAAGTCTTTCATGAATCGGGAAAAAAGTTTACGGAATGGCGACGGGAGTACCGTCGTTGCGTGAAATCAACCGCTCCAGTACGGAGTTACGTGGGTTGTTGTCGGTATTGAATTGAACGGTTTCTGGAATGAAGTGAACACTGCCGTCGCAAAATACGAATTGGGCGCCACCGGGATGCTGGCTGCTGTAAGAAACATGTTCGTAGGCATCGCCTGTCGCCTGGTTTATTTTCCGCACCGTGCCTGCCACCACGGAATAGAGTGAGAGCGTAGACACGGGCGAGCCGCCAACAACCAGGTCGCCTTCAACACCGTAGACATTCCCTGCGTAGTGATTCGACGTGCCACCGCCAGAGCGGTTGAGTTGCCAGGCACGCTCACCAATCGCAACGGTATTGGCGGTGCCATCCGTGACGTTCGCGAATCTTAACTGACTGTTAAAGAAGAAAATCCCATCGGCGCCGTAATTGCTTCCCGGAATACCGTCGTTACGGGCGGGCAGGTCACTTGAATTGGAGCCAAGATAGTTGGAAGTCGCGAGCGCTTCGCCTCCCAGCTGACGCTGGTTATTTAAGTCTGGGCCCGTGTCCGAGGGGCAACGGAAATTACTCTGCGGAGTTTTCATCGCTGCCAGTGAATTTGTGTTCGTAATCGCAGCATCCAGCGTGACGGTCCCGGGCGATAGGGTATCGAAAGTGTTGCTCTTTTCAATAAAGGGCATCAAATACACTGCCCAGCCCCACCGGGCCGTACTGGAAGCAGGCGTGCTGTAACCGGCGGGAAATTGACCGTAGGTGTCGTGGTGGTTATGGAGGGCAAGCCCAAGCTGCTTCAGATTGTTGTTGCAGGAAGACCGCCGGGCGGCTTCGCGTGCAGCCTGAACCGCAGGCAACAGCAACGCAACCAGGACGCCAATAATGGCAATCACGACAAGCAGTTCAACTAGCGTAAACCCCCTACGGCGAATGAGATACAGACCCATAGAAACACTCCTGAAAAGAAACTGATATATCGGCTATGAGATAAAGACCCCCCATACTAACGGGCTGGCAGATACCACGTCAAATATTTGTCTTGTCGACATTCAGCAATGCGGCTGAGTAACAGCAGGAAGGCTCTTGGTAAGTCAAAAAGGATCAGTTTTGTCCAGGAGGACACACCAACAAAAGCGTGTGTGAAGCACGGTTGGCGTAGCAGATCCGTTCCACGCGGCGGCGTTCTCGTTCCGGGCGAGGCCCTCGCACTGGTGACTCTTTGTATACTACACTAAACGTCTAGAGTCCTACACGACTGCGGGAACCTCAATCACAGGGAAGCCACTCTTGCAATTCGATTTATCTGCACCATTCGGCCCAGGGGGCGACCAGCCGCAGGCGATTTCCAGCCTGGTGCGTGGCTTGAAGAATGGCCGCAAAGAGCAGGTGCTGATGGGGGTGACTGGCTCCGGTAAGACCTTCACCATGGCCAATGTGATTCAGCAGTTGCAGAAGCCTGCGCTGGTGATTTCGCACAATAAAACGCTGGCCGCCCAGCTGTATAGCGAGTTCCGTAGCTTCTTCCCGCGGAACGCCGTGCAGTACTTCGTGAGCTACTACGACTATTATCAGCCGGAAGCGTACATCCCGCAGCGGGATATTTACATCGAGAAAGATTCGTCGATTAACGACGAGATCGACCGGCTGCGGCTGGCTTCCACCAGTTCGCTCGTGAGCCGCCGGGATGTGATTGTGGTGGCCAGCGTCAGCAGCATCTACGGCTTGGGTTCGCCTAAAGATTACAAGGCGATGATGGTCGGGCTGCTGGTGGGGCAGACCATTGACCGCGATCAGATGCTGATGAAGCTGATAGATATTCAGTACACCCGCAACGATGTTTCGTTCGAGCGTGGCACCTTCCGCGTGCGGGGCGACTGCGTGGAAGTATGGCCGGCGTACGAAGAATTCGCCTTTCGCATTGAACTGTGGGGCGACGATGTCGAGACGCTGTCGCTGATCAACCCGGTCAGCGGGGAAACCATCAGCAAGCAGGATCAGCTTTACATCTATCCGGCTAAGCATTTTGTGATGCCCGAAGATCGCATCGCCGCTGCCGTAAAGTCGATTCAAGCGGAACTGGAAGAACGCCTGGAACTGATGCGTAGCCAGGGCAAACTGCTCGAGGCGCAGCGTCTTTCCGCCCGGACACGGTTTGATATTGAGATGCTGGAAGAAACCGGACGCTGCCCCGGCGTTGAGAATTACAGCCGCATGCTTTCGGGCCGGAATGAAGGCGAACGCCCGGAGACGCTGTACGATTATTTCCCGGACGACTTCCTGCTGTTCATTGACGAATCGCATGTCACCGTGCCACAGATCCGCGCGATGTACGCCGGCGACCGCAGCCGCAAGATGACGCTGGTCGAACACGGCTTCCGGCTGCCCAGCGCGCTGGATAACCGGCCGCTTAAGTTTGAAGAATGGCAGGGGATGATTAACCAGGTGGTGTACGTTTCGGCGACGCCTGCCGACTTCGAACTGGAACGCACGCAGGGTGAAGTCATCGAACAGATCATCCGCCCAACCGGTCTGCTGGACCCGGTTATCGAAATCTCCCCCGCACGCGGTCAGGTGCCGCATCTATTGGAGCAGGTCCGCGAGCGGGCCGAAGCAGGCGAGCGTGTGCTGGTGACCGCACTCACCAAACGCCTGGCGGAAGATCTTTCCGCATACCTGGCAGAACAGGGCGTGAAATGTAAATGGCTACACAGCGAACTGGACGCGCTGGAACGGGTCGAACTGTTGCAGGACCTGCGTCGCGGTTCGTTCGATTGCCTGGTCGGCGTCAATCTGCTGCGTGAAGGCCTCGACCTGCCCGAAGTGTCGATGGTGGCGATTCTGGATGCTGATAAAGAAGGCTTCCTACGCAGCGAAACCTCGCTGATTCAGACCATCGGACGCGCAGCCCGTAACGTCAACGCCAAGGTGATTCTGTACGCCGACAAAGTGACGGAATCGATGCAACTGGCCATCGAAGAGACCCGTCGCCGAAGGGCGCTGCAAGAAGCCTATAACAAAGAACATGGCATCACGCCGGAGACGATCAAGAAGAACATCCAGGCAGGTATCGAAAGCGAAGCCGCCGCCCATCGCGAAGCCAACGCAGCCGTCGGCAAGACGGACGAGAAGCAGTACATCACCGAGGAATACATCAAAGAGCTGGAACAGGAGATGCATGCCGCAGCGACCGCCCTGGAATTCGAACGCGCGGCCGCGATCCGCGATCATGTGATGCAGCTGAAAGAATCCATCGGCGAAGCCGTCGAGGATGTGAAAATTGAGTCCTACAAGCCACAAGGCAAAAAAGGCCGCCGCAAGAAGACTGTCAAAGGCGCTAAGGTGCCGAAGCCAAAGCGCCGTTGAAATCCTGCGTGCAGAAAACCGTCAGCGGGCTGCGGTTTTGCCCGAGAGCTCGATGTTTATTTCGCCCGTAGCGTCATCAACCGTGTAGTTCAGCCCGGCGCTTTCGACTTTGAAATAGTGCGCAGGAATCTGTACCGGCTGTGGACGCGGTGGTCTGGCAGGATCGGTCTTTACGCTTGCCATGCGTCTTGGCTTGGGCACTTCGACCGATGCCTGAAACGTGCCCTTGCCAAGCTGGTTGAAGGCGAAGGTTCCGTCCCGGTTGATATTGGCGACAATGCTCTTTCCCTGCGAATCAACGAACGTAATCGAGCCGCTGTTTAGAGGTTTGCCGTCAATTTTTATAGTGCCCGGCACGTCGTGTGCGCTGCTGCCAGAACATCCAGCCATTAGCAACATGAGCAATCCGGCGAGAGCGAGGCAGCTTGTGGATAGGTGCTTTGCAGAGCCAAAGCCGCAAGAGGTTGAATCAGTCAACTTCAAGCACCTCACCACCGGCTGGAGTGCAGTACGCCCACCAGTTGTCAGCGTCAATGTTGGCGCTCAAGTGCCGCACGCTGCCATCGCCTAGCCCCACAAAAATTCCGCTACTGCGCGGCGATTGGGCAAGTTGCGGGTTGCATGTCGCCGAAGAGTCGCCCGTGGTCGGTCGGACCTGAAACTTGGACGCCGCACCGGTTGTATAGGCTGCAAAAACGGGGTTCCACTCATACCAGCTGGCATCGCCATAAGACCAGATGTTGTAGTAATTGGTGGAAGTCTGGCACTGCGAATACTTCTCAGCGTAAAAAATTGTGTTGCTCGTGCCGTCGGTGACGGAAGCCATCGCTTTGGACTTGTTATCGCCAGAGCTGATGTATCCCAGCGCCTGATAATTCCCCACGAATCCGCTGACGCCATACTGCCCCCAGCTTCCGTCCACCAGGGTTGGCTCGCCATTATTCGTCCAGTCCGTCGGATTGATGTAGGGCGGCATTGGTTCGCGATACACGGAATAGTAATCGCCTGTGTCAAAAGCGATTTCAGCCATGTTGGTCTGTTCAAGGTAAGGAAGAATCAACAGCAGCGCAGAGCCACGGTTAAATTTCTCTCCGGTAACGGTCACCACCGAAGGAGGCAGCTTGCGGAAGGTGTCGTGAAAGTTGTGCGTCGCCAGGCCAATCTGTTTCAACTTGTTCGACGCCTCCGTCCGCCTTGCCGCGGCGCGGGCAGCCTGCACGGCTGGCAGCAACAGGGCCACCAGGACGCCAATAATGGCGATGACAACGAGAAGCTCCACCAGGGTGAAGCCACGGACATTCTTCACCGCAGATTTGCGTGAAAACATGGGAACTACGCTCCAGATTCGGTCAATTCCAGGACTTGAATATGGCTCACGCTTTCGTGGCGTTGAGCAACCGGGGGCAGCATTCGGACACGGAATTTGCCGGCCAGTCGCTGCACCATATCGCAGCGCCGTCCCGATTCAGCTAAGCAACCGTTAAAAGGATATGAACATTTCGTAAAAGAAATTAACCACGTAGGGCTTCGCCTTAGTTCACCTTCGGCTTATGTTTTACGTGGCTTGCACAGTCGTCTGAAATGCTGGCAGCCGGTGACTATAATCAGCCGTTTGAATCCGGCTTCCGTTAACCTCAATCACTCTGCAGCTTATGTCTTCACAGTTACGTGGTGTGTTCACCCCCAACGTCGTCCCTGTCGATGCGAATGGCGATATCAACGAAGGCGAGCTACGCCGGTATGTAGACTGGCTAATCGAACGCGGCGTGCATGGCCTGTATCCGAATGGTTCAACGGGCGAGTTCACACGCTTCACCGCGGAAGAACGCCGCCGGATTATCGAGATCATTACCGATCAGAACCGCGGCCGCGTGCCCGTTCTGGCCGGCGCTGCTGAGGCGAACACCCGCGAAACGATTAAGGCCTGCGAGCATTACAGCACACTGGGCGTGGCAGCCGTGGCGATTGTGGCGCCGTTTTATTACAAGTTGAGCCCGGATGGCGTTTACGCTTATTTCAAAGAGATCGCGGACAATTCGCCCGTCGATGTCACGCTGTACAACATTCCGATGTTCGCTTCGCCCATCGATCTGCCCACGGTGCAGCGGCTGGCGGATGAATGCGAGCGGGTCCGCGGCATCAAAGATTCTTCGGGCGACCTGCCGCACATGATGCGGATGATCGCCGCCGTGCGCCCGTCGCGGCCGGATTTCAGCTTCTTAACCGGCTGGGACGCCGCCCTGATGCCCATGCTGCTCATTGGCTGCGATGGTGGAACCAACGCCACCAGCGGCGTGGTGCCGGAAATCACGCGGCGTCTGTACGACCTGACGATCGCCCGCGATCTAGACGCTGCCCGCGACCTGCAGTACCGCCTGCTGACGCTGTTCGATGCAATGCTCTACAACTCGGAATTCCCGGAAGGCTTCCGCGCCGCACTACGCCTCCGCGGCATCGCAACGGGCAACGGCCGGCAGCCACAATCCACAACGCAGCAGATCGCCTTAGACCAGCTCACCACACAACTGCAATGCCTGCTGGCAGGAGAAGGTTTCACCGATGAACCCATCGGCGGCTGCCCGGTTGGCGCCAGCAGCTTCGACCCGCAGCAGGTGGAGCAGATCGTGAAAACTGTCATCGGCGAACTGAAACAACGCGGCATGCATTAGTCAGCCGATGCAGCCAGTAGCTGGTCCGCTAACTCCATCAGGTAATCGCGGCCTTGGGGGGATGATTCGAGATGCTGGATCAATTTTTCTGGTATCGCGGAGAGGCCCAGGTGGGCGCCGGAGATGGCGCCTGCCATGGCGGCGATGGTGTCGGTGTCTCCGCCCAGGAAGATGGCGTTGGCGATGGTCGTGAAGTAGGAGTCCGGCGACAGCATGAAACATGCAATTGCTGTTGGCACGGATTCCAGCGCCGCGATTCCATTGCCTAGCCCGGCAAGCGAAGCCGTGTCGGAAACTTCCGCTGCCGCCTGCAATTTCAGCCGGAATGCCTCCGACCGGCAGTGTTGCAACAAGTCATTGATGAAGGTGTCTTTATCAAACTCCCCGCGGGATACGCTTGCGACGGCAAGTGCCAGAAGTTGGGCGCCTTCGATCCCCAGCGGGTGCTGGTGCGTGGGCAACGCCGACCGTTCCGCCTGAATGAGTACGCGTTGCGGATCGTGGCGGAACATCAACCCCACAGGCGCGACGCGCATGGCGGCGCCGTTTCCGTACGATCCGCCGGGGAAGTGCCGCTGAGCGACGGCCTGGTAATCCGCGTTATCCTCCATTGCTTCGATCACCGCCCGTGCGCCGCGTCCGTAGCCACGCGAGGGCACGTAGTTCTGAACGAATGCCTGGCACAACCGCGATTCGACAATCTCGCCATCATCGATCAGCGCGGAGGCGACGCCGATGGTCATCTGCGTATCATCCGTGTACCACAGTTCATCCTTCACATAGGCAAGCAGGGCATCCGCCGAATCAAAACGGCCGCGGATGAATTCCGGGTCCTGCGCCTCAAACCGCCCTCCCAGTGCATCACCGGCAGCCAGGCCCAGCAGGCAGCCGCGGAAACGCTCTTGCAGCGAAACGGTCATGGCAGTTCCGTTCCGCGCGGTTTGAAATCTGCGTCGAAGATGACTTCATACAGCCCGCTGCGCTGATCGTCACCTGCGAAGATCAAGGAGATAGTGTCCTCTTCGTAGTACAGCTGAAAACTCTCCTGGTGGCCGGGAATTTTCACATCGACATCGTAAAGCGGTTCTTCAGCGTTTGCTTCCTGAAAGCTGTACGCGCCGCTATAAGAGTCTTCCTTGTCGCCCAGAGTGATTTCGTTGCCATCGAATTTTACAAAATGACCGGCGGGGTCTTCGTACTTCCGCCAGTGCCCCTGAAACGGCGGCAGCGTGGCGGCGCCGCCACATCCCGTCAGAAAGGAGCACAGCAGAATGGCTACGACGAAATATCGCACGCTTTCGACCTCATTGGTTGCCTGTGAATCGCCCCTTCGAGTTGGAGGGCTTCCCGATTCTGGCAACTTGACTGCCTGGGGGCAAGTGTGAAGGATATACGCCCGTACGCCTCCCCTTCACTTCGCCTGCCGGCGATCCGTCCGCTGAATGTATCTATGTCGCTTTCCACCCGTGTTCTTGACGCCCTTCATCAATCTGACCCGTTGCCTGCAGATGACCGCCGCGACCTGTTAAGCGATCTAGCTGCGGCGGACGACAACGATACGATCAGCCTGCTGGAAGCACTGCCCGAAACGCCCGCCGTGGTCGAGCCGGCGCACGCTGCTGCGGCGTTGCTGGCGCCGGTAATTTCGCAATTGATGCGGCGTGAAGATCCGCTTAGCGACCCGGTGCGGGACCAGGTGGAGGCGACTTACCGCCAGTTGCCTGAAAATCTATCTGCGCGCGAATACCTGCTGGGCCTACTTACGCATTCGCGACAACCAGAGGATTTACAACTGCTGGCAACGCTGATGCAGCAGTCGCCGCCGCGCGATATGACCGTTGTGGCGGGCATCATGCGGCCATTATTTACGCCGCCCGGCGCCCCGGCTACGTATGACCCGGCAAGTCTGTTTCCGCAACTGCTAGGCGCTCTGGAAAATCTGACGCTGGCGGCGTTGATCCTTGATCTGGCGAATTATCTCACGCGAACCGAACGCGTCGCGCAGCATCCCGCCGCGGGCATAACGGCGCAGTTGATGACGCTGCTGGAAGCAATCACCGCGAAACTGCATCATCTGCAGAAGGCGCCCACCTCTGCCGAAGACGCCGCCGCCATTGCGCGCAGCGTGAACGAAGCGGTGCCCGTCGCCGTTTCACTTTGCGACGCGCTGGCGCTGATCGGCCATCACGACGCCATCCCGGTGCTGACTTCGACGCTGGAACTGGAACACCGTCGGGTGCGTACGGAAGCCGCCGCCGCACTGGCGCGGCTGGGCGATCCGCAGGGGGTCGACGTGCTGCCCCGCCTGGCTGCAGAGCCGGTCGCGCGGTTGCGTGTGCTGGCGTTCGCCGAAGAGCTAGGACTGAGTGACACGATCGAGTCACAGTATCAGACTGCACCTGCACGGGCCGAAGCGGAACTGGCTTTGGCGCTTTCAGAGCCTGTTAGCTTTGGCGTTCCGCCCACCTCGCTGGAGCTCCTTGATCAACGTGAGCAGTACTGGCCCGGATTTACCGACCCGGTGGAGTGTTTCCTGCTGCGTTTCACCTACGATCTGGGCGATGCTTCGTACAGCAACATTGGCATCGCCGGTCCGCTGACGCATGCCTTCCGCGCGGACATTACAACGCTGCCGATCGACGATATCTACGCCGCGTTCGCTGGCTGGCATGCAGAGCATGAAGATATTTACGAAGTCGAAATCGACCCGGAGACAATGAACGACGCTCTGCGGCTGGAAGTCACGCGTATGGAGCGGCGCCTGCATGATGCGGGCTACACGCACATTCATCCTCTGCTGATGGGCATGTTTTTTGGAGAGCGGGTGATGACGGCGGTCGCCTATTTCGACAACAAGGCCGGTTACGCCGTGGTGGATTCCAGCGACATTCACTGGCTGCAACAGGCCAACAGCCCCCGTCCTCCGGCGGCGGAAGAAGCGTACTGCATCTACAAAGGGCATAAACTACTGCGGAATTTCAACGCGTAGTTTCGCCTTCGCGATCCAGCCGGTTCTGCAGCGCGGTGCGCCAGCTTTCTGAAAGTTCCGGCAACGTGGTCAGGGCAGCAGTATCCGGGTGTAGCGGGCGGGCGAACATCACCTGATTGGCGGCCGTGACGGTCCACTGCGGATGCGGACGCTCGATTAGCTGGATACTATCGCCTGCTTGAATCTGTCCGGGTGTCAGGACGCGGAAGTACCAGCCTGTATGCCCGGTCTGTTGCACTTGCAGGACCAGATCTTTCACCTGCCAGCGGCGGGCAAGCTTCCAGCAGGGTTCGCGTGGTTGCGAAAGTTGCACCATGACTTCGCCGATACGTAGCGTATCGCCGATGCAGATGTCGCCTTCGGCGAAACCGTCGACCGTCAAGTTCTCGCCAAAGGCGCCGGGTGGAAAATCTTCGATGGCAAGCTGCTGCTTCCAGTACCCGTAATGCAGGTGCGAATACACGCAGACGGCTTTATCCACGCCGCCATGGTTCACGGTGTTCGCCACTTTATCACCCTCGCAACCCGTGGCGGAAACCTGCACGGGGCCTTCAACGGCGTGTTTGAAGATGCCCGATGTCCAGGGCTTATCCGAGTGAGCGTCGGCGGGCATCGTCTGTGGCTGCCCGGTGTTCACCGAAGTAATGCTTCCCAAAAGACTTTGTACGCTCATCTCTGTTGGCCTTGAAGATTTAGCATGCGAACGAACGGCAGTTGCCACGGCAACTCATTTTACGCATCAAGCACCTTGCAGATAGCGGTCGCAGACGATCGCTGCAAAGTTTCACCGCTGCGCGGCGACCGTGTAAACTGTACCGGCGAAAGCTTGGAAGTTATCGATCACGCTGCGTCGCTGTTCAGTGCGTGTAGGAATCACCATGCAGACACCTATCGTTTCCATTTTGCTGTTTCTGCTGGCGTCGTTTTTCGGTGCGGTTGGACAGTTTCTTTACAAGTCGGGAACAGAGCAGGTGACCGCCCTCGAGAACAGTTCGCTGCTTAGCTACGTGGTGAACTGGCGGATCCTGGTAGGCGTGGCGTGTTACGTCGCGGTCATGGTGCTGTTTGTTGCGGCGTTCAAACGGGGCGGCGAACTTAGTGTGCTGTACCCGGTCTACGCAACGACTTTCATCTGGGCGGCGCTCATCGGGCTGCTGGCTTATGGGACGACGATCAGCCTAGCGAACGTACTTGGCATGGTGCTGCTGATCGCCGGCATGTTCCTGATGGGGTGGAAATAATGACCGGTCCACCCGCAGGCCGCCGGCCGCTTAACTCGCGGCAATGGACCTTCTTCCAGTCGCTGGCGGCGTGGCTGGCAACCACATCCATCACACCTAATATGATCTCCGTCAGCAGCGTGTTCTTTGCCACGGCAGCAGGCGCCGTGCTGGCGCTGACGCCGTATGTAGAGAACAACTGGCTGCTGCGTGGTTGCTGGATTGCGTCAGCGTTGTGCATGCAAGGACGCCTGGTGGCCAACCTGCTGGATGGCATGGTGGCGATTGAAGGCGGCAAAGCTTCGGCCGTGGGCGAGCTTTACAACGAAGTGCCCGACCGCATCTCCGACAGCGCCATCTTTATCGGTGCGGGGCTGGCGGTTGGTGGGCGGTTGGATCTTGGACTTCTGGCCGGACTGGTTTCCGTGTTTGTTGCATACGTTCGCGCCATCGGCGCCAGCACCGGGGTAGGGCAGGTGTTTATGGGACCGATGGCGAAGCAGCAGCGGATGGCGTTGCTGACACTGGCCTGCGTGCTGTGTGCGGTGTTGCCAACGGCCTGGCAACCGGTTCATGCAGAAACCGGCGTCGGGATCTTTGGCGGCGTGCTGATTGTGATTGTTGCCGGCGGTCTGGTGACCGCGATCAGGCGGTTGCTTGAGATTGCCCGGCTGATGCGGCGGCAGGCGGAAAGCGGTGAAGCGGACGATGTTTGACCATTTGTCACTTCATGTGCTGTATACGCTGGGCGGCGTGATTGCCGCGCTGGCGGCGGCGACGCTGCTAACCTGGGTCTTGCGACGTTTGAAGCCGGCGAGTGACTTTTCGGAAGTTGCGCTCCGCATCCGCACGTGGTGGATCATCGCGGCGCTGTTCATTTTTGTGATGCTGGTTGGGTACACGGCATCGGTGATTTTCTTTGCGTTTGTCAGTTTTATTGCGCTGCGTGAGTTTCTTTCGCTGATTCCGACCCGCCGCGCTGATCATCGCGTGCTGTTCTGGGCGTTTATGGCGATTCCCGTGCAGTATTACTGGGTGCATACGAAGTTTTACGGCATGTTCATCGTGTTCATTCCCGTCTACATGTTCATGCTGCTGCCATTGCGGATGGTGATTGCGGGCGAAACTCGCGGTTATCTGCGGGCGCTCGGCGCGCTGCACTGGGGGCTGATGACGACGGTGTTCAGCGTCTCGCACGCGGCGTTCCTGCTGGCGCTCAGCCCGGCGGAAGATGCGCGTGTCGCCCCGCAATGGCCCACCGATGCTGTGGGCGTGGCCGCGGGTCCGGGGCTGTTGCTGTTTCTGGTGCTGCTGACGCAGTTCAACGACGTGGCCCAGTTCTGCTGGGGCAAAACACTGGGTCGACGCAAAGTGGTGCCCGGCGTGAGTCCCGGGAAAACGGTCGCCGGATTGCTTGGCGGCGTTGGTTCCACCGTCGCATTGGCCGCGGTGCTTGGCCCCTTCCTGACGATTCTAGATCTGCCACGCTCGTTACTGGCTGGGCTGATCATCGGCGCCGCAGGCTTTGCGGGCGATGTTTCTATTTCCGCACTGAAACGCGACCTGGGCGTGAAGGATTCTGGCACCACCCTGCCAGGTCACGGCGGCGTGCTGGATCGTTTAGACAGCCTGACCTTCACTGCGCCGTTGTTCTTTCACTTCCTGTACTTTTTGTATGCTTAGCTTCTTCCCGCGAATGTCTGTCCAGGGGCGCCAATGATCAACAACGCTTTACGGTTCGCGTTCTTCCTGATCGTTGTGCGCCCGGTGCTGTTCCTGATGCTTGGCATCAGCGTCCGCAACCGCGAGCGGCTTCCTGCGAACGGTCCCGCGATCATCGTAGCCAACCACAATAGCCACCTGGATGCGTTTGTATTGATGGCGCTGCTGGGGATGAAACGCCTGCACCTGGTGCGGCCGGTGGCGGCTGCCGATCACTTTCTCAGGAACCGCCTGCTGGCCTGGTTTACGACGAAGATCATCGGCATCATTCCACTTAAACGAAACCTGAAAGGCGTGCGGAGTGATCCGCTGGCAGGCATCTGCGAAGCACTGGATGAAGGTAAGATTCTGATCATCTTTCCCGAGGGCAGCCGCGGCGATCCGGAAGTGCGGGCGGAGTTCAAAACCGGCGTCGCCCACATCGCCAAACGCTACCCGGACCTTCCCATTACGCCCGTGTTTCTTCACGGCCTGGGCCGCGCCTTACCAAGGGGCGAAGGCATCCTGGTGCCCTTCTTCTGCGACTGCTTCGTGGGTGAACATCTGACGTGGACAGGTGACCGCGGCACCTTCATGACGGAACTGGAAGACGCCATCTGCCAGCTTGCCTCGCAAGCCCATGTGCCCAAGTGGGGTGACGACTATTGCGCAACAGAGAAACAGGAAGCTCAATCTTTCGACCGCGAAGGCGAAGAACCTGCGAGCGAAAACGAAGCGGATTCCGTTGCGTAGACCGAATGTAATTACGTTGCTGGCTGACGGTTCGAATGCAATGCCAATCCGCTCCAGAAAAGTGGTGTTGCGCATGCGCGTTCTATCAGTAGAACAATCATCACGCAGCGGACGCTCGTCCGTTTGTTGCGGACCCATTCCCTGCCGGAGAAAATGGTGTGGCCATCGAGTACCTAGAAATTAGAGTGGCGAATCACCCCTCAGACAACCAGCCAATGTTGCAGTGCAAACTTCTTTCGCCAGATGGTGCGACGCTGGTGGGCGAAACCAGGCTCCCCTCGAATCTGCCGGCAGGCGACTCAGTCGTGCCGGTGGCGCTGAAGACCATCCTGGCGGGGCAGACGTGGAAGCGTTGCGGGCAGACCTCCTTTCTATCACGCGAAAATCCGGACGCCACGCCCGCTGAGTATTGCATGATCGATCACAACATGACGAGCGAGAAAGCGGGCTGGTTCAAAACCCAGTATTACTTCACCTTTGCAGCTCATCGGATTACCCCTGAAGGGCTCGTCGGCCCGCTGGCACAGACAGGCCGGTTTAAGACCGAGGAATCGCGCAGTGGCGAACAGTCACTTGCAGACCAGCTGAAGCAGGACGGCTGGGCTCCCGTGCCAGGTAGTAAAGTCGTCTTCGCCCGCCCCAAGAGTTAAGGCGACTGCCCAGCCGTTTACACGCTTCCGCCGGGGCCCGGCTTTTTACCCGGCCAACAATCCCGTAAACTGAAACCACGACGTTCAGTCCGGATGGGTGGCCGAGTGGTCGAAGGCGGTAGTTTTGAAAACTACTGAACGGCAACGTTCCGCAGGTTCGAATCCTGTCCCATCCGCTTTTTCAGCGTCCCTGCACTTCTCTTACTCCTTAGCTGTGCCATCCCCTGGGGTGAGTTATGCAGCGGCCTAACTTTCAGGACGACGCGACAAACCATCCCCGGGTTTCCCTACGGGAACTACTATTCTGGATCACAGCATGTGGGGTGACGCTGGCATCGCTCAGAATTCCCGTGCTAGGGCCGGTGCTGGTTTTTGTGCTGGCGTTATTCATTCTTGCCCGCCTGGAATTGTTTCTCCCGCAAAAGTTTGTGATTTTAGCCGCGCTGCTGATGGTCGTGCTGGCCATCGTCGCAGGTTGCCTATGGTTGGTTGTCTGGCGGCCGGGGATCTGAGCGGCTGATGATTGAGAACCCTTTTGCCACTTCTTTTGTCCGGCCTGGAAAAACGCCATTCTTGTTTCCGCCGGGCGAAGACGCGGACGCATTGGTGCGGCGTCTGCAAGATTGTGGCTGGTGGGGGCAGATCACCGGGCAACATGGTGCGGGGAAGTCTACGTTGCTGCATACGCTGCGGGCGCCGCTGGAAAGGGCAGGGCGGGAGATCTGCTGGCTGACGTTGCGGCAAGGGCAAAGGCGGCTGGAAATCTCTTCGCAGCAGCGGGCGGCATGGTCGTCGCAGACGCTGGTGATCGTCGATGGATTCGAGCAGCTTCCGTGGTGGCGCCGCTGGCGGTTGAAGCGCTGGGTGAAACGCGGCGGGGCGGGCCTTTTGGTGACGGCGCATAGCAACGTCAACCTTCCGCAGTTGCTGCATGTTGAAACATCGCTGGAAACGGCGCTGCAAGTTGTGGAAGGACTGCTATCGCAGCATCGCGAATCGCTGCAACTTCAGGCGCCGTCAGGGCAAGCAGACAATTCAGCCCCACCAGGTGAAATCTCTGCCGACGCGATAAAAAACAGCTTTATTCAGCACAATGGAAATATCCGCGAAATGTTGTTCACACTGTATGACTTGTATGAACAGCAACGGATAAGCGGGTTATAGGCCCCAGATTTCTTCGCTCAGCCCTGCATTTTCTCTATCCGGCCATCTTGCTGTGGTTCACGCATCCGTCCTGGTGCGTAGTTTCGTTATGCAAACCGGGCGAACGCGTTTGATGCAGCGTCTTTTAGCTTTCCGCGGCAACATGCGTAACCTAGTATTGGCTGTAAGGAAAACGCGCCGCGGGACCGCACCCTGCTGGCGCCGCGCAACCGTTTGCGGAGCGAACGGGTCCATCTAGGGAGGGAGGTGAAAAATATCGGGCTGCCGGTACATGGCGGCCCTGTTCGGAGAGAGAGAATCCAAAATGGCTAAACGATCTTTATGCTTCCTGCTGGCAGGCGTGGCGTTCGCTGCAACTGCGGCAACAGCGTCCAGCAATGTCTACGGACAATGCCTCTTAAACTGGTTGAATCCCGCGCCGCCCGTGCAAGTGACCAACTACGCACCTGGCTGCGATACCTGCAACCCGTGCACCACCTGCGCCCGGCCAGTCGTTGCCAACTACGCCTACACACCAACTTCTTACCGCTACGGCTGGCGCCGGCCGTTTAACGGTTTCTTCGCCCGCCTGTTCGGCTGGGAACGCCCCTACACGGCAGGCTATGCACCGTACACCGCAGGCTACGCCCCTTATACGACAGTGGGTTACGCCGGCTATGGCAGCACCGGGTGTAGCACTTGTGCATCGCCGTGCACCACGTGTGCATCACCGGCGCCTGCTTGTGGCAATTGCGGATCGTGTTCTGCCTGCAGTGGCGCCGCCTCGATGGCTCCTTCACTGACAAGCAGCGGATACGCAGCGCCGATCGGAACGGGTGTGCCCGCTTCGTCTGGTTCGTGCCCGACCTGCGCCAGCGGCGTTAGCTACGAGAGTGGCAGCCCCGCAGCGCCGCAGTTCAACCTGCCACAGATCACCCCCGGCCCTGCAACGACGACACCTGCAGACATTCCACCGGCGATCTCGCCGACCGAGATGACGCCGATTGAATCGGGCGTGAAACGCAACACGCTGAAGAAAGGCGCCGACGTCAGCGATCTGTTCACCCGTAAATCGCCTGCCACGCTGACGCCGCTGGAATCGCGTCCTGCTGAGCCGAAGTTCGTGCCGCCGCCAATCGACACCACCGCTCGCGCAAGCAGCGGCTGGGCGACACACGCCACGCACCGTCCTGCATTCACCTCTGAGGTGAAGCCAGCTCCCGAGATGCCCGCAGGCATCCGTCCGGTTGTCGACCTCGACGCACCGGCCATGCCAAGCAAGGCGCCGGAAGCCAAGAAGGCGCCTGTGCTGTTCAACCCGTTTGACCGCACGGCCAAAGCGCCGCAACGCGACATTATTCCCGCCGTGTATTCGCACAGCAAAGGCGGCGAGATCGCACCTGTCAGCCGGACCACTCCGGTTACCAGCCGCAAACCTGTCGCCAAGTCGCGGATTCGCACCGCAGACGACGATGGTAAAGTCTGGGACGATTCCGGCTGGAACTAACAGCAACCGTTCAACAGTGATCTAACGTATCACTGCACCCGTGTAGACCCACGCCTAACCCGTATGTTGCGACGTGCAGCATGCGGGTTTTTTCATGGACTAGACGTCGCGCCTGCAAGCGGCAATTAGTCCCACTCGATCTCTTCGTAGTTGGCATCGATCAGCTTCATCAAGGCTGTCTCGTCGGAAACCATCTTAAGGACGTGCTGCTGAAAGCGCTTCATTCTTTCCACATTCTCAGCGCTGTACTCTGCATAGGCAGCAAACATGCCGGCTTCAGGATCGGTGTCTACGTGCTCCATCAGTTCCGGGTCCAGGCTGGTCACATAGAAACGGATCAGCGCGTCCCAGTTGTACCCGTTCATATACGCCAGTTCGTACCGGGCGTGGATCCGCTCTCCGAGTTCAAACAAGCCATCTTGCTCGTTGTAGACGCAGACCGATACGTTGCCGAGATCGGGCGACTCGATCAATTGAACGCTGTCTTCGTACATGGTTTTCTCCGTGAAAGGATCGATACAATGGGCGGCTTCAGCGAAAGAACCCAAGATTCTACATTCCGCAGCGAACACAATCTGTACGCTGGGCTGCGAACCAGGATTATCCTTTAGAGAGAAACTCATGGCGACGTTTGAAGTGATCGAGCGACAGGGACTGCGGATGGTGAAAGCCACCATCAACAACGAAACCATCCGCGCCGAAGCCGGAGCGCTGCACTATATGCAAGGCGACGTGACCCTGGAGTCCAAGGCGCCAACGGCTGGTGGATTTCTGAAGTCGCTTGTCACCCAGGAATCTATCTTCCGGCCCACCTACCGTGGAACCGGTGAAATCTTCTTCGGACCGCCTACCTTTGGCGAATACACCACCATGTCACTCAGTGGCGACGCCTGGGTGCTGGATAAAGGCGCCTATGTCTGTTCCGACATCGCGATCGACGTGGGGGTGTACCGCAATCAGGCCGTTGCGGGGCTGATCTCTGGCGAAGGCTTCTTTCAGACGCGGGTGGAAGGCGAGGGCAATGTGGTGATCTATTCGCAAGGGCCGCTGGAAACCATTGATCTATCCAACGACAAGCTGGTGGTGGATGGAAGCTTCGCCGTCGCAAGGCAGGCCTCGCTGAAGTTCAGCGTGCAGAAAGCTTCCAAAGGATTCATCGGCAGCATGACTTCGGGCGAAGGCTTTGTGAACGTCATCGAAGGCACGGGCCGCGTGCTGCTGGCGCCGGTGCCCAATATTCACGTTAATCTGGTCAACGAGATACGCTCGGGAATGACGCCGGGTAAGAGCTGACGCAGCTTACCATTGCCTGCATCAGGCGCCGCACGTTACGATGCACGGACAGGGACAAATGCAGCAGGAGGGGTTTCGATGCCGATGATGACGGTGCAGGTCTGGGACGCGACGGGCAACAAGCGGCAGGAAGTGGAACTGCCGGACGATGCACCCGTCAACCGCATTCTGGCGGTGCTGCTGGACAAGATGAACCTGCCGCAGATGGCGCCCGACGGCCAGCCCTTAAGCTACAAATTTCACCACAAACGGTCCGGCAAACAACTGCTAGACCACCAGTGCCTGGCCGACGTAGAAGTGCAACCCGGCGACGTCCTGCGCCTGCAGCCAGAGATCACCGCAGGCGGTGTGACTGCCTGCTAGCCACCCGAAGGCCCGTATTCAGGCGGATTTACAGCCGCGGCGGGTTTGCGGTACAATGCGGGCTTACCCTGAATTTAGTGGCATACTGACCATCTCCGGGCAGCAGCCGGCGTGATTAGCGTCTGGCGCCGCCACTGCACACCATAAACGCTTTACTACCGTAGTTTCCCCATGTTTGATTCTTTGCGCGACGGCCTGACATCGGCCATGAAGAGCCTCCGCGGTCATGGAAAATTGACCGAAGGCAACATGCGCGAAGGCTTGAAGCTGGTGGAGCAGTCGCTGCTGGAAGCCGATGTTAGCTTCTCGGTGGTCGAAGCCTTCATGGAGAAGGTTTCAGAGCGGGCACTGGGCGAAAAGGTGCTGCTTAGCCTGAAACCGACCGAACAACTGGTGGGCATCGTTCAGGAAGAGCTGATTGAGATCCTCGGCCCAGTGGATCCGTCGCTGAACATTGCCGACAAGAAGAACAAAGTCACGGTCTTTATGCTTTGCGGTCTGCAAGGTTCTGGTAAGACCACCACATGCGGCAAGATGACCCGCATGCTGATGAAGCAGGATATCACGCCGATGCTGGTCGCCGCCGACCTGCAGCGTCCTGCGGCCATCGAGCAGTTGCACGTGCTGGGTGAGCAGTTAGGCGCCCCAGTCTACAGCGAAGAAGGCGCCACCGACCCGGTCAAAGTCTGTAAGAACGCCGTCGCCAAAGCGGGCAAAGACGGCCAGAAAGTGGTCATTCTCGATACCGCCGGCCGGTTGGCCATTGATGAAGAGCTGATGCAGCAGCTTAAGACCATCGACCGCCGCGTGAAGCCGGATCAGGTCTTCCTGGTGGTCGACGGCATGACCGGCCAGGACGCAGTCAACAGCGCCCAAGCTTTCCAGGACGCCCTGGAGCTTGACGGCGTGATCATGACCAAGCTGGATGGCGATACGCGTGGCGGCGCCTTGCTTTCGGTCAAACATGTAACCGGCGTGCCGATCAAATTCATCGGTACTGGTGAGAAGCTGGAAGCGTTGGAGCCATTTCGTCCCGAAGGCATGGCCAGCCGGATTCTGGGCATGGGCGATATGGCGGCGTTGGCCGACATTGCCCGCAATGAGATTGATCAGAAGCAGCAGGAGAAGCTGCAGAAACGCCTGGAAAAAGGGCAGTTCACGCTCGAAGACTTCAAGACACAACTGCGGCAGATGGCCAAACCCGGCCTGATGCAGCGGATGCTGAAGATGCTTCCCGGCCCTCTCAGCTCGATGAGCGATCAACTGGACCCGAAAGATCTGAATCGCATGCTCGGCGCCATCGATTCGATGACACCCGAAGAACGCCGCGATCCCAGCATCATCGATCAGAGCCGCCGGACGCGTATTGCCAACGGCTCCGGTGTGCAGGCGCCAGAGATTAAGCAACTGGTGCAGATGTTCGACGCTATGAAGCCGCTGATTACCGGGCTAGCCGGTGGCGGCAACCGCGCCGAAATGATGAAGCAGGTGCAGAACATGATGACCGGCGGCGCGAATGGCAACGGCGCCATCAACAAACCGAAGCAAAGCACCGGCAAGCGGCTGACCTCTGCTCAGAAGAAAAAGCAGAAGAAGCTACGCGAAAAGCTCAAACGGCAGAAAAAACGCAAAAAAGGGTAGCAGAAGCGTGCCAGATGATCCTAGCGGTAATGGGATCGTCACGATATATTTACTCAATTCCCACCAGCAGATTTAGCAGGGGCGTCGTCGCCGGTACCGGCAGGCGCCAGAATTTACAGGAGATTCCGTGTGGCAGTCCGCCTACGTTTAAAAAGACTCGGTCGTAAGCATCGCCCGTTCTACCGCATCTGCGCGATGGATTCGCGTAGCCCACGCGATGGCCGCGTGATCGAAGAACTGGGCACCTACGACCCGATGATCACCGAAACCGACGCCCGCGCACAGCTCAACGGCGAGCGGATTTCGCATTGGCTGAGTGTCGGCGCTCTGCCCACCCCTAAAGTTGGGGTACTGATCAAGAAGTACGGCCCGGAAGGCACGCACCTGGACGAGCAGAAATCCGCCCTCGAGCGGATGCAGGCCGCCCGCACCGCGCCCGTAACGGTCGAAGCACCCGCCAAAAAGAAGCCCGCGAAGCCAAAAGCTGAGGAAGCCAAGGCAGGAGAGGCGGCGCCTGAGGTTGAAGAGCCAAAGGCGGAAGAAGCCGCTGCGGAAGAAACCAAGCCAGAAGAAGCTTCTGGCGAAGGCGAATCGTAGAACAACCCTCGCAGACGCATGCGGTCCCTACGTGGCGCGTCCATGCAGGTGAACGACCATGCGTTTCGACGTGTTAACCCTGTTCCCGGAGATGTTTCCGGGCTATTTAGGCCAGAGCCTGCTGAACAAGGCAATTGAATCTGGTCTGGTGGAAGTGGTGCTGCACGATATCCGTGCCTGGTCACGGGATAAGCATCAAAGCGTGGACGACCGCCCCTTCGGCGGCGGACCAGGCATGGTGCTGAAGGTGGAGCCTGTTGTTGAGTGTGTTGAAGAAGTGGCTGCCAGCGTGGCGACACCGCCACACATCGTCGCACTGACGCCGCAAGGACGCACACTCAACCAGCAGGTGATTGAAGAACTAGCCGGCCAGCCGCGGCTGATGATGCTGTGCGGCCGGTACGAAGGCTTCGATCAACGAGTTTATGACATTTTGCAGCCGGATGAGATCTCGATCGGCGATTTCATCCTCAACGGCGGCGAAGTGGCCGCCATGGTGCTGATCGACGCATTGGTGAGAATGGTGCCCGGCGTGCTGGGCGATGAACGCAGTAACAAAGAGGACTCGTTTTCCAGCGGCAACCGCCTGCTGGAATCGGCTGTATACACCCGCCCCCGCGAATACCGCGGCCTGGAAGTACCGCCCATCCTGCTCAGCGGCGATCACAACGCGATTGCCCGCTGGCGCGAAGAACAAAGCCGCCAACGCACAAAAGAAAGACGCGCCGACCTGCTCGACGCCGGGAACGACAACGCCGGTCAACCCGGCTCCGAAGACAACGCCGGTCAGACCGGCAGCACGGAAGATTAATCCTTCCTGACAATTATCCAACTATCCAATACCTCGTAAGAATCGATTGCGGAGAGACCCGCCATGAACCAGGACCTGATTGCTGCTGTTGACGCCACGTGTCTGAAAGAGAACCCACCTGAGTTTGAAGTGGGCGACACCGTTGACGTGCACACGCTGATTCTGGAAGGTCAGAAGACCCGCACCCAGATTTTCACGGGCGTTGTCCTTTCGCGTAGTGGCAGCGGCATGGGTGAGATGTTCACCGTCCGCCGTATCGTCGCCGGCGAAGGCGTCGAGCGGAAGTTCCCGCTCCACTCGCCACGCATCAGCACGGTCGAAGTGAAACGCTCCGCAGTGGTCCGCCGGGCCAAGCTGTACTTCCTCCGCGATCGCGTCGGCAAGGCAGTCCGCCTGAAAGAACGCCGCCGCTAAACCGGCCGCTTCAACATCTTAAGCTTCGCGCGGAGCCACCCCATGCCGGCAGTTTACTGGCAACGCTGGCTGCCGCGCGATTTCTGGCGTTGCGTCCGCTGGCTGCGCGATCTAACGCGCCCCAGCAGCCTGGGTCAACGTGGCGAAAAAGCCGCTGCCCGGTATCTCAAGCGGCAGGGCTACACGATCATCGCCCGTTCGCAGCGTGAACGCATCGGCGAAGTCGACATCGTCGCCGTTGATAACCACCAGGACGGCAATCGCACGCTCGTCTTTGTCGAAGTCAAAACCCGCGAGTCCAGCATCGCAGGCGCACCCACCGACGCCGTCGATGACGACAAGCAACGCCGCCTCACGCGGCTGGCGCTGGGCTATCTCAAACGCAACGACCTATTAGAGCACCCCAGCCGTTTCGACGTCATCAGCATCCTCTGGCCCCAGGACGCCAAGCAGCCAGAAATCCAGCACATCAAAAACGCCTTCCCCGCCTTCGGCGCCGGCCAGATGCACAGTTAACCGATGGGCAAGGCGTTCAATAGTCGTCACGTGAAATCGATTCACCTGCGGTATTCCGGTCGATCACAGGTGAAGCTGGGTTTCGCATAGGCTCTTAGGAAATCACGTTCAGGATTACCGGGTTGAGAAAACGGTTGGATACGGCGAGAAATCTCTTGGACACGAGCTATCAACTGCAACGGCTTGGGTGCATCCGATTGTTATGCCCTGCAGAACGATCTATTTGATGAAGTCGTATGAGAGTTCCCATTCTTTGTTGGCGGGGTTCCACCAAAACCAGACTTTCAGTTTGATGACTTTTCCTGGCGTCTTCTTGGACCTAAGCATCGTTGAATACATGTACATGTCGTCCCGCCCATCCTTCTTCTCGACACCCAAATACTTCACATCCTCAACCGTTCCCATCTTTGCAACAAGGCTATCGCTTGCGATCCTCTCTTTTGCTTGAACGTCGGTGGGAGCATCAACTGGGCGACCACAACCGGATAGAAACGCAATCAAAAGCAGAGGGACTGCAAATCGGAAAACATCTTGCATTTGGTTCATACCTTTCATGGCATAACGTCCACAATCACCGGGTTGCCGCCAGCGACGTTGATTTCAGATTAGCCCCGGACGGCAACTCCGATGCTTGTGATGCCGCCTAGTCCGGATCGGCTATCAGATCTGGGATCGAATCTGGGAATCGAGACCAGTATTCGTGCTTCTGAAGTCTAGGAACAACGCGATTGACGAACAGCCTGTCAGTCGTGTCGGAAACGTAACTGAATGCACCATGGCGGACATCAATATCGTCTTCCTCATCGAAGAGGAGACGTTCCACGACTTCATGTTCGGAGTCACCGCCAAAGCCAGCACAAATGTTCTGCGAAGCGTGTTGACGGACTAATGTGTGGTCATTCGTGTCAGCAAAGATCTTCCACAATCGTTGTTTAAGTTGGTGCTCAAGCGGTGATGAGTTATCCACGCAGATGCCAACAATTTTCGCGGCTTCGATCCGGGCGAGATCGTGTTCATCTGTGGCCATCAGGATTTCAAGTAGAAGCTGCCCGACGCTTTCGCGGTTGGCGTAGTCGTCGAGGTCACCAAGTAAGTCAAGCTTTGCATGATTGTCGGTGCAATCACCAAGAAGGTCGCTGGGAAATGGCAACGACCGATAACGAGTAACGAGTTCCGTCGATGGATCTGTCATCGGTTCAATGCGGTATAACGTCGGACATCACCAGAGGACGCGCAAAAGACTCCGCCATTGCCAAACCGCTGGGCTCACGTCCTTCGGTGCACATCATTGCACTGCCCTTTCTCCTGGGTGCTTTGTGAAGAAGTGACCGTGGGAAAGACGTCCTTCTCCGTCCTTGTGGTAATTGTAATGGAAGCAGCGTTTAGCGGGACATCGAACATCGAATATATCGGCGTTGTTGATCGCTGACAGAGTCCCGCCGCAAATAGGACATGCCAATAAAGACGTGCGGTTCGCTTGGATGTCGTCAACGAGTCGTTGGATCAACTCGAATTCCCGCTTTCGCCGGCGTTTCCTGGACGGCGTCCAAAGATAGAAGAAATGTCCGTGTCCAGTACGAGGTGAAAACGTGCCGGATTCTCGATCAAAAACAACATCCGATTTCAATTCGGAATTACCGCCGTCACCAACAAGAACTAGTTCCAACGAAAAGATGTCGCGCACCAAACTATTCGGTCCGCAGTAGCGATCACTGTCAAACGTCGCGGAAAATGTGCCATCGGCAGAGACTATAGGTTCATCAAGCTGCGGAATAAGCTCACGGTCGAAGAACCGTTCCAACGTCGCTTTGAATTGTTCATTCACCACTGAGCGGTGATAGTCAGCGGCGAATGGTCCAAAGCGGATTGAGTCAACGATCAGCATCAAACCTCTGTGGCAGAACTATTGATTAACCAGCATTCAAAACCAGTAAGCGCAAATCTCCGCGATTAACCGGGATTCGCGAAGCGTATCAACGATTTTATCCGGGATTCGATAGCGTTGCACGAATCCCAGACGATCAGATGATCAGACAGTTGATATCCATTTTCGCCATTAAGTTGCCGCGGTCTAAAACGGCTCCACCCGTTTGGGCATTTTGATGCCTAGATTCCGCCACGCGACGGGTGGTTTTGCTTCGAAGGTTAGTTCTTCTTTGCTGATGGGGTGCTGAAAGATCAGTTGCCTGGAATGTAGGGCGATGCCTGTTTCCAAATCGCGCGTGACTTCGCCCTTATACTTGCGGTCGCCGACGATGGGGTTGCCCATGGCTGCCAGTTGCACGCGGATCTGATGCTTGCGGCCGGTGTGCAGTTTGACTTGTAGCAGCGAATACTTCTGGGAGGTCCGCAGCGTTGTGTAGCTCAGCCGGGCTTCTTTGGCGCCCGCAGCATCTTGGTGCGTGACGTGCATCCGGCGATGCCGTTCGTCTTTGCGCATAAAGTCCACGCGCTCGTCGCGGGGCAGGGGAGGTTCGCCCTGAACCACGGCCCAGTACGTCTTGCGCACCGTATGTTCGCGGAACTGCTCCGTTAAGCGGCCGGCGGCTTTCGAGGTGCGGGCGATCAGCAGCACCCCGGTTACCGGGGCATCCAGCCGGCTGACCACGCCGAGATAGACATTGCCCGGCTTATTGTATTTCTCGCGGATGTATTCTTTGGCGACCGACAGCACGCTATCGATCCCTTCGGCCACACCCATCGTGGGCAGCATGGCGGGCTTGTTGACCACCAGCAGATGGTTGTCTTCAAACAGAACGGGCAGGGCAGGGGACATGGGCATCATTCAGGGCGGCGTGAAGAATTCCCGTCAGACTGTTGGCGGGCGGGCAACTGCCGGTATAACAGAAACAACCGCAGCGTAAAGCCGCTCCGCCCCTGTTCCTCCGCTTTTCAGCACCTGTTGCTTCGCATGACACGCTCTACGAATCTAATTCTTGCCAGCAGTTCGCCCCGCCGCCGTGAACTACTGACCTCGGCCGGTTACGAATTCACCGTGATCGAACCTTCGCCCACGGCCGAATGTGGCATCTGCACCAACGAGACGCCGCCCGAAACCGTCGCCCGCCTGGCCAAGCAGAAAGCTGCCGACGTCGCCGCCAACATCGAATCGGGCATCGTCATCGGGTGCGACACCGTGGCCGAGTGCTGCGGGCAGGTGCTCGGCAAACCCATCGACCGCGACCACGCCCACCAGATGCTCTCCCTGCTCCGCGGCCGCGTGCATCATGTGTACAGCGGCCTCTGCATCTGGCCACGGCCCGGCAGCCAGTTTGAAGTAAAGGTCGACGTCACCAAACTCAAGATGGGCCCGGTCACCGACGCCCAACTGGAAGACTATCTGGACACCAACAAGTGGGAAGGCAAAGCCGGCGCCTTCGGCTTTCAGGACGGCCACGACTGGTTAGAAATCATCGCCGGCAGCGAATCCAACGTCGTCGGCCTCCCGCTGGAGCTGCTGGAAAAGATGTTGCAGCAGGTGCGATAAAATATAGCACCGCCCGCGAATAAGCCGGTGTCGGACCAGTCATAGGTCCAGTTCCAGACGGCCAACTTCGCCAGCAACGCGGGCAATATGTCTGACAAGTCAGCCACGTTTTCAATCGCCACGCTGTTCTGGCTAACCGCCGCCGTTGCGGTGCATTTCAGCGTTTGCAACGTCGAGCGCATTGAACCGTGGTGGCACCCGATTCCCATCGTCTACAACCTAATCCTCGCAGCGAGTTTCGTTGCGGCGTGTTATGTAGCCAAGCGTTATCAGAATGCGGACCTGGCGTGGAGCCTGATTGCCATTGGCTGGCTGGTAGCGGGAGTGCTTTTAGCCGAAGCACATACTCACATGGGGATGCTTATTGGAATGCCATCGGTTGCGACAGCTAGGCAGGAAATCCTCCGGCGTTTCGTCGTCTACATGGCAGTGCCTCTTACAATCAGTGCGCCTGCTATCTACCTAGCTATGCGTGCACCGGCAACGCGTTCTCGTGCGCGTAAGTGGATCATCGCAACTGCGATAATTGCCGTTTTGAACTGTGTTCTGTTAACTGCCGCCTGTTACTGGATGGCGGCGTACCTCTTTGCACCCGAGCACTACTACCACTGAAATCCTGGTCAGAAACGATGCCCACGTTCTGAGGCAACGCGAACCGCTACGAGACACATCAAGTCATCATGCCAGCTAAGCCGGTCAACTTCTCACTTGCCACGCTCTTCTGGCTAACCGCAGCCGTTGCAGTACACGTGGCCATGACGAAATGGGAACGAATTCCCGCGTGGCATCCAAGTCCCATTATCTACAACCTTGTGCTCGCAGCGAGTTTCGTCGCGGCTTGCTATGTGGCCAAGCGATATCAGAATGCTGACCTGGCTTGGAGCCTTATCGCGGTTGGTTGGCTGATTGCGGGCGTGCTGCTGATGGAAGCATTGCCCGATTGCTTTGCGTATAGCGGCGAGGGCATGCTTACATCCGATGAAGCCCTGCGGCGGATAGGTGTCTGGTTTTTCATTTTTACGGGCATCCCATTCACCTTGAGCGTACCAGCCATCCAATTGGCGTGGCGTGTTTCGCGAGCACCTTCGCTTAGCCGGAAGTGGATGGTCGCCACTGTCGTCATCGCGGTCTCTGATTATTTTCTGGTTGCCGGCTTGTGCGTTTTTAAGGCGGTGTTCCATTTACCGCACGAACCTGGGTATTAGGAGATGTCATCAAGTTCAAGACGCATTCCAGGGCTATCGCCCTTCGCTGACATGAACACGTCCCGTTGGGACTATTTGTAGATCGAATGCTGCCAGAGACTGGATACAGCGACGCTGTTCCACGCCGCACCACTTGCAATCGCCGCCTGCCCTCGCCATGCTGGCGGGTAATTCTTCGGGTTCCTGGATGAGTGAGAATTCTGGTATGCAAGTTGTTATCAGCGATACGAAGCAGCAACTGGGTGAGCGGGCGGCGTCGGATGGCGCCGGGCTGATCCGGCATGCGATTGAGACACGTGGCGAAGCGACCATCATCGTTGCCACTGGCGCCTCGCAGTTTGAGATGCTGGAAGCGTTGACCGGCAGTGCAGGCATCGACTGGTCGAAGGTCACGTGCTTTCATCTGGATGAATATGCCGGCATGCCGATGTCGCACCCGGCGTCGTTCCGCAAATACCTGAAGGAACGCTTCGTCGATAAACTACCCACCGCGCCCGCTGCGTTTCACTACATCAACGCCGAAGAAGACTGTGCCGCCGAGTGCCAGCGGCTGGGCGCCTTGATTAAAGATCATACGGTCGATGTGGCGTTTATTGGCATCGGTGAAAATGGGCATCTGGCCTTTAACGATCCACCGGCCGACTTCGCCGCGGAAGACGCTTATCTGGTGGTGGACCTGGACGAAGCCTGCCGTAAGCAGCAACTGGGCGAAGGCTGGTTCCCCACGCTGGACGATGTGCCCAAACAGGCAATCTCCATGAGCATCCCGCAGATTATGCAAAGCCGCACCATCGTGTGCAGCGTGCCCGACGAGCGTAAAGCCGCCGCCGTCGCCGGCGCCATCGAAGGCGAAATCACGCCGCAGTGCCCCGCTTCGATGTTGCAACGGCACAACGCCGCCACCATCTATCTCGACAAACCAGCCGCGTCGCAGCTGACGCAGTCCTGATTCCCTTTCACGATTCTTCGCAATTCATCGCTACGCCGCTTTCCTGGCGTTTCATTTCCTTCATAAGCACGGCCCGTATCTATGTCGCAGCCTACCGTTATTCTCTCTGGTTTCGCCGATGAAGCCGCCAACGACAAAACCGCTCATCAGCAGTTCGCCGCCTTCGCCGCGGTTGGATTGCAGTTCTACACCATCCGTTTTATCGACGCCGGCAACGGCGTGAAGAACGTGATGGAGCTGACCAAGACAGAGATCTCTAAGGTCCGCCATCTGGAAGCTGAATATGGGCTAAATGTGTCTTCCATCGGTTCGCCCATCGGTAAAGTCAAGCTGCTGGACGTGGATGACAAGACGAAGAACCGGTTTGTGCCTTTCGATAAGTACCTGGAAAAAGACGTTAACAAAGCCTGCGAACTGGCGCATGCGTTTGAAACCAAATTGATCCGCGGGTTCTCTTTCTACCATCCGCTGGGCACCGACCCTGAAGAGCATCTGCCGCAGGTCGTGGATCAACTGGGCCAGATTGCCGAGGCGTGCCATCGCAGCGACCTGACGTTCGGCCTCGAAGTGGAAGCCAATCTTGTGGGCCAGAGCGGTCAACTGCTGGCTAAGATTCATGAACAGGTGAACCATCCGGCGCTGGTGCTGATCTTCGACGCGGGCAACATCGTCAGCATGGGCCACACGCCGGACGAAACCTTCGAGCAGTACGAAGCGATGAAGCCCGGCATGGGCTGGATGCACATTAAAGATTACCGCCACCCGGCAGGTCCCATCCAGAAGGTGGACCATGTCGACGAAGCCGCACTGAAGAACTTTGTGCCTGCGGACCTGGGCGACGGCGGTCACGAGCGCATTCTGCGGGACTTCAAAGAGATGCTGCCTGCACTTACGGAGAAGCTGGACCGTCGCGGCATCCCCGGCGTGTTCCTGGACCTGGAGCCGCACGTCAAAGGCGGCGGGCAGTTCGGCGGCTTCAGCGGGCCAGATGGACTGGGCGTCGCACTGCGTGGGCTGTGCCGCGTGCTAGATTATGCAGGCATCTCTTACCACCTGCGTGATTTTGACGATGTGCTTGCCTCACGCGGGTTTTAAGTCATCGTTGTAAACGAAGACGGCAACCTATCGATCTTAACCAAGGCAGAACGATGCGAAACTTCTTGCTGATCGTCATGCTCACCGTTCTTTGCACGCCACTCCTGGCCCATGCAGCAGCGCCGGAGAGAGATGCTCCCGGCGCCGGCGAGTCATTGGCCCGGCTGTACTTTGTGGCGCTGACTGAAGGCGACACTAAGACGGCGGATAAGATCGTAACAACGCCCTACTACCTGGATCGCAAGGCAGTTCTAAAGACGCTGCCCGAAGTCAAAAAGCTGCACCAGAAAATCCTGGCGTCAAAGGGCAAACGGAAAGTGCCTGTCTTCACGGTCACGATCTCTGACACGCCGCAGAAACTGGACCCGGAGATCTTCCCGCCGCACACCGCCTACAAGATCAGAATCGAAGGCGCCAAAGATACGGTGAACATCTACGTTACGAACGGACCAGAGCCGCGCATCATTGGCTTTGACGACTAATCAGAATGCTTCCGCAGGAATAGCACCTTCAAATGCCTAAAGAGCAGATCACCGTCGGCGGTTGTGAGAAATGCGGCAGCGATGCGATGACCTGTAAGTACAACCGTTTTGAAAGCGATGATCTGCGGATCGATTCGTGGGAGCATAAGTGCCCCGACTGTGGCCACCGCGTGACGCAGGCCATCCGAAGTGATGACGAGGATGAAACCTGCGAAGAGCCCGACCGCTGCCCCTTCTGCAAGCGGAAAGCTGGCGTTTAGAAGCTGTCTGAACCAGCGATTTTCCGCGGCGAAACTGACCTACCGGCGTTTTTGCGGTTCTGCAATACTCTGCCCCGATCATGTGGCGGTAGCTAGGGAGTTACTGCTGCGCGTGTGATTCGTCCCACGACCGGTGGTGAGTGCCATGTTTATATCCGTGCTGATTCCGCAACAGAACGCGGGCGCCTCGGTGGTGCAGCGGGCTAACGATGTTGCGGCGGCGTTGTCGCCATCGTTTGACCTGGAAGTCATTATCGTCGACGACGGTTCCGCGCAGTTGCCGCTGCAACTGGTGCGCGACGCCATCGATACTCACAGTCAGTACCGGCTGATCGAACTCACACCCTTCCGCACATCCGGCGCCGGCATGGCCGCAGCCGTTTCGGCAGGCATCCGGGCCGCCCGCGGAGATTATGTCATTACCATTGACGCCGGCGGACGGTTCAACGCCAGCGACTGCGGCGCACTTATCTCTGGCCTAAGCCGCGCGGATATGGTCTATGCGCGTCCTGCATGCACAGGATGGCGGAAGATGATGCGGCGCGTCCTACGGACGCCACGCTGGCTGCTGCTGGGACTGGAAACACGCGAGCCCGACAGCTTGTTCTGGGCGGCGCGGCGCGAAGCGCTGGCGGGCTTTGACCTGGCGCGGGGTATGTACCGCTATCTGCCAGATTTCGTTGCCTCGCGCGGCTTCCGGGTGACGGAATCGCGGGTCAGTTGCAACTTCGACGCGCCGGACTTCCACCGGCTGGCCTGGCCCAATCCGGTCGATCTCTGCACCGCCTGGTGGCTCTCCCAACGCTGGCGACAGGCGCGAGTGGCGGAACGCGAGTACCGCGCGAATGCTCCGGCCGTGCGTGCAACCATCGGACCGGCGCAGGAATTTCAACACCGCAAATCCGCCTAACGGCATACTCGCCCGGAGCTGCCCAAGCTTTATTCAACGGCGTGCCCCAGACACCGTGTTACGGTTTGAATCATGAAAATCTTCCTTTCCGCCGGCGAACCCAGTGGCGATCTGCACGGCTCTAACCTGATCCGCGATCTCCGCGAGGCGCACCCCGGTATTCAGTTCACCGGCTTCGGCGGGCCGAAGATGAAGGATCAAGGGTGCGAACTGCTGGAAGACCTCACGCAACTGGCCGTCATGTGGGTCTGGCATGTCATCACCAACATCAAGACGTTCTGGGATCTGTACAAGCGGGCGGGCGAATACTTCGCCCAGAACCAGGTCGACGCCGTGGTGCTGATCGACTATCCCGGCTTCAACTGGTGGGTCGCCCGGCAGGCAAAAAAACACAACATCCCCGTGTTCTACTACGGCGCCCCGCAGATCTGGGCGTGGGCCCGCTGGCGGGTGAAGAAGATGAAGCGTCTGGTGGACCATGTCCTCTGCAAACTGCCCTTTGAAAAAGACTGGTACAAAAGCCACGGCTGCAACGCGCACTATATCGGCCATCCGTACTACGACGAGATGGAGCGTCACAGCCTGGACCAGGCCTTTGTCGAAAGCCAACGTGGCGACACACCGCTGATCGCCGTGCTACCTGGCTCGCGTACGCAGGAAGTCGTGAGCAACCTGCCCGGTTTTCTTAAAGCGATCGACAACATCCGCCGCGAGGCTCCGACGGCGCGGTTCGCCATTGCGGCGTTCAATGAGAAGCTGGCCCGGCTGGCCTGGAAACAACTGGAAGAGCATGGCGGCAACCTGCCGGTCGAAGTACATGTAGACCGCACGCAGGAGCTGATCGAAGCATCACACTGCTGCCTGGCGTGCAGCGGTTCAGTATCGCTGGAGCTGCTCTACCGGGCGAAGCCGACCGTCATCCTTTATAAGGTGAGCTGGCTGGGCATGTTCCTGCAGCGTTTCTTCCGCAAGGTGAAGCACATCACCCTGGTCAATCTGCTGGCTGCGGAGAATCCGTTTGACGAAGATATTTCGCTGTACGATCCGCAGTCGGAAGAAGCCGCGGAGATTCCGTTCCCGGAGTATCTCACCAGCGAAGACAAGTCCGACTGGCTGGCCTATCACGTGCTGGAATGGCTGGAAGACCAGGCGGAATACAACCGCCGCGTGCAACAGCTTGAAGCGTTGAAGGCCAAGTACGCGCAGCCCGGCGCCTCAGCCGCTGCTTCCAGCTACATCCTGCGTGAACTGATTCTCAAAGCGCTCGCGCAGCCTGTGCGAAAAGCCGCTGCGTAGTGCACCGGCGTGCTTTCCGGCAGACGTGGAATGTAGCAATTGTGCTACACTAAAACGGTTATCGTTTCTCCGTTTGATTCTGCGTTAGAGAAGTAGCCGTGCTGGGCCAACCCAATCCAACTTCATTCGACCTGCACTTTGAAATCTTCGGATTTCCCGTCCGCGTGCATCCTCTGCACTGGGCGTTGGGTGCTTACATCGGATACACCAGCGCATCGCCGGAAACCGCTTTGCTCGGCATGATCGTGGGAATGGTGGTCGTATTCGCTTCGATCCTGATCCACGAACTAGGTCACGCAGTGATGATGCGCCGCTATGGCCAACACGCGCGGATCGTGTTGCACATGATGGGCGGCTATGCGATTGCGGATCGCGGTTTCTCTAATCTTTATATGACTGGCGACTCTTTCCGGCCGGTGCAGGACCGTAGCCGGTTCCGCTGGAATCAGATCATCATTTCTCTGGCTGGGCCTGGCGCGCAGCTGATCCTGGCGGCGATTGTCATCGCGTTCTTTTTTGCCGGAAGTATTGCCGCCGGCCTGGATGCGCCGGGCGCCCTGGAAAATCTGTTCGGCCTGGACGACCGGTTAAGTCCTCATCTGATGATGCTGGTGCGGATGCTGCTGTTCATCAACATCTTCTGGCCCATCTTCAACCTGCTGCCGATCTATCCCATGGATGGCGGTCAGGTGATGCGTGAAATCGTGGTCGGATTCGACCCTTGGAATGGTCAGTTGCGGTCGCTCTGGATCTCACTCATCGCCGCCGTGCTGGCGGCAGGCGGCGGCTTCCTGTTGTGTGGACAGCCATTTTTCGCGATCTTCTTCGGATTCATGGCCTTTCAGAACTGGCAGATGATTCAGCAGCTTGGCGGTGGTGGTGGTAGGCGGCCGTGGTAGAAGCGGAATCGCACGTCGCCGGGCATGTGAAGCGGGTAGTGGTGCTTGGCGCCAGTAACGTGATCCGCGGCATCTCGCCGGCGTTTTCTGTTGCCAGAGCCGTCGCAGGCGGGCCGGTGGATTTCGTCGCGGTCTGCGGGCACGGACGGTCTTATGGCATGAAGACGTGGGTTTCGATCCGCGCACTGCCCGGGATTCTCCCCTCAGAGGCATGGAACGCCCTGGAGCAACGCCCGCAGCTGCCCGTCGTGGCTGTTCTCACCGATATAGGCAACGATCTGATCTACGGCGTCATGCCCGCAACGCTCTCGCGATGGGTGGAAACGTGTGTGAAACGCCTGCGCGACCTCGACGCTAGTGTGGCAATTACGGCATTACCGCTAGAACGGCTGCGCGCCTTACCACCTGCGCAGTTCATGTTAATGCGTCGCGCGATGTTTCCCGGTTCCAGCTTAACTTACGAAACAGGATTGCAACGCGCCGAAGAAACAAACGAGCACATCCAACAGATTGCCAGCGAACACGGCTGTCAGTTTGTGGAGCAGGAACCCGGCTGGTACGGCCTGGATCCGATCCACATCCGGCGGCCGTTTCAGACTGTCGCCTGGCGGAAGTTCTTCGGAGAGTGGCTGGATGAAAACGACACGCCGGCGCCAACGTGGCGGCAGTGGTTGTCGCTACGGTTTAAGCGGCCTCATCAACGATGGCTGGCAGGCTTTGAACAGCGCGCCGCGCAACCCGCTTTGCGTTTGAAGGACGGTAGTCACGTCTCGTTCTATTAGCGTGCGACGTGCGTTTGTAAAAAACGATGCAGTTTTTTTTGACGTGCACACGATTGAAAGCCAGACCGGCAATCAACGCGGCCAGCGACGGACCGCCTTGGAAACCATCAATGCAATGTTCTGGTGCGACGCACAAACCCTGTGACGCGTTTGCGTCACACCCGTTGGAGCACGCCGCTGGGAAAACGTGAGCAAAATTCATTTCGCACTTAAAAACAAGTGTTTTTATTGCGGCAGGGTAGGGCGGTTTGAAGAACGCCGCTTGTTAACAGCAGGGCAGGGGGGAGCGTTGATACGCGGATCGCAGCGGTGCAGTGACAAACCTTGTCACTGCCTTCGCGAGGCAGGCGCCCGGAGCCTCTGCGTCACCGCAAGCAAGGCGTAAAAAGCGGCGGTTAAACAACGTGGTTTTGTGTGGAAAACGTGTTGCATAAATTCCTATGATCCGTACAACTACTGTGAACGTAAGAAGCGTTTGAATCGTTTGAACTGTTCTGCTGACAACCCGTTGATGAAATAACCTTCAATCAAACCGGCGGAAGTCAACAAAACAGAAGTGCTCTCAACCCGGAAACCATTTCCTGACCAAAGAGCAAAGCGATTTTTTATCAAGAGGTGAAACGCGGACGACCCTTGCAATCGACGAAAGAGAGAGCGAAGGATTCGCGGCTTTGCCTGATACTTTTTTGGAGGATTCGTTAGTGGCAAAGAAGAAAGCCAAAAAGGCAGCTCCTAAGAAAGCAGCACCTAAAAAGACTGCGAAGAAGGCAGCTCCTAAGAAGGCAGCACCTAAAAAGGCAGCTCCTAAGAAAGCAGCCGCCAAGAAGGCAGCTCCTAAGAAGGCAGCCGCCAAGAAGGCAGCTCCTAAGAAGACGACCAAAAAGGCAGCTCCCAAAAAAGCAGCCAAGAAAGCAGCTCCTAAAAAAGCCGCTAAGAAAACGGTCAAAAAGGCAGCACCTAAAAAGGCAGCCAAGAAGACCACAACCAAGAAGAAGACCGTCAAGAAGAAGTAGCTGACGCCGGGGCTACGTTGAGTTGCTGGTGGCCGATGCGACTTTTTAGAGTCGCACAACTCAACCGCTCACACGTCGCTTCGTCTCTCGACGGGCAACGAGCAACAACAAGAAAGAGCCGGACGCGAAAGCTATCCGGCTCTATTTTTTAAGGGCGCCGGGGTCTTCAAACCCCATTCTTACAGCACGGGCAGCGATGTAACGGGCGGCGCCGCGGCGGCCTTCGTGGCCAGACTATCGACCAGCTGGAAGGCGATCTTGTCAAAGTACGGCGCCGTCTGCGGATCGTCGAAAAGCTGCGCCGTTTCGCCTGCGTCGCCACGTTCGCGGATGTCCATCGTGATGGGCACATCGCCCAGGAACGGCACATTTAGCTCTTCCGCCTTCAGACGTGCTCCGCCACGGCCGAAAATGTCGTACGTCTTCCCGTTATCAGGACAGAGGAAGCCGCTCATGTTCTCAACGACACCTAGCACCGGGATGTTCACTTTGCGGAACATAGCAATCGCTTTGACCGCATCCAGCAGTGCAACCTCCTGCGGCGTACAGACCACCACCGACCCCGTGAGCGGGACGGACTGCGAAAGCGTCAGCGCGATGTCGCCTGTGCCCGGCGGCATGTCGATCACCAGGTAATCGAGATTACCCCACATCGTATCCCGCAGGAACTGCGTCACGGCGCCATGCAACATCGGCCCGCGCCAGACCACAGCTTCACCGGGTGGAACGATGAAGCCGATGCTCATCACCGGCATTCCATCGGCGTCCATCGGTGGAATCTTCTTCAGTTCCTGATCCACCTGTGCACGGCCCTCAAGCCCCAGCAGGTGCGGCACACTTGGACCATAGATATCCGCGTCCAGAAGACCCGTTTTGCATCCAGCGCGTTTCAGCGCCAGGGCAAGGCATGTCGCCACGGTGCTTTTGCCGACGCCGCCTTTACCGGAGCCGACCAGAATGATGCTTTTCGTGGTTAGGCCAAGCTGCCCGGACTTACCCGCCGGCCGGTCGTGCACTGTCAGATTGACCATGACGGATTCGACACCGGGAACATTCGATTGAATCATGTCCACCAGCGCTGCCTGCGATTTCTCTCGCAGCGGCGCAGAGTGGGTGGTTAGCGCGAGGTCGAGCGTTACCTTGCCGCTGTCGACCTGAATGTTGCTGATCTGCTTGAGTTTAAGAGCGCTCTGACCGGTCTCAGGGTCTTTGAAAGCTTCGACGGCTTTCTGCACTGTTTCGACGTTAAGGGCGTCGCTTGTCATAGTTAAATTCCGTTGCTTCGCGGGCGAAGTTTTTCCAGGGTAGGGAAGACCAGATGCGGCGGCGGAAGTCTGGCTCTTCGACACGGGCCGCCTGTATGGCACTTTGTAGTAGCCTGCCAGCAAGTGGCAATAACCGGGTGGCGTAGGCAATGTGCAGGGCGCCCAGCGTCCGCCAGACGTGGTCGATGTGGCGGAACTGGGGATGCGTACAGACCATAAACCGGGCGGTCGTTGCGTTGCTTTCCAAGTCACACAACATAGCCGACATCCTGGCCATTGTAGAGGGAGCCGCCTCCCACACGCTCATGGCGAGGCCCGGCTGCCGGACTGCCTGGTGCATCTCTTCCAGCGAATGCACCACCCGGATATCCGCCTGCGACAACTGCGGCAACAACCGCAGCGCCACCGACCAATGCGGCCGCTGTTCATACACAACAAGATGCGGCTGGTGAAAACTCATACAGCGAAACGGGGCAGGGCAGGGGGGTGTGAAAACTGGATGTACCCTTTGATTCTAATGAAAACGCTTCCCCCACGCGTTCAGATTACCGGCAGGCGTATCATTCGTGCTAAAATCAGATGTACGGGCCGGACCATCACATCAGTTGCGATCCACCAGAACCCCGTAGGTCAGGCGCCTGCCTGACGATGCAGCAGGAACCACCTCAAACGATGTCAGGCAGGCGCCTGACCTACGGCTTTGAGATAGATTGAACCTGATATTCAGCGACAGTCAGACAATGACGGCGCGACATGCACAACAGGCGGCAAACAACCAAAGCCGGCAGCGGCTTACGTTTACGGGATGCACACAATGAAAACGCTCCACACACTGTTCCAGATTCAACTGGCCCTGACGCTTTGCGGTCTGTGGCTACTGGGTACGGCGATGCCGGCCGCGGCTCAGTCGCGTGCCCAGTTTGAAGCTGCCCGCCGGCGCCTGGTGAACGATGCAGTCGCGGGCGCCGGGGTGAAGAACAAACGCGTGATTGCTTCGATGTTGAAGACAGAGCGGCATGAGTTTGTCACCGCCAATCTGCGGAGCAAAGCGTATTTCGATATGGCGCTGCCCATCGGAGAGCAGCAGACCATTTCTTCGCCCTTTATCGTCGCTTACATGACGGAATCGATTGACCCGCAACCCAACGATCGCGTGCTGGAGATCGGCACCGGCAGCGGATACCAGGCCGCAGTGCTTAGCCCGCTGGTGAAAGATGTGTACACCATCGAGATCAAGCGACCGCTGGGCCTGAAGGCCGCTCGCACGCTGAAGCGGTTGAACTATCGAAATGTGCACACCCGCATCGGCGATGGCTACAAAGGCTGGCCAGAGGCGGCGCCATTCGACAAGATTATCGTCACCTGTTCCCCTGAAAAAGTGCCGGTTCCCCTGGTGCAGCAACTGCGGGAAGGCGGTTTGATGGTGATCCCTGTGGGCGAACGGTATCAGCAGACGCTGTATCTGATGCGTAAGAAAAACGGCAAGCTGGAGGGAGAACGGCTGCGTCCCACGCTGTTTGTGCCGATGACCGGAGCGGCGGAAGATAGAAGGCTGAAGAAGCCCGACCCGCTCAATCCTGCCGCCCGTAACGGCGACTTCGAGACGGCGCCGGGCGAAAACGGCTTCGTACCCGGCTGGTACTACCAGCGGCAATTGACGTTCGAAACCAGCGAAGACGCTCCCCAGGGTTCACACTACGTCACATTCGAGAACAAAGACGCCGGGCGCGATGCACATCTGATGCAAGGCTTCTCCATCGACGGCCGTAAAGTTGCGCAGTTGCAATTATCCGCCATGGTGAAGCACACCAACGTGTTTCCCGGCCGGCGCAACGACGAGCTGCCGCTGGTGGCCGTCTCTTTCTTTGACGAAAACCGCAAAGAGCTTGGGGCGGCATTCTTAGGACCGTTCCGCGCGAGCAGCGACTGGCGAAGCGTGGCCAAGCTGGTGCGTGTGCCGCCTACGGCACGTGAAGGCATCTTGCGGATCGGCCTCTTTGGCGCCACCGGCGAGATCTCATTCGACGACGTGAAAATGCAGAAAACTGGCCGGTAGAGGTTCCTGCTGGTTGTGTGTATTTTCTCCCATTTAACTGTTTCCACAGTAACAACCGTTTCGTGTTGAACTATACTTGAGATTCCGTCTGTCTGTTTAGATACGACGGTTAGGTTGAGTTTTACTTGAAAAACGTTTGTTTCTGGGAGCATATTCAATGGGACGTTCAATGTTCAGGAGTTTGCCGGCGGTAGTAATCGCCCTTGCGACTCTGTTTGGCATTGCCGCCGAAGCGTCAGCGGGTTGGCGTGGGCACGTTGGCGGTAGCTGGGGCGCCGGTTCTTACGGCGGAAGATGGGGCAGCGTAGGAAGTGCGCCGCTGGGTAGCTGGGGATCATGGGGTACGGGCTTAGGCCTGTGGCGCCGTCATGGCTACGGTTACGGTGGCTCTCATTACTGGTCGCACGGATACCGGTCAGTTGGTTACGCGTCTTACGCGTACCGGCCGCATGTTTACTCGGGCTACGGCTACGGCGGTTATTACGGTTCGTACTATGGCGGCTACAGTGCGTGCACCGGCGCCTCGTACAACTACTACACGGCGCGGCCCGCGTACCGTTCAACTTATGTCTACACGCAGCCAACGTACACGACTCAAGCGGTCGTCAGCACGCCGGTGTATAGCGGCGCCTACGTGACGGGAACTGGCGTCAGCAGTCATGCGACGCTCTCGGGCACCGTAACGCTGGACAGCCCCGCGGTCGGCAATGGCTATGTCACCGGCAGCGTTGTCTCTGGCGAGATCGTGCAGGACGGCGTTATCTCTGGCGGAACCGCAACCTGCGGCCCCGTTTGCTGTAACACCGTGATTGACGGCGGCGTTATCCACTCCGGGGCCACTTATGGCGAAAGCACGGTCATCGAAGGTGGTGAAGGCTACGACAGCGTCATCGACAGCGGCGACACCGCACCTGCACCAACTCCGGCCGCAGACGCCGCCGCTGATGAGGCAGCCGACGAAGCCGGCGCAGAGCTGCCAGCTCCTGGCGACGCCAGTATCCCGGCCAGGGATGAAGCAATGCTGACCATCTCCGTACCTGCTGACGCGAAGATCTTCGTCAACGGTCACGAGACTCGTACGCCAGGCGGTAAACGCACCTACGTTTCGCGTAATCTAAAGGATGGCTTCAGCTACGGCTACGATGTCGAAGCACGTTGGGTCCGCAATGGCGAAACGCTGGTTGAAAAGCAGCACGTCGATCTGCGGGCAGGTCGTCACGAAAAGGTGGAGCTTGACTTCGCCGAAGCCATTGCCCGGCAGGACGCCCAGGCTGAGAAGGTGGAAACCGTTGTATCGCTACGCGTTCCCGCCGGCGCCAAAGTGAAACTGGCCGGTCACGCCACCAAGGGCGAAGGCCAGATGCGTGTCTTCAAGAGCCGCTCGCTGGCGCGTGGTCAGCAGTGGAAAGACTACAAGATCGAAGTCAGCATCGACCGCAATGGCCGTGAAGTCACCCGGTCAAAGACCATCACCCTGGCAGGCGGTGAAGACCGCAATTTTGTCTTCGACTTCAACGTCGCCGATGTAGCGGACAACCGCTAGCGCTGCGTCATCGATACTGTGTGCAACACCCTGTTGCATCAGAAACGCACAAGCCCTCGCAACTGGTCATTCCGGCTGCGAGGGTTTTTTGCGTTATGGCGCCACCGGCGGAACTTCCTTGGCGAAGGGTTCCTGGTTTCAGATCGTCGCGGGTGAGGTATGAAGTAGTATGGAGCCACACGGTGCACGCGATCTATCCGTTCGATATGACATTGCGTGCACGATGTTTTCCCGGAGCCGGTTAAGATGAACACGCCAGAGCCTCAGCCCGACGCACCGCAGACCTGGGCGTCGCCCTGGAGGTGGCTGATTGGCGCCGCGTTGCTGGTGCATCTGCTGGCGGTCGTGATTACACCTCTGCACTATGCATCGCGGAGTGGCGCCAATTCTTCGCCGCTGCTGGACGCCGTCGAAGAACCCTTGCGGCCCTACACCCAGGCCGCATTTCTGAACCACGGCTACGCCTTCTTTTCGCCCGACCCTGGCTCTTCCCGGCTGATCCGCTACCGCGTGAAGAACGGCGAAGGCGAAGTGATTGAACAACGCTTCCCGGACCGGCAGCGTCATTGGCCGCGGCTGTTGTATCACCGCTATTTCATGCTCAGTGAACAGATGCCGCCCTTTGTTCCCGGCAAGCCAGAACCGCAGCCGCCCAAGGGTTCGCCGGAATACGCAGAAGCAATGGCCGCTTGGCGGATGTACGAGGCAGAGCGTCAACGCTCTCGTACTGGCTACATCAAACGCTGGGAAGCGGTCAAGCAGCACCTGCGTGCGAAATACAGTGTAGAAGATGTTGAGCTAATGCGGCTGGAGCACATGCTGCCGACGCCGGGCGATGTGCTGGGCGGTATGCAGTTAACGGACAAACGCCTGATACGCGAATTACCCGAACAAGACTCCTTCGCCCCGCAGCAGGGGCCGGGCGGCCCCCGCGCACCGCTACCCGGAGCACCACCAACCGGGCCGCCTGCATTGGGGCTACCCGCGCCAGGACCGCCAGGCGGTGGACCGCCGTTTGGACTGCCAGCGCACATGCTCAGGCAACCGGCGCCGGGCGTTGCCCCTGGGCCGTTGCCGCCACAACAGCCAGGAAGGAGCCAGCCGTGACAACTGCCGTAAACGCTGGCCGCCAATGGTTGCAGTCGCTGGTGACGGGGTGGGATCAGTTCTGGTTCACGCCAGCCAGACCGCACACGCTGTGCGTGATCCGCATCCTCACGGGCGCGATGATGTTTTACACGCATCTGGTATGGGCTTATGGTTCGTCCGAATTCATGGCGGAAGACGCCTGGATTCCTGCCAGCGTCGCGCGGGAGACGGCTCTGCCCTATGCCTGGAGTCACCTGTTCTACGTCGAATCACCTACGGTGCTGATGCTGCTGCACGTGGGCGCGCTGGTCGTGTTTCTGTTGTTGACGCTGGGCGTGTTTTCACGCGTGATGGCGGTGGCGGCGTGGTTGCTGACCGTGGCGTATTGCCACCGGATGCAGGGCGCGCTGTTCGGGCTGGATCAGATCAACGCCATGCTGGGCATGTACCTGATGCTTGGCCCCTGTGGCGCCGTCTACTCTTTCGATCGCTGGTGGAAGACCCGCGGCAGCGAAGCGCCAGCTGAGGTGCAACCTTCTGTCGCGGCGAACATCGCCATCCGGCTTATTCAGGTGCATCTGTGCGTGATATATCTATTCAGCGGCATCGGCAAAACCAAAGGCTCTATGTGGTGGGACGGCAGCGCCGTGTGGTTTTCCGTGGCCAACTATGAGTATCAATCGCTGGATATGACGTGGATCGTTTCGGCGCCGTGGCTGATTGCGTTGCTTTCGCACCTCACGCTGTTCTGGGAACTTTTCTACTGCGCGCTGATCTGGCCGCGGCGGACACGCCCCATCATGCTGGCCATTGCCGTCGGCGTGCATGGCGGCATCATGCTGTTCCTGGGCATGATTACTTTCGGCGGCGTGATGCTGATCGCCAATCTGGCGTTCGTTTCACCGGAAGTGTTTGGATGGCTGGAGAGTAAACTACGCCGCGGTAGCGCGAGCCCCCCTAGCAGCGTCAAAGTCCGCAGCCGAAAGTAGTGGCCGCTGAGGAACAACATCAAACGTCCGGTCAAATTGCGGAATTGATATCTGCTATCGGTTTATCCACGATTGCGGCGGGATTTTCTTGACGCGGGAGACGATGGCGGATAAACCTGCAAAAACCCCGATTCGATGGTGGGTAAACCCCGGGGCGTTTTGTTGCAGAAATTACTGTAAAGTGAACACCCAGGTCAGTAGTTGTATTTACCGCCCGCTTATCCACGATATGATCGCGGATAATCACTTGTTATCCACCTAAATTAAATGACCGATTCGCAAGAACTTCAGCCTATTCAGCCCCGTGAACTTACGGCCGAAACAAATACATTCACCATTTATTTGTCTCAGCTTGGTCTGCCGACGGAAAACGTGATAGCAACAACCGATGAACGTGATTTGGTAGCTACGAACTTGCCCGCGTTTCTTCAAACCCTATCTTCAGAAGAACTGAGAGACGCCAGATATTTGTCAAAATTTGTTGGCGCGACTGCGATAGGATTGTTCGATGCAGCATTGAACTACGTATGGAATGAAGTTGTTCTAAACCTCCGAAAAAAAGCCTCAGTTTACGGCATTGAGTTATTTTTTGACGCTGCCGTCGGAGGCAGGAATAGGGCATCATACTCGGACGAAAGTGACTTGCCCGGCCTCAAAGATTCGGTGTTACTCGACACTTGTCGAAAACTAGAGTTGCTCTCTGATGTCGTTTATCGGAAGGTCGACCATATTTTAACGATGCGAAACGAAGTCGCAGCTTCTCACCCAAACGTCGAGAGCATTGGCGGATTCGAACTAATGGGATGGCTTCAGACTTGTGTGAAAGATGTTCTAGGGGACGCACCATCTGAATCGGCTATTCGAATTCGGGCCATCATAAATAATCTCAAATCTGAAACAACAGTTATTGACGCAGCGACCGTGGCTCGATTTGAATCAGAGGTTCGCAACCTATCACCACCGCATGTGCACAACCTTTTGATCACCCTTTTTGGTATTTATGTTGATCCGAACAGCGCACAAGTATTGAGAAAAAACATTTCCTTGCTCAGCCCCAGCATTTGGAGGTGTGCCGAAGATCGTGTGAAATACCGGGTTGGTGTGAGAATTGATGGCTACCGAACTAACTTAGACAATGGTCGGCTTAACCTTGGTACGGAGTTTTTGCGGCACGTTGATGGACTCGCCTTTGAAACGCTACCTGCCCGGACAATTGCATTGAGCAGGTTGATTACAAAGCTCAATGAAGCTCACACCGGGTGGGATAACTTCTATTACGAGCCTCCCGTCATGCGAGAAATAATTTCGTATTGCAAAAAATCGACAGACGTTCCTTCGGAACTATTGCCGCAATTACTTAAAACAATATTGTCGTGCCGCATAGGTCGTGGACTTTCATTCCGACGAGGTGTCAGCCCAGCGGGCAAACCAATGTATGACCAATTTCTTGGCAGTCTTGACGACAATGGTGTGACCCACGCCCTAATTGCCCTTTACGAACCGGAAATAAATTCCAAATTGGTCAATTCCATTTGCCAAGAGCATTTGCGAGACCTGCTTCTAGTGCTTCGCAACATTTCAATCTCGGATCGCTTGCAACAGGTTTTGGATTACCTCATCAATGATATTCCAAACGCTCACAGTGCGAATCGAAATGAAAAGTTCCGCGAACTGTCGCGACCACTCATCAATTGGCGGTGACGGCGGCTAACGAAGGGTCATAAGGCACATGCCACGAGGGCCTGTTTAAAACAGGTGTTCGCAAGAGATGTTCCGAGCGTCGAAGCGAATCCACTACCCCTCGCCATTTTTTGCCTGTTGATGGGTATTCTTCGCTCTAAGCTGTGCCCAGAACTACTGTGAATCGCGTTTTAGCTGCCGGATTGAAGAAAACGGCAAGTTGAAACTATACTCTAGCCTAGTGTTTCTTATTAATTTTTAGGGGATTTCAGCCGTGTATGAGAACTTGGCTCTCGTAGGCGCCACTGGCGCTGTTGGGAAGATCGTCCGTCGTTTACTGGAAGAACGGAATTTTCCTTACAAGAAGATCAAGTTCCTGGCGTCGAAACGTTCGGCCGGCACGACGTTGGAATTCAAGGGCGAAACGCACACGGTGGAAGAGATGACGCCGGAAGCGTTTGAAGACGTGCACCTGGCCATTGCCAGCACGCCCGACGAGATCGCCCGCGACTTTGCACCTTGGGCCGTGGAACGTGGCGCCGTGGTCGTTGACGAAAGCGGCTACCACCGCATGCTGCCTGAAGTACCTCTCGTGGTGCCAGAAGTAAATCCCGCCGCCGTGCACCAGCACAAAGGGATTATCGCCAGCCCTAACTGCTCTACCACGCAGATGGTCGTAGCAATGAAGCCGCTGCACGATGCCGGCCGCATCCGCCGGGTGATTGTCAGCAGCTATCAGGCCACCAGCGGCGCAGGCGTCGCCGGGCAGGCGGACCTGACCGACGGCAGCCGGGCTTCGCTCGCCGGGGAAACGCACAGTTATCAGGCGTTTTCGCATCCGATTGCGTTTAACGTGATTCCGCAGATCGGCTCTTCCAAGCATGAGCAGTACACCTCCGAAGAAATGAAGATGGTGTGGGAAACGCAGAAGATCTTCGGCGATGATTCCATTCAGGTCTGCCCGACCTGTGTCCGTGTGCCGGTGACCAACTGCCACAGCGAAAGCATCCTGGTCGAAACGGAAAAGAAGATCACCGCTGCCGAAGCCCGTGAGCTGTTTGAAGCTGCCGAAGGCGTCGTTGTGATTGATGATCTGGAAAACGGCCAGTATCCGATGCCGCTGAATTGCGACGATAAAGACCCTGTGTTTGTCGGGCGCATCCGCGAAGATATCTCTAGCCCCAACGGCATTGCCTTCTGGTGCGTGAGCGATAACCTTCGCAAAGGCGCCGCGACCAACGCCGTCCAGATTGCGGAACTGCTGGTCAACTCGCAGGCCGCAGTTTAGCAGCGCCGCCGTGCGATCGATCAAGCTGACCGTCGCCTACGATGGAACGGCCTATGCTGGCTGGCAGGTGCAACCCGGCCAGCCGACGGTGCAGGCAGCGATTGAAGCGGCTTTGCAGAAAGTCACCGGCGAGAGCATCCGCATTACCGCCAGCGGCCGGACGGATTCGGGCGTACACGCGCTGGCGCAGGTGGTCAGCTTTGAAACGGGAAGCCGCCTGCCAGCAGATGTCATCCGGCGAGCGGTGGATGCTGAGACGCCGCTGGACATCACCATTCTTGCCGCAGCCGACGCCAAGCCGCGGTTCCACGCCATCCGCGACGCCACGGGCAAACGCTACCGGTATGTGATTCAGGATGGCCGCCGCTGCGATGTCTTCGCACGCGGTTACGCCTGGCACATCCCTTACCCGCTGAAGGTTGATGCGATGGCGACCGCCGCCACGGGGCTGATTGGTACGCATGACTTTTTAAGTTACGCCGCCGCGGGCTTTCAGGCCAAAACCACCGTCCGGACCATCAATGAACTCACGGTCACGCGGCGCCAGGGGCCGCTGCTGCCATGCATCCATCTGGAAATTCATGCGGACGGGTTTCTTTACAACATGGTCCGTAACATCACCGGCACGCTGGTGGATGTGGGCCGCGGGGCCAAGGCGGAAAGCTGGCCCGCCGAAGTGCTGACTTTCAAAGACCGCAACCGCGCCGGAATGACGGCGCCGCCAGACGGGCTGTTTCTGGTGAGTGTGGACTATGCGGCTGAATGAACGCACTCGCATCGGACCGTGTCGATTTCAGCGACAGCGGTGTTGCAAAAATCCACACGCTTCTGGCTAACGGCAGACATCAAACGCGCTGATTCTGCAGAAATCCGCTAGTTCGGTCATTTAATGCCTGTGGCGCGGCGTTTGCTTTTATAGCGGGCTCTCCGGCCATCCGTGCGATGCACCCTCCCATTATTTTGTCATCTGGAAGCCTGTAAGATGAAGCGAACCGCCTTTACCCTGGTTGAACTGCTAGTTGTGATTGCCATTATCGGCGTGCTGGTCGCGTTATTGTTACCTGCTGTACAGATGGCGCGGGAAGCGGCGCGGCGGTCTTCGTGCGGTAACAATCTGAAGCAGCTTGCGCTGGCGATCCACAACTATGAGAGTGCGCACCGTAAGCTGCCTCCATCCGCGGAAGTGGACCTTTCCACCTCGACCACTGCCAATAATGGGTCGTGGGGCGTGCACGGGCGGATTCTGAATTACATCGAACAGAATAATGTGAAGTCGAACGTTGATATCAACGTGGGCTGGGATTTTCAGCAGGCGATCAATGGTGTGAAGATCGACGTTTTCGCCTGTCCTTCGGATGCCCGCGGCGATGAAGTTCGCGATCCGGGCAGTGGTAAAGTGCTGCTGTATCCGACCACCTATGGATTCAACTTCGGCACCTGGTTTGTCTTCGACCCGGCAACACGTCGCGGCGGCGACGGGCTGTTCTACCCGGATAGCAATCTGCCGATGAGTTCGTGCACCGATGGCACCAGCAATACACTGCTGATCTCGGAAGTGAAAGCCTGGACGCCTTACACGCGCAATGGCGGACCCGCCGACACAGCGATTCCCAACAACGCCGCGCAAGGCGCCTCGCAGGTGAACTCCGGCGCCCAGGAAAAGAATACTGGCCACACCGAATGGCCCGACGGCCGCGTGCATCACACCGGCTTCACGGCCACACTTCAGCCCAACACCTACGTGCCCTATACGATGGGCGGTGTCGAAGTGGACGCCGACTTTAACTCCTGGCAAGAAGGTAAGAACGGCAGCGCCGGTTCGCCCACTTACGCGATGATTACTTCGCGCAGCTACCATCCGGGCATTGTGCAATCGGCTCTGCTAGACGGCTCCGTGCGCCCTGTGAATGAAACCATCAACCTGCAGACCTGGCGTTCGATGGCGACCCGCGCAGGCGGTGAGGTTATCGCAGCGCCGTAGTTGCGACTGAAAAAGAGAGTTGCGGGGGCTGGACTCGAACCAGCGATCTCCAGGTTATGAGCCTGGTGAGATACCAACTTCTCTACCCCACTCTAAAGCGGATAAGGTTGTGTACGCCGGGGGGTTCTTTAGCAAAGATAACCGGCGGACTTCGACCCGCTGCAAAGATAGACGCTGGTCGGCGTATCAGGTTCGCGCAGCGGTGAGATCTTTTTCGATCGATTCTCTGGCAGCATGGATACGTGCAGGCGCTGCCACGGAAGTGCGTCGCACATCTGCCTGACCCGCAGCAAAACAGCATGGCGCCGCTGACGGGCCGAGATGATATCCCCGGAGTGCGTTCTGCTGAACCGGGGCAGGGCAGGGGGCCGCAGCTGGAGAACGTACCTGCCCACACCAACCCGGAGCGCGAGCGAGGGGCGTTTGATGTGGAGGCGAAAACGAGGGTTATTAGCCGCGCTTCGCTGAGAGGTTGGCTTCAACCGGCGGTGTGCTGCCAATTCCGGCGTCCCTCGCTCGCGCTTCGGGTTAGTGTTTCCTGACTTTCAGCCTCAAATTATGTAACTCCGGCGAGCGACAGAGTATTTCACGCAAAAAGCCGCAGCAGAATTCTGATGCGGCTTGGTGTGGGTTTGTGTGTGGCGGGTGGTTAGCCGCCGATTTCGTCGAGCAGCGCTTCGAGCGCCATGTCTAGCTTGGCGTCGTCTTCGTACGCACCATCGGCGATGGCGGCGCGGATTTCGGCAACGCGATCGGTGCGGATTTCTGGCGCCTCGCGGACCTGGCTGACGTAGCTGGCGTTTGACGAGATGTCGAGCTTGTCGACTGCGTCAAAGCTGCTTGTCTGGGCGGCAGGCTGCGCGCTGGTGGCGTGGTGTGGTTTGTTCACGGACTGGGCGGCGTGAACGTGGTTGATTCCGTTGATATGCATCGTCTGGTTACTCCCCCGGTTTGTCAGCGGCGCTGCGGGCAGGCCGGAACTGACAGAATCCTTGGACATCCGTTACTAAGCGGCCTTCTGGTAGGGCCTGCCTGGTAACGTAGTGGCTGAGTGGAATTCCTTTGTAGTCTCGAAATATCGTATACAGCACAATGGTGTTTCGCTGCAACGCGGATATGTAAAATTTTCAATCAAAGCTGATCCGCTGATACGATCCGGCAAAGCCGTTTCTCCGCTACATTATACGTTATGGGTTTTGCATTGCCGCAGCTTCCATGTCGAAACAGACGCGAGTGTCTGTTGTCATCCGATAAGCTTCCGTGGCAAGGGGAGTGACCTTCAGGGCAATGCTCCACTGCAAGGAAGTATCGGTGCGGCGGCGTCCGCGATTCCATCGTTTCTGATTGGGTGCTTCCTGTAACGCTCTTTGCGAGATAACCGGCTGTATGGGCTCGAACGTCCACAACTGAACTGCCGGTGAAACTGGCAACACGACGCTTCCATGCGTAACAACTCGAAAGTCTGGCGCCGCGTCTGAGTAGAATCCTATCCGCGGCGATATTTTACTTACGGCCGCCGCCCGCAGATGGTTCCCGCAGAAACGGATTTATTTCTACAAACCGAACCACAAACGATAGCGGCGAAGCCACCAGCATGCTGCTGCTAGCAAGACACAGATTGAAGAGCCGGAACGAGGCGAACCCTAGGTATTCTCACTGGCCAACTCAACCGCCACGGCCCATTCACGATTGCTGGCAGGACGCGAGTTCAGAATAGATAGGGGATGGCGTGGCTGCGACGCTGGATCAACTTCGGCAAGCCTGAGCACAATTCTAGGAACGATGGTCTGTTGCGGCTGCGTGAAACAGAATTCCACTTCGAAGGGGGCTAGTTCATGCGGGAAGTATCCAACGCCCGCAATCAAAAAGTGTTTAGCCGCAGGCTTTGTTAGTTGCAGAAATGCAACGCCGTCGCACCATATATTGCGATGCCGGGTGAAATCGATCTGCGGGAATGGAAACCATATTTCGAGGAGCGATGGCAACTCTGATTCAGCCAGCAACTCTTCGCGGCATGCGGCTGGTGCGGCATCCCATCGCCACAGAATAGAGGCGATCTTGCTTTCGATCTGATCTCTGATCGGCTGACTCCAGCGCCTAACGCGATGCCTGGTTCTGTCCCGCCTGAATCGCGCGCATGATGCGGGGGTTTTCTAGTTCGTAGACGGCCCAGAATGGGTGCTGGCGGTCGCAGCGGGTGCGGACGTCTTCGAGCATGACGCCGACGTCGGGCTTTATTTCCATGCTCTTGCGGTTGATGATGATCCGCTTGTCGAAGTCGACCGTCTCCGGCGTCAGCCACACTTTGGTCAGACCGGCGCCGGAATCAATGGTCAGGCCGTTATTCTCCAGCACGCGGCCAGAGATATTCACCGGGCGTTTGCGTTTGTCGTGTTCCCAGGCCAGCGGCAGCACGACGCCATTGGTAGGCATGTGTTTCAGTTCCAGCCACCAGAAGAAGTTGTCCCAGGGCCGCATGGCGTTGCATTCAAAATCCTGCGGATAGAAGTTGCGCTGATGAAGATCCATCCAGCGGAAGAAGCGTTGAATCTCGTCGTGAAAATGCTCATGCCCGCGGCCTTGGTAAGAGACCAGCATGCAGTCATAGTCTTTGCGGGTGAAATAACGGTTCAGGTCCAGCGAGTTACGCTGCGTGCGGTCGCCGTCGTACTCACCGGCGACAAAGTACATGGGCACATAACGCCCGTTCTCGCTGTACATCGATACGTATCTGTCCGACGTGGCCACGACCGGCAGGATGCCAGCCCATAGGTCGGGATGCGCCAGGCCGATATCCCACGCGGCATCGCCGCCCATCGAATGACCGCTGAGGAACACTTTGTCCGTATCGACCGAAAACCGCTTGAAGGCGTCGCGGAGGCTGTACAGCACCGCGGCGTGCTCCCGCGCTGAGTACTTGTATTCCTTCTGATGTTCACGCGTCCACATGGGCGCGATCACAATATAGCCGTGCCGGGTAGCCTGCCCGGTGCGCATCTTGATCTTCTCGTTGTAGGTACCGGCCCACCAGTCGATCTGGTTGGCAGGAGAAGAACCGGCGCCGTTGAGCGTCACGATGCAGGGATACTTGCGGTACGGGTCGTACTCGGGCGGAAGTTGCACCAGATACTCAATGTCTGGTTCGCCAGCCAGACCCGGCGTGCTGAGTTTGTAGAAGCCGGGACCCAAGGCAGGTTCAACCGTTTCCAAGACAGGCTGCATGCTCTTGAGCATCTGCGCGACATATTTGGGCGTGCCACCTTCCAGTCCCTTTAGCTGCGCCAGGATGGCTTCTCGGTCGGCCACGCGGGTGGTCGTCAGATACTGCCGCACCAGATCGCGGACGGTGACCAATGAAGTCGCGACGGCAAGATTCTCGGTGCCGTTGCCGCTGCCCAGCACCCACGCGCTGATGGCGAGTGAAAGCTTCTGGCTGGGGTTGAGCGTGGGGTCGTTAGACAGACGTAGATAGTCCGCCATGCGGGGCAGGGTGCTGAAGTTCAGATTGGCGACAATTTCGTCACGCGTGGGCTGAATCTTCGCTTTCAGGTTGTCGTCTACCTGCCCTAGATGCTCATCGAGCAGCGCGACAATCTTCTTACGCTCTTCCAGCTTCTTCTCAATATCCTTCAGCCGGTTGCGGACCCGCAGCAGCATCGAAGCAGCAACGCCGTCTGTGGGAAATTTCTTCAACCAGGCGGCAGCCAGGCGATGCTGTCCGACGTCGTCACGGCTTTCGATCTCACGGAGTACGCGGCGGGCTTCGGACTGTTTGAGCGACTTGATATCGTCTTCAAGCTTTTTGAGTTCCGGAAACTCCTTGAGAATCTTCGCCAGTTCAACCTTTGCATCGCGGATGCGGTCAGCCTGAATATAGAGCCGGACAATACGCAGTCGGTCATCTGAGTTCTTAGGATCAATCTGCCGCATCATCACCTGGCTAAGCGTATCGCGGGGGATTGAACTGGTGGCAATCCGCATATCCCATACGTACGGGTTCTTTCCGAGCAGCCCTTGCACACGCGTGTAAGTGGGTGTGATTTCCGTGATGCCCTGCACCACATCCACCCGCCCGCGCGGTCCGCGCATGCTGAAAACGCGGCGGCCCCAGCTATCGAAGCGGGTGATGCCAAGAATTGGCCCGACGCCGCCGATGGTCCTGCCGCTACGGGCCACGCGTTGTTGCACCATGATCTTTTCCATGGCGACGGGCGCACTTGGCACCGCAGCACGTGTGGCCAGCGTGGATACAAACGTCCGGCGCAGGTCGTCATCGATGAGCATGATCTGTTTGACGTTAACTTCGCCGGCACCGGTGGCTTTCAGCGGGTCTTCGCCAATGCGTGAGATCTTGCCCAGGCGGCCTTGCAGCAGCATGCCGCTTTTCATCGTTAGATCGCCGGCGACTGCGATAGAGTCGCCCGATAGCATCCAGGCGGCGGCTGCGAAAACGGCTACAACGCGGAAGAACTGCCTCATTATGTCGGTTCCTTTCAGGTTCTTGCCTCTCCTTATAATTGTGGTCATTTACCGGGTGAAGTCAACGAAACGGGCGGTTCGAGCGTCGCTACGGGCAATCGCCGGACGGTCTGGCGTGCTTATGCCGTGGATGACGCCGCAAGCAGCAGAATGAGCCGGAAAACGGGCGGCGCCCCGAAGTTGACTGAAGTTGCCCAGGGCGCCTTGATAAATGGTGCTGGTGGGGTGAGAATACTGCCATTATCGCCCACTCGTGTATTTGGGGCGGCGAAACAGACGTTATTTCTGGGAGCCTGTGGCTGCGATGGTGTTCGAACACATCGAAAAACTCAAGCGGGAATACACCGACAAATACGTCGAAATCGCTGGCGATCGGCCTGAATTGATGCGATTCAAAGGTTTCACCGGCACGGTGCGGACCGTGAATATGAGCGGCCGCGCGCTGGTGGAGTTCCCCGTCTATAACAACATCGGCTGGTACGATATCGACGTCGACTACCTCCGCGTGGTGGACGCTCCCAAAGAACCTGAGCCCGCTGAAGAGAAGCCCGCCAAGAAACCAGCCGCCAAGAAGGCCGACACCGGCAAAGCCGCGGCGGAGCCGAAGGCAGGCGGTAGTGCGGCCGATCTTCTCGCCGCCGCCAGCAAGGGCGGAGCAACGGCTAAGAAATCTGACAGCAAAGCCAAGACTAGCGAGAAGAAAGCCCCGGCGGAAAACAAAGGATCGCTCAGCCTGGCGGAACGCCTTGCCGCGGCACAAGGTGGTAGCAAATCCGCAGACAAACCGGCGCCTGCCAAAGCTTCGGGTGGGAGCATCGCCGATATGCTTGCTTCCGCCGGAGGAGAAACCGCGGAGGCGCCGCCTGAAACTGAAACCGAAGAAGAACCCGCTGAAGAGCCCGCCGCCGCAGCAGAAGAAGCTCCTGCGGAAGATAAGCCCGCGGGCGGCGCGGCTGGCCCTGTCAAAGTGGACGTTGAGAATATGAGCATTCAAGAGATGCTCACGCTTTACCGCGATCAGAATGGATAACGGCGAAGGTCTTCGCCTCAGGCGGAAAGATTCACCCCTCTCTTAAGTTACGGCAACTACTAAGGATCGAACATGTCAACGGCTGCGAAACCTGCGGGTACAAGCGGGAGCACCATCGTCTTCATCATTCTCGGGCTGGTACTGGTGCCCGTCATCCTCATCGGCGGTTGCTGTGTAGGGTGCGTCGGCTGCGCCGCCATCTTTGGCGAAAGTTCTTCCAGCCATCCGCTGGTGCTGCAGTCCAAAGAAATGGTCAAGGCAGATCCGCAGGTAAAAGAAACATTTGGCGAAGTCACCGAACTGGACTTCCGTTTTGTCCGCAACACCGGCGGCTTTGGCGATGATCGCGAGTACACCTACGAGATCAAAACCGCCATGGCCGAAGGCGAAGTAACGGTTATGGGAAGTCGCGATGGTCCTGGCAGCATGTGGACCGTCGAAGATGTGACCGTCGATGTTGACGGTGGCGACACGATCTTCATTGAGATTGATGGTTCAGGCGACGGCGAAATGCCGGCTGACGACGGAACAGAACCTGCTGATGACGGTCCCGCTCCCGAAGGCGACGCAGCTGCCCCCGTGGATGACGCAGCCGCTGCTGATGCAGCCGCGACTGACGCCGTAGCAGCGGACGATGGCGAAGAGACGCCGTAAGCAGTTTTGACGCCAAGACAGAATTTTCACAAACGGTCAGTCCGGCACGCCGGCGCTGACCGTTTGTTTTATGGATCGAGGGTAGTCTAGCTTGCCATCCGCGTTGCCCGTGATTTCAGGACGGTATTGATGTCTGATCAGACGCTGCCTAAATGGAAGATTGAGGAGTTGAACGCCGGGGATGCGGTCGAGGCGACGTTCTGGACCAATCCGGTCGATAGCTCCGGGTTCCGCTATCGCGCCACGCATCTCGATGGGCGTAAGGCGCCCAAGGTGGTGCTCTGTGACGATGTGCGGATTCAGCCCGGTGTTCCTTGCCTGGTGAAGATCACCGCGATCCGCAAGCCCGGCCGCGATGACCGTGGCGCCATCGAGGTGGAATTCGTCCGCTTATTGAATTTCAAGATCGAAGGCGTCTACCTGGACCCGGTTGTCTCGCGGAAGTTACAGATTCTGCTGGAGAGCGGTCTGAATATCCTGCTCGACGGTCCGCAGGGTTGCGGCAAAACGGTGCTTGCCCGGTCCATTGCGAATTCGCTGGGCATGGAGTTCGTGTTTTTCAATTGCGGCGCCGTAGTGGAAGCAACAGATTTTCTGGCGACCATTCAGGTCCGCGCCACCGATAGCGGACAGCCCGTCACAGACTTCATCCGCACGGAAGTGCTGACATCGCTGGAGCAGGCAGGCGAAAACCCCGGACGGCGTTACCTGGTGTTTCTGGATGAGTTCAACCGCTGCCCGGAATCGGCGCGGAACGCGTTGATGCCTGCGCTGGATTCGACGCGGCGGATCTTTCACCCGGTCGAAAACCGCTTCCTGCAGATCCCAGACAATGTGCAGTTCATTGCGGCGGTCAATCGCGGCAGTGAGTTTTCGGGCACCTTCGGCATCGATGCGGCGCAGCTCGACCGCTTTGCTCCATTGCAGATGGACTACCTGCCGGCGGAAGAAGAAGTCAAGTTACTGCAGCAAAGGCACCCGGAACTGCCAGCGGGACTGATCAAGCAGATTGTCGCTATTGCAGACCGGGTGCGGAAATCGCCCGACCTTGGCGCCGGTTTATCGGTGCGTGCGACCGATGAAGCGTGCATCTACTTGAAGCATCCGCTGATGGCGGACGAGCAGAAACGCATGCTGGAAAACGTGCTGCAATCTTCGTTCTGCGGCCGCTTCTCCGGGCGGTGGAATGATGTGGCGTCTGACGCGGGCGCCGTGTGGTCGCTCATTCAGGCGTGCCTGCGAGAGCAACGCCGCAAAGACAAACGGTAGCTGGATGGGTCGCAGAAGATGAATATCCAGATACTACTGTTTGATGGGTTCGACGAACTTGACGCCATCGCGCCGTTTGAGGTGTTGCAGAACGCTAAGTCGGCAGGCGCCGCACTCAGCGTGCAGATGGTGACGCTTGAAGACCCACGGCTGGTGACCGCTTCGCACGGTCTGACGGTTCAATCGCAGGGGCAGCTTCAAACATCGCCGCAGCCGCCAGCGCTGTTGATGGTCCCCGGCGGCAACTGGAATTTTCCGGCGGATACCGGTGTGCGGAAAGAAGTGGAGTCGGGCGAAATTCCGCCACAGATAGCTGCGTTCCATCAGGCTGGCGGCGTTGTCGCCGCGGTGTGTACCGGGGCGATGTTACTGGCCGCTGCCGACATTCTGAAGCACCGCCATGCCATCACCCATCACGCCGCGGTGGATGATCTGCAAGCGACCGGCGCCAACATCATCCGCCAGCGTGTAGTTGACGATGGCGACATCATCACCGCGGGCGGCGTCACTTCCGGCTTAGACCTGGCGCTGTGGCTTGTCGAGCGTGAAGCCGGTGCGAAGATTGCAAACGAAGTCGCCGCCAGGATGGAATACACGACGCAGGGCGACGTCTGGCAACGTCCATAAACATAGCGGGTGACACTATTCTGTCACACCTTCCGGAATTGCGTTCAGCGTGTAGTAAGCTGCGTCGTGTAGCAGCGCTTGCTTCTGGCTGTTGCGGACGCCGGTACAGTGCAGCTCATGCACATGGCCCGCGCGGCGGCCGTTGACGGTGAGATGCACTTCCAGGTTGTCAGCAGAAACGCGAACGGACTCGATGTTGTTGTTACCCGTGAGCACTTCAGGGCTGCCGTAGGTTTTGTGTAGCAGGTAGGTGTAGTTCTTCATCGTGTAGCTGGCCGGGTCGGCAGCGGTTGCGGGATCGACCGGTTGCGTAAAACGCAGCGTAAACCCGTCGGGCGTGGCCCGCATCTCTTTGATTTCAAAAGGTGTTTTTCCGGTCCAGACCAATCGCGACAGGCCATAAGACGCGGTTCCGATAGAACTCCAGCCACGGTTGGTATGTCCGGCGAACAGGCTTCCATCGTTGCCGAAGGCAAGCCGCAGAACGGCTGAGGGAAAACCGTCGCGGAAAGGAAAACAGGCGCCCTGATATTCGCCGTTAACTTTCTCCAGGAATACACGCATCACGCTTGCCAGGCGGAATTCACCTACGAACAGTTGCCCGGCGAACGGCCCGAACTTTCCGCCCGTATCATCCAGCACAATATCGGTGGCGCTCTGCCCCATCTTCTTATAAGGAAACCAGACCGCCGGGGCGGCAAGCTGAGGGATCTTCTTGACCGCCTGCGGCCAAGGTAGCCCGCTGGGTATATCTTCATCACGTGGCTTGAGCGTTGAACCAGGTAGCTGCGAGGACAGGAAACCGCGGGGATGCCCAAAGAACACGCCTGGGCGAAGATGAAGCAGGGAACAAGTGCCGATCCAGTCTCCCTGCTGATCGGTGGCGAACATGTCGCCGGCCGCGTTGGCGCCGATGCCACAGGGCGAACGCATGCCGGCGCACACCGGGATGACCTTTCCCTCCGGGGTGATCTTCAGCGCCCAGCCGCGCCATGCCGCGCCCGCATCCAGCCCTTTGCCCATGCCAATGTTAAGCGCGACCCAGAGGTTGCCTTGCTTATCAAGCTTGGGGCCGTAGGCATATTCGTGATAGTTGCCTGTTACGCCCCAGCCTTTGGCCAGTGTCAGATATTCGTCAGCCACTTCATCGCCGTCGGTATCGCGTAGATGCGTGACTTCACTCCGCTGCACCGTTAACAGGCCGTTCTTGTAACGAAGCAGACCTAGTGGTTCATGCAGCGAGGTAGCAAAGCGATGAAACTTGAGCTTCGCGGGCGGCGAGTCGTAAGCATTCGAAACGAAGTAAACGTCGCCTTTCCGCGTAGCAACGGCCAGCCTACCATCGGGCAGCGCGGTCATTCCGCTGATCTCGAGCGTGACTTCTGACTTGCCAGGTTTCCAGTAGGGCGACCTGGAGATCGTGGCCGCTTTTGACGTAGCGACCGTGATCAACTTGTAGTAATCGTTCTCGTCGGCCAGCAGCGGTGTCGATGCAAGGCAAAGCAGCAGGACAATAACGGGCGCGGGTTTCGTCATGTTATTTCCCGGCGGGGCAGGGCAGGGGGGCGGCAAAGATGGGCTAGGCAGTATATCCGTTACAACACGGATTTATTGCGTTTCCTCGTTTGACTAAAGGTCTACACGACGTAGGTTTTCACAGTGGATAGTTTTCTTTCGTATTGTGAAAGAAAGGAGCTGTGTGGAGTAGATCCATGTTGATTCATCTCTCGCGCAAAGCGCTTAAGTTTTTAAAATCTGAAGATGGTCCGACGACCGTCGAGTATGCCATCATGCTCGCCGTATTGCTGGCCATTCATTTTGCCGTCGTGCAGGCGATTGGCACTGGTTCGAATACGATCTTCAATAATGTTTCCAATGGCATCGACCAGGGTAATGCGGGTCGCTAGCGTACCATCGCTTGCGCCTGCACGCCACCAGAATAACCTTACCGCCGCAGCATGAGAAAAAATGTTGCGGCGGTTCTTTTTTAGTGGACACGCGCAATAATGCTGTTGCCCGGGGTCTCTCCCGGCCAAGTTAAGGAAAACCCTCTCTCAACCACAAAGGATTGTTATGAACATCGCCAGTTCATTTACGTGGGTGTGCACCACCGCTATCTTCGCCAACGTCATCAGCATGGCTGTTTTTCTGACGGGCGAAATGCAGTTCAGCCGGACGGCAGCCAGCCGCAACACTCAGCAGTCGCTGGATACGCCAAAGAAAACATCGCCCGCCCGTTACAAGCAGTGCTGTGACACAAAGCTGGCGCCGTTTTCGCATGTAGCCGGTTGCCAGCAACGCTAAATCCGTTCCCGTTAGAATCGCGGCAGGAAGCAGCGAGAGACCACGGAGCACACGGATGAGACGCGAACACGGCAACCACGATGGTTGCGTAGTATCCGCGTTTTTCGTGGTCGAAAAGAAACGGCGAGAACAGGTCAGCAGAGCCTACAACTCGCTATCGGTGGTAGGTTCGTCACCGTCGATGTTTAGATGATTATCATCGGGTGAGAGGCTACTGAAGCCTTCGATGTCCAGGCTTTCATCAAAACTGGGCGTCATGCGAAGTTGCGTTGGCTCATCGTTGGGCGATGCGTTTTCGCTGAGTTGCAGCTGATCTTCGATCTCTTTGAGTTCTTCCAGCCACAAGCGGATCTCGTTGCCGTACTCGCTGGCAAGATTGCTGAGAACAAGCTGCCGGTGAAACGCAGCGGCGCCTTCCTTGAGTAGATCGGCTGCTTCAGCAGACGGAAAGCGCACTGCCGGATCAGGCGCCACCAGACCGCGGCAGAAGTTCATTAACAGATTGTTGCAGGTGATTTCCGCCGGAAGAATTTCGGGCAGAATCTGTGGCAGCATCCGTTTAGCTTCCAGCAGTTCCGCGTACGTCTTGCAGCGTGCGAAAACAGGCTGCCCGCCCAGCAGTTCAATCAGCACATAGCCCAGGCTGGCCAGATCAGACCGTGGCGAAGATTCGCAACCGTCCAGCACTTCCGGCGCCGCGTAAGAGGGCGTGCAGGTGCGGCGGACCGGCGGGTTCTTCAGTTCAAAGGCTGAACCGATATCCACGATCTTCGCGTTGCCCGTGCGTTTGAGCATGATGTTGGAAGGCTTGATGTCGCCGTGCACCACGCCTTCACGATGCAGCGCTGCCAGGGCGCCCAGGCAGTCGCGAACGATCGCCACCGCAATGCCCGCTTTCAACCGCGGCTGAACGGGTCCGGCCGTGACAATCACGCGGTTGATGTATTCCCAGCGTTTGGGTTTCACACGCTGCTTAATCAGTTCCAGCGTCGCAGGCCGGAGCAACCGCCGCAGGTCGTAGCCGTCAATCCACTCCATCACCATAAAGCGGATGCGGTCGCGCTGCACAAAGTTCTGCACATCCAGCAGGTTATCGTGCTGAATCTGTGCAACGTGCGAAGACACCTGCGCGATGCGTTTCATCGACTGTTCGTAATCCGACTCGTCGTTATAGACCTCTGGCGAAAAGATCTTCAACGCAATAGGCAGCGTAAACTCGTCAGAGCCGCGACGTTCGGAAAGAAATACCGTGCCCTGGCCACCGGCGCCCAGCCGCTTGAGAAAATGAAGATGCGAGGTCCAGTTTAAACGCTGGCCTTCAATAATCTGCTGATAGAGCGCGATTAAATGTTCTGGCCGCTCTTTCTTGGACTCGTTGCCTGAAGGAGTCAGAGTCGGCATGAAATTGTTGAACAGGGTCGTCAACATGCGTCTTCTCACAGCGAGGACCGCCAGGTGGGTAAATCACCCATCCATCATAATCCCCTGCGTCATCGGCAGTCTATACCGATCGTGGTAATTCCGACGTGGAAAATACGGAATCAGACTTCCGGCGCCGCGCGTTGGGCGTTTGCACTGCGAACCGCAATGCCTTACGGAGCAATGTCTTACGCAGTTCACGCAGGATGCCGCGGGAGCATATTACCGCCACAGCCTTATGGTTAACAACGCTAAAGAACTTTGCACTTAAAGCGGATGACACCTGTGTCGCCGGGCTTCATCGGTTCGTGGATTTCCCAGCGTAAGACGCTTGAATCCACTTCGTTTTCCTGGATCAGGAAGTCGTGCTTCAAGCTGCATGACTGGGTCCGCTGAATGTATTCCAGGCGTGCGGTGAGATTATCCAGCAGGGTGACGTTACCGATAAGTTCGTCGCCGGTGTTTTTGAACCGCAGCACAAACTCGATGACTTCGCCGGGCCGTGCGCTGCCTTTCGACGCGACCTTGGTGATTTCCAGCTTCGGCTGCCCGGGCGAGCGGGCGACGCTGTAAACCATTTGTAGTTTGTCAACATTCTGCTCGACCTTGGCGGCTTTGCCGTCGATCACCACCTGAACGCTCTCTTCTTCGGTCCAGTACACCGCTGCGTCCAGTGCTTCGGCCAGGCGTGGCTTCGATGCTAGTTCGAACTTGCCTTGATGGAAGATCTGGAAATCAACCAGGTGCGAATCGACGGCGTCCAGCGAGTTCGCCAGATGCTTGGCCAGCGCCTCGTGTCCTGGCTGACGCTCGCGGAACACGGTTGTATTGTGCAAGCCATTCTGCTGCCCCAGCTGCGTGGGCTGAAGAACGGTTGTCGGGTTGCCGGTGCGGGCCGCCAGTAGCATGTTGCTCGGACGGTCTACGCCCGTGGCAAACTGGTTCACGCGGTTCATTTCCAGACCTACGACCTTACGGACCGAAGCAAAACGCGGCGCGTAAACAGGCACGCGGTTGCTAGGCTCAACGATCGTGCGGCCATCCAGCGTATCAAAGTGCGCGACGGTGTCTTCGGTGTCTAGCCCGCGCACGTTCCACGCTTTCGAAATATTCACTTCGCGGTTGCGGTCGCCGCCGTCGAACAGGTATTCATCACGAGGACGGTTGCCATACAGATGCGGCGGATGCCACTGCGTGTAAGGAACCGCAGGGCCAGTGGTCGCTTCCATCGGCAGCATGGCGCCCGGATAGTTCGGCGCAACCGGATGCCCGATCACGGCGCCGCCGGGCATGACGTGCCCGGGCGCGATTCCGGCTGTTGGTCCCCCAATAGGCGCCTGCCCGGGAGGGCAGTAGGGCGCTGCGCCGGCAGGTTCACCAGCAACAGGTTCGTTATGGTTGACCTGCGCGATCATCGAAGCATTTGCCGCTGGGTGCTGCGTTTCCGCTGGGTAGGGCAGGGCAGGGGAGGGCGGAGGCGAAACGCCCGGCTGTGACACATTGTTGGCAGCGTTGTAATCGTACTTTGGCTTGACCGGCGCCTGAGCTTTCTTCGGCGCCGGCTGGCGACTGGCGCCATCCTGCACCGAGTCTAAATCGGTGAACGGTGGCGGCGAAGCAGGTGACTCGTCGCTGGCCCAGGGCAAAGCGCTGCGGCAGGAACAAAGAATCAAAGCCCCTAGCGCAACAACGCCCCACCGCATGATCCGTGTCGACCGGGTGAAGCTGCTGCGGTTGTAGTGACAGGTGTCGATCAGAGTGTCAAGTTGTGTCATCGTAGGCTCCCCGCAGGTGCTGCCTGTGGATAGAGGGGCGATGCAGAATAAGGCTGCCCGCCACGGTAAGGCGTATACGGATACCGCGCCGTGCTCGAACGCTGTGGAAGGCTGGGGCGGCCTGGATAAGCCGCCGGAGCTTTGGGCGAAGCAGAAGTTTGCCCGTCTTGAACTTTGGGCGTACGCGGCGTGTAGTAGGGCTGGTTCGAACCTTTTGCCCATGCACGCTGCTGCATGCGGACTCCGACGGGTTCGCCTTTAGCCGCAGGTTGCTCTGCTTCCGGCGCCGCGGGCGGTGTGAAAGGTTTAGGCGGCTGCGAAGGTTTATGCTTCACAAGTCGTGGCGAACCATAGGCGAAACCCTGTTCCGCACCGATCGGCACGCGCGAGCCAATCCGCAGAATAGCCATCGGGCGGCCTAGCTTATCCGCAACGTGCAGTGGGTCCTGTTTTGGACCAACGTCAAAGTGCTGCTGATCGCCAAAGGGCAGAGTATCTGCGACGGCGTTGCGTGGATCTTCCAGATAAATCACCCGCGTCACCACCTGACCGTGCAGGGCCATTTCCAGTTCCTGCTGCGTCAGCACAATGGGAATGGGGAAACGCGTTGTCTGACCATCTGGCGGATAGAGACGGTCAATCACTTCGATGGTCGGATACAGTTCCAAGCCAGCGAACCGGGGAATCCGCGTGACCTTAAAGCGGTAGACGGGGCCAATCATCATGCTGGCCTTCACGGGTCCAGGCACAGGCTTTTCAAACCGGCCATTAACCGCCAGTCCAAAAGAGACGCCGGGCGGACCGAAGATTTCCACAGGCTGAAAGTAGCCCCGCAAAGTTCCGCCGCGCTGCAACTGCTGCTGGGCGATATGTCCCGGCGGCATGTCGCTGTAATAGCGGGGATGTACCGCGCGTGGCGAGGCGATCTGGGCTGAAGCGGTGGACTCCATCAGCATCAGTCCAGCGGCTGCGATCAACCAGGCGAAGCAGGCGATCAGCATTGCAGGCTGTGCGACCTTCATGACGCCTTCCTTTTCTCAGATGGGGGCTTCGTCAGTGTGCTTACGCCGCTACGCCCGCAGCATTGACTACGGGCGTAGGCGTTGTGAAATTCCGGCGGAAGGTTACCGCTGGATGGTTGCCTCACCAGCAGGCTGGCCAGCGTTGGCTTCCTGGCAGTTGCCATCGGGGCAGTCAGCAGCGGCGCCGTGCAGACCGGCTCCGAAACCACCGAACGAGTGGCCAGGGCCTTGCTGTGGCACAACACCAGGAGCCAGGCGGATGTGACGCTGGTCGGCGTAAGGCTGACCGTAAGCGTGCTTCGGACCAATCGTGTTCTCTTTCACGAACACGCGGTTCGGTGGAGCCGGATAGGTCAGACCTGGGTTCTGCTGCACATGCATATCCAGCCGTGGCGTCGGACCTGGAATGTGCTGGTGCGTGTGGTTGTGCATCACGTGACGCTGCAACCCGGCAGGTGAACCAAACGGAATGTGTGGCGGGCCAGGCAGACCGATCGGGGTCGGGCCAATGGGCAGACCGTACTGCGGGGCAGTGGCGCCGGCAACATAAGGTGGCGCCGGGCCAAGACCGCCCATGGACGAAGGTCCACCGATTGGGGCAGGGCCACGGTACAGGGCCGAACCACCGATGGCAGCGGGCGTTGCACCGCCAGCAGATACACCCACGGCGGCGCCAGCAGCTGCCTGCTGATAGCCAACACCCTGCACGCCGAATCCACCACCCTGAGGAATCTCAAGGTCTTTGTTACCCATGCGGATGATCGCCATGATCGAACCGCGACGGTCGGCTTCAACAACGGGGTTTTCGCCTGGATCAAGGCGGGTGCTAACCAGCGTAGCTACGCCTGGCAGCGCCAGATCCTGGAATTCTGGATCGGGTAGGTAGATGACTTTGGTCACCAGGTTACCGGCTTTCACCTGATCGAAGTCTTCGTCGGTGAACTGCACTGGAATGGCGGCGTGAGCCAGGAAGGCGGCTGTCCGTGGATTGGTCGGGCCGATTTCCAGAGTTGGATAAAGCTCGGTTCCGACATGGTCGCGGATGTTGGTCAACTTCAGGCGGTAGATGCCACCCTGTGGGAAGTTGGTGCGGCCAGGCGTGATGAGCGGCTCTGAGTTGAAGTTGCCGCCGGGTGTTACGTCCCAGGCGATTTCCATCGACTCAGGATCTGAGAACCAGACCTGCACCAGCGAAGGTGCGGCCACAGGTGGACCCTGCGGAATGACGGGCGGCGGCATGACGCCGGGGCTAAGCCCGACACCAGGTCCAGGCGCCATAATCCGCTGGGCGGGTGGAAGGTTATGACCGCTGTGCGGCAGATGGGGCGCCGCGCACCCAACCGCCAGGGTCACTACTGCGAGGAACATCGTCCCTAACGACAAACGTGCGTACATGGTCTTTTCCCCTAACGCTACGCCGGGCCATCCTGGCCTGTGCGTGATATGAGCTTCTTGTCCTAACGGAGAGTCTTTGGTCGGCGGCAATCTGGCCTCGCACCCACTGGCATCGCGAACAATGCAGAACCAGCGTGTGTAAACCAGTGGGCGTTCGATGGCCGTCAAGCCACCGGCATCGGGCGGTTTCGCAAATGGAGGCGCCGATTGACATAGACCGTGCGTAAACACAGTTCTAGAATGCCGCTGTACTTACCTTTCGGTCCGATCCGATGCATTTCTTTGGTAAAACCCATACATTCCCTGCTATGCGTCACATCCAACTTGCCGTCATCGCAGTGCTAGCTGCCACAACTGGCTCCCTAATCTGCGCAAGCCCCCTCAATGCGCAGCCGGCGCCGCCAGAAGATCAGCCTGCGCAAGCCACGGCGAGCTTAAAAAACGCCGCATTGTTGATGGAGAGACGCAACGCCATCAGCGCCAAAGTGAAGCTCAGCGGAGAATTGATGGGCCACGTGCTAACAGGGCAGGGGGCTTATCTACAGTTAAAGGTCCGCAACGATCTGCTGGTGCGGCTTGAATTACGCCTCGCCGTCGGCAACCAGCGTTCCGTCGTGCAGCAGATTTACGACGGCCGCTTCCTGTGGCAACGCCGCGACCTACCCGGCGCCAGCACCATCACCCGCGTCGATATGCGCGAAGTCCGCGAAACCATTGCCGGCAACGTCACCGCGTCGGCGCCGATGCAGCCGACCAGCAACCTGGCCGTCGGCGGCTTGCCCGCGTTGCTACAAGCCTTCGACGCACATTTCAACTTCCAGCCGCCCCGCGAATCCAAGATTGGCGAAACACCTGTCTGGGTCGTACAGGGCGCCTGGAAAAAGAAAACGCTCGCGCAGCTACTGCCCAAGCAATCCGAAGATATCCTGGCCGGCAAAACACCCGATATGCGCGAGTGGCCCGCCCATGCCCCCGCCAGCGTGCAGATCGTCCTCGCCCGCGGCGGCGCCCTAGACCTGTTCCCCTTCCGCGTCGAATACTTCCGCCCGCACGAAACCGACGAAGACCCCGAAACGCTCCTCAAATTAGAATTCTACGAAGTCCGCGCCGGCGCCACCCTCCGCCCCGACATGTTCGCCTACACCCCCGGCAACCCCGAAGTCAAAGACATCACGCAGGCGTACATCAAAAAGATGAAAGCGCGGCTGGCGAGTAAGTAGCTGTTGGCTGGAACGAACTGGAGCGGATCACATGCCCAAGCAGGGCCGTCATAATCGCACTGCTCGCGGATGCTGTACAGAACCACAATCGCTAGTGGTCAGCGACTGTTCGCAAGAGCAACCGCGTCGTTTCTGACGCTATCCTTACGTGCTGGCCGTTTAGCCTACGTGTTAAGATTTCGCGGTTTGTCAGGTTGAGGAGAGACCGAGTTGTACAATCGGGCAACAGTACAGTTCTCACTCTAATCCTTTAGAGACTTGCGAAGTCTCCTGCCACACTCAACATGCTTACCGCCTCCACCATCGCGCAATCCCCGGAAACATTGGCAATCCTGAAACAATACTGCGTGGTGCGCAGCATCAATGATGGATACTTTGCTCATGAAAAACATATCACCGCGCATCTAGCAGAACGCCCAGACTTCTGTTGGCTCTTTCTTTACACGAAGAAAGGCTCTGACGAAACGGTTTTCGTCCCTCACGACAAGGTCAAGCACTTGCTCATCCGGGACGCGCTACGCGTCAAGAAGTACGATGGGCGAGAGATCGGCCCAGGCTGGCAGTTCTCACTGCGCGAAAAAGATGGATCGTGGATCTTGAAGGTAAGCAACAATAAGGACTACGTCGACGTAACCGGCTACCTGAATGACACTGCCGCCTTCCAGCGCCTGCTAAAAAGCGCGGGTCTCGCTTAACCGGGGCAGGGCAGGGCGGCTATCTATTTCACCGGCAGCGCACAGCATGCTTCCGCGCCTGTCTGCATGATGTTTCCGGCTTACGGTTGAATTACCGTAAGCGATCAAAGAGGATACTGACCTTCGGCGCAGTTAGGCTCTTTACCGGCAAGAGCATCGACCACTTTAGGAAGTCAGTGACGCACGCTGCCCGGATTATCCACGGTGCCAGCGGGGATAAGAACCTTTTAGTTCATTCCAACTTCGACTTACGAAGGACCCTCGCGAATGTCGGTAGCAATCGACGTATACACGATCAAACTTGGCGACTTGAAGTCTATAATCAGTTCACGCAGCACGCGCAGAGTCAACTTCATCAACAAGCAGTCATCAGCCGAGTTTGATTCGCTAAGAGAACAGTTGGACTACGACAAAGAGGATGCGACCGCATTTACATACGAAGATGCTGTGCGCGATCTCCTGTTCAACAAACTACAGAACACCTACGACTGGCATATCTATGGTTATGCCATCCAGGCGGTCCTCGATACCTACGCTGAGTATTGTGGGAATTGGCCCCAGATAACAAACCTCGTCCGGTTTACTGAGCACCTGAACGGGATATTGACTAACCACCACGTAAGACAAGACGTTACCAGGCTTACATACGGCGGGGGACCAAAGGGGACTTTCCCCACAGCAGATGACGGTTTCTCCGCATCATCTCAATGGCCTGAATGGGGTTGCTGGAGCGCAAGTCAATGTAAAAGCATTCTGCCAAAGCTGAAGAGGATTAACGTCAATTCACTTGACCCGGTGGATCATGAAAACGTACAGAATCTGGTGGAGTGGGTTGCCGCAGCCGTTCGCCGGAAATCAATGATGATAGGGTTCGTCAGTTAGTTACGGCGAATTTGCTTCACATGTGAGCATTGACCACAATTGATCGCAGTAAAATACCTGCAAGTGAACAATCTTCGTATCAGTCGTGAACGGGACGAAAACTCGCTCATCCTTGTTTGGCATCAGCGCAGAAAGCAGTGCAGGGCGGGCCTGCCTACCTTGTGTTGACAAGCCGTCTGGGCGTTTTTGAACGCTGAGGAAGTGCATCGGTCATTGCCTGTCCGTCCAACAAGGTGCATTCAGCAAGTTCGTGATGCACAAGAAAGGCCTATTCCAATGTTGAAGAAGTTTATCGCCGCAACCTTCGCCTTCGTCCTCTGCAACGCGGCAGCGTACGCCGTCACGGCGCAGGAAACAAAGATAACCCTTGGATTGATTGGCGATTCGACCGTGGCGAATACTTACGGTTGGGGGCCTGCCTTGGCGGACAAGGTGGGGCCGAGTGTGACGGTGCTGAACTATGCCGTGAATGGGGCGACACTGGATTCGCTATCCGGGAAACTCGACCGGCTGATTCAGCAGAAGCCGGACTATATTCTGATCCAGTTCGGCCACAACGACATGAAGCGGTACGGCGCCGTGGAGTACGGCAAGAAACTCGCCAGCTACGTCGAGCGGGTGAAGCGCGGCGGCGCCAAGCCGGTAGTCTTAAGCTCCGTAACGCGTCGCGTGTTTGATAAGACGGGAAAAATCTCACCGCGCGTCATCAACGGCGACCGCACGCTACCCGCCTTTGCCAAAGTGGCGCAGGCCGTTGCCAAAGAACACAGCGTTCCCTTTATCGATCTGAACTCTATCAGCATCGCGCACCACAACAAGATCGGCCCCGAAGCAAGCGCCGCGTACAACTTTGAGAAAACCGACCGCACGCACTTCAGCAAATCAGGCGCTGCCGCCACTGCCGATCTGATCCTCGCAGAACTGAAGTCAATTATCCCCGGCCTAATAACATCCAAATAGTGAATGCATAGCAACGGTCTGACGACGATGGAACTTCGCCCTCAACTTCAACCGCCAAAGATCGACAAGCAACTTGCTGCGCATCTTGCGGAGCTTGCTGCGAAACTGGACGGCGCCCGGCCTGGCGAAGGGGATGAATGGCTGGCCTTATTTAATCGACGGGCCAACACCTCGATTCCATTCGAACACTTCCAGGGAATCAGCGGGGGCGAAGAGCATATTGAATGGGTGCGTCGTCTGTTAAACGAGCAGTACACGCAGCCCGTTGAAGATGTCACGCGTGAGGAATTGATCGAGGTTGTCCACCGTGCGATGCCCCAGAACAGATACAAAGACGCCGAGGCTTATATGGCGATCCTTGACAGAAATGTGCCCAGGCCGAAAGCGTCAAACTTGATCTTCTACCCGCCTGACTACGACCAGGCCACGAACACCTGGGACGGTGGCCGCATGATAGGTGAATACGATCCCACACCGGAGCAAATCGTCGACTGGGCGTTACAGGCAGATTCGTAAGGCACGTAGCGACAGCGGAATTCAAGGCATCATCCCGGTTCAGCCTTTTCAGGAAACACCATGTCCGATCAGAACAGCCAACCAGAACCTGGAGAGCAGGATGTCGAACTTGAGTCGGTGATGGAGCGTCTGGGGCAAATCGACCCGACTCAACTAGGCGATAAGAGCCCGGAAGAAATGCAGCAACTACTTGGCGGCGCCAAGCTGGGCGAAGTCGTCGCGGCGTTTCAACAGATGGCAGCCGAACTAGCGCAACAGCAGGGAATCGATCTCAATCAACTGGACGACGACGACGAAGATGATGACGACCTTAGTGACTGGTTCGGTGAGGACCACGAAGAATCTTTCGACGAGGCGATATTTGCTCGACCCGCGGAACCCGATGGAGCGTGCGACAAATACCCTGGCGCCGGCGAGCTTTGGCAAGCGGCGATCGCACTGCAAGAAGACGAGCGGCTTGAGGTTTCCATTGAAATGAAATCGCCGCCCGTGACACGCGTTGAAAAGCTGTACTACAACACGTGTCACTATCGCCTTGTCTTCGATCTCTTCGATAACAAAGTGACGTTCCGCGATGTAACGACGCCACGGCAGGACTATCTGCACGGACATGGCTGGCCTGCCATGCTATCACTCCCGCGACATACGTGGCCAGAGATGGAAGTGCTGCTCGACACCATTCAGGTCGAACAGTTCAACCTGCGAGAGGCCATTCAGTCGAACAACGCTCAACGCGTCGTGCGCGAAGATCTGATCCCCATTGCCAGAAAGGTGTTGAGTGCAGCACTAATGGGCTGAACTTCGGAGCAAGAAGGAAGTAACTCAAGTCTTTGCTGGTCCAGACGGCGTTATCAAACCTTCGCCCGTGCGGCTGCCAGTTTTGCGGCGACCTTGGAGGCCGCGATCATGCCCGCGGTTTCCGCCTTGCCTTGCCAGGCTAAATCAAACGCGGTGCCGTGGGCGACGCTGGTGCGGACGATGGGCAGACCCAGCGTGATATTCACAGCAGCGTGCATGCCGAGCAGTTTCAGCGCGATGTGCCCCTGATCGTGATACATGGCCACAACGCCGTCGAACTCACCATGCCGGGCGCGCATCATCAACGTGTCGCAGGGCAGGGGGCCATGAGCGTTAATGCCAGCAGCGGTCGCTGCCTCGACGGCAGGGGCAATAATGCGTTGTTCTTCGTCGCCGAACAGCCCACCTTCACCGCCGTGCGGATTAAACGCCGCGACCGCAATCTTTGGCGCCACGTTTGTGTCACTCACAGAAAGTGCACGCATCACCTCGTCCGCCAGTCGCGCCGATTCGACAATCCGCTCTTTGGAAAGTGTCGTAGCAACATCACGCATTGCCATGTGCAGCGTCGCGTGGGCGACACCCAGGCCGGCGGCGCCTGCGACCATTTCGCCCGGCGGAAGATAAAGCATCATCGCCACTTCGCAACCGCCACAGAATTCAGCCAGCAATTCCGTATGCCCAGGATGCGGATAACCCGCGGCCCGCAAAGCGGCTTTGTTAAGCGGCGCTGTAACAATGCCTGCCACATCTCCCTTCAGCGCAAGCTCCGCCGCCAGCGCTAAGGCATCGTAGGCCGCCTGACCACCGCGAGCATCGATCACCGCAGGAGGCACCTCAACCGATTCATGCGAACCGCTCGTCAGCACAGGCATCACTCCGGGGGTAGGCTGCGCGTCCGCTGCCGACGCAACTTCAACCACTTCAATCCCGCCGCCCACAACCTCAACCGCCCGCCGGAAAATATCAGGCTGCCCCACAGCCACCCCGCGACAGACCTCGTGCAGTTGCGGCTGCAACCAGGCGCCGGCAATCGTTTCCGGACCGACGCCGGCCGGATCTCCCATGGTCATGGCCAGCAAGGGCAGGGCAGGGCAGGGCAGGGCAGGGGAGTCTGGCTCGGCGATGGTATTCATGGGCAACGGGGCGGGTGGGCGATTGGGTCCTCAGCCAGAATTGTATGCCCGCGGAATGGCTTGAACAGGGCGGTGGGGCTAGGCGTCCGGCCAAGCCCTGTCTAGACTGCCAGGGTAAAGACCCGACCGTCCATCTCCGGAAACAAAAACATAACGGACGCAGATAAAAACTGCGGTAGACACTGTGGCTCGTATCTTCTTAGCACTCGCGTTGTTCGCCCTGGCGCTGCTGGCCGCCAACATCATCGCCGGTTTCATGACGGGCGACTTCAACGGGGCCGCGGCAGCCCACAGGGCGGCTTTCAAGAATCGCGACGAGTTACGCCGGCTCCCTGGCGCCACGCCCGGCGAGATCAAACAGCAGGAAGAAAAACTTGCCGCCGCCGGAGCAGAACTCGAAAGTTTAAGCGGCTACAAGGTGTTTCACTTTCTGCTGGGGCTACTCGCAACGCTGGTCACCGTGCTGGTAAACAGCATCACCGTGACTTACTTCATCGGAACCAACCGCTGGTGCCGCGAGGTGATCGACGCGTATCATCTTGATCCCTCGATCACGCAACGCAGCGACGCGCTGAAGCGGGCAGCATTCCCCTGGGCGGCGCTGGGCATTGTCACCATCCTGGTCGTCGCAACACTTGGCGCCGCCAGCGACCCTAGCGCGAACACATCGGCATCGGCCAGCTACGTCATGCCGCACATGTACGCCGCCCTAATGGGATTCGCGATCATCGCGTACGCACTGTTTGTGCAGATTTCAAAGATCGCGGAGAACTACGCCATCATCGAAGAGATTCTCGCCCACGTTTATCGCATCCGCGACGAGAAAGGCCTGTCCAACGACACCGATGCAGCACCCGCCGCCGAATAACGCGGCGGCGTGATCGCCTCTCAACCTTCCGGAGCAAAACGATGCGAGCCGTCGTTCAGCGCGTCACATCCGCCAGCGTGACCATCGATAACGAGGTCGTGGGCGCCATCGACGGCGGCTTCCTCGTGCTGCTGGGAGTGGGGCACGAAGATTCTGAACACGACGCGAAATACCTGGCTGACAAAATCGTGTCACTACGGGTATTCAACGATGCAGACGGCAAGATGAATCTATCGCTTGCCGACACCGGCGGTTCTCTGCTGATTGTCTCGCAGTTCACACTCTACGCCAGTTGCCACAAAGGACGCCGTCCCAGCTTCACCGCCGCGGCGCCACCCGGTGCGGGCGAGCGTCTGTACGAGACCTTCGTCGGCTTCGCGCGGGAACTGGTCCCGCATGTTGAAACCGGCCGCTTCGGAGGTGACATGAAACTGTCACTCGTAAACGATGGGCCGGTTACCTTGCTGCTGGAAAGCAACAAGCAGTTCTGAACTGGTCCGGCGGACTACCTGCGGATGGTGGGTAGGGCAGGTCCGTCGTCTTCTGGCGGAACGCCGACAACGGGCTCAGTCTCAGGCGGGGCGTTATTCTTCTGTAGAATGTCATCAAACCACTGCCGGGCGGTCCGCACGCGCGGGTCGGTTAGCCCGAAGTGATCCATGATCAGCGGGTCGCCGATCACCAGCGCGCCGATGAGCATCAGCTTGGCATAGGTTGAAAAATTCGCCCACGGCTTTTTGCTCCAGAATTTCAACGCGGTGCCGGACGACTTCTTCAGGCGGAACCGTTTCGCATCGATGCTCCAGATCTCATCTACGATCAGGTGCGACATAAAGCCGGCGAATAACGCTGACGATTTGAACAGCCGCGATCCAAAATCTTCGCACTGGCAAATTAGAAAGCCGAGCAGACCTACGGTAATGGCCGCCGGAATGCTGTGCCACATGCCGCGGTGCACGGTGTAGCGTTTGAAGATTTCCGCGATGCCAAATCGCACCACCAGATATATCAGCCCGGCTGCCAGCGCCATCTGCTCGTGCGAGAGGCCCATCGCTTCAAACCGGTCCAGCATCAGCATGGGGGCAATGGCGGCCGAGAACGCAATTGTTTCCCGCACGGGCACGCCCGAGTCGCTATCCAGATCGGGCAGCATACCCGCCACACCACACAAACCGGCTGCCACCATGCAGCGGTCCACGGGCATACCCCAGGCGAAGTGTCCTACGGCGCCGTAGGCGACACCCAGCGTGGTGCTGACAGTGATGTGTGTTTTGAAGCCAGCCATGCGAATCCTTTCCCCTGCAAGCAAGCGTCTTTTGATCTGCTGCGTGTATCAGATAGCAGCCGCTGTAACTACCCCAGTTATGCCGCGGCTGGACATTCGTTGCCCTGCTTCAAATAATTGCAATGGGAAAGCCCGGCAGGAACGCTATTTACCGCAAACACCCGCTGACTTTAATAATCAGAGCCCGCGGGCGAATAATTGACTGGTGGCTCCGGGTTTTTAGCGTGTTGCCCTTGCATTTGAAGCACAAGAACGGTCTTCGCCAATTTGCCGCGCGACGCTATACTCCCGCCGCCAGATGTGCTGAAAGACACGGAGAGTTCCGATGCAGACCTATGATGTTGTAATGCTGATCGTTTTTGGCGGCGCCGTGCTATGGGGCCTGTACAAAGGCTTTGCCTGGCAGGTTGCTTCCATTGCTGGCATCGTGCTCAGCTACTTTATGGCCGCCACCTTCCGCGAGCCGCTGGCAGCGCAGATCGATGCCGCGCCCCCGTGGAACATGTTCCTGGCGATGCTGATTCTGTTTCTGGGCACGGCGTTGGCCATCTGGATCGGCTTCAACATGCTTCGTAAGTCGATCGAAAAGACCAAGCTCAAAGACTTCGACCGTCAGGTCGGCGCCGTTCTGGGAGCCGTCAAAGGCGGCATCCTGTGCATCGTAATTACGCTGTTCGCCGTCACCCTGCTCAGCGACGCGCAGAAAGAAGCAATCTGCAATTCCTACTCGGGCTACATCATTGCCAACGTGCTGGACAAAGCCACGCCCATCATGCCTAAAGAAGTGCACGATGTGGTCGGCCCCTATCTGGAGCGCCTTGATCACGAACTGGATCACGAAAAACATCCAGAACGTCACACCGGCGGATCACTACTGACTGGCGGCGCCCCCGCGCCCGTCACCGTCGATGGCGATGCAGGCGCTGCGGGCGACGGTCCAGCACTACCACCCGGCAGCGACCCTTCTGAAATGACCATGTCTGAGCTTGAGAAAACGCTCGGCGTGAAAGTCGACCCTGCACGCTCCGCCCGCGCGATCTTCAAAGCCGTCGAAGAATACAACCGCGACTAAGCAGCACATCTGCACAGCCGCAAACACGGCCGCCACACCTACTCCTCGCTTACGCCACACTCAGTGGATTCCACTATCCTGGAAATCCCGGGTTCCGCAATATCGGAATCCTGGATATTGGATTTGGTTTGCTCGGCGTTTTCGCGCTAACGCAAAATTCGCTGGCCAACGGAAGCAAAGGGCAGGGCGGCGCCAATATTTCGAGCCGCCGCCGACGCACGCACCGGGCAGCCAGCGATGGCAGCAACGCAGCGACGCACCGGCGGAAGGCCACCCGCGGGTTTCCGGCCACTCTGAATCGCAGGCAAGCAAGCCCAGGCAGCGGCCTGAATCAACAGAAAGCAGACGCCTGTATCGCTGATCCCCAAAACAGTCAGAGCCGTAGATGCCAGGGGAATCAGCCGCTAGACTGCGGAAATCGCACCTACCTCCAACGTCCGATAATGTTTCTTATGTTCGGTTTGAGGCCCAAAATCCTGCAGTTTGAGAGGTTTTCTATTACTTGGACGCGTCAATCCCGCCGGATCGCTTCCAGAGGCTCTGATAGAATCGCTGGGGTTCTAAGCCGGCCGGTAGCCCCGATACTCCACCGTCTCCAACCTCGATGATTTTCCAGGAGCCGTCGGTTAGGCGCCCAACGTCCATCGTAATAAACGGCGATGAGAACCGTCGGGCTATCTTCTCCCAGCGATCACGATGTTGCAGCGATTCGTCATCTGGCAGCACGAGGATTTCGCCGCACCAGAAAAAAAGGCGAGTCTCTTGCGCGATAGGCATTCCACACAGATCTTCGCCGTTTGTACTCAATGGCAGATATTCACGCAGCACTACTCCGCGGTTGAACAGGCTGCCGCGTTCCTGACGGAACGTCCCGTAAATCTCACGAAACCGTTCTTCGCCACATCCGGCCGGAATAAAACAAGCGTCCTTCCATCGGTTCTTGGCTGACTTGACCCAGTCTTTAATGACACAGTCGTTTTGCCTGAACCGGGAGTACATCTGCCACGCCGCATCCGCGTTGTCTCCCAAAATCCACTCACTGCGCGCCGTGTCGCCTTGCAGCAACGGATAGGCGAACGGAAGGTAATGAGCTTCTTCGTAACTGCTGGGGGAAACGCAAGGAACGAATTCGCGATTCTTAAGCACCTGGTGCGCGTCCGCATAGTTTTCGCCAGACATCATCCAGCCACGGAAAATTGTGCTTACGGGTAGCTCTCGCGCAGAATCGAAACGGAACGCCGCCTTGGCGTCTCCGCTTGCCAATGCTTCATGGCTGTAGAATGCGGTCGCAAAACCTGCCCGCTGAGCCGCCCGGAACTCATCCGCGAAGCAGGCATCAATCTCTGCTGGCTGGAAAGGCTGATGGGGAAACAGAATTAAAGGCGACTCGTATCCGTTGTTGTTTTCAATGTTCATGAAACTGGTGATGGGATTACGATCGCCCGAAGCCGATCCCCGTGGAGGCAAGTCGCGGGGCTTTTCGCGGTTTGGTGGCAACGTGTTGTTATTCCTCTCGGTCCACCCAGTCTGCTATTCGCTCACCGGGTCCCAGGTTTTTTCGCACGTAGTAGTACACCATGCCTTCTGTAATCTCCAGAGTCTCAGCTACTACGAAGTGGATTCTCCCTCCATTGAAGTTGGGATCCTCGTGAATCACAAAAAGTATTTCATTTTCACCGACTTCAATATGCGGCACTGCTTGCTGCTGCTCATCCGTTGCGATGGACAATTCAGGATGATCGAACATAGAGGGCAAAGCTATATAGCCAACGCCATGAAAACGAATTTCAAGCTCGTGGTAGTAAGCATGGTCAAAACTGCCGGTAATCAATAACGTACCATTTTCCAGCGACTGAACGAGAAAGTCCGTCGTGTTGGTGGTGGCTACAATCTTGTTGATTCGATCGATTTTAGACTGAATTGAAGAGTTGACGTTCACGAATGTTTCTGGGGACAACGGGTTTCTTTAACATGCCAACGCGTTCCCGATAGCCAATCATTTGCCGCCGCCCTGCCCTTCCAGGCGATTCAGCAAAATTGCTTCAGCGAACTACCACTCAACCGACAATTTGACATCACCCGCCATAGCCAAGCAACAGACCGGGCGCCGGTCAATGTTTTACCCCCCCTGCCCTGCCCGGCCATTCGTCCCGGTAGGTGAAAAGTGTGCTATGCGATTTTGTCACTGTAATCAGCCGTTGCCCGCGTTGTCTTCCGCCCGGTTATAATCCGGCTGAATTGGGTAGAGCTGGTTTGGTTACCGCCAGTGAATTACGATACTGTGGGTGGTGTTTAAGGCAGTGGGCTGTTGCTGCAAGGGGAACGGGGTGGCGATTTCTGCGAAGTGTCCGAACTGCAACTCGGACTTAAAGATTCCCCGCTCTATGGCGGGCAAAAAAGGCAAGTGCCCGAAGTGCTCGGCGCGGCTCACCGTGCCGGGTGTCCCTCCTGCAGTGAAGGATAAGACTCAAGCGGTTACAGCGCAGGCGGGATTAACAGAAGGCTCCAACGCGACGAAGGTTGCGGTGCCGGAAAACTCTGCGACGCAAGCCAACGGCGTTCCGTTTCCTCAGCTGCCTTACGAGCAGCGGCATGCTGCGTTGATGCAGAAGCTTGAGGGTGATTTTCCGCCGGTGAAGCGGTCGCCGATGTACATGGCCGGGATCGTCATGGCGACGCTGGTCATGTTGTTGCTGCCCGTTTTGTATATCGCGTTGATCGCGCTTACGGGCTATGGCGTGTACTATCACGCTGTGAACCATGTGGGCATGCTGGGATATGGTCGCGGCCGTGCGATGATTTTCGTGTTCCTGGCTTACATAGCGCCGATCTTCGCCGGCAGCGTGCTGGTGGCCTTTATGATCAAGCCGCTCTTCGCGCGGCCGGCGAATGAGGTTCGCACGCGAAGTCTGACGCCCCAGGGAGAGCCGTTGTTGTTCGCCTTTGTGAAAAGGCTGTGCGAACTAACCGGCGCCCCGGAGCCTAAAAAGATTAACGTGGACTATCAAATGAATGCGTCGGCAAGTTTCCGGCGCGGTTTCCTGAGCATGTTTGGCTCTGACCTCGTGCTGACAATTGGCGTACCCATGGCGTCCGGTCTTACGCTGCAGCAACTGGCGGGCGTGCTCGCGCATGAGTTTGGTCATTTCAGCCAGGGAGCCGGCATGCGGCTCACCTATATTGTCCGCAGTATCAACCACTGGTTCGCGCGTGTGGTTTATCAGCGCGATGAGTGGGACGAGTGGCTGGAAGAAACAGCCTCGGAATTGGATATCCGCATCGGATGGGTGTTGCTACTGACGCAGCTTGCCGTTTTCCTTTCCCGGTGCGTGCTGTGGGTGCTGATGATAATCGGCGATATTTTCACCAGCTTCATGTTGCGCCAGATGGAGTTTGATGCAGACCAATACGAGACAAGGCTCAGCGGCTCTGAAAACTTCGCCACAACGACCCATCGAATACGCGAGCTAAGCGTCGCCTACGAACTGACTCAAGAGATGGCATTTGGGTTTCTGATGCGCGGGAAATTCCCGGACAACCTTTCAAAGATGATGCACATTAACTTCGAAACGATTCCCCCCAAACTGCTGCGGGAATTGCATAAGGAAGTGGAAAACGAGCCCATCGGTCTATTCAGCACGCACCCGGCCGACAAAGAACGTATCGCAAGTTCGCGCGAAGAAGACCTGCCTGGTCACTGCCAGCTGGAAGGCCCCGCTTCGCTACTGTTCCGCGATTTCGCAACGCTTGAGAAAAACGTCACCTGGGATCTCTACTGCCAGCTAGGCGCCCCAGTCAAGCCGCACGAAATGGATTCCGTTGATCGACTGCTCGGGGAAATCGAAGATCGCCCATTGCCTGAAATCGACGACACACCGTTGCGGTTCTAGTCGTTTACTGCATAAGCAGCATCAAGGCGGTCTAGCAATTGACTGGTTTGTCGTTCCAGTTCACGGCGGTCGGCGCCAAGTGCCCTGTTTGATCATCGAATCCCTGCCATGCTTTTTAGTAGCGAAGATTTGATGGGCTTCTGGGCCGCCAGAGCCTTGTTCGATGTCATCCCGCAGAAACGAACCTAATTCGCGTCTTTAGAATCCTGTGCCGGGGCCTTCTTTTCCAGCGCTGCTTTTAGTTTGCCGGCGGTGTAGCGGTTGGCGGTTTTGAAGTATGACCGCATCTTCTGGGATTGTTCGGAGTCTGTGTAGCCTAGGCCGACGGTGGTGACTTTGGTTTTCGTGTCGGAGACCTTGGTGAAGTAGAACACGGACCATGTCTGCCGGGCGGCTTCTTCGAAGGGGAACCCTTTGGGAAAGCCGGTGGCTTTGATGGACAGCATGCGTTTGGGGTCGTAGCTGAGGATGGTATTTTCGATGGTGGTGGCGTCGCCCAGTTCACCGTCTTTGTTGTAGTTCGCCCGCCATTTGCCGCCCACGCGGAAATCGATATCGGCTAGCGGCGCGACCCACGACTTGAGGCCCCCGGTGGTTGTGAACGCCTCCCATACTTTGTCGACGTGCGCTTCGACTTCGAACTCATCCACCATACGATTATCATCTGCGGCGACGGCGCCACAGAGCACCAGCGTGGATAGAACTGCCAGGGTTGCCTTGCGTAACATCTGAATCCTCGAGGAACGGGCGACGTGGTATCGTGCTGCGGCGGATGGCAGCGTGTTCTTTCTGGTCTATCTGCAACCGGTCCGGGCGTCAAGAATTTCTGTGTTTGAAGGGCCGCCGTCATTGGCTGTGGCAGTTGCCGCGGGACTATTGCTTGCCTGCGTAGCATCGCGCGTTCACAATAGCCGTTTAGCACTGTTTCTGAACTCGCATCTGATTTGAATATTATGCAGAACATCATTCGCGTTTGTTGTCTGGCTGTCCTTTTCGTTTCACAGGCTGCGTTCGCTGCCGAGGTGGATGGCAAGTGGGAGCAACTATTTAACGGCAAAGACCTAAGCGGCTGGACCGTGAAAATCCGCGGCCACAAAGCGGGCGTCAATCACGCCAACACCTTCCGGGTGGAAGATGGTGTGATGAAGGTTTCGTACGATGGCTACGAGAAGTTCAACGAGACGTTCGGCCACATTTTTTACAACGGCGAATTTTCGCACTACCGCCTGCGGGTGGAATACCGGTTCACAGGCGAGCAGTGCCCCGGCGGCCCGGGCTGGGCCCTTCGCAACAGCGGTGTGATGGTGCACGGCGAGTCCCCTGCCACGATGAAGGTGGACCAGGACTTCCCGGTTTCGATCGAAGTGCAACTACTCGGTGGGGCTGCCGAGGGGAAACGCACCACGGGCAATCTGTGCACCCCCGGAACGCACGTGGTGATGGGTGGCAAGCTGTTCAAGCCGCACTGCATCAACTCCAGTTCCAAGACCTACCGCGGCGAGCAGTGGGTGACTTCGGAAATCGAAGTCCGTGGCAACAAGCTCATCCGTCACCTGATCAATGGCGAAGAAGTGCTCAAGTACACCAACCCGCAACTCGACACCGGAGACGCACACGCCCGCAGCCTGATGAAGGACAACAACCCGCAACTTTCCAGCGGCACCATTTCGCTGCAGTCGGAGAGTCATCCTGTAGAGTTCCGCAAAGTGGAAATCATGCGGCTGAAGCCCGAGTGATGCACCGAAGCAGTACATCACCGAATTGGAACAGAGATGCACTGCGGCACGAACTAGCCGGATCAGAATCTACCGCCCTGCCCGGCCAAGTCGTTACTCGTGCGGCTGATTCTGCTTGATGATGTACAGCACGGCGACGAAGATCACCAATCCTGTTCCGCCCAGCGACACAAACTTATTCCCCGTCGCCGCGCCCAAAGCCATCGTAAGCACCAGCCCGGTCACGATAATCCCTATCAGCGGCAGCCAGTTGAATCCACCGCGCCGCTTGCCACGCTTCAATTTGTCATAAACGGAAGGTGGCGTAGATTTCGTTTGCTCGCCGCTTTCGGACGTAGGCACTTCGTCTTCGGACGTGTCGCTCATAACATGCTCGATTCAACGCGCAGGCAGCGGTCTGGCTACGCAGCCCCTAGTAATGCTCAATAATGCAATCAGGGATTTGCCGCTGCAGGTCTTTAACCGCCTCCGGGGAAATCGTGTTACCCGGTAGCGCCAATACTTTCAGCTTGGGTAGACCGGCAAGCAGCGGAAGATTCGCATCGGTAATCTGCGTGTGGCCTAAGATCAAAATTTCCAGGTTGCGCATCGTTGCCAGGTGCTTTAATGCATCGTCGGTGATTCTCGTGCCATGTAACATCAGATGGGCAATACTCGGATGATATGCCAGGTTTCTAAGTCCAGCATCACTTATCGATGTGTGGCGTAAGTCCAAAACTCCAAGTTCAGGAAGTGCTTTCAGATTGGCCAGTGATTCGTCGTTAACTTCGGTGCCACGAATATCTAGATGCCGCAGTTTTTGCGAGCGTTTCAAAATCGCCAGTGTTTCGCCTGTGATCGCCGTATCCGATAAGTCCAGGGATTCAAGACGGGAAAGTTCGGGGAGGCTGCGGATGCCACGATCTGTTACTTGAGTATGAGAAATATCAAGATACTCTAAATCGATATCAGGAGGTATGAAACTCAACGTCCTGTCGGAAACATCATCACCCACTAAGGTCAGTAACTCAAGTTTGGTTAACACGTCAATTTGGGCAAGACCCTCATCTGTGATGCCGCGCATTTCCAGGATCAACGCTTTTGTTTCGGGAAAGTGTCGCAGCAACTTCAGGTCATCATCGGTAAAGTCTGGCGGTGGTTCGTCGCCAAAAGACTCGTAAAAGCTGCGCAATTCCCCTGTATCCCAGCAAATAACAGAAACGGGATAAGGCTGTTCAAAACCAAAGAACACCGCGATGGCGCCGCGGGGCGTTTGTCGTAAGTTAGTAGTGTCAGACTTGCCTACGTTGTATCCCTCGCAGCCGGAATCGCCTAGGTAATCGAAATGGAATCCAACACCCTTCTCTTGCAGCGCGGTCATCGCCGCGTCCCGTTGGCGAAGCGAATGCAGATGGCACCCTACCCAGCCACAACCAAGGGAGATCAATAGCACCAGGATCGTCATCGCGCGCAGGCTGAAACTTAGCCAGTTGCGACGCAGGATGGATCTTAGTAACGATTTGATCTTGGTAGCCATCAGTTCTGATTCTTCTATGCCAAGATTCAATACGGGTCAGCAAACGCCCCCATCCCTCCCAGGCCGCCGTCTACGGCGAGGTCGGTGGCGGTGATGAAGGAGGCGTCGTGGCTGGCGAGCCACAGCACGGCATTGGCGACTTCGGCGGGCTGGCCGATGCGGCCGATGGGGTGGCGGTTGGCGAGTTCGGCTTCGCCCCCTTGGGCTTCTAAACTAGCGGCGACCAGCGGCGTGTAGATGGCGCCGGGTGAGACAGACACCACGCGGATGCCGTCGCGGGCGTATTCCACGGCCCACTGTTTCGTCTGCAACAGGTTGGCGGCCTTTAGCGGTCCGTACACCGGTACGCCGCGCGTGGTGGCGTGCCCTTGCGCGCTGGCGATGTTTACAACCACGCCACTGCCCTGCCCTTTCATCTGCGCCAGCGCGTGTTTGGCCATATAGGTGTAACCGGAGAAGTTCACGCCGAGCATCTTTTCGTACAGTGCATCGTCCAGTTCGTGCACCGGCGTGTACGACTGCGGCGGTTGAATCGCGGCGTTGTTGACCAGCACATCCAGCCCGCCATGCTCCGCAACCGTCTGCTCCACCACACGCTGGCAATCCTGCTGCTGCGATGTATCGCAGGACTTAAAGTGAACACCCGCCGGCATCTCATCCGCTAAGGCTTCATTCACATCCGCCACCACCACCGTGGCGCCGCTGCTGGCAAACGCCTGGGCAATCGCCAGCCCGATCCCCTGCCCTGCCCCGGTCACAATGACAACGCGTCCCTGATTGTTGTAAGTCACCGAGCTTTGCGGACGCGTCATGGCAGTTTTCTTTAGAGGTTGTGAAGGGGTAGGTTAAGGTCGTTCTAGATTTTTAATCGCCGCTTGCAACGCGGCAAGCAGTTCTTCTTCGGTAACCATGTCACGCAGGACGACGGGCTTCGCTCCGGGAGCGTAGATCGCGATGAGGGGGATGGATCGAGCATTGAGCCGGTTCAATTCGGCTTTGACCGGGGGATCTTGATTTGTAAAGTCTGCTAACTGCAGCTCGACGCCCTTTTCTATCACCGTGTTCTTGAGGACAACACTTTCGTCTACCAGTTTCTGGTGAAACCCAAGGGTCACGGGCAGTCACCAGTTGGCGGAAAAGCTCACCAGCACAATCTGCCCACGTGCATTGGCGGCGGTGATTTTTGACTTGCTAAACGGCTGCCAGTTGACGTCTGGTTGCAGATAGGTCTGCCGCGCAACCAGGGCGATCACCGCAGAGAGGGCAAGCAAAGCTAACATTGTGGAAAGTAAAAAAGCAAACCGGGGCAGTCGCATCGCAGGAGTTCCTCGAAAAACGTTTTGCTTGCGAATGATTTTGATGCCCCAGTTTACACTTTCACGCCGTCCTGCGACTGACTTTCCTCCAGCAGTTGTTGCAGCGCGCTGATGATGAAGGTGCGTTGATGATCGTTGAGCCAGCTGCCTGTTTCATAGGTGTGGAACCGCGTGACGATGGCGATGGAATACGTATGAAGTTGATGATTGCCGCGATGTGGTGTGCGGGCGCCGTGCTCTTCGACCCGTAAGACGTCTTTCCAGGCGAACCGGCGATTCCATTCCAGCGGTATAAAGCCTGTGCGGATGACACCAGCGCCGTTGTTGCAAAGAAAGCGGAGGCCCGCGTAGTGATACAACACGCTGTATGTGATTCCCAGGATAAGAAAAGCCAGCAACACGGCGAACAGCGGAATGACGATCCACGCAGAAGGGTCTGCGGCAAGGATAGCTGGCAACTGCAACGCGGGGATGCCCGCTGCGAAACCAACGGCTCCGTAGATCCAGGTGGGCATCACCACGCGGGCGCCCAGCGTCCAGCCGTTGCGGGTGTCTTCAAACCAGACGCCCGGCGGCGGCTCTAACAGGTTGACCTTATCGTCGTAGCCGCGGCGGACCAGGTCGCCGATTTCGAACGCTTCGTTGCAGGTCTGACAGAAGGCGACATTAGCTGCCACGTTGAGGGCGGCCGCCTCAAATTGTTCCTTACATACCGGGCAGAATAGTCGCATGTTGCTGCTCCGCTGCAAAGAGTCGCCCGCCGCTATTCTTCCTCCGGCTGGCCGACATCTACTTCGTCCCAGTTCACCGGCTGCTGATCGCGCTGGTAGTCTGCAAGGACCTTCTTTGCGGCTGGCACATCGACGGATGCGATCAGCACCTGCACCTCGGCAGGCGTTTGAATGCGGAAACCTGCGATGGCGCCGCCTGTCATCTGGGCTTTGATGTTAGCCTGTTCCAGCATGGTCAGCAGGAGGCTGGCTTCCATCTCGTCGACGAAGGTGGCAAGCACCACCGGGCGCAGCGGATCGTTTTCATCGGACATTCGTCACCCCTTTCAACAGGTCAGCGGCTTCTGCTTTAAGTATACCCGCGGATCCGCACCAGTTGATTGCGGTGCAATAGAATGGCTGCGGCGAGGCAGAGCTTCCGCTGCGTCAGGTTGGCGGCGCTGCGGGCAAAATCGACCCGCATCCCGGTGTATCCCGTGCCCCCAACGGTCTCTTCCATGCGGGCGACCAGCATCTGATCCATCACCACTTGTAGCGGCCGGTTGGTCCACCAGCTCATAAGCATGCGCGTGGTCGCGCGGGTGATTTCTCCCAACGGCTTGTCATGCTGGTCCGTGATGCTCATAGCGGGAATGCCGGTCAGCCACGAGCGGGTTAAATGCAGCCCGCCCACCAGCCGCCGGGGCTTATAGTCCCAGACCTGAAACAGTGTGTTTCTGGTCAGGGCGCCACGAAAACGTCCCAGCCACGGCGGCGGCAGCCGGTCAACTTCGTCTGGATGTGCAGAGACTTCCAGCAGCGGCTGTTTGCCCCGCGGTTCATCAAAAATGTGCACCAGGTTTGTTGTGGCGGAAGATGGATGTTCTTTGGCAGGTTCACCGCTGCCGAGCGGTTCGAGCATGGCGTCAGTAAGCCGGTGCGAAACGTCCTTGCCCCACAGCCAGTCGAACAAAGATGCCCGCGACCGCATACTCTCGATACAAACCGTATCGTGCTGCAACAGCGTTGCGGTGTTGTAAGTGACAGATCCCATGAGACATTCCCTCACCGTTGTGAAACACAACTCGTCTCTACTGATTCGCCCAGCATTGGCGGATCTTGAAGCGAATTTCAGACAGAACAGCGGAATCTTTGCGTGCAAGACTACTGCGCTGCGTGCAATTGCCGCTCAAAATCCAGAAAGGCCTGCAACACTGGCGCCTGGACAGCTTTGATAAGCTCGCGGGCTTTTTCTACCGCCACAACCTTTCGGATCCGCTTGTAGCTTTCCTCCCAGTCTTCGTGCACCTGGGTAACCTCCAGGCCGAATACTTCGACGTGGCACACGCCCTTCCACTTTTCGTACTCGTAAGAAGCGAACGGCTCTGCGCTGCAATTGCCTTCCACACCTGCTTCTTCCAGAGCTTCTTTCGCGGCGGACTGAGCGGCGGTCATGCCCGGTTCGATCAACCCCTTGGGAAAAGACCAGGCGCCAGAACGCGACGTGATGAGCACCAGCTTCAGCTTTCCGTCTTTGCGGAAGTATGGCACGACGCCCGACTGCGGATAGATCAACGCGTCTTTCCCACTAGCAGTATGCATCTTGTTCAAAGCGACGGCGAAGCTGGACGTCTCCGCGCGATCTAAGCCGTGGCGCCGTTGGATTCGCTGCCGCCCTGCCCTGCCCCGGCGCCTTCGAGGAAGCTGCCGATCTGGCGGAATTTATCGTAACGGCCTTCCAGCAACTGGTTCATTTCCAGGCTGGAAAGATCCTTCAGGGCTTTGGAAAGATAAAGCTTCAAGCGGTTGGCCATCTGATGATGGTCACGGTGGGCGCCGCCAAGCGGCTCTTCGATAACGTCGTCGACCACACCCAGTTGCTTGAGATGCCGGGAAGTAAACTTCAGAGCTTCCGCCGCGTTTTCAGCAAACTCTGCACTCTTCCACAGAATGCCCGCACAACCTTCAGGGCTAATGACGCTGTAGTACGAATGTTCCAGCATCGCTACGCGATCGCCCACGCCGATTCCCAGCGCACCGCCGCTGCCGCCTTCGCCGATCACCACGCAGATGATGGGTGTCCCCAGTCGCGACATCTCGTACATGTTTTCTGCAATCACCTGCGCCTGGCCGCGTTCCTCGGCGCCGATGCCGGGATAGGCGCCGGGCGTATCAATCAGGCAGATGACGGGCAGGCCGAACTTGGCGGCCGACTGCATCTTCTGCATCGCCTTGCGGTAACCCTCTGGATGCGCGCAGCCGAAGTAACAGGCGCTGCGTTCTTTATAAGTGCGACCCTTCTGATGACCGATGACCATCACTTTGAAATTGTCGATCTTGGCAAAGCCGGCGCGGATCGCGCGATCGTCTCCAAAGAACTTGTCGCCGTGCAGTTCCACAAAGTCGTCAAACACCAGCGAAAGATAATCCACCGTATGCGGCCGGTCCTTGTGCCGGGCGACCTGCACCGTCTCCCACGGCGAAAGGCTCTCGTAGATTTTCTTCAACACGTTGGTGCGCTGACGGCGGAGCTGCCGCAGTTCGTCCTGCACGTCGGGGTTGTTTGACTTCTCGAGGCTGGCAATGCTGCTTTCGATATCGAAAACAGGCTGCTCGAAGGGAAGGCCAGATCCGGATGCGTCCATCGTTATCTCTGCAATATATCTGCAATTGTGGCTGGGCAAGGGGCCGCAGCGATGATGTCTGGTTTAACACGTTATTATGACCAAAGATCGGCTGAACCGCTATATTCGTTCAAGCCGAAAACACCGCGATCCAAAAGATTCTGCCGCCCTGCCCTGCCCCGCCCCTCGAAAGCGGGCTGAATTTACGGCAATCTGCGCCCCGTTACGTACGCGTCGAGCGGTACATGCGCACTTCGCGGAACATCTGCAGAAAACGCAGCATCGAACGTGGCCGCTTCTCTGGGTCTTTGGCCAGCATGGACATGACCAGTTCGTTCAGATCGCTGGTCAGCGACGAGTTATAAGGCAGCAAGGACGGAACAGGCGAATTGATATGCCGCAGCAACAGGTCGTGCTCATTGGAACCGGTAAATGGCAGCCGCCCGGTCAGCAGTTCGTACGCCATACAGCCAAAACTATAGATATCCGCCCGGAAGGTTAACGCTTTATTGCGTATCTGTTCAGGTGACATGTAGCTTCGTGTGCCTTGAACCTTGCCGCCGCCGAAACTGAACATCGCCGCGAGTCCGGATTTGGGCTTCTGGGCAAGTGCGAAGTCAATCAGTTTGACGTCGCCCTCGTCGTTGACCACGTAGTTGTCGGGCTTAATATCGCGATGAATCCAGCCGCTTTCGTGAAAGTAGTGTAGCCCCTCGGCCGACTGTTCGATAATCTTCTTCAAGTGTTCCTGGATAAGCTCCGGCTCAGCACGCATCACCTGCTTGACGTTTTTCCCTTTGAAATATTCAAGCACCAGGAACGGCAGGTCGGTCGAGTCGTTGTATTCGTAGATCTCAATCACCCGTTCATGTTCGAGCGGACGCCCCACCAGCAGCTCGTGCTTGAGATAGTTGATTTCAACTTTGTCGCGGATAAACTCCTTCTGCAACACCTTGAGCGCTACGCGTTTACGCTCGCTATCGTGGATCGCCTCCCAGATCTGACAGGTGTTACCGGCGCGGACAAGACGCACCAGGCGATAAGGGCCAAGAAAATCGCGACCGTATGACACGTGTGAAGCCTGCCAGAAAACGTAACGGAACCAGGTTGCGCGGGTAACGCACGCCACAACCTACGTATCGTAGTTTAATGGCAGTTGGCCATTAGGGGTAGTAAAGTGCACCGTGTTACAACAACCAGCAGATTTGCGAACCACCTATGGCAAAGTTAATTACCGCCGGCAGCTACATCGCGGGCATCGTCGTGTACGCGGCTGCGATTTACCTTTATTTCACCGTCACTGAACACACGATATGGTCCGCCGTTATCGCTTATATCACTATCTGCGTAGGACTGAGCCTGGCCGCGTTTGTCGCCGTGGGCGCCGACAAGCGGATCGCTAAAGCCAATCGCAGCCGTGGAGATGCGGCCGCGTCGCGTGTTCCTGAAAATGTGCTGCACGGCCTGGAAATCGCCGGCGGCTGGGCCGGTTCGTACTGTGCACAGCAAGCCTTCCGCCACAAGACCTCCAAACAGGTTTACCAGGTGCAGTTCTGGTCAGCCGTCGCACTGCATGGCTTGCTGCTGATTGCGGGCGGCGTCTACCTGGCAGGCCACGCAACCTGGGCTGCAGGTGTGGCAGGCGTTGCGGTGCTGCAAATTGTGGTGATCTATCTGCTGGCCGCCAGATGGAAGAAGCAGACGCGCTAAAGTCAGTCGCTATTCACCTTCAGCAACGCCCTACCCCCCCTGCTCTACCCCGCTGCAACGGCTGCCTATGCTGTCTCACCTTGCCGCCAGAAGCGGTGACCGGTACGGTCGATGAATACATCCTCTAACGTGGGCTTGCCCAGCCGGATGGCTTGAATGCGGCCGGGAAAGGCTTCCATCAGACGCGGTATCCACTGGTGACCGTCGGGCTGTTCCAGCCGCACCTGCTCATCCATGACAGTGGCGGAAACCTGGAACTGTGACACAATATCGTCAGCTAGTGTTTCTGGTTCGCGCGTGTCGATGGTGATTGAGTCGCCGCCCGTCGTTGCGCATAACGCTGCGGGCGAATCCAGCGCGACCAGCGTTCCTTCATTCAGAATTGCGATGCGACTGGCCCGTTCGGCTTCTTCCAGCAGGTGCGTTGTCAGCACCACCGTGACGCCCCATTCGCTTTGAACCCGGCGCAGGTACTGCCACAGGTCCGCCCTCGCGCCCGGATCTAACCCGGTGCTTGGCTCATCCAATAGCAGAAGCTGGGGCCGGTGGATCATCCCTTTGGCCAGTTCCACCCGCCGGCGCAGACCGCCCGAAAGCTTCTCGGTGCGTTCGTTCTTACGATCCGTCAGGCCAAGCTGGTCCAGCATCTCTGCCTCGCGTTGCCGCATGGCTTTGCCCGTCATGCCGTACAGCGCCGCCTGGTGCCGGATGTTCTCCGCGACCGTCAGTTTTTTATCCAGACTGGGCGCCTGAAACACCACGCCGGTCCGGCAACGTATTTCCGCCTGTTGCCGCCGCAGATCGAATCCCAGGATCGATGCTTCGCCCGATTGCAGCGGTATGAGCGTACTGAGTAGGCGGAACAGCGTTGTTTTGCCGCCGCCGTTGGGACCCAGGAAGACGAAGATCTCGCCAGCTTCAACTTCCAGCGAAAGGTCGCACAGCGCCTGGCGCTTGCCGTAGTGATGCGAGACAAGGCTGGTGGAGATTGCTGCCGGCATATCAAATCGCCTGGAATGCGTAGGGCAGCATCACGCCTGACGAATACCGGCGGTCAATCCACTACTTAAACGGTAACTAGTGCGTTGTCCCAGTTTAATTTCCGGGCGCCGCCGATCCTATGATCTTAGATGTCACACCCGGTGACCCTGAATCTTCATGGGCACAAAGCACTAGTGAGGCTTCTTCTCATCTTTCTTATCGTGACCATCGCCTTTGTGAGCCGGGTCGTGCTCGCCCTCTTCGTGTTCGTGCGTTTCGTGCACCACCTGCGTAGCCACATCGTGCTCCTCAGCTGAGTCAATTTCCGCCGAGTAGATCAACCGCGTGTCGGTGTAGTGGTTGTACCGCATGCCGATATCGGGAACGAGCGCCAGCACCAGGAAGATGCTCATCATGGTCGCCGGAATGGTCAGGATGTATTTCCAGTTGGCTTCCCAGATAAGGTGCATGAAGAACAGCATCACAAGCAGCGCCTTCATGACCGAAACGGCCATCATCACCACCCATGCGATTGTCGGCGCCTTCATGATGGGCGAGTTCGCCACACCAAACGAAATTGCGGTCAACACGCATAGCGCGAGGAAGACGGCCACATACTTGCCCACGCCGCCATGACCGTGATCGTCGTGACCGTGGGCGCCATCGCCGTGGCTGTCTGATGGAGCGTGTGAGTCTGCCATATTGTTTGCCTTAATCGAGAGGCTTTATTGCTAAACGGTGGTTGCTGCGAATTGGGTTAGACCATCAGCGGCAGGCAGGCGCCTGCCCTACGGGTTCTGATAACCAGTCGTGGACTAGAACAGATACAACAACGGGAACAGGAAGATCCAGACGAGGTCCACAAAGTGCCAGTACAGGCCGGTGTTTTCCAGGAATTGTGTCTTCTTCGAATCCAGTTTGGTCATGAACACGATCGGAATCGCAAAGACGATCAGCCCCACCAGCACATGGATGGCGTGGAAGCCGGTCATCAGAAAATAGGTATCCGCCCACGTGCTGCCACTGGGAATCTTCATCGGCAGCCGCAGCCAGTGATGGGTTTCGTTCAGACCTTCAACGTTTTCGTTGTAAACCGGCAGGTAAGCGATCCGGCCTTCCACACGTTGCTTCTCTTCCAGCAGCGGCTTCATACCACGGACGGCTGTTTTGCTTTTCAGCGTGGCTGCGGTGTAACTTTCTTCAACAGGCTTCTGCTCGTCATTCAGCTTGGCCAGCTGATCATCGATGGTTTTTAATTCGTCTTCGATCAGCTTGGTGGCGGGCGAAGCTGCTTTTTCAGCCTCGTCTTCGTTTTCGACATCCTCCGTGGCGCCGCCGGCGGGTTTCTCTTCAGCCTCTTTGGCAGCTTCTTCCTGAAGGGTTTTCAAGTCGTCTTCGAGTTTCGATTTGCGGGTCTGCAGTTTCTCACGCTCGGTGGAGAACTTCTGGATCTTCGCTTCCAGGTCGTCCGCTTCGCCGTCGGCTTGCTTCTGATCGTCCAGCATCGGCTTCATCTGGGCGTCGATATCTTTGAGACGCTGTTGGAGCTGGCTGGTGCGGGCGGCGACGAACTCTTCCACTAGTTGATCCGGGGTGGGAGCTCCTTCGGCAGCGTCGTGATGAATGGGGTAAATCAGAAACGCCAGTTCTTCCATCGACTGCTTGGCGTATTCCGTACCCGGATGGTGCGCTGCTTCAAACTCAGTCCACTCCACCGCATTGCGTTTGAATTCTTCGGCGAACGCCAGTTTCTCGGCACGTTCTTCTTTGCTTGCTTCCAGCGTGGCGATGGTGCCCGGCGCCGCGTAAAGATCGGCCTTCATCTTACGGATTTTGTTAACCAGATCTCTAGCGCGTTCGCGGCTTTCTGCGGTGCTTTCCGCCCGAATCTTTTCGAGGTTCGCTTCATTCTGCTTGATGGTTTCAGGCAGGCTCTTTTCCTGTTCAATGGCGGCGGCCAGTTTGGCGTCGTCATCTTTGTAGCTGGTGATCAGCGTATCGATACGCGAGCGGACCGCTGCGACGTATTCTTTGCTTGCCCGGTTATACAGGTTGCCGTGCGGTTTCGACGGGTAGATGCCGTGCTTGAACTTCGAGTTATATTCATAACCCTTCACACCCAGGAACAAGCAGCCCAGCGCCAGTGTCAGCACCAGCCAGCCTTTGGCCAGCGCGGCCTTGTTACTCTTGGCAGCTTCCAGAGCCAGCACGATGGTCACACTGCTGCAGATCAGCACGAACGTGTTGAAGGCGCCGATCCACTCGACCAGATGCACCGCGTGCGGCGTTGGCCAGCTGCCGGGAGGGGCTCCGAACCGCAGCACGATGTACTCGCCGATCAGCGCGGCGAAGAACATGATTTCTGTCGAAAGGAACAGCCACAGACACAGCTTGCCATTAGGCAAAGGCAAAGCGGGCTGGTATTCAAGTTCGATATGGCCGTGACCGTGACCGTCGTCGTGATCGCCGTGACCGGCCGTTTTAGCAGTGGTTTCCGTCATGGTGTCCGGTTTCCGTTTGATGTGGCTTCGCGCCAAAAACGTTGATGAACGCGGCCGCTATGAAAGTAGCGGAGACAGCATCAGCAGGGCAAGCATTGCGGGAAGGTAAATCAACGAGGCCCGCAGTAACCAGCGGGCGGTTGTATCGTTCATCCGCCAGAGAAACGCCCCGGCACATGCTAGTTGAGCGGTGCCAAGGAGTAACGCTAGGGTCAGGTAAATGTAAGGTTGTGGCAGTTGCATCACCGGCATAAAGCTAATGGGAAGTAAGGCAACGGCGCAAAGCACCGCCTGCACCCCTGCCCTGCGGCCGGTCGGATCAACGACCGTCAGCATCTTATGGCCAGCCATTTCGTATTGTTTGCGGTAGAGCCAGGCGATAGCCATAAAGTGCGGGAACTGCCAGACAAACACCAGCAGAAATAACGCGGCAGCGCGGACATCGACAACCGTATCCGCCGCCAGCAACGGCGCTCCGCTGGCTGACCAACCGATCAGCACGGGCATCGCCCCAGGCACGGCGCCGACCAGCGTGTTCAGATGAGTCACGGGCTTCAGTGGCGTGTAGGCCAGCACATAAAGCAACCACGTCACCAGGCCAAGCGTCGCCGTCAGTGCCGACACAGCCAGCGCGAGATACAGCATGCCAACCATCAATAACGCTGCACCAAACAGCAAGGCCTGCGCGGACGAAACCCGGCCGGTGGGAAGCGGGCGTTCCGCCGTACGCTTCATCAGCGCGTCGCGATGGCGTTCAATCCACTGATTGACCACACTGGCGCTGGCGGCGACCAGCACGGTGCCGAGCATCGCATGCAGAACCACCAGCGGGCTGACGATGCCCCACCGGGCGACAAACGCCGAGACGCCCACGGTGACCAGAATCATCACGCCAATCCGCGGGCGGGTCAGCTCTAACAGGCTGCCGACACGCGCCACAACAGTTGTAGGTTCTAAGGCGATGCCCGTACTGCTCATCGGGAGGCTCTCAGCGTCAGGGTGTGCGTCAAAGTCTGAAAACTAGCTGAAGTAGCCTGAAGTTCACGTGACTTGCGGCGGGAAGTTCCTTTTACGGCAGTTTTCGCGGTTGACTTCCTGTCTGCGGCCTTTCCGTTATCAGCCTTCTGATTGGTCATCGCATCGCGAGCACCCTGCCGGCTGTCAGACAGTATACGTGCGGCTGCCAGAGTTAAAACCGCACTGGTGGCAATGATCAGCGAACCGGTCGCCACGTGGGCTGTGACAATGTTGGTCTGAAGAACTCCCTCAGCCACAATCACGTAACCCGGACCAAAGGGACCAAGCCCTTCGAGGCCGAAGAACGAGTAATTCACAATAAACGTGCTCATTCCCAAGGCGACCTGCGCCACGACCAGACCGCACAGCAGCAGCGCCGGCGCAACGACCACCCACTGCTTCCAGTAACCCATCACCGCGATGGCGGCGACAATAAAACTTTGTACGACCAGCACCATGGCGACCAGCACATGAAACGCCACCAGAATGCCAAACGGCGTTTCTGCGTGAATGTGCCGCATATTGGCGCCGAGCACTAGTTGCACGTAACTCAGTACGGCGGCAATCGCTGCGGCGCGGAGCAGACGGTTGGGGTTGGCCTGCGATAGCGGCTTGCTTTTGCCCCACCAGCGCGACGTCGCCAGCACCAGCATGCACGCATAAGCGAAGAACAGCGGCCCGGTGCAACCATGAATCATTGCCACCTGCCGTGCGTCCAGAAGCACACGCATACCGCCCAGCAGCCCTTGTGCAACCACCAGAACCAGGGCGCCGATGGCCGCCAGCTTCATCCATTTGCGGCTGTCATAACAGAACACCGCAATCACAAAGCCGATGGTCAGAATCCCGGCCAGCGCACCTAAAAGACGGTGCCCGTGTTCAATGAACAAATCCCAGGGTCCGTACCACCAGGTTTCCAGCGGATAGGCAAACAGGTTATAGCCGTAAGTGCCCGGCCAGTCCGGAACCGCCATACCGGCATTGTGCGTTGTCACCAGCCCTCCCACCCAGATCAGCGGGAACGTCGCGCATACCATCATCGCAGCCACAAGCTGTGGCAGACGGTAATAGGGTGTTGGCGCGGCGGATGTCATCAGGAAGGTTGTTCACAACAAAGGTGGTAAGTGGCTTGCGGACGCGAGTGGCGTTAGTGCGCGTGTGCCGGTTCAGGCTGTTCCTGCAAGTCTTCTGGCGGCGGCTGAATCTGCGGATAGAAGTCCGCTTCAATTTCGGGCGAGTTGTATTCGTATGGTCCACGGTAAACGACAGGCTGGAAGTCGAAGTTGCCGTGGCCGGGTGGGCTTGGCGCCGACCATTCCAGACCGTTCGCCCGCCACGGGTTACGCCCGACTGGCTTACCCGCGAACATGCTGTAAATGAAGTTTGCGGCGAAAATCACCTGCGTTGCGACCATGCCGATTGCACACCAGGTCATGAACTCGTTCATCGGTTGCAGATGGGCGAACGTCTGGTAATCGTACGGATCGGCCAGTCGCCGCGGGAAGCCCACAGCGCCCAGGATGTGCATCGTGAAGAAGGTGCCGTTGAGGAAGATGAACGTCAGGAAGAAGTGCAGCTTACCCAGCGACTCGTTCATCATCCGGCCGAACATCTTCGGGAACCAGAAGTAAATGGCGCCGAAGACCGCCATAGCCGTGCCTGCGAACAGCACGTAATGGAAGTGGGCGACAATAAAGTAGGTATCGTGAATGAAGATATCGACAGGTGTGGCCGCCATAAAGATGCCCGACAGACCACCGATGATGAACATCGAAACGAACGACAGCGAGTAAAGCATGGGCGTCGTAAATTGAACGTCACCCGACCAGATCGTACCCAGCCAGTTAAACACCTTCACCGCCGAGGGCAGTGCGATCATCATCGTGGACACCATAAACGTCATACCGAGCATCGGGTTCATGCCCGAAACAAACATGTGATGGCCCCACACGATAAAGCCTAGACCGGCGATACCCGAAATCGAGTACACCATTGGCTTGTAACCGAAAATCGGCTTGCGGGCGAAACAGGAAATCATGTCCGAAACCATGCCCATCGCAGGCAGGATCATGATGTACACAGCCGGGTGCGAGTAGAACCAGAACAGATGCTGCCATAGCAACGGCTGTCCGCCGCCACTGACCGCTGCCGCGTTGTTCACGACGAGGCCTTCGGGCAGGAAGAAGCCTGTACCAATCATGCGGTCCATAATCTGCATCACGCCAGCCGCGGTCAGCACGGGGAGTGCGAACGCCTGCAAAAGTGCCGTGATGAACATGCCCCAGATGGTCAGCGGAAGGCGGAACATCGTCATGCCCGGCGCACGCATCTGAATGATGGTGGTCATGTAGTTCACAGAACCCATCATCGAAGACACACCCACAAACGTGACACCCATCAGCCAAAGCGATTGTGGCCAGCCAGAACCCGGCGCCGCCGACCACACCGTCGATAACGGCGGGTAAGAGGTCCAGCCGGACCCGGCGCCGTAAGGCGGATGCAGGAAGCTCATCCCAATCAGGATGAATGCGGGCCACATAAACCAGTAGCTAAGCATGTTGAGCGTCGGGAACGCCATATCGTCGGCGCCGATCATCAGCGGGATCAGGTAGTTGCCGAAGGCGCCCGCCAGGATCGGGATGATCACAAAGAAGATCATGACCGTCGCATGCATCGTGAACAGCGTGGTGTAGAACTCAGGCGAAATCTGTCCGCCTTCGGAGGAGAACAGCCACGGGCCGATCACCGGCATGTTCTGCCACGGCCAAGCCAGCTGCATGCGGATGCCCAGCGCCAACAGGCCGCCAACCAGGAACCACAGCAGCGTGGAGAACAGGAACTGCAACCCGATAATTTTGTGATCGCGCGAGAACACATAGGTATCGAGAAATCCAAGAACCGTCAGGTTCTGATCGTGATGATCGTGGGAGTGCGCTTCGGCGCTCATAGCTTATCCTCGCGTGTTACTTTCCACTGTTCCGCTTGCGAAGCGCGAAGCCAGCAGAAGCTGCAAATTGTGCTCAGGCGTAGCCCGGAAAATATCTTGTTAATCGGCCGTGGTTATTCAGCGTTGCCCGTGTTACCTGTCCGCTGCTGTTCTTCGTACTGCGACGCCAGCCAGCGTTCCATGTCGTCGCGGCTTTCCACCGTCAGACGGCCACGCATCTTGTAGTGACCCCAGCCGCAAAGCTCGGCACAGACAATGTCGTACTGGCCGGTTTTGTTGGGCTGAAACCAGACGAACTGTTTCATACCTGGCACCAGGTCGTGTTTCACACGCATGTTGGGCAGGAAGAAACTGTGCAGAACGTCTTCGCTTTCGATCTGGATGACGACTTCTTCGTTCAGTGGAACGTGAAGTTCATTCACCGTGTGAATGTCGTCGATGGTATCAAGCTCACCATCTTCGCCGGGGTACTGGATCCGCCATTCAAACTGGCGCCCGGTGACGCGGGCCAGTGGCGGCATCAGTTCCACGCGGTTGTTCACGTTGGTGGTGGGCCGGTCCATCTTGTGTTCGGACCATTCCCGCATCTGGAAGATCGCAATAAACAGCAGCGCGGCCGCTGGCAGCACCGACCACACCACTTCCAGCGTATGGCTGCCGTGGGTGTACGTGACCTCTGTGGTCCGCGTTTTGGTGTCGTACTTCCAGATGAACCAGAACAGCGCCATGCTGGTGCCGACGAAAATCACGCCGGTCAGGTACAGGATGAACATGAACAGACGGTCGATAACGCGTCCGTTCTCGTTAATGTTCTCAGGCAGCCAGTGCCTGGCGAAGGGTCCGATGTCGAAGATCGCGAACGCGAACACCGCGACACCAAGCACCGGAACCGCCAGGAACAATAAGCTCCAGAGTCTACCTTCAAACCTTTGCACGATTTTTCTCCGCACCCGCCACCGCCACAGGCGGTCAACAGCAGGCAATAGTCACAAGTGTCCGGGAAACGAGCTTCGCCATCCTCCAGCACAACGGCCGGCGACGTTTACGAGGCCCTCTCGCGGGTGTTGGTTTCTGTTTTTTCCGGTGGCTGACTGATTTCTTCAAACGGAAGCGACCGTACGTAATCGATCAGGCTCCAGATATCGTCGTCCGTTAGACCTTCAGATTTGGGATCGTCCGCATCTCTCTTCGTGGCGCCAGGCATAGGTGTTCCGTCGATGCCGTTGCGAATCCGCAGGAACAGATCCAATGGGCGGCGGCCGCCACGATATACACCCGACCGCAAGTTGCGCGGCATAATTGGATTGGGCTCTAGGGCGTGGTAGCTGTTCACATACCTGTCGAGGTTGTCTGTGTCTTTGGACTCGACATCCAGCTCTTTACTCCACTCGTCGTAGTCCGTGGTCACACCGTTACCAAGAGCCAACGGCCCGTGACATTTCACACAGCCACCGGCGCCAAAGAAGATTGCACGGCCGCGTTCGACAGAAGCTTGCTTCTCTTCGTCCGTCTGCGGCGGGTTCTGGCGTGGTTCCACCTGAGTGACTTCGTCGTTGGCGGATTTCCACCGCGATACAACATTGGTCACAACGTTTTTGATCAGTTCAACGCGTTCCTGATACAGGTCAGGATCTTCCTGCTTGAGCTTCTCGTTAAAGAACGGGTCGCCTGGTTCAAGTTCCAGTGCGATTTCGTCAATCAGACCGCGTTCAACCTGACCGCGGATCGATAGATACTTCAAATAATGCGTCAGCGAATCCAGCTGATCTTTCGGCAACAGTGCGAAAGAGGGCATCGCGGTGCCTGGAATACCGTTGAGCAGAATCAGTTTCAGGTCTTCGTGCGTTGGCCGCTCGCCTTTGGGCGTAGACTTGAACTTGAAGACACCCATCCGGTAGTCACGCGGATAAGGGTTGAGAAACGCCGCCGTCGGCCCGTTGCCATCGCCAGTGACACCGTGACAGTGGGCGCAGTGTTCGCGGTACAGACCCGTCGGATTGCCATTTTCGTCGCTGGCGACACTGCCGGCTGACATCGTTAGCTTTGCACTATCGACAACACCCACGAATAATTCAGGGTCAAAGTCGGGCAACCGTGGTTCGTCCGGCGTGCCGAAGAGCCCGCGTAGAACCCCTGCGATTTCCTTTTGCCGGTCGGTTACAACCTCTTGTTTCTGACCTGTCTTTTTGTCGAGATAGACCAGATTGACGTGGAAGTAGGGGTCCGGGGCGCCGCAGCCCGCCACCATCACCGTCAGCAGCGTGATGATAGCCGGCGTTGCAAATCGCCGAAGTGTTGCGGTTGTGTTTTGCGTGTGCGAAAGCATGGGGTTGCCAGTTGCGATTGCTAAGTGTGCTCGGAAAAGCAGAAACTCTACTTACTTGACGACAACGTTCATTTCGTAAGGGGCGCCGCCTGGATCGTGCTCGAGATTCAGGTCGAACTTACCCTTCGACCATTTCTCCGCCTTGCCATTAACTTCCAGAGCGCTGAAGTTGACGCGTTTTGACTCGTGAAAGGCGCGGAACTCGAGGTCGGCGCCGGCTGGTACATTTTCGATTGTGAACTCGCCCTTATCGTTGGTAACGGCGAAGTAAGGGTTATCGCGGAACAGCATGTAGCCTTTCATCCAGCTATGGATCGCGCACTTCACCGCAAAGGGTGTGCGTTCAGGCTTCGCAGGCTGATACGTGTCGGTGGCGCCGGGCGGAATCACGTTGTCGTACTTCCGCGAACCGTCTTTGGGAGAGATGTTGACGTTGTGAGGAAACTTGTCGCTGTTCTTCAGCACAATCGTCTGCGAGGTGCGGGCGACAAACATGTGCTCGAGGAATACGCATTTCTCCTGGTCGAACAGTTTCTCGGCCATTTCTGGATTGGTCGCCACGCTGTACTGTGGATGAACCCAGACAGGGTTCGGTGCGTCTGCGTCGTTTTCGCCGATGCCGTCCAGCACGTACACCACCAGGTTTTTGATACCGTTGTTTTCCTGATTGACGACCAGCGCCCAATCGTACTGAGGTCCGCAGTTATCGCTGGTGGTGACTGAGATCTGCGGCGGCGGTGACGCGCCGCCTGCCAACGTGAAGACACCTTTGATCGTCCGCCATTTGGCTTCGGTGCGTTCTACGACAACTTTCTCAACCGTCTCACCGCTACCACCCAGATCACTCTGGACGAGCTTGGCCAGGCTCAAACTTGGCTGGCTATCCTGCACCGTGCCACGCGGCTGCACCATAAACGCAACACCGGGCGCCACGATAAGCGCGGCGACGCCAAGCACCACGGCGCCATAAACGGCTAGTTTTGTGGAATCGCTCATTATTGTTTTCGCCTTCTGGTCCTGGCTGAAATTATTCAAATACCGCGCGTTGCACTTCGACCGCGCCGATGTCGTTCACGCCTGGCTTTACCTCAACCCGGAAACGGCCTTTATTCCATTGCAGTTTCCGGCCGTCTTTGATGACTTCATCTACGTATCCGCCGTTCCCAACCAGATGCCTGACCTGAAAGGTATGAACGCCTGTTGGCAGGTCTTTCAGCAGGAAGGTTCCATCCGCCGCGGTCTGCACCGCATAGGGATGGTCGGTAACAATGGCGTAGGCCTTCATCCAGGGATGATACGAACAAGTCACCGGGATGGGCATACGTTCGCGCTGTGTGGCAGTATGCTTTCGCAGTGGCCACTGCACCCCGGATGGGGCCGTGTGACTGCTACGGTTGGCCATCCAGGTTAAGTGTTCTGCGTGAGGACGTTCGCCATCTTGCAGGTTTACCTCGAACGGCACATTCGTACGTACAAAAAACGCATGCGGCTCGAACTGACAGTTCACCACCCGCAGCGGTTGCGGGCTGGTTCGTGCCTGCTTCATGTAACGCGGGTGCATTATTGGTGGGGCTGCATCCGCTTCGATAAACAGCCACACCAGCAATCCACCTACCCCGCCAGCATCGCTAATCTGCGGGCGAGGTTTCATCAGTTTCAGGTTTTCACCACAGAACTCGCGGATCAGTAAACTGCTCACAGGCTCTGCCGCAAAGGCTTCGCCCCGGTAAACAAACTTCCCGCGGACATCTCCCCACCGCGATTCCGCCGCCTGGCAGAACACGCACAACTGCGCCTGAAGCAGCAACAGTGTGATGAGGAGATATCGGTTCATGGTGAACTGCTTCCGCCTGCCAGGCGAATTACCAGCAGACTTACAACCTGACAATTAAATGCTTACTCGAAAACTGCCGGGGTTACTTCTACATCGCCCAGGTCCACGACCTTACCCGATGGAATACCGACTTCGATGATCCCCTTGGACCATTTGGTGGCAGCGCCCTTGGTCTTCACTTCGTCTACATAGCCGCCCTTACCAACGAGGTGGCGGACCTGGATCTTGTGCTTGCCAGCAGGAAGATCTTTCAGTTCGAAGTTGCCTTCTTCGTCCGTCAGCACTGCGTACGGATGATCCGTTACGATCAGGTAAGACTTCATCCAGGGATGGAAGCCGCAAGTGATCGGAATTGGAATACGTTCCCGCTGCGTCAGCACGAAGGCCAGCGTCTGTCCGGCCTGCAACTGCGGGTTGGCGGACTTGGTGCGGTTGTTGATGAAGTTCATCGCGGTGCTGTGCGGCACAGTGTCCGAGTTCTTCACCTGGAACGGTTTGCCTGCGCGGATAAAGACGGCGTTCGGAGAGAACTCACACTGCACGTTGTCCAGCACGGGCAGCGGCTTGGGTACGCGATAGCGTGGGTGCTCTTTCGGGGCGTCGTCGCCCTTGCTGAGATAGACCCACACCAGCAGACCACCGACGCCGCCGTCTTTGCTGATCTGTGGCGTTGGCTGCTGGATGTTGAATTTACCGCAAACCGCAACGTCTTTGTTAATGTCGGCGGGCACGGATTTGAAGGGCTCGCCCTTATAGACAAACCGGCCTTTCAGCGTGCCCCACTGGGCTGCGGCAGGTGTTGCCGAAAGTGCAACCAGCGCCAGGCCGGCCCCGATGCTAAGTGCTGCTGTTAGAACATTCTTCATTTATTTTCTCCTCTGCGACGGTCTAGCCGCGGTAAACAGGGCGTCCTGATGAGTGTGGACGCGAAGTGGTGGGAAAGCCGCCAAGCCAGGTTTACACTGGCCCGGCAGACGTGGCTACGGACTACCTTAATTATAGCCAAATCCTGCTTTTTCACCACTTATGTTGTGATCATCGCCGTCTGGCGGACGCTTCATACGCCGCCGTTACTGGTCTTCCTCTTCGCTGTCGTCGCCTTCTGGTTCGTCCTCTGCAACCTTGGCAGGAGGCGTTGGCGACGCTTCTGCTGCGTCCGTGTCTTCGTCATCCGCATCATCGTCGTCGGCGTCTTCGTTGCCGGGATCTTTCGCTGCGGCGGCTTCGGCAGCCGCTTCGGATTCGGCAGCACGCTCTTTCATAGACACTTCGCCACGGGTGTACTGATCGTAGTTCATCAGCATGTCCACCAGAGCGTCTACCTGCTGCGTCGCCGTGCCGTGGTACAGCGACTGCGACACACCGCCGTTGAAGGGCTGATCAGGATCGTGCGGGTAAAGCGCGGGCATCGCGGTGTAACCGTGGATCAGCTTGGGATTGGCAACCCAGCGGCGTACGTATTCAGGGCGAAGCCGCTTGTACACGTTGGCCAGGTTCGGACCCTTCGTCCGTTCCGCAGCGACAGGGTTGTAGTCGCCAATCAGATGGCACTTCACGCACAGTGAGCGATCCACCAGCATGTCCGCTGCCGTCTGCATCCGCACACCAGGCTCTGCCTCGACGGGTGGTTCCAGCTTGGCCAGCCGCTCCTGGTACGCCTTGTCCAGTTGCTCCAGGTGTCCGGGGCGGCGACGGTTTGCAAATTCGTAAGGGAAGTCGGCGCCGTCGCGGGCGGCGAAGTAGTTGACCAGCTTGCTGGCTTCTTCCGAAGACATATTAAACTTCGGCATCCGCATCATGACGGCAGGCCGGATCATCTGCGGATCGAGGAAGAAGTCGTGCAGCCACTCGGTCTGCACTTTCTTACCTTCGTCCACCAGCGATGGCGGCACAAAGGCCCACGCCTCGTTACCCTTGGTTTCGCTACCATCGGAAACGGCGCCAAGCAGATAATGCGTCAGGATACCGCCACGCGATGGATAACGCCGGTCAACCATCGACCGCCGCAGACGCAGCGTCGTTGAGCCTGAGGGCTGTGGATTCCCGTCCAGCAAGGTCGAGCGTGTCAGGTTGAGGTTGAACTGCAGGTTGGAACGCGTGTACTCCACGTCGTTCTCGACGGCATCCCCTTCAAAGTCACTGATATCCGGCAGACCATCTTCGCGGACAGCCAGTTGCCCATGCAGAACGCCGGTGCGTTCGCCGCGGTGGTTCATTGCCAGTGAGTCGGCAATCGCCGCCTCGGTGGGCGTCATCTTCAACCACGGATACTCTTTCGGGTTTTGCGAAGAGTCAAACGAGCCAGGCTTGAAGCTCAACTCCCAGCGTTCCGCTTCCAGAATATGACAGCCGCCACAGTTGTACTTCTCCAGCACCTTCTGGCCTTCCAGAATCGCCTTCTGGCGTGGTGATGGCGAGTACACAAGTTTCTCAGCAGGCGGATCGGCCACCAGTCCAAGGACAAAGGTGATGATCGCCTCGCGGTCGTCGTTCTCGAACGGGAACAGCGGCATCCGCAGACGCTCGTTGTACTTCTTGTTGTCCGTCTTGTGGTAGTCGTAACTGCGTGGCTCACGCAACTTCTGGAAGATGAAGCCCGTACGGTTGCCCGCGTCGATCTGTGCCTGATAGAAGCCAGGAACAGGCTCGCGCGGTGCGGCAAGCGTCATCGGAATTTCGTGGTCGTGCGAATCCGCCTCATCTGCGTGGTCGCTCTCGCCGGCGCCAGAGTCAGCGTGACCTTCTTCGCCGTGATCGCCCTCACCTTCGTGCGCTTCATCACCGTGCCCCCCGTGACCATGATTGCCGCCGTGGTGCAGGTACTGGTGAATGTGCTCGAAGGCAAGTTTCGACGGATCTTTGCGGCCCCAGTCGGCGAGTCCGGCGCCAATCGGTTTGGCGCCCTCGAAGCCGGGGATGTCGTGACAGCCGTAGCAGCCGTACTTGGCAATCGCCTTGCGGCCGACGTACATCAGCTTCTTGCGTTCCATGGTGGCCGGGTCAGAAGCCTTCTCGCCTTCTTCAAAGATCAGTTCGATCTCGGCGCCCTTCATGCTGGCGCGTTTGTCGGCGGAGATACCTTCTTTGGCGATGCGCTGAGCTTCTGTCTTGAAGTAAGCATCGACCAGGTTCATCTCGGTCACTTCATCCAGCAGCTTGGCAACATCTTTATCCAGGCGTTTGGCGTCACCGTTTGCATCGAACGCGGTGAGTGTATCCGTAGGCTTCCACTGCGGACCACCTTCCCGCGGCGCTGTCAGAAACGCAACGATATTGGTGATCGGGTCGATCTTCTCTTTGGTCTTCTCATCCACGTAAACGTCAAGCAACGTGTTAGGCATGTACGTCCGCACGTGGTAGCGTGTTGGCTCTTTGATCCAGGTGTACAGCCACTCGGCGCCCTTCGGGTTGCGTGCCGGGTCAAACTTCTCCGGCATGTTGGACAGATCGGGGCCCTGCTGAATGTCATTCTTGGCGTAGTAGTTGCCAACCTTCGGGAAGGCCTCATGACTGTGGCAGGCTAGGCAGCCTTTGGTCTGGAACAGGTATTTGCCACTCTGGATCTGCGCCGTTTTCTGTTCGTCTGTCAGATTGGCTGGTTGCTCCAGAGGCGATTTCAGGTTCTCGAACGGCTGACTGCGATCCAGCAGGTAGGTGGACATGCCAAGGATTTCGATCTTTTCCAGCTCTGCCGTTTTCTTCCGCGTTTCGTCATCCAGGTGATCCCACAGACCGAAGAACTGCGGCATGCGTGTGGAAGGACGCGAATCAGCCGGACGGCGGATCCAGTCGTAAAGGAACTCAGGATCGGCCTTCGAGGCGATGTAACGCAGGCTTGGTCCCGGCTTGCGGAGCGTGCCGGGTGTATCGCTTTCTTTGAATAGCGGCTCCAGGTCCTGCGTGTCGTAGCTAAGCAGAGCTTCGCCCTTCTTGGCGGCCTCTTTCTGATTGCCCAGCATGCGGAAAACGGATTCCCGCGCTTCGTTGTTTTCCGGGTGATGCACCAGCGAGCGGACATCTTCCTTGACACCCTCGTCCAGCTTCTCGAACGATTCGTCGTTCATCAACTGCTGGGCGGCGGCGAAGATATTTGGCTCGGCACGCATGTCCGGTCCGACACGTGTATCAGGCCCATCGTAACCGTTCACCTCGTGACAGCCGTAGCAGCCGTATTTGCGGATCAGGTTGTAGCCGTTCAGCAGTTTGGGAGCGGGGTCCTGCGGGAACCGCTCGCTTGGCTCCAGTTCCACCACTTCGTGATGGCACTTCAAGCAGGTGCTTTCCTGGAAGCGTTTGGCGTGCTGCGGATAGATCCAGTGATGATTGTCAATCCAGCCGTACTCACGCGCCCAGCGTTTCATTTCTTCCGGGCTGTTAGGCGTGTGGGAGGCCCACTTAAAGGTTGTTGAACTGCCCTGCCCTTCATGACAGATCGTGCAACCATAGGTCGTCATGTTGTGCGGGCTCAATGAGCCGACGAACAGATCCAGTCGCGGATGCGACGTGTACGGGTGCGGCAGCCCACGGCGGACGGTTACCTGAAGTGGTTTGCCGCGTTCTTCGGTCAGCCTGACCGGATTCATCAGAAACCGCGTGGCTTCGATCGGACTGCGGACGGTGTCGCCATTGATGGCAACGATCACATCGCCGAGCATCAGACCGGGTTTGTCCCTGTGCCCTTGCAGCAGATTATCGTCCGCCTGCTCGATGGCGTCGCGCCGGATATCTTCGCCAGAATCTTGCAGCAGGACTTCCGGCTTAGGTGCGAGCGTGGCCTTTGCGGCACGCGATTCAGCAGCAACGTACGCCACCGTCACATCCTGCGAATCAATCAGGCCGGTGCCTTCTTTGGCAAGCTGCAGGCCGTAAATCGCCAGCAATGCGTTCGGGTCCTCAGCGTCCACCTGCTCTTCCGCGGGCGGCGACTCCAGGACCAGCTCAACCGTATGTTCGTGTTCGTATGCAGGCTCTACCGCGGAACCTGGCTGCGTCTTCTGCATCGAGTGATGGCATGTGGTGCAGCGGTCGAAGCGGCGGACGCGGCGGAAGTTGTAGTCAATGGTGACGTCAGAATTCCAGAGGTTGTCGATCTTCAGCGGACCGTTGAACGCGTCCAGAATCGGGAATTCCAGCAGCTTCTTACCAAACAGCGGGTACTGCAGTTCAAACAAGTCTGAGTCCGTTGCCTCGTAAGCTGTCCGCAGACGCTGCAAACGCGAACCGGCGTCGGCCAGCGCCTTATCCGCCTCGCTACCAGCAAACGTCAATTCCTTAACGGCTGCGTCCAGTTTCTTGCGGTGCGTTTCCAGAGCCTGATACTCGGCGGTAAGTTCATTGAAGTTGCCCGGCTCAACCGCCGTCTTCTTGTCGATGTCGGCCTGAATCTTTTCCAGAACCTCCGGCGACTCACCGCCGGAAAGGGCCAGACCCAGCTTGCCTTTCAGAGCATCCAGTTCCGCCGACTTGAACTTGCGGGCCAGCGATGCCTGATCTTCGCGGAATTTCGCCTTGGCGATCTTGCTGTTGAGCTGATCGATGATGGGCTGAAGCAGCGGCGCCACTTCCTGCTCTTTTGCGCGTAATTCTTTGATTGCTTCGTCTTCTTCGATGGCCAGCTTCTTCGAGCCGGCGATCATCTCTTCGGCTTTCTTCTGCAAAGCTTCTGCTTCGGCCTTCGCCTTCTTCGGATCGGGCATATAAGGCGCGACTTCCAGCTTTGACTTGGCTTCTTCGCTGACAGCCTTAGCCTTTAGCGCTGCGTCTTCCTGCTGCTTCTTGATACCGGCGACCTTGTCACGCAGTTTCTGCGCCTCAGCAGCCTTTTCGTTAAATGCCTTTACATCGGCGTCAAGCGATGAGAACTCACCCAACGCATCCTTCTTCAGTTTTTCAACCTGAGCAGCCTGCGCGTTTTCCGCCGCGTTGCGACGTGCGTAATCGGCAGCAAAGGCGGTCTTGAAAGCGTCGTAAGCTTCCGTCTTGATGGGCAGACTCTTGGCGGCGACGACTTCAACTTCCAGCTTGCTGACGTCGGCCTCAGCTTCGGTGGTGGTGTACTGAATCTGCCGCCACTCGTTGACCTGCAGTTCAATGTCGCGGGACTTACTCTGGTAGACCTTCCACTCACGGGCGTGATCGGCCCAGAACATCCAGATGGTCGCGATCAATAGCACCACGCCGGATACTGCAAACGTGCGATGCAGCAGTTTCTGGCTACGGTATGTCTGTTCTGTTGATGGCATTTTCGTCTCTCCGGCGTCCGGCCCAGGGCGACGCCCCTTGTTATGACCGGCGGATTCTTATTGACGGAATATGTATGGGTAACGCGTGCTAGAAGTTCAGGAAGAACTCTGGCACCGCGATAAAGTACTTCATGTTCATCGACCACCTGCAGACCATCTTGATCGGCAGCAAAGCCATCATCAGCAGCAGGTTGGTCATCACCATGTAACGCAAAAATCCCATGCGTACGAACATCCTCTGGAACGCGGGGATAAACATCGCCATCGCGGGCGGTAAGGCGAACAGGTATGTCAGCAGCAGGAAGATGCCGGGAATCTCACGGACCACGACCCAGAAGATCATCGTGAACACATCCGCGCCCTCGGGCGGCTTCGGCCGGGCCATTCCCAGACCGCGAATCCAGAAGAATTCAGACAGATCCACGTTGTTCAGTGCTTCGACCTTATGAGCATCCCACGTTTCGTAGAAGCCATAGAAGTTCCAGTTGGGACCTCGCAGGAAGGTGCCCATCACGATCAGCGTGATCCACAGCACCAGGAAGCCGAACTGAAAGGTCAGGTAAGCAAACTCACGCTGCTTAATGGTGTAATAGCCGTTGCCCAGCTTATTGAAATCGATGTACGGGATAGCCATCAGACCGGCAACCACCAGGCTGGGCAGCACAACGCCCGCCATCCATGGATCGTAGTACACCAGCATTTCCTGCAGCCCCAGGAAGTACCAGGGCGCCTTCGACGGGTTGGGCGTTTTCACGCTACTGGCAGGTTCTTCCAGCGGCGCCTCCAGCCCGATCGCCCACAGCATCAACAGCGCGGTCAAGGCGACCATGCAAATCAGTTCCGTGTAAACCAGGTCGGGCCACACGAGAACTTTGTCGGCTTCCAATGTCTCTGTCGGCGGCAGCCCTTCGGCATGACGGCGATCGTTCTCAACTGCCTTGGACGTCGCCAGCCAGGTGAAGAAGCCAAGCAGGAACACGAGGCCCACAATCGGCACATTATCAGGCTTGGTGATAATCGCGGCGAAGTCCGGGTCGGTCATCGAGAAACCCATGAACAGCAGCGATAGGTTCAATCCCGTCCAGGCCACCCAGGGCTTCACAAAGAAACCGCGGAAGATGTAAAGGAACGCCAGGATTGCGAAACTGCCGAGGCTGTAAACCACAGGCCCCATGATCATGTCGAGCCCGTCGCGGAGGCTCTGCGGCACGGAAACCAGCGACATCCACCACTCATCGCCACTCAGGGCGACCGCCGCGAAGATCGTGAAGAACACTGCCACAATCATCCACACCAGCGGAGTGGTCATCGGAGCATTGAGTAGCGGAATATTAAACAGCGTCCGCGAGCGGCCCGTCTTCCAGAGATACAGCGCCGCAATCCCGTTCATCAGCGCCAGCGAAAGATAGTACGCGCCCAGGAAGGACGAGATGTTAAACAGGAAGGTTGCTGTATCTACGTGACCATGCATCGGGTGTCAGCCGCTTATTCAATAATTGAAGCGAGAGCGTATCTGAACTTTCGCCATTGAGCCGGAAATTCCCTTCCGGAACCGTCTTGCCTGTAAACCACGCTGTTACATCGGGGCGCTGATGCCGCCGTCTTTACGCACCCGCCAGAAGTGAATTGCCAGCAGCAACGCCACGCCCAGTGGAATCGCGATGCAGTGCAGCACGTAAAAGCGGTTCAGCGTTTCTTCACCCACAAACCGGGCGCCAAGCAATCCAAACCTCGCGTCGGACGCGTTCGTAATCATATCAATGCCGTCCACCGTCAAAAGCTGGGCGCCGGGACCTTCGTACCCCAGAAACGGAGTCGCACGGGCCATGTTCGAGCCCACCGTAATAGCCCAGATCGCCAGCTGATCCCACGGCAGCAAATAGCCAGTAAAGGACATCAGCAGCGTCAGCAGCAGCAGAATCACACCCACTACCCAGTTGAATTCCCGCGGCGGCTTGTAACTACCTGTCAGGAACACACGATACATGTGCAACCAGACGGTAATCACCATCGCGTGGGCGCCCCAGCGATGAATTTCGCGCAGGATACCCATCGACGTCACATCGCGCAACGCCAGGATGTCGTTATACGCCCACTCAAGCGTCGGGCGGTAATAGAACATCAGCAGCACGCCGGTGACCGTTTCCACCAGAAACAGGAAGAAAGTCACGCCGCCCATGCACCACGTATAACTCAGGGCGATGCCCTGCTTCTTGATCGACACCGGGTGCAGATGCAAGAAGAAGTTGGTGAGCATGACGACCACCCGGTTACGGCGGTCGGCCGGCATGGGGTGCCGGAAGATACTCTTCCAGATCTGAGAGTTGGTAATGATTTCGCTGAGACTGGGCATTCCCGCCATGGCGACAGCTTTTTCTTTCTAGGTGTAATTCAATCGCAGCGGGCGGCCTAACGCCAACAAGGCCCACTACACAGCACGCGAAACAAAGTTATTTCCCACAACGCCAGACAGCAACCAGACCCTAAACAAGCACCTTACAGGCAGGATCTTTCCAGTCGCCTTTTTCTTCAAGGAACGTGGCGCTTTTATCCACTTCAAGCTGCCCGTCATCCGCCAGCTTAATGGCGTACCGCTCTAGCGGACGCGGCGCCGGACCTTCGAAGTTGATACCGTCTTTATAAAAACCACTACCGTGGCAAGGACATTTAAACTTCTGCTCACCTTCAAGCCAGTTGGGCGTACAACCCAGATGCGTACAAACCGACTTCAAGGCGTAAATCTGCGACTCGCCCTGATAGTCACCCCGCACAATCCAGACACCAAACTGCGCCTTGTACTTCGCCTCGACCTGACCGGGCGCCAGGTCACCAGGGAAGCCCACCTTAAAGCTGGTCGGCGGTTCCGTCAGGATGTTCGGAAACATAAACCGGGCCAGACCAAGCACCCACATCAGGTTCGTCAAAGCGACCGTCGTAAAACCGATCGCCAACGGCGAACCCACCGTGAATGCAGTCAGAGTCGCCATAAAACCGCGGCGATCTGTGTCCGAACTGGCCGCCGGACGAGGCTTAGCGTAAGCCGGCTTCTCCGGCATCGGCGGGGCTTGCAGCTTCGGCGCCCTCTTACGCTTCGGCGCCGTGACGCCTTTCGCCTCAGCCTCTGACTTGGAGACTGGACCGCGTTTGGGAGACTTACGGGCGCCTGCCAGAATACTCGCGGTATCTACTGGTCCATCGTCCTTTTTCGCAGCGGGCTGCTTGGGACTTGCCTTGGCAGTCTTCTTCGCCGCAGGCTTCTTCGTATCCGCTGCGGGCTTGCTCTTGCCCTTGGCCAGCATCTCCTGAAGACTCGAGCCGCCAGACTTCGCAGGCGCCTTCTTCTCAGCTGAACCACCCGCTTTACCCGCGGCCAGCATGTCCTGAATGCTCGAACCACCAGACTTCGCAGCCGGCTTTGCAGGAGCCTTTTTCTCCGCTCCTCCGCCGGACTGACCGCCCTTGGATGCGGCAAGCATGTCTTGAATGCTCATCTTGCCGGAAGGCTTTGCGGCCGGTTTTTCAGCGGGCGTAGACTCCGCTGCTTCAGCCGCTGGCTCCTCAGCAGGAGCGTCACTCGCAGGCGATTCATCCCCGGCGCCGCGTTTTGCCGCAGCTGCCTTGAGCATCTCCTCAATTGACTTTTTGTTCGAATCAGCCATCGAATGTTGACCTTCTCGCCGGAAGCGTTTGACTATTTCCACGCATTAGGGGCAGATTTTCAGCGCTGCGTCGCACGCTGTCAACGCCCTGCGACATCATACCGCACCTCACATATGTCGGTGTCAGGCGGCAGGATAAGAGTAGGGTTGCGTGGTATCCGCAGTGCCGCAGATTTCGACAAGCATAACGCAAAATCGGATTCGTGTGTGCGCCAAAAACACGAAATATGACGCCCTGCGACATTAAACCGCGTCTACCAGGAACTGCGCGTCGCAATACCGGCACAATGCACCGTTCAGCGCTGGCTGGCATGCACTTTTGCGACGGCGATTCCTGCGTTATGTGCCAATCAGACAGATGCCGACTGCTTTCCACCACACGCTACTACCGGATAGAATCTCGGGCTATCCGTTCCAACCTGGTTAGTGGTCCTTGGCAGCATGAATGTTCTGATTGTGGGAAGTGGCGGGCGCGAACACGCGCTGGCCTGGAAAATGAAGCAAAGCAGCCGCGTCGAGCGCGTTTTTGTCGCGCCAGGTAACGCCGGCACAGCGGTCGATGCGGAAAACATCCTTATCCATCAGCATGAAACCGCCAAGCTCATCCAGTTTGCCCACAACAACAACTGCGGACTGACCGTTATCGGGCCCGAGGCGCCGCTGGTGGACGGCATGGTCGACGCCTTCAAGTCTTCTGGCCTCAAGGTATTCGGACCCTCCAAGGCCGCCGCCCAGCTGGAAGGCAGCAAGATCTTCTGCAAAGAGATGCTGCGCAACGCAGATGTGCCGTCGGGCGATTACCAGGTGTTCTACAACGCCGATGACGGCGACCGCTTTATCAACGACCGCTACCCGTTTGACTCGCAGGATTGCCCCGTGGTGGTCAAAGCCGACGGTCTGGCCGCCGGTAAAGGCGCCATCGTCTGCCGGGTGAAGGCGGACGCGCTGGACGCAATCGACCGCATCTCGCGCAAGCGCGAATTCGAAGGCGCCGGCGACCGCTACATTATTGAAGAACGCCTCGACGGCTACGAAATCAGCGTACTGGCGATCACCGACGGCCGCACCATCCTCACATTGCCCCCCGCGCAAGACCACAAACCTGCTTACGATGGCGACAAAGGCCCCAATACGGGTGGCATGGGTGCCTACTGCCCGGCGCCGCAGATTGATGAAAAAACGCTTGCCTGGGTGCAGGAGCACGTCCTCGTGCCCACGGTGCACGGCATGAAGCGTTCCCGCAATCCGTTTCAGGGTGTGCTCTATGCCGGCCTGATGATGACCGCGCAAGGCCCCAAGGTGCTGGAATACAATGTGCGGTTTGGCGATCCCGAATGCCAGCCGTTGTTAATGCGCCTGAAAACCGATCTGGTCGATGTGCTTGAAGCCACGGTTGACGGCAAGCTGGACGAACTGGGCGGTGTCGAGTGGGACCCACGCCCTGCCGTCTGCGTCGTGATGGCAAGCGAAGGCTACCCCGGCTCGTACGAAAAAGGCCGCACCATCACCGGCATTGCCGACGCCGACGCGATGCCCGATGTGAAGGTCTTTCATGCAGGCACCAAACGCACCAACCGCGAAACCGTCACCGCCGGCGGCCGCGTGCTTGGCGTCACCGCACTAGGCGACTCCATCGCCAAGGCCAAAGAAAAAGCCTACGCCGCCGTCCGCCACATCCGCTGGAAAGGCGCCTGGTGCCGCAAAGACATCGCCGACAAGGCGATTCAGTCGTAGCGCAACTGCCACCAACAGCCGCGCCAACTGTGAAATTCACCTATCTCGATTTAGTTGCCTGGACCAGCTTTATCGGGCTCGGCTGCGCCGCCGTCGCTTGGCGCTGGGGAACCGTCGGCACGGGCCTGGCGATCGCAGCGTATGCATCTGTTTTGTACAAATTCTGGACCGACGGGATCAAGCTTCTGTACTACTCAGGATTGGGCGTGATTGCCGCCCTGCTAATCTCGATTGAACCCTCAAACGGTAATACTTTCACGCTATACAGATGCCTGCTCTTCGCACTTGTTGGAGCCGGCATTTGCCTCATCGTTCACCGCACCTGGACCTCAGGCACAGCGGTCATCGCAGGCGTATTTCTAATCCACATCGTTCAGATCTTTTGGATACGCAGCTTCTTCGCGCCCGGGTACTGTGGTTCGTTGTTTTAATGAAGCTGCTCATCTCGCGCCGCGGCGAACGAAACCGCCACTACGGTTCCGTAAAATTACTCTCCAGGCTCATCAAGATTAGCAATGTATTCGATTACCATCGGGTCATCGCTAACAGCCCCGTAGGAAAGCAGCGCTCTAACCATTTCTTCATTATTGTTTCGCACGGCGTATCCGATAGGTGTCTGGTTTTCGCTGTCAGTTGAATTAACGTCTACCTTCCAGGCGAAAACATCTTTCAAACGGGAAACACCGCCTTTGTGAACGCATTCGAATAAGGCTTCCTGCCGATTTGAAGACCGAGTCCAGAATGTCTGGGGATAACAATCATTCAGAGAGAATGAATTAGAAAAAACGTTGGCGAACTCGAATTCACTTATGTTTTCGTCGAATTTAAAACAACGCAGGATCGCTTCTGCGGTCGACATCTCACCTTCAGATACCCTGACCAGCCCACCATAGCCATAGTCTTCCAGTAATACTATTGGCCAATCCTCCGTACTAGGCGATACGTCCCATAGCAATCTGTTACCACTGGGAATGTAGGCAAAAGGAAACAAACCGCTACCGTTTTGAAATGCATTTAAGTTGTGTATTTCATCACAATTACCCAGTTCTGAATCCAGCAGTTCTAGCTTGCCGGGAAACTCGAAGCCTTTAGGGTACCAGTAGGTTGGTGAAATAAGTGATACGCGCGCCGGGTCAAAGCCGCCAACGCCGTACTTCTGAATAATCGCTTTAAAGTCCAAAGGAAACGAAATCTCCCATTCGTGCTCGACTGACTCCCAGCTGTAATCCATGACGTCTGGTTTTTCAGGCGGCGCTACGAACTCAAGCAATTGCGTTAAATAACTCATTTGATTCAAACTCACGGTTGGGAGCGATTATCGCTGCTGACCGGCGCATATCGATCAATTGCCGCCGCCACTCCATTCATTGACTAGTTTTGTCAGCGTGTGACCGGTGGCATGCTTCCAGAATCTTTCGTCGTACTTACCATCCCTTGCGACTGCATTGAGTTCTTTGAATAGATCTTGTTTGTACTTGATCTGGACCCATGCGATGAACTTGGCGCTTGGCCGGTAGCCGGCGTCATACCTATCTCGTCTCCCTGCTCTCAGAGATGGTTCTGTCTTGTTGGGTTGCTCCTCGTACAAGTGCCAGCGAATGTAGTCGGCAACGCCTTCGGTGACCCAACCGGGGACCGGGTTTCGTCGCTTGCCGCGTGCGGGTCTGCGCCAGTACTGCTGCACCACATGGACCAGTTCATGAACAACCGCCCCTTTGGCTTCACGCTCTAACTGGCCACGGAACCACGTCGGGGAACAGACGACATGGACTCCCCGGGTCGCTGCGACGCCCCGGTATTTTGGATCAAACGTGATGGTGAACGCCTTTGGCGCGGTGTAGTTTTCGCTGGGTAACATCTTCACGATGCGCGGATACCACGACTCAACCACCGGAGCTAACTCTTCCTCGACCCACGTACTGAAAGCAGGTGCGGCTGTGGTGTCGAAGGTCGCTTCGTATTGCTTTTCATCACCAAACGTCACCTTCAGGACTTCTTTGAGCGGGCGAACGGTCGCAATTTGCGTGCCCCCGTCCGCAGTAGCAACGTCGATCTCGGAGAAGAAAGTATGGGCAAACCGCGCATTGGGCCTAGTTACCCGGACGTCCCATAACAGGTAACGGTAGGCGCCGATTGCTGCGTTGTCACCGCGAATGTTGACGCCATATTGTCCGCCGGGCTTGCCGGTGTCTGGCCGGGTGTCCACCTCGGCGATTTTGGTCCAGCCAACCGTCGCCGGGTCCGTTGCACGTTTGGGCGCCGGATCGAATCCCTTTGCAGTTCCGTCACTGCCGTACAGAGAATACACCTGCGGTCCGCGTTCCGCAGGATGCCACGAATACGACGCAATGTGTCCGATCTCAACCTTCCGTTTCAGATCCAACCGCAAGCGGCCGCCAGCAGAGCCGGCAGCAAAGAAGACGTTCTCGCCCGGTTCGTCCGCCACTCTGGGAACCACGCCGTCGCTTAAGCGTTTGACCGGGCCGCCGTTCGCATCCAGGCGTCCATCAACAACCGACCACTCACCGGCTTCCGCCAGATCGGAAGACAAAGGTTGTTTTAGTCCATCGAAACGAAACGCCGGTGTCGCCACGGTTGAAGAAACGTGACGCTTCTGAACTTGTACGTCCGCAAATGCAAAGGAGGCATTCAACAAAACAACGCCCGCGACAAGTGAAAGGTGGTTAGTCGTACGAATCATGATTTTTAGGTTGTTGATTTCATCAAGTGGTTGCCTCCTCACACGGCTAAGTCGAAGCACCGTTAACGCGAAAATCCCGTTCACATGCTGGCGGGAATCTGCACTACTCCGGCTGATTCAGCGCCGCGATAATTTCGGCGGTGATGTCGTTGGCCGAATAGACAACCCCCTGCGCTACTTTTTGCTGCACAGTTTCGCGGTCGTTTCCTTCGTGGCTGGTGCTGCGAATAACAACGGCGATATTGTGGCGGCGCGCGAACTGGGCGACGATTGCCTGAACTTTTTGATACAGCCGGTCGTAGAGTTCCGCTTCCGCCTTAAACAGATCCTTTTTTTTCTGCGATACTGCTTTTCGCCCGCTTTCCTGTAGCTTTTCGATATCACTATCTATTTTCGCAGCTTCAGGCGAATCTTCTTCAAGGCCAATCTTTTTCCTTTTCAGGTCGAGCACCGTCTTTTCAACCGTTCGCAACTTGGCCTGAAAATCCTTGGCGTCGTCGGTTAGCTCTTTCATTTCGGCGTGAAATTGCTTGTACTCCTTAAAGACGGTGGACATATCCAGCGTAGCGATCGCCCCATATTTAATTACGACATCAGGTGCAGCCGGCTCTGGCGGTTCGCTGCCAAAAACAGAAACGGCGCTGGAGAGTGTTAGGGTAAGAACAACGGGCAACGCCCACTGCCGGGCGAGATAAGAAAACTGCATCAGTGCATACTCCTGGGGTTGGCATCGCCCCGCCACGACGGTTTGAGAGACGAGGGCAATTAGGTGGTTCTGCGCAGTGTAAGGCAACGCGTTTTGCACCGGCAACTACCTCCCCAGAGGTCTTAAGCGCGAATCTCACGTTTCCGGCTGGCCGAAACAGACGCCCAGGGCGTGCTCTGGCGCGACGGTTGTCTGCTCCCAGGAAACTCCATCGGTGGAGACGAGGAGACGGCCCTTCCATTTGGTTCCGACGAAGAGGTCGTTGCCGAAGACGGACCGGACGGGCGGATTCTGATTGGGGATGCGTTCCCACTTCTGTCCATCGCCGGAAACGTAAGTGGCGCCGAGGCCGACGCCTACAAACTGCTTGCCGTTCCAGATGACGGAGTTGATGTGCTCACCTTCTTCGCCGGTGCTGCGGCCGCGCCATTTCAGGCCGTCTTCGCTGAACATCCGCAAACCGTGCAGGCCGCAGCCGACAAAAACACCATTGCCCCAGGCAACACTGATAAACGTATCAAGTTCCGCCAACGGTTCTGCGTCTTTCCACTGTTCGCCGGTTTTGCTCACCGCGACGCGCCCGCGGTAGCCGACGCCGACAAACCGGTCGTGCCCCCAGGCAACGCGCATCAGCAGCCGTTCTTTGTCAAACTTCTGAGACTTGCTCCACGTTTCGCCGTCCTGGCTGAAAGCGATTTCGGTGAAGTGGCCATCCGTGTTACCGCCCACTGCCAGGAAGCGGCCGCCCCCGTAGGCGATATCCAGCAGCCGGCCATCGACCTTGGTCTTGCCGGAGGGTCGCCACGTCTTGCCGTCGCTGCTTTGGAAGAAAAGGGTATCGCGGCCCCATTCCACCATGACGATGAATCTGCCGTCACCGAACGCACCACTGTTGAAGAGATAATTCTCTTTTTCCAGTTCTGGCTTGGACCAGTTACGCCCATCGGGAGAAGCCATGCGCAAGCCCTGCTTGCCGAAGGCCACAAACACCCCTGCCCCAACCTTGTCGGCCATTGTTGAATTCTCCAGTTGGCTTCGATCTAAGACAGCCCAGGCAACCTGCCGTCAAAGGCGGCGGCGCGTGATAGGCGGCTTTCCCCGAATTCGCCAGCGGGCACACCCATCCGCTGCAGCATTTCCAGATAAAGGTTGGACATCGGCGTGCCCTTGGGGAACCGCACATGACGGCCGGTTTTCAAAGACTTCTGGGCGTTACCGACAAGCAACGCCGGGTAATCGCTGCGATGGTGTCCGCCGTCCGCCATATATGACGTATAGAGCAGCATGGTATTGTCCAGCAGCGAGTTGCCAGCCTCTTCAATCGCCGCCATCTTATCGACCATCCGTGCGAACTGCGCGACGAACCATTGGCTGACCTGGCGACAAGCTTCACGCGCAATCGGATCGCTACGCCGCGGGTCGGGATTGCCGCCCTGATGTTCAAGCGTATGGAAGTGGCGTTCGAAGCCCACTGTCACCACACCGGGGAACTGAGCGCCGTCGCTGCCTGCCGAAAAAGTACAAACGCGTGTGGTGTCCGTCTGAAACGCCAGCACCATCAAGTCCGACATCAGTTCAATGTATTCGGCCTGAACTTCGGGATCGTGGTTAGCAGCGCGGCGGATTGCTTCGTGATCGCTTGCCTGCGCTGGCAACGAACCGGGCGGCGAAACTTCGGCGCCGACACCGTCCAGCATCATCTCGGCTGCTTGCCTTTCAAGCAAAGAGAGGCGGCGTTCCAGCGTGTGCACACTTTCGAGATATTGATCCAGTTTGCGCGTATCAGAAACACCTACTTTGCGTTGGAGACGGCGGGCGTCTTCGAGTACCAGATCAAGCACGCTCTGCTCAATCGAGTCGCTCTTCTTGACGACTTCGCTGGCCGACTTCTGGCGTTGGCTCCAATCGGGCGAACGTGGCGGCCGTCCGCGGAACATGCGGTCGAAGGCGACACGCGGATTCTGTTCAAAGGGAACCGACTCGCCCGTCGAGCGGAACGAATACCGGTTGGGGCCGCCGGTGGAAAGCTCCAGACTCGGCAGAAACGTGCGGTGGCCGGAATGCTCGGCGACCTTCTGGTCGATCGACACCGTGGTCTGCGGCTTTCCATCGACCTTCGCGGCTTTCAACGCACCGGTTAAATGCAGCAACGAGCAGTATTCGTGGGCGTTTACATTCTGCACGCGGCCATGATGCGCCAGGCCGCTGACCAGCAGCAACTGATCCTTGTGCTTTTCGAGCGGCCTGACAATCGAAGGCAGTTTTTCCAGCTTGCCTTCGTATTCAGGCTTCCAGGACTCGATAACCGTGCCGCCCGCGACCGTGAACACGCCCATCCGCAGCGGAGCGGGATTCCGCTCGCCCGCGAACAGCTTTGCCGGCGTCATGGCCTCAAGCAGTGGCAACGCCAGAGCGGCGCCCGCCCCTCGCAGCAGCGTGCGACGTTTAATTCGCGACGTTGTCATATCTTATCTCCCGGTGAGTTTTTACGGTAAGTGTTTTGGTTCGATCAGGGTTTCAGTGCAGCGGTCGCTCTCGCAAGCGTAGCCGCAGCATCGGACCGGCGGCGCATGCGGAAAGGATAACTCTCGACCACGCCAACCAGCAGTTCCTGCATGCGGTAACCGTTGTCTTTGGCCCGTTTCACAATTCGCGAAACGGTTGGCCGGTCGTAATAGTTGAGATCCCGGCCGAGAGCGTAAATCAATAGTTGCTCAACCAGGTTCTCCGCAAAGCGGTCTTTTTCAGACATCAGGTATTCGCGAAGCTCGACGACACCTTTCACTTCCCGCCCGCCGGGGAGCCGCCCCGTTGAGTCAATCGCTGCCCCGTCGCGGGTTGACTGCCAGCGCCCGACCGGGTCGAAGTTTTCCAGGGCGAATCCGAGCGGGTCCATCTTCTTATGGCACCCCGCGCAGGTCGAAGATTCGTCGGCGTGTATTGCCAGCAATTCGCGGAAGGTTCTGGCGCCATTCTTGTCGCCGTCTGAATCAATCTGCTCCACATCGTTGGGCGGAGGCGGAGGCGGGTCGCCAAACATCACATCCAGCACCCACTTGCCCCGGCGGGTCGGGCTGTTGCGATCGATGTGAGATGTCATCGCGAGAATTCCGCCCATGCCTAATAGCCCGCCACGCTCGCGGCGCCGGCTGTCGATTTTGACTTGCTTAAAAACGCCATGTTCGGGGAAGTTCCCCATCCGGTAAATCCGCGACAACTGGCGATCCATAAACGTATAGTCGCTGTCGATCAGATCGGTAACGGGCAGATTCTGCTTCACCAGATTCTGAAAAAAGTGCAGCACTTCCATCCGCATGCTGTGCCGCATTTCCGCAGTGAAGTCGGGAAACCGGTCTTCGCTGGGCAGTGCGTTTTCTAATTCTTCCAGCCTCAGCCACTGCGCGGCGAAGCTTTCGCTGAAGCGTTCAGATCGCTCATCAACGATCATCCGCAACGCCTGTTTTTTCAGTTCTTCTGGATTGCTCAACCTGCCAGCAGCAGCGACGGTTCTTAGTTCCTCATCGGGCGGGCTGCCCCATAAAAAGAAACTTAACCGCGTCGCCAGTTCTTCATCACTTACCGCATGCACTGGAGCGTCCGCATCTTCTTCAATGCGGAACAGAAACCGTGGCGAAAGCAGCACCGCCTTCAACGCAGGCCGCACCGATCGTTGAAACGGCGCCCCGCGTTTCTGCGACAGGTCGTATAGCGAAAGTAGCCGCTGCACCTCGTTGCCGCCGAGCGAACGGCGCCAGGCTCTGCTGGCGAACCTTTCGACAATCTGTTCCGCGATTTTACGTTTTTCTACTTCAGTCGCGTTCTTATCTGGCAGTTGAAAGAAAACGTGCTGATGCGCCTTGGTGTCGACCTCGGCGCCTGAGGCTGGCTGAGGACCGGCCACCGAAAGATTCTCAACCGCCAGATACTTAAAACGCGTGTCCGACCAGTGCGGGCCGTGAACGGGGTTAAGATATTCCAGTCGCAGGCTGACGTCACCCTTAGGCAGATAAACCAGCGTGTCTGCGGATTCGATCTTGCGGACCGGCGATTTATCGTCGTTCTGTTTTGAAATGAAGCTGACAACATTCGCCCGCCGGCCATTGATTTCCACCGCGATATCCGCCGTGTAATTTTGCCAGTGCACCGCGTTGTACGCGTACCCGTTCAGACGCAGGCGGTAGTAGCCCGCCTCGGGAACCGCAAGCGAAACTTCACACGCAGAACGCACCCTTAAAATCCAGCGGCCCTTGCCCTGCTCCATGGCCGCTGGCAGCTTGCCGTTCTTGCCTGGCCGTTCGGGCATCTTGCCGAGTTGCGTGAATTTCAGGACCTTGGCTTGATGAGAAACATCCATCGAATGCTCGTTCACCACACGGTCGAGCATCTCATCGGCGGCTGCGGCGTATTTTTCCATCTGGGCAGGTGGAATCTCCAGCACCGCTGCGATGGAATCATAGCCAAACGCCTGCGGATCTTTGGAGAAACCCACCGCGGCGGCAATCTCAGTATCGATTCCAAACAGATCCTGAATCGATCGCTCATACTCACGCCGCGATAATCGCCGGAACGCCGAAGGCCCCGGATCAAACGGTTCGAGTTGATCCAGCGATTGGGAGAACCCATCGATGGCGGCAATCAAACGATCGTTTTCTTCCTTCGTAGGCTGATCCGCATCTGAAGGCGGCATCTGCCCCGAACGCATCATGCGGGCTGCTTTCTTCCACGTCTTCAACTCCGCGAGCGTTTCTTCCAACGGCAATGAAAGGTCAAAAGCCACGCCGCCCGATGCAGAGCCCGGCGAATGGCAATCCGCACAGTATTTGCTGACCATCGCGTCCGCCTCTGCCACAAACTTCTTATGCGAACGCTCCAAAGCCCCACGAACCGCAACTTCATCCGCCAGCCCGGAAGCAGCGAAACCGAAGGAAGCAATCAAGAGAACGAACCACCGCATGATTGCAACCTGTATTAAAGATAGAAAATAACCTACGCGTCAGAGTGAACAGCCCACATGGAATGGACTCTGGGGGATTTAGCAGCTCCACCGTTTATAATCCATCCACCGCACGTTGCAAGTTTCACAAACCCGGCTGTCGAACGGAATGCGAGGCGAATAAAGAGTGGTCATCGCTAGTCAAGAGAATGACCTGAACCTTGCCCATCGCGACTCCTGTTGCGAATTTAACGCGCCACGAGCGGTGGTCAGAGGATTTGCAGAGTTGCTTGTCTAGATAAGCCGCGAAGAATTGGAATAGACTCGCCACTATTTAGTGAGTTCAATTACGATTTCGTTCGGACCTGATTCAACGGTCACTTTTTCTGGTGAAATTGACCAGGATTCCCACTTTGCTTCTTCCTGGGGTGTTGCTGGGCTGTACATCACCCTGTACTCCGCGGGCCAGATTCCCTCGTCGCCGGCCGTCTTCAATTCATACGTGCCGTCGTTTTGAATTTTGCCGGCTGCTGCCTTAACGCCACCTCCAATAGGTGAAAACACAACTTTTCCGGAGGTTAGTGGATCTCCATTGGCAGTCACTTTGCCGGTAACGCTGGCGCTACCACCGCCACACCCTGCAAAAACCACTAGGGCAACAACGCTCAAAAAACCAACCAACCTCGATGACATGATGCACTCTTCTTCGGCGGGAAATTGTTCTGGTGACAGGCACGCTGCCCGGGAGAATTCTCGCTCCGCGTACCCTTATCCGGCAAATCAACTATCAAATCCAGTGATCAACTGCATTAGTTTCTACTGAAACACAGACGATACATGGCGATTTCATCCGTATCGGCAACGGGCAGTTGTGCAGTTAGCAGACGTTAAAAACCACTAACGACTTTACCGTCGTTTAGCACCCCAAGCGCCTGATAGTTTTCAACGTCAATGGTTTCCGACAGGAAGTGCACAGAACCGTCGCTGAACGCGAACAGTGCTCCACCAGGATGCGAGCTGCCAAACCCCTGATCCCACGAGTTGGGATCCTGATCGGGACCGCCGCCATTATCCAGGTTGATCTCGCGGCCTGGTCGTGTCTCGCGAAGTCGAGCAAGGTGATACGCATTGCTTGCGTTGGGCGTTCCCAGCCAGGTTGGGAATGTCGGGTTGCTGCCGCCAGGAGCTCCGCCATTGGGACCGCCGCCAACTTCCCCCACGATAATGGTGTTGGATGTTCCATCGGTGACCGCCGCCATCCGTCGTTTTACGGTGCGGAATCGGTTGAAGATCCCGTTATTGTCGTTTTCACGGGTGCCAATACACCCTGCATAATTGATTTTCCCACATTGAAAATTCTGATCACTGTTAGGACGGACATTAGGCAGAGTATCTGAAGGGCATAGGAATGATTGAATGGTCATCCGCCCTGGGGGCTCTGCGCCGCCTGTGGTGCGATGACAACGGCAGGTCCATGCAGAACTCTTCCCGGTCGGGTCGAGGGAGTTGCCGTTTGCTTCGTTCAAAAGATCCCAGGTATTATCCTGCTCGATAAACGGCAGGATGAAGACCGCCCACGAAAAACCTTCGTTATTGTTGGTGCTGCTGCCGCCGGGTGGAAAGTGTCCGTAAGTGTCATGGAAGTTGTGCAGCCCAAGACCGATCTGCTTCAGATTATTCGTGCATTGCGACCGGCGTGCCGCCTCTCGTGCAGCTTGGACTGCAGGCAATAGCAACGCGACGAGTACCCCGATTATGGCAATCACCACCAGCAGTTCAACTAACGTGAAACCTGATCGGCGAGGGAAAGAACCTTGACGACAAGTGGGAGTAGGGCTCATTACTTCTCCATAGTAAACGTGGGAATCAACGAATGTAACGATGACCTATCCTCACCCGGCGAGCACAATCTGTCGGTAAAAATTAAAAAAATCTCAACCTGCCAGGATGGGCGACAGGCAAACAGCCCGAACGAGGGGTCGCGAAGCCGCAGAAAAAATAGGTTTGTGGCAGTTGATGGCAGTCGCGATTCCCTGCAACCCAAAAAATTTGCAGGCTGCTCATTTTGTTTGTGAAAAAGACGGAGAAATACCGACAGACTCCGGCGCGTGATGGGGATAGGATTAGGGGCCCTAGAATCAAACGAATCTGATCCCGACCAAATGGGACCCCACAAGATACAGAGGCGGTAAATATACAGAGGCGGTAAATGAGTGAGGCGGAACCAGAATTCGAGCGGCAGCTGTTTGTAGACAAATTCGCGGCGAACCAGCACCGGGTCTTTTCATTCGTTGTGTCACTTTCGCCGGGCTGGACAGACGCGGAGGACATATTTCAGCGTGTCAGCATCGTCTTGTGGCAGAAATGGGGCGACTACGATCACAGTCGCGAATTCCTGGCCTGGGCGTTCGGAATCGCGCGGCTTGAAGTCTTAAAATACCTATCAGAAAATAACCGGCGGAAGGAACTGCTTGGTGGAGACGCGATGAAAGCCATCCAGGAAAGGACCTCCGAGGCGCAGGAGGAAATCGATGAGAGGATGCAAGCGCTCCAGCATTGCCTGGCAAGGCTGCCTCGCAAGCAGCGTTCACTGATCGACCGGTGCTATTGCGGTGTTGAAACCATCAAAACCATTGCACGTGAAATCGGCCTGACGTCTGACGCTTTGTATTGGAGACTTAAACGCATTCGCGAGAAACTACACCAATGTGTCGACCGGTCCGTGGCTGCGGAGAATTAAATGACCAGCAATGAAAACCAGCCTCGACCGTTCGGAAGCATGGTCACGGACGAAAAAGTGCGCGAACTGGTCGCTGCTTACACCAGCGGCGCCGCCAGTGAGCAGCAACAGGCCGAATTAAGCGACCTGATAACAACCTCACCCGAAGTCTGCGATTATTTCATTGCGCACTCCGCGATTGTTAGCCAGTTATTGACGTATTCCAGCAAATTTGACGATGACTCTCAAAGACCGGTGCTAGCCGATCCACCGCTGTCGAAGAGGCGAAAAACTGTTGGCTGGATCGCTGCGGCTGCATTGCTGCTCGGAATCGTCATTTCTGGTGTCTTTGCCTACCGGCAAGTTAATCAAGGTGATCCTTCCCTCGGCCCGGAACCAGTCGGCGAAATGCAGACCAGATTTGCCGGTGGCGAATCGCCGGCAATATCAACAGTCAACCTGATGGCCGGAGAACGCGTTTCAATTGAAACAGGCACCTGTCAAGTATCACTGGCAAAGGGCGTTAAATTGTCCTTCACCGCGCCCGCGTCGTTCACAATGGTGGATGCAATGCATTGCCGGCTCTGGGAAGGGCGACTGACTGCGGATGTGCCTGAGGCTGCGAAGGGATTCCGCGTCGGCACAAGTCACGCGGATATTGTCGATCACGGGACGCGATTCGGGGTTGCAGCCAGCCCGGAAACTGGCACTGACATCGCAGTGTTTGAGGGACGTGTAGATATCGCATCTGCGAATCAGAAAAGAACGCTTTCCGTCGGTCGCGCGGCATCTATCGCCGCAGATGGGGCTATGTCCCGTTTACAAGTGGTCAAACCAGACACGTTTGAGTCTCCCGCGGATGCAGATGGCTTGCTGGAATCCACGATCATATCGGTGAGCGACAATATTCGGTCAGCGGAAGAGTACGGCTTTTACCGGATCGTGCCGCAGGGATTTGGCGAAGACCAACCAGCTTACGTGGACCGTGATCATCAGTGGAATGGCGTCGATGCAGATGGACTGCCGGATGAGCTGATAGGCGGTGACTACATCATGCCCTTCAATAGCGACAAACGCGTGAAGGAAATCAGAATCACCCTCAACCTTGCCCGCGAGGCAAATCTATTCATTCTGTTCGACGACCGTGCCGCGACGCCGGATTGGCTGCGGCGCGATTTCGTCGACACTGGAAAGAAAGCTGGGCAGGACGAGGGCGGAATCGTGCCTGGCTTTAAAACCGGCAAGAGGACAGCAACCGGCAGCGGTAACTCCATTGACTCCGTCTTTTCGGTATGGAGGCGCCGCGCGCCCGTTGTGGGCGAGGTAGCGCTCAAGGGATTGCTAGGTAAAGAACAACGCGATGGCAGTGGCTTGCCTAGCGAACGATCCATGTACGGCATCGTGATTGTGCCCCTCTCCAAGCCATAAGGCGGAAGCCGGTCGTACCTGTCGTCGTAACATCGAGCCGATGCATCTCCAAACGGCAGGTAGCCACACCATCGTGGTATTTAAGTGACATGCGTTTTCAGCCTGCGGGATCCCGGGGAAACGACGGGAAGAAGGGTGCATTGAGACAATAACCTGCACCGCAGCCGTTCTCACTAAATTGTACACCTGCCCAAATCAGGTGACACAACCGATGCGACCCGGACATCCGGAGCTTCTGTCCCCAATTGCCTGGGTTGGTGGTCTATTCTCAACACGATGCTAAGAAACCTGCGTTGTGAGCCGATGTTAAAATAGAGAGGAATGGCTGCTTTTGGGGGAACCTGTTTCCCCTGGCAACATTCTCCGGGGATCACCGTGGCGTTTGCCTGGCGTTGAGATGACGAAAACCGAGAAATACTCTGATGTCCTTTCCGCGGATGACCTGCGGCAGCTGCAGCAGAGGTCTGACCGGCCGGCGGCGATAAGGGCGTGTGTGCATTTCGGTTCGTTATTGCTGGCAGCCACGGCGGTGGTGCTACTTTCGACCTGGTCCTGGTGGCTGTTGGCGCCGGCAATCTTTGTCTGTGGCCTGTTGATCGCTTCGATGCACGCACCGATGCACGAAAGCATTCATTTGACGGCGTTCCGCTCGAAGCGGGCGAATAAGGTGCTGGGCTGGATGGCTGGCTGGTGCATGTTGATGCCGCCGTCGTTCTATCGTGACTTTCACGCAGAGCATCACCGGCATACGCACGATCCGTTGCGCGACCCGGAAATCTCAGCAGGCGGTGAGAAGTTTGCCTATTGGCCCGTCTACATTCACGAATATCTGATCATGGCATCCGGCCTGCTGCTGCTGATCGCGCGGATTGCCGGACTGCTGCTGATGGCTTTGGGAACGCGGGGGCCGTGGTGGAACAAGCTGTTCCCCTTCGTCCGGGCACACAACCGTAAGAACGCTGTCTGGGAAGCGCGGGCCTACGTGGCCGTGATCGTCGCGGTGGCGGTTATCGGTTACACCCTTCTGCCGGGATTGGCGTATCTGTTGCTTGCGCTGCTGGTTGGTTTCTCTGCGCTGGTGCTCTATCTGGCAAGTGAGCACACGGGGCTGCCAACGCTGGGAACGATTTTCGAACGTTCACGCACCACCTATACCAATGCAATCGTGCGTTACTTCATGTGGAACATGCCTTACCACGCAGAGCACCACGCTTATCCCTCGGTGCCGTTCCACGCTCTGCCGGAACTGCATGACCGGGTCAAACCTGCCTGCGTGAACACGGCGCCCGGCTATCTGCGGCTGCAAGCGGAAGTCATCAGCAATCTCCGCGTAACGCCCGCCAACGATGCTGCCAAATCTGAGCAGTGCCGGTAGAACCGCGCGACACCACCAGCGCTGCAATGCGCTGAAATTCTCTAGGCGCACCCTTCAATTAAGGTGATTCCGGCGCCGCACGCGACGATGATCTCTGCGGATTGGACTTGCCGTTGGCGGATCAAGCGGGATCGTAGCTATCCACGCAATTGAATCCACCATAAAGGGATAATGAAAACCCTTAGTGCCTGCCAAATTGTCGTAAATAGCATGATTATTGTCACAATATCGATGAAGCCCGCCCTTAACATGGCATGAGTCTTCGCGTGGAAGCACTCTCGTACACACCCTTCAACTGCTCCACATCCTTCATTTTCCCGCCTTATGGAAACCGCCATGTATACGACGCCCAATCGTCAAACGGCCCATTCTTCCCGCCCGGCTGGCTTCACACTCGTGGAACTTCTTGTGGTTATCGCCATCATCGGCGTGCTTGTGGCTTTGCTGCTGCCTGCGGTTCAAGCCGCCCGCGAAGCTGCCCGCCGCTCGCAGTGCACGAACAATCTGAAGCAGATGGGTCTGGCTGCCCACAATTTCCACGACACTTTCAACGCGCTGCCGCCGAGCTTCTTCGACGATGATCTGTCCAACGGCGACAATGCCGACTGGACCTGGGCCGTAGGCATCATGCCGTTCATGGAACTGGATAACGAATACGATGCGCTGGGCGTTAATCAGACCCGGCTGGAAGACATCGTCGCTGTTGTGTCGGGCGTTCCAGACGGTTCGGCGCTCTCGGCCTACGCACCGCATCAAGGATTTGTGCAGGTCACGACGACCCCGATCGACTCGTTCCAGTGCCCCAGCAATGCGACCAGCGACGTCCGCACAGGCTTCCGCGGTTACAACCGCAGCGAAGGTCTGGCGAAAACGTCTTACGTGGGCAGCGTCGGCATGTCGAGCAACAACCATGCTGGTGGCGATCGTGGCGGTGCATGCGTGCCGATGCGGGGCGAAGGCGCCAAGTTCCGCGATATTACTGACGGCCTTAGCAACACCTTCCTTTTCGGTGAACGCGGCGTCGATGGCGGCGGCAACAACAGGCAGCCCTACTGGCTTGCTGAAAAAACGCCCGGAAACGGCGGCCAGGCCAAACGCTTTGTAAGTTCCGTCCGTTTCCCTGTGAACTGGGACGGGGATTACAACATCAACTACTCCTTCGGCAGCTACCATCCAGGCGGCGCCATGTTCGTCTTAACGGATGGCTCGGTTCAGTTCGTCAGCGACACGGTCGAATTCAACTATTCGATGACGCCTACAGAAATGGGCGTGTACCAGAAGCTCGGCATGCGGGCTGACGGACAAACGGTTGGCGAATATTAAGCTACACCATCTTCCGTGGTCGCTTCTTGAAGAAACCCCGCACGGGCCGGCGCCGGACCGCCCGTGTTGTGGCAGCCAGCTATTTCCGGTTCGACACCGCGTAAGTTCTTTGAAGGAATCCCATGTCAAAATTACATGCTTGCCTTGCAGCGTCGATGCTGATATTCGCCCTGGTCTGCTTCGCCGGTTGCGGTGGAACCGGCATTCCTACGGCAAGCGTCTACGGCACCATCACGCTCAATGGCGAGCCCGCAGAAGGCGTCAGCGTGAAGTTTGTTCCCAGTGCGAAAATGCGGCCATCTCATGACGAGACGGATGCTTCGGGCAGTTACGTGGCGCAATTTGTCAAGACGCAGCAGGGTGTTGTCTATGGACCCTGCGTGGTTCAACTTTCGATCTATCGCGGCAACTCCGAGAAGAACTGGTTGCCCAAGGAGTACAATCAGAACGCGGCCGACAACCCCGATCTCAATATCGTCGTGCCGCCAGAAGGGATCGAATTCAACTACGACATCAAGTACGACGGCGAGATTCCGCCGGTTGAGTAGCTGAAACGGTATCGCTGCGAGATGTGCTTTGCCATCCGGCACGCGTGAAGCTGTTTCATGCAGCAACGCGTTCGTATTGTGTGAATTCCGCGAAACACGTTACCTTACCCGTGAGGTAACTGAAAGGGAGTTCACAATGTTCGCGTTTCGCAGCAGTATCCTGGCCACTATCGCGATTGCTGGCATGTTGGCAATCGTCGCTGAAGCCGTGGCGCAAGAACCGGCAGCCCTGAATGTGGCAATGCCCGAAGCCGAACGGCAGCTGATCCTGCAGGCTTATCAGCTCAGCACCCGCGCCAGCACCGTGCAACAGTACACGCAGGTGATAGGTCACTGTGAGCAGGCAGACACTGCCACTCTGCCCTCCCCTGCCCGCGCATACGCCCACAAATTGCGGGCATGGGCGCACAATTCACGAGGCGAAGCGCTTACGGACCTGGCCAACGACGGGATTCAAGCCGCCGCGGACGCCAACCCCGCCGAAGCCCGCGACCTGAATGCGGCTGCAGACGAAGCACGCCTTCACGCCCTGAAAGACTACCAGCAGGCGGTGAAACTTGATCCGGCCGTCTGGAAGCACTGGCACAACCTGGGCGTCGGCAGCGCGCTGGCGGGCGATCTGAAAACAGCGGAATCCAGCTTCACCCGCGCGATCAACCTGCACAAGCAATATGCCAACACCTGGTTCAACCGCGCCGAAGTGCGTTACCGCAGCGGCGCTTACGCGCAGGCCGTGGCCGACTATACCATGGCGCTGCAGCTACGCCCGACCGACCCGGCAGCCATTACCGCCCGCGGACACGCCAATTACCGTCTGGGGCAGTACGAAGCCGCCATCAATGACTATGCGGCAGCAAATCAACTGCTGCCACTCAGCGCCAGCGTGGCGGGCTACCGCGCAGATTGTCACTATCACCTGTCGCAATGGGCGATGGCGGTGAAATGGTATCGCCAGAGCCTCTCGCTAAAACCAGGCAACGTCCGCAAGTTGCAGAACCTGGCGTGGCTGCTAGCTGTGTGTCCAGACGCCAAAGTCCGCCACCCGCAGCAAGCCATTGCCAACGCCGTCATGGCAGCGCGAATCTCACCCAACGACTTCCGCATTCAAGACACGCTCGCCGCCGCGTACGCCAGTCACGGGCAGTTCGACCAGGCGATCGTTGCCGCCCAAAGAGCCATCGAGCTGGGGCAGAAAAAAGCGTCGCCGGCTGAGATGCAGCAGATGCGACAGCGGCTTGATCTTTACCGTCGCGGCCAGCCTTACGTGGCAGAATCCGCCCCAGCCAAAGTGGCGAGAAAAACATCCGGATAAACGCCGAACCTTGTCGCAGGCAGCCTGTCCCTCCTTCTAACGGTCTGCCGTTGCCAGAACGGCCTTCTATCTCAGCCCCCCTGCCCTGCTCCTGTTTCAGGAAGAAAACCGATGAAAATGATTCGAGCAGTGCGTGTTTTGCTGATTTGACCTTTCCTCTAGGTCAAAATCCATTAGGATACGAGTGTAATCGTGCGCTTTAAGGAGTCTGCGCCGGTTTCTCACCTTGTATCGATCTGCACTTTTAATGTACGTTTCTGGCCTGGTGGCCGGACACATCGGTGGCGGAATACTTGCCCTTATCAGGCATGTGAACTTATGGCGGTTATTCCTTCCGGATAACGCTGCAAGTTTTCTAGATCCCGCTTCCTTCCTTGTGAAATTCGTTTCCTGTCATCCGGGAAATCCAGTAAACGCCCTTACGCACTTTTGTAATCATGAACCTCGCCAACCTACGCAATATCGGTATCTCCGCCCACATCGACTCCGGCAAAACCACCCTGAGTGAACGCATCCTGTTTTACACAGGCCGCATTCACAAAATTGAGGAGGTCCGTGGCGGCGGCGACGGCGCGACCATGGATCACATGGAGCTGGAAAAAGAGCGTGGTATCACCATTACCAGCGCCGCGACCACCGTGGAGTGGGATGGTCATCAGATTAACCTGATCGATACGCCTGGCCACGTTGACTTCACCGTCGAAGTGGAACGCAGCCTCCGCGTGCTGGATGGCGCCGTGCTTGTGCTGTGCTCCGTCGGTGGTGTGCAGTCGCAGTCGCTGACGGTGGATCGTCAGATGAAGCGTTATCAGGTGCCACGCCTGGCCTTCATCAACAAGATGGACCGCACCGGCGCCGACCCGAAACGCGTGATCAAAGAGATCCGCGATAAGCTGGGCGCCGACGCGATTCCGATGCAGTATCCGATTGGCGCCGGCGAAACCTTCGAAGGCGTGATCGACCTGATCACCATGAAGGCCTGCTACTACGACGGCGAAAAAGGTGAAACGCTCCGCGAAGAAGAGATTCCAGAAAACCTGGTCGAAGCCGCCAAAACGGCCCGCGGCCAGATGCTGGAATCGCTGGCGATGTACAGCGATGAAATGATGGAAATGCTTCTCGGCGAAGAAGATATTCCTGAAGAGCTGATTCACGCCGTCACCAAAGAAGCTGTCCAGCACCAGAGCGCCACACCTGTTTTCATGGGCACCGCCTATAAGAACAAAGGTGTTCAGAACCTGCTGAATGCGATCGTTGGCTACCTGCCATCGCCGCTGCAGCGCAAGATTAAGGCGAAAGAATATGACAACGACGATGCCTCGGTAGAACTGGTCCCCGACCCGAAGAAGCCGTTTGTAGGCATGGCCTTTAAGATCGTGGAAGATCCGTTTGGTCAGCTGACCTTCCTGCGTATCTACCAGGGTACGATCAAGAAGGGCGAACTGTACTACAACCAGCGTACGGGCCGCAAAGACCGGTTCAGCCGCATTGTGCGTATGCACTCCGACAAACGTGAAGAAATTGATGAAGCCTCGGCTGGCGACATTGTGGCCATCATGGGTATCGATTGCTTCAGCGGTGAAACCTACGCCGAAGAGCCGAAGTACTGCACGCTTGAAAGCATGTACGTACCCGAACCTGTGATTAAGGTCGCAGTCACTCCGGCTGACCGTGGCAACACCGACAAACTTGGTAAAGCCCTGCAGCGCTTCCGTAAGGAAGACCCGACCTTCCAGGTGATGACCGATCCGGAAACAAACGAAGTCATCATGGCGGGTATGGGTGAACTGCACCTTGAAGTTTACGTAGAACGCATCAAGCGTGAGTACAAAGTGGATGTGGAAGTTGGCGCCCCGAAGGTCAGCTACCGCGAAGCGGCGACTCAGCGCTACGAGTTCAACTTCAAACACAAGAAGCAGTCTGGCGGTTCCGGTCAGTACGCCCATATCGTGGGCTACCTCGAGCCACTGCCAGAAGACGCTGAAGAGCAGTTCGAGTTTGAAGAAACGATTGTCGGCGGCCGTATTCCGAAGCAGTATCTGCCTGCTATCGAAAAAGGCTTCCGCAGCGCGATTGAAAAGGGTCCTGTGGCTGAGTTCCCCGTTGTGGGTCTCAAAGTGGGTGTCGAAGATGGTTCGTTTCACGCGGTCGACAGTTCGGAAATGGCGTTCCAGATCTGTGCCGTCGGCTGTTTCCGCGAATCGTTCCCGCGCACAGCCCCAGCACTGCTTGAGCCTGTGATGAAGGTAGAAATCACGGCGCCGGAAGAATATCAGGGTTCGATCGTGGGCGATATTGCTACACGTCGCGGCCTGATCGTTAACACCGAAATGCGTGATGGCGACATCAACGTGCTCTGCGAAATTCCTCTGGCCGAAATGTTCGGTTACGTAGGCGACCTACGCAACCTGACCAAAGGCCAGGGCGATTACACGCAAGAGTTCGCCGCCTATCGCAAAGTACCTGCCAGCGTGCAGGAGAAGGTGATCGAAGAGAAGAAAGCCGCGCAGCTGGTTAAGTCCTAGTCTGCGGGCCTTTCCATAAAACTTCAGCAGGCCCGCAGTGCACAGCGCTGCGGGCCTGTTTTTGTAGACACACAAGAATCCAACGACGGCAAGGACGCCAATCATGGATGGATGGGACTACACGCTGCTGGCCATCGCCGCCTACTTCGCCATCATGGGCCTCGTCCGCCGCATGCGCGAACGCCGCACCGCGCTGATGGAGCAGCTTGCCGAAACCATGGAAGCCGAACGCAAACGGCTGAGCAAGCTAAAGAAGAAAAAGCAGAAACGCGAGCAGGCGGCGTAAAGACAAGTGGTGGCGTGGTGACCGCTCTTCTTCCATTTCCCATAACTCAGGGCAATGCATGCGGATATCTTTCGATCTCGACGAGACGCTGATTTCCGCCAGCGATTCCTGGCAGGTTGAACCAGATCTTCCTGGCTTCCGCGACGACCGGGAACGTCTCCGGCTTGGGACCTCGCAACTGTTCCGCTGGCTAAGGAGCGAGGGACACGAAATCTGGATCTACACCAATTCGTATCGTGGATTCAAAGATCTAGCTCGCTGGTTTACAGCCTGCAGACTGCCCGTTGACGAAGTCATCAACCAGATCAAACACGATGAAAAACGCTTCGAACTAGATCCGAGGGTGCGAGTTGATAAGAACCCGGCCTGGTTTGATATCGACCTTCACTTTGATGATCTGATCGAATTGAGCAGCGATAGCCGCATTGAGATCATCGATCCCAGCGACAGTGAATGGGTCGCCCGTGTAATGCAAATTGTCGGGCAGAAACAGCAATAGGCGAGTGATCTATTACACGAACCACCTGCCAGGCTAAATTCACCATGCTGAATGTGCTACGCCTTAGACTTCCGCGATGCGAAGATGAAGACGGGCGGCACGAAGGCGGCCAGGCCGAGAAACAGCAGCGGCAGCCCCACCCATAACGCCTGGAAGCCTATCTCACGATTCTCTGCCGGCCCCACGTCCGCCAGAATACCAGCAAAGCCAAGCATCGCAGCCAGCAGCGGCAAGAGCGACAGCCCGATGCAAAGCACACCGGCGCCAATCGACAGAATGGCAGCTACAACAAGGCCCGTGTTCTTACCCCCGCGATCCTCTTCATTACGTGCTAAACGCAGGTTCTCTGGCTGGTTCATACGATGGCTTCCACGTGTCCGGATTGATCTAATTTCAGCGAAAAGTGTTGTGTCTTAGCAGTGTTCGTAACACGCGTTGGCCTCTTGGGAATTGCTTCAAATCTTCATACTCAAACAAAGCGGAAAACGGTGAGGGCTGGCACAACATGCTGATAGGTAACCCGGAGAACTGGCCGGCGCTGAATTACCTGAACGTGAAACCAGATGACGATGAGGTCGAACTTTTCAGGTTACCAGAAATTCCCAATGAGCACCTTTACGAGGCGTATTGGGAGTGTGACAGTCATCCAGGATGCGTGGAACGCGTCTGGGACGTGCTGGGCGAATCGATTCCAGACGACTGCAAGGCAATTGTCAATGGCGTCAACTGTCTGCTGCACGATCAAAGCTATACTCTGTTGGCCGTTTGCATGGGAACGCAATACGCAATCAGAGTTCCAAGAGCCAAAGTAAACGATGCGGAAGAATTGGGATTGCCGCGTACGTGTGACTGGAGCGGCAGCCAAGACCTGATGGATTTGCGTCAGGAGTTTGGTCCCAACTGGTTCTTTGGATCGTTCCTCGAGGAAGAAAAAGCTTGGACTGAATTGGCGTATCGCGAACTGAAGTAAATCGCGGGCCTTCGTACTTCAATCGTTCTGTTCTCGCAAAGGAACATCCGCCCGCACGTGGGTTTCAAGCCAGTCGACAATTTCACGGAAGTCGCGGTCCGCCAGCAGCATACCCTGAATTGGATATCGCATGCCCTGGCTGTACACGTAGTAAATTTGCATGCCACTGAAGTTGTGCATTGTCAAGCCAGAGATCGTTGTAAGCGGTATCTCGAATTCATTCCTGGCGCCGAAGCGTGTGTCAGGGATAATCAGTTCATGGCCGGTGAGTACGATTTCTAAGCCCCGGTAAACCCGCCTAAGCACCGCGAAAATCAACATCAGGAAACCAGCGAGACAACCCAGTGCGCAGAGTGCTAGAGTGAGCCTTGCCGTCTGGTTCTGTTCCCTTAAAGCAAGCAAGCCAAACAGGCCAGCAGCACTAAAAAGAAATGCCAGCAACGGAATAACGCGCCAGTTAGCCCAGTAGCGATAGCGTCGTTCCTTCATAGGTCAGGCCCAGGAAAAGCTGCGTCGAAACCTGTTGCTCACGCTGGTCAATACTCGTTGGCGCCTTTGCCTGCGATGATTTTGCTGCGGAATTTGGCAATGCGTGTGATGCGTGTCTGCGGCTTCTTGGCGGAGTTCAGGTTGATGACGTAGCTTCTCTGGCGCCCGGGTGTGAGGTTTTCGAAAGCGGCTGCGAGTTCAGCGTCGGCTTCGAGGGCTTCTTCTAATTCAGCGGGAAGCTCTAGTTCACGCTGGATCTTTGGCGGCTTGAGGCCTCGTTCAGCGTAGTCCATGGCTTCTTGCAAGTAGGACGAGATAATCTGCTGCTTGTCCGCAACCTGTGCGTTGCTGGTAAAGCGGATCATATCCGGGTGCTGCGTATTGGCGCCTTGTTTTTCCAGCACGCCGGCAGGGTCTTTCATCAAGGCTGCGTTGAAGAAGCTAAGGCGGAAGTCATTGCGGAAGGCGCCCATGATGGCGATGTTCCGCTCTGCATGCATATAGCAGGGATGTCCCCACTTAACCGTTTCGTGCAACCCTGCATCGAGGCAGATCTCCCGCAGCGCCGCCAGCCCGCTATTCCACGGCACCGTTGAACAATCCGCCGTGGCAAACCGCTCGCAGCGTCCGCAGCCTTTCGCAAAATAGTCTTCAATGACAGTGATCATGAGGGTGGATATTCTTTAACCGGCAAAAGAGGCCTTCAAGTCTCTCAAGACAACTGGGGATCGCTAGCAAACTGCTCAGGCTCTTAAACCAGTTCGGTCGCGCGGAGCAATCTCCGTTAGCTCCTACCATAACGCGGTTTCAAACGCTTACCCTGAATAAAAATGCCCTGTGACCCGAGAAGAAGCCACAGGGCGTTTATGCATCTGTCGTTGGGTGCAGTTCCGTGCACGTCGATTTTATCCAATCACTACCAGATTGCGGTCAAGCCGATTCTGCCGCCGTGAAATATGACACCGCCATGATTCAGCGAAGTGGCGCCTCCACCCGGTCCTCCAAAAGCGGTTGTCGAAGCCTGTTCTCCAACGAGCGCGACGCCGTTGATCCACAGAACTTGATAACCAGCATCAATGGCGAGCCAATCGCAGAATTGATAGCGCATGCGCAGATTGGCTTCTCCGGCGAACGCAACTTCGTCCTCGCTGTCGCGGGCCATGTCTCCGACGAAGGGGCGTATGTAAGCGCTGGTCGTGTGTGCAAAGTAGATACCGCCTTTGGCGCCGGTGCTGATGCTGAACTTGCCGTTTTCTGACTGGAACAGCAGAGCGTCTAGCCCTGATTGCAGGCCATAGAGATCATTGTCAGTGTTCGCAAAAATGACACCGACTGCCGGGCCTAGTGCCGGCGAGGCAACGAGCTCTTCATCGAGTTTGATATACCGGAAGCCCGTTAGAAAGCGGACGGGTGAAGAAGCGTCGTTGAAGAAGTAGTTAACTTCCCCGCTGTAGATTTCCGTATCGAGCGTCAGATTTGTATCCAAAGCGTTCACGGCGCCGGAGATAGTGTCTGCTCCCGCGGATAGTGCAGTGCTTGAAAAGCTATCGACCTGAAAGTAACGGAAATCCCAGTTGGTTGTCCGGCCGCCAACTTCAAAGCCCGCTTCGAATTCGTCGTCAAAATTTTCCGATCCGACGGTCTGCACGCCCCCATTCGTCGCGATGGGGGCGTCCTGGTATTCGCGGTTGAGAATGATCGCAGCCGCAGAGAACTCCCATCCCTGGGTGACAAACTCCTGGGCCTGTACTGCAGCCGGCATCGCGACGATCAGCGCGCTGATGATGAAAATGCGCATGGGTCCGCCTTTATTCTTGATTGTGTTGAGTTTACGGCCTTTGCGGTTCTTATCGGTATTCACTGCTGTGCGTTGCGGAATTTCCCGGAAATGTGGTACAAGCCGCGCAGGCGTTAAAGTTTCACAGGCGGTGTCTGCTGCGTTGAAGAGCGAAGTCGCCTTTGGCGAAAGTGGCGCCTCGCTCACCCGACGCCAACAGTTTCAGCAGGACGTGTTGGTACAATGCGATTTGCCGCGTTCAATATTCTCTATCCTGGAAAGACACTATGAAAACAATCGCCTGCGCTACTTTCGCTTTTCTACTGATGGCCGCTGTTTTGAATGCTGACGAGCATAAATATCTGAAGGCGTTTCCCCAGGCGGAAGACGGGATGGAGCGGTTTGTGATTGAGCTGCCACATAAGGAGCGTGGCGAAGAAGATGCGTTCCGCGTCGAGATTGTGGTGGGTCGTGAAATGATGACCGATGGTGTGAACCGCTTGATGCTGGGCGGTTCGATCAAGCCGGTGCCGCTGAAGGGCTGGGGGTTTACGTACTACACGGCGACGGTTTCTGACCGGGCGGCCAGCACGCTGATCGGTGTGCCGCCGGGGACGCCGAAGGTGGAGAAGTTCGTGCCCGCTGCCACGACAATGATCCGCTACAATAGCCGCATTCCTGTGGTGGTTTACGCGCCGAAGGATGCGGAGGTGCGTTACCGCATCTGGAAGGCGCCCGAGAAGTTTGAAGCGGTAGGTATCAAGTAGATGTCAAAAGTTGTCTGGATAACGGGCTGTTCGCGTGGGCTTGGCAACGCGTTGGTCAAGGAGTTTCAGGGTCTGGGCTGGACCGTCGCGGGTTGCAGCCGCAGTGAAACATGCGACGGCCCGGATTTCTACCACGCCTGCGATGTCAGCGATGACGCGCAGGTCGCCGCGTTCTGCAAAGCCGCACTGGGAGCGACGGGCGCGCCGGACCTGCTGCTCAATAACGCCGCGCTGATGAACCGTTGCGCCCCGCTTTGGGAAGTGCCTGCGGAGGAATTCGCATCGCTTACCGCCGTGAATATCAACGGCGTTGCCAATGTCATCCGCCACACGGCGCCGGCCATGATCGAGCGTGGCAGCGGTGTGATTGTGAACTTTAGCAGCGGCTGGGGCCGTTCGACTTCGCCCGATGTGGCGCCTTACTGTGCGACGAAATTCGCCATCGAAGGACTCACGTCGGCGCTCGCGCACGAACTGCCGCCGGGCGTGGCTGCGGTTTCGCTGAACCCAGGTGTGATCGACACGGACATGCTGCGGCTGTGCTGGGAAGACGGCGCCGCAGCGTACGGCAAGCCGGCTGCATGGGCGAAAACCGCCGCGCCGTTCCTGGCAAAGCTCGATAGCTCCGACAACGGCCAGGCGCTGACGGCGCCATAGCAATTAGTGGGCCATTAACCCGAAGCGCGAGCGAGGGACGCCGGAATAAGCAGTGCATCGCCGGTTGAAGTCCACCTCTTCGGCGAAATACGGCAAAAACCCGCGTTTTCGCCTCCATATCAATCGCCCCTCGCTCGCGCTTCGGGTTAGTGTCTGGGCAGAAAGCTCCGACTGCCCTGCCCCGCTACATCTTGTCGACGACGGCGATGCCCAGCAGTTGCAGGCCTTGCTTCAGCACGCGGGCGGTCAGGTCGCATAGCAGCAGCCGGCTGTTCCGCAGTTCTTCGCTTTCCGCCTTGATCACGTGGCAGTTCTCGAAGAAGCCGCTGAAATGCTTGGCCAGTTCGTACAGATAATTCGTCAACTGATTGGGCCGGTAGTCCGCAATCACGTCGTGCAGTGCGGCTTCAAACGCAATAAGTTGCACGGCCAAAGCCCGCTCATAAGGACTGGTGATCTGAATGGCAGCGTCCGAACTTCTCAGTGCTTCAATATCTACTTGAGCCTTGGCGGAAATGCTGCGTATCCGGGCATACGAATACTGCATGTAGGCGCCGGTGTTGCCTTGTAGAGCGACCATCTTCTTGAGTGAGAACACGTAGTCGCTCGTCCGGTTGTGCGAAAGGTCGGCGTATTTAATGGCGCCGTGACCAATGGCTTCGGCGGTGGATTGTAATTGATCGTCTTGCCTGTTTTCGTCGTTTTCTGCTGCGACTTTCAAGGCCGCGGCGACGGCTTCGTCAAGCAGATATTCCAGCCCCGCTGCGGCGCCTTCCCGGGTTTTGAAGGGCCGTTTCTTTTCATCCAGCACCGTGCCAAAACTAACGTGCTTTAACTCCACATCTTCGCATCCCAACAGCTTGGCGACTGCAAACAGCTTTTCAAAATGTTCGCTTTGCCGGTGATCGACAACGTACAGAATGGCGTCGGGCTGCCAGGTTTCCATCCGGTAGTCGATAGTGGCCAGGTCGGTGGTGGCGTACAGATAGGCGCCGTCGCTTTTCTGCACGATCATCGGCGTTTCAAACTGCTCCGGCAGGAAGACACAGACGGCGCCGTCGCTGTTGGTGGCCAGGTCTTTCTGTTTGAGTTTCTCGACCACGCCTGCCAGCTTGTCGTGATAGAAACTCTCGCCGTGTTCGTGATCGAATGTGATGTCCAGCCGTTTGTAGACCCGCTGGATTTCGTCCCGGCAGTTGGGCAGGAAGTCGTGCCACAGCTTCATGTTTTCCGGGTCGCCTTCGTGCAGTTTGGCCGTCTCTTGCAGCACGGCAGTGGCGATATCCTGATGTTGCATGGCCGTGTTGAAGGTATCGGCCTCCCGCTCTAGCTCGCTCAGCTTCCGGGCCAGTTCGTTGGCTTCCTTGCTGACTTCGTTATGTTTGGCCTGAAGGCTCTTCAACTGCTTGGCGGCTTTCTTATCCGCCTTTTTATCGCCCGTGGGTTCCTGCGCCTCGGCAGCTTCTATTTTTGCTGCCAGCGTTTCGATTTCTTCCTGCAATTTGGGCAACTGCTGATGCCCTTTGTGGAAGGCGATAATCCGGCTGACGAACTTATAGAGCCGGCTGAGTTCTGCGACCGGCGCCTGGGCGAAGGCTTCGTCGTTGACGAAGTGTTTATAGCCGTAAATGATCATGCCGAACTGGGTGCCCCAGTCGCCGACGTGGTTGTCGGTGATCACCTTGTGGCCAAGGAACCGCAGCGTCCGCGCGAGCGCGTCGCCGATGACGGTGGACCGGATGTGCCCGACGTGCATGGGTTTGGCGACGTTGGGCGAAGAGTAGTCAATCACGTACGTCCGCGGATTGTCTACTGCGGAGACACCCAGCCGGGCGTCTTTGCGGGCTGCTTCAAGCTGCTCCAGCAGCAGCGATTCTTTCAGCTTAAGATTGATGAAGCCGGGGCCGGCGACTTCGGGCGGGTCGCAGATGTCGGCGACATCAAGCTTCGCCACGATCTGTGCGGCGATCTGCCGGGCGTCTGATTCGCCCAGCACCTTCTTGAGAGGCATCGCGCAATTGGCCTGAAAGTCGCCGAATTCGGGCGACTGTGTGGGCTTGACCATTTCCAGCAGCGGCGCGGTGTCGTCAACCATGGTCGACAGCGCATCGTGGAACCGTGCCTTCAGGGTATTGAGAATATTCATAGCGGGGCGTTCATGTCTTTAGCCAGGAATGTGGTAGAGCACCATGTTCCACCCCATTGCCAGCTTTGACAACCCCGCCGCATTGCAGGTTCAACCGCGTCTGCGTTTTGTAGCTTTGCGCGTGACTGCGGTTACACGTCGATAACGGCGTCGCCGACGTACAGTTGCAGCACCTGGCTCTGCACTTTGATGGCGCGGATCAGCACCCAGATCTGATCGGGGGTGAACTTCTGCGGATCGGACCGCGCCAGGGCTTCAAGTTCTTGCGTCATCGCAGCGTGCTGGTCGGTGGCGGCTTGCAGACGCAGGCCTACTTCGCGCCAGTTTTTGCTGAGGAACTCTTCGTCCTCGAGCTGCGTGAGATCTTCGACCGTATTGGCCAGCAGCAGGCATAGACGCGAAACATCGCGAACTTCGGCGCCGGGTTGCAACGCTTCAATTCTTGAAGCCAAGCTAGTGCATTTCATGAGATGGGTCTTTCTAACGGATGCCATGAGATAAGGTGAAGAATCACATTGCCCATGCGGCGCCACGCGGCGTGTGGCTGACGCTTGCGACTTTCTTCTACCTGAAACCTAGTTCTTGAATCTGGTCAGCGTTTTCATTCTTGAAATTTTGTCGATCCGTTTTCTACAAGGGTTGCGATGCCTGCGCCGGTCGCAGCGACTGGGCCGGTCATGCAGGTCCGTTCGCTCAATGCTTGTAGAGACAACTGCCGCGTTATGGCGAAAATCGGAGTTGAAGGGGCCGCACCGCACGCGTGCCGGCGATTGCACAACCTTCTGCGCGCTAGCCGATCTCTCTGGATACGCGATGATGCGTGTTGAAGGAGTTCCCCTTATGAAAGCCCGCTTACTGATCCTGCCCGCACTACTGGCCGCCGGCGGCGTCGGACCTTACCTGGCGACCGAACATGACTGGTCCAAGCCGACGGATTTCTCGGCGTGGACGGCGACAAGCAATGAAGAAGCAGAACTGCCAGCCGGTGACGACGCCTACCTGAATTGGGAAGAAGGAGGCGACGGCGGACCTGCCGTGGCTGGACCGGCCGTCAAAGACTTCGCCGATGTGTTCCGTTTTAACGCCACGCCCGGATGGATCGCCGCCCGCTGGTCGCGGGTGACGATGATTTATTCCGACCCGCGGTTCCAGGGCTACCGCGCTCCGCTGCTCACAGGCACAGGCATCGACGACCTAGCCGGGTCCATCACCTATTACTTCGACCTTAACGGCGTGATCCAGCGGGTGACGTTTGAAGGCGTAACCGGCGACCCCCGACGTCTGGTGCAGTTGATGACCGGCCCCTACAAGTTCGAGCAGAAGCCCAACGTCCACGGCGCCCTGTACATGACCCAGTGGCACGGCGAACCGGTCAGCGCGATGCGCATCCTACCCTCCACCGTCATGGACGCCGGTTCCGCCCACCGGCATTACAACATTCAACTGGAAATCAACCGCTCTGCAGACGTCATGAGCAAAGAATTCTCCGACGCCCTGCAACGCGACAAAGTGGTGAAACGCTGGTAGGAAGTTGAATTACTGCTTGGTCGCCATTTCAAGCAGCTTTAGCAGCGTTTTCCAGTTGCGTGTAGTCGCCTGCACCTTGAGTTTTGCTTCGAAGAAGTTGTTGGTGAGTTTGCTTGTGCCGTAGCCTTCCGGGGCGTAGATGTAGATGGCTTGTCCATCCAGGTGGAAGGCGTCGCGAGCGTCCTGGTAGCCCGCAACGGCCGCGGCGCGTTCCTGCGTTGGTTGCTGCGCCAGGAAACAGACTAGCAGCCGGTTGTATTCTTCTGCGGGCGTGTCTGGGAATGGATTCGCGTCAACAACCTGCCGCACCCGTGCAGCGGATAACACCTGAACGGGCACGTCGAAGCCAAATTGCTGCTCAATGGCAGCGTGAATCTGGGCTGCTAATTCCGCGGGGTCGGCGTCTTCCGCCGTAAAGAGGATGTTGCCGCTCTGGATGTACGTGCGTACTTCGCTGAACCCGTGCTGCTGCAGACATGCACGCAGATCGGCCATTTTGATCTTCTTCTGGCCGCTGACATTGATGCCGCGTAGCAAGGCGATGAAGGTTGTCATGTGCAACGCTCCATCGCGGGCTTAGTCGAGTGCGGGTGGATCGCCCGCTTCGGCGTCGGCATCGTGATCTGGGATCTTCGCGGCGTCTGCGACTTTTCCTTCAGCAGAGGCAGGCGGTCGCTTTTCTTTCTTCGCAGCGGGTTTTTCGGCAGGCTCTTTCTTAGGCGGCGCCCCGCCCTTTTTCTTGGGCTTGGGTGCGAAGACCAGCACCGTCACGGCGCCGGCGATCACCAGACCCAGGCTGATGAAGAACAGCGGTCCAATCTTGTCCCACAGGCTATCGGCCCACATTTTCACAAAGGTGTTGATAACAGGCGCCCCGCCGAAGACCAGCGGCATGACGAACACGGGTTTACCGCCAAAGTTGAACGCCAGGATCAGCCCCAGGGCGCCAATCGCACCGGCGGCGCCCGCGACCATGGAGTAGCCCATACCGGCAAAGAATTTACCGCTGAACGTCACGGCATGGCTCTCAGCCGTCAGGACGATCACCGGCACAATCACGGCCAGCACGAAGTACGAGATCCCCACGCAAAGCAACGCCCGCAGACGGCTATCGCCCAGCAGATGCGTTCCCTTGTGCAGCACGCTGCCGTACGAACCCCAGCAGAGTCCCGTCAGTGCGATCGACAGGAAGACCACCACCGTATTGCCGGCTGCGCCAAGCAACGTGGTGGCGCCGCCATGATCGTCGCCGTGATCGCCCGCGTGTGCGTCTTCTGCATGTTCGCCAGCTTCTGCTGCCGCAACTTCCGCTTTGGCGGGTGGCGCTGCTTTGGGTGCGAAAAAGAAGACGCCCGCGGCGCCCAGGGCGACCAGTGCGATACCGGCGAAGAACACGGGGCCTGCTTCGCCAAACGTCTTGGTCATCCACATGCTGACAAGCGTGTTGACGACCGGCGCCGAACCGAACACCAGCGGCATCACATACAGCGGACTACCGCCAAATACGAAGGAGAGAATAATCCCCAACGCGCCAACGGCGCCGCAGCAACCGGCCGCCAGCGACCAGATGGTGCCTCGCATGGTCCATTTGCCGCTATCGCCCTTGGTCACCAGAATGCCGGTCGGCACCAGAATGGCGATCACCACGTAAGCGAGCCCCACGGCGATAAATGGCAACCAATGGTTCCGGTCCAGCATGCCAGAGCCGGTGCGAAGTACAGGCCCGTAAATGCCCCAGCAGAGCATGGTGATAAGTGCGAAGGGTATGGAAGCGGCGATTGCGCGCATCTTGGGCGGTTCCGGGGAGTTGGGATGGTCTGGCGGGAAGCGTTATCTGCCTTGTGCAGTGTAGTGGACAGCGCGCCGTTTTGCACTGCCACACCCACTATTAGGGGCGCTGCAAAGTTTGTGTAGAGGCGCCGGGTGCAGGCGGGCGGGGTATCGTCGCCTACGGCGGTTCACGGTATGCTCATGCCATCAACCCCGTACATAATGCGAGTCACTTTGACGACCACCCATTGTCAGGTGCAAGTTACCTGAACCCCGTGGTCAGGCGCCTGCCTGATGGTGCTTGAGGTGGATTCCGTTCCGTTGTCAGGCAGGCGCCTGACCTATGGGGCAAATGAATTCGACCAAGTCTGTTCCTACCGACGCTGGAGCTTTACTGTGGATATCCACGACATCACCCGTCAGTTGAATGTCAAAAACGATAACAAAATTGTCATGTTCGTGGCCGACGGCCTCGGCGGTCTGCCCTTTGAACCGGGCGGCCCGACGGAGTTGGAAGCAGCTTCCACGCCCAACCTGGACCGGCTGGCCGTTAAAGGTATTCAAGGCGCCAGCATCCCCGTGAAGCCGGGCATCAGTCCTGGCAGCGGCCCTGGCCATCTGGGGCTGTTTGGCTATGATCCGCTGAAATACGCCATCGGACGTGGCGCCCTGGAAGCCACGGGCATTGGCTTTGAACTTCAGGAAGGCGACGTCGCAATCCGCTGCAACTTCTGCACGATCGACGCCGATGGCAACATTACCGACCGCCGCGCCGGACGCATTCCCACGGAAGAAAGCGCGCCGCTGGCGATCAAACTTCGCGAAGTCAGCATCCCCGGCATCGAAGTCTTCGTCGAACCCGTCAAAGAGCATCGCTGCGTTGTCGTCTTCCGCGGTGAAGGACTCGGCGACGATGTGGCCGACACCGATCCGCAGGCCACAGGCGTGCCGCCGCTTGATCCGGAATGCCGTTCGCCCGGTTCAGAAAAGACGGTCGAGACCGCTAAAGAATTCATCCGCCAGGCTAAAGAACTGCTGAAGGATGAAAAGAAAGCCAACTGCCTAACCATGCGTGGCTTCGCTGCGAAGCCGAAGATGCCGTCTTACGAAGAAGTGTACGGCCTCCGCGCCGCGTCGATTGCCGTCTATCCCATGTACAAGGGTCTGGCCCGTCTGGTCGGCATGACCAACGTGGGGCAGGCACAGACGCTGGAAGATCAGATGGACCTGCTCAAAGAGCACTGGGACGATTACGACTTCTTCTTCATCCACTTCAAATACACCGACAGCACGGGTGAAGATGGCAACTTCGAAGCGAAAGTCAAACGCACCGAAGAAGTCGACGCTATCATTCCACGCATCGAAGAAATGAACCCTGCCGTGCTGATCGTCACCGGCGATCACAGTACGCCCGCGTTTCTGTCGAATCACAGTTGGCACCCGGTTCCAACGCTGCTGGTTTCAGACTGCTGCCGGGCTGACAAGTGCGAACAGTTCAGCGAATCGGAATCGATCCGTGGCGGTCTCGGCCAGTTCGAAGCCAAGCACCTGATGACGTTGGCGCTGTCCAACGCAGGCCGCCTTGGCAAGTTCGGCGCGTAAGCGTCTGTTGCGCGACCGGCGGCGACTGCGACTTTAGGTCAGCGCCGCCAGATGGCATGTGGGAACACACATTCAACCGATGGAACGCTGTGCGTACAACTGCGGGAACACCACAGGCGTGTCGCGCTGGTGTAGGTGTGTTCCGCGTTGTGAAGTGAACTTGCAGGCCGGCGCTGCACTCTCTAAGAAAATGAGAACCTGTTTTTGCAAGGAAGAACCATGAGCACGCCCGAACCCACCGCGTCGTTGAACTTTATTGAGCAGATCATCACGGAAGATCAGGCAGCCGGCAGAACTCAGGTGCAGACCCGTTTTCCTCCGGAGCCAAACGGCTACCTGCACATCGGCCACGCCAAGAGCATCTGCCTGAACTTCGGGCTGGCAGAGAAATACAACGGCAAGTGCAATCTGCGTTTCGACGACACCAACCCCACCAAGGAAGAAACCGAATACGTTGATTCCATCATGGATGACGTCCGCTGGCTGGGCTACGAGTGGGACAATCTGCATTACGCGTCGGACTATTTCGACCAGCTTTACGACTACGCCATCCAGTTGATTAAAGACGGCAAAGCCTACGTCGATAGTCTGAAGGCCGAAGAAATCCGCGAGTACCGCGGCGGCTGGGATAAGCCCGGTAAAGATAGTCCGCACCGCGACCGCACGGTGGAGGAGAACCTCGATCTGTTCGCCCGGATGAAGGCTGGCGAATTCAAAGACGGCGAGCATACGCTGCGTGCGAAGATCGACATGCAGTCGAAGAACATGAACCTCCGCGACCCGATGATGTACCGCATCATGCACGCGCATCATCACCGCACAGGCGATAAATGGTGCATCTATCCGATGTACGATTTCGCGCACGGGCAGTCGGACTATATCGAACGCATTACGCATTCGATCTGCACGCTGGAATTTGAAGATCACCGCCCGCTGTACGACTGGTTCGTGCAGGCGCTGACCCTCAAGCCGGCGCCACGGCAGATTGAATTCGCACGGCTGAATCTTAGCTATTGCGTGATGAGCAAACGCCGGCTGCTGGAACTGGTCAAAGGCGGCTACGTCAACGGATGGGACGATCCGCGGATGCCAACCATTTCCGGCATCCGTCGCCGCGGTTATACGCCTGCCGCCGTGCGTAATTTCTGCCAGCGGATCGGCGTCAGTAAGTTCAACGGCACCATCGAAATGTCGTGGCTGGAAGACGCCCTGCGCGAAGACCTTAACCGCACCGCCAACCGCGTGATGGCCGTGCTCGATCCGCTGAAGGTTGTGATCGAAAACTACCCGGCAGGTGAGTCCGAGATGCGCAGCGCCGTGAACAATCCGGAGGACGAATCCGCCGGCACGCGTGAAGTGCCTTTCTCCGGCGAACTGTACATCGAACGCAGCGACTTTATGGAAGACCCGCCCAAGAAGTTCTTCCGCCTGGGTCCCGGCCGCGAAGTGCGGCTGCGTTATGGCTACTTCCTGAAGTGCCACGACTTCGTCAAAGACGACGATGGCAACGTGATTGAACTACGCTGCACCTACGATCCGGAAACCGGCGGTGGTCAGGCGCCCGACGGCCGCAAAGTGAAAGGCACCATTCACTGGGTTTCCGCCGCACACGCCGTCGATGCCGAAGTACGCGTGTACGACCATCTGTTCAATGTCCCCAACCCCAGCGATGTGCCCGAGGGCGGCGACTACAAAGACAACCTCAACCCGGACTCGCTAAAGACGCTCACCGGCTGCAAGCTAGAGCCATCCCTCAAAGACGCACAGCCCGGCGACACGGTGCAGTTTGAACGCACGGGTTATTTTGCGGTCGACAAAGATTCGCAGCCCGGCGCCCTGGTCTTCAACCGCGCCGTCTCACTGCGTGACTCGTGGGCGAAGGCGCAGAAAAAGGGCAAGTAGCCAGAGATGTCACTGACGGACGACGAAAAAGCTGTCCAGCGGCAGTTGCAGATCGCAATTGAACAAGCCAACCGCGGTGAGTGTGTTCCTTTTAACGCGGACGAAGTTATACGTGAAGGACGAATCCGGTTAGAACAGAAGAAGAACGTCGAACGGCGTCGTGAAAATTCGGGATAACTGGATCGAATCAGAAAAGGAAACGTATGTTCCGCGCAACTGATCTGCTAGTCCTCGCCACGCTTGCTTTTGTTTCACTGGGGCTTTGTTTCGCACAGATGGATGTGCCCAAGAGTACGGTGGTTTCCCCGGGAATGTCTGCTGTGCCTGCAACTCAGAATTTCCCGCCGCAGTGGGCGGTGCTTCCCGCGGGCATCTCCATCAGCACACACCCCAAGCGGCGCGTGTGGCGGATGAATGTGCCATCCAGCGCCTTGGGAACGCAGGCGCCGCCCGCATGGGCCGCGATGATCGCGGGGCTGGCATTTGGCGGGTTCTGCCTGTTGGATTACTACGCAGATTATATTCTGACCTCGGGCGCCGACCTGCTGCCGTCGCTGCTGGCGTTGATGTTGATCCTGACGATCTACCAGACGTTCCGCAATCTCTGCCCTGATATGAAACTAGCAACGAGCTAGAACAGCTGGCTTGCAAAAAGTTCTTACACATACCGCATCGCCCAGGAGCCAGTCACATGCGGCATATTCAATGCCCTGAATTCTGGCAGCCTCAATCACTGGACGAACACCGCCTGGGCGTGTTCCTGGCAGGCGGGATTACGGGCTGCGGCGACTGGCAGACGCAGATGGTGGATCTGCTTGGTAGTACCTCGCTGGTGCTTCTCAACCCGCGACGCGATGACTTCCCGGAAGATCCGGCAGCGGCCGAAAACGAAGCTGCATGGCAGATTCACTGGGAGTTTGTCCATCTCCGTCTGGCGGCGGCGCGGCTCTTCTGGTTCCCCTCTGCAACACTCTGCCCGATCACGCTGTTTGAGCTAGGAAAATTCGCCGCCAGCGCCGCGCCGCTCTTCGTGGGCGTGGACGATCAGTATCAGCGCAAGCTTAATATTACTCACCAGCTTAAGTTAAGCCGGCCCAACGATTGCGAAATCTCTAATTCAATTGAACAACTTGCGGCACGCGTTATCGCCTGGGCCGGAGCATTTGACGCTGTGTAGGTGACGCTAGCCGGTGCGGCGTTGGGCTAACCTGGAAAGCGTTCGAAGCTGATCTTGCCACCGTTGCGGCATTTTACTAGTGATGCTGCAACTTCTTTTCCCACTTTCCGCATTTTTGTGGATCTTGAAATATGAATTGCCGCCTTGCTGCGCTGCTGTCGCTATACGTGTTCCTGTTAGGGGCGCCGGCGATGGCGGGCGAAGACTTCCCCTACACCGCCTACGTTGATTTTGACAACACGCCTGTGCGCAGTGGCGCCGGGGATGCGTTTCACCCGACGAGTCTCTTGCACCGGGGCGACGCCGTGCAAGTGTGGCGGCACGATGCGGGCGGCTGGCGGGCGATCAGGCCGTTGTCTAATAGTTTCAGCTGGGTCGATGCCCGTTACGTCAGCCGGCAGCCAGATTCGGCCATCGGCCAGATGAAGGCGGGCGGAGTTTCGGCGTGGATCGGTTCAGCTACCGGCGGCACGCGGTCTTTCCACTCGCAGGTAAAACTCAAGGCAGGCGAAAAGGTCGAAATCCTGGGCGAAAGGAAAGCTATCGCGGCAGATGGCAGCGGCGAAACGGTGTGGCTGAAAATTGCACCGCCCGCCGGTGAATTCCGCTTTATCAACGGCATCTTCCTACGACGCACACCACCACAACCCATTTCGCCGCCTGTGGCGCAGCAGGACACCGTCCCGAGCATCATTCAGGACGCTGCGGTTCAACAGGCAGGCTTGCTGATGCCCATTGCCACCCAACCGGCAGAAGCAACCACAACGCCATCCGCAACGGCGCCAGCGGCCAACACGGCTCCGCCCACTAGCCCGGCGCCAGCAGCGACACTTCCAGCCGCCAAACCGCTTGTCGTTAACACACCGCCACCGGCAACGGTGGAAGGTGCCTTCCGCGAATTAGGAAGTACGATCCAGACGCCAGCAGCCACGACTCCTGCGGTCGTTTCTGTTCCTGCCACGACGCCGGCGCCCGCTGCCAGTACCGCCAAAAGCACCCTGGCCACACCCATCGCACCGCTGAAGACGCCGCCCGCCGCAACGACCACCGCTCTAGCAACGTTGCCAGCAGATTCGCCGGAGCCAATGCCCGTGACGCAGCAGGCAACGCCGGTAGATACATCCTTGCTGCCAGGCTCAGACATTGGCTCTCTGGAAGTCAATCTATCGCTGATGGCGGCGCAGGATCAGAAGTACTGGCAGTTTGAAGACCTGAAGGCGAAGACCCAGGCAATCGTCGAAAATGGCGCCACGGCGCTGGAACGCGGTCGCGCACGCGTGTTGCTGGAACGGATCGAGGCTTTTGATTCACTCCGTCGCCGCGCGTTGATCGCCAGCCCCCCTGCCCCGGCCGCAACGGCTGCCACCACCGCAGCGCCCATTGGCCCACAACTATTCAGCCAGGCGCCCGTTGGTGTGGGCGTAGCACCGGTATCCGTGGCAACTCCTGTCGCCGGAGCGGTAACCCCGCCATTACCGGGCGGCGTTGCTCAGGCGGCTTACACGCCTCGCGTGAACATCGCGCCGGGTGTCGATGGCGCCCCGGGCGCGCAGACGCCGGGCTTTATGGGCGGCATTGATCCGCGGTTTGACGGTTCGGGCCGGTTGGTTCAAGTCGTCGTGCAGCAGGATCACATGCCGCAGTTTGCACTCACAGACGCGGCGGGCCGCGTGCTTCAATACATCACCCCGGCGCCCGGCTTCAACCTGCATCGCTACGTCGGGCAGGAGATCGGCGTGTATGGGCAACGCGGCTTCATTCCACACCTGCGTTCCGCCCACGTCACGGCGCAGCGCGTCGTGGTGCTCAGCCGCCATCGCTAAAAAAACGCATCATCGCCCGTAAGTCCGTAGGTCAGGCGCCTGCTGACGGCGGTTGAGGTGGACTGCGTAACATCGTCAGGCAGGCGCCTGACCTACGCGCCGCACCTACGCGTCTTAAGGGTATGGCTGGCGGCGAAGATGCGGTAGGCTGCTGGTTCTTTCTGGAACACCTGACGCGGCATTCCGGCTGCGTTGTTCGTGCTATACATGCGGGAGACTTGACGATGACTGCGCCCCTGGCCGTTGTACTGGCTGCCGGTAAAGGCACGCGGATGGGTTCGGAAGATCCCAAGGTGCTGTGCAAAGTGCTCGGCCGTCCGATGATCGAATACGTGCTGGATGCGCTGGCCGCTGCCGGCGTGCAACGCGTGGTGGCAGTCACGGGCTACCGGGCGGATCAGGTGCAGCAGCAGCTTGCAGGTCGCGAAGAAGTCGAATTCGTGCTGCAGGAACAACAACTCGGCACGGGCCACGCGGTGCAGATGGCGGACGCTGCCATCGCTTCGCACGACGGCCCGGTGGTGATCGTGGCGGGCGATTCGCCCATGTTGCAGGCGGACTCACTTCGCGACCTGCTCGCTACGTTTGAGAAGGAAAAACCCGCTTGCCTGTTGGGCACGCTGATTCACGATAACCCCACCGGCCTGGGCCGCATTGTGCGAAACGAGCAAGGCGATTTTGAAGCCATCGTGGAACATAAAGACGCGACAGAAACGCAGCGTAAGATCGCGGAAGTGAACATGAGCACTTACGTGTTCGACGCGGCCAGTCTCCGCCGTTCGCTGGCGGAACTTTCCGACGATAATGTGCAAGGGGAGTTCTATCTGACCGACTGCCCCGGTATTCTCAAGGCAGCAGGAGAAAAAGTGATTGCCGACGCTGCTCTGCGCCCCTGCGAGGCTCTTAGCATCAACACGCCTGAAGATTTGCAGAAGGTCGAACAGGCTATGAAGGCAATGTAGCCTGCCAGCCGGTATCATGGCCCTGGACCAGAAAGCTTCTCATCCAAACCATCAGTCATGCGCGAACTCAAAATATTCAGCGGACGGGCCAATCCTTCGCTTGCTTCGGAAATCTGTGAGTCGCTAGGTATTGAGTCAGGCGCCATCGCGCTGAGCGATTTCCCGGACGGTGAAATTGCCTGCAAGATTCTGGAGGATGTCCGCGGCCGCGATATCTACCTGGTGCAGCCGACCTGCCCTCCGGTGAACGACAATCTGATGGAACTGCTGGTGATGATCGATAGCTGCAAACGCGCCAGCGCTGCACGCATCACCGCTGTCATGCCGTACTTCGGCTACGCACGCCAGGACCGCAAGGACGAAGGCCGTGTCCCCATCACCGCCAAGCTGGTCGCTAACCTGATCACCCGCGCCGGGGCAGACCGTGTGCTGACGATGGACCTACATGCGGCGCAGATTCAGGGGTTCTTTGATGTGCCGGTGGATCATCTCTACGCCGCAAAAGTGCTCAACGCACACTTCCTTGACAAAGGATTCACCTCGGACGATCTGGTGATCGTCAGCCCAGACGAGGGCAGCATCAAACGCGCCCTGGGGCACGTGAAACGCCTCGGCGGAAAACTAGCCATCGTAGATAAGCGTCGCGCCAGCGCCTTTGAAACCAAGCAGGAGAACATTATCGGTGGACCGGTTGAAGGACGCGTCGCCCTGATGTTTGACGATATGATCAGCACCGCAGGCTCTATCTGCGGCGCCGCGCGGCTGGTGAAGGAAGGCGGCGCCCGCGAAATTCACGTCGCCGCCTCGCACGGCGTTTTCTGTGGCGACGCCAAGACCCGGCTGGCGGATGCACCGGTTGACTCGATCGTCATCACCAACAGCATCCCGCTGCGTGACGAGCACAACCTGGATAAGATCCAGGTGCTGTCTATCGCGCCTTTGCTGGGCGAAGCGATCAAACGCATTCACCGCGGGCAGTCGATCAGCGAGATTTTCGATGAACGCAAAAGCCGGCGGTAACGTCTCAAGCTTCTGATACCCGCACCGTAGTTACGACTTCTGAAAGCAGTCCGAATGAAGTTCCGCACCCGCGCGATTCACGTTGGCAACGAGCGCGATCCCCAGACCGGCGCCGTCGTTCCGCCCATCCACGTCGCGTCCACCTATATTCAGCCTGGCGCCGGCGAGTGGGGCGAGTTCGATTATTCCCGCAGCGGCAACCCGACGCGGAAGAATCTGGAAACGACGCTCGCCTCTTTAGAAAACGGCGCCGGCGCGCTGGCGTTCAGCTCTGGCATGGCGGCCACGCACTGCGCCGTGATGCTGCTGGAAGCAGGCGACCACATTGTGGCGGGCGCAGATATTTATGGCGGCACGTACCGGCTGCTTCACAAAGTGGCCAATCGCAGCGGTGTGAAGGTAACGCTTGCCGATAGCAGTGACCCGGCGAACCTGGCCGCCGCCATTACGCCCGCGACAAAGATGATCTGGATCGAAAGCCCCGGCAACCCGCTGATGTCGATCACCGATATCGCTGCCTGTGCGGAGATCGCCAGAAAGCACAACGTGCTGCTGGGCGTTGACAACACCTTCGCCACGCCAGTGCTTACGCGACCACTGGAACTAGGCGCCGACATTGTGATGCACTCGGCCACCAAATATCTGGGCGGCCACAGCGATGTACTGGCCGGCGCCCTGGTGGCGCGTGAACAGGAAGTTTACGACCGGTTGTATTTCGTGCAGAACGCAACCGGCGCGGTGCTGAACGCGTTCGATTCGTTCCTGGTCAGCCGCGGCATGAAGACGCTGGAACTCCGCGTGCGTGAGCAATCCCGCACCGCCTTGCAACTGGCCAACTTTCTGCAACAGGATGCGCGGGTTAAACGCGTGCTGTATGCCGGACTGCCGGATCATCCCGGTCACGATATCGCCAGCCGCCAGATGGACGGCGCCTTCGGGGCGATGGTGACGTTTGAAGTAGATGGCGACTTCGAGCTGACCAAACGCGTCTGCCAGTCCACCAAGCTGTTCCAGCTGGCCGTAAGCCTCGGCGCCGTCGAAAGCCTGATCGAACAACCCGCTTCTATGTCGCACGCCAGCTACGATCCCGCGGATCGCGCCGCGCACGGCATCACCGACGGGCTGATCCGGCTTTCGGTAGGACTGGAAGACGTCAGCGACCTGCAAGCGGATCTCGATCAGGCGTTATCACCTGCATAGTTGAGCGTTCTGTTGCGGCTGGTGGTCAAAGAAAAAAGCCTGCTTCAGTGGATGAAGCAGGCTTCTGCGATGGACTGATTTACGAAAAATCTACGAGCAACATGCTCGGCGGCCGTGGAGGTGGTGGAGGCGGTACGTCAGCTCCTCCTTCCGGGGTGACCGCGCCTTTCTTGGAAGGCGGTGGCGTGATCGTTCCTCCCGTGCCGGATGATGTAGGTGTTGGGTCACTACCACAACCTACCAGCAGGGACACGCAAAATAGTGCCGTCGTCGTGGCGATGCCTAGTCTTATCAAATTATGTTTAGTATTCACTGACTACCTTCCCGTCGCCCATAGCTGAAAGGTAGATGTAAGTGTTAAAGTCGATGGTTTCGGGGATACTGTGTACAGAGCCATCTGCATAGGCGAACTGTACGATACCTGGGTGCCGGCTTCCGAAACGGTACCAGGATGGACCGGCGGCGTTGAGCCCCCAGGCTGTGGGCATCGTGCCTGCACCCATCCAGGCGAGAGAGTAGCTATCTGTGTTTTCAAAGTGGCCAGTCGCTTCGCCGATCATCATCGTGTTACTTGTACCGTCAGTAATGTCGGCAAAGCGGCGTTTTGTCCGCGAGACCATAATACCCTCGAACGTGGGATCAGCAGCGCCCAGACGGCCCGCGACTCCCGTGTAGTTTGTCCGTCCAATCAGTTCATCGCCTCCGGTTACACCAACCGCGTAGCCGGCCACTGTGGCGCTGGTCGCGCTGGCGCTGCCGACGCTCAGGCAGGTGTGAGTGCGCAAAGTATTTGCATAAGCGTCGTCGGAAGGGCAAAGTAAGGATTCGATGCGGGCATTTGCGAACTGACGTATTGGTGCGCTCGTTCCGCCCCCCCAGTAATAACTGTCGTTCGAGTTGGGGCTAAGATCAATCGTCTGACTTACGCCATCGTAGAGCGCTGATTGTTCGATGTATGGCAGGACCAAGGTGGTGAATCCCACGCACTGCTGGTTGGTATACACAGTGTATGTATCTCTCTCAGCAGCCATCGCGCCCATTGGCAACTGCTTATTCGCATCCGCGTAGTTGTGGCACGCAAGAGCGAGTTGCTTCAGGTTATTAGAACATTGCGAACGGCGGGCAGCTTCACGGGCCATTTGCACGGCAGGTAAAAGCAGCGCCACCAGAACGCCGATAATGGCAATGACCACCAGCAGTTCAACCAGTGTAAAGCCACGCCGGAGGCGGATGTGCGGAGGTGACTTTCTACAGCGGGGGAAGTCAACATTCATGGAACTAGGATCCTGGGAGGGGAACAAATGAGAGGTAGACGGGGGTTCAATAATTTTTGATAAAAACCCGGGAAAATTCCTGAGCTAATGCCGTGCCAGTTTTGGACCCCCAGGCCAAAGAACGCTGAAAGGATCGGGGTCTTCCCTATGTTTCGTAGTTTTCACCATGTCGAAGTATGGCAAATGCACTTTCGGTGGTCAAACATTTGGCATGCAGTTGCCTAGTTTCTTGGCGTCTTGCGTGTTTTGGCATTCGCGTAGTGGTGTTATGCCCGCCATTTGGTGTGGTGCTGGGGAAGGGAAGAGAAGACTGCGTGGATTACTACGTTGATTTGCCCAGGCGCTTCAAAGTTGCTCCTGGTCGCTGCGTAATGGTTGAGCTGGTGAGCCGGAACTAAAATGTTGTCAGAACTCTATTTATTTTTGATGAAAGCAGCGCACAAACATGGCGAGCCTGGAGATACGTGAGGGGGAAATTGCTTGTCTGCGAGAGTTTTCTTCCGGATCAGTCGCCATCGGGCGGCAGGATGGAAATGACTTTCAGGTGATTCATCCCAGTGTGTCTAAATTTCATGCGCAGCTGAATTGTGAAGACGGCGTGTGGACCATCGCAGACCTGGGCAGTTCCAATGGCACGTTTGTCGATGGCAAGCCTGTGAAAAGGTGCGTTCTGGGAAGCTACGCCCGCATCCGCCTGGGGACGGTGGAGGTGATCTTTGCTGACAGTCCCAATTTCGAGCCGGATCAGTCCCCGATTGTCGCTTCGATGCGTGTTGCGCCTGCCGGCCAGCAGGCATCTCCGGACGATCCCACGCAGATAACGGTTTCGCCCGGACAGGCGGAGAAGAAACTACGGGCAATCCAGTTGATTGGCGAACGGATTGTCGATCGTCTGATCGATCCGCAGGAACTGGCAGGCGACATTCTCGACATTCTTATCGAGGAAACCGGCGCCGCGCGGGGTTTCATCGGCTTATTTGAAGAAGGTGTGAATTTTGAAATGCTGGCTTCACGTGGGCGGGAGCAGCAAGATGCGCGGATTAGCCGCACCGTTCTGCGGCAGCTGCTGGAAGAACGCGCGGGAGTGTTGATTAAAGATGTTGGCGCCGAAGATGTGCAGCTAAAAAGTCTGATGGCTATGTCTGTCGCATCTACTCTCTGTGCGCCGTTGTGGACGTCGCAGAAGATTGTCGGCTTCATTTCGTTAGACCGTTTTGCCGGCGACGATTTCGATGAGGGCCACCTCGACTTCCTGATGGCGGTCGCACATCAGGCTGCCGTCGGGCTCGAGCGGTTACGGCTGGCGACGCTGGCTGAGAAAGAGCAGACGGTCCGTACTTATCTCAGCCGTTATCTGGATAGTAAAGTCGTCGGCCAGATTGCCGGGCAGCAGCGCGAAGGCGAAGAAGATCCGCTGACGCCCGCCGAACGCCAGGTCACCATTCTGTTCTGCGATATCGTGTCTTTCACCAAGATCAGCGAAGGATTGCCGCCGGTGGTGCTGGCGGAATTTATGCGCAGCTACCTGACGCAGATGACGGAGATCATCCTGTCACACGGCGGAACCATCGACAAATATATCGGCGACGCGGTGATGGCGCTGTTCGGTGCGCCGGTGGCGCGGGAAGACGCAGCCCGCGCGGCGATCAAGGCGGCGACCCGGATGATGCAAAGCGTCGCCGGTCTCAAGGCGCCCGGCGGCGAAGATCTCCGCATCCGCGCGGGCATTGCCACCGGCCGCGCGGTGGTGGGCAATATGGGATCGGAGCAGCGCATCGAATACACGGCGCTGGGCGATACGGTCAACGTCGCCTCGCGACTGGAATCGTTCGCACGGCCCGGCGAAATCTGTATCGACGATGCAACGCTTGAAGTCGTAGGTGAAGCCACATTCAACGTCAAAGAAATCGGCGTCGTAGACGTCAAGAACCGCGCCAAACCAATCCGCGTCTTCAATGTGATTTCGTGACGGTCTAAAGCCTAAACCACCACGCGACTCTTACTTCGACCTCAACCGCAATTACGCCTGCGATAAAATAAATCGCAATGAAAGCGATGATAATGGTGAACACGGCGGCGCCACCGATTGGAATCAATGCCAGCGCGCTTAAGAGGATGAAAATGGCGGGGAGGAAGCTGATGCCGCCAACTATGCGAGCGATCCAGCCTGGCTGGTGCTTTTTGAAGTACGAATAACGTAGGGCCCGCCAAATGCCCGATGCTCCAAGGCCACAAGCAATGATAAGAGCCGCCCCAATCACGGCGCCGGCGACATCCTCGTGGATTCCGTCGAGCGACCTACCAAGCCGGTAAAGTCTGACCCACATCATAGCACACCTGATGCCTACGCCCACGATGCAGGCGACGGATAAACCTGTTGCAAACCACCACCAGGAAGCAACCCGGCGTACCGGCTTGGTGACTGTGGATGGTGCTGGCTCCCGGGGCGAGGCGTAAGGGTTCTGCTTGTTGAAATCGTCGTCTTCCATCTGCCTCACTTCGTTGCCGGAAGTTTTGGCGATGGCTAGGCGCCTTCGCGTTGTTGCGTGATCTCTATTGCTTTCAACAGGCCGCGGGCTTTGTTGAGCGTTTCCTGGTATTCCATTTCGGGCACGCTGTCGGCGACGATGCCGGCGCCGGCTTGCACGTAGGCGGTATTTTTGTTGATGACCATTGTCCGCAGCGCGATGCAGGTGTCCATGTTGCCGCTGAAATCGACATAACCGACGGCGCCGGCGTACGGGCCGCGGCGATGGGGTTCGATCTCGTCGATGATCTCCATCGCCCGCACTTTGGGGGCGCCGCTGACGGTGCCGGCGGGAAGCGATGCGAGCAGGGCGTCGAACACGTCGGCGTCTTCGCGCAGCTGGCCGTTGACCGTGGAGCTAATGTGCATCACGTGGCTGTAGCGTTCGATCACCATCACTTCGGGCAGTTCTACGGTGCCATAGCGGGCGACGCGGCCCACGTCGTTGCGGCCCAGATCCACCAGCATGACGTGTTCAGCGCGTTCCTTCGGATCGGCCAGCAGTTCCTTGGCCAGCGCGGCGTCTTCTTCGGCGTTGTGACCGCGCGGCCGGGTGCCGGCGAGCGGGCGGACGGTGACGGTGCCGTCCATCACGCGGCACATGATCTCCGGGGAACTGCCCACCAGAGTTGTTTCGGGCGTCCGCAGGAAGAACATGAAAGGGCTGGGATTCACCACACGCAGCGTGCGGTAGATTTCAAACGGGTCACACTGAATATCGACGGCCAGCCGCTGGCTGATGACGACCTGAAAAATATCGCCCGCCTCGATGTACTCCACGCACTTCCGCACCGCGTCTTCAAAAGCGGGCTGCGTGAAATTTGATTGGAACGGAAGATGGACGTCGCCCGAAGTGGCAATATCTGCGCACGCCAGTCCGGCTTTGACGGTGGAAAGTCGCTGCACCAGATCGTCCACCCGTGCACACGCGTCTTCGTACGCCTGCTGATTGTCGCCATCAGCGGAAGTCCGGGCCATCGCCACCACGGTCATGGTCTTGGTGACGTTATCGAACACCACCATCGCATCGTAAAAGGCGAACGACATATCCGGCAGCTTGCGGTCGTCTTCCGGTGCATCGGGCAGATGCTCTACATAGCGGATCACGTCATAGCCCGCATATCCGACGGCCCCACCGGTAAAGGGCGGCAGATCGTCCAGGTGCGCGACTTTCACTCCGCCCAGATGCTTCCGCAATTCGTCCAGGGGATTATCCGCATGGAATTCACGCTGCCCCTGCCCGTCGCGGATGGTGACCTGTTGACCGCTGGCGGAAAGTTCCAGATACGGCTCGATTGCCAGAAAGCTGTACCGGCCCACATTTTCGCCGCCGACAACGCTCTCAAACAGGCAGGCGCTGCCGCCGGTATCGAGGTTGTGGAAAGCGGAAACAGGCGTCAGCGTATCGCTGACCAGCCGCCGGCAGACAGGCGTTAAGTCGTGCGTCGCGGCCAGTTCCAGGAACTGTTTTGAAGCGGGAAAGTAGCGGTCGGAAGTCACAATGGGTTTCCGCAATGTCAGGGGCAAGTGCGTGTAGGGCGACATTCGTTTTTCATATCAATGCCTACTTTAACAGCAACCCGCCCCAAAAATCAGACGTCTTCGGAAGAAGAAGTAGCGGAAGGGATGACGTCCCTGGTATCACACGTCAATGTTGACACCCCATCGCGCCTTGCTAGAATTCGGGCGTGCATGCAAGTGGCTTTGCCACCGCTATTTGGGAACACGACCATGAAGTGCCAACGGTGCGAGAAACCCGCAACTTTTCACATTACGGAACTCACCGGCGATGAGCCGCAGGAGGTTCATCTGTGCACCGACTGTGCTCAGGATTACCTGGCGCCTGAGGAAGAAGAAACACCGCCAACCGCTTCTCTAGCGGGCGCCCTGGCGCAGCAGCTTCAGGTGGGTCAGACGGCCGAAGACCTGGCGCGGCTGGATCAGCAGGCCTGCCCCAACTGCGGCATTACGTTTTACGAATTCCGTCACGCTGGCCGCCTGGGATGCCCTTACGACTACACGTGCTTTGAAGAAGAATTAGAGCCGCTGATTATCAACATTCACGGCGAGACAGAGCACAAGGGTAAACGCCCCAAGCGCCGCCTGCGGACCGCCGGCCAGCAGAACGAACTGATCCGCCTGCGTCGGGAGATGAAAGATGCGGTGGAAGTAGAAGATTACGAACGCGCCTCGCAACTGCGCGACGAGATCCGTAGAATTGAGAATGAGGAAAGCGAAGACGTTTAATCTGGCGCCTACCTTTGCAGCAGGAAGTTGCATCGCTTCCGGTCATCTTGTCCCCAAGATTTTTTCATCAAGGCGCAGTCCGTGAAATTCGAAGAATTCGCCAGCCGTTGCGGAGAATGGCTCCGCGGGTCCGGTCCCGAATCCGATATCGTTGTCAGCAGCCGCATCCGCCTGGCGCGGAATCTGGCTGACTTTCCATTCGTGCGCAAATGCACCAGCCACGACCGTGAAGCGATCGTCCGCCAGATCAACGAACGCGTGCTGCAGTCGGACTCGTTGAAAGACGCCATGTGGCTGAACATCAACGACCTGGATGAGGTTGACCGGCAGTTCCTCGTAGAACGGCAACTCATCAGCCGCGAACACGCTGAGGCCGACGGCGCCCGCTCCGCCGCCATCGACGGCAAAGAACAATTCAGTCTGATGGTGAACGAAGAAGATCACCTCCGCATTCAGGTGATGCACAGCGGCCTGGACCTGCAGAAAGCCTGGGACCGCATCGATGCGATTGACGACGCTATCGAGCAGCAGGTGACGTTCGCCTTTCACGATAAGAAGGGCTACCTGACCGCCTGCCCCACCAACGTGGGCACCGGCATGCGGGTCAGCGTCATGTTGCATCTGCCGGCGCTGGTTATCACGCAGCAGATTGAAAAGGTATTCCGGGCGCTGCAGAAAATTAGCCTGGCCGTCCGTGGTTTATATGGCGAAGGTTCCCAGGCCATGGGCGACTTCTACCAGATCAGCAATCAGATTACGCTTGGCCGCAGCGAAGAAGACCTGCTCCAGCAGGTTGGCGATGTCGTGCCGATGCTGATCGACTACGAACGCCGCGCGCGGCAATACCTGGTGAGCGAAAGTCAGAAAGAGCTGCACGACAAAGTCAGCCGCGCCTATGGCATTCTCTGCACGGCGAAAACGATCAGCAGCGAAGAAACGATGCACCTGCTTTCCAGCCTGCGGATGGGCATCAATCTGGGCCTGATCAGCGATCTGGAAATCCCCACGATCAACAAGCTGTTCATTCACACGCAGCCCGCCCACCTGCAGATTCTCCGCGGCGAACAGTTGGACACCTCCGACCGCAATATCGAACGCGCCAACTACCTGCAAAGCCACCTCCGCAAAGGCGATAAGCCTGACGAGGCGGAAAATAACTAGTCGAAGACCTCGGCTAATTTTCAGCGTCGATCTACCGCTAAAAGCGCGCCGCGGCATCGGTCTGCGGTTGCCTTGCTGATGCTTTGGGGCGCTTTCTCTCCTTGCGCTGTTAGTCTGTGCTATACTCAGGTGTTGCCCGTACCACACCTAACTTGCAAGCTGGTTTGCGTTTATGACTCGCAATGTGCTGATAACGGCGTTTCAGCCGTATGATGACTGGGAGGCGAACTCTAGTTGGTTGACCTTGGTTGAACTGACGCGCACCTTGCCAGAGCAGCCCAGTGTGACAACGCGTCTGCTCCCCGTTGATTTCGATGCAGCGTATGAACAGTTGCAGCGCGACCTGACCGCCAATTACGACCTGGCGATTCACCTGGGCCAGGCGCCGGGAAATTCGCGCGTTGCGGTGGAGTGCGTGGGTCTGAACGTGCGGGGCGAACGGCATCAGTCGCCTGGAGAATTCACGCAACTGGTCAAAGACGGCGTGACCGCTTATCACTCACAGCTTCCCTTGCAGGAATGGGTGGATAAGTTCCGCACCGCCGGTGTGCCGGCCGAAGTTTCGCATCATGCCGGTTGCTACCTCTGCAACGCATCGCTGTACTGGACGCACCACCTGGCAAGCCTGCACGGCTACAAGACGCAGGCCGCGTTTCTACACCTGCCGCTGGAAACTTCGCAGGTCGTGCAACTGAAGAAGCCAATGCCAAGCCTGCCCGCCAAACTGATGGCCGCCGGCATCCGCCTGGTGCTTGACGAAGTGGCCGCGGAAGTTGCGTAGACGCGGCAGCAAACCCGTAGGCATGCGGCCATGCATAGACCGGGCGTCTTACCTATGACTATCGCCCCGTGAATTCAGTGCTGCCCGGCACGCCGTTCTTTCGAGGGCAATACTTCCAGGCAGGTTGTCCACCAGCCGGTTAGCACCGTCTCGATAAATTTCGGCGGAAGTTTCTCCTGCTGCATCTCGCGGGCAAGCCGCTGATAGTCGTACTCGACTGGGATGAACTCGACCGTAATCTCCGGGCCGTTGAATTCCAGCATCGTGTACCACACGTTGGTGCCGCCGTCGTTTTCCGGACGACCCAGCACGCCGACGTTGACAAACTTACGGCCCTGACCCAGATCACGCTGCCAGCGGATGCCCGTGTGTGTCGCCAGGATCAGATCCGCGTTGCGTTGCGTCGCAAGAGATTGCAGGAAGTGTGTGGGTGTGGTCGATTCCCACAGAAATTCATTCACCCGACGCGGGCTGCCGTGGCACATCAGGATGCGCGTGCCGCCGATTTCCATTTCGCGTTCTTTGGGTAGTTCGCGGAGGAATTTGCGGTTCGGCTCAGAGGTGCCTGCCAGCGTGTAGTCGTAACTGATCTGGGCGAAATAGTTGTCGCGTGGATCGGTGTAGCCGCACTGGCAGTCGTCCAGTGCGTTGCCGATGGAATCATCGTAGTTGCCCTGCAGACACTGAACGTCGTGCTCCATCAGCAACGGAAAGACCCGGTCAGGGTGCGGACCAAACGCGCCCATATCACCCAGACAATACAACGCATCGGCGCCGCGTTTTTTGGCATCAGCAATGGCGGCTTCGAGCGCCAGATAGTTGTTGTACACGCCGCCGAAACAGGCGATACGCTGCGTGGCAGATTGGATCATTTTCACCCGGAAGAAGCATTCGAGCAGATCGCGCCGAACTGGTAGCAGGTGTAACAGGCGCCGTGACCAATGGCGTAGGGCCTGGTCGAACCGGCCAGCGTATCGCCCAGCAGCGCGTCGTCGCTTTCGATCAGAATCGGACAGACGTGCACGCCGCGGTCGGTCACAATCCGGCTGTGTTCGCAGACCAGTTGTGTCTGGTCAAAGCCGTTCATCATCTCAGGCGTCACGCGTTCGCTTTCGCGATAGCCCTCCGTCCGTTCCGCCTCGGCGCCGATCTGCAGCGTGGGCAGGATCTTCAGCCGTGGCCGGGAATAGCCGCGGTCTTGCAGCATTTTGATGAAGGCGCCCGTAACTTTCTGTTCATCTTCATCGGGCCAGGTGCGGGCCGCCGTGATGATCGGTAGGAAGCCATAATCCACCAGCTTTAGCACGCCGCGCATAGTGCGGTCGAACACGCCGTCGCCGCGGATCGGGTCGTTACTCTCCGGCGAGAAGCCGTCCAGCGATACGCGAAATTCCAGCGAGTACAGGCTGTCCTGCTCCGCCGATTGCAGCCGTTCCAGCCACGCATCTTTGAAGACGGTGCCGTTTGTCAGCACGGTCGCCGGGCCGTATTGCAGGGTTGCTTCCAGAATCGCCGTCATGTCCGGGTTGAGGAACGGTTCACCACCGGTGAAGTAATATTCCTTCACCCCCATCGCAACCGATTCTTCCAGTCGCCGCTGCACTTCCGCCAGCTTCAGAAATCCGAACGAATCATTCTTCGGGCTGCAACTGATAAAGCAGTGATGGCACGTTAGATTGCACAACGTACCTGCCACCTGAAACCACAGATGGTCAAGATGCGAAACAGCGATTTCCGGAGCGTTGGTGCTCATGCCTCAAACCCCGTAGGTCAGGCGCCTGCCTGACAATGGTTAGCGTGGATTCCTCTGGTGTCGTCAGGCAGGCGCCTGACCTACGGCAACTGGCGATTACAACGACGGTTTACGGTAACAAGGATTTTGCCGTCTGATATAGGTCCAGGTCTGCGCGGTCCCCGATCACGCTGAACAGTTCTACGATCTGTTGCAGTCCCAGAGAAATCAGAAAACTTGAATTCCGCCCGTAACTCTTGGCGCCTAAGACGTAAAAGTCCGGCTCCGGGTTCATCAGCGTGGCCGGTCCGGTCGAGGTCTGATCCAGGCAGTCGGCGGAGCCTTTCTGGCCCAGCAACGCCGCGGCCAGTTTCATGGGGCCGCCCGAAGCGTAACATTCGTGCAGCTGTAGTTCTTCGTAAATCGAGCGGTCGCCGCGGAAACCGGTGTTGCCGATGATCTGGTCAAAGGTTTCTTCCAGCCGGTGGGCGCCGGCGGTTTTGACGCGGAACTGCTCATCTTCGCGTGCGATGCTTAGTAGCACTGTTCCGTCCAGGTGCTGAACGCCTTCGCTGCTGCACAACGCGTTGGCAGCTTCGGCCAGAGCATCGCGCTGCGGCAGCCGGTCGTTAGGAATACGCGCGATGGGGCCGCCTTCGCGCTGGCGGCGTGTCAGCCAGGTAATGTGCGTCTGCGGGAACTCTTCTTGGAGTTTTGCCAGGGCGACAACATTGGTGGCGGCTGAGTAGCCGCTGCCTGTCAGCAGAATACGCCGGTTGCCGTAGCGTGCTTTGGCGGCGGCGGTGGTGAAATCGGGCAGCCCGTATTCAATCAGCCCTTCTTCACGCAGCGAAGTTTCGCCCAGCGCAGGCGCCCCGCCAGGACCGAGCCAGGCCGGATTGCCGAACACGCCCGTCGTGTCGATCACAACATCGGCGGCCGAAGCGCGTTCGTTGCCTTCGTTATCGCGGGAAACAATATGAAACTTCGATTCCGTGCGGCTCTCGCAGCCTGGATTTTCGCTCTTGAGAAAATCAAAACGCGAAACCGAGACCACCGTGGTGTAGCGCTTAATACTCTTGCGCAGCAGGTCCGTCGCTGCGAGCGGCTGCAGGTAACGCTCGCAATATTCAGCGCCGGTCAATAGCTCGTCGTCAGCAGGCGGCTGGTAGCTTTCGTCCTGTGCGTAAATGGCGCCCAGGCCCAGCGTGGAATGGTTCATGCTGAACGGGCTGAACATCTGCACGCTGCCCCAGGCGGCAATGTTGGCGCCAACGTCTTCGCGCTCTAGCAGGTCCACCTCGTAACCGAGATAGCGGGCATAAAGCGCCGCTTCGAGGCCGACCGGCCCGGCGCCGAGAATTGTTATCTTTGCAGGAGTATCTACTGCCATCAGGTTGTTTCAGTCTGAAATTCCAGAGGCGCCGCAGCAGTTGCGGCGTAAGCTATCCCGCGAGTTTAGCGGTTGCCACGCAAATTGCGTAGTACGCAGCCTACACCACCGCACGGCAGTACGCGGTGATGCACCTCACAGATCCACTGCATGCAGACTTAAACTTCGCGGTACTGATTGAACCGCATATAAGTCAGATGGCGGTACAGCTCGTTGTCTGTCAGCAACTGCTGATGCTTGCCCTGGGCGACGATCTTGCCTTCGTGGAAGAAGTAGATGCGGTCGAGCAGGCGGATGGTGTTTATGCGGCCGGGAAGAAATATCAGCGTACGATCGGCGGACACGTTGCGCAACGCCAGATCCACCGCTTGCGAAGATGCTTCGTCTTCGTCCTCCGCAGGCTCCTCGATCACCAGCACCGATGGATTCCGCAGCACCGCCCGCGCAAGCCCCAGGCGGAACGCCTGACTGCGCGACAGCACGGCGCCACGTTCGCCCAGCAGCGAGTCATACCCTTCAGGCAGACGGCTGATAAACTCGTCGGCGCCACAGGCACGGGCCGCGTCGGCAATCTGCTTGGTGTCAAAGTGATCGTCACCGCACGTCAGATTCTCTTTAACTGTTCCACTGAATAGCAGCCCATCGGCCGTTGCCAGCGCACTTTCGGCATGGATAGACTTCAGCGCGGCCTGACGGATATCGTGCGTGTCGAACAGAATGCGACCCGCTGCGGGGTCGTAATACCGGACGAACAATCCAGCCATCGCCATCGGCGTCTGCGTATCCGAAGCAATAAAGCCGACATTCGCCGTGGCGGGGATTGATAGCGAGATTTCGTGCGCCAACCGCACGCCGTCGCGCGTTGTCAGCGTGAGATTCTCGACGGTAACCCGCTGTTTGACGGGGCCAAGCGTTTCTGCATCGGGCAGTTCGTGCAACGTGGCCTGACGATCAAGATAAGCGAACAGTTCCGTGGCTGCCTCTTCAGCTTCCTTGGTCTGGTTGGGCAGATTCTGCAAACGCGTCGCCGGAATATACATGCCAACCAGGGCGGACAAGAGCACCACGACGCCCGCTGCTGACGTCTGCGGGGCAACGCCCAGAATGGTCATCACCAGCAGTGCGGCCAGCAGAACCACAAGCACGACGATGGGGCGTACCGTAGCCTTGGAGAGTGCTGCGGACAGTTCTTCGGTGTAGAAACTGCGGAGATGCTCGTGAAACATCTGTCCGGGAATTTCATCCAGTCCGTACGTCGTCGCCACGGGGGCCACTTTGAGATCTTCAACCATCGAGGCGTTGTGCTGACTGCCGTGGTCGCGTTGCAGACCGCCCTGCTCTTCCGCGCGACGCGTCAGCCACCGTCGCAACAGCCAGACACACACTGCCGACAGAATGGCAACGCCGGTTAGCAGCGGATTGATCGACAGCGCCAGAACCAGCAGCGCCGCCAGTACGGCAATCGCGTACGGAATGGTCGTCCAGTAGGCGATCAGCCCTTTCCTGACGCTGGCGATGTTATCGGTGAACAGGACTTCCGGCCGCGAACGGTCGCGACCAAGTGGTTCGCTCACGCCCAGCCTAAACGCCTGCGAATGCACGGCGTCTTTCAATTGCGCGGCAATACTCAGGGCGGCGATCTGCACACTGCGGCGATGCACCCACAGGCAGATCGCCTCGATCAGGGCGAGAATCAGCCCGGCGCCGATCAGCGCCAGCAGGCACTTCCTTTCGTCTTCGAAAAAGGGCCATTCACCTTCAAAATACCACGGCCCCCACCACCAGTCGGCAGGTGTCGCCACCGGGCTGCCGGCGGCGGCGCCGCGCTGAACAATCAACTGAAACACCAGCCCCATATCCAGGATCAGCAAGGGCAGCAGAATGGCCGCTAAAACAGCGGAGATGTACAGCGAAACTTTGCCCAGCGGCTTGCCGAAAACTCTGGCGCGGGATAGTGATTTATTCGCCATGTGGCCGGTCCGGTCGGAAGTGGATACGAACGATCTTCGATTTCTAGTGTAATCAAAACTTTCCGCCACGCGGCATGCCACAGATGTTTCCTCACGCAATACAGCCGCTTCACCTCTTGCCTCGACGGGCTAAACTGGGAATTATTCCGGCTACGTGAACCTTTCGCCCTGATGCGCTCTCTTGCTTTGGACACCTTTGTTCTGGCGCCTGGGGTGCGCTGTTAGCGGATCGCTTTATTTCTTGAGGGATGTTGCGGTGGAGCAGGAGTCCAATAGCTGGTGGCGGAAGCCGTGCGGGCCGCGCGACGTGCTGGTGATTGCGCTGCCCCTGGTGGCTTCCACCATTTCTTACACCGTTATGCATGTGACCGACCGGGCCTTGCTCTCGTGGTCGTCCACCACAGCAGTTGCGGCAGCGCTGTCGGCGGGGATGCTGAACTGGACGATTTTCAGCCTGTTCATGGGCACTGCGGGTTATGTGAACACGTTTGTGGCTCAGTACCACGGCGCCAATCAGCCGCAACGCCTCGGCGTGGCGATGTGGCAGAGCCTGCGCATTGGGCTGTATTCAACCCCGTTGTTTCTGGCACTCGCGCATTTCGCACCGCAGATGTTTGCGGCGTTCGGTCACGAGCCTGACATGCTCTGGAACGAGACGCTTTATATCCGTGTGCTGGCCTTCGGGTCGGGGGCGCCGGTGTTTTCCGCCGCGCTGTCGTCCTTCTGGGTGGGGCGTGGCGACGCACGAGTGGTGCTGGCTGTGAACGTCGTGGCAGCGACGCTGAATATCGTACTCGATGTGATCTTCATCTTCGGCTATCTGGGTTTCCCGGCGGGCGGAATCGAAGGTGCAGCCTGGGCGACTGTGACTTCGCAGTGGTTCAAAGTCGTGGCGTACTTTGTGTTGATGTACCGCGGTGAGAATATCGCCAAGTACGGACTGTCCACCGGGCGCGTGTACGACAAAGAACTGACCGGCCGGCTGCTTTATTTTGGTCTGCCCAACGGTTTGCAATATGTGATCGAAGGCGGCGCCATTACGATGTTCACGCTGTTTGTGGGCAGGTTGGGCGATGTTGCTTCAGCCGCCACAGCGGTGGCGTTCTCGGTAAACATGATGGCGTTTGTGCCGATGATTGGCATGGCGATCGCCGTGAGCACCTTAGTCGGTCAACAACTTGGCGCCGGCCGGCCAGATCTGGCGGAGCGGGCGACCTATACAGGGGTGGCGCTTGCGCTGATTTACACAGGACTCTTTGCGCCGCTGTATCTGCTGATGCCCGATCCGTTTACCTGGATGTTCGGTGGTGACGCTGGCAATGCGGGCGAAGTCCGCGATGTGGCCGTGGTCCTGCTGCGGTTTGTGGCGGCATATTGCCTGTTCGATGCGTTGCAGATGGTGTTTGTGCATGCAATCAAAGGCGCCGGCGACACGCGTTTTGTGCTGATCACCACCACGGTGATGTCGGGGCTGTTTATCGCCGCCGGTGTCGCCGGAGCGGTCTGGCTGAAGTTTAGCCTGTACAGCTGGTGGTGGCTGCTGACGGGCTGGATAAGCCTGTTGGGCGTGATTTACTTCCTGCGGTTCCTGCAAGGCAAATGGCGCCATATGAGCGTGATTGAGCAGGAATACATCGCCGAAGAAACCGCCGTGGAGGAACCCACCATGACCCTGGAACCCGCAGTTGCCGGCGAATGAGCCGCGACCGGTTGTCGTCCGTTAGAGTGCAAAACGCATCAAGCGTATTCGCATCACACTAACCCGAAGCGCGAGCGAGGGACGTTTGACTTAATGCTAAAAACAAGGGCTTTTAGCGATATTGCCCCAGACCGTAAGTGGCCCGGACGGGCCATTCGCTTCAAACTCGGGCGTCCCTCGCTCGTGCTTCGGGTTAGTGTTCCGTCCTTCAGCCAACGGGTGTTAGCGAATTGAACGGAATCGGTTCTTCATCTGTGTGGATGCCAAGGGTGTAAATAGGCAAAACCATGATGCGTTAAGGCACTCTCCGGTTTCCGCCGGAAAGAGTACAATTGGAACTGTCGCTATATAAACACAGTTTCAAATTCTCTCAGCCATTGCGGCTGGGACATGGATTGACGACATGGCACTGCAGATCGAAGGCATTGGCGTTGCCATTCCGGCACGTTCGATTGAACAAGCCGACGCTGCGGAGGTCGCACGGACGTTTGTGCATGAGAGCGAGGGGAATCTCGATGTGCTGCCGATGCTCTATCGCATGACGCTGGTGAAGCGTCGCGGTAGTGTGCTGCTTGAACCTTCCAATGGCAAAGCTTTTCATCAGACTTTTTATCCTCCTTCGCGTTCACCGGTGGACCGCGGTCCCAGCACGGCAGCGAGGATGGAATGCTACGCGCGGGAGGCGCCGCCGCTGGCCATTGAGTCTTCGCGCCGCGCGCTGGAAGATGCGGGCGCCACGCCGGGTGAGATTACGCATCTGGTCACCGTTTCGTGCACCGGCTTTGTTTCGCCCGGTGTTGAATTCGCCTTGATTGACCAGCTTGGGCTATCGCCCGCCGTTGCGAGGGTGAACGTGGGCTTTATGGGTTGTCACGGCGCCTTGAACGCGTTGCGTGTGGCCGATGGGCTGGCGATGACTTCGCCTTCGGCGCGGGTGCTGCTTTGCTCGGTAGAGCTGTGCAGCCTGCACTACTCTTACGGCTGGGACACCGGGCGTGTGGTGGCTAATGCGCTGTTCGCCGATGGCTCGGCCGCGGTTGTGGCTTCGACAGCGGTGGAGCAGCACGAACCGTGGCGGCTGGCCGGTTGCCATTCGTTCGTTCTGCCTGATTCACCGGATGAAATGACGTGGCGGATCGGCGATCACGGTTTTGAAATGACGCTGGAATCCGTGGTGCCAGACATCATTTCTGCACATCTGGAAGGCTGGGTCGAAGACTGGCTGGCGCAGTATGGCCTATCGGTGGATGATGTCGGCTCGTGGGCGATTCATCCTGGCGGCCCGCGTATTGTCGCCGCTGCTACGCGCACATTAGGACTGCCTGAATCCGCCTCGGCGCCCGCGCTGCAGGTGTTAAGCGAACACGGCAACATGTCCTCGGCCACCGTGCTGTTTGTGCTGGAGCAGTTGCGCCGCACCGGCGCGCCGCTGCCTTGCGTGGCCATCGGCTTCGGTCCAGGGCTGGTGGCTGAAGCCGCGTTGTTTATGTAGCCGGCCGTTTGCGCAGCGGCTTTAGATCATGTCGCCTGCCAGTAGATGGCAGTAGCTTTCGTACCGGCGGGCGTCGAGATGGCCGTCGGCCACGGCGTCTTTCACGGCGCATTCAGCTTCGTGCGTATGGCTGCAATCGGGAAAGCGGCAATGGTTCTGAAACGGCCGGAGATCGCGGAAGTAGCCGGCAATTTCTTCAGCGATTACATCCCACAACTGAAACTGGCGGATGCCGGGCGTATCGACAATAAAGCCGTTGTTGCCCAGGGCGATCAGCTTAGCTGCCGTGGTGGTGTGGCGGCCTTTCTGATTTTCCTGACTGACGGATTTCACCGCCAGCGCCAGATCAGGCTGAATGGCGTTGAGCAACGAAGATTTGCCGACGCCGCTCTGCCCCGCAACAACGCTCTGCTTGCCGCCAATCATCTGCCGCAAACGGTCGACGTTGAACCCGGTCTGCGCGGAAACCAGCAGCACCTGATAGCCCATCTGGCTATAAACGCCCACTAGCGGTTGCAGATCCGCCAGATCGACCAGGTCGCATTTATTGATGCAGATCACCGGCTCAATGCCGTTTTTCTCCGCCGTAATGAGGAAGCGGTCAATCAGATTGGGCTTCAGCGACGGTTCGGCGGCGCTGCCGATAATCAACAGTTGATCCACATTCGCCACAATCACATGCTGCCGCTTTTTGCTGGTGCGGCTGATCACGCCGGTGCGGGGTTCGATGCGTTCAATCACACCCGTTTCGTCATCAATCGTGCGGATGAACACCCGGTCACCCGCCGCCACAACGTGCCGCTGATCCGTGCTTAGCGATTTCAGCAGCCCGCGCGTCGCACAGCGGTACTCGCCCGTTTCTGTATGAACGATGCTATTGAGTCCGTGCACCGAAAGCACGCGGCCCATCTTGCCCGCTGCTTCGTCCACATCCAGATGCACGGCAAAGCCCGAATTCTCATCCGTGCTCTCGTCGCCCATGATCGTGCGTTTGCGTGTCAGCCGTCCTTTGCCACTGACGCGTTCTGAGTTTACGAGATCGTCATCGGCCTGGTCGTTTTCGTGAAACTTACGCGTGAGGTCGCTTTCGCGCCGGCGGGCGTCGTGCTTTTTGCGGAAGTCAGCGCGGATCTTTTTCTTTTTCGCCATCAGCAAGCAACCCATCCGGGCTGCTAAAGGAAGGTTAATAGGGTGAGAATATGGCCGGAACGGCCAGCAGGTCATCCTAGGCAGCGCATCCATAGGAAACAAGAGTCAGGTGCAAGTGAAGCGGGCAATCCCGTGGATAACGAGGCTGCCTTCGACAGAGCGCTTACCTACCGGAAGCGTATTTTTCTTCCATGGCAGCTGTCGGCGATTCGTTGAGACAATCCTATAAATTGTCACGTCAAAATCACGATCATTGGTAGAATCCACTAGGGAACTAGCATTTTCCAGGAAAAAAATGCGGAAAAACGCAACAGAAATGTTGATTTCCCCAAAAACGGACTTGTGGCGGTATTTAGAGTTGTGCCAAACTGATTGCATCACCTAGGGGTACGGATAGGTGATTGAAGGCCTTCCTCGCTGGAATGGATACCAGTGTGTGCAGTGTGACGGAAACAATAGCTATTCTTACTGCACGCCTTCTGATACGGAGGTCTGGTTCGCCACCAGTTCACAATCCAATTGCGTGCACTCAGCAAACCCGCTAGCCACGAAGGTTAGCGCGCCCGGTTCCGGGCCTGCGAATGACTCGCGAAGGGGCAGTGTTCTTCCGCACAATTGACAGGACGTCACACCCATCTGAACAACGGGAGGGTGTCCGGCTTGCGGCGCATCGTATTTGTTGTGCTGGCCCATAACTTGTCTGCACAAGGCGGACTCACCCCCAAGGGGTCGCGGTCGTGAACCCTAAACTTACTGTCGGCAGTAATAGCATCCACACGTTTGATCTATTTCTTGCCGGGCAGACCTTTCACTCTCAGCAATTTCTGCGCAAGTTTCATCGTCACGCACGCCGTTACATGCGCTACCGCTATCAGCTGAATGTGATCGATGTACTTACGGCGCCGGAGCTTGCCGAAGAAGATCAGATTCTGGCAACCCCCACGCTGATCAAACGCACTCCCGCGCCCGAATTGCGGATCGTCGGGGCGCCCGCGGACTGGAAAGAGTTTTTCGCCAACATCCAGGGTGGGGAGCCGTTTGATTTAGAGGAAGAGACTCCTTCGGGACAGAACGCTCCGCCGGAGGAAAATTCTAACAGCATCACGCCTCAGCTTCTTTCCTCGCTAGACCAGTCATCCGGCAACAGCATCGCAACCACCGCAGAACCGCCGCAGAATACAGGCGATGATCTTGGATCGTTAGTTTCAGATATCGCCGATGGCGTGCTGGTGCTGGATGGGATGGGCAAGATTCTGTTCGTCAATCCTGCAGCCGCCCGGTTGCTGCGACGCCCTGCAAAAGAACTGACGGGGCTGCAATTCGGTTCGCCTGTGGTTCGCAACGACAAACTAGAGATTGACCTGCCCGGCTCCAAGGTGCCGTTCCCCGTCGCGGAACTGAACATCACCAGAACCATGTGGAACGGCCAAGGGGCTTATGTCGCCACCATGCGCGACATCACACGTCACAAATCGGCTACAGACCACGCACGCGAACGGGTGCAGGTGCGGGATAAGTTTCTGGCGACCCTCTCCCACGAAATGCGGAACCCTCTTTCGGCCATTTCCAACGCCGCGCAGATTGTTTCGCGAAGCGACGTTATCGACGGCGGCATGCTGGATCAGGTCAGCTCGGTGATGCTGCGGCAATGCACCCAGCTGTCGCGACTACTGGACGACCTGCTGGAAGTGTCGCGTATTTCACAGGGAAAAATTGAAATGCAGCTGCAGAACATCAGCGTTGCGACGCTGCTGGCTGATGCTGCATCCAGCGTGGGCCCGCTGATTGAGAGCCGTAACCTCACATTACATCAGAAGCGGGCGCCGGCGAAGATGGTGGTGCTTGCGGACAAAGTCCGTCTTCAGCAGGCCATTGGCAACCTTCTGACCAACGCGGCTAAATATACAGAACCCGGGGGCGAAATCTGGCTGTCGGCGCGCGAAAACCACGGTCACGCAGAGATCAGTGTCCGCGACAACGGTACGGGGATTCCACCTGAACTGGCCAAGGACATGTTTGAGCCCTTCGTGCAAGGAAAGCACAACCACCGCAGTGCGGATGGTGGGCTGGGCATCGGGCTATCGCTGGTGCGGACACTGGTGGAAATGCACGAAGGCGAAGTCTGGGCGTTTAGCGAAGGTATCGGTAAAGGCAGCGAGTTTACGATCGACCTGCCCCTGGTTGAGGGCGATGTAGACTCGCATACCACCACGGGTGAGGACAACAGCCAAAGTGGCCTGCGACTCGTCATCGTTGAAGACAATGACGATGTCCGCGCTATGCTGAAAAGGCTTTTGGAGTTGGATGGCTACGATGTCACCGTGGCGGAAGACGGGCAAGCGGGGCTGGACGCGATTCTCCGCGTTCTGCCTGATGTCGCGCTGGTGGACCTGGGACTGCCCATCCTGGATGGCCGCGACGTGGCTAAAAAGGTACGGCAAAACGCTGACGCCGATGGCGTTTTTATGGTAGCGCTAACGGGTTTCGGTAACGCGGGCGACCGTCGCAGCACGCAGGCTGCCGGCTTTGATGCGCATCTGACCAAACCGGTGGAGACTTCGCAGCTGACGCAGCTGCTGCAAAGCCGCGCTGCTCAGCGGGGTTCTGAGTCCCGCCCGTAAACGCTTACAATGTTGCGGGAAATGGGCGGCGTGAATCTGCCGCTGCCTCGCACCATGTGAATTCTTGAAGGGACGTCTGTGACAACGATTGAACATGTCTGTCAGTTTCTGGCCCGGTTTGCGCCGCCGCGTCTGGCGGAAGACTGGGATAATACCGGCCTGCTGGTTGGCGACCGTACTTTGCCTGTGACGAAGATCATGACCTGCCTGACCGTCACACCGGCCTCTGCTGCTGAAGCCGTGGAAACCGGCGCCTCGCTGATTGTTTCGCATCATCCTTCGCCCTTCAAACCGCTCAAACGGATCACGGCGGATAACGTCACGGGGCAGATCCTGTTGCAACTGATCGGCGGTGACGTGGCGGTTTACTCGCCGCATACCTCCTTCGATTCCGCCGCGACGGGCATCAATCAGATGCTGGCTGAAGGGCTGGGTATCGTGGCGCCGCGCAACCTGCAAGACAACCCGGACGACCTGGAAGGTCCTGGCGCCGGGCGGTTTGGCGACTTGGAGCAACCCGTAACACTTGCGGAGTTCGCCGCGCGTGTGAAACAGTTCCTGCAGATCGACGGACTGCACGCCGTGGGCGCCGGCGACACGCAGATCAACCGCGTGGGGGTTGCGTGCGGTTCGGCAGGCACGTTCCTTCCCGCCGCGCGGCGGCATGGCTGCGATTTGCTGGTCACAGGCGAAACGAATTTTCACACCTGCCTGGAAGCCGAAGCCACGGGCGTCGCCCTACTGCTGCCCGGCCATTACGCCAGCGAACGGTTCGCCGTGGAAAAACTGGCGGAAGTTATGGCGGAGGAATTCCCGGCGCTGGAGATCTGGCCCAGCCAGCGCGAAGCCGACCCGCTGCGCTGGATTGGTTAACCGTCTGTTGACTCAGCAGGAAGCGCTATGAACAGCACGGAACCCGCCCAGATGACGCCGCCAGAGAATCGCGGTCCGGTAGCGACACGCAGCGTGACGAAGAAGGCAATTGCCGCTGTGGTTCTCATCGGACTGATGCTGCTGGTTGTGTTTATTCTGTTTATCTATCAGGACTACTCCGGGATGCAGCGTTTCTACTGTGCGGAGAATCTGAAACTGATTTCATACTCCCTGCACAGCCATAACGAATATCAAGGCTATTTCCCGACCACCACGCAGACCGGGTCAGCACCGCCCATTGGCTGGCGCGTGGAACTGTGGACCAAGGTCAGATTTGAAAAACTCAGTAAGTACGACCTGACCGCGCCGCATGATTCGCCGCAGAACATGGCCTTAGCCGCGCAGATTACAGATTTCCGCTGTTCGCTTTCCAGCACCCGTGAGGGCAACACCAGTTACTTCGCCGTTTTTTCCAATGCGGAAGCAGAGCAGCAGACCTGCTTTGTCATGAACCAGCGGTTGCGGGCAGAAGATATCACCGACGGATATTCCAACACCATCTTCGCCGTCGAAGCCAGCCGTCATTCGCCGCAGGTGCTGTGGCACGCCGCGGGTGACTTGCATTTCAACTCGATGGATTTTACCGTGAACAATAAGGAACTACGGCCAGGTATCGCGGGGCTGCATGATGGCTTCTGGCACCCGACCGTGGCGCCGGTGGCGGCAGCGGACAACTCCGTGATTTTCCTTTCCAACGAGATCGATCCCGAAGTACTCCGCAAACTACTGCTACGCAACGATGGCCAGCCCGTAGAATTCCCTAGAAGCAGGTAACGATGCCCTTCGACTTCCATTGCCCGCACTGCAACGCACTCAGCCGCGTTGACGATCAATACGCCGGCGCCGAGGGGCCGTGTATTGAATGCGGTGAAGAAATTACGCTGCCCGGCGAGCGACCCTACGCCGTCGAAGAGGCCTCGATGGCGGCGAATACCAGTTGGATGCCCGGCATGATTACCATCGTGATCACGGGTCTGTTTCTGGTGGGCGGTCCGCTGCTGATGATTCCGTCGGTCGCAATGTCCAGAGACGCGGCCCGCCGGACAGCCTGCCAGCAGAGCCTGCGGATGACGGGGCAGGCGATGAACGCCTATCACGATACCTTCAAATACTTCCCACCTTCATCGGTCCTCACCCACGATGTGCCTTTTGCCAGCTGGCGGTCGCTGCTGGCGCCGTATGGCAGCGATCGTGCGATAGGCCTGCGGATTGATAAGAAGACCGGCTGGGAGTCTTCCACCAACCGGATTCTTCACCAGGAAAACCTGCAGGACTATCAGTGCGAAGCTGACCGCAATCCGATGCAAGGTTTTACATCGTACCTGGCGCCGGTAAGTCTGCGGATGGGCGGCCGTTCGCCCGTGACCATCTGGGGCCCGAACGCCAAAGTGCGACAGTCTTCCGTTACCGACGGTATGGCGTGCACGATTGCCGTGGTCGAGGCGCCGCTGTCTCCCTGGATCTGGATAGAGCCGCGCGATCTCAGCCACGAATCGATGCCCAAAACGGTTCAGCCCCAACCAACCGGCAAAGCCATCGCCAGCTTTCACACCGGCGGCGCGAACAGTTTATTCGTCGATGGCAGTGTGCGGTTCCTACCGCTTGAGATAGACGGGAAACTGCTGGGCGACCTTCTCACCCGCGCCGATGGCACCTCGCCGCTGGACGAAGTTAATCTGCTTGATTAACCTGCTCCGCCGCCACTTCAACGCCAAACATCGCCGCGACTTTGATGATGAACTCACGGTGCTTCTGCGGCGCTGCGTTATGCCACTTCGTCAGATACTGCTGAAAGGTTTCACCCTGGGGCGAAGGCGTTGAATTGAGATAACGGATGGCGTTCCAGTGCTGCGGCTGCGCCTCGAACAGAGGAAGCAGCGCTAAGGCGAAGGCGCCGTTCTTTTCGCGGTCGACCGGTTGCTTCGTGAGGTAGCGGGCATGCCGGGCGTAGTAGCTGCGGGTGCCGGTCTGCAGGATTTCGAGAAACTCTTTTCGCCGCTTCGCCACATCATCGGTATAGCTCCGCAGGTGCGGGGCGAAAGCTTTCCACGAGGCATAAGGCGGCGTCGTACGCCACTGCGTAGCCATTTGCCGCATGCAGTACAACGACGCCATTTCGCACAGCGTTTCTTCGAACCAGAGGTTCCCGCGATAATCGTCTTCCAGCCCGCATAGCACGTGGCACATTTCGTGTGCAAACTGATACGCGTACTGCGCCCAGAATCGCTGCCGCGACGTTAACTTCACGCGGATAGCGCCGTCTTCCGCAGGCTTGTACAAAGAAATGGGCGAGTCCTTGCCGTGCGATACACGGACGGTCATCGGCGGCAGATCCTTCATGTGTTTCAGCAGATGGCTGGCGGCCGACTTGCACACTGCATGAATATCTGCCTTGCCGGCATTAAAACCATCCGGCTGAATTTCGATCTTCACCTCTGCGACGGCGGAACTCGTCGCCCAAGCGGCGATAAACAGGAAGGTGATCACGCGGAGCATCATGGTAGAGTCTTTTCTGGTGGCTTGGCCTGCGACTTCAACAGGCGGATAGATTTGATCTTCACCCAATGTCCGGCGGTTCCGCCCGGCGCCGGGTCGAGACGCAACCGGACAATGCCGCCGCGGTACGTCTTCGCCGCTGTTAGCTTTACGACATAGCTGTGAAATTCGCCATCGGGTTGGACTGCAAATTGAAGAGAGTTCGCCGCCCTTTCGCCACCTTCTGCCTGCCGCTGCCAGTAAACCGTTGCATGACGGCTGTTGGATTGGATGGCAGCGCGGATTTCCAGTTCCGGCGCCTGCGACGCGCCGACAAAGAAAAACGGGCTGATCAACTGCGGATCATCCTGCGAAAGATCCACCCGCCAGCCATCCCTTACCGGCCAGCCTGCATCAACGGCGTTCCGCAGATGCCAGCTTTGACGGTCGCTGTGGAAGGTCCAATGCGGCAGCGCGTTTGTCTGAATCTTTTTCGCGCGGTGGCGGATCTCCTGCACACTGCCGGGCAACAGTTCGTAGCGGAACTTGTAGGTGATGTTATGGTCAATGATCTCCTGCCCCTGACCAGCAAGATATCCGGTGCTGTTGGCACGCGTCCCGGCGCGAGCTGCCGGCGTGCTGCCGTCCGCCGGTTGCCCGGCAAAACCGCCCGTGAAATGCACGCGGCCGGGTGTAATCAGCCCCAGCCCGTTGCCTTTCGCATCCAGCAGTGCGGACCAGTTTTCCGTCCCCATCCATGATGACCATGGATGCTTCCCCTGCGGTCGTGGCGCCTGGCTGATGGCGGCGCCGGTAAAGGGTTTGTCGCCCATGTAGCTGACCACACGGTGATACCGGGCGTTGGCATAAACGGCAGGCAGCTCCTGAAGGCGTGCCGCGTACTGCTTCTGATCAACGCGTGCGTTATTGAGCTGTGCCCGCACTTTAACGACGGGCCCTTCAAGCTCTAGCCACGATTCAAAAGTGCATTGCCCCGGCACATTGTTCAGCGGCCAGTGCAGCGGACGGCATTTGACGTACAGTTGTTTTCCATCGTTTCGGTGCGCGAGCACCTGCGACCGGTTATCGAAATCGTCACCTGCCTGAATAGGGTTCCAGCCAATGTGCGACCAGTGCGGCGCCGGCGACTGGCCCTGCGTTTTATAAGGCGCCGGTCCTGAGAAGAACGACAGTTGAATCTGCCGCCCCAGATCATAGTTGTTCACCAGGTTTGGCCCGTCGCCGCGCGAAAGATAGACAATCGCGCCGCCACGGCGCAGATCGACGCCCACCTTCACCACGCCGTTATCCAGGTAGCTCACCTCCGCACCCGGCGGAAGCTGCGTGGGCCCGGCGGCAATGACGGGCGCGGCCGTGAGTAGCAGCGTTAGCAGCAGGATGGTGGAAAGACGGTGCATAGCTACCTGGTCCGTGAAGCCTTCCAGCCGTCCACGGTAAATTCATCGTGCACGCCGCAGGTGAATTTCAGCGGCGCCTCTAATCCCACTTTGGCTTCGGTCGCCGGGTTTTTCAGCCGTTTCTCATCAGCGACGTTGACAAGTTTGTTGTTTTCAACCGTCGCGTTGTAGCTGTTTTCATGACGGAGTAGCGGGCGTGACAGACCTTGACACTCAACAATGTTGTTGCGGATGGCAATGGTGGAGAAATCGCTGTTGCCATTAAAGCCGAACAGCCCTTCTTTACGCGGCGTAGTGGTCGTCCGCGTGACGATATGGTTATTGCGGACTTCCAGGTTGTTATACGGTTCGTTGATCCAGATCACGCCGCGGCCCGGATTGCTGATCAGGTTGTTGTGGAAAGTCGCCGGGCCTTTGGCGGGGGCTTTGCCAAAGCCGGAGATCAGGTTACCCCAGTCTTTCTCCACATCAAAATCAAACAGGTTGTGGCTGATCTCAACGCCGTTACGCACAAATTCAATCGAGTAAGAATTGTGCATCCAGTTGTGATGAATGTGGAAGGTCTTTCCGCTTTCAGGCACACCGCCGCCGGCGTATTTCGGAATCGAAATCGTGCCGTGGCAGACGTTGTGATCAATCTCATTATCTTCGTCGTTCTCGAATGGCAGTTCGATAGAAAAGTTCACCTCGATCGTATTGTGATGAATCCGGCAGCGTTTCCCCTGGCGGCATTTGATGCCAAAGTACGAACGCTCTTTGCTGGTTTTCGTCCGGCGGAAGCGGTTGTGGGCAATCTCGCTATCAACCATCCAGATGGCGAAGATGCCGCCGCCGGTAATGCCGCCTTTCACACCGGGCTCGCCGCCGCGTTTCCAGCGTCCGCCGGCGTCGATGAATTCGCAATCGTGAATGCGGGCGTTCTTCATGGCAAAGGTGCGGATGCCGGACCACAGCGTATCGTCAATCCGTAGATGATGCAGATGCAGCTTGCTGTTCCCGAAGCCAAAGATGGCGCCGTGCATCTGCGGCCCGCGGAGCGTCATGCCGCTAATGGTCACATCAGCGGCTTTATCCTGAATACGGATCAAATACGCCCGCGAATCGAGCCCTTTCGTTCGCATCTCTGGATCAGGTAATGTTGCGGTGGAAGGCTTCCACTCTGGCACATGCGTGATGATGGTTTTGTCCATGCCCGCGCCTTGCAGCGTAACGCCGGCAGCCGGTTCCAGCGGAGCGTTTAAGGCAAAGGTGCCCGCGCCGATTTCTACAGTATCGCCCGCCTTGGCTTGCTTCACCGCCGTAACGAGCGCATCGACAGTGGTGACTTCAGCAGCGAGTGAAAAAGAGCCGGTCGTTAGTACGAGTAAAATCGCCAGCAGCAGACTTCTGGTAGATGTGGCCATAGGAAATGGGTGGAATGTGTGAAAGTGGCAGGCAAAAAGGTTGGACCTTCATTATCCTCTATGGCTTGTCTGGCTGCAAAGCACCGTGTGGGGTCAGGCAACCAATGAACAGCCGCACGCTTACGGTATACGTCGCCACATATAGTAGCGCTGCGTAGAACATCCGCAGGTAGACATTCGGCAAGTCACTGGCCATGGGATACTCTGCGAAGACGCACTCAATGATCCAATGGTGCGCGGCGGCTACTCCTGTCACCAGCAGACACGCTGCCAGGAGTTTCTGTTTGCCGGACGCCAACCAACCCGTAATCACTGCCAGACAAGCAACGGCTACGGCCACAACTAGGGAAACGGGCAGCGAATGCAGCGTCATCCAGGGGCGCGTGAAACGGGCAATGGAAGTCGCCGTGCAGCAGACGACAGCAACGACTGTAAGCAGTATAAAAACGTCGAAGAGTCTGAAGCGAATAGTAGCGAGCCTGCCATCTACTCGGAGCTGAACCCCGGTGAGTTTCAGCAATTCGATGAGAAGGAAACTAAGTATGGCCGGCAGCAGCACTAATTCTCCCCGGTGTGCCAGCCAAGGCTGATACGGTTGCATCCGCAGGCCGGCTGCGCCGCGCAAATCCAGCCAGATGTTTACAGCTTCGCTTGCCAACAGCAGCGCCAGCCATCCGCTGAGCAGCAAAAGCCGCTTCACTAACGGCCAACCTGTCCACTGTGCCAGCAACGCCGTGAATGCGGATTGCCCGATAATGATTCCAGACAGAATCGTTTCACGTAGGCCGGGCAACCGTTGCCCCGCGCCGAATACCATCGCCGCAAGTAGCACGCACAATTGCGCCACCATGCAGATCGCTACAGAATTTCGCTGCATAAGTTGCTTCTCAAGGGACGCTTAGAAGATGGCTGCTAGAGCCATGCAGTTGAAGTAAGATATAGCACTTCGCCTTCAACTCGTACAAATCCTCTAAGAAGGGAACCGCCGATGCTGCGTTGTGTTGTTTCTGGTCTGCTGCTGATGCTGGTCATGGTGGGAACCGCGGCGGCCAGGCAGCCGAATGTGATTCTCATCATGTGCGACGATATGGGTTACGAAGGCGTGTCGGCCTATGGTTCGCCGGACTACAAGACGCCGGTGCTGGATAAGCTGGCTGCGGAAGGGATGCTGTTTAACCACTGTTATTCGCAGCCGATCTGCACGCCGTCACGCGTTCAGATTATGACGGGCAAATACAACCTGCGGAATTACACCAAGTTCGGCCAGTTACGCACCAGCGAAACAACCTTCGGCAACCTGATGCGCAGCGCCGGTTACGAAACGGCTATTGCCGGCAAATGGCAACTGGGCGGCGATTCAAAAACCGTTGACAAATTCGGCTTCGATGAGCATTGCCTATGGCATCTGGACGGTCGTGCTTCCCGCTTCTGGAATCCGCGACTGGTGACCAATGGCAAGTTGATGGAAGGTCTGGAAAAGAAGTTCGGTCCTGATGTCGTCGCGGATTTTGTCACAGACTTTATCGACCGCAAGAAGGACAAACCCTTCTTCATCTACTATCCGATGATGCTGGTGCACTGGCCCTTTGTGCCCACGCCCGACAGTCCACCCGGCGGTTCGCGGGAGCGGTCCGGCAAGTACGACGGCCAGAATGGCGGCGTGGAATACTTTGATGATATGGTCGCCTACATGGATAAAATCATCGGCCGCGTTGTGGACAAGCTGGACGAACACAAGCTGCGCGAAGACACGCTGATCATGTTCACCGGTGATAACGGCTGTGCTACGAATATCCGTTCGCGGATGGGTGACCGCACGATTGCCGGCGGCAAAGGCAGCCTGCCAGACGCGGGTACGCACGTGGCCCTGGTGGCTAACTGGAAAGGGCATGTGCCTGCCGGTAAGGTCAGCAACACGCTGGTGGATTTCACGGACATGCTGCCCACGCTCTTAGACATGGCCGGCGCCAGCGTTCCGCAGAGTGCAAAGATCGATGGGCAAAGCTTCCTACCGCAACTCAAGGGCGAAGAAGGTAACCCGCGGCAGTGGGTCTTCTGCCATTACATTCGCAACGGCGTTCCGGCCGATCCAGGCACAGACGCCAAGCGGATGAAGCTGGCGCAGAAACAGCAGCAGGCTCGTAAAAAGAAACAGCTGGGCCGGTTCGCCCGGGATCAGAAATTCAAGCTGTACGACGACGGCCGGTTCTACAATGTCGCAACGGACGTTGAGGAAAAGTACGATTTGAACCAAGGTAGGCTAAGTCCCGAAGCCGCCGCCGCTCGCCGAAAACTGCAAGCGGTCCACGACTCGATGCCTGCATGGAAAACGCATAAGTAACGCGAGCCGGTTTTTAAACCTGGCGGCGCCGCAACTTTCTAATAAGAAATCACGGCGCGGAATAGGATGGTGTCATCCAGAGAGATGTCCGTCCCGTCGGTGTACTCCAGGTTCCTTCCGAACACGTAACCCGTTTCCAGCCGCCAGCCGGCGCCGCCGCCGAACTTGGTTTCGATGCCGATGCTGGCGCGTAGGTCGCGCAGCGTGAGGCGATCGACGCTGCCATCCGCGCGGCGGACGGCCCAGGTGTCGCCGCCAAATTCTCCGGCAAGATAGATCCAGCGTGACTTCTGGCCGTCGTAGTAATAGCGGTAAGAAAGCTTTGGCGCCGGGAAGATGATGTCCAGCTTCAGGTCGTCGGTGGGCGACCAGAGGATACCGCCCGCGGGCAGGATGTTCACATCGTCACGGTCCAGATATAGCAGCCCCGCCACAAATTCCAACCGTCCAGGATACGGTTGATAACGCACCAGACCCCGGCCCAGCAGCCGGAAGGCGTCGTCGTCTGAGTTTTCAAAATCGCCGTATAGCCCCGGTTCGACACCAAGGATCAGCGACCAGTTGGGCGTAATCTGCGGCACCCAGATGAACTGCACGTACGTACTGTAAAGCTGACCCGGTGTATCGACACCAACGGGACCATCCAGAAAACGGGTTTCAAACGTGGGCGAAATAAGCAGCGGATGGTTCTCCGTGGGCAGCGGCGCGGCAAAGCTTAGCCCGAGCTTTAATTCTGTCTGACGCATGTCCGTTGCGTTACGGTCACCCGGCAGGTAGGTCGCGGCGAATTCCGCCTTCTGAAAGAAGGACCCCGCTTTGAATTCTGGTAGACGGTCAAGGGTGACCGGCGCCGATGGATCGAACGCGGGGAATTCTGTGTACTCAGGAAAGCCGTAACCGTGCAGTTCACCGGGAGCCATTGCAGGAGAACCGTACTCGTAAACCCCGCCCCGCTGTGGCGGAACTACCGGGTATTCCGGATTAAGGGCAATACGCGGTATCGAGGCTGCCGGTGTGCTGCCAGCCTCGATTGGCGGCAACAGCGTAACCGGCTCTTCGCCTGTTAGTATCGCCTGCGTCGTCAGCAAGATGCTGAGTGCGAGTAGTGTGCGAAGCAGCTTCATAGCGTTCCGTTTGTCTTCCGCTGCAATTGAATGGCTACGTTGCCAGCAACCCGTAATGGTTCAACCGGCGCTTTCTGTCAGCGGCAGGCGGAGCCTGCCCTACGGCTGATAGGTCACTCGGCAACCCGTAGGTCAGGCGCCTGCCTGACGTCGGTTAGCGTGGATTCCGTTTCATTGTCAGGCAGGCGCCTGACCTACCGGAGTTAACTATTGCTAATAGGCGACGCCGGCGCGGAGGATGAAGGCGCTTTCGAGGTCGCGTGATTGCTGCGTGGATTTTTCGTAGAACAGTTCGCGTTCGAAGGCGCCGCCGGCTTCGATATAACCACGCCACGATGTAACGCGGCTGACGAATTCCAGGCCGCCGTAAAGGCGGATGTCGTTCAGATCGGCGCGTTCGCTTAGTCCGTTGGTTCGTTCAATCGTCCACGAGCTGCCGCCGTACTCACCGCCGACATACGCCCAGACATCTGTGTTTCCCCAGGTTGTCAGCCGTTGCGATAGCTTGGGCTTGGGGAAGTAAATTTCAAAGTAAACATCTTCATTGGGGCGCCAGAATAGACCGAAGGCCGGCAGCAGTTTGATATCTAGCCGGTCCAGGTACTGGATACCGCCCTTCAGCGTCACCGTTGGCGTGACCCGGAAGAAGCCCAGCCCCGTGCCGAAGGCCCGGACGCTATCGGTTGTTACCGTGTTGAAGTCTGAGAATACACCCACGGTGACGTTCGCCTCGGCGCCGGCCCGCAGTTGCGGATTGGTCGTGTAATCGAACGTGACGAAGGCGCTGTATGCGTTGGGTGGCAGATCGGCGACGCCGCCCGTTGGACCATCCCACAGATGCAGGATGAAACCAGGCGAGATATGAAGCGGCTGCTGCGTCCAGAGGAAGTTCGGGAAGTTGACGGTCGTGCCAACTTCAAACTCATTCACCTGCACATTGTTGTTGTTGGCTTCGCCCGCGATCCAGGTGTAATCCAGGCGGATATCCTGAAACAGACGCAGGTAAGGCCCCTGCTCCGGATTGGCCAGCATGTAGCCCGGTCCCCAGCCCTGCTGCCCAGGCTGCAAGGGAACCTGCCCGTATTGCTGGGGTGCGAACTGGGGCGATTGCAGAAACGGCTGCTGACCAGGTGTGACGAATTGCGGCTGTGTGGGCTGCAGCAGGCTGGGTTGCGCGCTGGAGCTGCCAGTAGCAAAAGCGTCAAAGGGCTGCTGGATAATGGCGCCGGGCTGTCCCGGTGGAACCGCGCTGGGTTGATACGTTACGCCGGGCGGAGGTTGAACGGCGCCAGGCTGAATGGGCGTAATCGGCGCCAGGCCGGGCGCTGTGCCAGCTGGCGACGACGGCGGCAACTGCACCGCAGGCGGCTGTCCCCACACGATTGCGGCGCTGTTAGCAAGCAGCGCCAGCGCAAGGACGAAGGCCAGCCAGATGGGGTTTATGGCAATTTTTTTCGACACGATTAAAGTTCCCGCAGCCCGGGTGACGATAAGAATTCGTTAGAGAAGGCTGGCGTAACTACCAGCGGCTGCGATGCGTGTCAATATGAAAACAAAGGCAGGCAACGTGACCTGTTTAGCCCGTTGCCTGCCTGTTTTAGCCGTTAAAGGCAGAGCTATTTTTCCGGGACGAAGCGGAAGATGTTGCCAAAATTGCTGCTGAAATAAACTTCGCCCTGCTCATCTTCCCCGAACGTGATGATCGGGATTTTCAGTTTGGTGATCAGCACATTCTTGCGGACTTTTTTCGCTTTCTGATCGTAGTCCAGCGCCCATACCTGCGCGCCGATGTAGTCGGCGTACAGGTACATGCCTTCCAGGGCGGGAACCTTCTTGCCGCGATAGACGGTGCCGCCGGTGATGGATTTGCCTGTCTTGTGATCGTACTCCAGAACAGGTTCGATCAGGTCGGGCCGCGGACCGGAGCCATCGGGACCAAACTTGTGCTTACCTTCGCGGACGCTCCAGCCGTAGTTGCCGCCGCGGACGATGATATTCACTTCTTCGTAATCGTTCTGGCCGACGTCACCCGCCCAGAGCGTGCCGGTTTTGCGGTTTTGCGGTCGAAAGCCATCCGCCAGATGTTGCGGACGCCGTAGGCCCAGATTTCTGGCTTGGCGTTTTTCTTATCGACAAACGGGTTGTCGTCGGGCACGGCGTACGCCTTGCCGGGATCTTTGTTATCAACATCGATGCGGAGAATGGAGCCCAGGATCTGGCTTAAATCCTGTCCCGACTTCAGCGGGTCGTTCGCCTTACCGCCATCGCCGAGCGCGATGTAAAGGTATCCATCCGGCCCGAACACGAGCGTTCCGCCGTTGTGGTTCCAGAACGGCTGCTTGATCCGCATCAGCTCTTCTTCAAAGTCCGGATCGGCTTTGTTGGGATCGTCTTTAGAGACGCGGAACCGCGAAATCACTGAGACGTGCGGCGTTTCTGACGTGGTGTAGTACACGAAGAACTCGCCATTCTCCTTGTACTTGGGGTGAAAGGCGAAGCCTAGCAGACCTTCTTCATTTTCGTTCTGCTTCCAGGTGACCTTTTTCTGCATGTCTAGAAACTTCGTCCGCTTGGTTGCGTCCGGCTTGTTCTCGACGTGCCAGATAATGCCTTCCTGTTCCGCGACGAACAGCCGGTCAGAGCCGTCTCCGGCGTGCGTGATGACGATTGGTTTGTTGAAGCGGATTTCTTCGAAAACGGGCTCCACGGCAACGGGCAATTCACCCGCGGAGAGCGTCTGTAAACCAGTGAACAGAACCGCCAGCGCGGCGACTCCTGTACTGAAGCGTTTCATAGTGGATTCTTTCAAGATGAATAGAAACTGCGTTCAAACGGACAAACGGGAAACGGTTTTTCGCTCCCCGGATTCTTAAACCTTTGGAATTTCAAAACCTTTACGGGGCGTCCGCGACGCGAGTGATGCAGCAACATCGTCGCCGGTGATCTGCTCCGTCTTCGGATTCCAGCTGATTTTGCGGCCGACACGGGCGGCGATCGCTGCCAGGTGGCAGGTGTTCATAATCTGCACGTGTGAAAAGACATCGGAAACAGGCAGTCCGCCTTCACGGATGCAGCGGTAGAAGTTGTTCTTGTGGCCTTCGCCCGGCTTGCCTTTATAGAGACGCTGAATGTCGGCCGCTTCGTACTTGCCGGCATCCCATTTTTCCTGAATCGGCGTGCCGACGATCTTTCCGCGGTTGACGAAGAAGCGGCCCTTGGTGCCTTCAAAAAGAATGCCGTTGTCGCCGCGGCTGGTAATGATCATCTCGATACCGCTAGCGAATTTGCATTTCACGGCGAAGTCGTGCGAGGCGTTAAAGGCGTTGTCGACGGTCGGGTGTCCCTTTTCGTAAGGCACGGGGTGCTTGGCATCGGTGCCGTCGATCTCAATAGGACCGTCACCGGCGTCGACCTCGTTGATCGCCCAGCTGGCAATGTCGACGTGGTGGGCGCCCCAGTCGGTGAATTTGCCGCCGGAGTATTCGTACCACCAGCGGAAACTCTGATGGCACCGCTCGCGGATGTAATCAACCTTGGGCGCCTGTCCCAGCCAGGCGTCCCAGTCGAGCGTGGCAGGCGGCGTGCTGGTTTTGAATGGGCCGCCGCGCGGTGAGCCGTTGATGCCCACGGTGATTTTTTTGACATCGCCGATCAGCCCCTTCTGCACCATGTTGACCGCGCGGACGAACTTGTCGCGGGTGCTGCGCTGCTGCGTACCGACGAAGAAGATCTTGTCTTTATGCTTCTGACAGGCGGCGCGGATAAGCTTGTTTTCTTCCAGCGTCAGCGTCAGTGGCTTCTGGCAGAAGACGTGCTTACCTGCTTCGAGCGCTTCGATGGCGATCTTCACATGCCAGTGATCGGGCGTGACGATACTTACAACATCAATGTCTTTGCGGTCTAGCACGCGGCGGTAGTCGGCGTACTCATCCGCCTTACCGCCGGCGATCTCTTTGTTGGCGCGTTGGACGTGCGTTTTGTCGACATCGCACATCGCCACCAGGTCGCCAAAGCCGCGGTGGGCGCGAGCGTCGCCCCGGCCCATGCCGCCCAGACCGATGCAGCCGATCTGCGGGCGGTCGTTCTTATCCTCGTTGGCAAATGCTTTCTGCGTCCACGGCGTATAGACCGCGGTCGTCGCGCCGGCCGCTAGTGCGGCGGTTGATTTCAGGAAGCTACGGCGTGTGGTATTCATCGTCATAAAATAAAGTTCCTGCCTGGGCCTGCTGTGTTGTGTGAATTGTGAACGAAGTTGACAGTCTCAGATTGTAGAAAGCCAGCACGCTGAATGCGAGCATTTCAAGCCCTTAAGATCCGCGTCGGCAGGCGCCGGAACTACGGGCTGTGGAAGTCTGGTAAGTTGTATGTTGATGACGCATTCACTCTCTAATAAAGCGGGGTAACACGATGGCAGTCCAGTCTGAAGGTGAATTGAAAGCCAGCAAATGCGCGCCATGCGAAGGCGGCGTTGATCCGTTTCCTGCGGATGAAGCGGAGCAGCAGCTTGAACAGCTGGACGGCTGGGAGCTTTCGCACGAGGGCAAACGCATTGTCAAACGCTGGAAAGTAAAGCACTTTATGGCGGCGATGGATTTTTTCAATCAGGTTGCAGAAGTTGCCGAAGCGGAAGGCCATCACCCGGACCTGCACGTTTCAGGCTATCGCAACGTCGAGATCGAAATCTGGACGCACGCTATCGGCGGCCTGAGCGTGAATGATTTTATTCTGGCAGCTAAGATAGACGCCCTGCCGGTGAAGGTGATGAACTAGAATCGGACGGTGAGATTCATTTACCAGCGGAGTGTTGCCAGTGCGGTACGCCTTCATTTTCCTTTGCCTTGCCTGCTCATGTTTCGTCGCAGGAATTCCAGCCACCGATGCTGCCGAACCGGCGTTCCGTACGGATGATGGCGACGAGAAACTGCCCTGGTTTCAGCCGCAGGAAGGTGAGTTCCCGCCGCCGGGTTCAGCCCACTACTTTGCGGGCGAACTGGTGCAGATCGATCATCTGGAGAGGCAGTTCATTCTGCGTGTGGACCGCACCGACAAGCAGAACCGTAGCCATTTCGACCTGCCTATCTCCGCCACCATGCTGCCTTACGGCTCTGTGCATTACCATGGCTCGCCCGCGGCTTTGCGGGATATTCCTCTCGGTACGCACCTGCATGGGTGGTACTACGAGAAGGCGCCGGGCGATAAAACCCCCGCGATTTCCGGCTGGCACAATCGTCGCAGTATTGAAGTGAACTTCACCCGCTGTTTCCGTCTGGAAGATGATTTCACTTACTACACCAAGCGTCAGCAGTTGTGGCGTGTTGACGAAGTGGATCTGGCCGGGAAGAAGCTGGTTGTCACGCTGGAGACGAAAGGACAGGCGGAAGGTAAGCCCGTGACCTTCGATCTGCAGACCAGCACACGCGTGCGGATGGGAAGCGGCTTCGCGAAGCTGGAGGATATTAAGAAAGATCAGCGGGTGTTATTCAACATCACCTGGGCGACGCTGTATGGCGCCGGGCGTGTTCTGGATATCTGGCTGGATGAAGCAAGCCGGCAGCTTTCGGCGTCGCAGCAACTTGCGCGGCACCACCAGCATGTTAAGCAGCGCGGACTGCCCGGCTGGGTCGACACGGTGGATAATCAGACGCGCGATGTGACCATCACCATTTTTGGCAATGTTGATCCGGCTTTGATCGATGACGTTAAAGTAAAACAGTCCGCCGCCATCGCCGTCGCCCGGCCCAGTCTGATGACGTTCGACCCCGTTAATGACCGCAAAAGCGGCCCGGTGATGGAGAAGAAAGCCGTTGCCGCCAAGCCCGGTAGTAGCGGAGTCCAGATTCAGGTGCGGCCTGCGTTGTTACTGGAGGGCTATCGCCCGCGAAAGATCGTTCGTGTGTATCCCGCCGGCTGGCCAGTGATCGCGCTGCCGCGTGAAGAGCAGTACTTTGGACGGTAACTGATGGACTGTTTTGTGATGAATGAGGGGGCAGAATGTTCTTAACGGCCGAAGCATTGCACGTCGCGCAGGAAAAAGCGAAATACCCTGCCTGGGGCCTGATGATCTGCGGGTTTCTGGGTCTGCTGTACGGCATTGCGCAGGCGTTAGGTTTTGCAGGAACCTTTGCAGCGTTGTGGATTCAGCACGGCGGCGGCCCCAACGAAAGCGAAGCCTTGGCTGTCTACAGCGTCTTCGGCGGCGGCATACTATCGGGCCTGTTAACATCCTTCATGAGCCTGGTCGTGATCGCCGGTGGATTCCAACTGAAGCGGTTGCGGATGAAGCCGCTGGTGATAACCGCCAGTATCATTGCGATGTCTCCCTGCGTTTCGCTGTGCTGCCTGGCGGGTCTACCTTTCGGAATCTGGGCACTGATCGCGACGTTCAATGAAGACATTCGTCAGGGATTTGCACTGCAAGCGGCGGGCTCAGCGGCAGGTGCAGCGCCATCAAAATGACTATCTTGTTGTCACTTTGAAGTCATGTCGCAGCGGCGAACGACGGTTGTTCATGCTTTCTAAGTGTTTGTGAAGCAACGCCTTAGGCGATTATTTCTGCTTTGGTCTGGCCACGGCGCGGCACGTGCGATACAAGCCCCTTGCGCAACAGCGGGGAGGCTGTGCGCTGGAACTGAGGAGAACCCATGATGAACCGTCAGCTAAACCGGCCCACGATGGTGCTGGCCGCGATGTGTGCAATTTGCCTGTTACTATCCACGCATGCGTGGGCACAGACCGCCTCACGCGGTGTTTCACGCAGCAGTTTCTCGCGAAACTCGCTGGCAAAGCCCTATTCTTCGACTTCTCGCTACACCGCGGCGCGGGCTTCGTTGCCTGATTCGCCCTGGTTTCTTGTAACGGTCGAACTGGATAAGGTCGAGGTGCTGGATGACGGCGATTCTGGCAGCTACCTGGCGGGCGGTGAATTGTACTGGCGGATTGCTGTACGGCACGCCTCAGTAAAAAAGACGTCTAGCCAACAAGGCGTTAAGCAACTGGTGCTTTCAGAAGTACAACGTGCCAACAGCCGGCCCGTACTGGCCGGTAAAAGCTATTCCATCAAACAACTTGACCGCACTGCCGCCGTGCAGCGATTCCGGGTGAGAAAGGGCGACCTGTTCTGGGTACGCGCCGATTTCAAAGAAGCCGATCAGCTCTCGGCGGACGATTGTATGCAGCCCGTAAAACCGGCATCTCCACTAAGTGTCTACCGTCCCATCGTTGCGGGCAGTCCTGGCAGCAAAATTGTCCGGGAATACCGATTTAACCACGCCAATCGTGCCGCTGTGCGATTGTACTTTCGTGTAACAGCCACCCAACAAAGGTGAAGTCAAACATCGCAAGGAGAATCCCCTTCTGTGCTTGGGTATTTTCCCGGAATTTGAAATCAGCGATTCCCCTAGGGGTTTTCTTCTGCTACCATTAAGCAGCAAGACGTTTTAGATAAGACGTCTGGGGTATGGTAAGCAACGCTGGTGTCGTCATGTCGACTACTTTCTCGATTCTGATTGTCGACGATAGTGAAGATGACATTCTGTTAATGCGCGAAGCTTTGGGTAGCACGTCGCTAGCCCCTCGCCTTTTTGAAGCGTACAGCGCGGATGATGCCGAGGAGTTTCTCCGTACCGCGGACGAGCCAGTCGATCTGATACTCCTGGATATCAATATGCCGCCGGGGCGCAGCGGCCTGGAGTTTCTGCGTGAAATGCGAGGCAATCCTTCGTTGGATTCGATTCCAGTTGTGATGATGACCACATCCGCGCTGGATAGCGATATCAACCGCGCCTTCGAGAACGGCGCTTGCGCCTATATCACCAAACCGCTTGATTTTAAGGAGCTACAAGCGGTTGCGGAACGCCTGAGCGCTTATTGGAGCAAAGCCGGGGCCGACCGCTCTGGCAGTCAAATGAATCGCCTTACCGGGTAGAGAACGTGATGGGACCAACGCTGGGGAAGCGAAAATGAACGCTGTGCCACTACGCGTGCTGTTGATCGAAGATGATCCGAACGATGCGGAATTCGTCGATCAGCTGTTGCACCACAATCCTGATCCGCGCTTTATGGTGCAGTGCGATGACCGCCTGTCTACGGGACTAAAGCGCCATATCAACGACCGCTACGACGCGATGTTGCTGGACCTTGGTCTGCCAGACAGCCAGGGATTGAAGACGGTGGAAACCGCCGCAGAGCACAGCAACGGTACGCCAATCGTGGTGCTTACCGGCACGGACCACGACGAAGAGCTTGGCGCCAGCGCCGTTCAGCTTGGCGCCGACGATTTTCTTCCGAAGCACAACTTGTCGCGTGGCGTGCTGGTGCGGGCGATCCGTTATGCCGTAGAGCGACGCAATTTACAGGAGCAGTTGCAACGAGAGCGTGCGCGTAGGGAGTCCGAGAAGGCGAAAGACATTTTTGACCGCATCGCGGGGGCGCCCGCCAGGACTCAGAATCTGTCGAAACTGTCTCACGCATACTGCAATGTTGTAGAGAGTTATGTCGCCAGTGTGCAGCAAGGCACGGATCGGCCAGAGGAACTGGTGACCATGCTGGCGGAACGCCTTTCAAAGTCGTTCCTATCAACACGCGATATCGTTTCGATGCATCTGAAATCAATCAAGAAGTATGAGAATCTGATTCATAGCGAGTCCGAACATTGCATGAAATCTGCTAGACTATGTCTAGTTGAAGTGCTTGGTAACGTACTCGATATCTATCGAAACATGCACCATAGGTAGTCGAAGGATCGGCTTACCGTTACCGTTGATAGTATGAATTACGAACTCAAATTATACGTCGCGGGCGATAATGCGGTTAGCAGAGTCGCTGTTGAGACGGTTCGCAAACTGAGAGCGTATCTATCCGACGAGATATCTCTGGAAATCGTGGATATTCTCGCAAACCCCGAAATTTCACGCTCTGACCGCGTCGTCGCGACGCCCCTGCTGGTCCGTTGTACACCGCAGCCAGTACGAAAAATGATCGGCGATCTTACCGACCACAGTCGTGTGATCTCCGCCCTCCAGCTTGGTAACGGCTTAGCGCAGGAAAGCGGTAGCTAAACCCTGTGAATGGTTGAACCTTCAAGACAGTTCCAAGGAAACTGAGATACGATGATGAACTTTGCGGATATTAAAGTTTCCCCAAAGATCCCGACGGGCATCGACGGCTTTGAGCACGTTTCAATGGGAGGACTTCCGCAGGGAAGGACAACGCTGGTCGCTGGCAGTTCTGGTTCGGGCAAGACGATTTTTGGCTCTGAACTCGTGTACCGGTCGGTCACCGAGTTTGGCCGCAAAGCGGTATATGTGACCCTGGAGGAATCCTGCGAGGATATCGTCCGCAACGTACTGCGTCTGGGCTGGAACCTCGGAGAACTCGCCAGCCAGGGCAAGATTGAATTCATAGATGGCTCGCGCGATCCAGATATTGTTGAAGAAGTTGGCGAGTTTAATCTGGAAGGGCTGATGACCCAGATTGCACACGCGGTGAAGTCGATCGGCGCGGAGATTGTCGTCCTCGATTCCATCGGCGCCTTGTTTCATCAGTATGCGAACACTTCGATCATCCGTCGCGAGATCTTCCGCATCACCAGCGCGCTGAAAGACCTTGGCGTTACTTCCATCATGACCGCCGAACGCCTGGCGGAATATGGCGCAATCTCGCGGCATGGCGTGGAAGAATTCGCCTCAGACAATGTGCTGATCCTTCGCAATGTCCTGGAAGACGAGAAGTGCCGTCGCACGATCCAGGTGCTGAAGATGCGCGGCGATATGCATCACAAAGGGGAGTACCCCTTTACGATCAGCGAAACCGGCGTGAACATCATCCCGCTTTCCGCGGTGGAACTGAAACAGGCTTCCTCCCTGGCGCGTGTCAGCAGTGGCAATCCGGTGCTGGACCAGATGACCAACGGCGGGTTCTTCCGCGACTCGTTGCTGCTTGTCAGTGGCCCGACGGGCGGTGGCAAGACGCTGATGTCTACGACCTTCACGTCCGACGCATGTAACAACGGTGAGAAGGTTCTGCTGCTGGCTTATGAAGAATCGCACCAGCAGCTGCTGCGTAATGCGCAGAGCTGGGGCGTGAACTTTCAGCAGTGGGAGGAAGAAGGGCTGCTCCGCATCGTCTGTCAGTACCCTGAGGCGATGGGCGTGGAAGACCATCTACTGGCGATCCGCCGGGAGATTGAAGATTTTCATCCGCAGCGCCTTGTGGTGGACAGTATCTCTGCGATGGAGCGTGTGGCGAGTCTGAGAACCTTCCGCGAATTTATTATCGGCCTGACTTCGTACGCCAAGCAGGAAGAGATTTGCAGCATGTGCACCAGCACAACGCCGCGTCTCTCTGGAGGAGACTCCATTACCGAAGCCCACATCTCGACCATTACGGACGCGATTATCCTGCTGCGTTATGTAGAGATCGGCGGCGTGATGCGTCGCGGCCTGTCCGTTATCAAAATGCGCGGTTCGCAGCACGACAAGCAGATCCGCGAGTTCACCATTGACGGCGAGGGGATGCACATCGGCGAACCGTTTAAGAATGTTCACAACATCATTCTCGGTGTGCCGTATTCAAGCGGACCCAGTGAAAGCGACAGGTTGCGGGATATGTTTCCCCAATAAGGGATTTTTTGAAGAAACAGATGCCACCAGTTATGTTCTCCTCCTCAAAACAAGCAAGCCAGAACGCTCCCCTGGCAATCGGGGATCTGCTTCTGCTTTGCAAAGACAACGAATGGGCAAGTTGCATCGGCAAGGATCTGGCGGACTGGGCTGTTGAGCATCGCGACGTAAGCGAGCTGAAGCCTGACGATGCCGGGCGGTTCGATGTGGTGGTCATCGCGTTTGAAGAAGGTCTGGATCTGCGGGCGATTGAAGCTGTCCGTCAGCAGATGCCAACGGCAATTCTGATTGTTATCTCGTGCGGCCGGCCCGGTGGAGATGACGAGCTCCGGGCGTTGCAGATTGGTGTTGATGACTACATTAGCATCGACGAAGTAAAGGACGAGTTTCTTAAGAACGCCATCATTCAGACAAAAGCACGCCGTAACTTCCTTAACAGGGCGCCTTCGGAAGACAACTTTCTCAAACTCATCATGCATAACGCCGATGGCGTGATGATCGTGGATGATGGCGGCGTGGTGCAATTTCTCAATCCAGCAGCCGAAACGCTGCTTGGCGTCGATGCCGATGAAATCCTGGGCGAAGTCTTCGGCTTCCCCCATACCAGCGACTTTATCGAACTGACGATTGTACCCGGCGCCCTCTCCGGGCGGCCTGATCCGGAAAGTCCTGTGCTGCGGGTGGAGATGCGCGTGACGCCTATCGTCTGGCAAGGCACACCTTCCTCGCTGGTTTCGCTCCGCGATGTGACAGCGCGACACAATATCCGGACGAAGATGCAGCATTACGCTGCGGAGCTTGCACGCAGCAATAAGGAACTTGAGCAGTTTGCGTATGCAGCTTCGCATGATCTGCAAGAGCCGCTGCGGATGATCCACAGTTTCAGCGACCTGCTGCAAAACAACTATGCGGATGTGCTTGATGACCGTGGCAGAACCTGGCTGAATTTCGCCAGTGATGGCGCCCAGCGCATGAAGCGGATGATTCAGGATCTGCTCGACTATTCGCGCATCGAGCGTCAAGCAGGAGAGGCTCGCTCGCAGTCCTTCGCCCGCACTTTGCATGTGGCGCTGCAGAACCTCCAGCAGGTATTCCGGGACCGGAACGCAGTGCTCGTTTACGACCATCTGCCCGTTGTCCGCGGCGATCACCCGCAGCTTGCCCGCGTGTTACAGAATCTGTTGCTCAACGCGATCAAGCACAATCAACAGGACAAGCCGCTGATCCATATCTTTTCGGAAATTCAGGAAGACGGCTGGCGGATAAGTGTCTGCGATAACGGTCCAGGCATTCCCGTAAAACAACAGAGCCGGATCTTTGAATTGTTCCAGCGCGCCACGAGCAAGAAAGACGGCTCCGGCATCGGTCTCGCCGTCTGCCAGCGGATTATTACGCGGCATGGCGGCTTTATTGGTGTGGGCGACTGCGCATCGGACGATTGGTCCGCCCGCAAAACGCTACCCGAATGCAACGGCGCCCACTTCTGGTTCTATCTGCCAAGAAACCCGGAATTCTAAAGTCTGCCAGCAGGCTCAAAGTTGCGACAGCAGTGATTGTCCGGGTGTGTCTACAGCAGGCTTTCCAGCAGCCGCCGCATCTTCCGCATCTCAACCATGTGGTCGGTGTCCGGGATTTCCGTCATGTGGACACACAATGCGCGGTTGTAATTGACGGCTTCAAGCTGGCTGACAATCCGGCCGTAATCAATTTTCCCTTTGCCGATGCGTACTTGAAGTTCATCGGCGGTCGAGTCGCGTAGATGAACGTGGTACACGTACTTCATCAGCTTCTCAATGTTCTGCTTGCTATCGACAAAGTAGCTGGGGTCAAAACAGATACCCAGCCCCTTCACGTTGTCGCACAGCACGCCGATGGTGTCGACATCGCTGGATAGGCAGCCGGACTTGCACTTCATGCCCACGCGGACACCTTCCAGCGAGGCAATATCGACCAGCTTCCGCAGCCGTTCGACCTCTTCGTTAAAAGGCGTGCCATGTTCCGCTGAAGGCACCAGGATAGAGACAACTTTGGTGGCTTTGGCGAGTTTGCAAATGGCGCTGAACTGCTTGTAGCCTTCGTCTCCTTCCGCGGCAATGTCTACGTCATAGGCTACGACGTTGAGGCGGTGCGGATTGTGGCAGGCGGCGAACGCCTGTTCCAGATTACTGGCAATCCAGGAAGGCTCCATCCCCGGCGTGTTCTCGCTCATCACGATTTCGACGTTGGTGTATTCGAGATCGACCAGCCGTGAACAGGCATCGAGCAGAGGAAGCTCTTTGAAACAGTGTGTGGAAGCGGCTACCAGCACTCCGCAACTCCTTTCCAGGGATTCATTCCGTTACCATCAACACGCGAAAATCGCCTGTCGTATTCTGCCGATAGCTTAGCCGCTGCAAGCCGCGGTTGGCAACACCAGCAATCGCCACAGACAAAGCGGGCGGCGCGTGGGCTGCAAGCTACCTCATTGGTAGAAGCTTGTGCCGTCACTCGCCATCTTCTTCAGCAGTTCCGTCGGTTCAGAACGGTTCGCCATACCAGGCAGCTTTGCCAGCTGGCTGATAATTTCAGCGGCGCCCAGCGTATCCGCCCAGTGCAACAGCCCGCCCTTAAAGGGTGGGAAACCAAGGCCGAAGATCAGCCCCAGGTCCACATCGCGTACATTGCGGACGATGCCCGCTTCCAGCACGCGCGTCGCCTCAAGCAGCATCGGCAGGAACAGGCGGCGGGTGATCTGTTCGTGATCCAGTTCCAATGCGTCGGTCTTGTATTGCCGCGTGAGGTCTTCCAGCGTTGGATCAGGCTCCGCGGTCTTCTTGCGGTTCTCGTAGCTGAAGAAGCCCTTGCCGCTTTTGCGGCCCAGACGACCGGCTTTAACAAGGGCGGGGATCAAAGGTGATTTGGGGACGCGGTCCGGGAACGCCTCCCACATCGTCAGCCCGGCGTACATAGCCGTATCTAGACCCACCATGTCATACAGGGCGAACGGCCCCATCGGCATGCCGAAAGCCGTGGCCGCTTTTTCGATCGGTTTGATCGGCACGCCCTGGCAGTACATCTGCAGCGCTTCGTTCAGATACGGGAATAGCAGCCGGTTGACCAGAAAGCCCGGCCCATCGTTCACTACCACGGGCATTTTGCCCAGCTTCTTCGCATAAGCCACGGCGGTTGCCACCGTAGCATCCGTGGTCTGTTTGCCGCGGATAATCTCCACCAGTTTCATCCGCCGGACCGGGTTGAAGAAGTGAATGCCGCAGAATTGACCAGGCCGCTGTAACCCTTCAGCAAGTTTCGTAATGGGAAGCGTGGATGTGTTGGTGGCCAGGATCGCGTCTTCCGCCATCAATGGTTCAAGCTCTGCGTAAACCTTCTTCTTGACGGACGGGTTTTCGACAATTGCCTCAATCACCAGCTCACACGCGGCTAAATCGCTGGTTGTGGCAATGTTCAACAGCGGAGCCACAGCCAGTGTTTTTTCCACCGAGGCGCCTTTGAGGCTGCGGTCGTACGAAGCTTCTTCAATGGCGTTGGCGGCGCCTTGTGTCAGGGCTTCGTCTGAAGCGTCTGCCAGTTCCACCCGCACGCCGCGCTTGATATTGGCAGCCACAATCCCGGCGCCCATGATTCCGGCGCCAAGCACGCCCACACTGCCGATGGTGGCGGGGGCGGGCGAAGCTTCGGCGGGCGTTGCCAGTCCGTTGTCTTTTTTGTTGCGGTCGGTCAGAAAGAAAACATTCAGCAACGCGGCGTTGACCGGAGAGCCAAACAGCTTGCTCATGCCGCGGGCTTCCAGTTCGCACGCCTGCTGCTCTTCCAGCATGGAGCCTTCCAGCATCGTTTCCAGTGCTGCTTCCGGCGCCGGGTATTTTCCTTTGGTGGTCTGGCGGATCATGGCCGAAGCGGTCACACCTAGGAACGTCAGTTCCGTCTCGCTGATGCAGACGGCTTTGGACCATGCAATGCGATCTTTTTTGTATTGCCCCTGCTGCTGTTCATCGCGGATCATGCGGATGGCTGCCGCGATCAGGTCGTCGCTGGAAGTGACATCGTTTACCAGGCCGTTCTGCGCCGCTTCTCTGGCGGTGATGCTGTCGCCGGTGGTAATCATCTCCACGGCGTTGCCCAGCCCCGCAATGCGCGGTGTGCGGACGGTTCCGCCCCAACCGGGGAAGAGGCCGAGTTTCACTTCGGGGAAGCCAAGTTCCGCCTTGGGGTGATCGCTCATGATGCGGCGGTCGCACCAGACGGCAAGCTCTGCCCCGCCGCCCACACAGATGCCATCGATGGCGGCAACGGTCACAAAGTCGCCCTGCGATAATCTGCGGAATAGGTCCTGCCCGTGCCGGCAGGTTTCCACCACTTCTTCGGCGGGTTTATCCAGCGATGCGGCGAATTCGCGGAGGTCAGCGCCGGCGATAAACATGCCGGGTTTGGCCGATGCGATGATCAGTCCGGCCAGCCCTTCCGTCTGGGCGGCTTCGGTGATGCGCGTGTCGAGTTCTTTCAGCATCGAACGCGACAGGATGTTGGCGCTTTTGCCCGGCGTATCTAGCGAAAGCAACGCGATATCTTTCTCCGGGAAAGAAAGCTTGATTGCAGATTCAGCCATGATTCAACCTTAGGTCAGCCAGTGTGGTGTACACCGTCCATGCTACCGCTGCACAACGTCCGCCGAAAGGCGCCGGGAGGGTGGAAGCCGGGCGATGTAAAGTTATTTGTTGTCGCGCACTGCATGCACCATGGCGTCGACCACGCCGGGCATGTTGTAAACGGTCGCTTCGGCCGCAGGTTCGATATTCAGTTCGCGCAGTGCAGAGCTGGTCTGCGGGCTGATGGAAACAACTTGGGTTTGCTGCAGGGCGGCGCCAAACATTGCATGCAGCGACCGGCCGATGGCGGAACTGGTGGCCGTAACCCAGTTGATTTCGCCCTGCTGCATGCGTTGTAGTATCGCGGGGTCGGGCGCCGTCACATCGCTGCTTTGATACACCACAACCTGCCGCACATCGCCGCCAGCCGCCTCCAGCGTTTCGGCCAGCACTTCGCGGCCACGGCTGGCGCGGATCAGCAGGAAGCGTTTCCCGGCTGCATCTTCGGCCAGTTGCGACGCGAGTTCATCCGCAATAAAGCGGTCGGGCTGAAGGTCCGCGGTTAAGTGATACGCCTTCAACGCTGCGGAAGTCGCCGGGCCAATGGTCGCCAGTTTCACACCGCCCAAAGCACGCAGATCCAGGTCCAGTTCGAACAGACGCCGCATCATGCAGTGCACACCGTTGGCGCTGGAGAACACCACCCAGTTGAAAGCATGTAGTTCACGCAGCGCCTCATCGACGGGCGACCAGTCCGCCGGCGCCGTGATTTCAATAGCCGGCTGGTACAGCACTTCGGCGCCAAGCTGTTTCAGCGGGGTGGCCAAGCCATCTGCCTGATGCGCCGGGCGCGTGACCAGAATGGTCTGCCCGGAAAGTGGCCGCCGGTCGAACCAGGAAAGCACCGGCCCCAGCGATGTGACCGCGCCGATGATGAAAATCGCCGGTGGACGGATCTTCACCGGCGTTGTCAGACGCTGCGGGACATCTTCTAGCGTGCAATAAATGGTCTGCTGCGTCGGCAGACTGCAATGGCGGACGATGGCCACGGGCGTATCCGCCGGTTTACCGGCTTCCAGCAGGGCGGCGGTCCACTGCGGCGCCGTCGTCACGCCCATATAGAAGACGAGTGTGCCGGGAAAACCGGCCAGCGCCGCGTAGTCCAGCGCGGATTCGCTCTTTCCTGGGTGCTCGTGCGCCGTGACCAGGGCGACGGCGGAAGCCATGTTGCGGTGCGTGACCGGAATACCAGCGCAACTTCCCGCCGCCAGTGCAGCCGTCACGCCTGGCGCCACTTCGTAGCTGACGCCGGCAGCCAGACAGGCTTCCATCTCTTCTACACCACGGGCAAAAACAGCCGGGTCACCGCCTTTAAGCCGGACGACGTTCCTACCTTGCAGGGCAAGTTCGACAATACGGCTGTTGATTTCCTCCTGGGTCCAGATACGTGTCTGGCCATGCTTGCCCACGCAGACCAGTTCCGCATCGCCCGCGTGCTCCAGCAACTCAACATTCGCCAGCGAGTCGTACAGCACCACATCCGCCCGGCGCAGATATTCGGCGCCGCGCAGCGTAATCAACAGCGGATCGCCTGGTCCGGCGCCCACCAGAAAGACGCGGCCTGGCTGCGGGGTATCGTCTGCGGACGATGGTGTCATAGGAATTCGGCAATTGCGGCGGAAGAATCATCAAGGCACGCTGCCGATTCTCGCACAGCATGCCGTATGCATAAAGCGGTCTGATGCCCCAAGGTGCACGCCCCGGTTATTGCCGGTTTATGCTGCGTGGGGTAATCTGGCGACTTGTTCCCGATAGCACTACGTCAAAGCAGATGACCCGGTATTTTCTATGAGCGACCCTTATTTCCAGACGATGTTTGCCGACCGTATCGGCGGCGCCAAGTACGGTAAAGACACCGGGATTTATAAGTTCGAGAAGATTAAACGCGCTAAGCGGCAGGCTCTGGCCGATTATCCAGACCGCACGCTGATTGACTTCGGCATTGGCGAAAACGACGAGATGGCGCCGGCTCCGGTCCGTGAAGTGATGGGCCAGGAGATCAACAAGCCAGAGAACCGCGGTTACGCCGACAACGGCATCGCAGAGTTCAAAGAAGCCGCTGCCCGGTTCATGGACCGCGAATTTGGCGTGAAGCTGGACCCCGCGACGGAAGTCAATCACTGCATCGGTTCAAAAACCGCGCTGGCGATGCTTCCTGCCTGCTTCATCAATCCGGGCGATGTCACGCTGATGACCGCGCCAGGTTACCCGGTGGCCGGCACCCATACGGGATATTACGGCGGCTCTGTCTTCAAGCTGCCGCTGACGGCGGATAACAACTTCCTGCCCGACCTGGATTCGGTGCCGGCCGATATCTGGGCGAAGGCGAAAATGCTGGTGCTGAATTATCCCAACAGCCCCACCGGCCGCCTGGCGCCTGCTTCGTTCTTTGAGAAAGTCGTCGATCTGGCCAAGAAGCATGAATTCATCGTGGTGCAGGACGCCGCCCACATGATGCTTACCTATCAGGGCAAGCCGCTGAGCTTCCTGTCGATTCCCGGCGCCAAGGATGTGGGCGTGGAAGTGCATTCGCTCTCGAAGGGCTTCAACATGATTGGCTGGCGCATCGGCTGGGTGTGCGGCCATCCGCTGCTGGTGCAGGCATTCTCGGACGTGAAAGACAACTGCGATTCCGGCCAGTTCATCGCCGTGCAGAAGGCCGCCGCTGCCGCGCTGGATGATCCTGACCTGCCTCAGCAGGTGCGTGCGAAGTATCAACGCCGCCTGGAGAAGCTGGTGCCGATGCTGCAAGATTGCGGCTTCGATTGCGAGATGCCCGGCGGTTCGTACTTCCTGTACACCAAAGCCCCCAAAGGCGCTGGCGGCGTGACGTTCAACAACGCGGGCGAAGCTGGTGAGCACCTGATCAAAAACACCTCCATCGTCACGGTGCCCTGGGACGACGCCGGGCCATACCTGCGGTTCAGCGTCACCTACGTCGCTGCCACCGAAGCGGAAGAAGATGAACTGATGGCCGAAGCAGGCCGCCGGCTGAAAGCGCTGAATCTGGAATTTTAGGCCGAACCCGGTTGTTCTGGCCATCGTCCTGCTTCATGACGATCCGCCGCTGCCAGTACACTGGCGGCGGCTTGACGAGGCGGTGAAAACCTTTAGATTGTTACCTCACACTAGCGGGTGTGGCGGAACTGGCAGACGCGCATGGTTGAGGGCCATGTCTCAGCAATGAGGTGGAGGTTCGAGTCCTCTCACCCGCACTTACGGTAGACGCAGGATTGGCTGCGGCTGCCGTTTTTTATGCGCGAATGATTGCGATGCTGAAGGACGAGTTGAGGGCGTTAGTCCTCGATATTCTCTGCCAGAAACGCCAGCACGGCGGCGATGGCCTGTTCCTGGCGGCCGTGGCGGTCTAACGCTTTGTCGCACCAGAATTCGCGGACGGCAGTGTCGGCGCCTACGACTTTCCGCCGGGCGAATCCGATATAAACCAGCCCGTCCTGATGGGGCGGCGCCCCTGGCCCCAAATGCCCGGTTACGCTGGCGGCGACATCCGCTTCGGGCGTGTTGTGCAGGACGCCCTCGGCCATCAGTTGTGCGACAATCACCGAGACGGGGCCGGGGTCTTCCAGGGTGCTGCCGGGGATGCCCAGATACGCGGCCTTGGTTTCGTTGCGGTAAGTCACCATACCGCCGCAATGGTACTGGGATACGCCAGGGATCTTCGTCAAAGCGCCCGAAACCAGACCGCCCGTGCAGCTTTCAGCGAAAGCCACCTTCAGGTCGTGTTGTTTGAGAAGGTCAACGACTTTTTCTGCGTTTGTTGCAATGCTCATAGCAACATCATACAAGTTCGCGGATCACCTGACCCCGGTCCAGTAGATATTGTGGGCGGCCGCGGGTATCTGGGATGGTCGTTGTGCGGGCGTTGATACCCAGATGATGATAAAGCGTCGCCAGCACGTCCTGATAATGCACTGGCCGGGATGTCGCGGTGGATGCGGTGCGGTCGGTGGCGCCGATGACCTGGCCCGCCTGCATGCCGCCGCCGGCCATGATGCCAGGCGCCACGCGCGGCCAGTGATCGCGGCCGCCTTTGGCGTTGATCTTGGGCGTGCGGCCGAATTCGCCCCAGGCGACAATCATCACATCATCAAGCATGTTCCGCTGTTCCAGGTCCGTGATCAACGCGTGCAGGCCGTGATCCAGCATCGGCAGCACCTGACGCATCCGCGGATAGTTGCCCGAATGTGTATCGAAGTCGCTGAAAGAAACACTCACACACCTGACGCCGGCCTGCACCAGTCGCCGCGCGAGTAACAGCTTCCGCGCGGCGTGCGGATGATCACTGGTCGTATGACGGCCGGGGATTTTACTGGCATCGGGCGTATACATGGCCAGTGTCCGCGGGTCTTCTTGTTCAAGATCTAAAGCCCGCGCGAAGTTACCCGATGTAAGAATACTGGCTGCCTGCCGGTGATAGCGGTCCATGGCAGCCATGTGACCGGCGCCGTCTACCTCGCGACGCAGGCTATCGAGGGAATCCAGCAGCCCGGCGCGGTCATCCAGCCGGGTGGCGTTAATCGCAGCGTTGAGTTCCAGCGATGTGGTGTGATTGGCGCCCCGCCGCTCTAGTTCGCCCACCATGCCCGGTTCTAGTTCGCGGGTGAACATGGCGGACATATCCGGGCGGAACGGACCGAAGGCAGGTCCGAGGAAACCCGGCCGCGCGCTGTTGCGCACCAGCGGCCGCCCCTGCATGCAGTCTACGAATGCGGGCGAAGTATCGGCTGGCGAAGACATCAGCCGCGAAACCACGCAACCCATTGCAGGCCGCCCACCGATGGATTCAAGATCTCTGGTCTCAAATCCGGACTGGCACTGAAACGCATCGTGCCGCCCGGCGGCTCCGGTCAGCGAGCGGATCAGCACCAGGCGGTCGGCAATCGAGGCCAGTTTCGGCAGCATTTCGCTGATCTGGACACCTGGCAGCCGGGTGCTGATGGGCGAGAATTCGCCACGGATTTCCGTGGGAGCAGAAGGCTTCAGGTCAATGGTGTCCATCTGCGGCGGGCCGCCATCAAGATGGATGTTAATCACGGATTTGTTAGAACGCCTGCCGCCAGCATCTTCCGCCCGGAGAATGTCACCCAGCGAAAGCCCACCCGCCCAGATGGCGCCAGCCGTAAGAAACGCACGCCGGGTAACACCATCGCAAAGCTGTTGCTTGTGGCCAAGGAGCGTCAGCATGGTTCTTCCTGGAAATAAGGCTGGCGAGTTTCAGGTGGGATTCCACGGGAACACGCCTATAATCGGGCACAGCGGCGTTCCATGCAACACCTTTTATGCGTTGTGCTGTTTACGCAATGCACTGCAAGGTTCTGCGGCATTAATTCAAAAGCCACCGTGCCAACGTAAAATACGCCAGCAGGGTGACCATATCGGTCGAAGCGAGGGCGATGGGGCCGGCTGCGACTTGCGGATCGAGGCGGCAGTAACGCAGCAGGTTGGGGATCGCCACGCCGATGACGGCGGCACATGTAACGCCGCCACCGATGCCGCCCAGGAGGCACAGCACCACCCGGATATCACCTAACCAGATCAAAGCGACCAGGCCGACCGCCAGGCCGCACGCCGCACCCAACATCAGTCCGGCGCCCGATTCGGGTAGAAGTTTGAAGAAGATACTGCGAAGCGTTGGTTTATCGCCGTGAAGTGATTGCAGCGATAGACTGACCGACTGAATGCTGACACTTTCAGCCAGTGCAAGGACGACCGGGATAAACAAAGCGAGCGCGACCACTTTCTGAATCTCTGCTTCGAATACGCCCGTCAGCAAAGCGGCCAGAATGCCGCCAGCGATATTGGCGACCAGCCACGGGAACCGGCTGCGGAACGCGGCCCACGGAGTGCTGGGCTTTGCCTCGTCAAGGTGGACGCCGATTAACTGAAACAGGTCGTTGTCCTTTTCTTTTTCGTCCAGGTTCGTGAGTTTGTCTGTGTACAGCTCGATATCCACGATGCCCATGATGCGGTTGTTTTCATCCACAACCGGAAAGGCAAGCAGCCGGTGCAGGACGAAGAATTCACATGCTTCATGCACCGTTGCACTGATAGGAACGGAAATCACCCGGTTGATGACGATGCTGGAAATCAACGTCTGGGGAGGCCGAAGCAGTAACCTTCTCGTGGGAACAACACCTTGCAGGCGGTTGTCCTGATCCACGACATAGAAGTAGATAACCTTGCCCCCGGGCGGGTCGCGCCGGATGCGTGTCAGGCTTTGTTCAATGGTCTCGTCCAGCTTCAGCAGGGCGAAATTGCGGCGCATGTGCATGCTGACAGAGTCGCCGAGATCCGCCTTACCAGTTGCTTCAGAAGGTTGGTTTTCGCTCATGGAGCGGTGGGCGGTGTGGTTTCGCGGACGACGACGCCGCTGCGGGCGAAGGAGATGCCCTGCTGGCGTGTTGTGTCGATCATGACCGCTTCGATCACCGGGTTGGTGACGGCTGTGTCTGAGACCCATTCGACCAGGAAGTTCGCCCCGCTGCCGCCGGATGTGTCTTTCTGTTCCACCAGAAACTGCGTCGCTGCCAGGGGAGCCAGACGCAGCGTCTTCTTGAGATAAGACTTAATTTCCTTTCCATCGGTATCGAAATATCGCACAGATTTGACGAATACAGGTTGGCTCTGGCTGGTATTGCGTACGCTCAGCGTGATGGTCAGCAGGATTGGTTCGCCATCCTTGTGATAGATGTGCGAGTAGGCTGGCACATAAACAGTCTGCCCTTGCACTGGATGTACGGGGTGGTCTTCAGGCGATTCCGGGGCGCTCTCGCCAGAATCGACGGATTCCGGTGGCGGGACGTACCGCGCCGATTCTTCAAACGAATTGTGGCTGCGATCCAGAAAAATAACCGCCACGATCAGCAGGCTTAGCACCAGCACGCCAGCAATGCCGATGTACTTAATCTGCCTTAGCGCCTGAAAAATGGCGTCGTCTGATTGCTTCTTCATTCCCCGACCCTGAAACAGGCATTGTCTACGGCACAGATCTCTTAATTAATGATGTAATAACATGTTGCAACTTAACGCATTTACCCGCGTTTGCGTATGTCACCTCTGCTAGTGACCGCCGGTTTTCCTGCCCGTTGCACGCTGACTTCGCGGGTCATTCAACGGACACAACTGTCCAGTTCGGGCTTTACGCTAAACGCACGGCAAAACCGGCCCGTGAAGCGGTAAAGGCATCGACCGGCGGTTGGGTGGTGTTATTATGTTCACTGCCGGTTGTCTCACCGGTTGCGTGGTTACGTTACTAGTGGTTGTAATGAGGCTAAAGGTTGTTAAGTTTTTCCCCCAACAGCATAGGGGCCATGGCTGCCTGGTCTTGTGCTACACATTACTAAGCACGTCTCGTTACAAACCAGTTTGTAGGAGTCAGCTTCTGCCTGACACGTTGGTGGGCAGCTGGCACTATTCTTCCGCATATGAGATCGCCGCGACCGCTCGTTCGCCGTTAAGTGCCGGTTCGTCACAGCGCACGGCTACGTCGCCCCGTCTTTCAATCATGTCAAACGCCCATTCAAAGCGACCACGTTCGGTGCTTGAGCTGCCTCCTAGCAGGTGGGCCCGCATGTGGGACCGTGCGCGTAAGAGCGATGTAACGCTGCGTGTGCTGATCGCGGCTATGGCGGCCGTGTTCATGTGGCTGGCGACAGGCGCGTGGACGCCACCTTTCTCTTATCGCACAGGTTATACGCCGCCGCGGAACATTACCGCCCGTGTGCAGTTTTCGCAGCCCGATGTTCAGGCTACGGAAGAAGCACGCCGCGAAGCACGCCGCAACGTGGTCTGTTACTACAGCAACGACACACAACCTCTGGATGAGCTGCAGAACGCACTGATCGGCAGTGTGCTGCAGGTTCTGGAAGCCAAGACCTACGAAAAACTGAATAAGAAGGTCTGGTCCTCGTTCTACCCGCCGCTGCCGCCCGGCGTGGAAGTGCAGGAAAGCGTCCGCAAGCATCACTTTGAGCTGTTCCGCAACGCACTGGCGGATGATGAAGACCTCTCGATGCTGAAAGACGGCGTCGCCAGTGCGCTGGAGCCATTCTATCAAACGGGACTGCTCGAGAACCTGGAACATGGGCGCAACCAAGGCAGCGAGTCCGAAATTTATATCTACCCGGCAGGCGATCCCAGCAACAAACGGGGCCCCGTAGATGTGGCCAAGGTTCGCACGGGCGAAGTCGCCGATAGCTTGCAGGGACGGCTCTCGGTTAGCCTGCAACCGCTGACGATGGCGGCTGAAGAACGGGAGGAAGTCGCCAAGCGGCTGTTCAACTGGATCCGCCCGCGGTTGCCCGTCACCTTGCATTGGAACGAAGAAGCAACCCTCGCCGCCGCCAATGCCGACGCTGCCGCAGTGCCAGAGGTGTTCCACGAGTATCAGCCTGGCGAAAAACTGGCCGGTATCGATTCTGATGAACCGCTTTCGCAGGCGGACCTGCTGTTGCTGCGGCGCGAACACCGTCAGGTGATCGAAAACATGACGCTCTGGCAGGCGTTGACCTATACATTTGCCGATCTCGGCATGTTCATCGCTTTGTCATTGTTGTGTGGCATATACATCTATCACCGTGAGCCGCAGATCCTGCGTGATATCCGTCAGTACATGGTGGTGCTGGCGCTGGTTTCAATCACCGTCGCGCTGATGTGGTGTGCGGCGGCCGATGCGTGGCGGGCGGAACTGATGTTCATCATGCTGTTCGGCATGACGATTTCCATTGCCTACCATCAAGAGCTGGCGCTGCTGCTATCGGCCACTGTCGGGCTGATTGCCGTGATTTCGCTGGGCCTGGGGCTGCCAGATATGGTGATCATGTTTGCGGCGACGGCGGCTGCGATTGGTCTGGCGCGCGACATCCGCAGCCGCAAGACGCTGGTCTATGCGGGGATTTTTGCGGGCGTCGTAGCGTTTGCAACCACCATTGGTGTCGAGTCGCTTGCGGATCAGCCGTTTCAGATGAACCTGGTTCGCGATGCGGCCTGGGCAGCTGGCTATGCAGTGCTGGCTGGCATCTTTATGACCGGGTTGTTGCCATTTGTGGAAAAACTCTTTGACATACAGACCGACCTCAGCCTGCTGGAACTGGGCGAAGCATCGCATCCGCTGCTTCAGGAACTCGTTCGCCGGGCGCCGGGCACCTATAACCATTCGATCAACGTCGGCTCCATCGGAGAGGCGGCCGCCGACGCCATCGGCGCCAACGGGCTGCTGGTCCGTGTGGGCGCCTATTTTCACGACATTGGTAAGATGCTCAAGCCGGAATACTTTGTTGAGAATCAGGGCAAGAGCGTCAACCGCCACGATGCCCTGCTGCCAGCTATGAGCACGCTGGTCATTATCGCGCATGTGAAGGATGGCGCCGACCTGGCGCGGCAGAACAATCTGCCCCGCGTGATTGTTGATTTTATCGAACAGCACCACGGCACCACGCTGGTGCAGTATTTCTACGACCGCGCCGCACGGATCTCGCAGGCGGACCCGGATGTCAGCGAAGTGGACGAAGCCAGCTTCCGCTACCCCGGCCCCAAACCGCAAAGCAAAGAAGCAGGCGTCATGATGCTGGCCGATACGGCCGAAAGCGCCAGCCGCGCGCTGGTGGACCCGGCGCCCGCCCGGATCGAGAGTCTGGTGCGCGATATCACCATGCACAAGCTGCTGGACGGCCAGTTTGACGAAAGCGGCCTTACGCTGCAGGAGCTTTCCATTATTCAGGAGAGTCTAGTCAAGTCGCTGACCGCGGTTTATCATGGCCGTGTGAAATATCCTTCGAAACAGAAAGCCGTCTAAAAACGCTGGTTTCCCACGGGTTTGCTGCCGATAGATATTATCTGTTGTCCCCACTTGAAACCTGGGCGGCCATTTTTATAATTCGGTTAATTCATGCGGGTGTAGCTCAGCTGGTAGAGCACAACGTTGCCAACGTTGTTGTCGTGAGTTCGAATCTCATCACCCGCTCTTTCAAAACCACCGCCACATACGGCGGTGGTTTTTTTGTGGCCAGATTTTCCTAGAAGCAGCTGGTCACGTAGCGAACTGTTGTATGCTGAGGTATTGATCTACACAGTTCTGACCGGCGAGCCACCGTGAGCAAAACGCCGAATCCTTACGAATCGCCCGGCGCCTACAAGCAATTTGAGTCGTGGTGGCAATCGATCTGGCGGATGTTCTCCGCGCGGAAATTCCGGGTGGATTCATTCGCGGGCGGTGCGAAACTGATCGTTGAAGGAATTGCGTTTTACCTGGACTCAGCGCAGCCAGAGTTTCTTATTGCTGCCTCGCCATCGTCCGATGTCACGGATGAGCGGATGAAACTGGTCGCTGCCGAAGCCATCCGCTTGCTTCCCTTGTTCTTAAAACGGTATCCAGAACTGCACGACACTTTCGCCGGACGCCGTTTCATCGCCCGGCTGATTACAGCTTACTGTGACAACCCTACAAGCTATCTGCGACAGCATGAGGTTGAAGGAGATAAGATCGCCGAAGCGATTAGGCGGCTGAAAATCACCAGATGACGGTGGACGCGGCCGGCCAGTAGCCGTGTTCTGTCCCTCGAACGTCGTCGCGTGCTAACGATTAGCGTATTCGCATGGCCCTCCCAGATTCTTTATCCGTAACCTTTTTCCATCTGCGGAAATTGATCTGGACTCTGGGCGTGGTTCCTGTAAAAGACATCTGGCTCTTAAGGGGCGCGGCCCTCTTTGCTGTTCTCTTTTCCACATATGCTGCGCGAGGAACCAGATGTATCAAGGACGTGGTGCTTTTCTTAACTTCGGTTTTGTCGCTTCGAGCATTCTGCTGGTCGTGAGCATTGCGGGCTGCCTGTCTCCGCATACGTTTGATTTTTCCGGTCCGGGTTACGGTGAGAGTTTTAACTGGACCAAAGACGTGCGACGTGGAGAGGCAACGCATCCGGGTAGCGGTATCGATCAACGGGCGCGGGATATTGAACGTAATCTTGGCTACGGTCCCTGAGCCAAGGCTATCGTCAATTTTGCAGGCGGGATAGAATGAGTAATCACATTCATTTCCCGCCTTTTACGTTGATTTTGCATGTTACGTTACTGGACTGCCGGCGAATCGCACGGCAAAACGATGGTTGCCATGATCGATGGGTTTCCCGCCGGCGTCGAGCTGGAAACCGGTTCGATCGATAACGAACTTAAACGTCGTCAGGGCGGGTATGGCCGTGGCGGACGGATGCGGATCGAAACCGATAAGGTCGAAATTCTGACCGGCGTCTGGCGCAACGTCACGCTCGGCAGCCCCATCGCACTGCAAGTTATTAACCGCGACTACAAGCTGGAACGGCTGGACGATCTACAACGTCCACGCCCCGGACACGGCGACCTGACCGGCGCCGTCAAGTTTCTCGGCAGCATCCGCGGCATCCTCGAACGGGCCAGTGCCCGCGAAACCACCGTCCGCGTCGCTGCCGGCGGCGTCGCCCAGCAGCTGCTACGGCAGTTCGGCATCCAGACCATCGGCTACGTGGTGGAACTCGGCGGAGTGAAGATTCCGCCGCAGCCTGCCTCCATCGAAAAACAACGCCAGCTGCGCGACGAGAGCATTGTCTATTCGCTTGACCCCAGCCGCGATGCTGAGATCAAAGAACTGATCGACAAGACCGGCAAAGCGGGCGATACGCTCGGCGGCGTCCTCGAGATCCGCGTCGAAGGTCTGCCCTTCGGCCTCGGCACGCACGCGCAGTGGGACCGCAAGCTAGACGGCAAACTCGCTGCGGCCGTGATGGCTGTGCAAGCGATCAAAGGTGTCGAGATCGGTCTGGGCTTCGAAGCAGCCCGCCTGCCCGGTTCGCAGGTGCACGACCCGATTCACTACGACGAATCGCAGAAGGACAGCCCCAGCCTTGGCTACTCCCGCCCCAGCAACAACGCGGGCGGTCTGGAAGCCGGTATGACCAACGGCCAGCCACTGGTGATCCGCGCGGCGAAGAAGCCGATCAGCACGCTCCGCAAGGGCCTCGACTCCATCAACCTGGAGACCAAAGAAGCAGAACGCGCTGATTATGAACGCAGCGATGTCTGCGCTGTGAGCGCGGCCAGTGTTATTCTGGAAAACGTCGTCGCCTTCGAGATCGCTAATGCACTGGTGGAGAAGTTCGGCAACGATAGCCTAGTGGAAATGAAAGCCCGCTACGACCTGTTCCAAAAGATGGCGACCGAGCGGTAATCAAGCTTCATACATGGCTTTGATCTCCGCCGCAAAATTCGCTTCGATCTGCTTGCGGCGGAGGCTTAGCTTGGGCGTCAATTCCGCGGTTTCCACGGTAAAGCCGCGGCCTATTAGCGTGAACTGCTGCACCTGTTCGTAGTGCGAAAGGTCTGCCAGGCAACGGGCGATTTCACCCTGGTAAATCTCGCGCACCTGCGGGTGCACCAGCGCCTGCTCCCGCGAGGTAACGGGAATGCCCTGCTGGATAATAGCGGCCCGCAGCGTATCCGGGTCGGGCACGATCAGCGCCGTAAGATACCGCTGATTGTCGCCGGTGACGAACGCCTGCGCAATGAACCGCGAAGCGGTCAGCAGCGATTCAACCTGCGCCGGCGCGACATTCTTTCCGCCCGAAGTAACGATGATTTCTTTCCGTCGACCGGTGATATATAGATGCCCGTTGTCGTCGATGCGGCCCAGGTCGCCGGTGTGCAGCCAGCCATCGCGGATCGCTTCGGCAGTGGCTGTTTCGTTCTGGTAATAGCCCTGCATCAGGTTTGGGCCGCGGGCCAGCACTTCGCCGTCTGGGGCAATGCAGACTTCGACATCGCGAAGCGGCTTGCCGCTGCTGCCGCGCTGCGGGTCGTGCTGCGGCGTGGCGGTAATGGCAGGCGAAGTTTCGGTCAGCCCGTAGCCCTGCAACAGTGGGACGCCCTGCGACTGGTAGTAATCAAACAGCCGTTCAGGCAAAGCCGCGCCGCCGCTGCAGCAGAGCTTGATCCTGCCGCCCAGTAGCTGTTTTAGAATGCCCGGCGTGCTGGCGTTTCCGCTTTCAGTCAGATGCCGGTGCACGCGTTCGAAAAAGTACGGAACGCCGATCAGGATGGTCGGCTGCAACGCCTGGCAATCGGGGATCACACTCTCGCGTGAAGTAGCCAGCCCCATCCGCGAACCGCGGATAATCCACGAATACAGGTCGCAGGTCCGTGCAAAAATATGGCTCAGCGGAAGAAAGTTTACACGCAGATCCGCATTGCCTTCCTCAAACAACTCCACCAGACCGCGGGTATTGCTCAGCAGATTCTGCTGCGAAAGCATCACACCTTTCGGCTCCCCGGTGGTGCCGGAAGTGTACAGAATCGTCGCGAGTGAAGCGGGTTTCACTTCCGCGAGTGCACGCTGCTTCACCGCGTCTAAACGCGCTTCATCTGCGGTTCCAGCCAGTGCGAATTCGTGCAGCGTCTGCACCGCGGCGCCGTTGATGTCAGCGCATGGCTCAAAGCTGATGAAGGTGATTTCGCCGGACAACTCGCCCGCTGCCGCCGCCAGTTTCTCCTGCTGCTCTGCGGTGGAGAACAGCACGAAGCGGGCGCCGCTGCCTGCAATCTGAAAGGCGATCTGCGGGGCGGTTAGCGAGGCGTGGACCGGCGTATTAACGCCGCAGGCAAACTGGATTGCCAGATCGCAGACAACCCATTCCCAGCGGTTCTCTGAAAGCAGCACCACGCGGTCGCCCGCTTGCAGACCAGCCGAAACCAGCGCCGCGGCCACCTGCAGCACGCGCTGCTGAATCTCGTTCCAGGTCAGAGAGGTGAAGCTATCGCCGCTGCGGAACAGTAGTGCTTCGCCCTGTGGGTTTCCGGCAACACGTTCTGCGAAAAGCTCGACTAGGGTTTCCGGGCTGCTCATGCCTGTTTCTTCTGCCGTTGCGTGTAAGTCGTTTGATGTTGCCAGATTGCCGTGGTTTCAACCGCGTTTATAGCATCTGCCGGCTGCTACGCGAGGCGTGGCGCCAGCTGGGGTGAACCCGCCGCGGGCAGAGAGTGTCCGCTTCATAACCCGGGAGCGGACGGCGTTTGCGTTGTGATTTCAGCGGCCTGCCAGAATTCAGGGTGTACACAGCCCGGGCAAGGCACAAAAATAGATTATGGTGGTAGACGCCCCTGGCGACTCCGCCAGGAGGAGCCATCATTACTACTGCAACCATCGCCGGCAGGTCCAAAGCTGCTAACCAACCCCGGAGGAACCCGCACAACGTGCACGATACCGAACGAAAGCAAGGCGTAGACAACGAATCGGCCATTCTGGTCCGCGTGAATATCGACGGCAATGTGATTATCGACGATCCGCTCGCGGAATTGCACGGCCTGGCCACCACGGCTGGCGCCAACATCGTCGGCGAAATGACACAACGCCGTGACCGCCCCGATATGACCACTTATATCGGCAAAGGAAAAGTCGAAGAACTGCGGCTGTTTGTCGAAAGCCGCGAAGCCGACATGGTGATCTTCGATAACGACCTTTCACCCGCTCAGATCCGCAACCTTGAGCAGGCCGTCTGCGTGAAAGTGCTGGACCGCACGGAGCTGATCTTAGACATCTTCGCCACGCACGCCCGCACGTACGAAGCCCGGCTGGCCGTCGAACTGGCGCAGCTTGAATACTCGCTGCCAAGACTCAAACGGATGTGGACGCACCTGTCGCGTTTGAAGATGGGCGTCGGTATGCGTGGTCCCGGTGAGAAGCAACTGGAAGTCGACCGGCGGCTTGTTGAGAAACGTATCTCGGACCTCCGCGGCGAACTAAAAGAAATCGAACTCCGCAAAGAACGCCAGGTCGCGGGCCGCAAGGAAACCCGCACCGTTTCGCTGGTGGGCTACACCAATGCGGGCAAGAGCACCTTGATGAACGCCCTGACCGGGGCCGACGTGTTCGCCGAAGATAAACTCTTCGCCACGCTCGACACCCGCACGCGGCGCTGGCATCTGCCGAACTGGGGACCGGTGCTGCTGAGCGACACCGTCGGCTTCATCCGCGATCTGCCGCATAAGCTGATTGCCAGTTTTAAAGCCACGCTGGCCGAAGCCCGGCACGCCGACCTGCTGGTGCATGTGGCCGATGGCAGCAACCCTGCCGTGTTCGACCAGATCACGGCTGTCTACGCGGTGCTGGAAGAACTGGGCATTGAAGAGAAGGATACGCTGCTGGTCGTCAATAAAATCGACCAGATCGAAACGCCTTCACGCCTGGATGGCATCCTGAACCGCTATCCGAATTCGATTGCCATCAGCGCGCACACGCAGGCGGGCTTCGAGCGGTTCTCCATCGCCGTCAGCGACGCGCTGAGCCGCGCGTTTATCGAGGCGAAGATTGAAACCAGCGTCAGCAACGGCAAGCTGATGGCGTACATTGCCGACCGTGGCGAAGTCTTCTCGCAGGATTTCAACGACGAAACCGTCGTCATCCACTGCCGCCTGCCCGCCAAAGCGCTGGGCAAGATCGATACTTCCACCGCGACCATCACCCGGGTCGAAAAGGAAGACGCTTTCAAACCGAAACCAGCCGGCGACGCATCGGACGAGACCGGCCCGGCAGGTAACGTGGCGTAGGTGGCGGCGGCTTGATGTCTATGGCAGATGCATCTCAAGCAATGTGGCGGCGTCGCTGCTGATGGCGGCGTCGACACTTGCGGGGATGAAGAATACGCTGCCTTTGCCGAGGGGGGCGTCGATGCCGCTAACTTCTACTTCGCCATCCAGCACGGTATAGATTTCAAAGCGGTCTTCGCCTGTTGTGAAGCGGTTGTTCTCGCTGCTGAGCGTCCGGCGGTTGAGGATGAACTTATCGCAACTGACGAGCTGTTCGACGGTAGTGTCAGAAGTTGGCACTGGATCCACGGCGTCCACCGGGCCGCGCTCGTAATCGATGGCGTCGAGGCCCTGCTCGATATGTAGTTCGCGCGGCTTGCCGTCGGCGCCGGTGCGGTTCCAGTCGAACAGGCGGAAGGTCGTATCGCTTGCCTGCTGAATTTCTGCAACGACCAGCCCGGCGCCCAAGGCGTGCACCACACCGGCGGGGATGAAGATGCAGTCGCCTGCCGCTGGCTCGAAGCTGTGCAGGCATAGTTCGGTGGCGCCGCGGTTGATTTCCCGCTCGAACGCCTGCCGGTCAAAGCCGCGTTTTAGTCCTGCGTACAGTTTGGCGCCGGGTTCAGCATGCAGGATGACCCATGCTTCTGTTTTGCCCAGGTCGGGCGGGTCCAGCTTGGCGCCGCCTTCGTCGTCCGGATGCACCTGCACAGAGAGGTCGCGGTTGCAATCCAGGAATTTGAATAACAGCGGGAAGCGTTCCTGCGGGTAGTGTCTGCCCAGCATCTGCGGGCCGTATTCGCCTAAGAGTTCACTTAAGGTTTTTCCAGCCAGAGGGCCGTCGTTCACCACGCTCTGACTGGCGCCGTGATCGACAACTTCCCAGCTTTCGGCAATGGTGTCGCCGTCGCCGGGTGACTTGCCGAGCATCGTTTCAAGACGGCGCCCGCCCCAGATGTATTCGCGGAATAGCGGACGGAAACGGAGCGGATAAAGTGCGGAAGCCAAACCGAAGTTCCTATGCGTGAAAAACGAGATCGTAGCCAATGGCAAAAATCGCAGCGTCGATCATCAGATGGCTTAGCCACGGCCCCGCCAATGACCGCGTTAGCTCATACAGCCACGCCCATACCAGACCGCCCACGCCTACACATAAGGCAAGCAACCAGGTGGCAGGCGCGAAGTAGCCGAAGTAAACGCCCACGATAATCACATGATGCGCCATAAATCCCGCGCTGGAAACAACGGCTGCGGTTTTCAACGGTAAGAAACTACGAAGCCGGGCAAACACAAACCACCGCCAGTAATATTCCTCCAGCAGCGAATGCACCACCGCGTAGCCAATCCCCAGTGCAATAAACGCCATTGGCGAATCAACGCCCATGTCCTGCACCTTCTGCAAGATCGGCTCCCGGGCTGCGGAAAAGAAACCTGCCGGTTTGAGGATCAGAAAGTAACCGCCCAGCATCGCCGCCGTGGTTAATGCGCCGAACGCGGCGCCTATTCCGACACCTCGCGCGGGGCGATGCGGCCAGGCGCTTAATTGATCCCGTCCGACCATCCAGAGCCAGAAGACAGGCAGCAGGAACTGAACCGCCTTGCCCACGCTGTACGCCGTTTGCGTTAACCAAGGTGGTTGTCCAGCGAGCGCGACGAAATAGACAAAGGTGACGAAGGTCGGCAGCACCAGCGCGATGCATGCCAGCGACAGAGTTAAAGGGCGATGCTTTGAATTCACCTGCGGTTTGCTTTCGTAGAGACGCGCGGATCGGACGCCCTACGGCTGCACTTCGTCCAGTTGTTTTTTCAGATCTTTAATCTCTGCTTCGAGCTGCTCCATCCGCTTGGTGGTTTCTGTGCGGGCTTGTTTCTCGCGAACCAGTTTGCCCTGAAAGAAGACCAGTGCGTTGCGATAGCCGTCGATCGCCTTTTGCAGCAGCGCGATCTTCTCGTCGGCAGTGGCGGCAGGCTCTGCCGGAGCGGCGGCAGGTTCGTCAGCAGGGCCTTTGGAGACTTCGGCGATCTGAGCGCCGGGTTTGATGGGGCCGGGTGATTCAACCACGACGCGTGGCTGCACATAGCTGGCAAGCTCTACGCTAGGCGCCGGTGGCAGCAGCACGCCGCCACCTAATACGACCCGCAGCGTGCGGACCGTGTCGTTCTGTTGCACGGTATAGTGCATTTCATCGCCGGGTTGTTTGAACAGCACGGGACGAACCGCCTGATAAACCGACCGCACATTCACACCATCGACGGCAATTAATTCATCGCCGACGACCAGCCCCGCAGCTGCCGCCGGGCTGCCTGCCTTCACCCGTTCGACGACAACGGCGCCTTCCGCCGTTCCCCCCAGAACAACACCCACAACGGGCCGCCGTCGCTGAATCACCAGCACTTTGCTGGGGGCCGGTGTCTTGTCGTCCGCCTGGGCGGTAAGATCGTGGTGCTTCAACTGGTGGGCTTTTAAAGCCCGCAGCATGCGCTGGATGTGTGATGCGGGCGCAGCGTAGGTCCAGCCGCGTTTTACGCGTGGATCTTCCGCTGCGACGATGATGCCCGTTAGTTCGCCTTTGCGGTTGGCAACGCCGGCGCCGCTTGAGGTTTCGGCAGTGCGAAGATCAAGCTGAATGAGCGGCGGATAGTTGGCGCCGGAGATCGCGCGGTTGACGCCAGCGACAACGCCTAACGACACGACGGCTTTTTCCGGGCCCCACCCTGCCCCGCTGATGGCCCATTCGCCTGCCTCTGGCAGCTCGGCCGCAAGCTTCACACCAGGTGTTTCGGTGTCGCTCATCTTAAGCAGTGCCAGGCCCGAATGCTGATCCAGCACCAGCGGATCGGCGGTTGCCTGGGCGCCGCCGGGAATTGTGATGCGGATACTGGAACTGGTGGCGGCAAATAGCGGCGTGACCACGACACCATTGCCAAGACATACGCCGGAGAAGACGGTGACTTTGGGCGGCGCGGGCTGCTTGTCTGCGTTTTCCAGCGTGGGCGTTTTGTTGGCCGATGGGGTGACCCGCAAGGTCACGGTCGAAGCTTGCAGCGCTTTCGCCACTCCGGCGAACGATTCCTGCGCGCGGCTTTGCGTGCTGTTGGCTAACAGCATGAAAAGGGCGATTGTGGATAGCAGGTAACAATGACGCGACATCGGCTGACCTCAACAGGAAATTCAGATTGAGATCTTCATTTCACTTGGCCCATCCTGTTCCCACAGGTCATACAACGCTTCAAGCTCTGGCGCCGACACATCCTTCAAAAAGCCTGGTACTGCGGGAGCGTCTACTGCCGCATTGCTGCCGGCCGCTTCGGCGGGGGATACACGACCGTCAGATGATGGGGCGAACGCGACGCGCGTCACCGGCGCCGGACGGCTGATTCGTTCCTCTGCCGCGACGCTGGATGGAATGGTGACCACCTGGGTTGGCGCCGGACCAGAAGCGGGCGACTTTGCGAACGAAGGTTGTGCTGGCGTAACACTGTGATGATGCAGCGCCGCCATCCATCCAATGAGCGCCACTCCGGCAAACGCCGCCACGGCTCCTGTCCATGCTGCCGCCCGCCGGGCGATTCCGCGAGCGCGCTGCGGCTGTGTCTGCCGCGGCGAATGGTTCACCGCTGCGTGTTCGGTCGTCTCTGGTGGAAAGCGCTGGTGGAGCATATCTGCATCTTCGCCAAGTTGCGCAGCAAGTTCGGCGAAGCCATCGGGCAGGCTTTCTTCGAACGCGCGCTCGTCGACGTCTGTGGCGAACATGCCACAGGTCTCTTCTTCGTCGTGGATAATACGCGGATTAAACCGCATGGTTGATATCCTCTTGAGGAAATGCTGGAAGCTGTTTAAGGGTGTCGCCCTCAGCTTCCAGAAGACGTTTCAGTCCGGCAAGGCCGTGATAAATCCGCGACTTGACGGTGCCAAGCGGGCAGTCCAGCACGCGGGCGATCTCTTCGTATCGCAGACCTTCACTGAACCGCAACACCAGTGTCTGACGTTGTCCATCGGGAAGCTGCGCCACTTTGGCCCAAAGGCTTTTTTTCCATTCGGCAGCTTCAATTGCTGCTTCGGCCGGTGGTGTTGTGCCGGCTCCCCCCGGCTCGTTATCCCATAAAACTTGTAGTTTCTTCCGCCGCATGCCGTGGCGTCTGCGCTCCCGGCGGTCCAGGTTTAGCAATATCCCGTATAAATAGGTGTAAATGCTGCTTTCGCCGCGAAACTGATTAATCTGATTGGATATGGCGAGGAATGTCTCTTGAGCCAGGTCGTCGGCGTCCCACGGATTTCCGGTGAGCACCAGTGCTGCACGATGAATGCGACTGAAATACTCGTCGGCGATTTCGCGTATGGATTGTGGCACTGCGGAAATCCTCGGCGGAACGGTGCAATCAGGAACTGGCCGGCAGAACCTCATTGTAACCATAATCGTGGGGCGGACGCATGCGAAATCACCCTCATAAATGATGGTCAGGTATGTGGGTTGCCTCGCAGGATGAAAAGGTTCAACCAGTTGGCAAATATCTACGAAAAGATAGATAAACACGCGTTGTCTTGTGGCAAACTAACCATAGACCGTGAAAAGTTCGCTCAAAAGTTGTTAAAAACGGACGCAAATGGCTAAATCCGACGATGAACTGCCCAGCGCCCAGTCGCTGCTGCAACGCGTCCAGCAGGGCGACCAGGAGGCGGCCGCGTTGCTGTATCAGCAGCATGTCGGGCGGCTGATCCGTCTGGCGCAACAGCGGATTTCCCCCCAACTGGGGAGGAGGTTGGATGCGGAAGATGTTGTGCAGTCGGCTTTAAGCAGCTTTTTCCGTGGTGCGGGTGAAGGCGCATACACGGTGAGCGAAAATGGCGACCTTTGGCCGCTACTGGCAGCCATCACCATGAACAAAGTGCGGCAGAAGGTGGAACACCATTCCACCGCCAAGCGCAATTTCCGCAAAGCGGTTTCCCCGGAGACAAGTTCCGGCACGGCGTTCGATTTCCTGGCCAGTGAACCCGGCCCCGACGCGGCTCTGGAAGTGCTGGAAGAAATGGAGCGGATCACGTCGGGGATGGACGAAATTCAACGCCAGATGGTCGACTACCGCATTCAGGCCTATGAATTTACCGAAATCGCCGAGCTGGTATCACGCTCTGAACGCACAGTGCGTCGCGTGTTGACCAAGGTGAAAGACCGCCTGCGGGCGCGGATTGAAGAATTGCGCGAAGACGGCGTGTAGATCAAGTGAAAGATTCATCTGAAACAAGCTATGGATTCTGACGACTGGTTTCAGATTGATATTGAACGCGTGCTCGACCGGTTCGAGCAGCAGCGTCAGCAAGGCGGCGTCGATCTGAAGGCGTTTGTCGCGTTGTTGCCCGCAGAGCAGCAAGCAGATAGCGGTCTGCTGGATGAACTGGTCCGTATTGAGTTGGAATACAACTGGCGGGAGTGGCGGCAGCAGACGAATGCGCCGCGGCCGCCGCTGCTCGAAACGTACGCGGAACAGTTGCCGGCGTTGCAATTATCGGTCGATCTGATCTGCGAAGAATTTGAACTGCGATGGCGATGGGGCGATTCGCCCAGCCGCGAAGAATTGCCCGGCCGGTTCCCGCAATTCGCCGTGGAACTGCGTCAGCCAGACGCCGGAATCGGGCGACGCATCGCCGCTGCTGCGACGTTGCAGATGGACACGCAGGGCGTTGCAGCGCCATCCACGCGTCCAGGTTCTATCGGTGAACAGCCCGGCGACAGTGATTGGCCGCCGGCGCCGCAGCAACTGAGCATCGGGCGTTACCACGCGGACCGGCTAATTGGCTTTGGCGCCTTTGGTGCGGTTTACGCGGCGTTTGATCCGCAGTTGCAGCGGGAGGTTGCCGTTAAGACACCGCATCCGCGGATTGCAGCGCGGGGCGATTTTTCTTCGATCCTGCGCGAAGCACGTCTGGCCGCACGGTTGCAGCATCCCAACATTGTCCGCGTGTACGACGTGGTGGCGGATGATAGCACGCAGTACATCGTTTCCGAATTGATCCGCGGCCGGTCGCTGGCGCAGCAACTGATGGCGGGATCTCTGGAACTGGTTGAAGCGGCGCATATGGTGGCGACGGTTGCCACTGCGTTGCATGCAGCGCACGAAGCCGGGCTGGTGCACCGGGACATCAAGCCAGCCAACATTCTCATCGATCAGCAGGGCCAGCCGTTTGTGGTGGATTTCGGTCTGGCGACGCCTCTGGATCAGCAATCGCCGGGTGTTTCCGGCACGCCTGCCTACATGGCGCCCGAGCAGATACGCGGCGAAGAGGATGTGGTGGATCAGCGGGCGGATATCTGGAGCCTGGGCGTTGTTCTTTACGAATTGCTGTGCGGTCAGCGGCCCTTCGTTGGCGATGTGGGCGATACCTTCGCGGCTATCTTGCGAGAACCGCCGCCGCCTCTCCATCGAAACGGTGCGCCGGTTCCGCCTCAGCTTGCCGGTATCTGTCAGCGGTGCCTGGCGAAAGATAAAACGCAGCGGTACGCCACCGCGGCGGAACTGGCCGCCGACCTGCTGGATTACGGCGCCGGACCGCCCGCGGGCGATGCTGGCACGGGCGCCGGAAATCTACCGCACCTGCCGGGTGAATTTGTCGGGCGGCAACGCGAGCTTTCTGAAATCACCACCGCACTGCGCGAAACTGCCCGTGGCCGCCTGGTCACCTTGTCTGGCCCGGGCGGTATGGGCAAGACGCGGCTGAGCGTTGAGGCTGCCCGGCAGTTGCAGGCAAGTTTCCCCGGCGGCTGCTGGCTGGTGGAACTGGCGAACGTTGACACCGCAGCAGGCATCGCCAACGCCGTGCTTGAAGCCTTGCAGACGCCTCTGACAGGCGAGGCGACGCCGGTTGAAAAGGTATCGCAGGTGCTGGAATACCGGCCGCCGTTGCTGCTGGTTCTTGATAACTTCGAACAGGTCGTTCAGCACGCGGCAAGCACCGTCGCGGTCTGGCGGAAGGCGGCGCCGCATATCAGCATGCTGGCGACCTGCCGGGGACCGCTTGGGCTGGCGGATGAACGCGAAATCGAGATCGCACCGCTGCCAATCCCTGACACCGCGATGGAGACGCTGGACGTCGAGGCGATTGGCTCCATCGAAAGCGTGCAACTCTTCGTCCAGCGTGCTGCCGAGGTGCGAAAGGGTTTTACGCTGACTGGCGACAATGCTTCGACCCTGGCGGATATCTGTCACCGGCTGGAGGGCGTACCGCTGGCGATTGAACTTGCCGCTGCCCGGTGCAAACTGCTTCAACCGCAACAGGTGCTAAAAAAACTGGACGACCGCCTGAACTTCCTACGCTCAACGCGGCGCGACCTGCCGCGGCGGCAACAGACGATGGCGGGCGCCATTGAGTGGAGCTTTGATCTGCTTGACCCGGTCCAGCGAAGCGTGTTTCTGCAAGCGGCCTACATGCCGGGCGGCCTCTCGCTGGTAGCGGCGGAAGCGATTTTACTGGCCCGCGATCTGACGGATGCAGCGGACGGCGCCGGTGAAGAAACGGTGCTGGATACACTGCAAAGCCTCTGCGAACAATGCCTGATCCGCGTGGTTGATACACCGGGCGGACCGCGGTTTCAGATGTATCAGACGATCAGCGAATTCGGCCGCCAGCGGCTGCACGCCGCTTTTAGCTCTGAGCAGCTTGAAGCGCTCGATGCCCGGGCGAGCGACTACTTTGTCTCCTATCTTGAAGCATGGTCGTCGCGGCTGAATACAGCGGATGATGTGGAAGCGATCGACCGCGTAATTGCTGAGGCGGACAACGCCCTGGCGATCTATGCCCGCGCAATGCAACCAGCAGCAGGCATGGCGCCGGACGTTGAAACCGCGGCCCGCATCGCGTTGGCCTTGGATGAGCCGTTTGGCATCCGCGGCCGGGTGGAGCAGCGGGTCGAGCGGCTGGAAGCCGTGCTGGCGGCGCCGGAGGAATATCGTGCGAAGCTTCTCACGGCGTTGGCTCACGCCTGCCAGTCGTGTGGGCAGTGGGATAAAGCGTCGCAGTCGGCAACTAACGCTGTCGCTGCCGCGCGGCAGGCAGGTGTTGCAGAAGATCTCTCTGCGGCGCTGTGGCGTCTGGGGGATATTCTCGCGGCGCGGGGCGAACTGCGTGAAGCGCGGGAGCTGTTTGTTGAAGCTCAGGAGCATGCGACTACGGCCGGTTGGCAGACGGGACTGGTGCGGTCGCTGACCAGCCAAGGCGTTGTGGCGTGGCGTGAGGGAGATTATCCGCTGGCGCTTTCGTACTACGAACATGCACGATCACTCGCCTCGGCCAGCGGCAACGAGGCAGGGCTGGCGCAGATACTACGGCAGCAGGCGCATGTGCTGCGTGTGCACGGCGAATTCGCGCAGGCGACGGCCCGCTTTGAAGAGGCCGAACTCTTCGCACGCAGACGTGGAGACTGGCGCCTCACGCATCTGGCACTGGCGGGGCAAGCCACGGTGCTGGCTGAGGAAGGGCAGTACGATGCGGCGATTGCCAAGTATCAGCAGGCGCAAGCAATGTCGCGGCGGATGGGCGATCTGCGTGGTGTGGCTGTGAATCGTGGTAACGAGGGGCTGGCGCTGGCCGATGTAGGAAAGCACGCCGAAGCGATTCACTGCTTCACCGAGGCGGAAGCCATCAACGGGCAACTGAAGAACGACGCGGCGCGAGCCATCAATCTCAGCAACCGTGCCGTAAGCACTGCCGCCCTGGGTGATCTGCAAGCAGCCGTGGGCTTGCTCGATACGGCGGAACCCTTCCATCGCGAAAGCGGCAACCGGCAGCAACTGGCAATCGATATGGCCGAACGCGCCGGCATCGCCCTGGCCCAAGGCGATGCTTCGCACGCCAGTCAGTTGATGGAGCAGGCGATTGACGAATACCGGGCGATGGGCGTAAGTCATTCCGTGGAATACCTGCATTTCCTAGCGGTCGCCACCCAAGCGGCAGCAACAACAGGCGATGCAGACACTGCGACGCATTACGCCACCGCGGCGTTGCAACTGGCCGCAGATCTGGGCGTAGATGCGCATCATCCGCGCGAACGACTGGTCCGCGATTTCGTGCAGGTTCAGCAGTTTCTGGATGCGAACTGAACCGGCATGGCGGGAATCATCCGCAACTTCTGGGCGGTTTGGACGTTCAACAGGTGTCGCTTTGCGCTTTCATCTGTCCACTGTTCGACTGGGATCACCTAATATGAATCGTCCGCTGATGGCCGTTACGCTGCTGACCGCTTTAGTACACTGCTCCGCCTGGGTAGCGGCGGAAGACTGGACCCGCTTCCGTGGACCTGGCGGCTCTGGCATCAGTAGCGAGACGGTGCTGCCTGTCGAATTCAGCGACACGAAGCATCTGAAGTGGAAGACTTCGCTTCCCGGCGCCGGTTCTTCCAGCCCCGTGGTGTCAGGCAATCATATCTTTTTGACCTGCTACAAAGGCACGGGAAACGATGTGGTGCGTTACCTGGTTTGTGTGCTCCGCGACACCGGGAAAATCGCCTGGCAGAAAACGATTGAAACCGTCACGCCCGAAGACGCTTACCGCGGCTTTATCAATGAGCATGGATACGCCAGCAATACGCCGGTGACCGATGGGAAGCATGTGTTCGCCTTCTTCGGCAAATCGGGCGTCTTTGCTTTCGATTTCGAGGGCAAGCAACTGTGGCAGACCGGCGTAGGCACCAGTTCCAGTAACCGCCGTTGGGGCTCTGCAGCCAGCCTGACGCTCTACAAAAATACCGTCATTGTCAACGCCGCCGAAGAAAGCCGCACGATCTATGCGTTGAACAAGGCTGACGGCAAAGAAGTGTGGAAGGCGAAGGCCAATTCCCTGGAACTGGCTTACGGCACGCCTACCCTGGTGAAAACAACCGGGGGCAAAGAGGAACTGGTGATTGGTGTGCCGGGCGAGGTCTGGGCATTGAATCCGGACAACGGCAAACTCAACTGGTACGCCGAAACCCGGTTAACCGGTAATCTCAGCCCGAGTGTCGTGGCCGGCGACGGCGTGGTGTACGCGTTTGGTGGTTTTCAGTCTTCGGGCAGCGTGGCCATCCGTACGGGCGGCAGTAAAGATGTGACGAAAGATAACACAGTCTGGAGCACACGTAACAGCTCTTACGTGGCTACACCTCTGCTTTACCAGGGCCACCTGTACTGGGTGGACGACCGGGGCTACGCGAACTGCACGTCGGCAAAAACGGGCGAGTCCGTATATCGCGAGCGGTTGCGCGGCGTTTCTGGCGGCGGGCGGCCGTTTTACGCATCACCCGTTCTGGCAGGTGGTAAGCTTTATGTGCCGAGCCGCCGTAGCGGCGTCTTCGTCTTTGCCGCCAAGCCTGAATTCGAGCAACTTGCCCAGAACAAATTTGCAGGCGACAACACAGACTTCAACGCAACGCCGGCCATCAGTAACGGCCAGATGCTCATCCGCTCCGATAGTCATCTGTACTGCATTGCGAAATAACACGTCGCAAAATCTTTGTAAGCCGCAGTCTTTTACCGCTACAATGAAGGATTGCTCTTACCTTTCTTAAAACCAGGGAAGCTACTCTGATATGAAACCAGGCAACACAGCTTTGAACCGCCGTAGGTTTATCCAGTCGGGCGTCGCCGCAGGCGCGATCCTCGCAACCTCTTCATCCCAGCTGTTTGCAGCTGCGAATGATGCGGTCAACATCGGTCTGATTGGTTGCGGTGGACGCGGCGGCCAGTTGATGAACTACTTCGGGAAAATCAGCGGTGTGAATGTCACCGGGCTGTACGACCCCGATCCTGGTCGCGTGGGGCCGATGGGGCGACGTTTCCCGAAGGCACGCAAGTATGCGGAGATGGACAAACTGCTGGCGGACAAAAGCATCGACGCGGTCGTCATTGCCACCTGTAACCATTGGCACTGCCTAGCCGCGATCCGCGCGATGGAAGCCGGCAAAGATGTTTACGTCGAGAAGCCGCTTTCGCACAGCCAGTGGGAAGGTCAGCAGACCGTCGCCGCGGCGCGGAAGTACAAACGCATCTGCCAGGTCGGTACGCAACAACGTTCTGATCCGATGCAGGCGGAAATCAAAAACTTCCTGCACAAAGAAAAGGCGCTCGGCAATATCCTGTCAGCCCGCGTCAACCGCTACGGCAGACGTGGCGCCATCGGCAAACGCTCCAGCCCGCTGACCGTTGATCCGAAGATCAATTACGAAGCATGGCTCGGCCCGGCTCAGAAGCAGCCGCTTTACCGGGACTCTTTGCACTATGACTGGCACTGGGACTGGAACACCGGCTCTGGCGAAATGGGCAACTGGGGCGTGCATGTGCTGGACGACCTGCGCAACAACGTGTTCCAGGACAAAGTCAGCCTGCCGAAGCGCATCGTCGGCGGCGGTGGACGCGTAGTCTGGAACGACGCGGGCAACACGCCGAATGTGCACTTCGTCTACTTCGATACCGGCGAAATCCCCGTCGTGATCGGCCTTAGCAATCTGCCCAACGCCAAGCATCCCGGCCCTGGTAGCGGTTACATCGCCTACTGTGAAGGCGGCCGCCTGGAAGGTCAGCGTGGTGGAGCCAAAGCGTTTGATAAAGATGGCAAGCTGATTAAGACGTTCAAGGGCCTCGGCGGTAACATGCTGCATCAGCAGAACTTTATCGACGCCGTCCGTTCGCGCGATGCTTCTTCGCTGAACACCGACGTCGAAGTGGGCCACCTCTCGACCGGCTGGTGCAACTTGGCCAACATCGCCTACCGCGCCGGCAAAACCTTCTCGCACAAAGCGGCGAAGGAAGTCAGCGGCGACCGTGGCGTATGGAGCAGCCTGCTGGAAGAAACCCAGGCTCACCTTGCTTCGCATCGCATGAACATTGAGAACCCTCAAATCAAACTCAGCCCCGTGCTGACGGTTGACGTTGAGAAAGAAGTGTTCACCGGCGAATATGCAGAGATGGCCAACGAATTCCTCAAGCGGCAATACCGCTCTGGCTACGAAGTGCCCGAAATCGCCTAAAGCCATTGGTCAACGGAAACCCTATACCGCTGACAACAGGTTAAAACCACGTCCCCTCGCCCCTCTGGGGAGAGGGTTAGGGTGAGGGGAGTCACCCCTCCCTTCTAACTCCCGCAGTCGTAGCATCAGCCACTGGCACACCAACGCAAGCGCAACCACACCGGTTCCGCTTGCGTTTTTTTCTTAGCCCAGCACTTTCTCCGCCAGCGCCAGCCCGCTGAGATAGGCGCCTTCTACACGCGGCCCGCCGCACCAGTCGCCGCAGGCGCCCAGTTGCAGTTCGCCGTCGAACAGGCAGTGTTCATCCAGCGGCTCTACGGGAAGTGCATACCGCCAGCGATGCGCCGATGCGGCTGCGTGCGGCGCCGCGTCGAGGCCCGTCGCCTGCCAGAAAGCGTCCAGCAGCGCGGGCAGGACTTCCTCCCGCGTCTGTTCCAGATGCTGCTGCGACCACTCCGGGCTGCCGTGTAGCACCCAGCAGTCGTACTTTGTCGAACGCTGCGGTTTGCTGCTGTTGCGGGCGATCCAGGACAGGGGCGAACCTTCCACAAATGCTGCGTTATACGGCAACGGCAGTGGTTCCTTAAACGCAACCATCGCGGCCCAGCACGGTGCAATCTCCGCCTGTTGCACTTTCGTACAGAAGTCCGGGAATGCAGCGGTGAGTTCCGCCGTCTGTGGCCCTGGTGCGTTTAGCAGCAGCACATCAAAGGCGCCGTCAACCGGCTCGCCTTCAGCTTCCAGGCGCCAGATGTTGTCACTGCGACGGATATTTGTCACGCGTGTCTGACGCTGCACGTTCAACCCGTCGGCGAGATGTTTTCCCAACGCATTCATCGCCGGTGTGCCCACATAGCGGACAGTGTCTTTGCTAACCGGCTGAAACAGCCCCTGCTCTAGCGAACCAATGCGGACGTCCCAGGGCGCCACCACACCTTCCGCGATCCAGGCTTCCACCTGCGGTTGCATGGCAGCGTCTTTGACGGTGAAGTACTGGGCGCCGTGGTCAAACGCCATTTCGTCTTCGCCCCGGCGGGTCGAGAGCCGTCCGCCCACGCCGCGGCTTTTGTCAAACACCGTCACCCGGTGGCCCGCTGCTTTCAACTTCCCGGCGCAGATCAGCCCTGCCATGCCGGCGCCGATGATGGCGACGTTACTACCAAGGTTTTCCGCCATGAATGCATCCGCTGTGAAGAATTAGTTTTCGGCGTCAAACGGCTTACCAGCCCATGGTCCCTGGTTCGCCTTTGAACGGACCGGTGATGTTGGTGGTAATCCAGCCTCCATAAAACCCGCCGGGTTGTGGCTGCACCTGTTCGTCACCAACGTAACACGCCTGCATCGCCTGCGCATAGAAGGCCAGATGCCCGGCCATTTTTGCGAACGCCGGCGCCGGAGTATCATAACCCCATGCCGCCTGGCGCGCCGTTTGTCCGCCGGCGGAAACATCGTAGTACTGGGCCATTCCTTTCCACTCGCACCACGACTGCTGATCCACGGGCGTCACCCGCTGCATGTTGATATCCGCTTGAGGGATGTAGTACACCGGCGGGTGGCTGGTTTCCAGCACACGGTAGGCTGACACTGTTTGAGCGATGATCTCATCCTGATAAACCACCTTCACTTCCTCGCCTACGGGTTCAAGGCGTGGCGGTCGCGGGTAGTCCCAAACAGATTCCTGACCAGGGCCGGGTTTTTCGGGTTTCGGTCGCATGATGTGCGTAGCTCCTGCGGTTTTAAACAGCACTATAGCGCCGCACGCCCGATTGACGAATTTTGCCTTGCCGCAAAGAATCTGACTGGAAAGAAGTACATGGGGCAGCCGGCCATTGTGGCGCTGGACGAACAATTCTTGAACCTGCATAAACGGACACAGCCACCCATGAAACCCTGGATACGATGGGCGGCGCTGCCCGGCTTCATCCTGTTTTGCCTGGTCGCGGGCGGGCTTGGATCCATTGCCACCACGCCTGAAATTGCGGGCTGGTATCAGACCCTTTCCAAGCCAAGCTGGAACCCGCCCAGTTGGGTGTTTGGTCCCGTCTGGTCCACGCTGTTTGTGATGATGGGCGTTGCCGCGTGGCTCGTCTGGCAGCAAGCCGGTTTCTGGGAAAAGCGGGTGCCGCTCTCGTTGTTCGGCGTGCAGATGGTGCTGAACGTCGCCTGGTCCTTCATCTTCTTCGGCATGCACCAGCCCGGCTGGGCGTTCGTCGAGATCGTGGCGCTCTGGCTGGCCATTGTCGCCACCATGGCGTCCTTCTATTTCCACTCCAAGCCCGCCTGCGGCCTGCTGGCGCCCTACCTGGCCTGGGTGAGTTTTGCCGGCGTGCTGAACTTCACCATCTGGCAGATGAATTTGTAGTAGTTGCTTCCGTTGTCGCGCTAAGCGATCGCAGAGGTAGGCAGGCGCCTGACCTACGGATGATGTTACGCTTCCGTTGTCGCGTCGAGCGGTTGCAGATAGCCGAAGTGATGTTCTGCGTGCAGGCGGGTGACTTTCTGCAGCATCGCTTTATCCATGTGTCCGAACAGCGGTGAAGGGATCAGTTCCCCTTCGTGTTGCTCGATCCGGGCGACGGTTTCGCGGAGCTTCTTGATGCCGTCCGCGTCAGGCATCGCGTCTTCGGCGGCCACTGATTCCGGCGCCGTGGGGATGCCTGGTTTGAACCCGTTTGCCAGGATGCGGCGTTTCATGCCGGGGGCGACGGTGTACTTCATCACCAGCATCATCAACCGCACCGGCAGCGGCGGCTTCGGGAAACCATCCAGCGGATAACGCATCCAGTCCGCCACATGGCTGGCGGCCTGCCCCAGCGACCAGTTGCCCCGCCTGCGGTAGCCCTCATCCAGCAGCATCTGTGCGTGGTCCAGCATCGCCTGGCAACTGTCAAAATGAAGTTCAATTTTCTCAGGCTGGTCAGCCATCTTGCACCGGGAGTTTGAACGATTGCATTAGGGAGACGTCTCAACCGATAAACTACCGGCTGACAGAAGCTGTCACAAGCTGGTGCAGACCGCCACAGTACGGCTGCTGAAATTTGACCTGCCCTGCACGCAACGTTTCAATAGTAATGTTGGATCGCCGCAGCTTCACCCGGAACCCTACTTATGTGTTCGACAAAGTTTCTGATCGTGTTCTTCATCAGTTGCCTGGCGTCTGTTCTGTTGGGCGGCGCCGCCACTGCGGAGGATGTGGTGGAATTCATGTCGGGCGCGAAGCTGAATGGCGATGTGACGCGGATCGATAAGGCAGGCCGCAAGGTGACGTTGCGGGCGAAGGTGGGATCGCGGACGACGGAGCGTGTGTTTTCGTACAGCCAGATTCACGCGATTGTGTACCGCGGTAAACGCTACGTGCTGACGCCCAAACAAGCGGGTCCGGCGGCGGGTCCGCAGAAGCGTATTCCGCGGACACGGCAGGAAGTGTTGAAGCTGATTGAAGAGGTTGGTTCGACCGATCCTTCGTGGCTGGATGAAACCCGTCTGGTGCTGCCGCGGACTTTGAACCTGAAATGGCCAGACCCGCCCAAAGGCAAATGGCAGAACCAGATTTATCCCGGCCAATATGTGTGGGACAACATCAACCCCAACCCGGGCCGTTGGCGTGAAGGGGTGAAGCTGATGCACCATCTGGTGGAGGTAAACCGCAACAATCCGCAGGCGCGGCTGAAAGCGATGAACCAGCTTGGCACCCTCTACGCCAGCCTGCTGGAAGACTGGCCGCGGGCTGCCTACTGGTGGATGAAAGCGGGCAAAGGCACGCAGGGCGGCATGGGCGCCGGCGGTTTCCGCGTGGGGATCGATAACGGTCTGGCCAAGTGCTACTGGAAACTGGGCAACAAAGATATGGCCGTCGAGCGGCTTTCGAAAGCCCGCAATGCGTCCTGCTACATGTGGGCGGAAATCGGCGAGTACGATCGCGCGCTCAAACAGGCCGAACGCGACCGCAATACCTGGATGAAAGATCAGGCGCTGATCCGCTGCGGCGATGTCTGCCGCCAGGCCGGCTGGTTCGATAAAGCGATGGACTATTATCAGAAAGCGTCGAATCTCCCCAGCAACGACAAATACAAGAGAACCGTCCTGCTGGCCAAAGATCGCATCGCCGCCCTCAAGGCGACGCAGGCCATCGACCTCTCCAAACTTGCCGATGGCAGCTACAACGGCAGCAGCATGGGATACAGCGGCATGCTGTACGTGCGGGCCCAGGTAAAAGGCGGCCGGATTGAATCGGTCGCCGTCACCAGTCACAAAGAGAAACAATACTACTCCTCGCTGACAGACATCCCCCGGCAGGTGATCGCCAAGCAATCTGTCAAAGGCGTCGACGCCACAGCCAGCGCCACGATCACCTCCGAAGCAATCCTCGCCGCCACAGCAAAAGCCCTGGCAAAGTAATACGTGTAGGTCAGCCGCCCGCCTGACATGGTTTGAGGTTGTAGCCACTGTATCGTCAGGCGGGCGCGCCTACTGATTCGACCGCCGCTATATGTCATGCGGCAGGCAGGCGCCTGCCCTACGGCTTAAAGGTCATTCAGCCTGACAATTATCAATCGTCAATCCAATACGGGGATTCCGCGGCGTACTCTCCGCAGCCGTAATTTCTTACATTCATCTGCCGCAGCACTTGCCAGAACAAGCCGCGCGCCGGTAGGCTACTGATGCACAAATATCCACCAAGCTAGCATTGCTATCAGAAGCGCTTCAGGAAGGCTTTATTGATGCTCGACCTTTACGACAAGATTAACGACGCCGTCGCCCATATCCGTTCGCAATGGGACAAGACGCCCCATGCAGGCATTATTCTGGGCACCGGGCTGGGCAGCCTGGTGGAGAAGATCGATGTTGAGGCGTCGATCGATTACGGCGATATTCCGCACTTCCCCACTTCGACCGTTATCAGCCATTCGGGCCGCCTGGTGTGCGGCATGTTAGAAGGGCTGCCGGTGATGGCGATGGAAGGTCGCTTTCACATGTACGAGGGCTATGCCCTGAAGCAGATCACGCTGCCGGTGCGGGTGATGAAAGCGATGGGCGCCGGGCTGTTGATGGTTTCCAACGCGTGCGGCGGGATGAATCCGTACTTCCGCTGCGGTGATCTGATGGTGATTGAAGATCATATCAACCTGCTGGGCGACAACCCGCTGATCGGCGTGAACGACGACCGCCTGGGCGACCGCTTCCCCGACATGTGCGAACCCTACACGCAGGAACTGGTGGACGCCGCCTTAGAGATTGCCCGCAAGGAAGACATCGTCGCGCACAAAGGCGTCTTCGTAGCCGTCGCCGGGCCAAACCTCGAGACACGCGCCGAGTATCGCTTCCTGCGGATGATCGGCGCCGATGCGGTAGGAATGTCAACCGTGCCCGAAGTGATTGTGGCCGTGCACGAAAAGATGCGGGTCGTCGGTCTTTCGATCGTCACCGATCTCTGCCTGCCCGACGCCCTGGAGCCCGCCGACGTTGCCAAGATTATCGCCGTAGCCAACGACGCCGAGCCACGACTGACAAAACTTGTCACTGGACTGCTAGCCCGCGAAGCTGCGAACAAGTAGTACAGCGACTTATCCCGGCGATCAGAGACCAGTATCCAAGGACCGCGACGAGCCGTTTCGCCGTAGGAGACTTACCATGAATCAGGTATCGCTACCCGCCAAGTCTGTGTACGCCGGCCAAGGCGCCGCTGTACCGGGGCCGTCGGAAGAACCTATCGCCGGGCAGTGTGCGGCGACGCGGATTGAAGGCTGGGTCAGCGAAGCGGCCGAGGCAATCCGCAACCGCTGGAGCCGGGCGCCTCGCGTGGGGCTGATTCTGGGAACCGGCGTTGGCAATATCGCCAACTACGTGCAGGCTGAAGAAGTCATTCCTTACCCTGAGATTCCCCACTTCACACGCTCCACCGCAGCCAGCCACCGCGGCGAACTGGTGTGCGGCACTCTCGCCGGCGCCCCGGTGATTACCATGCGTGGCCGTTGTCATCTGTACGAAGGTTATTCGATTGATGAGATCACGCTGCCCGTCCGCGTGATGAACCGCCTTGGCGCCGGGTTGCTGATCGCCTCGAACGCATCGGGCGGGATGAATCCGCAGTATGCTTCGGGCGATATCATGGTGATGGATGAACACATTAATCTGATGGGGCCGCGTGCGAACGTGACCTGTTTCAGCCGCACAAAGGGCCGTTTCGTCCGCGCATTCAAATCCCCCTACGACGATCAGCTTATCCGGCAGGCGCTGAGCATTGCGCGGCGTGGCAACTTCACCGCGCATCGTGGCGTATATGTGGCGATGTCCGGCCCGAATTACGAGACCCGCGCTGAATACCGCATGCTGCGGCAGATGGGCGCCGATGTGGTGGGCATGTCGACGGTGCCCGAAGCGATGGTGGCCGCCTCGGTCGGTATGCGGGTGCTGGCAATGTCAATCGTGACCAATGTCTCAACGCCCGACAGCCAGGAAGTGGTGCAGTGCGACGATGTGATTGCAGCGGCCGAGCGTGCGGAACCCAACCTGCGGCGTATCGTTCTGGAAGTGCTCGGTTCGCTTGAAGATTGAACGCCCTAACGGCCCAGCAGCGACTGCGGATCTGATATTATAATCACTTCCAATTCCACCATGACGCCTTGTAATAAGTGATATCTACATGGACGTACAGTTCATAGAAACCACCGGCAAAAAGCTTCTAGAAGTTGTCCAGGACGACGCCGAACAACTCGAAAGCCTGAAAAAAGCAGGCGTGGCTGAAGACACCGTCGTCCGCGTCAACAAACAAGGCGACATCGAAGTCCGCCGCAAAGATCAATGGGACATCATCGGCGGCCTGTTGGGCGAATTCGAAGACCGCCTGAAGAGCCACACCGGCATTGACTGGGCGTAGCGGCGACGGATTGCACCAGCCGGTAGTGGTCCGGCTGGCGCTCTTGGGCATGCGGCAGGCAGGCGCCTGCCCTACTCGTTAGTCTGCGCTGCGTCGTGTAATTAGTGACACGACGATCAGCGTGATGAACGCGAGCGGGATGGTGATGATGCCGGGCTGGGTGAACGGCGTGAGTGCGCTTTCTGCGGGTAGGCCGTAGACCTTTTCGAAGGTGTCGGCGCTGAGCAGAATCCAGGCCAGGGAAGAAGTCATACCCGTGACGACCGACGCGATCACGCCTTCTTTAGTCACACCTTTCCAGAAAAGTAGCATCACCAGTGCGGGGAGGTTGGCCGAAGCGGCGACACTGAAGGCCCAGCCCACCAGGTAGCTGACGTTTAGTTCTTTGAACAGGATGCCCAGCACAATCGCGATGCCGCCGACCACTACGGCCGCGATCTTGCCGACACGTACCTTGCCGATATCGGTCATCTTGATGCCCATTACGTGCGTCATCAAGTCGTGCGTCACGGCGCCGCTGGAAGCGAGAATCAGCCCGCTGACGGTGCCCAGTACGGTCGTAAACGCAATCGCGGAGATGATCGCAAACAACGATTCGCTAATGCTCTTGGCCAGCAGCGGCGCGGCCATGTTGCTGTTGGTCACATCCAGCGCGCCGCTGGTCATGGCGCCGAGGCCCAGGAACAGCGTCAGCACGTAGAAGAAGCCAATCGCGCTGATGCCGACGATGGTGCTCTTCCGGGCGCTGCTGCCGTCTTTCACTGTGTAATAACGGATCAGAATATGGGGCAGTGATGCGGTGCCGCAGAACAGGGCGAACATCAGCGAGAGGAAATTCAGCTTGCCGATGAAATTGTCGCTGCGGATGCCTTTGAACTTCGGATGTTCGCCGGGCCGCAAAACCTTGGCGCCGGGCGTTGGCTTCTGGCGGAAGACCTTGGTGGTGGTTCCGTCTGCTTCCTTAATCACCTCGGACTGCCACAGAACGACTTCGCTCTCTTGCAGCGTTGAGAAGAAGGATAATAGGCCCAATGAGCCTGACTCTTTCTTATCGCCGGGCAACTTGCTGAGGTGGCCTACGGGATAAAGCTCTGGTTCGCCCGGTTTTGTGCCTTTCACTTCGCCGTTGACCAGCGTGTTGCCGTCTTTGTCTTCGCCAACAGTCTGCGCGCGGAAGATGGTGACGCTGCCATCCGCCTCTTCGTTAAGGCTGAACGTCAGCACGGGGCCGCCTGGCTTCTGGGCCCGGACGTAGCTGTTGCCGGTTTCCGCCCAACCAGCCTCCGGCGTGAGGAAGGTCAGATCCTCCCATCCCTTCTGCTTTTGCAGTGTCGCCTCGACATCGTCCTTGGCGACGGATGCAATCTTCAGGAACGCGGGGTTATCGGTTTCGTCCTGAACTTTGAAGCCCTGGTAAAGCAGAATACCCGTCAGGATGGCCGTGAAGATCACCAGCAGCGACCCCTTCAGGAACTGCACGTAAGTGGTGGAAACCATACCGGCTGTCACCACCACCAGAATTACAACGACGCCCACCATCACCACCCCCCAGGCGTGCGGCCAGCCCAGCAGCGGCGTAATCAGCGCGCCGGCGCCGACCATCTGCGGGATGAGGTAGAAGATGCTTACGGCCAGCGTGCTCAGACCCGCAGCGAGTTTGATCCCCTTGGAATTAAAACGCGAATCCAAGGCATCAGCAAAGGTGAACTTGCCCAGGCGTTTCATGGGCTCGGCGACCACAAACAACGCAACAATCCAGCCCGCCAGATAGCCGATTGAATACAGGAACCCGTCGTAGCCGGAAAACGCGATCATCCCACAGATGCCCAGGAACGACGCGGCCGAAAGGTAGTCGCCGGCGAAAGCGATGCCGTTCACAAACCAGTGGATCTGCCCTTCGGCAGCAAAATAGCCTTCCGCCGATTTCGCTTTGCTGCCCAGATAGAAACTGATGCCCAGTGTGATTGCCACAAAGATGGCGAAGACCGCGACGGCCATGATGGATGGATCGTAAATCATTGCTGATCCTCCCCGCCGGTTGTGGCTTCATCATCGGCTTTGCAGAGAAATCCGTAGACAAGAGACATCACAATTGCCAGGATAATCAACGCGAAACCACTGAGCACCGCCAGGTTCACGCCGCCCACGGGCGTTGATTCCATCGCTTGCGGGGCAAACGCATTCACAAAGACGAACGCGACGTAAAAGGCCAGATAGAACACAAACAGGCCTAAGCCAAGCCGTGCGTTTTTCGATTCCATGCGAATTCCTTAGGCGGGTTTCTCATTCTCACGGCGGCGCCGGAAAATGGTCGTGAAAGCTTGTTGTCTGCTGTCTTGCTAGCAGGATGATTCAAAACACTGCGCCGGACCAGCTTTATTCTGGTGCAGACGACTTCTTAATAGCCCGATGATTGCCTTTAAGGCGTTTTCCGGCGTGCGATCCGGGCATTAGATACAGCAGAATAAAACCGCCGGGCCACCCACGCAAGCATGCTGCAGGCGTTTCTGCACGGCTGGCGATCGGTCTTTGCGAGTTTACGCATCGTTGCTACTATCCGCCGCGCCCCCCGGAAGGTGCAAAGCCAGAAGTTATCAACCCTTAAGGCGTAGGCATGCGAAATCCGCCCGTTCACTGGTACGAAGGTGTTTTCCTTTGTCCGCAACATTTTCAGGCTGCTGAACGCAACCTGCTGGAATTGCAGCAGACGTCTGAGAAGTGGGATCACCCCTTCAATTACGGCCTGTTCAGCATTCAGTACAGCAAAGAAGCGCTCGCCAACGGCCAGTTTCAGGTGCACGCTATTGCCGCGCGGATGCGCGATGGATCGCTGGTGTCGCTGGATGCAGGCCAGGAGCCGGACCGTATTAATCTCAAGCCCGGTTTAAATGGCAACGGTCATGCGAATGGTAACGGCGCGGGCGGTCACGCCAACGGCGCTTCCAACGGCGCCAACGGGCACAGCGATGGCCTGGATGAAAAGACGCAGACCGCCACGGCGGATCTGAGCGACGCCTTTGAACAGCAGCCAGTGATCCGCATCTATCTGGCGACGCCGAAATTGAAGATGGGCCGCGCGAACGTCGCCCGCGAAGACGCCAGCAACGCGCGGTTTATTGAATCGCAGTTGACGCTGCAGGACGAAAGCTGCGGCGGCAACGAGCGTGAAATTCAGGTCCGAAACTTGAATGTCCGGCTGATGCTCTCGACAGACGATCTGGCCGGTTACGACCTGCTGCCTGTCGCACAGGTTAAACGCGCGAGCGAAGGCGAGGCGGTACCGCAGATTGACCCCGGTTACATTCCACCGGTCATTTCCACCGAAGCCTGGCCCGGCCTGGGCCGCGATATGGTGCGGGCGATTTACGACGTGATCGGCCAGAAGATCGACGTGCTAAGTCAGCAGGTAATCAACCGCGGGATCGGCTTCGGTTCGACCGACGCGGGCGATCTGGAACGGTTGATGATGCTGACACAGTTGAACGCTTCGTATGGCGCCCTGTCGGTGCTGGCCTTCGCCTCCTGCGTGCATCCGTTCACCGCTTATTACGAACTGTGCCGCGTGGCTGGACAACTGGCTGTGTTCAGTCGCGAACGTCGCCCGGCGCAGATGCCCGCGTACGATCACGACGATCTGTATACGATCTTCCACACGGTGAAAGAAGCCATCACCGGCTACATTAACGCTGTCCGCGATTACGAGTTTGAACAACGGTGGTTTGCCGGTTCGGGCATGGGCATGCAGGTGACGCTGGAGCCCAAATGGTTGCACCACGGCTGGCAATGGTATGTCGGCGTGAATAAAGGCGACCTCACGCATCAGCAGTGCAGTGAACTGCTTTCGGCAGGTGAACTGGACTGGAAGTTTGGCAGCAGCCGGCAGGTGGAGATTCTGTTCCAGCAACGCGCCCAAGGGCTGCAACTGGTGCCCGTCGATCACGCCATCCGGGCACTGCCCGCGCGGAAAGACTGGCTGTATTACGAAATTAGCCGCGACGACAGCGCTGCCTGGCGCGATGTTCAGCAGACGCAGACGCTGGCCTTGCGGCTGCGTGATTCTTTGATTGTCAACCGTGAACAGCTTGCCGGGAAGCGACAGATTGTTGTCACTCGCCGCGGCAAGAGCGTTCCGCTTGAATTCGCATTATTCGCAGTACCGGCAGAGCTATGACGCCCAAATTCGCCCAGGCGGTCGATCCGATCTTCATTGAAGTTCTGGAACTGCTGGACCGCATCAGCCGCGACGAAAGCCCGTCGCCCCAGGAAGCCCGGCTGCGCATTGTCGCCATGTTCGATCAGGCGCAGGCGATGGTCGGCGCGCGTCCGGACTGGACGCTGGCGCGGTATGCGCTGGCGGCATGGATTGATGAAATGCTGGTCGATGCTCCGTGGGATGGCCGCGAATGGTGGAGCAACAATGTGCTGGAAGTGGAGCTGTTCAGCACGCGTCTGTGTTACGAGCAGTTCTTTGTGCAGGCCTCGCAGGCAACGATGCTGGATCGCCGTGACGCACTGGAAGTGTTCTATGTCTGCGTCGTGTTAGGCTTCCGCGGTATGTACCGCGATACGACGCTTTCGGCCGCCCTGCTGCAATCGCACGGTCTGCCTCCCGAACTGGAAACGTGGTTGAAACAGGCGGCGATGACCATCCGCCTGGGACAGGGCCGGCCGGCGTTGTCTTCGCGACTGCGCGAAATCCGGGGCGCCGCGCCGTTGCGGCGGCGGGCAATGATGGTCTGGTCGTGGCTGGCGGCGGTGATGCTGACGGCCTGTAATCTTGTGGTCTACATGCTGTACTGGCGACACTCATGAGCGTACCCAATCCTTCCAGCCTTCCGCCCGGAGTCACACCGCCTGCACCAGGCGGCTGGTGGAGCCGTATTTTTGGCGCTGCGGATGAAGGTGCGGATCTTGCCCAGAAACGCCCGCTGGTGGAGCGCGGCTGGAACTGGCTGATGAGCTGGTCGCTGGCGGCGCGAGTCGCCTGGATCGTGTTCGCCTGCCTGGTGGCGCTGGTGCTGCTGACGTGGCTGGTGCTTTACGACCCTGCCAGCATTCCAGCTGCTTACGCGCTCAGTCCGTGGCGGATTGTGGCGGTGTGCGGTCTGGTCGTCGCCATTCCACTGATCGTTTATCAAGGCCTGCGCCTCTGGCTGGAAGTCGAGCCAGGCGCCTTTCCCGATATCGACTTCGCCTGGAACGCGGGGCTGGAAGCACTCAGCCGCAATGGCCTGTCGCTAGAGAATACGCCGCTGTTTCTGGTGCTTGGTTCGCCGGGCGATGAACTGGAACGCAGCGTGATTGATGCGGCGCAACTGAATCTGCGCATCCGTGGGGCGCCGGAAGGCGCTTCGCCGCTGCACTGGTATGGCAACGCCGAGGGCATCTATCTGATGTGTACGGACGTGGGCTGGGCCAGCGCGCTGGCCACGGTGAAGCAGAAAATCGTGCGCCGCAAAGAACGGTCCGCTGCCGGTGACGAAACGGATACGGACAAAGAAAAAGAACCAGATATGTCGCGGGCGACAATCATGCCCGGCGTGCTGCAAGCGGTGAATATCCCGGAACCACAACCACGCGGTACGGTGCGCGATTCTTCCGGCGCCATCGGCGGCGCGGTGCCGAAAAATGCAGCGGGTCAAAGTACACGCGGCACGATGCTGATGCAGGCGAACATTCTCAGTGATAGCGACGCCTCGCCGCGTAATGCAGCTACACGGGCGGTGGAGGATCATCCTGTGCTGGTGACTTCGCACGCTTCCAGCGAGCAGTTGCAACGGCTGGAATATGTCTGCCAGATGCTACAACGCGCACGCGGTTCGCTGTGTACGCTCAACGGCGTGGTGGCCATGCTGCCATTCGATCTGATTCAGGGCCGTGCTTCGGAGAGCGAAGAACTGCAGCAGGCGGTCCGCGCGGATCTGATGACGGTACAGGATACGCTGAATCTGCGCTGCCCTGTGACAGCACTTGTCACCGGTCTGGAGCGGGAAACAGGCTTCCGTGAACTGGTGCTCCGCGCCGGTCATAATCAGGCCTCCGGGCAGCGGTTCGGCCGGCGGTACGATGTCCGCGCGACAGCCACGGCGGAAGATATGGCGGCCCTGGGCGTGCATGTCTGCGGCGCCTTCGAAGACTGGGTGTATAGCCTGTTCCGCGAGAGCGACGTGCTGGCCCGCCCCGGTAATACCCGCCTCTACGGGCTGTTATGTAAGGTCCGCTGTGTGCTGAAACTTCGCCTCAGCGAGATCCTGGCCGACGGCTTTGGTTACGACGCGCAGCGTGCGCCGCATGAAACGCCGTTGATGTTCAGCGGCTGTTATTTTGGCGCGACCGGTTCCACACGCGATAAGCAGGCGTTTGTGAAAGGCGTCTTCGACAAGATGATCGAAGAGCAGGAGCAGGTGGAATGGACCCGCCAGGCGCTGCGGCGGGAACACCGCTATGGCTGGATGGCCGCGCTGGCAATTTTGATCAGCGGCGGGCTTTGCATTAGTCTAGGCTATATGTTGCTGGCCCATTTCTTCAACGGTTAACGCGCGCGTTCTCGCTTCGTCGTTTTAGTTGGGTGCGGCAATTCCAACGATAGCCCCACACTTCTGCCCCGGTAGAAGCTGATGAATGCGAGGTTGACTGATGTATCGCCGTAACGCCGGCAGGTTTCTAAAAATCGCGATGGTGCTAGTCCCCCTGCTGGCAACTCTGCCTTTGGGGGCGACAAACGCGGTGGCGGAACCGGTTGAGCTAACCATTGCCGGTACGAACTACATGCAGGTTCACCTAACGGGCGAGCGGCAGATCCAATGTACGAGCAAGTACCACAACGTAGATCTGAAGGCGCCCTTTGTCTCTGCCTTCATGCTTAATTCCAGCCAGTTCAATCTGCTGGCGCCCGGCGCGAAAGTAAAACCCGGCGATACATGGACCGCCGACGCGTTCGCCGTGCGGTTTTCAGATTCGCTGCACCGCAGCAAAAAATATCAGCCCGCCAATGCGGCGGACAAAGCGGCGTTAGCGCGTTGGCTTGGTTCGTCCCTGCGTGAGAAGCATTGGGAAGCGTCCGGGCAGATGCAGATCCGGCTGGCGGAAGTCACAGACGGAAAGGCTGTGCTGAGCCTGAAGGGTTTGCTGGGCGGTCTTGATACCGGGAAGATGGGTAGCCGGTATGGGCCTAATAATTGGGTCAAGAACAGCCGTGTTGACGTCACGGGTAAGTTAGTGGTGCGGTTGAGCGATGGGCAGGTTCTGGATTTCTCTATCCAGGGGAAGGGTAATGTGGACGGCGTGTATTACACGTCCAGTTCTACTCCGGGCGATAAGTTCACCGCGACGATTTCCCTGAAGACACTTGCCATTGAGAAGCTGGATGCGGAAAACTTTGATGAAGCAACGCTGCTGATTCAGCAGCTGGGCCATCCGCGTTACCGGCTGCGTGAGAAAGCGTCGCGGGAGCTGGAGCAGCTGGGGCCTTCGATCCGCATGTTGCTAGAAGATGCACGTCAGAACAATGAGGATCTGGAAATCCGGGTCCGCGCCTCCCGGATCATCGCGACTTTTCCGAAGAAGCCCGTCAACAGTAACGGGACGCCGCCTGATGACGTTCTGCCTTAAAACCTCACGGTTCCGGCAGAGCCTCATGCGCCGGTTGTAGGGTTTGCATTCCAGTTCTGTTGTTTGTCTGTTCACTAATGGCGCCTATCCAATGGCGTTTTGTTGCCGTGCTTTCTGCGTGACCTAAGCTTTTAACAGCCGCTTCCGCGCGAGATTCTCCCGGAGGCGAGCCTACGTTTAAGTCTGTTTGATCGCGGAAATTGTTTGATGCCAACACTAGTCCCAGCGCCCCCCAAGCCGCGCCTTAGCGAGCCGCTTGAGCTGGATTCCTATTGCGAAGCGATGCACCGCTGGTTCGACTCACCGTGCCTTATCTGGGACGGTGCGTCGGGTGAGTTGCTGCGCGGTGACGATAACCTGCCACCGCTCGATCCCAGCGTACTTGCCCCGTTGTCACGCGTGGTGGCCGATCAGTTCAAGCCGCAGTTTGTTGCGGATGCAGAAACGGTCGGCGTGTACGCCATCCCTGTTGCAGCGCCCGAAAGCCGGCGCCTGACGTTGATGATGCCGCTGGCGATGCGCGATGTTGAACATGGTGACAATATCCGCGACGCAGCTTCGGTCCTTGGTCTAAGTCTCGCGCAGTCGCTGAACTGGATCACCGCGCGGAAGAAATGGGACCCTGCTGTCGTGCAGCTGCTGGGCGAGTCTGTCTTCGAGCAGCTTCAGAGCGAAGCCAAGGCGACAAAGCTAGAGAAAGAAATCGATTCGATCTCCAACAATCTCACGTCAACGTATGAAGAAATCTCGCTGTTGTACGGCGTGATTGACAACCTGCGGATTTCGAAGACGGACGAGGAACTTGCGGGGCTGGCGCTGGAATGGTTGCGGGATTGTATTCCCGCCGCGGGCCTGGCGATGATGCTTCTGCCCAATGCCGAAGAAGGTACGTACGATACGCGGACAAGCAATCTGCTACTGGACACCGGTGATTGCCCGGTTGATGAGGCAGCTTTCACCGCGCTGCTGGACCAGTGCAATCTGCGACCCGGGCAGATGCCGTTTGTCGCCAATCTGAACGTCACCTCGCGGGATGAATGGCGGCATACAGGCGTCCGGCAGGTCATCGTGGCGCCGATGTCTGAAGGCGATTGCATCTTCGGCTACGTGGCGGCGTTTAATCACATCGAAGACGATGAGTTTGGCACCATCGAAGCGAGCCTGTTGCGGTCGGTGGCCAGTATCCTGGGCATTCACGCTGGCAACCGCGATCTTTACCGCGCACAGGCGGACTTCCTGGCCAGTGTTGTCCGGGCGATGACTTCGGCGATTGACGCCAAAGACCCTTACACCTGCGGTCACAGCGACCGGGTCGCCCGCGTTTCCGTGCGGCTGGCTCAGGAGATGGATTGCGACAGCAACTTCGTCAGTATGCTTTACATGGCCGGGCTGCTGCACGATGTCGGCAAGATTGGTATCGATGACAATGTGTTGCGGAAACCGGGCAAGCTATCCGACGCAGAATACGAACATATCAAAATGCACCCGGAACTTGGCTTCAAGATTCTGGCCGACATCCGCCAGTTGCGGGATTGTCTGCCCGTGGTGCTGCATCATCACGAGCAATGGGACGGCGGCGGCTATCCACACGGTATTGCCGGGGAAGATATCCCGCTTTCAGCACGGATAACTGCCGTGGCAGACGCCTACGATGCGATGTCCAGCGATCGTCCGTACCGCAAAGGGATGCCGATGGCGAAGGTGGATGGCATCCTTCGCGACGGCGCGGGCACGCAGTGGGACCCCGATGTGATCGATGCGTTCTTCGCCGCCCACGACGACATTCTCGCCATCAGCAAGAGCGAACGCGAGAATCTTAGTTTAGATGTCGAACAGTGGAATTAGACGCCGGCAGTGAATTGCCCGCATCGTCCTGCTGGATCGACTAACCGCCCGCCACTGGCGCGATGAACAACAATTCATCGCCATCCTGCAGTGGTGTAGCTGGCGGCTTGCCCACGGCGCCTACATGTGCGCCGTTCCGCGCGATGAGGCAGGATGCAGGCAGCGTGACATCCGCCGGCAACGAATCCGACAGTGCGGCGATCGCATCGGGCAGCGTGGCGCCGTCTGGAAGTTCAAACGCGTTTTCTGCGGCGCCCGATTGATGGTAATTGCGGCCGGTGAATTCAATGCGGATTTTCATCGTGCTGCTGCTTCTGGCTAAATCGAAATTCTGGTGACGTTCGCGCGGAAACCGTCGTAAACCAGCATCGTATCCCACAACGGCTGGCCATCGCCCGAAAGGACTTTAATCGCCTCCAGCGCCGCGAGTGAGCCAGTAGCTGCGGAGATGGCGCCGACGACGGGGAACAGTTCTTCAAAAGGCGGTGGTTCCGGATACACGCGGTCCAGGTAGGGTTGATCGCCTGGTTTGAAGACCATCAGCGTACCCGTCATGCCCCACTGCGCCGCGTCGATAAACGGAATGCCCGCATCCTGCGCTGCCCGGCTGAGCCGTAATCTTTCTTCAAACGTGGGCGGGCACGAAACGATTAGATCGCAGCGGGTGGCAAGTTCCTCAGCTTCGGCGTCGTCAGGTTCGTGATCGATGGCTTCGACTTGAATGAACTGGTTGAGCGAACGCAGATAGCTGGCGAAGTGCGGCGCACGCGGCTGGCCTAAGCCGGCTTCACTGCCCAGCACCTGGCGGTTGAGATCGGGGGAAATAAGCTCCCCGCCGTGCGCAATGATCACCGTGCCCACGCCTGCCATGGCAAGCATCTGCGCGGCAGGTCCGCCCATTCCGCCGGTGCGGGTGATCAGCACGGTGGATTGCTTCAGACGAAGCTGCCCTTGCTCTGTCAGCACGCCATCGCCCATCTGGCGGGCGTACCGCTTGCGTTCTTCATCTGTTAGCTGTGTCGTCATGCGGTTATTTCTCGCTGCCATCACGCGTTAACGCCAGGAACAACTGTTCCAGCGATTCGTCTTCAACTTCTATCTGCTCTTCCGTCAGACGTTTTTGCAGGTCAGCCACAGTGCCCAGAAAAACCACTTCGCCCAACTGGAACACGCCGATGCGGTCGGCAATCTGTTCCGCCACATGCAGCGTATGCGTTGACATAAACACCGTGCGGCCCGCGGCCACGTAGCCACGCAGCAGGTCTTTGACCAGCCGCATACTGCGCGGGTCGAGTCCCACCATCGGCTCGTCAACGATAAGCACATCTGGCTGGTGCAGCAGGGCGGAAGCAAACACGACCCGCTGTTTCATGCCGTGCGAGTAGCTTTCGGAAAGGTGGTCGACAAAGTCTTCCAGTTCAAACGCTTTGATCTGCTCTTCGATAGCGGCTGCTGCTTCATCCGGTTTCAGCCCGTACATATCGGCTGTGAACTGCAGGAATTCGCGGCCAGAAAGTTTGTCGTACAGATAAGGTTCATCTGGCACATAGCCGGTGCGCCGGTTCGCTTCCCGCGGGGCGGCGACCACGTCGTGGCCGCAGATTTTTACGGCGCCTGAATCGGGCCGTAAGAGACTGACCAGCATCTTGATGGTCGTGGTCTTACCGGCGCCGTTGGGACCCAGAAACGCGAACAACTGACCCGGCGGAATGGTTAAGTTAAGCCCCTTCACAGCAACTTTTTTGCCGTAGCTGCGGGTGGCGTTGATAAGTTCAATCATTGAGTTCGGCCGTTGCCAGTAGAGGTCGCTGCACCGTTTTATAAGCCGTGCCACGCGCGACGGCCACTCCCCTGCCCTGCCCTTTGCACCACGATTGGTTGTCGCACGCGCTTGCAGGCGGTACGTTGAGCAGCAGAGGATGTAGCGATTCTGCAAAACTACAAAATGCCTTCCATATGCGAAGAAGGAGCAAACAATGGCGGCGAGATGGCAATTTCTGATCTACACACTATTTGTCGTGGCAGCGATGCACTGCGCGGCGGGTTGCGGCGGCAATAACCGCGGCACCGTTACGCCCGCAGATGACGACGCGACGGTGACGACGGACGACGACACCACTACTGCGGACGGCGCGTCAGCGGATGGCGACGCCCCGGCGGCGGATGGCGGCGAAACCCCTGCTGAGAAGGAAGTGGCTGGACCGCCGTTTGATTTGACTTACGTCAGCGACGATTTCTTCGCTGCGGTTTATATGTCTCCCAAAGAGCTGTCAAAAAATCCGGCGTTATTTGAGCTCATCAAAACGCAGGCCGCTGGCGAGCTGCTGAAAGATGCACCGTTTGATCTTACGTCGGTCAGCAGCGCGCTGATACTGTCGGCGCCACGGACGGAGGATTCTCCGCAGGGTGAAGAAATTACGCTGGGCGTGGTGCTGAAGTTTGAAAACCGGATTGATGCGGCTGGCACCGTCGCGATGATTCAGGAGAAGGGCGAGAAAAAAGAGCTAGGCGATAAGACGTATTACACGCAAGGGCCTGGCGGACTGGCCGCTTATATCAGCGATGACTATCTGACCTACGTTCTCAGCCGCGAGCCGCTGCTTAAGAAGATGTTGCAGCCCGGTCAGGCGGAAAGCCCGTTGCTGACCCGCTTGCGTGAAATGCCCGGTAATAAGCACGACCTGCTGGTTGTCGCCGATAGTGCACCAGTGGGCGGCATCGCCAAACGTGCCGGCGCCAACGCCCCCAGCGAAGTTCAGCCGCAGCTTGAAGTGGTGCAGGATATTGCCGCGAAGATCAAATTCGCCGTGGTTGCGATGGACCTGTCGAAAGACCCCATCGTTAAGATTCAACTGGATAGTCCCGACCCGGCCGCTGCTGAAGAGCTTTCGAGCTTAGTGCGGCAGAGCCTGGAACTGGCCCTGGGCATGGCTGGGCTGTTGGGGCCGCAATATCTGGATAGCATCGGACTTACGGAGAAGCAATCCAAGGAGATGCTCAAGCTGGCGAAGAATGGTATTCAAGCCATCCAGACAACGCAGAACGAAGCGACACTGAATATAACGGTGAAACGCTTCGAGGGCTTTGAAACGATGGGGCAGACCATCGAGCCGCTGCTGGTGCAACTTGAGCAGACCATGCAGAAATCTTTGCAGCGGCAGGCGACCCTGGCTGTGGGGCAAGCGATGTTGCGGTACCACGAAGATAAAGGGCATTTCCCGCCGGCAGCCACTTACGATAAAGAAGGTAAACCGCTGTTGAGCTGGCGCGTGGCGTTGTTGCCTTATCTGCGCCATGAAAAGCTATACGAGCAGTTTCACCTGGATGAGCCTTGGGATAGCGAACACAACATCAAGCTGCTGCCCCAGATGCCGCTTGCCTACGGCGGCGTAGAACGCCCTGATGGACCGCTGGGCGCCCTGCCCGGCGGCGCGTTGCCATTGCCACTGGCTCCACAGCCACCTCCACCAGGCGACGATGAGCCCCAGGACGATGACGACGATGAAGGCTTCAAGATTGAACAACCCGGTGATGGTGAAGGCGACGAACCTCCCAGCCCCGGTCCTGCTGACGAGTCTGCCGATGACGAGTCTTCCGATGAAAAACCCGCTGATGGTAAGCCCGAAGAAAAGCCTGCTGATGGTGATAAGCCGGCTGTGGCGGAACGCACTCCAGCGGAAGCGGAACCGGGTGGGCCGGCGAAAGATGTTTCTGAGGGGCTAACGCGGATTGTCGTGTTTGTCGGTAAAGACTCGATCTTTGCGTGGAAAGAAGGTCTGGCGTCGAAAGATATTCCCGATGGACCGGGCGCGACCATCCTGTTCGTACAGGCGCCTGAAGCGAAAGCGGTGCCGTGGACCAAACCGGCTGATCTGCCAACGGGCAAGGATCCGGCGGAAACCATCGGCGACACGGGCGGGAAGAACTTTATGGTTGTTTTCGCCGACGGTCACATGGAAGAGTGGTCGGTCGAAGATCTGCCGGAACTGAAGTCCGCCGTGATGATCAACGATGGCGGTGAGAAGAAGGAAGATCTGATCATCGAATAACATCGCTGTTTATTCGATCCTCAAAAAACAAACGCCCGCTTCCCTGTCCGGAAAGCGGGCGTTTCTCATTTGAGGTAAATGTCACTGCATGTGACATCTATCCTTTGATTGCTGCTACCAGCCGATGTTTACAGAAACACCGCCACGGTATCCGCCGTAGTAGGGATAGCCGCCGTAATACCGCGGACCACCGTAGTAGTAGCGGGGCACGCTGTAATAGCGCGGACGGTAGTTGTAATGGTAAACGGGCGCGTGGTGATAACGCACAGGGGCGTGGTAGGTCACCGGCGCCACATAGTAGGCCGGGCGGCTGACCCTTACATAGCTGCGGTAGGGCCGGTAGAAGTGGCCTGCGGATGCGACCGCAGGAACAGCAACAAGGCAACACACAGCCAGGGCGCACGAAAGTAACAGGGACTTCATCGTTAAACTCCGGGAAGCTGGCCGCAGAGAACTCCTTCATTAATGCTACGCAAACCCCCGCCAGGAAGTCTTCGCGGCATGTTAGTGGGAACCCTTTTATTATTAGGCTGCCGCAGCGGAAAACAAGACCTTACTGAAAACTGCATCAGCCCGCGGCGATTTCCAGCCGCGGGGATTCTGCCGTAATCAGGTTTGCTGAAATAGCTTTGTCCCGTAACGCGGAGAACGCGGCGGCGCCTGTTTCGCCCAGGTTTATGGTCCAGTCATTCACGTACAGGTCCACGTGGGCGTAGAGCACTTCCGATGTGAATTCCTGGGCGTAACGCTGCATGGTGAGTAATGTTTCTTCGCGGTGGGCCAGCCCGTATTCCAGAGAATCGCGGACCACGGCCTGCACCGTGGCGATGGTTTCCGCCCCCAGTTGTTTCCGCGCGACGATGCCGCCCAGCGGCAAGGGGCACTGCGTTTCTGTTTCCCATCGTTGTCCGAGATCTTCGACAAGCGATAGGTTTTCTTCCTGCCACGTAAATCTTCCCTCGTGAATGCAGACGCCGAAGTCTGCGTCCCCGCTTCGCAGCGCGGGCATGATCTCTGAAAACACGACGTGTTTTATTTCGCCTGCCGTAGGATGAAATAACTGGTACAGCATGGCCGCGGTGGTGTGCTTGCCGGGGCAAAGCACCACCGGCGGTTGACGGCCGCAGTTCTCTGGCGTTTCGTCAGGACGTGCAGCCAGCAGCAAGGGGCCAACGCCAAAGCCCAGTGCGGAACCCGACGGCAGCACGACCACCGAGTCGGCCATCCGCAACGCGGCGTGAAAGCTGGCTTTGGCAACGTCGAAATCACCGCCGGCCAGGCGGGTGTTGAGTTGCTCTACATCCAGCAGTTCAATCTGAAACTGCAAGCCGCGGAAGTCCACCTTGCCGTTCAGGATGGCGTGAAAGGCGAAGGTGTCGTTGGGGCAGGTTGAAATGCCAAGGTTAATGCGCATGATGCTCCAGGATGATGTCAATCTGGGCGGCTACGGCGGCAAGTGCTTCGTCGATCCGCCAGTTCTTCTTATCGCGATCACCGGCCACGTTAGAGGCGCCGCGGATAATGACCAGCGGCGTGCCAGCCATCGAACAAGCCAGCGCTACACCGGCGCCCTCCATGTCTTCGGCGACTGCCTGCGGATATCGCGCCAGTGTATCCTGAACGCACGCGTCGCCGGCCGATGCGGCCAGCTTCGTGACCAGAGCGCCAGCGCTGCGGGCCGCGGCTGGGGTGGTTAAGGGAAGTTCGTCAAAGACTGGCTTGCCGCCGTCAGGCGTCCATTGAGGAAAGCCCATCTCACGTGCGGAAATGAAGGCGGCTGCACTGCCGGCGCCAAGACCATCCAGCAGCACGCGGTCAAAGCATGCCGCGGAACCAGGCGGGAATTTTGCTTGATCGTAAGTTCCTGCAATTCCCGACAGCAGCACCAGAGTGGGCTGCTGACGTTCTATCAGAAAGGCCGTACGGGCCGCTGCCGCGATGGGGCCAAACCCGCATAATTCGAATGCAGCAGGTTGCCGTGTCAGAAGACTGGCAACCCGCTTCTGTTCGAGCCGGGTGGGGGCAAGCAGCAGTAACGACATGCGGAAAATTCGCGGGTTACGCGTCTTCAGCCGGCGCCTTTTCAGCCGCTGGCTTCTCTTCTTCCGGGGCGGCTTCTTCTCCGTCTTTGTCGCCTGCCGCTTTTTCCTTCACAGCCTCTTCCTTAACGGCTTCTTCTTTGACCGCTTCCTTCACGGCTTCCTCAGCGTCAGGCTCTTCTTTAACTGCGGGCTTTTCACCGCCGTCTTCGTTGCCATCCATTTTAACGCCGAGTGCTTCCAGGGCGGCTTTAGCTGCGGCGGCGACTTCTTCTTCTTCGTCACTTGCGGCTTTCTTCAAAGCCGGTACTGCCGGTTTTGCGGCGGCAGGCTTGATCTGCGCCAGGGCGGCAGCAGCTTCGATACGGACGTACTTCTGTCCGTTTTCGAGCGCCTCAGCCAGCATGGGGACGGCGACCTCAGCAAGTTTTTCGTTGCCGGGCTGAATCTTAAGCAACGCCCAGGCAGCCAGCTCACGGTTTTCTTTGTCGCCCAGCAGGGCCAGAAGATCGTTGACGGCAGGCTTGGCGGCGGGACCGGCTTTGCCCAAGGCATAGATGGCGCTCTTGAGAGTTTTTTCATCTTTGCTGCTCAGCGACTTCTGAAGCACTGGTACCGCGGCATCTGGTACGCCAATACGGCCCAGGGCGAACTGCGCGGTAGAGCGGAGGTAATCTGTGTCGTCCGCTGGTTTTTCCTCGTTGAGCTGCTCCAGCAGTGCGACGACGTCCGGGGCTGCTTCCGAAGCATCAGTGCCAATGCGGAACAGCAGCGCGACGGCGTAAGTACGCAGTGCGGGAATTTTCAGCCCACGGCGGACACGTGGCACCACGTCGGCGCCGCGCGAAGCCAGTGCATTTAACGCCAGTTCAACCACGTCGTCGTCAGCGTCCTGCAAAGCCTGAATGAAGGCCGGGGCGGCTACGTCGGCAGGCGGATCAATGTCCACCAGCCCACGCGCGGCTAGAAGCCGCGTTGCTTTGGATTCGTCCTTCAGTCCATTGACAATCACAACGGTCGCCAGGGCGGCGATACGCTTGTTCTTCGGATTCAGCTTGACCAGCGCCCAGGCGCTGACGATCTTCTGAAAGCCGCTGCCGCTGCGTGCTGCCGCCTTGATCGCGCTGTTGCCCGATGGATCGCCGATCTTCGCCAGGGCGAAGGTTGCGGCGTATTTCACGGACTCGTGCTTATCACTTTCGAGCGTTTTGATAATCTGCGGAACCGCGGATTTTGCAGCGGGCCCGATGGCTCCCAGCGCCATCAACGCCTGAGAGCGGACCTCTGGATCTTCGTTTTCAAGTACGCCGGCAAGTGCACCGGTGGCATCCGCCGCATCGGGACCGATTTCAGCCAGAACCACCGTCGCCCAGAAGGCGCCTTTCTCTTTCTTCAGCACTTCCGTCATCAGCGGAACGACTTCCTTGCCCAGCGAAGCGAGGCTCCGCATGGTAGGCATGACGAGTTCCGGGTCTGAATTTTCAATCGCCTTCATGAACAGTGGAATCGCCTTTTCTTTTCCCGGCTTGATCTTTGCCAGGGCGCGGAAAATGGCGCGACGCACTAGCGGGTCTTTGTCAAAGGCGTGTTTGATGAGATCGTCGGTCAGCGGTTTGGCTGCGTCGCCCATCTCACCTGCTGCGTAGGCGGCGTAGGCGGCAAGCTGGAAGTTGTCGCTGCCGAGGGCTTTTTGTAGCTGAGGAATCGCGGCCTTTGCATCGGGGCCAATCGCCCCAATGGTGCGTGCAGCCATCCAGGCGACATCCTGCTCCTGGGAGTCGAGGAGCTTGGCCAGTTCTGGCGTAGCATCTTTGGCGCCTGCGCCGGCACGGGAGAGAACGAGCATTGCCGTGATGACTGTTTCACGGTCTTTGCTGGAAAGGTCTTTGGTTGCCTGAGCAACCGGGTCATCAGCGGCAGGTTGAGCCAGCGCCGCGACGCTTAGGAAAAGGACTGCGAGCATCGCAGTGGAAATACGAGTGAGTGACATAGTTGTGTCAATCTCCTGAAACTCTGGAATATTGGAAGGGAAGCGGTTTCGCTTCCTTGATTGAACTGGCGAACGGGTTGAATAACGAAGTGTGCTTACTGGCCTGCGGCTGCGGAAAGACCTGATAGGAAGTTCTTTGCCTCGATATAGGCCTGGGGCGGATAGATCTTGATGTTCTTCTTCAGTTCTTCAGCCAGGTCGCCCGTTACCGCACTGACCGAAGCCTGCTGGCGGTAAGTCAGGTCGCCCTGCTGACGCGCTTTGTAGGCGAACATTTCGTCAAGCGTCTGCGTGTACTTGGCGTACTCTGGCTCACGGAGCGCTTTGGGCCATTCGATTTTGCCGGTCAGCGGATCTACGTCGGCAGCCGAAAGCTGATCGGGCTTGCGGGCGGCAGCGTAACGCAGAAGTTCTTCCTGGGTAGGCTTCGGGCCGTTTTCCGCATCGCGGTACTGGCGGTTCAGGCGGCGCATCTCGAAGTAGGTCTGCGTGCTCTTGATGCGGTTATCCAGCGCCTTAGAACGCGCATCTTCATAGTTTTTAGCGGCTTCCGAGTTCTGCAGGTTGGCGTAGCCCGAAGAGCGGATGATGTCCGCCATGCCGCGTTGTACGCCTTCCTCCAGGGTGGATGAGTGCCCACCGTACCCGTAGGCTGGGCCGAAGGGGAAATCCTGCGCGCTGGCCACGCTGGCCGATGCGATTGGGATAAGTAACGCAATTCCAAATGCAGTGAAGCGGTTCATTTTTCTTTCATTCCAGTTGATAGTTGTGCAAACCAGAAGCGGAGGTACGGCGTCCAGAAGCCTTTTCAGCAGGGCCCCGGAGCTTTACTTGGCCTCTTTCTGCTTGAAGGTGTAAGTGTGTGTTGTGCGCCGGCTGCGAACGGTGAAGGTCTGCTTAGCAAGGTCGGCGTCAAACGCGAAAACATTGTTAGAGCTTGTTGAGTTGTAGTCGTGCAGCAGTTTGCCATTGCGACGGTCGATCATCAACAGATTATAGTTCGTCCGCCATGAAGTATTTACTTGCTGCCTGAGCATCGCCAGACAGGTCAGAACGGGGGCGTCGACCGGGATGGTGGGGCGGATCGTCTGCGACTTCAGTTTCTGGAGCCAAAGCAGTTCCCCGCTGTCTGCGGCTATTTCCGCCACATAGCCATTCGCCCGGATGGAACCCATGATACTGCTCCGCAGTACGAAGGGGTTGCCGGGGTTGGGCAGCTGCAATTCGGAAGAGTTCACCAGAATCATGTAGCCGTTGACCGTTGGCCAGACCAGCAGACCGTCAAACCCTTCCTGCTTAGGCAATTCGCCGGATAGCTTCAGCTCGCCGGTGGAGCCGTCGATAATTTCGAACTTGCCGTCGCGCTGTTTGATGGCGATCTCTGTGGCTGAAAGTGCATACGCGTACGAACCGGCTTCGTACTCACGTTTCCAGAGCGTTTTCTCTGGTTCGCCCAGACGGGTGTACGTGATGACGGCGCCATCTTCGGTCGATGTCCAGTTGCTGACATGAGAGCCGTTAATCGATAGCCGCTGTTCTCGCGGCGTTACTTCCACGCCATCAAGCTGCCGGCCGTCGATCGAATGGAAGGCGGTGGCGATGGTGGCGCCGCGGGGACATGCGTAGACCTGTTCCTCATCGGCAAAGATGTCGCAGAATTCTGCGCTGAGTTCCGTGCTCCAGAACTTTTTACCTGTCAGAATATCGACGCCCCATAGTTCGTTCTGATGCTGGAACACGGCAGTGTCTGCGGTGTAGGCCAGCGGTGTGAACTGGGATGCGATGGGCTTCTCGTAGTTCCGCACCGTACGCATCCAGGCAGGCGGCGTGGAAGTGATGCCCGGATACACCTGTACGGTGGAAATCGTTTTGTGCGTCCACAGAAGTTTGGGCGTTGCCGCCATCAGATCAACCGCGCACGCCCGGTCGCCGATCCACAGCAGCAGGATATGACCAGAGAGATGCCCCTGGGCGTAGCTGTAAACGGCGCTGTTGTAACGCCAGCCAGAATACGCAGTGCCCAGCGTGACGCTTCCTCGCAGATTTCCGGTTGCATTGAAAACGCTGAGCTTGCCGCCAGAACTGTCAATCTCCAGTTGCACATCCGGCTCGTGAATATCACCGCGGCGGACGATATGGATCGGATACATGTAGCTTAGGCTGGTGGTCTTTGTTTCGTGCTTGCTATCCACCCTGCCCTGCTCCCACATCGAGGTGTTTTCGATGCGGCGGCGGACTTCTGGATTGCTAACGGTCGAAGCAAGGCGGTCGCCCGTTTTTCCGTCGAGACAGATCTCACCGGGCCAGTGCTTGGCCATGTAGCGATAGTAACGGGCGGACGCTTGCACGCGACCTACCGAGTCCAGCAGCGCCGCCAGCCGGGCGTAAGCTTCGCGTTGAGCAGCGCCTTCGCTGTGGCGGGCGATTCGCACCAGGAGCTGTTCCGCTTCCAGATGTTTCTTGCCCTCTATCAGCTTGACCGCCTGTTGAAGCTGGAATGCATTGGAAGCCAGCAGACTGCTCGCTTCCAGCAGGCTGGTGTTGTTGTGCGTGGCGGCAAGTTCTTCAATCTTCGACCGCATCGCTTCCTGAGAGGCAGCTGGTGCACGTTGAATCAGATCGCGCAGCTGGGCGGTCATCCAGCGATCGCTGCGCGCCTGCTGTAACGAAGCTACGTGGTCCAGCGAAGGCTCTGATTTGTCGTGCACAAGCACCTTCAGGAATGTTTCAAACGCTTTCTCGCTCTGCCCGGCAACGGCGTAAGCTTCCGCCAGATTCCGGTGGTATTCCAGACCGGCGGGCGACGTGATGGCAGGCGCCTTAATTTCGTCCGCCAGTGCCGAGAACCACTCGAAGTCGCTGCGGATACCGTCGATGAATGCTTCGCCCAGAAGGTCGCTTGCGCGGGCCGACTGCGGCGTATCAATCAGTTGTTTCAGATGGCCGACGGCGCCGCGGAGTTCACCGCGTGAGAGCATCAGTTCGGCAAGCTTTAAGCGTGCTTCGTGATCTTCTTTGTTGGCGGCCAGCCGGTCGCTGATTTCCTGGATAACGCCATCCAGCGTTTCAAAGCGGTTAACTTCGCCGCCCGATTGCGAAATGACCACGCCGTTTGCGGCAACCAGGTTACCGGGCGTAATCGGCTTACGGCTGCGGGTGCGTGAAGTGAACAGACCGGTCTTCACATCAAAACCGGCAACTTCGCCCGTGCTCAAGGGCACAAAGCAGGTTGAACCACTGATATAGCCGCGGCCCGATGGCGTGGCGCCGCCGGGCAGTTGACTTGTGGTCGCGGGCCAGACGGGTGTGCCGTCGTTGAGTTTCAGCCCCCAGATGCCGGCACGTCCGACGACGATGACATTCTCGTCCACAACCCCGGCGATGTAGATGCCGTCGCGGCGACCCGCTGTCCACATCACCGTGCCATCGCGAAGATCTACGCAGTACATCTTCTCCGAGCCGGCGGGCGTCAGCAGAGCGCGGCCGTTGGAGATGGTGACGCTGTTGTCGGACCAGCGATGCCGGTCGCGGTTCTTCATCTTCTCGTTCAGCTGCTGCTGCCAGAAGTTACCCATCCGGGGATTGAAGTTTTCGACCTCTTCTTCTGTCTGGAACGTCCACAGCACCGAGCGTGTTGTGAGGTCAACCGCCACAAAGTCTTTCGCGGAAACGGGGCAGACCATCACACCATCGCCTGCCGATGGCGAAGCGCCGCTACGGCGCGCCGGATCTTCCATCGCCCACGGCGGGAAGTACACTAGCAGGTAGAACGGGATCTGCGGCTTGACGCGGTCGAGTCCTAATTCCCAGTCCAGCGTGCCGTCCTCGGCATGCAGTTCCACCAGCCGTGTTTCGTCTTCTGTCATTCCGACCGCGTACAGCCGGTTGCCAACGGGCAGCGGCGGCCCAAGGAAAAACACGCCGGCTAGTGGATCGTCGCTGCCGGTGGCCGGACCGCCCTGCTCCCACAGAACTTTACCGGTTTTCAGATCGTACGCCGTCAGGCGGTTGTGGCCGTTGACCAGGCCCGAGTCCAGACGCTGGCGGCCCGAAGGCGTCACAACCAGGCGTTCAGCCTCGGTGGTCAGCGGGAAGGCAAGATCGTCAATCACATACAGCCGTTCGCCGTCGCTGCTCATCCGGCCGAAGGTATGGTCGCCCCAGGCACGTCGCGATAGTGCATCGCGAAGCGGCGTCGAGAGCTTCTGTTTACTTTCAGGTTTGCCATGATCGATCAGGTGGCGGAGACTGTCGTAGTGTTCCGAGTACCACAATGTTTCGTTGGTTTTCAGATCAACAGCGGTCGTCCGCGAAGGCGTGCGGAAGACCAGCGTGTCGCCAATGATCAGCGGCGAATAACTGGGGTCCAGCGAGCGATGTTTTTTGATCAGCTCGGCTTCAATCGTTGCGATGTGTTTGTGAATGTCATCATCGGTCGATGCTCTGGCGAGTTGCACCGGCTGCAAGTAAGGACCGGCCTGTCCGCTGGTGGTGTTGCGGTCGGCGCCGCCACGGAACATTGGCCAGCCGCCATCGCGTTTTTCACGCAGCGGCCCCGTAATGGCAGCCAACCATGGCAGCGCCTTGGCGGGTGAATTGAACAGCGGAATCCGTGCACTGCCGGCGCGGAGCGTGGCGTCTGGTTTACGGCTCTTAAGGTCCAGCAGCACTTCCTCAGCGCGGGTGCTGTCACCGGCCAAGGCCCAGCAGGAAGCGAGTTTGACGGAAAGCCCGGGTTCAAAACGGTCGAGGTCGCGGCGGCTGCGTTTGATGCGTTCAAAGTAAACGGCCGCCCGTGACAGATGCCCGTGATCCAGGAAGTGGCAGCCTGCCAGATACGCGGCTTCAGCTCCGGCCCGCGTATGGAAGTAGCTGCGTGAGGTCGCCATGATGGCGTCGAAATCGCGTTCGCGAATGGCTTTCCGCAGGGCGGCTTCTGCCTGTGCGCCGAAGTGACGTTCGTATTCGGCCAGCCCTTCGGCAGGGATGTCGTCGAGTATCCGGCCGGCTGCTGCTTTCAATCCACGCGAAAGCGGCATCGTACGGACTGGCTTGAAGGAGTAGTCCTCTTCCAGTTCCAGGATCTGCCCCAGCGTCAGCGTGGCGCTGGAATATTCACCTTCAGCGATGCGTTCGCGGGCGAGTTTCAGGGCACGAACCAGCGGGCGGTCGGCGCGGTTCAGATCATTCTTGCCGCCGTCGCTATCTTCAGTGTCGTCTTGAGGGTTCTTCATCCCGAACACGCCAAAGATGTTGAACGCGTTGTTGCCCTGCTTCGGCGCCTCGGCAAGACGCTGCGGCGCTTCTTTTCGCAGACGCTCTACTTCGGGCGGCGTTTCGGGCAGTTTGTTTTTGGCGACCCATTCTTCCCACTTCTTAAAGGCTGCCTCGCGGGCGGCTTTGCCGTCGAACGAGAAATAGCTCGAACTCATCGTAGATGTCGGGCTTTTCTTCATGCGGTCAAAAGCAGACTTCGCCCGCGACATGCCATAATCTTCAAACTTCTGCCCCGTCAGATAGATGAGCCAGCCCATCGCGACGTCGCGCAGCTCAATCTTGACGGTTTCGCTTTTGTTATTGACCCGCACCACACGCTGCGTGCACATGGTGGTGTCGTCGAGCATGGAGGTGAAGAAGCCCGCGTACTCTTTGCCGCCGATCTGTCCGACGGCGCTCAGGCAGTAGGCGCGATAGTTAGCGTGCGTGTTTTTGTCGCGGACGGCGATCTGTGCGAATTCCAGTCCTTCTTTGATGTTGTGCTGCCGGGCGAAGATCAGTTTGCGTTGCAGCATGGCGGTGCCAAATTCACGCAGCATCCACTTACCTGCAACCTTGCGAAGTGGCTGCGAGAACTCGCCCGTTTTGATTTTCGCGGCGAGGTCTTTGGTGTTAATCAGCGAAGACCAGTACGAATTGGCAATCAGTTCGGGTGGCAGCTTCAAGCTGCGGTCAGAAACGATAAACATCATCGCCGCGACCGAAGCGGCCGACGGCTGTTGCTTCAGACGCGTGTCACGGTTGTTCATCTTCTGGTAGACACTGCGGAAGCGCGTGCGGAACGCATCGGCAGCGGCGCCGGGACCGGCAGCGGCGGACGCCATCAGGCCGCGCTCTTCGGTCAGCATCTCAGCAAACAGCGCGCGGGCGTTGTCATCATCGCCGGCTATCTGGCGGTAGCGTTCCCAGCCCGGCAGGTTGTGATTGTGTTCGTGCTTCGTATCGACGATGAAAGCTTGCAGGCGGATCTGAAAGTCTTCCTCCAGAACATCGCCCAGAATCCGCCGCGATGCCCGGCGCACTTCTGCGTCTTCGTGCTTCAGCCCGGCAAGCAACGCCTCTTGAGCCTGATAGCCCATGTTGCCCAGATCTCGCGTGGCGTGCACCCGCGTCTGAAAATCATTGCTGCCCAGTTTCTGCACCAGTTCTTCGGCAGAGAGTCCCGCCAGTGGCGAGGGCGCCTCTTTGGGCTGGGATTCCTCTGGCTTGCTCTCTGCGGGTTCTGGCGGCGCGGTTGCTGCGGAGGCTGGTTCAGGCGGCTCGTCTGCGAGTGTGGCGGACGGCAGCGTGAACATGGTCGTCAGCGCGACGGCGGTAACCAGCAGGGGCAGCCGGAACGTCATCAAGGGTGAAGCAGTGGAAGGCGCCATGCAGCACTCCAGATAATGGACTCCGGCGGAATGGGTCGATAGTTCCCACCCGGCGGAGCGAAGGTTATTGTGGACTTACCTTTAGTGTAACGGCTCGCCCCTCAAATGTCCCGTCTGTACGAGGCAGAGTTGCCAACGAATTTTCATCGCCGGACCCTACTCTTTGCCCCGCTTGCCCTGGCTTCGGGCTGCGCGGCTCCTACAAAGAACGTCCGCGTGGCGACGGTGCGCCGTGGAAAGCCGTGGTTCCGTCTGCTGGAATATTACGACCAGCATTTTGACACCGTGCGGAATATGCTGCTTCTACCGTTTGCATCGCCGGGCTATCACAGCCGGATTGAGGGAGGCAGCCCGGTGCACCCGGTTCGCGAATCGTTCATCTACGCCCTCGCCTTGTTGCAGCGTGGCAATCCATCCGACCAAGAACGCGCTGCGGCGATCCTCAAGGCAGTGCTGCCGTTGCAGGATAAAACGCCGGGTAGCCCCACGTGCGGCGTCTGGCCATGGCTGCTGGAAGAATCTCTGGCGGAGATGGATGCTCCTGACTTGAACTGGGCCGATTTCTGCGGCGCCAGCGCGGGGCACATTGTCACCCGGCACAGCACGCAACTTCCGCCGCCGCTGCTGCAGAATTTGAAGCACAGCCTGAAGCTCGCCGCCCAGGCCATCCGCCGCCGTGATGTGAAGCCGGGCTATACCAACATCGCCATCATGGGCGGCGGCGTCTGTGTGGTGGCAGGCGAGCAACTGCAAGATAACGCGCTGCTGGACTACGGCCGCAAACGGCTGGAAAGTGTGGTGCAGTTCACGCAGCGGACCGGCGGTTTCAACGAATACAACAGCCCGCCTTACGCCAAAGTGGTCATCGCCGAATGTGAACGCACTTTGCAATTGGCCAAAGATCTTCGTGCCCGGACAGCCGCCGAGACCATCCGCTTTCTAGCGTGGGAAACGGTCGCCCGCAGTTTTCATCTGCCAACGCAACAATGGGCCGGCCCGCATTCGCGGAACTCACGCGTCCGGTTGCGGACCAGTAGCGTCGAATTCATCCGCACGCGCACCGGCGCCGCGATTACGCCGCACCCCACAATGCAGAACGGGCCGCCACGCGGCTACGCCGTGGTCGCCGCCCGCCGCTGTCCCGCCCACCTGCTGCACCATTTTCAGCAGCCGCCCACCGCGCCTCAGCAGCAACGCCGCACGTTTCAGCGAGACCGTTCACGCCAGCCAATGATTCAAGGCGTGACCTGGCAGGACGATGTTGCCTGCCTGGGCAGCGTGAACCGTTCTTCCTTCTGGACCCAGCGCAAACCGCTGATCGCCTACTGGCGTACGGACGCAGATCCCGCCGTCGTCTTCCGCGTCCGCTTCCTGCACGACGGTCGCGACTTCGCCTCGATGGGCCTTAACACGCAGCAACTCGGCCCGCGCGTGCTGGCCGCCATCCATTCGCTAACCGGACAAGGCGACTGGCACCCGTCCCTGGACCGCCCCGCAAAAGGCGTTTTTTCCGCAACCGATTTACGCCTGCGATGCGAATTACTGGGCGAAGACGCACAAGCCAAAACCATCAGCCACAACCGCTTCAGCCTCCAAGCCGGATCAAGAAAGATCGTGCTGCACACGCCGCCCGCTTCCTTTGCAGGGGCGCCGGTCGTCTGGCAACCCGGGCAGTCCGAATCGCACGCCTACGTCGACGCAGTATTTTACGCCGGCGAAAAACGCAACTTCAATTTCAGCGCACCCCTACCGGTCAACTGCGCACTAGGCATCGAACTCCTCCACCACAAAGCCGAACCCGCCACCCACGCCCCCCAGATCAACCGCCGCGCAGCCAGGTGGCGCACCAACGGCGCACTGTTGCAGGTCAAGCAGACGCCTTGAATCACCTTCCGGCCGTAGGGCAGGCGCCTGCCTGCCGCGAGCTAGATAGCGCCGGTTGAAGCAACTGTTTCCACACGCCGCTTAACGGGAGAATCCATCAATAGAGGGTAGCAGTTTGATGATGCGGCCGCGGGGGATGACTCCGGCTAGGGAGACCGGGGCTGCTAACTGGTGCACGCCGGCGTTGCCTGCCTGGTCGCGGACTTCCAGCCGCAGATAGACCTGCGAGGGGATGCTGCTGTCTAACTTCCAGAAGTAGCGGCCGGTGTTGGGCAGGCTGGAAGCGATGATTGTCCAGGGGCCATCCTGTTTGGCGGCGAACGAAAGCGTGACGCCGCGTTCGACCAGATTCGCATCGGCAGCACGCCAGTTGATTTCCAGTTGGCCTAACCGTGAACCGGTGCCCAGCGGCGTGGAGGTGATTTCCGCCTGCGGCGACTGGCTATCAACGCCTACCCAGATATCGGCCAGTTCGCCGGGTTTAGGCGCCTGTCCGGCCAGCCCGTTGGCGGCGGTGATCACAATGGTGAAGCCGTACACGCCGTCGGCGTCAACCTTCACATGAATGGGGCTGGTCTGGTCGTCGTCGGTGGCCCACTTCTGCCAGGTGCCGCCGCCGTTGCGGGTGATGTACAGGTCAACGCTCGATACACCGCTTGGGCCGACTGAATCCACATCGTACGAAAGCTTGAAATTCCGGCTGCCCGTCATCTGCGGCAACTGCCCGGGAGGAAGCCCGCCTGGGAAGCTTGGCGCCCGCATCGATTCCAGGGGTTGCCGTGCGCCGGTGGCAGCGGGCACAGGAAGCACGCCTGCACTGCCGGGCACGGTGGAAACCGGCAGCCGGCGGTCCGTTGGCGTCGAAACAATGCGATGCGCCCGCGCGGGCGGAAGTTCGCCCGGTTGAACCGGCGTCTTCACCCCTGGCCACTGCCCTGCGGCAGGCCCTGCTGGATTGTGTGCAGCCGGTGGAGTGGCTGGCGGTGTTGAAACCAGTGGTTGCCGGGCTGGTGGATTCTGCGCGGGCGCTGGTGGATTCTGCACCGGCGGCTGAGGCGTGAAGGCGACGCCCGATGGCGGTTGCGAGGGCGGCTGTTCCGGCGAGGTAATCGGCGGCGGCGATGCCGGTGAACGTGAGGCGAACGCCGGCAGCAGCAGACGACGGCTGACAATCGCTTCATTCCCGGCAGCGTCGCTGATGCGCGCCCGGACGTTGATGGTGCGTGAATCCGTCCGCGGCCACCAGTTCATCGTGTTTTTGGCCACACCGGGAATCTGCGTGCTCGAGGCTTCCGCCGCTACCTGGCGCCAGTTTTTGTCGCCCTGGGGCTGATATTCGATCTTCAGCGTGCGGTCATCCAGTTGACCATCGATTGCGGTCCACGTGGCCTTCACTTCGCCGCTGCGTAGAACTTCGGCCACAAACTCAAAGCTTGGCGCCGTGGTGTCAACGATCACCTTCTGTTCGGGCTGCAAGTTGGCAGGTTGAATTCCCGCCGTGGCCCGTGTGACGCTATGCAGGGCGAACCAGTATTCGCCGTCTGCATCGGCGCGGAAGCGGAACTGCCCGGCGTCTGGCTTCTGCCGGTCGTAGAAATTCCATTTGGCGCCGCGGTTGGCAGAAACATAAAGCTGCAATTCAAGCGGCTGAAAGCCCGGCGGGTTCACAAACGGGATCAGGAACGTGTTCTGCCGGGTCACCAGAGGTTTCAGCGGAGCGGCCGGCTGCGTGGCGGCGGGCTGTGCTTGCGCAATGCTACCAGCGCACGCTAGCAGTGCAGATAGCAGTAGCCACAGATACCGTCGCAGAGTTTGCATAAGGATTCCCTTCCTGACGCCGCTCAACTCAACCTCTCCGGCGCGCAGAGGCGCCGTCCTTGGGCTATCGGCGGTCCGGGCTGCCGCGCTTGAAAGCCGTGCCGGGAGGTGGGGTCAGGTAAGAAACGATCCCCACCCAAGCGTTAAATCTTCACTCGCCGGCACATTCTTCCAGGCTGAGGGCAGCCGCTACTTCGTCTGGAAAGGCTGGCTGACTGCGACTTCGGCAAGCAAGTCCTGCAAGCGGTAGCCGTCTTTGGCAAACTGCTCCGTCAACTGCTCCACCGCGTCACGGTCTTGCAGTTCGATGTCGCGGCCCAGAGCGTAGGTCAGCAGCTTTTTAACGATGGCGGCGGCGAATAGATTCTTGCGCTGTTGCAGCAGGTGCTGTTTCAGCCCCTCAACGCCGTCGATCTCGTCGCCGCTGGGCAGCGTGGCAGTTGCTTCCACGGCGAGCGCCGGGCGACGGCGGTTGCGTGGCGCCGTCACTTTCTCGCGATAGCGGCCCGTTGCATCGTAGTGTTCAAAAGCGATGCCCCACGGATCAATGCCGCGATGGCAGTTGTTGCAGGATTCTTTTTTACGATGCACCTCAAGCTGCCGCTTTAACGAAAGGCCCGCCAGATCCGGCTCGGACGGATCGAGGTCCGGCACATCTGGCGGTGGTGGCGCCGGGGGCGAATCCAGCAAGCGGTCCAGCACCCACACCGCCCGCTTAATCGGGTGCGAATCTTCCCCGTTTGAGTTTGCCAGCAGAAAGCTGCCCTGCGTCAGCAGTCCGCCACGACGGCTTCCTTCCGGCAGAGCAACCCGTTGAAAATCAACGCCCGGCGGCGGATTCTCCAGGCCGTAGTGTTTTGCCAGCCGGTGATTCAGCATTGCAAAACGCGCATCCAGCAGTTGCATGCAGCTGGCGTTGCTGTGCAGAATTTCGCCGAAGAACAACTGCGTCTCCCGCTGCATGTCCGCCTTCAACTGGTCATCAAATCCTGGATGAAACTCCGGGTTGACGGCCACGCGGTCTACCGCGGCCAGGTCCAGCCACTGGCTGGTGAAGTGCCGGACAAACGCATCGCACTTCGGATCAGCCAGCATCCGCGCGACTTGCTGCTTCATCACCTCTGGCGCAGTCAGCTTGCCAGCGGCGGCCAGATCAAACAACGGCTGGTCGGGCATCGTACTCCACAGGAAATACGATAGACGCGTTGCCAGTTCGTAATTGTCCAGCTTCTGCCCGCTCTGCGGATGCGGCTCTGTGAGATAGAGGAATTCCGGCGAGACCAGCGACATTGCCAGCACTTCGCGCATCGTCAGTTCCAGCGATTCCATATCGGGGCGAATCTGCCGGTAATACTTCATCAGGGCGTCAACACTTTTCGCCGCTGCTGGTTTGCGGTAAGCACGCGTGATGAACCGCTGGATGACTTCGCGGGCGTAACTTGCTTCGTCGCTTTGATTTTCTGATTCAAAGAGGATCGCTGTGTGGCTGGCCGGCGGCCACTGTGGCAGATAGGGGCCTTCAAATTCCACCTTCTCGATGTGGATTGTGGGTTGGGTTTCGTCAAGTTTGACTTCTTCGCCCTTCTTCTGCTTCTTGCGTTTGAAAGAGACGCCCTTCGGTGCGTCGTGATACAGCGTTATCTGAAAGCCGGGGAATTTCGGGTTCTTGCCAGGTAAGGGGAAGTCTTCGATCCGGGGGCGGAATTCGTAAACGCGCGGTGCATTGGCGGATGTTGTGATATCGACCGTCACAAGGTTTGCTTCGGGTGCGCGGGTATCAGCACGCAGGCCCATCGCAATACGTAACTGGGGATGCGGCGACGTGGCGCCTGGCTCTGCGTCCGCGGCGGGCTTGGCGGGTGTTGCGCCGGCGTGGATACGCACGAGGATTTCGCCTTCGCGCGGGAAATCCAGCGTGCGGAAGATGAAGCGGTCGCCGTATTGAAGCTGGCTGGTGACGTCGCCTTTTTTGCGCCGCACTGCGTCGCTCTTGGCGACTTCTTTACGATGCACCGTGGGTTTTTTGCCCGTGACAATCGCCTGGTTCAAGCCCCGTCGTGCTGCCTTGAGGTATAGCTCCAGGTGCAGTGGCGAGATGCCAAGCGAGGCGCCATTGTTTTTAAAGCCGGTCGCCGAAGGCGGGTCGGGCGGCAGGTTGGCGGCGAAGTTCAGGTTCACGCCCAGTAGATCGCGCATCGTGTTGTTGTATTCGTAAGTGGTCATCCGCCGCAGAACCACTTCACCATCGGTGCTGCGTTTCTCGCGGGCGGCGCGCCGGAGTTCTTCCGTCATCCAGCTTGTGACGGCCTGTCGCGCTGCGGCCGGTAGTTGCTTGGCTTCCTGCGGCGGCATTTCGCCCAGGTTGAGTTTGTTCAGAATGTCGTGCCACGTTTCAGCATCGTTACCGCGGACCATATCCGGGTTGAGCGTATCGATCCGCAGATCCGCTTCCTGCAGTGCCGGGCCGTGACACTGGTAACAGTACGTTTTCAGCGCGGGCTGAACGGTCTTTTTAAATGCATCTTCCGCCACGGTCTGGCCGGGCGTAAGCAACGCTAGACTCAGGGAAACGAGCAGTGCGGGCTGCCAGGCGAAGTAAGAAAAAAGCCGGTGCATGCATTCAGTCCGCGCGAGGTAGGAAGGTTGCGCTGTAAACGGTAGGAGCTTCCATCGTAGCTGTTCCGCGCGACGCTGCAAGGTTTTAGCCCACTGCTGGTTCTTCCGGTTTCAGCTTGTCCAGCTCAAAGTACCGGCTGATGCCCTCAGCGACGTTCAGCCAGGTGGTCATCGCCTGACCATGTTCAGCGCGGATGCCGTTCGGTCGCTCGCGGGCGGTGTCTACCTGGTTTCGATTGCGCGTGCTGATCACCACCGTACGTACGCCGGGCGGCGTGGTGGCGTAAATCTCTGCTAACAGGCCCGGTAGATGGTCCTGATGGGAAGACTGCGCCAACGTCAGTGCGTCGAGCAGTTCACGCAGAAACAGCGGCGAAATGGCGCCGGTGAATGTGTCCGCCGTGGAGCCGGAAATGCCGAACGTCACGCGTCCGCCTCCGCCTTGCCGCGACAGGTCGGAGGCCACGGTGGCGGCGAAACTAACAGCCGTCTCAATGTGCTCCAGCTTCTTCTCCAGCGATTGATTGGCCGGCTGGCCGGGCAGGCATAGATCCAGCACCACGTTGAGTTCGCGGCTGGTCTGCCGTTCGAACTGACGGACGGCCAGTTCTCCTAGGCGGGCGGAGGTTCGCCAGTGAATCCACCGCTGACTGTCTCCCGCGCGCCATTCACGCAGGCCGAAGAAATCGCCTTCAATCACGCCTTGCCGTCGGCGCGCCAATGGGCCGCCGCTGCGGTCGTCATCAATCAGGCGGCGCCACTCACGCGTTAACTGCCCGGTGCGTGGCGCGACGAGTAACCCTTGCACCTTCTTGCCAGTGACGGCCGTTTCGACCAGGCCCAGCGGGAACCGCGTTGAGCCACGCAGCGGGCCAAAGGTGTAGGCGCCGCGCTGTGGCAGATTACAGCGGTAGCTGGCGCGCACCGTTTTTCCTGGCGGCGCCGTGGGTAGTAGCACAGCGGCAGCCACCGGTGGTTGTTGGCCGCCAAGCTGTTCGATGCGGTCGTCGACGGTAATCGCCCAGCCGCTTAGCCGCGTGCGATGGTTGGTCAGTTCGATATCCACCACAAAGCTTTCGCCCGCCGTGGCGCGTTTCGGCAGCAGGCGGTTGAACGAAAGCTTCCGCATGGTGACGGCGGTCAGGCGCCAGTTAAAAACCAGTGGCCCGGTCATCAGTCCCGCGAGCAGCAGCAGCGGATTCAACTGCCGCATAACGGCGCCGCCCAGAATAAAGCCCAGCACCACCAGGTAATACCAGCCCTCTGCACGGATTTTCGTTCTTCGGCGGGCGGGCATACGGACGATCAGCGGGAGTTAACGGGCAAGGAGTATCGATGTTGAATGGCGGCGGTAATCGCTTGTTCTAAGCTTCGTCGGAAGGATGCGGCGCGGCTTCGACCTGCCGGCGCTTGACCAGCGTTACCTGGTTGCCGGCTTCGTTAAATTTTACTTCGTCCATGAACGTATTCATCAGCACCAGCCCGCGCCCGCCTTCATGTGCGATGGCCAATGGATCGCCCGCCTGCGGAACCGCGTCGATGTCAAAGCCAGGTCCATCGTCGCGGACGGTAATGACGGCCTCGTCGCGGTTGATCGAGACATTTACATGGGTCTGGCGGTCGCAATACGGCGACTCTTCACGGCGTGCGGCAATCGGGTCAGCGGCGCCGAGCACCATCTTCTCACGAGCGTCTTCCATATCCGCTGGCGAAAGCTCCAGGTTGCCACGGAACATGGCGTTTAACAAGGCGTGTTCCAGCGCCACGCCCACACGCACCCGTTCCATCGCCTGGCAAAGATCCATGCCTTCCACCATCTGCTGCGTCAGATCCACCAGCGGCACGATCAGGTCGGGATCGTTGGGCAGCGAGAACGAAAACTCATTGTGCTCCATGCAGCTAAGCAGTTTGCCGTAGCTCTGACCGGCGCCGATCAGACCAGAAATCTGCTCCAGCGCTTCCGGCAGCATCTGATTGATTTTGGATTTGGGAAGATAGCTGACGGCGCCGACTTTCAACGCTTCGGCAGCAATTGCTTCACTTCCTTTGCCAGTCATAAGAATCACCGGCACGTCGCCGTAATTCAGCTGAACGCTTCGCACCAGCTCCAGGCCATCCATCTCCGGCATCTGCATATCGGTGACAACCACATCGATGCCGCCCGCATCAAGTTTCGCCAGCGCGTCGGCGCCATTGTCGGCGTAGTCCACGTCCCACTCAGAGCCCTGACGCAGGATCCCGCCCACCAGACGTTGATCGACAAGTGAGTCATCGACGACAAGAACTGTTGGCATTGCTTGCGCCTCTTAGATGGGACGGAAATTCCGTAGGAACTTCAATTGAAATGATTGACGATAAGCTATGTCAGCATATCGTTTCCATTGACGAATGCAACGAGCACGGGCAGCACGCGATCTATCTCCTGGCGTAACGGCTCACGCAGGCGGGCGGCTTCTTCGCAGTTGCCCTTGTTAGTCAGTTCTTCGATCTGCCGGGCGACTTCGCCAGCCTCTGTTTCGCCAAACATCCGCAGGGCGCCCTTAATAGTATGTGCGGCGCGGCGGGCCGTTTTCGCATCGTTTCCGCTGAGAGCCGTCTCCAGTAAGGTCTGCATCTCTGGCACCTCGATCAGCACCGCTTCGAGCACTTCCACCAGCAACTCTTTGCTGCCGCCGGTCGCTTCCAGTGCGAGGTTCCAGTCTAGTTGCGGCGCGTCGGGATGTGTTCCGCCGGGGTGTTTTTCATCTTGTGTGGCCACTTCCTGTTGCTGACTCGCCGAAGTGTTTTCGTCCGGCAGAAGCAACCGTCGCATGGTGGTGAACAGTTCCACAGAACGGACGGGTTTGGCCAGGTATTCGTCCATGCCTGCGGCGAGGCAGCGTTCGCGGTCACCTTTCATGGCGTGCGCCGTCATCGCCACGATGCATAGATGAGTGTCAGGCTTGTTCTGCTGCTGCCACTGACGGATCTGCGCCGTTGCTTCCAGGCCATCCAGCACGGGCATCTGCACGTCCATCAGCACAAGATCGAACTTTTCGTCGCCGCTTTTGATCGCTTCCAGGGCTTCGGCGCCATTGTTGACGACGTGCACCGTGTGACCATTCTTTGTCAGTAAGCCCGTCGCCAGTTTCTGGTTAATGACGCTATCTTCCGCCAGCAGTACGTGCATGGGCGGCAGTTCAGGCAATTGGTTGGGTTGAATGACACTATGCTCCGGCTTGCCTTCGCCCAGTGCAGCCACGATGGCGTCGAACAGTTCCGACTGATTTACCGGCTTCATAAACTGCGCGGCGACTTTTAGCTTCCGCCCGCGTTTACCGTCGCCCTGGCGGCCGCCGGAAGTTAACAGAATGACGGGAAGGTCCTGGGTTGCCGGGTCGGCGCGAAGTTTTTCCACCAGTTGAAAACCATCGCACACCGGCATATTCACATCCGACACCATTAACGCGAATTGATTGCCCTGCCCTGCCCCGACGACACTGAGCAGATCCAGGGCGTCTTCCGCCCGCGCGGCGGTTGTCGGCCGCATGCCCCAGTTGGAAAGCATTTCTTCCAGGATCAGCCGGTTGGTGGCGTTGTCGTCCACCACCAGCACGCGGGTTCCTTCTAAACTGCCCGTCGTGGGCCGCTGGAACTGCGGTAGCTCTGTCTTTTCAAGCGTGACGGTGAATTCAAACTTACTGCCTTTGCCGGGCTCGCTCTCGGCGCGGATCTGCCCGCCCATCATTTCGACCAGCCGTGAGGAAATCGCCAGCCCCAGGCCGGTGCCGCCGAACTCACGCGTGGTGGAATTATCAGCCTGTTCAAAGGCGTTAAACACTTTCTCAAGTTTGGACTTCTCAATGCCAATGCCGGTATCGCGGATCGAGAACAGCAGTTCAATCTGATAGCTGGTTTCACGCTCGACGGAGATGTTCAGAACCACTTCACCTTCGCGGGTGAACTTGATGGCGTTGCCCACCAGATTGACAACAATCTGCCGCAGGCGGCCCAGGTCGCCGATAACGGCATGGGGCACCGTGACATCCACCTGATACGCCAGTTCAATCTCAGCGCGGTTGGCCCGCAGTGCGAGCGAACGCATCGTATCGCCGATCCCTTCCCGTACTTCAAACGGCGCCGGGTCCAGTTCAAACTTACCGGCTTCGATTTTGCTGAAGTCAAGAATGTCGTTGATCAGCCCCAGCAGTGATTCTCCGGACTCGTTGACCATCCGCAGATATTCACGCTGCTCGACCGCCATTTTGGTGTCTAGCAGCAATTCCGTCATGCCAATAATCGCATTCATTGGCGTGCGGATTTCGTGGCTGATATTGGCCAGAAAGTCGCTCTTGGCGCGGTTGGCTTCTTCGGCGGCGTCTTTCGCTTCATGCAGTGCTTCCAGCGTCTGCTTCTTTTCTGTAATGTCGCGGGACACGCCAAAGGTGCCGATGATCTCGCCCTTGCTGTTACGCAATGGCGCTTTGGTGGACGAGGCCCAGGCGATGCGGCCACCGGGCCATACTTCGCGTTCTTCTTTGTCCCTGACAGGCTCGCCCGTTTCCATCACTGCCAGTTCGTCGAGGCGGGCGGCGGTAGCGTGTTCGGAATCGAAAAAGTCGAAGTCTGATTTACCCGTCGCTTCTGCCGCGTCGCTGAGCTGTAGGCGCTCCGCCATGCGGTCGCTGATGCGCAGAAAGCGGCTTTCGCGATCTTTGAAATAGATGTGGTCTGGAAGCGAGGTCATCAACGCCCGCAAAAGCTCCCGTTCCTGATCAAGTTCCTCCAGCAGGTCCTGCTGCTGCAACGCATAGCGGATAGAACGCTCTAGCTGACGCGCGTTTATCGTAGGTTGCACCAGATAGTCGGCGGCGCCAGCCTGCATGGCACGCAGATCTTCGCTGCGATCATCTTCCTGCGCCAGCAGGATCAGCGGTTCGCGGATGTCCGCTTTGACCGCCGCGCGGATCATCGCCAGGCCGTTGTCGTGACCTGCCGGATTGCCGATCAGGTACACATCGTGTTGCCTTAGTTTCACTGCGGTCAGGCCTGGCTCGAAGCTTTGCTCCAGGTCTAACTCGAATTCAATGTCCGCAATCTCTGACAGTAGCGACTGGATCTTCAGGAAGTTTTCCCGGTCACTGTCCACCATTAAGATGCGGACGGGCTGACGAATGGCGGAGTGCATAGGCGTGGGTGGTTCCGGTAAATTCCGTCTAAGACTGCTGCGAGGCGAATTCCTGCAAAATAGGCGTCAGGTGCCGCATCTCGGTTTCTAGTTCCAGGTACGCCGCCTGGGCCGCATCAAAAGCTTCGTCCCGTCCATAGTGTTCTATCGCCAGCGCGCTATCTGTCGCCGCCTCCAGGCCGTACATCCGTACCGCACCTTTCAGCGTATGCGCCACGCGCCGCAATGTTTCGCCGTCGCGATTTTCAATGGCCACCTTCATGTCTTGAAGCTGCCGTGGGTATTCGTTGAGGAAAACCTGCAGCACTTCGTTCAGTAATTCCCGGTCATTCCCGACTGCGGCCAGGGCGCTTTGCATGTCGACCACTTCGGTGGTGCGGAGCTTATCTGGTTGAGCGATTGCAGATGTATCGCCGTTGTCTTCCGTGGTAGAAACGTCTATCGCCGGTTTCTGTTCGTTTTGCGTGGGTTGCTGCTTCCCTTTTTTACCGGGAGTAGAACCCGCGAGTTTTGCGATTTTGTCGAACAGCACCTGAGCCCGGATGGGCTTTGCGATATAGTCGTCCATGCCCGCGGCGAGGCATCGTTCGCGGTCGCCCTGCATCGCGTGGGCGGTCATCGCCATGATGGGCGTTTTCCGCCGGGTCGATTGTTGATGTTCGCGGATAGCGGCAGTGGCGGACAGCCCGTCCAGTTCCGGCATCTGAACGTCCATCAAAATGAGATCGAAATCACGTTGCTTGACGGCTTCGACAGCTTCGTTGCCGTTGTTGGCGACAAAAATATCGTGCCCGTGGCGTTTCAAGAGTCCAATCGCCAGCTTCTGATTCACCAGGCTGTCTTCCGCTAACAGAATGTTCAGCGGCTGCGTCGCCGTTGCCGTGTAGGTTGGCTCATCCGTTGGAGCAGGAGCAACCTTGCAGCCCAGCGAAAGTGCAATCGCGTCGAACAGTTCCGACTGTTTGATGGGTTTCTTCAGATAAGCGGCGACGCCCAGCTTTTCGCAATGCGTTACGGTTTCGTTATGATCCGGTGAACGTAACATCATCACCACCGGGCACGCGGGCAGTTCTTCCTCTTTGATCTGTTCGATAAGTTGAAAACCGTCCGTCTCTGGCATGTGCAGATCGACCAGTAGCAGGTCCATCGGTTCTTCTGGGGACTGGTTTCTGAGTATAGTCAGCGCCTGTTCTGCGTCCGCCGCCAGGATGGGCTGCATCTCCCAGCTTGTAAGCATCTCTTGCAGAATGTTCTGCGTCGTGATGTTGTCGTCCACCACCAGCACCCGCGACTGCGGCAGCGGCACCGGCATCGAGGTGGTTTCCGCATCTTCAGGGGCGATTTCAAACTCGCAGGTGAAGTGGAATTCGCTACCTGTTTCTACTTCGCCATTGAGCCAGATGCCGCCGTTCATCAGTTCCACGAAACTGGTGCAGATCGCCAGCCCAAGGCCCGTGCCGCCGTGTTCGCGGGTGGAGGAATTATCAACCTGCTCAAACGGGAAGAAGATGGCCGCGTGCATGTTGGACGGTACGCCCACGCCTGTATCGCGGATGACAAAGTGCAGCTTGGCTCTGTTTTTCTCATCGTCGCGGCGATGCAACTGGCAGTGCAGTTCGATTTCACCTTCGCTGGTGAACTTAATGCTGTTGCCAATCAGGTTGGTCACAATCTGCCGTAGACGCACCTGATCGCCGTACAGAATCGCGGGCACGTCCGCGTCAAAATGACTGATAAGCTCCAGCCCTTTACGATGCGCCTTCACCGCCAGTGTCTTAAGTGTGTCACCCAGGCATTCGCGCAGGTTGAACTTCACGATGTCCAGTTCCAGGCGGCCGGCTTCGATCTTGGAGAAGTCGAGCACGTCGTTAATAATCGCCAGCAGCGATTCGCCCGACTCCAGCACCATCGACAGATATTCTTTCTGCTCGCGGGTGACCTGCGAGTTCAGCACCAGTTCGGTCATGCCAATGATGGCGTTCATGGGCGTGCGGACTTCGTGACTCATATTGGCCAGGAACTGGCTTTTGGCTTCGTTGGCGGCGTCGGCAGCTTCTTTAGCCAGCCGCAGTTTTACTTCCGCCTGTTTACGGTCCGTGATGTCCAGGACAAAGCAGATGCACTCATCGTCAGAATCATCGACCAGTGAGACGCCGATCAGCACATCCACACGGCCGCCGTCTTTGCGGTAGTACTGTTTTTCCCAGGGCTGCGCGATGCCTTCAGCGCGGAGTTCAAAAATCGCGTGTTCATCGGATTTAACGTGTTCCGGCGGTGTCCATTCGTCCCACCGCAAGCCGCCGGCGTCGAGATCTTCGCGTGTGTATCCCACCATGTTCAACAGTGCATCGTTCGCACGCAGCACTCGGCCGTCTAGCGTACAGATCATGATGCCAATGATGTTGGAGTCGACCAGTCGCCTGAACTTCGCATCCGATTGCCGTTGTGCACGTTCTGCCTGAATGTGGCTGGTGACATCCCAGAACATGCCTTGCGTGCCCGAAACATTGCCGTCGGCATCGTACACGGGCGCCTTGAGAACATGCACAAATAACTGAGAGCCGTCCGCCTTCTGATGTTCTTCAATGTCCTCCAGTGTGTGACAGCTTTCTGTCACGCGACGGTCGTCGTCGCGGTATTTGCGGGCCAGGTCACCGGGAAACAGGTCGAAGTCTGTCTGCCCCAGCAGGTCTTCGTACGCTACGCCCAGTTCGTCGCAGTAACGCTGGTTGGCGAAAATGATCTTACCGTTGAGGTCTTTCTGGAAAACATTCAGTGGCAGGCTTTCGACCAGCGAGCGGTAGCGCGCTTCGTAGGCACGCAGCGTCTGTTCGGCCTTCTCGCGTTCAACAATTTCCTGCTTGAGATGCTCGTTGGTTGTGGCGAGTACTTCACGCTGTTTGTCGGCGTCGGCAGTTCGTTCCGCAACCCGGTCTTCAAGCTCCGCGTTCAGATCATTCAGTTCACGGTTGGCTTCTTCAATACCTTCTTCCAGCACCAGGCGCCGCCGGACCAGCAGGGTGATAGAAAGAATCGCAAAGACGGCGAGTGCACGGTTCACCAGATACGCCCAGTCGGGGGTGGTGCTATCCATCGAGTACATCATGCCGACAACATTCAGAATCACGCACCCGCCTGCCACGATGAGCACGTCATTGCGGTGCGGCGACCACATAGAACTGAGCACGACGCCGACGTAGAGAATCCCCATTGCTACGCCGGTTGGCGTAAACAGATCGAAGACCAGAATTCCGGCCATCATCAGCACGCAGAATAAAAGAATCTGGATTCTCTTGGCCAAAGATACATCCTAGCTGCTGGAGCGAAATTGCTTTACCTGACCCCACAATAAGGCTACACCCCAGCAGCGCCATAAACAAGCAACCTGATAACCAGCGTAGCGCCGTGTTAAAGTACATGCATTCCGTATTCACCAGGCGCCTGAAAATCGCGTGAAGCAACATGCCACTTTTTGCACAACTCGAGTTCACCCGCCCTGCCCTGCTGGTCGCAATGCTGATGTTGCCGCTTGTGGCTATCTGGGGGTGGCGCAGTTATCGAACCGCCTCAAACCGCATCGCGTCCGTGGTGCTGCGTTGTATTCTGGCCGCGTGCGTTGTGTTTGCCGCCGCCGGCCCGTTCTTGCGTGTGCCATCCACGGTGACGACCACCGTTGCGATTCTAGACCGCAGCGCAGGTGTCAGTCAGGCGGAAGTTGATGCGGCGGCCAACAGATTGGACGGCAACGCCATCAAACTTGAGTTCAAAGATCAGGATGCGGCGACAGCCCTTCGCAATGCTGCGGCGCAAGTTCCGGCATCCGCAAATGCCGGAGTGGTTCTCGTTTCCAGTGGGAATCATCCCAGTGGCGATGTTGTAACAGCAGCAGCGGGCGTCGGCGCGCCGGTTTCTGTGTTCCCAGTCCAGAGCTTCGCATCGCCGGAAGTCTGCGTCCATTCGCTGACGGCGACGCCGCCCGTTTATCCGGCTACGGAAGTCGCGCTGACAACGGTCGTGGCAGCCAATCAGGCAGCAGAGGGGCAACTGCAGTTGCTGCGCAATGGCGAAGTGGTCGCCCGGAGCCCGCTCAGCTTGAAGCCGGGGCGCCAGATAGTTCGTCTAACAGATGCGCCGGGAAGTTTGCTCTACGGGGCGGACGCGAATGTTACTTACGAGGTTGAACTGACCGGCTTTGACGATAAATTCCCCGCCAACAACCGTTTCAAGGTTTCGCTCCCGCAGGCACAGTCGCCTGTTGCGACGGTGATGGGCAATCGCCGCGAAGCGTTCTCCGCAGCACTGTCGGCGGCAGGCTACCGCGCTCAGCAGAAACAGATCACAGACTGGCAGCCAGCGGCTGAGGATGCGACGCCCGGACTAATCATTCTTGCAGACGCCCAACTTGAAGAGCTGACGCCCGCAACGCAGAACAAGCTGAAACAATATGTGGCCGGCGGTGGTGGTCTGATTGTAACAGGCGGGCAGAAGCTGTTTGGCGATGATAAATTCGCCGGATCCACGCTGGAGGAAATCTCGCCCGTGACCGCGGCAACCGCTGAGGCTGAAAAGAAAAGCAGCACCGCGCTGGTGCTGGTCATCGACAAATCAAAATCGATGCTGGAAGAAGATCGTATGTCGCTGGCTCGCGCCGGCGCCAAGCGGGCGATTGAAGTGCTGGGCGAACAGGATCAACTGGGCGTATTGGCTTTCAGCGGCGGCGCCGACTGGGTGGCGCCATTGGGGCCTGTCACCGACCGGGAAGCGTTGCTTAAGCAGATTGATAAACTTCAGGTCGCCGACCGCACGGTCATGTATCCCGCGATGCTCCGCGCCGTTTTCGCATTGGAGCAGACGGTTGCTGACCGGCGGCACATGATTCTGCTGACTGACGGTGTCTCGACACCGGGCGACTTCGATGGCTTGGCGCGACGGATGAAACGCAGCGGAATCGCCGTCTCGACCGTGTCCGTGGGAGCCGGCGCCGACCAGAGCATTCTCAAAGACATCGCCCGCATTGCCGGCGGCAAGCACCGCCACTCGGAAAAGGCCAGCGACCTGACCGGCATTCTCGTTCAGGCTGCACGCGAAGCCGCCAGTCCGCAGCCGCCCAGCAGCTTTGAGCCGATTGAAATGCGGATGCCGCAACAGATGAGCTTTGCCGCCGCCCCACCACTTCAGAAATACGCCGCCACAAGGTCGCGGCCCGGGTCGCAGACGCTGCTTGTTTCGCCGCGCGGAGGCGAACCGCTGCTGGCCTGGCGGCGTTATGGCAAAGGCGCCGTTGCCACGCTGGCTGTGGATGTCAGTGAAAACGGTTGGCGACAGTGGAAAGGTTTTCCCGCCTTCATTCAGCAGCTTGCCGGATTAACCGCCCGCGGCAGTCAGCCAAGGTTCACCGTCGCTTCGCAGTGGCGTGGCAAAGAGGTTGTTGTAACCGTAGACGCGATCGACAACGACAACCGGTTTATCAACAACGCCAACCTGCTGCTCGAACCCGCCGGGGCCACGGGCGAACCCGTGAAGATGCAACAGATCGCCGCAGGCCGTTATCAGGCAACCTTGGCGGCGCCGGGCGAAGGGGCAGACCTGGCCGCGATGATTACCTTTAGTCAGCCGGGCAGTGGAGCAACAACGCGACGGATCAGCATGCACCGCAACTACCCGTTATCCCTGGCGCTGCCTGCGGCCGGAGCAAATCAGCCCGTCTTGAAAGCCGTCGCGGCAGCCTCCGGCGGCGGGTACGAGCCTGCCCCAGCAGAACTTCCGGTGACAAGCACGGCCACGCAGCGGAACCCGTTATTTGTCTGGTTGTTGATGGCCGCACTGCTGGCGTTTGTCGCAGATATAGGTGTGCGAAGGCTACTTTAACGGCGACCCGCATTTGCTGTAGTTTCCACCAGTGCGGCGATTTGCTTTCGCAAGGCGGCGTCAGACCCTAGAATCTGCTACATCTTGGCCAGTGTTGTAACGGGAGAATGTATGTCCGGGGATGAAGTAAATCGCGATGCATCCGGCAGCGACAATGATGCAAAACTTTCGCGACAGGAAGCCGAAGACCTGGCGGGCGTTGTCACCACGTTGAGCGGCAGCAAACTTGCACTTCCTCCTGGCTTGCGTGCTGCGGCGCGGGAAGCCAGCAGCCCGCGTCTGGCGTTTGCGCTGCGGGAGATTGCCAGCGAACTTGAAGGCGGCGCAACGCTTGATGATGTGATGGTGCGGCAGAGCAACCGCATGCCGGAACACATCCGCAACCTGGTTGTCGCGGCCGCACGCAGCGGGAAACTGGCGGGCGTGCTGGCGGACCTGATTGATTTCCACCGCGACCTTCGCGTTACCTGGCGCAGTATCCGCGCCGCTCTGGCCTATCCGCTGCTGGTGCTGATGATCACCGCGGCGCTGCTGGTGGTGGTCCAGATGTTCGTCGCGACGCCATTTATTGAAGTCTTTGAATCCATGGAAGTCGAACTCCCACCCGCAACAAAATCCATCAAATGGTGGACAACACGCGGCGTATACCTTGCTGGCTGGACGTTGCTGGCCATTGCGGTCATTGGTGTAGTCCTGCGGCTCGTGGCTGGCGGGGCAAGATGGAGCCGGATGGTGAGCACGGCGCCGCTGTTTGGTTCGCTTTTCCATCTCAGCGCCGCGGCTGAATTCACGCACTTGCTTTCGATCCTGCTTAAGCACGATATGCCGTTGCCCGAAGCATTGCGTCTGACAGCAAGCGGCATGCAGAACGCGAATCTGGCGGACGCTTCCGCGCAATACGCCGTGGGGGCCGCCAGCGGGGCGTCACTCTCAGAACTGCTCCGCCGTACTCAACGGGCGCCCGCTTCGTTAACGCCGCTAACTGCCCGGCGCCCTTGCCGCTGCCCGCGACATGTTCAAACAGCGGATACAACTCCGCGCCGCGCTGCTAAGAAGCGTCCTCCCGCCCGCGCTGTTCCTGATGATCGGCGCCCTGCTGCTGGTCTTCGTCTGCAGCCTCGCCGCCCCGGCGTTGGGCTTCGCCAGGATGCTAATGTAGGCACATGGTACCGGGAGAAGAACCGCGAACGCTAATCCTGACCGTCGTCAGTCAGTTCCCATCCTGCAAATCCAGCTACCTGCTCCAAGATGGGAAGTGATTTCAGATAGTTGTCGTCCGTGACGACACTGATGCAGTTTATGCGTGCTGGAAGATCGCCATCTGATGCAAAATTACCATGCTGGTCTGCTACCACTAACGATAGCGTGAACCAGCAACGAGATGTCGAATCCCAGCGATTGTCCCCCGCCCGGTGTAACCCCGTCAGCGTACTGAGGAATTCAGCGAGTGTCTTCGCGCAAGTAAACTTGCTGTACGCGTTGTCACTTCGAATCGCGAAGTAGTTACTCAATTCGACACTACCAGACCCTCTACCGCGGCGCCGGTGCGGGCGCCTGTGGTAACTGTTGAATCTGACGTATCTTCTGCTCGATATCGTTCTTCATCTTCAACTGCTGCTTGCGGATCATCTCACGGATCTGCTCTTGTTGAGAGCGGATGGTGGCGGCCTGCACCTCTCCGGCTTTGTCAGCGGGAACCCGGATCTGCGCCGGTGGTTCTGGCGGTCGTGGCGCCGCCTCTGCGGGCAGTCGCTGGATCTTCACGGTGCGGCTTGGGAACTGCAGGGTGATGGCGCCCGTCGCTGGGTTGGATGTCTGGCGATAGGTCGAAATGGTATCGGCGAAGTTGTCGTTCTGGAACAGCACCGAACCATCATGCCGGTCGATCATCAGCACAGCGCGGTAGCTCCGGCTGCGGTTATTCTCGCGGATCGTGCCTTGTCGCATGAACAGCAGGCCGGGGCCGGCTGACGGCTGATCCTGAGGCCAGCCATATTGCGAGATCGTCGCAGGCGCCGGCCACTTCATCTCACCCGTCTCGTCGTTCACAGCGAAGAGCAGGCCGTTAACCAGCGGCGAGATCACGCTGCTGGTGCTTGGCGCCGCCTGGAAGGTCATGCGGTCTGTGCGTACGACGCTGCGGTACGAGCGGCTGGCCATCACATAGTAGGCGCCGTCGCCGTGGATAACGTGGAGGGTTGAAAGCGGTTCGTTCCTGCCTTCTATGTTCAGGTCAAGTTTGGCCTGGACGTGGATTTTTGGCGTGGTGATTTCGTACACCATAAAGTCGCCATCGGGCTGCACCACGGCAATCTTCGACGTGCCGACCAGGCGGCCGCGCGACCCTTGCGGAACCGTTCGGCTCCACACTTCCTGGCCAGTACCCATATCCATGGACTTGATAAGCAGTTCGCTGCCCTGCTGCTTGACGAAGACGGCGCAACGGCCATCGGATGTCCAGCGGCGGAAAGATGGGTCCAGCGGATACTCAGCCATCCGCAAACCGTCTGCCGCGCGGTGCACGTAATACTTTTTGTCGCGGGTGGATTCCAGCACCACGACGTCGCTATCGCCAAACACATCGGCGCCGGGCTGCACGCCCGTGTAAGCCCAGATCAGGCTTCCGTCCAGCGGGTCCACGTAACGCAGTTCTGTACCCTTGAGCATCGCGATACCGTCGTCGTTAAACGGCCCGATGGCGCCAATGGTATATCCCTGGCCGTCGGTCAGCGTGTATTTCAGATCGCCCAATGGATTGGAGTAACCCGATGTACGCGTCGAAAAACCGAGCATGCGGTTCTGCGGGTTGGAAGTGTCAAACGAGGCGTTGCTGACGCTCCATAGCATCGAGGCGGAGCTACCGCGCGAAACGCCGTCGAGCAGATACACGTCGGTGCCGACGTTCACCACGTAGAGGCCGTTTCTCGCCAACCCACGGGTGGAGTAAACATTCGGACGGGTGTTAGGCGTCTTTAAGGTCAGCGGAAGATTCGCAAACGGGCGGCCGAATTTATCGAAAGCCAGCAGCGAGCAGCTACGGCTGCTCGCCCGGTCGAACATCAGCTTCATCCCGGGCGGGTTGGCGCCATGCGACTCACGCAGTTCTGCGTAGGTGAAGCGGCTGTAACCGCTAAGCTCTGTATTGGAACGCGGCGACTCTTCCACAACAGCTTGTCCGGCGGGCCAACTGGTTTTGTCAGCGAGCATCTGTTCCCACTGCTGCTTCTGCGAGCCTTCCAGCTTTTCACCCAGCGTCGCCACCACCTGGGCGACGGTCAGCCCCTGGTAGCATCTGGCGTCCGCCTGGAAGCGGCTTTGCAGCATGTTAACTGTGGCGGCGGCTTCGAGCATCCGCTGCGATTTCATCTGCATCTGCGCCATCTGCGCCAGGGCGGCGCCGCCCAGTGTTGGCTCTTTCGACTCCATCAATGGCGATAGCAGCAACGCGGCCTGCGCATACTGACCACTGGCGGCAACTGCCTCGGCAGCCGCGAGACGTAGCTCCGCCGTGGCGGGATGGCGGCCAAAGATCTCGATAAACTGCTGCATGGCTGCGGCGTCTTTTTCCTTCAGCATGGTCACCATGGCGGACTTCATGCTGGTTTGCATATCTTCACGCTGCAATTGCGTGGCGCCATCGAACATGCTGGCAATCTGCGATGCTGCCAGCCGCCCCTTGCGGATGCGACGGCTGCCTTCAGCGGGAACGATGCGCCGCATCTCGCCTTCTTCATCTTCACCGGCGGCGAACTGTGTCAGCTTCAGATAAGCCTCGAACGCATCAACGACTTGCCCCGCTTCGCGATACGCTTCGGCACGTAGGCTCCACAGCAAGCGGCGGCGCGAATCGTTGCGCGGCAGCAGGTCTTCCAGGCGTTTAACGCTGCTGGCTACCAGGTCTTTGTCACGGACGGCGAACATCAGCGTATCGATCAGGACGTCGCGATTCTCCTCGGTCGCGTTAATCTCGAACGCTTTGTCCGCTGCCGTCAACGCTTCGGCTACTTTGCCATCCTGCCGCAGGATTTCCGCTTGCATGGCCCAGGCTTCTCCGTCCAGCGGATTGTTGCGAAGACGTTCCGCAATTTTGCGGCGCTGCGGTTTGTCGAGGCTGAGGGCGATCAGTCCTTCGCTCGTCTGCGAGATCACATCGTCGCCGTGCACGATCAGATTGCCAAGCTGCAATTCTGTGTCCAGTTCGTTTTCCTGCTTGCCGCTATCAAGATTGATCTGCAGCAGCTTTTTGCTGGTGACGGGCAGCACATAGTAGTTCTCGTAGTAATAGCCACGGCCCGCCGGCTGTCCGCTAAGCTTCAGCCCTGCCTTCCAGGCCAGTTCACCATCGGCAAGGTTGATCGCGCGGATCTCTTCTTTGCCGACCACTACGACGGCCTCTTCATGTACGCAGGCAACGTACATGCCGTCTTTGCGTTCGATGTCCTTCTTCCATTTTGACTTGCCGGTGTGCAGATCGATGCAGTGCAGCATGCCAGATTCAACAGGCGTCAGAATCGCACAGCCATCGGCAATGGTGACGGTTGCATCCTGCCACTGGTTAGCGGAACTGGTCGCCTGATTGCGGTTGCGGATGAAGACCGGGCCGAACATGCCGCGGTTAATCACGGTGCGGTTCTGCTTGTAGGTGTAGCCCCAACGCAATGCCCGCGTGGACCAGTCCACGCCCACAACGGCGCCGGCGCCGGTCGGGCACACAATGATGCCATCAGCAAAAGAAGGCGTGGCGCCGGCTAGGCGGCGGCGGATGTCTACGGTAACGGGCTGATCCTGCACGGTCGCAATCTGCTGCTTCCACAGCATCTTGCCGGTACGGGCGTCGATGCATACCAGGCGGATTTCAGCGTTAACTTCGGCCAGTACAAACAACTGGTCCTGAACCACCAGCGGCGCGCCCAGGAAGAAGTGATTTTCGTAACCCGGCTGCACGCTTTGTCCATAATCACCGGACTGGCTGCCATCGCCGCCAACGGCCCAGATCTGGGCGCCTTCGCGCTCGAGGCTGATGGCCACCAGCAGATTGGTGTTGTCCGGGCCGTTGCCGCCCCGTTGTGCGACGCCGCCTGGTCCGATGACGATGCGGTTGACGGAACGGTTCGTCGGCCGCGCCGGTTGAAGCTGATCAATCATAAACAGCAGTTTGCCGTTGCTGCTCATCTGACCGTGAATGGCGTCTTCGTACAGACGCTGCTTCAGATCGCGGGCGAGGTTCGGGTTCTTAGCGTTGTAGGCGCCGGCGGATTCCTGATTCTTCGGACGGAACCAGGGATACTCGAACATGCGGCGTCCGGTCTGACCGCCGATGCCGATCATGCGGTCCGGCGTTCGCATGATGATGTTGTCGCCAATGGCCAGCGACTGCAGGGCGGGCACTTTCGATTCACCCTTCTCTTCCATTTCCTTTTCGATGCTGTCCAGGTATTTCTCGGCGCCGGCGTCGTTGACCGTTGGGATCAGCCACTTGATGCTGCGCAGGGGCAGACCGCCCTGACTCTTCGCGTTGCGGGCTGGTCCACCGCGATACATGGCCCACTGCTGCGCGGCGTCTCCGCCACCCTGCTGCTGGCGGTTGAGCACTTTCTCTAACCAGGCAACGGCATTGGCTTCGGTCTCGAACAACCGCATCTGCTGTCCGCCTGCGTTCACGCGTGTATCGGGATGTCTCTTCTTGAGATCGATCAGCGTTTCAGAAGCTTTGTCCGCCTGTCCGGAATACAGCCAAGCCGAAGCAAGCACAAGGGACAAAGCCGGTTCAAACCGGTCACGCTCACCTTCAACAGAAACCAGGCGTTGCAGCGTGTAGGCCGCTGAGGCTGGCTGTCCATGATCCAGCTGATGCCGCCCCAGCAGCATCACGGCTTCGTAACCTGCCTGCGTGTGGAAGTAACGGCGGCTGACATTAGCCAGCTTGGCGATGTCGTGCGTTTCAACCGCAGCGTTCAGTTCGCGGCGTGCTTCGGGGCCATATTCGCGTTCGTACTCTTCCCGGCCCTCTTTGGGCATCGAGCGTAGAATGTTCTCAGCTTCTGCCTTCAAGCTGGGCTGGGCGCCTTCTTTGGCAACGTGGCTGATGAAGAAATCTTCGGTGGTCGGTTCAACAAGCAGCGAACCCAGTTGCAGAACTGCGTCGCGGTACAGGCCGTCTTCGATAGACTTCCGGGCGCCGGAGATCCGCAGCCGCAATTCGCGTGGGGGCGGAGCAAAGACGTTCTGCACCTCATCCGCGGTCTGATTCCCGAAGGGCGTACGGAACTGAGCGTTTGCCGGCTGTGACAAAGCTGTCAGAGTCAGCACTGCGGTGAAGGCCGTTGTCAAACAGAAAGAAAGTGCTTTCTGAAGGGAGGAAGACAACATATGCATCTTTCCGGGCAGATGGTGGAAGCTTGTAAAGAGATCCGCTGCAATCTGTGAGACGTATCCACAGACGTAATAGTTCACGCTGCATTTATATATACGTCACCAGTTTTTCATCTTAAAGAATGCGAGATACCGCGGCAACTTGAACCTGCAAGACAGCGGCCGACGCAATCCGCACAGCCAACAGCCTTTCGCACGACGCCGATGCGGATATGATGATTCTAACGCGTGTACTAATTGTGCGCAGTCCGCCAGAAACCCGCAGTCGATTGACGATTCAGAATTCCGTAGCTCAGGCGCCTGCCTGACGACGGGGTGATGTGGACTCCTTGGCGTTGTCCGGCGGTGGAATACCGCTGTGGATGCCCACAATAAATACATGGCGTTTTCTGTCCTTGGATGTGCCTTTCAAACGAGAATTACATGGATTTTGCTGCGAAGTACGAAGACGGATTGTCCTACGATGCCTTCCTGGAGAAATACGCGAACCCGGGCCAGCAGCAGATGTGGTCGGCCATGCATAACCAGATAGAGCTGACCGGTGCTCAGAAGACGCTCCTCGGCGGCTTTAAACGCCAGATGAAGGTGCTATGCATGAGCGGCGCCTGGTGCGGTGACTGCGTGGAGCAGTGCCCCATTCTGGACCATTTTGAAAAAGCCTGTCCGCAGCTTGAGGTCCGCTATTTCGATCGCGATGATAACCCCGACCTGATGGAAGCTCTCCAGATTTGCGGAGGTGCCCGCGTGCCGCAGGTTGTTTTTCTGAGTGAAGATGGATTCTTCACCGGTCACTATGGCGACCGCACGCTGGCCAAGTATCGCGTGATGATTCAGAACGGACCGATGTGCCCGACAGGCCTGTTTGCACCACCGGCTGACGAACGCGCCGCGGTGATCCAGGAGTGGCTTAACGAGTTCGAACGCATTCAGCTTATCCTGTTGATGTCTGGCCGCCTGCGCGAAAAGCACGGCGACTGATTCCTGAAGTAACTTCCTCGCAACGTAAATTCTGGCGCTGTCCATGAGTAAAAAACGCCGTAGCACCCGCCGGGATTTTCTGCGTGGCGCCTCGGCTGTCGACGCGCTGGCGGATTTAACGCATGGCATCGACGCAGACACGGTGCCCTTCACCGCATCGCCTACGTCCAGACCGCCCGCAAAAACGGGCTACTTGAGCTACGCCACGCGGCCCGCCATGGCGTGCGAGTTCACCATCTTTCAGAACGCGGACCAGTACCGCAACGGCCACGACGCCGCGATGGAAGCGCTCGATGTGGTCGAGCAACTGGAAGATCAGATGACCGTGTACCGTGGTCATAGCGAAATCTCGCAGATTAACCGCAAGGCGTTTGAGCAGGACGTGAAGGTGGAACACCGCCTGTTCGGACTGCTGCTGCGGTGCGAGGCGTTGTTTCACGCGACAGACGGTGCCTTCGATATCACCGCCGGGCCGCTATCCAAAGTCTGGGGCTTTGTCCGCCGCGAAGGCCGCATTCCCAGTGACGAAGAACTCGCCGCCGCGCGGGCCATCAGTGGCGGCGACCTGATGGTTCTGAACGAAGAACAACGCAGCATCCGTTTTCGCAAAGACGGCGTGAACATCAATCTGGGCGGCATCGGCAAGGGCTTTGCTTTGGACAATGCTGTTGCGCAGATGGTGGTTGCCGGTGTGAGTGATTTTCTGATGCACGGCGGACATAGCAGCGTGATCGCCCGTGGCAACCGCTTGACGACCGATGGAAAAACGGGCTGGACGGTCGGCGTGGTGCATCCATTGCGGCCCAAGCAACGCCTGGCGGAAGTCACGTTGCGCGACAAGGCCATCGGCACATCCGGCGCCGGCTCTCAGCACTTCTACCATCAGGGTAAAAAGTACGGTCACATTCTCGACCCCCGCACCGGGCAACCGGCTGAAGGCGTCCTCTCTGCCAGCGTCATCTGCCAGTCCGCTGCCGACGCAGACGCGTTGGCCACGGCCATGTATGTGTTAGGCGTTGACCGTTGCGGCGAGTTTTGCGAGCAACATCCAGAAACGGGCGCCGTCATTGTCACCCGCGGACGCCGCGCTGGCAGCGTCGATGTGCACATGTTCAATCTGGACGAGGACGAATTCAAGCTGCTGGAAGACGAGAAGCCAGCCGAATAGAAAAACGGGCGTTACGCCAAGCTGCGGTTCACGGTTAAAGTGCTAATGAAACTCTGATTCCAGCGGACCATTTTAGTCATGCCGACAAGTGCTGCGCCACATCCCCGTTCTTTCCGGCCCAGCAAATGGACGGCGTTTCTCGCCTCCCTGGCGGCGCCAGGGGCCGGGCAGTTGTTGAGCGGGCATCTTTCGGGCGTGGCCTGGATCGCCGGTTCGGTAAGTGTGCTGGCGGCAGTTGCCTGGGGGCTGAGCCACGCGCCGCCGCTGGCAGCGACCATCGCCATGTTGCTGGCAGGGGCGGCGATTTCGCTTTGCAGCGCTGAGCATGCGAAACGCCTGGTGGAGCGGCGCACTTTCCGCCGCCGCAACGCCCTGCCCTACACCGTGAAGATACTGCCCCGCCGCCGTCGCAACGTCCGCATGACCATGAAGGTGCAAAGCGACGAAGACGCTGCTACGGTCTGGCGCCGTGTAAGCCAGCTGGAAGATTTTTTAACGCTTGATCCGTTTCACTATCGTATTGTGCTCACCCGGCGTCAGCCTGCTGCCGGCGTGGATGTGGTGCTGCATCACAACGCGTTCGGTCTCCGCTTCATGCGCTTCGGGAAAATTCTCTACTGGCGCCCCTGGAACGGGCGCCAGACGGCGAACAACGCGAACGCAGCCGGGTTCGCCATGAGCGATCTTTCGCAGCGCGGGTCGAAGACAGGTTTTCCGCATGTGTTTTTCGTCGAGGTTTCCAGCCGCGAGGGCGGCGGCAGCACCTTGACGATCCGTGTCCGCGGCCGTTGGACCTCGTGGTTAATTCCGCCCGTGCTGGCCAACATCTGGATGGCGTATGTCGGTTACGATCACGCCCGGTTATTGAGTAAGGCGTTGTAAGATGAGTGCAACTTCGCCCGGTATTCCGCAATCTCAAGTGTCAGGTGTTGTCACCACACGCTTCTGCCTGCGTTGTCAGACGGCGCTGCCTGAACCAGAGAAAGATGAAGGAGAGTGCCTGCAGTGCGGCTTGCAGTTTCTGGCCAGCGACGAAGAAACTTTTTTCCGCGAGCGGATGTTTCTATGGTGGCGTTACTGGCTGCCGGGCTTCTCCCTGGCGGTTGCCACCGGCGTGATCAGTTATGCGGTGCTGCTGATGCTGGGCGATATGGGCACGGCTTTGTTTTTCGCTGTGCCGCTTAGCTCCGGCGTAATTCTGGGCTACGCCACCCGCGTGCAGACCTGGCTGCTGGCAGTGCTGGGGGTGATGGCCGTGGTGTCGATGGCCTTTGCGCTGATTTCGATGAATCTTGCCGGTATCTTTTGCGGCGCCATGCTGGGTGCGATCTTTCTGATCCCGATGTTTGTGGGCATGGTGATGGGCGTCGCCCTGCGTCTGATCCTGGCAGCCACCAACTGGGATCAGCGGTGGTTCCTCTCGCGGTGGGTGATTCTGGCAGGCGTCATTCTGCTGCCTTACCCGGTGCAATTGATTGAACTATGCATCACACGCCCGGTCGAGGTCGAAACGGTGCGGACGACGCTGACCATCGACTCCACGCCGCAGGAAGCCTGGGACGCGGTGATGTTTTATGAAGAGGTCGGGCACGATCCGCCGTGGCTGCTCCGCTTCGCATTGCCGCAACCGGTCCGCACGCAGGGCGACAAACAGAAGGTGGGCGAGGTTGTCCGCTGCGTCTATCGCCGTGGGCATCTATGCAAACAGATTACCGGAGTCACGCCGCAGAGGCGCCTGGCTTTTAAGGTCACTGAGCAGGAGATTCATTTTGAACGCGACGTCAAACTCCTGGACGGCTCTTTTGAATTCACGCCGGCCCCGGGCGGTGGTGTGAACGTGACGCTGACGACCCGCTACCAGCGGAAACTTCATCCCCGCTGGTTGTGGATCACCACCGAAAGAGAAGTTGTGCACACCCTGCACGAACACGTCCTCCGCGGCATGAAGCAGCAGGCGGAAGGCGCCGGCAAACCCGCTTCTACGCAACCGCCCGCCGTCCGCGAACATGGACCTTTAGCACTGCACGCACGATGAACCATCGCAAACCAAAATCCAGTTATCTGCGCCCTCAGTTTTCCATGCTTTGGGCAGGTGTTGTATGCACCGGCATGTGCGCGCTGCTGGCGGTCATGGCCGCCACGGGCACTGACCCGCTTCAGCTGCTTGCAGGTTCTTTGCTTGTTGTGGTGCTGCTGGCTGTCGCTGTGCTTTGTATTGAGTTGGCGACCCGCATCATCCCTTACGCGCAGCGTGAGCCAGTCCAGATGACAGAAAAAGAGCGGCTAACGCTGTACCGCAACTTCGAAGAACACCGCCGCGACAGTCTGCCGGAAGACGCCAGTCCGTTTGCCCGCCAGGAAGCGGCCTACAATGCCGCCAGCCCCTTCGGCCCGCCCAAGGCGCCGGAGCGTGAAGCCGCGGAAATGGACTCCGGCTACGACACGCTGCCCGGCGACAGCAGCATCACTTGAGCTGCACATCCACACGGGCGGAAAACAGCGGCGCCGTCGAACGCCGCTCCAGCGACTGCTGAAGCGAAGCAATGGTCCGCGGCGCCTTGCCTTCAAACACGGTCTTACCGCCCGACTTGACGATAACGGGCTGATCCAGGTCAACCATGTCGTCATTCAATAACAGGGTGACGCTTGAGACATCTTCGCTTTCAATCTCAAAGGTCTGCCCGCTGCGGGTGGCGATGATTTCGGCGCCGCGCTTTGCATCTTCCGCCCCGACTTCCAGCCAGTAGAAACGCTGGTGAGTGACATCATCCTGGCGCCAGACGATGCGCTGTGGCAGCGGCTGACGGTTGAACTTGGCCATCCACGGCAACGCGACCGCATCCTGCCGGTCCATCCAGTGGCCTTTGCCGGCGTGAATCTGCGTGTGGTGCACGTAGCCCTTAGGGTCTTCTTTCTGCAAAGCGTCCAGCTTCTTTCCCCATTCTGCGGCCACAGTGTTGCGTTTGTACGCCGCGTCGCGGGCGCCGACATGAATGGCGAAAGGCAGGTTGCGTAACGAACGGGGTGAAGCGTCGTTGGGGTGCCCCGCCATCATCGAGGCAGCGGCGAAGCGGTCGGCCATCCGCGGCGCCAGTTGATAGGCGCCGTCACCGCCCGCGGAATAACCCAGCAGATAGACGCGGTCCGGGTTCACGTTATGAACAGCCACCATGTTCTCAATCAGCCGGTCGAAGAAATCGTCAATATGCGCCTGATGCCACAGGTTCCAGGTGTCCGTCGGCGCACGCGGCGCCACATAGACGCCTTCGTCAATGCGATACAGACGCTGCTGGTTACGCCACTGTGAATCGTTGATCCGCGCCGGTGCACCGCCACCGCCGTGCATGGAAATATAAAGGCTGCGTCCCGTCGCCGGCTTCTTTCCGTGCAGACTATGAAACACCCGCATGGTCTTACCGCCAAGCTTCATCTCGCCCGCGGTTATTTCTTTCTGCCGTTCTGGACGGATCGCCGCGAAGTAATCCGCACGTAGCATTTTCGCCGCTTTTTGTGCCTCGGCTTTGGTTAACGGCTGTGCTGCGAATGCTTGCTTGGTCAACGCGCCGCGGTCTCCGGCGGGCTGTTGCAGGTATTGCTGCAATTGCTGCGTGGCGGATGCGGATTGTGCACGCGTCGGCTGCGGAAGGAACGTCAGTAGAAGAAGTATCAGCGCGGAGGTCAGCGATACAGAGAGGATTCGCATAATCTGGATGCCTTGCGGTTCGATTAGAGCATGCCAACGCGTTTACGTAGCAGCCACTCGCCGGTGATCAGCACAACAAAAATCGCCGGGTACCACCATTCGTTCCAGACCGGCTCTGGAGGCAGCGACTCGATCCGCACCTGCTTGCCGCGTGGCAGATCTTCCGCCAGTTGGCCGGCGGTTTCAACGGTGTAAAACTTACCGCCGCTGATCTTCGCAGCGCGTTTCAGGTCGGTTGCGTCCATTTCTAACTTGGCCTGTTCACCGGGCGGCGCCACAACGGAGAAGCGTGTCGCGGGCGGTTTGCCTTCAAGCGTCGGCGTGGCCATCCATGCGCGGTACGAGCCTTCCGGCAGATTGGCGATGGCGCCTTCAAACACGCCGCGGTTGGCATCGTCGCGACTGAACGTGATGTTCCGGCGCCGGCCGCCTTCACGGTCCAGCACAATCGTCACGCCGTCATCGCGCACGGGCGCCAGGCGGTCGTCAAAAAAACGCACCCGCAGATTAGCGGTTTCGCCCCGTCGGTATTTTGCGCGGTTGGTGGTCATTTCCGCCGTCCGGCTTTTGCCCAGCAGTTTCGCCCGGCTGAGATAGCGGATGGTCTGAATCCAGTAGCGGCCGAAATAGCGGTCGCCCGTGCGGAACCGCCAACGCCATGTTTCGTCCGTCGTATGAAACACCACTTTCCCGGCGCCGACGTATTGCATGCATATCAGCGGCAGTTTCTCGCCGCCGGCGCCCGTGCGTACCGGATGTTCGGCCAGCACGCGGGCGCCGGCGCGGAGCTTGTTCGCCTCTAGCATCCAGTACACAGGCGCCAGGTCGCTCCACACACGCAGTGAAGCCGCGGGCGAATCGCCCAGTTGCAGTTGCGGACTGGTCATGCCCAGACGCGTCGGGCTGAATTGCACCGGGTCCGTCAGCACTTTGTCCGGGTGCGGAGCCGTGGTCGCAGAAATATCCACCGGCATCAGCGACGCGAGCGGCGTGCTGTCGTATTCCAGCGGCGTATAGCGCGGACCAGAAATAAAGATTACGCCGCCGCCACGCTCGGTGACAAAGTCTGACACATTCTTCATCACGGAGTTTGTCAGCCGCGATGGATCTACATCGCCAAAGATCAGCACATCGTAGTTGAACAGCTCTTTGGCATCGACCGGAAACACCCGGCGGGCCGTTTCATCCTGCGCGGCGTAATCCAGTTCCGCCTCTTGCAGCACGGTGGTCAGCTCGATGGCCTTGGCGCCTGGTTCGCCGTTCTTTTTCAACTGGCGGCTGAGCAGATTCTTCAGGTAGCGGAATTCGAAATTCGGATACGCCTGCACCATCAGCACGCGGATGGTTTCGTCGCGGACGCTTATTTCCCGCGTCTGCCGGTTGTTCTTGATGTTCGCTTCGCCGGGCTGCCCTTTGACCATCACGGTGTATTTGAAGTCGCCCTTCTTATCCGGGCGGTACGTGATCTGCACCTTCCGCGAGGCGCCATCTTTACCCAGCGTGATCTTCTTGGAAGCAACGGGCCGCCGGGTGGCGTCGTCGACCAGTTCCACTTCCACCTGTTCGCCTTCGTACCCGGATGCTGTCACAGTGGCATCAAATGACACCAGGTCATCCACGAAAACGGTATCGGCCACCAGCACATCGCTGATGCGGATATCGCGCGAGGCACGTTCGTCACCCAGGCCCACCAGGAACAGCGGAATCCGTTTGCGTCGCGCGTAGTCCGCGGTGCTGGAGATGGGCGGCCCGCCGGTGGCGACACCGTCGGTGAACATGATGATGGCGGCGGTCGGGCGTCCGCGTTGCGCCTCGACCACGTCGCGGAGACTTTTGCCCAACCGGCTGACGCTTCCTTCCGCCTTCAGGTTGCGGATGGCCGGCGCCGCCGCTTCTTCTCCCGTGCCGATCGCGCGGGCTGAACCGCCAGCCACAAAGTATTTGACGTTGTACTGCTGTTTCAGTTTTTCCAGCAGCCCGGCGTCGTTTTCCAGCAGCAGCGTCTTAGCAAGTGTCAGGCGGCCCACACCTGCATCTTCGCCCGTGGTTTCAACACCCGCTTCGGTGACCCGCTGTTTGAGGGCCGACAGCAGACTTTCTTCCACATGATCCACATGGGCCATGCTGGCTGAATCGTCCAGCACCACGACGATATCGGGCAGGTCGGTTTTGTGCTCGTGCCGCATCCATCCGTAAAGCATGATGATGACAATCACCACCAGCGCGATCCGCACCGCCGCCAGTGCAACACGCGTCAACACGGAGGCGGCGCCGCGTTCAGTCAGATACATGTATCCGATAAACGCCACGGCGAAGATGCCGGTTAGCAGCAACAGCCACGGCGGCCACGACCAGGTGGGCAGAATCTTTGATTCCATCCCCTGGGCGGCCTGCCCCAGCAGGGTGAATCCAGCGATCGCGTTGTTGGAAAAAAGCGTCATAAAATCGTTGGGTTGCCTCGCGTGCGGCTAGCTACCTCTCCCGAACCGTCGGCCCAGAAAAACCTCCACAAACAACAGACCAAGCACCGCAAACAGGAAGTAGCGGAACAACGGCGGCGGTCGCGTGGGTGGAAGGACAGGCTCTACCTCGTCGCCGGTGGCGCCGTCGCGTTGTATCTGCGCGGGTAGTTGCGACTCGTCAAACCGCGTGAGATCGCTTTCTGCATTGTTCACATTCACAGCAAAATATTGCGTTCCGCTGGCAGGCCGCGCGTACTCCACGCGGTAGAACCCGCTCTGCCAGGCGGCGTTGTATTGCCAGCGGTTGGCATCGCCGGTGGCCGTCATCCGTACGTTCTGGCGGACGTTATCGGGCGGGATGACGGTGAGTTCGCTGCCGGCGCCCGCCCCCGCCACGGTGCCGGTCAACTCTTCGCCCACCTGCGTGTTCCGCGTCTGATCGCGACCGGCAATAGCCACGCGCAAGATCTCCTGATGCAGCGCCGGGTAGTTCAGCCAGTCCGGCGCCAGCGTCCAGCGCAGCGGAGGCGAAGCCGTGCTGTCGACCGACTGCTCGGAAGCCGCCGTGGCAAACAGCACGCAGCGTCCACGCAGAATCTTCTCTTCGACCAGCGCCGGATCTTCGCCATCAAAGGTCAAAGCTGTGGTCGCCTGCGAATCTTCCACCGGTTGCAGCTTGTAATAACGGAACGTCGGCAGCGTGAATAAGCCCGCCTGTTCGTTATCGCGGAATGGCTGGGCGACGGGGTGCTTGTAATCGCCCCCGGACAGATAATGCTCGCCACTGCGCACGAGAGGTCCAAGCCGCGCCGGCAGCACACGACGGCTGGGCTGTGCCAGCATTTCGTTGTAATTGTCCGGGTCCACCTGGTCTCCCAGACAGATCACCACACCGCCGCCGCCTGCCAGAAACTCACGCAGCACACCGGCTTCTTCAATGCTGAAGCGGGCAATGTTACAGAGATAAACGCAGTCGTAAGCAGAAAGATTCCGTTCGGCCAGCGCGCTTTCGGGCGCTATTTCTGCGCGGATGTAGGGTTCGCCGGTTTTGAACGGGTTCAGCGCGCGTTGCACCAGCCGGGCTGAGCCGGGCTTCCCGCCAATGCACAGCACGCGGATGGCGTCGCGGACGGCCAGGCTCATGTAGCGGTGGTTGTCGACTTGCAGCGGATCGCTTTCCAGCCGGGCCTCGACCTGATGTTCACCTGTCGAGTCAAAGGTGATGCCCGTTTCAATCGCCGTACTTGCGCCAGCGTCTATGCTTAGCGTCTCTTCGTAAACGGGTAGGCCGTCCACAAGAATCTTGACGCGTTTGCTGGCTGCTTCGACGTCGCCGAAATTCTGCACCTGTGCGGTGAAGCGGATGCTGCGGCCGGCAGTGGCCAGCGGTTCCGCCATGCTAAGCGATGTCACGGCGACGTTCTGCTGGTTCGCGTCGCCCAGATCAAACAGCAGCAACTGCGACTTCTCCGCCAGCGACGCGATCCGCCCACGGCAGTCGGCCGCCTGCGATTCCTCCCAGGTGTTCTGTCCCAGGTCACTGAACAGACACACGCGGTTGACGACCAGCCGCGGGTTACGTGTTGCGGCGCGTGCCAGAATGTCCTGCGTCTGCGCCAGTGTCGCCGTGAGATTCCCGCCGGTGTGCGGCATCTTCAGTGCGTTGATTTCTTCAACCACATCGGATGGGTCGAAGGCCGGTTCGCCGATCACCACGCGGGGCGGGTCCGCCAGCACCACCAGGGTGAAGCCATCTCCCTGACTGGCTTGTTCCTGCACCATCGAAATGGCAAGCTCTTTGGCTTTTTCAAAGTGGCTCTTATCGGTCCGGCGGTAGTCCATCGAGAAAGAGCCATCAATGACCATCACCCAGTGCGTCCGCCCGTCATCGCCGCCAGCTACACCTAAGGAGTTGAACAGCGGCAGAAACGGTTCCGCCAATGCAATGGCCAGCAGCAGCAGGATGAGCACGCGGACGATCAATAGCAGCAACTGTTCGATGCGCATGCGGCGGCTGTTCTTGCGGAGCGCCGCCAGCAGTTGCTCCATGGCGGCCCATTCCATCTCGCGGTAGCGGCGTTTGTTCCAGAGATGAATCACCACCGGCGCAGCCGCCGCCAGCCCCCACAACAACAGCATCACGCTGCCGAACGGGCCGAAGGCAAGTAGCTGCAAGGCGGATAGTTGCATCATCAAGCTCCTATTTCGTCCGCGCCGCACGGGTGGCGAGATAGGTTGAAAGCGACGCGCCCAGGTCCTGACCAGTGCGGATCAGGTTGTAATCCACACGCTGATTCCGGCAGCCCGTTTGAATCTTCTTAAGGTAGGTGTCGAACTCTTCCAGATACGCCCGTTTCAAAGCACGCGGATCGGCCAGGATCTCAGGAAACTGTTCCAGCCCTTTGAACATGGTTGGATCGTCAAACGGGAAATCCAGTTCCGCGTCATCCAGAATGTGGAATACGATCACGTCATGCCGGCGGTGACGGAAATGCTTCAGGCCGGCCAGCACCTTGTCTACGTTGTCCAGCAGGTCGCTTAATATCAGCACGACGCCGCGTTTCTTCTGCCGCGATGACAGGTCGTGAAACACCGGGCCGGCGTCTGATTTATGCTGCGGGTCCACGTTCTCCAGCACATGCAGCAACTGGCGGATGTGCGAAGGTTTGCTGCCAGGTTCAACAAACGAACGGATCTGATTATCAAACGTCGCCAGCCCGACGGCGTCCTGCTGATGAATCACCAGCCAGCCCAGCGCGGCGGCGATGCACTGTGCGTACTCAAGCTTCGAAAGCGCTGCGTCCTTGGACTTGTAACGCATGCTCTCGCTGACATCCAGCACCATGTGACAGACGAGATTCGTCTCGTCCTCGTACTGCTTCAGATAGAACTTGTCGGTGCGGCCGAAAACCTTCCAGTCTACATAACGCAGATCGTCGCCCGGTGCGTATTCGCGGTGCTGGGCAAACTCGATAGAAAATCCATGGAACGGGCTGCGATGCAGGCCCGAGACGTACCCTTCCACAATATGCTGCGCCCGCAGCTGTAAGCCGTGTAGCCTGGCAAGGGTTTTAGGATCGAGAAAGTCGGGCGACGCAGGCATGCAATGGTTGGTCTGTGCGCAAAGTTGAAGCGGATGTTAGCTGGCGTCCGCCGTGCGGAAAACTTCAGGGTGCAACCCCTGCGGTGACGAATCTTTGCCACTCGCCGGAATTGCTTCGATTAGCCGGGCAACGATATCGTCGGAGGTGATGCCCTCAGCGTCTGCGGTGAAGTTGGTTTTGATGCGGTGCCGCAGCACGGGCAAGGCAACGGCGCGGATGTCGTCGGTGTTCACCATCTGGCGGCCTTGCAGTACAGCCCGCGCCTTGGCGCCTAGCACCAGATACTGGCTCGCACGGGGGCCGGCGCCCCACATCACGTACTGCTTCACGAAGTCAGGCGCCTCGGGTTCATCCGGCCGCGACCAGCGCGCCATTTGAATGCCAAACATCGCCACGCTATCGGCCACAGGAATCTTCCGTACGATCTTCCGCACGGATTCAATCTCGTCCGGTGAGAGTGTGGCCGTGATTTCGCTGACGACCTCGCTGGTCGTGCGTTTGACGATTTCCAGCTCTTCCGCCTGCGAGGGATACTTCACCTGTACATTGAACATGAAGCGGTCAAGCTGCGCCTCGGGCAGCGGATAGGTGCCTTCCTGTTCAATCGGGTTCTGCGTGGCAAGCACAAAGAACGGTTCGGGCAAGGCGTGTTTCTGCCCACCCGCGGTGACCTGATGTTCCTGCATCGCTTCGAGCAAGGCGGCCTGTGTCTTGGGCGGTGTGCGGTTGATTTCGTCGGCCAGTACGACATTGGCGAAGACGGGGCCGGGCAGGAAGCGGAAGACGCGGTCGCCCGTCGATTTATCTTCCTGTATCACTTCGGTGCCGGTAATGTCCGAGGGCATCAGGTCCGGCGTGAACTGAATGCGGCTGAACTTCAATGCCAGTGTGTCGGCAAGGCTGCGGATCATCAGCGTTTTCGCCAGGCCCGGCACGCCCACCAGCAGACAATGGCCGCCGGCGAATAGAGAGATCAGCATCTCTTCAATCACCTGCTCCTGCCCCACGATCACGCGGCTGAGTTCCGCCGTGATGCGTTTATAGGCCTCATTCAGTTTCTGAACCGCTGCAAGATCGTCGCTCATAGTGTTACCTGTTGGAAGAAGCTGGCCAGAGCTTCCAAGGTGGATAGAACGGATTCATCATAACTTGCCGCGCGGTAGCCACGCCACTACCGGCAACGGCTTAATTCCAGGTTACTGATGCTGACGAAGGGTTGTTCCGCCCTTCGCACAGTTGCCTGCGCCTACGATGGGTCTTCTTCAATTTCCAGGCGGACTTCCCCGCTAACGCCGCGTGGCAGTTCCCCATCAGAAGGGAGGGAAATGCAGACAGTAATCAGGTTCGTATCTTCAAGCCGCGTGGTAAGTACGGCAGAGATACCGTTGTCGCCATGCTGAGCGAGCGTTAACGCCATGTCGTTAAGCAGCACGCTTTCCACGCCGTCCACCGACTCAAGAACAAGTTTGACTTGTTGCCCGGCTTCCAGCCCCGTCGGGCGATTGAATTTGCGTTGCAGATGGATCACGCCGCCGGGCGGCTGGGCGATAGCGTCGCGAAGATCGCAGGGCATGCGGATTGTCTGGGAGGCGGCGTCAGACTGTGGAAAGGTGCATTGCCAGGGACCATGCAGGCGTATCTTGTGCGTCATCGTTGTTCTGTGCGGAAGCGAGGAGCCGTATTGCGGTTACGGGCTACTGTACCCCGCTGCCTCATCGAAAGAAACGCCGCCGCGACCATCGACAAACACTTTTAGAACGCCGTTTCTCTCTTCGCCGGGCGAAAGTTTAATGGTGCGATACCTTGCCTCGTGCTGCGTGGTGGCGAACCCTGCGTAAGCGCTGATGTACACACTGCTGCCCGGTGTGGCTTTGCGGCCGGATTCACTAGGGCGGCAATGCAGGTCGATCTGGTATTCGCCCGGCGCGGCGTCTTTGAGCACGTAGATCTCCGGGCCGCCGCGCTGGGTGGCGTCTTTCGAAAGCCAACCGCCGTTGCGTGATAGCCGGTTATCAAAATAGCAGAGTTCTCCGCCCGGTTCCGAAACCAGCAGGTTGACGTCGTCGGCCGCATTATTCCACCAGGCCGTGACAACCAGTTCGGCATTCTGGAACGGTAGGCGGGCGTTGAATTCCTCCAGCCGTTTCATGGCGAAGGCGCGGGCGTAACAGTCGCAGCGGCGGTTGCGGATGCGTTTTAACAGGTGCAGATATTCGGCCTGTGCAGCGCGGCGCACATCGCCGTACTCCTGTGGCCAGTTGGCGCCGGCCAGCACTTCGTAGCAGATGATCGCGATATCGCTGCGTCCCAGTTGCCAGCCGCACCGCGCCAGTGCGTGGTAGACGCGCGGATCAGCCGGGCGTTGCACCAGCAGGCGTTTCAACGCCGGGTAGACATTCTCCGCGGCGCCCCAGTTCATCACTTCGTGGGCGACATCAATCTGCAGGTCAATGTCCTGCGGGTTCTGTTCCACAAGCGTGCTGAGCGCGCGAAGGGCGTCGTCCGCGCCTGCTCCGCGGCGCCGCTGTGCTTCACGACGGACCGCTTCAGCAAAGCTGCTTGTCGATTTTGAAGCAACCGCCAGCAACTTGGCGAATTCGGGCGGTGCGTCGCTCTGCATCTGCAACTCACAGTTCAACGGCGCCTGACTGGTTTCGAGGGCGATCGGTGGCAGCTTCCTTACAGCAACCATCAGGTCCGCAGCCGGCTCGTACCCCAGGCCGCTCACCTGCGATGCACGTTCCAGGCAACCGGCAAAGAAATCCCGCGACGTGGCTGCCCGCCGCGACGCCTGCAGCTTTGCGACTTTGATTTGATCCGTCACCACGCTGTTGCGGGCAATCTGCTGCAACTCTGCCGCAGGTTGGCGTTCGGTGGAAGACGCGCCATGGAGGGGCAGCACGAACGACGCGGCGCCGGCGCCAATGTTTGCCGTGCGGGAAAACGCTTCAATCACTTCACGCGGGCCCTTCACAGACGCCAGTTGCTCCACTGCCGATTGGGCGAAGATGCGGCCCGGCAGCTCAGAGGCCATCATTGCATCCGCGGTGCAGCGGTGCACGAACAATTCTTTGCCGCGTTGCAGTTTGACGGTCAATTCTGCATCAGGCTTAATCTGATTGCGGCCCGTTATCAGAAGTCTCTCACCCGCCGCAAGCATCTGCCGGCCGCCGGGCAGCAGGATATCCCGCCCGCCTTGCACGGACACATCCACTATCTCCCACGGGCGCTGGCGGTAGGCGACGCCCGCCTGCTTTAGTTGCTGCGGCGTAGCGGCGGGGATCACAAAACCTCTGGTCAACGACGTCAACGTGTGCAGCGCGGCGTTATCGCCTTCGCCATGATCAAACGCGAACAGCGCGCGGACATTGCCGCTTCGCACCGGCGCGGCAATCTGTTGCATGTTGGTTTCGCCCCAGTTCGCCTGACCGTCGCTGAGCAGAAAGAGATCAACAGGCGGCATCTCCGCTGAACGGACCCAAGCCGGGTTAGCCGCTGCTTGCAGCGCCTGCCGCAAGTCCGTGGCGCCTTCGTGCAAACGCTGCTGGCACTGGCTCAACATCTGCTGCACGTCGGCTGGTGTGTTGGGCGTAAATTGCTGCTGCCACCAGTGCTGTTCGATGTTGAACATGAGAACGGCGAAATGCCGGATCTGTCCGCGGTTCTGGTCCAGAATCTGCTGGATGAGTTGCAGGCGTTGAGCGTAAAGCTCGCTGCTACTCAAGGAAGTATCCAGCAGAAAGATGGCGTGCGCTGCAACGTCTGTCTCAGCCTGTTCAGGCATCGCTGGTTGTACAGCTGCGGCAAAACAATCTTCGCCGTTTAGCAGCATGGTCTTACCGCCACGTAGCCGCACGGATACGCGCGGCTGCCCCTGATAGTTAACCACAACCTGTTCCGCCTCGCCCGCATTGGTTTGCGGAGGCGGCTGCATCTTGCACGTTACTCCGCGCGGAGTCTGTACGCTTACCCGCGTGTTTGATTTGCCATGCTGTCCGGCGCCGAGCTGTGTCTTATGATGCAAGACGAAGTCTTCATCGTCGTATGACAGATTTATGTCATAGCCGACTGTCACTTCACGCAGCACACCGGCTGGTAATTCATCGAGTTCAACCTGAAGGGTGCGTTGTGATGGTTGGGCCGGCGATTGCACTGGTTCTGATCTTTGAGCCGGCGCTGATATCGCGGCAGCACTGCCAGACAGACGTGGGACGGACTTGCTTTCCAAGGACGCCAGATGTGTGGCGGTGGTTGCAAGAGCTTCTGGCTCCGGCGCCGTTTCTACGGCGGGGGCAACAACCGCTTTGCATTCACGCCAGATTAAATCGCGCTTCAGCGGCCCCTTGGTATGTTCGTAATGGTAATTGCCCGCGGCGCCTGTCTGATCGCGGAACGAAAACGCACGGAGCGATGCATCGGCCGGCAGGCTGGCCGTAAAGGTCGAGGTTTGCAGAGCACGGGTCTTGCGGAACCGGTACGTCAGGTGGACGCGGGCGCGGAAACCATCGATTTGAATATGGGCGTCTTCGGACAGTGCATTGCCGGGCGCCAGTTCCGCCGTCTCCCCGGAATCTTCACCGGGCGCGACAACGTGCCGCAGCTTCACGGGCGACCTGCCGGCGGCGCGGAGTGTGGCCTGCTCGAAGCCGGTGCAATTTAGCTGCTGACCACACGCAAAGGTGGTTTCGGGCGCCGCCAGCATCAGCGGCGTCGTGTCGCCGGCACGGCGCAGACCCTGCGAGGCGAATGCCGGATTGGCGCCGTCAAGCTGCACCGCCACAACCTGCAGCGGCCGCGCCAGGCGGATGGGCTGACGGGATTCGCTCAGCGGCGAGGGCTGACCAGAATGCACAGCGGCAAACGTCTCGGCAGCGCTAGGCGGCCAGTGCAAATCCACATTGACGCTATTGGCGGGCGCCACTTCCAGCGGATAACTCACCGGCGCCAGCGTGCTTCGTTTCACAGGCGGTCCATCAGGTGTCTGGGCCACCTGCACCGGCATGGTGTATTGACAGATCACCGCACACAGCAGCAACAGACCGCCGGCCGCGCTGCCCAGAACCATCCAGAACCTGCGTTCCATCTGCCACATCCGCCGGACGCGGCGGTTGACGGGCGACGCTGCGTGCGTGGCCGCTTCCTTGACCGGTGCTTCCTTGCCCGTAACATCCTGCATTTCGATGGAGTTGAGGATCTTGTCGTGCAGGTCAGGCGGCGTTTCCTCGCCTAGTTTCTCGCGCAGGGCGAGATGCATGAGGCGGTCGCGGTAATAGTCACCATCGCGGGGCGGATGGCTGTTGTCCGACGGGTTATTGTTCACGTCGAAGGCTCCTGCTGATACAGTCACGCAACCGGTCACGCGTGCGGAGGAGAAGTGTTTTTACGCCCTCAATAGACATGCCCAGGGCCTCAGCGATGTTCTTGCGGGAATGTCCCTGCTTATAATGTAAATCGATCACCTTCTGCGGCCGGCCCTTTAAGTGTGTGATGCAGTCGTCCAGGGCGTCCAGACGGTCGTTGCCCTTCTCAATCTGGTCACGCCAGACCTCTTCCGCCGCTTCCAGATCTTCTAGCGAAGGGTGGTTCTTCCGCTTCCGCATGGCCATCAAAAACTGACGCCGGGCGACGGTGCGCAGGTACGAGGCGGTCTCCGGATTGCTGCGATGTTCAAAAGGGGTCCGCAACACCGCAAGAAATGTCTCCTGGGTTAAGTCGTCGGCAAGTGTAGCTTCGCACCCCAGATAGCGCAGATATCGCCACACCGACGCTTGGTGATCGCGCACCAGGTCGCTAACGCTGATCGATTTATTGACCGGTTGAGAAGTGCCGGGAACCGTACTCGTACTCACAGTTTCCTAGTGCATGCAAAATCTACGAAGGGGTCAGAATTCAAAAGACGAAGCAAAACTGGCCGGCTGTAATGTGTTACTGTTCGCCTAAGTCTTTTTTTAGCAACGCTTTATAATTATCGCCGCCTTTACTTTCTGATAGACACGGCCCTATCATTCTGTGGTTAATCCCATTTCACGCGTACCCGTTCTGGATGCACATTTACTGTGACCGCTGCGACGGCCAATAGCAAGCATCCTGATGTTGTGTGTGCGTGGTACACTTCTGTGCCGCCTGATTAAACGCCTTAGAAAAACGCCAAGCAAGGAGCTACTACGATGTCGACCCAATCCGATCCAGCGACCAGTACCCCTCGCAGCGATGATGATGCAAAGTCCACCGGTGCGGTAGATAATCAGGCAGCTGAAAACGCAGCCGAAGAGGTTTCGTTCGCAGAAACTGCGTTGAAGCTTGGCGGTAAAAGTGATGACGAAGCACGCCGCACCGGCGCGATCGACCGCGCCGATGACCTGGTAGAGCAGCTTTTTCAGCCGCAGTATCAAACGGTGAATAGCCCCGTGCATGTTGCGGTATGGGATAAGAAGGCGCCGCTAGAAGACTTCCGCGCTGCGCCGCTGGAAACACCGCCGGAAATTCAGAAGGTGATGGACGATTCCATCGCTGTGGTGCAGCGGCATGTTGAAGCTGGCACCTTGATGAACGAGGACCGGAAGGTTGCAGAGCACGTGCTGGCGGACCTCGGCAGCGTTGGTTACTGGGGCCTTCTGGTCGATAAAGAGCACGGCGGTTACGACACCAGCTTCCGTAGTTTCGCAGCGTTTTTAACGCGCATGGCGATGGTCGACCCGACGATTGCCGGTCTAGCCTCGGTGCACGGCTGCATCGGCGCCGTCGATCCTGTGCGGACCTTTGGCAACGCGCAGCAGAAGCAACGATTTCTGCCTGATCTGGCGAGTGGTAAACGGTTGTCGGCGTTCGCTCTGACGGAGCCAGCTGCCGGTTCTGACCTAACTGCTTTGCGGACCACGGCCGAACTTGATGGCGATGATTATGTGGTCAACGGTGAGAAACTGTTTATTACGAACGTGGTGCCTGGCCGCACGATTGGTCTGGTTTGTCTGATTGAAGATAAACCCGCCGTGCTGATCTGTGATCTTCCCAAGCAGGAGAACGATCAGTTCCAGTTGCGCAGCTACGGTCTGCATGCGCTGAAGCACACGTATAACCAGGGCATTATCTTCAACAACTTCCGCGTGCCGGCGGAGAACCTGCTGACGCCGCCCCGCGGCAGCGGCCTGACGATTGCGTATCACGGGTTGAACCTGGGCCGTATCGCGCTGTGTGCAAACGCGGCCGGCACGATGCGGTTGATGCTGGCCAATATGCTGCCGTGGGCGCACTTCCGCCGTACCTATGGGCAGCCGGTCGCGACGCGTGAGCTGGTGTTGCGGCGCCTGGCGCGGATGGCGGGCATGATCACCGCGTGCGACGCGCTGGTGGCGTGGTGCTCGACCCTGATCGACAAGGGATTCCGCGGAGAGATGGAATGCATCATCGCCAAGATCTTCGGCAGCGAAGCGCAGAAAGAAGCTGCGATTGAGCTGTTCATGAAAACGCATGGCGGCCGTTCGTTCCTTTCCGGGCACATGTTCGGCGATAACGTGCACGAGTATCTGGCGCCCTGCATCTACGAGGGCGAAGGCGAGATGCTGGGCATGGCGTTCTTCAAGTCGTTGATCAAACACCACGGCGCCACCTACTTCGAACCGATTGGCAAAGCCCTGCAAAGCGCGGGAATCAAAAAGCCTAATCCAATCAATCCCGCCCACATGTGGGCGCTGCGTTCGGCCGCGCCCAAGTACGCGACGTGGCTGCTGGGGCAATACGTCACGCCCAACGCGCGGCCGCAGACCGGCGACATGCCCGCGAAGCTACGGCGCCATGTTGAATTCGCGGTGGACGGCCTGCAGGATTCACCGCTGGAAATCTCCGCTGCGATGCGTAAGCATCAGTTGAAGCTGGCCGACCGTCAGTGCCGTATTTCGGAACTTTCGTTCCGCGTGCAGAAGTACGTCACCATGCTCTGTACCGCCTTGCACGCTGCGGGTCAGCAGGACGAGATTGTCCACGATGCAGCCGACATCATGTGTCAGGACCTGACACGCGAGATTACGGGCCGCCGCGTGACCGACCGCTATTTCCGCAGCGTCTCGAAGCTAGGCGAAAAGATCGCCGATGGCGGCTTCAAGTCCATCGCCGGCATCGACGCCCGCGAGATCATGATGAAGTATGAGAATCAGTAGGCTACGATGCACCTGCTGAAGACCAAGGTCGCCGTAGCAACTCTGCTGCTCTGCACGGCGACCGTGAGCTTTTTGCTTTTTGACTGGGCTGTGTTCCGGCTCGACGGTTGTTCTTGTAGTTCTGACAACCTGTTTTTGGTGAAGGTGCTGCTGGAGCTGGAATTCGAAAAGAGCGGACGGATTCCTCCTACGAAACAAGCTCTGGTTGATGCACTAGTGGCGTGGAAAGGCCACAACTCCCTGCGATGCAACATTGACGATGCAGATTATCTGTACTTTCCTAGTGCCGTGAACGATGGCAAAGCTGGCGTCGTAGTCAAGTGCAGTAACGCGGTGCATGGCTTCCACACGAAATTCTCATGGGCCATTGTGTGGGATGGCGTTTTTCGGTTCGCTAAAATTCTTGCCGATGGAACCATCGTCCACGCGGATTAGCCGCCACACGTTGTTGCAAGTTCAACAGGCTATAAAATACGTGTGTGCGGGTTTGCCAGTAGGAACTGGATGGGAATATTCGTTAAACGAGTGTGAACAGTATGGGTGAATCAGATTGCCCCACCCCTGTCGTTTTCTGTATCGATGTGGAGCCGGACTTCCGCACCGTTGTTTCGGGACGGGCATCTGCCTGGGATTCGTTCCCGGAATTCATTGATTATCTGAAGCCGTTGCGTGATCTCTCTGCAGAGCCGCAGCATTTCAACTGGTTTATCCGGCTTGATGCGCAGACGCAAGCGTTGTTTGGCGATGCGGCGTGGCCTTTGAAGCACTTTGAGCAGCAACTGTCCGCGCTGGTCGCTTGCGGCGATGAAGTTGGTTTGCATACGCATGCCTTCCGGCAGCATGCAGAGACTCAGGCATGGATGACCGACCATGCCGATCAGGCTTGGGTGGAATACTGCGTGCGTCTGGGCGTGTCGGCGTTTCAGGGGCAGTATGGGCATCCGCCGCGATGTTTCCGCTTTGGCGACCATTGGATGAATAATCAGACGGTGGCGTTGCTGGAATCGCTTGGTGTGAAATACGACGTCACGGTCGAGCCAGGCTGGGAGGGCATGCAGAAGCTGCGCCAGAACGAAACCTGCACGGGCACTTTGCCCGACTACCGCACGGCGCCGTTGTTTCCGTATCAGCCGTCGGCGGAAGATTATCTATCGCCGGGCGAGGCGCCACGGGATTTCTGGATGCTGCCCATTACGTCGGCGCCGCTGAAGCCGAGTGGTTTTGCCATCTGCAATATCGGGTGCGGTCCTGAACAGATTGCAGCAGCGCTGGATACGGCGTTTGAAGAATATCCGCTGGTGGTCGTCGTGGGACGGACGGGCGACTACCCGGTGTTGTGTGACCATTATCACGCCAACCTGGAACACCTGCGGGCGAAGATGTTAAACGGACGGGGTAGGTTTGTTTCGGCGCCAGAAGCTGTTTCAATCCTGCGTCAGGCGGGCGAAGAGACCGGCGCGGTAACGGAAGTCCGCCGCGCAAGCGACATGCAGACGCGCTTGCCGTACGCTTTTGACGCGGGTTTCTATCCGGCCGAAGGCAGTCACCGCTGGATGAGCCAGCGCGGGGCGATAGAGATTCCCGGCCAGCAGCTTCCCGCCACGCTGCACCTGGAAATCGCCCGCGGCGACGCACAGCTTTACCGCAAACTGCCCGTGCATGTCACCATCAGCAGGAATGGCAGTGTTGTGAAAAAACTGAAGCTAACCAGCCGCAGACATGTGGCGAGCCTAAGCCTGCGATTGCCGGAGAATGGCAAAGACGCCCATATCAGCTTCACATGCAACGAGTCGTTTACGCCGGGCGCCACCGACCCGCGCAACCTTTCTGTGCTCTTTCGCCGCGTTGAGTTGAAGTAGCCTGGCGGCGAATTTCGTTTGCCGTCTTAGCGGCGGCCGTAGCTGCGACGGCGGTCATCATCGCGGCGGTCGTCGTCGCGTCTTTCGCCTTCTGGCGGGCCACCTTGACTCTGGGCTGCGTTTTCCTTGCTGCTGGCCTTGATTGTCTCGGCTGGCGTCCGGGTCAGGATCGCCCAGTTGTGCAGAATCCCGGGACGGTCCGCGCGGCGGGCGGTGATAACCAGTTGCCAGACGCCACGGGCGCTTTTCCCATAGAAGCTACTGAGGCTGGGCTGGCGTTTGGTGAATGCTTCGGGCTGATAACGGCCGCGGAACGGGGGCCGGCCGCTGACAATGCGGCTGGTGGCTTCGTCGTCCAGGATGGTGCCTTCGAAGTGGTCGTCGTTGCTGCCGACGCCGGTAAACAGTTCAATCCTCGATCCGTCCGGGGCCAGCAGATGAGCGTCTAAGTGCTCATCGTAGGTGTAAGTGATGGAAAGCTGCACATCCAGGTCGCCGATGATTTCGTTGGATGGCACCTCGATGGCGGAGATGATCGTATCGCCGGGGGCGAACACCTGCGCCTTGCGGTTGGCGAAGGTAGAGCCGGTGAAGTTAGAAGAAGACTGCACTTCGCGCGGGGTGATGACGCCATCGCCGTTCTTGTCGTAGCTCTGAAAGTCAGCCGCGGTTTCGTCGTCCCATTCGGTTGCGAATTCCGCCATGGCCACCTGACCATCATCGTTTGCATCGCGGGCGTAGAACCAGGTGGGAACACCTTCCGCCGGAGCGGTACTGCGTCTGGTCGCACGGCCTAGCCAGCGTGCGAGTTCTTCGCGTGTGATTTCTGCGTTGCCGTCGGCGTCGGCTGCGATGAAGTTTTCGCCCGCCTGTTGCCGTTCGGACCCGTCGAGTCTGCCGTTGCGGTTGCGGTCGTGTTTAGAGATGACGATTCCCGCCAGTTCGTACGTGCGGCGGTCGATGCCCGCCCAACGGGCGCGCTGTTCATCGCGACGGCGTTCTTCATCGCTGCGGCGGTCTTCTTTCTCCCGGCTACGCGAGTCGCTGCTGGCGGTCTGTTTCTGCTGGCGGCGTTGTTCTTCGTCAATGCGGCGTTTGGCGTAACGCTGGGCGAACTCGCGCAGGTCCAGGCGGCCATCGCGGTTGTAATCGTGAATGAACGGATCTTTGTCGTACCAGGTTCCCTCTTTGGCTTCCTTACGGCTGAGTGCGTTGTCTTTATCGCGGTCGTAGCGTTTGATGGTGGACATCGCGCGGCGGTAATCGTCGCGGTCGAATTTATACTTCAGGCCCGCAGAACTGCCGAAACCTGGCGAATCAGAGGTCGGGTCTGTAACGATGCCGAAGCCAGGCACCTCAGGCGGGTATTCGCTGCGTTTTGACTTGCTGGACTTCTTCTGGGCTGCAACGGCGCGCGAATACTCCCGCTGAGCCGCGTAGAGCGAATACTGGTTGTAGACCCTTGATGAACCTGGCGTGCGGCGCCGCAACGGGTTGTTCACCGCCTGGGTCAATTCTTTGAGGCGGACGGCGGCTTCGATCATGCCGAACGAAACAGGTTCGGCAAAGGGCACGTCAACGCCGCGGGTGAGCGTTTCAAGATAATACTGAGCGTGCAGATCAAGTTCGTCTGGTTCTATCTGTCCGTTCTCATTTTCATCCAGATCCATCAGGTACTGCCGCAGCGGCGACACGACACGCCGGGTCTGCGCTTCTGGCAAGGTATCCGCCTGTGCATACGCCATACTCAGGCTAATCACGCACACCAGTGCAAAACTCCACGCGCGAGCGAGAACCGTCGGCAAGGTAGGATGCAAATGCATGCAGCATCACTCCGTTGGTAGGTGAACAGGCGGGAGTTTTGTCCGGTGGGAAGTAGAGGTGTACTCGATAGTATATCCGATCGGGAAGGTGGATGCTTGCGTTTAAGACGCAGCATCAGGTTTGCCCAATTTTCAACACGCGATCGTCGCCCCCGTATCCGCTTTTGAAAGGCGCAAAGAAAACGGCCGCCGCATCTCGTGCGGCGACCATTTGTCGTTCAGATTTCAGTCTTAGGGCGAAGGGCTTTTAGGGACCGCAAGTGTCTCCACCACCGCCGCGTCGCGCCGCTGCACGTTGTCTACGCAACTCACGTAGCGACGTTCCGCCTTCCTCTCCTTCGGTTTCACTACCGGGATAGCCGCCTTCCAGGCCGCCCAGACCGTCGCTGGCTGATGGCGTATCGTCAATCAGCATGTGCTTGCGATAGGCTTCTTTGTCTTCCACCTCTTTCTGCACACGCAGATTACCCATCGCGTCGACTACGAGCATTTCACCCGGCGCCGTGAGCGGATCGCTACGGTCACCGCCAAGCCGTTCGCCGCCCTGCATGTCTAGCACCAGAGCGTTCGGATCGAACTTGCGTTCTTTCAGACGCAGAATGCGAAGCAGTTGCGGGTGAAGGACATCGGTGTCGTGGGTGAAGTTCAGGAATGTACCACGCTCGACCTCGGTCTCTGCGGCGACATTCACAGCCACATCGTTGTCCCACAGGACGCTGACCAGTTTACCCTTGGGGCCGGTCATCGGGATTTCCTGATTGGTGGACGTCAGCCGGATCGTGCGGCCTTCTTCTACCTCGCCAGCCAGCAGTTTTTCTGGACGACGCGGCACCAGCACGGGTGGACTTGGTTCGCTCCAGGCAGTTTTGCGGTACACCGTTGGCGTAGCTGCCTTCTTGGCCAGGTCTTCCTGTTCCTGTTTTTTCAGGCGGGCGATAACCGAATCTTCCAGCATGCGTTCGACAATCGTCGTATTGCCAGGGGAACTGCTGGTTTCGCTGCCCGGACCATAGTTGCTAGACATGCCTTCTCCACCGCCGCTGCTCACATCGCCCGAACCGCCAGCTCCGGCAGGAAGCTTGGGATTGTTGGGGTCGGTCAGCCAGACACGCATACGGTAGCGGTAGAGGTGACCGGGCTGCAGCTTGTAGCGATCGAAGATGCGAACCAGCTTGTAATCGGCAGGTTCAGCGTTGACGATACCTGATCCTTCCATGCTGTAGCCAGGACCGCCGGTTGGCGAATAACTTCCTCCACCTTCGAAGCTACCACCGGCGGAACCGGGCATCCCACCACTCATTCCGCCGTTATAACCGCCGGAGGGTGAAAGCAGGTTGAAGCCGCCGCCAGCGTTACCGCCTTCTTCTTCGCCCGTCGTGCTTGGCGTGTTGCTAGAGGTTGGCTCGGCGCCGGGGCCTTCGACTTCGGGTTTGTCGGCCAATGAATCGCCGGTTGCCTGTACGGGATCGATACGTTCTGGCACCTTCGGGTGAAGTTGCAGATCGGTCAGGTCTTTCAGCAGAAGCGGCGGAGCTGGCTGGGTTAAGCGTGGATGCCAGTAACGCGGGTCGACCCGTTCGACTGGCAGCCCGCCATAAGTTGCGGCGATTTTCTGGCCGTAGGTCGAATCCATCACCAGCTTCCAGTCTTCTTCAGCAGGCATGGCTTCCGGGTTATCGGTCACATCGGCACGCTGAACTTCAAGGTACAGATACTTCGGCGTATCCCGCGATGGATCGTGTCCGACTGCCGTCGAGAAGGTGGCCTCGTAAATTTCCCGTTGATCGGCGATCGGCACCACAGCTTTAACGGCCAGTCCCGTCACGCCGACATAGGCCAATTCACCTGTGGTTCCACCCTGGAAGTACTTCTCGTTGGAGTATTCAGCCTGCTGGTGAGCCGAGAGGACACGTGCGGTTGGTGCGGCTGGCGTCGTCGTTTCGTCCTCCATCTCTTCATAGCCGCCTTCTTCTGAATATCCTTCCTCAGAACCACCTGTTGGTCGGCGCCGGCGTTTAGGCTTAGACTTCTTTACGGGCTGCTCAGCCTCGTTCACAGCCTGAACGGCGCCTTCCCTTGCCAGGGGATCCTGGTAACCGCGCCAGCGTCGCATGGCCAGAGCGCCAGAAAACGGCTCGACCACGATTTCTTCCGGCGGAAGCAAGTTGGGATCGCGGCGGCGGACATCTGGCACGTCAGTGATCAGCGACAACGGCACAACAGCTTTGTAAGCCGAGGGTTGTGTTGGCGCCCGGCTGGCTTCTACACGCACCGCGTGGTCCAGCGCGGGATTGCGGACGTCTTCTTCGTCAGCCTTTTGAATGGCTTCCCAGACGTCGTCCCGGTTGATGTTTGTTTTGGCCCGGTCAGCAAGCTGCACCAGAGACTTTGGCGTGCTGCCGGATTTTACACCGGGGGTGGTGTATCCTACGGCGAACAGCGCGGCGAACACCAGCACGGCCGCGCCGAAAATAAGCTTCTCGATATGATGGGCGATAAAGCCCTTCACACCGGTGTCTGAGAAACTGATGGCGAATTTGTCCATTTCAAAACCTCGTTTGAAAGTCGTTACCGGCTCGTCGAGCCAGCGCCCCTCACTCTATTTCCGCTTCACGTCAATTCAGCTGCGTAGTCATTCCGCTGACCGGAAATGACGCCGTGTTTAACCTTCGGTTTCCGCTGTGGCGGGTGTCGCTTCTTCCGCGCCGGCGGTCTCTTCTACAACCAGTTGCTGGCGGGCAACCGGATTGTAAATGTACACGATACCGTAGATCTCCAGGTCCACGTCAAACGGGAAGCGGGTGGCGCCTACACCGCCCGGCCCCATCTCCATGCCGCCGGATCCTTCGGCTGCCATGGTTGTTGCAGAACTTCCAAATGGCGAACTGATAGCACCACCGGGACCGCCTTCAAACATGTTTCCACCTGGTGGATAGCCGCCGCTGAAGCTTTCAACGCCGCCGCCCCCGGCGGTGGTCGCACTCAAACCGGGTGGACGGTTAACACGGATCTGCCGTACTTCAACGGTTAACTCTGCATTGGCGCAGGCGGTCAGAAACTTCGGGATCTTACGGCCATCAATGGTTACACGCATGCGGATAGGCATACGCTTAGCCACCGAGAGGTAAGCCTTTTCAGGCGCCAGCGTCTCGCCATCCAGGTTTGTCGATTCGCGTAGCTCTTCTGCGCTCAGCGGCTGATACTCCTGGTTGACGTAACGCTTATCGGCCGGGTCAACGGGAACGCCTGCCAGCGACGGGTCGCCAGTTCCTTCAGCGTCGCTAGGGTAGCCGCTGGACCCTTCGGTAAACTCCGAGCCAGCAGGGTCGGTGTAGCCGGTTTCTGCATCGCCGGCGGTGGGCGAAGTTGGTTCGGTGACTTTCGTGATGGCGCCAATGTTGGCGTTGGCGTTGCGCCCCATCTGAATGAACTCGATCTTGCGGATCGCAGCGTTGTAATACGCCGTGGCGCCAGAGTTGGTGTTCTTGATGATGTTCAACAGCGACTTCAGCACCCAATAGTCTTCCTGCGCGTAGAGCAGTTCCACGCTGGATGGGGCACGGTTCTCACGGTTGGACCAGTCAAAGCGAGTAAAAGTGATTTCGCTCTGATTGGTTGGCGACCATTCCACCATCGGCCGGTTGGCTTCGGCTGCCGCGGCGCTGGTGCCGCCTTCCATACCTGGATCGTAAGTCGGCGACGTTGCGCCTTCATCCATGCTCGATCCCACGCCCATGCCCATCCCTTGAGCCGGCGCCCAGCGGGCGTCGACAATGTCAGCTAGTTTGGGCAGTTCACTCTGAATAAAGTTGGCATAGTCAGAACGGAAACCGTAGTCGATTTCTTCCTGGTCTTCCTTCTTGTCGGGATCAAACTTGGCGTGAATTTCAATCGGCCGCATGGGCTTCACAACGCTGATGAACTCTTTGCCCAGACCCTCGGGCCACACAAAGATTTCTTCGCCCTGCTCACTGTATTGCTTGTTCCAGGCGATTTCCACGCTCCGTTTCAGTTCGTCAAGCTTGGCCTTCTGGGCCGCTTCTGAAGACTTGTTCGGATGGTTCTGTGCGGAACTGATCTGGTTGCCCGTGCTGTAGCTCTGCGTGATCGAAGAATTGTGCTCTTCGAACTCGGCGCGTAGACCTGCTGAGCAGATCCACCAGAAGGCGGCGCCGACCAGCAGCACCAGTACGCACGAAACCCAGAACCGTTCGCGTTTGACAAAGTCGATAACTGGTTTGATTTTATCCATCGTTACTCACCTCCTGCGGGTGTTGCTGCCCCATCGGCTGCTGGCGTGGCTGGGTCGTTGCTGACGTCGGCTGGCGGTGTTGCGGCGTCGGCGTCTTCGCTCGTGGGCGGCGTGTCTGTGTCTTCCGCATCCACACCTTCTGCTTCAAGCCGTTTACGTTCTTCTTCGCGGGCGGCCAGACGTTCAGAAAGCCGTTTTTGGTGCCAGCAGAACTGGATCACAAAATCGTACCGCGGCGCCGCAAAGTATTGCGGATTGTCGGGATCTTCTTTCACAGGCCGGTTGGAAGTGGTTGATCCTTCTCCAAACGTCGTGCCTGGGGCGCCTGGGCCACCTTCGCCTTCCGCCGTCGCCGGGGGAATGTAGTCCGGGTTAGGTACGCGGTAGGCGCGGTTGATGGACGAGGTCTTCGCAAGAATCGGGAAGCTGATTCCCAGTTCTTCCATCGTGAACTCACTGGTCGCAGGCGGCTTGCCATCTTTCGGCGCCTCAATCGGCAGCCGGACTTTGCCTTCGCGAAGGTTCTTCAGCAGCGTGTTGGATAGATACGTCGGACCCCAGCCCTGAGGCTGTGTCGAAGACTTGTTGTGATAGTGATAGCCCTTGATCTCGATGATCCAGCCCGGGCCCGATGGCGGCTCAACAGGGTTGCCGTCGGCGTCTACCAGTTGATCTTCACTGATTTCCACCGCAGGTTCCGCCGCAGCATCTTCTGCGGTTTCCTCCGTTGGCTCGTCTCGACGACGGCGGCCGGGTGAGAGACCTTCCTTCCAGCGTTTCTGCACGCCGGGGGTGAACCAGTTGCCGGTCTCGGCGAAGAACTGCGATTCGATATGTTCGATGTGCAGCTCTTTCCGCTCGAAGTAAGGATAAACCTTTGGATCGCGGATATCCGTGGGAGCGCCTTTGTAGGTTTCGTCCCGTGGCAGAGCGGCGTTGATGGCGCGGAACAGTTCAAGCCAGACCAGCTTACGGTCGGCGTTGCCCGTCACTTCCTCGCCCATATTCTTCACATGCTTGACTTCCGTGACGAGCTTTTCATCGTCACCTTTAAATTCAACGCTTTGCCTTTGGACGTTCTCAATCCTACCGATCGCGTCCTTCCACTTACTGCCGTCCACCTCGTAATAGGTGGGATGGGCTGTCGCCCAGCTATTGTAGTGGAAGAAGTAATTGAAGGTGAACGCCAGCAGGAATGCAGCCAGGGCAGCGACCGCCCAGGGCTTCTTCTCGCGGACAAGCCGCTGCGTCTCGATTTCCCGCGGAAGCAGGTTGGTCTGCAGCTTGGCGCCTTTCAGCCCTTGCAGGCACAGACCGTAACAGACGGGGTAAGACAGCACATTCTCTTTGAACTGCGGGCTGCTTTTAACCTCGGTTCCCTTGAAGAGCTGGAACTCGTCAACTTTGATCACATCGTGGCCAAGGTTCTTGGCCAGATACTGACGCAGACCAGGCAGCTTCACCGTGTTGCCCAGCATGACCATCTTGTCGATTTTGGTCTGCCGGTCCAGCGTCTGGAAGTAGCTGATCGACCGCTGAATTTCTGTCACAAAGTCGTTGAACACGGGCCGCATGACCTGGAACACCTGCTTGGCGTTGTCGGCCTGACGGGCGTTGCGCTTGAGGTGTTCGGCCTGTGCGAAGGTGAGCTTCAGTTCGCGGCTGAGCTGTTTGGTAAAGTGGTTGCCGCCCAGCGGAATGCTGCGTTGCCAGATCTTGGCGCCGTTGGTTACGACCAGATCGGTCGTTTCGGTGCCGACCGACAGCACAATGGTGGAATCGGGGTTCTCGCCCGCATCAATGGCGTCCTGATCGGGGCCGCCGCCCATGATATCGTTCACCGCGTAGTTAAACACGGCCAACGGCGCGAGTTGTACGAAGTAAGGCTCCACGCCCGCATCGGTCAGCGGCTTGATGGCGCGGTAGACATGTTCGCGTTTCATCGCGAACAGGCCCACTTCGGCGTCCAGAATAAAGCCGTCCACTTCCATGCCGCCGAGCAACTGGTAATCCCAGATGACGTCTTCCAGCGGGAACGGAATCTGCTGCCGGGCTTCGTATTTCACAATCTGTGAAATAACCTTCGGGTCCACTGGCGGCGGTTTGAAGAACCTAGCCAAGCCAGCCTGACCGGGCACCGAGATCGCCACTTTATCGCGGCGGACATCGTTGCGTTCCAGGAATTTCGCGATCGCGTCGCGGATCAGCGCCGGGCGATCGGCCTCGGGCTGACTGAGAATTTTCTCGTATTCGATATAGTCAAACGCATCGGCAATCAGCGTCTGACCATCGTCATCGAGCGTGCAGCGGAGCGCTTTCAGCGCACACTGACCAATGTCGATGCCCCACACAGCGTTGCTTAAAGCCATGGTGGATCCTCACCTTAGAAAAATGTCACTCAACCGCCTGATAAACCAGGCAGTTATTGCAGCGTTGCCGGATGATAAGGGCGAAGAGGCAAACCTTCGCTGGCAAACGACCACAAAATCCCCTGTTCCATCTCCCAATGTACGCAGATATCGCCTGTTTTGTCAAACTTTTCCTGCTAGCAACGCGGAATGATCCGGGCGGCTGCGAAGACGGTCATTGCCCCGTTAAGACCGTCGTACGACGCATTCAGCCCCTACGACCCCACACTGCTAGCACGTTCTGTGTACACCCACTGGCCCTGCCTTTTCATCTTATCGCCAGCAGGACCCTCCAAACTCTACCTTCCCGGTCGATCATCGCATGATAATTCCTGGTTCAATCGTGTGGGAATTGCCGGCAAAACGCCGCGGTTCTAACAGTTGCGGCGTCATTCCCGCGTCCGCGCTAAGCTTGCAGCGTAACGACGCAATCCACCACGGTAACGGCCTCAGTCCCAGGCCGGCGCATTGACGGTTTAATAGGTGTGATTTACACTCACGGCCTAATCAGACTCTCTTGCATAACCATTTTCTACGCACGCAATTACGGTGAGATAACACGCCGCAAACATCGTGCTCCGCGTAACCCGGTATTTGAGCGCAATTCTTCATGTCAGTCAGCACCAGCAGTATCGAACAACTGGCGATCAACACCATCCGCACGCTCTCTATGGACGGCGTCCAGGCGGCCAACAGCGGCCACCCTGGCACCCCCATGGCGCTGGCGCCGGTCACCTACGCCCTGTGGAACAACGCGCTGACGTACGATCCCGCGCATCCGCACTGGCCTGCCCGCGACCGCTTCATCCTGTCGTGCGGCCACGCTTCCATGCTGCTGTACAGCACCCTGCACGTAGCGGGCGTGAAAGCGGCCGATGGCAGCGATGATCTTTCGATCACCTTGGATAACATCCGCAACTTCCGTCAGATGGGCAGCCCTTGCGCCGGTCACCCGGAATACGAAGACGCTGCCGGCATCGAAACCACTACCGGCCCGCTAGGTCAGGGCGTTGGGAACAGCGTGGGCATGGCAATGGCCGCCAAGTGGTTCGCCGCCCGTTACAACACCGCAGAGCACCAGCTGTTTGACTACAACACCTACGCGTTGTGCAGCGACGGCGATGTGATGGAAGGCATCGGTTGCGAAGCCGCTTCGGTCGCCGGTCACCTGAAGCTGGACAACCTGTGCTGGATCTACGATGACAATCACATCACCATCGAAGGTGACACGGATCTGGCATTCACCGAAGATGTCGGCAAGCGGTTCGATGCACTCGGCTGGAACGTGGTGCATGTCGACGACGCCAACGATCTGTCAGCAATCGACGAAGCAATCGCCGCCTTCAAAGCCTGCACGGACAAGCCGACCATCATCGTGCTCCGCAGCATCATCGGCTACGGTTCGCCCAACAAAGCCAACACGCACGGCGCCCACGGCGCCCCGCTAGGCGAAGAAGAAGTCAAACTCACCAAAGCCGCCTACGGCTGGCCCGAAGACGAGAAGTTTCACGTACCCGCCGAAGTGCTGACCCACTTTGAAGAAGGACTCGGCGCCCGCGGTAAAGATCAGTACGCCCAGTGGAACGAGCAGTTCGCCGCCTATGAAGCCGCCAACCCTGAGAAGGCCGCAGAACTGAAGTTGATCTGGAACCGTGAACTGCCCGCCGGCTGGGACAAGAACCTCAAACCGTTCGACGCCGACGCAAAAGGCATGGCCACGCGGCAGTCTTCTGGCAAAGTGCTGAACATGCTTGCCCCGGAACTGCCCTGGCTGGTCGGTGGATCGGCGGACCTGGCGCCATCTAATAACACCTTGCTGACGCAGGAAGATGCGGGCCACTTCTCAGCAGAGAACTACGGCGGGCGGAACCTGCACTTCGGCGTGCGTGAACATTCGATGGCGGCCATCTGCAACGGGATGTCGCTCTCGGGCATCCGTTCGTACGGCGCCACCTTCTTCGTCTTCACCGATTATATGCGGCCTTCGATGCGTCTGAGCAGCATCATGCATCAGCCCGTGCTGTATGTGCTGACGCACGACTCGATTGGTCTGGGCGAAGACGGCCCCACGCATCAGCCCGTAGAGCATCTGGCCGCCTGCCGTGCCATTCCGGGTTTGACCGTTTATCGTCCCGGCGATGCCAATGAAGTGCTGGAGTGCTACCGCGCTGCCATTTCCCGCACCCGCAACCCTGCCGCCATGGTGCTGACCCGCCAGGGACTACCCACGCTCTGCCGCGAAGAATACGCCGCCGCCAGTGGTTGCGCCAAAGGCGGCTACGTGCTGGCCGGCGATGACGATCCGCAGGTCATTCTGATGGCAAGCGGAAGCGAACTGGAAATCGCTGTCGACGCCTTCAAGCAGCTGCAGGCCGATGGAGTGAAGGCCCGCATCGTCAGCATGCCTTCGATCAATCTGTTTGAAGAACAGGATCAGGCTTACCGCGATAGCGTATTGCCGCCGTCGGTAACGGCTCGCGTCGCCGTCGAAGCCGGTCTGCAACAAAGCTGGGACCGTTACCTCGGACTGACCGGCAAATTCGTCGGCATGACATCCTTCGGCGCCTCGGCCCCGTACAAAGAACTGTACGAAAAGTTCGCCATCACCGCAGAGAACGTCGTCGCAGCCGCAAAGTCGCAGTTAGGCTAATCCTTTCGCGCCGGGGTGGTCTGGCTGTCGCTATACGTCAGGTTCAAACCCGTAGGTCAGGCGGCTGCCTGACGTCGTTTGAGGTGGCTCCCGCTGCGTTGTCAGGCGGGCGCCAGACCTACGGGTAAGAGGTAAACGACCCTGACCCGCTGGCTCTGTTGAGGTGAACGATGCCGACCCGCCCGAATATTCTGTGGTACTGCACCGATCAGCAGCGTTTTGACACGATCGGTGCGCTGGGCAATAAGTTTGTGAAAACGCCGCACATTGATCAGCTGGTTGCTGACGGCGTGGCGTTCACGCACGCCTATTGCCAGAGTCCGATCTGCACGCCAAGCCGGTCCAGCTTTATGACGGGGCTGTACCCGTCGCGGCTGCACAATACGCGCAACGGCAATGCCACCTTTCCGTCTTACCCCCCGGTGATCTCGCGGCTGATCGCCGATAGTGGTTACACATGCGGGCTGGTCGGGAAGTTTCATCTTCAAAGCGCCGGCCACCGCACGGAACCGCGGATTGATGATGGCTATTCGTTCTGGCGGTTCAGCCACGCACCGCGTGATGACTGGCCCCACGGCCACGACTACGCGGAATGGGTCCGCGAGCGTGGCGGCGATTTAGATGCCATGCGGGAGTCGCCCCAGCGCGTGCCGACGGAGTTTCATCAGACAACGTGGGCGACGGAGCGGTCGATTGAATTCGTGCAGCAGCCGCATGAACAGCCCTGGATGCTCTGCGTGAATATTTACGATCCGCATCCGCCGTTCATTCCGCCCGCGTCATACGCTGCCAACTTCGATCCGGCGAAGATGCCTGGTCCCTACTATCGAAGCAGCGACCTGGCGCAGCAGGAAAAGCTGAAGGCGATCGACTTCCAGGGCGACGCACAGCCGCCGGAAGGCCACGATGCGTTTCAGGCTCAGGCGAATTATTACGCGATGATTCAGCAGATTGACGATCAATTCGCCCGTCTCATCGCTACCTTAGAGCAGACCGGCCAACTCGACAATACGGTGATCATATTCACCAGCGATCATGGCGAAGCGCTCGGCGATCATGGTTTGATTCAAAAGGGCTGCCGGTTCTACGAAGGACTAGTCCGCGTGCCGCTGATCTTCGCCTGGAAGGGGCAGTTTGCGACCGGCCTGCAATGCGACGGGCTGGTGGAACTGCTGGATCTGACGGCGACCATCGTGGATGTGGCCGGGCTTGAGCAGCCGGAATACATGCAGGGAAACAGCTTGCTGCCGGTGCTACGCGGCGAGCAGCCTGGCGATAAACTCCGCGACTTCGTCCGCTGCGAATACTTCGACGCGCTGGACCCGTACTTCACGGGCGGCGACGGCGCCTATGCCACAATGCACCGCGATGCGCGCTACAAGCTTTCCGTTTATCACGGTCACAAGCTGGGCGAGCTTTATGACTTGCAGGAAGACCCGTGGGAATTCAACAACCTGTGGGACGACCCGGCGCATGCCAGCCTGCGGGCGGAGATGATGCACGCCAGCTTCGACGCACACGTGGTGCTGACGACCGACGTCGGATCAAAACGCATCGCCCCGATGTAGCCTAGTGCTCGGTAGGCCCGTCGCGTTTTTCGATTTTGCCAAGCGGTCCGCTTGTACGCACGCCGACCTGTTCCAGCATGTTCGCGCGGGCAATGTACGGCGCCAGATGTTGTTCAACCTTGTCGCCGTTCGATGAATGGGCAAACAGCCCGCGTGTGGACTCGATGTACCAGCGCACATAGGCAAGTTCCTGCTGCTGCGGTGTTGAACGCCACGCCCAACGATTGTACGCGTCCAGACCCACTTCGTTGTAATACATGGCGAAGTCCGGCTGCCTATCAGAATGCAGCGGCGCCGGTGCAGCGGGCAGTTTGACCGCCGGCTTCATCAACTCCGTGATCATCCTCCGCACTCGTTCACCCACGGTAAGCGACGTGTCGTCGCCCTGCCTTGATAATCGCGAATCATCCAGGTAGTGAACCAGTTGCGGAACCACTTTCGCGCCGCGTTTCAGCAGTTCTTCCTGGGCGGCAATCACGCGCGGGTGTTCGCTGGCGGGCGCCTTATCCTTGTCCTCATCCTCAGCAGGTGTGGCGGAAGATTCAGGCAGGGCGAGCTTGGTAACCAGTTGCTTGACGCTGAGGTTGCGATAATCGTAAACCGGAGGCGGCTCGGCGATGGTCAGCGGCGACGAAAACATCGCCAGTCCCAGGAAAGAGACACCGACCACTACCGCGATGGCGATATTTGCATTTTGCAGATTCAAACGCCTACCCCGTCTGGCTCAGGCACTTTGTGCTCGTGAAAAGTTCCGCCGCTGCGGAAAATCCGCACAATCTTCGCAACACATCAATAGCGTTGCAGCAATGTTTGCAGGCGGATGTAGTTTAAGCATAGGCTACGGATTGCCGCCAGGCGCGAAGAGTTATGTCAAGCGTCGTGCGCGATGTGGCCGTGGTAGGTTCGGGTTTTCCGGGTGATGCCGGTGGAAAGGAGGGCGCCACCAGCCACACCGCCAGAGAGATGGCAACCAGAGCCACGGAAAGCGTCAACAGATTGTTCCTTTGCTCATTGGTGTCAGTAAAGAAACTGGTGATAGCCAGCGTGATGGCCAGCAGCAATCCAGCAATGGAGGCGAACCACATCAATACGGCCAGCACCGTCATGCAGCCAATGGTTGCTTGAAGCACCGCGCCTATGCAGCCGGCCGCCACAAAAATCGCGGCGCCGATCCACATCGTACTACTGCCGTGCCGGCTGGCTTCGATGGCGAAGGTCGTGCCAGTAAAGACAGACAGACCAACCGCGCCCCACACCAGCGCATTCAGCGCCACTTCCCATCCCGTGAGCCACATCAGCACGGAAAGAATCACGCCGGACAATAGCGAAATGCCGGCGAACAGCGAACGGCGGCGGCGTTTCTCTTCATCCCCGCTGAAACTGGCAATGCTGAGAACCACGCCCGCGATGGCAGCGATAACAATCGCAATCTGAATCGCAATGGTCGCCAGGGCGTCCCAGCCAATGCACCACACGGCAATGCACGCCGCAACGATGGTGACGAATAGCAGAAAGTTGGTCGGCGTGTGAAACCGGCCAGTCTTTGTATCGTCGAAGATCCGGGTCAGGTGCTGGTCAATCGACATGCACGGCGTTTGCGGGGGACGCAATTCTTAGGTGAGATGCCGCCTGGATTCAGTCCAGCCGGCGGCGGAATAACGGGCAGGTGTACTGGTTTGAGTATCGCTATAAGTCTGGAGGAAACACCGCTGAGCCGTAGGGCAGGCGCCTGCCTGCGGCGTTGCAGATAGCGCCGGTCAAACCTTCACCGTCTGATCCTCTGGCACACCGCCGTGGCTGTCAAGTCAGAAGGAGCAGGACAGCGCGTGTTTGCCGTCTGCTCCTTCAATTGATCTGCGGTGAACTCTTAACGCCGGGCGGTCCTAGAACGAAGAGCCAGCCGGAGCCGAAAACGCGCTGATGGGCGAAAGTGACGGCTGCAACGTGATGAGATAGCATTTGCCCTTATTGGCCAGAAATGCTTCCTGCGAAACATAATGGTGCGGCCGCGTCAGGATGGCGACCGTTTTACCTTCGGCCGCTACGGGCGAAAAACTCTGGTCCAGCACTTCACGGATGCCGTGCGCTTTGTGATCGTGCGTGGTGACTTGCAGTCTGGCTTTCAGTTCCACGTTGCCTGTGCTCTGGACGAAAGGTTTAACCTCCAGATGCAGTCCGTATTGCTGAGCGGAAACCTGCTGGATAGCACTCTGGCCAGGCGTGTGATTCACAGGGATCCAAGGCGAAGCCTGGGCCACGCTGATCTCGCCAGGCTGACCTTCCTGCACGATGATGACCGGCTTAGAAAGGACGCGGACTTCTTTGCCATAAAGCGATTGCAGCACTTTGGCAACGTCCGGCTTCTCACCGTGGTGGTTGTGCAGTTGCTGTTCCAGCTTATGTTTCACCTGCGCGAATGAGGCTGCCGGAATCTCGGCGATGGTCGCTGCGACGGTGACCTGACGCGGATGTACTTCGTTCTGCAAGCGTTTGATCTCTGCCTGCAGTTCGTTCAGTTCCGCGGTCTTCTTACGGATCAGTTCGCGGGTGAGACGGTTTTTTGTAAGTTTGATACGGTTGCGGATGGCGGTGGCTTCGTCCCCCAGTCCGGCAGCTTCAAGATGAAGGGCGGCCTGATTGAGGTGTTCCAGCGAGTTGGCAGCCCGTTCCGCGGAATAGTGTTCCTGCAAGCTCTTCGCGTACAGGCCACGCTGCGGACGGGGCATCATGTTGACATGCAGCTGAAACGTCTTTTTCCCTGCGTTTTGAACCGTTGCCGGGCGTGCCGGTTGAACAGGTTGTGGACACGCAACAATCGCTGGCAGCTGGGTTGCTGGGGTCCAAGGTGCGGCCTGCACGGGCGCCTTCGCCGGAGGTTCAACCGTGGTCGCAATGGCGGGCTGATGTTGCGGCGGCTCCGTGCGGCGGAGCGTCAGCGGCTTTGCGTCCAGCTTGTTGGGGCAAGCATCTTCACAGTCGGTGTGCGGTGTATTTTTGGCGACGGTCCGCTCTGCAGGGCAGCTTGTGCCTGTGACACACGATGCCGGACATTCTGCAGTGCTGGCCGATGGGCAGCAGGCAGCCAGGGTGGCTTTGGTGCAGATGGTGGCAGTGGGTGTTGCGGGTTCAGCCAGGCAGTAGCCGCTGGTGCACAGCAGCAAAACGACTGAAAATACCGGGAAACGGTGCATACGAGTGCTCCTTGATAAAGTTCGGTCGAACCGGGAGGCAGCTTGTAGCAGCACCAGCATTTTGATGCAATATCGGGATTTTTTCGCCAGAGAGCAGGTTTTGGCTCAAGTCGGGCTGGCAAACGGCGTCACATCTTCTGCCATGCCGTTTTCACCGTTTTCGCCGAGACGTTTCTGCCCGAATGATCGCGGATGATGACTGAATTTGACCCTTCGTCGTACATGTGCAGCAGGACCGAATTGGGGTGACGCTTAAGTTTCAGCGGCGGTGTGAAGCTACGGTTGTAGACGGCGTCATTGGCAATATGAATCTGCTCGATCAGGCCGGTGTAATGACGCGTGGCGAACCCTGTCGAATTCCGAAGAGCGGCGCCGATACCAAATGGTTGGCTGGCGGGCGCCGTAACAGAGACCTGCTGCACCACATTCATCTGCAAGCGGCCGTTGACATACATCCGCACCTGCTTGCCGTCGAACACGCCTGCGACGTGATACTGCTGACCGGCGAGGAATGGCTCATCCGAATACACTTCAAACGCGGTCCGGCTCGGACCGGCCAGCGCGAAACGGAAGTAGCCCCGGTGCACCGCCAGCTGCAATCCGCCGTAGCTGTAATCGTGACCCGCGATGACGCCGTTACTCTCGTAGCCGCTTGCCATTGGCGTGAGATAAGCTTCAATCGTCACCGGAGAGTTGGGTTTGTGCATCAGGTTGGTCTGTACAAAACTGTACCGCCCATCAAAGGCCAGATTGAAGCGGGCTTTCGACTTGGGAAGTGCGACCGCCGTGTCACGCGCCGTGCGTTTCACAATAACGCCGATGCCTGCGACGCTGCTACCTGGACGATGGCAGCCGCGCAGCCCGGCGATCTCATGGCCATTGCCGCTGATGCGCGTGACGTAGCTGGACGTAGAATCTCTGCCAAACCACTCGCTCTCGTAGGTGTCAGACGTATCCAGCCCGCCGCCGGATTTACGCCGCATGTAGACCACCCGCAGGCGGTTCATCCTGCTGCGATCTGCGGACATCTGCACGTCGAACCCGCCGATCGCGTAGCCGCTGCGCGGTGTAAAGGTGCGGGAGTCGCTGGCCTGGCGGCCGAACCATAAACCCTGAGTGATGTTCGAACCGTTCTGGTAAACCGCCTGGATGCCGGAGAAGCTGTACTGGTCCCCTGCGATTTCGAGCGCTGCCAGCCGTGCTCCCGCCGGCGCGATGTCGCGTTCTATCTGATAGCTGTCTGACTGATAGGAAAGCAGCGATTCGATGTACGGGGTTGTTGCCCCTGGGCCTTGTGGCTGGGCGGTGTCCAGCGGCTTGATCCGGGCGGTATGGAAGAGGGTTTCTGTCCGCGTTGTGATCAGGCAGGGCTGCATCATCGCCGAAGGGGCGTAATTGGCGGGGATGCTCAGATCAGCGACTTTGCCGCTCCAGTCGACAGGCGGCAGGTTGTTGACGTGGGAAGATATTTTTACATCTTCGCCGTTGATCGTTACCACCACGCGAAGCGTCTGCTTGACGCCCGGCTGCAGAATTCCCAGCTGCACCTGTGCAGGGGACGTGCTGCCCGCCACCGTGACATTGTGCAGCGACAGTGAAGGGTTGCGATAGTCTTTGATCAGGGCCACGCTGCGATGCGCCACGGGCAACACCAGCCCGACGCCATTTTCCCGTTTCGTGGTGAAAGTCGTTTCAAGCTCGTAGCTACCCTGCACAATCACGGGTAGCAGCAATGAGCAGGTGCTGTCTGAATTGCTAGCGATTTCATTACCTTGCTGCATCCAGCGTCCGCGAGTCACACCCTGTGGCAATTTCAATGAACCAAAGAGATCGTACCAGGCGCCCGTGGGAAGTTTGCCCGCCACAGCCATCTGCTGAAGGCCAGGCATCTTCTCGCGGACCTTCTCAACGGCGATCATTTTCTTCCGCAGTTCAACACGTTCCAGCGCCGTGGCGCCTGGCAGCGCCATTTCCCAGTAGTACCCGGCCCGGAGCAGAGCGTGATCGGCATCGTCGCCGCTGCTCTTGTCCGCGATCTTCTTCCAGGCATCGCCACGGGCGATCATGTCGATGGCCGTGGCTGGCGGTGCATTCAGCGACTGCTGTGCGATTCTGGCAATGTCCGCGTCACTGCCTTTGGCAAGGTGCGGCAGCGCTGCCGACCAGTTGTTTCTACGGAACGCCAGCCATTTCCCCACGCTCAGGTGGGCGGCGGCGTTGGAACTATCCGCTTCCAGTGTTTTCTTCGCCGTGGTGTATTGCTGGTAATCTGCAGCCAGAGCGGCTGTGTGTTTTTCCAGCGCCTTGGCGGTATTGACCAGCGCCGGTGGACGCGAGATATGCCCGCTGATCTGCCCGGCCAGCGTTGCGGCCTCGGCGTACCGCTGCTCTGCGATCAACTGCTGGATGACGCCTTCGCTGGTTTCAAAATAGTCATTCGTCTTGCGGGCGTCGGTAGTGGCTTTGGCGCCGGCGCGCGACAGCAGGAAGCTGGCGCCTTTGAGCCGGTCAAGATCAAAGACCGAAGCCATCTCGTCAACAAAGCCCACAGCAAGCCCAACATCGCCGGCCTGCGATGCGGCGTAAGAAGCATCCAGATACAACTGGTACTGGGCCGCGGTGCCGTCGCGCTCTTTGGCGGCGATTTTGCCAAGCTCTACCGCCCGGGTGTAGAACTCCGCAGCCGTCTTAGGTTTCGACGGGAAGATGTTCGCAATCCGCGTCCGCGCGGCGGTTAATGCGGCTTTGTCGGGCACGGCGGCACGGGACGGTGCATCGTCGCCGCCGGGACCGGCGCCGGGTGTAATCGCGACATCTGCTTCGGGATCGACGGAACCGACGGTCACCGTCACGGCTGAACCACCGTCCTGCAACGGAAGCAGCTCAACATCGCTAAACCGGAACTGCGCGTTCATGGCGCCTAGTGCAACGATATCTGGCAGCGTCATCTTCCACTTCTCAACGCCGCGAAACCAGAAGAAAGTTTCACTGAAGGTTACCGGCTGCGAACCATCAAGCTCTACCTGCAAGGAGCGGTTCGTCACGGTGCATTTCACCTTGACCGGCTTGCCGGTAGGAAGGATATCGCCTGCCGCGTCTTTCGCCACAAGCGTGTAGTCCTTGCCGTGGTAGCCGCCCAGCAGAACCTGGTTATCGTCATCGATCAGCAACGGGCACGAACGGCCGTCAGCCACTAGGTGCAACATCGCAGGACCGTTGCCGCCGATCCTCTCGATCGTGGCTTGAAGCACGTAGGACCGCGGAGGTTTATACGGCGCCATCAGCTTAAACGCCGTGTTGGGCGAGACAGGCGGGCTGACGAAGCCAGTGCTGTCTTTCTTCCAGCGCACCAGCATGCTGTTGCGGCTGACATCGACAACATTGTCAAACTTCACGGCGGGATATTCGCCGGGTGCAGGCGTCCAGTCGGGCGTCAGCGAAGTTACACTGCCGCGCGTCGGTGCGAACGACGTTTCAAACGGCTCGAACCCCGGCGCCGTGACCTTTAAGGTGTGAACGCCTAGCTCAACGGGCACATATACGGTGCTGCGTTCGGTGAATGTGACAGGCTTGCCGTCGATTTCGATGGTCGCCCGGTCACGGTTTTTGGGTGGCATGCGGATGGACACCCGCGCGATGGGGCGCCAGTACGGCGACACAGAATTGCTGCTCCCTGCGCGCAGGGTGAAGCTCTGTGTGTAGGGCTCGTGTGCGGGCCGTGTGATTTCGAGTTTATGATTCCCAGGGGGTAGTTCATGCTCAAACGCGCCGGCGCGGCTGACAAGACTCTGGGAGGAAAGCAGTTTTCCGTCCAGCAGTATTTCGGACTCGGCCAGTTCTTCGGGCGACATCCGCAACTTGAGAACCGATGGGCCTCTGGACGTTGTTGATGTGCCGGGAATGCGGATTGGCGGAAGCGGCGTGCCCGGACGGGCAACAATGGGTGGCCGCGGCTTTTCCTTTTTCCTACCGGCAAGCAGCAGGTACGCCGTGCCTGCCAGCAGCACCGGAACGCCAACCAGCATTAAGATGGCGGCAACCAGCAGAATCACAAACCCCGTAGAGCGTTTGGGGGCGCGTCGTGGCAGAGAGCTGCGAACGGGCCCCCGGCTTGGATGAACGGCGCCGGTTCCCGTGGGTGCATTTCGGCGCGGCGCCGGACCGTCGATCACAGTGGCGTCGAGAACTTCATCGTCATCTACGGACTCGGCCTGGATCGTCTGCGAACCGGCCGTAGGCGCCGCCGAAATGGCGGGCATCGAGGCTTCACTACCGCTGCGCGCAGCAGGCGGCGATTTGCGGGGCGGCGGAGAGGCCGCTTGCGGCGGCGGGCTGGAACCGGCTTCTGCGGGGGGCGCAACGGGCGTTTCGGACCGCAGACGTTCGTCGTAGATGCCCTTCTTAAGTGGGTCAAGCAGGCACAGCTTGGCGTTGGTGACTTCGTTCAGCAGCTTCTGAGATAAGTCCGAATGCTTGCCCGACTGAAATGTGCGCAGGTGCGACATCTGCCGGTCGGCAGCGCCTTCGAGAACATCCAGGTCCGATTCGAAATTCCTCAGACCAAGCAACTGATAGTAGTTAGGCGGCTGGTCCTCAGGGGCAATACCAAGCCACTTGTGATAGGGGTCAAATTCCGTAGCCACGCCCGCTCCTCGCTTGATGCTAATGAATGGCCCAGCATTATAACGCGATTTTTCTCTGACTGCATTTTTAGCTGGCTTGATTCCGCCATCTGGCGGAACCTTGCCTCACAACACGCAGCAGTCATCAGTACATTAGACGCCTTCGCACCAGTCTTTTTGCGGCTCCTGATCGATCTGCGGCGGCGCTGCTGCCAGAGACTGGATCGCCTCTTCTGCTGCCGTGATCGTCTCCGGGCTGTTATGCGGTGCGATGGTAAGTTGCATGGTGTGGCTTGCGCCGCCCGCCAGCTTTACTACCCTGCCCTGCTCCCCTTCGAAGTCCCGTGAATTCGGGAAGTTGGTGGCAGGCTCCAGCCCGGTAACATAGCCGTCCGCTTCGGCCGCTGTGTTCTTCCAGAGAATAAAGTACGGCAGCTGCTTTGTATTGCAGTGAATGCTTATACCCTGCGAACCGGCTGCGTTCTTGAGCAACGACTGTGTGTCGCCGTGTTCATCGCTGTGCAACTGCATCAAGTACACCTGCTCCACAAATCCGGCCTGTGGCGCCGCGTAGCTGTTCCAGCCCGCTAAACCCTCGGCCGCATGCGCGTTGCGGGGTGTCAGCTTTTCAACCGGCGCGATGAACTGCGAATCCTTGTCAAGCAGCGGCCGGCCAAAGTTGATGTGATACAGCATCTGAAATTCCGCATCTCCGGCCGACAGGTTTTCGACCGTATCGTGCACATGGATGGCTGTTTCGCCCACACGCGTGCGGAGGGTGCTGGTCAGTCGCAGGTTGTAAAACAGAAAACGCGTTTCTTCCACAATACCCGTGATCGTGATGTCGCCCGTGTCTTCATCGAAGGCAGCTTCCACCTTGTGCGCCGGGCGGTTGGCAATGCGTCCGTGCAGCGGATGCTTCAACTGCCCGTTTTCGTGAAAGCCGGGCGCCCCGTTACTCTCCAGCCCGCAACGCACCAGCAGTTCATCAAAACCGTCCAGCCAGCCCAGGCCGCTGGGTTCTGAGACTGGTACGAACGCCGGATGCACAGGTCCGCGGACCGGCGATTTCCAACCAAGTTCAAGATCACCCAGCCAGGCTTTCGCCAGTCCCATGCCACGCGTCGGCGTGACAACAAACGACAGATCGCCGTTATCAACCCGCACGGTGGTAACGCCCTGGCTGACTCCGCCTGTGTGAGTCGTCGCAGAAATGTTGACGCCGTCTGGAAGGCCCTCTGCCTTAAAACTCTGCGGGCCGGCGCCGGTGGCAGCGTCGAGAATGGTCCAGGTCTGTTTGGGCACGCAAGGGCTCCTTCGTTTTTTGGATCAGGCGATTATGTATGTGAACGGTATATGAGAAATCAGAATTCGGCGTCAGGCGGGCCGTCCGGTCCCCGGTAGAATTTTTCCAGGTCGATGCCTTCGTTACGTTGTTCTTCTTCTAGCAGTTTCAGACGTGCTTCGGCCCGTTCCATCCGGCGGACCAGCAGCGGCACGATGTTTACATTCTCATCCGCCACTTTGATCCGCGGCGCTGCTGGATACGCCAGATGGCGTTGCAAGGCGGCAAACAGAAACAGCGGATCTTTCTTACGGTTGGCCAGTGCGATACGGCCCTCGTTTTCTCCGAACAGCACCGGCACGTCGCTAAGCGGTTTGTTGCGAAGTTCCTGCTGCGTGTTGTAGTACGCACTGCGGACATAGAGCATATCGGGGAATTCGATGATGCCGATCCGCATGCGGACTTCCATAATCCACTGCCGCCAGTTTTCGTCGTAGATGGGGTCTTCCGCCACCGCCTTCAGCCCGTGGTCGTACCGCATGCGGTTGCGGCACAACGTTTCAAACTGATAAAGAAACACACCCTGTACTTTATGCTCGCCGCTGCGATAGTGGGCCTCTTTCTGCAACACTTCCAGGGCGATACGCATATCGAACCGGCCGCGTTCGTTTTCCGCCTCTTTCATCACATACGTTTGAAACGGCGTGAAATAATGCGACAGCCGCGCCATCGCCGGCGACATGATGCCCAGGTGTTTCAGTTCCGTCAGCAGAAAGTCCAACGCCATGGGCAGTCGCGTGGTCGCCAGCACTTCGTCACGCATCTGCTGCAGCAGTTCCTGCATCGGCATATTTTCCAGCAGACGCTCTCGAAGGGTGCGGAACAGGTACGCCTGTTCAACGTATTCTTCGCGTTCTAGCATGCTGAGCGCCTTTCTGCCGCGTGCGGTTTTTGCTGGCCGCGGCGGCTACTTGTCGCGTACGGTTTTATGCGCCTTCACGGCCAGTTCCGTTGCCACGCCTTCATCGCCCTGCTGCTTCATCCAGGCTTCCAGCTTCTCGTGCAGCTTCTGCTGGATGTCCGCCAGTGAGGGATCGCCGGCCAGGTTTTTCAGTTCGTAGGGGTCTGCTGTCACATCGTACAGTTCCACCGCCGGACGATGCTGATACGCGTTGACAAGCTTTGCCGCGGCGGGATCGGTCTTCGCTTTTTCGACCCACGACTGCCAGTAGCCGCCGGCGTCTGTGTTGTGCGTGAGCGTGTTCTCAAAGGTGGTGGTGTGGTTCAGATTCAGAATCAGTTTGTGCGTCCGCGAACGGATGCTCCGCACCGGGTAACATTTCGAACCGTGAATGATGCCGCGCGTTGTGTGTACGCCATACACGTAATCGTTGTGCTGCTGGCTCTCGCCGGTGAGCACGTTCAGGAAACTGCGGCCGTCGAGATTCTTCAGCGGCTTGCCGCCCGCCGCTTCAAGCAGCGTGGGCAGCACGTCCACATATTGCACCATGGCTGCCGTCGTGCTGCCTGGTTTGACGCGGGCGGGCCAGCGGACGATCAGCGCGGTGCGAAGTCCGGTGTCGTAGCAGGTCCATTTCCCATGCGGGAACTGCGGACCCTGCTCGCTGGTGGCCATGAAGATGGTGTTCTGCGGATCGCCGGCGTTTTCCACGGCTTGCATCACTTCGCCTGCTTCACGATCGAAGTCGGTGACTTCGGCGTAGTAACGGGCCAACGCTTTACGCTGCAACGGCGTATCCACCTGATAGGGTTTGAGCGTGAGCTTGCCGGGCTTATAGACGGAAGCGTCGCCTTCTTTCCACGGCTGATGCGGGCTGTGCGAAGTATAAACCAGGCAGTAGGGCTGCGATTGATCGCGGGTGATAAACTCTTTGATGTCCGCGGGCTTAATCTTCTCAAACGGAAACGAAGCACGCGGGCCGAAGTGGGCTTTGCCACAGAGTGCAACGCGATAGCCCAGCTTGCGCAGGTGATGCACCATACTCTTCGTGCCCGGTTTCACCTGGCTGTGGTTCGGGTAGGCGCCGTTGCGGACGGGGAAGATGCCTGTGTAAAGCTGTTGCCGCGTGGGGGCGCACATGGCGGTTGCGGTAAACGAATGCGTGAACCGCATGCCTTGCGACGCCAGCTTATCCAGATGCGGTGTCTTTACATCCGGGTTGCCGTAGCAACCCATATCATTCCATTCCAGATCATCCGCCATCACCAGCACGATGTCTGGCTGCCGGGCGGAAACCGCCAGGGGCGAAGCGAGGAGTAGTACGGCGGTGACGGAAAGAATTAGCTGCTTCATCGTTACGACCTGGAAAGATGCTTAGCGCCTCGCATGGTGAACGACGTATTATAACCTCTTAGGCGTCGTCGCGTTCATCTTTATACAGCTTGTATTCAATCGCATCGTTCAGCGCCATCCAACTAGCTTCGATGATGTTTTCGTGCACGCCGATGGTGCCCCAGACATCGTTCTCGTCAGCGCTTTCGATGCTCACGCGGATACGGGCCGCGGTGCCTGCTTCGGAGTTGACGACGCGGACTTTGTAATCCACCAGACGCATCTTCTTGAGCGCCGGATAAGAACCATTGAGCGCCTTCCGCAACGCGGCGTCCAGGGCATTAACAGGGCCGTCGCCCTCGCCCACTTCGTGCCGCGTTTCGTCTTTGACGACGATCTTCACGGTCGCTTCGGTCGTCACGTCTTTGCCGTGCTCGCTGCCGACGTTGACGTGATAATTCAGCCGCTCGAAGTGTGGATCGTAGGTGCCGGCGATGCGTTTAACGAGCAGATCAAAGGAAGCCTCGGCCGCTTCGAACTGGAAGCCGCGGTTCTCGCGCGCGACGACTTCATCCAGAATCTTCTGTTGCAACTCGCGGTTGTTTTCCAGGTTATGGCGTGTTGTCAGCGCGACGATGTTGGACCGGCCGGAAAGTTCGCTGACAAGAATGCGTCGCTCGTTGCCGACTTTCTCCGGGTTGATATGTTCGTAGCTGGAAGACGCCCGTTCAACGGCGTGCACATGCATGCCGCCCTTGTGGGCGAAGGCGCTCTGGCCGACAAAGGGCTGCCCGGTGCGCAGGTTGATGTTGGCCGTTTCATAGACAAACCGGGAAAGTTCGGTCAGATGCTCAACCTTGCCGCCCAGCACATCGTAGCCCTTCTTCAGCGAAAGGTTGGCGATGGTCGAGATCAGGTCTGCATTGCCGCAGCGTTCACCGATGCCGTTGATCGTGCCCTGCACCTGCACGGCGCCCGCATCTACGGCGGCCAGTGAGTTGGCGATTGCGACGTCCGAATCGTTGTGACAATGAATACCAAACTGCACATCAAAATCCGCAACCGCGGCCATCGCTTCTTTGAGGATCTCAACGATCTTCCCGGGTAGCGAGCCGCCGTTGGTGTCGCAGGCGATAATCATGCTCGCGCCGGCTTTTGCCGCGGCTTGAATCGTCTGGGCGGCGTAGTCCGGGTTGGCCGTCCAGCCATCAAAAAAGTGTTCCGCGTCGTACATCACCTGTTCAACATGCGGCTGGCTTGCCAGAAACGCGATGCTGTCGCTGATCATCGCCAGGTTCTCTTCCAGGCTGACGCGTAAAACCTCCGTTACATGAAAGTCCCACGTCTTCCCCACCAGCGTGCAGACCGGCGCCCCGGATTTCGCCAGCGATTGCATGCCCGGATCGTCCGCCGCCGCAATCCCCTTACGCCGCGTCATGCCAAAGGCACAGACCTTGGCGTGTTGCAGACCAAGCTCCGGCGCCCGTTGAAAGAACTCTGCGTCTTTCTCGTTCGAGCCGGGAAATCCGCCTTCGATAAAGTCCACGCCCGCTTCATCCAGCCGCTTGGCGATCTGCAGTTTGTCAAACAGTGAGAAGCTGACGCCTTCGCCCTGGGCGCCGTCGCGGAGTGTGGTGTCGTAGATCTGCACGCTACGCATGATTGATTCCTGGCCGCCAGGTGCAGCCTTTAATTGTGCGGTTGATTAAAAAACAAACCCTGAAACCTCGCTCAGGCTTCAGGGTTGGTGATGTTCTGCTTGGCCAATGTGCAACCCCTACGCCCGGCTCTCCCGTGCGATGCTAATAATCGCGGCAATAATAATGATGGGGTGGCGGAAGACGTTTGGCATGGCTTGTTTACCGGGTTAACTGGCTACTTGAATGTTGAAAATACGCCTCGATGCAAAAGGTGTCAACCGTCAGCCCCGGGCATTTCACACGCGGCGCCCGGAAAACCGGCTAGGGAGCATAGACCGGAAACGCCTGCTGCACGCCGGCGCCGGGCAGAATATTCCGGCGGACCATGGCTTCAATCCGTTTGTCTGTGATGTATTCCAGATAGTCGTGCTCCGGCCCGACGCGCCGCGCTGCGTTGTACTGCTGAAGGCTGCCGAGGTAGCCGCGCCGGTACGAACGGATGCCGGTGTAGCCCAGCGCTTTGTTAAAGCCGTCGAACCGCGCGAGGCCGAAGAAACGCAGATACGGGTCCTGGCTGTTGTAGAGCAGAAAAAGGTTGTCAATCTGCTTCAGCGCCATCCAGCGTTCGCCGCAGAAACAATCGTTGCGGATTGCCGGCGCCATCAGCGTGAGATTGACCCGCTGGGCGGATAATTCATGGGGCATCAATCGGCAGCCGTCGACGCTGCCACCGCCAGCCAGATGCAACGCGTTAATTGCCAGACGCCCGCCATAGCTGTAACCGATCAGCGCGACTTTCGATTGCTGCTTCATCCGCCCCAGCAACCGGGCAAGGTGAAAGGCGTGTTGTTCAGCGCGGGCGGCCTTGGTGCGGATGTCGCGGATGTTGCCGGAAATGCGGTCGGACGGCCAGGTCCAGATGATGAAACGCACCGAAGGCGCCTGCTTCCAGTCCAGAAATGTGCGGTCGTACGTCTGTAAGCCGCGACGGATCGCCATCGAACGGGAATTGCGGTTGCCGTGGATGTACATCACGACGGGTAGATTCTTCGCACTGGCTGCCGGCGCCAGGAACGATTCCAGCGTTTCGTTCTGCCACTGGTTGCCTTCGATACGGCGTTTGAATTCCAGGCTCGAAAGCGTGAAGTTACGGCTGCCGAGATGCCGGCTGCTGATGAGCCAGACTTCATCGCGTGAACGCTGGTCAAATTCTTCGATGGGCGTCTGCCGCAATTGAGATTCGACAACCTCTTCAGGTTGTTCACCCTCAACAACGGGCTCTGCCGTATCATCCATCGCGTCGGGAGTTCCGTCCGCTGGATCGCCGGGCGTTTCTTCTGAATCAGCTGCGGGCGTGTCTGCGGGCGTGACTGCCGGGGTGGGCTGCTGGACCGGTGTTTCACCGGCGCCGGGTGAATCCGGCTCTTGCCCGTTCACGCTACTGCATAGCAGTAGTAGAGCCGCCAGAAAGAGGGCTTTATGCATATTATGTTGTTTAACAGGGAACAGTTGAGGGGAACTGCAAGCCTTTAAGTTTAGTTTAAAGGTAAGCCAGCGAAGCGGATTCTATCTGGGAATACGAAAAAAGGGCGGTCACAACCGTGCGAAGTAACCGCGACGTGTTGTTCCGCCCTAAGGCGCCGGCGTGTAGTGGGCCGGCTTTCATTCTGATCAGCGCTGGTTTCCCGGTTGAAAAAGATATTCCCGCCGCTTCCGCACCCGGCCGCGTAGGAGCGGCGCATCAAACGCCTTCCCAATCCCAGCCGGGGCAACCCAGAGGCGGGCTGTATCGTTTCCGTTCGTACTTTTGTCTGGCCAATGGGCATGCGAACAAGACCGCTGCCTGCAAGAGGCATCCGGGTCCAAAGGCGCGTTGTGGTGGTGTGTAGTAGCGCCGGACGCCGCGTCGGGCCGCTCCCACCAGAGTGGCCACCGCATGAACGCGGCCCACCCGCGCGGCTGCCAATCTACCGGGCGGCGCCTTGCGGGCCGGTCATCAGTAACAAGCGTTTTTCAACGTGAAACTGTGACCTGTAAGTTTTCAAACCAGACGTACGCCGCAGCTTTCGCCACGGTGGCAGTGCACATGACATGCACCGCAATTCAAACCGTTTGTCTGAAAGAATGGTGTATTGAGTTGTGAAAGAACATGCATGAGTGCTGGTTTACCGAACCACCACAGACACATTATCGATGGCTGCCGGACACCTCTGGTCCGCAACAATTGTGAAGACGCAGCACAGGCCGGAATTTTTTGCCGCCGATGGAAAAAGTAATCGGGCCTTGCGCAGAAGAAGACACGCCACGGCGCCGGTTGGTTCGCACTCGCGATGATTTGATATGCAAACTGGCAGTGCCGCTTAACCGCCGCTGACGGGTGGGATGCAGGCGACTTCCGCGTCCTGCGGCACGGGGTCGGTGTCGTTGGCATAGGCCGCGTTAATGGCGAATTTGAAGTGTGCGGCCATTGCTTCAAGCTGGGGAACCTGCTCAACCAGCGCGGCGCGCACATCGGCAATGGTGGCGTCTGCCGGGCATTGCAGTTCAATTTCGCCCGTGCCGGCAGTCTGGCGGGCGACGGCGAAAAGTTTCACGCGGATCGTCACGTTACAAACAACTCACTGGGGCGTTGCAGGAATAAATCGTCGGAATTGTTCGAGAGGCCGTACGCCAGGCTAAGCATCTTCAGCGGGTGAATCGTCGGTTTGGCGGCGCCCTGTTCCATTTGCATTTTACAGGCACTGCATCCCGTGGCGCCGGCGCTGATGTCGGGCTGACGGATCTCTGATATCAGGCCCCAGCCGGCGCGCAGGCTATTACGGTAATTCTCACGTTTCAGCCCATAGGCGCCCGCCATGCCCGAACAGCCCTGTTCCACGCGGCGGACATTCAGACCGGGGATCAAACGCAGCAGTTGTTCCGCAGAACCCGCCGTGCTGATCGCCTTGGCATGACAAGGCTCGTGGTAGCCCAGCGTGGTATTGAGCGGGCGGAAGTCAAGCTCCAGTTGCCCGGTCTGGTGCAGGGCGAACAGGTAATCGCAGGCTTCGCTGGAATTCTCCGCCACCAGCTTCGCATCGTCGTCGTCCAGCAGATTCGTGTATTCGTGCTGCAGGCAAAGTGCAGCGGCGGGTTCGGTGGCGATGACGTGATAACCCTGCCGCACGGCTTCGGCCAGCAGTCGCGTATTATGCTGCGCCAGGCGGCGGGCTTTATCGATCGAACCCAGCGCGATGGAGGTCATGCCCGACGGCTTCTGGCCCGGGTGCACAAAAACGGCCACGCCATTGTGTTCCAGCACTTCCACCAGCGATTCCGCCAGCCGCACGTCGAACCAGTTGGCGAACGTATCGACAAAGTAAACCACTTTGCGGCCGGTGCGACGTGTCGGCCGCGTGAGCCGCCGGCGGTGTGCGATCCGCATGAAGCTACGCGGCGCCAGTTGTGGCAGCTTCCGCCCCTGGGCGACGCCTGTCGTTTTCTCAAGCAGCCACCGCATGGTGCGGTTGCCGAGCGCCCAGTTGGCAACGGGCTGAATCATGCTGGCCCACCGCGCGACCGTATCCAGATTGGCGATAAACCAGTCACGCGGATGCAGGCCGTTGGTAGCGACGTATTGCGCTTTCGCTTCCAGGGCGATCTTCGGAATATCGACACTCGCCGGGCATTCCAGCCGGCACTGGTGGCAGTTCACGCACAGGTCGGCGAGCGCTTTCAAAGAATCGCCGCTTAGTTCTTCCGCAGGCAATGCGCCGGTCAGGACGCCGCGCAGCAGGTTCGCCTTGGCGCGGGGCGAAGCTTCTTCGGCCGGAGCAACGCGGAAGATGGGGCACATCCGTTCGATAGGCGACTGCGTCCGGCAGCGGCCACAACCATTGCAACTGCGCGTGGCGTACGAAAGTTCATCTTCGTCCCAGACCAGCAGCGGCTGCATGTTCTGCGACTTGGGCGGCGCCGCTTCAGCCACAGCGCCATTGGATGTTCCGGCGTCGCTGATTTTGCCAGGACTGACGCCGGATTTCTGTGAAAAATACAACTGCGAGGTACGCCGCAGATTGTGGTGCACCTGCTGTGCGTTGCTGGAGATCACCTTGCCGGGATTCAGGATGCCGTCGGGATCGAAGATGTCTTTCAAGCGGCGGAAGACATTCACCAGCGGTCCGTGCTGCTTCTCTGCGTACCAGGTGCGGCTTAGTCCGTCGCCGTGCTCGCCGCTGATGGTGCCGCCTGCCTGTTTCACCTCGTTGTACAAATCGATGGCAAAGTCGTGCATCCGTGCGACATCGCCCGGGTTGCTCAGATCAATAAATGGCCGCAGGTGCAATTGACCGTGCCCGGCATGGGCGAACAAAGACGCCGTCAGCTTGTGCGACTTCAACACATTCTGCACGCGCACCAGGAAGGCCGGCAGAATGTTGGGCGGGATGGCGATATCTTCCACAAACGGAATCGGCCGGGTCGAGCCTTTCAGCTGATAAAGCGTTGGCACCACGCGGCGGGCGATCCGCCAGTAGAGGTTGCGTTCTGCGTCTTCCAGCGTCACCCGCGAATCAAACGCCAGACGGCGGCGCCGCTGGATGCGGTTGACCAGTTGATGCATGCGGGTCCGCAGATCGTTGTCGTTTTCGTCCTGCAGTTCCACCAGCAGCATGGCTTCGGCGCTGGCGGGAATGATCTTCTCGTAACGGGGATCGGTCTCCCGCGCGATGGTCAGCAGGCGGCGATCCATCAAGTCGCAGGCGGCAGCGTCCATCGACGGGATCTCCACCGCCGCACGGGCGGCCCAGTCTAGCCGGTCAAAGAACAGCAACGCCATGCCGCGATGCGCCGCCACGGGATCGGTGTGCACAGTGGCTTCGGTAATCAGGGCCAGCGTTCCCTCGGAACCGACCAGCATCTTGGCCATGTCCAGCTTGCCATCTTCCAGCACATCGTACAGATGATAGCCGCTGCGGTTGACGGCTGATTTCGGACGATGGTTGGCCAGCATCGCCGTAGAGCGCGTGATCAGGCCGCTGACTTTTTTTGTCAGTTCCGCGCGGCGTGGATGGGCGGTTTCTTCGTGCGGGTCGTGCACCGCATGGGTCGAAACTTCCATCACTTCGCCATCGGCCAGCACCACCTGCATGCTGATGGTCTTCGACCGCGCGCTGCCGTACTTCATCCAGTGGCTGCCCGAACCATCCAGCGCCAGCACGCTGCCCATGGTCGTCACGCTGCGGGTGGAAGGATCGGGGCCGAACTGCCGGTTGACCCTTAATAGCTGCCGGTTCAGCGTCGCGTGAATCACCCCCGGCTGGACGCGCGCCTGATCGTCGGCAATGGAGATGATGCGCCGCATATAGTGCGAAAAATCAATCACCAGCCCGGCGCCCAGCGATTCGCCGGCAAGACCCGTTCCCGCGCCGCGTGCGTGAATGGGCAGGCCGTGTTCGGCGGCGTACTGCACCGTGGCGACAACGTCGGCCACACCGCGTGGCCGCACCACCCCCAGGGGGCGGATTTCGTAAATGCTGGCGTCGCACGCGTACATCTGCAGGAACACGTCGTCGCAGAGGATATCACCCTCAAGCTGACCACGGAGGTCCGCTTCAACGCGTTGTCTTTCCTGATCCATTGACGCCTTCGTACTTACGCCTTGTCTTCGACGGTGGCCGCATCGCTTGGCTGCTGCGGTTGCTTCACAGGCAGGCTGTTCCGGGCGGATTCGAGACGCGCCATCTGCTGCCGGTAACGCTCGTGCACTTCAAGGTCAAACGCGCTGTGATCTTCCAGGCCTTCAATATCGCGATACTGAGAATGGCAGCGGTAGCACTGCAACATGTTGCCCGTAAACATGTACAGCACGGCGTCGATAATGGCGGTGCCAAACAGGATGGCGTAGGTGGCGTACCACATGCCGTAGTACCAGGGGATGCAGCTAATCGCCAGACCGATGCTGATGATGGTGACGCCCAGTGTCTGCGAGAAATCTTTGCGGACATACAACTCATCGCTAGGGCAGATCACGCACGAATGAATACGGCCGTCCTGCGTTGCTTCTTCTTTCAAGGCCCAACTGTGTTCACACAGCGGACACTGCATGGAAGTGGCGCCTGCCGCAAATTCCACCTTTACAGCACGGTCGCATTTCGGGCAATCGAAGGTGACGTTCATAACGGGCGCAAAAGGCGATGAAGGGTGGGAGGATGATGCACGCTTACCTGGGCGGGCGAAAGCGTTACTGCCTCTCTATCATAGAACAAATAGGGTTCCTGCCGACAGTAGCTGCGCCGTCAATTCGCCAATGAATACGAGAATAACGGCTGCGTAGAGAATACCGGTGGCGCTCTGCGTGTTCGGAATCTTCAGCGTCTGCCAGGCCATGACCGCCAGACCTGCCACTGATAACAGCCCCGCAAGCCACCGCAGCACCATAAACGCCCACCAGTTGGCCGAGGGAACACCCGTTTCCACCACGTAGAAAGTCGCTCCGCTGCCGCTAACAATCGCCCGCAAAATGACCGTTGCGATCATCAGCACCACCAGCCGCTGCAAGGGCGTCAACTGCATCGTGGGCGTGTTCAGATACCAGTGACCCAGGAACATGGCCGTCAGGGTCGCGCCCATCACCATGCCCGCCGAAATCGCATCCAGACCTGAGATTACCATCAATTGCCCCGACTTCATGGATTCGGGCGAAGCCAGCACGGCGGCAATCAGCGAAAGCCCGGCAATCATCCACAAAGAAATCAGCCCCGGCAGCCGCGCTTCGTACATCCACATCACGGCGCCAGCGTAACTGAGCACCGCAATCGCGACGGTCACGCCCAACAGCCATTGGGCGCCGGCAAAGGTGGTGAACACGGCCAGCGCTGCGAGCGTGTTCAAACCCAGCAGCACCCAGAGGTGCACACGGTAGAAGCCGCTGGTTACCAGCGTGGCGGGCGTTACCGCCATCGAAACAGCCACGCCCAGCGTTACCCGGAAGATGAACTGCGTCAAAATGGGCCAGAGCGAATCCACCGGCAATCATTCTCCACGACTGCCTGCGGGCAGCCTTTTGCGGTGACCGTTATTTCCCGGCGTAGATCAGCTGCATCACTTCAGCGCGGGTCGAGACGTTCTTGCGGAACAGACCTTTCATGGCGGAAGTCATGCACATGCTGCCAGGCTTCTTGATGCCGCGCATCGTCATGCAGGAATGCGTGGCTTCGATCACCACGGCCACGCCTTTCGTGCCTAGCTCTTCGCCCATCAGATTGGCGATATCTTCGGTCATGCGTTCCTGCACCTGGGGCCGCCGGGCGATGGTTTCCACCACCCTCGCCAGTTTGCTGAGGCCCACGACTTTACCGTTGGGCACGTACGCCACATGAGCCTTGCCGGTGAAAGGCAGAAGATGATGTTCGCAGAAGCTGCTGAAGCTGATATCGCGGATCAGCACCATCTCGTCATATTCTTCGGTGAAGAATTTCTGCAGATGCGGCCGCGGATCTTCATGCAAGCCGCTGAACATTTCCTGATACATCCGCGCCACGCGGGCAGGCGTTTCCAGCAGTCCTTCACGATCGGGGTCTTCGCCCACGGCAGCAAGAATTTCCCGCACTGCACGCTCGATACGCGGCAGATCCATCGCTGGTTTCTTTGTTTCGTCAGACATTCTCAACCGTCTTAAAGCAGGCTCCCGCCCGCCTTCCTTATGAACACTATCAGCGGTGTTGTTTGATGATTTGCAAGGGGTTCGCTGCTTCACGCTCCGCACAGCGTTGAGACAGGATGGATTCTGTACCCCCTCACCCTAGCCCTCTCCCCAGAGGGGCGAGGGGACCAGATGGATACTATCGCGGATACTAACAAGGGCTTGCTTACGCGGGAAGGCCCTGCGACGTTACAGCTCGATGACCGCTTTCAATACCCCCGATTCCGGGCGGGTGAATGTGGCGAAGTCGTCAACAACGGTGTCAAACGTTGTCCGGTGTGTGATCCAGGGCGCCGTGTCGATTGTGCCTTCTTCCATCAGTTGTATCACGCGGGCGAATTCGCCGGGCAATGCGTTCCGCGTGGATTTCAGCGTGGCTTCCCGCTTGTGCATCAGCGGGTGCTCAATGCCGACCGTTTCACGGGTAACACCCACAAACAAGAGCGTCCCGGTATGTGCCAGGTGGTGCAGCGCGGCGCCCATCGAGGCGGGTGAACCCGTGGCGTCGATCACGATGGAGAAGCCGTCGCCGCCGGTGATTTCGCGGACCGCTGCGGTTTCGCTGCCATCTCCCTGAAAATGAATCGTGTTCTCAATTCCATAATTCTGGCGGCAGAAATTCAGTTTCCCCTCCGACATATCCATCACCGTGATGCTGGCCCCGGTCAGCCGGATGAATTCCAGTGTCGACAGCCCAATGGGACCGGCGCCAATGATCAGCACATGATCGCTTGCCTTCGCTTCGCACCGGGCGGTGGCGTGGCAGCCGATGGCCAGCGTTTCGACCAGTGCGAGTTGTTCAAAGCTGAGCGACGCCGACGTGTGCAGTTTGTCCGCACGCACGCTGAAGCGGTCGCACAGACCGCCGTCGCTCATAATGCCAATCACTTCCAGGCTCTGGCAGCAGTTGGTCCGTCCCTGCCGGCAGGCGTAACACTGGCCGCAGTTCATATAAGGTTCGACGCTGCAACGGTCGCCGGGCTGCACGTTGGTGACGCCCTCGCCGGTCGCAACGACTTCGACACCTAATTCATGGCCGGGAATGCGTGGATAGTCAAAGAAGGGAAACTTGCCCAGAAAACTGCTGATGTCGGTGCCGCACACGCCCATGCAGTGCGTCCGCACGATCACTTCGCCGGGTGCGGGGCTGGCAGGTTCTTCAATCTCGATCCGCTTGAGCCGTTCTGGCTGCTCGATCTGGATGGCTCTCATAAAACGTCGTCGCCTGCGGGTGGTCAGGTTGAAATGAAGTGGCGTGAAAAAATCAAAGTGTGTTGTCCGGCGGCGCCGGGATTTCTTGATACAGGACCAGAAACCTTGTCCGCACACACACGGATCTATCAACGAGCAGGACTTCCTAGTTTGGCCAGCATGCCCGTACAGCCGGTTCTATATTTGCGTAACATGACAAGTAACGTAACACGTTTTGCTGCGTAAAATTAGCACAACCGGCACAATCGACACTGGCTGTCTGATATCAGAGGTAACCCGATGCGATATTTTGCTTCTTTAAAATCGCCATGCGTGCGGCTAGCAGCCGTATTATTGGCAACTCTGGCCGTATTTGCCGGCACTCGCGTTGCCCCGGCAGCGGATGTAGAGCAGCAGGCCTACAAATTTCTTAAGACCTACTGCCATCAATGTCACGGTGTAAACGATGAAGTCGGCAATGGCTTCAACGTGCTGGACCGCGAAAATCTGGTGGCCGCCAGTGGTTCTTTGAAGCTGCCTTACATCACCGCCGGCGAGCCGGAAAAATCGCTGATCTGGAAGAAAGCGGTTGACGAGAAAACGATGCCGGATGATTACGCCGTGGAAGATCAGCACCCGGTGCCTACGGACGCAGAACGTGCGATTCTTACCACCTGGATCAAGGCCGGGGCGAAGTTTCCCGTGGATGAGACGCGTAAATTCGTCAGCGACGGCGAGACGCTCGAAGCGATCTATACGTATCTCCGCAAACAGCCGCGGAACGACCGCCCTTACATCCGCTTCTTCACGCTCACTTCGCTGTACAACAATCCGGAAATCACCTCGGAACAGTTGAAAATCGTACGGGCCGCCGTTTCTAAAGTGCTGAACGGCTTTAGCTGGGAACGCGAAATTGTAACGCCGGAGCTTACGGGACCGGGCGAGACGATCATGGCGTTTGATATGCGTGACTATGGCTGGACCGCAGAATCGCAATGGCGGATTCTCACAGCGGCCGAACCACGCGCCCTACCGCCACGTCCGGCGTATCCGTACGGCGTGCTGCATGGCAGCGATGCGGCTCTGTACGAACTGGAAACAGAAATCCGCGAAATCACCGGTGACCGGCTATCGTACATCCGCGCAGACTGGTTCGTCACCAACGCCACGCGGCCACCTTATTATGACGCTTTGCTGGGCCTGCCAGAAACACTGGGGGAACTGGAACGCAACAAGCTGAAAATCGATTACAGCGATAACTACAAAACCAACCAGATTCTGCGGGCCGGCATGGTGAAGAGCGGCGTGTCGCGGCATCATCGCATGGTGGAGCGGCACACCACACCCTTTGGCGCCTACTGGCGGAGCTTCGACTTTGGCACCAGCACCGCACGCAGCAACCTGCTGCTGCATCCGCTGGGACCGAGATTCCCAGGCAACAAGTTTGACGATGTTGCGTTTGAAGAAGCAGGCGGCGAGGTGATTTTCAACCTGCCCAACGGTTTGCAGGGATACATGCTGGCCGACTTCAATGGCAGCATTCTCCGTGGACCGGCGCCGATCAGCATTGTCCGTGACTTGCGTGAATCCGCCGGTACGCCGGAAGTGGTTAACGGGCTGAGTTGCATCGCCTGTCATCAATACGGCATGAAACGCTTCAAAGACGAAGTCCGTCAGCACTCAGCCGTCGAGGGAGACGCGCTTGAAAAAGTGCGGCTGCTCTACCGCGAACAGAAAGAACTGGACGCAAAGCTGGCTGCCGATGAGAAGCTGTTCATGGACGCCGCCGAGAAGGCGACCGCGGTTTATCTGAAGACCGGCGCCGACGCCAACAAGAGTATCCGCGATTTCCCGGAGCCCATCTTCACCACCGCCACGCTTTATCTGAAAGATCTTTCCGGCGCCGCCGTCGCTGCGGAACTTGGGCTGAAAGATATTCAGCAGTTGAAAGAACGTATCGGCGCCGAAGGCGTCCGCGAACTGGGCCTCGGCCCATTGCTCGAAACCGGCGGTGTGAAACGCGAACTCTGGCAACGTCCCGGCCTGTCGCTGTACCATCATGTCGGACTGAAATTGAAGCTTACGATTAACAAGAAATAGCGGCAGCACGCCAGGCGGCAAACGCCTCACGTGCAAATGACTCAATCGAAGAATCTATCAAGGACTCCCAAAATGTTACGTCGCTTCCTATTTCTGCTGTGCACGCTGACGTTGCTTACTGCTGTGGCGGGCACAGCTTCCGCTGCCACGCTCGACCTCCGTACGGCTGCCGGGCACATTGCTGAAAACGCGGCCCAGGTTCTGAAGCCGCTGAAGATCGAAAGCGTTGTGGTCGCGCAGTTCTCGAACCCGTTCAACGCCCATCAAAGCAGCGGCCCCGGTATCAAGGCGATGCTGATCGAAGAACTGAAGAAGAAGGGCATCAACGCCACCAGCCGCGCGGATGTATCCCTGACCGGCGAATTTGAAACGGTGATCGGCAAATCCAAGCTGAGCAACGGCGAAGAACGCAACGCACCCGCCGTCACCATCAATTACAAACTGCGGCAACGCAGCAACCGGCAGGTGCTGCTGGACACGGCTGAAGATGTCAACCGCAAGCAGGCGGTTGTTACCGACCCAGCCGACGTTGCGAAGATCGACGGGTCGAACGTCAACGTCGCATCCGCAAGTGATGCGGCCGCCCGCGACCGCGCCGCGACGAAAGCCGTTGACAACCCGCGCGGCAACGTAAAGATCGAAGCCGCAGGAAGCGTCAACAGCATCATCCGCGTCAAAGGCGCCCCGTTCGCCGTAGAGATTCTCTCTGCCCAGCCCGTCAATGGGCAGGCGCCGCCGCTGTCGCAATTCAAACCCGTACAGGCCGCCAACCGTAAGTTCGACGATGGCAGCGAGACCCCCTTTGTGAAGTTGAACCCGGGCGACCTGTACGTCGTCAAAGTGCACAACGACTCGCCCCACATCCTGGCCGCGGAAATCACCATCGACGGCCTCAGCATGTATCACTTTGCCGAAGACGCCCGCTATCAGTACCTGTTCATCGGAAAGGAAGGCGGCATCGTACCGGGGTGGTACAAGTCCGCAAAGAAGGGCTACCGGGCGTTTATGACCCGCGACTATCAGCCCGGTGGTGAACTGTTAAAGCAGGCGGATGAAGTTGGTTCGATCACCGTGACGTTCAAATTCGCCTGGACAGGTCAAGCGAATATGCCAGCCGATGAAGTCGGCACACGCGGCGCTCTCAAAACGGTGCAAGGACCACCCGTCAAAGCGCCCGTGGCCATCGTCAGACACAGCGTCGGTCGCTTCCGCGGCGCCATCACCGTCCGCTATGACAAGAAGTAGTCACTATGACGCTTGGTTCGCGCCAAAGCCGTAGGTCAGGCGCCTGCCTGACATCTGCTGAGGTGGACTGCGATTCACTGTCAGGCAGGCGCCTGACCTACGGCGTTGCTACGGGGAACCGGGCCTCTGCGGGCCGAATTCGTCGTAGGCGTAGAGGCCCGAAGGGGTGGCGATGAGCATGATGTCGTCGACGACCAGCAGGTTGCCGCCGGTGATATCGAAGCCTTTGAAATCCTGGGCCGAAGGTTGCAGGCGTTTGATGCTCTCTAACTGATATTCGTACCGGCTTTGGCCTTCACTGCGTTTCAGCTGTTGCCTGAAGACGTAGATTTTGTTGCGGGTTGGCCAGTAGACAAAATCGCCCGCCAGGAAACCGCGTCCGTAACCGGGCGGACCGCCGCCAGCATGCCCCGGAAGATTTGTGGTTTCGCCCCAGGGGAACTGGACATGCATGCGGCCCTTCTGGATATCGACCCAGTACAGGTTTTTCCCGCCCAGTATCAGATTGCCGTGCCCGACGCCCAGTATGTGGGAAGCATCGCGGAAGGACTGTGGCATCAGTTCCCATAAGAAAACGCCCGTCTGGCTGTCGAGCGCAAAAATGTGTTCCGAGTCCGCAGGCATCGTCACCACAATGCCTTTGTGAATCACACAAGGATTCAAATCACGCAGAAAATGAAACGAGTCGTCAGGGTCGTCCCGCCGCCGGTTGGGGTACTGTGCACGTTTGTATTTCATCAACCATTCCAGTTCTCCGCTGCCGGCGCGTAGTGCGGCCACGGCGCCGAGGTTGGTGTTGATGAAGATCAAGCCGTCGCTGTACGAAAGCAGCGTGTGGGTAATCTCGTCGCCGTTGCCGCCACCGATGGTGCTGGCGCCGCATATTTTGCGTACCCAGAGTTGCCGGGCCGTGGCAAGCTCGAAGCAGACGACATAAATCTTTGCCAGGTTCGCCCCGGCGTCGTTGGGCGCCGTCAGCCGCATGGCGGTATACAGTCGTCCGTTGTGGCAGATAGGTGTGCCATCAAACGCCCAGCGTTGGCCGGGCTGGTCCTCTTCGGGCTTGAAGTCGTCGATTTTGAAGCTGCGTGACCCTTCTTTGCTGCCAGATAACGGCAGCGTCGTGATCATCGCTTCCAGGTATTTGTTGGGATTACGTGCGCGAGATCCGGTCAGCGGAGAGCCAAGCCGGCTGATCAGTTGCCCATCGCTGACGCTTAGTGTGAACCGTGGCGTGCCAATCGTAGAACTGGGGTTCGGAAAGGTCTGGTTGAAGATAGATTCCGGCCGGTCCGCGGAATGTTCGCCTGGGGTGGCGCCTTCAAGTTGTATGATGGAGTGCGGCGGGACGTCGCTTTCTTCGTTGACAACAGACGCGTACAACGCGGGTTTACCGGTCCGCAGGTTCAGGGCGTAAACCTGTGTGCGGTCGTGCACCAGCACGGTTTTGCCTTTGCCCGGAACATCGACCACGACCGGGTGGTAGCTCATAAAGCCATCCAGGCTTTCGCCGATCCGGGTTGCGAACGTGGTGGGCTGAACGCCGTCGGGCATCTGCTCGCGATGGAGCTGAAACTTCCAGAGTGGCACGGGAACAATGTCTAATGGCTGCCCGCCGTGCGGCATCACCTTGGTCCGGCTGAGTGATCCGCCCAGCGTTGGCCAGTCTGTGGATGGCTCCACCTGTTTCCAGTCGCTGCTGCCGGACGCAATCTTCTGGAGGATGGCCAGCAGGTTGCCTTGCTGACCTGCCAGTTTCCCGGTGGCTTCTGGATAGAGTTTTTCAAACGCTTTCAGTTCAACTTCCGCCCGGTCTTGAGAGCCTTCCAGAATGGAAGTCAGCACCAGCCTTGCAAACGCGCGTGGCAGCAGCGCCGGGTCCGGGTCCGGATACACCAGCCATGTGGGGCGGCCGGGCTGTTGCAGGTGTTGCTCCACGCCGGGCCATAACTCTTCAAAGGTCGCGTCGCTGGAATGCAACATGCGCCACAATGGTGTTACTTCTGTATAGGCTGACGGCCAGCGGACCGAGGGCGGCGGAAAGAAGCGGATGCTGATGCTCTGCCAGCAGCGCCGCGCGGCTGCGTATTCGCCCCGCTGCAGATAACACTCGCCCAGCAGCAGCGCGGCATCGTCGCCAAAACTACTGACAAAGTAACGATCCACAATGCGGTGCAGCAGCGCTTCATCACCACTCTGAGACGCCTGCTGGAACCATTTCCCGGCCAACGCGTCTACCTGTTTGCGGTACAGCTGTAGTGCAACGGGCGCTGTTTCGTGCAGGGCGGCCAGCTTCATCTGGCATAGCTGGCGGACGCTGATGTAGCGTTCGTAGAAATCTTCCTGCCGGCTTTCTAACCGCACGACTCTGGTGGGAAGATCGCCGTCCGATTCCATCAGGCTGCGGTACATCTCAACCGCTTCGTCCCACTTCTCACCTTTCAGATACTGCCGCGCAGCCTCAAGCTTGTGCGGTGCGTCTTTCGATTGCGTGATATCCACGCCTGGCAGGAAGCCAGGCGCCGGCGGCCGGTTGAAGAAGCCGCGTAACGGTTGTGCCTGCAGCGTGCTGAGGGGACCGAGGGCAGCAACGAGAACGGCGATGACCAGGTATAGACGCTGTACCATGTTTACGGCTTCCGCGACGCGTTTGTGGCGTAAAGCTTCATTATACGCCATCGCGGAATACGCATGGCGGCTACTCGTCCATCTCCACCAGCACGGCAGTGCCGTAGGCGAGCACTTCGGTCATGTTCTGACCGATCTCCGTGGTGTCGTAGCGGAAACCGATCACGGCGTTGGCGCGGAAGCGGGCGGCGTCTTCCAGCATCATGACAAAGGCGTCGTTGCGGGCGGTTTCGCACAAAGAACGGAACGCATCGATGTTGCCGCCGCCGATGGCCTGGAACGAAGCCGAAAACGCTCCGCCAATGCCGGGCGCCCGTACGACCAGCCCGCGGACAATGCCAAAATTCTGCACAATCCGGTAACCTGGCAGATCAAAAGTGCTGGACACCATCGCCGGGTGCAGGGGCCAGCCTGGCGCCGGTGGCAGATGGTCCGGGTGCAGATCGTTGTTTTCGTCCATTCTCGTCAGCCTTTCGCAGCGGCCTTAAATCATCTGCCGGTTATCCACCTTGCCCGTTGCCGTACTGCTGAAAGATACGGCCAATACAGAACAGGCAGACGCCCGCCACAAGGATGTAAACCAGATGATTTACCCCGAACAGGCGCCCATTACCAAAGGCAAGTTGCAGATAAATACCAACTGGTAGCAGAATGAGGGCTACCATCTGCAAGGCTCGTCCTAAACGCCACATGCGCCGTTGTTACGCCTTTAAAACTGAAGGGGGATCGTCAAAGGATGCGGCGTTAAAACGCCACTGCCCGCGTAGTACCGTTTAATGATCGCGGGCAGAAAGCTTCCGTGGGTTGCAGCCTCCAGCGGCTTACTCCACCAGTCGTACGTTCTCTGCGCGGGGGCCTTTCTCGCTGCTTCCTACATCGTAGGTAACCCGGTCGCCTTCACGAAGACTATCGAAGTCGGTGCCTTCGATTGCCGAACTGTGAAAGAACATGTCTCTACCGTTTTCAACTTCGATGAAGCCGAAACCTTTGTCTGTCAACCGCTTGATCTTACCTTCAGCCATGATGACCCTTGTCGAAATAGTTCCGCGAGCAGTGGTTGCGACATTCGCCCCCACACTTCCGCGGTATTCCCGTATCGTAGGGTAGCTAGCGACCAAGTGAAATACCCTGGCGGATTTGCTCGAAAAAAACACGGATTGTCGCAGGGGATTGTCCACGGTGGGGAAAACACCAATAACCAGCGTTAAGGAGAATTAAAATGCGATTCTGGAAGCTGGTGTACCGTGCCTGTCGTCTGCGATGCCCCGTCTGTGGCCAAGGGAAGATGTTCCGCAACTTCGTGCGGATGAATCAGCAGTGCCCGTATTGTGGCGTGAAGTTCGAACGCGAAGGCGGCTTCTTCCTGGGGTCGATTTACTTCAACTACGGCCTGACCACGCTGATAATCGTGCCGGTTTACATCGTGTTGATGTTCAGCAACGCCCACACCGCACTAAATCTAAGTGAAGAAGCTTTTGAGTGGGTGCTCAACGGCGGCACCCTGGCCTTCGCGCTGCTGTTTCCACTGTGGTTTTACAGATACGCCCGTAGCCTCTGGGCCGGGTTTGACCAGTACTGCGACCCGCGCGAGAACATGGAGGAGCAATAACGCCCCGCGGCGTTAAACTTCAACCAGCTCGCGTTCTTCCTGCGGAGCTTCAACGGGCGGGGCCTCAACGGGCGGGCTGACCTCTTCACGCGGCTGTTCCAGGATCTCAGCCAGCGTACTGGCTGAAACGCGGTTGCTGTAAGCGGCCGGAACGGTCTTCGTCGCCTGCTTACGGGCGGCGGCGCGTGCGCGGAGCACCAGCACATAGAAATAGATGCTCAGCGCCGTCACGATGGTGAACGGCATCGACATCATAAAGATGATGCTCCAGAAATACCCGTTCACAATGTGCGAGGAACCTTCTTCCAACGCACTCTTACACGTCGGGCAGGCCCAGGCATCGCTGGCGAAGACGCACAGCAAGATGGCTGCAAAGGCTGTAACGATGACGGTGTGTTGATAGCGATGGAACATGTAGGTAGCTCTCTATCAGGGGCGATCGGTGAGCCTTGGGCCCACAATGCTCAGTATAACAGTATCGGCCGCATCGCGTAGAGCATTCACCCTGCCAGATTGTCGCACCCCGTTTCCCACGGGTTGTGCAGCTTGCCACCTACTGGCCCGTGATTACGCTGTCTGTTAGGCTGAAATCACCACAATCGGCCGCTTGTGGAAGATGATTCCGTGCCCGTCAGCGTCTGATAACGGCTGCTGGCGATCGTTCCTACCGTATCCCAAATTCTTTCAGCGCACAGCGTCGATGCCGATCAAGTTCCCGTGCGAACACTGTGAGCAGGTTCTCAAAGTCAGCGCGAGCAAATCGGGCCGCCGCGCCCGTTGCCCCAGCTGTCAGGCGCCGGTGACCGTGCCGTCAAAAGACGAGGCACAGGCGCTGATTGACGATCTGCGTCGCAAGCGTCAGGCGGAAAAAGTCGCGGCCAGCGAATCCGCAGAACCAGGCGCCGGGCAGACCGCTGAATCTGAAACGGACGAAGAATACTACGAAGATCATTACGAGGACGAAGCCGGGCCCTTTTCTGAATTCGCCGTCTACGACGTTGACGATGATGAGTTCATCTACGATGAACGACCGCTGTACGAACGGCGGCCGGTTGATAACGACCGTGTGGCGGTGCACCGTAGCGTGGTGTACATCCAGGGCGGGCTGCTCGGCGCCGCGGCGCTGATGTGCTTCGTTTTTGGTGTGATTGTCGGCCGCAATTCTTACGAGCCGCCCACCACGGAAGCCATCACCGGGCCGTTTAGCATTTCTGGCACCATCGAGTTCAAGCGGCATAAAGACGATATCCGCAACCCGGATGTGGAAGCGGTCGTGATGGTCTTTCCCAAAGAAGCCCGTCCGGACGAGAAGCTGCAACTGACGCAGGAAGAACTCCGCCGGGTTGCACTGGAAGACAATGCCGAAAAGCTGATGCCGGTAAGACAACTCGGCGGCGACTACGACAGCGTTGACGCAGAAGGCGCCTTCAAACTCAGCGTTCCCGGCCCCGGCCGCTATTGGGTGCTAGTCGTTTCGGGCAATGCCGCACGCGCTTCGGGACAACGTATCATTACGGCGGACGCGGCCAGAATCGGCGCGTATTTCGATCCGGGCTATAACGTCATCGGCGACCGCAAGTATCGCTTGAGTGAGCAGACGATTAAGAAGGATGGCACGCTGGAAGTGGTGTTCTAAACCCGCACGTCCAGGCGCCCGCCCTGCCCTGCTGCATTGGCCTGGGGCTTGGTGATTTCCGCTGCCTTGTCGATCAGGGCGACGGCTGCTTCGCCTTGCAGCTGTACCGCATCCTGCTGCTTCGATTGCAGGCTGGCCGCGATTTTCGATTTCAAGGCGTTCTGCTGCGCAGCCATCAGGCTGCTGACTGCCGGATCAATGGATGGCATGGTTACCCCTGGTTCTTTTCGGTCCTGGCTGTTAGCCGCCGCGGCTTGCTGCGGTTAACAGGCCATTGAGTCACATCCGGCGTATGCCGATTCATGTTACATCGGCCGCCGCACCGGGTTTGCATTGCACAACCCGCTACATTGACGGCTGTAACGGTTGTGCGGCGGTTGCAACCTGTGGGGGCAGGGTTATCATCAACACATCACAACGCCACCAGTAAGCTTACCTTATTCACAAGGCCAGCCCGTGAAATTAGGACTCATCAACTCCGCATGGGTGCAAGCCAATCAGCCCACACTTTTCGGTCTGGAGAAGACCAAAGAGATCGGCTTTGACTGTATCGATATCTTCACCGACCCGATGGATATCGACGTGGTGGAGCGGCGCCTGATCAAAGACGAATGCGACCGCCTGGAACTGCCCATCGTCTCTATTGCCTGCGTCGCCGTCGGCCTGATCGATTTCAATCCCAGCGTGCAGCGTTTTCATATTCAACGTGTGCAGCAGTACCTGGACCTGGCGTACGAATTTGGCGCCTCTAACGTGCTGCTGGTGCTGGGCGAATACATCTGGAACCAGGAAGTGATTCCCCCCGCTGAACAATGGCAGACCGGCGTCGAAAACTGCCGCATCCTGGGCGACTACGCCGCGCGGCTGGGTTTAAAAATCGCCCTCGAACTGGAGCCCTTCAAGCTGTCGCTGCTGAATTCCGTCGACACGATGGTGCAGTTCATCGATGACTGCAATCACGAGGCTGTGCAGGCCAATATCGATGTTTCGCACCTGGTGCTTTCGGACGTTCCGCCTGCCGAACTGGCCAAGCTGGCAGGGAAGGCGATTCATGTGCACATCTCTGACTGCGATGGCAAAGTGCACGGCGATCTGCCGCCGGGACGCGGTGTGGTGGACTTCGCCCCGTATCTGCGGGCGATTAAAGACTTGAATATTGACGGCGCCATTTCGATTGAACTGGAATACTCGCCAGAGCCGGACAAAATCGTGGACTGGGTCGCCGAAGCCTATCACGCGACCGACAAGCTGATGCAGGACGCGGGTCTGCGTGACGGGAGTGCAACGTGACTTCCACCACGGATTATCAACGCGAGAAAGAGGTCGCCGCCGCCCGCAGTCTCGACTTTCTGTCAGATGGCATGATCGTTGGCCTGGGTTCGGGCAGCACCTCCGCCGCCATGGTCAAGCTGCTGGGCGAGCGTGTGAAGCAGGGCTTGCAGATCACCGGAGTGCCAACCTCTGTCACCACGCAGCACTGGGCGGAAGCGGCCGGGATTCCGCTGGCGACGCTTGATGAGCAGCCCGTGATCGACGTCACCATCGACGGCGCCGACGAAGTGGATCACCAGTTGCAACTGATCAAAGGCGGTGGCGGCGCGCTGTTGCGTGAGAAGATTGTTGCTTCGGCTAGTAAGAAACTGGTCATCATTGCCGATAGCCGCAAATTGGTGGATACGCTGGGTGCGTTTCCGCTGCCTATCGAAGTTGTGCCGTTCGCCGCGGCGATTGTGCAGGCGCATCTGGAAACTCTCAACATGCAACCCAAGCTGCGGGTGACTTCCGCAGGCGAGGAGTTTCGCACGGACGAGAACAACGTGATCTTCGATTGCCACCTCGGCAGCATCGCGGCGCCGGTTGATCTCGCGGCCAGATTGAACGCCGTGCCGGGCATCGTCGAACATGGCTTATTCATTGATATGGCCGATGCGTTTGTGCTTGCGCGGGGCGACACAGCCGAGGTTATCACGCGTCCGTAGCCGCCTGGAGGCCGTATGCCAGACTGGTCCTACCGTACGGTTTTCCGGCCCGTTCTTTACTGCCTGCCCGCCCGCCTCAGTCGCGATCTGAGTCTTGGCTTTATGGGCGCCCTGGCGGAGATGCCCTGGGGCCGGCATGTGATTGAATTCATGGGCCACATGCGTAGCGATCCGCGTCTGGCGTGCGATCATGCCGGTGTCCATTTTCGCACACGCTGCGGTTTGGGGCCGGCGCTGGATGTGCATCAGCGCGGTCTGGCGGCATTGTCGCAGTTTGGTTTTGGCTTTGTCGAAGTCGGGCCGGTGCATGTGGAACCCGTTGCTGAAGAAGCTATCTCACGGCGGCTGGATGAGCACGACCTGTGGCGTCAGAACATTGGCAGCACTGGTCTGCAACGCACCCTGAAGGCGTTGCGTAAACCCGCGCTCCGTCACATGCCGGTCATCGTGCGGGTGCAACCGGCATCGCAGGAAGAAACGGCCAAGCTGGTCGAGAGCCTGGCGCCGCATGTGACGATGTTCGCTTATCAGTTGCCTGCCGCCGGCAGCCAGTTGGATGGTGAACCCGCGTTGCTGATCTCAGAATTCGCGGCCGCGATGAACTCACTTGCCGAAGGCAAACCGTGGTTGATCGTTGTTTCGCCCGGCGCGGCGCCGCGGGATACGACGCAGCTTGTCGAGACGGCGCTGCATGCCGGCGCCTGTGGCTGTGTGGTGGATGGCGCGGTGGCTGCGGGCGATGGTCTGGTCTGTGGCCGGTCTACGCGGGCGCCGTCGCTTGCCTGTACGCGTCATGTGCGGGCGGTGGATAACGGGATGCTGGTCATTGCGGGCGGCGGTGTGCACGATGCGCAGCACGCGCTCGATCTGCGTGAAGCAGGCGCCGACCTCGTGCAGATTGATAGCGGGCTGGTGTACAGCGGACCCGGTCTGCCTAAACGTATTAACGACGCGGAACTGTTCCAGATTCAGCAGGAAGCACGCGCCGCAGCGATACAGTCGCCGGGCGCCCCTCCGACGGAAATCACCCCGGCGCCGAGGCTGGCGTGGTTCTGGGCGATGCTGCTTTCATTCTCCATCGGCATCGGCGGCATCGTCGCGCTGGTGGTGGCCGTGACGCGCGTAATGTTGCCATACGACGAAGCCTTCGTCGGGATGACGCTGGATGAAGTCCGCACGCTCAATCCCAAGCTGGTGTCCTTTCTGATTCACGACCGTGTGACGCTGGCGGGTACGATGATGGCGGCGGGGATTCTGTATTTCTCGCTGGCTTACTTTGGCATCCGCCGCGGTTTGCACTGGGCACAGATGACGATTGTCTATTCCGCGTTTCTGGGCTTCTTTGGCTTCTTTCTGTTTCTTGGCTTTGGTTACTTCGATCCGTTTCACGCGTTCATTACCGCGATCCAGTTCCAGTTCATGGTGCTGACGTTGCACGCGCCGCTTGAGCCGCGGCAGGATGTGTCGCCGCCCACACTGCTGGAAGACTGGCAGTGGCGGATGGGGCAATGGGGGCAGTTGATTTATGTGGTGCATGGTGCCGTGCTGCTGTGCGCCGGGGCGGTGATTGCGATGACCGGGATTTCAGCGGTGTTTGTGCCGCAGGATCTGGACTTTATGGGCACCACGGCTGCAGAGCTAGAAGCCGCCAATCCGCGGCTGATTCCGATGATTGCCCACGACCGCGCCACGTTCGGCGCGATGTTGGTGGCCATTGGCGTCTGTGTGCTGCTTGGCAGCTTGTGGGGCTTCCGCCGTGGCTATGCGTGGATGTGGTGGTCGCTGACGCTGGCCGGGCTGGTCGCTTATCTGACGACCATCATTGTGCACTTCGCCGTGGGCTACACGCACTTTATTCATCTGCTGCCCGCCTACGCCGGAGTGCTGGGCGTGACTGCCGGTTCTGCGCTGTGCTACCCGTTGTTGTGCGCCAGGTATCAGACGCAGCCAGAAGCAGGTGGATAAGAAGATTACCCTTCGGCCTGTCTGGCTTGTTCTTTGAACAGCACCAGCGTGAGCATCCAGCGGTTGTATTTGTGGAAGGTTGTGCTGTCTAGGATTTCTGTCGTCCCGGATGCATTGGGCGAATGTTCTTTCCGTGTCACCAGCAGCATGCGGGTGCGTGTGCTGACGAATGCCGTTGTGCTGCGTGCGATGAGTTGTTCGATGGTGGTCAGATACCGCTGGAACGAAGTGCCCGACGGCGTTTCGAGGATACGTCCGTAACTAAGTTCATCAGCCGGTAGACTGATATTGAAGAGTTCACCACCGTTGGTGAATCCGATCACGTGCACTGCGTGGCTGACTTTTGTTTCGGTGATGCTTTCGACTTCGTAGATTACTTCATGCGTTCCCGGTTGCAGGCCGCGCGGCGTTGAAACCTTCCGTTCAACTTGCTCCTTCACGCGCCCTGCGCTGATGACGAACACCGCAGGCCAAGCCGCCCTAACCTCCTCCCGGCCAATACCGTCGGGAATTACCAGTTCTTCCTCGGTGAACTGGACCCAACGCACGGTACGGGCGACGGGCAGTTTAGGCAGCATTCTGGCGGAAACCGCCCGCGCGGCGATGCCACTGCGTGTTAAGGCGCCGGCGACGTTGATCGCTGCCTGCTTCTCAAACCGTTCACCCAGGATGCCTTGTTCACGCCGCGCCATCTGCATCGCATCCACGCGCAACATGCCGCCGTGCTGCACCAGAATGTCAGCCACAGCGGGGGCGTCGATCTTCTCCAGTTTTTCCTGCACAACGGCGAAGTGCGACATGGTTTCTACCTTGTAATCAATTGCCGGAGGAATGCTTCCGCACGTTCGTGTGCTTAAGCAGCCATTCGTACAACGCCGGGTTGTTGTAGGTTTCGGTCCAGCTATCGTGGCCTGCCTCTGGATAGATGGTGAACTTGGGGTCGCCGCCATGTTTGCGGATGACGCTGACGATCTGTTCCGACTGCTTCAATGGCACAGCCGTATCCTTGGCGCCGTGAAACACCCAGGCAGGAACCTTGGCGAGCACCTTACCGGCGCCACGATCACTTCTTCCGCAAACGGGCGCGATGGCCGCAAATCGCTGTGGCGAACGCGCCGCCCACATCCAGACGCCCTGCCCGCCCATGCTCAGCCCCGTCAGATAAATCCGGTGGCTATCCACCTTCAGCCGCTTCTCCAGATCCGTCAGCAACGCATCCAGCACCACGGTCTGCCACCGCTCATTGGCCGGGCACTGTGGCGAAACCAGAATAAACGGAAACTTCTTGCCCGCCGCCACAAGCTTCGGCGGCCCATGAATCTTCACCTTCTCCAGATCGCTGCCACGCTCTCCCGACCCATGCAGAAAAACCACCAGCGGCCACTTCTCCTGCTCCGCATAGTTCTCCGGCAGATACAGCAGATAATCCAACGAAACATCCGTCTGCGCTGTCAACTTCTGCGGCGTCTGCTTGGCACTAGCGGGCTCGTCGGCGACGGCCAAAGCGGGTGCGAGTGACAGCAGGAGAATAAATATGGGGGGTCTCATCGATGTAGCTCGTTAATTGAATGCCGGAATACAAATGGGCCTGCACTATATACGAGCGGTTACAGGCGAAGCAAATTCACGGCAAAGATTTGCCGTTTAGGTTGCGCTCACTTTTCAAGAGGCTCATAAATTAGATGAAATAATTTGTCGTTCCCATCCGAGGATAGGGTAGCAACTGAACCTTGGGAGCGAATGCAATGCAACCGGCGGACTCTAAGCCAATGCCCCGGCGTTGGCGTTTTAGCTTGCGGACATTCCTATTGCTCATTGTCGCACTGACGTTCTGTATCACACCGCTCGCTTACGAGTTGCAGTTCTACCGGAAATGCGTAGATATTGACGCGAGAGCCCGGCGTCATTTCAGCGCGATGCCTGGTCACGGCTATCAAATTTCCAGCGAGTTTGAGCAACAGCCCTTCTATCGCGAATGGCTTGAATGTCCGCGCTACCCCACCTACTTCAAACTGTATCTTGAAGACCCGCGTTTCGGCGACGACGAATTAGCGCTGGTTGCAGCGTTCAACCGTAACGCAGGTGATTTAAGTCTTGGCAGCGCAGATCTACGGAACTCGCGCGTAACAGACGTTGGGCTAAAGGCGATGCAGCAACTCGGCCAGCTGCATACGTTGAAGCTGGGACATGATCCCTTCATCCGTGGTGTTCGCCCGTTTCATTTTGATGTGCCCGCGCCGCTGCCTTTGGATCCCTGGCCGGGATCAGAAATTACTGATCGCGGGCTGATGTATCTAAGCAGCATCCAGACGCTTAAGGAACTGAGACTGTATAACACGGAGATTTCTGATGATGGATTAAGGTGTCTTGCCAAACTGCCTCACCTTGAAACGCTCTATATCTGCTACGAAGAAAATCCGCTCGACGAACCACCAACCGGATCCAGGATTACCGACGCAGGCGTGAAGCATCTGATGAAGCTAAATTCGCTCAAGCGGCTTGTCGTCGACGGCACGTACATTTCTGAGGAAGGAATGGAGAAGCTTTGTGACGGGTTGCCTGGATGTCGCGTCTGGACTTACAGGTACGGTTACCCATGCAGTGGCTTCGACTAACCAGTTACGCCTTTGTCGCGCTGCTGAAATCGACACTACTCGTCCAACATTTCTACCGTCGGTTTGCGGAACGCTTGCCGGTAGGCGATGTAGAGGGCGATCAGGTAGAAGATAATCGCCAGGGGGCTGAAGCCTGCGGATAGCAGGTTGAGTGCTCTCGCGATGGAGATTTTTTGCAGCAGTTCCGGCAGGCTGACGCCGTGCTGCTGGCAATTGAGCAGCAGAATGCTGATGGTGTTGCTCAGCACGACGCCGCCCAGGAGGCACGCCGCGCTGATGTAGCCGAAGGTGCGGTCAATGCCGTTGCCCGCGATGCGTACGGCAAAGCCGGTTAGCAACGCCACGCCGATGGCGAGAAACCCGAGACGCGAGCCGGTGCTGACGCTGACTGTGGTCCACACTGCGCCCCCGGCGAACGAGGCCGTTATGCCGGCGAAAATCGCTGCGGGCAGATTCTGCCTCGTGCGGAGACGTGCCAGGGCGCGCTGCACCTCCATCTCTACGAGGCGATCGCCGTCGTTGCTGGGGCCTGCATCAGCCATCGCCGCACACTATGAGTCACAGGTCGAACAGGGCGATGGCGTGCCTGTCGCTTAGGTTTCTACTGGCATGAGGTCCGCTTCCGTCACTTGCCGGAAGGAGAAGCGGTAACCCTGAAAAAGCGCCAGTCCGTAAAACACGACATCCATCACATCAAAGGTGTGATAGAGAATCTTGGCGGCGCTGACAGGTGTCAGTTGCAGAAGAACCTCAAAAAAACCAACATTCTCCTGCTGCGCAAATAACGCGCAGATCATCAACAGATTGCCCGCGACGCAACCTAACAGCGAAAAAGCGGCGCCGATGTAACCGAAACTTTTATCAATGCCTTTACCCAGCGCGCGGACAGAGATCCCCACTAGGAACCCGACGCCGATGGCCATAAAGCCAATGGCATAGCCGGTTACGACCGCGATAACCGCCCATAGCATCGCCGCCACGACGGAACTGGCCAAGCCGCCCGCCAGCGCCAGCAAGTAGCTCTGCTCGCCGCGTAGCCGCGCCATGGCGCGTTCGACTTCCATCTCGATTTCGTATTGTTCGTGCTCAGCCGGTTCTTCTGTGCCGCCAGAGTCTTCAGCTTCGTCATCGTACGCGTCGGATGATGCTGGCAGGTTCATACAAGTGCTCTCTTTTTCCGGCGGAATCAGATGGGTTATCCGGGTAGCGGCCGGTCGCAGGCGATCTGCTCGGCCAGATGCAGGTACTCTTCGCCCACCGGATAATTCCGGAAGCGGATGGAATAATACTGTTCAAACCATTCGCGGATCGAGTCTTCAACCGTCTCATCGTAAGACGGCGCGATATGCAGCGTTTTACCGTTGAACGCTTCGCGGATGTCGCCCTGCTCCACCACCACGCGGCCGGTCTTCACGACGAAACGCGGCAGTTCAAACATCTTCTGCTTGTCAGGGTCGGGCGTATAAATCGTGATGTCCGCATCGGCGCCAACGCCCAGATGCCCTTTGTGCTTCAGCCCTAAGATGCGGGCCGGACCGGCGCGGGTGATGATGCAGATTTCCTGCAGCGTGTATTCGCGTTCCAGGTCCGGCAGCACCGAGCGGTTGCGGATGTCCGGGTGCACCGTTTTCAGCACGTCTTTGCGGTACTGCCGGTCCATCAGCAGGCGGATGATCTGCGGATAGGCCAGGAACGAACCACCGTTGGGATGGTCCGTGCTCATCACCACCCGCCAGGGATCTTCGACCAGCAGATACCATTCCAGGCCAACGGCCCATTGCAGCGTGTGCACCAGGCTTTTGTTGCGGTATTTGATGGGGGCGATGCCACAGCCGGTTTCCATCTCGGTGTCGGCGCTGAACCATTTAGTGCCGTACACGTTGTGGAGGAAATAGCCCAATGGCCCGTCGCCGGTCATGCTGGTTGTTTCGCCAAACAGCACCTGACCGACATCAACCGTGATGTTGTCGTGCGAGTTCACATAGTCGGCCAGGGGTTGCACCTTGCTGTTGAAGGTGTTTTCGTCGCCCTCGCCGCCGCCGTAACTATGGAATTGAATGTGGGTGATGTGGCCACGTGCGCCATCGAGCGCTTTCATCGTTTCCAGCGTGGTTTCCCAGTTGCCGGGCATGCCCAGATTGTTGCAGTGAATATGCACCGGGTGGGGAAGTTGCAACGTGTTGGCGGCGCGCGACATGCCGGTGATGATCTGGCGGGGCGTCACGTCGAAGTGTTCTACGTTCTCATCGATGCCACTGACGTTACCGCCGGCGCGGTGCTTCCACACTTCTACGCCGCCGGGGTTCACCAGCTTTGGCGCATAGCCCTTAGCGGCGCCTAGCAGCCATGCCATGAAGGATTCCAGCCGCTCGGTTTCGCCCTCGGCAATCGCCTTCATGGCGTAATGGTTGTTACCCATCAGCACGTAGAAGCCTTTGTCGATACACGGCGTATCGTCAAATTCCTCGTGCGTATGACGGGCGGCCATCGGCGGCACAGCAGCGTCGAAGGCCGTCGTGTATCCCAGGCCGATGTACTTGTAGCCCGTGGCGAAAGTGCTGGGCGCGGCGCCCATTGTGCCGCTGTGCGTGGTGGCGGTGCGGTGAATCTTCTCGGCTTTACGCTTATTCTCGGGCCGCATCTTGCGGGCGGCGTTCACCTTCGGTCCGGCAATGTGGCAGTGCATATCAATGCCGCCGGGCATCACCACCAGGCCGGCCGCATTAATGATCTGCGCCGGATGCTCACCGTCGGCGGGCGGGTCCACGATCACGCCGTCGCGGCACCAGATATCGCGCACCTGGCCATCGACATCGTTCGCCGGATCGTAAACGTAACCGCCTTCAATTTTTAACAGGAAACCAGACATCAGCAGCTAGGGTAAAATTGCACGAGTTTGTCGCAGAGCCTCTCACCGCAACACGATTCTGTGCTGGTAATGATGGATGCGCTTGCCCCGATACGCAAGCGGTTGCAACACATTTGCAAGTGGCGGCGGTAAGTTGCAATCCGTTGCCGGGCGCCTCAACATAGCAGCACCCGCCCTGCCCTGCCCTGTTTTTTGAAGGAGCCATGATGCGTGCCTTGACGATTTTTCTGACCATTCTGGGCCTAGCTGCCGCCGGATTCATCCAGGCTGCTGAACCCGGTTCGCAGAACGCCCACGACACCCGCCGGGGCGATACGTTGCTGGCGACCTACTTCAAAGCCCAGACGGCGGACATCGCTTACGACAACAATTTGCTGGGGTTCCGCACGCAGGAAGAATGGGAGAACAAACGCGCAGGCTACCGCCAGGAACTGCTGGAAATGCTCGGCCTGAATCCTCTGCCTAAGCGGACGCCGCTTAATGCACAGATCACCGGGACAGCGTCTGGCGACGGATTCACCGTGGAGAAGTTGCACTTTCAGGCGCGGCCGGGTCTGTACGTGACATGCAACCTTTATCTGCCTGCTACTAAACAAGGTGACGACAGCAAGAAGGCGCCGGCGATTCTTTATGTCTGCGGGCATGGCCGTGTGAAGAAGAACGGCGTGAGTTACGGGAACAAGACGCACTATCACCATCACGGCGTCTGGTTTGCACGGCACGGGTATGTCTGCCTGACGATTGACACGATCCAGTTGGGCGAGATCGAAGGGGTGCACCACGGCACCTACCGCATGAACCGCTGGTGGTGGCTGAACCGCGGATACACGCCCGCGGGTGTCGAAGCATGGAACTGCATGCGGGCGCTGGATTATCTGCAATCGCGGCCCGAAGTCGACGGCGAGCGGATCGGCGTGACCGGCCGCAGTGGCGGCGGCGCGTATAGCTGGTGGATTGCGGCGCTGGATGAACGGATCAAGGCGGCAGTGCCCGTAGCAGGCATTACGGACATGCAGAACCACGTCGTAGACGGCTGTATCGAAGGACACTGCGACTGCATGTTCATGGTAAACACGTACCGCTGGGATTTCGCCAAGGTCGCCGCCCTAGTCGCGCCGCGTCCGCTGCTGATTAGCAATACAGATCGTGACCGCATCTTTCCGCTGGATGGCGTCGTTCGGACGCACGCACAGGTGCGGCACGTTTATGAGCTTTACAACAAGCCGCAGAACATCGCGCTGCACATTACCGCCGGTCCCCACCAGGATACGCAAGAGCTGCGCATTCATGCTTTCCGCTGGCTGAATCATCATCTAAAAGGCGACGACAGCCTTATCAGCACGCCGGCAGCGAAGGTCTTTGAACCTGAAGACCTGAAAGTCTTTGAGAAGCTGCCAGCCGATGAAAAGGTTACGACCATCGACGAAACATTTGTGGATGCGCCACAGCATCAACCACCGCAGAACGATGCAGCATGGATGGAAACAAAAAAGGAATGGATGGAAGCACTGCGTACAAAAGTCTTCCGCGGCTGGCCAGCGACGGCAGGCGCCTTGGGACTAAAGCAGGTTTCGAGTGTGGATAGCGGCGATGTGACCTTTGCGACTTATGAGTTCAGCAGTCAGACGCACGTTCCGTTACAGCTTCTGGTAAAGCACCGCAAAGGATTGACCAAGGCGAACAGGATTGAACTGACGGTTTTGAATCAACCGCAGTGGTTACAGCAGGAAGGCAAAGGGGCATTCAAGCTGTGGAAAGGTCCGCAGAAGGGAGACATCTTTGGGTCGCCCCAGAACAGCAGAATGCCCAAGGGCAGTGAAGACGCGATCGCGGCGACGTTGATGCCACGCGGTGTGGGGCCGACCGCGTTCGATGCGAGTACGAAGAAGCAGATTCAGAACCGCCGCCGGTTTTATCTGCTGGGCCAGACGCTGGAAGCGATGCAGGTGTTCGATACCACCCGTGCGGTTGCTGCGCTGCACAGTATGAAAATCGCGGAAGACGCGCCGTTGGAGCTACGCGGCAAAGAGAGCATGGCCGTGATTGCGATGTACGCGGCGCTGATGCGGCCCGGCGTTTCTCGCGTGAGCATGACGCAGCCAACGACTTCGCACCGCGATGGGCCGTACTTCCTGAACGTCAGCCGGTTTCTGGATATACCGCAGGCGGTCGCGCTCACAGCAGTGCAGTGCGAAGTTGCGGTGCAATTGGATGCAGACTCTGGCGCCGCGGCATTGGAGTACGCCACACAGACGCAGCAGAATCTGAAGTGGAAGGCGAAACAGCTTACGATTGAAGCACCACAACCGGCAACGCCATAGAAAAAGGGCCGCCCCCGGGCGACCCTTTTGTTTCAACGGAAATGTCAGATGCTGACACTACTTAGTTGCAGCAGCACCGCTTACGTTTCAGAAAGCAGGACTTCCGTGGAGCGCAGGTCACAGGTGCACACTGCGTAACAACGGGTGCGCTGTGATAAACCGGCGCCGGGTTGCAGACAGGTGCGCTGTGGTAAACCGGCGCGCTGTAAACGGGCGCGGGGCTGTAAACAGGCGCCGGCTGGCTGGAGATGCATGGGCCGGCCGATGGGATGTAGCTGCCTTCGACAATCGTGCCTTCGTGTAGGATGATGTCGCCGCTGACAACACCGCAACCGCCTGGGCCGCAGCTGCTTCCTTCCGGGATGACTACGGCAGCTTCCGCTTCGGCGCCGATTGCGGCTGCTGCTGCGCCTTCGTCACCTGGTTCAAGCGTGTCGGGAGCTGCGTCACCACTGCCGTCGTCAGCCTTTTCCTGCTCATCGAGGCGGATGTCGGAAGGCGAAACTTCAGGTTCCTGGGTGACTTCCTTGGCGGCGGCAGGTGTCAGATCCGAAGGCGATGCTTCTAGTTCCGCCTCTGGCGGCCGCACCTTTTTCGGCGCCGGCTTGCTCTTCTGCGCTTTGGCTTTTTCGGCCTTAGCCTTTTCAGCTTTAGCCTTTTCGGCTTTTGCTTTCTCAGCCTTCTCGCGTTCCGCTTTCGCCTTGGCTTCGCGTTCCGCTTTCGCTTTTGCTTCACGCTCGGCTTTTACTTTCGCTTCTCTTGCCTTTTTGTCTGCGGCGGCTTTCTCCTTGGCGGCTTTTTCTTTTTCCGCTTTGGCTTTGTCCTGCTTGGCCTTCTCCTTTTTCCGCTTGTCGTCTTTCTTCTTTTTATCGTCTTTCTTTTTGTCATCCGTTGTGAAGTTGACGAAATGGACATCGCTGGCGTCGGCTGTGAGTGCAACCTCTTCGGCTGCGAACAGTTCTGCGCCTGCGTCGGCGGGCAGATTCCTGAAGCTGCTCATCTGTTGAGGTGAATCTGCTTGAACCATGCTGACGCCAGCAATGAGCGGCAGAATGAGCATCAAGCAAACATTTCGACCTGTCATAAAGGGTCTCCGTCGTTGAAGTGAGGTGGTAAACTTTGCTGGTTATTTTACTTGGAGGATCCACCCTTGCAAAACATCTGGTAGCCGTCTGGCTGTTGAATCTGACGGAATGGCCCATTGGAAGGGCTGCGTTTTCCGTCATACTGAAAACACACTTCGAAGCTCCCGCTGACTACGGCGCCGTTGAGCCGCAGCGTTGCAGCATGGCGGGCTTCTAGCAGGTTTGGAATTTACAGCTGGTGAATGGTATGTCGACTTCCTGGATTGCAGATCGCACACGCGCGTTCGATAGCAGTGGTATCCGCAAGGTGTTTGACCTGGCGAGCCAGTTGAAAGACCCGGTCAATCTTTCCATCGGGCAGCCCGATTTCGACGTCCCCGAAGAAGTGAAGGCAGCGTGTGTCGACGCGATTCAAAGCGGCAAAAACGGTTACGCTCTCACACAGGGCATGCCGGTTCTACGCAATAGCTTGCAGCAGCAGGTGGACCAGGAATTCGGTCACGGCGACCGCAGCGTATTTGTGTCTTCGGGCACCAGCGGCGCCCTGGTGCTGACGATGATGTCGCTGGTGAATCCGGGCGATGAAGTGATTCTGTTTGACCCGTACTTCGTCATGTACGACTCACTGGTCCGGCTGGCCGATGGCGTGCCGGTCATTGTGGATACGCACCCGGACTTCCGTATTGATGCGGAAAAAGTGGCCGCTGCGATCACGCCAAAAACGAAAGCGATTCTCTTTAACAGCCCCGCCAACCCGACGGGCGTAACGGCCACGGAGGACGAGATCCGCGCACTGGCGGAACTTGCCGCCGAGCGGAACATCGCGCTGGTGTCTGACGAAATCTACCGCCAGTTTATCTATGACGAACCGTTCATTTCGCCCGCAAAGTTCAACGACCGAACGATCGTGATCGACGGCTTCTCCAAGAGCCACGCCATGACGGGCTGGCGCGTGGGCTTCGCACATGGGCCGGCGGAGATTATCGAAACGTTTGTCAAACTGCAGCAGTACACCTTCGTCTGCTCACCCCAGCCGGCGCAGTGGGCCGCGGCCCGTGCGCTGGAAATCAGCGTGGCGCCGCATGTTGAAGACTACCGGCGCAAACGCGACATGCTCTACGACGCCTTAAAAGACGCCTACAACATTCAGAAGCCGGGCGGCGCCTTCTACATGTACCCCGAGGCGCCCGGCGGCAGCGGCAGCGAATTCGTCCGCCGCGCAATCGAGAACAATCTGCTGGTCATTCCCGGCAACATCTTCAGCAAGCACGACACGCACTTCCGCATCTCCTTCGCCGCCAGCGACGAGATGCTCCAGCGCGGCATCAAGATCCTGCTGGAACTCGCATAGGTTTCTGGTTGAATCTTCACGATCCGTCTCGTGTGAAGATGCGATGAAGCCGCGAGATGTCGTCGCAGAAATTGAGTACAAAGTCGGACCTACCTGCTGGGATCGTGTACTCATATAAGCGTTAAATATGTCTGGCGAACAGTTTGTACGTTTCGATTGTGTGCAGTGCGGCAGACGGCTCAAGGCGCCGCGTTCCGCCATCGGTCGATTAGCCAAATGCGGTTGCGGCGCCAAGCTTGAGGTGCCGGGACTCGACCCCGCCACACCCCCCCCGTCGTTACCGCCGCTAGACGATCCTTTGGCCGACCCGCTCGAGAACACCTCCGGGTCTTCGCAGCCTGGTAACCCTGGCTTTTCGCCTCAGCCGGGTAGTCCTCCGTTGCAACCTGGTTATTACGGCTCACAACCAGGTTTTCAGGGCGCACCAGCACCTGGGCTTCCAACGCACGGGTCTGGTGAAGAACTTGATCCGCGTGTCGCGTCCGCGATGAAAGCGGTCAGCGATGATAAAGCGGAACTGCGCGAAACCTCCTCGCCAGGTATGTCCGACTTTATGAAGTACCGGATTATCTCATCCATTGGCGGACTTACGCTCGTCATTCTGGCTTTTGCAACAGGCAATGCCTGGCTCCTTGGCATTGACGAAGACCCTGCGGTCAAACCCAAGGCGGCGCGGCGTGAGGAAGCGCCGCGGGTTGCCGGCCCACCATCGGAAGGCGTACTTGCCGGCGAGTTCGAAATCGACAAGTTGCAGCCCACGGGCAGGTTTTTCGTCGTCAGTCCAAAACTCTCTCCTGCTGCCACTAAGTCAGCGATGACTCCCATCGAATGGCCGCCTGCGATAGATTTAGAGGCGAAACTACCGCAGCAAATCACGAGCGTTTCGCGTCGGATAAACGCCCAGGAACGCCTCAGAACCAGTACGCCGCGGCCCCGGCCGGAACTACCACCATCAGTGCGGATCGACCCTCTTGCCGTCGGCGGCATCGCCGCCAAACCTTCGTATCCGTACAAGCCCAGCAGGCCTGCCGCGCAGGAACTTCCGGGCAAACTGCTTGAATCTCCGTCATCTTTGACCCGTTTGCCGTATCCAGGTTTCGCCGTCGTGGATGCAGAGCATTATCACTGGGTGAGCAGGGGCAGAAGCGCGTCCGGATCGAGCCAGCTAACGGTTATATGGGGTCGCGTTTCGCGCACGGGCGGCTCTGAAGACCGGCTGGAAGTCACCCTGCCGCTCGACCGTAGCGACTACTCAATCACGCACCGCAGCCGTGTGTCTCCCGACGGTCAGCAACTGGCGGTCGAATTCCGTCGCCGGACAAGTTCGCAGCCGCTGAATGCTTTACTGGTGGTGATCGACCGTAGCGGCGAGTATCGCGGGATGTGGGAAGCCGAACAGTCACACATATCGGATTTCTGCTGGAGTTCCGCCAGGCAATTAGTGGTGCTTCAGAACGGCAGGCTCAGCGGATGGGATCCGGCTTCAGACATATCCCGGGCGGAGGTGGAGGAAGAAGCGGTTGCGGTGCCGGAGCGGGCTGGTCCAGCCACATCCGCATGGACGCTTGATACAGCCTATTTCTGTCTCGCGCGGCATTGGCCCGCCACCCGGATGCCCTTTATCGCTGTGGGTGGAGCTGGATACGTTGATCTAATCCATCCAGAAACAGGGGCCGTGGAGAAACGCTACCCGCTGCCTGGTGAGTTTGCGGTGGAGCACATTGCGGTCAATCCTTCTTACAACGTGATTGCTCTCTGGACAACCGGGAATGCTGCCGTCAGCCGGACCACGCGGCCATTAGACCCGGCGAAGCAGCCCGGGCTGTTTCTTATCCGCCCCTCGATTGGCGTGCTGCATCAAGTCGATACAAACCGGCATTATCACGGACAGTGGCATTACTTCCTGGACGAATGGCGGCTTTGCACTTCAGGAAAACGTTATCGCACGATCCTGGATTTTGAACGTCGCGGTCGAACCACAGCCACGATGACCCAGGAAGTGCAGGTCACACCCGATGGCGCCTTCTGGGACGGCAGTCATCTATTGGGGCAGCGGTACGTTCTGGAGGGGGCCTCGCTTGCGGATCTTGTCTTTCAGCTCAGAGTAGATGTTTGCGGTGCGAAGTGGTCCAAGCACTACGGCGACCGTATCGCTGCAGGTCTGACCAGCTACGGCGCAAGGATTGGTGCTTCCTCCTGGAAGATCCAGGTGAGCGGAGCTGCTGAATTGTCGTCGCAAACATTTACTTCTGATAACGGCGAGAATTTTAATCAACCGCAGCTACGCTTGACCTGGAAGGTGCTTAATCCAGCAGGCAAGATTGTCGTTGAAAGAAAGCAGCTCGCAGCCTTCCCGCTTACGACCAGCAAGTATTATCAAGGGCCTGCCACCCGCGACGGCGTTCCGCCTGCCACCGGAAAAGGGCATTGGAAGTTCACCGGTGATCCGCAATCGCAGCTTCTTGAAGAAATGATGCAGTATCCCAGTTGGATCAAAACGATTCCGCTCCGGGATGCCTTCAAGCAGGAAAGCATCACCCGCCTTAAAAAGCTTGAAGAACGTACGCAGAAGTCGAATTGAATCAGCCGCTGAAATAATCGACTGCGTCAACTTCCGCCAGCTTGAAAACGCGGCCCAATGCTACTGCTGGCCGCCGGCTTGGGCGCCCAGCAGAGCATTGCTGCGGTTGAGCAGCGAGGTGAAGTGGCCAAAGGTTGCCTGCAGGCTGCCGGCCAGATGCTTCACGGCCTGGATGGTTTGTGGCTGAGGCGCCAGTTCAACCAGTTTCTGCACTTCGGTGCGTAACCGGGTGACCCAGGCGTTCAGATTCTGCGCCATTTCCGGGCTGACCAGACCGGAAGACGTACTTGCCGCCAGGGAACTGTCCCAACCCTTCAGGTCCTCAAGGATCGATGCTGCCTTCTGTCGGGTTACGTGTGCAGGGTCGTTCATGCTGAGTTGCGTGGACTTCGCAGCGACCGAGGTGATCATGTTGCCTAACTCGGTCACGCCCTGAGCTGCCTGGTTTGGCTCCTGACCGCCCGTTCCTTCCGCGGCGGGTTGCTGATAGCCTGCTAGCTGAAACAGGCTTCCCAGAGAGAATCCGGTGTCCTGCGCCTGGCTCTCTGGCTGCCCGGAACTGGCGACCGCTGGAGCTTCGGTTGGAGACGGCCCCACGGCCGTTGCCGGGCCCGCAGGCGTTTTACAACCTGTCAAAAGCAGGACGGCGCCTATTACCAGAAGCAAGCCTTTATCCATCGTCCATTCTCCAGCAGGATCTGACCATCAGTCGTTACGGCTAAGCAAACAGAGTTGCGTTGCGTAGTCGTTGTATTCGTCAGATCCGTCACAGCTTCTGAAGCTTGTTTTCAATGTCTTGCAGATTTTGGACGTGTGGCTCCCGGATAAAGGATGCGTTTCAGATGCTGGGTGAGCCGTTCGTTACGCCGGGATTATTCTTCAACGCATGGAGCTTCTGTTGAAACTGGCTTCCGGCCAATATTTTCCGTAGATTACGGAAAGAGCTTCTAAGACCGACTGGACCGTTGCTAGCCTTGGCGTATGTCAGACCCTTCAAACCAATCACAACTGATTCAGGGCTGGATTGATCGTTTAGCCGGAGGTGACGCAGCTGCAGCCGATAAGCTTCTTGAGTGCGCTTTTGAGCGTCTCACCAAAATGGCCCGCAAAATGAAGGCGGACTTCCCTGGCGTCGGCCGTTGGGAGCAGACGGGCGACGTGACGAACAACGCGGCATTGCGTTTACGCCGCGCGCTGGCTGATGTGCCACTGCAAGACAGCCGCCACTTTTACCGCCTGGCAGCGGTGCAGATCCGCCGTGAGCTGATTGATCTATCGCGTCATTACCGGCGGTTGCAGGACCACCATCATTCGCAGCCACAGCACAGCGGCGCCGCGCCAGCGCACGATCCGGGGAATGAATCGCTGGAACCTGGGAGACTTGCAGAGCGGGCTGAAATCCACGAACAAGTAGAATCGCTGCCTCAGGAACTGCGTGAAACGGTGGACCTTTTGTGGTACCACGGTCTATCGCAGGAAGAAGCTGGCAGCGTACTTGGTATCTCCACACGGCAGGTCAAACGTCGCTGGCGGTCAGCCCGGCTGATGCTTCACGACCGCCTGGGCAGTTACCAAAACGGCCGCGACGATGATGGTTGACCGCTCTGTAATCGACGATCTGCTGGATCGCTGGAAAGGCTCGCGAGAACGGCGAGACTTTGCCCGTTGACCAGTTGTGCGCCGGCCACCCACCGCTCTGCGACGAACTGGTTTTCTGACGTGTTTGAACCGTAATTCCTGCGCGTCTCCAGGCGGTTCATCGCGCCACCGAAGTTCTTTGTGGCTGTTTTCAGCGTGTTTTGCTGGCGGCGGATTTTTTTCTGAAATTCGACGTCCCCTTTTTACGGCTTCGTCCGCAGTGCTGTGTGTTGGGAGATTTACAGCACTTTAGGAGACGAAGGCGATGCAACGCGATACACCATCCGGCCGTGAAATCTACGCACTGATTCTGGGCGTTGGCGGAACGATCGCTGTGTTTGCCGGTGCAGCCGGGTTGAGGGTTGCGAGCGGCATCCCCTGCTACGGCCTGGGTGCAACGCTGCTGATTCTGTTGCTGGCGGTGCTGGTTTTTGCTGCGGGTGTCTCTACTGCCGGCGGCGTCGCTGGTGATCAGCCAGAAGCCGGGGAGCAACGCCGCGTGCAGACACCTGGCCTGGACCGGGTCGTGAAAGAGTTTGACCAGCGTTGCGGTAAGACCTGCCGCAGTTGCGGTGGAACGGGCTGCGAGTGGCTGAATCTTCCCAGGCAGGGTGGCTGCATGCGGCAAGCGTGCCGGGTCTGCCACGGCGTTGGCCGCAAGTAGTAGCGGCCAGGCGTTGATTTTACGGTTCGATTTTCACGTTTCAGTTTTTCAAGGAGATGTTTATGTTCATCCGGACACTACTGTTTGCAACCATTGCACTATCCCTGGCGCCGGCTGGTACGGCGCTGGCGCAGAAACGCGACCTTAAGGACGAACTTGGCTGGATCGTCGTCCTTGGCATTGAAACTTATATGCCCAAGGCCGTAGGAGTTTCCATCGGCGGTGTGACGGTGGCCGCAAAACGCGAGAGCGAAAAGTGCGAGAAGTTTGAAGTCTGGCAGAATGGCGACTTCGCCGTAATAGGCTCTTGCCGCTATGTGTATCGCCGGAATATCCCCACCCAGGGCACCAAAAAGCTGTTCAACGAGAAGGTCACCGTTGAGCTGACGGGGAACTACAAACGCGGCCATGTGAACGTTCAGCTTCACGCCGGCGCGGCACAGGGGCTGATCAACCTTTCTGGAATTACGCATGCCTGGAAGCGGCACATTCTGGGGAAGGCCCGCGAAATGGATACGGCGTACTACTGGTACCGGAATCTGACGCCCACGCAATATCAGGGCGTGTTCACTAGCGCGGTCCACCGCGGCTATGAACCAGCGAGAATTCTTGTCCGGCCCGATGGACATGGAGACATCCGCATCGACCTGAGAATCCGGCCGCAGGATGGTAAACCGTTTGTCGCAAAGCACCATCTAACCGAGCAGCAATTTAACGCCGAACACCAGCAACGCAGCCAGCAAGGGTTCGGCATGCCTATTCATTACCGGTACCGGGTCCACGGACAGTGGCGCCATCTCGCTCTGTGGAAACGGTAAACGCGTATCCCGCTAACTATCCAGTATGAACCGCCGCCCGCGAATGCACCTCGCGTGGCGGCTTTTCTATTTCTCAGCGATGCCCAGTAGTTGCCTCAGCGCGGTGATGGCTGTTTCGCCGAATTGCAGCGCGGGGATCTTCCAGATCTGTGGATTCATCAGTTCGATGGAAACGGCGCCCTGATAGTTGATGCGTTTCAGATGTTCGATGATGGGCGCCAGCGGAATATCGCCGTCGCCGGGCAGAATGCGGTCGGAATCGCTGGCGAACTCGCGGGGCACGGTCAGCAGATCGCAAAGCTGCACGTGGAACAGGTTTTCCGCTGTTAAGCCGCCCAGGTCTTCGGGCTGGCTGGGGCCGGTGTAGTAGTGAAACGCATCCAGGCAGATGCCCAAATGCGGGCTGCCTGCTTCTTCCACCAGGGCGAGCGCCGTTTGCAGATTGTTGCCCACGGCCGACCGTACCTGAAACTCGAGGGCCGCTTTCACACCGCCCTGCCCTGCCCTGCTGCCTATCTCTTTCAGCGACGCCCGTGCGCGTTCCAGGTCCGTGGCCGTCAACGGCGAAGGCACATCGCAGGCGATGACCATCACTTGCACGCCCAGTTCCTTACACAACGCGATGCGTTTGTCGAACAGATCCCACGCCTCTTTACGGGCGTCCGCCTGCGACGTCAGCAGCCCGCCCTGCAAGCTGGCCACCGGCGCCGCGATATCGTTGTCTTCCAGCAACTTCTTAACGTCTTCCACCGGATGCGTCTGCAGGTAGCCTTCCAGCTTCGTCAGCCACAACTCCACCGCAGGGCAGTGCCCGGCAGCATAGTCTTCAAGATCTGTTGCGAAGTGCGATTCCAGGGAGCAGACCTGGCTGATACATGGTTGCATGATGGAAGGGGCAAATGGGGCTGAGTGTTATCAGAAAATTGCCCCCTCGCCCTCTGGGAAGAGGGCTGGGGTGAGGGGAAGCAGTATTCCTGAATGTCTTAGCGGATGCGGTTTACGCTCAACAGGTCTTTGGTGATTGAGTGCGTTCTGGGAAGGTTGTACTCCCCTCACCCTAACCCTCTCCCCGGAGGGGCGAGGGGACCAGAAGCGCCGTCTTTGCTGACTCTATAGCACGGTGGCTACTCCACGCGCGAACGGATTTCGCTCACCACATCGTCCACCTTCACGCGCCATTGCTCCAGGGTGTCGCGGTCGCGGATGGTGACGGTGTTGTCTTTTAGCGTGTCGCCGTCCACGGTGATGCAGTACGGGGTGCCCGCTTCGTCCTGGCGGCGGTAGCGGCGGCCGACGGCGCCTTTTTCATCGTAGAAAATGTTGCAGTGCGGTTTGAGAGCGCTGTAAATCTCTTTGGCGATGTCGGGCATGCCGTCTTTATTGACCAATGGGAAGATGGCGGCTTTCAGCGGAGCGATGCGCGGGTTGAACTTCAGCACAACGCGCTCCTGCATGTTGCCTTTTTCATCGGGCGCCTGATCCACGTTGTAGGCTTCACACAGGAAGGCCAGTGCGGCGCGGTCGGCGCCGGCGGAAGGTTCAATCACGTGCGGGATGAACTTCTCACCCGTTAGATCGTCGCGGTATTGCAGGTTCTTGCCGCTGCCCCGCCACTTCGGTTTGCCATCGGCGCCAAGTTCGACTTCCAGCGGGTCGCTGTTGGGATCAAGCTTGCCTTCCATGTGACTACGCAGGTCGAAGTTGCCGCGGTGGGCGATGCCTTCCAGTTCGCCGAATTCACCCTCGGGCAGAAACGGGAACGCGTATTCGATATCCGCCGTGCCGGTCGAGTAGTGCGAAAGCTCCTCCGCGTGATGCTCGCGCATGATGAGCTTATCGCTCGATAGGCCCAGGCCGGTGTACCAGTTCATCCGGCGGTCGCGCCAGTACTTGTACCACTCGAAGGAGGAATCCGGGTGGCAGAAGAATTCAATCTCCATCTGTTCGAACTCGCGTGAACGGAAGGTAAAGTTCCGCGGCGTAATTTCGTTGCGGAAGCTTTTACCCACCTGCGCGATACCAAACGGCACACGGACGCGGGTGCTATCGACGACATTCTTAAAGTTCATAAAGATGCCCTGCGCCGTTTCGGGCCGCAGGAAGGCCGCGTCCTCTTCGCCGCCCATCGCGCCGACGATCGTTTTGAACATCAGGTTGAAGTCACGCGGCTCCGTCAGGGTACCCAGCGACTTAGCGTCCGGGCCCAGCACCTGCGAATGATCCGTGACTTCCGGCAGTTCGATAAAGTCGCCGTCCCACTTCAGTTCGTCGATGTTTTTCGCGCGTAGTTTGAAGAACTTCTGGGCGCGGGCCTGCGTGGTGGCTTCTTCCTGATCGGTCTCGGCGACGGTGGTCACAAAGATGCGTTTGCCTTTGGCTTCGGCCCAGCGGCCGCGGACCTGATCGTGCCGGTAGCGGCGGTTGGTTTCGCGGCAGTCGACCATCTTATCGACAAACATGTCGTAATGACCGCTGCACTTCCAGACCTGCGGGTGCATGATAATGGTGCAGTCCAGGCCCGTCATTTCGTACGGCTGCGGGGCGCCGGCGGGGGCGACCATATCGTTGTGGCCGGTGACCATATCGCGCCACCAGGCTTCTTTGATGTTGCGTTTGAGTTCCACACCCAGCGGGCCGTAGTCCCAGAAGCCGTTCAAACCGCCGTAGATTTCGCTCGATTGAAAGAGAAAGCCGCGTCGTTTACAGAGCGAAACCAGTTTTTCCATTTCCATGACAGTCTTCGACGGTTGCAGTAAGAGTTGCGTGATGTAAACAATCCGTTAACAGCGACAACCGCCGCGCGCGTGATGTTCGCAAGGGCTGCGACGCTGCGGGCGGTGCTTTGGCTGAATTTACCGGGCAGTTTAACCCCCCCTGCCCTACCCGGTCTATGGCGGTCTTCCCAGCTTGATATGATGGTAAATTGAGACGGTTAGTGATTTAAGGCTGTTTGTCACGCTGCGGCATGTTTGCCGTGCCAGGGATTCGCCATGCCAGAAGTGTACAACCTGTATTCCGAATCCACCGACCAGCTCGATGTGCAGGCGATCCGCGATATCGCTGCCCGGCTGGGCGCCGGTGTCCGCGAAGCGAATGACGACAAAGGCTGGCAGTTGACCCTTGAATGGGAAGAAGGCCGGGTCGTCCTGAACGATATGCCCGCTGAAAGCGTGGAGCAGCATCTGCAGGAATTTGGCGGCTGGCTGGAACAGGTTTACGGGCAACATTTTGATCAGCATGGGGCCGCACTGCTCGACCGCATCCGCAACACGGGACTGGTCGTCGGCTTCTGGTGCGAACCTACAACGAAACAACATCCCGCCGCGAAAGACGCGTTACTGGCCATCGCCCAGGATATGCAGGCGCTGATGTTTTCACGCAACGCGCTGTATGACGACCACCGGCGGATGCTGCTCGATCCACGCTCGCTGAAGGCGCCGCCACAGGAGAAGCAGGAAGTGGAGCCGCCAACGGGCGATCAACAGCCCACACCGGCACAACTTGCAAGATACGAACGCACGAAGAAACAACTGGAACAGCGTGGCGTACCGACGCTTTCGTACCCGTTGCTGACTGACGACGATGCCTCAGCGAAAATCCGCACCGCCCAGGCGGTCGCCCACCGCTTGCAGGCGCTGAGCGTGGTGACGTTTCTGGCCGATGGCGGCCCACGCGACCGCACCATGCAACTGATTGAGCAGGCTGAACTGTGGCCGCATCTCAGCCCGGAGGAGCGCAGCTTCGTTGAAGCGGAATCGCCGCCGGAAGAGCAAGCGGCGGCGCTGCTGTGGCGGCTGGAAGATTTGTGGGGTCTTGCCTGGGCACTGGGCGAGATTGATTCGCTTGGCTGGCCTTCAGATCTCTGCGATGTGCCACGTCTGGTGGAAGTGCTGAAACGCAGTGACAGCGACCCGGACTATGCCGCCACCGCTGAACTGCGGCCCGTTGCTGAAATTCTCGACGCGCAGCATCTGACAATGATGATTCACTGGGCGATCCGCGACGCCTGGATCAACAAGCAGCAGATTCCAGAAAACCTGGACTGGAGCGGCGACACGGCTGCCGTCCCCGTTGAACAATGCCGGGCCGTGGGCGTGGTGGAGCACCGCCACCATGCGTTGAACTGGCTGATCTGCTTCGGCGGCGCGGACTGGGACGACGTGGATACGCCGACCTAAGCGCGTAGTGTTGCCGTCACTTTTCAGACCGCTGCCGGCGTCTGCGTTTCTGGCTGAAGAAGGCCCGCACTTTCTGCACGCTCTCGATCAGCTGATCCACTTCTTCGACCGTGTTGTAGAAGTAGAAGCTGGCGCGGTTGCTGGCCGTGACGCCCATGATGTCGTGCAGCGGCATGGCGCAGTGGTGGCCGGCCCGGATGGCGATGCCGTCGCGATCCAGCAGCTGGGCTACATCGTGGGCATGCGGCCGGTTCATCACAAAGCTGACAATGCCTGCTTTTTCGGCGGGCGAAGGTCCGAAGAATTTCACCCCTTCAATCTGCGATAACCCGGCGTGTGCACGCTCTGTCAGCATCTTCTCATGGGCGGCGATCCGTTCCAGGCCAATGCCTTGCAGATAGTCAATCGCTGCGGTCAGAGCGATGGCCGGAACGATCGGCGGCGTACCGGCTTCAAACCGCGTGGGCAAGGCGGCCGGTTCAAAACCGTCCAGCCGTACCTGGCTGATCATGCTGCCGCCGCCCAGAAATGGCGGCATCTTTTCCAGCAGTTCTTCGCGTCCCCACAGCACCCCGACGCCGGAGGGGCCGAGCATTTTATGCCCGCTGAAGACGAAGAAATCGGCGCCTAGTTTCTGCACATCCACAACATCGTGCGGAGCGCTCTGTGCCCCGTCCACCAGCACCAGGGCGCCGGCGGCGTGCGCGGCCGCGATGATCGTTTCGAGCGGGGTAATCGTGCCGAGCACATTGGAAACCGCCGTGACGGCGACCATGCGGGTGCGGCTGGTGATGAGTTCATCCAGCTTACTCAGATCCAGCAATCCGTCCGGCGTGACCGGGATAAACTTCACCACGCAGCCCGTCCGCTGCGCCAGTTGCTGCCAGGGCACGATGTTGGAGTGATGCTCCATCTGCGTGAGCAGAATCTCGTCACCCTGCTTCACAAATTCATCGCCCCAGCTGCGGGCAACCAGATTGATGGCCCCGGTGGCGCCGGTGGTGAAGATCACTTCGGGCAGGGCGCGGGCGTTGATGAACTCTTTGACTTTTTGCCGCGCTTCTTCAAAGCGGTCGGTAGCCTGTTCGCTAAGCCAATGAATACCGCGATGCACGTTGGCGTAATGCTGCTCGTACATCCCGGAGATGGCGTCGATCACCTGACTGGGGCGTTGTGTCGAGGCGGCGTTGTCCAGATAGATCAGCGGCTTGCCGTTGGGCTCAGTCTGCAGGATCGGAAAATCGCGGCGGATGCGTTCTACGTCCAGGGGGTCTGTCGTGTTGACGGAACTGCTGGCCACTTCCGGAGTGGACATGATGGACCTTCTAGCCGGCGTGCGGCTGTTATTTGAATGGCCAGTTTCTGCCTTCGTGGGGCAGTTAATGGCTGCTAATTAAGATTCTTCACCGAGATTCGGCCCCAGAAAATGAGAGGAGCCAGAATCATCATCTCCATCTACCGGCGAGTGGACCGCTTCCTGCAACACCCGCCAGCCTAATAGGCAGCACTTCTGCCGGTTGGGGGTCAGCTTGGCTTGAAATAGGTCAAGCATGTGGGTGGCGGAAAACTCTTTGAGCTGCTCAAGGGTCTTGCCCTCGACGGCTTCCACCAGCATCGAAGCTGAAGCCTGACTGATGCAGCAACCGTCGCCGTCGAACCAGGCTTCTTTGACCACGTCGTCTTCAATCCGCAGGTCAATCAGCACCTTATCTCCGCACAACGGATTGTTGCCCGACTGCGAATGGGTGGCGTGATCGCAACGGCCGTTGTTATACGGATCTTCGTAGTGATCCAGCACGTGTTCCTGATAGATTTCTTCTTCGCTGGTTGGCTGCATGGCAGTGTCCGCTGGCAGTGATAGCGGGTGAAAAAATAGCGTGTCATTGTCAGATATCGAACCGCGACAAGTGGTCTGAACCACCTTGCAGCCCGCACATTCCACTATACGTGCCCCCCCGGAACCCGGCAAGGCAGCCCGCTTGGGCAGTGGCGGTTGAAGCAGTTACGGTGCCAGATAATCCACCGCTGTTATAGCGTCGCTGGCGCCGGATGACCCGTAAAACAATCTTGACACTCCTGACGAAACATCGACAATTCTCTTTCGTTCGAGCCACGAGGACACCCGCTCGATTCAAACCGGAACGGAATCCGGTATCGTGCGACCCAGGAAGAAGGTCCCGTCGGCAGCACACTGAGGCAAGGAGGCCTTGGCCATGCAGCGTACTTTGCAACGCGCCGGTGTAGCGCTACGTCAGCTACTTCCGCAGGCTCGCTTTTATGGCGGGCAGGAAGTCTATGTCACGTCCTGTTGCAGTGATTCCCGCCACTGCCAGCCGGGCGACCTCTTTGTGGCGATTGTTGGCAACGATTTAGATGGCCACGACTACATCGCCGAGGCTGTTCAGGCAGGCGCTTCCGCCATTCTGTCTGAAAGGCTGATCATCTGCGAAGTGCCCGTCGTTATCGTGGACGACACGCGGCAGGCTTACGGTGAACTCTGCCAGAAACTGGCCGGCCTACCATGCACGCAGATGCGGACGTTCGGCGTGGCAGGCTCAAGCGGTAAGACAACCACCAGCATGCTGCTGGCCTCCATTCTGGATGAAGCCGGCCGGGCAAACGGCTTCGTCACGTCGATGGGTTTTTCCGACGGAGTGGAACCCGCCCTGAATGAGAACAACGCCCCGTCGCCTGCCGCCCAGGCAACCTGGCTGGCGCGGATGGCGGCAAACGGGTGCAAAGACGCCATTGTCGAAACATCGGCGATCGGTCTTTCGCAACACGCACATGCCGGTGAACAATTTGATGCGGCGATTTTGACGAACATCAAACCGCAGGACCTGGATCATCACAATTCCGTTGAGAATTATCACGAAGCACAGGCCCGGATCTTCAAGTTACTGAAGCCCCACGGCTACGCCGTGATCAATGCCGATGATCCCGGATCGGCGGAGATGCTCAAAGAACTGGATAACCCGGTCATCACGGTCGGTATCCATCAGGAGGCGGAAGTGACGGCGACCGTGGTTGAGCGGTTGCCCAGCGAGCAGACCTTTCTGCTGCACGCCGGTAACGAATCCGCCCCCGTGCGGACAGAGATGATCGGCGACCATCACATCTATAACTGCCTGACCGCGGCCGCTACGGGGCTGGTTGCGGGTATCGACCTGCCGACGGTTGTGCGGGGCATTGAGAAATCAAGCAGCCTGCCCGGACGCATGGAGCGGCTGGAATGCGGCCAGAACTTCAACGTGTACGTGGATCAGGCAGGCACGCCCAATACGATGATCGCCAGTCTGAAAGCCATCCGGCAGGTCACGCGCGGCAGGACCATCTGCGTGTTCGGCGCCGAGGGCGATACCGATGCTTCGCAGCGGCCATTGCTGGGACGGATTGCTGAGAAGTCCAGCGACTGGGCGATCATCACCAGCGACAATCCCGGCGCTGAACCGGCGCTGCAAATTGCCCACGATATTCTCGATGGTTTCAGCGATCCCAGCAAAGCGCACATTCTGCCCAACCGGGCCGAAGCGATCCGCCTGGCCCTGAAGTCCGCCCGCGCTGGCGATTCGATTCTGATTGCTGGCAAAGGCCACGCCACCGTTCAGCGTACGGCGAACGGCCCCCAGCCGCATGATGACCGCCTGGTCGCGCGTGAATGGCTTTACAAGAACGCGCGTGAAGAATCGGCCTTGGAAGAGCCGGGCGTTCATCATCGCGAAGACGCCTTTCCGCTACGAATTTACCGCGGCGAATAACGCCGCAATGAAGCCTTAGCGCATTACGCCTGACGAAGCGTTGCACCGGGGCTGCCCGCACCTGTTTTCTGAATTTGCGGAGTAAGCACGATGGAACAACTGACCATTTCCGATATCGCCCGGATCTCTGGCGGCGCTGTAAAACTGGGCGACTTGCCGCCGCTGGGCGGTGAGCTTGAACCCGTAAATCGCATCGTCGTCGATAGCCGCGATGTCCGTCACGGCGACCTGTTCTGGGCGATGCCCGGCGGCGAAGTGTACGCCGAAGATGCGTTCTCCCGCGGCGCCCTGGGTGTCGTCACTTCTGGCAGACACGTTGAGCCGTGGGCGGGGAAATTCAGCCTGCTTGTCGATGACACAAAATGGTCACTCTGGCAGCTGGCAGCCGCTTTGCGACGGCGTTTTCAGGGCGAAGTGATCGCCGTGGCGGGCGACGACCGCTCTTCAACGCGGATGCTCATTCAGCAATCGCTGGGACCGTTGCTGACACCCTCAGAGCTTCCTGCCTCCGCGCGTGGCAACGGCCAGGCGGTGGCGACGTCGCTGGCGATGACGACGTTGCAGCCCGATGACAGTTTTTGCAGCGTGGAAGTCGCCGCAGATCTTGAACCGCAACTGCGTTCAACCGCCCACATGTGCCAGCCGGGCGTCGTGCTGCTGACATCGCACTGCGAGGTGACCGTTGACACATTACTGTCACAGAAGCCGGCCGTCGCGATTGCCGCGGGCGACAACCAGTCGCTTCGTCGCCGCATTGAGCAGCGTGCGGGCGATACAAACGTCGTTTTTGTGGGCCGCGATTCCAGCAATCAGCTTGTGGCGGAGAATATTTCCTGCCGCGACGGCAAACTGCTATTTACAGTTTCAGGCGTTCCCTTTAGTGTCCGCCTGTTCGGTCGGCGATACTTATTGCCGGCGCTGACAGCGATTGCTCTGGGCCAGTATTTCGGCCGTAGCATCCGTGAAATGGCTGACGCCCTTGCGGAGATTTCGCCACCAGCGCTGCAATGCGAAGTGACGCCCGGCGACTACTGCACGGTCATCAGCGACTGTTTACGGGAAGGCCCGGCAGCGGTCGAAGAGGCGTTGCAGATGCTTCGTGAATATCCGGCAAAACGGCGGATCGTGGTGTGCGGAAAACTTCCGCCCGCTTCAGCCGCCAGCCTGGTTACGCGTTGCGGAGCCGACGAACTGATTGCCTGTGGAGAAGGCGCCGGTGAGACCATCGCCAACGCCTGCGAAGCGGGAATGCCTGTTGCTGTGACGCACTTATGTCACAATACAGACGATGCCTACCAGGCATTGATGGAAAGACTTCAGCCCGGCGATGCGGTGCTGGTTCGCGGTTCGGCCGCGGCCGGTTTTCACCACCTTGCCGAAGCTCTAAAAAAACACGCACAACATCCGGAGAAGCACGCCACGCTGCCCGCAGCGTCTTGACTGGCGACACAATAAATTGAGGTTCCGCCGTTGGCATCGCTTTGCGGGAAGACGATGCCGCCCTCCCTCCTGGGCCGGAGCATTACCTTGCTGAACATATGGTTTCTGGGTCAACCAGTTCAGCAGGCGCTTCACGGCGGAACTTATGACTGGCGGCAGCGCGGCTTTTGCAACGCTGCCGCCAGGGAACAACGCAGGGGCGAGTGTCAGACTTAGACACTCGCCCCTGCGGCTTTTTCTTGTCAGGCTGTTCTGCTAAAACGCGGATTTCTACCGTGTCTTGATCACGCGTGTGCCGGACAAAGAGTCGTGCCAACCGACGGGTTCTTTACCCAGGAAAGAGAAAGCCTCAAACGGAATAAAGCGGGCGGCTGTCCGGCCAAGCACCTGGCCGAAGGTGGGTGGCCCGCCATCTTCTCTGACCACTTTCGTGCCGGTGATAAGCTTACCAATGGTGCGGTGGCCCAGGCTTTCGGCAATGGCGAAGTAAAAGATGATGATGACAATGCCGAGAAGGGTTGCCGCTAGTTCTAGTCCATTGAGTTGCTCTTCGTTCATTTCCCGGCCGTTGGCGGCGAAGTAGAGCGCGACTAAGAACCCCAGGACAAAGCCCATCAGGTTTGAAAGCACGAATGTGGCAATTTTGTCAATCACAAGGTTCGCAAGTCTCTGCCCGGAAGATGCCAATTGATAAGACGCCGGTCCTTCGCTCTTGATTTCAATCTGCATGGGCGCTGGTGAGCTGTACGGATTGGTGTCCGAGCTTACGGATACAGCCGTTTTGTCGATCCGTTCGCCGCACGATTTACAGAACGTAACTGTGCCTGGAACCTCGTCGCCGCATTGTGGACAAGTTAGCGTCGCCATGGACCGCGCCCTTTGCTCTGTGGAGAAACTTGAATGCCTGGATTATGGCGTCAAAATTCTGCGATAACAACTCGCACAGACGCGTGTTGCGATAACTCTGCGTTCCATGGCAAAACCTGTAACTTTGTGTAACCTGCCGCATCTAACCTATGGCGGTGTGGAGATTCGACACACCATGGCGACCTAGCCAAAGACGTGTTGATACACCCTGGTCTGAATGCAGGACACATCCGTAAAATGCATCTGGCCGGGAGTAGGTGCGTCTGGTTTTGCAGTCGTACCCGCCCTCCAGACCTTTCGTCCGCGACATTTGGCTGCGGGCGCCTTACCTTCCTACTACGGCGTTCGCCGTGGTGAATCAATAACCCTTTCCGGGATCTCAATATGTCTTTTCAATTCAACAAACTTACGGTGAAAGCCCAGGAAGCCGTGGCCGATGCGCAGAGCACCGCCACGCAAAAGGGCAATCCGCAGTTAACCACCTTACACCTGCTTGGCGCTCTGCTCGGCGAAACCGATGGCGTGGTCAAACCGCTGTTTGGCAAGATCGGCGTGAATGTTTCGCAGCTTGAAGATCAGGTGAATTCTGAAATAGAGCGTTTCCCAAAAACCACCGGCGGTTCGCCTCCTGGCGCCGACCGCGATCTTTCACTGGTGCTTGATGCGGCGGCCAAAGAAGCCGACGTGATGAAGGACGAATACGTCTCGACAGAGCATCTGATTCTCGCGCTCGTGAAGGTTGATTCAAAGGCGAAACGCCTGCTGGAAATCAACGGCGTGCGTGAAGCCGATGTGCTTACCGCCCTACAATCGGTCCGCGGCAGCGCCCGCGTGACAGACCAGAACCCGGAAGACAAGTTTCAGGCGCTGGAGCGTTACGGCATTGACCTGGTGCAGCGGGCCAACCAGGGCAAGCTCGATCCGGTGATCGGCCGCGATAATGAAATCCGCCGCGTTGTACAGGTGCTTTCGCGACGGACGAAGAATAACCCGGTGCTCATTGGCGAACCCGGCACTGGTAAAACGGCGATTGCCGAGGGGCTGGCGCTGCGCATTGTGCAGGGCGACGTGCCGCTGAACCTGAAGAACAAACGGGTCATCGCCCTCGACATGGGCGCCCTGGTGGCCGGTGCCAAGTTCCGCGGCGAATTTGAAGAACGTCTGAAGGCCGTGCTGAACGAAGTGGAACAGGCTGCGGGCAGCGTCGTGCTGTTCATCGATGAACTGCACACTGTGATCGGCGCCGGTAATGCTGAGGGCGGCGCGGATGCGGCCAACCTGCTCAAACCGGCGCTCGCCCGCGGGCAACTGCGTTGCATCGGCGCCACCACGCTGGACGAGTATCGTAAGCACATCGAGAAAGACGCGGCCCTCGAGCGGCGTTTTCAGCCGGTGTATGTGAACGAGCCTTCGGTGGAAGATACCGTTTCCATTCTGCGTGGTCTGAAATCCCGCTACGAGGAACATCATGGCGTGAAGATTCAGGATTCCGCCCTGGTCGCCGCTGCGCGACTGTCGGACCGTTATATCAAAGAGCGGTTTCTGCCTGACAAAGCGATCGACCTAGTGGACGAAGCCGCCAGTAAGCTGGCCATGGAACGCGACAGCGTGCCGGACGAGATTGACTCGGTGCAACGGCGCCTGACGCAACTGGAACTGGCTTCGCGTCAGCTCACGCAGGAAACCGAAGACACCGCCCGCGAGCAACTGGCCAAGATCGAAGAAGAATCGGCCCAGCTGCGTAAGCAACTGGCAAGTCTCCGCGAGCAGTGGGAAGCGGAAAAGCTTGGTATGTCCGGCGTGCAGAACATCCGCGCTGAACTAAGCACGGCCGAACATGAGTTCTCGCAGCTGATGGCTGGCATCAAAGAGAAGCAGGCTGCCGGTGCGCCGGTAGAGGAAGATTATCAGCGGCTGGCGGAACTGGATTCCAAACGGAAGCTTCTGGCGGAACGCCTGGAAGCGACATCCGAAGAAGAGGATGAAGACGCCAGCGATTCCAAAATCAGCAAGCGACGTCTGCTACGCGAAAACGTCACCGAAGAAGAAATCGCGGAGGTCGTCAGCGCGTGGACGGGTGTGCCGGTCACTCGCATGATGGAAACCGAACGTGCGAAGCTGCTGGTCATGGAAGAGCGTCTGCATCTACGTGTGATCGGTCAGAACGAAGCGGTGGAAGCTGTTTCAAACGCCGTTCGCCGCAGTCGCAGCGGTTTGCAGGATACCAACCGTCCCGTCGGTTCGTTCCTGTTCCTGGGGCCGACGGGTGTCGGCAAAACCGAGCTTTGCAAGGCGCTGGCCGAGGTGCTGTTCAACGATGAACAGGCGATCGTCCGCTTTGACATGAGCGAGTACATGGAGCGTCACGCCGTCAGCCGGCTGATTGGCGCCCCTCCCGGTTATGTCGGCTACGACGAAGGCGGCGCGCTGACCGAAGCGGTAAGGCGGCGTCCGTACTGCATCATTTTGCTGGACGAAATTGAAAAGGCCCACCGGGATGTCTTCAACATCCTGTTGCAGGTGCTGGACGATGGACGTCTGACAGACAACATGGGCCGCACCGTCGATTTCAGCAACACCATCGTCGTGATGACCAGCAACACCGGTAGCGAAGCGATTCAGACGCTCGCTGCACAGAATGCGGGAATCGACGAGATCCGTGATGCGGTCGAACGTTCTCTGGAAGGCCAGTTCCTACCGGAGTTCCTCAACCGTATCGACGAGAAGATCATCTTTGAACCGCTAGGCCACGAGATGATCCGTAAGATTGTCGATCTGCAAGTCACGCATTTGCAGAAGAAGCTGGAACAGCAGAACATTGAACTGCAAGTCACAACCACAGCAGCCGACGCGATCGCAGAACTGGGCTACGATGCCCGTTATGGCGCCCGTCCGCTGAAGCGTGTGATCCAGCAACAGTTGCAGAACCCGCTGGCAACGGAATTGCTTAAAGGCGAAGTCCAGGCTGGCAGCGTGCTGCAGATTGATTACGAAGACGGTCAGTTCGTCTTCAAGACACTGTCCGCAGGCGATGCGTAAGGCACGCCGCGGCGGTGAACCGTCACTTCTGCTTTCTCGCCCATTCTACAAATGCAGATATCTGTGGGTGGGCGAGTAGCAGTTCTACCGTGTTGTAGTACCGGCCCAGCGACTTTTCGCTTTCGAACCGGTGGACGGCGTTATGGCAGTCACGGCACAGTCCGACGGTTTGCTGCATCTGCTCGCGAGTGAAGTTCTTCTTGAACCACTTATTGCTGTGGCAGGTGCGGGGAATGAGATGATGCGCCGTCAGCCCGCGTCGCACCACTCTTCCGCACAGGGTGCACGGCTCGTTTGATTTTGAATGGACATTCACGACAGTTGCCCGTGCGTTTCGTCAGGCGGAAGTTTCAGGCGAGACTTTCAATTAACTCAGCCGGCAATTGCACATGGATACGTACGCCGCCGCCAGGTTCGCTTTCGATGGTTGTTTTACCGCCAAAGATTTTTGCGCGCTCGCGGATGCTCTCTAATCCGTAACGTCCTGGTGGTACGGAGTTAACGTCGAAGCCTTTGCCCTCGTCTTCGATGGTCAAAGAAAGTTCGTTATCTGTGTGCAGGACCATGACGCGGCAGGAACTGGCGCCCGAATGGCGGCGCGCGTTGGTTACCCCTTCCCGGATGATGCGCATCGCGGCGGCGGCAACCACGGGCGGAAGCTCTGGCGGATCGTTGTGGTTGAACTCGATCAGGAAACCTCCGCTGGCTTCTTCCTCACGGATCATGCTGGTCACCGCTTTAACCAGGTCGCCGTGCTCCATGGTTTTGGGACGCATTTCACCCACCAGACGCCGGCCTTCTGTGGTGGCCGCTTCGAGCGTCTGAATGGCTTTGGCTAGACTGTCCGCGAACGGATGATCTTCTCCGAGCGCCGCCTGCATCCCCTGCAGCGTGTAGCTGGCTCCGACGATGTCCTGGACAAGGCCGTCGTGAAGTTCGTAGCTGACGAGGCGTTTTTCTTTCTCCTGCAACTCGACCGTCTTACGCAGCAGATCGTTCACTGCCAGGGCGCGTTGCGCGTCGCGGTGCATTTCGGCAGCGTCGGACTGTGCTTTGCGCGAACGCTGTTCGGCGTAGATCTTCTCATCGTGCCGCAACTGGCTGAGCGAACTGATTGACTTCTGCTGTTCGATCTCCCGCATCTTCAGGTCGTGGATGTCCATGCAGACACCGTAGAACGTCATAAAGTCGCCTTCAGCCTTCGGGCGAGACATCGCGCGGACCCAACGCGTCTCGCCCGTCTGCGACACCATGCGCATTTCAATCTCAAATGGTTCGCACTCCTGGGTAGCTTTTAACGCGTCGGCGTAGTAACGGCCTATATCATCGGGATGGATCGAGTCGATCAGGCACATCACATCGTCGCAAGCGGCAGCCGGCGTAAGCCCGGTTAGTTCCGAAATGTGCGGGTTTACATAGTCCAGGAAGACTTCGGTGGAGTTGTTCCGGCCGCGAATCTGATAAAGCATGGCAGGAACGACACGGGCGAATTCTTCCAGGTTCGCGAGCTTCTCAGACGCTTCGTTCAGTTCATCGTGCAGTGGATGTGGATCCAGCGTGATGATCAGGTAGGCATCGCCATCCAGTTCAAACGCTTTTGCAAAATAGGCGGCAGTTCTGGTCTGGGCGTCCTCGCCAGCGCGGCGCATCTGGCAGGTTGCTCCGTCCAGCAGCGCGCCATCGGGTTCGATGCTGCCCAGCGGTGCGAGTTCATCCGCATCGACCCAGCAATTCAGGCTGTGAAGAGGTTCCCCCGCGACCTGCTGGTGGTGTAAACCGGTGGCCTCGAGAAACTGGTTGTTGACCAGTTCAACCGTTAGCGATGCCTGATCGCAGACCAGCATGGGAAGCGGCCCTTCGCGGAACGCAAGCTGGTTGAGCGCGGATGTGCCCTGGATGGATAGCGAGGAGCAGCTTTCGGTGATGTCGAACGAGATCCCTACACAGCCGGTTATTTCACCCGCCTCATCGCGTAAGGGTTCGATATAGCTGTGATAAAGCCGGTCGCCCCAGACCTGGGTGTAGTTCACACGGCGCCCGGCGAGCGCCTCGTAGTGCATCCGTATGGGACGGGAAGTGGGGTCTTTATCCTGGAAGTAATCTTCCAGAGAAACACCCGTCAATTGGTTGGGGCGAAGACCCAGCATCTTCAGCCCGGCGCCCATGCCCCATGTGAAACGTAGATCTTTGTCTGTCGCCCAGGCGATGGACGGCATACTGCTGGTGACAATCCTGAACCATTCTTCATGGGATAAAGGATTGACGATGTTGGTGAGAGGCATTCTGGATCCGGACCGGCGTGAGAAAAGATCGCGGGCCGCATATTGCCCACTAGCTTAAGCATAGACACAAACCCGCCGCACCGCAAAAGGGGAGGCGGGTGCTAGTGGAACCCCCCAGGCTTACTGCATTGGGTCTGCTCCGAGGAATCCATGCAGATCGTCGACATAGCCTGCTGCCGAAACACGCTCCAACTCATCGCTGGCCATCTTCAGACGCTGGTCCAGTTGCAGGCGGCTGGTGTCACCTGCGTTGTTGCTGTTGTTGACGAAGGATTGCACGTAATCAAAATGGCGTTGCCACAGCGAAACGTCGCGTTGCTGCCGCGTTTCCAGCCGCTTTTTGTACCAGCCGGATTTGAGCATGGTTTCCAGCGTAAACAGATCGCGTACGGCTGGGTCGTCGATGCCGGCGCCTTCGTAATCGCCCTTCGCCATGATGTGCAGCAGGGCTTTAAGCGGTGGACATGCCTGATCGATCGAGCCGTCTTCAAAATACAACGAGGCAACCCGCTGATGCGCTTCCGTGATGTATTTCACGCCGTCGATAAACGCATCGCGATCCTGGGACTCTGGTTTGAGGATGCTTTCGTCAAAGACTTTATCGGGGTTATCAAAAACGCGGCCCACATAACGGGCAATGAACCGCGAGGTAATGCGGTAGCCTAAGCGGCTGGAATGCGTTTCTGCGTCGATGTCATCGATCTTCTCCAGCAGCTTCTCGCGGATCAGTGTTTCCGGATTGCGTTCTTCCGGCGTCAGGCGACACCAGATTTCCGGAATCAGCAGGCTGATGTCGTGATCGACCCGTACATCCGGGCCGATGTGCCCGGCAGGTGTGGAGAAGCCATGCAGCCCTGTCAGCAGGAAGCTGACCAGCGAGTTGTTCAGGTCCGTGATTGGCAGCACGGCGTTGAACGGCCCTTTGGTCAACGCGCCTTCGCTGCCGGCGCCGGTTGTCGACGGGCTCTTGCCGGTCAGCGCGCTGATGAGGTCCATGAACAGCTCGGGCGCTTCCTGGTAGTGCAGCGGGTTATAGACTGCCAGCGGACGGATGCCGTTGGCGTAGTCTGGCGGATTGTTCCGCCGCCCCAGCAGGACAGAATGAACCGGCACATTCACCGCTTTGTCAGCAGGGATCGCCCGGTTAAGTCGCATACCCATCTCGGCAACGTAGTTGTTGACCGTGTTCATCAGACCAGGTCGCGTTTGCAGGTAACGCGGGTTACGGCTGGGCTCTCCGTCAATCAGTCGTGGCTCTGCGGAGCAGACGGCGAATGAGGCGCCGGAATCGCGGACGCTTTCCAGCAGTTCCTGCATTGGCTTGGTGAACTGGCTGAGATCCACAGCGCGATCGCAGATCTTTTCAATCTGAACACGCGACAGCGGCTCGAAGTTGACCATGAAGTTATCGCTGCGCGACAGGTCCAGTTCCGTCTGCTTATCGAGGCCGCGATGGATTGCATCGTCCGGCCGCTGGAACAGGCGGTACTCGCAATTGCGGGCGAACTTGACGCTTAACTCCGGCATGACAAAGTCGCCGAGGTTTTCCACTTTGCTGGTCGGCACAACCACCGAAGCCGTGATGTCGTCCTCTGTCTGCACCTTCTGCGCGGGGGCGAAGTCCTGCCGCAGCTTGAACGTCCGCCAGGCGCCGTTATTCGTCAGGCCGACACGCAGATAGGCGCCCATCAGCTTGCGGTTGTGGAATTTCAGTTCGTGCCCTTCAGTGCCGTTGACAATATCGACGGTGAACTGATCCCGCCAATTCTGTTCATCGCCGCGGTGCATCCGCTTGATAATGAACACCAGGGCGTAAATGTACGAAGGAATCGAACGCAGCCAGGCGTTGTATTCGTCGCTGTAATCCAGCGACGGCGTTAACAGCTTAATCACACTGCCGAGCGAACGACCAGGATCCAGCAGCTTGCGCGAAGGACGCTTGTCGTAAATTGCGGCGCCGCTACGCGGATCTTTCCAGCGGTTGGAGTAATCCCGGTCTAAGATGTCGCTGACCGCGTCGAGGTCTTTGCTCAGGTCGGAAACAAAGATCGGGCCGTGCAGGACATAATCCACAATGGATTTGCTGATTTCGCTCTTACCGCCGCCAGAAACGGTGCATGGCTTGTGGCAGAAGACGCCCTCAGCCAGTGTGCCGATCAGCCGCCAGGTAGGCGTTTCAGGATGTTTTTCCAGGCGGAACTTGTAACCCGATGGCGTGATGTAGGTGTGATTGGGCAACAGCGGAATGGAGTGTTCTGCTCCGTGCCTGGTCCACGTAATGAGCTGATCCTGCACGCGGGCACGGACATCTTCTGCAACGTAGATGACTTCCGGGAACCGCTTGTCCACGCCGTAACCTTCCGGCTTGGCGTCCATGAATACGTCGCCATAATCGGCCGCGACATTGTCGAAGGTGCGGTTGTTGTACTTACGGCTGTTGGCGAGGAATTCGTCGCCGAGGTTGAAGCTGGCAAACGCGACGGCGCCGCCCGCGTGTTCTTCTTCAACATTGCCATACAGGTTGGCGGCGTAGCTTAACTGCGTTTTGACTTCTTTCTTGCAGTAGCCGTAATAGTTGTCGGAAATCAGTGTTACGATCACGCCTTCCTGCGTGCGGCAGGTGATTTTGAACGGGCTGCCGTCGTTGTATAGTTCGTTGCCTGTCTGCCAGCACATGCCTTCATCGCGCTGCCGCGGAGTGGCGTCGTCGTAGTGCGGCAGGCCCAGCTCTTTGCGGGTGACCTGATTCAGATGCGGCGCCAGGATGACGCAGCCGGTATGACCGCTCCAGTGCTCTACGTCCAGGCCGGAGTCGTTCTCAGGCAGAAACGGATCGCCGGCGTTGCCGAAGATGGACTCGACGAAATCCAGGTTGCTCACCAGGGCGCCCGGTGCAAAGAAGCGAACTTCCATTGTCTTTTCAGGCGTCACGCCCTGCACTTCCGGGCACAGCAGCGGCCGCAGAAGCAGCGACACCATCGAGCCGCAGTTCGGGTCCGACGCCATAAACGGCAACTGCATGAACTCGGCCGGCGGATTCACCGCACGGCGGAACAGTTCCACAAAGGCGCGCTTTGGCACTGCCTTCTTATCGCGTGGTACAGGCAGACCGCCCACCGTTACGTGGAAGGTGCCCTTTGTCGTGCGGCGATCATGCAGCGGGTTATGCAACACACCATTCTTAACGCGGTAAGAAGACACCAGTTTATTGGTGTAACTATCGGCGTCGTGTGGCAATGCTAGTTCGCGCGCCAGGCCGTGCCGGTCCAGAATAATGGTGCGGCCTGGTACTTTGAGAGGTTTGCCGTCATCAACACCTTCAAAGTGTTTCTTCAGAAACGCTTCGATACGGGCGTCAACAGGACAGCGGATGTCGCTCAGTTTGCGTAGCTGCTGGTGGTAGGAAGCCAGCAGACGCTCGGCGTCGAGCGGCCTTTCTGAATGCGCTGTGCCCGTGGGGTGCGGTAAACCGTTGGCGATCAGTTTCAGAGTGATGTACTGAATGATCTGCTCCCGCGCGGCGCCGGTCGTCGAACCTGCGGGGAAGCCGATGGATTCACTCAGGTCAATTTTCATATTCCTGTGCATGGCCTGTTTTCACTCTGTAAGGGTGCGGATTCAGAAGTTCTAAAGGCGGATCGACATCCGTTAAGGTTTTACCAGACATTACCACGATCGGAATGCCCCTGGTGCTTACCACTTAGTGTTCATTTGTGCACGTCAGTGTCCTGTATCCACTTCAGCTAGGTGGGTGGCCCGCTAATTGAATGCAGTTTTTTTCTTTTGGCGGCAGAAAAGTGGTGACAGCAGGCTGTCGATTAGATAAACTGCTGCCGATGAATAAGATTGTGGTGTTGAAGCTTGGCGAGTCATCCCAGCCTTATTCATCATGAAGGGTGCGGCAACTGCCATTGCAACGATGTAACGATATGGCAGGGGCGGGACCATAGTATGAAAACGCTGCTTCGCAGATGCGCTTGCCGCGGACACGAGCAAACGCGTCTGCTACCTACTTCAAATTTTCAGGAATTCCGCCATGAATCTTCATCGTCGTGATGCATTGAAGGGCCTCTCCTTGGGCGCTGGGAGTCTGGTGCTGGCGCCCATGTTGGGGCGTATGCAGTCGCAGGCTGCCGGCGTGGCCAAGAAGCCGATGCGGTTTGTGTTTGTGGTAGAAAGTAACGGGTTCACGCCGCAGCAGGCGGCGCCGGTGGATTTCCAGCGCAAGCCACGGCATCAACGGCCGATGAACGGACCGGCGGAAACGGTTGACTTCGGCCTTGCTGATCACAAGCTGCCGCCCGCGATCGAGCCGCTGACGCCCTGGAAAGACAAAGTCACACTACTACAGGGCTTATCCGGCCGCATCTGTGGCGGCGGGCATTCCAACAACTTCAGCGCGCTTGGCTGCTTCTCCGCCCAGGGCGAGAGCAAACGCATTCAGAACGCGACCATCGATGGTCAACTCGCGCGGCAGCTCCCCGGCATCTTCCCGCACATTGGACTTGGCATCTCCAAACGGCTGGAAAACTCGGTCATCTATAACTGCTCTGCATGGGCAGCCGGTAAACCGTTGCCAACAATGTGCAAGCCGAATCAAGCGTACTCGGCACTCTTCGGCAGTGTAGCCGGCGGCGCGGCGAAAGAAGAGTTTGCGGCCCGCAACAACATGCTGGACTTTTTGAAGGACGACGTAAAACGCGTGAAGTCCAATCTCGCCCGTCCCGAACGTGAGCAGATGGACGCCTATCTCGAGACATTCGAAACCCTCCGCGACCGGCAGAGCCGCCTGAATGAAATTGAAGACACGTTGCGCGAGAAAGGACCGGCGCCAACTGACAAGTATACGTCAGCCGTTGAGACCGACCGTCTCGACGCGATGTTCGATATCGGCGCCGCTTCGTTGATCTGCGGCCTGACCAATGTGCTGACGCTTTCGTCCGCCGCGGGCATCCGCGACTTCGATATCTGCTTTACCGGGCTGGGCCTGAAGAAAGGCAAGCATCACACCGGACACGGCGGCAGCCAGAACGGTATGACCTGGTACGAAGTGTCGGAGATGATCCGCCGTTATCACTTCAACCTGATTGCCGGCCTTGCCAAAAAGCTGCAGGCGGTGCCCGAAGGCGACGGCACCATGCTGGACAACACACTGATTGTTTATCTCAGTGACGGCGCCGAGGGGCATCATTCCCGTTGCTGGGAATGGCCGATGGTGGTTCTGGGCGACCTTGGCGGGCGGCTTAAATCCGGGCGTTACATTGACTATCCGGGTTACGGACAAAAGAACCATCGGACCACGGCCAACCTGTACGTCACCCTGATGCAGCTTGCCGGTAGTCAACGCACCAGCTTCGGCGTGCAGGACCCAGGGCTGAAAGACATCGATCAGCACGGGCCACTAGAAGAACTACTCAGTTAGCCGCAGGGTCGCTCGTAGGGCATGCGCCCGACTGCCGCGTCCGTGCCGGTCGCCCACTTGACCTACTTGGCGGCCGCGTCTGGTTGTTTCATCCGCGACAGCGCTGACGTTGCTTCATCGCGGATAGCGGGGGCGAAATGGTCGGCGGCGATTTTCTTGAGTAGCGGTAACGCAGGGGCGCCGGTTAATTCCAGCGCCAGAATTGCACGGAAGATGCGCCTTGTTTCTGTTTCGCCCAGCCTTGCCTGCCTGGCTGGCGCCGAGAGCAACAGCCGCAGGCGAACGTGATGTTCAAACGAGATGCGCCTAGCCATCGCTGCTTTAAGTTGCGGGTCCACATCGGGCCGCAACTGCGCCAGGGCGGTGGATGCTTCATCGCGTTGCTTCGGCGAATCGTCATCAAGCTGGGCGATCAGCCGTTTGATCGTTGCCGCGTCGCCCAGTTTGACCGAGGCGTCAAGCCGTTCCCGCAGCACAGGTAAAGCAACGTCCGGCGCCGCAGCGAGCGATCCGCAGAGTCGCATGGCAGCGGTAGCGTCTTCACTGGCCAGCTGTGACCAGATCTCGTCACCGCCAAGGGCTGCCAGTTCTTCCCCCGTCAGCGATGCCGCAAATATCGCTTGCCGCGTGTTCCATAGCAGGATTGAATTGTCCAGGCGGCCGGAAGCTCCGGAGGCCAGCATCTTGCCATTGCGTGAAAACGCCAGTGCACAAACTGTTGCATCGTGCCCTTCCAGCCGCGCGGCCATCCGCCCGGTTAACATCTCCCAGATGCACACGTCGCCGTCCCATCCGCCCGTTGCCAGAAAACGGTTGTCGTAAGAAAACGCCAGCGACTGCACCGCCGCCGTATGCCCGTCCAGCTTAAAGCGGGCGCCGCCCTGACTATCGGCCGCCCAGACCAGCACAGGTTGTTTCTTCCGCCGGGGGAACGCTGCGAACAGCTGGCCATTGTGCGAAAATGTTGCCCCTTGAGGTGTTGTTTCCAGCCCTTCGTACGCGCCGAATTTGCTGTCGAAGGGACGGAAGACGTTGATCTTGGCGGTCTCGTTATTGTTCACGCCCGCGTGCACCCGGCCATCGGGCGACACCGCCAGCGGATACTTGGCGCCCGCGTATTTCGCGAGTTCCCGGCCGTCTTCGATCAGCAGATGGGCAAACCGGCCGTTGGCGGCCACGGCAATCTGCTCTCCATCAGGCAGCACCTGGATAATGGCGGCGTCGCCCGGGATCTGGTGCAGTTTGCTGCCGTCGGATGCTTTCCAGACCTGCACAAACTGGTCGCCGCCGGTGGCGCCGGTTAGCAGATATTTGCCATCGTGCGTATAGGCCATCGCCTTCACATAGCCATCGTGCCCATCACATTCGTAGATCGCTTTGCCGCTGCTAACTTCCCAGGTGCGGACGATATGATCCGAATGCCGCGACGCCAGTTGCTGATCACCGGGGGCGAATTCCAGTAGGTACACGCCGCGCGAATTACGGGCAGTTTCCCCATAACCACCAATCCGCATCAGTGTTGCCGGCGGATGCAGCGCCGGCGGCTTCGCACCCTCTGCTGTGGGTTGAGCATTGGCTAAAGAGGCAGTCAGGGCAGCGCTGGCAAACATCAAGAGGAGCGTCTGCAGATAGAGTCGATGTCGAATCGCAATTTGTCTGAAAGTTGCCATGTAACGATGTTTGGCGCTGGAGTGCTGCTTCGCGGCTATTTTTGACACAATATATTCCCTCTGACGGATGATTGCCGGGAAAAGTTGCCATGAATTACGTAAACAGCGAGAATACGCGGAACTAATTCTGGGGCGCCTCCGTCGTAGAAGACGGACACGATGCATAGCGGAGAAACTTCCTTATGGCGAGGACGAGAGGCAACTTCCTGCAAGGCGTTCTCAAACGCGTTGCGATCCTGGCAGCAGGAATCGGCGCGGGTCTAATCCTGCGGATGGTGTTTCTGCCCGCGCAGCCTGCTCCGGCAAAGCCGGTTCCCGCCGCGCCCGGCGACGAAGAATCGCCTACCACACCTGCCGAAACAGACGCCGCCGCATTAGACCCGCTGGTGCCGCCCTTCGATTTAGGCGGCGACATGGTGGTGGCTTCACATTCAACTGGCCATGCGGCCATTGCCCGGCCTGGCATGCTGGCGATGATGACGGCCGGCGGCGACAGCGATGGACAACATCCCAGCTTGAACGCAGCATTGGGCAAAGGCCGTCCGTTTCAGTTCAGCTTCGCTTCCAAGCAGAATCATTTAGCGACGCATTTCGCATCGACGACGGCAGCGGAGCATCACGCAGAACCGCACGACGCGGGGCATCACGGGCCGCAACGTATCTCCACCGGCGATTTTGCACACGGCGACCGCGCGGTGTTTGAACCGCACGGCGACCAGGTCTGTGCTTCGGGCTGTGCCGCCAGCCGGCATCCCACCATGCCGCTGGTGAATACAGAATTCCATCAGTTGCTGCACGAATTCGCCAGCCAGCCTATCGATGAGAGCAGCCCCGCCTTCGAAAAGCTGTTGTACTATGGCAAGCAGACTCAAGAGCGATTGCAGCGCTACGGGCATGGCTCGCTGGACCCGCTGCGGAAGATGGCCTTACAGCGGGAATTGAAGAAAACGCACGCCAGTGTGCAGATTCGACTGGTGGATGAACATGGGGAAGTCCGCTCGTGGTTGCCGCCGACTTCTGTGCCGCTGGACCGGCGGCACGTCTTTGATATGGAGGCCAAGGGCGTTCAGCCCCTGGTGACAAGCGGCACCGTGAAACGGGTCGGCTTGTATCACCTGTGGACCCGGTTGTGACTGGAGGGTGTCCACTTTGTGGCAGGACCGTGGTTCACGGTCCATCGTAGCGGAAGTGAATGGCAGGAACTGGGCCAGGTCTGGATCAGTGACGGCAAGCAGGATGCGAAGGGGCGCATCGAGATTCGAATTCAACTGATGGAGCCAGAGCATGAAGCTTAACGCAACCACCTTTCTGGTCATGTTTCTGGCAATCGCCGCGGCGGGCGCCGCGCACGCAGACCCCTGCGGTATGGTGCCGCCGGTATATCCGGGCAACGATGTGCCACTGGCCCGCACCGGCCAGCAGCGGACGTATGTCTTCTACAAGGACGGCATAGAAACGATCGCCATCCGGCCTGGTTTTACGGGCAAGGTGGAAGAGTTCGGCATGCTGATTCCGTTCCCGTCTCCGCCTGCGTTACGCAAGTTGCCGGATCATATCTTCCCCCACATCGCCGCAGCGGTTGACCCGCCTGAAGTGACTGTCGATCTAAGGCGGCAGTTTCTGTTTCAGAATCAGAACCGGGCGGTCACCCGGTTCAGCTCGCTTTCGATCACCCGCGAGAAAGCCGTCAAAGTGCTGCGGCAGGAAGCGGTTGGCATGTACGAAGTGGCGGTGCTTGAAGCGGGCAGTGCAGCCGCGTTGAAGAAATGGATGGATTCCCACAACTACCGGTTTCCCGACGGCATGGAAAAGCCCTGCAACGATTACGTGAAGCTGGGCTGGTGCTTTGTAGCCGTCAAAACCCGTGTCTCCGGGAAGCAGGAAACGGATGCGGCGCCGGGCATCCGCGGCGTGAAACAGGGGCTGCCTCCGCAAGCCGCCTTCGACGGTTTTGTGCAGGCGATGGGCTTCCGCTTTAAAACCAAAGAGCTGGTCGTGCCCATGCGTTTATCGGCTTTCAACGAAGGCTCGCTCCGCAACATTGTTTATCTGCTGACGGATAGTCCCCGCCGTATCAGGCACATTCCCGAAGAGTATGTTGTCCGCCAGGTAAGCGGGCAGCAACTTGTGAAGAATCTAACGTCGCTTCTACCTGTGCGCATCATCGGCGGCACAGAAGCGGACATTCCAGAATACCGCCGCAAGTCGCTTCCGGGCGAACGCAACCCAGAGCCAAAAAACGGCGCCGCCCGCGACCTGTTCGCCAGCGATCTGCACGCGGTTTCAACGGGCCGGATGTCGCTGGGATTTGAAGAGCAGGAAAAAACGCTGCTGAACATCGGCGAACGGCTTTCGCTTCGCGGCACGCAAATCGACAAGCTGAATGCTGCAAGTCTGAAAGTGCAGCGCGACCAGGCGGTTGCGAAGTCTTTGAAGGATCTTAAGAAGATGACGCTGACGGTGGTCGATGGCGATTTCCCCCGCGAAGTCATTGCAGGCGAGAACCTGACCTTCGCAGAATACAAAATGCCCGCCCGCCGCAACAACGCCAGTAGTTACAACGCCAACCGCGATGGCCCGGCGCCGGATGCTGGCGGTTTGCTGAAAACGGGGCAGCTGCAATTCAACCGCGAACTTGCGGCGCCAGAGAGAAGCATTGCGGGGGTTGTCTTCCCGGTTGGCGCCATGCTGTTTTCGCTGCTCGCAATCGCGTGTGTCATTGCTATGAGGCGATGGCGTTAGGTTATGACTCGCTACGGATTTCAAACCATGTTGCTACGCACCCTCGCAATAGCCTTTGTGACCGCTGTTTCGTTTTCGCAGATATCAACGGTGCTGGCCGACCCTTGCGGCATGGTCCCGCCAATTTATCCGGGCGGCGAAGTTCCGCTGGCACGGACCGGCGATCAGCAGACGTATGTCTTCTACAAAGACGGGGTCGAGACCTTTGTCATTCGACCTGGCTTTACCGGCAAGGTCGAAGACTTTGGCATGCTGATCCCGTTCCCAACGCCGCCCGCCATCCGCAAGGTGCCCGACAACATCTTCCCGCAGATCGCTGCCGCGGTTGATCCCCCGGAAGTGGTGGTTGACCTGAGAATACGACTGTTAGCACAAACCGCCAAAGCCAACTTCAGCGGGCCGGTTAATCAGAGCCTGGAAGTTCTCAAACGCAGTGAAGTGCGGGTTTTGCGGGAAGAAGCGGTTGGCATGTACGAGGTGGCGGTGTTGCAGGCGGGCAGCCCTGCGGCGCTGAAGAAGTGGATGGATTCCCACGGGTATACCTATCCGAAGGGAATGGACGCCGTCTGCGCCGACTATGTGAAAGACCAGTGGTGCTTTGTTGCGGTGAAGACCAAAGTCGCCGGGAAGAAATCGCTGGAACCAGCGCCGGGTCAACGCAATGTCACTACAAAGCTGCGGGCGGGTGAAGCGTTCGACGGTTTTGTGCAGGGCATGGGGTTCCGTTTCAAATCGGAAGAGCTGGTCGTGCCGATGCGACTATCTGCTTTTAACGACGGCGATACCCGCAACATTGTGTATCTACTTTCGGACTCACCGAAAAAGATCCGCAATATCCCCGAAGAATATGTTGTCCGGCAGGTCGACGGTGAGCAGCTTTATAACAATCTGACCGGTCCGCTGCCGCTGCGGATTATCGGGGGCGTTGAAGCCGATATCCCGGCGTACCGCCGCAAGTCATTGCTCGCTGAACGCAATCCGCATCCGGCCAACGGCGCCGCCAAAGAATTGTTTGCGTCCGATCTTCTTGCTGTCAACAGTGGCAAACTGGCGCTGGCGCACGAACAGCAGGAGAAAGCTTTGTTGAACATCGGCGAGCGGCTTTCGCTTCGCGGCCCGGAGATAGACAAAGTCAACGCGGACGCAGTTGCCGCAGATCGCGAAAAGGCTGTGACGCGTGCACTGAGCGATGTGAAGAAGATGACGTTAACCGTGGTCGACGGCGATTTCCCGCGTGAGGTGATCGCTTCGAAAAACCTCAGCTTCGACACGTACACCATGCCAGCGCGTCGTAACAATCCAGCATCTTACGACGCCAAGATGAAGAAGCCCGCCGCAAAACGCGATGGCGTTCTCAAAACGGGCTACCTTCCCGCACCAGCGGCTGGCGGTTCACCTACGTTGATCGCGATGGACGCATCGCCGCAATCCAACTACGGCGTTTACGGGTTGCTGCTGTTTGCGGCTGCCTCGGTGGCAGTACTGGGTTTCTTGGCGGCTGGCGTTCGCAAAAACTTCAGCCGGGCGTAACGACGACGGATTTACTTTTCAACCAACTCACTTCTGGACGGATACGATGAAATTGCGGCTCTTAATCGCGGTGCTGTTGTGTCTGACGCCGGCGGCAGCTCTGGCCGATCCATGCGGTATGGTGCCGCCCGTGTATCCGGGCGAAACCGTGCCACTTGCCCGGACCGGCCTGCAGCAGACGTACGTGTTCTATCGCGACGGTGTCGAGACGTTTGTGATCCGCCCTGGCTTTACGGGCAAGGTGGATGAGTTCGGTATGCTCATTCCGTTCCCTTCGCCGCCGGCGCTGCGTAAGGTGCCTGACACGGTATTCACGCAAGTCGCAGCCGCCGTCGATCCGCCAGAGGTGGTCGTTGACTTACGGCAGCGGTTCTGGATGTTTGGCGCCGCCGCAATGGGCGGTGCATCAGGGGTCAGGGGGCTGAAGTACGACGTCGCCAAGTCAGGAAAGAAGAAGGTCCGCGTCATCCGCGAGGAAGCCGTCGGCATGTACGAAGTGGCTGTGCTCGAAGCGGGGTCACCGGCCGCTTTGAAGAAGTGGATGGAAACGCACGGTTACCGTTATCCCACGGGCATGGACAAGGTCTGCGAAGAGTACATCGAAATCAACTGGTGCTTTGTCGCCATCAAAGCCAAAGTAGGCAGCAAACCCGCCGTTCAGCCGGCGCCAGGCCAACGCCAGGTGAATTCAAAACTGCCCGCTGGCTCTACCTTCGATGGTTATGTGCAGGGAATGGGCTTCCGCTTCAAGACGGATGAACTGGTCGTGCCCATGCGTCTATCGGCCTTCAATGAAGGCGATCTCCGCAACGTCGTTTATCTCCTGACGGACGAGCCGAAAAAGATCCGGTTGATCCCCGAAGAGTACGTTGTCCGTCAGATCGACGGGCCTACACTCCGCAAAAACGTCACGCAGCCTTTACCGCTGCGGATCATTGGCGGCGTTGAAGCAGATATTCCGGAATCGACGCGGAAGTCTCTGAAAACACGCCGTGATCCAACGCCCAAAAATGGCGTCGCCCGCGAACTGTTCGCCGCAGACCTGCAGGCTGTGGCTACGGGGAAGCTGTCGCTGCCGCAGGAAGAAAGCGAAAAGGTGCTGCTGAATATCGGTGAGAAACTGGGGCTGCGCGGCGCCGCCATCGATGCGGAAAACGCAGCAGCGCTGGACGTGTTGCGGAAGAAAACGCTCGAAGAAGCCACCGCAAAACTAGATGAAGTGACGCTGACGGTTATCGACGGCGACTTTCCGCGCGAAGTGCTGGCAAAACACAACCTGACATTCGCCAGTTACAAAATGCCGGCGGCGCGAAACAACAATGCAAGCTACGATGCAGTCATCCACGGCCCCGCGGCCAAGAAGCAAGGCGTTCTGAAAACCGGCGCCTTGGCCCCACGGCCACGTTTGCAAACGCCCAATGAGCAGAACGCAACGGCCATCGCCAGCAGCGGCGCCCTGTGGACCATCGGTTCATTGCTACTGGCGGGCGGCGTGGCATTCTGGTTTGTCCGGCGACGCGGTTAATCTTCAGGGAACCAATCAACGGCAGAATCTGTTTTCGCGGCAATGCTTTTCTGAGCCGCCGGGCAGTTGAAAAAGGGAAGGACTAATGCGTTTTAGATCGTTATCAATGTTGTTGCCAGTGACGCTACTGGCGATGGTCTCCACGGCGGCCGCTGATCCGTGCGGGATGGTTCCGCCCATCTACCCGGGCGATGATATTCCACTCGCGCGGAAAGGTCTGCAGCAGACTTACGTCTTTTACAAAGGCGATGTTGAAACCTTTGTGATCCGCCCCGGATTTGAAGGCAAAGTGGATGAATTCGGTATGCTGATACCGTTTCCCACACCGCCCGCGATCCGCAAAGTGCCGGACCACATCTTCAGTCATCTGGAAGCTGCGGTTGACCCGCCGGAAGTGATTGTCAATCTCTTTCCCCCGCCACCGATGGCGGCCATGCCGACATCTTCTTTAGCGAGCAGTAAACCCGCAGCTCCCCGCCGCATTCTGCGATTTGATGAAGTACGCGTGGTCAATCAGGAAGCCGTTGGCATGTACGAAGTCGCCGTGCTGGAAGCAGGCAGCCCTGCGGCTTTGAAGCGGTGGATGGATGATCATCGCTACCGGTTCCCGCAAGGGATGGAAGCCGCCTGTAAAGATTACATCGCGGATCGCTGGTGCTTCGTGGCGGTGAAGACCCGTGTCGGTAAGAAGAAAGCTGCCGACCCGGCTGCCGGGTTGCGCAACGTAAATACAAAGCTGCCCACCGGCGCCGTCTTCAATGGCGCCGTGCAGGCGATGGGCTTCCGTTTCCGCAGCAAAGAACTGGTCGTGCCGATGCGGCTTTCGACCTTTAATAAAGGTGACCTGCGGAACATCGTCTACATCCTTTCAGAAGGACCGCGGAAGATCCGCAACATCCCGGAAGAATACGTTGTCAGGCAGTTGAACGGCGCACAACTTCTGGCGAACCTCACACAGCCACTGCCGCTGCGCATCCTGGGCGGTACGGCTGCCGACATTCCAGAGTACCGTCGCCGCCAGCTGGTCACACAGCGAGATCCTACGCCCAAGAACGGCGCCGCCAAGGAACTGTTTACTTCCGATCTGCTCGCGGTGTCACGCGCGGACTTAACGCTCTCGCACGAGACGGCTGAGAAAGAACTGCTGAAGATCGGCGAGCGGTTGCAGTTACGCGGCAGCGAGATCGACAAAATGAACGCCGCCTCGCTCACCGCGCAGCGGAAGCAGACCGTGGACGCAGCGCTGACCGGGCTGAAAAAGATGACGCTCACGGTTGTCGATGGCGATTTCCCTCGCGAGGTGCTTTCGACGCAGAATCTCACCTTCGCCACTTACAACATGCCCATCGCCCGCAACCAACCGGGTAATTACAACACGGCAATTCATCGCGCACCGTCGCCAGTACGGGGAACCCTTTTCCGAGGAGCACTACCCGTGAAGGTCAATCCACCGGTGAAGGTGAATCCGCCTGGGAATTCCAAGCCGCGTCTGGTTCCCGTTCCGCCGCCGTCGCAAGGTTCCAGCCATACGCTGCCGGCGGGCGTTTTCGCATCGTTGATCGCTGTGGCTGCAGTGGTCTGTTTCGCCCTTTCGCGACGGTGGCGGGCTGCATCATTGCTGATTGGCATGGCAGGTCTTGTCACGTTTCAGGCCAGCACTGCTGTGGCTGACCCTTGCGGGATGGTGCCGCCGATTACAACAGGCGGCGATATTCCTGTGGTTCGTGAAGGTTTGCAGCAGACCTACGTCTTTTACAAAGACGGTGTCGAAACCATCGTGCTGCGGCCGGGCTTTAAAGGCAAGGTGGACGAGTTCGGCATGCTTATCCCGTTCCCTGCCCCGCCTGCGATCCGCAAAACGCCCGACAACGTCTTCCCGCAGATTGATGCTGCAATTGACCCGCCTGAGGTGGTGATTGATCTGGAGATCAGGCGGCGTCGCTTTTCAAAATCGGCGGCCATCAGAACCAAGAGCGAACCGTCATCGCCGCGCAGTGGCCTGGCCTATCACGCGGTGAAAGTCCTCAAGCAGGAAGCGGTCGGCATGTACGAAGTGGCTGTGCTGGAAGCGGGCAGCCCCGAAGCACTGAAACGCTGGATGCAGCAGCACGGCTACCGCTACCCGACCGGCATGGATAAGGCGTGTGCAGAGTACGTTGAATCCGGCTGGTGTTTTGTGGCGGTGAAGGCCAAAGTCGGCCAGAAAAAAGGCGTCCAGCCCGCAGCCGGTCAGCGCACCGTCAATGCGAAGCTACCCGCCGGCGCCTCTTTCAGCGGCCATGTGCAAGGTATGGGCTTCCGCTTCCGCACTAAAGAACTGATCGTGCCGATGCGGCTTTCGACCTTTAATAAGGGCGACCTGCGGAATGTGGTCTACCTGCTCACGGATGGTCCAAGACGCATCCGCGCCATTCCTGAAGAGTATGTTGTCAGGCAACTCACTGGTCAGGAACTGGTCAGCAATCTCACGCAGCCGCTGCCATTGCGGATCATTGGCGGAACGGTTGCCGATATTCCCGCTTACCGCCGGCAGCGTCTTGCCGTCGAGCGGCAGCCCGGTCCGAAGAACGGCGTTGCCAAAGAGCTATTCGCCTCCGACATCACGGCCCTTGCCAGTAAAGACCTCTCGCTGGTGCACGAAGAGCAGGAGAAAACGCTGCTCTCGATTGGCGAGCGTCTGCAACTGCGCGGCGCAGATATTGACCGGCTGCACGGCGATGCTTTCAAACAACAGCGAGAGAAGACAGTAGAAGCTTCGCTCGCAGCGCTCAAGAAGATGACCCTCACTGTTGTCGACGGCGATTTTCCCCGCGACGTTCTCCGCTCCCAGAATCTGACCTTCGCCGAGTACACCATGCCCAAAAAACGCAATGCACAGACCAGCTACGATGCTCTTCAACACACAACCGGCCCAAACAAAAAACGCGGTGTGCTTTTCAAAGGCCAGCTGCCTGCAAAACCCGCGAACAATCAGAACGGCGCCGTGGCCCCCTCGCTGATTCAGCCCGTCGCCTGGTCGGTGGCTTCGCTGTTGATGCTTGCCGGTGGCGTCCTGGCTTTCCGTCGCTTCGGACGGGCCGCAACTGCGGCGATGCTGATGGCGGTCGCCGTTGCGGTAGCGGGAAGCAGCCCCGCATTCGCCGCGGAAGAAGCTCCGCAGAAGCAGCCTATCCGCAAAGTGCTGAACGATCTCAGCGATGCGAAGAAGGCTTCCGCAGCAGTCGAACAACTGGTCGCCCGCGCAGAAGAGTCGAAAGAGTTGTTGATGGGTGAGGCGCTGGAAGGCAACGACCTGCCACGCCGCGGATGGGCGATCATCGCACTGTCTGAAATTGGCGGCACCGACATCGATGCCCATCTGGAGAAGATCCACCAGGACGAGAAGCAGAAGCCGCTGGTCCGCACCTGGGCTGCCGCCGCGCGGGTGGCCATGTGCGATACGGCTGATCAACTGATCGAAAAGGCCGCCCTGGTTCCGAAGTTCCCTGCGCTGGGTCGCCCCGTGGGGATGCGGCTGGTTGAGAAGCTTAATGACAAGGGCGAGGAGATTTCACCCGAAGGCATCCTCAGCGTCAGCATCAAAGTGCCCAATCTGCAAAAGGCGCTGGCGCCGGCGATCCTTGCCCTTGGACCCGACAAACTGGTAACCGTAATGGCATCGGCCAAAGACCAGAACGTCCGCCGCCAGGCGGCTGCTTATTTGGGTACATTAGCCTCGCAAGGCGACAAGAAGGCGCCGGGCGTTGTTGTCGAACAGTATAAGTTTTCGGTCGCCCGGAAAGACGTGCCGTGGAAGGACGGCCCGCTGTTTGTTCCCGGTCTGCAGTGGAGCAAAGAAGACGCTAAAGCGCTGGCCGGCAATCTGGTGCAGTGGCATCTATGGTGCGACATCAACAACCGTGCGGCGGAGAAGAAGCAGATTCATAACAACATCCGCAGCCTCTCGCTTGCCCGTGCAGCCGGTTACAACAGCCCTGGTTTTCAGGAAGTAGACACGCCCAAATGGCTACAAATCTGGGCCGCAGCCTACGGCGCTGACGAAGTCCGCGCAATGCTAGAAGCTCAGGGCGTTGAAGACAATGCACGCTATACCGGGGCGCTGAAGTAACGCAGGTTCGTTAGCTTGCTCCTTTGGCAATAGTGTCATCGCCGGAGGAGCGGGGAGCAGAAAGACTAAAGCGTGGGGCCTACGGTCCAGGGGATGAACTCATCATCGCCCATGCCGTGGGCTTCGCTGCGGGTTGGTTCTCCGCTGGCGGTGGCGATGATTTTCTCGAAGATTTCGCGGCCGGCGTCCTGCACCGTCTGGCCGTTGAGAATTTCACCGGTGTTGATATCCATGTCGTCCGACATGCGCTCGTACATCGGCGTGTTGGAGGCGATCTTGATCACCGGCGTTGGCTTGCAACCAAAGCAACTGCCCCGACCCGTTGTGAACACCACCACGTTCGCGCCGCCTGCCACCATTCCGGTCACACTGGGCGGATCGTAGCCGGGAGTATCCATCACGACCAGCCCTTTGGCAGTCACGGGCTCTGCATATTCATAGACGTCCACCAGGGCGGTGGAACCGGCTTTGGCGACGGCGCCCAGCGATTTCTCAGCAATGGTTGTCAGGCCGCCCGCCTTGTTGCCCACCGATGGATTGTTATCCAGTTCCGCGCCGTAGAGGCCCACGTACCACTTCCACCACTCGATCCGTGCCAGTAGTTTTTCGGCCACCGTGGTCGAGACCGCGCGTCGCGTAAGCAGATGCTCGGCGCCGTAGATTTCGGATGTTTCGGCCAGGATCGATGTGCCGCCGGCGGCAACTAGCATATCCGCAGCAACGCCGACGGCGGGGTTGGCCGTGATGCCGGAGTTGCCGTCGCTGCCGCCGCATTCGGTGCCCAGGATCAACTGACTGATGGGTAACGGCTGGCGTGTTACGTCGTTGGCTCTTGGTAGTAATTCCGCGACCGCTTTCACGCCCGCCTCAACCGACTTCACCGTGCCGCCCATATCCTGCATGCTGAACACCAGCGGGGCGCCGTCGCCGCCGGTCATCACGCCATCGGCGACTGCGGTGGTCTGCCCGCCGATCTGAATCAGATTCTGCTGCTGCATCAGGTAGCCCAACGACGCCTGTTCGCAACCCAGCCCGATCAGCAGATAGGCGCCGATGTTGGGGTGCTTGGCGATCCCGCCCAGGACGCGGTTGAGCATGTCGTGCTTCTGCGACGCGTACTGCATGCCGCAGCCGGTATCGTGCGTGAACGCCGCCACGCCATCGATGTTGGGATACGCCGCCAACGCATCGCCTTCAAATTTCCGGGCAATAGTTTTGCTAACCGTCGCCGAACAGTTAACCGAAGAGATAATCCCCACGTAGTTGCGTGTGCCCGCTTTGCCGCCGGCGCGCTGGTATCCGTTGAACGTGCGGCCGGTGATAGGTTCCGGCGGGGGCGGAATCTGCGTTGCCGGTGCGTAGTCCAGGTGCAGGTCGCCGTTGGCTAGATTGTGAGAGTGCACCCACTGCCCCGGTTCGATCCGCTGCGTGGCAAAGCCGATGATTTGTCCGTATTTGTAAACAGGCTGCCCATTGTCGATGGCCTCAATCGCCACCTTATGCCCCAGCCCGATGGTGTCGCGTGCTTCGATCTGGCCGCCTAGATGATCAATCACGGCGCCCTCATCAATCGTCCGCGTGGCGATGCGGATATTGTCGCGAGGATTGAGATGGATCGAAAAGTGAACACCGCTTGATGACATGCGAGACCAATTCAAAAAAGTGAATGCAGAACAAGCCTCTATTGTAGGCGGCAGCATAAATGAGGTGTAGCAGGCAGTGGCCAGCGGGTGCGATGTGAATTTACCGTTTGGATTTTTGCAGAGGTTGTGCGATTAAGCTACAACCGCGGCGTGTTGATTTTTGAAGCACCTCGCATCTACCGAACTGTTTTTTGAACCTTAGAGCCACGCCATGACGACGCCCGCCGCCAGTTTCAGCCGCCGTTTATTTCTCGCCGCTTCCACCAGTGCTGTGGCCTGGCCGTTTGCCGGGATGCGTATTGCAACTGCGGCTGAACGCCGGACCGTGACCAAGGATTATCCGTTCAAGCTTGGTGTGGCGTCAGGTGATCCGGCGCCGGACGGCGTGGTGCTGTGGACACGTTTAGCGCCGGAACCAGTCACCGGCGGCGGCATGCCGCCTGAAGACGTGCAGGTGCACTGGCAGGTGGCGACCGATGAAGCCATGACCAAGGTCGTCCGCAAAGGTGTAGCGACCGCTTCGAAGGATTGGGCACACAGCGTCCACGTGGAAGTGCAAGGCCTCAAGCCAGACCGCACGTATTACTATCAATTCAAAGCTGCAGGCGAAATCAGCCCCACGGGCCGCACCCGCACGGCGCCTGCCTTGGATGCCGCTAACAGCCAGTTCCGCTTCGCCTTTGCTTCCTGCCAGCATTACGAAACGGGGTATTTTTCAGCGCTGAATCATATCGCCCAGGACGATGTCCACGCCGTCGTCCATCTGGGCGATTACATCTACGAATATGGCCCTGCGAAGAACAAGCCCCGGCAGCATAACAGCCCGGAGATTGTTTCGCTGGACGATTACCGCAACCGCTATGCGTTGTATAAGTCTGATCCAGACCTGCAGGCAGCCCACGCGGCGCACCCGTGGCTGGTCACCTGGGACGATCACGAGTTTGACAATAACTATGCGGGGGATATTTCCGAAGAGAATGGCATCGACACCACCGCCTTCCTGCAACGCCGGGCGGCTGCGTACAAAGCGTATTACGAACACATGCCGCTTCGTCGTGCGGCGCTGCCACGCGGCCCGTTGATGCAGCTTTATCGCAACGTAGACTTCGGCAGACTCGTCCGTTTTTCCGTGTTAGACACCCGGCAGTACCGCACCGATCAACCGTGCAACGATCATAACAAGCCACCGTGTGATGGCGTTTCCGACCCCAACGCAACGCTGCTTGGCGCCCGGCAGGAAGCCTGGCTGAACAATAGCCTGGCGAAATCTGGCCGCCGGTGGAACGTACTGGCTCAGCAGGTGATGATGGCCCGCGTCGATCGCACGCCGGGCGACGCGGTCGCCTACAGCATGGATCAGTGGGGCGGTTACGAAGCAGGCCGCAGCCGGCTGCTGCAGTTCTTTCAAGATGCAAAAGTCAGCAACCCGGTAGTCCTCACCGGCGACATTCACACCAACTGGGTGAATGATCTGAAGGTCAATTTCGACGATGAAAAGGCGCCACTGGTCGGCACGGAATTCGTGGGTACGTCCATCACCTCCGGCGGAGACGGCGCACAGACCCGTAAAGACACCGCAGGCGTGCTCGCTGACAACCCTTTCGTCAAATTCTACAACGCCGAACGCGGCTACGTCCGTTGCCAGCTAACCGCTTCTGAGTGGAAGACCGAATACCGCGTCGTCCCCTACGTCACCCGCCCCAACGCCCCTTGCAAAACCCGCGCAACCTTCGTCGTGCAAAACGGTAGACCAGGAGCGGAGAGGGCTTAGAACTCTCGTTGACTTCGGCAACTGGGTTGCCGGTAAGGAAATTCGATAGTGCAGCGTCAAGCCTTTATTGCAGTCGCGACAGTTTGTTTCCTCAGCGTATTTCAACAGGTGACCGTCGCCGTCGCTCAGCTAGATGATTCCGCTTCCGGGAATCCGTTCGGAGACTTCGACAATCCGTTTGCAGATGCTTCGCAGCGCATAAACAGGCAAGAACGGCGGCAGCGGCAGTTGGACCGCTTCACTGAGCGCGCCCGCACGTGCGCGCAGCACTTTGGTGAACACCACGGCATTGGTTACAGATACCTGGCAGGTGGAGGCGGTGATCTGGACGATGTGCTTTCGGTGCTGCAAACGCTTGATGGAGATTACAGGCGTACTTCGCCTGTTTTTATCGCTAGAGATCTCGCCGGAAAAAGGTGGAGGGGACGGCGTAAGAAGGAATCGCTTGTCGATTACGTGTCAAACGTCGATAAGCCAGAGTCTCTAGTGTGTGGTTGTGTCGAACCGACAGTGTTGGACTACGCCCGTGGCTACGAGGTGGTTGCTGGTCATTTTGCTCCGTTCGACTGGCGCAGCCGGAAGAAGTTCTGGCTCGACTATGCGCAGACGTTTATTTCTCCGCCAGTTGACCTGACAGTGGCGCAAACGTGGAGAAAGAAGATAGATGCGGCAGGGCAGCGTGATAAGCGTTTGATGCGATTAAGTTATCTGGGCGCGTGGATGGCGGCCCGGAACCGGGAGCCGCTTGATTTCACTCTGTTAAGCCCCCTCTATAAGCACGAAGCAGCGGACGAAGAGCGGCTGGGCGATATGGTGGCGATACTCAGTTGCTATTCTTTGCACGACGATGATTCCGGAAATCCCGAATTCGACACGATCTATAAACTGCTGATGGCTCAGATCGAGCAGCACCCGGCGCAACTATCGCGCTATGCGGACTCTAATTGGTTTACGCACGGCCTTATGACGATTGATATCTTTCGCGTAACCATTGAACCGCTTGGACCACCCGTTCTGCAATCAGTCGTCCAGCATGTCTCGCCCACGCTGTTTCAACGAATTGCGGAAAAAGGCGCCTTCGATGCAGCGGAAGTTCATTCCCTGTTTCTGAAGAAGCAGACAACGATCGATTTTGAGAACGTACCAATCAAAGATGCAATTATAGAGCTTACAAAACAGGTCGCCTTGCCCCTATGGCTGGACCAGCGGTTAACATCGTCACAGCAACCGATAACCTTGAAGAAAAGCGGCAGATGGTTTGACGTCTTCAAGTCGGTGCTGAAACATGTCGGTGCGAAGTTGGTCTGGCTTGATAAGACCGTTTTCTGGGCGGGGCCATCGGCTGGGCTTAAGGCCGCAAGGCAAATATACGCGGATGCTACTGCCAGAATTTCCAATCAGCGTGACCACCGCAGCCGGTTCCAAGAGCGAAGTTCCGCCGCATTTAGTGGCGAAGAGGTCGAAAGCGTGCTTTCGTACCTTGATGAAGAGTACAAGTTGCTTAGCCTTTCTGATGGAACGGAATTCAAGCCAAAGGCATCTATCATTCCTGAGGGGCTGCCGATGTACCTGACTCTGGAGCTGCTCGCCCGCGATCTTAAAGCTGACTGGTTTGGCAGCGAAGACTGGCTGATGTTTGGCACACGCGAGCAGGTGGCGATGCTCCGCAGCATCGTTGAAACGGGTGAGTTGACTAAGCTGACGGAAAATGCAGCAGGCCCGCGTCAGCCCTCATTTCTCTATGAGGATGGTCGTAATCTCTATTTCAGAAAAACACCGCTTGGGGATGCAGCAGAAAGCTTGAGTTACCTTTCTGGGGTTCCGTTTGTTTGTGCAACCCAAGATGCCCGTAAACCCGTCAGTGCGAATCTTAATGGTCTTGATCTGGCAACTTCTTTGACGGCTATGTTGACACAGCGGAACCTTGACTTCGTAGCAAGCGCGGACTTCGCCTTCGTAGGCGGTAATGGCCTATGCACTCGCTTAATTCACCTCAATGAGTCCCGCAAGGAACGCTGCCAGTCACTGCCGGCGAAGTACCATAAGAAGCTGAAAGAATTTCGACTTCGCGGCGAATTGAAACAGTTGCTTGTAGAAATCGGCAAGGCTCTAGGGGGCGCCGAGATGCAATGCAAGGGAGAACTGCGTCAATATCGCGTTGATATGGGGATTGTTTCGCTGGATATCTGTACTGTTCTGGATCTACTGGCAGTCGATACCCGATCGATCTGGAAGTACCAGAACGGCGCTGTCGTGTTCACTGCGTTGTCTGAACGCGACGTTTCGCAGGGACAGACTAGAAAAAGCGATGCTGGCTGAATCGATTTTGGCGATCTACCTTGCATTCAGTATCAGCATCGTTGAGAAGCACGCGTAACTTAGCCCGATGTAGTCGATGTGTGGGTTATTCATAACACGCCAGTGGGTGCGGATTTGGTCGTTCGCGTCGCCGCTGCCGCCGATACTTTTGTTGATGAATGGCCGGTGGGGCGTTATATTGTTAAATCCTTCCCTGGTAACACATTTCCTACCCTTTTCGCGGTGAGTGCATGCGCTGCATCATTTTGCTGGTTGCAACAATCGCAGTAAGTCTTGGCCCGGCAGGATATCTGGCTGCGGGCGACGATATTACGCCGGAGCAGGCGAAATTCTTCGAAGAAAAAGTACGGCCTTTGCTTGTGACGCACTGTTATAAGTGTCACGGGGAAGAGAAGCAGAAGGGCGACCTGCGGGTGGACTCGCTGCATGGACTGTTGCAGGGGGGCGATTCTGGTGCGGCGATTGAACCGGGCAAACCTGACGAAAGCCTGCTGATCGAAGCCATCAATTACGATTCTTACGAGATGCCGCCGGCTGGTAAGCTGAAATCCGAAGAGATCGCCGTGCTGACCCGCTGGATCAAAATCGGCGCCCCGTGGCCCGGCAGCGGTGACGATCCGCTGCCCGTGGTGAAGGCGGAGCCGGTTTTCACCGAGGAAGATCGCGCGTTCTGGTCGTTTCAGCCGGTCGCTGAGTATCAGCCGCCCACGTTGAAGGATGACAACTGGTCGCGTGGCGCCATCGACCGCTTTGTGCTGCGACGTCTACGCGAAGAGAAGCTGCAGCCGGCGCGGGAAGCGTCGCGTCGTGCACTGGTGCGGCGTGCTTACTTCGATCTGCACGGCTTGCCGCCGTCGCCCGAAGAAGTCGAGGCCTTTGTTAACGACGAAGATCCGCAAGCGTATGAGAAGCTGGTTGACCGTCTGCTGGAAAGTCCGCGTTATGGAGAGCGTTGGGGACGGCACTGGTTGGATCTGGTGCGTTACGCCGAGTCAGACGGCTATAAGAAAGACGACTACCGGCCGCACGCCTGGCGGTACCGCGACTACGTAATCCGTTCTTTCAACGAGGATAAACCGTACAACCAGTTTGTGACCGAGCAGCTTGCCGGCGACGAACTTAACCCCGACGATCCACAGGCGCTGACCGCCACGGCGTATCTCCGGCACGGCATTTACGAGTACAACCAGCGCGACGTCCGCACGCAGTGGGATCACATGATCAACGATGTGACTGCCGTAACCGCCGACGTGTTTCTGGGCCTGGGAATGAGTTGCGCGCGGTGCCACGATCATAAATTCGACCCGATCTTGCAGAAGGATTATTTCCGGCTGCGGGCGTTCTTTGAACCACTCGCACAGCGTGACGATCTTCCCCTGCCGATGTCCGATCCGGCAGCCTGGCAGGCGTACAAGACCAAGCGTGAGAAGTGGGAGGCTGCCACCGCAGACATCCGCGCGCAGATTGCCGCCATCGAACAGCCCGTGCTGGATAAGGCAGGCTTGCGGCAGGCCAAGAAGTTTCCGCCGGATATCCGCGTCATGCTTGAAAAACCCGCCGCCGACCGCAACCCGCTTGAAGTGCAACTGACCGCGATGGCGGAACGTCAGATTGTGACGGAGAAGGCGAAAGTCAAGTTTGAAACGGCCCTGAAGGGCGAGCAGAAAGAGCGGTGGCAGCAGCTAAAGAAGCAACTCAAGGAGTTTGATTCTCTCAAGCCTGCCGCCCTTCCGCCCGCAAATTGCGTGACCGACGTCGGTCCCGTGGCGCCGCCTACGCGGATACCCGGTAAGAAGAAGATGGGCGATATCGCGCCGGGCTTCCTGACATTGCTTGAGCCAGAACCGGCCGCCATCGAACCTGTGTCGACGGCGACTGCCACCACGGGCCGCCGGACGGCGCTGGCGAAGTGGATCACCCGTGACGACAACCCACTTTCGACCCGCGTGATTGTCAACCGGCTGTGGCACTACCATTTCGGTCAGGGCCTGGTGCCAACGCCAAGCGACTTCGGCCGGCTGGGGCAACCGCCAAGTCACCCGGAATTGCTCGATTACCTGACAAAGCAGTTCGTCAAGAACGACTGGCGTTTGAAGCCACTGCACCGTGCAATGATGAACTCAGCCACCTACCGCCAGGCTGCAGCTTTCGAGTATCCGCAGGCGGCGCTGATGAAAGATCCGTCCAACCGTCTGTTGTGGCGGATGCCCATCCGGCGTTTGCAGGCGGAAGAAGTCCGCGACGCCATGCTGGCAGTAAGCGGCGAGTTAAATCTCAGCACGGGCGGCGCCCCGGTGAAGACCAACGATCCACGCCGCACGATCTACACCAAAGTTCTGCGTAACACACGTGATCCGCTGCTGCACGCCTTCGACGGCCCGGACCATTTCGAATCCACACCTACCCGTAACCGTACCACCACCGCCACCCAGGCGCTGTTGATGATCAACGGGGACTGGCCGGTTTCGCGATCGGCCGCGATGGCCCGCCGGCTTAAGAAACACAGTGACAACACTTTGTCACAGGTCAACAGAGCGTACCAGCTGACCTACGGCCGGAATCCTTCCGCGGAAGAAGCGGCGGCCGCGATCAGCTTTTTAGAATCGCAACGTAACCTCGTCACAACACCGCCGCCTGCCATGAAGGCGGGGACGCTGCCCGCAGTGACGTCCGGCAAAATGGCGCCGGCGATTGTTCTGTCAGGTAAAACGCAGCCGCCACAGATGACCGTTCCGGGCAGCCTGATTCAAGGTGATTTTACAGTGGAGGCCGTCGTACAGCTTGAGTCCATGTTCGAAGACGCGTCGGTTCGCACCATCGTTTCGCAGTGGACTAGCAACAACAAGCAGCGTGGCTGGTCCTTGGGCGTGACTAGTAAGAAGTCGGCGTACAAACCGCGCAACCTGATCTTGCAACTTATCGGGGATACGAAATCAAAGACGCTTAAGTACGAGGTCGTGGCGTCCAACATTCACCTGGAACTGCACCGGCCATATTATGTGGCCGTCTCGGTGAAAGCCGCAGAAACGGGCGCGAACGGTGTGACGTTCTATGTGAAAGACCTCAAATCCAACGGCCCGGTACAGGTCAGCCACGCCAAACATGATGTTGTCAGTAAGTTCAGCGATAAAACACCTTTGACCATCGGCGGCCGCGTTAGCACCCGCCACAACTGGCACGGCAGCCTGAGCAACATGCGGATTACAGCCGCCGCGCGAAGCCAGGACGAGCTGCTGTGCTCTGTTTCGACCGGAGACGAACCACCCGCGCCGGTTGCCAACCTGCCCGTTGTGGGGCGCTGGACATTTGAGGCGGATGATCTGCTGGCGGGAAGCTCTAAGCATCGCCGCAATCTGCAGATGACCGCTGGCGGCGCGAAGGCGCCTTACGATGAAGCACTGGCCGATTTGTGTCATGTGCTGTTGAATTCAAGTGAATTCCTTTATGTGGACTAAGCAACCGATGCAAACACAGCCGCAGACACCTTCGTTACAGACACGCCGCGAAATGCTTCTTCAGGGCGGTGCCGGTTTTGGCGCGCTCGCGATGGCTTATCTGCTGGGTGGTGAGAAAACCGTTGCCGCCGAAGCCGGCGCCGCAGCTCCGTTGCCACAGCTTCGTCCGCGGGCGAAGAACGTTATCTTCCTGTTTATGGAAGGCGGGCCGAGCCACATCGACCTGTTCGATCCCAAGCCCAAGCTTGATGAACTTGCCGGTAAGCCATTGCCGTCGAGCTTCAAGCCTGTGATTACGCCGATGGGCGAATACAACGCGCCGTTGCTGGCCCTGCCGCGGAAGTGGAAACAGCACGGGCAGTGCGGCGCCTGGGTATCTGACTGGCTGCCGCACACGGCCCAGTGTGTGGATGATATGGCCATCATCCGCTCGTGCTACGGCGAAGGGCTGAACCATTCCAACGGCGTCTGCCAGATGAACACCGGCTCTACCCTGGGCGGTCGTCCGTCGCTGGGCAGTTGGGCTTCGTACGGGCTGGGCACTGAAAATTCGAGCCTGCCCGCTTTTGTCGTGCTGTGCAATAACGGTGGGAAGCCGACAAACGGACCGCGAAACTGGTCGGCCGGTTTTATGCCCGCCTCGTATCAGGGCGTCCAGTTGCAAAGCGGCGCCGAGCCCGTGGCCAACCTGTCAAACCCTGACGGTGTGACATCGATGCGTCAGCAGGGGAAGCTGGCCCTGCTCAATCAGTTGAACCGGCGCCACGCTGCCACACGGCAGCAGAGCGAACTCGATGCCCGCCTCAAGAGCTACGAACTTGCCTTCCGCATGCAGGCCCAGGCGCCCGAAGCGGTGGATCTAAGCCGCGAGACTGCCGCCACACGCACCATGTACGGCTTCGACCAGAAAGAAACCGCCAGTTTCGCTCGCGATTGCCTGCTGGCCCGGCGCCTAGTGGAACGCGGTGTGCGTTTCGTGCAGCTTTATCACGGCGCCGGCAGTCGGTGGGACGCCCATTCCGGCATCGAGAAGAACCATTCAACCCTTTGCAAGGCGCAGGATCAGCCAGTTGCCGCGCTGCTGAAAGACTTGAAACGCCGCGGATTGCTGGATGAAACGCTGGTGATCTGGGGCGGTGAATTCGGCCGGACACCCATGAGCGAAAAAGGCAGCGGTCGTGATCACAACCCGTATGGCTTCACCATGTGGATGGCGGGCGGCGGCGTGAAGGGCGGCCAGACGATTGGCGCCACCGACGAAGTCGGACTCCACGCGGTTGAGAATCGCCTGCACATTCACGATCTGCACGCCAGTATCCTGCACCTGCTGGGGCTGGATCACATGGGGCTGGTTTACTATCACAAGGGCCGCCCTGAACGCCCCACACAGAACGAAGGCGAACCCGCACCGCAGATCGTGGGTGCCGTTTAGCAGCGCCCTCAAGGCGGCGGCCCGGAGCTTATCGCTGCTTAATTGCGGCTGAGCAGAATGCGCGAGGTGGTTGTTACATCTCTAACGCGTGGCGCCGTCTGCCCGCGGTAGTAGCGGCGGCGGACCATGTTGCCGTAGACGTGCAGTGGCCGGTAAGGGCGGAACTGAATCGGGATCTTCTTATAGTGTGCACGCTCTGCCCCGGTCATGATCACGCGGTTCGTCCAACCCGGCTCACCGGCGAAAAGGCTGGCTGCGGGAAAGAGAGCTAACGACACAACGAGAGCGATGCTCAGTTTAAGTAGGTTCATTTTATTTCCGTAATCTGGGTGCCTGAAGGGATTAGGCGGATTGTAGCGGTTGCTGGCGTTCCGCCAAACTGGGGGGACTACAATCCTCTGCCATAACGTAGCACGCAGATAACGGGTGCGGGGGCACAAACCTGAACTGCTTTCTGAGCCCGCAAGTCTTGCTAACGTCAATCGCCGGCAGCGGGCGTTGCTGTGAGTTGCGCCATCGGGGGGCGTTTCAGGTGTTCACCTGTTGCCTGCTGATAGGTGCGGGCGATCATAAGCAGCTTGGACTCTTCAAACAGCGGCCCGACGAAGGTCAGGCCCAGCGGCGTCTCGGCCTCTTTGGTGCGGCGGAATGCGTAGGGAATCACCGCGGCGGGTTGTCCTGTCAGATTGGTCATTGGCAGGGCATCGTTGGCCGGGTCGACAAGCGCGTCGATGTCTTTGAACAGTTCGTTCATCTCACGCATGGCTAAGGTCCGCACGCGGTTGGCCCGTAGGTATTCTACGGCCGGTGTGAACTGTCCCTGCTGCAGGGCACCGGGCCAGCGGTTCAGGCCGTCAGTATCGCCGCTGCGGGAAAGCGGGTCGAAGGCGGCGGCAGCTTCCACGTTGAGGATCAGGCTCATGGCCCAGGCTGGATATTTCCTGGGCAGGCTGACTTTGCGGAGGGTGGCGCCAAGTTCTTTCAGCACGAGCAGTTCTTTGCGTTTTTCCGCGGGTGTTTCCGTTTCGAGATAGCCGAGCGTCATCTGCCGGATATCGCCACGCGGCGGCCATTGAAAGGGCTGATTCACGGCGGTCGGATCGTAGCCGTCTTCGCCATGAATGGCGGCCAGCACCAGGGCGCAATCCTCGACGCTGCGCGTGATGGGGCCGATCTTATCCATGCTCCAGGCCAGCGACATACAGCCATGACGGCTGACCCGCCCGAACGTCGGCCGCAGTCCGGTCGTGCCGCAACGGCGGCTGGGCGAAATGATGCTGCCTAATGTTTCGCTTCCTAAAGAAAACCCCACCAGCCCGGCTGCCGTCGCGGCTGCACTTCCCGCAGACGATCCACTGCTGCCTTGCTTGGTGTTCCAGGGATTGCGAGTCAGCCCGCCGAACCAGCGATCGCCCCATGCGAGCGCGCCTAGCGAAAGCTTGGCCACCAGGACGGCGCCTGCATCTTCTAGCCGCGCGGCGACCGTCGCTTTGGTTTCCACCATCTGATTGGCAAACTGCGTGGCGCCCCAGGTGGTCGGATAACCCGGCCAGGCGATCAGATCTTTGGCCCCCCACGGAATGCCATGCAGCGGGCCGCGGTACCGGCCGGCAGCAATTTCAGCATCGGCGGCGGCTGCCTGCTTCAGGGCGGTTTCTTCAGTCAGCGTGACCACGCAGTGCAGCGCCGCGTCGTACTGTTTAAGCCGCCGCAGGTACAGCCTTGTAAGCTCCGTGGAGGTTACCTTCTGGCTGCGGATCAGCGCCGCTAACTCGGTGACGGGTAGAAAGGCGAGGTCTTCATCCTGCTGCGGTCGCGCGGGGGCTGCCGCTTCGATCATCTTCGCGGTGCGCCGCGGTGGCTGACTGGCACGGGGCATGAAGGGCGCCGCGTTAAAGTGCAGCGCCGGTTCCACCTCATAGCCGACATCCACTTGCCGCAGAGCGTTAATGCTGTTGCGGGCGCCGTCCACCCAGCGGGCGGCTTCTTTGCGTTCGTCTTCATCCAGTTCAATGCCGGTGATCCACTCCGCTTCGGCGATCATCTCGGCCGTGATCGTGTCCGCTTTTTCCATCTGCGCCGCCAGCGCGCGGTGGAAGGCGGCGCCGCCCACGGCTAAACCGGTCAGCAGTTGCAGACAACGACGGCGCGTAGGTAACGAAGACTTGCTCATTGCGGGCACACCAGAAGTTTGCGGATGGCTGAGAATTCAGCCCGATTGTACTTCTTCCGCAAAGCCGCCGCGCACCCGCAAATACAGAAATCGCGATGAATTCAGCATCGCAAGGATGCGACGGCGTGTGGCGCCTAATCCGCGTCGGGCGGAGAGCCGACCGTTTTTTCCTGCTGATTGTGCTGATCGACCAGCACGACAACCGGGTGGTGGGAAGCGATCTCTTCTTCGTCAAACTCCGCGTAGCTAGCGATGATGACCAGATCCTGCGGCTTCATCAGATGGGCGGCGGCGCCATTGATGCAGATCTCGCCAGAGCCACGCTCGCCGGGTATGGCGTAGGTGGAAAGGCGCGTGCCTGAGGTGATGTTGTAAATGTCCACCCGCTCGTGTTCGACAATATCTGCTGCTTCAAGCAGATCGATGTCGATGGTCACGCTACCGTTGTAGTGCAGATCGGCCTGCGTGACCGTCGCGCGATGGATTTTCGATTTTAGTAGCGTCCGTCTCATGCCGTTCTCCGCGCTTACTTCAGCAGGTAACCGTTACGCAGTAGAATGCGTTAACTTACCCGCTTTAATTCTACACCTGCACGCGTGGGTGTGAAGTGATGCCCGCTAACTTCGATCCCAACTTGAATTCATGTCAAAACTCAAGATTCTGTTTCTATGCACTGGTAACTCCTGCCGCAGCCAGATGGCCGAAGGCTGGGCGCGTGAATTGAAGGGCGACGTGCTAGAGCCATATTCGGCGGGAACGAAGACGCACGGGCTGAATCCGCGGGCAGTTGCGGCCATGAAAGAAGCGGGCGTGGATATTTCTGCACACACTTCCAAGACTCTGGATGAAGTTGATGCAGAATTGGACGTGGTGGTGACGGTCTGTTCCAACGCTGACCAGACCTGCCCGGTTTTCCCCGGAAACACCAAGGTGGTGCATGTGGGTTTTGATGACCCGCCTGCCCTGTCGGCGGATGCAAAAACCGACGAAGAAGCGATGCCACACTACCGGCGGGTCCGCGACGAGATCCGGGCGTTTATCGAGACGCTGCCCGGAGCGGTCCAGTAATTGCCACGTTTAACGGTGTGACTTTACTTGCGTTCCGCTTTTTCGAGGGGGCGTAGCCATCTGGCGGACCAGTAACCGCCCGTGGCGCCATCCAGGTTCCAGGAGCCTTTACGAAGCACTCTGCCGCCGGCAGCAACGGTTGCTTCGTATTCGCCCGCGTTGTCGCGGTACTCGCGGTTGAACCGGCTTTCTGCGGGGTCGTCTTCGCTGCCTTCATCGCCCACATAGGAGGCGTGGAGGGTCAGCCCGAAGTCTTCGGTCTGAGAGCCATAAAACCGCTCGTCTGGTTCGCCGACAGGAACTTTCCAGGTGATATTCCCGTCCACGTACGTCTCATCCGCAAAGCGGATCTCAAGCGTGCCCTTGTATTCTTCATGCGCGGTGGTGATCAGGCGGATGCTCCAAACACCCTCACGCGGCAAATTAGATTTTTCCTGCCCGGCTGCGCCGGCCGCTGCAAACAACAGCAGACCGGCGGCGAGGCAGAAGGTGCGGGCAACCATGATTATTTCTTTTTCTTGCCCGTTTTCTTTTTGGCTTTCGTCGACTTCTTAGAAGCTTTGGCTTCCTTCTTCTTGGTATCTTCCTTCGCAGCGTCGCCAGAGCCAAAGGCCAGACCCCAACCCTGCGAATACTTGTCGTTCGTACCAACACGAGTGATTGTCATTCTTAAATCTCCAGGTTCTTAGAAAGAATCTGCGTTGTGATGGGGTGGTTTGCCGCCCACCCGCATCGCTACATCCAATCAGTGTTACTTGACCCCTGCCCGGTGGTCAAGCGGTCAATGCTAACTGTACAAATGACAACCTTCCGGGGCTTGACAAGCCAGCAGGAAGATGAGCGGAAAAAGCCTCGAAGTGCGTGGAAGATGCTGCGGCGGAGTGGCCTTTAAGCATTGGTGAATCCGCTATAATGCCCGTTTCAATTTTCGGGTGTCTGTGTGCATCTGCCGTAACTGGTGCGGCTGATGGGGCGGGCGATAAGGAGCAAACAGATGGAAAAGTGGCCGATTGGCGTGTTCGCCAGTATTGATGCGGGTTTGGGTGTGAAGCTGGAAGTCGCCCAGGAACTAGGCGTGCCCACCATTCAATTGCACGCCCCCGCCCAGGAAACCCGCACGCCGGAAAACGCCGCTGCCTTCCTCAAAAAGTTAGAAGACGCCGGCATCGCCCTGACGGCGGTTTTTGGCGGATTTGAAGGCGAAAGTTATGCCGACATTCCCACGGTCGAGAAGACCGTCGGCCTCGTGCCGCCAGAGACCCGTGCGGCCCGCACGCAGGAGATGAAAGAGATTGCCGACTTTGCCCGCATGCTGAAATGCGATGTGGTGGCGTTGCATCTGGGCTTTGTGCCGCACGATACCAGCGACCCGCTGTATCAGGAGGTGTTGACCGTCACACGCGATGTGTGCGACCACTGCAAAAACCTGAATCAGTCGCTGCATTTAGAAACCGGCCAGGAATCCGCCGACGGACTTGTGCAGTTCATCGCTGATGTGCAGCGGGAAAATCTGTTCGTCAATTTCGACCCGGCCAACATGATCCTCTACGGCACGGGCGAACCCATTGAAGCGCTCGGCAAAATCGGCGGCTACGTCAAAAGCGTGCATTGCAAAGACGGCAAGTGGGCGGAAAACCCCGGTCAGGAATGGGGGCAGGAAGTACCACTGGGCGAAGGCGACGTAGGTATGGAGAATTACCTGCGCAAGCTCGACGAAATCGGCTACACCGGGCCGCTGACCATCGAGCGTGAAATCCCGCAGGAGCCAGAACGGCAGAAAGCGGAAATCGGGCACGCGGTGAATCTATTGAATTCGCTGAAAGAGAAGATTGGTTAGCGGACGAGATGTTCTCTCCGCAACCCGCAATGCCTTAGCGTTGCGCTTCATGCACCCTCTCCCACCGCGCGGGAGAGGGTAAGAATGCGGCCTGCTTACGCACCTGGAATGGTTTCGCCGCGGATGAGGTCTTCGAACGTCTGCCGGGCGCGGACCAGGTGGGCTTTGCCATCGACGATCATCGCTTCGGCAGCGAAGGGCTTGCTGTTGTAGTTGGAAGACATCACGTAGCCGTAGGCGCCGGCACAGCCGATCACAAGATGCTCGCCGACGGTTGCTTTGGGTAGCATCCGCTGGCTGACGAAGCCGCCTTCTTCCTGGGTGAAGATGTCGCCGGATTCGCACAGCGGGCCGCCGACCACCACTTCATGCTCGCTACGTGGCGAACTGGTTGCGGGTGCAATGGCCATCGGGTGATAGGCGCCGTAGAGAATGGGCCGGGCGAGGTTGTTGAAGCCTGCATCCACCAGATAGAAGGTGTTGCCACCCATCTGCTTGATGGCGCGGATTTCGGTGATCAGCGAACCGGATTCGGCGACTAGATAACGGCCGGGTTCGATTTCAAGCTGCACTTTGTGGCCGAACGCTTCTTCCAGCCGCTTCCGGCTGGCGTCCCACAGGTCGAAGTACTGGCCGATGTCGACGAAGCTCTCGCCTTCCTTGTAAGGCACTGGCAGTCCGCCGCCGGCGCTGATGGTGGTGATGCTGCGGCCGGCCGTCAATGCGGCCTGTTCCAGCGCGCCGCAGACCTGCGACAGGTGCTCCATGTCTGTCCCGGAGCCGATATGCATGTGCATGCCCGTGATGGCGACACCGTGCGAATCGGCCCGCCGTAGGCATTCGTCCAGTTGATCGTGCCAGATGCCGTGCTTGGATTGTTCGCCGCCGGTGTTGGTCTTCTGGCTGTGCCCGTGGCCGAAGCCCGGATTGATCCGCAGCGTGATGTTGGCGCCCGGCGCCACTTCGCCCAGTTGATTGATCATATCAGGCGAACCGCAGTTGACCGGGATGCCGTGTTCTACGACCAGCTTCAAAGCATCTGCGTCGAAGATGTCGGCCGTGTAGACAATTTCCGGGTGCTCGCCGCCGGGCTTGAATCCGGCTTTCAACGCGCGCTGAATCTCGCCGGCGCTGACCGCATCCACCACCACGCCATTGCGGCGCATCAGGTCCAGCACGGCCAAGGTCGAGTTGGCTTTCTGCGCGTAGCGGATGGCGTCGAAGGCGGCTAGGTCGTTGATGCGTTCAACGATTTTTGCAGCGTCGTAAACGTAAAGGGGTGTTCCAAATTCGCTGGCTAGACCGGCGACGGAAACGCCAGCAATCTCTGTCTGAGTGGTCGGAAATTCTACGGCGGTTGGCATTGGCTTCACAAAGTTAAAGGCAAAGTTGTCTGTGTGAATTAATCACTGACGGACTGGATAGGTTGGTAACTGGTAACAAGGAATGGCTCCAGGCGGCCATCCAGCACGGCGTCCAGGCGGCCGGACTTGTGGCCTGTGCGGTGGTCGCGGACGCTGCGGACAGGGCCCAGGCGGTAACGCCGCACCTGCTGCGTGGTTTCAGCCGAACCATTCTGGACATCCGCCACACGGGCTTCGAGTAGCGGAGCGAGACGCTCAATGATCGAATCTTTACTGCCCCCTGTCCAGGCGTGCACCGACGCCATCGACGGACGGTGCAGCAGGTTGACCTCAAACGAAGGCGAACGCAGCAGCCGCCCCTTGGCTTTCTTCAGCGTTTTAATTTCGCACTGGATTTCTTCGGACGAAAGCCCACTGGCGGAAATGTCCATCAGATCTACATCCACCCGCACAACTTCGCGGGAATACACCGCAAGATCGCGGTCGCGGCTACGCCCGCGCGAAACCTGATGCAGACCTGCTTCGCTGGCCAGTAGCGCGTGGGCGCCGGCGCCGCTGATGGCCAGCACCAGCGAATCATCCGGCGGTGACTTCACGCGGCGGTCGCTGAGCACTTCCACCTCAAAGCCCATCCGCGTGGCGAATTTCTGATACATCCGCGCCAGGCGTTCGACCGGATGTGCCGATTTGCCCTGCGACGCAACTAGCTTCAGTGAGACTAAGGCGTCGCCCATCTTGGCCCAGTCACGGGTGGTGACCAGATAGTTCAACAACGCCGCGCGGGCTTCGTTTTCGTCCAACTGGTCGCGGCGGTGCGGCACATCGCGGTGCGGCACTTCGTGGCGGGCGAGATGTTCGCTGAGCCCTTCGACATTCTGCGAAAGGCGCTCTAGGCTGTTCAGCACTTCGTCGAACCGGTAAATCTGATGGTTCACGCGGCGTGCTTCGGATGCTTCGTCCCAGAAACCCGGCTCCGACGTACGAGCCAGCAGTTCCGACTTGTGGGCCGAAAGCCGGGCAGCCTGATCGCGGACATCGGCCAGCTTGGCGGCCAATGATTGTGCCCGCTGCTTCACATCGCTGACGCTGGCGTGCTCTGGCTGCGGATTTTCGTCGCTTTCATCTCCAGAGCTGACCGAAACATGCACCGATGAGCCACGCACACCCAGCGACAGCACAGAGCCCGGCGGCGCCTGACCGACGGCAATCGCGCGGGCCAGAGGCAGCAGCACCATCCGCTCGACCGTACGTTTCAGCGGCCGCGCGCCGAACGCTGGTGAATAACCTTCCCGCAGCAACAGCGGTGTAACGGCCGGATCGATATCAACAAACAACTGCCGCCGGGTGATGCCGCTTCTGCCCAGTACGGCGGATAGCTCGCGGGCGGCGATCTTTTCGGCTGTTTCTTCCGAGAGCGGGCGGAAGTTGACGATACGGTCCAGCCGGTTCAAGAACTCCGGCCGGAAGATCCGCCCCAGCTCTTTGCTCTGGTTGGTCTGCATCCGCGGTTCCTGCCCTTCGCCGCCGCCGAAGCCAATCCGCTCTCCATCGGCCAGGCTGGATCCCGCGTTGGAGGTCAGCACAATAATCGTACGGCGGAAGTCCGTGGTTCTGCCGTCAGAGTCGGTCAGCCGCCCGGCGTCAAACACTTGCAGGAACAGGTCAAAGACATTCGGATGCGCCTTTTCGATCTCATCAAACAGCAGGATCGAAAACGGCTGATCGCGGACAGCAGACGTCAGCACACCGCGGCGGTTGCCCATGCCGATCAACCGTTCGTGGGCATCGTAGGTGGAAAACTCGCTCATATCAAAGCGGTGAAGGCGGTTCACATCGCCAAAGCAATATTCCGCCAGCGCCCGCGCGAGTTCCGTCTTGCCCACACCGGTTGGCCCGATGAACAGTTGCACGCCGAACGGTTTTTCCGGATCGGTCAGTCCGGCTTTGACCAGCGTCACCAGATCGACCGCCGCGTCGACTGCTTCCGCCTGACCCATGACTTTGGACTCGAAGAATTCCCTCATCGCCGTTCGGTCAAGCGGTTGTGAGTCGTCCAGCAGTCGCGTTGGAATGCCTGTTGAGGAACCAATCGCACGCAGGATGTCTGGTTCGGCCAGCGGCGGCGCATCCTTCTCTTTCTCACCGGCGACCATCCGCAACAGTTCCACCGAGGCGCCGGGCTGGACGGCGTCTGTGCGGAAGAAGCCGCCTAGTTCCATCAGACGGTCGATGAACGTCGGCGTCGCGCTAAGCGAAAGATTATCCAGCACCTGCTGAACGATCTCACGCGTCTGCTCCTCTTTGGCGGCCTTGAGTGGAATCGTCTTAAACAACCGCCGTAACGAGGGCGTGGCGCCTAGGCCGTTCTGGAACGCTTCTTCAGTGCTTTCGCCCACAATGGTGACGGCGCCGCTTTCGATGTGCGGCGCCAGCGCCGAGGCGATGTTGGATTTGGAGGAGTTCGATCGTCCGACCCAGGCCAGTTCTTCAATGCTTGGCACGTAAAGGACGACGCGTTTGGGTGCTTTGATCTGGTCGATCAGTTTCGACAGCTTGGATTCCCATTCGCCCAGGTATTTGGTGCCGGTGAGAAACTCGCTTGGCGTGACGCGCAGCACCACCCACGGTTCTGCGTCGGGATCGTCATTGGCCGCAGCGGCGAGGCGATGTACGGCTTCCTGAATCACGGCGCTTTTGCCGCTGCCACATGGCCCCAGCAGCACCGCGGCGTGCGGCGCCGGGCCGTGAAGCACGCGTAGTATTTCGGCGACGGCTTCTTCAACACCAAAGGCCCGCGGAAGCGTTTCCAGTTCGCGCGGATGCGTCAGCACGGCGCCGTATTTTTCCAGCTCCGTGGTGTCGATGTGCCGTCCGCATCGCTCTTGCAGCCATTCGCGGATCAGCGGCGTCTGATGGGCGGCGATGTCGGTGATCCGCTCGTTACATTTCTGCAACACGGCCTGGGGCGGCGTCATGGCGTCGTCAAAATTCGCGCCGCCCACCAGCAGGCTATTCAACGAAACAGCCGAAGCGGTGCGGACATCTTCATCGTTGTCGTCCGCCAGACGGTCGAACAGCGGCAGGACAATTAACTCTGGCGGCAGGGTATGGCTGAGTTTGGCAACCTCATGACGCAGGTGCCACCACTCATCACCCGCCAGCATCGTGACCAGACCGGGCCGTAGCCACTCTTTCTGCACCGCGATCTGCATCGCTTCTTCGCGGATACGACCCGCTTTGTCCTGCAATAACGTTCCGACAGCGGCCTCGTCCGTCCATCCGGCGCAGTTGCGGATGAATTGTGCGGTTTCAAACCGGACATTCTCGTCGATATCGGCAACCATTCTGGCTACCTGGTCATAGAATGCTTCGTGCTGGCATTCTCCATCGCGGGCTAAGGTCAGACCAATTCGGCGGTAAACTGGTTCGTGATCGTTACACAGTTCCAGCACCTGGGGCAATTCAATACCGCCATGCTTACTGGCCAGGTCATCGCGGACGATCCGCATCAACGTATCGAACGCTTCGGCGTTGCCCCCGCGGGCGGCTTCGATCAGTTTTTTCTTCGAGCGTTTTTTCGCCATGAGAACAGGCAGTGACGGGTGGACGGGATGTTTCTAACAACGGGAACGCAAGGGGCGCAAAACGTAGTTGATCCACCAGCGGGTTAACTGGAACAGCCGCTCGACAATCCGCAGCTGCTGCACCCGCCGCCATCGGTTCCGCACGAAGAGGCTTCTTCGCCGCAGCCGGGGCCACAGCCCGTGTCTAGCAGCGTGGCGAACTCGCGCACCTGCACCTTGGCGTTGTATGCGTCAGCCAGTTCCGCCGTCATCTGGTCCACTTCGGGCGGCGGATCGCCCAGGAAATAGAAGAACATCGACGAGCCATCCAGCAGCAATTCCACATCCATCAGCGCTGCAGTGCTGCCTGTCTGTTGCAGCAGTTCGGCGCAGGCCTGGTAAGCCTGGTTTTTATTCTTTTCGATCCGGGTCAGCAGCAGTTCGTCCTGGGTAGTCATGCCGCGCAGCAACTGGCCGTCGAACTGTTCGTCGCCGCGGTTGGTGTTGGCGGCCAGCACTTCGCCCATCTCCAGCCCACGCGAAGTGCGGCAGACCACGCGACTGCTGCGGGGGAAGATGCTGCTATCGACCCCTGAAAACCGCCCAACCTGCCCGAACTGGCCAATTCTTACTAAATGGTGATACTGCATACGAAAAAATCCGCGTTGAAACCGGGAACTGCAACGATGAAGGCGCAGTGTCTGCCCGTTTGAAATCTCAGGACTGAATCTTCAACTTCTGAACCGGCGCGAAGCACGATGAGGGGGCCGGACCATCGTTGCCAGCGGCAATTCGCCCTGGCGGTTTGGTGGGAAGCGTGGTGATGGTCTGACGTGTATCTCCATGATATCATCTTTAACCATCGGTGTGGTGGAAAACCTTGCGTCCGCCGCCCTGCCACACGACAAGATTTCATCCGGAATGACTTTCATGATTGATACTGGTTCTTCGTCCAGCCCCGCTAACGCAGCATGGGCCGCCCTGGCTGATCAGGTGCTGGCCGGCAACCCGCTTACACCAGAACAGGGGCTGGAAATTCTTACGGCGCCCGATGAACAGTTGCTGGACATTCTGGCGGCGGCTTACCGCATCCGGCGGCAGCACTTCGGCAATCAGGTGCAGTTGTATTTTCTGATGAACGCCAAAAGCGGCCTCTGCCCCGAAGATTGCACGTACTGCTCGCAGTCGAAAACGTCCGAGGCGCCCGTTCCCAAATACAACATCCTCAGTCGCGATAAGCTGCTGGACGGAGCCCGTATCGCCGCCGAACGCGACGCGAAGACGTACTGCATTGTCATCTCGGCCCGCGGACCGAATGAACGCGAGATGAACGCGGTAGAAACCATCGTTCCGCAGATTAAAGAGAAATACGACCTGAAGATCTGCGCCTGCCTGGGGCTGTTGACCCCGGATCAGGCGGAACGGCTGAAAGCCTGCGGCGTGGACCGGGTGAACCACAACGTGAACACCAGTTCCAACTTCTACAGCGAAATCTGCTCCACGCACACCTTCCAGGACCGTGCAGACACGCTGGGCGCCGTCCGCAACGCCGGCATGGAGCTATGCAGCGGCGGCATCATCGGCATGGGCGAAAAGGATGAAGACGTGGTCCGGATGGCGCTGGAACTACGCGAATTTAACGTCGAGTCAATCCCGCTCAACTTCCTCAACCCTATCGATGGCACCCCGCTGCAAGGCACGCGCCATCTGACGCCCGCCTACTGCCTGAAGGCGCTGGCGATGTTCCGCTTCGCCAACCCGTCGTGCGAAATCCGCATCGCCGGTGGTCGCGAAATTCACCTCCGCAGCCTGCAACCTCTCGGCCTCTACGCAGCCAACAGCCTGTTTGTCGGTGACTACCTGACCACCAAAGGCCAGCCGCCGGAAGAAGACTACCGCATGATCGAAGACCTGGGCTTCGAAGTCGTGAAGCACGAAGAACCCGCCGGTCAGACGTCGTAACCTCGGTGGTCGGTGGTTAAAGAGAGCCCCAAGAAACGAAAATAGTCCGGCGCCGCCTTGATGTAGGCAGCGCCGGACTGACGTCCCCCCTGGGAATGCGAATGGCTCTGTTGGGTGAAGCGTTTATCGCTCAGAGCGTTTGTTTGTGTGGGTTATTGCTCTCGCAACGATATTATTTATCGGCGCGGTCATCGTGGTTCTTGCGGGAAAATCAGATAAATTACTACGGCTGGTCTAGGCTACAGGAACCAGTCCGCCTTGGGTCATGGCTGGTGCTCATCCAGAAAGGCTACGTTGAAGGTGGATTCGCCGGTTACGCCGCTCCGTATTTCGATTGTCATTCCCGCCCTGAATGAGGTGGCGGGCATTGCTGAAGCCGTGCAGCGCGCGCGGGCGACCGGCGCGTTTGAAGTCATCGTGGTTGACGGCGGAAGCACCGACGGCACCATCAATCAGGCTGAAGACGCCGGCGCCACCGTGGTGCAAAGTGACCGGGGACGCGCCATTCAGCAGAATGCCGGGGCCGATGCGGCCACGGGCGACGTGCTGCTGTTTCTGCACGCGGATAACTGGCTCACGCCGGAGGCGTGTGAGCAGATCCGCACCGCGCTGCGATCCACCAAGGCGGTGCACGGTGCGTTTCATCAGAAGATTGAAGCCCCGGGCCGCATCTATCGCTGGCTTGAAGCGGGCAACGCTTACCGGGTTAGACGGTGGGGTTTGCCGTACGGCGATCAGGCAATCTTCATCCTCCGCGACCAGTTTCAGGCCGAGGGCGGCTTTCCAGAAGAGCCGTTGATGGAAGACTACATCCTGATGCGGCAGTTGCGGCGGAGTACGCGACCTGTGCTGCTGGACGGACCGCTCCATGTCAGCGCCCGTCGCTGGCAGAAGCACGGCGCGCTGATGCAGACGTTCCGAAACTGGTTTATCATTATGGGATATCACCTGGGTGTGCCGCCGGCTCGATTAGCCAGACTTTATCAGCGGCACGACTTAGGCAACCGGAAAGAAGGAAACGCCGGAACAGACGCCAGCCGCGACTAATGCGGACGGGCGCCCTGACCGGCCACTATCGTTCCGGTTCGTTCACTTTCATACCAGCTACTTTGGGGCAGTTGCTGATGAATGCGCCTGACAAAGAGCAGAATTATCTCGTCTCACTAGCGATTGTTTACTACATATTCGCAAGTGTTCTGGCACTGGTTTCGCTTATTTTTGCGATCAACGTGCTCGGCTTTCTGCTGACGCTCACCAAACTAGCGGCCAGCGGTCGCGTGGCGGACTTCTACGTGGCGGGGCTTTTGACGGGCATTGCGGGCTTTGTGGCGGCCTTCATCGGAGCCATCATGCATCTGGCGATGGGTAACTGCCTGCGGCGGCGCCGCAACTATGGCTACTGCTGGTTTATGGGCGTGTTGCAAGTATTGAACTTCCCTATCGGGACGGTGTTGGGCGTGCTGACGCTGATCGTCCTGCGGAACAAGATCATCCGCCGGACCTATGGCACCTGGGTTGCGCCCCAGAAGATTCCCAAACACGCACCGCCGGCGCCAGGTCAGCAATCAGGCGGCTATGCAGGTCGATACAGTTCTATGCCGTCGCCCGGCTCGTTGGGTTCCGCCTCGCCGGGCTATCAGCCGATGACAGGCGGAAGTGGTCGCCCCGGAATGAGCATGGGGCAGATTCTAATGATCTTCGGGCTCATGGTCGGCTTGCTGCTGGCCGCGCTTTCGACAGCCGCGGTTGTCATCCTGGCCGGAAAACTTGCTCCCCCTGAAGACGCCCCGGCGACGGTGGCGACAGACGACGGAAGTATCATTGCACCGGCGCCCCCGTTAGTGTCCGCCGATGGCGTTGCGGTGACGCCGTCTACCGATGGCGGCCCACGCATTGCGCCGGCAGCGGTGATTGATTCCATCGATACCGCCCTGGTGCAATTACGGACCGGCGACGATACGGCACAGCTGAGATCGGTGGAATATCTGCGACGAACTCCGGTGCAAACCAGCCGTGCCAGAGAAGTCGCCCAGGCGCTGACACGCGTCTTGAATGCTGGCGGCGCCGCTTCTCGCGCGGCTGGTAGCGTGCTGATGAACTGGGGCGATGCTACGGATGCGCCTTCTATCGCCGGCGCGATGGAACGCGGCGTCGTGGACAAGCGGGCGGGCATACGTTTTCTTCAGCGTGCAGCCGATCCTGCCACGGCGGAAACGATCGCGCGTCTGCTGGGCGATGATGATCCCAGCGTGGCGGCCGCAGCCGAAGCAGCCCTGCAGGATTTCGGGCCTGAAGCACGGCCGGCGTTGACGGTGCTGGCAAACGGCGGTGACGCGAATCTGTCAGCCCAGGCGCAGCGGCTGCTCGCGCAGATGGATGCCGCGGCTGATACCAGCGGCATTGTCACACGTCTTCAGCAACTGCGGTCAACCGATGCGACGGAGGCCCGTGCTGCCGCGTTGTGGTTCAGTACGGCCGAAGTCAATCCGTCGCGGCAGGCCGAGGTCGCCCGCGCGCTGGAAGCCGCCACCGGCAACCCGGACGCAACCGTCCGGCAAGCTGCCTACGAGGCGGCTGTGAAATGGGCAGACGAAACAAGCGGCCCGTTTTTTCTAGACAAGTTGCAGAACGACGCCGATGCAGCGTCCGCCGCCATGAAAGTGCTCGGCGCCATTCAATACGCCCCCGCAGCGCCCGCGCTGGTGGACCGGCTGAAACAACCGGGACCAGGTCAGGCAGAAGCGGCAGAGACGCTAACGGCGCTGGGGCCGGATGCGGCGCAGGATGCCGTGCTGCCGCTGTTCAATCACCCGGAGGAAAGTGTCCGCAGGCAGGCCAGAACCATTCTGCAAGGCTTTCGTACACCGCTCGAGACGCTGGTCGAACATTCACTTCAGGACATCCAGGCTGCCGGTGCAGCTGACGGCAATGTTAGTGAGTTGCAGGGCGGCAAAGCGGCTGAGGCGATCATCTGGCTGCGACAGCTTGAACTTTCTGAAACGCAGCAGAAGGCCATCGCAGACGCCGCGGTTCCTGTCGCCGGCGGCGATCATACCGGAGCTGCCGTGCAATCGCTTCAGTATCTGATACAGCAACGCGACCGCCGGGTGGCGGCGCCGTTCGCCAGGTTTGTCGCCAACATCGATAACATGCAGCAGGCCCGCACGTTCATGCGTTCGACCGGCAAAAATGGAGAACTGCTGGCACGCGGCAATCTGACCAGCGACGATGCACAGGTGGTGTCAGCCGTCGCGGTGATCCTGTCGGATATCGGCGGCAAGGACTCGGTTCCCGCACTTGAAAAAGCCAAGGTGAAATGGCAGAAGGCCGGCAAAACGCAGCTTGTAAACGCCATCGAAGCCGCGATCCGGCAAGCAAGTAAGCGGTAACGCTAACCGGCTTTGCGGACCGGCTTCAGGCCGCTTGTATGCGAACTGACGGTCCTTTGCGGTGGGAAGGGCAGCACGTCACGATGCGGCGCGCGACTGCGTTTGTTGCGCAGCCAAGCTATGTTGCTGGAAACTCTGGCCAGTAGCAGCTGCGATTCGTACCTGGCGCCGACGTTTAATAAGTAGAGCGCGGCGAGCATCGCCATCGCGGCGGCAACGGGAACGATATCCGTCGAAAGTAGCACGCCTGAAACGGAAGCGAGGATAAGGCAGGGGTTCAGACAACCTGTGACAATCAGAATCTTCCGGGCGCCCCATCCGCGGTCGTGCATGCGGTGATGAATGTGCATGCGGTCTGGCGCCCCGATGCCACGCCCGGCCAGTTTGCGGCGCAGCATGGCCAGGGAAGTATCGAGCAGCGGTAAGGCGAGCAGCGCGGCCGGCGCTGTCATCGAAAGTCCGCCATCACGCGAAGCCGCCAACAGCGTCAGCCCGCCGGCAAGCATCCCCAGCGTCATGCTGCCAGCATCGCCCAGGAAGATTCGCGCCGGTGGCAAATTGTGCACGGTAAAGCCCGCCACTGCCGCCGCACAGAGCAAAGCGAAGCAGCCGACCGAAACATCGCCCGAGATCCACGACAGGCACGCTACGCCAGCAAACGCCTGAACGCCGGTCAGTCCGGCCAGACCATCGCTTCCATCCAGCAGATTGAAAGCATTCACACAGCCGACGATCCATACCGCCACAAACACGTATCCCGCCAAGCTCAACGGCAACGCCAAGCCGCCCAGCGAAATAGATTCCGCCGGACCATACATCACCACAAATGGCGCCGCGGCGGCAATCTGCAAAGCAAATTTCAATCTGGCCCGCAACGGCCGGTAGTCGTCGAGCACACCCACGGCACACACCAGACAAGCCGATGCGAACAACGCAGCCATCGCAGGCGACAGCGCCGGCCACACAGTGCTTCCGCCACTGAGGATTACTGTGAGAATCAATGTCGCCCCGATGCCGGCCGGAATACTCACACCGCCCAGTAGCGGCGTATCGCGGCGGTGAAGCTTCCGCCTGCCATCCGGCCGGTCCTGCATGCCCAAGCGTGGCGCCAGCCACCGCGCAAACCACGTGGCCGCATACGCAACGGCGAATGCAGCAACAAGGCTCAGGCAGTGTAACACAACGACGGGCGGCATCAAGAATTCCGGGAAATGGCATTTCTGGCTCAAGTGGCTGATTGCGACTGGCCCTTCATCCGGGCAATCGCTACATCAGGCTGTATCGTTATTATCGGTCGCTTGGCGGCGTCCCTAGCGGTTTGATTGTCAAAAACGCGGCTTGCGGTAACAATCAACGCTTCCGTTCGACTCATTAAGGTGACACCGAAGCATGGCAAACTCACGGCTTGGGCAATTTGCGCTGGAAGAAAGGCTGCGATCCGATGGGCAAGGTAACGTCTACCGCGCGATTCATTTAAAGCATCGGAAGCAGGTTGCTTTGAAAGTCTTCCCGGCGCCGCTTGCCAATAAAAGCCAGGCTTCGCAACAGGCGCTTGCCAAAGAGGTAGAAGCGCTGAAGAAGCTGCAGCATCCGCATGTGGTGCAATGCTTCGGCGGCGGCTTCTCGAACATGCAAGGCTATTTGGCCTACGAACTTATCAGCGGCGAAACGCTACGGAGCATCTTGGACCGCCGCGGGCGCCTGGGCTGGGAACAGGCGATGGATTACGCCCGGCAGATCTGCACCGGGTTGGAACACGCGCACACACTCGGCCTGGTGCACGAAAATCTCACGCCGGCCAAGGTGCTGATAGATGACACACTGGGCGATCTGAAAATTGCTGATTACCGCGTGGAACGTTCGCGCAACACCTTCTGCGATGCAAAACCCGTTGCCCCTGCCATGTGGTACTGGTCGCCGGAACAGCTTGCGGGCGAAGCGATTACGATCAAGTCCGATCTGTATTCGCTGGGTTGCATCCTTTACGAAATGATTACCGGCGAACTACCGCACCGGGCGGACACGGTCGAGGCCCTCCAGCAACAGCGCGCTGCATCTCCGGCGCCGCGGCCTTCGGCCAAAGTGTTGGACTGCCCCGTCTGGATCGACAGCATTGTAGAACAGTTACTGGCGCCAGAGCCGGCCAACCGCCCGTATGCACCTGGCGCCGTGCTGCTGGCGTTTCAGCACGCGGGCAAAAATCTGGCGGCAGGCGTCAGCATGACCGAGCACGCCGCCGGTGGATTCAGCCCGCTGGCCAAACCTGCGGACAATGACGAAGCCCGCAAACTGCTGCAAGCCGAACAGCCGAAGGAGAAAACGCCGCTGTTTGTTTTCGACGGACCGCCGCTTTACGAACGCCCGTGGTTCCTGGTGGTTTGTCTATTGCTGATCGCGGCGGTCGTGGGTTTCTTCGCCTGGCCCGCCAGTGAGAAAACACTGCTAACGCGGGCGGAAGCGTTGATGGAGTCGGACGATCTTTCGCAACTCAACACAGCCAAGAACAGCTATCTGCTGCCACTACTGGACCGTTTCCCGGAGGGCGAGCACGCCGATGAAGCGCGGGAATACGTTGACCAGATTGACCAGAAGATCTTTCACCGCCGTGCAAAGAACCGCCTGAAGATGGGGGCGGAGCCAGAATCGGATGGCGAACTGCTGTATGCTGCGGGCCTTGCCAAAGAAGAAGCCGACCCGGAAGCTGCCCTGGAGCACTTCCAGGAACTAGCCAAGACGATTGACGTGGATGGCCCTGATCGTCCTTATGTGCTGCTTGCCAAAGCACGGCTGGCCGAAGCCAAAAAGAACCAGCCGCCTGTCGCCACCGGGCCAGCCGCCGAGATCAGCGCGGGTGACGAACTTCTGGCACAGAAACAATATGCAGCAGCCCGCGAGAAATTTGAAAAAATTGTTGAGAAATACAGTGGCGAACTCGAACACGCCCGCGTTGTTGAGCAAGCAGAATCACGCCTGCTGCTTGTCCGCGAGCGACTTGCCAAAGCCAAAGCCAGCGACACCCTGCCCGCGGATCTGCCTGAAGTTTCGCCCGCGACAGAAGCTTCACCTCTAACGGCTTCCCCATCCACCGCAGCCAGTGACGGCGCCGGTTCCGGGGTGGACGACTAAAGATTATGCCTTCTTTTGATACACTTCAGTCGCTGCAGCAGACTATTGAATCCCAGTACGAAATCTCCACAGCGGCGATGAAATTCGGCGATGTCGAATTCAACTTCACGCGGGTCGCCGACCCGGAAACCGTGCTGGATGATGAGACCATGCTAATGTCTCACGAAGAACTAGAGTGGCAGCCGTACTGGGCGGAAACCTGGGATTCGGCCTCGGGCTTCTGCAGCTTTCTGGTGGAAGAATTCGCGGGCGGGCTGCAGGGTCGCAGCGTGCTGGATATCGGTTGCGGTATGGGGCTGACCGGCTGCGTTGCGGCGGGATTAGGCGCCAGCGTGACGATGGTGGATTTCGCACCGCCGGCGTTGTTATTCGCTGAACTCAACGCGTGGCCGTGGCGGCAGCGGGTGCAGGTTCAACGCGTTGACTGGTGCGTTGACGATTTACAGCAGAAGTTTGACATCGTCATTGCCTCCGACATTCTCTACGACCGCAGCGATCTGCCTCATTTAGACACCTTCATCCGCAAGCACTTGATAGACGGCGCCACCGCGTATCTGGGCGAACCCAATCGCATTATGGGCAACGAGTTCATCCAGTGGTTTAAGCAGCACGGCTGGAACCTGACGCAGCATCCCGTTTCTACGCCGCACCTTACGCAAGAGGTGCGCGTGCTGCAGATGCAGCCGCAGGGGTGAACGCGCCGCGAGAGCGCGGAAGAAAACAGATGGTCTTTGCGCTGCATACCCATCTTCACTGTTTTACGCAGGCGGTAGATGCTCTCGCCGCAGCTTCGGTTTTGGGGAAGTTTATCGGTTGATCCGATAAATCAACTGCCTTTGGCCGGGTGAATACTCCGAAAATAAGAGGTGTATAGATTGCGGCAAGACGCCGCGTTGCTGCGCCCTTGGATGGGTAGGAGTCTAGAGCTGATGAGTCACAAAGCCCGGTTCCCTTTCTGGTCTGTGTTGTGCGTTATCGTAAGCATTGCAGTCATTCTGCTGATGGCGCCGCGCGCCTGGCGCAGTTTGCGGCTACAAGCGAATTACGCTGCCCTAAGTTATGTGACGGCAACGTCGGAAGCGGCAAGCAGCGAAGATGCAGAGCCAGAGACGCCCTCGTTGATTGCCGATCTTGATGCCACCGGTATCGATGCATCCGCCGTCGGCGCTCCGCCAGCAACGCCGCCGCATGCTTTCGTTCAGAATGGAGATGGGCTGGTGGTTTATCCGCCCGTTGCACCCGCGAAGCCGGCGCCACGGCAGTACGTGCGACGTTCCTCCCTTCGTTACGCCCGGATCGGTGACACGATTGACACCAGCCTGTTCCGCCGCCCTGGCGATCCACCGCTTGCCGACGCGAGCGACAAGCCGCAGATTGAACTAGCGGCGCCAGGGAAACCCGTTGATCCCGTTTCGCAGTTTCAGTCCTACACACCGCCCGCCATCGACGCCGCGATTGTCGATGTGAAAAGCAACCTCGCCGCGTTACCAGATTATGCGAACGCCGCCCCTTACGATTCGTCGCCGCTGGCCACACTGGCCCGCCGGAGTGCGAACGGAAACGGTGGCGCCTTCGATCCTTCCGCCCGGAACATCGGCCCCGAATGGCCTCGTATCACGGAGCAGGCAAACGCCGCCCCGTCCGAATCCATCGCCCGGGTGGCCACAACGGTTACCCCCGGCTTTGCTTCGCAACGTGTCGTGACGCCTCGTACTGTTGTGCAGCCAGCCCACGCAAGTGTTGGCGTCTGGCCCTATCCAGCAACGCTTGGCAGCATCGCCAAAGAGCTTGAAGCCCACGCGTTCACCGCTGACTGGGCAAGAAAACTACAAGCCGAAATACGCACTTTGGGGCAGATTGACGCCTTCAGTTCGACAGATTCCGCCCTGTGCATCAATCGCTTCGATACGCTGGCAGACGAAGCCTGGACGCTTTCCCAGGCCACCGATGAGCAGCCAATGACCGTTGCCCTGCAACGCGCGTCCTTCGCCATCGCCCGGCGGGTCGAAGTCTGGCAGCACGTCCATGCCGTCGCATCATCGACGCAGCCTGTCAAAATCACTGCCAAGGTCGATCGCGAGGATTTACAGCAACAGGTCGCCGCAGTTGAAGCGCAGTTGCAGCGGCTTACGCACGGCGAATCCTGGCGCAAGTATCTATTACTCGATCAGGTAAAAGAAGTTGCTGCCGGACGCGGCGGGCTGTCTCCGGCAGTGGTATCACGCACCGTGATTACCCGTTTGCACACCGCACGCAGCAAAGAGAACCGCAAGGCGTTTTTCTCGCAGCCAGAGTTCATCGCTTTAGGCAAAGAGCTTTCTCACTGGGTGGTTGAGCCGGTCGACTTCGCCAGCCTGCTATGGAACCTGGAACATTATGAAGAATGCGAAGGCTGCAAAACCGCTGCCGATGTGGCTGCCGGAATCCACGATCTGCGCTGGGCGCAGAGCCATTACGCCAGCCAGTTAGGGCAGCGTCTTGAAACAAGCTACCGCAATGCGAATGCACGGCTTTCGGTTTCGGGCGAATTCCTCAATCAACTATTGCCGCAGCCCGAAGCCCAATCGCAGCGCGTTGCAGAACATCTTCTGGGCGCCAATGTGTATGGCCGCAGCCGTGCGGATACCAACCTCGCGCTCGTGCTCAAGCCTGATCCAAATCGTATCAAGGTAGAGCTGCAAGCCGCCGGCGCCGTCACCAGCCGTACGTCGGCTCATCGTAGCCCGGTAACTTTCCACAACCGTGGCGCCGCCGAATATCAGGGCCGGAAGCTGCTGGCCGTTGACTGCACGGGGGTCCGTTCGTGGGATGCAGAGGTGCAGGCCACCAGCCGGAACTGCACGGTTGGCGTTGATTCTGACTTTGATCACATCCCGCTACTCGGTCCCCTGGTCCGCCACATCGCTGACCAGCAACGTGCGGATCAGCAAGGCCGCGCGAACCGCATCGTCGAGGTCCGCCTCAGCGACCGCGTCGCCAGCCAGTTGGATGAGTCCGTGGGCAGTAAGCTGCAGGAAGCTGAACAGACTTTTCAGCTGAAGGTGCTGACACCACTGAACCAGTTGAACCTGGACCCGAAGCCCGTAGATATGCAGACCACGTCATCGCACATCAGTGTGCGGTATCGCCTGGCCGGCAAGCAGCAGTTAGCCGCTCACACGCCCCGGCCACGCGCTCCGGCCAACCACGTCTTCGCAGTGCAGTTGCACCAGACGGTGCTTAACAACGCGATTGAACAGTTGCAGCTCAGCGGCCGTGAAACGGGTTTGCAGGAGTTGCACGACGAACTGGTGAGTAAGTTTGACGTGATGAAGGGCGCCAGCGATCCGCTGCCAGAAGACGTGGTGATTAAATTCGCCAGCGAAGATCCTATAGCCATCGCCTTCAAAGACGATCGCGTTGTCTTTACGCTGCGGATTGACTACATCGACAACGGTCGCCGCCGCCTGAATGATTTCGCGGTGCGTGTCGCTTACAAGCCGGTAGTCAACGGGCTGGATGTGAAGCTGATGCGTGATGGCTTTGTAGAACTGGTCGGGCGCCGGGTTGGCTTCCGCGATCAGATTGTCATCCGCGGGCTGTTCAGCGCGGTCTTCTCGAAAGAGCGTCCCGTTCAGATCACGCCTCAGACCGTGCTAGAGAATCCTCACATCCGCAACGTAGCGGTGACGCAGATGGTGATCGACGAAGGCTGGATCGGACTGGCTGCCGACTACCAGGCAAAGCCGGCCGTCACTCCGCAGCAGTTCGCACCGGCGGGAACAGGCTGGCGTCCACGCACGATTGCCACGCAGCCGGATGGACCCATCCTGCGGTAGCCGGGCTTGAAACCACGGGGCGCCTGTCATTGAACCACGCAGCGGTTGTGACGTAAAATTGGCCTTATCAGAGCGTCGCGATGGTGGCGGCGCCTGTTCGCAGTTGCCCGGTGCGGCTGTGAACCCTGGCTGCGTTACACGCTACGTGCGAAAAGGAATCCTGTGGCTTCTAAGAAACCCGGTCTCGGAGAGTACCTGCAGGAGTTCCGTCAGCACCGTCTGATGATGCAGCAGGAATTGCAAAAGGTCATCGTCGGGCAAAGCGACGTTATCGAACAGATTTTCGCCGCCATCTTTACCCGCGGCCACTGCCTGCTGGAAGGCGTACCGGGGCTGGCCAAAACGCTGATGGTCAGCACGCTGGCGAAGATCCTGGACGTGAACTTCAAACGCATCCAGTTTACGCCCGACCTGATGCCCTCAGATATCACGGGCACCAGCGTGCTAGAAGAGGACGAAAACGGCCGCCGCGCGTTCCGCTTTGTGGAAGGGCCGATCTTCACCAACATTCTGCTCGCCGACGAAATTAACCGCACGCCGCCCAAAACCCAGGCATCTTTGCTGCAAGCCATGCAGGAACGCGAAGTAACCGCCGGCCGCGAAACCTACCAGCTGGCGGAACCCTTCTTCACCATTGCCACGCAGAACCCCATCGAACAGGAAGGCACGTATCCACTGCCCGAGGCACAACTCGACCGCTTCATGTTCAACATCAAAGTCGGCTACCCTACGGCGGAAGAAGAAGAGCAGATCCTTTCGACCACCACACGCAACGAGCGTTACGAAGTACGCAAAGTGCTCTCCGGCCGCGCGATTGTAAACCTACAAAAGCTAGTCAGCTCCGTTGCCGTCACCGCGCACATCGTGAAATACGCCGCCAGCCTGGTCCGGGCGACACGGCCCAAAGATCCGACGGCGCCGGAATTTGTACAGGAACTGGTGGACTGGGGAGCCGGCCCCCGCGCGGGGCAGTTTCTGATTAATGGCGGCAAAGCACTGGCGGCGATGGACGGCCGCTTCTCGGTGGCCATTGACGACATCCGCCGCATCGCCGTGCCCGTACTGCGGCACCGCATCAGTACGAACTTCCAGGCGCAGGCAGAAGGGATGTCGCCCGACGACGTCATTAACCGCCTGGTCAAAGAAATCCCAGAGCCGGAAGTTCCCAAATACGAGCAAGCGTCGGGTTAGAAACAGGCTGGCTTCGCACGCCTTGTACGTCAGCCGCATCAGCGATTTACACGCTACTTGTAGACCGCCTTCTTCAATTGCAGCGTCACCGGCTTCACCTCACCCGATGCGGGAATCACCACCGTCGTGGTGGCTTCGTAGGTGGGCCGCACAATGCCCGAACGGAATTGCTGCTGCGGCGTGAGTGGCACGTAGGCAACCGCCTTAACTTTGTACTGCCCGGGTTCGAGTAGTTCGGTAGTGAAGGTGCGTTTGAATCCGTTCTTCCCGTCTTCATGAACGGTGCGCGTGTCGTAGGCAACGACATACTTATGCCCGGGATTGAAGGGCGACGTCTTCTCCTGAAGGGACTTAACGGTAAGGATCACGCCGCTTAGTTCCGCCTCGCCCGGCGGTTTGATCTCGCCCGTTAAGCGTGCGCCGGTCTTGCGGACGATCTTCACTTCGCGCGACTGTCCTGGTTTGAATTCCAGGAACACATGATCCAGCGCGCCCCCTATGCCCATGTTGCCCGCCTGCAGACGTTTGGACCGCCAGAACTGATAACGGCCCGGCGTCAGAGCGTTCAGTTCCAGTTTGCCGCCGTTTTTCAGCGGGACGGTCCGTACCGTTTCAACCCTTTTGAACTGCGGCTGATGGTGCGAAAGGAACTGATAAAAAATCGCACTATCCTGATCGGCGCCGGGCACATCTAAGGTAAAGACAATCCGGGCGGGTTCCGGCAGACGGACTTCAAACGGCTGACCCACGGGCGGAATGTCCGCTACCCAGGCATCAAACCGCGGATGCGAGATGGCGATCCGCTCGGCGGCGCCGGCGTACATTTCGAACTGACCTTTGTCATCTGTCAGTACGCCCGATACGTTCTTATCAACTTTGCCATCCCAGCTGTTAATCGCTTGTCCACCGGCCAGGTTCAAGTGTCTAGGTGTGACACCAAACACAGCTGCGCCGGACATCGGCTTGCCCATGTGATCCAGCACCACGCCCTTGAGCAACCGGCCGCGGTCCAGTTTGATGGTCATCTCCAGTTTTTCAACGCCTTTCTCCGGCGCGTTGCGGGCGGTCAGGATGGGATGCGGTGCATAGCCGTCGGCGACAATGCGCGCCGTCCAACCGCCGTGCCAGCGGATAGACGTTGAATAGTTGCCTGTGCGAGAGCGGGTGCGTGTCTCAGAATAGCCCCATGTGATTTCGTCTTTGCCGTTGGTTGGAAGTCTGCCGGCCTGAATCATGACGGCGCCGATCGCGTCGCCCGTTACCGCGTCAATCACTTTCATCTTCACACGGATAGGCTTCTCTGGCGGCGTGCTGGAGCCGGTTTTAGGAACAGACGCCGGTCGCGCGGCGGGTGGTGTTTTCGCGTTATCCGGCTCTTTCTCTGGCGGGGCAATCAGCGGGGCCATAGCGACTTCAAGGTCCGTCGCCGGTGCGGGCTGCGCAGGCGCCAGCAGGCACGAAGCCAACAGTGTGAGTGAGAGTGCGAACATTCCTAACGCTCCCCAGGGTGACGAGTGATTCATAGGATCTTTTCCTGCCAGCCGGGCGATGCGTGTTTTCAACGACCCTCCGGCTGCATTCATGGCAAGCTTGACGTGGCTGCGAGATTCTTCAAGCTCTAGCAACGCGGATGCATAATCATGGCGATCCCCGCAAATCTGCACGGCGATGTCGTCGCAGCAATGCTCACGTTCCGCCCGGATGCGGGCTGAAATCCACCACACCGCAGGATGATAGAACAGCAAGGTTTCGAGCACACATTGCAGCAGATTAATCGCGTAATCGGCTCTGCGGATATGAGCCAGCTCATGGGCAAGCAGCGCTTCGACCTGCGAGGCGGACAGGCCCGTTGTCATACTCAGAGGCAAGAGAACCAGCGGTTTCAGCCAGCCCACAGTTGCCGGGGCTTGCAGCAGGCGGGACCGGACCAGATGGATTTTCCGCCGTATACCAAGCCGCTTTGCCAAACGATGGAGCATCTGCAACTCATCAAGCGTTGCCTCTGTTTGACCTCGTCTCAGCGACTGCACCTGAAGCCATCCCGCTACCAGGCGAAGCGAAAGTAACGCGACACCAATCAGCCAGGCAGCCGCCGTCCAAGGCAGAATCAGCTGCAACACTTCTGAAACTCGTAATGGCTGATTCGTGCTGGAAACATCCTCGCTGCCTAGCTCGATGGCTGTGGCCGCTTTATCGCCTTCGGCGCGGACAGCGGTTTCTAACGCCGCGGGAGCAGTTTCGCCGCCAATACTGGCTTGGGCTGGATTCGCCGGTGCGGCCGTGGCGGTAACCAGTGTGTTGCGAGAATCGAAGATGGACGAGCGGCTGTTTTCGCCCGGCAGATACATCAGAAACGTCGCCAGCGGAGCGGCCGCCATCAACAGCATGCCGCAACAGTACGTCACATACCTGGTGTTGGCCGTAACACGTGGCGCCAGCGAAAGCAGCCCTGCGACCACGGCGGCGATCAGCGGCAGTTGCCAGACCGAGTGCAGCAAAGCCCAGCCAACGGGAATTAGTCGCGGGCTTTCGACAACGCCGCGGAGCCAATCAGCCACTTCGCTCATGATCTGTCCTTTTCCATTTCGTCCAGCATCTGGCGGATCTCCGCGATATCTTCCGCAGAGGCACGCTGCGCGGATAACGCATGCATGATCAACGACGTGGCCGACCCGCCAAACGCGCGTGAAAGCAGATCGGCCACCAGTTTCTTTTTGACGGGCGTTTCGCGGATGCGTGCGCGGTAGATGTGCGAGCGCTGAGATTCGTCCCGGCTGGTCAGGCCTTTTTCATTCATCAACTGCATCAGCTTTAACACCGTTGTGTAGCCGACATCGCGGTGCTGCGATAACTCGTCAAAGACCTGCCGCACCGTACAGGGACCCTTTTTCCAGAGGACGTTGAGGATCTCTAATTCGGAACCGGTGGGTTGCGGTTTTTCAGGCGGCATAGTGTTAACGATCAATCTGGCGATGTTGTAGTCGCAGTTAATATACGAATTGTTTCGTAGGAAGTCAACGAAATGTTTCGTACTTCTAGAAGTGCACGGCGGCAGTGTGCATCAGCAACGAAAAAAGCCGCTGGGGATGCCAGCGGCTTGAAGTGACACAGCGAATGTGTGTTGTTGAACTCGGCGGTTAGTAATTACGCCCAGGATGGAAATTCGACGGCGCCCCCATGTATTTGGGCCAGCCGCCTTCGTAGGTGGATTGCGAGGAGCAGGCGACGCTGATCAGCAGCCCGCGGTCGCCGCCCATGGTCAGCCGTCCCGGGCTGGTGATGGCCAGGGAACTGCGGACAGGGCAGCCGATAGATTGCGACCAGACGGGTTCGCCCGCCAGCGTTACCGCGTGCAGATGCCCGCTGTTATCAGCAAAGTAGATCACGCCGTCGTTGCCGATCACGGGTGTCGATTCGACCGGGCCGCGGGCGCGGAATTCCCAGTCAACCTTCCGCGTTTTGGCGTCGATGCAGACCAGCTTGCCGATAGAGTCTTCGCCGCGTTTCACCAGACTGACGCCGACATAGATGTTGCCGAATTTGTCCACCACGGGCGAGGCCAGCATCTGACCGCGGATGTGCAGCTTCCAGTTCTCATCGCCATCCAGGCGGAAGGCGTACAGATATTCATCGCGGCCCGCGACGATCAGTTCGTTAGAAGGTGTGAGGGCCGGCGATGAGTTGATAAACCAGCCGGTCTTGCCTTTATCAGCCAGATGATCCCACAGATTGGAACCGCGGGTTCCTTCGATATCGATGGCGTAAACGAACGCATCTTCAGAACCAATGTACAACGTGTCTTCGTGAATGAGACCCGTCGAATCGAATTTCTGGCGGGAACGGAAATGGGGCCGCTTGGAAGTTTGTCCGCTAGAGTCGACCCGGATCAGCCCGCCTTTGTAAGCGCTGATGTAGGTGTTGCCGCGGTGATCGACCACGGGCGAAGCCCAGCCCAGCGGTTCGCCGATTTCGGCCGGTTCGTGCGTTGCTTCGCCGTCGGCGCCGACACAGTGGAGTTTGCCATCGGTGGTGTGTAGCCGGATGCGGCCATCGCTGCCGAGGACGGGGGAGCCGGGCGAAGGAGCGCCGGTTTCGTAGTGCCACTGAAGCTGCGGCTCGTTGTCTTCCTCGACGATGCAGGCCAGACCTTCCGCCAGTGCGGCGTAGATATTTCCATCTTCGTCCGAAGCAACGCAGTTCCGCAGCGCAGACCGCGCCTGCCCCTGCCCTGGTAACAGTACGGGATAACGCCAGACAACTTCGCCGGGGCTGATCTTTTTGGCCGACGGAGACGGGACGTCAATCGCCGTCGAAACCGGCGCAGCGGGAGCAGGTTTCTCAACAGGCGCCGGTTCAGGTGCAGGCGGTTCAGGCTCTGGTGCAGGCGGTTCAGGCTCTGGTGCAACTGGCTCTGGTGCGACGGGTGGGCTGGGCGGCGTTTCAGCAGCGGGCGCCGGTGGAGTATTGGCCGGCGGCGAATTTGCTGGCGGCAGGACGCTGGGCGGGAACATGTTGGTGTTCACCGGCTCTGCTGGTGCGGCAGGCGCCTCGGGTGCGGGTATTTCCGGGGCTGCTGGTTCCGGCGCCGGTGGGGGTTCTGGTTCGCTGGCTGCTGGAGCCGTTTCCACCGGGTGCGTGTCGCCAGGCGCAACCGTCGATCGGGCAATCTCAACGGGTTCTTCAGGTTGCTCGGCGGCTGGAGCTGGAGTCTCTGCAGCAGGCGGTTCTGGCGCCGGTGGCGTTTCTATTTCGCTTGCCGCCACAGGCTCTGGTTCCGCAGGCGGCTGTTCTGCTGGTGGAGTGGGCGGAGTTTCCGCAACAGGTTCCGCTGGGGTGGGTTCAGCGGCAACAGGTTCAGCGGCAACAGGTGCTGGCGGTGTGGGTGCGGGCGGCTCTGGTTCTGGTGGCGCCGCGGGCTGTTCGGCTGGTGCGACGCTTTCTGCTGCGGGAGCCGGTGGGGGAATGTCGGGCGTCGCTGGCGGCGCTGGTTCAACGGGTGCGGCCGGAACGGGCTCCGGCGGTGCAGCAGGTGGCGCTGCGGCTTCAATGGGCGCGGCCGGTGGTGGCGGCGTTGCGGCAACGGCCGGCTGTGGCGGAGTTGCAGGCGGAGCAGGAGCAGCCGGCTGCACGGGAGCAGGTGGCTGTACCGGGGCGGGAGGTTGAATCGGCGCCGGCGGCTGAATCGCAGCGGGTGGCTGGATCGGCGCGGGTGGCTGAATGGGGGTTGCGGCGGGCGGTGCGGGGGCCTGCGGTGCTGATCCCGGTGGTGGCGGTGGAGGTGCGATGGGGCTGCCGGCGGCAGGTGGGCGTTTGATGCCGGTCGGCGCCGGGGCGCCGGGGGATGTGGTCTGGCCGGCGACTTTGAACAGACCGATGCGCGCCTGGCCGCATTTGTCGCATCGCAGCGGGGCCGAAGGGCGCTTGAGCTGGTTACCGCAGTTTTTGCATTCGAAGGTTTTCATCAGGTGTGAAAATCCAGACTTTTGCGCGTTGGAATAGATTCTGCCCGCGGCCCGCATCTCAGGCCGTCAGGGTTCTGCCGTTACGAGACGGTGACCAGCGCTTTGGTGTACACGCTGCCATTTTCACGGACCACAACCCACCCGTGAACGTCCGTGACTTCTACGCCGCGGACTTTGGAGTTGTGGCGTTTGTTTTCAAAGCGGTCGCCGATCTGCACCAGTTCGATGCGGTGGTTACTGCCGATGATTTCACACTCGCGGGTGAGCCACTGGATTAACGCGTTGCGGAATTCATCCTGCATCGTCGCCGTCTGCGGGCGCCAGGCGTAATAGGCTTCCCCTAGTCCGATGAGCAGCTTGGGCATCGCTTCTGCGTCGGCCGCGCGGAAAATCAGTAGCTGCCCGGCTAGCGCCATGGCTGTCTCGTCACCCGCGAGCAATCCCTGCACCACTTCGCGGCGGTCGCTGGCCAGGAAGTCGTGCCCGGCTAGTTCTTCACCGAAGATGATCTGCTCTAGCTTGGTGTCGCCGCTGCCCACCGCAGCAGGCGGCCCGATGTTGACCGGCTGAGCAACCGGCGCTGGTTGCGCGACGGGCGCTGGCTGCACGATTGGCGCCGGGGCGGGCTCCGCGGGAAATGCGGCGGGCGGTGGATCGACCCCGGTTTCTTGGGTGGGCTGATTGGGTAACAACTGCGCGGGCGGCGCTTCAACAGGCTCTTCGACCTCGACAATGCCGCTGTCATCAGCCGATGAAGTGACTTCCACGATCTCATCGGCGGCGGCTTCTTCAAGTTCCGCCTGGCCCGACTGATATTCCTCCACCTGCGCGGTAAGCGTCTCCAGTTCTTCCCGCAACTGCTTGAACATCGCCATCATCTGCTGCTGCGTGTCGTCGATGCGACTGCCAAAACTGGCAATGGCTTCAGCGGCGGGGTCTGTGGATTCGGTGACGTCAGGTTCTCCGGAAGACATGCTTCACTCCGTGATGGTTTGTTTCCGCGGTGGAGGATGTGCGAAGTTGGGGCGGACGAGGGCTGGACGCTACAGGATTTCAATATTGTCCAGACCACCAGTATCCAGGAAGTAGCGCTCATCGGCCAGGGTCCGCCACAGGAAGTGCACGTTTTCGCCCACGACAGCAGGTTCGCCCGCGACAGTTCCGCTCACCGATTCTATCTCAAGATGCTCTTCGCGCGTTTCTGACGATCGGTTGCGGCGGATACGGACATTCACGTTGGTCTGGCCAATGCGGTCGCCGGTGTCCATCTTCAGCACGTAGATGGGCGAAGCCTGGGCGCCTTCCTCCGGCGCCATTTTGCGGCCGATGATGACCCGCTGCGCGATGGTGTTGAATTCGGTCCATTCATCACGCGTGTCTTCATCCACCGGCGAGAACAGCACGCGGCCATCGCGGATGGTGGAATTAGATTCGGTCATCACGCCCCAGTAGTACGTGTTTTCCGATTCCTTGCCTGTCATGCTGAACTTAAACTGCGGCAGCATGCCGTTGCGGGCCAGGAACTCGATGGCGGCGCCGACAACCACCGCGGACTTCGGGTCCACGATGATACCTGGCGCGTGGCCTTTGTTGTCCTGATAGGGATACCAGTTGCCGGCGTAGTGGTTGTACATCGGGATGATCCGCGAATCCGGCAGCGGCACGTAGGTGCGGACCAGATCCTGAATGTATCCCAGCTTCGACGGTTGCCCGGCTAGCAACACGACGTCGCACTGGTGCTTGACGATACGCGTGCAGAAGTCGAACAGCAGGTCGTCGAACACTTCGTGCACGACCGCTTCAAAATCCTGCTTGTTGTACAGCAGCCCCATGTCCTGCTGCACGTTGTAATAACCGGAACCACGCAGTTTATTGCAGACCGCCTGTAACGATTCGACGACGACGGGGTCGACGACTTCCGGGTCGGTGTGCGAGATTTCTTCGTCTTCGATATCGTCAACTGCCAGTTGCAGATACTTCTGCGCCAGCGGCAGGAACAGCCGGTTGACCCAGTCGATACGCATCGAACCGAATCCACGGTTCTTGGGCACTTCCGGGCCGAACAGCAGTTGAATATCTTCTTCTTCCAGACCCAGCGGATCGGCCAGGCCGGGCACGATGATCTTTTCGAGCATCCGTTTCACAAGCTGATCGCCTGCGGTGGAGATGCCGTCCTGATGCAGCATACGGCCGTCGATCGAATCGTCGATGCCTTCCTGGAAGCGGTAACGGGCGATCATCAGGTCGGTGGTGCCGCCGCCGATATCGATGCAGGCGATGCGGATTTCCTGTTGCGGTTTTCCTTCGTCTTCTTCGTGCTGCATGGCGGCGCCGCCACGGTTGCCGGGGCGTTTCATGCTGCCCCGGTTGCGGCGCCGGCCAGCGGCGACCATGCCTTCTTCTTCACCACCTTCTGTGCCCTCGCCTTCAATGGCGGCGGTTTTGGGCGGTGTGTGTACACGGGCCAGTGCCTGGAACCAGAGCCGCGGGTCCTGCCCCAGCATGCGTAGTTCCGCCCAGATATAGGTCAGGTGCACGGCGGATGCTTCGTCGATGCTGAAGGTCAGCGTCGGCTTCTGCCGCTGGAAGCGGCCAGCTGTGCGGGCGAAGATGTTGATCGCTTTCTGCACCTGATCCTTAAACCGTTCGCGTTCCTCCTGGAACATGCCTGACGGGTAAGTCATGGTCAGGCTGCGGATTTCGCGCGTGCGGGCTTCTTCACTGGTGCGGCTGCGATAGCCTAGCGAGTTGGTGTAGGAGAACGCCTGGCACAGCAGTTCGTAGATGGCCAGCGTCATCAGGCTGCGCGGTGCATGCCGTGGGCGGATGGGCGATTCGGAACCGCCTGCTTCATCGGTAACCTGTTCTTCGTCTTCCATTTCCAGCAGGAAGTCGCGGTCATCCTCGTGAATGTATTTCAGCAGCCGCCCCTGCACTTTGGCGCTGAAGGTGTCGGTGCCACAGCGGTCGTGCGGATCGGCCATGTACCAGAAGGCGCCTTCCAGCCAGCTATCGTCGAACGCCCACAGATACCGCTTCGGCGAGCTGACGCCCGTGCGGTAGTCGCCCTTGGCGTGCATGATCTGGCTAACGTCGTCCACTTCGCGGCCCATGCGGCACATCGAAAGGTCTTCGAAAAGATCGGGCATCACGGTGACTTCGCGTTCGCGCGATACCTGCTTGCTGCCAAAGAGGCCCTTCACTTTTTCGCGGAAGAACTCTTTCTTCATCAGTTCCATCGACTCGCGGTAGGGCGCATTGCACCATTTGGTGCGCGACGAAAACCAGCGGTCGGCGGGTTTGCCAATCTGTTCACCCGTGTCGTCCCAGCCGTCCAGCAGATAGCGGTTGGTCAATTCAAAGGGCATCATTTCAGCGGCCTGCGAAACTTCGCCGCTTAGCTCGAGCAGCAACGCGCCGGTGCGGCTGTTGCCGAAGTCCACCACAATGTGCACGGGCTTCGGTTCGCCTGCGGTGGCCGTCGCCGCGCGGAAGACCAGCTCCACCTTGGGAGCGCCTTGTAAAGGCGAACCGCTGCGGTCCAGCAATCCATCCAGCGTGACGTTGAAATCGCCCGCCAGCGAAGATGCATCGCAGAAGTAACCTTCTTCCGGGTCGCCCAGCGAAGTATCGACTGCCAGGAAAAGTTTGCTGACGTTCGACTGAATGATCTGCCACTGGATGTAGTGGTACTGCCGCTGGACCGTCTTCTCCGGATCGTCAGGGGTTCCCACAGACTGGCACACGCAATACTGCCAGCCGTGGCCAATCTGCGCGGTGGTAAAGCGTCGTCCGGCAGGCAGCGGAATGCAGACGATCTGAACGCCCGTGTTGGCAAATAATAAATGCATACTGAAAAGTTATTGAAGTTCGGTTGCGAGAAGCTTTGTGTCGTACAACGTGCGGATCAGTCGTTGTACGGCTCCATCAGTTCGATCAGCTCGTCGTTGCCTGGCGGAATGCGGATTTCGGCGCCGGCGCCCGAAGCAAGCACTTCTGGCAGACGCTGTTTCCAGGTGGTGATGAACGCGCCCATCAGGCCAAATTCTTCTTCATCTTCCGGGCTGATTTCGGGCGCCGCATCGTCGTTGACGCCAGGGTTCATCACAAAGTCGTTCAGCATAATGCGTGTATACTTCCGCCGTGCACGCCGTTTAGCGGCTTCGTCGCGGAGCTTGAGGTTGACGACCTTCATCAACCGCTGGTTGATCTCGTCAAACGTGTCCTTGGAGCAGAAATAGTCCCGCATGTAACGGGTGAACTGGCCGAAGTCTTCGGCGCCAAGCCACGGTCCACCTTCGGGGTGTTTCGACGTGTATTCATCCCAGGCGTTGGGCGCCGTGACGGTTGCCCACTCGTGGAAGAACTCCTGCAACTGCCGCGGGAAACGGCGTTCCAGAGGTTCCGGGCGGCCGACGCTGGCTTTAGCGGGCATATCCGCGAAGTCCGAGATGCGCCATTGATCGCCTTCGTCGAAGCCAAGCGATTTCTCCAGCGCGCGGACACGGTCGTAAACAGCTTGCGTATCGGATGTCAGCCAGTCGAGCACGCGTTTGGCGCACTGTTCACGCTGTTTGCGGTCAATGTTTGAATCTGCACTGACCACCCAGCCGTTGCCAAGTTGTTTCAGCCGCGATTCGATCTCGTTGATCTGCTTTTCCAGCATGTCCTGCTTACGCTCGGCGGTGGTGACTTTCCGCCAGCCTTCGCCAATCAGTGACATACCGCCGTCTTCGTCTTTCATAGCGGCCGCCCATTTTTCGGACGGGTTGGCCATGTACTCCTGCACGCTTTTGGATTGCAGAAGTGCGTTGCCGGCATGGGTCCACTTCTCGGCGCCGGCTTTGCGCTGCTGTTCGGCATTGGCGTCCCAGGTGCCGGGGTAGCGGAGCGGGTAGGTGTTGGTGAAAGACTTGCCTTTGCCGCCGAATTCCTGCATCACGTCGCCCAGCGCGTCTGCCAGTTGCGAGAGCCGTGCTTCGTACAGCATGGCGTCTGCGTATTCGTCGCGGTTGCGGAATTCTTCGTCGATACCGGTCAGCCCCAGGAACAACGCAGGCAGTTCATCGCGGACCTTCCGCGGCCAGTTCTCCTGCCCGTAGCGCGCTTTGCCCCACTTGTCGATGTGGAACTTCATCTGTGCGGTCACTTCGAGGTTGCCGCCGCGTGCGAGCAGCAGCAGTGTCTGAATCAGCAGTTCGTCGGTGTACCGTTCAAACAGGTAGGCGACCTTACCGCGTTTGACGATTTCCATCTGCTCTTCAACCGTCTCCGCATTGGCCCGCTTGCCTTGCTCGGCGCCTTGGCGGCCGGCACGCATACCGGGAATGTCGAGAATGTCGATCTGTTCGATCACCTTCCGCCAGTCTTCGCTTAAGCGGTGCGGCAGAATGGGAATGACCAGTTCCAGCATGGAAGCCTGCATGGTTTCCAGGTCTTCGCGACCGCCGCCACGGCCTTCGTCGTAGCCAAGCACGTACCAGCTCATATCCTGTTTGAGCCGGAAATCGCCCCAGTCCACTTTGGTGAAGCAGCGTGAATTGCGGCGCTCGTGCACTTTGGCCCGCTGGCTATCCAGCAGGTAACGCACACCGGCCCAGTGGGTCAGAATGGCCGGGTCATGTTCGGGCGAAGCCACGCGGGTCAGGAAATCGTTGACGCGCATAAACATGCCGGTCAGCGAACCCCAGTTGTCCCAGAACAAATTGGCGGCCAGCGCGATGTAGCCTTCTTCGTTCATCGGATAACGCGTCAGCAGGCCGTTAACGACCGACTCTTTGGCCGGGAAGCCGCGGCGGTCGCACTCTTTCATGTACGAATACGCGTCTAACAGGTCCAGGCGCCAGCCGCGGTCCACCGTTGTGTCGGAATACCGGCGGCCACATTCTTCGAAAATGTTTTCCAGCTCATCTTCGGTCCATACATCCGGCGTGCTCTTCTTACCGCACTCCACCAGGAAGCCACGGGCCAGCACGCGGAGCCACTGCGCGCGCGTCAGCGCCCGCACCATCACCGGGTATTCCGGCGCGGTGCTGGCCGCGATGCGGTCTTTGGTGGTGAACCGCGTGACCAGGGCGGTGGCTTCGTTGGAGCCTGACTGCGGGTTCAGGTCGGTGTCGAAAGACAAGTGCTGGAAGTAGGCGGGTGGGCCGCTTTGCTCATCGCGGCCCAGCGGGCTGTAATCGTCGCTGCTGGGCAGTAGCACGCGGCCGACGAAGAGGCTCTTTCCCACCTGCGAAGGGCCGTACACGGCAGCGGCGACGGGCACTTTGGCGGAACTGAACACGTTGCTGGCCATGCGGCGAAGCTGCGTGAGTTCGAACTCGTCGCTAGAAAGGATCGGCGCCAGATCGCGTTCCACCCGCTCGGGATTATATTCGGCCACCCAGTTGGCAAGATCGGTGGCAAGCTCCTCGGTGCGTTCCGCCTTCCGGATCAGCCGGCGGTCGCGATCGTCTGGAAAACCCACGTTGTAGCACCCGTCTGGAAAAGAGAAAGTTTAAGTAAGTAGCGTCCGCTGGCGATGGTCGCCGCCACGGAGTCGATGGAAAGCAAACTGATAAACGGCTTAATCGTCCGTTACCAGATTAAAGGATATCGGATAACGCTTGACCTCGTCGCCAATGCGGCGTTCCACCGTCACACTGTATTCGTCGCTGGCGTTGCGGCGGACTTTCGACGTTGTAATGGTAGCGTTCTCTCGCGGGCCAAGCACGGCCCAGCTAGTCAGTTCCGCGCCAGTAGAATCGGTGACGCGGTATTCCGCTTTTTCGCGTAGTTGCACATGCATCTCGGCGTTAAAGTCGACGGAAGAAAGATTTAAGGGGCGGACCTCAACCAGCCGCACAGGTTGTACAAACACGCCGGAACTTCCGCCCAGCGTAAAGCGGCCGGTGTTGCCGTCAGCGTTGACATAACCCAGGCGTGTGCCGTCGCGGAACGGATGCGTGCGGAAGTATTCCTGAATTTCAGCGGGCGTCAGGCCAGCCAGGCTGTAACCATCAACATCGGTCACAACCATGCCGGGCTTGAGTCCCGCGCGGATCAGGGCGGAATCTGGCCCCAGGCCATCGCCCACAATCAGACCATCCCGCCCGATGCGGAACGCCTTATCGCCTAGATAAGAACCGCCACGCAGGTACTGCATGCCGGCTCCCAGCTGAATGGGCGGATGCACGCCAAACGAGAAATTCTCGAGCGGATCGGATGCCAGCGCTGTGACGGGCGGGCTGACCGTGACGTAGCCAAACAGCGGGAAATCGCCAATCGTGGCGCCGATGATGGCCTGTTCTTCGGGCGTGACTTTGACGCCACGCACTTGCAACATCTCGCGGTTGAACAACGCGTATTCGGCCGGGGGCTGCTGCGTCCAGGAAACGGCCACAGGCACGACCTCAAACCGGCGGTTGTCCTCAAGGGTGGCCACAACTTTGATATCCGCAATTTCTCCGACACGGACGTTGGTGCGGCTAGGAATGAGCTCCACCCGCACGACTTTGCCGTCGGTCACCGTGACTTTAATTTCTTTAGAAAGATCACCCTGCGAGACGGTCATGGTGGTCGAACCTGCGGCGCGTCCGACGATCCGCATGGTGTCCAGATAGCGGTCCGCAATCTTCGGGTCTGCGCTCTTGATGGTGATCGGTTCTTCGCTCAGCGAAATCACTTCCAGAGGCAGCCATTCGTTCACGTTCATCGTGACATCGCCAGGCTCGACCTGCAGGCCTCCCGCCAGCATGGATTCGCTGGTCACGGTGAATTTCAGTTCGCCTTCGGCTTCGCCAAGCGTCGCGGTTAATGTAGTCTCGCCACTGTTGCGGCCCATCAGATAGCCGCCCATCAGCTTCACATTGTTTTCCGGCGAAGCCAGGATTTTCAGGCGTGAAGACGTGGTGACGTTGTACTCGTTGCCTTTGGCGTCTTTGGCCGTCACGATAATTTCCGCTTTCTGGCCCAGAGCGACTTTCTCAGGATCAAGCTTCAGCTCTAAAGACTTATAGTCGCCCTCTGCCACGCTGATTTTGGCTGTGGCTTCAATCGTTTCTTCTTTGGCTGAGTCAAGCAGCAGCGTGGCGGTGACGGACGTATTGCCGGGCGCCGTGCCTTCGAACAGGCCGTACTGGGCGTGGGCGATGGCTTCGTCTTCAATCAGGAAGTTCGCCTGCTGCGTGAAGTCGATAGGGTCCGCATCGTCGTAATGGCCCATCACCTTGACTTCGCTGGTGGCGCCGACGGCCAGCTTGATATTGGCCGGCTCGATGGTGATAGATTTTGGCGGCGGCGGAATGGTGACTTTGACCGTTGCTTCCGTGTTCAGACTGCCGTATTTGAACTGCAAAGATGCACGCCCCGGCGCCAATGCTTTGGCGACCGCGCCCGAGGGTGGAAAGGCGATCACACGTTTGTCGCTTGAGACGGGCACGATATCTTCCGTGACATCGCTGCTGAAGATCAGCCAGCTTTTATGCAGGACCTTATATTCAATATTGCGGCCCTGGGCGATTTCGCTTGTTGAAGGCGTCACCACCAGCCGCGGACGTCCTAGCATGTAAAACAGCCCCAGCAACAGCAGCAGCAACAGCGCGATGGCAATGCCGATGCTACGTCCTGAGAAGCCCATGAACGCGGGCGGTTTGCGGCCGACGTTATAGGTTTCGCAATTGGGGCACTTCACCTTCTGCTTCGGACGTTTGGCCAGCAGTTGCTGGCATTCGTTGTTGGAGCAGACGACGGAAGTTGCCGGCTCTGGGTCGGTCCGTTGATAGCCCCAGCACCACGCCAGCTGCCAAGGTTGCCGTCCTTCCCGGTATTTGAAGAAGTAATGTTCGTGTTCGCCCTGCTCCAGATCCGCCGTAAGTGCGTTGTAAGTCTTACGCGCCAGCCGATGGAGCGTCTGCTCTGAAGCGCCTTCAGGCCGCGCCTTCTTCAACCGGGCGCCGATGGCTTTCAACTGGTCGTTCAGCGGACCTTCAAGATCGTCTTTGGTGGCGGGATAGCACTCAACATCGTCCATCCGCGCGCCTTCGGATGTATTGACGAAGAAGTACACGCGATCTTTGCCACGCCACTCCGGCTCTGCGATCAGGTTGCCGAACCATCGCTGCATAATGGCGTAGTTGGAACCTGTGCGGTCAAGCATCCCCAGCCCAGGCTCGGTCGCCATGTGCCGGTAATCGCGAGCATCGCTTGATAGGTCCACGCAAAATAAGGGATCAGCCATCTTCAACAACCGCAGAATGAAACGTAGAAACCGTTTGTCTCGCCCCAATATGCATCATACCATTTTCGGGCAAGGCGAAATCTTTGCACAATATAAACGGCTGAAGCGCGGGTTTGTACTCATTGTGCAGCAGCAAGGTGGTAGAAACTTAGCCGTTACAAATCGCCTCGTCGAGGTTTTGCAGCATGGAGGCAATCACAGACCAGGCCGCATGTTCGGCCACGGGCAGTCCCGCGGGCGGGTGCTCGCCGACGCTGATCAGCTTGCTGGCTGCCGCTGGATTCGCCAGGTAGTGCCGCCTCAGCGAGGCCAGCTGCCGGGTGAGTACGTTGAGTTCTTCCGGCCTGGGCATCCGTGAAGTTGCCAGGCGGAAAGCAAATTGCAGCCGCATCGCGTCCGAAATGAGTTGGCGGTTCTGCAAAATCCGCGCGGCCGTTAGCCGGGCAGCTTCGGCGAATCCCGTGTCATTAAGCAGCACCAGCGCCTGCAATCCTGTATCAGGCGTTTCACGTGTAACGGTGCAGACTTCGCGGGAGACGGCGCCGAGCGACGTCATGGCTGGTGGCGGCGATGCACGTTTCCAGAAGGTGTAAACACTCCGCCGGTAAAGCGACGGGCCGTGACTTTGTTTAAAAACCTGTGCCGTATAGTTTAGCGGATTGTAAGAAATTTCCTTCCACAATCCGGGCGGTTGATACGGAGAGACGCCCGGTCCGCCCATTTCATTCTGCAAGACGCCTGCCGCAGCCAGCGCGTTGTCGCGGATAGCAGCGGCGGAAAGCCGTTGCCTGGGACCACGGGCCAGCCAGCGGTTTTCCGGGTCCAACTGCCAGCGCTGCGGGCTGACGTGGGAAGTCTGCTGAAAGGTGGCGCTGCTGACAATTAGCCGCAGGATATGTTTGATATCCCAGCCAGAATCCATGAATTCCACGGCCAGCCAGTCTAACAGCGCAGGATGCGTCGGCAGGTCGCCGCGGACACCAAAGTCTTCGGGTGTGCGGACAAGGCCGGTCCCCATCAGATGCTGCCACAGCCGGTTGACCATCACGCGTGCTGTAAGCGGATTGCGCCGGTCGACAATCCAGCGCGCCAGGCCCAGGCGGTTGCGGGCGGCGCCGGCGGGAAGTGGAGGAAGCACCTCAGGAACGCCGGGCTGTACTGGCTGCTTGCCGCTGCGGTAGTCGCCGGTTTCCAGCAGTAGCGTCTGGCGTGGTTCTGGCAGTTCCTGCATCACCATCACCGTCGGCGTGCGCCGCCGGGTGGCCGTGATTTCCGATTGTAGCAGCCGGAGTTCGCCCAGCAGTTTTTTGAAGGCCGGGTCGACATTCTCTAGAAAGAATTGACGCAGGTACCGTCTTTGTCTGGCGTTTCTTTCAGCCGGCGCCACGGCGATGATTTCCCGCACGGGATCGCCACCCGCGACGAGGCCCACTTCACCCGGCGTCAATGCACGCGGGTAGATACGGATCTCGTCAAGCATTCCGCGGAAGGGCGTGCCGCTGCCACGTTGACCAATCTGTAAGGGCGAATCCGTCAGGATATCCCCGCTCAGCGTGTCGGCAGTGACGGTTGCGGGCTGCAATTCTCCGTTGACAAACAGCTTCACCCCTTTGGCTTTGCTGCTGCCGTCATAAGTCACGCAGACATGCGACCACTGGTTCGTGGGCAACTGACTGGCGGCGTGCACTTCCAGCTGGTAGCCCGGCGCCGCGTGCACCGCGGTGAACGTCAGGCGGCGTTTCTTGAGCAGCAGTTCGTAACCCGCTTCCGGCGCCGCATCGCCACGCCGCGCGATAATGGTCATGGTGTCGCCCACAGTGGGCTGCACCCATGCCGACAGGGTGAAAGCATCGGAGGCGTGAAGCACGCCGCCAGCGGCCGATTCAACGTGCGTCTCGCCCGTCATCACCAACGCATCGCCACGTTTGCCGGGTAGGTGAAAACCGTCGCCCTTAATCGCAGCGGCGGGCTTTCCCGTTTCATCCACAGATAAAAGATGTTTTGCGCCCTCTGCTTTGTCCAAGGTGAAATGGTGCAGCAAGCCGCCGGGTGGCTGCTGAAAGGCGGCGCCGGTTTGCAGTTTTTTCTCCCACAGCATCTGCGCCGGCAGCGAGGCCCGTTCCCGCGCCTTCATCTGCGCGGCAAGGAGGTCCCGCTGCTGCGAGAGGCTAGCCAGCCGCAGTTGTTGCGCCGGCGTCGGAGCGCGGAGCACCGGCTCTGCGTTGCCTCCCTGCCCATCAATGCCTTTCTCAGGGATGTTGTTGAAGTAGGCGTAGAAACGGTAGAAGTCGCGTTGCGAAAGCGGGTCGTATTTATGATCGTGACACCGCGCACAGCGCATCGTCAGACCCAGCCAGGTTGTCGCCGTCGTGACGGTGCGGTCCATCACGTATTCCGTGCGGAATTCTTCGGCAATGGCGCCGTTTTCAAAATTGATCATGTGGTTGCGGTTGAAGCCGGTCGCAATCCGCTGCGAGATGGTGGCGCCGGGCAACAGGTCGCCCGCCAGCTGCTCGATGGTGAAGCGGTCGTAGGGCATGTTGTTGTTTAACGCAGCAATCACCCAGTCCCGCCAACGCCACATTTCCCGGTGGCTATCCGTGTGGTAACCGTGAGTGTCCGCGTACCGCGCCAGGTCCAGCCACATCGCGGCGAGGTGTTCTCCATAGCGTGGGGACGCCAGCAGCCGGCTGATTTCGCGTTCGTATTTGTCTGGTTGGCCGGACGCGATGAAGGCGTCGAGTTCCTCCGGCGCCGGTGCGATCCCTGTCAGCGCCAGCGAAAGCCGTCGCAGGCGGGCGGCGTCTGCAGCGCGGCCGGCGGGCGCGAGGCCGCGTTGTTCCATCTGCCGCAGTGTGAAGAAGTCGATGGCGTTCTGCGGCCAATCTCCATGCTTCACCGTCGGAAGCGCCGGCCGCACGGGTGGCGCAAACGCCCAATGCCGCTGCCACCTGGCGCCTTGATTGATCCACTGCAGCAGCAACGCCTTCTCTGCAGAAGTAAGTTGCTTATCCGCCGTGGGCGGCGGCATGCGTGTATCGGCATCCTGGCTGATGATACGCTGGTACGCCTGGCTGTGCGCGGGATTTCCAGCCTTGAAAGCCACACCGCCATCGCTGAGCGCGGCGAAGGCGCCTTCGGCGGTATCCAGGCGGAAGCCAGCTTCACGGTGCTTGGCATCGGGTCCGTGGCAGTCGTAGCAGTGGTTAGCCAGAATTGGGCGGATCTGCCGGTTGAAGCTGATGGGTTCAGCCGAAAGCGAGCGGCAACTGGCCACCGTCAGCACCAGGCCGACAGCGCATACAATGCGTTGCTTCGTAAGCCAGTGGTGCGATATTGCCGTCATGATGCGTGACTCCCTAACCTTAAATTCTACCTCCCACAAACTTCTTCCGCATGGTGTTTGCAGAATCGCGGTGCGAAGAATTTGACGGCTGGCGCGGGTGCTGAGTATCCTGAACACTGCATCGGCACATTCATCGCGCCGATGCCTTATCTAATCTGTATGTGCCGGATATTCTGGTCTTCACGACTAAAGGAGATGAGTGATGTCGCTACGCGAAATCATTGATAGCAAAGGGCCTAAAGTTTTCTCAATCGGTCCAGAGGCCACACTCGCCGATGTGGTGGATCAGCTTGTCGAACACAACTGCGGCTCTTTGCTGGTATGTAATGTCGCTGGCAACATGGTGGGCATCATTACCGAACGCGATATTCTCCGTGCCTGTGCCGCACGCAAGGGCGCCCTCGAAGATCTCGTTGTGCGTGACTATATGACCGCTGAAGTCCACACGGGCGACCTTGACGATACACTCGCCAACACGATGGGGCTGATGACCGAAAAACGCATCCGCCATCTGCCGATCTTTGAGAAGCAGCAACTAGTAGGACTGATTTCGATCGGCGATCTTGTCAAAACCCAGTACAACCAGATTGCCGTCGAAAATCACTATCTGAAGAACTACATCCAAAGCTAACGCGGCGCCATCATGTCGAAACAGCCATCGCAGACCGCATCTATTATCACCGTGGTTGGTCTGGGCCTGCTTGCCGGAGGCGGCGGCCTGGGCATGTGCATCTGCTGCGGTCTGGCGGGATTTCTGATGGCCGTGGACGAATCTGATACAAGACGGGAAACCATTACCAAAGGTGAAGCGGCGCCGCGGATTCGCACCGATGTGGCGGACCCGTCGTTCCCTCGCGTAACGCCGCCCACCATGCGGCCTATGGAATCGCCCTTCCCGGACCGGTCGATTGATTCCGGTTTTCCGCCACGCACGCCCATCCCGCCGCCACGGATTCCGGCGCCTACCTTCCGTCCACCCCGTGCTCCATCCATTACGCCGGGCGATTTTGGGCGACCCCGCATTCCGCCCCGGCCGACGCCGCCCCGGTTCCCCAGTGGCCCGTTGGGACCGGGCTTCGACCGGTAGACATTCTCCCGGATCATTTACGCCCATATTCACGCACCTGAAAGTGCTGGACGATGTCGAAAAAGCTGCTGCTGTTTATTGGTATTCCTCTAGGGCTGATCTTGCTGCTGATCGCCGGTTTTCTAGTCGCGGCAATGTCGCAGCCTGATGAGCTGAAGGTCACACGATCGATCGTCATCGACGCGGCGCCCGCTGAGGTGTTTCCACTGGTGAATGACCTGCACCAGTGGGAACAGTGGTCGCCCTGGTTCAAGCAGGACCCGGATATCGAGATCAAATACAGCGGCCCCGATGCAGGCGAGGGCGCTGCCTACGAGTGGAAGAGTGAAATCGTCGGCGCAGGGACGATGGAGATTGTCGAAAGCGTTCCAGATACCAGGATCAAAACGGCGCTGCACTTTACGGAACCGTTTGAAGATAAACCCGCAGCGGCCTTTGAATTTGAGCCGGTCGATGGCGGCACGAAGGTAACCTGGACGATGGAGGGCGAAAGCAACCTCACTTCAAAAGTCATGATGCTATTCTGGGACTTTGACGCGATGATCGGCAAAGATTTCGAAAACGGCTTGAACAGCATCAAGCAACTGGCTGAGTCCGGCGGATCACCCGCCCCGGAAGACGATCCCGCCGCTGCCAGTGACGCAGATCCGTCACCGGGCGGCTGAGGTACTTCTTCACGCGTTACTGTTACGACTGAAAACCCAGCGTCTTTTGGCCGTCACGGGCGCCAAGCAGCGTGCGGTTGAGCGAACCGCCTGCAACCAGCAGTTCGTCCAATGCCGCGTCTACATCGGCGACTTCGATGCTATCGGCCGCTTCATCACGGTCGAAGGCAAACTGAATGCTGCGGCGCATCAGCTCTTTGATGAACGATGCGCTGACCGCCGGTGTTTTCTCAACCACGTGCGCTGCCACTTCGTCACTCACGTCGACGCCGTGTGAGTAAAGCGCCACCAGCTTCTTGCGGCCTTCTTCATCGGGCAGCGGGAATTCAATCGCTTGATCAATGCGGCCGGGCCTTGCGGCGAGCGCTTCTTCCAGCACCTTTGCGCGGTTGGTGGTCAGGATGAAAATCAGCTTGGCGTCGCTTTTGGCTCCGTCCATTTCATTGAGCAGTTTATTGAGCATCAGCTCTTCAGACGGGCTGCGCATTTCTTCGCGGTGACGGGCGATCAGATCCACATCTTCGATGATGACAATCGCCGGCTCGAGCAGCCGCGCCAGCTCCATATATTCGCTCAAGTGGCCCACCTGTTCGCCAGTGATCAGCAGCGTGGTGTGCCCTTCCAGGTTGTGCGCCAGGTACTGCACGGTGTGCGTCTTGCCGGTGCCGGGCGGGCCGTAGAGTAACAGGCCCTTCTTGGTCGCCATGCCCAGTTCCGCCAGACGCTGACGCCGGTTCACGAAGTTGATGACATTGCGGTCCAGCAGGTCCACGGCGCCGGCGGGCAGCACTACCTGCTCGCGGGCAACTGGCTTTAAGCGGTGCACCTTGATGCCGCCTGTGGTGCCGGAATAGTGGTCCTGCTGCTCCAGCGAAAGCACCTTGCCCCGGTAACAGCGGCTCTCTTTGATGGCCGCCTCCACCATCTCAAAGAACGCCTGGGCGGCCGCCTTGCCATCTTCCGTGGCAGGTGTGGCGACTTCCAGCCGCACGTTGTAGCAGTTCTGACGTGTTGCATCTAACAACGCCAGCAGGTTCACGCCGCTGCGTCGTAGCAGCCAGACGCCGTTTTTCAACGAGCGGAAATTCTCGTCTTCGCCGATGTCGAATTCTTCGTACTTGGGGTTGGCGGGGATCACCGGATTGCGGCGGTCTTTGATGTAGATGGAACTGAATTCCGTGACGGCGTCGCTGCCATGCTGCGTGGCCCAGAACTGCAGCACTTCAAATTCGCTCTCGCCTAGCTGGTTAATCGCTACCTGAATGTCAGGCATGCTGCGCAGCGGGAACTCTCTGGTAATGACTTCCAGGTCTTCCAGCTTCGCGCGGCCAAAGTGGTCCTGAACGGTATCGAAAATAAGGTAGCGGTTTTCTGCCATTTTCTGCTCGTTTCCTTGAATGCGGTCGATTTCCCGGTAGTTGGCTTCAATCTGATCTTCAAGCTCAAGTTCGTACAGCACGTCGCTCCGGCAGCGGTAATGCCGCGCAGAGTCTGGCTCTAATTCAATCGCGCTGTTGAAGTCCGCCAGGGCTTTTTCGTACTGATCCTGATTCTGGTAAAAGTGAGCGCGGCGGTGATAAAGGTTTGGGTCGGTGTCAGGCAGGGCGGCGCTGCGGTCGAAGTCCGCCAGAGCCCGTTTCTCTTCGCCCATCGCGCGATACGCATTGCCACGCTGAAAGAACAGGCGGCTGGTGGCGGCGCCAAGTTGTTCGACGTGGTTGAAGTCTTCAATTGCAGCTTCATAGTCACCCAGATCGGACAACGCGTCGCCGCGGTAGAAGTAACCGTCAGGCTCGTCGCCCTTGAGTTCCAGCATGCGGTTGGCGTCGTCGAGACGTTCTTCGTGGCTGAAGCTGGCGAAGTAGTTTATTTCCGCCCGGAGGCGGAACAGCTCAAGTTCTTTCATGCCCAGACGCACGGCCTCGTCCAGGTCGTCCATCGCGGTCTCGTAATCCTTCGTCCGGTACAACGCCCTGCCCCGCCCCAGCAGTGCACGGCAAAGCGATGGCGGGTCCTGCGGACTTCCCAGGTCATACCTGGAAATGATGTCGCCAAACGCCTGCGCCGCATCTGCATACTGCTCAGCATTCAGCAGCTCTTGCGCCGCCTGCAACGCTTCTGCATCCTCTTCTGTTTGCATGTGTGGACGTTTCAAACGGTTACAAGTGGAGAGATTCTGACTAATAGAACGCGGCATACAAGCGATTTTTCGCCCGGCGGAAATACCAGGCGGATTTTGTTGGATGCCACGTCCAGAACTGTTCACAGCCTGGTGGTGTGCATACGATGCATTGTGGCGACTTGAGAACGCGCTGGCAATTATTCCTGTTAAACGCGGTTCTCCCTGCCATTTGTAGTAACCTACATTCAAGAAGTAGGGTTTGTTCCGGGAGTCGTATTGTGCCGTTTCTGCTGGTTATCGCCACCAATTTCACCTCCACGTTTGTCACGGGGGCAGTGCTAGGCGCTGTGCTGCTGGTCGTGGGCGTTGTGTTGGGGCTTGTGCTGGCATTTGCGGTCTACCGGCCTTCGCCGGTAAACGACGCGCAGACGCAGGCGTCGCAATCGCTGGCCGTCATGCACGCGCTGGCGGCCTTTACGCAAGGATTCAAAGGGGATCTGTCCCGGCATCACGAGATGATCAGCGGTCTGGCAGAACAGTTTGAACACAACAGCGAAGATGCTCCGTGCGGAGATGCGGGCAGTCTGCTGGTGAAAAAGATTACCGAAGCTAACCGCGCTTTGCAGGAACGGCTGGATACGGCCGAGGCGACGCTGGAACTTCAAGCCAGCGAACTTCAGTCATACATGTCCAAAGCACACACCGACACGTTAACCTCGCTGCCCAACCGTCGCGCCTTTGACGAAGAAATGGAAAAGCGTCTGGCTGCGTGGAACCGCTATGGCACGCCCGTGTCACTCGTCCTGCTGGACATCGATCACTTCAAAAAATTCAACGACACGCACGGTCATCTGGCGGGTGACTTTGTCCTGAGCCAGGTTGCCAGCGTCCTGCGTAGTTACGTCCGTGGCAGTGATATTGTGGCGCGTTACGGCGGTGAAGAGTTTGTCGCCATCCTGCCCGAAACGGAATTGAACGATGCCGGTGTTGTTGGCGTCAGTCTGCTGCAGGCTGTACGCAGCACGACCTTTGACTATCAGGGCAAGACGCTCGCCGTGACCATCAGCGTGGGGGTCGCCGCCGCGGTTGAAGGCGATAAGCCCGGCGACATCATCAGCCGCGCCGATAAAGCGCTTTACGAATCGAAACGCTGCGGACGCGACCAGGGGCATTTTCTCCACGGCGGCGCCTTCACACCGCTTTCAGACGCCGCACGCAGCGTACGCGAGACGCCAGCCGGGCGGGAAAACCGCGCTGCCGAAATTGAAGCCGCCCGGAACATTGCTGAACCATTGCCGCAACGCAATATCATTGAAGTCTGTGACGAACTTCGGCAGCGGTTTCTTGAAGTCACGCAGCACCAGTAAATGCGACGGACCGCTGCTAATGGATCGCGGCGATACGGCCGTTTTGCAGCGTTATGGTTCTACCAGCCTGTTGGGCGGCTTCTGCATCGTGCGTTACCAGCAGAATGGTGCCGCCCTGCTGATGATATTGCTGCAATAGTTGCATTACATTCGCGGCGTTATCGGGGTCGAGATTGCCCGCCGGTTCATCCGCCAGCAGCAAGGGAGGATTGTTCAGTAATGCACGAGCCAGCGCGGTTCGCTGACGTTCGCCCGCGCTGAGTTCAGCCGGGTGATGCTTCGCACGCGATGACAGGCCGAAGTTTTCCAGCAGCTGATTCGCCCGCTCGCGTACTTCATCCGTCTGCGTTTCCGCAGCCGTCAGCACGTTCTCGTAAATGTTTAGATAAGGCAGCAGGTGAAACATCTGAAACACGAAGCCGATGTGCGCCGCGCGGAAGGCAGCGCGACTGCCCGCAGGCATGTCGGATATCTCTTCGCCGTGCACCACTACGCTGCCTGAAGTGGGCAACGCAAGCCCGCCGATCAGCGAGAGCAGGGTGCTCTTGCCGCAGCCGCTGTGGCCGCACACGGCGATGAATTCTCCCTCATCTACCTGCATGCTGACATGGTCCAACGCATGCACCTGGCTGCCGTGCGACGGGTAGATTTTGCTGACATCTTGCAGGTTGATCATGCGGCGTTACTGCTGCGATTTCCGTGTTGCAAAGGTCGCTACGCTCATCGCAACGATTCCGGCCAGAAGCAGCACACCCAGGGATATTCCCAGCAGGTAGAGCCAGCTGTAATCCGTCGTGAAGGTGTAAGTCGTTTCGTATGGATCGGCGAGCCGCTTCTTAGGTGTCCAGGACAGCTCGACTGAATTGGCGGCGGCTGCTGGCGGTGTGCCGTGCGTCAGTGTGGTGGCGGCGGGTTTCAGACTGTGAGTGGTGGCGCCGCCGTTTTCCGGCGTTGCTTGTAACGCCATTTCCGGGAAGCCGGTATCTTCATGTATCGAATTCTCACCGCCCGTCAGCAGTTCGGGGAAGAAGTCTTCGCCGCCGGCGGCTTCGCTACCTTCTTCGCCTTCGAACTGTTCCGCCATCTTCTTAGCTGCGGCATCCCAGTCCTGAGTCATCAGAATATCAACGCCCGGGTTTTCGTCCGCCACGGTGCAGGAACAAGGTCCGGTCATGAATTTGAACTGCGTCTCAAGCAACCGCGGATGGATGCCCTGTCCGATGTAAGGCGGCAGTACGCGGCCGCGACCTAGAAAGGCGAACACCATGGGTTCGTCAAATTCATGTAAGTCCGGCTCGACCGCCATCAACATCCGCAACAGCCACTGTTCTTGCGGATCGTCGCGTGATAATTCGATCACGGCGATTTGCAGCGGACCGGTTTGCAGCTTGGCGCCGTTAAGGTGTGGTGCCTGGTCCTGCGGATTGTCGGCGGTATCAACTCCTGGCAGCGGGTCGAAGCTTCCGGCGCCTGCGGCTTTTAACGCCTGTCGTCTGGCGCCGGGGGGCGGTTCCGTGGGCGGCAGCAGATCGCCAGATTGCACATCGGCAGCAAGCTGGTTCAGACGCTTCCGTGCGATGGCGTTGGTCACTGGTGGCCGGGCGCCCGGTTCGGGCGGTTCGTCGTACGCAGGTGTGTCTTTACCTTTAACTAACAGGAAGACACCCGCGACGCCTTTTCCTAGTTCTGCGGCAATCCTCCGACGCAGCGGTGAGGTCAACATCTTCGGCGCCTCTTCGGGCGACAACGGACCGTGATAAACCGGGAGGCCGATGGGTGACATGATGAGATATGAGGAACCTTCGGGGCGGTCGCCCGTGCGGTATATCTGGCGAACCATGTCCGGGATGGCTGCTTGGACAAGTTCCGGGTCGGCGGCGACATCTAATTCTGTCAGTGCAACATTCGTCACGGCGGATCGACCTGTTGCCGCTTTCTGAATCGCCTGTTGAGTTTCCCGGTCCTGGCTCGTTAGATTCCCGTGATAAAAGCAATAGACTTCATACGGACGCGGTTGCCAGCGGTACATCGCGTAGCGGTAAACCGGCGTCTGGCACGCCAGCGCGGCAGGTGCAGGCAGCACCAGCGAGATGATGAGCAGGAGTAGAAAACGCATGTTCAGTGCCTTGGTAAAAACGCGGGGCGCGTGAGCTTGAGTATAACGCAACCTTTGCAAACGCGTCAGCGAGCGACGCGGTGGGTGGCAATCGATGGATTTTGTGCGACACTTAAAAGTGGTGCTGCAAATGTCCGATGCAGCCGACATTCGCCAGGATTTCGCCAGATCTTCACAGGGGTTTCTTCATTTTGCGCGTAACGCTCGAGTTTTTCGGCGTGGCGCGGCTACGCGCGGAAGTCAGCCAGCTGGTGCTTGAGTTTGAAGCGGAAGAATTGCCGCTGGGAGAAGTTCTTGCCGCAGCAGGCCGCGAGCTTCCGCAGTGGGCGGATACATGTTTGCAGGGCACGCGACTTGCGCCAGGGTATCTAGCTAATATAGATGGTGAAGCGTTTGTCAGAGATCCGCTGCACCATGTCCGTCATGGTCAGACCGTGCTGATCCTGGCAGCCGATGCCGGCGGCTGATTTGCTCCGCCGCACCATTTTGCCATTCACATTGGTTTCCAATTTATATGTCCGTCAACCGCAGCGCGATTCCGGGATATCACGGCGCCTACCTGCGCGTTGATTTAACGACGGGCAGCGCCCGGCGGATTTCGCTGCCGGAAGATGTTCTGCGGAGATTCATCGGCGGCGCGGGGCTAGGTGTGTGGTTATTGTGGCAGGAAGGCGGCGCCACGGCCGATCCGCTTTCACCGGCGGCGCCACTGGCCTTTGTTTTTAGTCCGCTCGTGGGCGGGCCGCTGACAACTTCCGCCAAGTTCGCGGTCGTGTGTAAAAGTCCGCTGACAATGCGTCTGAACGATTCGCTTGCCAGTAGCGGCTTCGCCATCGCCGGAAAGAAAACGGGTTACGACGCGATTGTGCTGACCGGACGTTGCCAGAAGCGCAGCACGTTGCTAATCGATGACGGAAACGTGTCACTGCAGGACGCCAGTCACCTGTCGGGCATGTCGGCCAGGGATGCCGGTGAGCGGTTAAAGCAGCAGTGTGGAGACAACTGGCGGTTTGCAGCTATTGGTCCGTCGGGCGAGCGGCTGGTGCATTACGCCACCATCTCGCACGATGGCAGACACGCCGGACGCGGCGGCGCCGGTGCAGTGATGGGCGCCAAGAACCTGAAGGCGGCCGGAGTCCGCGGAACAAAGCGGGTGACCTGGGCGGACCAGGCCGGTCTAACGCAACTCGCCAGAGAGATTTCGCAGAAATCGCTGGGACCAGCCACGGAGAAATACCGCGAACTTGGCACGGCGGCAAACCTGATGACGTTCAACCGTCTGAAAGCCTTGCCAACGCACAACTTTCAGCAAGGATCGTTTGAAAACGCGGCCAAGTTAGAGCCATCGACCCTTGCAAAGTCGCACAACAAAACCCGCGCATCCTGCGCGGCGTGCAACATCGGATGCGAACATCTATATAGCGTTGGCAGCGCTGGCGATGCTCAGGCGGATAATCAGGGACAGGCAGGTGTGCGGGTGGAATACGAAAATCTATTCGCGCTGGGACCGTTGTGCGGGGTGTCAGATGCTGACACTGTGTTGAAGGCCTCGCAGATGTGCGATGAAGCTGGCATCGATACCATCTCCGCTGGCGGCACGATCGCCTTCGCCATGGAATGCGTTGCCCGCGGCCTGCTGGACCAGCCGTGGCTGCAGTTCGGAGATGGCGACGCGCTGCTTCGTGCGCTGCGGATGATTGGCGCAAACGAGGGCTTCGGATCCCGTCTGGCGCTGGGCAGCCGCGAGCTTGCGCGGCAGATCGGCGGCGAGGCGCCTTCGTTTGCTCCCCATGTAAAGGGATTGGAGATACCGGGTTATGAACCTCGCGCATTGCAGACGCTTGCCCTGGGATTTGCGGTGGAGACGCGTGGCGCCGACCACAACCGGAGCGGCGCCTACGAGGCGGACTTTTCACCAGAAGTGAATCGCCGGAGCCTGTCCGCAGATTCCGCCGCTAACGCAATCCGCACGGCCGACAAGGCGGCACTGATGGACTCTTTGATTCTCTGCAAGTTTCTCCGCGGCGTGTTCGACGACTTTCATGCCGCTGCCGCAGGAATGTTGCGGCTGACAACGGGCTGGGACATGACGGCGGAAGAACTACAGCGCATGGCGGAGCGAATCGTAACCGCCAAAAAACAATTCAATATCGCCGCCGGCTGGCAGCCGCAGGAAGATACGCTGCCTGCCCGGTTTCTATCGCAACCGCTGGCAGACGACCCGGCGGCAAGCATCAATGCTGCGGATCTGGGCGAATGTATCGCCAGGTACAACCTTCTGCGCGGCTGGTCTTCTGAAGGCTGGATTGAAAATGGCCTGCTGGATACGCTGAATCTGCAGGAATTTCGCCTCGACTAAGTCCTGCTGCCGGGCAAGCTCGTTGACCATTCTTAGCCCCGTAGACACAATAACTGCAACACGGCCGGACGACTGCCGTTAGAAATCTCCCACTTATCGAACCTTTGCGTTACGAACAATATGATCTGCGTTAGCATCGGCCGCGGGCGGCACAAGCACACCATTCTTGAACACAAGCACATGGCGGAGATGGGCGCCAAGCTGGTGGAGCTGCGTCTGGACTATATCAATGGCACCGTCAATCTAAAACGGCTCCTGGCCGATGCGCCGACGCCCGTTATTATTACCTGCCGCCGGGCGGAAGATCAGGGAAAATGGCAGGGCACTGAAGAGCAACGGCAGGTGATCCTGCGGACCGCGATTGCCGAAGGCGTTGATTTTGTCGATCTGGAAGAAGACATCGCTGGCAAAATTCCGCGTTACGGCAACACCAAACGCATCGTCAGCCTCCATGATTTTCAGGAAACACCCGCCGACCTGAATACCGTCTACGACCGTCTGGCGCAGCTTGATCCGGACGTGATCAAAATCGCAACAAAGGCGCATAGCCCGTCGGACAACCTGCGGATGCTGAGCATGATGAAGCGGGCGACCATCCCGACCATCGGGCTTTGCATGGGCGAAATCGGCACGCCATCGCGGATTTTATCGGCCAAGTTCGGGGCGCCGTTCACCTTCGCTACCTTCTCGCACGAACGTACGATGGCGCCGGGGCAGCTGACCTATAGTGTGATGAAAGATGTCTACAACTACGAGAACATCAATTCAGATACCGTCGTGTTTGGAGTGATTGCCGATCCGGTGGGGCATAGTCTCAGCCCGGTCATTCACAACGCTGCGTTCCGTGCATTGAAGTTGAATGCGGTTTACGTGCCGTTCCGCGTTCCGCGTGAAGATCTTGATTCGTTTCTGGGCGATGCACGCGGCCTGGGCATCCGCGGCCTCAGCGCGACGATTCCGCATAAGGAAGCGATCATCGCCCACGCGAACGAAACCTCCGACGCCGTCTACGCCATCGGCGCCGCCAACACGTTGCTGCTGAAGAAGGAAGGCGCCAAGGCGCTCAATACGGATTGCACCGCCGCTATCGGCAGCCTGACGGAAAGCTACAAGTCGTACGCCGGCGACGATCCGCTCAAGGGGCGCCGTGTGCTGATGCTTGGCGCCGGGGGCGTGGCGCGGGCGATTGTGCACGGGCTGGTGAAGGCAGGCTCGGACGTTGTCATCGCATCGCGGACATTCATCCGGGCTGAAGATCTGGCGAAGAAAATGGGCGCCACCGCTGTTGAATGGGAACGCCGTCACGATGTCCGCGCGGATGTGATCGTCAATGGCACACCGATTGGTATGCACCCAGATGTTGACGAATCGCCTTATGACAAACGTTATCTAAAATCGTCTATGACGGTCTTTGATACCGTTTATAACCCGGAACGCACGCTGCTGATTAAAAACGCCCGCGAACAGAACTGCCGGACCGTGACGGGCGTGGATATGTTCGTGCGGCAGGCGGGCGAACAGTTCAAACACTTCACCGGCCACGACGCGCCCATCGAAGTGATGACCGAAGCGTTGAAGAAGCAGATCCAAGCGGCGCGGTATTAAGCTTCGCCGTCTCAACCCGCGTCGGCATCGCCCGCAACGAAAGCCACCGACGCGATTGTCTCCCAGATAACGATGGTAAAGGGGCCGCTGTCGTCACCTTGCGTAAACACGGCGTATTGGGCGGTAGATTGACTGGCGATGTACGTGGCGACCGTTAGTTGCTGGCCGCCACGCAACGTGATCTGCGCGTGTTGACCGTCCGCCTGCATCTGAAAAACGGGCGCCAGAAAATGCAACTCTCCGGGCGCTGCTAACGCTGCTGGCGGCGCGGTCTGCGCGACTGGTGGTGCATCTTCTGCTAGATCGCCGTCCAAGGCAAAATCTTCGTCTGCCTCTTCTGCAAGCGGCGCCTCTGGCGGCTCTTCGTCGTCGGCTTCGCCAAGGGCGAAATCATCATCCCCGGCGGCATCAATTTCATCTCCGCCCTCAGGGATATAGTCGTCGAGGACTTCTAGTTCATCGACGACTTCGACTTCTTCAACCTCTTCAACTTCTTCCACGTCGTCGATGGTTTCAATCTCATCAACGCTTTCCAGTTCGTTCTGGCTGGTTTCTGAGGGTGTTTCGTAGACGGGGATCACAAACTTGGCGCCGCAGTGTGGACACTGCCCGCGCTTGCCTTGCATGTTGCGGGGGGCGTTTAGCTGGTGCTGATTGGGGCAGAGAAATTCGATGGTGTTCTGCCGGTTGGCCGCCTCGACGGCTTGAGCTTCTTCCACGGTTGGCACCAGGAACTTCGCTTCACACCGCGGGCACTTCCCCGGTTTTCCCGCCGCAGCCGGGCTAATGGCAAGTTTATGTCCCTGGGGGCAGACAAATCGGATGGCGTCTAACTGGTTCATCTTTATCTTGTTTTTAGTGATGCCGGGCGGAGGGCGTTAGTCATCATTTCTAGCCTAATAGAAAGCGGCTGCAATGTACGCGGTATTATTGACTAAGCGGTGCAGTCTGCCAAACTAGGGCGATCGCCTCGTCACCATCTTGCGCACTTCATCGCGATATTCCTATGCCCATCAATGTAGTTTGTCCGGGTTGCCATAAGCGTTTCCAGGTTAGCGATAAATTCGCGGGCCAGACCGGCCCGTGCCCCCAATGTAAGACGAAGATCAAAATCCCGGAAGCCAAAGATGAAGTGGTCGTTCATGAGCCGCAGACCTTTGGCCCCAAGGGCAAAGCGGGCGTGGGCGTTCTCAAGCCGATCTTCCGTGAAGAAACCCGGCTGACGCCCCTGCTGATGGGCATTATTGGTGGCAGTATCGCCGCGGTGGTAATCGCCGCGCTGATTGTCCGGTTCTCGCTGGGAGAGGGTGAAGAGCCGTCGATCTGGCTGCTAGGTCTGGGCGCCATTATCCTGGCGCCGCCTGTGGCTTACAGTGGTTACCAGTTCCTGCGCGACGCAGAGCTTGAGCCTCATCGTGGACAGTCGTTGATGATTCGCGTGGCGATCTGTTCGGTGGTTTACGCGGTTTCCTGGGGCATCTATGCGGGCATTAAAGCGGGGCTGGGCCTGGAATCGATGACGCCGTTTTATCTGCTCTATATCGCGCCGTTTATGGTCGGCGCCGGAGTGACGGCGGCGTTCGCCTGCTTCGATTTCGATTTTACGATGGCCGGGTTGCACTACAGTTTTTACCTGCTGGTCACCGTTCTTGTCCGGATTCTGGTGATGGGTCCCGTGTTGTAGCGGCCGTTGGCTGCACGCAATACGTTCTGACATTGCCTGGAAAATAGTTCTGCTGAAAGAAGCGTGAAGATGTCTGCGCTGAATGAGATCCCGGAGATCCGCGCGCTGGATGACCGCCGTAGCCTGGTGCGAATTCCTTGTGAGATTGACGCCCCGCTTACGCCGCGTGTCAGGCGGCTGATCGACACGGGCGCCTTCCGGCGGCTCGCGCAGATTACGCAACTGGGGCTGGTCTCGCAGGTGTACCCCGGCGCGACGCATTCGCGGTTTGAACACTCGCTGGGCGTTTACCGAATGAGCCTGCTGTATCTTCAGCAGTTAGCGCACGACGACCGCTTCGCCAAAGTGGTTGGCCCGCACGATGCGGAAGTTTTCATCACGGCGGCGTTGTTGCACGATGTGGGCCACTGGCCATTCTGCCATCCGATTGAAGATCTGCGTATCGAAGGTGTTCCCCGGCACGAACATCTTGCGCGGAATTTTCTAACGCAGAGCGAAGCGGGCGGCGGCCTGGCGGATGCCCTGCGCGAAGACTGGGGGATTGAGCCGGAAGAAGTCTGTGCGCTCCTTTCCGGGAAGACTGAATCCACCGCGGGCAGAATTCTGGAGAGTCTACTTTCTGGTCCTGTTGATATCGACAAGATGGATTATCTCTCGCGCGATAGCCTGCACGCGGGTGTGCCCTACGGCCGCAACTTTGACCAGCAGCGGCTGATCGGCAGTCTGTGTCTGAACCAGGCGGGCGACGGGCTGGCGGTTCTGGAGAAAGGCCGTACGGCGGCGGAGATGATGGTGTTTGCCCGCTACGTGATGTTCAGCGAGGTTTACTGGCACCACACCGTCCGCTCTGCAACGGCCATGCTGCAGCGGGCGTTCTTTGAAATGGCGCCGGAGCTGGACCTGAACCACGTGCTGACGATGGCCGAACTGCCCTGGATTCAGACGCTCTGTCAGGCCGCCAGCCGGGATGTTCCGCAGGCTACTGCGGCGGCGCCATTGCTGGACGGTTTATTCGGTGCGAAACGGCGCCTTTATAAGCGGTTGAGCCAGTACAGCTTCTTTCAGAACCGCGAACTTTATACGCGTCTTGCCCGCCGCGGTTACCTATGGCTGATGCGTTGTGGCAATCACCTGGCGGAACTGCTCAGTGCAGAACTGAACGTGCAAGTGCTTCCGCACGAAGTCCTGTTCGATGCGCCGCCGGTGAAGCTGGAAGTGGAATGCAACGTTGATATTTACTTCCCCAAGGAAACCGAATACCGCTCACTGGCGGATGTATCGCCTGTGGTTCACACGCTGGCGAATAAGCAATTTGATGATTTTGTCAAACGCGTACGCGTCTTCATCGACCCCGCACACTTGCCCGCCGCGCGCCGTCTGTCTAATCTCGATACTCTGATAGAACGGGCTGCCGGCTTAACTGAGCAGTCTTTAACCTCCCACTAACTAGGATTCTAAACATGCAACGCATCGTATGCTTCCGTTTCGCCGCGACTTGCCTTTCCATCTTGCTGCTGGGCGGCGGGATGTTGACGGCTGAAGAAACGGGCAAGATCAGCTTTTCCGAAGACTTTGAAAATGGCGCCAGCAACTGGGAGCCAACCGATGCGAAGTCGTGGGAGATCCGCGAAGAAGGCGATGGGCATGCCTATCATCAGTTCAATAAACGCAGCAAATACAAGCCGCCGCACCGGAGTCCCTACAATATCGCGTTGCTCAAGGGGCATTCGTTCGGCGACTTTGAACTGAACGTTAAGGTCCGCAGCACCCACAAAGACTACAACCACCGCGACTGCTGCCTGTTCTTCGGTTACCAGAATCCAGGGCAGTTTTATTACGTGCACTTGGGCAAACGCGCCGATCCGCACGCCAATCAGATCTTCATCGTGAACAAATCGGACCGCACCAAGATTTCAGAGACCACCACCGAAGGCACCAACTGGGACGACGCCTGGCATAACGTCAAGATCGTCCGCAAGGTTAAAGACGGGCTGATCGAAATCTACTTCGACGACATGAAAAAGCCCGTGATGACCGCCCATGACACCAACTTCAAATGGGGCCGCGTCGGGCTGGGATCTTTCGACGACACCAGCGCCTGGGACGATTTCAAGATCACTGGCGACGCCGCCAAAGGCGAAAGCAAGTAGCCGGCGTTGCCTGGCGTGGTCAGGCAGGCGGAGTGAAGTGTCCGCCTGCCGGGCTTTGTTGACTCAGCTGCTATTTGACAGTCACGCCAATTTCAGAAGCGGAAGCCCACGGGCCGCCATTGACTTCTGATAGCACCCGCACCCGTAGATAACGGCCGGTGACGGGCTTCTCGCACTTGGCTGCCTGCGGGCGGCGGATCTTACCGAACGTGGCCGTTGCGGCCGTCTCTTTGAATTCACCGGGCTTATTGCTGACGGCGAATTCTGTCTTGGCAAAGGCGCCGTTCCAGCCGCCGTCCTGCCGCGCCAGATACTGAAAGCCGGTAATCGTCCGCTCGGCGCCGAGGTCGAATACCAGTTCATGCGGATGTTTGGCGAGTTTGCCGGCGAACTCCGTGTGCCAGTGCGTGTAAGAGTCGCCGTCGGCAGCGTGCTCTGCCCGGCGGCCCCCGCCAGCGTTTTCGCTGCTAAAGCGGATGAGCTTCATCTGGGCGGCAGGCAGCAGATTCTTATCGCTGAGCTTGAAAGCGTTCGGATTGCGTGGCTTGCCAGGTCGTGCGCTGAAGCCGTACTTGGCGCGGCGATCGCGTTCGTGCAGCGTACGGTCTGCGTAACTGCCGGGACGGGCGTCTTCGTGCGACGCTGCGGCGAACTTCTGAATTTTCGCCAGCAGTTCCGGGTGGTCCGCCGCGACATCGTTCTTCTCACTGATGTCTTTCGACAGATCGTACAATTCCCACGAGCGTTTCTTGCCCGGCTGAATTGCCTTCCAGTCGCCCATCCGGACCGCGGTCTGCGAACCGAACTCCCAATACAGGAACTCATGCTGCGGCTGCTTGCGGCCGGTTGCCCCGGCGCCCAGAAGTTCCGGCAGGATGGAATGCCCGTCGATACCTGCGGGCGCTTTGACGCCAGCAAGTTCAGTCAGGGTGGGCAGCACATCGGTCTGGCAGCACAGCAGGTCAGAAACCTGACCCGGTTTGATCTTACCCGGCCAACGCACCATAAACGGAATCCGCAGACCGCCTTCGTAAAGATTGCCCTTGCCGCCACGGAATTCGGCGCCGGTCTTTGGATGCACGTTTGGTCCGTAGAAGCCGCGTGGATGTTCTTTGCTGCGGAAGCGGTCCTGCCCGCCATTATCACCCAGGAAGAAGACGATGGTGTTGTCTTCCAGCGATAGCTCTTGCAGCAGTTTCAGAACCCGTTTCAGGTTGTTGTCCACCATCGTCACCATTGCCGCGTAATTCTTCACATCCTGCGGCAGCGAGGTATCTTTCATCCACTTATCGTCCTTGTACTGCTCCCACGCAGGGTCGCTGGCTGGGATGTCGTACATGCCATGCGGTGGCGTGATGGGCAGGTAGCAGAAGAAGGGCTGGTCCTGATTCTCGCGGATGAATTTTTCCGCTTCGTTCATGATCTCGTAGTGTGAGTAAGTCTCGCCTTCGCGGCCGCCCTTGTTGCCCTTCAAAGGCACTTCCTGACTGTTGCGAATGAGGTAAGGCGGATAGAACGAGTGCGCGTGAACCTGATCGTAGTAGCCAAAGAACACGTCGAAGCCGTGCTTCTCCGGCACACCAGTCGAACCGCGTCCGCCGGCGCCCCATTTGCCAAAGCCGCCCGTGGCGTAGCCTTTCTTTTTCAGCAGCGAAGCGATCGTCTGCTCATCGGCCCGCAGCGGTGTGCCGCCGTCGTTGGCCCGCACAGAGCTATGGCCCATGTGCTTGCCCGTCATCAGCGCCGCCCGCAAGGGCGCGCACACCGGCGCAGCCGCCAGAGCCTGCGTGAACCGCATGCCCTCTTTCGCCATCTTGTCGATGGTGGGCGTGCGGATATACGGATTGCCCATGTGCGAAAGCTCGTAATACGCCAGTTCATCGGACATCATAAAAACGATGTTCGGCGGGCGTTCGGCTGCATGGGCGCCGGTGGCCAGCAGCAAGGAAGCTACGGCGAGCGTGTAGGCAAAAATTGCGGTGAGATGTTTATTCACGGGGTGTTGTCCTTCGCGGCTGTTGTTTCTGCTTCGGCGGGTGTAACTTCTTCAGCCCAGGCTTCGTGTAGTTCTGTAAGCTGCTTGACCAGTTCCGGTTGTTCGCTGGCGTGGTTCTTCATTTCTGGTTCCTGGCCCGTCAGTTTGCCAAGGAACAGACGTTTTCCCATTGAGACTAGCTTCCAGTCGCCTTGCCGCACGGCCCAGTTCTTCTGCCATTGCCAGTGCATGACGTCGTGATGCGATTTGGCTTTGGCGGATTTAATAATGGGCATCAAGCTGCTGCCGTCTAACTTTGCATCTGGCAGTTCTACGTCGCAGAGCTCAAGCACGGTGGGATAGAAGTCGGCTGCGGTGATCGCTTGATTGCGCACCTGACGCTTGGGCAGGAGATCCGGGCAGCTGATGATCGCGGGCACACGGATGCCGCCTTCAAAGAAGGTCGCCTTCGCGCCGCGCCACTTGCCCGTATTGCCGCCACCGCCGTTGGCGCCGTAGTTCTCGCCTTGGGGCAGGCCGCTGGAATGGTTCTCTGGCTGAATCGCGTAGTCTTCAGCGGAATGTCCGTTGTCGCTCATAAACACAACGATGGTGTTACGCCGCAGTCCGTGCTTATCAAGCTTCGCCAGAATCTGACCGATACGGTCGTCCGTGGTGCTGATCATTTTGGCGTATGACTGCCGCGGCATGGGCATGTCTTTGTAACGATCGTCAAACTTCTTATCCGCCTGTTCCGGGTAGTGAGGCGTATTGAAAGCGACGTGCAGATAGAACGGAGTGTCCTGATTTTTTTCGATGAACTTGTTCGCATGCTCGACGACCATATCCGGGAAGTATTTGCCTTTTTCAAAAACTTCTTCGTCCCCGCGATAAAGGTCGTGATAACCTTGGCGATGCAGATAGTGGTGGTTGTAGTTGTGGATAAAACCGCCCAGGATGCCGAAGAATTCATCAAAGCCCTGCTTCAATGGACTATGGGACTTCGCAGCCCCGAGATGCCACTTGCCGGACAGGCATGTCTTATAGCCCGCCTTCTTCAAAGCTTCAGCCAGCGTGACTTCCGACAGCGCCATGTTGCGGCCTACCGCGCCGTTGCGGTTGCCCTGGGTCCAGGCGTTCACACCGCTCCGCTGTGGGTGCCTGCCTGTCATCAACATCGCCCGGGAAGGGCAGCAGACGGTGTGCGCGTATGCCTGGGTGAAGCGGACACCTTCGCGCGCCAGGCGGTCAATCGCCGGTGTAAACAGATCTTCAGAGCCGTAGCAGTTGGCGTCCAGCGTGCCCTGGTCGTCCGTATGAAACACAACCACGTTTGGCTTGGGCGCCGGCGCGAGGGGCGGGATTTCTTTATCTTCCAGCGGTGTCAGTTTTATGTCACGGTACCAGACTTTGCTGCCGTGTTCGGTCAGCATGATGCGGCCGCGGGTATTGCGGGCGAAGTCTTTGTGCGGCGCGAACTTGCTTTCGGAAAGCCGCTTACGCCACTCCTGGGTCGCCAGGTCGGCGGTCACAATCTGCTCGCCATTGAGCCAGTGTTCCAGGTGCTGCCCGTGGGCGACGATCTTCGCCGTGTTCCACTCGCCCGGAGGATTGGCCTTCTTCTTCTCGTTGGGTTCGTACAGAACGTATAGAGAACCGGTTGAACCGCGGCTGAAGCTGGGCTTGGTTTCGCCGAGAATCTGATACTCGCAGCCTAAGACCCGTCCGTTGTATTTGCGTACCCGGTACTTCAGACCGTTGTTGCCGCCGGCCTCGATCTTGAACTGGAAGGTCAATTCAAAGTCACCAACTTCCTGCTGGTAAAAGATATTGCCGCCGCGTGTCGCCCGGTGTATGCAGCCGTCCTGCACAATCCAGCCGCTGCTGACCGGCTTACCATTCTCCATCACCCAGCCGTTAAGCGTCTCGCCATCGAACAACGATACCGTTTTGCCTGTTTCAAGCTTCGGCGGCTGGAATTCAGGCGGCTCTGGCGGGACCGTTTCTTCCGTGGCAGCGTTTTTTACCGGATCGTCCGCGTGGGCGGGATGAAGGATCAGGCAGCAGGTAGTCAACAATAACCAGGTCATCAATGCGATCCGGCGTACTAGCATTTGTTTCTCCAGCAGTGAGTTACTTCGTCGTTTGTTATTTTAATTCGATAGGTTGCTCAGACACTTTGACTTCTTTGCCGAGCAGATGTTTTTGCAGAAACTGGTCAACTCGCTGATCTACTTCCTTGCCCCCGAAGCCATGGCCGCCGTCTTTGACGGGAACCAGCACCGCATCTACTTTGGCCGCTTGTAGCAGCTTGTGCAGTTGCACGGACTGATCGAAGGGGACCAGAGGATCTTTCGTGCCGTGCATCAGCAGCATGGGAGCGTCGCCAGCCGTCACGTGCGTTGCGGGCGAAGCATTGCGGGCCTTGTCTTTGTTTTTCTGGATGGCGCCGCCCACCAGTAGACTCTCGGGCGAAGTGGCCGCGTTGTGGTCCATTCGGCCTGGCTGGTCGTTCATCGTCAACAGGTTTGAAGGGCCGAAGAAGTTAATCACACACGCCACGCTGCTGCTCTGTTGCAGATGTTCTCCCAGGGCGCCTTCCAGCGGTTTCACGTCCGCAGAAACGCCCAGCATCGCTACCAGGTGCCCGCCGGCAGAGGTGCCGAACACGCAGATCCGGTCAGCATCGTAACCGTATTTCTTCGCGTGGGCCTTCAGCCAGCGGACTGCCGCTTTGCAGTCATGAATCTGCGCGGGCCATTGGGCTTCACCCGAGAGACGGTAGCCGATCGACGCCCCGGCGAACTCACCGGACTGCACCAGCCGGCCGACACGCCGCAGGCCGCCATCTTTACTACCTGCACGCCAGCCACCGCCGTGGATAAACGCCACCAGTGGCACAGGTTTGTCACCTTTGTTTTTCGGCAGGAAAAGATCGAGCGTCTGCCGTGGATTTTCGTTCGCCGCGTAAGGTATATCCTTCATCACTTGCACGCCGTCAAAGCGGCCCGCAGGGGCCGCCTGGCGTTGTCGTTGCCGGGTGAAGTCGAGATGTTCTTTCACGGAAATGAACCCATCCTTGTCGGCGTCCACCCGCGCGAAATTGCGCCGCAATGCTTCGGGTAGTTCTTCGCGTTTCAGCCGGTTATCGCCGTCTCGGTCCCAGGCCTTGAATCGCCTGTCAGGCTGCGGTTGCTGCTGTGCCTGAACTGGGGCTGCCGGGAAAAGCACTGCGGAGAATGCAAGCAGAACCACGGCCAGGATCTTGTCGCGCATTTAGAGACCCTTCCGGGTTTGGGAGTTCGGGGGAACTGGGAGGAGGTGCATTCTAAATGAACCGCAAGCCACAGGCGAACGGTTCTTATCAGCAAATGTCTAAAGAGAATCGAAGTCGATATTTTCCAGATCCGCCGTTTCGCTGTCGCCACCATCATGAGGCTCTACGCGGTGGTTCTTCTTTTCCTCGCCTTCCGCTTCTTCCATCTCCGGCGCCTCGACAGGGCGGACGATGAGCTGGCGTGTGCGGGCGGCGACGACTTTGATGGTCTGGCCGGCTTCGATGGGCATCCCTTCGCTGACGGCGTCGTAGGTCTGGCCTGCGATTTCAATCGAGCCGCTGGGCAGCATTTTAGTCTTTGCTTTGCCATAACGCCCGACGAGTTCTTTGCGCGCGAAGTGAGATTCGGGCAGGATTTCTTCATCGCTTTCTGGCAGACGGATCAGAATCAACTGCCCCAGAAAAGTGTTGGGCCAGTATTTCACGGCGCCGTATAGAATGCCGGGGACGCTGACCGCTTCGACCAGCATCACGAACAAACCTAGCCGCAGATCAACCATGATGGCCAGCACAATCGCGGCCACCAGCGATAACGCGGCGGATACTGAAATCAGTCCGGCGGATGGAACAAAGAATTCCGCCACCAGCAACACCAGCCCCAGAACAAGCAGCCCCAGCGACCATAGCACAAGCGGGTCCATTGGCAGGCTCCCCCGTACACGAAATTTCACCAGCGACTTCAATTATAACCATTGCGGCATCTGCTGGGCTCAGCCGCTGCGGTTTGCCTACACCCGGCGTACAAATTCACATCGTGTGGTAAATTACGGCCAGTACGGACAAATCACCTTCGATGCCGACGCCGCCGGACGGAAGCGAGCCGCCATGCGACAACGCCCCAATATTCTTTGGATCTGCACCGATCAGCAGCGCTACGACACCATCGGCGCGCTGGGCAATCCGCATGTTCGTACAAAGCACATCGATTCACTGGTGCACGATGGCGCCGCCTTCACGCGTGCCTACTGTCAGAGCACCGTTTGTGCACCTAGTCGCGCGTCCTACCTGACCGGCCGCTACCCACGCACAACAGGCTGCCGCCAGAATGGCCAGACGTTGCCTGCAAAAGAACGCCTGATCAGCCGCATTCTGGCGGACCACGGTTACACCTGCGGACTGGCGGGCAAGCAGCATCTGGCAAGTTGTAGCGAAGGCAAGGTCGAAGTACGCGGCGACGATGGCTACACCATTTTCGACTGGTCGCATCATCCACAGCCGGACTGGCCAGAGAACGCATACACGCAGTGGCTGACGGCCCAGGGCAAGACGTGGGAGCAGCTTTACGACGGCCCTTCCACGCCCTACATCAAACACGGCATTCCCACGGAGTATCACCAGACCACCTGGTGCGCCAACCGCGCGGTTGACTTTATTAGGTCGCAGGGCGACAGGCCGTGGATGTTCAGTTTCAACTGCTTTGCGCCGCATCATCCGTTCGACCCGCCGGCGGAATATCTCTCGCGTTATGAACCGGCGGAGATGCCGCTGCCAGAGTATCGCGAAGGTGAGCTTTCAGACAAACCGCGGTATCAGCAGCTTGACCATGAGTGGGCGCACAATTCGCCGGGCTACTTTCACGTGGGCGGTATGAAAGACAGCGATCACCAGCAGGTGAAAGCCGCCTACTACGCGATGATCGAACACATCGACGATCAGACCGGCCGCATGTTGCAGGCTTTACGCGACACGGGGCAGGAAGAAAACACGATCGTCATCTTCATGTCTGACCACGGCGAAATGCTGGGCGATCATGGCCTGTACCTGAAAGGTCCGCACTTCTACGAAGCCGCCATCCGCGCGCCGCTGGTCATGCGTCTGCCGGGCGGAATCGAAGCGGGCCTCCGCTGCAACGGTTTAATCGAACTGGTCGATCTGGCGCCAACGCTGCTTGACCTGGCAGGCGTCGAAATCCCGGCAGCCATGCAGGGGCGATCCTTAAAGCCCGTTCTGCAAGGCGCCGCGGACCCGGATCACATCCGCGAACATGTGTATTGCGAATACTACAACGCGTGGACCCACAAACGGTCGTACGGCACGATGATGCGGACACCGCAGGAGAAAATCGTCGTCTATCACGGTGTAGAGGACGGTGAACTGTACGACTTGCAGAACGATCCGGGTGAGTTCCAGAATCTCTATTTCAACGACGACCACGCCCGCCGCCGCGAGAAGCTTCTAAAACGCGCGTTCGACGCCAGCGTTTTCACGATGGACCCGATGCCGCCGCGACTGGGTGAGTTTTAGTTCTGGAAAGCGAAGTGCGTTGCTCATGGAGCATGCGACGACAATTCCCGTCTGGTACCGGCGAAGCATCTGTGACCTGATGCATGGTATGCACCGTGCTGCGGGAGCGTCGCCGCATATCCCGGCCACTGATTCGGTAGAAGAACGGATCTTCTCCACCTCACTGCTTCCGCTGGTTGTTTCCGTTTTTAACTGTTCACTCTCAGGCATTTCCGAAGCAGTGGGGATCGAAAGCGTCGGCCACGCATTGCAGACCGCCTATACACACCTTCAGGAACTTTTGGAGAAGCCACATGAGGTTCGTAGCGATCCAGCGCCAGGTCGTGCGCCTCGCAATGATTTCCGCGAGGACGTAGAGGTTCTCGCCAAGTGGATGATCCAAAGCGACTGCCTTGGCAGTGATCGCATCGGTTTTTACGGCGTCGCAGAAATGCAGACACTGTTCACTATCTTTATGAATAACGCGGTGCTTAACGGAACTTGCCAGATCACAAACACGCAGCACTGCCAGAATCGTGTGTGGCAGAAATTAAACGAGTGGTCTATAGAGGGTTACCAGCCCTCGCCGCCCTTTGCAGACTGGGAATGTGAACAATGGTGACGGGGGCGTTTGATTTAGAAAGGATAACTTATGGGCTCCATCGCGCAGCCGGAATCCGTTCTACGCATCGCAGCGATTTTCAGCCGCCATGCCGATGCTTTGCAGTGGGCTACTGAGAAGTGTGCGGTGGCCTGGGGCGGAATTGCGCTGGAGAGCGATCCGCTTCCTTTTGAATTTACCAGCTACTACGAATCTTCGATGGGCGCCGGTCTGTTGAAGAAGCTAGTAGCGTTTGAGCCGCTGACCGATCCGGCTGAAGTGGTTGAGGCGAAGCTGGCGAGCAACCGTTGGGAACAGGAATTCGCTGCCGCTCGCGACCTTGAAGAACCACGGCCGGTGAATATTGACCCTGGCTACATCAGTCAGGCGAAACTGGTTCTGGCCACGACCAAAGACCGCGATCATCGCATCTATCTACGCGATGGCATTTACGCCGAGGTAACGCTGCATTATCAGCGTGGCGGCTGGAAATCGCATCCGTGGACCTATGCCGATTACCAGACGAAGGAGTACGCAGACTTCTTCACACGCTGCCGCAATCATCTTCGCGAGAAGCTGCGTAAGCCGGTAATTGAGTAAGCCCGTTTTTGTTAATAATTGGGCGTCGGTGGGCGGTAGCTTTCAAAGTCTACCTGACTGAACCATTCGATGGTCTTTTTCAGCCCGTCGCGGAGTTCTGTTTCCGGCTCCCAGCCCAGGCGTTCTTTGGCGAGGGTGATATCCGGGCGGCGGCGGACGGGGTCGTCGGCTGGTAGCGGGCGATAGACGATTTTGGATTCGCTGCCGGTCAGTTCGATCACCATCTCGGCAAGCTGCTTAATGGTGAATTCGCCAGGGTTGCCGATGTTAACCGGGCCGGTGAACTGCTCGGTGTTCATCGTGCGGATCATTGCTTCGATCAGATCGTCGCGGTAACAGAAGGCGCGTGTCTGCGAACCATCGCCAAAAATGGTCAGGTCTTCACCTGCCAGCGCCTGACGGATGAAGTTCGAAACGACGCGGCCATCGTACGGATTCATCCGCGGGCCGTAGGTGTTGAAGATGCGGACGATCCGCACGCTCAGCTTGTTCATACGGCGGTAGTCCATGAACAGCGTTTCAGCGCATCGCTTGCCTTCGTCATAACAGGCGCGCGGCCCGATGGGGTTGACGTTGCCGCGATAGGATTCGGGCTGCGGATGGACTTCCGGATCGCCGTAGATTTCGCTGGTGGAGGCTTGCAGCACGCGGGCGTTGCAGCGTTTGGCCATGCCCAGCACATTGATGGCGCCGATGACGGAAGTCTTCGTGGTTTTGATCGGATTGTATTGATAGTGGCCCGGCGCTGCGGGGCACGCCAGATTGTAGATCTGGTCCACTTCCAGCCAGACCGGCTGGGTCACGTCGTGCCGCAACAGTTCAAAGTTGGGCTTGTCCAGCAGGTGAGCGACATTCGACTTCTGGCTGGTAAAGAAATTATCCAGGCAGATGATGTCATCGCCGCCTTCGACCAAGCGCTCACACAAGTGCGAACCGAGAAAGCCAGCGCCGCCGGTCACCAGTATCCGTTGAATTAGAGCCACGCGTCTTCCCCGGTCAGGTTTTTCAAACTGTTCTGCCAAGCAGCGTAACAGAGTGCTGGCAGATGGTACACGGCCTGTGAGTTGAGCCAGTTGCAACTAGCGGATGATCCGCCCGGTTGAACCGGGAAGCCGTCTGCCGAAGCGCGGTGGATCTGTGTCCAGGCGGGAAACGCCGCCCCATCGCTCGGCGACTGCCGCAGCAGGCTGCCCGGCAGCAGGAACCGCAACCCCCGCGGCGTTGTACGTCGGCGCCGGAATCGGAGCATAAGCTGGCTGGCCATATCCGGTGGCAGGAGCCGAAGGTGCTATCGCGCCGCCGCCCACACGCACTCCACCGGCGCCGGGCGCTACGTTGACCGCCGGGCGCGATGCCACGGCGGCAGTCGATGGCGCCGCGGTTGTGGCCGCGGGCGGCCGGACCGTCACACGCGAAGGTGTTGTCGTGGGCGTTGTGGCGGCAACAGCCGAAGGTTGCACCGCAGGCGTGGCGGCCGGTTGAGGCGCCACGTTGAAGACCGGACGTAATGGTGGTTGTCTCCGCGCGAGAATGGGTGCGGTTGTCATTGGCGCCGGCGTCTGCACCACGCGGGTGCGGGTCTGTTCTTCAAACCGCAGAACGCGTGTCGGCCGTGAGACAACGCGTGTAACGGGCTTCATCTTGGCTGTAGTGACGGCCATTTTCTGCGAGACGGTCCGCGGTTCCCATTGCAGCACTGGAACGGCGTACTGCGTCACATACGTCGGGGCGAACGGGTTCCACCAGTTATCCACGCGGTTACGCAACTGATAGCGGACCACGGGCTGCAGGTAGGTCTGCTGCACCTGCTTCATTTCGGTTGTGTATTCCGGCTCGTACGTGGTTTCGCGGAAGTCGCGGTTTTTGATCTCCGCCACCGGCACGCGCACTTTCTCTTGAACCGTCTTATAGCCTTGTGCATAGGCGGCGCTGCAGAGGGCCAGTACAGCCAGTTGAAGACCTGTCAGGATTTGCAGCAAAGTAGCAGTTGTTCGCATTGTGCCGGACTCGCAGGGCAAGCCATAATGAGGGCGAAACACACATGTACGTAAGTCCTGTTATCGGCACGAACGTCACAGGGGCGTTAACCGTTCTGACCGTTAACCGTTAAATTCAACCCAGTCTGCAATAACTGCCACCCTTATGTTTCAGCCGCAACTGCTATCATGCCTGCAATGCCCCATCACGCTGGCGCCGCTTGCGGCAGCCAGCCAGACGCTGGTGGATGCGGTGAATCAGGCGATTGACGACGGGCGGCTTGTGCAGAACGACGGCGAGGCGGTGCAGCGGTTTGTGCTGGCGGGGCTGGTTTCGCAGGAGTGGCTTTACGTGATTGATGAGAACGGCGCCCACCTGCTGGCTGACGAAGCGATTGCCTTGCAGCAGCCGGGATTAGAATCACACGAACAAACGCAGCAAGATTCCAGGGAATTAAACACGGATGACTGAAAAAACGATCTTCAAGAAGATCATCGACGGCGAGATACCAGCCGACATTGTCCACGACGACGAGTACTGCCTCGCTTTTCACGACATCAGCGCTCAGGCGCCGGTTCATGTCCTGGTGATCCCTAAGAAAGAGATCCCCTCGGTGGCGGATATCGCCGACGAAGATCAGGCGCTGATCGGCCATCTTTATCTGGTCATCCGCGATATCGCCGTGAAGCTTGGTTTGGAGAACGGCTACCGGGTGGTCGTCAACTGCGGCGCCGACGGCGGGCAATCCGTAGATCACCTGCACTTTCATCTGCTGGGCAAACGGCCTCTGTCGTGGCCGCCGGGATAAGCAGCAGCGGGTTACAGCAGATCGATGCTTTTAACCAGATTGCCGCCGGTGGCGCGCGATCCGTAGACACATCGCCGGGCAGGTTCCAGGATGTCTTCCGGGCGGAAGTTGGGCGGGGGTGTATCGACGGTGGCAACGCCGCTGCTGAAGGAAATGGCGCCGGCGTTGCTTTGTCTGGCGGCCCATGCCTTCAAACCTTCGTGGAGGCCGCGTGCAAGTTCCACCGCTTCGGTACGGTCGCAGCCTTCCAGCAGAATGGCGAACTTGCCATCGCCTTGATGTACGACGTGAGAGATGCCATTCATCACACCGATGGCGGTTTCCATGACGTCGGTCAGTTGCTTGGCGGCCTCGAAGCCACGCCGCAAGACAACATCTTCAAAGGCGTCAACTTCCAGCAGCAGCAGGCTGAGTTCCGTCCGTGCGTTGCGGCAGTTCATCAGCGCCTGTTTGATTCTTTCCTGCACACCCGGCTCGCGGCTTCCACTACCTGTCTGCGTGGGCGGGAGTGTACGAGTGCGGAATCTGGCCGCAGCACGCGGTTTGCGTTCGGTTGTTGAGGTTGCCGACGCCTGGGCTGCCAGGGCGGTCTGTGCAGCGATGGTCTGGCTGCTGAAATGTGGCGGCTCTTCGACGGCGATTGCCAGCGATGTTTCCGCCAGCTTCTGCTGGGCGCTGGCAAGCAGGTCTTCGACATCAATGCCTGGTGGCAACTGTAATGAAAGCACACCGGCAAGCGAGTCGACGTGTCCCTGCAACTCAAGAATCAGCTCGTCCACGCTGTCCTGATCTGCGTCGTAATACGTGCCGGCGGCTGTATACACACCGGGCAGGATCGAGGCTTTGCCAAGCGTTACCAGTTCGCATAGCAAACCGGCCGTGTGCAGAATCTGCGGCAGTTGTCTTTTATCTTCGGGTAGATTGGCGATCCGCGCCCCGTCGTGACAGACCGCGATGCTCTTGGGCAGCGTTTCTGGCAGGCCCCAGCTCTCCAGCAGCCTGGCGCTGAGAATGTGATGATCGAAGCCCAGCGTTGAAGATTCCAGCCGCATCAGATCGCCGCCTTCGCGGTTAACCTGTTCCAGGAAGGTCACGTACTGCTCACCTAGTTGCTGGATCAGCACCAGCATGCCGATGGTCTTCAACAGCCCGGCAATAAAAGCTTCGTCCCCGTCGGCATGTAACCAGCGGCGGCAGATCTCGCGGCTGGCGACCGCCGTGGTCAGCGAGCGGCGCCAGTAGGTCGCCAGTACTTCCGCCTCGACGCTTTCGAGCAGATTGGGCGGCAGACTGAAACCAAGCACCAGCAGCTTCAACGGCTTGCAGCCCAGCAGCGAGAGCGCCTGGGTCAGATCTTTCACCTCGCGGCTGAGGCCGTACATTGAAGAGTTGACCACACGCAGCAGGCGGCTGGTCAGAGCCGGATCGTTTTCGATGCAGTTTTTCAGCGCCCGCGTATCGACCGTGGGCTGCGAGGTCAGTTCCAGCACTTCCATCGCAACCTGCGGCAGCGTGTACAGTTGCTGCGCGCGGTCAATGAACTGTTTCAGCAGGCCTATCGGTAAAGGATTCATGTTGCACTATTGCTGCACCAGACAACCGCCACGCGGAACCGGCGGGACTTCGCGCACCGCCGGCGCGATCTATCCAAGTGTAGGTCACAATTGGGCAGGGCTTAGCGGGCAGGCTAACGGTCGCGATGAATCGCCCACGGGTTCGTCAGACCCGGTGTGATCTGCAGATCATTGCGGACGCCGTAACGCTGGTAAACGCCCAAATCTGCGGGATCGAGCGTTGCATCGGCGGCGATCTGCGGTTGCGAGAGACCTGCGTTTGAATATTCGATCGAATCGCTGACGAATTTCACCGCCCCGTCACAAGTGGCAAAAACGGCGCCACCCGGATGACCGCTACTAAAGCCTTCCGCACAGGTCTGCGGGCCGCTTGTATCAGGTGAATTCAGAGGCACACTCACACGGGCCAGCGATGTGTACGTGGCTGGCGCCTGATGCGAATTGCTGACGCCGAAGTAAACATTCACCCCGCAACTGGATCGGCGTTCTCCGAAGAGAAACGTCTGCGCATCGCCATCGGCAATATCGGCGAAACGCACCCGGCTGTTCCCGAACAGCACGCCCCGCGTGTCGGCGGCGCCGCCCAGATTGTAAAAGCCACGGTTGCCCATATAAGAGATTGGCGTCGCTTTCAAACCCGTCGGCCACGGTGGCTTGCCAGGGCCCCAGCTATCGTAGTGCGAAGGGCCGCCTTCCAGACTGGACGGGCAACGCAACGTGCCAAGGTCTGCGCCAAGGTGCACCCGGTCAGCGTTTGACGCCATGACTTCTTTCAGCGCTCTGTCATCCGCCCCGATCACCATGCTTAACTGCTGCTGTTCTAGATAAGGCAACAGCACAACCGGCCAAGCCCAGGCTGGTTCCTCTGTTTTCTCGACGGAATAACCCGGCGGCATCCGACCTGTGAAGTCCACATAGTTGTGCACCGCCAGCGAAACCTGCTTCAGATTGTTCATGCAGGATGTACGGCGTGCGGACTCGCGGGCAACCTGCACGGCGGGCAGAAGGACGGCGATCAGCAGTAGAATGATGGCAATGGTGACAAGCACTTCCACCAGGGTGAACCCGCGCTGCTGGGATCTGGATATCCGCATCCTGTTTTACACTCCCGCCATGTGGCTCACTTCGCGGCAACCATTCTGGCCGTGGCGCCGCACTACTGGCAATATAACCGTGCGACCGTGGTTTCACCAGTTTTGTGTGGAACGCCGGCGGTGGATTGCCCGGTTGGCTGCGGCTATACTCGCAGAGTTCAATTTCCCACCTATGGAGCATCTATCCATGCAACGCAGGACACTTGTAGTAGCAACCACCCTGGTGGTGCTTTCGTCCGCCGCTGCCGCCATCGCCCTCCGGCCGCAGCAAAACCCGGAAGTCACGCCCTCCGCCAAGGCTTTCATTAAAACCCTTGACGCAGAGCAGAAGAAGGTCGCGCTGCTGCCGTACGGTTCGGCCCAGCGTACGGACTGGCACTTCATTCCCAAAGACAAACGCAAAGGGCTGCAGGTCAAGCACATGAGCAAGCCGCAACGCGCGGCAGCCCATAAACTTCTCCGCAGCACACTCAGCGCCGCCGGTTATGACAAAGCGACCAACATCATGAAACTGGAAGGTCTGCTGAACGAACTCGAAGGCGGCAAAGGCCGCAACATCCGTGACCCGGAGCGGTACTACTTCACCGTCTTTGGTGAACCGGGTGAAAAAGCCCGCTGGGGCCTGAGTATTGAAGGACACCATCTATCGCTGAATTTCGTGCTGGAAGGCGGCGAAGTGATTTCCTCCACGCCTGCGTTCTTTGCTGCCAACCCCGGCATCGTGAAGAATAAGAACGAAACCGTTGCGGTTGGAACACGCGTTCTGCGTGACGAAGAACAACTGGCCTTTGATCTGGTGCAGTCGCTCAACAAGCAGCAGCTTTCCGCCGCACTCATCGCCGATAAGGCGCCAAGCGAGATCCGCGCCGCGGGCGAGGCTCAGCCTCCCGTCAGTAAAGCTGTTGGTATTGCTTCAGGTGACTTGAACAAGCAGCAGACAAAGACTCTGGTAAAGCTCATCAAAGCGTACGCCAGCGCGATGCGTGGCGAAGTGTACGAGGCCCGGATGAAGGCCATCGATGACGCTGGCATCGGCGCCGTGCACTTCGCATGGGCTGGCGCCACCGAGCCAGGCGTGGGCCACTATTACCGCGTGCAGGGACCGACCTTCTTAATTGAATTTGTCAACACGCAGCCCGACGCGGCCGGCAACCCCGCCAACCATATCCACTGCGTATGGCGAGATACTGCAGGCGACTTCGCACTGCCCATTAAATAGCCTGCTAAGGGCTACCCTCTTCCACAGATGTGGGAGAGGGAGTGCCGACAACATCACCGGCTTACCGGTAAAAGTCCACCCACTGAACCCGGATGCTGCGGGCCTTGCTTTGCAGCAGCACCGGCGGCAGCTGGATGACGATGTGCGGCTTCTTATCGAGCATCGCCCGCTTGATCTTGAAACGGTCGGCGGGCTTCTTGGAAAGTGTCGTCTTCTTGGTCTTTAGATCCGACACTTCGCCCGTATCTGCATGCTTGCGGCCGGATTGAATCGATACGGCGTCTGTCTTTGCGGTTACGCCTTCAAGCTCTTTGATGTCGATTTCAAGCGTTACGTTCTGTGGCCAGGTTTCGCCTTGACGGTCGATCGTGATGTGGCCCATGCCGCCGGGGGAATGAATGCGGAGCGCCACACCGCCCTTAACCGTGCGGATCTTCACCTCTTCGTGTCCGCGGGTGGCAATCGCGGGCGTGGCTGAATCGCCAGACGAACCACCAGAAGCAGGTTCTGGTGATCCAGTTACCAGGCAGCACAATGTAAGCAAAGCAAGAGTATTCACCGGTGGACCTCAGATTCTGAAAACTGCGCACTTACAACTGTTTACCGCTACAGTACAACAACTGCGACAACGGTGGGCAATGGTGAATTTCCTTTCGCACATGGCGTTGTTGCTGACTTTAAAAGAGTCCATTCACCAAGGTTCTCGATTTGAGGAAAGAATGTCAGCTACAATAAGGTCAGACTTCATTTGACCCGCTCCCACCCCTTTCCACCGCTCATTAGGAATCTTCATGAAGCGAATCCAACTTACCGTAGCCGTTCTGGCCGTTGCTGCTTTGACCTTATTTACTTCTACAACTGAAGTTTTTGCGGCGGAGCCCGCACCCCTCAAGGTGCTGCTTGTTGCGGGCGGCTGTTGCCACGATTACGCTTCGCAATCGAAGCTGTTGAAGGAAGGGCTTGAGAAGCGTATCAACGCAGAAGTCACCGTCGTTCTGGCGACTCAGAACAACACCGGCACGCGGTTCAAGATTTATGAATCCGATGGCTGGGCGAAGGGCTACGATGTTGTGATTCACGATGAATGCTCTGCCAACGTGACGGAACGGCCCTATGTCAACCGTATCCTGGCCGCGCATAAAGACGGCCTGCCTGCGGTCAACTTGCACTGCGCGATGCATAGCTACCGCTGGGGCGATTTCCGCAAGCCGGTTGAGCCAGGCGCCGACAATGCCGGCTGGTACGAGATGATCGGTGTGCAATCTACGTCGCATGGCCCGAAGACGCCAATTGATGTCATTCACACCAATGACTCGCACCCTGTGACGAAGGGGCTGAAGAACTGGAAGACCATTAACGAAGAACTTTATAACAACGTCCGGATCTTCGATGGCGCCACGGCTTTGACCAAAGGCGATCAGGTCACGCAGCCTAATAAACGGCAGTTGAAGGCCAATCCAGACGCCAAGCCCAGGAAGGCGACTGCCGTGGTTGCCTGGACCAATGCCTACGGGCCGAAGAAGACGCGGATTTTCAGCACGTCGCTGGGGCACCAGAACGAAACGGTCGGCGACGAACGCTACCTGGACTTTGTCGCACGCGGCCTGTTATGGGCAACGGGCCATCTAAACGAAGATGGCAGCGTTGCGGTGGGTTACGCAAAGTAACGTCATTCAGGTTTAGTATTTTCGGATACAGCCGCAGGTAACCGCCCGCGGCTGTCTTTCTTTTCGGACTATCCTTTTAATGATGATACTGGGTATGAATCGATTGCTTCTCACGCTGCTGGTTTCCGGATCGTTCTTTGCGTTACCCGCGATGCTCGAGGCGGAAGAGCGGCCGAATATCGTCTGGATCATTCCCGATGATATGTCGGCGAACTTCAGCTGCTACGGCGAAACGGCGATTGAAACGCCACATGTCGATAAACTCGCGGCCAGCGGCGTGAAATTCACCAACGCGTACGTCACAGCGCCGGTATGTTCCACCTGCCGCAGCGCGTTCATCACGGGCATGTATCAGACCAGCATCGGCGCCCACCATCACCGCAGCGGACGTGGCGAGCTGAAGATTCATCTGCCGGCACACATTAAGCTGGTGCCCAAGCTGTTTCAGGAGGCGGGCTATTACACCTGCATCTCTGGCTGGCCCATGAATGGCAAGCTTGGGAAGACGGATTACAACTTTGAATGGGACAAGTCCGTCTACGATGGCAACGATTGGGCGGGCCGTAAAAAGGGGCAGCCATTTTTCGCACAGATTCAGACGCCCGGCGGCAAACGACGCGGCAAAGACGCCAGCGGCTGGAGCAAAGTCGCAACCGCGGCGGCGAAGAAGTATGGCGAAGAAACGCCCGTCTCCAAGGTCAAGCTGCCGCCTTATTATCCGGCTCATCCGGACATCGTCCGCGACTGGGCGGCGTATTTAGATTCCGTCCGGATGACCGATGCAATGGTCGGCGAAGTGATCGCCCGGCTAGAGAAGGAAGGCGTCCGCAAAAACACGCTCATCCTGTTCATGACCGATCATGGCATCAGCCACGGACGTGGTAAACAGTTTATGTATGACGAAGGACTGCATGTGCCGCTGGTCATCGCGGGTCCCGGTGTCAAACCGGGGCAGGTGCGGCACGACGTTGTCGAGCATATTGATATCGCCGCGTTGTCACTCGCTGCGGCAGGGATTGAGATTCCGCGCTATATGCAGGCTCGCAACATCCTTGCCAAGGACTATCAGCCGCGCGAAGCGGTGTTCGCCGCACGCGACCGCTGCGACGAAACGGTCGACCACATGCGCAGCGTCCGCACCCGCAAGCTGAAATACATCCGCAACTTTCTGCCGCAGCGGCCCTACCTTCAGCCCTGTGCCTACAAAGACGCCAAGGCCATCCTCAAGGCGCTGCGTGAATATCACGAAGCTGGGAAACTGAACAAAACGCAGCAGTTGCTATTCCGCCAGACCCGTCCGCCCGAAGAACTGTACGACGTCGCAAACGATCCGCATGAGATCCACAATCTGGCCGATGATCCCCGTTACTCGGCCCAGTTGAAACGCATGCGCGGGCTGCTGGAAGAATGGATGAAATCCACCGGCGATCAGGGGCGTAAGCCCGAGTCTGCTGAGATGTACGACAGCGACATGGCGGTCTACACCAAGCGGCTTTCGCAACCAAGATTCCCGCCCGCCCACCTGAAGACCGTGCAGGAAAATATCAAACTCATGAAGAAATGGGTGGCTGAGGGTAAATAGCCGCTTAGCGTAGAATTCCGCCCGCGACATTCGTCTTGTCACAACCGCAATGGTTCTGTATTGCATACCCGGAATCGAAGTTGCTTCAGCCGGAGGAATTCTGCAATGCATCGCCACTTTTACGTAATCGCGCCCCTGGCCGCTATCCTGCTGCTGATGGCGGGCGCCGCGGTCAATGCTGAACAAGCTGCCAGCCTCAATGGCGTCTGGCAGGCGGAAAACGCCGAGATCGACGGCCGCAAGCTGCCGGCAGCGATGGTGGCCTCCATGCGTTTAACGCTGCGCAACGGCGCCTATCAGTCGCAATCGAAAACGCTGGCCGAAGAGGGAACATACGTCACCAACACCACGATGTCGCCCCACTGGCTGGATATCCGCAGCGCTAAAGGCGCAACCAAGGGCACGCAGACCGTTGCCATCTTCGAACTGGCCGGCGACACGCTGAAAATCTGTTACAAGATACAGGGCGGTGAGCGGCCGGAAAGTTTTTCGACGAACCCAGGCAACTATCAGCTGCTCGTTACTTATAAAAGGGTGAAGTAGCTTCTGCCCGGCTTAAAAGGCTTCGTAATGTCTGGCAGTTGTCTGTCACCTTGCGATTGTCTGTACTTAACCGGGAGAACTTCGATGCAAGCGCTGATCCTTGTCGATATTCAAAACGACTTTCTACCCGGCGGCCCGTTGGCCGTTCCTGATGGCGACCAGGTAACAGGAATCGCCAATGCCCTGATGCCAAAGTTTACCTGTGTGGTTGCCACGCAGGACTGGCATCCAGCCAATCACGGCAGCTTTGCCGCGAATCACCGCGGTAAACAGCCCGGAGAGATGGTGGAACTTGACGGGCTGGACCAGTTGCTCTGGCCGGTTCATTGTGTGCAGAACACCGGCGGAGCGCAGTTTGCGCCGGAGCTGCAGACGGCTGGGATCGAACGTATCTTCCCCAAGGGCGTTGATCCAACGGTCGACAGTTACAGCGGTTTCTTTGACAACGGGCGACGAAAAGAAACCGGAATGCGTGCTTATCTGAAAGAACGGGGCGTGACCAGCGTCTATGTAGTCGGACTTGCCACGGACTACTGTGTGAAGTTCACCGCGCTCGACGCCGTTTCCTGCGGATTCGAAACCAGCCTGATTGAAGATGGCTGCCGCGGCGTGAACATTCAACCCGGTGATGTGTCCCAGGCAGTTGACGAAATGCGCGCTGCGGGTGTTCAGGTGCTTGGCAGCAGCGACATGATATAGCACCCTGAAATTCACACCCGTTTGATCTTCGATGGACAACAAAACACTCGTTAAACACAGCAAATTCATCAGCCTGGTCCTGCGTCACCAGCCAGACAAGGCGGGCCTGACGCTTGACCCTGCGGGCTGGGTCGAAGTGCAGTCGCTGTTGGACGGCATGCAACGTCGCGGCCGTAATATCACCCTGCAACAGTTGCAGGAATTGGTTGCAAGTAACGACAAGCAGCGATTCGCGTTTAGCGAAGACGGCCTGCGCATCCGCGCGAATCAAGGGCATTCGGTTGAAGTGGACCTCGGTTATCTGCCGGCCGATCCGCCCGCTGAACTTTTGCACGGAACGATTGCCAAATTCGCGGAATCGATCCGGCTGGAGGGCATTCAGAAACGCAACCGCCATCACGTGCATCTTTCCGCCGACCGGGAAACGGCGCGGAAAGTAGCATTGCGGCGCGGCAAGCCGGTGATCCTGATCGTCGACGCAGCTGCGATGCAGGCGGACGGCCACGCGTTCTTTGTGACAGCCAACGGCGTCTGGCTTACGGACGAAGTCCCGGTGCAGTACATCCGCTTCCCAGCGTAGATCAGCCGTTACAGCTTTACTTTGATCTGATAGTTCAGAATCCGGCCGCCGCGGATTTCTTCCGCCCGCAGCCACAGGGTTTTACCTTCGAGGCTGGCAGCGTCGGGGTAGATGTACGTCTGCTGATTGCTGCCTCTGCCTTGGCGTAGCACTTGAATCCGCTGCCGTTTCCGCTGAGGGGCGAAGAGCATGCAGTTGAAATTCACTTCTTCATCGGTGTTGTTGTTGAAGATCTGATTCACGACGAGTTCACCTGCGCGGTTCTCACTGACATTCAGCTTGATAGTTACATCGCCAAGTCCGACCTGCATTTCGCGGTACACGCTAAAACGGTAGGTCTTCTCCGCGCGGACCTCAAAGTCGGTGCGTATCGGCTGCACGCCCGTGTTGGCGCCTGCTTTCAGGAACACCACAAACGGACGGTTCACTTTTTCTCCTTGGGCGGCTTTAAACTCCTGGCGTCGTCTCTCGGTGCCCCACGTTGATGGCGTCTGCATTTCAACAACGCCCCCCAGACCCTGTGAGAAATGATTGACAAACTCAAACGCAGTCCACTGGTTACGACCGAAGACGCTCTTCAATTGCGGGTTGGGGAAGCGGAAATCGATTCTCCACCGCATCACCGCGTCGTTAACCCCGGTGATAAAGATGGGCAGCGGCCCTGTCTGAATCACTTGCCGGTGCCCTTCTGTGCCGGGGGTGCTTTCGCGACCCCAGGCGTCGATTAGTTTCACGTCCTCGCCCAGGTAAAGGACTTCGCGCGTGGGTTGATCGCTCCAGACGACCATCACGGCTTCGCCATTGCGGGAGAAGATCTGATTGTGGCTGCCATTAGGCATCACAATGCTGCCTGTGTAATGCGAACCCGCCAGAGTTAATGCAGACGTCCGCCACGGCAGAAACAATTCGCCTGGAGCGCCGTCGTTGTTCATCACCCCTGTTTCGTCATCGAACGGCTCAGGGACAAACGCCGCATCAACACCTTGCTGTTTAGCGGCCACCATCCGCAATATCAGGTCACGCGCCCGGCGGTCTGCCGGATACCGGCTCTGAGCGAGCGGCCGCATGCTGATCCAGCGTTTGGCGGCTTGACCGGCTGAGTCGTGAAGGTGTGCCGCAAGCTCATCGTGCGTGAACGGGGCGCCTTCGTCTAAGGCCAGAAACTGGTACGAAGGTTTCTCGGCCTCGGGCAATTTGTGAAGCCACCGCCAGGGCATGCCGATCTTGATGGACTGCCCGAACCGTTCCATCGACGTCTTAATGCTCGCGATTTTTTCGTTGAGGCCAGCGTAGTCAACGAAGCTGAAGTCGTTGTCGCTGCCCAGTTGCCACCAGTGCACCTTCAGCGACAGGCGGGTCATCACAGGATCTACAAACGGGCGCCAGACCGGGGCCTCATTGAACGCTTCGGCGGCAGGGACGTTTCCATCCCCCTGAAAGCTGTTCCGCGCCGCAGCAGGCGGCTGGTCGAGAACGCCAATCAGGTTCATCTGGCGGAGGTCAAGACGCTCTGCAAACTGCGCGATTTCTTCGCCTCGCGTGTGGTTCTCTTCGTGGTACCACACCGGCAGTTTCACCCAGTGCACACCCGCTGCTTCCAGCAGTTCCGGCAGCTGCTTCAGCGCAAGAGGATTGTCTTGTTTAAGGGACCAGCCAAATTCGCCACCGTGCGTTCCGGCAAGTTCTGTGAGAATGGCCAGCGTTGTCGTTTTCTGTAGCACGCCGCCGGTGGTCTGCATTGAAACACGCAGGCGATAAAAACCAGGCTTGGTAATTTCAGGCTTCCAGGTCGCAGAGCCGTGGAAAACAGCTTCGGACGAAGTGCTTGCCCCGGCAGCGTCGATCGCTTCTGCAGCCTTTTTGACCAGATGCCCTGTGCGGTCCATCAGCTCAAAGGTGACTAGCGGCATTTTTGTGCGGATGCCGGACACCTTGCAGGTAATGACCGGCTGATCGCCTTGCTGATACACACGATGCGGCTTGTCGCTGACAAGGTTCATACGGGGCATCCGCGCGAAACGGATGTCATCAAACATCGCCGATCCCGTCAGATCAGCCTTGGTCGTGGGGTGTAGATGCAGGCCGATCCGCACGCTGCAAGCACCGGCGTCGGCCGGGGTTACCGGGCCTAACTGAACATCCTTCCATTCTCTGGCGTCAACGGTTAGCGGCGTGTTGAACGCCGGTTGCTGCACCTTGCCGGATTTGTCGAGAAACTCAACGCTGATGAACGCGCGGCTGTTCACCAGCCCTTTGGTGCGAAGCCTTGCAGTGAGCATATAACTGAACACGGAGCTGACATCCGCCGGTGGAGAATAAACCGAGGCGGCGCCGCCGTCCAAGTCAATTTGCAGGTAGTGGTTCGTCTGATTGGCAACGTCCGGTTGTGCATCCGCGACGGGGGGCTGGCGGGTGATACCGACGTTTACGTAGTTGGGATAACCGCGACCGCTGCGTCGTTTCCAGCCATCGGGCCAGGTGTCGTAATTCCGGTCGGTTGCAGATTCAAAGTCGCACTGGTAAACCGTATTGGTATCGTTTTCGGCCATAGCAGCCGCGCCAGAATCGCCGCTCTCACCAGGGGCGGCGCCAAGCGTGGCTAATATCAGGCTGACGGCAAGGGCGTTCATTGAAAGAGGAATCCGGCTTCATGCTGCATGTAAGAATAAGCGTCGACACGGGAAGTTTAGGTTTACCTCTGAAGCAGGCGCTCACCATGGCCGCCCGCCTGGGCGCCGACGCTGTTGAAATTGACGGCCGGGGAGAGATTACACCGCGGGAAATGAATCGCACGGCTGTGCGGCATGTGCGGAAACTGCTGGAAGATCTGAATCTGCGGATTGCATCGGTGCAATTCCGCACACGCAACGGCTACGATGCTGCCGACGGGCTGGAACGACGGGTTGAAGCCACCAAAGCCGCCCTGCAAATGGCGTACGATCTGGGCGCCCGGGTTGTTGTGAATCAGATCGGGCAGATTCCCGAAGACACGGGCAGCCAGGCGTGGCGGAACCTGGCCGAGAGTCTTGCGGACATCGGCCGGCACGGTCAGCGGACCGGCGCCATGCTGGCAGCGCGTACGGCGGATACACCGCCCGATAAGCTTTTCAACCTGATCGAAGCGCTGCCCGAGGGCGCGTTGGGCGTTGATTTCGATCCGGCCGGGTTGATTCTCAACGGGCACGAAGCGCCGGCAGCCATGGAAATGCTCGGTGCCCATGTACTTAGCCTTCGCGGCGTAGACGCTGTTCGCGATGCGGCGCGTGGCCGCGGTGTTGTAACGCAGCTTGGACGCGGTTCTGCTGAGTTCCCGGAGCTGCTAGGTGTGCTCGAACGGCATGGGTATAACGGCTTCATCACGGTCGAGAATGTCAGCGAAACCGGCGCCCAAGTCGAAATAGCCGAGACAATCGAGTATCTTCGAAGATTGTAGATGTTTCTCTTCGCACCCAAACCAGGATGTAACAAGACCATGAATAAACTAACGACCGCCGCCGCGCTGCTGATCTTAGCTTCCGTTGCCGTCACAGCCGTGGCGGATGAACCTGCTGATAAGAAAAGCAAGAAGGGCAAATCGCAGGAAGAACTTTACAAGGCGTTTGAAGCCAAGATGAAGGATGTGAAGCTGCGCGGGCATTTCACTACGGTCAAAGACGGAACGATCGAAAGTAAGGAAGAGTCCTACACGATCCGCAGCGCCAAGAAGCTTGATACAAAAGGCGATATCTGGCTCATCACCGCTCATCTGAGTTACGGCGGCCAGGAAGGCGATGTTACCCTGCCGCTGCCAGTGAAGTGGGCCGGTGATACGCCGGTAATTACCTTGGACAGCTACAAAGTTCCCGGCATGGGCACCTTCAGTGCGCGGGTGGCCTTCCATGGCGACCGTTACTTCGGCACCTGGCAGCACGACGCCAAGGGCGGCCATATCTACGGCGTGCTGGAGAAAGCAGAAGAAAAGTAACGTCACTCAGGCGTTGCCTGTCCGTTCCCTGCCGCCGCGTTATTTGCTGCGTAGCGGCAGGCGGAAGCATGCGGCCTGGGTGTTGTTACGGACGAGCAGTTTGTCGCCGGTCAGGCACAGCGTATTCCAGTTCTGGCCGTCGAGCGCTTTGAACTCGCCCAGGACATTCATCTTCTGCGGATTGAGTTCGATCATCCGCACAACACCATCACGTTCTCCGATAACCAGCAGCACGTCGCCAGCAATCAGCAGCTGCCCATGTGCGTAGCGGCCCTTTTTCCATTGCTGCTTGCCTGTTTCCAGGTTCACGCATTGAAGAATGCCGTCCGACAGTCCGTAGGCGTAGCCCTCGTGCGTGACTAGATTGCTGAGTTTGGTGCGCAGGTTACGGGTGCTCCGCCATACTTCTTCAACGGTGTATTTGGCATTGTCTTCCCCGGTTTTGATTTTCATCATCCGGGCGCCGGCTCCATATCCCTTGGAAACAAGCACGCGGTCACCGCTGAGAATATGCGGCTGCGACGTGTTCGCATCGCCGTTGGTGTGCCCTGGCCAAGACTCACGCCACAGTTCTTCGCCAGTTTTCAGATCGTGGCCAGCGACGGTGTCTTCGTTAACCACCACCACCTGCTCTACGCCAGCAATCGTGCCCAATGCCGGCGAGCTGTAGCTGACCTGCTGCTCACCGCCTTTCCAGACGGTTTCGCCTGTTGCTGTGTCGAAGGCCATCAGGGATGTCTTGTCACCATCGGCCGGTCCACCCACCGGCGCGATCACCAGGTCGCCCGCGATAAGGGGCGAAGTTGAACGGCCCCAAGCGACGTTACCCATGTCTTCAGCAGGCGTAACGCCGGCAATTTTTAGCAGGTCCTGTTTCCAGACTTCCTTGCCCGTGGCGCCATCGAGACACCGTAGCACGCCCGTGGCGCCCAATGCATAGACCTTCCCGTCGTGGATGGTTGGCGTGCTGCGCGGACCGATCCCGCCCATCAATGTTTCGTGCCGCGTTTCTGTTCCCGTGGACCACAGCAGTTCACCATCTTTCGCGCGGTAACAGGTCACCATCTCGCGCTTGCCGCGTTGTTCCATCGTCACGGCAAAGCCGTTTACGACGACAAAGCCGCTCCAGCCGGCGCCGATATCTTTACGCCAGATTTCCTGCGGAGGATTTTTGCTCCAGTCTTTGGCCAGTTCAACGCCGGTCACCTTACTGTTGCGATCAGGGCCCAGGAACTGCGGAAAGTCTGCGGGCGTTGTCGTCTTCAGATCATAGGTTGCTTCGGCCGGCGCCACATTCCCGCTGGCGAGCTTTGTGTCCGCCGGTGCGGTCCATCGCCATTCAAAGGTCGGCACCAGACGGGCATCGACGCTGCTGACCTTAAGCAGCGTTACCGGCAGCAGATTCAAGGCAATGAATGCGACGGCCCCGGCCAGACGTATGGGTAGCAGGTACGCGCTGAAGAATACAAACCAGATCACCAGTGGCAGAATGGCGAAAAACCCCAGGACAAGCGTCAGGATGTTGATAATGGCGCCGTCACCGTCACCCATTCCCCAGTGCACCGCCAATAGGCCGAGCAGTGCTGCCGCCGAAAATCCAAGCGTGACCAGCCCCGGAAAATACCGGCGACCGCGACGCTTCTTTGGTGGAGTCGTGATTGAGGCGTTCTCTGGTTGCGTGTTGTCTTCCGCCGCTGCGTCGGTGGATGAAGCGGAAGTGGCCTCAGGGGATGGATCGGTCATGGCGGCTGCCGTTAAAGATTGCTTGAAGTCCGTTGCGTTTGTTTATGGTAGACCGGTTTGAATTTTCCGGCTACCGCCATACCTAGATCGCTCACACAGCTAATGCAATACGCTTTACAATAGCCTGCTGGAAGACAAACACTTCCGTTGCTGGTCGACCGGACCAGTGGAGGATTGACGGTTTAACGGCTGATGAAGGTGGTGAAAGGCTTGAGTCAGAAAAAGACGATTCCCATCATCGCTTTGTGCGATCTGGTGGATGGGCAGGAGGCAGACACTTTCGCCATGATGACGCTTAAGGACGAGTCGACAACGCGGTCCGGCAAGCCTTATTTCCGCGTGGGGTTCCGCGATGCGAAACGGGAGCTGCAGTTCCCCATCTGGAACGATTCCGTCTGTGCTGCCGATTGCCGCGAAAACTGGTCGCCCGGCAAGTTCTATAAACTACGCGGCGTTTACAAAGACGACCCCGTCTACGGCCCGCAGTTTGAAGTGCATCGCGCCCGCGAAGTCGTGCCCGAAGATGAACAGGACGGCTTCAGCGAGAACCTCTGCCAGCCCCAATCGGGCTTCGATACCGAAGCGATGTTCGACCAGCTTGTTGAACTGGCGGAAGGGATTTCGTCCGGGCCGCTGGCGGAATTGACGGTGGGCATCCTGCAATCGCATCGCGAGACTTTGCTGACTTTACCCGCAGCAACCCATAACCACCATGCGTTTGCCGGTGGGTATCTGGAGCACGTGCTAAGTGTAACCCGCAACGCCGTGATGCTTGGCCGGAAGTACAAGAGCGAATATCCGGCGCTGCGGCCCGCCCTCTCCGTGGACCTGATAACCGCCGGCGCCATCCTGCATGACATTGGCAAAGTCCATGAGCTTTCGCAGACGCCCACCGGCGCCGAGTATACGGCTGCGGGCGAACTGATCGGGCACATTCTGCTCGGTCGCGACATCGCACGGGAAGCAGCGGCCAAGCAGGCGGCAGCGGGCAACCCTGTGGATGAAGAAACGATGCTGTGTCTGGAACACATTATCGTCGCGCACCAGAGGCTGCCTGAATGGGGTTCGCCCAAGCAGCCCATGACGCCCGAAGCATTGATCGTGCATCACGCCGACGATCTGGATGCGACCTTCCAGATGATGCTGTCGCTACTGGCGGCGGAAACCGGTCAGCACGACATGACCCGCAAACGCACACCGCACCGCACACGCGTCTTCCGCGGCTTCCATAGTCCTTAGCAATCGCCATTTTAGAACGCACTACAATCATCCAGGACGGATAAATAAGTGGCCCAGAACGTCGAACTGAAAGCCAGGCTGACAGACTACGCCGCAGCTGAGTCCACGGCGTTAAGGCTGGCGACAACCGACCTGGGCGAACTAGCGCAGACAGATACCTATTTCCATTGTCCGCAGGGTCGCCTGAAGTTGCGGGAAATGCCGGACCAAGCGGAACTGATTTTCTACAAGCGGCCGGATGATGCAGCCATCAGAACCAGCACGTACCAGCTGGTGCCTACGCACGAGCCGGCGAAACTGAAGCAGGCGTTGTCGCTGGCTTATGGTATGCGCGTGGTTGTGAAGAAGGTGCGGCGCGTGGTGCTATGGCACAACGTGCGGATTCACCTGGACCGGGTGCAGTCGCTGGGCGAATTCCTGGAGTTTGAAGCCGTTACGGGCAACGGTGTAGACCTAATGCGGGCCGGGCAGCAGGTGCAGCAACTGCAGAGTGAATTTGGAATTGGGCCGCAGCAGATTTTCAACGGTTCTTACTGCGACCTGCTGGAAGCCCTGTCACGCTGATCGACGCGGCTGCTATTCTTCGGCTTCTTCCCGTCCAGACTGCAGTCTCTGACGTGCCTGGCCGAGTCGTTTACCGGCGCGTTCTCCGTCGAAGACGGGCCTGCCGCGTAGCGCGCCGTCGTCACGTGCGCCGAAACCCGGCCGGTCATCTTCACGCCGTTCAGGTGGCGGTCCCCCACCAGGCGGACCATGCCGCGGCGGTCCATCTGGTCTTGGCGGTGGGCGACGGCCGTCGCCATCTTCGCGCGGTCCGCCTTCGCGTGGTCCCCCTTCGCGCGGGCGCCCAGGTCCGCGGTCGCGGCCGTAGGAGGGGCGGCGACGGAAGCGGTATTCGAAGTAGTATTGCCGCAGCTTCTTTTGTAGTTCTTCGCCGGATAGTTTCTCGAGGACGTCGCGGTGTTCTGGCCGGAGGTCATTCAGATAGAAGCGTCTCATCTCCTCGGCGGAAACACTCGTCCTGCCACGCGACATCGCTGCGGCCCGCAGCCAGCCGCGAATTAATTGTGCCTGTTTGGCAGGTGTTTTGGCGTCAGTGATCGCTTTGATTGCTTCCTGCGAAGATAGTTTTCCGCGTAGGCTGGCGATATCCTGCGCGGCGAAATCCACGCGTAGTTTGCCATCGCGGCCCATCAGTCCCATCATCAGAAACTTCCGTTGCCGCGATTCGTCCAGCGAATCAAAGCGGTGGCTCCACTCCTGCGGTATTTTCGCCAGAATTTCCTCCTTGTGCTTCACGGCAAAGTCGCCCATGAATTCGACCAGCACGGCGATATCTTCCGAAGACAGTTTTAGCTCTACCAGTTGCTTAAACCGCTGCTCTTCCTGTTCCAGTTTCAGCTTTCGGATCTGCTCGATGCGTTCTTTCAGCGGGGTTTCCTGCAACTCAGCAATCTGCTTGGCCGAAAGCGAATCCAGCCACTGTGTATACGCCAGCATCACTTCTTTCAGACGCTCGTTTTCTGGATGCTTTTCAAGCTCGGCCTGAAGGGCGCGGAGCCGGCTCTTCTCTTCGCCGGGTAGCCGGTCGAATCGCTCTTTGCGTTCGGCCAGGTTCCGCTTCTCAATGTCGGAAAGCTGCTCTAAACGTTCTTCGACACTTAGCTGTGTGGAATTTGAATTCCCCGTGTCTGCCTGGGAGCTATCCTGCGGATTCTGGGGGCTGCTCTCCTGGGCGAACGCTGTGGAGATGATGGCGATGCAGATGAACAGCAGGATAACCGTGCTGCCTGCGAGCGTCCGGTTAAGAAGTCGGGAATTCATCGGCATCCTCCTCGCTCACTTCGTCAAACAGGCCGGACTTTTCGAGTTCTTCAAGGAATTCGATGCTTTCAACCTGCTGGTAGGCGTCGAGATTTTCAATCAGCTCCAAGTCGCGCACCAGCTGGCGGTTTTCTGCGGTCACCGCGCGGCGGACGATGGCGAAGCCCGCCAGACCGGCCACGACGATACACGCTGCTGCGGCTGCGGTCAGCCACCAGCCGCGTTTTTTCGCCCAGTTGTCGGCGCTGTTGGTCTCGCTGCTACTAACCAGCGCTGCCTGCTCCATGGTGGTCTGCGTAAACCGTTCGCTGGCTTCGGCTGCGGGCAGCAGGTCCAGCATGTCCCAGTCCTGTTGCATCTGCTGCAGACGTTCGCGGGCGCGCGTGTCGTCTGTCAGTAGCTGCTCGACCTCTTCGCTCGCCTCTGCCGACAACTCGTTGTCGAGATAGGCGCTGAGCAGCTCGTCGATAGAGCTGGGCGGCATGGGTGCAGATGATTCGGTCATGATCGTTACAACGCGGAGGGTGAAAACCGGCGACTGCCGGCAGGCGTTACTTCCTGGTTATTCTTCGCCGTGCTGGTTACTTTTCGCGGCGCTGGGCGGCTGATCTTCGGAAACATACGGTTCTAGTATCTGACGCAGGTTCTCCCGGGCGCGGAACAAAAGCGATTTAACCGCCTCTACCGAAAGATCCATGGTTGTGGCAATATCGGCATAGCACATGTGCTCGAATTTTGAGAGCAGCAGCGCCATACGCTGACGTTCTGAAAGCGTTTCAATCGCGTTGCGGACCACCTCCGCCATTTCGGCCTGCGCCAGCTGGCGGGCGGGCATCAGTGCGCTGGCTTCCTTGGCCATGTTTTCCAGGTTGGGTTGCTGCGACTCGCCACTCTGGGCGACCACGTTAACTTCTTTCCGCCGGGAGCGGCGTCGCTGGGCGTTCAGAGCCACGTTGTTGGCGATGGTGAACAGCCAGGTCGAAAATTTTGCTTTGGGTTGATAGGACTTCCGCGAACGGAAAACCCGCATAAACACTTCCTGCGCCATATCTTCGGCAGATTCCCTACCGTGCGTAATGTGTTGCAGGACCGATATCAGACGCGTCTGGTATCGCGTCACCAGCGCCTCGAAGGCGGCTGCGTCGCCGTCGCGCACGCGCAACATCAGCCGGACATCGGGGTCCGCTGTCTCGTAGCGCACGGGCGGCACGGGCATTGTTTCGCTTAGGTTCAAAGGGCCATCCCTTTTATTTCTCGAAAGCAAAATGAAGCTGGTCCCGCCTTTGCTGTCTGCGGGAAGCGTCATCTGGTCGTCTCCAACCTTCTCCTGCTATTCTAGTGTAAATCACGGTGCAAGTGACCCATTGTTGTATCCAACCCCACGGACGGGACGAAGTTTCGCCGCCAGAGGATTCCACGCCTCAGAGCCATCTGTTCAACAGGATTGAGGGAATAGAACGTCGCATGTCGCAGAATTCCCGCCAGATAGAGCTTCGCGGCGTTGCTGTCCATAATCTCCAGGAAATTGACCTGGATATCCGCCACGGGCAGTTAGTCGTTGTCTGTGGCGTGAGTGGCAGCGGGAAAACCAGTCTGGCGCTGGACACGCTGTACGCCGAAGGGCAGCGTCGTTACATCGAGAGCTTCCCCGTAGACGCCCGCCGTTTTCTAGACCGGCTGGAAAAGCCCGCCGCAAAGCGGATCGAGCATATCCCCCCCGCCATTGCCGTGACGCGGAAGAACCCCGGCGCCAGCAACCGCGCGACGGTCGCCTCGGCCACCGAGATTCTCAACTACCTGCGTCTGCTGATGGCGGAAGCCGGCCAGTTGCGTTGCTACCAGTGTCAGCAGAAAGTGGTCGCGCATGATCCGCAGAAAATCGCCGCTGAATTGATGGATCTGCCTGAAGGCACGCGGTTCATGACTGGTTTTCCAGTAGAAATTGAAAGCGACTTTGCCGGTATTGTGGCGGGGCTTGTTCAGGAAGGTTTTGTCCGCGGGGCCATAAACGGTTCGACCGTGGACCTGCCTGAGTTGCAACGACAGGCCGAAGCGGACCCCGGTGAATACACCAGTGGGCAACTGCTCGTGATAGTTGACCGGCTGACCGCTGGCGGCCCCGAAGACAGGCTGCGGGATTCGCTGGAAACAGCGTTTGCACAGCACGGCAGAGTATTCGCACTGGTAGCTCAAGATGCAACGTCTGCTGCGGAGGGCGGCGAACGGTTGGAACTCGATGGCCGCAACTGGCGCCTGCAGTGGTACAGCGAGATGCTGCGTTGCGATACCTGCGGCATCGACTACCCGGCACAGCAGCCGGCGGCGTTCAGCTTCAATCATCCATTGGGCGCCTGCCCCGAATGTGAAGGAGCGGGCGAGGTGAGTTTCCGCGATATGGATCTCATTGTGCCCGACCGCAGCAAGTCGCTGCGCGATGGGGCCGTGGCGCCCTGGAATACACCCGCTTATAAGCATGAGCTGGAAGAACTGCTGGAACTTGCTGAAGACTATGACCTGCCAGTCGATGCGCCCTTCGAGACACTCACGGCCGCCCAGGTTCGTATTGTTGAAGAAGGTGTGCCGGAACGGAACTTCGGCGGGCTGCGAGGCTTTTTCCGCTGGCTTGAGAAACGCAAATATAAGATGCACCTGCGCGTCTTTCTCAGCCGCTGGCGCAGTTGGCGGAAGTGTGCCGCCTGCGACGGCGCGCGGCTCCGGCGGGAGTCGCTGGCAACGCGATTGAACGACGCCAACATGGCGGAAATCACTGGCATGGAGATTAGCCAGGCAGAGCCTTTCTTCCGAGAGCTAACAACTCAGCCGCTGGACCGGGCTGCTAGTGTGCTGTTGAAACAGATCATCACGCGGCTGGAGTTTCTCTGTGCGGTTGGCGCCGGATATTTGCAGTTAGACCGTGCGGTGCGGACGCTTAGCAGCGGCGAGGCGCAGCGCGTGGCGTTAACGTCTTCGCTTGGCTCCAACCTGGTCCACATGCTGTATGTGCTGGACGAACCTTCCGCCGGCCTGCATCCCAGCGATGTGCCGCAACTGCTGGAGCAGATCCAGCGGATACGTGACCGGGGCAATACGGTGCTGCTGGTGGAACACGGCGAAGCCATCATGCGGGCCGCGGATGAACTGATTGAGATTGGTCCCGCAGCGGGAAAAGATGGGGGCCAGGTCGTGTACCAGGGGCCGCCTGCCGGAATCACGCAGTGTCAGAATAGTGTCACTGGCGACTTTCTCGCAGGGCGGCGGGGTGGGGCGCCGCCGGGCAAACGCCGCAAGACCGACCGCGGAACTATCCGGCTGCGCGGCGCGGCGGGCAATAACCTGAAGCAGGTGGACGTGGAGTTCCCGCTGGGCGTTCTTACGGTGGTGACCGGCGTCAGCGGATCAGGCAAAAGCACTCTGGTGCAGGATACGCTTTACGGCGCGCTGTGCCAGAAGAAGGACAAGAAGGCGGACCCGCCGCTTGCGTTCAAAAGCATCGCAGGCGACCGGCAGATTGACGATGTGATGCTGATTGACCAGACGCCCATCGGCCGTTCAGCTCGGTCGAACCCCGTGACCTACATCAAGGCGTTTGATGAGATCCGCAGCGTGTTCGCCGCAACGCTGGAAGCCCGGACGCACAACTTCAAAGCAGGCCACTTCAGTTTTAATGTGGATGGCGGCCGTTGCGATAAATGTCAGGGCGAAGGTCGCTTGGCGATTGATATGCAGTTTCTACCTGATGTGCACATGGTGTGTAGCCAGTGCGGCGGCAACCGCTACAAAGATGAGATTCTCAGCGTGCAGTACCGCGGGCGGAACATTGCCGAGGTGCTACGGATGACCGTCCGCGAAGCATTTTCATTTTTCCGCGGCCAGACCAAGGTGCAGGCCAAGCTGAAGCAGCTTATTGATACCGGGCTGGAATATCTGCAACTGGGACAACCGGCCAGCACGCTTTCGACGGGCGAAGCCCAGCGGCTGAAGCTGGCGACTTACATGTCTGCCGCCCGCCGTAGCCGCACGTTATTTTTGCTTGACGAACCAGCCACCGGCCTGCACTTTGCGGATATCACCCGGCTGCTGGATTGCTTTTCCGCTCTATTGAGTGTGGGGCACTCGCTGGTGATTGTGGAGCACAACCTTCAATTGATCCGTGAGGCGGATCATATTATCGACCTTGGCCCCGGCGCTGCCGCCCGCGGTGGTGAGATTGTCGTGGCGGGAACCCCTGAAGAAGTTGCAGCCTGCCAGGCGTCCGCCACCGGAAGGTATCTGGCCGCATCGCTGGCGGGCGGCTAAAGTGGACACCTGCCCGGAAAACGCCCCACAGAGAGTGAATGCTGCTGCTGCCAATGCCCGTTATTATCCGCCCTCTCTCTGACTCCGATGATCTGGAACAGATCACGCTGATGATCCGCCAGGCCTATCAGCCTTGGCTGGAGATGGGCTACCGCTACTGGGGCACCTTTCAGACGGCGGAAGACACCCGCATGCGTTTCGCGCAAGGCGCCGGCTATGTCGCTGAAGTGAACGGCGGAATCGCGGGTACGCTGACGTTCCGCCAGACGTATACCGGCCCTGAACTGGCGCCCTGGTATCAGCGGGAGGATGTCTGTTTCTTTTCGCAGTTCGCCGTTGCGGTGGAGCACCAGAAGACGGGGCTTGGCGCCCAGATGATGGAGTTTGTGGAATCACTGGCCAGAGAACAGGGATTCGCCGAAGTCGCGCTCGATACGTGTGAATACGCCACCCGGCTGATCGCCTACTATCAGCGGCGCGGCTACCGTTTTATCGAACATGTCCAGTGGCAGCGTCCCGGCGTCAATTACCGCAGCGCCGTGTTATCCAAGAATCTGCACGCCACTGAGACGAAGACATAACCGCTAGGCTTTGTCTTACAGGATATCCTTCAGGCGATCGTCGCCGCCGGCGCCGGGGATGTCGCTATCGTAACGCGGCTGCCCGGATAGGATGCCGGTGATGTTGCGGAAGGGCTGTCCGATGTGCATGCCCTGGCCGTCGATAAGGTACTCACGGATGCCTTTGTCGTGCTGCGAACCACGCATTTTCAGCATGGTAAGGCCGCGCCGCATCTCGCCGAACAGTTCCACGTAACGCAGTAGGATGATCGAATCCGCGATGGATGAAATGTGCGTTTCTGTAACGGACGCGCTGCCCATCAGTGAGGAAGTGGTCAGCGTAAACATGCCCGCTGCTTCCAGTTCTTTGATATGGCCGGTCAGTGCGACCACAAATTCCCGGAATCCGCGAAGGGAAGAAACACGCTCCAAAGCCGAGAGGCTGTCTACGACAATGCGATCGGGTTTGAATTCTTCAATTGCCTTCTTCATCAGAATCAGATGGTCTTCCAGACTCTGCGATTCTGGATAGGCGCAATGCACGCGCAACAGGCCCTTGCTGTTTAGGTCGTCATAGTCAACGCCCCATCCCGCGGCGTTACGCATCAACTGATCGTGACTTTCTTCAAAGCCAAACAGCAGCGATTTCTCATCGTTGCGGGCGCCGCCTCGGACGAATTCCGTGGTGATCAGGGTTTTACCGCAACCCGTCGCTCCGGTCACCAGAATCACCGAGTCGCGATAGAATCCGCCGCCGCACATTTCGTCGAGTTCTTCGACGCCCGACGAGATACGTTTGGCCGTTGATTTCTGTCCCAGCTTCATTTCTGAAAGTGGAATTACAACGATGCCTTCCTCCGTAATCGTGAATGGAAACTCGCCCTTGCGGTGCGGCGTGCCACGGTATTTCAGAATCTCAATCGTCCGGCGGCGGCATTCGTCTTCCAGCCGGTTGCGGAGAATCACCACGTTATCCGCCACAAAGTCTTCAATGTTGTGCCGGCTGACCTGGCTTTCACTAGAGCGTTCGGCCGTGATAATTGCCGTAACGTCCAGGTCCCGCAGCGCTTCAGCCACGCGGAACAGTTCGTGTCTTACAACGCTCGTATCCGTAAATTGCGAGAACACGGACGAAACCGAATCAAGCACCACTCTTTTGGCGCCGGTCTGTTCAACAGCGTGCTGAATTCTGGCAATCAACGCAGCGAAGTTGAACTCGCCCGTTTCAACCAGGCGATCAGACGCCCGCGGCGAAGCATCCACAAATCGCCACTTCTCTGCTTTTTCCCAGGCTGAAATATCAAAGTTAAAGCCGACCGCATATCGTCTTACGCGATCTGGACGCTCTTCAAACGTAACAAACACGCCTGCCTCGTCGCCCTTGGCGATGCCTTCGGCAAGAAATTGCAACGCCAGGACGGTCTTGGCTGATCCTGGGGTGCCTGTCACCAGCGTGGTTGCGGCGTCAGGGAGTCCGCCCTGGCTGATAAAGTCAAAGCCGGGGATGTGCGAAAGACTCTTGGAAACTGGAGTAACGCCTTGAGAAGCAGAGTCAGTCATTAATGGGATACCTTTCTCAGGGATTCTCCGAGGCGCTTAATAAAGTCCCTAGGACTTGTACTGCGGTGGCATTAGAAAAGACGTTTTTATCCGGGAAGAAAATACTATACCGGGATTTAACCCAGGTTACACCGCCACGGACATCCGCCATTTAGTGATAACCGTTACATGCTAAGAAGTTTCGTCGACGAATGGTTGAAGATCGAGTCCAAGAATCACCCGTTCACGGTCCGACAGATCCCCGACAACACTCCGCAGTGGCGGCGGCAGTGTCTTCACCACGGTTGGCGTCGCGAGAATCCGTTCGTCCTCTGCCAGTTGCGGTCGTTCCAGCACATCGATGACTTCCATCTGATAGGAGCCAGCGAGTTCGTTCTCGCAGATAGACTTTAAGTTGGCGATCGCAGCCTCAGAAAGCCGGTTGCGTCCCGCTACATAAAGTCTCAGTTTATAGGTGCCCACCGTATTTTCACCCCTTTGCCTCACCTTCGCCATTGCACTCTCCGGCAACCGGCGACGGCTGGTTTTGCCCAAGCCAGAGATTGCGGTAGTACGACGCCAGCTTGCTAAGCAATCCAGTTAGCATCAAACGTGACTCCTTGGTAATGGCGTCCGTTCGCGGCGACTCCAAGTTGCGACTCAACGATGTTACCACATCCTGGTGCACCGCATAGGCGTCTGCCGGTTCCGCTGCTTCGCGGGCGAGGAGCTCAGCCAGCAGCGCCAAGCGATCCGAGATGCGGTGATCCACCTTGAAGGCTCGTGAGTCTAAAGACAGCTCAACGATCTGTTTGAAAATAGAAACAGCTTCCTCATAGCACTTGTTGTTGCGTTGACTCAGCGGCGCACTGTCCCGGCTCGCTTCGGCGGGGGCAGAAACTGCCTCAGGAGCGCGCTGGTAGCTATCGTTGCGATGCGTTATCGCGTTACGTTCAACAGCATACCGCAAGGATCGCAGCACCCGGTGCGGCTCCGTGGCGCTCTTAAAAAGAAAGTCCTGGGCCCCTGCCCGTACGGCGTCAATGGCGACGTTGTGGTCTTCCAGGTCAGAAAAAACAACGACCGGCGTATGAGAATCAACCTGGTTGAATTCGACAAAGGTTTCGTAGCCGTTGCTATCGGGCAGCGTCAGATCCAGCAGCACGACGTCGAAGTCGTTGTCACTGGTCACCGATTTCACAGCGTCGCTCAGGGATCCTACGTGGGTTACCCGCCACTCACCAGAAAAAGCGGACATGCTATGCCGGATAATTTCAGCATCGCCCGGATTATCTTCCACCAGCAGTACGTGCATATCGACTCCGGGAATGTCTCGACCGCGATATCCAACCCGGCTAAAGCCCGCCGGCCGCGGAAAGTTGACTGCGGACCGTGCCGCAGCGCCAGAGCATTGTAGTGGCCAGAACAGGCAGTTCCTACAACCGGCACTGCATTTTCCACCATTGGCTACGAGGGAGTTCACGCCCGTTATCTTTGTGAAATTTACGCAAAAATAGGTGGTTTGGGTAATTTAAGTCCACTTGCTGGCTGTCTGTTGCTAAATTGCAACCTGTAACCGTTGCAATTCTTACGTACCGCAAAATCCTTGTAATTCTTCAGGTCCGTTCGGGTTCGCCGCCAATCTTGGATGCGGAACGGATACCGGGTGGCAATCCGCTTCCGGCTAATAACACTCGATAGCGTGGTTTTTCTAGATCTGGCGATTGGGATGGATGCCCGGCGCCCCGGCTGACATCAGGCTGTAACCTATCCGGAGCCTCTGAATGGCTGCAAATACCGAAACCCTGCTGACGCCCGCTGCGGCGTTGCGCGCCGTCTACCGCCACCGCGAAAAAGCGGTTGCCTTTTTTATCCTGACGATCCTGCTGACGGGCGTCGCATGGATTGTCTGGCCGCGATCGTACATGTCCGAGTCGAAGATCTTTGTCAAACACGGCCGCAAGCTCACGCTGGACCCGACGGTCACGACGGGCGAAACCGTTTCGGTGCATGAGACACGCGATCTCGAAATCAATTCGATCCTCGAAATGATCAGCAGCCGCGTTGTCTTCGAGAAAACCGTACAGCGTCTTGGACCCGATGTGGTGCTGGGCCTCAGCGAAGAACTACCAGCAACACCGCCCGCCGACGCTGACGCTGACCGCGTGAAATATGAGAAAGCGGTCAAGCTGCTGCAGGACGAGACGAAAATCTTCACCCCCAAGAAGACCACCATGATCGTGGTGCAGTTCAAAGCCGGTTCGCCAGTGCTTGCGCGGGCCATCGTGGCGGAGATCGTGGAGGTTTATCTCGAAATTCATGCCGAGGCCAACCGCATGCAGGGCTCTTACCCGTTCTTTGTCGCCCAGGAGAAGAAGGCGCAAGAGAAGTTGCGGAAGCTCAACGCTGAAATGAAGCTGGCAAAGAATGAAACCGGCGTGGCTTCGCTGGACGAAAAGCGGCGGCTGATTCAGTCGCGCGTCAGCGAGATCGAGCAACTGGCGGTCAAAAATCATAGTGACCTGGCAGCTGCATCGGCGGAAGTTTCCGCGCTGGAAGACGCCATCGCTACGCTGCCTGAAAAGATCACAAAAGAAGAAACCGTCGGCTTCCCGAACGTGGCAGCCGACAGCGCTTACGAGCAGTTTTACGCACTGGAAGTCCAGCTTGGCGATCTACTGGCCAAGTACCGCGACGATCACCCGCAAGTCGTCGCCCTTAAAGAGCAGATTGAAGAATCGCGCAAAGTGCTGAACCTTCAGCCCGCCAAACGCACCCAGACAACCACGGCCAAACATCCCGCCCGGCAGGAACTCGAAACCGCGTTGTTGAAAAACAGAGCCCTGGTCAGTTCTTTTGAGGCACGCGACAAATCGCTCGTCTCGCGGCAACGCCTCGCAATGGATGAGTTGCGGAAACTGAACACGCAGGAAGTCCAACTGGTAGACCTGCAGCGTCAGGTGGATCTGGCAGAGGCAAACTTCCGTGAATATTCGCGGAAGCTAGAGCAGGCGCGGATTGATGAAGAGATTCAGCAGGAACGTATCTCCAACATCAGCGTGATGCAGCCCGCCACGTTTGTCGCCAAGGCACACAGTCCGCGCGGTACGTATGTGCTGCTGGGCGGGTGTGTGCTGGGCATGTTCGGCGCCTTTGCGGTGGCGCTTCTTGCTGAACAGATGACGCCGGCAATCAATTCTGAACTGGATGTCGAGCAGAGCCTGGAACTGCCCGTGTTTGTCACGTTGCCACAGGTTTCGCGGCGCAACGTGCTGTTGAATTGAGTGACCCTGACCGGACCTATACACAAGCGAATAACAGGTGACTTGATGATTCAGAATTCCCAGACCGGCGCCGCTGCCCGGCCGCGCGGTAAACATCCGCTTTCAGGATATTACGCTGCCTTGTTACGCAAGATACAGGCTGTTGGCAATTCCACCGGGCGCCGCGTGCGTGCGATGGGCGTCGCCGGCGCCGCCGCCGGAGATGGCGTGAGCAGCATCTGCGGCAACCTGGCCATTGCTGCGGCAGAAAGCGGACGCCGCCGCGTGTTGCTGGTCGACGCCAATCTTGAAAGCCCGTCGCTGGCACGAATGTTCAGCGGCGAAGCGGAGCCCGGCTGGGTGGATGTTCTCAGCGGAGAAGCCCTGCACGGCGACTGCATTCAACAGACCACCATCGACACGCTCGCCTTGCTGCCTGCCGGTTCAGCGCACAGCAACCCGGCAGCGTTCAGCGATCTGGACGAAATTCAGCCGGTGCTCGGGCAACTCACGGGTGAATTCGATCTGGTGATCTTTGATCTGGGCGTCGCGGGCGAATTCAGCTCCAGCCTGATGCTTTCCGCCGCGCTCGACGGCGTACTGCTTGTGCTTGAGTCTGCCCGCACACGCAAGGCAGAGGCCACGCAAGCCAAACGGCATCTAGTGGAAACAGGCGCCAACGTGCTTGGCGTCATTCTCAATAAATCTTCCGGCTAACCTGCTCAGCGTTCACCTTCCGGTAACTCCTTCAAAACCGGCGACGAATGCCCGTCTGATCCCAAATGCTCACGATGATCCGCAGATTCATTCCTATTCTCCAACGCAGCAGACCCGCTGCGCAGCTTCCGGAAAGTGCGGTGGAGGACTCGCCCGTCTACTTCCGCAAGATCATGGATCGCGAGCGTTACCGCGCGGACCGCACAGGCATTCCGGTATCGATGTTGCTGCTGCATCCCGCCGTTCAAGGGACGCTGCCAGAAGACCGGAAAACGGTTGAACTCCGCAAAGGTCAATTGAAGACGTACCTTCGCAACCGTCTACGCTGCACGGATGCCGTCGGGATGTTGCCAACAGGCGACCTTGCCGCGTTGCTGCCCGACACAGGCATCCACGGCGCACGTTGTGTCGCACGTGAAGTTGCGGGTCATTACAGCGCTCAGCATCAACAGCCTTTGCGATGCGAAATTTTCATCTACCCGGCGCCGGACCCCACCAGCCGGATGATCGATGAAGAATTGACGGATGAAGATCCAGAGCTTGGACCACCGCCAGGGGCAGCCGAATGGCGGGACGAACGTCGCGCCGATCCACGCAGCCAGAACGAAGACCACGACGACCGCGACGATGAAGATCCGCCGCACGACGATATCATGCGGCAGCCGGTACGCACCATGGACGAACTGTTTCAACAGCAGTTGCCAGGATGGAAACGCGTGCTCGACATTCTGCTGGCATGTGCCACCCTGCTTGTCATGGCGCCCATTTTACTGACGGCAGCCGCTGCCATCCGGCTGACTTCCGCCGGCCCGGTCTTCTTCCGGCAGCGACGCGCCGGCTTAGGCGGTAAGCCGTTTAAGATCTACAAATTCCGCACCATGTACGACAACGCAGAGGACTTAAAAGCTGCCCTGCGTGCCCAAAGCGAACAGGACGGCCCGGCCTTTAAGATGAAGGCAGACCCGCGGGTAACATGGGTCGGGCGGATTCTTCGCCGTAGTTCCATCGACGAACTTCCTCAATTGTGGAACGTACTCCGCGGTGAAATGACGATTGTTGGCCCTCGTCCGCTACCGTGCGAAGAGTCTCAGCAGTGCGAAGGCTGGCGCAAACGCCGGCTGGATGTCACACCGGGACTGACATGTATCTGGCAGCTGGATGGCGGCAGCAAAGTCAGCTTTGACGAGTGGATGCGAATGGACATCCGCTATCTAAGTTCCTACGCCCTCTGGTCCGACCTGTACCTGATTTTACGCACCGCGGTGAAGGTGATCACGCACCGCGCGTCCATCTAACCGCGCTGCGTGACAAACTTAGTAACGCTTCGTGCTATTGCAAAATGAACTCGAATCCGCAGCCATCCGGAAACACGCCTTTACCAGACGCGAAAGCGTGGCTGGGGCGTGCGCAACGGCGGTTTGCGGATGGTTCAGCGCGATGCCTGAACGCGTTGATTCCAGGCGGAACACAGGCTGCCACTGGCGTGTTGATGTACCACCGTATCGCAGAACCCGTGCGCGGCATCCCGGCGCCCACCTTCAGCGTTTCGCCCACTAGGTTCCGCCAGCAGCTCACGGGCCTTCTGGAACGCGGCTACCGGGCGATGGCTTTGTCGCAACTGCTGGAACTGCACCACAACAAAGCGATGGTTCCGCCCAAGCGTTTTGTGGTGACGTTTGACGATGGTTACGAAAACATTCTGACGCAGGCGTTGCCGGTTCTGGAAGAACTACAAATACCGGCCACGTTGTTCACGGCCACGGCCTACATCGGCGCCGCTGATCCCTTCCCCTTCGATGACTGGCAGCACGCTGGCACGCGGCGCATGCGCACCGATACGTGGCGGCCATTGGGACGGAAGCAGATGGAGCGGTTGCTGAAGACGGATCTGATCGAAGTGGGTTCGCACACGCACACGCATGCAGACTTCCGGGGGCAGCCCGAAATGCTTCAGGCGGATTTGCAGCAGTCGGCTGCGTGTCTGCAGGAATGGTTCGGGATCGAACATCCGCTGTTCGCCTTTCCCTATGGCTCACGCCATTTAGGCTATTGCGGGGGCGAACTCTCCGCCGCCGCGCGGGATGCGGGAATGCGATGCGCCATGACGACAGAGCCAGAGCGTATCACGGCCACATGTGACCCGTTTGATTGGGGCCGGTTTGCCGTGGAAGCCTATGACACACCCGCGTCACTCGAAGCAAAGTTAGCCGGCTGGTATTACCCGCCCGTCGCCATGATGCGGAAGCTGAAGCAGCGTCTTACTGGAGGGCCTGCTGCGTGACAGACCCGGCAACCATCCAGGTTTCGCCATCACGCGTCCACAGCGTGTGGGGCCGTCTGCGCCGCATACTGCTTAACAAGGGCGTGCTGTCGGTCTTCGACCAGGGCGTGGTCAGCGCCGCTAACTTTGTGACGAGTGTCGTCATTGGTCGCGTCTGTGGCAAAGAAGAACTCGGCGTCTATTTCCTGGCGCTCAGCGTGTTGTATTTTGTGCGCGGCGTGCAGGACCAGATGCTGGCCGGACCTTACACGGTATATAGTCCCAGACGCAGCGGGCGGAAGCTGGCGACGTACACCGGCAGCGTGCTCGTGCATCAACTTGGACTAAGCACTTTGACCGTGCTAGGCATTGGGCTGTTTCTGCTTGCCGTCATCGCGGGTTATGGACCGGCTTCGATTGGCAGTACGCTGGGCGTGCTCGCGCTGGCGGCGCCATTGATGCTGCTACGCGAATATGCCCGCCGGCACTGCTTTGCGCGGTTTCACTACGCGACGGTGATCGGTGTGGATGCACTGGTGAGTTGTCTTCAAATCGGTGGGTTGGCGGCTCTGTATGCGACCGGCATGTTATCGGCGGCGGGCATGTATCTGGTGCTGGGAGTCGCCTGCGGGTTGGCATGCGGCGTGTGGCTGATGTTGCATTACCGCGAAATAAGCATCCGCTACAGGCGCGTCTTGAGTGACTGGTGGTTTAACTGGAAGTTCGGGCGGTGGGCGTTAATGGGGCAGCTGGTGGGATGTTCAGCGCCTTACATTCTACCCTGGATCGTGGTCGCTTCGCACGGCGAATCCAGCGCCGGTGTGATGGCGGCGTGCACTTCCATCACCGGCATCGCCAATACGTTTGTCATCGGTGTGGCGAATTACATCAGCCCGCGCGCCGCAAGTGCGTTTAACCAGGGCGGCGCCCCGGCGCTGAAGAAAGTGCTGGCCACTGCGGCGGTGGTGTTCACCATGACGGTGGGTGGATTCTCGCTGCTGACGCTGGTCGCGGGTGACTGGATGTTGTCACTCATTTACGGCGGCGCCTATCAGGGCGCAGGGCTGGTGCTGGCGATGTACGCCGGGGCAATGCTGGCCAACGCTTACAAAATCACGGCAGGTAACGGTCTGTGGGCCATCGAACGGCCCGATGCAAACTTCGCCGCGGATGTGGCGGCGTTGATCGTTTCACTGGGGCTTGCCGCCTGGTTGACGCCGCTGTTTGGTGTCGCCGGCGCCGCAGCAGCCACACTTGTGGGAACCGGGCTAGATGCGGCGATACGTGCAGCGACGTTGCTGCGTTTCATGCCGACCGCAACGCATCCAGAAACTGCAACCGCTTAGCGTGAGTGAGTAGAAAGCAACCCACCATGACCAATCCGCATCTAACAGCGACGAACAGCAATCCGGCGCCCGCGGTTCGTCCCAGTGTCTGGATCGCTGCGGTGCTGCTGGGGGGCATGTTCTTCATCACGCAGCACGATGTCTTCACCGTCACGTACGACAACTACACGCAAACGGCGGGAGACTTTGAAGAAGATGCGGCCGGCGGCAATACCTTGCGCCGCGCGGCGTTTCTTGGATTTGCATTGGCGGGCGTCGCGCTGCTGGCGGCCAAGGGCGGCGCAAAAATCCGTCTGCGCGGGCCGGCGACCTGGTTGACGCTTGGGTTTGTGGCGTGGTGCTGTGCGAGCGTGCTCTGGTCGCCGGAACCTGGGATGACGTTGCGGCGGGTGGCGGTGCTGCTATGTGTGTTCACCGGCGCGCTAGGGCTTGCGCGCTGGTTCAGACCGCATGAAATGTGTGTGATTGTGTTCAGCGTCATTCTGGCGCATGTGGTGGTGGGCCTATGTCTGGAAGCTGCATTCGGCGCCTTCACGCCGTGGCGGGCTGATTACCGGTTCGCAGGAACGCTGCATCCGAATACCCAGGGGGTGCATCTGGTGGCCATGTGTGTCGCCGCGTTATGCCTGGTGCGCACGATGCCCCGGTACGCGTCGCTTCTTTATGCGGCGTTCGTTCTGGGCGCCCTTCTGATTGTGCTGACGAAGTCACGGACCTCGCTTGCTGGATTAGGGCTAGCTGTCGGCGCGTTGTGGCTGGTGCAGACTTCTTCCCGGTTCAAGCTGGCGACGGGAATTGCAGGCGGCGTGCTGGCTACGGTCGTTTTTCTATTCTTCGCCTTCAATGGTTTTGACTTCGATCAGGCGGCCAGACTGGTTTTCCTGGGCCGCGTGGAAGAAACCGGCACGTTGACCGGGCGGCTGCCGTTGTGGACGGAGCTTGGCCATTATCTGGCGAAGCGACCACTGCTGGGCTACGGCTATAACTCTTTCTGGACGGCGGAACATATCGAACTTGTCTCGGATGAAGTCGAGTGGGGCATCCGCGAATCGCACAATGCGTACATCGAGACGGCGCTGGGCGTGGGGCTGACCGGCGCCGGGCTGTTGACCCTGTCGGTCATTGCCGCCATGAGCCGTGCGGCGGACGCAGTGACAAAAACACGTCAGGCGGCGCCGGCGTTTTTCTTTGCGATGGCTGCGTTCGCGCTGGGGCATGGCCTGGCCGAATCGATGATGACGATGGAGATGTTTGCCCCGCTGATGGTTGCTTGCGGGTTGTTGCAGTTAGCGATGTTTGAACCTGCCGCAGCCAGCGAGGATCTTCCCGCGGTAGCAATTAGCACATCACGCGTTTCGCTGTTTTCCGCGATGTACCCCCGTCGTCGCCTGGAGGATACATCGTCATGAAGCCGCTGATTTCAATCGTTGTGTGCACTTACAACCGGGGCGATGCGCTGGCCGGTGCGCTGCAATCGCTGACACATCTTGACACTGGCGGCGAGTTTGAACTGGAACTGCTGGTCGTCGATAACAACTCCACTGATCAGACACGACAATGTGTGGCGTCTTTTGCCGAAAGCACTACCCTGCCGGTGCGTTACATTTTTGAATCGCAGCAGGGCGTTGTCTTCGCACGCAACCAAGGCGTTGCAAAGGCGAAGGGCGACTGGATCGCGTTCTTCGATGACGATCAACTCGCCCATCCGGATTGGCTGTTGCGGTTATGGAAGACGGCCGAAACCAAAGGTGTGCGATGCGTGGGCGGCGGCGTGCATCTTCAATTGCCGCAGGGCAGTGACCGGCGACTGCATCCTTTCTGTCAGATGTTGCTGGGCGCCACCACGAGCCGGCAGCGACCTCAGCCGTATAACGGCAGCTTTACGCCTGGCTGCGGCAATCTGATGTTGCGGAAAGAGCTGTTTGAAGAAGTTGGCCTGTTTGACCCGGCGTTCAATGGCCGCGGAGAGGATACCGATCTGTTCCTGCGGATTCACGAAGCGGGGAACGAGGCATGGTTCGAGCCGGCCGCCATCGTGCAGCATCTGATTCCCGCCTCGCGGCTGGAAGACGCCTTCCTGCTGAAGATTGCAAAGGTCATGTCGCAGGATATGGCGGCGATGGAGCATCGTCGCTGGGGCCGGTGGCTGTATCCGTTCATCTGGCTGTTGCGTTTGTTGCGGGCTGCGATTGTCTTCGCTCCGCGGACGGCTTGGGGCTATGTGTCGGGCGATCGCGAACGGCAGATCGCCATGCGTTGCCGCTGGGTCATCACCTCCAGAATGCTTCGCGACGGTTGGCGGATTATCTGGTCACGCAGGCTGCCAGGGCAGGTTCAAGCCGCCTGCACAACGGCATGATCCTGAACATAAGTTTTATAAGAACTAAACGGTTTCAAAGATGTTGCTGGTTTTGAATATCCTATTGTTTGCGGCTGCGATCTTAGCGCTGACGCCCATCGCAATGTTCTGCCTGGAAGTGGCGGCGTCGTTACTTCCGCGTCGGAAGATGACCGCCGGAGATGATGCAACGCATCCGCACACGGCTGTGATTATCCCCGCACATAACGAGTGCGAGGTCATCGGCGATACCCTGGCAACATTGCTACCCACGTTGCACGAAAACGCAACGGCGTATGTCGTCGCCGATAATTGCACAGACGATACAGCGGAGATCGCTAGACTGGCAGGCGCCACGGTGCTGGAGCGTGAGAATCAGCAGCAGCGAGGTAAGGGCTTCGCGCTTGACCATGCAGTGCAGCACCTGGAGCAGCAACTGGCGCCGCCCGACGTGGTGGTGATTATCGATGCGGACTGTCAGGTGCAGCCAGACACGGTTGCCGGCCTGGCACAATGCGTGCATGCCACGCAGCGTCCGGCGCAGGGACTGAACCTGACTGACAGGAATGTGTCAGGCGGCCAGGAGGTTGTAGCGCAGCTTGGCAACCGGCTGACGAATCTTGTCAGGCCGCTGGGGCTGTGGAATCTGGGATTGCCGTGCCAGATGATGGGCACGGGAATGGCGCTGCCGTTTGATCTGGTCCGTGATGGCCGCCTGGCTTCGGGCAGTCTGGTGGAAGATAAGCAGATGGGCGTGAAACTGGCGCTCGATGGACATTATCCAATGTTCCTGCCGGCGTACCGTGTTTCAAGCGCCCAGCCTGAAAAGGAATCAGCGTTTCTCACGCAACGCACCCGATGGGAGCACGGCCACCTGACAGTGGCTGCGGCGTTGTTGCCACCGTTGCTGACGGCGGCCGTGTTGAAGTTGCGGCCGCGACTACTTGCGGTAGCGCTGGATCTGGCGATACCACCGCTGGCATTGCTGGCAGCGGTGTGGATGCTAGCTGCCGGGGCGGCGACGCTTGCGGCGTTTTTGGGCGCCTGGGTGTTGCCTGCCGTGCTGCTGGCGGCAGGCGGCGGCGCGATGGTGCTGGCCGTGTTTACGGCGTGGGCAGTGCACTGCAGGCAGTTTATTCCCATGCATGCCATGCTTGGCATGCCGCTTTATGCGATACGGAAAATTCCTGTGTACTTCTCGTTTGTCTTTAAATCACGCGAGAGACAGTGGGTCCGCACCAGCCGGTAGCTGGCTGGAAGCGTAGCCGGACGGTGGAGATTTTTTGATCTTTCTCGAATCCGCTGGTTCGCGTATCTTCAGCGAATCTTTTGATCACAGCGCGACGCAAGGAGGCGTCTCATGTATGCTTGGATTTCGGGTTGCACGCTTTTCGCTTCCTTCGCCCTGAGTCTTCTACTCAATGGATGCGAACCAGGTTCTGTCGCCGTTAAAACGCATACGCCTGGCCATGTTGTGCCGGGGCAGACGCCCGGCGGCGCGACGCCGGGAATCAATGGGCAGCCACATGCCGGACCAACGCATCCGGGCGGTGTCACGCAGCCGGTAGTGAGCCAACCTGGCTACGGACAACCAGGATATCAGCAGCCCGGTTATCAGCAGCCTGGATACGAACAGCCAGGTCTTTATCAGCCGGGCGCCCCGACACAGCCCTATCAGCCAGGCTACCCGCAGCCGGGGTATCAGCCGGGCTATCCGCCCGCCCAGCCTGACGCTGCGACCTCGAATTATCACGTCACAACGCATCGTATGCCGGCGGGCGCCGCGTCCTACCACGGGCCGCGAATCCGCATCGGCACCTTTAACATTCAGGTGTTTGGCCTGACGAAGTCGCAGAAGCCGGAAGTTTTGAAAGTGCTGGCGGAAGTCACGCGGAAGTTCGACGTTCTGGCTATTCAGGAGATCCGCACCAAAGATGAACGGGTGATTCCCGCCTTCCTGGCTTGGATCAACTCTACTGGCAGAAAGTATAACTACATCATCGGTCCCCGCGTGGGCCGCACCGTCAGTCAGGAACAGTATCTGTACGTGTACGACACAGAGACCATCGCGCTGACGCCCGATTCTTCTTACTCGATGTCGGACCCGGCCGATCGTCTACACCGGGCGCCGCTGGTGACGCATTTCCGGGCGCTTAACAACACGGGGCAGGTTGGCTTCAGTTTTTCGCTGGTCAACATTCACACCGACCCGGATGAAACCGATACCGAACTGGACGCCCTGGGCGATGTGTTCATGGCGATGCAGAATTCTGGTGGCCAGGAAGACGACGTCATTCTGCTGGGTGACCTGAATGTTGACCCACGCAAAGGCGGCCGACTGGCGACGATTCCCGGTATCACCTGGGTGATTCACGATGAGACAACCAATACGCGCCGGACGAAGCTCTACGACAACATCGTCTTCGAGGGCAACGCCACCAACGAGTACACTGGCCGCAAAGGTGTGATGGACCTGGAGCGGGAATTCGGTTTAACGCGTGAGCAGGCGCTGGAAGTTTCGGATCACCTTCCGGTCTGGGCCGAATTTGCCGCGGTCGAGTTCGCCAAGCCACGTGTAGCTGCGGTCCCGCAGATCATCCGTTAATCGTCCGTTACGGCGGGTCCGCACATTAACGCGAGAGCGTTGTGAAAACGAAGTAGGCCGCGCCGGCGCAGATGGCGGCCATGCCTGTGAGCAATGTGGCGACGATGATCAAGCCATACAGCAGCCAGCGATATTTCTTTTGACCGCGTTTCGCAGGAAGCGGCGGCGGGCTGACCGCGGAAGTTTTGCGGCGCCGTTGATAGTATTCCGATAGCGGCGGCGGCCGTTTCCGGGGCGGAGGCGGCTTTATGCCCAACTGGCGTCGGAGGTCGGCGTCGTAGGCGTGCTTCAAGATCGGGTCGGTCAGGCAGTCGCAGGCGATGGCCAGTTCGTTCAGCACCTGCGTGACCAGTTGCGGTTGCCTGACTTGCAAACGGCGGATCTTCTGCGAACGCTGCACGTATTCCTTAAGAATGCGTTTATCGTCCTGCTCAAATGGCTTCAAACCCAGCAGATCGTAGTGACTGGGCGACTTGTTGCCAGAATCTACGCCTAGCCAGTCGGTGTATGGTTGGATCTTTTCCGGCATAGCGAATCTGTCTGAATGGCGCCGCTTTGCTTAAAGCTTGCGTTAACCCCTTGATAGCCAGTAGTAGAAGAACCAGCTGACTACCGAGTATAAGAGCCAGAAGCCAAGCAAGTACAGCAGCAGAATAATCAGCATCATCAATAGAGCGGCCCAAAGCTCCAACGCGGCTGGCTTTGTAGGGCGCGGCGTGTTGATAGGTGGTAGTTCGCCTTCATCCAGCGGCAGCGCGGTTATGGCAGCTCCCGCCGCTGGCATGGGTGGCGGTTGCGGTTGAGGCGGCGGCTGCGGCGCCACTGTCAGGTTAATCATGTCGGGCGAAACCTGCAGGCTGGTCTGACAGCCGACGCACAAAATCTGGCGCCCGGCAAACCTGGGCGACACCATCCACCACTCGTAACAGACCGGGCAGATCAAAAGTTGCTGCCTGACTTCCGCCTCCGAAGGCACATCCGGAATCGGCGGCTGGCTTCCATCGGAGGTTGTTCCTGCGTCTGACGATGTTGATGTCGGCGCATTGTTTTTCAGCTGCTGGTCATATGCTTCACGCCGTGCGTGATCTGTGAGCACGTCGCACGCGGTTGATACTTCATTCGATAGTTGCGTTGCTGCCTCGTGATGTGGACCAAGCTGGTGCTTTCTTAACTTCGCCAGTTGCGCGGCCGCCGCTGCTTCGACTTCCGCGGTGCTGCTTTGCGGATCTACAGCCAGCAGCTGGTAGTAGGTCGCGGGCTTGTCAGGCAGGTCGAGCCAGCTTGCATACGGATCGAACCGCGTCACGCCTGGCTGCGTGGCTGCTTCGGGTGCGGGCTGTGAATCAGATTCTGGCATGGCGCCAATGCGATGCGATGTTCGTCTAGTCGGCGGAACCTTCAGACGGTTGTTTGCTTTCTGCTGGCCACAAAGTGCAACGGCTTCCAATTGCCGCCCCGGCGAAAGTTGCCGGTAGGTAGAGCAGCAGGTCCGCAACGGTGAACCACCAGGGATGCGGAATGACGACGGAGTTGAGGATTCCGCCAGTAAGGAAAAGTGCACCCAGCCCGATCTGCCCCAACAGCCAGAACCGCCCGGTAATAAAACTACATACCAGCCCCGCAATAAATGCCCCGGAGGCTTGTACAAACAGCATGAGGAAAAGAGCTGACGGTGGTAACGTCTGGATAAAGTTGACCAGCGCTTCGTAATCTTTTGTGTCCAGGTCCTGTGGAGCAGGGAAGATCAGACCTGAAACATACGAACCCAACGCGATGAAAAGGAAGCCTGCCACAAAGCCCGCGATCCAGGCAGCGATATAGCGTAATGCAACGAAGCGTGGCATGCGGTCTACTTTCGTGATGGGATTCTGAGATGTGTCGCCGGTTAATCGTGCCAGGCCGCACTTCTTCCACAACCGGCCAGTTTGCCTGTGCGGAGCATCCGCTGCATCTGGCGCCGGAATGGCTTGCAAGGCGTATTGTGCCGATTCTACCAGTGTCGATATTACTCCCGGCTGTGGAACAACGCTATGCGTACCATCATCTTCGTGCTTGCGGGCCTTATTTTTGGCGCCATCGTCGTTGCTGCGCTACGCCACCGTAATGCCGACATCGGCGAACCCTACTATGCCAGAGAGATGGCATCGGTCGATTTCGCCCCCGCCGGCGTTGTGGCGGCAAAGCCCGTAGCACCGGCAAAGCTACCTGCTGTCGCAACGCCGGAACCTGCGGTAGTCGCGCCGGCGCCACCCTTGAATCCCGCTGTCGCGGCGTCAGAAGGGGAGTTCAACCCTGCTGCCGGAGCCCTGTCTCCTTCTGAAACAGCAGGCATTGGAAAGGTTGACGCCGGTGAAGCACCGCTGGTAACACCCGCCGTGGAAGAGCCCGGTGGCGCCGTTGTGCGCCGTTTCCCGGCTGTTGCTCCTGAGAACGAACCGCAGGTTCCGAAGGCGCCCGAAGTTGATGACCCTGCCGGTGGAAGCTTTGTCGCCAGCGAACCGCCAGCAGCCGATGACAAACCGGCTGCCGCCCTGGAGCCGCCCGTTGTGGCAGATGCTGGCAAAACGGAAGACGAAGGCACAAAAGCGGAAGACACAGTAGAGACGGCTGCCGCTGATGAAGACGTAACGGTGTATCATGCCGGCAAAGCGGTGGAACTGAAGTCGCCCAAAGGCTGGAAGGTATACGCGTTTCCAGCCGGACGCGAACTCTGGACCGTGCTGTCGCCCACGGAGATCAAGCCGCGCAGCGTGCTGCAACATGGGCTCCAAGATGGCGTTTGGATTACGCATCATGTACGGAGCACGCCTATCTCAAGCCGCGCGGAAGAAATCTCGGGCATGATCGCTGGCCGCTTGCGGCAGAACGGCGACAAAGATGCGACCCCTACCGGGCGGAAAGAACGCTTTGTCGATGGCCGCCCTACGCTGCTGTACCAGTTTGAAATACCCGCTGACGGCGTTCGCAAACCGCGACAGGGGATGCATGCGATGGTCGCCACGCAGTGGGGCATTGTGGAACTGCACTTCATTGCGTTCCAGGAGGATTACGAGCAGCGGTACATCAGTTTCATGTCGATGCTGGACGGCATGAAGATTTCAGCACCGCGCGACGCCGGCGGTTTGACAGACCCCGCAGCAGTGGCGCCGGAAGTGAAACCCGCCGCAAAGATCACCGGCGCCTGGAAGGCGAAACGCAGCTTGATGCGGTTGTTTGCCGACGGGCGGATTGAACTTGAGGCGGACCGCACTTCGCGGCACCCTATCAACTCCGTGTCGTTCGCTAAGGAGCCGGCGCCTGAAGTGTTGAAAGGCAAGTACCAGGCGCAGAACGACGTGCTGTTTGTGAAGTGGGAGGATGGCAGCCTGTTGAACTTCCGCTGGAAGATCTTCAAAGGCGCCCTGCTGCTGACCGATCACGAAGGGGAGATCAGCCATCTGGAACGGGTGCTGGAATAACCCCGTCGCAAACTTAGGAATGATGCTCGCGGACGGGTTTTTCGAGAATCTCCAGACGAACGCGTTCTACTTTCCGGCGCGTCGCTTCAAGCACGGTGATGCGTACATTATCGACGCTGATCGTCTCTTTTTCCTGGGGAATGTGTCCCAGATGGGCAATGACAAATCCGCCGATCGTATCGTAGTCGTGTGGCTCTGGCAGATCCAATGCGAGGCGATGGTTGACTTCGTCCAGGTGTGCGCGGCCCATGATCTCGGCGGTTGTATCGTCAAGTTGCCGGATTTCGTCAGCCACTTCTTCATCGGTTTCGTCCACGATTTCGCCGACGATTTCTTCCAGCACATCTTCAATGGTTACAACGCCGGCCATAGCGCCGTATTCGTCCATGACAATGGCCATGTGATTGCGGTTGCGGCGGAACTCTTGGAGCATGGCGTTCAGGGCTTTGCTCTCAGGCACAAACCGCGCGGTGCGTAGCAGGGCGCGGACCGACTTGGCGTTGTTGTCTCTGGCAGCCAGAATCGGCAGCAGGTCTTTGACGTAAAGGATGCCGATGATGCTATCAAGCGTCCGCTCGTAAACAGGCAGCCGGGTGCGACCGGCGGCCACCGCCCGTTCGACCATTTCATCCAGCGGAAGGAGAATGTCCAGCGCGTCGACGCGGCTACGCGGCGTCATGATTTCGGAAACATCGCCGTCCACCATCTCAATGATGCCTTCGATCATCTCGCGGGCGTCGGCCTGTAAAAGGCCTTCACGTTCGCCGGTTGTGACCATGCTGAGGATTTCATCTTCAAATGCTTCTTCTTCGGTTTCCTCGGCACGCACCCCGGCCAGGCGCCGCATGAAGCTATCGACAAGGCTGACCCCCACGGCCACCGGCCATGTGGCTACGCGCAGACCCTTCCACAACCACCAGGTGTGATAGATAAACGGCGCGGAGAAGAGCCGCAGCACGGCCAGCGGAATCCACTGCGTCACGGTCAGCAGCGCCAGGGTCGAAAGGGCTGCTACTGTTGCAAACTGCCGCCAGTCCAGCGGGATTTCAAGCCGCTCTGTGCCGAGCAGCCACAGCATGGTCGCCATCACCGCCAGCAGCAGTGACAGGACCTGCAAGGTTTCGGCGCCAATGGCCAGGTCGTCGTGCTGTTCGATAACGCGGTCGAGAAAATCGCGGCGTTTGCGACGGATGCAATAATCTTCAAGTTCACCGCTGCTGAATTCTCGCAGCACGCGGGCTCCCATCGACGCCACTCCCGCCACAATGACGGAGCAGAAGCCGATCCAGAAAAGTGTTGTCGGACCAGGTGTCACTAACGACCCTTCGGAAAAGAAGTATGCCGGAATGAAATTAACCAAGGATTCGTCATTGGTTACCAGCGATACTCGATGGTGATTTGTGTCTCTTGCGGGGATGCCTGTAACGGAACAACGAGGGTCTTGCCGCCGGTGGTTGTTTGAATCATTGCCTTCTGCGGACCCTGGAAGCGAATCCGTAGTTTTTTATCTATCACAAACTCCTGCCCGCTGATAGCGGCGATCTCTTTTCCGCTTGCAATACGGAAGGTTACTTCAGGCGGGGCATCCTTCGCTTTGAACGTCAATCGCCGCCGGAGGAATACGTCGCCCGTGCCCGCGTCTTTGATGTCTGTGATGTAATCCGTGACGGCAATGCCGCTGTATGTATAGCGGAAGATGGGGCGTTGCTGCTTGTCCAGATCGTAGCCCTGGAACTGGCGGTTGGCTGGCCGGCCTGCGTCTGGCTTCCAGGGCGATGACGGGTTGTCTAATTCCGGCCCGGCGGCCAATTGCAGAACGTCTGTGCCCAGCGGTCGCACCGTGCCGTGCCCCTGCCCGCGCCAGACGCCGCTGGTTTCTGCGAACCGCCCCTTCCAGATTGTCGCCAGACGTAGCTGCTGTGCGTCGAAGGCGATGTTGATCTTCTGCGGGTAGCCCACGCCGATGCCACGTTTGCCGATGCCCGGATAGCTCCGCCGCAGCATGACGGCTTCGTCCGTAGCTAGTAACTCGATGGGTTCACGCGTTAGACCTCGCGGCGTCCGCGCCTGGCGGCCATCCAGCAGATACTGCCACAAGGCCTCTATCTGCGCTGTTGCATCGCCCGCCAGGATGTCCTTCCGCATCGCCTTGCCTGCTGGCCAGAAAGCCGGCATGACCGTGTTCTGGTTGAACTGACCGGGCGCCTGCATGTAGCGGTAGAACCAGGCATGGTTGAGTCTGTCTGACATCACCGTCAGGTCCAGCGCGGACATGGTCTGTCCGGGTTTCTGCTGAAAGGTATGACACGCCACGCAGTTCAGCCCGTCGCTGCCCGCCAGTTTGTGGCCCGCATCGCGCATGGCTTTTTGATCTTTCACTTCCGCGAACACAACGTCGGGCGCCTTGTCCACCTGCTCAAAGAGCGGTGGAAGATGCACAACGTTGGCGGCGCCGAAAACAGGCATCCGCGTCAGAACATACGGTCGCACACCCTTTCCCGTTGTCAGCACACTACGCAGCCAGTCGGGCTTCAGTTTGGCGCCAATTCCCGTGAGTGAAGGCGGGATGCGTCCCTGTGGACCAAGGTTCTCGTTGGTCGTATGGAAGTAGCCGTCGCGTTCTGCACTGACTCCGCCCAGTTCGCCACGTTGATGGCAGGACGTGCAGCGGAAGGTCGTTAGCGAGAGTGAAATCTGCTGCGCTGGTTCCAACGGTTCTGCGCCGGCCGATAAGGCTTCGCGGATCGCTTTGGTCTCAGTGTCTTTCAGTTTGTAAACAGGCCACTTTCCAGCCGTGGAGGAAAGGCAGCCGCCGTCTAGTTTGTCCGCGGTCAGCCCGTGCAGTTCCGCCGCCGGCTGATTCTCCAGCTTGTGACAGGCGTTACAGCCGAGTTGCTGGAAATACTTCTTGCCCGCGGCAACGGTAGTGACCAGCGGTTCCTGCACCGCAGTTCCTGCGGGCGTTGCGACGGACTTTTGCAGCAGGAAGCTGGCGATATCGGTAGCTTCCCAATGGGTAAGTTTAAGGTCTGGCATCCGGCCGCCTGGTCGGGCCGCGTGGGGATCTTTGAGAAAGCTGACAAGCCCCTTCAAGTTGTATTTGCCGCTGAGGTCGCCCATCGCTGCGGAATCTTCCAGCGGTTTCTCAGCGCCCTGTTTGTCACGGGGCGAATGGCAGGCAACGCATCCAACCCGGTGGAACAGTTCCTGGCCGCGGGCGATGGCTTTCTCTTCTGGTTGCTGGTGGGTGAAGGGTTCTTCAAACTTCGAAGTGATGTACGCCGCGAGCGCTATTGCCGCCTGGCTGCGGTCCTTGGAATCCAGTTGCGAAAGCACGTTGGGCATACGCGCGCCAGGTTTAACCTGATGCGGGTCTGTCAGAAACTTCTTAATGTATTGCGGGTTTATCCTGCCATCGCCCCACGTTAAATCTGGCGCCTGGTAGGCAGGTGCAGCCACGGCTGGGAGGTCGGCCTGATGGCAGGCCATGCATTTGTACTGATCCAGTAGATGCAATCCAGCCAGACGGCCTTGCAGCTTGGCGCCGCCGGTTTCGTGCGGTGTGGTTTCCGCTTGTCGCGGTGCGTCGCGGAGGTCAATCAGGTAACGCACCAGATCCAGAAAGTCCTGCCGGCTGTTGAGTTCTTCAACCAGCCCGGCCGGCATGATTGAGACTTCGCTGGTGATGAATTCATCGATCTCATCCTGCTTGAACGTCTGTGCTTTACCCGTATTGGGATCGACCACAATCACTTCGGCAGCCTTAGGATCGATGACACGCCCCTGATGCGTTTCACCAGACTGGGTGATCAGCGTGGCGGCGGCGTAACCTTTCTTAATCACCTTGGAGGGATCGAGGATCGCTTCCACCAGATATTCCGCCGTCGCATCGCGTGGCAGTTGGTTGAGGTTCGGCCCGATCGCCTGATCGTTGCTGTTGTGGCACTTGGCACAGCCCAACTGCTGCTTGGGGAAAATCACGGCGCCACGGACACCGTTGCCTTGCCTGATCGCCGCGGCGGCGAGGGCGGCCACGCCTTCAGCTTGAAGTCTGGGGAGCAGGGCGTATTTACCGGCGAGACGTTTCCAGTAGTCTTTCCAGTACTTGTCGTAGTAATCCAGGGCAGCTTCTTTGATATGCGGCAGGTCTTCTGCTACGGGGGAATCTGCCGGATCGAAATCTTTCAGATGATCTTTCCCGGCCCGTAACCGGGGCGAAACAAACCGCCAGTCGCCGTCGCCCAGCACATCTTTGCATAACGCGGCTAGTTGCGGATCGTACGCCTTCAGCCCTTCGCGAGTGTGGATGTGATTGTGGTCGTGGTCCATCGTGCGGTTGGTGTTGTACCAGCACTGCACGCCTTCGGCCCAATACTCAGCGCGGTTCTTGTGGGCGTAACACTCTTTGGGTCCGCCAAAGAAGATCAGCACTTTGTCACGCAATGTAACTTTAACTTTGGCATTAGCACGCTGCCCATTCACCAGAATGTCACCGCCATCAAGCGCCTTGCGCAGCAGGTGCCGTGGCTGTTGAGGGAAAGCTTTGACCAGTTCGTCCAGCAGGCTGACCGGCGTTTTACTGGTTACGCGGCGGAACCGCTGGGCAGCGCGGCCATCGTTCCAGATGCCTTTCGCCCGGGCGCGCTGAAAGGCATCGTCCAGCCGGTCATTCAATGCCTTGTCGAAACCGGTCAGGTGGATGACGTGGCCGAATTCATGAATCAGGATGCTCTCTATCTGCATGCCGCCTTCATATTCCAGCACGTCTTCTTCCGCGAAGAGCACCACAGGGCGCCCCTTCTTCCGCGTTAAAAAGCCGCGTTGCCGCCAGTTGTAGAAGTCTAGTTCTTTGCCCTTCAGATTGCTTTTGAATTGCGGAAGATCCGACGTTAATTCATTTACACCGACCAGCACACAGAGCACCTTCTGCTCGCGGATACGTTTTGCGACGTCCGGCCGGATACTACTGAGAAGCTTGTCAAACTGGTACGCCGTCTCCTGGTGGACCAGGTCGGGTACTTTGTCTGAAGTTGCAATCAGAATGTCGTGAACCAACGTTCCCTTTTTGTAGAACGATGGGTCAGCGTTATACGTTTCCGCCTGTTCCGCAGTGATCTTTCCTGTTGTGAACCCGGCGCCGTGTAGCGACGTGGCCAGCTGTAGCGTGACGAAAATTGCAGCAATGGCAGTCGCTGGATAGAAGTTCATAAGGGATCGATGTTGATTTTGCGTACTTAGGATACTGGTAGCGTGCGATCATTTGCGGAGCCGGTCGCCCCACACGTTTTGCAGCATGCGGTAACCGGCGGGATCGTACTTGGCCAGTTCCTGCCGGACATACGGGAAATAGTCGTTCACGCCGAAGTAAGCTTCCGTGGCTTCTGCAAAGTATTCCATCTGATTGGTGGCCGCGTAGTGCTGCCGTTTGCCGCCGCGGATATGATCGACAACGCCGTAGTTCTTTCCCGAAGTGGCCGTGTTGTAGGTGCGGAGAACCTCCGCATTGTCGTATCCATCTTTCAGGAACTGATGGTGGTAGCCGTGGGCAAGTTCGTGCAGCAGCATCCAGGGCTGGTCACGCGTCCACTGTAGAAAGGTGACGGCGTTGGCAAGCTCCACGCATCTGGCTTTCTGGGGATGCATGTCGTTATCGATGAGCCAGTCCGCATCCGGGTGGTAAGCCATGCATGGGTGATGCGGTTCATACAGTTCAACCCAGATGCGGATCTTCTGCATCTGGGCGACGCGGGCCGCGGGCACAACGCGTTTGATGCGGTAGAGTTGCACTTCGACCTGCCGCAGCGTCCGCGCGGACAGTTCTTTCTGCTTCAGCAGGTCGCGGTGAACGCGCACCGGCCAGCCTTCAATCTTGCGGTCTTCGTACTGGCTCAATGGAGCGTAGGTTGGCGGCTTCGCATTTTGCTGGCCGTGACAAAGAGACGCGCCTACTAGAAGGAGTAGCAACGCACGTAAGTAATTCATAGGTAACGCCGGGCAGCGGACGCTTGGCAATGGAGGCAGAACGGCAAACTATCACAGTAATGCAAATTCAACCGCGAGGAAACAAACACACGATGAAATCGTGGAATGTAACATTGCTGCCCAGAGTTCCTTTTTGCAGCAATTTCAGGAGATAACGCGGCCGTGCTCCCGCTGGCGGGATGCGATAGCTGGCTGAGAGATGTGCTGCACAAAGCCCGGATGGGCGGCGATGCTGAGGTGTAGTCGCGAACCGATTACACCGCCGCACTGCAATAGCGAACCGCCAGACGTCAGCCGCATGGCGTTCGATTTACCATCGGCGTAACGCAGACGCCACTCGTGATTGCGGTAACCCCGCAGGACTGAGCCTTCTTCACCAATCCATGTGCTGCGTTGTAACACCGCGCTGCGTGGCGTTGGCTGACGGTCTGCGTCGCCGTGTTCCGCCGCGGCGGGCACCGCGCCGATCATCGGGAAGGCGCCACGTGGGGTCCGTACACTTTCGCACAGGTACGCCAGACCGCCGGCTTCCGCATAAACGCGGCCGCCACGGCGGATATAACCCGCGATGGACTGTTTCATGCATTCGTTGGCCGATAGTTCCGCGGCGTAAGGTTCGATGTCGCCGTAACCCAGGCAGACCATGTTCACGTCGCCCGGCAGCCGTTCGTCCGCAAGCGGCGAGAAGTCACGGACATCGGCTCCGTGCATTTCGAGCAGGTCGACCGTCTCAGAAAAATAACGTGAGAAGGCCGGGTCCCACGCGATTGCCACACGCAGGTGACGTAGCTTTTCGCTCCGTGCAAATAGCTGCGGCTGCACGTGATGAAAATCGCGGCTGCGGGCGATGTGCATCAGCCGGTCCAGCTTCAGCGTAGGCATCAGACGATCAACCAGCGTGTTAATCAACGCGCGGCTGGTCCAGGGTTCGGGCGTGCGTTGTGGATCTTCAAATTGAGTTAGATTCATCCGCCCCGTGTTCAAAGAACCAAGCACCGGGGCGCCCCACATGGCTTCTAACATAACAGCCAGTTCAGAAGCATGATCCGCATCCCGCGCGCCTTGGATGAAGATGCCATCGATGTCGCGACGGGGCGAGAGCAACTGGCAGGGCTGAATGCCGGTTGCATCGAAGACGACGATCCGCGGCAGGCCGAGGGTGTAGCACAAAGCGTCAAACGATTGTGCCGCGGTTGGCGCCGGATCGTTGCTGCCGCGGCGTACATAATTTGCCGCCGGGAACTCGCCGTGAACAATTGAGATATCGGCAGAGCGGGCGCCGTGGGCAAACGCTTCGTGACAGACTTTGCGCCCCATCAGCCAGAAATCGATGTGGCGGAGTGTCTGCCCGGTCAGATCAGCGGCCGCGTCAACGCGATGGAAATTGCAATGGTTCTGAAAGGCCTGCACCTGCAAATCCAGGCGACTCAAGGCTTCGTACAACGCCCATTCGACAAGAGGAAGCGTGTTCCGTCCGCCACGGCGTTGTTGCAACTTTGGCGTGATCGCGCCCAAGGCAAAACGTGGTAGATGCAACATGAAAACCCTCGATAACAGACCGTAACAACTGGCGAAATCACAACTCACCCGCAACCGGCGCCTTACGCCGGACAAGCAGCCACGCCAGGGCTACATTGCAGGATGGGCAATCGAAATCCTGCCGGAAACTAGAAAACAGACCCTGCTGCAATGAGGGCGCCGCACGGCGGAAGGAGGCTCACCAGAGATAATTCGCCCGTTGCTGACCGGGGCGTCGATGATTGTGGCCTGAGTGTTCCGCGGTCGTGGGAGTCGTGAGATGAACTTACGTCGTAGTGGCTAGACAGGGTTGTAAGAGTACCGTTCATATCGGATGAAAATCTGTCCGGTCCAATGAAAGTGAATGGAATGTTTCGAATGGAGGCGGCTACAAGTTTCATCGCCAGGGTGTTGATTTCTCCCTCTCGCGACGAAGGCATTATTAGAGCGTGTCGGGCGGTCGTCAATTCAAGAAGATCGAAAAATTAACGACGGAAAGATATATGCGGCGATCCACGATAGGCGTAGAAGCCCCTGTTTTCCATGCGTGTCCTCCGCTAGCTAAGGCGTTGATGCCGCCCCTGGCAGGGCGACCACAGTGACCTTCAATTGCGAGGTTGTGTGTTGCCGCTGAATGGTCATTGTCTGCACGGAACGCAGCGGCTTCTGCTCGACAACATCCTGTAAATCGCGGGGCTGCAGGATACGCTCTCCGGCGAAATCCAGAATCAGATCGCCCTTCTGAAGGCCCGCGGCAGCGGCGGGCGAGTCTGGCTGAACGAAGGTCACGAAAACTGCGGACCGTGGTGGGCGCCCGGCGGCAGCCGCTTTTTCTGCATCCAGCGGCTCCACGGCGATGCCCAGATACGCCCGCCGCACATGTTTGTATTGCAGCAGTTCCTTCACGACCCACTTCGCCCGGTTAATTGGCACGGCGAAGCCGATCCCCTGATAACCGCCGCTGATGCTGGCGATGGCGGTGTTCACGCCCACGACATAGCCGCTGAGATTCACCAGCGGGCCGCCGGAATTGCCGGGATTGATCGCCGCATCGGTCTGCAGCAGTTTGCCGCGTTCGATCTGCCGGATGCTGCGGCCTTTGCCGCTGATGATGCCTGCGCTGACGGTTGTTTCCAGTTCGAAGGGGCTGCCGATCGCAATCACCCAGTCGCCGGTGGCCAGTTTGCTGGAATCGCCCAGCCGGGCCGCGGGTAGCGGCTTGTTGTGCCTGATGCGAAGCACGGCGAGATCGCTGAGCGGATCGCGTCTTATATCCGTGGCGGTGAATTCACGGCCGTCAGAAAGCCGCACCGTTACTTCGTCCGCTTGTTGCACCACATGGTTATTGGTCAGAACGGTGCCTGTCGGATCAATAATAACGCCCGATCCAATGCCGGACACGACACTTTTGGCGGGCGGTCTGGCTGGTGCTGCTAGGGCGGGCGCTCGGTCTGCCGCTTGCTGCTGTGGAAATTCGAAGGGTGTAAGATTGCGCGGAAACTGGCTGGACGGCCGGTTGTTATCAAGCACTCCAGGCGCCCGGAAACCCGGACTCTGAGACTCCCGCTTCACTTTTGCCAGAATCGTGACCACGGCCGGGGAAACTTTTCCTGCGGCAGAGCGGAAAGCCCGCGAGAGCGAATTCGCATGGGCGAGCGCTGGTTCCTCCCCGCAGGTGGTTCCGGCAGCCGTTGCCAGCAAAGCAAAGCTATAGCACATGATTGCGTGTTTAAGGGTGGGGATCGTTCCTTTAGGCAGTCTGCGCATCGCAATCTCCAATCTGGCGGACCGGGCATCGAAGGGGCGGGGAGGATAACCGGAACGGCCTGCCGGCTGAAGAGCGATCGACCTATATATGCGAAATGGATTCTGGGGGATGCCCGTACGTGGCGTGGCGCCTTGCTGGTCTCTGAAGCACGTCCTATAATCCGGCCAAATTCAGCGAAAAGCTCGTGCACCATTTGGGTGCTTATTTCAACGGCCATCAATTACCAACAGGGAGATCCCATGGCAACTCGCGTCGCAATCAACGGCTTCGGCCGCATCGGAAGACTCACATTCCGCAACTTGATGGCCAACCCCGATAAGTTTGAAGTTGTTGCGGTAAACGATCTTACCGATAACAAGATGCTCAGCACCCTGCTGAAGTACGACAGCATCCACGGCCGCTACCCTGGCGAAATCAGCTACGACGACGAACATCTGATCGTCGACGGCAAGAAAATCAAAGCACTGGCTGAACGCGACCCCGCCAAACTGCCTTGGGGCGAACACGACATTGACGTTGTGGTCGAAAGCACCGGTATCTTCACCGCCCGCGCCGCAGATGGCAAACCTGGCTACGACACGCACCTGGAAGCTGGCGCGAAGCGGGTTGTGCTGAGTGCACCTGCTAAAGACGGCGCCGACCTGACGGTTGTTCTCGGCGTTAACGATGACAAGATCGAAGCGGGCATGAAGTGCCTGTCGAACGCTTCCTGCACCACCAACTGCCTGGCGCCCGTCGCCAAGGTTCTGCACGACACTTTTGGCATCGAATCCGGTCTGATGACCACCGTTCACGCCTATACGAACGATCAGAACGTGCAGGATATGCCACACAAAGATCCGTATCGTGCCCGTGGCGCCGCGCAGAACATCATCCCGACTTCGACCGGCGCCGCGAAAGCCGTTGGTCTGGTCATTCCTGAACTGCAGGGCAAGCTGACCGGTATCGCCATGCGTGTGCCTGTGCCAACTGGTTCGGTTGTCGACCTGACCGTCAACCTCGCGAAAGAAACCACGGCTGACGAAATCAACGCAGCGATGAAGGCCGCAGCAGAAGGCCCACTGAAGGGTATTCTGTTCTATGCAACCGACCCGCTTGTTTCGACCGACATTATCGACGATCCGCACAGCTCGATCTTCGCATCGGACTTCACCCAGGTCCTGGGCGATAAAGGGAAATTGGCCAAAGTCGTCAGCTGGTACGACAACGAATGGGGCTATAGCTGCCGCACCGTTGACCTGATTGAGAAACTGGCTGCACTCTAGCAAGCCTTCGGCGAAACCCGGTAGCCCGCGTGCTACTGGCTTCACGCCGTGAATAGTTCAATTCAAAAACGCAGCGTCAGATCCGTGGCGCTGCGTTTTTGTTTTTTATGGCCAGGGACTGTTGGCGACGTCTGCCGCAGATTCAATAAATCCGGCCGCGCGCCGAAGTACCCTCACCACAACATGCACCTCCCCAGAAAATGAGTATGAAATCGCCACGCGAAGTGATGCCGCCTAAAAAGAGTTCCGGCAGTGGAAACACTGGAATTATTGTCGGCGCCATCATCGGCGTCGCCGTTCTCATGTCGATTGCAGGTCTTTGCGGATGCGCTGGCCTGGTTGGCTATTTCGGAGCCGCGAGCAGCACGGTGGAAGTAGAATCCTATGAGACGCTGGAAGCACCGCGAGAGGTAGAATCTTCAGAGGGCTTCGGTGTGTCCGGTGGATTAGAAATCGAGGCATCCGACGCGGCGGGCTCCTCCGACTGAAGTAGACATATCAGGCGGTGAAGGCAGATATCTGTTAAGCAGCGGGTCCTTCTTCCGCCTGCCCTTCATTGTCCGAAGACATCATGCATATCAGATAGTAGCCGGGAAAGAAGTTCTCGGCTGCGGTTGTTTCTTGCAGCACCGATTTTTCGACGCCCTTCTCCCAGAGATGAAAGGTGCCCTGCATAATGTCGAAGCCGTGAATGTTCTTATATTCCAGCTTCTTCCAGTCTTTGCGGCCAAAGAAACCACTGGGCCGGTATTTGATTCCATCGGGATCGAATACGGCGTTGTCGGTCCACGGCGCCTCGTCTCCCCGCCCCAGACGCTCCCACATTTCCGACGCGATCACCCGCGCGATATGATCGCGGATCATGTCGAATTCTGTGTCGAGCTTCTTCGAATGCACGCTGTAGCTGATTGCTTTCTGAGATTTATCGCGCGGCGTGAATTTCATATTCAGATTGGTGCCCGTGTACACGCCATTGGTGTAATGACGCGTGACGCCGTACTGAAACGAAGCCACGTCCGTGTACCGCAGTTCCCGCGATCCCAGCAGACCATCGGAAAACACGCCCCGCGACTGGCAGCGGAAAACACGCCGCGAACTTGCATACGCGCTGATAAAAAAGGTTGGCACCAGGGCGCAGGCGATCCCGGCGATGATCAGGAACGGCACAGGCTCGCGATCGGTGACGGCCAGCACCAGCATGACCGGAATGACCAGCATGCTTCCGACACCTAAAATCACTAGCATTACGATAGTGGCGAACGAAGCCTTGCGCTCGAACAGGACGTGCCCCAGTCCGTCGCCGTCGTCGGTGATGTCATTCGCTTCAACGATGGGGCCCAGGATGAGTTCCAGGACGAAGGCGTTTTTGGAACTGACGGGCGTCTTCAAAATGGGATCGTTTACGCCACGCCGCCAGACACAGACATTACCATCGAAAACGTCGATCCGGGCCAGGTCTCCCATCGACGAAACGTCTTCCTGCTGACCGTTCAGGACGGTCAGGCTGCCGCTGTCCAGCGTCCAGTTCTTCCCTGAAAGCTTCATGCCCGCGTCGAGCGCCTGTCTGGCGCGTGCGGCGTAATTCTCGCTAAGGCGACGGATCAGATCCGCATGAGGATCGTATTCGCCCGGCTTCAGTTTGTCTTTGATCGCAATTTCTTCATCGCCCTGCGGCCCGGCGACGTGAATGACGAACGTGCGATTGACGTGTTTCAGAACGCCGGCGCTGTGTTTCTCCGTGGTATCCAGGCTGACGCTTACAACCTGATCGTCCTCATAGCGGCGGACGCCGCGACGGTCTTCGACCTCGAAGCCGTTGTCTTTGTCAGTAATCTGCATAGCGGAGCTTCCCGGAGAGAGGGACACCAGGTCTGGAAAAAGCAGAGATAGGTAAGCAGGGGATGTCAAACTGTTGTCATACGCAACGACTACATTTTACAGAGGATAAATGTTCGCGACCTCATCATCAACGGAGTGAAACATGGTCAAGCGTAGCAACCACTACGAAGCGGCGTTTGAAGCTTATCTGCGCGACCACGGCATACCTTACGTCGCCGTGGACGAAGCCCGGCGGACCGTGATCCTACCTGATACGCCTTCGCACGATACAGCACGCGGCGGGAGTACTGCACAGACACAGGTCACGGCGCCAGCCGCGGCTACAACGCTTAAGAGTCTCGATTTCATTGTCTCGCCACCGGGCGCCATGCGGTTGCTGGTGGATGTAAAAGGGCGGCGTTTCCCGTCGGGGCAACGTAATCCGCAATACTGGCGTAACTGGACCACCAACGATGAAGTGCGTAGCCTCGCCCACTGGGAGGATATCTTTGGCGATGGCTTTCTGGCGGTGCTGGTCTTCGCCTACCACGTGACGGGCGGGCTTGCTCCCTTGCCAGAGGAGGAGCTATTCCAGCACGGCGGCGAGCTTTATGGATTTGTTGCGGTGCGGTTGTCCGACTACATCAGCTTCGCCCGGCCGCTTTCCGCCCGTTGGGACACCGTCACCATGCCACGTGCCCAGTTCCGCGCTTATGGCAGCGGATTTTCATCCTTCATGCAGAAAGTGAGCTAGGGTTAACAGCAGAGCAACCCGCACGATGCCGGGCCTGCCGTACTTTTCACCCAATTACGCATCGTTGAACGCCTGGCGTGCTCAGCATGCCGCCGCAGGAACTGTCTGGTATGAGTTCTAACAGCGAACGCAATTACCGTCTGTTAATTGTCGATGATAACGACAGCATTCACAGCGACTTCCGGCAGATCTTACGTGCCGACGCGATGGCGCCGGAGCCATTAGACGAATACAAGAGCAGCATTCTCGGCGACGAGAAGGCGCCGCCCACTGCCCCAAGTTTTGAATTGTCGTTCGCCCATCAAGGGGAAGAAGGCCTGCGTCTGGTGGAGCAATCGCTGCACGAGGCGCCGTTTTCGCTGGCGTTTGTTGATGTGCGGATGCCTCCTGGCTGGGATGGATATAAAACAGCCGCGCGGATGCTGGAGGCGGACCCGGATTTGCAGATCGTCATCTGCACGGCGTTTTCGGATCACTCCACGGCGGACATCTTGCAGCGGTTCTATGCAACTGACCGGCTGCTGGTGTTGAAAAAGCCGTTTGACGCGCTGGAAGTCAGCCTGATGGCCGTTTCGCTATGCGAGAAATGGCGCGTCAAACGCGAAGCTGAACGGCTGATCCGCGTGCAGTCAGAACACATCGCAGACGCCCGCCGCGTGATGGCCATCGTGCAGAAATGTCACGATGAACTGGAAACCGCTCACCAGGATCTTAAAGACTACGCCGAGTTCCTGACGGACCGTTTGCAGCAACGCACGCTGGAACTGCTGGGCACGCGCGACGTAACGGTCTTCGCCCTGGCACAGCTTGCCGAATCCCGCGATCCGGAAACCGGCGAACATCTGCAGCGGATGCAAGCCTACGCTCAGCGGCTGGCGGAATACCTGAACCTGAACGGTCCCTACCGCAACCAGATTTCCAAGCCGTTTTTAGAAGACTTCTACCGCTCGACCCCGTTGCACGACATTGGCAAAGTGGGCATTCCCGACAGCATCCTGCTGAAGCCAGATCGTTTAACCCCAGAAGAATTTGAAGTGATGAAACGCCATACGCTGATTGGCGCTGAGGCGCTGGAGCGGGCGGTGCAACATGGCAGTAGCGGCGGGTTCCTGAACATGGCGGCGGATATCGCGCGGCATCATCACGAACGCTGGGATGGCAACGGTTATCCGTTTGGCCTCAAGGGCGAAGCCATTCCGCTGACAGCGCGGATCACTTCGGTGGCGGATGTCTTCGACGCGTTGACCTCCGCGCGTGTCTACAAAGATGCGATGCCCACGGAGAAGGCAAAGTCGATTATCGTCGATGGCCGCGGCACGCAGTTCGACCCGGTTGTGCTCGATGCATTTGTTGCCTGTTACGATGATTTCCTGGAAATCAAAGACAACATCAACAGCCGCGCCGCGGACGTGAAGCCACTAGCCGCGTCGGTCAAAGGCCTGCTGGATGTGGAACTGCTGAACGTGGCTATTTCTCAGTCAGTCGTCGCGCAATAAACCGCCGCAGCAACGGAATTTCTGTATCGCGGGCCAATGTCAAAGCGGCAGCCCGTTGCAGCTTCACCGCTGGTTCGATGCCGTACCAGATCATCAGCGGGATATTCGGATCGGTCGCATCCACCTTGTGCGACGCCAAGGCTGTGGCAATTTTGAACCGTGATGCTACCGGCATCCGCTGTAACGCCGAAGCCAGGGATAGCCGCACCAAAGGTGACTTTTCCCCGGCTGCCATTTCCGCGAATTTCTGCAACACTTTCTGGCTGGGCTGTTTGTCTTCCACCAGCAGTTGCACCGCCCACCAGCGTACATCAGCATCTGCATGATCGAGGTGTTGCTCTCGTTCTTCGCCGCTGAGCAACCCGCATTGATGCAGCGTCCACAGGGCGCGGAGTTTGTAGGAAGGTGTGGCGGAAGTGTCAAAGATCTTCTGTAGCGCAGGCTTCACGTCTTCGCTTAACTTGCCCTGGGAAGCGCGTTCTTGCAGAATCCGGCGGCTGTGCCGGGCGAAGTACGCGTTGGGGTGCGACTGATACGCCACCAGTAATAGTTCGTCTTCTTTCTGAAGATCAATTGGTTTACGCAGCGGGCTGCTGCCAAATACGACACGGTAGATGCGGCCGCTATCGCGGTGCACACCGTCGGTATCGTGACACTCGCCGAAATCGGTCCAGTCGCTGATATACACTTCGCCGCCGGGACCGTATTTCAGTTCCACGCCGCGGAACCACGGATCGTTTCCTTTCAGAAAGTCGGCGCCGTGCCGCGCGGTGTAGCCGCTGCGGCTGCGATGCAGCGTGTCATTGTTCACGCGGTTGCCGTGCAGGTTGCAGGTGAAAAGTGTGCCACGGTACTGGTGCGGCCAGTTATCGCCCTGATAGATCATCGCCCCGCAGTGCGCGTGGCCTCCGCCGAGTTCATCATGTTCCTTCCCGCCACGTGCTTTCGTCCACTGCTTGCCTGCCCAGTGAAAGTGATCTGAACAGGCGCCCATCAGACCGTACGTGTAGGGGTTCAGATCTTCGCCGAACATACGTTTGTAGTGGGCGCCGGGCACCAGGTGAAACAGATGCTCAATCACACAGTTGGTAAAGAACGCCTGCCCGTTTGCATCCCAATCCAGGCCCCACGGATTGGTTGTGCCGTGGGCGACAATCTCGAAGTCATGCCGCGTTGGATGGTAACGCCACACGGCGCAGCTTACGGCTGTGCGATCTTCCTCCTTCGCGCCCGGTTTGCCGACAAGTGACGGAGCCGTAATGCCATTGCATCCGTAAAGCCAGCCGTCCGGCCCCCACGACAGACCGTTAATTACATTATGCACGCCTTTGGTGGACCAGCCATCAAGCAGAATTTCCGGCTCGGCGTCTGGTACATCGTCGCCATCGCGGTCGGGGATGAACATGAAGTGCGGCGCGCAGCAGATGTAGACGCCGCCAAAGCCCAGCTGAAACCCGGTCAGGTAGTTACCCTTATCCCAGAAGACTTTGCGTTTGTCGAAGACGCCGTCGTGATCGGTGTCTTCAAAAATCAGCAGCCGATCCACGCCCTTGGGCTTCCAGGTGCGGTAGGCATAGCACTCAGCAACCCACAGCCGGCCGCGGTCGTCAATCTCCATCGCAATGGGCTGCCGGACGTCCGGCTCTCCGGCGAACAGCGAAACGCGAAAGCCCTCTGGCGCCGTAATTTTCGCCAGCGATTGCAGCGGTGGCAGCGGGTGTTCGCCCGGCTTCTGCGTATTCTTTACGCCAGCAGGCAGGGAGGTAAGCACTTCTGGCTCAGCAGCGGTCAGCGGAGCAGCCAGCAGAGCACAAACGGCGACGAGCAAAATGTATCGCATAAGAACAATGTCCAGGTGAGGAGGCAGGTCCGGGTCACCACATGATACTTCAATCCGCGTCGCTGCGGAAAACGCTTCTGAAAGGAGGCAGATTCCGCTACAATTTAGGCACTTCAATTGAGTGGAGAGCGAACGTGACGGAACAATCCATTTCAAGGCGGCCAGACAAGGCCCGGAAGGAACACGCCTTACCACCGGCGCCATCTCCTGCGATGCGGGAAGAGTTCAAGCTTCCATCGCACCAGCAAGACGCGACCGTGGAAACTGTGGGAGCATCTGCGCCAAAGCCCCACGCGGAAGTTGCGGTGAGCGAGGGTGTTTCCACTCCGGGTAAGATGGCCACAGAGCATCGGCCTTCTACGGCTGGGCGTATACCAACCTCGCTGCCGGTTCCACCCGCGCCGGCGCCGCCACGCTGCGTTCAGCCACGCACCGCAGAGCCACCATCACCGGGAACGCAAACGAAACGCGGAAGACGACGCAGACGCCGCCGCCCCGCGGCTATCTTGCGTTATTACCGCGCCTGGACCGCCGCGGCGTTGCTGCTGGCAGGCGGCTTTCTGGGTGTTCTTTCGTTGTTGCTTGTCGCTTACCTGATGGGCATGGACCCGCTGGGAATTCAGCCGCAACATGCAACACGGCCCGCCGGCCTACGCAGCACCGCCGGAGGTGAACGTGTGAAACCGGCGCCGTCGCCAGAGATGCCGTTCGGGTTTACGGAAACCGAAGAAGAAATTGATGCGGACAAATCAGCAAAGCCCACGGCGGGTGACGCTGAAAGCGATGCTGAGGCGCCTGCGGAAACAGCAGCCGCCGATGAAGTTGACATGGAAGCGAACGATGAAGGCGATGATGCATCGCGGGACGATGGTCGTTCATTCCGTGAAAGGTTGTGGGAACTTCGCAAACGGCGTGGCCGCTTCCGTTCGCGTCCTTAATCTTCCGGCTTCTCTTCTGCCGCCTGCGCTGCGCGTGGGAGCCAGCGCAAAGCTAACGCCGCCAGCAGCACGGGCAGTGCGGCGGATATCCCCAGCGCCACGGGCAGCCATTCGTGCTGCTGGGCGAAGTCGCCAAAGTAAGCAAACGCCAGCGACAGTCCCAGGTTGCTGAGCAGTACGGCAGGCAGAAACCGGCGCCACGACAGCCGGTGCACGCCCATCATCAGCACGCTGGCTTCGGCCAGCACCGGGATACCGCGCGTCAGCACCAGCGTGATGGGACCGAACCTATGTGCCAGCGGCCGCAGCCGGTCCATGTGCTGCTGGCTGGTAAACCGCAACGCAAAGCCATGCCCCCATTGCCGCGCGAGCGCAAAGCCCGCAACCGACCCGGCCGACATCCCCAGCCACGAAGCGGCCGTTCCCAGCAGCCCCCCGAGTTCGGAACCAGCAAGCGTGCTCACCGCGCTGGCGGGCACCGGCAGGAAGATATCGGTTGCTAGCAGCCCGATCACCAGGGCCGCCGTTACGGGCATCGCAGGTGGCTGTTCCCGCCAGCGGTCGGCCCAGGCTTCCATCTGCTCCCCGAAGAACAGGAACGGAATGATAGGGATCAGCAGCACCAGGGTGGTCAGCAGGATGGGCCGGATGAGTTCTCGCATGGCCGGAATTTAACCTGAAAGCAAAGATCCGCGAAGACGTCCGCCGATTATGCAGCGTGGCCCGCCGCCCGTCCACGCGCGCGGTTCTGCGTACTTGCGCTGCTGGCAAAGGGCGTGTTTTCCCCGATATACAGCCTGTGACAGGCGTGAACCGGGTTTTTTCGCGGAATCGTCAAAGTCAACCAGTCGTGGCGACGATAACATTCCTGTCGATCGTTTTGTTTATGCAGGTAGCGACCACAACGCCTTTCAGCCGTGCATTGCGGCGAGACTTAATATTCGCCCTGATGTGCAGGAATCAATCAAGGAGCGGTTTGCTCCGGAGATGTTGACCATGATGACACGCAAACAGAAAGGTTGGTTCCGCTTAACACTTTGTGCATGCGGACTAGCATTACTGACCACAGGCACCGGCTGCCAGGTTACCGTCGGCGGACAGTTGCTGCCCAGCGGCTTCTACATGTCAGATGACGTGCAGTACTTCGCACCAGGTCCAGAATTCAAACTGGCCCGCGAAGCAGCCACCCAGAAGGCCTTCAACGCGGAACAAGAACTGGAAGAAGGCCCGTAGTCTGCGGGCGTTGCCTCCGGCTTGAACCAGCAAGCTTACCGAAGCGGCGTGGTGTGATCACGTCGCTTCTCTCTATGCGCGCCCTTGCGCTGTCCGGGCCGCGAGCGTTTAGATGTTTCTGAACGCAATCACAAAAAAACGCAGGACCACGGCTGAAGCCAGCGTGTGATCCTGCGTCTTGGTCTGAAGCGATGCGGCCAGCAGGTCGCTTCAGTTGCTTCGACGTCCTCTTGCGTTGTTACGCTTCAATCACCGCCTCCAGTTTGGCGGCGCCGCCTTTACCACGTTTGGCGGGGTTGTAGTATTCGTACACCTCGCCGGCGGGCGCCTCGACTTTGACCGGCATGGTGGCCTTCAGCCGGTAGCGTAGCTTCATCTCCTGGCCCGGCTCTAGCGAACGCAGGTAGATGATGGCTTTGCGGGGGGTGATTTCGTACTTGGAAATCTTCCGCGAACCCTTCAACTCATCCAGTTCGCCCGGCTCAATGGTGAAGCCGCCGGGGATGGGCAGATCCAGCATGACCATCGGCGCCGTGGTGTCCATGTTGTTCACCACCGTGGCGTTGGCCGTGACGGTGTCGTCCACGTTCAGACGTTCGCGGTCGTATTGAATGCCAATGCTTAACGGCTCTTTCATCTCCGCGCCTGGTTCGTCCTGCTCTAGGTGATAGCGGAAGACGATCTGATAGCCGGTGCCGGTCTTTGTGGTTTCAGCGACTTTCAACTGATACTTTCCGCCGCCGTGACTGATCATGTCTGACAGGTCGATGGTCTGCATCACTTCCGCCTGATCGGGCGAAATGGTGATGTTGCGGACCACTTCATCGCCGAGCGAGATCTGAATCTTCCGCTCGGTCTCTTCGCCCAGGGCGGCGCCGGTGCCCGCAATCAGCGTCTTCAACGCCAGCACGGTTGCCTGGGTCGAATGCCAGGTGCCGTTGCCATCTTTCTGACTGATCAGCCAGGTCAGCGCCCCGCGTGTTGTGGCGGGGAACTGGCGGGCGTTAAGCAGCGCCATCGCGGCCAGAGCCGTTGTCTCGATGTTGCCGCTGACGCCGGAGCCATAAAACATGGTGTCTTTCGCAGGCGCCTGCTCCCACCAGACGTGCTTGCCATCGTCCGACGATTTCTTTAAGTCGTCGAGCGCCCGGAAGTATTCAGGCAGCTTGGCGTTGCTGTTATCGATGGCGGCAATGGCGTTCGTTACCACCGCCAGCAGGTAGGGATCTTTGATCTCGCCCGGTGGCGTTTTCATCAGATAGTTCAGCGTCTGCTGCGCCTGGTTCTGGTTGGAACCCGTGCCAAACACGGCCCAGCCGATATAAGCCGTGGATGCCAGATCCAGGTCGCCGCCACGCTGTACGCTGCCTGCCAGTCCGTCGTTCAGCATGCCCCGTTCGGCTGCCCAGGAGCCATCGCCGCGGCGTTTCGAAAGCAGCCAGTTCCGCGTGCGTACAAGCAACGCCGGATCAACATCGTACACCTTTGCCATGTCTTCAAATTCCATCAGCCCGTAGGCCGTCAGCGTGACATTGGCCGGCGGGTTACCGAACCAGTCAAAGCCGCCGCCTTTCACTTCAAAGCTGATCAGCCGCTGATAACCCGTATGGATATATCCGCGGGCCTTGGCTTCCACGCTTTGTGGAGCGGCTGAGGCGCCGTTCAGCTTGCCGGCGTTTTTCAGATATTGCAGCGCCAGCACGTTGGGGTAAGTGGTGGACGATGTCTGTTCAAAGCAGCCCGATGGCATGCGGAAGATGTTTTCCAGACCTTCCACCACCTGACTGAAACTCGAAGGATAGAGTTTGACGAAAGCCGCCACACTGCCGGGCACTGCATCCTGTGGCGCCGAGAGCGTGATCTCTGCGGGCTGATCCAATGTGCCGCCGGCAAGCTGCTCGATCATTTCGCCGTTGGGGTCGACAATAATCTCCCGCTCAACAGCGTCGGACATACCGCTGCCTTTGGCGGTCACTTGCAGCTTGTGCAAGCCAACGTTCTTCACCTTGATGGGCAGATGCATGCTGCGGATTTCGCCCGGCTTCAGGTTCAGTTTGAAGGTGCGGTCGGCAGCTTCTTCTGTGGCTGCTTCATCGCTTTCGTCGCCAGAACCGAGATAGGCGAACCACTCTTCGCCCCGTACGGTTAGTTCCACCGTCTGAGGTTTGCTCAGGTAGTTGTAGACCACCATCGGCACGCCCACTTCATCGCGACGCGTCAGCGCGTATGGCAGATCCAGGTCTACAAAGAATGGCTGGAAGACTTTGATGGGAAATTCGCCGCCGCCCAGTTCACCACTGGTCGTAACGGCGCTGGCCGACAGACGCCAGGTGGTGATTGAATCGGCCAGGTCTAGCTCAACCGTGGCGACGCCTTCATCGTCGGTAATAACTTCCGGCGCCCAGAACAGTGTTTCGGGGAAGTCGCTCCGCACACGCGGCGCGGCCGTTTCTGCCGGGTCATCAGCCATTGCTTCTTCCGGCGACGCTGTCTCTGCTTCGCCACCGAAGCCATCCATCGGCGCCTCCATCATGGGCATGGCCATGTCGCCTTCCATTGGAGACGCATCGGCAAAGTCGCCGCCGTCCATCATCATTCCGGGTTCGGCCTTGGCTGCGGCCATTTCCATCCCGACGGCGGAAAATTGTTCGCTGGTTGCCATCATGAAGATCAAAGCCAGCGGAGACATCAGCACCACCAGTCCAAACACCACCGCCGTTGAGATCAACGCCGCGCGTGGACGGTACACAACCGCGCCCACATAACAGGTGGCGCCCACTGCCAGGGCCAGCAGCGTCCACATTGTTGCCGCAAGGTCTAAGCCGCTTTGACGTGTTTCGGCCACTGCCAGCACCTTGGCCGGATGCGTTGTCATTTCCACCCGGTCGCCGCGACGGAAGGCCACCGGCGTGACAGCGTCTTCGTCCACAGCAACATCGACAGCGGCAAATTCAACCATGGGCATCTCGCGAGCCGTTTCCTTGCTGGCGACGGGACGACCCCGCAGGAAGTCCAGCGATGCCTCGTCGTTCTCTCCGCCCGCAGTGCGCGAGAACAACGCCTGATTAAACTGCTGGCGTTCTGCATCAGGCACGCCTCTGCCGGTTCCCGGTCCCCAGTTGTAAATCTGATAAACCGGTTCCAGGAGTTCTTCTTCCAGCAGGAAGAAAATCTGCTGCATACCGGCTTTCTGATTCAGCACACTGAAGACCGCCTCATCGACGGCCGTCAGGCTCAAGGCGCCGGGCGCCGGTGCGCCGTTGCTGTTTGTGAGCTTTAGTTTGAGTTTCGCCTGCTGACCGGGGCGGTACTGCTCCTTATCCATGGTGGCGGTAATCTTCAGATCAGAAGCTTGCCGTACAAAAACCGTGCGCGACTTCCGCACTGCCAGACCCGCTTTTTCAAACCGGTACGCTTCCAGTTGCACCGCGCCGGCAAGACCCGGCGGCAGGTCGATTGAAGCGATGCCCTTACCATCGGCCATTTCCAGTGTGCTGGTGAGTAGCACCTGATCGTCTTTAATCAGATCGACAAAGACCGGCTCCACGCCGCTGCCAACGGCCGCCAGTTCCATCGTTTCGCCGCCTTCATAAACAGCCTTGTCCGGCCGCAACAGATAGTCACCCGTTACCTTCCCGCAGATCAGACGCTTCTGCCTGCGTCCGGCGCGACCTTGTTTGTCCGTGGCTTTGACGATCATCTGAATCGCCGCTTTGTCCGTTTTAATGCTTACGGCAGCCACACCCAGGCGGTTTGTCTGCAGCGGTTTGTCCGAGCCCGTCGCCACCAGCGAAACCTCAGCCGGGCGGCCGTCCGGATACGAGGTGTAGATATAAACCTTGTTCTCGTGGCCTTTCACCAGGCCGCCGCTTTCGGGAATGATCTCGATCTTAATCGGGTTGTTCGTGACAATCCGCGACGCGCCCTTGGAATACTTCTGCCCTGCCGTGTCCGTGACAACGGCAACCATTTCAAACGAAGCGTCGCCACTCAGACCTTCACGCCCGACGAGCGAATCCGGCAGTTTGAAGCTGAATTCAGCGGCGCCCTTTTCGTCCGTCTCCGCCTCTAGCGTTTTGATCGTCCGCGAGCGGACGTCGCGTGTACGCACTTCAATTTTCACATCGCCGCTGGCAACGGGTTCGCCGAAGAAGTAGTCAGCCTGAATGCTGCCAGTGACGTCTTCGCCTGGTTGATAGAAAGGCTTGTCAATTTTGACCGCGATTTTGAATTTCGGCAGCACATACTTCTGGACCTCTACGGTCCGCTGCGACGAAACTTCACCCACCCGAACATCAATGTTGTAGGCGCCTTCGTTCAGTTCGTCCGCCAACTGGCAGGTCGTGGAAGCAATGCCGAACTTGCTGGTGACATCGCTTTGTTTGAAAACGATGTTGCCTTTCGGGTCCGTCACGGTGAACTGCACATTCTGTCCGGCGACGGGCAGCAGGTCGGGCTTCCGCAGCGCGAGTGACCGCAGCAGAATCTTCTGCCCTGGTTTGTAAACCGGTTTGTCGCTGGTCAGCATCACCTTCCACTGCCGGTTGAGCGTCACCGTCTGTGTGAGCTTCTCGACATAACCAGACTGCGGCTTGGCCAGCACGCGCAGTTCATAACTGCCATCGGCCCAGTCAGGCACCTTGAACTGCTGCTTAATCGGAGGATCGCCGGTTTTGTAACTGACCAGCGTTACTTCTTCATTCTTCCGTGGGTCGAACAGTGCGACCTCGACCGGTACGCCCTGCAACTGCGTCTGGCTGGAAACGTCGAATAGTCCGACGCGCATGCTGGCGCCGGAACCGGGCATCAGTTTCGTCTGCCCGATCAGCCGCAGGTCGTAATCGCTGGGCGTCATGAAGGCATACGACGCGTGCAGCACACCGATGATCAGCACGGCTGCGGTTGTCGACAGGGCGAAGGTGCGTGTGAAAGTTTTCCAGTTAGCGTTGCTACGCTGGATACGCTGTTCGACGTGGCTGATCGTGCGATCAACAAGGTCGCTGGGTGCTTCAACCGGCGGCGCCTCGCTGAGCATGGCTTTGCGATGTTCCGCTTCGGCAACGGCTTTGGCCACGTCGGGGTGGCTATCGCAATACTCTTTGAAGTATTTCGCCTCTTCCTCACTAAGCACGCCGTGGACATAGTCGTCGGCGTATTGCTTCATGTCGTCGTCGGGTTTCATAGGAAATTCCCTCGAATGCTATGAACAAGCACAGCGCTTCATTGCACGCTGGGCTGATGGTTTAAGCTGCCTGGTTGGAATCAAGGCGAAGCAGGAACAAAGTCGCCGGTGCAGCGGAGATGAAGCCAGCAGAATCGCGATGCTTTAACCGGCGTCTGCCGGCAATAAAGTTCTGAGCCGCGCGAGTGCATAGTGCATGTGTGCGCGGGCGGAACCTTCGCTGCAGCCAGCCACCTGGCTGATTTCCGCATAAGACATCCCGTTCCAGACGCGAAGCACCACCACGGTCCGCTGCTGCACAGGGAGTTGCGCGACAGCCTGCGTGACCTGGGTGGCGGTTTCTGTCTTGACGGCGGTCTGCACCGGGCCGGGGCCATGATCGATGGCGGTGGCAACGTCATCGATGCTGACGCTGCTGACATTCGCACGCCGGAACGCAGCACGGCTGCAATTGGCGGCGATCGCAAACAACCACGGCTTGAACGGACGCGGAAAGCGGTAACGCTTGCGGTGCGTCCAGACGTTGAGAAACGCCTCCTGAAATAACTCTTCCGCCCGGTGACGGTCGCCCGTCATCCGTGTCAGAAAGGTAAGCAAGGGGCTTGCGTAACGCCGTACAAGTGGCGTTAAGCATTCGCGGTTTCCGCTGGAAACCTGTCCCATCAGGTATTCGTCTGGCTCGCTGCTGGTCTTCATCTACGTGCATCCTCGCGACTTGATTCCAGAAGTGATATGCGCCCCCGCGGCCAGACGTTGAGGCAAAACCGGAATTTTAGCGGAATAATTTCGTCAGATGCACGGAAAACCGCCGGCGCACAGCAACGCAGTCGCTTACAACGGCGCCGGCAGGTCACGTCGTGTGAAGATAACCGCCGCGGCGGTGTATGCTGCCACGCCAATGCCCAGCAGAATCAGGTGGCAGCCCAACGGGCCGACGCCCACGTACTCGCCCATCTCGTTATAACGGCCCAGTCCCCAGGCCAGGGATGGATCGACCGTTGCAAGCTGGACGCATATCTCTGGTTCGTACGGTGTGAAGACGGAGGTGTAGATCAGAAAGCCGAATGTTTCGTTAGCCAGGCCCAGCATTTTCGTCAGGACGCTGATCACGTAGAAGCCGATCATCAGCCCGATGGTCCGCCAGCGGTAACGGTCGAAGGAGGAAAGCAGCGTTGTCAGGCCGGCGAGCATAAAACCCATCGACGCCAGATTGACCGCTGCGGGCATAAAGACCAGCGGATTGACCAGTTCGCGCAGCGGCCTGACGGTTTTGATGGTTTCGCCAAACGGATTCATCACCGGGCCAATCAGTGGCAGCCACATCTCTGGCTGTTGTTCAACGTTCACACTAAAAATCTGGATGCCCGTGAAGACTCCCAGCCACGTCGCCACGGCCAGACACAAGACACCGGCCACCGTGACCGCTGCGTGTGTGAACAATACGTTCAACCGGCTGACGGGTTGTGAAAGTAGCATCTCCATGCTGCCACGGTTGATCTCGCCGCTGATGACGTCTGATCCGCGGGCGATGCACCACACGGTCATGCAGAAGACAACCACGGGTTCATCATACGTCAGAGAGATGCGGCCTTCGTACTGCACAAGCTGTTCAAGCGATACCGTTGAAAACTTCTGCCATTCGCCGGGTAGAAGCTCGATGATGCGTTGAAATTTCGAGGTGTCTATCTGGCTCACCAGCCAGACGCGCACGACGCAGAAGGCGAATAGAGCGGCGAAGCAAGCGAGGAAGAGATACTTCGCTTCGTTGATACACTTTTTAACAAGTGCGAAATTCATGCTGATCCGCTCCGCGTGCGCTGGAAAACTGCACCTACCGTGTGCCGTGCCACGCGCTACGATATCGGATTAGACCCTCCCGGCAAGTGGGCGTAATTCCGGCGCATGTCTTAACCACGGATCAGACCATAGCGGGCGATGGTGTAAAGAATCTTGTAGCTGGCCCGGATCGTGCCGCTGATGGTGCCGCTAATTTTGCTGTCTCCGACCCGGCAGCGGTACGGCACAGGCTGCTCGCAGGTCTTCAGACGCGCACGTCGCGCTTTGATCTGCATTTCGACCGTCCAGCCAAAGTTGGTGTCGCACATCTGCAAGCTGCACAGGCTTTCGTAGTCAATCGCGCGGAACGGTCCCAGGTCCGTATGGCGGGCGCCAAAGAACAGCCAAAGTAGGAAGCACGCCAACTGGTTGCCGTAGTAACTTTGTGGCGGCATGGCGCCAGGTTCCATTTTGCCCGTTAGCCGCGAACCGAGGACGAAGTTGTATTCGCCGCTTAGAATAGGTTCGACCAGGTCAGGCAGCAGTTCCGGGTGGTCGCTGTAGTCGGCGTCCAGGAACACGATTACCTCTGGCGGCGTTTCGCCCTGCTCCACGCGCTGTGCGAGATGTTGCATCCCGGCTAGGCAGGCCGCACCGTAACCGCGTTGAGGCTGGTGCACCACGATGGCGCCGCCCTCGCGTGCAACTTCGGCAGTGCGATCGGTTGAACCGTTATCTGCAACCACCACGCCGCCCACGTCGGGCAGGTCGTTGAGCACCAGCGGCAGCGATGCTTCTTCGTTCAGCGCAGGAATAATCACCCATACTCCTGCAAGGCTGGCGCTCATGATCTGGGGCTTCCGCATCGGCAACATGTAGAATCGCACGTGACGGTCGCAACATCGCCGCGTGGCAAGCAACCGCCATTTTAATGAGTTAGCAGCACGTGCTGGTGCGTTACGTCACAGGTGCGTTGAGAAAAAGAAACACGCATGGTCCAGCTAATTGGATTGCGCCAGCCCTCCGGCGATGGTAGGCGTTTTTCATCTTATTCAGCCGCCAAAAAGTTGCAGCAACGAAATCCGCCGACTAGCATATTAAAAATCTGTTCAACCGGCGTTGTTTTCCCAACTCCTACTTTTTCCCGGTGATGGGCGCATCCAGACAACTTTCCCGGCCGGAACAGTTTTCGCGAGAAACCTACACCGGCTTCAGCCGGTGATACAGCGGTTGAGTGCACATTTTAACGAGTAACGATGGAGAGAACGATGAAGAGTAAACATCTGCGACTGCTCAAGGTCACTTGCGTGTGGACGCTGGTGGTGTTGTTGTCAGTCGATGCGGCGATGGCGGGAAGATTCTTCTTCCGCAAATGCGGCAAGCCGGTGAATACCTGCAAGCCAGCCCCCGTGTGCTGCGAACCGGCGCCGGTGATCGTTCAAACCTGCACTCCAGCTCCTACATGCTGCGAGCCCGTCGTTACCCCTGCTCCTTGCTGCCCAGCAGAAGTAGCTGAACCAGTCGCTCCTGCTGAACCCGTCGAGCCAACCCCAGCAGAGCCTGCTGAGCCGCCAAAGCCAGAAGAGCCAACACCTGCTGAACCACCAAAGCCAGAAGCTCCAGAAGCCCCAGAAGCTCCAACACCCGCAGAGCCAGAGACGCCTGCGGAACCTGCTCCACCGGCCGTGGATCCAGAGACACCCGCTGAGCCAGAGCCGCCAAAAGTCATCGGCGATCCCGAAACTCCTCAACCAGCCGAACCAACCGATCCACCGGCTACCGTTGACCCAATGCCCACCGACCCAGCCGCCGGCTCCGCTACCGAACCGCCAGCTGAACCAATGCCTGCTGATCCCAAACCAGAGGTAACGCCACCAGCTGAACCTACGCCAGCTGATCCTAAGCCAGCTGATCCTAAGCCAGAAGTGAAGCCACCAGCTGAACCTGAACCAGCAGATCCGAAGCCAGAGGTGACGACACCGGCTGAACCTGAACCAGCTGATCCCAAGCCAGAAGTGAAGCCACCGGCTGAACCTGAACCAGCTGATCCCAAGCCAGAAGTGACGCCACCGGCTGAACCTGAACCAGCTGATCCTAAGCCGGAAGTGAAGCCGCCAGCTGAACCAGAACCAGCTGATCCGAAGCCAGAAGTAAAGCCACCGGCTGAGCCAGAACCAGCTGATCCTAAGCCAGAGGTGAAGCCGCCGGCTGAACCTGAACCAGCTGATCCGAAGCCAGAGGTGAAGCCGCCGGCTGAACCAGAACCAGCTGATCCGAAGCCAGAGGTGAAGCCGCCGGCTGAACCAGAACCAGCTGATCCGAAGCCAGAAGTGAAGCCACCAGCTGAACCTGAACCAGCTGATCCAAAGCCAGAGGTAAAGCCACCGGCTGAACCTAAGCCAGCTGATCCATTCGATCCATTTGGCGGCACGGACGAACCAGCTGATCCAAAGCCTGCCGATCCGAAACCTGCGGACCCTAAACCAGCAGAACCGAAACCGGCAGATCCGTTCGATCCGTTTGGTGGCGCCGAGGAACCGGCAGATCCAAAGCCTGCTGATCCAATGCCTGTGGACCCGAAACCGGCTGATCCAAAGCCAGCCGATCCGTTTGATCCCTTCGGCGGCACGGATGAACCCGAGCCAGCCGAACCGAAACCTGCGGACCCTGCCGATCCATTCGGTGGAACTGATGAGCCTGCCGATCCGAAGCCGGCAGACGCGAAGCCAGCCGATCCGTTCGATCCATTCGGCGGTTCGGAAGAGCCAGCGCCAGCAGAACCAGCACCCGCTGAACCTAAGCCTGCTGAACCAGCTGATCCGTTCGGCGAAGCTGCTGAAGATCTCTTCGCTCCAGGCGATAAGAAGCCAGCCGAAGATAAACCCGCAGAGAAGCCTGCCACGGCTGATCCGTTTGATCCATTCGGCGCAGCCGAAGACACGGACGCCAAGGAAGATGCTGACGAAGAAAAGCCTGCAGAGAAGACGGAAGATCCGTTCGATCCGTTCGGCAGCATCCAGCGTGCTGTCCGCCGTGTGGCCGCAGCGTCAGCAAGCCCGTCAGTCGCCACCAGCGATTATCAGGTAGTGGCCCGCACGGCAGCTCCTGCCGTGGCAGCCGTTGCTATGCAGAAACCTGCTGCTCCATCGCTGATGCGGACCTGGGTGGATAACACCGGCTCTTACAAAGTTCGCGGCCGTCTGGTCGTGATCATGCCCGGCAAGATCCGCCTGTTGAAGGAAAACGGCCGCTACTCAACTGTGCCGATGAGCCGCTTGAGCCAGCAGGATCAGCAGTTCGTAACGCTGATCGCCGCCCATCACGGCAACGCAGAAGTTATCCAGCTGGCTGCACGCTAAGCCGCAGATAATTTTAGATGACATCCACGCAGGCGGACCGGGATATCCTGGTCCGCCTTTTTCTTTTGATAAACGCCCAGAGGCAAAACGCTCTTGGACTAAGGTAGCTGGACGTCAATGCGGCGGATCTGGCCATCGCGTTCGACGACCAGTTCCAGCTTCTCTTTTGCCTGGGATACCAGCTGGCCCATATGCTGGATATCGCGGATCTGTTCGCCGCCAACAGAGTGAATGCGATCGCCCGTCCGCAGGTTGGCAGCATGGGCGGGCGAACCGTGGACGGTACGCGATACGAACATAACGCCCTTCTCTGCCGGATCTTCACGCCAGGAAATACCTACGCGAAGTGGCGCCCCATCCAGCCTGATTTCTAAGGTTTCCGGTTTCGCATCGCCGCGCTGCACCTGGGCGGTAGCGTCTACCGGGCTGGTGATGATCGCGGTCAGGAAGGCGAAGTCGCTGTCGATGGCTTTGCCGTTAAATTTCAACAGCCTATCGCCCACTTCCAGCTTCGCACGTGCTGCGGCGCTGCCTGGCGTAACGGCGGTGATCTCTGCGCCGTCATCGCCACGTTGCCAACGCATGCCAAGACGTGGCGCCGGTTGCGGCAGCGGCTTTGCAAATTGCTGCTCGGCAGCGTCGTCTTCCTGCATCGCTTGTTGCCTGAAGGCGAAGCGGGTTTCTGAATTCGCCAGACGTGTCAGTGTTTCAAACATCAGCCTGGTAATGTTTGTGGCGCCCTTGGTGTTGATCAGGTGGGCGTCGTCCCGCGGCGTGTGATAGTCTTCGTGCAATCCAGTATGGAACATCAGCACGGGTTTCTGCCGGTCAGCAAACGGCGCGTGGTCGCTATTCTTGGCCAGTTTCCACTGGAAATCCAGCTTCAACGCGGTATCACGATTCGCCTCAGCCAGCAGGCGCCTTAACCCGGGTGCTGTGCGGCTGCCATGAACCTGCACGCCCTTGTCGGTCAGCCGGCCGATCATGTCGCAGTTGAGCACAAACGCAATGCGATTCATGTCGATTGTTGGCCGTGATACCCAGTGCTTAGAGCCCAGCAGGCCCTGCTCTTCGCCATCCCAGAAAGCCACCATGATCGAACGCTTTGGCGCCGCGGGTAAGGCGCGGATGGCTTCGATGGTTTCCAGCACGGCGGCCACACCGCTGGCGTTATCATCAGCGCCGTTGTGAATGTAGCCGATCCGCCCACGGCTGGTTTTTTTGTTGCCGTATCCAACATGATCGTAGTGGGCGCCAATCACGATCACTTCGTGCCTCAGCTGTGGGTCGCTGCCTGGCAGCATAGCCAGGATGTTCCGCATCGCGCGGCCTTTGCGCTGAAAGGTCTGCACGAACGAACCGCCCGCAGCGGCGCCTTCCAGACCGTATTCGCGCAACTCAGCCGTCAGGTAGTTTCCCGCAGCACGCCCACCGCGCGAACCAGAATCGCGTCCTTCCAGCGTGTCATCCGCCAGCGTCTCTACATGTTTGCGGTACTCCTTGGCGGTAATGGTCGCGAGCGCCGTTGCATGGGTCGCGACACTACCTGCGGCGGGCGGCGCCGCGTCTTCCAGTTCCTTCTTCTCAGAAGGAAGCGAAGTTACCAGCACCGACCGCATCTCTTGCAGACCAGGCGCGGTTAGGCCAGGAGGTTCAACCGGATTGCGGGGCGAAGTCTTCTTTGGAACAGGCGCCGGCGGTGTGATGGCTACGGGCTTTTTGGCAACGGGCGGTTTTACCGGTGTCGTTGCTTTTTTTGTTTCCGGCGTGGTGCGGTCAGGAAGTTTCCTCGCGGTCAGCACGGGGGCTGTCAGTTCCGGCCCGTTCAAAGGCAGGTCTTGCGCGTGGGCTACGCCTGGAGAAATCACGCCGCAAAGCAGCGCGGTGATAGACAGGTGGCGTTTCAGCTTGCGGCCAGTACCGGCGAGGATCGTTTCCCCGAACGTTTCCCCCAACATTTCCTTGAGGAGTTGTTGTTTGCTTTTCAAAACGCGTTCCCCTGCCATAAGACCTGCTTCATGCGACCATCCGCTAAATGCGGCTTCGCTGGTAGCATCGGCGTAGGGCGGGCATCCGTTACAGGCGAATCACGCCAGAACAGGCGGGCAGTAGCAAAATGCGGCGCAATTCCCGTATTATCGTTACAGCTTTGCAGCCGTTTGATTCGACAATAGAAAGTGAACCCTGACCATCGTTTGTGTTGTCAGGATGAATACATTACGGCAAGTTTGACGTTATTGAGGGTTCAATAGGTTTTCCCTATACTGCCTGTCTACCGAACCTTCGCCGTTAACCAACGGATGTTCTGCCCCGGAAACCGGAGGGGCAGGGCCGCAAGTCTGCCTCCGATTTTGACGGGCAAAAAATGTACTTGCCTTGGCGGTTCTAGAGATCCGCTTTTCGACGGACGACCTTCTACCCGGCGCCAGTAGGCGTCTATTTTCATGTCTAGCTACAACCTGACGCACCTTAAACAGCTTGAAGCCGAAAGCATCCACATCATCCGTGAAGTGGCCGCCAGCTTTGACAACCCGGTCATGCTGTATTCCATCGGCAAAGACTCGGCCGTGATGGTGCAGCTTGCACTAAAAGCTTTCTACCCCGCCAAGCCGCCATTTCCTCTGATGCATGTGGACACCACATGGAAGTTCAAGGAAATGTACGAGTTCCGCGAGAACTACGCCAAGAAGGAACTTGGCCTGGACGTGATTACCTACACCAATGAAGAAGGTAACAAGCTTGGCATCGATCCTTTCACCAACAGTGAAAAACACACCGAGGTGATGAAGACCGACGCCCTGAAACAGGCGCTGGACAAATACCAGTTCGACGCTGCTTTCGGCGGCGCCCGGCGCGACGAAGAGAAATCACGCGCTAAAGAACGCGTATTCAGTTTCCGCGACCGCTACCACACCTGGGACCCTAAGAACCAGCGGCCGGAACTCTGGAACATCTACAACGCGCGGGTGGATAAGGGCGAAAGCATCCGTGTCTTCCCGCTCTCGAACTGGACAGAACTGGACGTCTGGCAATATATCCACCTGGAAAACATTCCGCTGGTGCCGCTGTATTTCTCCGCCATGCGGCCCGTGGTCGAGCGTGATGGCGTGATGATTATGGTGGACGATGATCGTCTGAAATTACGCGAGGGCGAACAGCCCGTCGAAAAGATGGTGCGGTTCCGGACCCTCGGGTGCTACCCGCTGACCGGCGCCGAAGAATCGACCGCCACCACGCTGCCAGAGATTATTCAAGAGATGCTGCTCACCACGACCAGCGAACGGCAGGGGCGTGTTATCGATAAAGACGAAGGCGGCGCCGGCATGGAAGAGAAAAAGAAACGCGGCTATTTCTAATTCACGCGAGTGGCGGCCTAGCCGCGTAAGATCGCGTTGAACACCCACCGGTGTAGGTCAGGCGCCTGCCTGACAAGATAAACCGTTCCAACCGAATCAGCGTCAGGCCCGCGCCTGACCTGCGGGTTAAAAGCAATTCCAATCTAGACAGTAAGCGTCGAACGCTGGTCAAAGAAATCCCATGTCTCACCAATCTGACCTGATCGAACAAGATATCCATGCGTACCTGGCTCAGCACGAGCAGAAGGAACTCATGCGATTTATCACCTGCGGCAGCGTAGACGATGGAAAAAGCACGCTGATTGGCCGGCTGCTTTATGACTCGAAGATGATCTATGAAGATCAACTTGCCGCGATCCAGAAAGACTCCGCCAAGCATGGCACCACCGGCGGCGACTTCGACCCGGCGCTGCTGACCGACGGCCTTCGCGAAGAGCGCGAGCAGGGCATCACCATTGATGTTGCTTACCGCTACTTCAGCACGGCGAAGCGTAAATTCATCATCGCCGATACGCCCGGCCATATTCAATACACCCGCAACATGGCGACCGGCGCTTCAACGGCCGACCTGGCGATCATTCTAGTCGACGCCCGGCATGGCGTGCTGGAACAGACCAAGCGGCACAGCTTTATTGCGTCGTTGCTGGGCATCCGTCACGTCCTGGTGGCGATCAATAAGATGGACCTGGTGGACTTCTCGCAGGAAATCTTCCAGCAGATCCGCAAAGATTATGAAGCGTTCGCCAAACGCCTGGATCTGCCCGACCTGCACTTCATTCCGCTATCCGCCCTGCTGGGCGACAACGTGGTGGATAAGAGCGAGAACATGCCGTGGTACGACGGCGGCCCGCTGATGAACTTCCTTGAGACGGTCTATATCGGTTCGGACCGCAACTTCCAGGACTTCCGCTTCCCGGTGCAGTATGTGAACCGGCCGCACCTGGACTTCCGCGGCTTCTGCGGCACGATTGCTTCCGGCATTGTCCGCAAAGGTGACGAGGTTATGGCCCTGCCGTCGCGGAAGACCAGCAAGGTAAAGTCGATTGTTACCTTCGATGGCGAACTAGACGAAGCCTTCACGCCGTCGTCGGTAACGCTGACGCTGGAAGACGAAATCGACATCAGCCGCGGTGATGTGATCGTCCGTGCGGGCAACCTGCCCCGCGTTGATAACCGTTTTGAAGCCATGGTCGTGTGGATGGACGAACAGCCGATGACTCCCGGCAAAACGTACATCTTCAAACATTCAAGCACGCAGGTGAACGGCGTGATTAATACGCTGCGTTACCTGGTGGACGTTAATACGCTGCATCGCAAAGACACGCCTACGCTGGGCCTGAACGACATCGGTCGCTGCGCGATCACGCTGAATTCGCCGATCTGCTACGACGGCTACCGTCGCAACCGGTCAACCGGCGCGTTCATCATTGTCGACCGAATGACCAACCGCACGGTTGGCGCCGGCATGATCCGCGACACCAACACCAGCGACCGCGACGCCCCGGTCTGGGACGCACAGCCACAGAGTGAGCACCTGCAAAATCAGCTTAGCAATGTGACGCTGGAAGAACGTGCGGCCCGCTTCGGGCAGAAGCCCGTAACGATTCTGCTGACGGGTCTGCCGGGCGCCGGTAAGACGACCACGGCTTACGCACTGGAACGGCAGTTGTTTAGCGATGGCCGGGCGGCGATGGTGCTGGACGGGCAGAACATGCGACTGGGGATTAGTAAGGATCTGGGCTTCACCGCTTCGGACCGCAGTGAAAACCTGCGTCGTAGCACGGAAGTTGCGAAGATCATGAACGATGCCGGCCTGATCTGCATCGCCGCCTTTGTGGCGCCTAGCGAAGAGGTCCGCCAGCGTGCGGCTGAAGTGGCGGGCGCCGGGCGGTTCCTGGTGGTGCATCTTTCCGCCCCGGTCGAAGTCTGCCGCGAGCGGGATACTGAAGGACTGTATGGCGCCGCCGATGCTGGCGAGATTGCTAACTTCCCAGGTGTCACGTACGAGTACGAGACGCCCGCCGCAGCCGATCTGACGCTTCCTACCCACGAGATTGATACGGCCGAATGCATCAACCGCATCATGGAACTGCTGGCCAGTCGCGGCTACATTGTTTAGCTTCACAGTCCGGCCTGTAGGCTGGATGTTTTAGATAGAACCGCAAGGATCGTATTCACGATGGATGCCGAAATCCGCGACCGCGCCGAGGTGATTGAGCAGCGTCTTGTTCAGCTACGGGACTCTCTTTGACTACGCTGCCAAGATGAAGGAACTTGCCGCCATCGAAGCGCAGATGGGGCAGACGGATTTCTGGGATAATCAGGAAAAGGCGCAGGCAGTCATTGCCAGCCTAAAAGAACTCAAGGCGGTGACTGGCCCCGTTGGCGAAGCCACGCAGGCGGCGGAAGACCTGACGGCCATGATCGAAATGGCCGAAGAAGACGAATCCATTGAAGATGAAGTCCGCGGCGAACTGGCAGCGCTGGAAGCCACGCTCGAAAAGCTGGAGCTTCAATCGCTGCTCTCGGGCCGGCACGATTCGTCCGGCGCCATCCTACGCATTCATGCCCGCGACGGCGGCACCGACGCCAACGACTGGGCTGAGATGCTGCTGCGGATGTATCTGCAGTGGGCCGCCAAGATGGACTACAAAGCGGAACTGCTCGACCGCAGCGACAACGAAGAAGCAGGCATCAACAGCGCCAGCGTCGCCATCCGCGGACCGCTTGCCTACGGCTATCTGAAAGGCGAACAGGGCGTGCATCGTCTGGTGCGCATTAGCCCGTTCAATTCCGAGGGGAAGCGCCAGACAAGCTTTGCTGCGGTGGATGTGTCGCCGGATGTTTCGGATTCGGTCGAAATTGAAATCGACGAAAGCGATGTCCGCACGGACACGTACCGCGCCAGTGGCGCGGGCGGACAGCACGTGAACAAGACCGATAGCGCGATCCGCCTGACGCATGAGCCGACCGGCATTGTTGTGCAATGCCAGAACGAACGTAGCCAGCACAAGAACCGCGCACAAGCCTGGAAGATGCTGCGGGCGGCAATGGCGCGTATGGAAGACGAAAAGCGTGAAGCGGAGATGGCCGAGAAATATCAGAACCAGGCGAAGACAGGCTTCGGCGCCCAGATCCGCAATTACTTCCTGCATCCTGATCAGCGTGTGAAAGATTCACGCACGGGGCACGCAGTGACCAGCTTCCATCAGGTGTTGGACGGAGATATCCAGGAGTTCCTGGAGGCGTTCTTACGCTGGCGTGTGAAGACTACTAAGTAAGCAGCATGCAGCGTTTCGAGATTACTTAGGCAGCGGTTTGGGTTTGATCTTCAAGCCGCTGACCTGAACACCACATACGCTGACACCCGCTCCCTGATGTTCCAGGAGGATTTCTTCGCCATCGGTGCGGAAGATGAATTCATCCAGTCCGACGGCGATACTGTCTCCTTCCGACAGCACAGCTTCCGAAACCTGACGCCCATTGACCAGCAAGCCGTGTCTGGCATGAAGATCGCGGATCACATAGCCGCGTTCATCCAAGTCAATCTGGCAATGAAGCCGGCTCACCCAGCGGTTTTGCAGACGCACATTCGCACCGTCGCCACGGCCAAAAATAACAGGAACCTGAACGGCGAAGGTGGAGGGCTTCCGGGTTGGATTGTCAGTAGTTTGCATGGGCAAATTTGACGATCACTAAAGGGGAGATTGGGTGGGGTGGAGTTTGTGTGGGATGTTAAGAATAAGCAATCTGACTGGTTTTTGTCAATACCCCATAGTAACTACTTGTGGGCAGCCGCTGCGTTATAAACGGCCGATAGTGCGGGTCCGGCGGTGCAGATATTGAACGCATCCACCACCCTCTGCCGTGCACGTTCCCCCATCTGACGCCGTAGATTATCTGATTCCATGACCTCTAAAAGGGCGGCGGCGATGGCGTGTGGATCTTTGGCAGGTATTAAGCGGGCTTCAGCCGTGGGGAAGATCTCGCGGGTTCCGCCCACTGCGGTTGCGACGACCGGCTTACCGCAGGCAGCGGCTTCCAGCAGCACGCGGCCTAACGGCTCTTGATTAGCGGCGTGAACCAGCACGTTGATATTGCGATAGAAGCCCGGCATGTCGTCGATGACGCCCGCGAAAGTCACCCGCCCGGCAAGCGGCGGGCGTGTGGCCTTTTGATGAAGGGCTTGCTCGTAGGCAATGGCTTCGGCTTTGGTAGAGTGCCGCTGCCCGGCTATCACAAGGTGCATTTGCGGCATCTGCCCGGCGACGATTTCCGCCGCCGCCAGGAGCGTGTCCAGCCCTTTCCGCATGCCGATCTGCCCCACGGCGCCGAGGACGAAGGCGTCTTGCGGCACGTTGAACTGCCGGTGCAAGGCGAAGTCTGGCGGTTGTGGTTGAAACCTTTGTGTATCTACGCCGTTGTAAACAACGCGGGTAATGTCTTCTCGCAAACCTGCCGCCGTGTGCCATGTCTTCACGGCCTTAGAGACAGCAAGCAGCAGGGATGCCTGGTTCAGATCGGCGTAGGCGGTTTTGCTGATGCGAAGGATATCGCGAAGGTGACCGATGCATGGCATTTGCAGGCTACGGGCCACGGGCGCGGCGGTTCGCGTCATCGACAGACTATTGGCGTGAATGAGCGCTGGCTGCCAGTGCGAAAAGTAACGCCGCAGGTGTTCACGCTTTGCCGCTTGCGAAAGTGAACTGCCAGTGTTGTCCGCTGGTTGCCATGCTGTAATTGGGACGCCCAACGATTGAAGCTTACCGGCTAACGGACCCGCAGGAGGCGCCAAGGCATGGATCTCGAAATCCGCCTCGCGCAGGTAGGGTAGCGTCGCCAGCAGCGAGTGCTCTCCGCCGTTTAGCGACGGATATTCAAACAGCCACAGCACCCGCTTACCTGGCATCACTCCCGCCGTTTACAGCAGGCCGTAGTTGCTTAACGTGCTGCGGAGCGCCGTTAAGCCGGCGTCGTCCAGCGGCGTCATCGGCAGACGCAGGTCGCCCGTGTCGCGGCCAAGCATCTTCATTGCGGCTTTGACCGGGATCGGGTTCGAGGCCAGCGACAGCATATCGCGGCACAGCGGGAACAGCTTCGCGTGCCATTGCTGCGCTGTGGCGATGTCGCCTTCGGCAAAGGCGTTGACCAGCGCGATCATATCCTTGGGCACGACGTTTCCGACAACGGAAATCACCCCTTCGCCCCCGACGGACATAATGGGCAGCGTCAGGCTGTCGTCTCCGCTGAGCACTGTCAGGTCGGTGGTGGCGACGGCGGAAGAAGCCTGATCGAGCGAGCCCGTTGCTTCCTTCACCATCGTAATGTTGGGAAGTTCCGCAAGCCGCGTGATGGTGGCAGCTTCAATTTCTTTACCGGTGCGGCCAGGAATGTTGTACACGCACTGTGGAATGCCGACTTCTTCAGCAATGGCCTTGTAGTGCTGGTAGAAGCCTTCCTGGGTGGGCTTGTTGTAGTAAGGCGCGACAAGCAACGCCGCATCGGCGCCTTCCTTGGCCGCCCATCGGGTCAGCCGTAAAGCTTCGGCGGTGCTGTTCGAGCCGGTGCCAGCCATCACTTTGATCCGTCCGGCGGCGGCTTGCACCACTTCGCTGATGACGCGTTCATGCTCATCATGTGTCAGCGTGGGCGATTCGCCGGTTGTGCCGGTAGGAACTACGCAAACCGTGCCAGCCTCGATCTGAAACTCGACCTGGGCGCGCAGCGTCTCGACGTCGACGGCGCCGTCTTTGAAGGGCGTGACAATCGCGACTGATAAACCGGCAAATGCGCTGCCTTTTCTCGCCATAACTCTGGGCCTATGCATGCGTTCGGAGGAAAAATGAAGTGGGAGTTATCATAAATGACGATATCTCACCTTCAAGGGGATAGGTCACGTAGGCAACTATTACCGGAAAGCCGGCTGAAGCGAATGAAGCCCCCTTCCGGCGGATAGGTCTTCGCCCTATACTCTTACACTTCCTAAATTTAGCGTTCCTTTTACGCCGGTGGACACCAATGCCCAAACAAAAAACGCACAAAGGCACCAAGAAGCGATTCCGCCTGACTGCCAAAGGCAAGGCCAAACATCGCTGCTCCGGAACCAGCCATCTGCAAGCTCGCATGTCGAATAAGCGTAAACGCAACCTGCGTGGTACGAAGACCGTCGCGACCTGTATGGAGAAATCCATCCAGAAGGCTCTTTGCGGACACAGCAACTAAGAATTAGTTGCAGAAGATTTGGTGGCTGGTTCTTTGTGACTGGCCCGGGGAAGCCTGCTCCGAGATGCGGGACATGATTCATTCTGGCGAGTAGGCTCCTAAACTCTGTGTTCGCACGTCGCGATTGCAGGGCCTTCCGCCCATGAAAACGGAAACTAACGATGAGAACTATGAAGGGTGCGGCACGCACCAAAGCAAAACGCCGTCTTTATAAACGCGCAAAAGGTTACCGCGGTGGACGTGGCAGTCTGCTCCGCACCGTAAAAGAAACACTGCTCCGCGCCGGAGCCTTTGCTTTCCGCGACCGCCGGGTCCGCAAGCGTCAGTTCCGCCGTCTGTGGATTATCCGCATCAATGCCGCAACCCGCGCCCGTGGTCTGCGTTACAGCGAGTTCATCCACGGTCTGAAGAAGGCGAACATCGAACTCGACCGCAAATCGCTGTCGGAAATCGCAATCTGCGATCCAGCAGGCTTCGATGCGATTGTCGAACGCGTCAAAGCGGCGCTGGCTGCTTAAGTCCACGCGCCATCTCAGCACTCACCAGTCAACGCCGCTGGTGAGTCTTCAGGAATGGACGAGCCGCATCTGTCGCGGTTTGTAAGGTGAGGAGAAAGATGGCACTTAACGACTTCATCAATACGCTGTCAGGTCTTCTATCGGCAGCGGAAGAGTCTTTCAAATCTGCTTCTTCGTCTGAACTGCTGGAAGAAGCACGCGTTGAGTTCCTCGGCGCCCGCAGCGGCAAGCTGAAAGACGCCCAGAAGCAGATGGGCAAGGTCGAAAAAGCCGATAAGCCTGCAGCCGGTAAGAAGCTGAACGAGGTGAAGCAGGCGATTCAAGCGGCGTTTGAAGCTGCCACTGAGCGGCTTTCTTCGCCGGAGGCGGCGGGTGCATCTGGCGAGTATTTCGATATCTCCCTGCCCGGCGCAAGCATGCGTACGGGTAGTCTGCATCCAATTACGCAGACGATTGAAGAGCTAAAAGACATTATGGGCCGGCTGGGTTTCACGGTTGCCGACGGCCCTGAGATTGAAGATGAGTACCACAATTTTGTGGCGCTCAACATCCCGCAGGAGCATCCTGCGCGTGACCCGCTGGACAATTTCTATCTTTCCACCGCTGCCAGCCTGGCCGGTAAGGAAGATAGCGGCTTTTCAGCCGGCGAGGGCGATCTGCTGCTGCGCAGCCAGACCAGCACCGTGCAGATCCGCGTCATGGAGAAGACGCCGCCGCCTATTCGGATTATTTCGCTGGGACGCGTGTACCGCCCCGATCAGCCTGATGCCACGCATTATCCGATGTTCCATCAAATGGAAGGTCTGATGATCGACACAGAGGTAACGATGGCTGATCTGAAAAGCGTGCTGCGATTGTTCGCCACCAGCTATCTCGGCGCCGACGTGAATATCCGTTTCCGTCCGTCCTTCTTCCCCTTCACAGAGCCAAGTGTCGAAGCCGACTTCAAGTGGAATGACACTTGGATCGAGTTCGGCGGTGCGGGCATGGTGGACCCCAACGTGCTGAAAGCGGTTGGTTACGATCCGGAGGAAGTAACGGGCTTTGCCTTCGGCCTGGGTGTCGAGCGTCTGTGTATGCGGCGGCATAACATCAGCGATATCCGCTATCTCTACCGCAACGATGTGCGGTTTTTGCAGCAGTTTTAACACAGACTCTTCGCCATAATCTTTGGCTTTCGCCCCCGGTTTGCGTGTTATGCGGTTCAGTGCGGGAATAATCCGCGGGAACTGGTCCGAAAGGGTTAATAACCGGCCAGTAGGATGGTTGCTACACCGCTGCGCCGGTAGTACGCTGTACTGAAGAGGGAAGCGACTGGCGGAAGACGGGAAATCGCCGCGTGTGGGTTGTTGTTTGCTGACGATCCCAGGTCACTAATGCGAATTCCAGAATTCCACCGCCTTGTTAAGTACGCCCGCGTTAATTCTAACGCTTCAAGGCGAAGCGCACTTTTTCGCAAGCGCAAGTAAGGAACCAAAATGAACACGACGTCAGCGGTCTATCAAGCCGCGTTTTCTTTCCTGCGTCCCGCCAGATTTTCTCTGGCGATCTGTCTTCTGTCCTGCCTGATATTACCGTTGGCGGCGACGGCTGAAGAACCTGCGGAAAAGTTTCTGGAAGGTCTGAAACAACGCGGCTATCACGACATGGCCGTGGAGTATCTGGATCAGATCGATGGCAGCAACATGGTGGATCAGCGGTTCATGCAACGGCTGAAGTACGAGAAGGGTGTCACCATTGTGGAAGCCGCCCGTCGCGAGCGCGATCTGACCGCCCGCGAGAAATCGCTCAACAGCGCGCAGAAAGAACTCGACGCGTTTGTTAAAGCGGACCCCAATCACCCGCTGGTGCCGGCCGCCAATAACTTCAAAGGCAACATCCTGGTGGAACGGGGCCGGATGAAGATCGAGCAGGCCAAGAAGGCTAAAACACCCGACGAGACCAAAGCCCTCAATGGTCAGGCCCGCCAGCACTATGACGACGCTTACAAAGTCTTCTCGGGAACCAAAGACACGGTTGGCGAACGGTTGAAGACGGAGTTCGCCGTCGAGCTTGATCCCAACAACCGGCGCCACAAACGGCTGGTGGAAGTACGGGACCAGTTGCGTGCTTCGTACCTGCAGTCGCAACTGCTGGCTGCCGCCATTCTGGAAGAAACTGCCGACGCCGCCACCGGCGCCGAGAAGACAAAGATGCTGACCGAAGCAGCCACGCAGTACGAGTCCATCGCCAAGAAGTATCGTACGCGTATTGCTGGCCTGTACGCCAAGCTGTATCAGGCCCGCTGTAACGCTAAGCAGGATAAACACAAAGAAGCTCTCAGCTTGTTGACGGACCTGTTTGACCAGCCGGCCCAGCCCGACGCCTTCCGCACCTTGAAGGTGAAAACGCTGCAGCAGGCGATCGATTCCTGGTTCGCAGAGAAGAAGTATCTTGAAGCGATCGAGAAGCTGACAGAACTTCTGGAAACGGCCAACCGTAGCGAAGACAACGACCCGGACTGGCTGGAGCTGAAATTCGGCTTGGCCCGCGCCCATTACGAGCAGGCTGCGGAATACAAGAAGGCGGACCCGAAGAACCGCGACATCCTCAAGAATCAGAAGGCTGCTGCCAAGTGGGCCCGCGAAGTTCTGCGTGTGCCAAACCCGCAGCAGAAAGAGGCCCGCGAACTCATCACCGAACTGGGACCGGGCGTGGCGCCGGCTGGCGCCGACCGCAGGATTCTGACGTTTGATGACGCCCGCCAGGCCGCCAAAGAATCGTTTGGACTTTACAACGCAGCCCGCAGTTCGCAGGCGAAGCTCAAGGCGCAGCTTGCACAGGCTCCGGCTGGAAAGAAAGCAGAGCTTCAGGCTGATCTGGCCGAAGCCGCCAAGGCGGAAGAAGCATCTTTTGACGAGGCCCTCAGCCTGTTCAAAGAAGCGGTTACGCTGGCCGACGATGATACATCGCTGGAAGACATCAACCTGCTTCGCTACTACATCTGTTACTTGTTTTATGTCGCGCAGGATTACGCTTCCGCCGCCGTTCAAGGTGAATTTGTCGCCCGGCGCTACCCGGGTAGTTCCGCCTCGCGCCAGTGTGCGAAGATCGCCATGGCGGCATGGGTGAAGCTGTACAAAGAAGCCAAGGGCGATGATTCTTTCGAGAAGAATCAGTGCATCGAAATTACGAAGTACATCGCTTCGCAGTGGGCGGGAGAGCCGGAAGGCGCCGAAGCGGTGAACACGCTGATTCCGTTCATGGTGCGTGCGAACCGTCTTGATGAAGCCTGGGATTATGTTTCGAAGATTCCTGCTTCGCCAAATCAGGCCACGTTAAAGATTAAGATTGGTCAGGCCCGCTGGGCCCAGTACCAGACAGGCAAGATCGCCCTTTCTAACGCTAAGAAGAAGCTTAAGGCGGGTGAAACCAATCCTGCGATCGAAGCCGAAGAGAAGCGTCTGGCGGAACTGGCCAAGAAGGGCGCCGAGGGGCTGAAGGAAGGCTTCGCGAGTCTTAAGAATTACCCGAACGGCGCGAACGCAAGTTTAACGCTGCCCGCACTGGCTTACGGTCAGGCGATGCTTGACTCTGGAGAGTCGAAACTGGCGCTGGAGGCGATGACGAATCCGACGTACGGCTGCGTAACGCTGTCGGCCAAAAATCACCCGGAAACGCAACGCACGGGCTTCAAAGCCGCGGCTTACACCACCGGGCTTCGCGCGGCGGTATCCTCGCTGGGCGGCGGCGATCAGGCGGCGGGTATCAGTCAGATTAAATCGATGATGACCGGGCTGAAACAGGCACTCGGCGCCGCGGGCAGCAAGCAGGCGGTCGGTATCTATTACCTGATGGCTCAGGATCTTGAGAAGAAGATGAAGAACGCATCGGCCGGCGAGAAGAGCGCGATGGCCGATGGCTTCAAAGTCATTCTGACACAGATCAGTCAGGAGTCGGGCGACCTGCCAACGCTGAACTGGGTGGCGGACTCGTTCCTCAAACTGGGCGAAGAGCTGCAAGGCGGCAGCGGTTCCGCGACAAGCGACGCCAAACCGTATTACCAGCAGGCAGCCAAATCTCTGCAGGTCATCCTCGACAAAGACGCCGCCAATTCGAAGTTCCTCAGCGACAATCTTGAAATCGGCGTGCAACTGAAGCTTGGCAAAGTGAAGCAGCGGCTTGGCGATTACGAAGCGGCTCTGGACATTTACACCAAGGCACTCCGCAAGAAGTCGTCCATGCTGAATGTTCAGGTAGACGCCGCGCAGCTGTATCAGGATTGGGCGGATTCGGACCCTGCTAAGCATGGCGAAAAATACAAGAACGCCATCGGTGGCGGCGCCTGGGATCCGGCTGCTAAGAAGTTCCATGTCTGGGGCTGGGGCAAACTGGCTCAGGTCACGCAGCGTTACCCGCAGTACTCTGACACCTTCCTGGAAGCCAGCTACAAGAACGCCCAGGCGCGTGTGAAACTGGCGGACATTACATCGGATGGCGGCGAAAAGAAAAAGCATTACGAAGGCGCCAAGCGTTCGATCCTTCGCACGATGGCTACAACGCCGGAACTTGGTGGGCCGGACATGTTCAAAAAGTTTGATGCGGTTTACACGCAGGTCCAGAAGGGACTTGGGGCTGAGGCGGATGGTCTGGCGGCTGAAAAAGCCCGCCAGGAAGAAGCCCAGAAGAAAGCTGCCAAAAACCTTTCCGCCACTCGCTAACAACTACACACAAATTAACTCTTGAGTTGGCGGATTTACGCCAGGGAGATTCACCATGTTACGCATGAAGCATCTTGCAGCGTTCGCTGTTGTGGCGGTCTTCAGCTGCCTAGCGGTAACGCAGGTCGCGGGCCAGGCTGTTGATACGGTTTTCTTAAACGAAGGCGCCCCGAAGTCCGGACAGGTCAAACAGATGAGCCCGGAAAAGGTCGTGCTGTATCAGAACGGCATTGACGTTCCCTTCGATGTTAATCAGATCAAGTACATCAACTTTGCTGACGATCCGCAGGAACTGCGGCGCGGCCGCGACGCGGCAGTGGCGGGCCGCTATGAGGAAGCGTTGACCAGTTTGAAAGAGGTCAGCCTGAATGATATCCCTCGCAACACGGTGAAGCAGGACGTTGAGTTCTACATCGCCTTCTGCCAGGGCAAACTGGCCCTGCAGGGCACTGGCGATAAAGCCGCGGCGATGCAGGCGCTGGGCCGTTTCATCTCGGGAGCCAAGACTAACTATCACTTCTACGCAGCCAGCGAACTGTTCGGCGATGTTGCCGTCAGCGCCGGCAAGTTCGACTTTGCGAAGTCGGCGTACGCTGCGGTAGAGAAGGCGCCCTGGGGCGACTACAAGATGCGGGCCACCATTCTCAGCGCCAAGGTGCTGCTGGCACAGGACAAGTACGCTGAAGCCCTAGCGAACTATACGAAGGTCGCCAACGCTACGCTGAACACGCCCGAAGCCAACCGGCAGAAGCTGTTTGGCCGGGTCGGCGCCGCACTGTGCCAGGCCCATACGGGCAAGGCGGATGAAGGCATCAAGACCATCAACGACATCATTGCCAAAAACGATCCACAGGACATGGAACTGTTTGGCAAAGCTTATAACTCGCTTGGCGCCTGCTACATGACGCAGAACAAGGATAAAGAAGCCGCGCTGGCGTACCTTCACACCGACATTCTGTTCTACGGCGACGCCGAAGTGCACGCTGAAGCGTTGTATCACCTTTACAAGCTGTGGGACAAAATGCAGAAGGCGGATCGTGCGACCAAAGCCCGCAAGCTGGTGCTGACCCGGTATCCTGGCACACGCTGGGCGGAAATGCTTCGCAATTAATTGAGTTGTGAGTACGATAGACACTTTGGTGCGTTGAATAAACAAACGCACTGGATGCTTTACGTCGCGGCGGCATGCAGATTACAATCGTCGCACCCGCAAAATAAGCCATCTGGAACGGCTGACCAGAAGCAGGCCGACCTCACGGCGCCCCCAAGTTTTACCTATTCAAAGATCGCTCAAGTTTCAACAAGCAGTGAACGCCCGGCGCGCCAGTATGGCCGCACAACCGCTTCACGTATTCCCGGAGATTCCTCTATGGTGCGCCGTCTTCAGAACCGGCCTGTAGCATTTGTGTTTGTCGTTGCTTTGCTGGTGGCGAGCGGACTATTACCTGCCCTCGCGCCGCTTAGCTCTTTCACAGGCTATCAGCCCAAAGTTGCCGTCGCGCAGGATGCTGCCGATGATGCCGGCGCCGCCGTTGACGCAGCAGCAGGCGCCGCCGCAGCCGCCGGTGGTGGCACTGCCGCCGCACCCAAGGAAAAAACCAGCTACCTGATGTGGGTCTGGGAAGCTCTGGGGCTGCTGTACACGGTGGTCTTCCTGGGCCTATCGTTCACCGGCTTTGCGTTGTTCATTATGAACCTGCTAACCGCCCAGCGAGGCAACGTCTGCCCCGTTCATCTGGTGGAAGGATTTGAAGCCCACCTGAATGAAGAGCAGTATCAGGAAGCTTACGAACTTGCCAAGAATGACGAATCGTTCCTGGGCCAGGTTCTGTCGGCCGGTCTGGCCAAGCTTTCGCAGGGCTACTCGCACGCGATCGAAGCCATGCAGGAAGTTGGCGAAGAAGAAAACATGAAGCTTGAGCACCGTCTCAGCTACCTGGCTCTGGTCGGCACGATCAGCCCAATGGTCGGCCTGTTCGGAACGGTGGATGGTATGATCCGCTCCTTCCAGATCATCGCCGCCGGCGGCGAAACACCTGAACCTGCTCAGCTGGCCAAAGGTATTTCGACGGCGTTGTTTACAACGCTGCTCGGCCTGTTTATCGCGATTCCTTCGATCGTGGCTTACAACCTGCTGCGGAACAGAATCTCCCGCCTGGTGCTGGAAGTAGGCATCCTGAGCGAAGGCCTGATGAGCCGCTTTGAAACCGTTGGCACCGACGCTGGCAAACCTGCTTAGTAGTAGAGTCTGCGTTACCTGACGTGCGGAATTAGCACAGCGTTTACCGGGAAGATAGAGAACAGCGATGCGTCTGAAAAAGAAGTCTGGCTCGAACGTGCTGGAAGGCGATCTCACGCCAATGATTGATATGACGTTCCAGTTGATTGCATTCTTTATGGTGCTGATTAACTTCTCCCAATCAGACGCCCACGACCGCGTGGTGCTGCCCGATAGCTCGCTGGCCAAGCCGCCAAAAGAAGCAGTGGAGTACGCAATCACGATGCAACTGGATCAGAAAGGCACGATCTGGGACGGCGACGAGCCTGTGCCGGTGGAAACCGTCAAGCTGATTCTGAACCGCCGTATCAACGATATGCGTTCGCAGAATATCCCTGTGGAAGAAGGTACGATTATCATCCGCGCCCATCAGGAATGTCCGGTGGGCGCCGTCCAGGAGCTGATCAAAGAGTGTCAGTCGATGGGCTTTGAGATTTTCGCACTGAGAGCCAAAGAGAAGGTGAACTTCAGTGCGGCGACGGAGTTTGCGAAGGTGCAGCCGCATCTGGAAGCGGAGTAGCGGTTCCACACGCGGCGATCAAACGAGTAAGAAGTTTCTGACGGTAATGAAAGAAGGCCACGCGGTATGAAGATCCGTAACCGTAAAGAATCTGGCGAAAAGATTGAACTGCAGATGACGCCGATGATTGACATCGTGTTCCAGCTGCTGGTCTTCTTCGTGATGACCTTCAAGGTGGTCGCCATGGAAGGTAACTTCAATATCAAGATGCCCGCGGCAGGCGTCGCTTCTGGAACGCCGGAGCTAGACAAACCGCTGCCGATGGTGCTGCGGATGACGGCGAACGCCGATGGCTCGTTGCGTAGCATGACCATCGACAACACACCCGTGGGCGATATGCAGTCGTTACGGCAGCACATTGCTGGTTATCTGGGCGACGACCGTGGTGATAGTTCGCGGCAGGCGCAGTCGGAAATCGAACTGGATTGCGACTATAATCTGGACTATTACGAAGCCATCCGCGCTATCACCGCGGTGACCGGTTATCAGCAGAAAGTGGGCGACCGCAAAGAGCTGATCAAACTGGTAGAGAAGGTCCGCTTCAAAGACAATACGGGCAAGAAGCCAGGCGGTTGATGCCAGCAAGCCGCGTTTCAAAGGTGCAAGTATGCAGAACGGAAACACCCGGCGGCCAACAGCATTGATCTTTCTTTCTCGCATGCAAGTAACGCCCGGTGCTTGCTGCGTTCTCTTGTTAGCTGCGGTTGCTTTGCCCGGTTGCGGCGGCAGTGACCCTGTTGCTCCCAAACCTGCCCCGGTTCAACTACGTGCTTCGGATGGGCAGGCGCCACCGGCAGTTGTTTCAGCGGCGGATACGGCGCCGGCTACCCCTGACGTTACGGAAGATCCCGTCGCGGTCGTGCCCAAAGAGCCGCGTAACCTGGGCCAGCTTACCGGTGGAGATACCGAGCCGGGCGTCTTCAGCACACCGTTGCCGGCCGCGCGGCCCATGACGATTGTGCCGGGCAAAGTCCGCGCGGCGGGCATTCGCACTATCCAGGGCAAATACCTGACGCTGTACACGGACCTGCCCTCGTCACCCGCCATTGATGAGTTGCCCGCAGTCTTCGACGCTGCAGTGCCCCAGTGGGCTGCCTACTTCGCAACGCCGCCAGACAAAGTCGCTGCCTTTAAGATGAGCGGCTTTCTGATGAAGGATAAGAACCGCTTTCAGGCTGCCGGTCTAATTCCTGACGGTCTGCCAGAGTTCCCCAACGGCATTCAGTCCGGTCACGAGTTCTGGCTTAACGAGCAGAAAGAGGATTACTACCGCCGTCATCTGCTGCTGCACGAAGGCTGCCACGGCTTTATGACGCTGCTGCTCGGCGGCGCCGGTCCGCCGTGGTACATGGAAGGTATGGCCGAGTACACGGCGACCCACAGTTGGGAAAACGGGCGGTTGCAACTGATGGTCAACCCGCAGCGTAAGGAGCTGGCGCCGGGCTGGGGCCGTGTGCGGATGATTCAGGATCTGTATGCACGCGGCGAACTGCTGACGCTGGACGATATCATGCGGTACGACGCCCGTGCTCATCTACGGAACGATCCTTACGCATGGTGCTGGGCGGCGGTAACTTTCTTACAGAACCATCCGCTGACCCGCGAGGCTTTCACCGGCTTGCGCAACAAGGTGCGTGACCGCGGACTCTCTTTCAGCACGGGCTTCAAACAACAGCTTGCCGCCGCTTGGCCAAAGATCACCGCTGCCTGGCAGTTATTCATTGTGAACATCTGTTACGGGTACGATGTTCAGCGCGAAGCCGTGGTCTACACTCAGGGGCCCGCCAAGTCGCCCGGGACCGGCGCCGCTCAGACGGCGACCCTTCGCGCCGACCGGGGCTGGCAGTCCACCGGCATCCAGCTTCTGCCCGGAACCGCCTACAAGATCACCGCCGCGGGCAGATATCAGATCGGCACAGAGCCTGACGTGTGGTGGTGCCAGCCGCCCGGCGTCACCCTGGAATACCATGATGGCAATCCCGCTGGCATGATTCTCGTCGCACTGCACAACGACGAAAGCCCCTTGCAGGGCGGCGTCACACCACTGCTTAAACCCCTGAAATTAGGCGCCGGCCGGCAGTTGACCTCTGGCCCGGGCGGCGTGCTTTATGTCCGCGTTAACGAGCCGGGCAACGCATTGGGTGATAACGCGGGTGAGTTTAAGATCACCGTCAGCAGGCCTTAGAGGCACTGGCTGAATCAACCGCCTCCCACCGGGGGCAGTACGGTGAGTTCGTCGTTTTCGTGAAGAACGTGCTGTTTGTCGCGGATAAGCTGGCCGTTCACCGTGAAGACGTGCACGCTGTCTACTTCAATCTCCAGTTGTTTCAGCACATCTTCAATTGTTGCGTCCTGCTCAATCGTGAACCCGCCGCCTGGCGGTGTCCGGTCCTTGAGCATTCCCATCAGCTTCAGCTGGATATCCATCGGCTTAGTTCTTCCTGGTTGGTTGCATCTTAAGATTAACGTCCGTGAACCCGGCCTCGAGTGCTGTTTTCACGGCAAAGGAAACCTGTTCGCGTGGTGAACGGGCGTCCTGCTGAATGACCAATGTAACGTCGCCCGCCGGATCCGTCAGATGGGACTCAAGCCGTTTGCGTTCACGCAGCAATGTTCTGGTAAGCGTCGCCGGCTGTACGCTGCGTCCGTCAACTTCAAGGTCACCTGTGGCGGAGATGTTAATCGTAACGACTGCCGGCTGCTGTTTGGGCGATGGCCGGAACCAGACGTAAAGCAGCACTAGCACGGCGGTCAGCATCACGCCGCCCCGTACGACAAGGATCAGCCGCTTCGTCCACGAGGGCTTACGTTTTTCGTCTTGCATGGCGATGGCGGCCGGCGGTTAGGTGAGCGAGTTTCGGGTGGGCGTCTGAGCTTCGCTTTGCCTTCCCATGGTTTCCGCCACTTTCGCCGTTTCTTTTCTAGCTGCCGCGTGCACACCACGTGGGAACCGGGCGTCCCACCAGGTCCGCGCTTCGAGCTGGCTCCACTGGTGCGCTTCGGGGGCTTTGTCCAGCATCCGCAACAGCTCATCCATCGATGAGGGACGCTCTGCGATTTCTTTGGAAAGGCAGCGCCCGGTGAACTCATCAAGCTCCTCCGAGACGCTGCCAGTGGCCAATTCTGAAGGCGGCGGCGGTACGTCGTTCATAATCTGATACACCAGCGTGTTGAACTCCGCCGGCCGGAACAGCGTTTCGCCGGTCAGCAGGCGGAACGTGACGGCGCCAACCGCGTAGATGTCGCAACGGGCGTCAACATCGCGCGGACGCGAGAACCGCTCTGGGGACATATACATTGGCGTGCCGCTGATGCCGGCGCCGGCGCGGATTTCGCGGGTCTCCGGAGCATCGATATTTCGCACCAGGCCGAAGTCCAGCACCTTCACCACATCGGCTTCGCCCCCGCGGCGGCAGAGCATAATGTTGTGCGGTTTGATGTCGCGGTGAATCATTCCCAGTGTGTGCGCCTCGCACAACGAGAGGCAGATCTGCCGGACGATATGCACCACGCGTGCTGCGGGGATCTGCCCTTCGATGCGTGCGAATTCCGCCAGCGATAGCCCTTCAATCAACTCCATCGCGTAGTAAAAACGGTTGTCGGGCGTATGTCCGTAGTCGAAGATCTGAATCGTATTCGGGTGGCTCAACCGGCAGGCCATCTGCACTTCCTGTTCAAAACGGGCAATGCCCGCCGTGCTGACGTTGGAAAGCAGCTTGACGGCAGTGGGCCGTTGCAGCATGGCATGTTGGGCGCGATAGACAACGCCCATGCCGCCCTCGCCAATCTTTTCTTCCAGTTTGTACTGTCCTACGGGTTGCTGCCCTTTAGCCCCCCGGCGCATCGTGGCGATGCGCACCATCGACAGCAGCCACCCGGCAATCGCAACGCCTAAAGTCACCAGCAACAGGCCATAGGCCAGTTCCAGATACCACAGCGGCGCGTAGGCTTCCGCACGGTCAACTTCCGAAGTAACCCCAAAGCCATATTCGGGCAGCCACTCCCAGACGCCGATCACTTCCACGCCGCGGTAGTCGCGATAGCCGTTCAGGTCCAGACCTCTCTCCCCGGCTGTCGCACTTGCGGCCATCAGCGTCAGCGGCTGGGTTTTAAGTCTCTCTGGCACTTCGCCGCCTCGTGTAAGGTCGGCGCCGGGATCGCGGATTTCGATCTGGAACACGGAAGACTGCGTGTCTTGCAGCAAGCCAATCTGTTGCAGTTGCGACGTAAAGCGGCTTTCCGAAAGCATCAGCCCACGGTCGTCAAACGCATAAGTCTCTCCGCTGTTGCCCATCCTTGCCACGGTCAGAATCCGGGAGAAATGGTGGCTCGCCAGTGTGCTGAGTGAAAGCTTCGCGATAATCTGACCATCTGCGTTGTAGACCGGCGCACTGACCCAGATAAGCGGCTCTTGGGTGTTGCCCTTGCCGCTGGAAAAAAGCGCTGCGGGTTGTGGCCGCATAAACACGATTTTCCCGTCGAAGACATCTGGCGTGGTTGCGTAAGCAGCCTGTGAAAGCCGCTGACCGGCGACGGTGTTTCCGCTGCCTGTAAGCACGATGCCATTGCGATCGCTAATAACATAGCCAACCGCCCCTTCGCGGCTGAGAAAGGGTGAAAGAGTCTGGCGGATGATGGCAGCTTGTGTGCCGTCATCGGCTTTGCGTTTGCTTGAAGATGCTAGTTTGGCGGTGGCCGTGCGGATTTGATTCTGGCTGCTCCAGGCTTTGGCTTCGGCTTGCATGTCTGCGATCCAGAGCCGCATCGCCGTGATGTCCGCTTTGAGAATCGTCTGCAATTCAGTTTCGCGGATTTCGCGGAGTGACTGGTGCAGACTGGCGTACACCCACCATGCCAGCGCTGTGAATAGCAGTAACGCCAGCACACTGACGATTGCACGCCGGCTACGCGGTCCGAAGAGCCATGTGATCCATCCCGTAAAGGCTGCGTAACGGGTTGCCTGGAACGTGGACCTTGCCCGCGCAATCGCACGTGCTTCATCCGGGTCGAAGGGAATTTCTTCACGCGGTTCGATAATCGTCTGACTGGTATCAAACTCAAGCAGCGATTCTACTTCGCGCAATAGCTGCATATCGCCTTCACAGACCTGCTCTAGATACGCCGTGCGCTCGGCGCCCTGCAAGCCGCTGGCGGCAGCGAAAATCTGCTTGACCCTCTTGTGTAGGTTGCTCACCGCTGGTCGTCCTGGCTTAACTCACGTTTCAGCCACGCGCGGACCATACGCCAGTCGTTTTCAACGGTCCGCTTCGAGACGCCCAGTAGGTCCGCGACTTCGTCGACTTTCAAACCGCCGAAAAAACGCATTTCAACAATTTGCGCCTGTCGCGGGTCTTTCTCCGTCAGACGTTGTAAAGCTTCGTCCAGGGCAAGTAGGTCTTCGTCCCGTTCCGGCGAGAGCGGTTCGTTGAAATCCAGTGATACACGTTGCGACTCGCCACCACGTTTGAGGCGCCGCTTTGATTTGGCGTGATCCACCAGAATGCGCCGCATGATATTGGCGCCGACGGCAATGAAGTGCGTTTTGCCGTTCCAGATCACGCGCGACTGATCGATCAGCTTGAGATACGCTTCATTGACCACCGCCGTCGCGTCCAGCGTATGCCCCGGCGACTCATTCTGCATCAGCGCGTGCGCCATCCGGCGGAAATCTTCGTAGGCTACTTCGATCAGTTCTTCCGCCGACCATCTACCTGCAGCTAATTCGCAGAGGGCATTGGTAAGTTCTTCACGGCGGTTGATATCCATAACGCACCTGAAAGGTTTCAGGTCTAAATGATCGCAGCGCCACAGTCATGCAGATTGATAACGTGGCATATACCAGTCTGCCACTGGTGGCAGGGTATCGCAAGAATTTGTTGCGGAAAGTAAATACGCCCTGGGGTGTGTTAATAACCACCAATTCTATGGTCATTCCGCTTCGATATCCAGGTGACGGGCCTCGGGCACGGCCTGCCGGATGCGTTTTTCGATAGCGTCGACTTCATCGGCCAGTAGCTCGACAACATCATCTGCATACGCCGTGGCGAACCGTTTGAAATCGTCGAAATTATCGATCGAATCGTATTCCTGGCGAAGGCGTTCTTCCAGTTTGCGTGCCAGCGATTCACCGTCGAAGCGGATGTCGGCTTTAATGCGGTAGGTATTCGAATCGATGATGCGTGTTCGCATGTCAACGATTTCTTCGACCGCCGGGTTCTGTTCGATAATGCGCTGCACCTGTTCACGCACATGCCGCGGCACGCCCGGCCCGACCAGCAGCATGCGGTTGCGGACAATGAGCCAGACCGCCACCACGCCCAGCAGCAAACCCACCAGGATAGACCCGATCGCATCCCAGGCAGCCCATCCGGTAACAGCCGAAAGACCGATCGTCAGCATCGCGATCAGCACGCCCAGACAGGCCGCAGCGTCTTCCAGCACAACCGCCACGGCAGCGGGATCGGCGTCGTTAAACAGATAGTCGAAAAAAGGTCTACCCGCTGCCGCCTTCTGCACCGCTGCTACGGCCATATAGAGCACAATGCCCTCCACAATGATGGAGAACACCAGCACACCCAGCGCCCACCAGAGGCTTGTCAGGTGATGGCCGGGATGCAGCAACTGACTTACGCCGTGGTAAACCGTTACGCCGCAACCCAGAAAAAAGATGCCCACGGCGGATATCAGCGACCACACATAGCGTTCGGCGCCGTAGCCATAGTTATAAAACTCGTCGGCAATTTTCTCGGACTTCACTACTCCGATTAGCAGTAGCACCTGATTCAGGACATCTGCAAATGAATGAATTCCCTCTGAAAGCATCGCGGCCGAACCCGTAATGAACGAGCCTGCAAATTTGGCCAGCATCACAAGCGTGTTTCCGCCAATTGCAGAGATGACTGCGACTTTCGATCCACCGTGCGCCATGGTTGAGCAATCTGTCTGGGATGCTTTGAACTGTTTGATCTGAATAACTGGAATGACAGTTATAACTCCCAGGCGAAACAAATCGAACACGGGCAACAACTTCTCCCGGCTGGCAGTGGTGACTTATGTTTGCTTAGCAGTTCCATCTTGCGAAACGCCCACCGCAGAAACAGCAGGAAGAATCGACCGATGACCGGATACTTCTGGAATTACGCAGCACGTAAGCCCCGCCACAACGCGGCCCCAAGCGGCCAGGTGACGGTGAACGTCGAGCGGATGCCAGGCTGTGAGCCAGAAACCATTGAGTGCGAACTCTGCGACGTTTCCCGTTCGGGAGCGCAGACCCGTGGTGTGGTGCAGATGCAGAAAGACGAATCCTGCGACATTCACATCGTTAGTCATGACCGCAAGTTAGACGTTGTACTGCCGGCCACAGTGCGCTGGTCGCGTCCGGGAGAACAACCTGGTGAATTTCTCACCGGCTACATATTCCCGGTCGAAACTGCCTACGAAACACTTGGCGAACTGTTCCTGCACGGCGTGCTTTCGGCGTCCAGCGGCGAAGAAAACTAAGCTCGAAGTTGTACCAGTTATTTCTGCCTGCCCGCAGAGATGATGATTCCGACCTGGAAACTGTGAAATGAATTCATCTGTCATCCCCGTACAGATCCGCGAAATTCCACTCGTGCTGCTCAAGCGGTTGCGGCTGTGGACCGTACCCACTGCAGCCGGGCTGCTGTTTGGTGTTGTCTACGCATTGATGCAGTCGCCCGAATGGTCGGCGACACAGGCTATGGTGGTGCGTGACGAAATTACGACGGGCAGCGACGCCAAAGGCCGGTTTGAAAGCATCGAAGCGATGAAGAACGCCCAGGAGACCATTCTGGAACTGGCGCACAAACGTAATGTGGTACGCGCCGCGCTGGAAGAAGCAGGGCCGCCTAGTTCGTGGCGGATGTTCTGGCCGACCGACAGCGATGTGGAACGCGTCCGCGGTTCGATTAGCATCACACCGCCCAACGGCAATGAGTTTGGCCATACCGAAGTGATCAACCTCAACGTCAACGGCCCCTCGCCTGAACGTGCGGTTGTCCTGACAACGGCAGTCGGCAACCAGTTGGAGGCGCGGATGAAGCAGTTCCGCGTTGACAAAGCAGGCAGCCTAATCGCAGAGCTTGAACGCACGTTGCAAGTTTCTAAGGCAGAACTAAACGCCGCCACTGAACGTCTGGAAAAGGTGGAAGGCAATGTAGGTAGCGATCTTGGCGAATTGCGCATCCTGAACGATGTCGGCGCCGGCGAAAGCAATCTGCGGCAGACGCTCACGCAGCTTCGTAACGAACTACGCGCGGCCAAGGTGAAGTTCCAGACCACGCTGGGACAACGGCAGCTGGTGCACGCCGCGATGCAGAATCCGGATACGCTGATCGCAACGCCCAATCACCTGTTAGAAAAACAGGCCGCCCTACGGCGGTTGAAGGAAGGCATCATCGACGCCCAACTGCGCAAGGCAGAGCTTGTCGGCAAAATGAACGAGCAGCACCCTGCCGTGCTGGCAGCCGTCCGCGCGGAAGAAGAAGTGCGACGGAACCTGCATGGCGAACTAAAGGTTGTGCTTCGTGGTCTGGAAGCGGAAGCCATGCTCCAACAGCAGGAAGTGAACACGCTGACGGGACAGCTTGAGAATATTCAGAAACGGCTCGACGCGCTGGCCAGGCTTCGCGCCCGGTACGGTAACCTCGTCGCGGAAGTTGAACAGCATTCGCGCGTGGTGGAGACCATTCAAAAAGATCTTTCTAAAGCCCGCGCCAGTCAGGCAGCCGCCCGCGCCAGTAGTCTGCTGACGCGGCTAGACGCACCCGAAGCCAGCGATTCGCCGGTTGGACCAGGCCGCACGATGATTGTGGCAGGCTGCACGATGGGCGGCCTCGCGTTGGGCCTGGGCATGGTTTTCCTGGCAGCGCCACTGAAGCGGTTACGCGGCAGGCGGAAGTCCGATCTGGTGCCGGGCGCCGCAGATGCGTCGCGTGTTGGACGCCGGGCGGCGGATCAGAATGGTCAGCGCCGCGGCGGACCAGAGAATCGTGGCAGCGGCGGTGGTGGCCAGCGTGCAACGGATCAAGCAGGTCCGCAACGCAGAGGCGAAGACCGCAGCGACGTGGGGAATCCCTGGGAAACACCAGCCACAACGCCAGCATCCGCAGCGCCGCAGGAAGCGACTGCCGGCCAGCGTCAAGGGGATCAACGCGGCGGCGATCAGCGACAGGGTGATCAGCGACAAGGCGACCGTCGTGGCGGTGACCGTCGACGTGGTCCGCGCCGTAATTAGGCAGTCGCGCAGCAACAGACGTCGCGCAGAAGTTTGTTCCCGGACGATGCATGGCGCAGAATAGTCAACAACCGTTGCCTATTCTGCTTGCCCATCGGCATCGCTGAGGAGAAACACGCTATGATTCGCACGTGCATGGTTTTCGTTCTGGTCGCTGCGTGCACGCAACTCTGCTCGGCCGCGGACCCGGTTTCGTCTCAGCAGGTTGAATCTGCCATGCGGAAGGCGACACGGTTCTACCGTGAGAATGTGGCGGTGCACGGCGGCTACGTCTATCACACAACGCTGGATCTGAAAGTCCGTTGGGGCGAAGGACGGGCAACGGAATCGCAAATCTGGGTGCAACCTCCCGGGACGCCCACCGTCGGCATTGCCATGCTCCGCGCGTACCAGGCGACCGGCGACCGTTACTATCTGGAAGGAGCTCAGGCTGCTGCGGAAGCGGTTGCATTCGGTCAGTTGCAAGGCGGCGGCTGGACCAATTCGATCGACTGCGCAGGGATGGCCAAGGGCTGGGAATTTTCAGGCGGCCGGAAACGTCGCGAAGGAAACTGCTCTCTGGATGACGGCCAGACGCAGTCAGCCATTCTGCTGCTGGTGCTGGTTGATGAAGCGTTGAAGTTCAAGCACGAAAAGATTCACAACGCAGCTGCCACATCACTCAGCGCGCTGCTCGCCGCGCAATTTCCCAACGGCGCCTTCCCGCAGGTCTGGCGGAAACCTGTGCAGCGGCAACCTATCCTTAAAGCTAACTACCCGGCTTACAACTGGCACACGGAAGGTCGTATTAAAAACTACTGGGATTACTACACGCTGAACGATAACGTGGCTGGATACGTCACCACCACGCTGCTCGAAGCCTATCGCGTGTATCAGGATGCACGCTACATGCAGGCAGTGAAGAAGCTTGGTGACTTCCTGCTGCTGGCGCAAATGCCTGAACCACAACCGGGCTGGGCGCAACAGTACAACTATCAGATGCAGCCGATGTGGGCGCGGAAGTTTGAACCGCCAGGCGTCTCTGGCGATGAATCGCAGGAAGTGATCGAAACGCTGTTCACCATATACCTGGCAACTGGCGAAGACCGCTATCTAAAGCCCGTGCCTTCCGCCCTAGCGTATCTCAAACGCTCGGAACTGGAAGACGGGCAGCTCGCACGCTATTACGAATTGCAGTCAAACCATCCGCTTTACATGGTCCGTCGCGGCAAAGAGTACAAACTGACTTACAGCGACCGCAATTTGCCCAAACACTACGCCTTCAAAAACAAATCGAAGGTTGAAAAACTGAAACAGAAATATGAATCCCTGAAGGCCGGCAAGAAGCCCTCCACCGCGCCCCGCAATCGCACAGCCGAAGCACGCACCATCCTCGCCAGCCTCGACGAGCAAGGCCGCTGGGTGTCTGTGGCAAAGGCCGGTGAACGCCTCGTCGGGCAACCAAAGTTCACACCCGGCGACAAGTACCTTTCCAGCGACCTTTTCAGCCACAACCTGGAAGTGCTTAGCGAATATCTGCGGTATGTCAAGCAGAAGTAGCGGTGAACGAAATGCCTCTTTGGAAAACTAGGCGGTTGTAACGCCGGAACCAGCGTGCGATGGTTTCACGCGTGCTCTTCTCCCTTGGGGGAGAAGATGGCCGGAGGCCAGATGAGCGACGGTCTTGAGTTTTGTCAAACGGGTTCTGGTCATCGTTTGTTTTTTGCGGGCGATTGTTCTGCTTGTGCGCAGGGAGAGGATGAACTGCGTGGAGTCCAGGCAGCCGTGGGGTTATAATCCTGGGATGAAATTGTGCCGGTGCATCTTGATGCATCGAGCACGTGAGGCGGCTGGTTGTTGTTTAGCGACGGTTTCCGGCCGCCTCCCCTTTTTGCTGGCTGAGGGTGGTCTGCGGAGGTAACTCGTCTCTCCACGGTTGCTCGTGGCGGGCCATATCGTTGAGGATGGTCAGCAGTTTCCGCATACAGGCGACGAGCGCCAGCTTTCTGGGTTTGCCCCGGGCCAGCAGCCTTTGATAAAAGGCGGCGATCACCGCGTTGTAACGGGTGGCGACCAGGGCGGCCATGTACAGCACGCGGCGCACCTGACCGCGGCCGCCTCGGGCCGGTCGCTTCTTATCGGAGTTTCCGCTTTGCTGAATGAGCGGCGCTACGCCCACCAGTTTGGCGACCTCGCCGCGGTTGAGTTCCCCCAGTTCGGGAAGCTCAGCCAGCAGCGTGGCGACGGTGATTTCGCCCACGCCCGGCACACTGCGGAGGATCTCAACAAGCGGCTCATCAGGCGCCAGTTCCTGGAGAAGCGACGTGATTTCTTTTTCGGTCGCCGCCTGCTGCTTTTCCAGCAGTTTGAGGGTGTCCTTGATGGACCGCGCCGCGAATTTATCGCAGGTCTGCTGCTGGCGGTTCTGCTCCTGATGGATCATCTCCATCAGTTGTCCACGGCGGCGGACAGCGGCTTGCAGACGCCTGTGTTGAGGCGACACCGGCAGCTTCAGATGCAGTTTTTTCACGTCCTGTCCGAACTGGCAGAGAATGCGCGCGTCGAGCGTATCGCTCTTTTCCAGGTAGCCGTGGCCTTTGGCGAAGTCGCGGACCTGCCTGGGGTTGGCCACCACGATATCCACACCGGCCTGGTGCATGGCGTCGACGAGCGTTTGCTCGTAGCCGCCGGTGGCTTCGCAGACGACCAGCACGTTCTGGTGCTGCTCGAGCTTACCGGCCAGTTGCCTGCGAATCGCAGAAGGGGCGTTGGAGATCGTGCGGTCGATTTCCTGCTGAGAATCGCAGATGTCGATTTTGCTGGAAGCGACATCGACGCCGATAACACGTTGATACAAAGGCTGGCAGGCAGACTGGCTCATAAGGTCCCTTCCTAGTAGATACGATCTAGCCGCAACGGCTGATTCAGGCGACGGTCCGGGTTCAGAATGAACCGCCGTGCGATCCAGCTCATCTACGGCCACAAGGCCCAGGGGGAGATACGATCTACACGGCGTCACCCAGCAAGAGTTGCAATCCCCAGCCAGGCAAAAGTATCATCACCAGTCTGAAAAACCAGCGATTAGAAAGATACTAGGGGGAAGCGATGCCCCGTCGAAACGCGTAAAGCACTTCATTTGAAGGCAAATGAACGCTTTGTGCAGCCGGCAAAGCCCTCACCCGGCACTTCGTGCCACCCTCTCCCACAAGTGGGCGAGGGTACAGTGCTGCAGATGTCGTAACTTCAAAACTCATGTTTCCCGTACGCTTGCAATAGCCGCCTGTAAAACTTGCACGGCGCCTGCTGCTGGAATACGCTGCTTACTGCATGGAGCGCTGGCAACCACGGAGAGTTGCGTGTTTCCCCTTTTTTGATAGAGGGATTTCTGTCTCCGATCTACGACGGGTCTTCCTATGCAGTTGCTTGATTTCATTGTGCTGGGTGCGTACTTCGCCATCATGATTGGCATCGGGCTGCTGTGTTCTTTTACGATTAAGAAGCAGGAAGACTTCTTTATGGGCGGCCGTGGGTTCGGCAAGCTCATGCAGACGTTCGCCGCGTTCGGCGCCGGGACCGGTTCGCAGGATCCGATTCTGGTGGGCAAGACCACCTGGACCAGCGGGTTGAGTGGCATCTGGAGCACGTTGATGTGGCTGTTTGTCACGCCCGTTTACTGGATTACCGCTATCTGGTACCGGCGGATGCGGCATCTGACCCTGGGCGACTGGTTTGTCGAGCGGTACGAAAGTCAGGCGATGGGCGCCGCCTATACGCTGTTCGCGTTTGTGTTTCAGATCTGTTACCTCTCAATCATGTTCGCCGCACTGAGCAAGGTGGCTGATCCACTGCTTGGCGCCGACACTATTGCGTTGATTGTGGGGCTGATTGGCAGCGACAACCCGGCCGATCTGAAGTATGTGCTGATCCCGGTCTTCGCTGTGGTCGTAGTGCTGTATGGCGTGCTTGGCGGTCTGACGGCGGCTTACTGGACCGATCTGATTCAGGGGCTGTGTATTATTCTGCTCTCGCTGATCCTGATCCCCACCGGTTTGCAGACGCTGGTGGCGACGTACGGTGACCAGTATGTGACAGCCAGCGGCGAGCCGGTGACCGAAATGGCTGATGGTTTTTCCATCATGCATCAGCGTGTGCCCAGCGAGTATTTTCAACTGGCTGGCGGGCCGCGGTCGGGCGAATTCCCGCTGCATTACATTGTCTCGCTGACGGTGCTCGCGCTGGTGGGCATTGTGGTGCAGCCGCATTTTATTGCTACCGGCGGCGGCTCTGCGAAGACGGAGAACTCGGCTCGCATCGGGCTGGTGACGGGCAACTTTCTGAAGCGGTTCTGTACGATTGGCTGGGCCGTAACCGGGCTGATTGTGCTGGCGTTGTTCGCCAGTAATGCGGAAATTGCGGCGGACCCGGACCGGGCGTGGGGCGTTGCTTCGCGCGAGATTCTGCAGCCGCTTGGCTTTGGTCTGGTAGGGCTGATGCTGGCCTGTCTGTTGGCCGCGATGATGTCTTCAGCGGACTGTTACATGCTGATCAGTTCTGCGTTGATTGTGCGGAACGTGTTCGCGCCGTATGTGAATTCCAACGCCACGGAGAAGCAGTATGTGAATGTCGGACGGTTCGCGGGCATTCTGATTATCGGCTGCGCGGCCGGGATGGCGATTGCGTTCTATAACGTGCTAGAGCAGTTTAAGCTTGCGCTGGAGGTGGCCATTCTATTCGGCGCCCCGTTCTGGGTGGGCATGTGGTGGCGTGGCGCCACGAAGTGGGCCGCTTGGGGCACGCTGTTGTTTTCGCTAAGCGTGTTTTTCATTCTGCCCGCGGCGTTACCGTTCTTCATGCCGTCGCTGCGTGAGAACCCGGAATACGCGATTTCTAATCATCTGGTGACCACCACTATCACCCGCACCGCGCGTCTGGCCGATGTAGATAAACGTCAGGCGCAGATTGCGGCGTGGGATGCGGCCAGCAAGCGGCAGCGGGAACAATCCGAAGAAGCAACCACGCGGTACACCGCTGCACAATCTGCCGTTACTAGAGGTGAAACGGACGGCGGCCGCGCAACGGCGGATGCCTATGAAGAACTGGCGGCTGCTTCAACACAACTGGCGGAAGTGCAGGCAAAGGTAGGAAAGCTAGGCCCACGTCCGGCGCCCGTCAAGTTCGGCGAAGAATTCCGCGAAAGCTTCAAGACGGGCGGCGCCTCCATCTTCTGGTCAGGTGGTGTAGCGCCTGTTAAAGGTGAAACGGTGAAGCTGCGGAAGGTTTCCTCGCGTCCGGCGGGCGACGGTCAGCCAGAGGTTCTGATCGAAGAAAAGGCGGGCAAGATGCAAGGCGCCGGCGTGTTCCGCTTGGATTTCCTGTTGTATCACCTGGCCGGTTATGATCTTCGCCAGGCTGACAATGCGTTGTTGCAGACGCTGCGTCTGCCGCCGCGACTGGTGCTGCCGTTTGTGGTGATGATCCTGCTAAGCCTGGTGACGCCGCGGAACTCGAAGGCCGCGCTCGACCGGTACTATGTGAAGATGAAAACCCCGGTCCGTGGCGATGCGGAAGAAGACGCGGCGGAGCTTGCCGCTTCGTACGCAAATCCAGATCGCTTCAACAACAAGCGGCTATTGCCGTTTTTCGGCCTAGAGATTCAGCGCCCTACGCTTTACGACTCGCTGGGGTTTGTCGTCTGTGTCATCATCTGTTTCGCCTTCCTGGCTTTCGCTTACTGGCTGGCGAATCTCGGTTACTTCCCGGGTTGATCTTGCCAAACCTGGCAGAGATCGCTGGCCGCTAGAACCGCTTTAATCCGCAGGCTTGAACTTGCTGTTCCAGGCGTTCCTGCAATTGCGCGAAGCGTGACTTTGCGGCAAATTGATTTATCTGTGCGCAGACGTACGGTTCAGAGGACCATATCTCGTCAATATCGCTCAGATGTCAGGTTTCTCTTGAAACGCAACTCACCCACAGCCACCAGCCCGCCAGGCCCGGATATTTCTGCGCTTGAAGCACGCGTCATGATGAGCGCGGCGCCATTGCCGGCTGACGTGGCCATTGTCGAGCCAGAGACGAACGACGCTGCCCCCGTAGATGCGGGCAACCAGGAAGCGGACGCAGCGGGTGATGGTGATTTCATCTTCTCCGATTCAGAATTTGCAGCTTCCACCTCTGAGGAAAATACGAATGACGCTGGTAGTGACGAATTTATTTACAGTGACGATACGGCGAACCTCACCACGGCTCAGCCCGAACTAGACGTTCATCAGGTCACCGTCACGGCGCCAGTTCTTCCTGCGGACTTTGGCGAGATTGATAGTAAGGCGGACCTCCGGCAGGAACTGGTGTTTGTTGATGCTGGCATCGAAGACCTGAACCAGTTGCTGAAAGATCTCTGGGCGAACGACGATCCAACACGCGAAATCGAAGTTGTATTGATTTCAAGCGGCAGCGACGGTCTTCAAACGATCACCAGCACGCTCGCTGCCCGCAGTGGTCTCGACGCGATTCATATCGTCAGCCATGGTTCGGACGGTCAGGTGCAACTAGGGAACACTGCGCTGACGAGCGAGAATTTCGGGTTGTATCAGGAGCAGATTGCGGCCTGGGGCAACAGCCTGAACACCGGCGCCGAACTGCTGTTGTACGGTTGTGATCTGGCGGGCACTGCCACCGGGCGGGATCTGATCAATGCCATCGGCGCAGCGTGTAACTGCGATGTTGCCGCGAGTAACGATTTGACCGGCGCCGCGGAACTGGGGGGCGACTGGGATCTGGAATACAGCACCGGCGAGATCGAAACCAGCATTGCCTTTAGTTCCGCGTTGCAGGTTTCATGGCAGGGAACGCTGGATATTACCAGCAACCTTGTTGCGCACTATGAGTTTGAAGAAAACAGCGGCGGCACGGCTGGTGATTCCACCGCCAATAATAACGACGGTTCACTGACCAATGCGCCGGTCTGGGATGGGGATGCTGCGGTAGGCGACTATGCGCTGGACTTTGCGCAGGACGCTGGCAGCAACGCTTTTGTGACAGTCGCTGATGATGCATCGTTTGACTTCAGCGGCGACTTTAGCGTTGCATTCTGGTACAACGCGTCATCACCGCCGGGCGGCAACGCGGGAATCGTCGGCCAGTACACGGCCGGTAACGGATTTGCCGTCTACGCTACAAGCGACGGTAACCTGCAGTTCCTGGTCGAAGGCGGCTCTGGCAGCGTCAACAACCAGTACGCCGGCGGATTCATTTCCGATGGGGACTGGCATCATGTTGTCGCGGTCCGCAGTGGCGACAACTTCCAGATGTATGTGGATGGTGTGTCAAACACCGCGACTACTTCTGCGATTGGAAGTCCCAACTCCACAGAGGCTCTATTCATCGGCGGCGGCAGCACGTCTGATTACGAAGGTAAACTAGACGACGTCCGCATTTACACGCGGGCCGTTAGCACCTCTGATGTCGGTGAGCTGATGACGCTAACGCTGGACCCACTTATGCTGGACGCAACGTCTTCAGCCAATGGTGGCCTGAACATCAATGACGATGGGGGCAACGATATTTATCTGGTGGCGGATGACTCGCCATTTAGTGGGCAGGCGGCAACAACCATTGAAGTTGAGTTCTCGTCAGATTCGCCCGCGACGGATGTCACAACGCTGTTTTCGTACGCCGATCCTACCAATCAGGATGAGCTGTTCTTGGGTGTCGATGCTGGCGGTGAACTGTTCTTCCGCACCAGCGAAGATGGTGGCGCCGGTTACGGCAGCATCACGCACGCGCCGCAACTCTTCGATGGTGAAACGCATACCGTTGCGGTTACCTGGGAGAACGCCACGGGTATTCTGAAGTTCTATGTTGACGGTGAAGAACTAGGCATTGGACGCAACAGCTATCAGACTGGCGCCACGATTGACGCAGGTGGCGCCGTAGTAATCGGCCAGCGACAGGGGGCGCCCGAGTCGTCTTTTGACACCAACGATACATTCTCAGGCACGATCTATAACGTCCGGGTGTTCGATCATGTGCGGACGGACGAGCAATTAGCGGCCAGCTATCAGAGTGATCTGCCCTTTGACGAAAACGGTATGCTCGCGCAATGGGTCTTTGACAATCTCTCTACCGGCGGCGTCGTAACCGAAACGGTTAGCGGGAATAACCTAACGCTCAAGCACACCAGTGAAGGTGGTTTCTCTTCCAGCGAAGCGGAACTGACATTCACGCTGAACGAAAACGCATTAGACGGCGCGTTCGTCGGCGTGGTGACCGGGGTTGATGCCGAGCGGGAAGCACAGATCGCCGCACTGCTCGACGCTGATCCTGACCTCGTTTACAGCGCGGAGACGGGGAAATTCTACAAGGCCGTCAGTTCGTCCGTGGACTGGAATGTTGCATCCACATCGGCGCTCGGCACAACTCTCAACGGCGTCAATGGTCAACTTGCCGCGATAAGGTCGGCAACGGAACAACAAATTGCCGGAGATATCGTCGCTTCGGCCGGCTACGAATTGTGGCTTGGTGCAACCGATCAGACAGTTGAGGGGGAACATCGTTGGACGCAGGACGGTGCGGATGCTGATCAGTTCTGGAGCGGAGACGAAACAGGTGAAAGCGTTGATGGGGCGTACTCTAACTGGCTTGCCGGACGACCCGACAATTCTGGTGGAAACCAGAATTACGTCTTCATACGCACCGACGGTTTCTGGAATGAAGAAATACTTAGCTACTCGACGGGCGGATATCTGGTTGAATGGGACGCCGACGAGGTATTGGACGCGACCGACGCGTTGACCTATTCAATCTCAAGCCAATCTCTCGCCGGCGCCTTTGAGATTGATGCTGACTCGGGCGAGATCCGCGTCGCCGACGGTTCCCTGCTGGATGCAGATACATTAGCGACACACGTAATCACCGTCCGCACAACGGATGTCGATAGCAATACGTACGATCAAGCCTTCTCGGTCTCGCTGAACAATCTCGCAGACGCAAACCAGACCGTTCCTGGGCCGCAGTCCGTTAATGAAGATACTGTGTTGACCTTCACGGGCGCCAATGCGGTGAGTGTGTCGGATTCCATCGCAGGAACCGACGCGCCGATGCAGGTGACGCTGTCTGTGAACAACGGCGTGCTGAACCTTTCGACTTTGACGGGCATCACAATCGTCGATGGCGCTGATGGTAGCAGTCTGATGACGTTCAATGGCGATGAGTCCGCGATTAACGCCGCGCTCGATGGACTTACCTTTACGCCTGTCAGCAACTACAACGGCAGCGTGTCGTTGAAGATGACGACATCTTTGGAAGCGGATCAGGAAGGTTTTTATAACTTTGAAGGTGGCAACGCCAACGATCAGAATGCGGGCACATCGCACGACGGCGTGTTCAACGGCGACGCCGCCACCACCATGGACGCTGATCGCGGTGAAGTGCTGACACTAGACGGCGCCGGCGACTTTGTGCAGATCAATTCGACCTTTGGTTCCCCTTCCAGCGTGACGATTGGCGGATGGGTTAACTTTACGGGAACAGGGCGCCAGGAATTTATTTCGCTTGATGACCGTTTCCACATTGCGCTGGATGATGGCGGCAACGGGGTGAAGGGCTCGTTTCAGACCGGCCCCGGTACGTTTAACGATCTGGAGTCGAATGTTTATCTCGCGGATACCGGATGGCGTCATGTGGCGTATACCTACGACGATGCGGCTGCGACACATAGCCTCTATATCGATGGCGAACTCGTAGCGTCGGAATCGGTTGTGAACCCGATTGACTGGGCGGGTGCTACGACAACGTACATCGGTCAGCATCCGGGCGGCATTAACTATTTGAATGGCAGTGTGGACGATGCCCGGATTTTTTCGAGGGCTCTTTCGGCCAATGAAATCGCCGCGATGGCGGGCGAGCAATTTGAAGTTACCGGCGATGTAGCTATCACCGTCAATGCGGTGAATGATCAGCCTGTCTTTAATAATCTGGACGGAAATCCGACGTTCGTGGAAGGTGGTCCTGCGGTCGTTCTGGACCAGGATGTGACGTTCTTCGATATCGATATTGATCGCGGCGAAGATGTCTACACCAATATTGATCTTACTCTCAGCCGCAATGGCGGCGCGAACGCAGAAGATGTGTTCTCGGCGACCGGCAACCTGATCTTCCAGGGTAACAACGATCTGGAGCTTTCGGGAGTTGTTGTCGGAACCGTTGTTTCCAACAGCGGCGGAACGCTCAACCTGCGGTTTAACGGCGCTGCTAACGAAGCGAATGTTAACGAAGTCTTACAGTCGATCGCGTACAGCAACAGTAGCGACACGCCGCCGGCAAGCGTTACGATTGACTGGTCAATGGAAGACAGCAACGGCACTGCGCAAGGTAGCGGCGGTAACCTGTTCGCCACCGGCAGCACCACCGTCAATATTGTTGATTCGCCTGAGAACGCAGTCATTACCGTCCCCATCGGGCAGGCTGTGAACGAAGACACCGTTCTGACATTTTCTTCCGCTGGCGGTAACGCCATCACCGTGGACAGCGGCAGCGGTTTCGATCCGGTCGTTACGACAACTCTTTCCGTTGGCAATGGCACGCTGACGCTATCAGGCGTGACGGGCATCACCTTCCTGGATGGCACCAGCAATGGCGGCGCCACGCTGACGATCGCCGGGACACAGACCGATATCAATAACGCGCTGGATGGGCTGCAATATCAAGGCGGCCTGAATTACAACGGCAGCGATACGTTGACCGTAACGACAGGAACACACGCTGCCATCGAAGCCAATCTGCACGCCCGCTACGAGTTCCTCAACGGTTCGCTGGAGGACGAAACCGCCAACGGTTACGACGGCGCTGCCAGTGGCGATCCGGCTTTAACCAGCGACGCAGAACGCGGCGATGTTCTGACGTTTGACGGCAATGACCGCGTGGATGTCGCCAACAGCGTTTCGACCCTGGGTGATCAGGTGACCATTGCGGCGTGGGTGAACCTGGATGCTGGCCAGCAGGATAACATCTTTCTTTCCATCGGCGATGAGTTCTATGTCATCCTCGACAATTCCAATCCAAGCCTGTCGATGGGTCTGCACGTCAATGGCTTCACGACCAATAGCCTCAGTTCAACGCACAACATCGCTGGCGAAGGGTGGAACCATGTTGCAGCTACCTTCAACGATGTGACAAAGGAGACGCACCTGTATTTGAACGGTGAACTGGTGCGCATGAGCACGTTCGCCTTTTCCGATGTCGACTGGAGCATGGCGGATTCGCCCAACATTACGATAGGCTCACTTTCTGACGGGTCCAACGCATTCACAGGCAGCCTGGATGACGTGCGTGTCTACAACAGCGAGCTATCGGAATCAGACATCGTCGCAGTCATGGGTGATAACGGCTTCGACACTGAAAATGTTAGCGTGACCGTAAACGCGGTGAATGATACGCCGGGTGTAGCTGGCCCCGGTTCCGCCTACAACGTTAACGAGCGGACAAACCTCCCGATCGAAGGAACTGGTTTTACGGTCTCGGATATCGATGCAGCCAGCGGCGTAGCGACGGCGACTTTTGAAGTGGGTGAAGGAACCATCACCATTGTCGAGGGTGACTCCGGCATTACGATCACCGGTGGTAACGGTAGCGACACAGTCACCTTTACCGGAACGGTCGCTGAGATTGACGCGTTGTTGAGAGGAAGCAGCACTGGCACCATTACGTATTACAACGGCAGCTTTACGCCCTCGGCATCGACAACAATCACCTTGACGGTTAACGACGGCGGCAATACAGGCAGCGATCCGGGGCTGACCGCAGACGCAGCCAGTGAGGAAGACGCGGCCTCGCAGACGATCAATATCAACGCTTTGAATAGCGAGCCTGTTATCGCCAGCTTAGGTGGTGACACGCTTAGCTATACCGAAGGAGATGGTCAGCAGGCCATCGATCAGGCCGCGGGCGCCGTCGTGACGGATATCGACTCTTCGGACTTTGACACCGGCACTTTGACCGTCAGCTTCAACGCAGGCAGCGATAGCGCGGAAGACGTGCTATCGGTTATCAATACGGGCATGGGCGCCAGCCAGATTGGGGTCAGCGGCAGCAACGTCACTTATGAAGGTGTTACGATCGGTGCGTTTACGGGCGGAGCGTCCGGCGTTGACCTGGTAGTGACGCTGAATGCAAATGCAAATGCAGACGCCGTCTCAGCTTTGATCCGCAACATTAGTTACGAAAACACGGATACCACCAACCCCACCACCACCGACCGGACAGTCCGGTTCGTGCTGACCGACGGCGATGGCGGCGTAAGCACCAATTACGATACGACCATTGAGGTTGCAAGTAACAATCAAGCCCCGTTGGTGTCACTGGCCAATACAACAACCACAATCTCGGAAGACACAGACACCAGCAGCGCGATCAAGGTGGCGGATATCGTCATCAGTGACGACGGCGAAGGCGTTAACTCACTCTCGCTGTCCGGCGCCGACGCGGCGTTGTTCGAGATTGTTGGCACGGAATTGCGTTTGGTGGCGGGTGCGTCGCTCGACTTTGAAACGAACAGCACGCTGGATGTGACCGTTCAAGTGGATGACGCTGCCGTGGGTGGTAGCCCGGATGATACGGCTCCTTTGGCGATCACCGTGACGGATGCGAATGAGGCGCCGACGGTTTCACTGGCGAACACGACGACAACGATCGCCGAAGATACGGACACCAGCAGCGCGATTAAGGTGGCGGACATTGTTGTGAACGACGATGCCCTTGGCACGAATACGCTGTCGCTGACTGGCGCAGACGCCGCGTTGTTCGAAATCGTGGGAACGGAACTGCGATTGGTGGCGGGGGCTTCGCTGGACTTTGAAACGAACAGCACGCTGGATGTCACCGTGCAGGTGGATGATGCCGCGGTCGGTGGCAGCCCGGATGATACCGCTCCGTTGGCGATTACGGTGACGGATGCGAATGAGGCGCCGACGGTTTCGCTGGCGAACACGACGACAACAATCTCGGAAGATACGGATACCAGCAGTGCGATTAAGGTTGCAGACATTGTTGTGAACGACGATGCCCTCGGCACGAATACGCTGTCGCTGACTGGTGCGGACGCGGCGTTGTTCGAGATCGTTGGAACGGAACTGCGGTTGGTGGCTGGTGCGTCGCTTGACTTCGAGACTAACAGCACGCTGGACGTCACCGTTCAAGTGGATGACGCCGCCGTCGGTGGCAGCCCGGATGATACGGCTCCGTTGGCGATCACCGTGACCGATGCGAATGAGGCTCCGACGGTGTCGCTGGCGAACACCACAACGACGATCGCCGAAAATACGGACACGAGCAGCGCGATTAAGGTTGCGGACATTGTTGTGAACGACGATGCCCTCGGCACGAATACGCTGTCGCTGACTGGTGCGGACGCCGCGTTGTTCGAGATCGTGGGCACAGAACTGCGATTGGTGGCGGGGGCGTCGCTGGACTTCGAGACGAACAGCACGCTAGATGTGACCGTGCAGGTGGATGATGCCGCGGTCGGTGGTAGTCCTGATGATACGGCTCCTTTGGCGATCACGGTGACGGATGCAAATGAGGCGCCGACGGTTTCGCTTGCGAACACGACGACAACAATCTCGGAAGATACGGATACCAGCAGTGCGATTAAGGTTGCAGACATTGTTGTGAACGACGATACCCTCGGCACGAACACGCTGTCGCTGACTGGCGCGGATGCCGCGTTGTTCGAGATCGTGGGCACCGAACTGCGGCTGGTGGCGGGGGCGTCGCTTGACTTCGAAACGAATAATACGCTGGATGTGACGGTGCAGGTGGATGACGCCGCGGTGGGTGGCAGCCCGGATGATACGGCGCCGCTCGCTATCTCTGTGACGAATGTAAATGAGGCGCCGGTCAATTCAACGCCTGGTGCGCAGGTTGTGGCAGAGGATGGTTCGTTGACGTTCTCTTCGGCCGATGGCACAGCCATTACCGTGAGCGATGTTGATGCGAGTTCGCTTCAGGTAACGCTGACGGCGGCGAATGGCCGGCTGACGCTTGGTGGCACCACCGGGCTGACGTTCGGTGTTGGCGATGGTTCGGACGATGCGACGATCGAATTCACGGGAACGAAGGCAGATATTAACACCGCGCTGGAGGGCCTGATTTTCGCACCTGACGGCGATTACAACGGGGCTGCCAGCCTGCAGATTGTGACAAGCGATCTGGGGGCAAGCGGTACGGGCGGCGTGTTAACCGATAGCGACACCATTGCGATTAACGTGACGGCGCAGAATGATGCACCTCAACTTGCGGCGCCTGCTGCGGATAGTACGCCGGAAGATACAACGCTGGTGTTTAGTACAGCCGGCGGGAATGCGATTTCCGTTAGCGATGTCGATGCAGCAGGCTCTCCGTTAACGCTGAATCTGAGTGTTGCCAATGGCGCGTTAACACTCGCTAGCATCGCAGGACTGACGTTCTCGGGGGGCGATGGAAGTGCAGACGCCGCGATGTCCTTCACGGGTGACGCAGCTTCGATTAACGCCGCACTAGACGGTCTCATGTTTACGCCGTCGCAGGATTTCCATGGCAACGTGGCGTTGAACATGATGCTCTCTGACAATGGGAACACTGGCGCCGGCGGCACGCTGATGGCGGCTGGCAGCGTGAGTGTAACCGTGACGCCTGTTAACGACGCTCCCACCGGGCAGTCGTCATCGTTCACGGGTTCGCAGAACCAGACATTGTCAGCATCGGTCCCAGGTGTGCTCACCGGCGCCAGCGACGTTGACGGCGACGCGCTGACGGCGGTGCTTGTGAGTGCACCGTCAAGCGGTTCGCTGTCACTGAATGCTGACGGGTCGTTCACATACGACCCGGCGTTCCAGTTTACCGGTACGGTGACTTTTAGTTTCAGAGTGAGTGATGGCGCCGACAACTCGGCCGTGCACACCGTGCAGCTTGTGATAGAGCCCGCCGTGGCGCCCCCGCCTCCGCCGACAACGCCTGTTGACCCCGTCGAACCCGATCCAGAGACACCAGAAGACACCACGGATGACAGCAGCAACGAGACGGATGATTCGTCAGCGGATGAAGATGAAAGTGCCGGGGACGAATCCGTCGACCAGCCGCTTGCCGGCGTTCGAGGGGAACGCGGTGGCACAGGATTCTTTTCCATTGGAGAGGAACAACCCTCCCTGAACGAGACGAGCGATTCATTGGAGACAGTTCAGGTAGCGTTGCTAGACAACAGAAATTCTGGCGGCGATCGCACTTCACCAACGGCGCTTCGTGCTGGCGGCGGGTACCGGGATTCCGGCGTCGGTGAGTTCACGGTTGACGGCCTCGACGACTATCAGCGCGCGCAAGAAGCCATGACGCAGCCTGAGTTCCAGAAGAAACTCGACTCGATGCGCGATGAGGTCTTCCTGACACGGAATGTTTCGTTGGGAACAGCCACCGCGGTGACGTCTGTCGCGTCGATTGGCTACCTGATCTGGACGGTGCGTGGCGGCTACCTGCTAGCAAGCATGGTGTCAGCACTTCCAGCCTGGCGCATGATCGACCCGGTGGCGGTGCTTAACGATATTGGACCGGCAATGAAGGCTGGTGAAAATGAAGAGAGTCTGCAATCCATGGTGAAGGAGCACGCAGGGGAAGACGGGTAATCCTGCAATCCGCGGCGGCAATTAGCCAGCATTGACAGTTCCAATTCGTTTCGCGTACAAACCGCTGCCGTCTTTTGGAGCTTGAGCCAATCTTGGCGGTTTTGTGGAAATTTCCTGGCGAATCCGATGACAGCCGAAGAAGAAATTCCAGAACCACCTGAAGATATACCTGCCCAGCCGGGAATCGTTTCCAGGCTGTGGAAAGCGGTGCGTCGCGCGCCGCATGCTTTGCTCGACCAGTTTTACGAGCGGCCCTATGCTTCGTCTATCTGGTCGGCTTCCACCATCGCCGTGTTTGGCGGATTTATATGTGTTTATCTGGCGGTGGCGATCGAGCGGCCTTCTGATCCAACGCCGCTGGAATCTGCATTCGCCGCGCTGGACGAAGGAGACATGGCGCTTGCATCGGAGCTTGGGCACAACCTTCTGCAAACACCTGGCAGCGACGAAGAATTACGTTCAGCAGCTTCATTCATCCTCGGCGCAGTGACGATGCACGACGCTGAAGCGGCCCTGGCGCCCAGTGCCAGCCGGAAGTTCAGCCTGCTGGCGGCGCGATACCTGGAAGAGTCGCGGTATCTAGGGTTTCCGTCGGGCAGGCAACACACCGGTTACTTCCTGTACGGCAAGTCGCTTCACGACGCGGGCCGTTATGCGCAGAGTCTGGCGCCGCTGACCGAAGCACTTTTGCATAATCCCGGTAAAGAAACCGAGATCGCTTGGCTGCTGGCTGGCTCGTACTTTCGCGATCGTCCAGCACAGACCGCGCCCGCACTTAAATTCGTTGAGCAATATCTGAAGGACAGTTCGCTTTCCCCCAAAGAACGCACAGAGGGGCTGATTCTTAAGGCCGAAATTCATCTGACCGACAACGACCTGGAGGCATGCCGGAAAACGCTCGACCAGATTGCAACCGACGAATTCCTGCAGGCTGAGAAGCTGATAGTCGGCGCCCGTCTGCTGCTTGCCGAAGCTAAAGCGGCGGAAAACAGCGGAACGGACGCGAAGGACGCAGAACTCGACGAAGCTGCGACGAAGCTATCTGCTGCGATTACCACCGAAGGCGCATCCGGCGACGCAGTTGCGAACGCCAGTTTTCTTCTCGGCGTTGTCAACCGGCAACGTGGCGACGCGCAGGCCGCGGAGCAACAGTTCCGCCGCACCCGGCAGAACAATTATGGGAAGCCTGCCGCATTTGCCGCCGGGTTGCAGGAAGCCGCCGCACAGCTTTCGCAAGGACATGATGAACCGGCGCTAAAGACACTGCTCGCTGTCTTTGCCGAAGCAACTGAGGCTGACCTCTATGACAACGAGTGGATTCCACTGGACGAACTACGTCAGCAGATCAAACTCGCCCACGCCAGCATGCTTTCCCGCGGTAGCTTTGCCGAAGCGTTGCGGCTTATCGATGGCATTGAACAGTTGTTTGCTCCAGACGAGATCGTCGCCTTGAAGGCTGCCACACAGGCACAGTGGGGGCAGCGACTGTTAGCTTCGCCCGGTGAACAGAATGGCGTTTCACCACAGGAATCCGCGCGAGCCCGCGAAGATGCGATCACCGAGGGACGCATGCACATGCGTAAGGCAGGCAACTATTACGCAGAACTTGCGGCGCTGCGGCCCGCATCGCGCGAATACTACGATTTTTTGTGGGATAGTTCGCAGGCCTATATGGAGGGCCACGACTTTAAAAACGCCTCGAAGCAGTTAGACGCTTACCTGCTGGATCAGAAGGTGTCCGGTCGTCCTCGCGGTTTAGTGGCATTGGGTCAGGTGCGGATCGCTATGAACGATATCGACGCCGCGATTGCCGTGCTGGACGAATGTATTGATCTGCATCCCAGGCATCCACTTTCGTATCAGGCGCGGCTGCTGGCTGCCGGGGCGATGCTTGAGAAGAATCAGATCGCCGAAGCGCGGGAATTGCTGGATCAGAACATGCATCAGGGCGCATTGACGCCGCGGTCGCTGGAGTGGCGTGACTCGCTGTTTAAGCTTGGCGAAGTTTATTTCCGTGAAGGCTCCAACCTGGAAGCCAACAGCCGACAGCAGGGCATCGATTCCGGGGATGAAGATGCCGTCGAAGCCGCGCTGGTGACGCTTCAACTGGCTCAGAAGAAATTCCACAGCGCAGCACAGACTTGCGACGAGGCAATCCGCCGTTATCCCGAGGCGCCACAGGCGCTCCGCGCGCAATATCTGATGGCTGAGGCGCATCGTCACGCAGCCCGCTATCCGCGCAAGCGGCTACCACGGGTTACGGTGGCAACGACGCGTACGGAATTACGCCGGCAACTGGAGGAAGATCTGCAAATCGCAGCCAGTGTTTATGATGCTGTGCTGCAGAAGCTGGCCTTCGCACGCGACGATAGTAACGGTCAGAGTATCCAGGCGGCGATTCTGCGAAACAGTTATTTCGGCAAGGCTGATGCTTTGTTTGATCTGGAAAGATACGAAGACGCGATCGCCGCCTATTCGTCCGCCACCAGCAAATATCACGACCAGCCGGTTGCGATCGAAGCTTTTTCGCAGATTGCCCGCTGCTACCGCGAGCTAGACCGTCACGCAGAAGCGCGGGGCACGTTAGAGCAGGCAAAGGTGGTGTTAAAACGCATTCCACCAGAAGTAGATTTCACAACCACGACGCGATACGACCGCGATCAGTGGAGCAGTTTCCTTGAATGGATGACAAGCCAGTAGTTGCAGGGCTTCGCACAGGAAAAGTATGGATACTAATCTGCTCTCTCGTTTGATTACCGCTAAACACTCCGTGATTGTGGAGTTGCAGGCGATTGTGCACCAGCAGGTGGCAGCCGGTAACGATCCGTCCATGGCGCACTTAAACGCGGCCATGCATCGTAAAGACGCGCTGGTGGATGAGCTGCTATCGCTCGAATCACAGCTAGACGCTTTCCGCACGCAAGATCCCGAAGCACGCGTGTGGGAGTCGCCGGAAGCACGCCAGCAATGTCGCCAGACCGAAGCGGAATGCCGGCGGATGCTCGACGAGATTCTCGCGCACGAGCGACAGGCCGAAGCCACACTGATTCAACGGCGTAATGATACCTCGCATCAATTGCAGCAATCCAGCGCCGCCCGGCAGGCGCGCAACGCTTACCGCAATGCGGAGCAGCCGCGTGGGACGGGTTTCAATATGAGTTCTGGTTGACGCGCAGAGCGATGTGATGCAATGACAAAACGTCTGGCAAGGATTGCTAACGTGGAGCAGAAAAACATGGATGTAAAAGCGGCATTAGCGCCAGGCGGTACGCGCATCAGCGAAAACGCGGACCTGCAAACGTTGGTCGAAGTCTGGCAGGATGGCGTCGATAAGCTGCTGGCAAGCCATCAGGTTCTGCGTGACGAAGTTCAACGTTTGAACGACGAGGTGGACGAGAAAAACCTGCTCTTGCAACGCAAGAACCGCCTGGCGGATCTTGGGCAGGTGACCGCCCACGTGGCGCACGAAGTCCGCAACAGCCTGGTGCCGCTGACGCTTTACCTTTCGCTGCTGCGGCGTGAATGCACGGGCGACGCCGGGAAGATGGAAATCATTGAACAGCTTGAGGCTGGTTTTACTGGTCTGGAAAGCACCGTGGGCGATCTGCTTTCTTTCTCGGCGGACCGTCAGCCAGAGTTCAAATCGTTTCCGGTAAAGCCGCTGCTGAGCGAAATTGTTTCTTCGCTTGCTCCGCAATTTGCAGCGCAGCAGATTGAAGTGTCAGTAATTTGCGACGACAACGCCGCACTACACGCCGATGAAGCGATGGTCCGCCGCGCTGTTTTGAACCTGGTGCTGAACGCCGTGGATGTGATGCCTAACGGCGGATCGCTACTGTTAAATGCCGCCCCGTCGGAAGACGGCTTCTGTATCCGTGTGGCGGATACCGGCGCGGGTATGACGGCGGAAACGGCCGCCGAAGTACTTGAGCCGTTCTTCACAACCAAGAGCACCGGCGCCGGTCTGGGGCTGGCGATTGTGAACCGGACGATGCAGACACACGACGGCCAGGTGTTGATATCGAGCCAGCCGCAACAAGGGACAGAGTTCAGCCTCATCTTTCCAGGGCAGCCTTCGCATTAAACGCGGCGGAGCACGGAAACGAATTAGAAAGAAGGACGATTAACGTCATGGTGAAACTTTCAGAAACAGAGCGTGCAACCGGTTCCGTGCTGGTGGTCGATGATGACTGCGGCGTGCGGACTTCGATGTCGCTGGTGCTGCGCCGCGCCGGGCATCAGGTGGCTACGGTCGCCAGCGGGCAGGAGGGCTTGAATCAACTGTGCGATGACGACGGTGGACTGGCGCCCGATGTGATTGTGACCGATCTCAACATGCCCGGTATGTCCGGGCTGCAGTTCATTGCCGCACTGCGTGAAAAACGCATCGACGCCCAGGTGGTGATGGTCACGGCGCATGCATCCGTGGATACCGCAGTGGAAGCGATGCGGTTGGGTGCCTACGACTATATCGAAAAGCCTTTCAATGCAGACCAGTTGGAAGACCTGATTTCCCGCGCGATGCAGCATGGCCGCGCGAACGCGGGTTCCGCAACACCTGCGGCGGCTGTTGCGACCGCCGATGGCGTGGACGCGGAAATGATTGGCAATAGTCCCGCGATGCGGCAGTTGAAACAGATGATCGCCCAGGCCGCTCCGGTGGATGTCACGGTGCTAATCTCCGGCGAAAGCGGTTCCGGAAAGGAACTGATCGCCCGCGCCGTACATCGGGAAAGTTCGCGTGCTGCTCAACCGATGGTCAGCGTGAACTGCCCGGCGTTGTCGCCGCAGTTAATGGAGAGCGAGCTATTTGGGCATGAACGTGGCGCCTTCACTTCCGCCGATGCAGCCCGCACAGGCCGGTTCGAACTTGCACGCGGCGGAACCCTGCTGCTGGATGAAGTGACCGAGATCGACCTGGCTTCGCAAGCGAAACTCCTCCGCGTTCTGCAGGAACGCCGTTACGAACGCGTTGGCAGCAGTCGCAGCATCGACGCGGATGTGCGTGTCATCGCCGCGACCAATCGCGACCTGCAAAAAGAAGTCGCTGCTGGCACGTTCCGCGAAGACCTTTATTTCCGTTTGAATGTCATCCGCTTGCAGGCGCCACCCCTGCGTGATCGTCGCGAAGATATTCCCGCGCTGGCCCGTCACTTCCTGAACATCGCCGCTACACGTGCGGGGCGCCAGCTTTGCCAGCTAGAGCCTGCCGCCGAGCAGTTGCTACTGGAGCATCGCTGGCCGGGCAATGTGCGTGAGCTAGAGAATGTGATGACGCAGGCGACGGTGCTAACGACCGGCGACATCATCAAGGCGGACGGGCTACGCAACTGGATTATTCAGACCAGCAGCAGTCGCGAAGCGGTCGCAGGCGGCGAGATTCCGGTCGGTGTCAGCCTGAATGAAATGAAGCGCCGCTTGATTATTGCCACCTTGGAGAAGTATCAAGGGCATCGCGAAAAAACAGCCAAAGCGCTGGGCATCGGTGTCCGTACGCTGCTTAACAACCTTCGTTCCTACGGCTACAAGCCGCACGCAAGGGTTTTCGATTCGTGATGATGGCCCGCAGGGGATGCACCGCGCGGGTGGGTGCGCCGATGGCGGCATCTATTGCCACGCGTTGAGGTATCCGCTACAAACTCGCGACGCATTACGGAGGCTCCCACGATGACGATTGATATGTTTCAGTCCAGTACCGTCCCGCTGTTGCAGGAAGTGCTGAATTTCACGCAGTCGCGGCATAAGGTGCTGGCAACCAACGTCGCCAATGCAGACGTGCCAGGCTACCGCACGCGCGATCTTTCTCCCGTTGCTTTTCAGGAGAAACTGAAAGAAGCAATCGAAGCACGCGACGCTCGCGGCGCAGGCGGTGCTGATCCGCTGGATGGCGCCTCGCAGAGCGCGGCGGGGGATGAGATGCGCAAAGTACGCGAATCGATGACGGACATTCTGTACCACGATGGCACGGATGTCAGCCTTGAACGGCAGGTTACAGAGTTGAGCAAAAACCAGAGCACGCACAACATGGCGATTGCCCTGATGACCAGCAGGTTTCAGCTTTTGCAAACGGCAATTAGTGAGCGGGTTTAGTTTCGCAGGCTCCTTCTAGGTGGAAACGATGATTACTCCATTAGATATCAGCACCAGCGCGTTAATCGCACAGCGTGCGCGGCTGGATGCGATTTCTTCAAACATCGCCAACATTGATACGCTGAAGAACGAGGCAGGCGAGAACAAGCCGTATCAGCCCCGCCACGTCGTGCTGAAAACCAGCGACGCGACGACCAAAGACGGCGCTGCCGGTGTGGAAGTTGCCAGCGTAGAAATCAGCAAAGAACCGCCACGCATGCGGCATCAGCCAGGGCATCCGATGGCCGACGAATTCGGCAACGTGTATTACCCGGCCATCAACATGACGGAAGAATTTGTCGACGCCCTGGGCGCTACGCGCGCCTATGAGGCGAATGTTGGCGTGATCGAAATCACCAAGAACCTTGGCCAGCAGTCCCTCAGGATTCTGGGCTAATCCGCCGGTTGTTTTTCATCCACGTGTTCGCTTTTTGCACTCCTAAAGAAGTCTGGCCATGAGCACTCAAGGCATCAACCAGCAGCTATCGACCGCCATCGAACAGGCGATGCAGAATTTGCAGGCAGAGCCGTCTGCAGATGCATCCAGCAAGTTCAAAGGCCTGCTGATGGAGTCCATTGGTCACGTCAACGACATGCAGCAGCAGGCGGATAAGAATGTGGAAACGCTGATGACAGGCGGCGACATCAATCCTGCGGAAGTTCTGGCCAGCGTGCAGAAGGCCGATATGACCTTCCGCCTGATGACCCAGGTGCGGAACAAGTTGCTGCAGGCTTATCAGGAAGTGAAAGATATCCGTATTTAACGCGTAGAGCTTGCTCGCTGAAATTGCTGGACAGGTAGATGGAGGGTGGCGAATGGATTTTCTTAATAAAGCTTACGGGCAAGTTGTAGCATTGTTCAAAGGCATGTCGCCTTCAATGCGCATTGTGACCGGCATGCTGGCCGCGCTGATTCTGATCAGTGCGTACTTCCTATTCCAGTACCAGGGCACCTCTAGCGACGAATTCCTGTACGGCGGAGCGGTTTTCACCAGCGAAGAACTCGGCCAGATGGAAGACGCTTTCGGCGCCGCCGGGCTGAACGATTCCGAGATTGTCGGCCTACGCATGCGCGTGCCACGCAGCGAAAAAGCCGCCTATCTGAAAGCACTTGATACGGCAGGCTTCCGTAGGGAGAAATTCGGCGGCTACACACAGGATGCTGTTTCCTCCGGCGGTAACTTTCTGGAATCCAGGCAGCAACGCGAGAGTAAATCGAAATTCGCACGTCAGCAGGATCTGGCGACGATTATCCGCGAAATGCGTGATGTGCAGAAAGCGGCCGTCCAGCTGGATGAACAGAGGAAGCATGGCTTTCATGGCGGCATTGAGAAAACCGCACTGGTGGCGGTGCAGACCATCGGCGGGCGCCGGCTGGACCCTGTGCGTGTAAAAGCCATCCGCGAAACGATTGCGGGCAGTATTGCCGGCCTGGAGCCGGAAAACGTCACAGTGACAGATATGGACACCGGCGTTGCCTATCCCGGCGCCAGCCGCGACGGCTCGCCCTTGGCGCCGGATAACGCGTATGCAGCGCACAAGAACATGTACGAAGAGTTCTGGCGCGACAAGATTCTCCGGCGCCTGAGCACGATCCCCGGTGTGAATGTTGAAGTGAACGTGCAGCTCAATCCACAACTGCGCAACGAAGAATACAAAAGCACGGTTGAAGCAAAGCCGGTGGCCATCGAAACCAGCGAGTCAACTTCGGACTCGTCCACAAAATCACCCAAAACAGGCGGCCGCCCCGGCGCCGTGCCCAACGGCGTGACCAGCAACAGCGCGGCACAGATCGCTGAATCGGGCGGTCAGGAATCCACCAAATCCGAATCAACTTCAAACTCCCGCCTGCTACCTTCAACGGGCCGCCAGTTGCGGACGCTGGCGCCCCTGGTTCCCGAAGAAGTAACCGCTTCGATTGGCATTCCACAAAGCTATTACAAGAAAGTCTGGCTGCGGCAGAACCCTGTACCGGAAGGCGAGGAAGTGAAGGAGCCTGATCCGCTGGAAATCAAAAAGATCGAAGATGCAACGCGGAAATGGATTGAAGATTCCGTCGTCGGGCTGCTGCCTGCCGTGCCCGCCGGCGTTGATCCTTATCCACAGGTTGTGATTACGACCTATCCTGACCTTCCTGTTGCTGAGACGCCGCCCCCGCCGATGACGGATGACGTACTATCCTGGTTCGCCACTAACTGGCAGACGCTTGGAATGGGGCTGCTGGGGCTGGTAGGTCTGGTGATGTTGCGGAGCATGGTAATGTCGAAGGCGAATGTCGAAGCCGACGCTGCTCCCCCGTTACAACTGTCTGAGGTGGAAGAAGACGACGAAGACGAGGAGTCGGCTGCCGTTGAAAAGCAGAACCAGTTGAAAAAGCGGTTTGAGCCAACCGAAGAAGATCTTCGCAGCGACCTTGCTGAACTGGTGGGCGAAGATCCAGACGCTGCCGCCAGCGTGTTGAGCAAATGGATTGGCGACTAATACCCGCTGCATTGGACCCTACCACACTGAGTCATTTCATCCATGTCGAACCCGCTCCGCAAAGCCGCCGTTCTTATCAACGCATTGGATAGCCGCAGCGCCGATGCTTTGTTGGATCAGATGTCAGATTCGCAGGCCGCGCAGGTGCGTCAGGCGATTATGGAGCTTGATGATATCGATCCAGCGGAAGAGCAGCAGGTGCTGCGTGAGTTTATGCAGTCGCGGGGTGGGCAGCCGCAACCGGCGACTGATGAGCCGGCGGCAGATGAAGCAAGTGAAGCCGTTGAATTTGAAGTCTCATCCCAGGCGCTAGCTGCCGCAGACAACGTGCAGCCGCCAGTAGAAGAAAAGCCACAACCCACGCCGTTTGAGTTTCTTCACGGCACTGCGGGTGAACGGCTGGCAGGTTTTCTTTCGGACGAACATCCGCAGACCATCGCCATGGTGCTCTCGCATCTGCCGCCTTCACGGGCATCGCAGACGCTGGTTAATCTGCCCGCCATGTTGCAGGTAGAAGTGCTTGAGCGAATCGCTGAGATGGATCAGACAGATCCAGTGATCGTCCGCGAAGTAGAGCAGCAACTGCACGAATCGCTGGCAGGCGAACTTGAACTTGACCGGCGCCGTAAAGCGGGCTTGTCGGTGGTCCAATCTATTCTTGCTGCTGCCGGTGAAGATAAGGCAGGTGTGCTTAAGAACCTGACCGAGGCCGGCGCCGTTCTTGCTGGACGGTTGCAGGCGGATGATAACGCCGCGATTGAGTCTTTTTCCGTTGAACCGGCCACTTTTCAATTGCAGCGGTCGCCGTCAACTCACGAAGACAGGCCTGCCTTGGCGCCTCCGGGTGAAGTGTCTGAGCCTCATGAAGTTGCCGGGGAACCGCTTGAAACATTGCCGCGGCAGGAAGTCGCGCGGGCGACGTTTGAGGATGTGATGGGGCTTGATGAGTTTGATTTAGCAACGCTGTTGGCAGCGGCTGAACCAGAGATCACGCTACTGGCGTTGACTGGCGCGCCGCCCGCATTCGTGCAGCAGATCGTGCAGCGGCTTCCACGCAGACAACGACGAAGTTTTGAACAGGAAATGGAAAGCCTGGCTCCGGTCAGACTGCGGGATATCGAACTGGCGCAGCTTCAGTTGGCGGAACTGGCAGCGGCAATGGCCGTGGCGGGTGAGATTCATATCCCGCACATCAACCGTTTTATCGCCGCCGCTTAGGAATCGAAGACGGGCGAACCGCCGCACACAAGACCCGCACGCAGGAGGCGTAAGGCGATGGCTGGAATTATCAAAGCAGGAAAACAACCGCCAGGCGTGGACACGCAGCATGTGGCTTTCAACTTCGACGATCTGACGGGTAAAGCGCAGCAGTACCTGGACGGTGTCCGGGCGGAAGCAAAGCAGATTATTGAGGAAGCCAACAAGACAGCTGCGCAGCTACGCGATCAGGCGCGGCGACAAGGGCAGCGGGATGCCATCCAGACGGCCGAAAAAAACATCCGCGCTGATCTCGACCGCCAGGTGAAGACACTGATTCCGGCGCTGAAACAAGCTATCGCGAGCGTGGATCAGGCCCGCAATCAGTGGCGCTCTGGTTGGGAGAAGTCCGCCATCGAACTGGCGGCAGCCATTGCCCGTCAGGTCATTCGCCGGGAAGTTTCGCAGGCTCCAACGATCACGCTCGACCTTTTGCGAGAAGCCCTGGAGATGATCAGCAGCGGCAGTCAACTTCAGGTGCTGCTTAGCCCTGAGGATTACGAAGCACTGGGCGAGAGCGCTGCCGCACTGACGGCCGAATTCTCGCATGTGGGCGCGACCGAGATCAAACCTTCGCCCGGAATTGAACCCGGTGGCTGCCGCGTGCTGACCGGTGGCGGTGAGATTGATCAGCAGATCGAAACGCGGCTTGCGCGGATTGTGGAAGAACTTACGGGCTAATTCCGGGCAGTCATGCACTATCAACAAGAACTCGAAAACATTCTGCCAACCGGCATTACCGGCAGCGTCGTTCAGACGGTCGGTATGACCGCCTGTGTCGAGTCGTTCCCGGCCCCGGTCGGCGCTGTCGTGGAAATAGACCGGCAGACGGGCGGACCCGTGCGGGCGGAAGTGATCGGCTTCCGCGACGATCAGACGATCATTTTCCCTTACGACGATATGACAGGTCTACGGCGCGGCAACCGCGTGCGGCTGGTCCGCACATCGCGACGGATCGCCGTTGGCGAGCAACTGCTGGGACGCGTCGTCAACGCGCATGGCGAACCAGTAGATGGCAGACCGCGTCCGGCGCTGTTTGATCAGGTTCAATTGCACCGCAAACCACCGCTCGCCGTGCAGCGTCCGCGGATTCATCAAACGCTTTCAACGGGCATCCGCGCGATCGACGGTTTGCTGACATGCGGCCGGGGGCAACGCATGGGGTTGTTCGCCGGTTCTGGCGTCGGCAAGAGTGTGACGATGGGCATGATGGCTAAGTACACTTCGGCCGATATCAACGTGATCGGTCTTATTGGTGAACGTGGCCGCGAAGTCAATGAATTCATCGAGCGCGATTTAGGTCCCGAAGGACTTGCGCGCAGCGTGGTTGTTGTGGCTACCAGCGATGAACCTGCGCTGGTGCGGGTGCAGGCTGCGATGACGGCCACCGCCATTGCTGAGTATTTCCGCGATCAACAGAACGACGTTTTGCTGCTGATGGATTCGCTGACACGTTTCGCCATGGCGCAGCGCGAGATCGGTCTGGCAGCGGGCGAGCCTCCCGCCACGCGTGGCTATCCGCCTTCGGTCTTTGCCTTACTGCCGCGTCTTGTTGAACGAGCTGGCCTGACGGCCCTGGGCAGTATCACGGCGTTCTACACCGTGCTGGTTGAAGGTGACGATACGAACGAGCCGGTCAGCGATACGGTGCGCGGTTTGATTGATGGCCACACGGTGCTTACCCGTAAACTGGCGACCGCGGGGCACTATCCGGCAATTGACGTGCTGGAAAGCATCAGCCGCGTGATGACGGACCTGTGTTCGGCAGAGCACCTGGCAGCGGCCCAGAAAATGAGGCAGATGCTGGCGGCGTTGCGGACGAATGAAGACCTGATCTCGATCGGCGCCTATCGCACCGGCTCTGATCCAATGACGGACGCCGGGCTACAACTTCGCAACGCAATGAACCTGTTCTTGAGGCAGTCCACCGCCGAGCAGTCGAACACGGAAGAAGCCTCTCAGCTGTTGCTCGAACTTGCGAAACACGCACCGAAATAACCCTAACCGGAGGCGAGAAACATGAGCCGTTTTAAGTTCCGGCTGGAGTCGATTCTGAATCTACGGAAATCAGAACGCGACCGTGCGCACGCAGAGCTTGAAAAGGCGAACGAAGCGGTCAAGGTCGTGGAAGAGCGGCTGGCAGCTGTGAAGAACGAAGTGGCGCAGATGCGGGCCCACCGCCGGAAAGATGCTGCACCCGGTAATGTTGATCCCGATCGCATCCTGCAATCGCAGCGTTACGAGCTGTTCATGGAGACAGCTTCGTTGCAGTTCATCCAGCAGATCGAACAGCTTAGCCTGGCCGTGATCGAGCGGCGTAACCGGCTGATGGAAGCCGACCGGGCGGTTCGTATTCTCGAAAAACTCCGCGATAAACAGCTGGCAGGTCACGAGCAGGAACTGCTACGCATTGAAGCCCGCGACTTTGATGAGATTGCCAGCCGCAACACGGGAGGCATGTCATGAAAATTCTGAACCTCATGGGTACGCTCTTCGCCGCCTTCTGCATTGCGACGGTCCTTGCGCAAGCTGCCGGGCTGGGCGTGCTGTGGGCGAAGGGACATCTGTCTGAAGAGAAACGCTACCGTTTTCTAGCGGCGCTGTACGGCGTTGACCAGCACACGCTGAAAGAAGAGATGGAGAAGAAATCGCTGCCCAAAGACAGCGAGCAAGCGGCGTTTGATCTGGTGTTGCAGCAGCGGGTCAAAGAGAGCTTGAATTTACAGCTTCGCGAAACCGCGCTGGAAAAAGGGCTGCTGGATCTGAACACGCTGGAAAATCAGCTTCGGATCGAGAAGAGCCGCTATGCGCAATTGAAGAAATCGTTTGACACCAAGCTGGCGGAACTTGAACAGAGTCTGCAGGACGAAGCGATCCTAGAAGTGCAGCGGACGCTTGAAGCAATCCCGCCGAAGCAGGCCAAGGATCAGATTCTGCGGATGCTTGACGAAGACAAACTGACCGGCGGCAAGAAGGGCATGTTTGACGTGGTCCGCATCCTGAAGGGGATGGCCATCGATAAACGCCGCAAAGTGCTGGCCGAATTTAAGGCCGATGAAGAACCCGAAAAACTGCACGACATTCTATTACAGATCCGGCTCGGTGAGCCTGATGTTTCGCTGATGCGGGCTACTCGTGAAGCCCTGAAGGGAGTCTAGAAATGAGTTCTGCGCCGCTTGATCTATCCGTAGGTCGTATCGATTCTGCATCGCCGCCTAAACCATCGCGCGCTGCCGGTGATTCGTTTCAGCAGGAACTGCAACGCAGCCGCAAGAGCAACCGAAAACCAGCGGAAGAGGGGGCGCACCTTAGCCGGGAAACATCGGAAGCACCTGTCAAAGGCGCAGCCAAACCTGTGCAGCCTGAAGAACCTGCAACGGAAGCAGATGTTGAGCAGCCGGTGGATGCGGCGGAAGGCAGTGATGTGGAAGCAGTAGCGCCGGTTGCTGTCGCACCACATGAACCGAACGTGGAACTGCTTGAGGACTCCGTAATTGAACTGCCGGTGCTGACCGGGACAGATGGCGACAGCGGCGAAGCTGCAGAAGCTGGCGAGGTAGCTGTTGAAGTGGCCGATCCGGCGTCAGCTGATGGCCCTGGCAAGCTGATCGCGGTGGGCGAGCCTGTTTTGCAAGACACAACGAAGGATGGCTCCGCCGTTGTTTCAGATCCCCTGGTGGGCGAAGTGGCGAAGGAAAAGACGCCAGAGTCACAGATAGCGGACATTCAGCCGGTTACGGAAGAAGCTCCTGACACGTCGCAGGCGGCGGTCGCATCGCAACAAGTTGCCTCAAAGACAACGCAGTCGCAGTCTCAGCGGAAAGATACAGATGCTGCTGGTGAGAAGTCATCGGCGTCATCTACGCAAGTAGCAGGAAACCCGGCGGTTGTTCAGCAGCAGGCGTCGACGCAGTTCGCGCAGCTTGAAGGTGTTTCATCGGAGACGGACCCGGCGGCAAGTGAGAGTATCAAGACGGAAAGTACAAAGATTGATGGCCTCAAGCCAGCCGCAGCAGAAGCGGCAGCGGTTGAGCAAGGCGACCTCGCTGTGCAACCTGCGAGTAATCAGCAGCAGGCGCCCAGTGCGGCCGCGCGGACGCGGTTCGGCGAAGCGCTGGTCGGGCGGGCTGCTGCGGCGCAGGAAGATGTTTCACTCTCGCCGGCGCAGCGCGGCCGGTTTGTGAACCGTGTGTCCAGGGCGATGGAAGTCGCCAGCAATACCGACGGTATCGTGCGTTTGCGGCTCAGTCCCAAGGCGCTTGGCGCGCTGAAGATGCAAGTGCAAGTGAATGGCCAGAATCTATCGGCGACCATCGAGGCTGAATCGCACACCGCCCGCAACCTGCTGCTTGACAATCTGCCGGTTCTGCGCGAGCGGTTGGCCGCGCAGAATATCTCGATTGAATCGTTCGACGTCAACGTCGCCGATCAGGACGATCAGCAAGGCGCCGCCAACCAGCGCGAGCAACTGGCGGATCAGCAACAGGATTCCTCTGGCTCGCGTCCACGCCGCGACCGTCAAGAGAGTCAGCAGCAGGAAACACCTGCGGGCGAACAGTCGCCAGTTGCACAGGACGATGATCCGCACGGATTGAATGTCACCGTTTAACTAAGAAACCAGGAAACCAACTGATGACACAAATTAGCAATACCGGCGCGGCTGTTTCAGCCACTTCATCCAGCAGTACGGCTTCGGCGCTCAGCAATGTAGACGTCGATCAGTTTCTGCAACTGATGATTGCCGAACTGCAGAACCAGGACCCGCTTAGCCCCGTTGAAAACAGCGAAATGCTGCAACAGATTTCGCAGATCCGCGAGATCGGCGCCAGTGAGTCGCTGGCCGAGACGCTGTCCGCCGTACTGGCTGGTCAGAATGTGGCGACGGCCAGCGCGCTGATTGGCAAAGAAGTATCCGCTCTGTCGGACGATGCCGAGAACATCAGCGGCGTGGTGGACCGGATTTCCATCAGCGATGAAAACGATGTGCGTGTGCACATCGGCGATAGCAGCGTCAAGCTGAACAATGTCCGCGAGATTATCTCCGCCGGGGAATAACCGGGCGGTTGTACGGCGGCGGAAGGGTTAGCTATTAAGCGTTCCCTTGGTGCTGGGCACGCCCGTCTGACGCGGATCATCTTCGACGGCCATGCGCAGGGCCCGCGCACTAGCTTTGAAAACAGCTTCACTAATGTGATGGCTGTTGCGGCCGTGGTGTAGCACGACGTGCAGGTTGCACAGCGCGTTGGCGGCGGTAGCCTGCCAGAAGTCTTCGATCAGTTCGCTATCGAATTCGCCGATCTTGGCCGCGGGTACATCCACCTGGAACACCATGTAATAGCGTCCGCTGAGATCAATCGCGGTGGTGACCAGGGTTTCTTCCATCGGCAGCGTGAAGTGCCCGTAACGACGGATGCCCTTCTTATCGCCAATCGCCTCGCGGATGGCCTGGCCCAGGCAGATGCCGGTGTCTTCCACCGTGTGATGGAAGTCTACGTGCAGGTCGCCTTCGGCCTTCACCTTCAGATCAATCATGGAATGCCGGGAGAATAGCTCCAGCATGTGATCGAAAAAGCCGATGCCCGTGCTTATTTCCGACTTGCCCTGGCCGTCGAGATTGATCTCTAGCTCAATCTTAGTTTCTGCTGTCTGGCGCTCGATCTTCGCGGTGCGGCCGGGCATAGTTGTGGGTTCCTGGAAGTGGTTGGCGGATGTGCCGGGATGTGCAGTTGTCTTCTATACCATACTACGCAGTAGCGTCAGGCAGGCATCGATCTGGGCGGGATCTCCAACGGAAATCCGCAGTCCGTCGCCCCAGCCTTCGTAGTCCATGTAGCGGACCAGCACTTTGTTCTGCTTGAGTTGTTCGTAGAGCGGCTGCACAGGCTGGTCGTCACGTGTGCACCAGACAAAGTTGGCCTGCGACGGCGTGATATTGAAGCCCAGGGCTGCGAGTTCCTGTTCCAGGTGGCTGCGGGTTGCTTTCACCTTGGCGACGTTATCCGTCAGCCATGCCTGATCGTTGATGGCGGCGGTCGCGGCGGCAATCGAGAGCGAATCGCAATTGTAGGAGTCTTTGACCTTCATCAGCTCAGCGATAATCTGCGGCTGTGCGATGAGATAGCCAAACCGCAGACCTGCCAGCCCGTACGATTTACTCAGCGTCCGCGTGACCATGATGTTGGGATTTTCGCGGACCAGATGCACGCAGTTCGCTTCCGCGAAGTCCACGTACGCTTCATCCACAACCAGCGGACAGGGCAGTTCCGCCGCCAGCGATGCAACCGCTCCAGCGTCCAGCACGGTGCCGGATGGGCTATTCGGATTGGGTAAGAAAGCCAGCTTTAACCCATCGGCGGCGCGCGCGAAGTCATCGGTCAGCGTCCAGTCGCCGGTGAACTTCACTTCCTCGTAGCGGGCGCCTTGGATGTGTGCAAGCGTGCGGTAGAGGATGTAGCTAGGGTATGGCAGCCGCAACAACTCTCCGGCGCCGACAAACGAGCGGGTGAGAATGGTGAGGATGTCGTCGCTGCCATTGCCGCACAGAATCCAGTCGGGTTCAACGCCATGCAGCTCCGCCGCGCTGATGCGGAATGAATTGCCCACGGGATCAGGATACCGCGACAGCGTGCTGGCGGCCTGGCTGATTGCCGTAGCGACCGCAGGCGACGGCGGATAAGGATTCTCGTTGGTGTTGAGCTTGATGAACTTGCCGGCTTGTGGCTGCTCGCCCGGTTTGTAACCGGCCATGGCGGCGATTTCGGGGCGGACGTTTGTCACTGCGATGCTCCCTTCTGATCGGCCACACGAATATCCACACTCGCCCGGTGCGCGGTAAGCCCTTCTTTGTCGGCCATGATCTGTATGTGCGGGGCGATGTCCGTAAGTGACTGCCGGTTGTACTGGATCACGCTGGTTGAGCGTAGAAAATCGTTGGCCGTTAGCCCGGCGGCCCATCGTGCGGTGCCGCCAGTTGGCAGTACGTGCGAAGGACCGGCGGCGTAGTCGCCAACGGCGACGGGCGTAAAATTGCCCGCGAAGATGGCGCCGGCGTGACGAAGTTGCGGGATCAGCCGGTCAGCATCGTCGATGGCTACGTGGAGGTGTTCCGGCGCCAGCGAGTTGGTAATGCGGACGGCTTCCTGCTCAGTGGCGACGTGAATCAGGCAGCCAAAGTCACGCAGGCTTTGCAGTGTGAGTTCAGAACGCGAAAGCTGTGCGGCCTGTTTCAGCAGTTCCTGCCGTGTCGCCTCTAGCGTTTCGCGGCTCCATGTAATCAGGATGCTGGCGCCGGGTGCGTGTTCTGCCTGAGCCAGCAGGTCGGCCGCGGTGTATGCGGGGCTGGTTGTTTCATCAGCGATGACCACCACTTCGCTGGGCCCGGCAATCGAATCGATATCCACCTGGCCGTAAACGTGCTGCTTGGCAAGTGCGACAAACAGGTTGCCTGGGCCGACGATCTTATCAACCGCCGGCAAGCCCTCGACACCATAAGCCAGCGCCGCAACCGCCTGGGCGCCGCCCGCGCGATACACTTCGCTGACGCCTACTTCGGCGCACACCGCCAGCACATCGGTGTTGTTGGCGCCGAAGGGAGTGGGCGGTGCAACAACTGCAATCTGCTCGACGCCTGCGGCGCGGGCGAGCGTGGCAGTCATAAGAACCGTGGAAGGATAAGCCGCCGCTCCACCAGGAACGCAGATGCCAATACGTTGTAGCGGCAGATAGCGTTGCCGTAGTTTCACACCAGGCCGCTCGACCGTTTTGTCCGCGTGTAGAATCGCGGTCTGAAACTCGTGAATGTTGTCACGGATCTGCCGGACTGATTTCAGGAATTCCGGCGACGCCTGCTGGTGGGCGGCTTCAATTTCGGTAGCGGAAACACGTAGGTCGGCGGCGGTGACTTCGGCGCCATCAAGCTTCGCCGTGTAGTTCAAAAGTGCATCGCGTCCCTGGTCACGCACATCGTTGCAGATACGGTCCACCACCTGCTGCGGCGTCAATGGTTCGCCGAAAACGTCGATGGTGCGCTGACGTCCGGCCTCGCTGACGACGTTGCCGCTGGGGCTAAGCTTCTGCCGCAGCGTTTCCAGCGCCTGTTCCACGTCGTCGCGGCTGGCGTCGATGACTTGTATTTCGAGTTCGGCGGGCATGAGTCTGGCGGGTAAAAGTCGGCGGGTGAACGGTTTAGAAGTATGCCATTCTGGCTGAATCTGGCCGGATGGGAAGGGCCAATACGGCGTCTTTCTCGGGCTCAGTCCGCCGCGTGGCTCAGCCAGTGACTTTCCCGTAGATTTCCACCAGGAACGCAATCGATTTCGCCTTGGCTTTATTGCTGATCCTGTGCGGCTGATCCGCCGGGTAATGTGCTGAATCGCCCTTTTTCAGCTCGACGACATCGCTGCCCGAAGTGATCTCAAGATGCCCGGATTCAACCGTGATGAATTCACGTGTGCCGTGAAAATGCGGCGCACTATCGAGGACGCCGCCGGGATGGAGGGTTAACTCGTAGAATTCGACGCCTTTTTCCAGATGCAGGGGCGAAAGCGTGCGGATGCGGCAGTTTTCGTCGTCGCGGAATAGATGCGTTGGCTCTCCGCTACGGACCACATCAATCTGCGGGGCGTTGGTCGTTGTATCCACCAGGGCGCCCAGAGACAGGCCGAAAGCATTGGCGAGCCGATGGGCCACACCCAGCGTGGGGTTTGCGGAGCCGCGTTCAATCTGGCTGATCATCGAGCGACTGACACCGCTGACCGACGCGAGTTCTTCGAGTGTCCAGCCCTTCTGGCGCCGCATTTCGCGCACACGCTCACAAACGTGCTGCTGGACGGGGTCCGTTGTTATTGCGGCTGCCTTCTTTTTACCCATGCTGCATGCATTTCCAGAATAATGGAAAATCATTCTTGCAAATCGGAACAAGAATATCTACTATGACGAATGACGATTCCACTATACCAGAAAACGCCTGCACTTTGGAGGCAATCATGTCCACGATCGCCAGACCCGGCCTTACCATGCCTGCCATCAAAAAACTTGAGGCAGCGCCCGGCCTTTCGTGGGTGGACGATGCGGTCATTCCGCGGATGGGACCATGCGACGTGTCCATTGCCGTAACGCACGCGGGCATCTGCGGCACGGACCGGCATATTTACGAGTGGGACGCCTGGAGCCAAAGCCGGGTGAAACCGGGCGTTACGACGGGGCACGAATTTGTCGGCCGTGTGGCTGCCGTTGGCAGCGCCGTGAGACGTACTTCTGTGGGCGACCGCGTGACGGCGGAAGGCCATGTAACGTGCGGCTTCTGTCAGCTTTGCCGCACCGGCAACGCCCATATCTGTGACAAAGTGGACATCCTGGGTATCGACCGCAACGGCTGTTTTGCCAGCTATGTCGTTGTGCCCGAAGACAACATCTGGCCCGTCCACGTCAGCGTGCCCGACAAAATCGCCGCCGTGTTCGATCCGCTTGGTAACGCGATGCACACCGTCATGGCTGCCGGCGTCAGCGGTAAGAGCGTGCTGATCACCGGCGTTGGCATCATAGGTCTGATGGCTGTCACCATTGCCAAGGCGGCCGGCGCCAGCCGCATCTTTGTGACGGATGTGGATCAATCCCGGCTGGATCTTGCCCTGGCGATCGGGGCCGACGAAGCATTTGTGGGCACCGACAAACGCTGGCCTTCCGCCGTCCAAGACGCTACTTCGCACCTGGGGGCGGAAGTGCTGCTTGAGATGAGCGGTAACCGCCACGCCATCCGCGACGGCTTCGCCGCCCTTCGTAATGGCGGTACGGCAGCTCTGCTTGGTTTGCCTGCCGACGAAGTGCCGTTTGACCTGGCGCGCGACATCATCTTCAAAGGCGCCACCGTGCTGGGCATCAACGGCCGCCGGATGTTTGAAACCTGGTACCAGGTGGAGCAGTTCGTGCTTTCGGGCAAACTGGATCTTGAACCGATTATCACGCACACGATTCCGATGGAGTCGTTCGAGCAAGGTTTCAAGATGATGCAATCCGGCGAAGCAATTAAAGTTGTGATGCAGACACCGCCGCTTCATTGACTCTCTACAAATTAACCTCCCTGAATGTTGAAGCGAACCATGCCCAGTCCGCAATTTAACGCACGCGCTGACGAACTCTTGCAGTCTCTGGTTGATACACGCCAGAAAAAAGACTTTCAGTATCTGACCTCGCCGATGGGCCCCGTGGCAACGATCGAGGGGAAGGGTGAGCTGGTTGTCTTGTGCTCCAACAATTATCTGGGGCTGGCGAATCATCCGGACGTTGTTGCTGCGGGCATCGAAGGTTTAATGCGTTACGGCGCCGGTACTGCCTCGGTGCGGTTTATCTGCGGTTCCTTTGACTGCCATCGCGAGATTGAAACAGCGATCGCGCGGTTTGCAGGTACGGAAGCCGCGCTGACGTATGTGAGCTGCTGGAATGCGAATGAAGCGGTCTTTCCCACGCTTACGGCCCCTGGCGATCTGCTGCTTTCTGATGAGTTGAATCACGCCAGCATTATTGATGGATGCCGTCTGACCAGCCGCAAAGTAGAACGCAGCATCTACCGGCACAGCGACCTGGAGCATCTCGAAGAACAGTTGAAAGCCTACACGGGCGACGGCTGTAAGTGGGTGGTCACCGATGGCGTGTTCAGCATGGAAGGCGACACCGGGCGGCTGAAAGAACTGGTCGAAATGTGCCGCAAATACGAAGCGATGCTCATCGTCGATGACTCCCACGGCGCCGGGGTGCTGGGTGAAACCGGCCGCGGAACGCATGAACACGAAGGCGTGTTCGGTGAGATTGATATCATCACGGGAACGCTCGGCAAAGCGCTGGGCGGCGGCGCCGGCGGCTACGTGGCCGCGTCAAAGAACGTCATCGAAGTGCTGGAACAGCGGGCGCGGCCCGGGCTGTTCTCTAACGCACTGCCTGCCACCATCGCCTGCAGCGCACGCAAGGCGATTGAAATCGTGGAGAACGAGCCAGAACACGTGCAGCGTCTGCATTCCAACGTCGCGGCGATCCGCGAAGGATTGGGAAAGCTTGGCTTCGAATGCCCGGCTTCGCCTACCGCGATCGTGCCCATCATGATCGGCGATGAAGCGGAGGCGATTGCCAAGAGCAACCGCCTGCTGGAACTGGGCATTCTGGTGATCGGCTTCGGCTTCCCGGTTGTACCGCGCGGCGAATCTCGTCTGCGGGTGCAGGTTTCCGCCGCGTTGACCGATGAACACATCGAGCGGGCGCTCGATGCGTTTGCAAAGCTTTAGAATTCAGCAGCAGCTGCCGCCGGAAGCTACGGCCCTTCGATGTAGCAATCTTCGGGCAGCTTCTCTTGTAGCATTTCAACCTCGTAAGGCTGAATCTGCAGGCCTGTCAGCACAAGCTCTTCCAGCTTTGTCAGGCCGGTAATCTGCTCAATGCCCTCAAGCGTGACGTCGGTCTTGCCCAGGTGCAGATAGGTAAGATTTTCGAGCTTGGCGATGTGCGGCATGATCTCGTCGCCGACACGCGTGTTGTCGATATTCAGCTTGGTCAGTTGCGGCATCTCTGCCAGAACCGGCCCGGCGCCGTCCGTGATCTTTGTCATCCACAGGTTGAGATCGCGCAGGGCGGAGAGATCCTTCAACTGGGCCACACCCTCGTCACCGACACCGGTTTCGCTGAGGTCGAGAATCTGCAGGGCTGACAGACTGGATAGCGTCTTCATCCCGTCGTTGGTGATTTTCGTATCGCGAAGACGCAGACGCTTCAGCTTCTTCAGCCCTTTCAGGCCGGCGATCCCTTTATCAGAAGTCTTCACGCGGGCCAGGTAGAGTTCTTCAAGATTGGGCATGGTGCCAATTTTCGCGATACCAGCGTCTTCGATTGAAGTATCATCCAGCCCCAGTACCTTCATGGTTTTTTTGCCGGCCAGATACTCCATGGACTTGTTGGTGATACCTGGGCCGTAGAGCTTGATCAGCTTCAGACGGGGCAGATCTTTCACGCTTTTGACGCTCTCATCGGTAATCTTTGCGCAGTGTGCGATGTCCAGGGCTTCCAGCGTCTTGCTGTCTTTCAGAGTCGCGACGCCCTTGTCGCTGACCTTCGTCTGTGCACAGAAGATGCGTTTGATCTTGGGCAGATTGCCGACGATCTCGAAACCTTTGTCGCTGAAGTCCGTGCGTTGCATCCGCACTTCTTCCAGGTTGGTCAGCTTGGCGACGTGCTTCAGACCTTCGTCACCGATGGTGGCCTGATCCAGGTCCAGATTGCGGACCTGCGTCAACCCGGTGATTTTAGAAAGTGTTTCGTTGGTAACGGCCGGCCCTTCCAGACGCAGGGTCGTGAGTTTTGGCAGACCTTTCAACAGCGGCAGCTTGTCGTTATCCAGTTCCACAAACGGAATGCCAAGGTCAACCGTTACGACATGATCGCCGCTCTTCTCCATAGCGCCGCCCATCTCTTCTACGGCTTTGATGGCGGCGGGGTCGTCGGGCTTGACCTCGACCGGGGCGGGCGAAGGGCCGCCGCTGCCATCGGCAGGAGCTGCGTCAGCAGCCGGGGCGGCGTCATCGTTGCGGGCGGTGATGGGCTGTGGACAGCCAGTAAAAGTAAAAAGCACTGCGCCCGCAAGCGGGAGCAGGCATAAAGGTAGGAAACGTCGCGTCATGGTTCACCACGGAAGGAATGAGTTAAGCCGATTCAACTATTAACTTAATACAGACCACCGATGCGTGGAAGTCGCCAGTCTCTGGTCCAGCAGCATCTATGACGGAAACCCGTCTGAACTGCGATGAAGCCGTAGCGCAGGCGCCGGCCCGCCAGGAGGCAGATAGCATCCGGCGAACCACTTCCCTCCAGACAGCGGTTACACGACTGCGGCGACATAGAGAGTCAGCTTGGCGTCGCCGATTTCGCGTTCGACCGGTTCGCCTGCGGATGCTTCGTAGCGGATTTCCACGGCTAATGCTTCGTTCTTCAGGTACGTTTCATTGGCACGTAAGGCTTCGATCAGCGGCGCATCCGAAGACTCTACACCGATGGTGATACGATCAGACATCTCCAGGTTGAGCTCTTTCCGGCGGTCCTGCACCAGGCGGTTGAAGTCGCGGGCTTTGCCCTCGTTGATCAGCTCCGGCGTCAACTCGGTGGAAAGCACCACCACGGTCTGCTTACCTTGGGCGGCGGCGTAACCGGGCTTGGCCTGCAGGCGGATCTGGATATCTTCGCCATCCAGCTCGATGGTGTCAGAGTCTGTCACCTGCAATGCGATTTTACCCGTCTCTTGCAGTTCTTTCAGCAGCGAGGCGCCGTCGGCCGAGGCCAGCGTCTTCTTCACGGCCGGAACTAGTTTGCCCACCCGTGGCCCCAGCCGCTTGAAGTTAGGCTGGACCTGATAGGCGATGTACTCGTCGGCGTCGGTCGTGCAACTTACCTGTTTGACGTTCACTTCGTCGCGGATCAGTTCTTCGTGGCTGGTGAGCCAGCGGCTGTGATCTTCGCGGGCGACCACCACTTCGATACCGGCGAGCGGCTGCCGCACTTTTAAGCGGGCTTCCTTGCGGGCGTTATGGCACAGCGAAACCACTTCACGGACAACCTGCATTTCTTCGGAAAGGCTTTCGTCCAGCACGCTTTCGTTCACCGCCGGGAAGTCGCACAGGTGGACGCTTTCGGGCGGATCATCTGCGGTGGCCGATTCTTCAAACGGCTTCGAAAGATTACGCCACAGCGTTTCTGCAAAGAACGGCGTGAACGGCGCGATCTGTTTGGTCAGCGTCACCAGGCATTCGTACAACGTCCAGAACGCATCGAGCTTATCCTGCGAGTTCTTATCTGATGCCCAGAACCGCGGCCGGCTGCGGCGCAGCCACCAGTTGCTAAGCGTATCCACAAACTCGTTGATGCTGCTCGCGGCAAGATAGTTGTCGTAATTGTCCATGCGGTCGATGACCGTCGCCAGCGTGCGGTTCAGCTCGCTGAGAATCCAGCGGTCCAGCTCGCCGCGCTGCGCCACCGGCGTGTAGGTGGAAGACTGTTCCAGCCCGGCAGTTGTCAGTTGATGCACATCGCCTTTGACGCCCGCCGCAGGGTCGAAGCCGTCGATCCGCGCGTAGTCCACAAAGAACCGGTAGACATGCCACAGCCGCAGCATGAATTCCGGGATGCTCTCTTTGATTGCCTTTTCGCTGTAGATGATGCCGTTCCACGGCGCCTGATTGGCAAAGAAGTACCACCGCAGCGCGTCGGCGCCGTAGATATCAAAGATCTCCTGCGGGCTGCGATAGTTCTTCAACTGCTTCGACATCTTGCCAATCTTGGCGCCGGTGTCTTTGCCGAACTTTTCGCGGGCCTCCGCTTCGTCGATGCTGATTTCGCGCGGATTCTTCTTGTTCTCCCACCACTCCGACAACATCAGCCCCAGCACGATGCAGTTGCGGAAAGGATGCGGGAAAGCTTCTTTCGTGGCGTTGGCAGCATCGTTTGACGTGGTGACCCCTTCGGCCTCGGGGCCGAACAGCATGGTGCTGATGGCCAGCTGGCTGTAGAACCAGCCGCGTGTCTGGTCGATCGCTTCGCTGATGAAGTCGGCCGGGAACTGTTCTTTGAAATCATCCTGCCCAGTGTGCGGATAGCCCCACTGCGCAAACGGCATGGCGCCGGAATCGTACCAGCAGTCGATCACCTCCGGCACGCGGTTCATGCGGGCGCCATCGGCGAAGGGCGAATCGTACGTGATGGCGTCGATATACGGCTTGTGCACGCGCAGATCGTCCGAAAGCGCGGGGTTGGCCGCCTTGGCTTTTTCCCACACATCAAAGCCGCTGGCGCCGGGCTTCTGTTGCAGTTCGGTGTAGCTGCCGATTGCTTCCTGTTTGCCGGTTTCTTCGCACACCCAGACAGGCAGCGGCGTGCCCCAGTACCGCTCACGCGAGAGCGCCCAGTCAACATTGCTTTCCAGGAAATTGCCGAACCGGCCGCCTTGGATATGCTCGGGCAGCCAGTTGATCCGCTGGTTGTTTTCCAGCATGCGGTCGCGGAACTTGGTGGTGCGGACGAACCAGCTTTTCCGCGGGTACTGGATCAGCGGGTCTTCGGGCGCCCGCCAGCAGAACGGGTAATCGTGCAGGTACTGTTCCAGGTGAAACAGCACGCCACGGCTGCGCAACTCGCGGCTGATGTCTTTATCCGCCTCTTTTACCCAGCGGCCTTCGTAATCCGGCGCCTCGGCCGTGAATTTGCCGTCAGGGCCTACGGCGCAGATGAGTTGCGGACCTTCATCCTCGACGAAGCGTTCCTGCTCCGCGGTCAGCACGTTGTAGTCGTCTTCACCAAACGCCGGCGCCTGATGCACCACGCCCGTACCACTCTTCGTCGTAACAAAGTCGGCGCCCAGCACACGCCAGGCAACATGCTGCTTACCGCCGTCTTTCAACGTGCCGGTGCTGTCGCCTGTGGCTTTGTAGTAATAGTCAAACGGCGGCTGGTAACGCTGACCGATCAGGCGGCTGGCGGAATACGTTTCCACTACTTCAAATTCGCGCTTCGCTTTGCCCGCGACGGTTTCCACCAGGTCTTCGGCCAGCGCGAATTTTTCGCCCGTCTCTTTGTCGGCAACGGTGGCGTAGGTCAGGTCTGGATTAACGGCGGCAAACTGATTCGAAGGCAGCGTCCAGGGCGTTGTGGTCCAGACCAGCAGTGAGACATCTGGTTCATCGACCAGCGGGAAACGGACGTATACGCTGGGATCGCCCACTTCGCGATAGCCTTCGCCCACTTCGCCCGCACTCAGCGCGGTGCCGCCCTGCGCCCACCACCACACGATCTTGTGGCCCTGATACAGCAGGTCGCGGTCGAACAGATTCTTCAGCGACCACCAGACGCTTTCAACGTACTGCTGATGGTACGTCACATACGCATCTTCCAGATGAATCCAGAAGCCCAACCGTTCGGTCAACTGCTCCCACTCCTTCATATAACGCCAGACGCTTTCCTGGCATTTATGGATGAAGGGCTCGACGCCGAATTCTTCGATTTCTTCCTTCGAATGGATGCCGATGGACTTACACACTTCCACCTCAACCGGCAGCCCGTGCGTATCCCAGCCGCCCTTCCGCTCGCACAGATAACCGCGCATGGTGCGGTAACGCGGAAACAGGTCTTTGATGGCGCGTGTCAGGCAGTGACCGGGGTGAGGCAGCCCGTTGGCCGTTGGCGGGCCTTCATAAAAGACAAAACGCGGAGCGTCCGCCCGCTGATCGAGCGACTTCTGATAAATCGCCCGGTCTTTCCAGAATTCCAGAACCTGGTTCTCAATCTGCGGAAAGGCGGGACTTGACGGAGCCTCATCAAACATGGCGGGTGACTTGAAAGGTGGATGGTAAAGCAGCTAAAAACCGGGCCGCAAACGCTGCAAAATAGCAGCCATTCAGGCAGCCGTCAGTAGAACAGGCAAACCGCAAACCTGCAACGCGACTGCCCGCCATCAGATAAGAACCCGGACACCGCCGTCAGGTTCACCCGCAAGCTACTTCGCCGCCGGTGAGCTAAGCGGTAAAGCGATCAACGCCTTCCGCTCTTTGCACGGCAAATCCGGGCAACCGACAGTTCAATTCCCGGCTAATCATCATCGTCATCTTCGCCATTGTCGTCGTCGCTCTCTTCGTCGTCATCGTCGTCGTCGAATTCGACGTCTTCATCGTCGTCGTCAACCACTTCGTCTTCGAAGTCGCCGAGGTCGTCGAAGTCGTAGTCGTCGTCGGGATCTTCTTCGAAGTCGTCGTCAAAGTCGTCGTCGAAATCGTCGTCGTCGAATTCGTTGTCGTAGTCCGAGAGGGTGGCGTCCACCACGCTGCCGCCGGGCGACTGGAAGCCGGGCAAAGGGGCGCCGGTGGTGAAGGCGGGGGAGAGTGTTTCTTCTAGGTGGGGGGCACAGGTGGTCGTCATGAACAGTCCTGCCAGCAGGGCGAGTCAGTAGCGTGGGAAAACGGGCGGTCCAGCCGCAAAAAAGTTTGGTATCGCGCAGCCTGATTTTTGTCAAGCAACCCCTGTGCTGTAACGGCTAGCACCTGCAGAAAGGTTGGTCTTGTGCCATCTGGCGTTTTTTAGGAATCTGTTTTTAATCTGCCCCCCACTCAAGGATGAACGGAAGACAGATGAGGGACGTCTTACACTTTGATGACATTCACCCTGGCGACGAATGGAGAAGCCGGGGCCGCACGATTACCGAAACAGACGTGGTGAACTTCGCCGCACTGACGGGCGATTATGACCCGCTGCACGTCGATCACGAGTTTGCACGCAACACGCCATTCCGCCAGCCCATTGCCCACGGACTGCTGGGACTCTCGATGATGGCCGGCCTCAGCAGTGGTTTTCCCGCGGTAAAGACCGATGCGTTTGTGCAGTTGAGTGAATGGAAATTCATCAAGCCGATTTTCTTTGGCGACACCGTCCATGTACTGACGCAGGTGACCGGCAAAGAACCAACGGGACGCCGCCGGGGACGCATCCTCTGGAAGCGTCAGTTGATTAACCAGCATGACGAGGTCGTGCAGGAAGGCGTGCTGGAAACGCTGGTCGCCGTCTCGCCCCGCGCCCAGATTCGCAAGGCGGCCTAAACAAGCGGCTTATTAAAGCGGCTCGACAACATCCAGCCGGTAGGCCGGTTCCGCGATGCCGTTTGCCGAAATGTACCAAGGCGTCCACAACAGCAGTAATTGTTCGACATCGATGTCGCTTTTGCGGGGCCGCAGTTCCAGCGCTTCAAGCTCCAGGTTGTCGATGTCGTAGCTGTCTTCCAGCTCTTCGGTTTCTGTTTTGAACTCGGCCTCTAGTTCGGCCAGTTCAGCTTTATATTTTTCGACTTCCTGCTTGGCGATGGTAATATCGCCGCCCTGTTCCGCCGCGCGGCCGACGGAGCGCATGGCGGTTCCTGCGCGGTTGACGTTGGTGACGCTTGCCAGTTTGCGACCGAAGACCGCGCCCAGGATGGAAGTGCCGAATGAGATCACGCTTTGAAACTGCGCGTTGCGGTACTGCGCCGTTTCTTTATCAACTTTCTGCTCCGCACGCTTCACGCGGTCAGCAACGGTCGCCAGTTTCGAGGTGTACTTCTTGCGTAGCTTCTCCACCGCCAGATCGCGTTCTTCGCGAGCCTGATCTTTAAGCCGCACGCGGAATTCGCCCTCGGGTTCTCCCGGCGCAGAATACTGCTTCAGTTCTGCGCACTTCCAGACCGTCATGATCCTTTCCTGATAAAGGTAGGTCTTTAACTCCGTGCCCCATTTGCCAAAAGACCTTGAACTGCCAGCGAACGACGGTGCCTGTCCGAATTCGGCGCCTTCGTCGGGCGTCTCTTGCAGGTCGATGGATTCCGGGTCAATCTCGTCGGCGCCGGACCAGTCAACTTCAGCGTCCTCGTCATGGGTGGCTTGCAGCAGGGCGAGGTTCTTCCATTCATCGATTTTGTAGGTCGAACGCACGAAGTGGAGTTTGCCGACACCCAGCACCGCCGCCCGGTACATCAGCCGGCCGCCCGTCGGCGTTGATCCACGCCGCGGCAGGAAGGCTTCTTCAACGCCCGGTCCCAGAACGGGGCGCGTGGCCGTCACAGGTTGCGATGCCGGCACCGGCGCCTGGATGGTTGCCTGTGGCGCCGCGGCCGTGGCGGGGGCCTGCCCTGCGCCTGCGGCCTTTTTGCCGGCCATTAACTTCTGAATATGTTCACGGCTTAGCGGCCCACGCAAATAGGAGAGTGCCCATCGCGTCTGGAACACCACGGGGGCGTCTTCGTGGACGTTGTGCATCAGAAACACGCGGCTGCCCAGCCCGGCCAGCGTCTCTTCCATCTTCTGCTTATCAAAGCCGGCGCCGCTTTCCGCTGAGGCGCCTTCCAGTCCTTCCAGCACACGCGCTTTATCGCGTTCTGTCTGCAACCGGCCCAGGAACCAGGTGCCCATGTTCGACAGGCCCTTATAGTCCAGATCCACCGGGTTCTGGGTCGCCAGCACCACGCCTAGCCCGTAAGCCCGCGCCTGTTTCAGCAGCGTCAGCATCGGCGTTTTGGATGGCGGGTTTGCGGTTGGCGGGAAGTAGCCGAACACTTCATCCATATAGAGCAACGCCCGCAGGCTGGTGGTGCCGGGCTGACTGCGGATCCAGGAAAGCACTTCGTTCAACAGAATCGTGACGAAGAACATCCGCTCTTTTTCCGAGAGATGTGCGATCGACAGGATCGAGAGCCGCGGCTTCCCCTGCTTCGTATACAACAGGCTGCGGATATCCAGCGGCGCCCCCTGCGTCCAACTGGCGAACTTCGGCGAAGCCAGCAGGTTGTTAATCCGCATCGACAGCTTGAACCGTTCCGCCTGCGGATAAAACGTCTCCAGATCCAGGAAGCCGACTTTGCTGAAAGGCGGTTGCCCAATCGCGTGAATCAAGCCTGCCAGATCAACGCCTTTGCCCGCCTGCCAGTTGTGACTGAGAATGTTGGAAAGCAGGATGAATTCGCGACTCTGAATCGGGTCCGCATCAACATCCATTAAGGTCAGCAGCCCGGAAACCGCCGCCGCCACGCGTTGCTGGAAGATTTCGTCATCCGCCATGACGGCTGGTGGCGGTGCATCGAAGCTGCGAAGCACGGTCAGCGGAATGCCCGCGCTGCCGCCAGGCGTGAAGATTGAAACCTCCGCCGCTTCCTGGAACCGCTGAATGCGGGCGCCATCCTGCCCCCACTCGGCAAGCCCTTCCTTCCACATCTTCGCCGTGCTGGCAGCGTATTCCTGCGGGGTCATCCCTTTGCGCACAGCTTCGCCTGGATCGACCCAGGGCTCGAAGTCAGCGGGCAGAAGATTGGGAAACGACAGCAGCAGGTTGCCCAGATCGCCCTTCGGGTCAACACAGATCGCGGGGATACCATCAATGGCGGCTTCTTCCAGCAGCGAAAGGCACAAGCCCGTTTTGCCGCTGCCCGTCATGCCGACGCACATGGCATGCGTGGTAAGGTCTTTGGAATCGTACAGCAGCAGGTCTTCTTCCCGTTTCCCCGCCCGGAGATCGTACTGCTTACCAAGATAAAAGGCGCCGAGCTTTTCGAAATCTGACATTCCTGCATCCAGATGCTGACAAGCGGAGAAGTTCAATCGCGGGAAACGGAGTTGTTCACGATATGCAAGTTAAGTGTAAAAGATCAGGCACGCCTTGCCACTACGACGACGCACGCTTGCGCTTATCCGCCATGAATGAAGGTGCGTTATTGGAGCGTGGCGATGTACAGATTGGCGTAAACGCCTGTCCGCTCCTGCGCGAGTAACTGCTGCTGGGCGTCCACCTCGTATTGCAGCGGGCCGCGCTCCGTAGGATTCAATGCAACGGTTTCATCTACCGCAGCACGGTTGTCGCCCAGGCTGCGCCACACTAGCCTGGCTCCCGGTGCGGCATGCTGGCAGATGGCGTTTATTTCAAGCTGTAGACTTTCACGCGTGGTCGTGCTGTGCCAGTCGAAATGATCCAGTAATGCGAAGCAGTCGATGCTTGTGGCGTGGCTTTGCAGAAACGCTTCCACGCTGCCTGTATGAACCTGAATGCAATCCGCCAGGCCTTCTTTTAGCCGCGTGAAGTTGCCGGGCCGCAGGTAGTCCGGGCAGCACTCCTTTGTAAACGCACCAGTCAGATACACGCGCCAGAAGTAGTTGTCGCGAAGCGGCAGCTTGCGAATCACCCTTTCGATGCGTTCGCGGAATAACGCCGCCAGGTCGGTTTCTGGCGACTGTTGCCTGGTCTGTTGCAACTGCCCTGCGGGGATCATCGTGAGCCACCGCGCGGGAGCGCTGCGGAGCAGCATGGGTAACAGCCCGCGCCACAACCCGGGCTGAATCCGCTGCGTATAAATCCGCCATTGTTCGTCCACATCAGCAGCTTCTAGCAGATCATTCACTGCGGAACGCATTCCCGCCCGGCGGTTCACGGCAGCGTTGAACAGCCGCAGAAACACGCCCGTCGCACCACGGAAGTAAAACGGCTGCTTTCCCGCGAACATCGTTATCCGCCGGTCCCAGAAAGCCTGTGATTTTTCAGATAAATGCCGTCGCAACTGCTGCCTGTAAACCTCTTTGGCACCAGAATGTCGCCCAACGCCGAACAGCTGAAAGAAGTTTTCGAACGACAGCGTCTTGATGCCGGCAAGCTTCAGTTCAAGCAACGCATTCTGTTGCGGATTGATATCCACGGCGAAGACCCTGGCCGGACCATCCAGCGCGTAACTCAGCGCGTTGCAACCGGCGGACGTAATCACCAGCACGTTGTCGCCGGCGCCGATCTTCAACGCTTCACGATCCACCGCCGGGTCCTCCCAGCAGCAACTGTAGATAAGCTGGCGGTTCTGAACCCGGTGTAATAGCTGGTCAAACCATTTCATACGCAACTGGACGAAACTTCAACGGCACGCCGGCTAGACAATCCGCGTCGGTTTGAACACGGCGATTTCAGAACCATCTGCAAGACTCCTTAGGTCAGGCGCCGGCCTGACGATGGTTGAAGTGGACAGCGTTAAATCGTCAGGCCGGCGCATGATCTACGACTTTTGTGACTACAAACCGGCTAAACAATCCGCGTCGGTTTATACACGGCGATCTCTGAACCATCTGCGAGGAAGGAAGATACGGGCGCCGCTTCGAGTGTTTCGACGAATTGTTCGCCATAGAGGGCGGGAATGTCGCAGTTGAGATTTGCGTTCTCACATTGCCAGACGTTCCAGCGGGGATGCTCGACCTGGTATTCAATGGTGCCGCCGTCGCGCTGCGTGCAGTAGCCCCAGTAATGTTCGGTGATAAATTCTTCGACGCTGCCGTCCACCAGCGGTTGCGGATCGCCGGTGGTTTCGACACGCATCTCATTCCACTGCTTGTTCATCCGCCATTCGAATAACGCCGCGGGTTGCTGCCCGGCTGTTCCGGTGTCAAACCCTGTCACCGTGTTCCGCATTGGCAGCGAGATATACTGCTCGTTGTAAGTCAGCCGTGCAGTGCAGGCGATGGCCCACCGGGGCACGATCTCTTTGACGAAGACTACGCCGCGGCGCACTTCGCCGTCCACTTCCCGCCGGACATAAAAGCGGAGGTTCACTTCTTCAAAGTTGCGGTGAAACGGCATGGGCACGCCCAGAACCCGCGTGTCCAGGAACATGAACCCGACCATGCTGACATAAGTCACATCCTGAAAGCTATCGAGTTCCACGCCCTTGGGCACAAGCGGTTGCAGGATTTCCGGGTCGATGGCGTAATTCATCATCGCCAGGTAGCGCCACTGTCCGGTCAGGAACCGGCTGCGTTTGGGACGGGCTTGTGTCTCTGCGGTCATGGCTGCGGTTTCTGCTGGGCGAACATCCATTCGTACAATTCGCCGGTACCGTAGGCGCGCGACCAGCTGTTGTGCCCCACGCCTTCATACTCAGTGTATCGCGGTTCGGCGCCGGCGCTCTTGAGTGCGGCGATCATGTCGCGAGAGCGTGAAACTTTAACCGCGTTATCCGCACTGCCGTGAAACGCCCAGACGGGCACTTTCTTAAACTTCGCTGCCTGCGCTACATCGCCTCCGCCGCAGATAGGCGCACAGGCCGCGAACAGTTCCGGCCAGCGGCTGGCTGCATCCCAGGCGCCAAATCCGCCCATCGACAGACCGGTGACGTAAATCCGTCGCGGATCAATACGGTACTCCTTCTGCAGTTTGGCAATCAGTTCGTGCGTTAGCTTCATGCTGGTGGAAGGTTGCGCGGGCATCGCATGTTGCTTGGCTGACCACGGCACGTTGACCCATTGCTGTCCGGCGGGAACCTGTGGCGCCAGCACGAACGCGGGGTGCTTCTTCATGATTTTATCGCTGGCGAATTCACGCATGCCGTGCTTGAGTTGCGCCCGGTTGTCAGAGCCGCGTTCGCCGGCGCCATGCATAAACACAACCAGCGGATACTTCTCCTCGCCTTCGGCCTGATAACCTGCGGGCCGCAGCAATTGATACTTAAGCACCGGCGCGGGTGATTTGCCATCGTGCGCGCCGGTGAAGGTATCGGCGGTGAAACGATCCAGCGGGTCTTCAGCTTGTGCAGACTCCATTGAGCAAACCAGGGTAAGTGCAAATATAGTGAGGACAGAGAACAATCGGTTGCGCACGCGGGATCTCCAGAAAGAAGTTGAGCGACCATCCGATTATCGTCGTCAGCGCACCACGCCGCAACTATGTTGGCCACAACACCACGGCGACCGATCGGCTATGCTACGGCATATCAGTCTTCGCGATTCAAAGTGAAAGTTTCTTCAATGCACCGTCTTATCTTTTTCGTCTTGAGCGTATGTCTGTTGGCAACCACCGTTTATGGTCAGGGGAGGCCCGCCCGCAAGCCGGCGCCCCCTGAATCGCGTTACACGTATACCCTGGAATTCGACAAAGAGAAGCTGCCGCCTGGTATCGAAATCCGCACCGTCAGCGATAACCTTGGCACAAGGCATTTCATTAAAAACACGTCTGATAAACCGCTTGATATTGATCTACGGCACCAGGGAGACCGCCTGGCCGGGGGCAAACGCCTGGTATCCGGCGCCGTGCTGATGTACTTCCCAAATGGCGTGCCGGTCGCCGGCAAACAACACCTTAAGGGCTGGCAGTCGCCGTTCGGAAAAGTGGAGGAAACCATCATTGGCCTACCACGTCCGCCAGCCAAAATTTACGAGGGGCGCAACCCCGCTACCCCGGCCGTCATTCCGCCAGCTGAACGGACGGAAATCAAGGCGGAGTACGATGGCAAGCCCTATGCGATTCCCGTAACCATCCGCTATGGGCTCAATCCTAAATTCGGCAAGTGATGTCGAAGTATCCACAGCGTTAACCAGACAACTGATTAAGCACCAGGAGAATCTTGAATAATGATGCAGCCGCGACTATTTCTAGCCGTTTTCGTCACAGCTTTCACACTCGCAGCCACCACCTACGCTGGCGATGACGACTACCAGCTTTCGGGCGATTCTCTACCGCAGGAAGGCGTTCCGCAGGGCAAGGTGACAGAGCACCAGATCAAGAGCGAAGTCTTCCCGGGCACCATCCGCCGGTACTGGGTTTACGTGCCGGCGCAGTATAAGGCTGATAGCAAAGAGAAGCCGGCGGTGATGGTCTTTCAGGACGGCCATGCCTATGTCAATCCGCAGGGTCAGTTCCGGGCGACGGTGGTCATGGACAACCTGATCCACAAGAAAGAAATGCCTGTGACCGTGGGCATCTTCATTGATCCTGGACATAAGTCGGAAACGCTGCCTGACAAGCCCGGCTGGAGACCAACGCCCGCCAACCGCAGCTTCGAATACGATTCACTTTCTGACCAGTATGCAAAGTTCCTGCTGGACGAAATTCTCCCCACCGTCGAAAAGAATATTCCACTGACCCACGACGCCAACCGTCGCGCGATCTGCGGAATTAGCTCCGGCGGAATCTGCGCGTTTACTGTGGCGTGGGAGCGGCCCGACAAGTTCCGCAAAGTGCTGAGCCATGTCGGCAGCTTTACCAATATCCGCGGCGGCCACGTTTACCCGGCGTTGATCCGCAAGTCAGAGAAACGGCCTATCCGCGTCTTTTTGCAGGATGGGAAGAACGATCTAGACAACGCCCACGGCAACTGGCCTCTGGCGAATCAGCAGATGGCTGCCGCGCTGAAATACGCGGGTTACGACTACAAATTCGTCTATGGCGAGGGCGGCCACAACGGCAAACATGGCGGCGCGATTCTGCCGGAATCTATGAAGTGGCTCTGGCGTGCAGAATAGATTTCTGAATGCAGGCATTGATTCTGCTGAAATTTCTTCCGCGTAAAGGATACGAGGAAACTAAATTGCCCGCCGATACTTCTAAGCCCGCCTACTTCAATGGCCAGTTTGTCGAAAACTCCGCCATCAGTATCCCGCCGGATGACCAGGGCTTTGTGCTTGGCACCACGGTCGCAGAGCGGTTGCGGACGTTTAACGGCAAGTTGTTCCGTGTGCCGGAACATCTGGCCAGACTGAAGCGGTCGCTGCAAATCACCGGGGTTACGCTGCCGCTGACGGACGATGAACTTGCATCCATTGCTGATGAAGTCACGCGGCGGAGCTATCAGCAACTGCCGCCTGGCGCCGATACGGGGCTAACGCTGCTGGTGACGCCGGGCAGTGGCGGGCAGAGTGAACCGCTGGTTGCAATTTACTGCAGCCGGCTGCCGTTTGCGGAGATGCATCAGCTATATACGGCAGGCCAATCGCTACGCGTTTCGCAGATCAGGCAGGTACCCGCAGCGTGCTGGCCGCCCGAACTGAAGTGTCGCAGCCGGATGCATTACTGGCTTGCTGACCGGCAGACGCGGGACGTAGAACCGTCGTCGCGGGCGTTGTTGCTTGACCTGGATGGCCATGTGACGGAAGCCTCAACTGCGAATATTCTGATTTACAATCAAAGCGAAGGTATTGTCTCGCCGCCGCAGGAGACCATTCTCCCCGGCGTTAGTGCGGGCTGCATTGCCGATCTGGCAAGGCAGGCGGGCATTACTTATTCGCATCGCCCGCTGAAGCCGGAAGACGTTGCTGCCGCGGATGAAGTGTTTCTCTGCAGCACTTCGCCGTGCATCTTCCCGGTGACAAGCTTCGAAGGTAAGCCGGTTGGTGATGGCAAGCCGGGCGCCATGTTCCAACAGATTCTCGCGGCTTGGAGCACGCAGACAGGTTGCGATATTGCCGGCCAGGCCGCCAGGTTTGGTGCGGCGAATTAAGCTGCGACGCCAGGGTTCCGCGGGATCATTCCCACATGGCTTTGCTGTGTTTAATCAGTTCGCCCATGCCATGCTGCCTGGCTTCTGCAGCGAACGTGGGCTTGGCGCCGGTTTTATCGAGGCTGGCCCGTAAGCGGCCGTTTTCGTCTTTGCCACTGAGATTGCAGATGAACAGATCTTCGAACTGATACTGCCCGTCCAGATCCAGCCCCCGCGCCTCGGTAATCTTACTCACACGCCGCGAGCCGTCTTCGCTGTACCGCGAAAGCTGCACGATAAGATCAATCGCCGAAGCTACCTGCGCACGCGCGACATAAACCGGGATGTCAACATCTGACATCAGCGACAGCGTTTCCAGGCGGATTAATGCATCGCGGGCGGAATTCGCATGCACGGTGGACAAGCTGCCGGTATGGCCGCTGAGCATGGACTGAATCATATCCAGCGCCTCGCCGCTGCGGACTTCACCCACGATGATGCGGTCGGGCCGCATTCGCAGCGAAGCAACGAACAGTTCGCGGATGGTCAGGGCGCCGCGGCCGTACACGTCGGGCCGCTGCACTTCCAGATAGACGCAGTGCTCCTGATTCAGCCGCAACTCGCTGGTGTCTTCGATGACGACGATCCGTTCGACCTCCGGGATCGCTGTCGCCACGGCGCCGAGCAGCGATGTCTTTCCGGTGCCTGTACCGCCGCTGATAACAATGTTCTTATGAAGCTTGACGCAAAGCTCCAGAAACTCACGCGTCTCCTGCGTCAGACTGCCAAAACGCAATAGATCATCCAGCGTCATCCCGCCCCGTTTGAACCGGCGGATGGTCAGACAGACGCCCCGTCTGGCACCGGGCGGCAGAATCGCGTGCACGCGCGAACCGTCGGGCATACGCGCGTCGAGCACCGGGTTTTCCAGATCAATCTTGCGGCCTACCCACTGGGCGACATTGTGAATGGCGGTCAACAGTGCGTCTTCGCTCTCGAACCGGGCGGACGTTTTTCGAGCCTACCGCCGCGTTCGACATAAATCTCGTCGAAACGGTTGACCATGATTTCGGTCACGGTTTCGTCATTGAGGAACTCGCCAACCGGCGACAGGAAGTACTCAACGCTGCTTTCGAAAATGGCTTCGCGCGACATAGCTGTTTCTTAGTGAACCTGATTTTCGTAGTCGGTCAGCATCGAACCCAGTTCCGGCCATCGCTGCTTGATGATCTGAAACGCGATCTTCAGCAGCATGTCGTTGGCGCCTTCGCGGGCCAGCCCCGCAGAGAACGCCATGTTGGCGGCATACGGCTTCGCCGGCGGCCACGATACCAGAATTGAATGTAAGCCGCGACTTTCCAGCGCCGCGACGATCTCAGCCGGCTCTAGTCCAGCAGGCGGCTTCGCCGGCGAAGAAGCAGGCGTTTGTTGCCCCGTCTGGTCCGTGGCGCCCGGCGGCTGTGCCTGCGGATTACCGTCCGGCATAACGGCTTCGGCAGATAAGGCCTGAATCATCGAATCAAAGTCTTTGTCGCTCAACGGCCCTGTTCCTTGCCCGCTGGGCAAAGCAGGCGGCCCTGAAGCAGCCGCCGGTGACGATGGCGGCGCGACTGGCGAGTTTGCAGAGGACGCGGGCGGCGAGTTTGCAGGCGGCGTGGGAGCGCTGGTTGCAGGCGGCTGATTCTGCCGCGGGGCAACGGGTGAACTGGGCAAGGGGGGCGGTACTTTTTCGGGCCGCATGCCAGGCAACGGGTCAGTTGGTTCGTAATATTCACCGCCGCAACTAGAACACGCCACCACGTCGCCGGCCATTTCCGGTTTGTGCCGGATGGTTTTCTGGCAATAAGGGCAACGGTAATTGGCCATGAATCGACATCCGCGAAAAGTCGTCAATGCCTTGTCACACAATGTCTTACGCCGTGTAAGACGCTGTCATGCAAGGGAACAAACCAGTGTTTCAGGCTAATCGACACGGTGGTCCGCTACAACTGTGCTGCTTAGGCTTCCTGCCGCACCGTTGCCGGCGCTATTCGATCAGCACCGATTATGGTATCAACGAAAGTTGAGGCACATTTCCCAATAAGCTGCTGGAAACCGCCATGCAGGCCATTGTTGCGCGGCAGAACCAAAGTCAACCGTCCATTATCGACATCCCGCAGCCTGCTGCGCCGGCTGCTGACGAAGTGCTGTGCCGCTCTCTGCAAATCGGCGTCTGTGGCACCGACCGCGAGATCCTTTCTTCGCAGTCGCCGCATCTACCCGCGGGCCAGGACTATCTGGTGCTTGGCCATGAATGCCTGGGGCAAGTCGTGCAGACAGGCGACGATGTTGCGGATCTGCAGCCAGGTGATCTGGTGGTTCCTGTCGTCCGCCGGGCGAAGGACGGCATTGAGGCTTCGCACCGCGTAGATATGCTTTCGATGGGCGACTATGTCGAATGCGGTATCGTCGGAAGTGATGGCTTCGCCTGTTCACAGTGGCTGGATCAGAGCCAGCACCTGTTGAAGGTCGACCCGGCTCTGAAGGATATCGCCGTCTTCGCCGAACCACTGTCTGTGGCGGAGAAGGCCGTTAACGAAGCGCTGGTCATGCAACGCGCCCGCCTGTCAGGAGACATCTGGAGCGGGCAGCAACCGCCGCAGGTGCTGGTGACGGGAATGGGGCCGATCGGTTTTGCGGGTGTGATCGCCGCAGTGGCCAGAAATTGGCCTATGACAATCTACGGTCGTGACGAAGAAGACAGCTTCCGCGTCTCCGTGGCTGAAGAATTTGGCGCCACTTATCTGAAGCAGCAGACTCCAGAACCCGCGGATCGTGGCCGGTTCGATCTGATTCTGGAATGCACCGGCAGTGATCGCGTTCTGGTTCAGGCCGCACAGTGGCTGAATCCACGCGGCGCCATGTGCTGGCTGGGCGCTTCACGCAGCGGCAAGCCAAAAGAGCTGGACCTGATGCAGGTGATGCAGAACGCCATCCTGCGCAACCATCTGCACTTTGGCAGCGTGAACGCGGCGCTACGCGACTTTGAAGATGCACTGCGCGATCTTGCCCGCATGCAGCGCGAATTTCCATCTGCCCTGGGCCGCTTGATCACCAGCCGCACCGGACTGGAAGACGCCCTTTGGCACTATACCAACCGTGAGCCGCAAGGCATCAAAACGGTTGTTTCACCCGCCTGACGTTCTACGCGGGTCTGCTTTCAACATTCAGGAATGCATCATGCAATTTAATCCACAGGCGTTATTTGAACACCTGGAATTCAGTGCGACGGGGTACGTAGAATCGTACAACCCCGGCGACGGCGAAAAAGTCTACGCCGTCATCTTTCACATCGCCACGCAACAGGCAGAGATTGCACGGCCCGTGCTTGAGCTGAAATTCGCACTGGAATCGGACGTGCAGCGCGCCATGGCCGACGGCGTCGATGAGGGTGAAGCACGCTGGTCGCCGCAGTCTTTCGTGCAGCCCCCCGTGGCGATTTTCTGCCAGTCTGAAGATTCTAATGGAGTGAGTGCTGACCCCAAGGGCGCCGCCGCTCTGGAAGAACTGATGGGTGAAATCCGTTCCTTTGTCGATGACGCAGACCCTGCGGGCGGAATCGACAGTGAAGAGATTGGCGAATTCTGCCGGCTGGTGTTCACCGAATCCTGTGTCGAAGTCGCCAACAATCTGCATATTGATGGCGTTATCCGCGACGCGTTTGGCCGCGACCTGCCCGTCATCGTCTATCACGAAAACTACGATGACGAAACCTCATCGCAGATGGAAGTCGCCAACCCCAACTGCGAAGCCAAAGAGTTTCTGGCGTGGTACTACGCGCAGACGGGCGTTCCGGCGCCGCCTGAAATTCCCGCAGGGCTGGGCGAGAACGACGTCAGCCTTCTGTCGTGCCATCAGGAGCGTTACGCATCGCTGGAGGTCTTCCGCAACTGGGCCACGGATCAGTGGGAAAAGTTTGAAGAGGCCGGTCCGCTGGCCGTGCTTCCCAAGCGGGCTGCGTACGATGTGCACGACTGGTCGGACTTAGATCTGGAATGTTACGTGGCGCTGTATCCGCGGGAGGCGTTCAGTGATCTGGCGGAGTTCGACCTGTTTGTTCAGTACACCGCCAATATTCAGCGGACCTTAATTGAAACGCTGGAGTCCGACCCGGACCTGGAAGAATCCGCCCGCGAGATCGAAGAAATCTTCCTGCCGCCGGAGATCGATGAAGTGATCGAAGGCCACAGTATCGCCGTCCGGTACAAGATTGTTGTGAAGGGCGACAATATTAACAAGTTGCTCGATACCTGGTCGCTGCCCGAAAGCATGCACTGGATGAAGACGTTGAATTATATCGAAGGCGACGCCTGGGCGACGCGGCACGAAGGTAGCCTGACCGCCGCATGTGAAGAAGGTTATCTCTGCTTCTTTGCGATCGACTCGCATGTGGAAGATGAGTTCGAAGGCGACGAAGACATTCTCGACTTCTAACCGTTGCGGGCTACTCTGCGGCCGGTTCGCGTGGCGCCAGGCGCCAGAGACAGGCGCCGGCCAGTACGACCCAGGCGGCGATGCTTAACAGGGCGCCCAGCCGGAATGCGGCGGGCTGATAACGCAGTTCAATCTGATGGCGCCCCGCTGGCAAAGCCACACCCCGCATGACGCGATTGGTACGCAACACCGCCACATGCTGCGGCGCCGCAGCGCCGGTCTGTACGGTCGCTTTCCAGCCTGGGTCGTAGCGGTCGCTCAGCACAAGCAGCCCGGGTTGCTGCAAATCAGCAACCAGCACGATACACGCCGGAGTCTCCCGGATAATCTCACAGGTCGAAGTTTGTCCGGTGGGAGCCGGTTTAACACCGGGTGCGGTTTCTGCTTCGACCACGGCCTGATTCTCGAAGGACCGCAGTTTTCCGCGCGGGAACCAGGTCTGTACGGTGCGGTCCTCAACTTGCTGCCAGGTGGGGTTCTTCAGCGACGGAAGCGTGACGACATCGTGCACAATCCAGGCACGCGGGAGGGCGGTTTTACTGTGTGAAACAGCGACGTTCACCGGGCCGCTGTCGTCGGATGAAAGCCTTACGTCGCCGGGGAAGGTGTAATCTTCCGGCGTGATGCGGTAGCTGGCGCCGAAGTAATCAAGCACGCGCGGTTGCGGCTCGCGGACGCCATCGGTGCGTTCGACGCCAAAGTATCTGGCCGCATGCATCAACGCGATGTAGTCGTGCGGGGTCAGGCTGGTGTGCGTGCCTGTCATCACCGTGTGCTGCGTTAATAACTGATGCTTAGGCATCAGCGTTGCCCGGTCCCAGCGCAGCCCGTCCCGTTGCCGGCTGACGGAAGGATTCCGCCGCCAGGCGCCGGGCAACCATTTGGCGCCACGACTGCGGTAGATTCGCCCTACGCCGTCAGAGGTGGTTGCGGCGTGATCATCGATCACGCTTGCCACGTACGGTTCTTTCCGCCACAAGGCATCCGGCGCCAGCGGTGCGGTCCACCCGTGCGCGATGCACAATTCAACGGCCGTAATCGCCAGTAACGCCAGACGCGATTTGTGCGATCGCGGATGCCGGCGGAAGATCCACCCGGCAATCAGACATAGAACCAGTGCATGAATCAGCGCAAACAACAGGTCATTGGCGGAACCACTGCTGCTGACCGGGCCGAAGAAAGAATCGTCATACGTCTGTTCCAGCACACGGTTCCAGAACGGACGCACCGCCACGGCGATCACAACGCCAGTTCCCGATAACACGCCCACAATGGCAACGCCACGCAACGGCCATTTCCAGCCGCCACGGAAGACCCGGTCGAAGCCGCATCCGGCAAGAACTGCCAGAGCAAGGGTTGCGAGGGTTGCGATTTTCGCGGGATACCGGAAGTACATGTAGCCAGGCAGCAGGGTTGCCATCAGCCAGTAAACGCCGCCGACGGGCTGCCCCACCAGCAGATCATCCGGGTCGGCGCCTAGCACACCAGCGCGGAATTCGTGAAGCAGCCAGCCACCGCCGTACCAGCCCAGAGAAGCGGCGCCGGCGAGTAGAAAAACACACGTCATCCAGCGCTGCCATGGTTTTCCGCGGCGGATTCGCAGGCTGCCAACTCCCAGAATCAGCGGCAGCAGCCCGAGGTAAATAGAAGGCGTCCACAGCCTGTCGGCGCCGGGGATGGCTGTTTCCCAGCGATGATTGACCGGGAAGGTGCGTCCGTAGAAGTTTGGCCATAGTAGCTCCGCAGCACGCCATGGCGCGATGCTGAACTGATACGCATGGTCGTGGTGTGTGCCGGTTTCTGGCTGACCCAAGATGCCTCGCTGTGCCCGCTCCATCGGTGACATGCCTCTTTCGTCACCCCGCTGCATTTCCTCCGCCGCTTCATAGATATTCCGCGGGAACATGTACGCCGCGCGATGGCTCTGACGCGTCCATTGCCAGGAAGGAAAGAACTGTACCGCCGCCAGGCAGATCAGCGATCCGCAGGCGATGCTGAGCAATGCCGGTTTTGATCTGATGATTTTTTGAAGCCAGGAACGGCTCCGCGGGGATGCGTCGGCGCGGACGAGGCACGCATACCCTGCCAGGCACAGCCCGCCGTGATACGCCGCTTGAGGATCGCCGCCTAGCGTCATCAGCGCCAGCACGGCGCTGGTCAGCAGGCTCCAGAACAGACTTTGCTGGCGGAACATCCGGTCACCTGTGAGCAGCGCCAGAGGCAGCCAGGCGGCGCCCACCAGGAACACGATATTGCAATACTGAAACGAAACGGCGCCGGCCATTGAGTACGCCACCGCGGCGAACGCTGCACCCGCGGCGGAGATCTTCCATTGCCGTGCCAGCAGCCACACACCGCCCGCAGCAAGCAGAAGATGAAACAGCGTATAAACAGCATGGATGCGAAAGAAATTCACTGGCAGCGCATAAAGCATTTTGACCGGGTAGAAAAGACTAGCCGTTGCATCGGCCGCAACCGGATAGCCGCCGTTCTCCTGCGGATTCCACAACGGAATTTCGCCGTTGCCCCACTGCTGTGCGGTCCACTGAAAGAGCGGCAGGTAATAATGCCCGGCGTCACGATTCACATGCGACCGCGCGGTCACCACCGCCGGGCCAAGCAGATAACAGCATGGGCCCGCGACGATCAGAAGTAACAACAGGCGGTAGCCCCACAACCATCCCAGCGTGCTGCTGGTCTTCAGATGGCGTAACGGTTGGGGCATAGCGGATGTCGTTGTCGGCCGGTAGTAAGACGGCGGCAGGCGGGCGCCTGCCCTACGGTTTTGTGATTCGTTTACTCTTCGTCTTCAGTCGCTAGGCGTATAGGTTTGACGCCGAAGGTTTCGACGAGAATTGCATATAGCGCTGGCACTACTAGCAGCGTTAGTACGGTGGCGATCAGAAGTCCGAAGATCATCGCCCAGGCCATGCCTTCCCACAGAGGACCGGCGGCTAAACCCAGCGGTAGCAGGCCGCCGATGGTGGTGGCGGTGGTGAGGAAAATGGGCAGCATGCGTTGCTTACCCGCTTCGATCAGGCACTGCCGGAATTGCTTGACCGTGAGGCCAACAATGGGGCCGTCGCCATTCTCCTGCGATGCACGCTCTGCAATAATGAGGTCTGCAAATTCGATAAAGATGATGCCCGTATTCAGCACGATGCCAAACAGCGAAAGCAGACCAAGCTGCGGCATGAAGCCCATGGCGTTATCGGTGATCCACAGCCCGAAAAAGGCGCCAATCAACGCCAGCGGCAGCGTTGCCAGAATCACCAGCGGTTTGGCCCAGCCGTTGTACTGGACGACCAGCAGCAGCACGATGGAGATCAGCGAGATGGCGAACGAAAGCAGCATCTGCTCCGTGGCATCCTGCGACTCTTCATAAGCGCCACCGGCGACAATCGTAAAACCGGCTGGCAATGACGCCTTCAGTTCCGCCATCTCAGGTGAGTTCATGACGCGTAGTACGGCGTCGTTGCCGCTGCCGCCGCGTTCGATCTGCGAGGCCACGGTGATGGTGCGGTTCAGGTCGTAGCGTTCGATACGGGCTGGCTCCCAGCGCGACTCGATATCGGCAATCGCGTCGAGCGGAATCTTCCCGTTGGCGCCTTCGATCTGCGCGGACGCCAGCTGGCTTACATCATTGCGTTCGTCCTGGATCAGCCGGAAGTAGACCGGCACCAGGTGGTCGCCTTCGCGGAAGGTGGAAAGGCGCCGGCCGGAGTAATACGCGCTGAGCGTCTGTGCGACCTGTGCGTTGGTGACGCCCGCCAGATTCGCCCGGTCTTCGTCAACGTCTACGTGCAGCTGATATCCAGCAACGCCCCAGTTGTCGTTCACGTCCCAGGTTTCTGGCTGTGCGGCGACCATGCGTTTTACCTTGTCAGCAATTTCCCGCAGCTTGGCCATATCCGCGGTTCCTTGTCCACTGACGCGGATTTCCAGCGGCGCCGCGGGTGGTCCGAGGCTGAGTTCTTCGGGCACCACCCGTGCGCCTGCGATGGGGTTCAGGCCCAGTTTTTCGTCGCCCTTCTCCGCGATTCTGCGGATATCTGTTGCGTAGCTGGGCGTGTAGGCGCCGTTGGTGGTGCGGATCAGAATCTCCGCAAAGTTCGCGCGTGGCGATTCAGGATTCCAGCTTAAATACCACCGCGAACCGCCACCGCCGACAAGCGTACGCATCGAACGTAGACGGTGCACCTGCTCTCCGGTGGTCAACTGCACCAGACTCAGTTTCCGCACCGCTTCTTCTACTTCGCGCACCTTGTCGCGGGTTTCTTCAATCGTGGCCGTGCTTGGTAGATACACCCGGATGGCGAATTGATCGCGGCGATCCTGCGGAAAGAACTCGCTGCGAACGGGTAACAGCATGGCAAGGACGAAGCAGGCCACGGAGATTGCTACGGTTATCCATTTGGCTTTGAGTGCGGCCGTTGCGGCGGAATCGTACATGCGGAAGATGAAGCTTTCGCCTTGCTCTGTCGCGGGCTGCGACGCGGGTTTCCGGCGGTTGATCAGCTTCGAGGCTTTGGCCATCAGCCAGGGCAGCGGGCCGGATGGTTTACTGGGATCGGCCGGAGCGCGGATGAACCATGCTGCCAGCACCACACAGAAAGAAGTCGCCAGCACCCAGCTTAAACCCAATGTGACCGAAACCGTAATGGGAAGACTCTGCGTGTATTCTGCGGCGCCCCCGGTCAGCGAAATGAGCATCGGCGCGAAGGCGGCTATCGTGGTCAGCGTGCCCATTAACATCGGCGAAGCAACCGTCGCCGCGCCGTCAACGGCGGCTTTGACGGGCGGCATTCCCTGCATCTGATTGGTCCGCGCCTGATCGCAAACCTGAACGGCGTTGTCGACGAGTAGTCCCAATGAAATGATGATCGCCGCCAGCGAGATCTGCTCCATCTCAACACCGAGGCCGGCAATCACTGCCAGTGTGCCCAGCACAACCACAGGAATGTTCGCCGCCATCACCACGGCGGTGCGGAAGCCGACGACCAGAAACACCACGGCCACCACAATCAGAATCGCTTCTAGGACGTTGATAAGCACATCGTTGATCTTCGCCGACACGTTCTTCGAGGTGTCGGCCACGGGCGTCACGGCAATATCCGGCGGCAGGACGTGTTCCACTTCTTGAAGTTCTTTGACGCGCCGGTGCGCCGCATCGCAGAGATCAACAATGTTGGCGCCTGACTTCATCGTCAGCCCGACCATGACCGCGGGCGAGGGACCATCGGGATCTGCATACGTGCACAGGATTTCTGGCGGGTCTTCGTAACTGCGGACGACGGAAAGACCCAGGTCGCGAAGATACACGCGGTTGCGTTTGTCGCCGTCGGTGCTAACGTCGGCAATGATCGAATCAATTTCTTCAACGGCGTCTAATTCGCCGCCTGGCTTGATGGCGAACCGTCCAGCAGCAGTTTCGATATCGCCGCCGGGCTGCACAATATTGCGCGCCTCAACCAGTTGCTGCAGCCGCTGAGTCGTGAGCTGAATCTGTGACCATTGGCCGAGTGTGGTTTGAATGAATACCGCTTCATCCTGCACGCCATATTTCTGCACACGGGCCGCGCCTGGCAGCACGCGGATGGCGTCTTTGACATCGTCTGCGAATAGCTCCAGCTGGCGGGGTGTGTAGCGATCTTCCTCGCGTACTTTGTCGCGGCCCGGTGCGGGGATCTGATGGATGGCGTATAGCAGAATGGTTGTGTCGCCGAACTCGTCGTTCACAATCGGCTTGATGCCTTGCTCCGGCATCTGCACCAGTTCGACGCGGGCGCGGAGTTTATCCCAGACGTTCTGAATAGCCTCGGGTCCAACCTCATCCTCCACGTCCACATAGATCGTGGACTGTCCGTTGATACTGACCGAACGGACAACATCGACTTCTTCAATCGTGTCGATCTCTTCTTCCAGCGCGTCGGTAATCAACTCCTCAACGCGGGTCGCCGGCGCTCCGGGCCAGCTTGTGAACACCACCGCCGTACGGATGGTGAACTGCGGATCTTCCCGTCGCGACATGGTGAAGTAGGAATAAACACCCCACATCATCAGCGCGGCGATGGCGGTGAGAATAATAGCCTGGTAGCGGATTGAAAGGGCGCCAAGGTTCATCGTGCACTCCCTGCCGGTACAGGCTTTACGGCTTCGCCATCTTGCAGGAAGTGGACGCCGGCGGTGATGATCTTCATGCCTTCTTTCAGGCTGCCGGATTCCATTTCGATAATCTGGCGTGAGGTTCCGGCCCGGATATCGCCGGCGGCGGTTTTCACCTGGATCTTCCGCGCGGTTTTCTGTTCACCCGATTCATCCACGGTAAACACATAGGTGCGGCCACTTTCCTCGTAGATGGCAGACAGCGGCACGTACAAACCGGGTGGTGGTTCGCTGCCGCCCAGATTGACCTGCACCAGATCTCCCGGGCGGAGCATCCACTGGCCGCCGCCGTCGAGCAGCATCTGCTTACCGTCCCATTTTTCAGCGTCGCCGTCGGTAAGCGTCAGGCTGCCAGCCACAATGGTGCTGCTGACATCGAAATCCGGTTCGTTGACTTTCAAAGTGCGGAACCGCCAGTTGCCCAGGAACGGAACGACGGACTGGCCCGGCGTAATCCGCAGCTTGCGGACCGATAGCACGGGGTCTTCCGTTTCCAGCTCCGTGCCTGGTTTGCGGTTGGTGACCTGCCATAAGAAGTAGCCCTGGTCATCCTGCCGGATGGCGCCCTGTTCAACGTAGTAAACACCTTTAGCGACCGGGGGCAGGAATTCGAAGTCAAGACGCCAGAGGTCTTCGGTGCGGGGGAACTGTTTGCCGCGTAAAGCGGCGGGAACCGGGCGGTCCAGTTTCTGGTTCAGCATGAGCAGCGTAACGGTGAACGTCCGCGTCTCTGGATCGGCGCTGGGATCGATTAGATAAATGTACGCATTCATCCGCTGCTCTTCGCCGTTGGGCATCGTCACCAGGACAGGCAAGCGACCCTTGAGGTGCAGCCGGCGCGATTGCTTGGCGGAGACTTCCACCTCGACGCGGATCGGATCCATCAGCTGCACGGTCAGCACGGGCGACTGGGGAGTCACAAGGCTGCCGGGCACCACATGCACGTCGGCAACCTGCCCGCGGAATGCCGAGTAGAGTGAGCAGTCTGCCAGGTCTACTTTCGCGTCTTTCAGTCGCTGCTCTGCCTGCTGGATCTCTGCTTCGGCGGATAGAAGTTCCGCCTTGCGCATTTCCAGATTGGCTTCTTGCTCGGCGAGCCGGGCCTCGGCAGTGGACAGGGTCGAGCGGGCTTTGTCGTAGTCTCCTTGCTGGATCGTGCCCGATTTTAGGAGGCGATCCGCCCGGTCAAATTCGATTTTAGCTAACTCTTTCTCTGACTCAGCAAAGCGGATGCCCGCGGGTGCGGCGCTGTTAACGGCGATTTTGACCGATTCGTACCTACGCTTGGCGATTTCAACATTGGCGTTCGCGGCCGCTACGGCAAGCTGATAGCGTTCTGTGTCGAGCTGCGCAAGCAGCGTGCCTTCGTAGACGGTTTCGCCATCGGAAGAACGGACACGGCCTTCGATGTCACCGCCCGGCTCCCGCACCCATTTCACCCGCCCTGGTACTTCGAAGCCGATCTGCTCGGTTTTCCAGGCGCTGACCGATCCGGCGACCTGATGCGAACTTTGCGGCGCCTCGCTCGTGAGCTGGATAAACTCAACCGGCCGCGGCGTTTTGGCAACTTCAGCGGGCGGCCCAGAACAACCTGCTGCCAGAAGCAGGAGGGAAGACTGGAGAGCAAGAAGCGTGCGTTTCATCGTTTCCCCTCAAGTGACGTGTAGAACGCGGTTTTGCATGCAACTGCCGTTCTTGGATGATTATATCGCACCATAGTATCTGTAAATACTTACAGGGCAAGCACTACGGTTTTCTACGTCGCGGGGCCCATCTATCGCATCTGAATCGCCCGCTTTACCACGGTAACCGGCGCCAAGGCCGCATTTGCGGGCGATCCTTGCCCTGCGAGACTTGAAGCGGAGCCGGATCTACGCCACAATCCCGTATTCACACGGGGCTGTTGTTCCGGTGGCCAGATTTATATCCATCCCCGTTTCATTGTGCAGGTTGAGAGTCAGATGCGAGTTGAACCTCTAGGCGATAAAGTTGTTGTGCGTCGTGTCGAAGCAGAAGAAAAAACCGAAGGTGGCATCGTCCTACCCGGCTCCGCCCAGAAGAAACCTGCCCAGGGCCGCGTGCTTTCCGTCGGTGACGGGCGTCTGCTGAAAGATGGCAGCCGTGCAAAGAACCAGGTAAGCGAAGGCGACCGCGTTATCTTTGATCAGTGGAGCGGTTCGGAAGTGGTTGTTAATGACGAAGAACTGCTCATTATGAGCGAAGACGATATCCTGGGCGTTATCGAGTAACCGGCCCACTGCCAGACCTTTTACCGGGTGGCCGGAAGATGCAAAGCAAACGCCCTGTTTCTCGTAAGTCGCGATTCCGCCTGGCAATTATTGCTTCGGTCATCGCGCACTTCGTTTTGCTGGCCGCGTTGCTTTACATTCCGTACCGCATCTTTTATCCACCCGCCGCCGGCAGTCCGGCGGATGCTGGTAAGCGTGCAAGCAACAAGTCATACGTTGCACGCAATGTAGAGAAGAACACTCCGCCGCCGGCAGCCGTTGGGCCCGGTAGATTCGAGTCGCCCGAAGAGGCATTCGACCGCAACTTTGAAGATCGTCTAAGCGAATCTATCGAATCCGCCCGTCAACGTCCTGAGGATGAACAGCGGGCTGACCTGAAGGCATCCGGCGAAACGCTTGCGGCGATTTCAAGCGAAGAATCCATCGACGAAATTGCCGGTAAGTTCAAAGAACTAAATCAGACGGAAGATCGCGCCGTTACGCCGGCCGCAGAGCCTGTGGCGGGCGCTTTTGACTACGACACGGCCCAGATTCACGACGTGCAGCGCAGCGGCTCCGCGGGCGCCTACAAGTACAACGCAACGCTGCTTGATGCCAAGGGCCGGACGCTTGCCATCCCGCTCGAAAATGCGGAAGGCGAATCGCTGTACGAAACCATGCAGATGGTCAAGCAGAACCCTTTGATGGAAAAGGTGTACCGGCAGATTCTGATGTCCACGCTGGACAAGATGATCGAGAAACAGCAGTAGCCGGACACACGCCCGTAACATCGCGTTATAATGCGTGGTCTTTTACGTGGTAATGTGTCTCCTCTCTCTATTGCTGAAAGCACGCTATGAATCGTCTCTCGCTGCTAGCCATTCTATTCTTGACTCTTGCGCTCACAGGCTGCGGTTCTAGTGCGCCGACGGTTGTTGACGGCAGCGAAAGTAGCGATGGAGCCGCAGAGTCGAAGGGTATTATTGGCGTATCGGTTCTGACGCTGACCAATCCTTTCTTTAAAACCATCGGTGACACGATTACGTCAGAGGCCGCCAAACATGGTTACGAGGTTATCGTGGTCAGTGGCGAATTCGACGTGGTGAAACAGCAGAATCAGGTCAAAGACTTTATCGTCAAACGCGTGGCGGCGATTGTTCTTTGTCCCTGTGAATCGAAGTCCATCGGCCCTGCCATCAAAGAAGCGAACGACGCAGGTATCCCTGTTTTCACAGCCGACATTGCCTCGCTCGCGAAAGATGCGGAAGTCGTCTCGCACATTGCCACCGACAACTACGGCGGAGGCAAACAGGCAGGCGAAGCAATGATCGAGGCGCTGGACGGGAAGGCTGGTAAAGTTGCGATCCTTGATTTCAAACAGGCCGAGTCGTGCCTACTACGCGTGAAAGGCTTTAAGGAAGTTATCGCCGCACACAATGAAGAAAAGCCCGCTGCAAAGATCGAAATCGTCGCGGAGCTGCCCGCCGACGGCAAGAAGGACAAAGGGCTAACCGCCACGGAAGATGTGCTTTCGCGTCACCGTGACTTGGCGGGCATCTTCGCAATCAACGATCCCTCCGCACTGGGCGCCCGCGCCGCACTCGAAAAGGCGGGCGCGGCTAGTCAGGTGAAGATCATCGGTTTCGACGGTCAGAAAAGCGGCAAAGAAGCGATCCGCGACGGTAAAATCTACGCAGACCCCATTCAGTTTCCCGAACGCATCGGGCGGATGACGGTAGATTCCATTGTCAAATATTCCAATGGCGAAGAAGTGCCGCCGGAGCAGTTGATTCCCACCGCGCTCTATCGTCAGAAAGACGCGCAGAATGACCCGGAGCTAGAGTAACCTGCAACGGCAACTGGCTGGTTCTTGGGTAACGTCCCACAACTTCTGGAAAGATAAGTGCACCCGACACCGCTCCTTGAAATGCGCGGCATCGAAAAGTCGTTCCCCGGCGTGCGTGCGCTGCGGGGCGTCGATCTGCGGTTGCACGAAGGAGAAGTTCTCGCGCTGCTGGGCGAAAATGGCGCCGGCAAAAGCACGCTTATCAAAGTGCTGGGCGGTGCGTATCAACCAGACGCCGGGCAGGTGCTTATCAAAGGTGAGCCGGTCACATTCCTGTCGCCCGCCGATGCGCAGCACGCGGGGATTGGCGTGATCTATCAGGAGTTCAATCTGATCCCCGGTCTCACGGCGTGCGAAAACATCTTTCTGGGCCGGGAACACACCTTCTTCGGCGCCATCCGTCGCCGGGAGGAAGAAGAACGCGCGCAGGCGCTGTTTGACCGTACAGGGGTGAAGGTGGATCTACGCGCGCGATGCGATGCCTTGCCCGTGGCGCATCAGCAGGTGGTTGAGATCGCCAAGGCGCTATCGCTCGATGCGCGCATTCTTGTCATGGACGAACCCACTGCCACGCTGACGCCTCGCGAAGTGGCCTCGTTGCACGCGATCATTCAGGATCTGAAATCGCAGGGGATCGGCATCATTTATATCAGTCATCGCCTGGAAGAAATCTTTGCCATTGCCGGTCGTGTGACGGTGCTTCGCGATGGAGAGAACGTAGGCTCACGGGCTGTGGAAGACATCAGCCGCAAAGACCTCATCGAACTGATGGTCGGCCGCAAGCTTGAGAATGAGTATCCCGCCCGCACGCCGTCGCCAGGCGCCATCGCGCTGGAAGTGAACGGCTTGAACCGTAGGCCCGATGTCAAAGATGTGTCACTGAATGTCCGCCGCGGTGAGATTGTCGCTTTGACCGGACTGGTTGGTTCCGGCCGCACTGAAACGGCACGTCTGATCGCCGGAGCCGACCGCGCGGAAAGCGGCGAAATTAAGATCGATGGACATCGCGCCGAAATCCGCAGCCCCGCCGCAGCGATTGCAGCGGGTGTCTGTCTGCTGACCGAAGACCGCAAGAGTCAGGGGCTGATCGGCAAACAGAGCGTGCTGGAAAACTTCGGACTGCCCAATCTTCAGCGGTTCTCCACGGCTGGTGTTCTGCATCAACGGCAGGAACGCGAGCAGTTTCAGCAATATACGGCGGACTTGCAGGTAAAAGTCGCCAGCCCCAGTCAACCCGCCAGAAATCTTTCGGGCGGCAATCAGCAGAAGGTTGTGCTGGCGAAATGGCTGCAAGCCGATTCCAATATTCTGATCTTCGACGAACCAACACGCGGCATTGATGTGGGCGCTAAATTCCAGATTTATCAGTTGATGAATCAATTGGCAGCAGCAGGTAAAGCCATCCTGATGATCACTAGCGAACTGCCCGAAGCGCTGGGGATGGCGGACCGCATTTACGTCATGCACGAAGGAACCGTCGCGGGCGAAATTCCTGACGCCCGTACGGCGACACAGGAACAGATCATGAGTCTGGCGGTGCAAGGATGAACAACAAACCGGCAACGCCCCGCCCCGCGCGCCGTCTGTTGGCGACACTTTTTGCTGACTATGGCATGCTGCTGGTGCTGATTCTGCTCGGTGTCTTCTTCAGCGTGATGACCTGGGACAGGCTTTCCGATACCAGTCCCAGCGGCCTCAACTCCATTGCCGACACGCTCAGCGACGACGGCGGCTCGAAGGTGATTCTCATCGCGTTGGCTTCGACTGCGGATGAAGAATTTACGCAGCTAATGCAGCAGACGCTTGAGTCCCGTGGTCATCGCGTGGTGGGTGTCGTCAACGGAAAGCCAGCCGACGCCCGGAAGGTGTTTGAGGAAAATGCTGCGGCGGATATCGATACTATCGTTTGCAGTGCGGCGGCAGCGGAATGGCTGATCTTCAAAGACTTCCGCAAAAAACAGTCTGGCTACCAGAACGCCAAAATCCTGGCGCCGCCTACTTACTACTGGCCGGCGTTTCTGACGGCGGGAAATCTGCGGAATGTGGCCAGTCAGATTTCCGTCATTGCGATTATCGCCATCGGTATGACGCTGGTGATTATCACCGGCGGTATCGATCTTTCAGTTGGCAGCCTCATTGCCCTCTCGGCCGTGATTTCGGCTTACGTGATCCGCAGCGCGATGGGCGGTGTCGACGCGTTGCCGTGGGGCACGATGACAGGTTGCATGATTGGCATTGCGGCTTGCGGGCTGGCAGGTCTGTTCAATGGCGTCATGGTGACGTGGCTGAAAGTGCCGCCATTTATTGTCACCCTGGCGCTGATGCTTGCCCTCAGTGGCTTTGCCTACATCATTGCCGGCGGCCAGTCCATTGATGCAGTGCCGGAACACATGACATGGCTGGGGCGCGGGGCAACGTTATTTGGCATTCCGAATTCCGTCATCTTAATGCTGCTGCTTTACGCCGCTGCTCATCTGCTGATGAGCTACACCATCTTCGGGCGTTACATCTATGCAGTGGGCGGCAATGCTGAAGCCGCCCGCCTTTCGGGCGTACCCGTTACCCGCGTCGTGTTGCTGGTCTACACGCTGTGCGGCGCACTAGCCGGACTTGGCGGCGTGGTGATGGCTTCGCAGCTAAAGAGCGGCGCACCAACTTACGGCCAGATGTACGAACTGTACGTGATTGCCGCCGTCGTGGTCGGCGGCGCGTCGCTGGCAGGTGGCGAAGGGAAAGTGCTCGGCACGCTGATCGGCGCCTTCATTATCGCCGTGATTCAGAATGGCATGAACCTGACCAACGTCGAAAGCTACACCCAGAAGGTCGTGCTCGGCAGCGTTATCCTGGGCGCCGTTATTCTTGACCGGTTGCGTCACGGCGCCGGCGGCTGGAAGCGGCTGGGACGAATTTTCAAATCATCATGATTCGCTAAACACTTATTCGTTCAGCGCGGCGATAATCTCGTCGGTGATATCGCAGTTATCAGCGAACACGATAAATCGCTGCACCGCTTTGAGAATCTGCTCCCGGTTTGTCTCATCTTCCGGCGGCGTCTGCTTGCGCACCACCATGCGGATCTGATGGTTACGTGCATAGGCGGCGACCGTCCGTTCCACCTGCTGATAACACTCCCAGTACAACGCCGCCTCGCGATCCATCAACGATTTCTTGGCCGACTCGATCCGCTTCTTGACGCCTTCGGTCAGCGACTCGATCGCGCGGTTCATCGCCGTTTCCTGTTCAGAACCAGCAGGTAGATCGATGCTGCGGCGTTTCAATTCCATGATGCCCTTTTTCGCCGTCCGGATCTCTGTGTCGACCCGTTTCACTTCCAGCTTCAGTTCATCCTGTTTCTGCTTAAAGTCTTCGTAGTGCTGAAACACTTTCCCCATGTCGATTTCTGCAATCAGACAAGGCGGATTCTCTGCAGCTGGACCAGCGGGCGGTTCGGGCGGCGCGTCAGCAGCGGCTGCATGCACGCTACAAAACAACAAGGTAACAGCTGCCAGCATCCACCGTTTTTTTGCACCATCCATGCCACAATCCATCGTTGACGGAAGAAAAAAAGAATCCCACCGCAGTAGGTTAGCCAAACCCTCGCGCCTGGCACAAGACGAATCCAGCCGGTAAGCAGCAAACGCATTGGATGCCGTTCTGGCTGGTTGCCCAGCGTCCAACCGGACCGCGAAGAAAACGCAATGGAGCCAACTATCGCGATTTTTGCCTTGTATAAAGGGATTTCCGCATTTTGGCGCCCGGTTTGCATATCTTCTGCACCATCAAAGAATAATAACCCTGACCGGAGGACATCAAAAATGAATAACCCACTTGTTCAGCAAGAACAACGCGAGAGAGAGCCCCTGGACCTCGATGAAAAAGATCCGGAGGATTCCGGGAGTGCGACGCTTTCTACACGGGCCAATCAGGTTGCACACGTCGTGCTGGCGCTGAATGTCGCATTCCTCGCCGTGTTCGTCGTGGCGTGGATGTTTGGCTGGTTCAGCCTGTCCATGGAGACATCTGATAGCGGCGAGACTCAGGTTGTTATGGCCCTCAGCCCCAGCGAGATGTCAGCGGACGTCCGGCGCGGCATGACTGAGATGGGTAAGGCGACGGAATCTCTGGTCACTGCTACGGAGCAGAAATCCACCCAAGGCAAAATCATCAATATCGACGCCGACGCTAAAATGATCACCGTTGCGAGCCGCGAGGATGAAAAGCTTACGATTTCGGTCAACGGAATTACCGACGTTCAGGACGCGGGCAACGAAGCGGACTTTGACGCTCTGGTCGAAGAACGCTACGCACGCATCGTCTACAAGGAAAACGACGGTGAACTGTTCGCCTTGAAGATTAAGCAGTTCGCTGAAGACGCTGCGCCGATCGAAAGCTAACCGTCGGCTCTACTCGACTTAATCTGCATTTACCTTCAACAGATACGCGGCGATGTCCATCATCGTCGCGTTATTTTTTTGCACCGTCAGCCCGCCACCCGCCGCCTTGTACGCAGCGGCTGTAACCTCCGGCGCTGACTCTCCCTCACCCGCAAGCCAAACCTTGGCAGGCGCCGCCACGGCAAGCATGCCGGGCAGATCGTGGTACCGGGCGCCGCCTGGCAGAAACGCGGGCGAACGGTAGTCGAGCTGCTTTGCGAACCGGAACCCGCCGGTGTCGACCGCCAGATGATCCACCGCATCCACGGCCTGCGCCCGCGCGGCGATGGCCCAGGCGGCTGCCTCTCCCATTCCCACCAGATCAATACGTTCTGGCGCCAGTTCGTGATTCTGCGCGAAGGCGATAGTCGTCAGCACGTCGTGCACCCGCTGAGCGAAGACCGCGTGGTTGTAGCCAAAGGTATAAGCCGGCGCCTCGCGCGGATTCTTCACCTTCCGCGTTTCTTTCAGCACGCCGTTATCGAGGAACTCTCCCTGCTGAAAAAGGTCTACACCGGCGACGGTGGCGCCAGCCGCAAGGAGCTTCGCAATGGCTGGGAGCGGTTTGCCGTCTTTTCCGAACAGCCCGTTCTTGCCATCTTTGTGCAACCAGATCACAAGCTGCCCATTCCACTTCTTGGGGTGTAGAAAGATAAGTGGTAGCTGTTCGCCGTGCTTCGTATTGTTCACCACGCTGGCAATGGTCAGATAGTCGCCGTCGTCGCGTTTGTCGCGGGCGTCGTAGTTGATGTCTTTGGCAGCAGGCAGCCGGCGGCCGATGATCGCATCAATGCCATCGCCCACAACTTCTTTGTATTTTTTTAGTGATGCAGCATCTTCCGGCGTCAACTTGTTGAGCTGTTCGTCTGCGTCGTTCTTCCACCACGCAAGCAGATTCCGCTCGAACTCTGGATCGCCAGGTTTGGGTTGAGGGTGACGATCGTCCCAGACAGTCATCTCCGCCGTTGTCAGCCGTTGATAATCGCCTTCGACGATGGGCTCTTTCTGCCCCAGTTGCAGGTGACGGTTGAGCCAGCCGTACATGACGGCGCGGTTGACATAGTTGTAGTTATGTTTGAAATGCGTGCGGGAATTTAGTACGACGTTCTTGGGTGAACCTAACAGCGTGTACACCTGCTGCAATTCGGGGAAGCCTTTAGTCTTCATCTCCACGGTCCAATCATCGGCCGCCAGCACGGCTTGCGGCTTGGGTGCGAACAACGCGGCAAACTCAACATTTCCCGTATTCACCCGCAGCAGGCTGCAGTTCTCGCAGGTGCAACCGCCCTGCATCGCGGTCGAGACCATCACCGCAGGGACAGATACAGCAATACGCGGATCAATGGCGGCCAGCAGCATGGTCTGCGTCCCACCGCCGCTGGCGCCGGTTATGGCGATGCGTTGCGGATCTACGTCGTCCAGCGTTTCCAGGAAATCGATCGCACGGATCGAATTGTAGGTCTGCATGCCCATAATCGATTGCAGATTCGCTTCCGCCTGGGTGCTGTAAAGACCCCAGTTTTTGAGCGTATTCATCTCTGGACGCTGCTTGCCGAAACGGTGGGCTAGCTCGAACGAAATCTGCTGCGAATCCGCGTAACCGATCATGTCGTAATGAAACACAACGCAACCCATACGCGCTAGTTGCACGCATCGCGCCTGTAACGGACTGCGACCACCTTCTTCGAACCGTTCGGCGCCATCGACAATGGAACGCCGTACGGCAGGCAGACTTGCATCGTAAAACCGTCCCGTATTCCAATGGCCATGCGGGCAGAGAACCGCCGCTCGTTTTCCTTCTTTGTTCTTCCCGTTGTCACCTGACGGGCGGTAAAGGCTGCCCGTGACATAGAAGCCGGGGAAGCTTTCAAAATAGGCGCGCTCTACGGTGTAGTCACCACGGTCCACCAGACCATGTACCACAGGCTTCAACGGTGTTTTTGTTGGCAGCGGCCAAAGTCCGTTGGCGACCTGAATCTGCCGCTTCACCTGCCAGGCCCGCCGTTCCCATTCACGACGGTCCACCGGCGGTGTCAGCGGGAAGTAGCCGTTCAGGTCCTTCAGTGGTTTAAGGCGTACGTCGTCTGGTTTTTCGCCTTGCTTCAGCGCCCGCAAGGGTTGGGCTTTACACCAGCAAGGCGCCGTCCAGCAACCTGTGAAAACCGCGGTCATCAGTAGAGCAAGGCAGGTGCGACGGATCAGGTGCATCGTTATCTCCAGGTGGGACCGCAATTCATTTCAGGCAATGCAGACGGCAGGTTGAACGGGGTAATATAACCGCGCCGGCGCCGCATAAGCAATTATTTCAACTACGACTTCGACCGTCGCCTACGGTTGCCGCCGGGGGTGAAGCAACCAATAGCTGGCCGCCGCGATCAGACAGGTTAGGGCGAAGTTGATCAACGAGAGGCCCGCTACCTGATCGTCAACGCCGGCGTGCAACAGTCCGAAGATGCGGCGGGAAAGTGTATCAAAGCCGGGCGGAAGCGTGAGGATACTGGCCTGAATATCGCCCGTTGTAACGGCCAACGCCGCCACCCATGCGCCGATGACCGTTGCCCATCGCTGCGGCAACGCCACCATCAGGAATCGTCGCAGCGGCCCCGCGCCATCAGCAGCGGCAGCATCCAGTGACTCCTGAGAAACCGACCGCAAGCCATACCAGCATACCAGCAAGGCGATGGGCAACGCACGCACGGTGGTGGCGAGCACCGGCGCCGCGACAGTGCGGTCGTACAGAAAGATGAAGCCCGGCGGGCTCTCACGGTTCAGGAGCCAGATAATGCCGGCGCCGATCATCGGACCCGGCATTGCTGCGCAGAAGCCCGTAAGAACCAGCGCCGTTACACCTGCGGCGCCGCCGCGTCTGGCCCACCAGGCAACGGGCAGCGCGATGAGTAGCGTTAACGTCGCTGCGAGGAAGCCCGCCTGATAGGTCGTGACGATTTCCTCGCTGAACTTACTGATGCCACCAGCTGTCAGTGTGACAGCTTTTGACACGGACCAGTAACGCACAAAACCTTCGCCGGTGTTTTCCGCGATGTAGCCCGCCTTGTAGATCAGGCTGCCCAGCGGCACGGCAAGCAGCGCCAGCAGCAGGCTCCAGCAGAGCGCTGAAAGTGGCAGCCTCGACCAGCCCAGGCGGTATTGCTGCGGCTTCTGCCCTGTGACTTCCGCCGGGGGTGCAATCGCTGCGACGCAGAGCATAGCCAAAGCCGCCAGGCATCCCAGGACGCCAGCGGTGGAGGCATGCAGCCACAAAGATTGCTCTTCAGGATCGCTGTTCTGTAAAGACGCGAAGACCACTTCCGCGAACGTGCGGATTTTATATAGATCCGTGCAGGTGATCTCACCGGCTGCCATCAGCGCGACCCATAGCGCCGCACCCAGAAACGCTGGCGCCGCCCGGACCAGCGTGACCCGGAAGAAAACTGCGCCCGCCCCTGAATCAAGCAGCGCCTGTTCTTCGTAACGCGGATCAATATTCCGCAAGCCGATGGCGGTAATAATCGCCGCCCACGGCGCCGCACCTGCGGCCTGCACAAACACGGCGCCACGCCAGCCCACAAGCAAAGGCTGCGCGAGTTCGCCCGTTGCCAGCGAATACCATCCTTGCCGTCCGAAGCCCGCATTCCACGCTGAGGCAACAAGGTACAGCGGCATGAACAGCAACGCCACAATCAGGAACGTCGCCAACCGGCTTCCGAACATATTGGTGCGCGTCGCCAGCAGCGCCATCAGCGCGCCGGTAGGTGTCGCCAGACAAGTTACCAGCAACGAAAACTTCGCCGTATTCCAGAGCAGGCCCTGCAGCCGGCTATCGAAGGCGGCGGGGGAAATAGAGATCAGCGCCGCAATCACAGCCAGCAGTAGAATCAGCAAGCGTGTTTGCGGCTTCATTCAGGCAGGCCTGTCCAACAAGGCGGCATCGAGGCGTCAGAAAAACGAGCCTCCATCATAACACGCCATCAACGTTGCCTGCGCCATCCCATCAGGACGTGGCGCCGGTGGGTTCCAGCGCCTGGCGTTCTTCTTCAGACAACTCTTTGCCGAAGTATTTACCAAGCGGCCCTGCCAGCAACGCGGGTAGGAAGATCAGATCGCCCACCAGCGCCGTCGCCAGCAGCGTAAACATCAGCACGCCGAAACGCTGCGTAGGTGTGAACGTGCTAAGCGCGAAAACGGCAAGTCCGATGCCCGCAATGGCCGTAGTCTGCGTCATGGCGGTTGCGCAATGTTTGTAAGACATGGCAATCGCCTCTTTGCGATTCAGCCCCTGTCGCAGCCCCATACGGTACCAGTTGAGGAAGTGAATGGTGTCGTCCACGGCCACGCCCATCGCGACACTGGCGGTCATCATGGAGCCGATGTCCACTTCAATGCCGATGTGCCCCATGGCGCCGAAGATAATCAGCATCGGGAACACATTGGGCAGCATCGACGCCATCCCACCGCGGATGTTCAGCAGGTTGGTAAACCGCGGGCGAGCGTGCCAGTCGCGGAGTAGCACCATCATCACTGCGGCGATCATCACAAACGCCAACCCGATGCTGTTGACCAGACTTTCAAGCAACGTCCGCTGTGCCTTGTAAACCACGGGTACCACGCCGGTGTACGTCACCCATACATCAACTTCTTCACCCGCTTTGCGCCTTTGCGAAGCTGTGGCGGCGTCTTCCGCCTGCGGGTCGAACTGGTGATGCGTGGCGTCTACAAACGCTGCGGCATGCTTCTTCGTTTCATCAAGCTTTAGTCCATCGCCCTTGCGGACCTGCACCACGCAAGAGAACCGGGCGAGGTAGTCAGCCCACTCTGTGGAAGAGGCCTGCTCTGGCGTCAGTGGCGTGTTGTAGAAATACACGTTGTTGACGCCATAACCGCGGTCACGCAGCATTTCCTCCAGCGCCTGGCAGAACACAACGGTCTGCTGCGCACGGATTTCTTCTTTTGAAGGCTTCTTGTGCGATACGGGTACAACAGCCTTCTTGTCGGGCAGTGCACTGGGAGCGAAGCCTAAAATCAGGATCGTTGGTTTGTCTTCTTCGCCCGCAGCGGCGCCAGGCGACTTCACCAGCTTTAACACTTCGTTACGTGTTTCATTGGCCATCACAACCGGTTCTACAACCGACTTCAAATCGTTGACAAACTCGCCATAGTCCACGTCCTGCAGGGCGCCGATACGAAGGCTGATCCGCAGTAGTTCATCGCCGTGTTTCTTGTCTTCGCGTAGATACTCCGCTTCCAGCAGTTCCTCGCGGCCTTGCTCCAGCTTGGCGTTCAGCGTTCTGCGGCGGAAGGTCGAGTCGTCTGGCCGTAGTGTCGGGATGAATGTGATGGGTGACATGCCGGTGCCGGTCTCGCCCGTGCCCCGTTCACCAAAGCGACGGTCAATTGCTTCCTGGACACGACGCGCGATATCTAGCCGCTCTTCAAAGTTGTACTTCAGGCGGTCGGCGGCTGGATCGCCACCGGTGGACGTGCTGGCGCCCGATTCTGCAACGGTGGGCAACAGTGAGTCGCGGTCGACGTGCACGACCAGTTCCATCGGCACCAGGCGGCCGATGTGCGTTTCCAGGTATTCGTAATCGCGGATGATTTTCGCATCGCCGTCAAACAGCTTCAGCAGGCGGATCGAGGTGTTGATACGCAACAGACCAGCGCCAACGGCGACAATCAGGCAGATGCTGGCGATGGTCACAATCGCGTGATGGCGTGTCACCCACTGACCAATGTACAGCCACATCTGCGTCAGCCGGTGGGCAAGTGTTTTGCCCGTTTCGCCCGGTTCCCGCTTCTTGTAGCCTGCCGGGTAGATGCTCAAGGCGGCTGGTAGATAGGTGAATAGCAGAATGATGGTCGCCATCACGCCCAGTGCCGAGAACACGCCAAACTTCTTAATAGGCGTGATGTTACTGGCATAGAGTGAAAGCATTCCCAGCGACGTTGTGAAAGCTGCCAGCGTACACGGGAACCAGCCGCGCTGAATCGCTTTTTCGGGCGCACCTTCCTCGCCAGATTCCTCCACCGCGTCGCGGTAGTAGTTCACAATATGCACCGCCCCGGAGATACCCAGCACGTACACCAGCGCGGGCATGGTCAGCAGGATCGCGTCCACGGTGCTGCCGCACCACCAGACGATGCCCATGCTGGTCATCGCGCTCATGCCGCCGATGAAAAAGATCATCAGGGTGACTTTGAAACTGCGGAAGCAGATGTACGCCAGCGATAAACCTACGATCGCGCAGTAGGTGACAAGACGTGTCAGTGTGATCGAACCTTCTTCGTCAATCGCGACGTTATCAATCGGCGGTCCGCCAAGCTTAAGTTCCGTCGGCTGCAAGCCGCAGGATTCTTCCGCCAGAGTGAGCAGGCGGCCTTGATGTTTGCCCAGCAGTTCGCGTCCGACCACGCGCGACAGATCGCGCCGTGCGGGTTCGGTGAGCGTTACCAGCAGCGACGTCTGCGGCGTGGGCGGCTGTGCGCCAATGGCGACGAACATCTCACGCCAGAGCCTGATCTGCTGCTTCTCGGGGGCGTTCTGAAGGGCGGAGAGTTCGCCATCGAACTCGCGATCAACAAGCTTCTGGATATGCTGTTTGATCTTCTTCTCAGTGCCGGCAGGCAGTTCTTCTAACTGGCGTTCGTTGAGCGCAAGTGACAGGTTCTCCGCTTTCCATTGAAATGCGACGGGCGGCTGCGGTTCGAACAGCACGCCTTGCAGACGCTGATAGGCAACGGTTTCAGCCTCGAACCTGGCTTCCTCGGGTGGTAGTCCGGGAAACTCTGCCCGCAATGGACCGTCTTCGCCAGCCAGCCGGTGCAGCACGTCCGGTCCAGTTGTAACCTGATGAAAGAACCTCGCAGTGAGTTTACGCGGGTTTTTGTAATAAAGATTATCGGCGCGCGTACCGCGGCCGAACGAAGCAACGCGTTCACCGCCTAGCTTGTAAATGCCGGCTTGATGCCTGACCCAGCGGCCGATGACGTCGAGGAAATTTGTCGTGCCGTTCCAGCGATGCAAATCGCCGTTGGGCAACAGATAGTACCAGACGTCGCCATCGCCACGCAGCCATTTCTCGTCATAGCCATAAGCACTGTGAAACAGGTCGCCAGCAACATGCAGTCCAAGCTTGTCGCCCAGCTGACGCGCCCGTTTCGCCTCCAGATAGTCGCCCAGCGGTGTACCGGGCGGCGGAGTTGCTGCCGGGGGCGCCTCTGGTGCTTCTGCTGGCGGGCCGCGTTCTTCCGGCGGCGCTGCATCGGATGCTTCGCCGGGCGGAGCGGCTGTATCGTCGCTGGCGCCGGTTTCCGCAGGCGTGTCATCTGCGGCTGAAGGGATGCCTTCAGAGCCGTCCGACCGCGGCGCGTCTTCTTCGTATCCGGGCGGTGGTTTAATCAGCCCATCGGGGTCAACGCTGGCATCGGCCCGCAGGCGCCGCACGAGCAGTTTGAACTGCGGATCGTCTTCGCTGCAGCCGTCCCAGGTCAGAATCACAAACTGCTCCCCCAGGAAGTGCTCGCGGAACCAGCCCAGTTCCTTGGTTTCCGGGAAATCCGCCGGCAGCCAGTCCTTCATGTCATTCTTCATGCCTTCAATCGCCATCCGCGCACCGCGCATGGCAAACGGCAGCCAGAAGAAAATGAGGCATAAAGTCAGCACGGCCATGTTACCGGCGATGGCCACGCGGCGGGAAAAAAAGGTCGTCATTCAGTACTCAGGTCCGTTGCGGACGTCACCCGTAATAAGTGGGGGCGGCGCCGGCAAACGTAAGTTCAGGCTTTACTGCGTTCTAAGCAAGGTAAGTTACTATCACGGCCAAACAGCGTCTATGCCAGCATGAAGGCGCCCTTGCTGGTTACCGTAAACCAGGGGGAACAGGCGATCTACTTGCGTTGAAAACAGGTGGTCTGCGGCGAGTTTGCAGGCAGTTCCGGGCGCGGGCGGGAATTTGCACCACGATTGATCTTGCACCTTAGAAGGCTATTCGCCTAACGTCGGCCGGCATTTCCGCCAGCCAACGATCTCAGCCTTCTTTTCTGAGGAATCAGACAATGCGGTTCATATATAGTGTTGCGATTGCAACGACACTTCTGGTTGCCTTGTGCCTGACCGTCCCGCTTTTTAGCTCTGCCGTCCATGCCCAGACCCGCGGAGTGACCCGCACGGCGGAAGATACACTTCGCGAGCAGTTGAAGCTGGGCTTAAAAGCACGCCGCGAAGTGGAATTCGAATATATAGACACCGTGGTCCAGCGTGTCGAAAACAAGACGCTGCCACTGGAACTGGTCCGCTCGATCTTCCTGTGGGCGCGGAAGAAAAAACCGTACCCGTTCCAGTATTTTCAGCGCGGGTTGCGCATCCGCGCGATGCAGCTTGGTATTACGGCGCCGTGACAAACGGTAGCCGGGGCAACCGCATCACAGCTGGCTGAGCAGCCCTTGCAGCGCTCCGCCGGCCTGTTCACCGCCCTGCTCCTGCACATGTTGCTGGAGCACATCGACGGTTTTCTGCGCATCTTCGGCGCCCAGGTTCAATTCACTGAATCCCGAGATCGCGCTGGCAACGCCGCCGATCCCACCTTCGCCGCCACCGCCGAACATTCCGGCCACGGCGCCGAGCATGCCGCCACCGCCTTCGGGTGCGGCCTTCATGATCTCATCCAGTTGCGGCACGTACTGCGCGATCATGTTGAACTTCTCTTCGCCAAACTGCCCCTTGCACAGTTTGAGAATAATTCCCAGGGCTGCCTTTGCCGTGCTTTCGTCGCAGCCAACCCGCTCGGCGACCATCTTGACCAGATCCATCACTTACCTCTTGATGCTTGTTACCACAGTCTGAAATGATGCAGGACGACGGTCGCCTGCAACTGCCAGTTGTATAACAAATGACTGCAAAGCCGTTGAGCAACTTGCACGCTTTGCGGGTTCGCGCTGGTATCTGGCGCCTTAGCTTTGTCCGCCTTGCACAAACACTGCCTGAATGAAACCTTCACGGGCCACGTTCGTGACGGGGTTTGCTGAAACACGTGATACAAGCCCCCGGTACTGGCCGCAGATGACGGCCAGACCCAGCGTGATGAACATTTCTTCTTCCGAGAGTTCATCGTCGCGGCGGCAGATGACGGGCAACGACTGCGTCTGCACGTATTCCTGCACGATAGACGGGCAAGTTGGGTCCGGCTCGCAAGCCTGCTCCCATTCAGATTGTGACGCATACTTCCCCACAACCACGCGGAAGCCGCGACCTTCGTTGTCTGGCTTGATGACGAAGCGGTCCCGGTTTTCGCGGATGTATGGCAGTAGATCAATCTGATTACCGTCAAACGTAGTCCGCTGATCGATCAGCCGCGCGGTCCAGGGAATATGCTCGCGGGCGAAGTTCTGCTGCTTGGGCGTTAGCTGCGATAAGACTTCTTCATCCTGAAACAAAGCCAGCAGCGATTTATCTTCCGCCAGAGCAATGCCGTACAGATTATTGATCGAAACAACGGCGCCATCCTGCTGAGCACGCAACCAGTCGTCGTATCTTTTTTCAAACCCGTCCCGCCAGCAATGGTTTTCGCTGTGCGGCGTGCTGACCCGGAATTTATTGTAGATCAGCGAGATATAACGCCCGTTGCCATAGAGCCTGCCATCGCGGTACTCAAGATTCCGGGCGTCGCCAAGATAAACATCCCGCAATCGGCGCCGGAAACCGGCAGCGATTAGATCCAGTTCAAACGACAGTTCGTTCTCGTCACACACCACCGCGACGGCGCCCTGTTCGATGCCGCTGTCTCGCTCGGCGCGCAACAGCCCTTCGATCAGGTCTTCCTGCAGCACGGAGCCAATCGCTGACTCATCAAAGCCGTGGGCGCCGCCCGTTTCGCGCAGCCCTTTCAGCGATACCAGCGAGATGGCTTCACTAATCAGAAAGCCGCCCGGACAGGAAGTGTTAAGCTCCAGAATCCGCAGCCGTCCGCCGGGTTCAATGGCGACGTCGTAACGCGAGACGGCCTGCAGATGCTCCAGGCCACGCGTCTTCGCCAGGAACGGGAAGACGCGCTGATGCGATGGGAAATAGCGTTTGAGTAGCTCTGGCGAAGCGGTGACGATCTTCAGCACGTCTTCAATCAGCCGGTGCGTCTTCTCACTAAATCGCCGCAAGCGGCCTTCATCTTCTTCGCTAAGCAGCAGAGCGGACAGCGCCACTTCAATCTGCTTGGTCTGCCCCACGGTAATGCGTTGCTCGCGCATCGCGGAATTCGCGCGGCGCAGTGCACGGCCGAACTGAGCCCGCTGCTGTTTCATCTGGTCCGAAAGCCAGCGGTGCAGTTGCAGAGTGCTTAAGGTTTGAATCCGGTAGACCTGCATTTATTCCCCGCTTGCCAGTTGCACATCACCCGCTGCCAGCCGGTTGATATCGCGGTAACGCTTCTCAAGATGCTCTGCAATGCGCGGCGGCAACACGCCCTCCCAGGGGACCTCTGGCGCCGGTTCTATTTTGCTGCGGATACGATGCAGCATCATGCCGGTGTGGTTATCGTCTTCGTGCGTGATCTGCTCGACGTGATCCGGGTTGTATTGATGCGGCGGCAGATCCAGTAGCTTGTGCACCCGGTCCATCGTCTGCTGTGGCTCTGCCGTAAGCTTACGGTAAGGAACCAGCACGACGCGGTCCGGGCAGGTCTGAATCGCGTTGCGGATCCGCGCGATCGACCGCCCTGTTACGCGGTCGCGGCTGAGCGTGCGTTTCGCCCGTCCGCCGGCTGTTTCGCTCAGTGTGTATTTTTCGCCGCGCGGATAATTCCATTCGATCCCGCGACTGCGGTACAGCTTTTCAAACGAAGCCACTACTGCGCGGACATCGCGGATGACGACCAGCATCCGCACCGGGGCGCCGGTGATCTGTTCCAGCGGAATGGCGAAGTCCAGCCAGCCGCGTGACTTGTCGAACACGATCTTGCCCTGCTCCAGCGACTCACGATGATACCCCAGCAGCAGGCCGTGCAGAGCGGACTCGACCTGCGGTTTGACCTTCTCCAGCCCTTGCGAGCGGAAGTCGTTGCAGCGGGTCCATTTCTGCAGCACGCTTGTAAATAGATGCACCAGGCCGGATGTCGGCGTCACAACATGCGCCGGATTCTGCCCCAGCAGATTCATCAGCAGCGTGCTGCCGGCGCGAGGCATTCCCCCCGCAAAGATCAGGCGCCCTTGGCGTGGGTTATCGCCGGGGCCGGTCGCGTTAGCGCTCAAATGCATGCTCCTAAGAATCGTCGCCAGGCGGCGGATCGCTACTGGTGGCGGCCGCGGCTTTTGCGGCGGACTGACTTAAACTTGTCATAAACTTTTCGTCCAGCACGGGCTTCGCTTCGGTGCCGCGGGGGTACAGCAATAGTTGCCGTTTGATGCGGACGTTGGAGATTTCGAACTCCTTGAGTTGCGATGTATCCGCCAGCAGATATTCGCAGACGAACAGCAGCAACTGGCGATCGTCGCGTTCTGTTCGCACTGATGGATCGAATTCATCCAGCGTTTGCAGCAGCAGCTGCGTCGTTGTTTTCTCGCCCGGCGCCAATGCCGCTGTGGCTACTTTCTCAAACTGCAGGTTCAGTTGCAGATAGCCTTCCAGCGACCGTTTGCGTTTGGCCGCGGTGAGAAGCACCGGATCGTTCGGATTGCTGGCAGCGTTTAGCTGCTGGTCGATCTTCTGAATCTCATTGCGCCACGACTTCAATTCTTCAATGGCATTTTCGTAATACAACTGCCGTGCGAAGCGGAACTGCGACTCATTCAATTCAACATTGGAGCTAGTTCCGCCCAGGCCACAGAAGATGCTCATTTTGAACCGCATGAAGGCGTATTGCGCGGGGCGCGAAACCTTGAACCCCGGCCCGGTGTACGTGATGGCTTTTGCCAGGTCGTCGCGGGCGCCCGGCAGATCGCCGGAGCCGTAGAACTTAACATCGGCAAGACGCCCCAACTGGTTGGGGAGCATCTTGATCCAAGCGGCGGCGTCGCCCGGTTTCAGGTGGCCGTCTTCGGCAAATTCCCCGTGTTTATTCAGATAGTTCTTCAGCAGCCCTTCGATCATCTCGACCGCCGTGGCGGACTCACCACTAAAGTGCTTCGCCAGGGCGCCGATCTGCACATCGCGGAAGTACGATTCCTGCGCGAACGTATCGCCGGGCGTCTTCAAGCCATCCAGCAGGCCACTTGCTTCCAGCCGTTGCTGCGCGGCGAGCAACGCCAGTTCGGCGGCTCCTTTGTAATCAGCCTTCTTCTCGAACAGATATCGCGCCTTCACTTCCGTCAGGTAGGTGTGCAGCCGGTCATCTGCTTGAAGGTTCTTCTTCGCGATCAGTCCGGCATTTTCAATCGCCGTGCTGCGGTCGCCGCCACTGAGCCCGGTGGACTTCGCCACAATTTCCGCCCGCGCGATAGCCGCCCATGCGAGAAAGCGGCTGGCGCCGGCGCCTGTCTGTGTGTCGGACTCAATCTCAATCGCCCGCGAGAAATGCGAGGCAGCCTCGGCCGGCGGCTTCGGATAAGAAAGGTACATCGCCCCGTGGTCTGCGTGACAGACCGCAGCGAGAAGTTGACTGATCGATTCACTTCCCGTCAGCGAATAGCCTGCCAGTGCATGCTGGAAAGCCACATCGGCCTCTTTCTGGCGGCGGGAATCCTTGGCCAGCACCACGGCCAGCAGGTGCCAGTCCTGCGGCTCCAGCGCATCCGGCTTCTTCAGCACGGTTGCCAGCGGCCGGCTGGAAAGCAGTTGCGTAATAAGCGGTTGCCAGACCGAATCGCCGCTGGAGGGACTCAGGTCATGCGAGAGCCGCTCTGCCGATGCGACAAGTGTTTGTAGTCTTTGGAAGTCTTTATCTTTAATCTTCCGTACATGGCTGCGGAGTAATGCATGCAGCTTCTGCCTGTCCGCCGCCGTTTCGCTGGCGGCCACCTGTTTGATCTTAAGAAACTCTTCAGTCGTCAATTCTTGCAGCAGAAGGCGCCTCGCTTGCGGAAAATACCACAACTGCTCTTCCGGCCACCACGCGCCGTTGTGACCAGGTTCTGTCAGTAGCAGTCCCGTGGCGAAGGCGGCATGTTCCGGGTCGTTGATAACCTTCTGCGCCGTCACCGGCGCGGGCGGATTTACCAGGCTGTAAAGCACCGGCCCCAGTGCAACAAAGCCCCCTGCGACCAGCAGCAGGATGCCAACACTGGCCAGAATCTGTAGCAATCGCTTCTGCCCCGGCGTCGTTTTGCCGCCCATGTCTGGCTGCGTTTTGACAGATTCAACCGGGGTGACGGGCTCGGTATGCTCGACTTCAACGGGCGTTACGTCGCCCGCGTCCTGCTCCTCCTGATCCGGGCTTGATGTCTTGTAATGTCGCTCTGTCTGGCTGCCGCTTGAGTCATCGTCTGCCCGTAGTTGCAACTGCGAGACCGCATCGGTCAGGTCGTGACCCTGGGTAAAATCAATCAGCGCCTGAGCAACTTCCGCCGGTGCGTCGTACCGCTGGTCACGGTCTTTCGCCAGCATTTTCTGAAGGATCTCCCACAACTCCGGCGGACAGTCCGAGCCAGGCGGCAGCGCCGGCAGTGTCTGGCTGCGGTGCGCTTCGCGCTGCGTGTAGCGGGAGCCTTCGTAGGGCGCCCTTCCGGCCAGCATGTGATACAACGTCCCGCCCAGCGCGTAGATGTCTGCGCGGATATCTACGTTAGTGGTTTCCCACTGTTCTGGCGGCATGTAGTACGCGGTGCCCATCGCCCGCTGCCGCACGGAGGTGATGCGGTTTTCATCCGCGTCATCCACCAGCAACGCCAGGCCGAGGTCCAGCACTTTCACCAGCGGAGGGAGCGAATCCCGTGTGGCGAGCATCAGGTTGGAAGGTTTGATGTCGCGATGCACCAGCCCGCGTTCGCTGATGTATTGCAGCCCGACGGCGGCTTGCCTGATGACTTCGCAAGCGTCTGCGGTCTGCCAGATGCGGCTGCGTCCCACCAGGTTTTCGATGCCGATCCCTTCGATGTATTCCATCACCAGATAATGCACCGGCTCTTCCCGGGCCGAAGCATCGTAGGCGCGGACAATATTCGGGTGGTCAAGCTTGGCGATCAGCTTGATTTCTTTATAGAACCGCTCGACCAGCTCTTCGTGACCGGGCTGCAGGAACCGCTCGTTGATGACTTTGATCACGCACTGACGTTCCATCGTGCGGTGATGGCCCTGGAACACCGTGCCCATGCCGCCCTGGCCAATCTGCACATCCAGCGAGTAATCGCCAATCACACTGCCCGCCGTGGGCCGGATCAGCGTTTCATCATCGGCCGGCGCCGTGATCTTTTCGGCTGTGGCCGGGATGTGCAGGCCTTTGTCGCCTTTAAGTGGCTGTGCTTCACGACCGGCGTAAAGCAATTCAACGATGGGCTTCTCGCCAATGCCGCGCAGTTCACGCAGCCCGTGTTCGTAAAAGCCGACACCCGCGTCCGAAAGTCCAGCGTCGTCCAGAATCACATACACCGCACGCGAGACGAGCACCTGCCCGGCGCGGCCGTAGTCCACTAGCCGCGCGGCGTAGTCCACGCTACGGCCGATGTAATCCTTGGGGTTGTTCGGATCGGTGGAAGCATCGCCCCAGTGGATGGCGATCTTCACGCCGACGGGTTCGCCGCTGGGCGTAACAATCGGGTCGTTGATGTGGCTTTTCTGGACGGAAATAGCCCAGTGCGCCGCCCGTGTCGGATTGTTGAAGACCAGAAAGCAGCCATCGCCCTGTGTGTTAACGAGCGTGCCGTGGGAAGCGGCGAGTGCGGCTTCAATCCGTTCACGATGTGGGCGTAGAATATCGGAAACGAACGCCGAGTTCTTCTCACCAGAGCCGAATCCGGGCATCTCCTGCTTGAGCCTGGTCGAAGCAACGATGTCGGTAAAGACAAACGCCTTCAACTGCTCCGAAGACATAGCTGCTCCACGACCGCTGATCATTCAGCCGTCAGACTCGCACGGTACCGGGTAAACACACAACAAGGGCGCCGAAAAACAGGCTCGACCTCCATTCAAAAATTTACCACACGCCGCACCGCAGAGCCACTAGCAGCCGCCGTGCACATCTGACGGTTCAATGGTAAAAATACACTATTGAAGGCGCCCATCTGAACGCTTACGAAAGCAAACATGCCGCACATCGCCACACCTGCCCACAATTTGCCCGAACAAACTCAACCTGACGGCTGTCCAGATCCTTCAGCAATCACACAATGCGCCGGTGCAACGACCGTTGTCGCCCCAGCGGGGGTTGTGGCGGCAGACGGCGATGACCTGGCCGATTCGGAATTCGATGACGACTTTGACGATGAATTTGACGACGATTTTGCCGAAGAAGAAGAACTGGAAGAAGCCGACGACGATGAATACATCATGCCCGACGCCACCCCTAGCGAAGAAGAATAAACCACTTCGCACCACCGGCCTCAAATAATAAGCCTCTAAATCCCAGCGACTAACAACTAACCTCTAACCTCTAGCAACGATCTATGGCCAAGACGGCAATCACGCCCACCCGGCAGGAAGACTATCCCAACTGGTACCAGCAGGTGATCCGTGCAGCGGAAATGGCGGAAACCTCGCCCGTCCGCGGCTGCATGGTGATCCGCCCGTGGGGCTATGCCATCTGGGAGAACATGCAGCGTGCTCTGGACGAAATGTTCAAAGAAACGGGGCACGAAAACGCTTACTTCCCGCTATTCATTCCCAAGAGCTTTCTGGAAAAAGAAGCCGAACACGTCGATGGCTTTGCTAAAGAGTGCGCCGTTGTTACGCACAGCAAGCTGGAAGCCGATGGCGAGGGCGGTCTGGCACCGGCAGGCAAACTGGAAGAAGAACTGATCGTCCGCCCCACCAGCGAAACCATTATCGGCGCCATGTACGCCAAGTGGGTGCAGTCGCATCGCGACCTGCCGATCAAAATCAATCAGTGGGCCAACGTCGTCCGCTGGGAGCGTCGCACGCGGCTATTCCTGCGCACCGCCGAATTTCTCTGGCAGGAAGGTCACACCGCGCACGCCACCGAAGAAGAGGCCCTGGAAGAAACCAGGCAGATGCTGGATGTTTACGCGGACTTCGCCGAAAATCACATGGCAATGCCCGTGATCAAAGGCGAGAAGACCGCTGAAGAACGCTTCCCTGGCGCCGTACAGACGCTGAGCATTGAAGCCATGATGCAGGACCGCAAAGCGCTGCAGGCCGGCACTTCGCACTTCCTGGGGCAGAACTTCAGCCGCGCGCAGCAGATCAAATTCCAGGACCACAACGGTGACGAAGCGTTTGCGTGGACGACTTCCTGGGGTGTATCGACGCGTCTGATCGGCGCTTTGATTATGACGCACAGCGACGACGACGGCCTGGTGCTGCCGCCGCGCCTGGCGCCGCAGCAGATTGTCATGCTGCCCATCTACCGCAACGATGAAGAACGGGCGACCGTGCTGGAATATTGCGACCAGGTCCGTAAAGAACTCCGCGCACAGCGTCTTGGCGACGATAAACTCCGCGTCCTGATCGATGACCGTGATATCCGTGGCGGTGAGAAGAACTGGCAGCACATCAAACGCGGCGTGCCGATCCGCGTGGAAGTCGGCCCCCGCGACGTCGCCGCCGGCGGCGTGTTCCTCGCACGACGCGACCGCGGACATTCTAAGGCGGATAAGCAATCGATGCCCCGCGAAGAATTCATCGCTGGCGCCGTGGCCATGCTGGAGGAAATCCAAGCCGGCATGTACCAGCGGGCATTGGAGCACCGCGAAGCCAACAGTTGCCAGATCGACAACCTGGACGACTTCCGCAAATACTTCACGCCCAAGAACGCCAAGCAGCCCGAAATCCACGCTGGCTTCGCCCATTGCCACTTCACCGAAGGCGATAAAGACATGGAGCAGGAACTCAAGAACCTGCAAGTCACCATCCGCTGCGTCCCGCTAGAACAGGACGAAGCCCCCGGAAAATGCATCTTCACCGGCAAAGAAAGCACCCGGAGAGCGGTGTTTGCCAAGGCGTATTAGGAGCGACTATAAACCGTTGAGGTTCGACCAGTGCTATCTGGATCTGGCATGCTGTCGACACATGTCAGGTGCAATCTACGTTGAACCCGCAGGTCAGACGCCTAGCTGACATCGTTTGAGGTTGTTCTCGCTGCATTGTCAGGCAGGCGCCTGACCTACGGCGTGCTTGGCTACGCATCACCCGCCGGCGTTTTATCAGCCACAATCTCTTCCAACGCGTCCAGATGTGCCTTGGCTTCGCCTAACGCTTCATCCGCCAGGGCGCGGGCCATGGGGGCGAGGCGGAGGTCGTTGGCGGCTTCTTCGATGCTGTGAATGTCGCGTTTTTGCAGTGCGACCATCTCTTTGGTGAGATACTCGTAGCTAAGGTCGTGCAGACCGGTGAAGTAGATCGGGAAGTCGCCGTTGATGACGGCGCCGTCTTCTTCTTCGATAAGTTTTGCCAGCCGGTCCACCATAGCCTGATGCGCTTTGGCGATGGCGTTGAGCGTTGCGACGGCTTTCTCATCGCCGCGTAGTTCGTACGGGCGGGCGTACGAGAGATAGACCGGCAGCGATTTGCCATGCAGCATGACAAGACGGTTGAGCGTGGCGATGGTCTCTGGCGAACTCATAGTGACGACCGGGTGGATGGGGCTTCTAGCCGCGGGCAGCGGATTTGCCTGGTTGATGTTGGAGCAACAGGAAGTCAGTAACTAGCCAAGCAGGTTCTGGGCGGCGGCTTCCGCCATGGTGCTGACACCATCCCAGAACAGAAACAGCACGATCATCGCCAACGCCATCGCGCCGACGAATACACCTTGCAGCGATGCACTCGCAAAAGCAACCGGGCGGCGGCCTTCGGGTTCTGGCGACATGGTCATCGTCCGTACGACACGCAGGTAGTAGAACAGGCTGATCGCCGTGTTCAGACCGCCTGCAACCAGCAGCATCATCAGGTAAGTCGCGGGCGAACCAGCGTTGAGCGTGACGCGGTAGCCGTCAGCCAGGGCGGCGAAGATGGCGAACTTGCCGATAAATCCAGCCAGTGGCGGCAGGCCAACCAGGCTGAACAGCAGCAACGAGAACATCACGACCAGCACGGGGCAACGCTTGATAAGCCCCGCGTAGTCGGCAATTTCTTCACTGCCCATCTCATTACGCAGGAACGCGATCACGGCGAAGGCGCCAAGGTTCATGAACAGGTAGATCGCCAGATAAATGCACAGCCCGGAAACGGCGCCGGCGGCGGCTTGATTATCAACGCCCGCCATCGCCAGCAATGCGGGCACGGCCATCATCATGTAACCGGCGTGAGCGATGGTCGAGTAGGCCATCAGTCGCTTAATGTTTGTCTGTGCGTACGCAGCCAGATTGCCGAAGGTGCAGGTGACAATGGCGAGCAGCGCGATCAGCTTGGCGATAAAGTCCCGGACCGGCGCCAGGGCGGACATGGCCGCGGCGGTCGACAGTGGTTTATCTGCGGTTTCTGCAGCTTCTTCATCATCGCCCGGTGTGCCGGCAACGCCTTCATCGCCCGGTTCATCTGCGGGTTTTTCTTCGCCAGCGGGTTCTTCCGCAGCGGGTGCATCTGCAGCTGGCGGTTCTTCGGTCGATGATTCTGGTGCGGGTGGAATTGCGGGCGCGGGGTCGTCAGCTGGGGCTTCTTCTTCCGCCGGTGGCGCCTCAGCATCTGCGGCTGGCTCTTCGTCCAGTAGGGCTACCGGGAAAGCCTCGGTCGCGGGCACAGCGGCGGCGTCCTCCGGCGCGGGTTCAGCCTCTGCGGGTGATTCTTCAGCTTCCGGGGCGGTGACGCCCGCCATCGCTAAGGTGCGTTCACCTGGCTGGTAACCAGCAGGCGGCAGAGCGCCGATGCCTAGTGCAACGCGGACCAGCAGCGCCAGGGCGGCGGCCTTCGAGGCGATACTCAGGAAGGCGCCAACTTCAGCAGCCGCCCCTTCAAACACGTCCGGCGCCCAGAAGTGGAACGGCACGGCGGATAGTTTGAAAGCCAGACCCACGGCCAGCATCAAGCCGCCAAGCACCAGGGCGATGACTTCGCCCGACGGCATGCCAGCGTCGATCCGGGTGGCCAGTTCCATAGCCATGGTTGGCAGGTGTGCGGTGTTCAATACGCCTGCCAGCAGACTGATGCCATACAACATCACGCCCGCGGCACCGGCGCCATAAATTGAATACTTCAGGGCCGCTTCGCTTGCTGTCTTACGCCCCTTGAGCATGCCTGCCAGTGCATAGGATGGAACCGACGCCATTTCGACGGCCATGAACACCATGATGAGGTGGTTGGCCGAAGCCATCAGGCACATGCCCAGGGTGGAGCCAAGGACCAGCGTGTAAATATCCGGACCGTCTTCCTGATCAGGGATGCCGGAGAGTTTTGTGAAGATGGCGAACAGCATCGCAAAGCCTAGTAGCACCGTGCGGGCGTAGACCGTGAATGAATCGTACACCAGCATGCCGGTGAAGATTTCCATCCGCGACACAGCCGACGGATCCGAAGGATCAACGCCCTGCACCAGGTGGCTCCACGGCGCCGCGAAGCATAACGCCACGCCTGAGCCGATCAGTGCGAAGAAGAAAGCATCTGCTTTGCGGCCCCAGTCAAACACGCGCACCAGCAGCATCGCCACGATGGTGACGCACAGGGTTAGCTCCGGCAGGAAGCACATCAGGCTGGAATCGGCCGACCACTCAATAAAGCTCGACGAGGCCGAGCCTTTGGTGTTGATGATCAGTTCGCTAACCAGTTCGTGCAAGTTCATGGGTGGCTGCTAGTTGGAAAATGTTGATTTGGCTGACAGGCGTAATCGTCGCCCAGGCGATGGAGCTCGCCGCGGTTATTTGGCGGCTGCTTTGAACACTTCGGCATCGTCAGCATCGTCGACCTTGCGGGCGGTTTCTTCACCGCCTTCTTTCTCTTGGCTCTCTTCGTATTCAATGGGGGCTGCCACGCGGCGTGTCCAGCCGGCCAGATCTTCGACCTGCCGGTCCACGGTGGCGTCCATGTAACGCAGCACGGTCTGATGCGGCATCACGCCCATAATGATCGCCAGCACAAACAGTGGAACGGCGATAGCAAGTTCGCGGAAATTGATGGGCTTCAACTCGTCCGCATGCGGGCCTTTATATTCGCTGCCCAGGTAAACTCGCTGCAACGCCCACAGGATGTAACCCGCGGTCAGGATGACCACAAAGGCCGACAGTATCGCCAGGATGTAGCTGTACTTCCAGACGGAAAGCACGACCAGCACTTCGCCGATGAACCCGCACAATCCGGGTAGGCCCAGACCGGCGAAGAAGATGCCGATCGCCAGTGCGGAGTAGACCGGCATTTTCCCGAACAGCCCACCGAATTCATTCAGGTTACGGTGATGTACGCGGTCGTAGATCACGCCCACCATGAAAAACATACCGGCGGAGCTAATGCCGTGGCCGATCATCTGGAACATAGCGCCTTTGACGCCCATGTTCCAGTAGTAAGGATTGAAGTTATTGCCCGCCAGTGCGGACCAGACGCCCAGTCCCAGCACCACGTAGCCCATGTGGCTGACGGAGCTGTATGCAACCATCCGCTTGAAGTCAGTCTGGGCAAGTGCCGCGAAGGCGCCATAGATCATACTAACCACACCGATCAGACAGACCACAAACGCCAGGTCGTAGGCGCCGAACGGACAGATCGGATAGCAGATTCGCACAATACCGTAACCGCCCATCTTCAGCAGAACGCCCGCCAGGATCATGGAGATAGGCGTTGGCGCCTCGACGTGTGCATCGGGCAACCAGGTGTGCACTGGCACGGCGGGCACCTTAATGGCGAAGCCGATGAACAGCAGCACAAAGGCCCACCACTGCAGATCGCGACTGAAGCAACTGGTGTGCTGGCCGATAGCGGCGAGAGCGAGCAGGTTGAACGTGTGAATCGGTTCGTCAGCAGCAACAGGTGCGTCGCCTTCGCCTTCGACTTCCGCCTTCACAACGCTGGAGAGTTCCTTGTGACTGTTGATTGCTTCGGCGATCGTCTTTTCCGTGTTGCCTTTGCCGAGGGTGATGGTGGCGATGCCTGATTTGTCGTTGTAGTCAACGGCGGTCTCGCTGCCGCTTTCAAAGAACAACCGCAACTTCCCGGCGCCGGGCCCTGCCGACGAAAGCTTCAGACCTGAGTCCGGGCGGCTTTCCTCGAAGCTGCTGAGCATGTTTTCGCGTTTCAGCCGCGAGGTAATACTGTTCTTATCGGATGGGTCGCCGTCAACTTTCAGGTTGTCCCAGACAACGGCGGCTTCTTTATCACCGTAAAGGTCTGATGCTTTGGCCACTGCCCGCAGGTCGCTGTTGAAGTACAGCATGAGGATGGCGATCAGCATCAGCACGCTACCGGCCAATGTGTACAGGAAGAACTTGATGGCTGCGTATTCGCGGCGCGGCCCGCCCCAGACGCCGATCAGGAAGTACATTGGCAGCAGCATGACTTCCCAGAACACGTAGAACAGGAAGAAGTCGAGCGCCAGGAACACGCCGATCATGCCTGTTTCGAGCAGCAGGAACAGAATGCAGTAGGCCTTCACATGTTTTTTGATCGACCAGCTGGCGCCCATCGCCAGCACGCTGACCAGTGCTGTTAGCACGACCAGTGGCAGGCTGATGCCATCGATACCCATGAAGTAGTTAATGTCGAAGGACGGTATCCACGCGACATTAAAGGTGGATTGCATCTCCGCCTGGGCGGTGTTGAACCGGATGGGGCTGAGGCCGGTGCCCGTCGGGTCCAGCAACAGACCAACGGTTAGGATCAGCGTGATCACCGTGGCCGTCAGCGTGATGTAGCGGATGATTTCTTCCTGCTTACCTGGCACAAAGACCAGCAGCGCCGCGACGGCGGCGGGCAGAAAGATAATTAAGCTAAGCAGCGCGAGAGAATCTTCCATTGGTCCGGTTTCTATATGCTTTGCCTGAAGGACTTTGTTATCTGATGAATAATCTTCGCGGATCTACAACGCTGTGAGTTGCCGGGGCGTTTAGCCTGCAACAACGGGGTTCCAGATGAAGAGCGTCAGGATGGTGATGGCGATGGCGCCGATGACAATAAACAGCACGTACTGACGCAGGTTACCGGTCTGCACATTCCGCAGCCAGCTTCCGCCGGCGTAGAACCAGCCCGCCACACCGTTGACGATACCGTCGACCACCAGCTTGTCGGCAAACCAGGCCCAGAACACGGCGACGCGTTTGGCGCCATTGGCGATAAAGTGCAGCAGCCCGTCGATATAGGTGCGGTCAAACATGGCGAACAGCCGCGACTTCATCAGCGTGGGCTTGATGAATATCAGCTCGTACAGTTCGTCGAAGTACCATTTGTTAAGCAGCCATTTGTGCAGGAAGCTGAACTGTTTCTTCACTTCCGCCGGGTCGATGTAGCCGAGCCAATAGAACGCAGCCGCCAGGCCGACACCGGCGATGCCGACCATGAACGCCAGGATGGTGACGGGCGCCTTGATGGCCCAGGCGTGGCTGTCGTGCTCGTTGCCGATGGTCACGTTCCACAGCGGGCCGCTCATGCTTTCGACCGTGCCTAGCGGACGTGCCTGTTCGAGCATGTTTTCCAGGGAGATTTCGTACAGCCCGCCGCCAGGAGCTTCAGGGCTGAAGATTTCAAACGGGGTCCACGCGACCGTCACGGCGAAGAACGCAGTGATCATTAGCGGAACCGTCATGTTGTAAGGCGATTCGTGGGCGTGATCGTATTTGGATTGGTTGCGAGGCTGGCCCATGAAGGTCATGAACCACATGCGGAACATGTAGAACGCCGTAATGGCGGCGCCGCCGGCAGCAATCGCAAAGAACAGGGCCGCGTAGGGCGAACCGTTAACCTGCATGTGCAGATAAGCCTGTTCCAGAATAAAGTCTTTTGAGTAGTAACCACTCAGACCGACCACAAACGGAATGCTGGCGCCGATAATCGCCAGACAGCCGATCAGCATCGTGATTGCGGTGATGGGCATCTTTTTCAGCAGACCGCCCATATCCGTCATTTCATTGCTGTGGACGGCGTGAATCACCGAGCCAGAACCCATGAACAACAGGCTCTTGAAGAACGCGTGCGTAATCAGATGCATCAGGCCCGCCACCCAGCCGCCGACGCCAATCGCCAGCATCATGTAGCCAAGCTGGCTGACCGTTGAGTATGCAAGGACGCGTTTGATGTCGGTTGCAGTGATCGCAATCGTAGCGGCCATGAACAGTGTGATGGCGCCGACCGAGGCAATGACCGTAAGCGTTTCGGGCGTGAAGACGGGATAGAAGCGGCCGACCAGATAGACACCCGCCGCGACCATCGTCGCAGAGTGAACCAGCGCGGAAACCGGCGTGGGGCCTTCCATCGCATCAGGCAGCCAGACATGAAGCGGGAACTGAGCGCTTTTACCAACGCAGCCGCAGAAGATGCCAAGACCCGCAATGATCAACAGCCAGTAACCGTAATAGGCGCCGTCGTGGCTTTCGGCCTCTGCGAGTTTTGCCTTTAGGGCGGCGGCTTCTTCTTCGGCGTGTTCGCCGTCTTTGTCGAGTGTGGCTAATTCGTGTTTCAGTTCATCGGCATACTTCGTTGGATCACGCCACATGGGGACTTTGGCGGCGATTGCTTCTTCGATCTCTTCGTTGGTTTTGCCTTCATGAACGCCCTTGAGCACGATCTCCTGAACGTGGCTGTAGGCGCCCATGCGGACGAAGCCTGCCGGTGTGAAGGGGGTGCTTTTGACGTTGCCTTCGGCGTCTTCGTAGGTGCCAATCAGCTGATGGTGATTCTCGGGTGTGCGGACCTGCGAAAAGATGCCTGCTACCTGCGTCTTCTCGCCGTCGGCGCCGGTCATCTCAATATCGCCGAATGAGAATGTGCCCAGTGCGGACCAGACGGCCAGCAGCCCGATAATCATGCCGAAGTCGCCGACACGGTTGACGATGAATGCTTTATTGGCCGCCGTCGAAGCGCTGTGCCGTTCAACGTAAAAACCGATCAGGAAGTACGAACAGATACCAACCAGTTCCCAGAAGACAAACACCATCGCGATGTTGCCCGCCAGCACCAGGCCCAGCATGCTGAAGCAGAACAGAGACAACGCCTGGAAGAAGCGATGGAACCGGCCGGGGCGGTGCAGGTGCGTGCCATCCGCATTGGTGACTTCGTGGTCGGTTACGTCGTGCAGCTCTTCGTGCATGTAGCCCATGGCGTACAAGTGAATGCATGATGCAATCAGCGTAACCATGCAGAACATGACGATGGTCAGCGTGTCGATGTAATAGCTGATATCCATCTGCATGTTGCCAAACACGCCCAGCACATAATAGACGCCGGTCAGGTGCGGCTTGGATGTGGCGTGATGCTCATCATCCCCGTGGTCTTTACCGCCGTGGTCTTTTTTCTCGCCGCCTTCTTCGCCGGCGTGGCCAGCTTCGCCCTCTTTACCTTCGTCTTCGGCTTCGCCGTCTTTCGACGCGGCGGGTTTATCGTCGTGCTTGGTTTCGTCTGCGGGGTGTTCTTTTTCGGGGTGGTCTTCGCCTGCGTGCTTTTTGTCGGCTGGCTTGCCGTCGTGATCTTTATCGTGCTTGCCCTCTTCACCGTCGTGATGCTCACCGGGGTGTTCGCCGGCCTCGTGATGGCCGTGGTCGTGGTGTTGTGCAACGGGATAGTGGTCAGAGAGCCACAAGGCCAGCGACAGGTACGACATCGCGGCAGCGAACAGGATAGCCACCATCGAGATGACCGCCGCAGCGAACTGCAGGTACTTGCCTGCAACCAGGTTGATAAAGAAGGCTGTTAGCGGAGCGAGAACCGCGAGCGCCAGCAGTACAGGTATCAGTGCGGTATCCATTGAGTTCCGGTCGCCGGTTAGAGTTGCCGGTCACAAGTGTAAAGCTGCGATCAGCCCTTGAGGTCGTCGGCGCTGTCCACGTCGATCGTCGCATGGTTGTTGTAAAAATTCAGGGCAATCGCAAGTGCGACGGCCGCCTCGGCAGCAGCCAGCACAATCACGAACAACGCCATCAACGAGCCGTCCAGCCCCAGCGTGTCTTCGCGTAGGTATTTGCTGCCGAACGCCACCAGGTTCACATTCGCGCCGTTGAGCACCAGTTCAATGCCCATCAGCACACCCAGCGCGTTCCGCTTGGTCGCCATGCAAACGGCGCCAAGTACAAACAGCACCGCGCCGACGGCGAGATAGTGCGAAACCGTTATTTGTGCAATTAGTTCCATCAGACCTAATCCATCTGCGAGCAGACGTTGTTTTCGCCGCTGCAAATCAGGTAATACATCAAAGCCAGCGGAGCCGCGGCAGCTACAAATACAATCACGGCCCAGATGATCGAAAGTCCGCTTGCCCACAACACCAGCGGCAACGCAATGGTTGTCAGGCCCAAGGCGAACAACGCCCATTTCTGCCAGCCCAGCACAGCAGCCAGCAAGGCGGCGTTGACCACCAGCAGGACGCCGGCCGCCATCAATCCCGTTTCGCTCACGACGCTGCCCGCTTTTACGATCTCATCAAGTATCTGGGGGGCGAACAGGAAGCAAGCCACGCCCGTCGCCAGATTCGCGAGCAGACCGGCGCCTACAACGAGCATGACAAACAGCGGGAACTTGCGGTCACGCGGCGCTGCGGGCCGCACAGCAAGTCCGCCTGGTGCGACCTTCTTGGTCCGGGCCATGTAGCCGGCGCCAATGAGTACGACCAGCAGATGGACCGATACAATTTCGAAAGGCAGCAGATAGCCGGACATTCCTTCCGCGAGGTTTTCGTCTTCTTCGTCGAGCTTATCCACGCGGACGCCGACGACTGCCAGACCGATCGGGGCTGACTGTTTGGAGTCTGCGATTTCCAGCGAAGACACATCTTCACGCGGCGTCTTCCAGCTTGGAACCTGAAACGCAGCATAGATCAGCATCGTCAGCAGCAGACCGCCGAAGATGGCTGCCAGTATCCATTCGCCGCCGCGCGTTTTCATGGAGATGAATGATGCATTGGCGGTTAACATCACACCGAAAATCAGTAGCACCAGCGTACCGCCGACATAAATCATCAACTGCATGGCGCCGACGAATTCAGCCCCGGCCAGGAAGAACAGCCCGGCGGTGGCGCCGAGTGAGATGATGAGATAGAAGGCCATCCGCACAATGTTGGTCGAAAACACAACACCTGCAGCAAACAGGCAGGCAATCGCCGCAAACATGACGAAGAAAAATTGGTACCAGTCGAACGCTGCCAGCAGCATCACCGCTCACCTCGCTTAAATGCTGTTTCTACATTCTGTGCAACGGCAGGCGATTCTTCGCCGTCAGTTTCTTCTGCTTCACCATCGGTTTCTTCCGCCACAACAGGCGGAACAACCCAATGTTCGCGAACTTCGCCGCGCGGCTTTGTACCGGGCACTAAAGGCGAGTTAAGCGTCAGCCCCGGCAGGAACGATGTCCAGGCCACGGCGCCAACAAAGCAAGCAGCCGCCAGGGGCACACAGTATTTCAGACAGGTGGCCATCACCTGGTCAATTCGTAGTCGCGGCAAGGTCCACCGCACCCAGATCATCACAATCACGCCTAGCGATGCTTTCAACATGAAGTTGATACAGCCGGCAACATTGCCCAGGTAAACGACAATTGGGTGGTAATCGCCGGTGACGGAAGCCAACGCGCCGGTCACCATCGAAACAATGGGGAACGGTCCGTTCCAGCCGCCGAAGAACAGAATACTTGCCAGACCGCTGACCAAGAACATCGAGCCGTACTCGGCCATGAAGAAAATACTCCACCGCATGCCGGAGTACTCGGTATGGAAACCGCCCACCAGTTCCGACTCGGCTTCCGCCAGGTCAAACGGGGCCCGGTTCACGCTGGCCACGGCACAGGTGAAATACACCCAGAACACGCAGAAGGTGAACGGATCGTGAAAGATCAGCCAGTTCGTAAACAGGCCGGCCTGCATGTTGGCGATGGTCACCAGATTCATCGTGCCGCAGAGGAACACGGGAATGACAACGCACATGCCTAGCGGCACTTCGTAACTTACCACCTGAGCGGCTTCACGCATGCCGCCGAACAGCGACCACTTCGACCCGGAAGCATAGCCGGCCAGAATCACGCCGAAAACTTCCAGCCCCAGGATCGCCAGAATGAAGAACACGCCCGTGTTAATGTGCTGGGCGACAAATCCATCGGCGAAAGGCAACGCAATAAAAGCCGCGTAGCTGGCAGAGAAACTAATGTACGGCGCCAGTTTGAAGAGCAACGCATCCGCCTCTTTGGGCGTGATGTCTTCTTTGGTCAGCAGCTTGATACCGTCTGCCAGACCTTGTAGCCAGCCGAAGGCGCCGCCGGTGCGGGTCGGACCCAAGCGGTCCTGGATGCGGCCGGACACTTTACGTTCCGCCCAGATAAAGAGCAGTGCTCCCACGGCGACGACGTGAATGATCAGAACGCAGTGGATCAACGCGGCAGCCAGATAGCCCAGCCAGGAGGGCAATCCGCATGTTGAGATGAAAAACTCAGCCAGAGTCATGTGACATTAAACCCGTAAAAGGGTTGCGAGCAGAGGTGTTGGAGATTGTGAAATTCTGCACAAGCTATCACGTTCCTACAAGCCCCCACCGCGTAGAATTCGGCGGCGCGAAGTCAAGAGTCAGCGAATGCCGGTGGCTCTACAGCGCTGCAATCAGTGAACGGGCGTATTGTTCGACATCGTCCAGCACGGCTTCACGCGGCTCTTCCGCGGCTTTGGCAATGCGACGAACGATCGCCGAGCCTACGATCACGCCATCAACCACAGGAGAAAGCATTTTTACATGCTCTGGCTGGCTGATGCCAAAACCGATGCAGACCGGCAACGGAGACTGCTCACGGAGCCAGCCGACATTTTCCACAACGCCATCGGGCAGACCTTCCCGCTCGCCGGTAATACCCGTGACAGATACATAGTAAAGGAAGCCGCTGGACGTTTCCGCAATCTGCAACGCGCGTTCGCGAGGTGTGGTCGGCGTTACAAGCTGAATAAGGCTGAAATCCTCACGTTCGCACACTTCCGCCATCGCCGGCGCTTCCTCCACCAGCAGATCGGGCACGATGGCGCCCGCAACCCCAGCAGCTTTCGCAGCTGCGATATAGTTTTCGATGCCGCGGCGGTAAATGATCGCGTAGCTGACCATCGTTACGACGGGCGCCTGCATCTTCACCCCGCCCAGCGTCGAAAGAATGCCGTCCAGTTGCACGCCCGCATCCAGGGCCCGTGTGTACGACGCCTGTATTGCAGGGCCGTCGGCAATCGGATCGCTGTACGGAATCCCCACCTCACACATGTGCGATCCCGCCGCATCGAGCCGTTCCAGCACCGCGGCGGTGAATTCCAGATCGGGGTCGCCGGCGGTGATAAAAGGCATAAAAGCCTTTTGACCTTGCGACTTCAGACTGGCGAAAAGCGTATCAATGGCGGACATGTAGCCTCCATTCCAAAGTGTTACCGGGAAAGAAGTTACATGTCGCCGCGGAGGCGTGCGATTTCGGCCGCGTCTTTATCTCCGCGACCCGATAGGCAGACCATCACCCGCTCGTGCGAGGGCCGCTTCGCCGCGATTTCCATCGCCTTGGCAACCGCGTGCGAACTTTCGAGTGCGGGTAGAATTCCTTCGCTGGAAGCCAGTTCGCCAAATGCGTTCAGTGCATCCGTGTCGTTACAGCAGGTGTACTGCACGCGGCTAGTGTCTTTCCAGTAGCTATGCTCCGGACCAACGCCTGGGTAATCCAGGCCCGCCGAGATTGAGTGCACGTCGCAGGTTTGACCATCGTCGTTCTGCATCACGTAGCTCATGCTGCCATGCAGAACGCCCGGGCTGCCGTAGGTAAGGGGCGAAGCATGGTCGCCCGGCACATCGCCGCGGCCGCCTGCTTCCACGCCGACCAGTTCCACCTGCGTATCTTCCACAAACGGATAGAACATACCCGCCGCATTGCTGCCGCCGCCCACACAGGCCACCACCACATCGGGCAGACGGCCATGCATTTCCATCGTCTGCTGGCGGGTTTCGCGGCCAATTACGGCCTGGAAATCGCGGACAATCCGCGGGAAGGGATGCGGTCCGACTACGGAGCCAAGGATGTAGTGCGTGTCTCCCACGCTCGACATCCAGTCTCGCATCGCTTCGTTAATCGCGTCACGCAGCGTCCGCGAACCCGTTTCAACAGGCCGCACTTCGGCGCCCAGCAGTTTCATGCTGAACACATTCGGCGCCTGCCGGCGGATATCTTCCGCACCCATATAGACGATGCAAGGCAGCCCGAACCGCGCACAGGCTGTCGCCGTCGCCACACCGTGCTGACCGGCGCCGGTTTCAGCAATCACGCGTTTTTTGCCCATTCTCAATGTCAGCAGGGCCTGCCCCAGCGTGTTATTGATTTTATGGGCGCCGGTGTGGTTCAAATCCTCGCGTTTCAGCCAGATCTGTGCGCCGCCGCATTTTTCCGAAAGCCGCTCGGCGTGATAAATCGGCGAAGGACGGCCGACATAATGGTGCAGCAGTGACTGCAACTGCGACTGAAAGGCTTCGTCGGCTTTGGCTTCTTCGTAGGCTGCGTCCAGCTCAACGAGTGCACGGGTCAGTGTCTCGGGAACGTATCGTCCGCCGAACTCGCCAAATCTGCCGTTTGCATCGGGCATCTGCATCGATGCGGTTGTGGTATCGCTCATGGTATGCCTGGTGTCGAAGGCCGGGTGAAGGCCATCTATGATAATACGCGAGAGAACCGACGATTCTCGACCGCCCTAAAATATTGGTCAAGGGGCGGCAACCGCCGGGGCCGGGTTTCCATCCACGAATCAAACATGCCTGAACTGCCAGAAGTAGAAACCATGCGTCGCGGAGTGCTGCCCGTTGTAGGCGGCGTGATCATCGGTGTGCAGCGGGCACCGTGCCCCCGCAAGCCGTTGCTGATCTCACCAGAACCATGCGACATGATGTCGCGTGTGAAAGGAAAGACCATCGAGACTGTAGACCGCATTGGTAAAAGAGTAGCCCTGCGACTCAGTTCCGGCGATACGATGATTTTCGAACCGCGGATGACAGGCCTGGTGCTGCTGGCAGATTCGCCGGATGACCTCTATCTGCGGTTCCGCATGCAGATAAAGGGCGCCGCCGCGAAGGAGCTGCTTTATTGGGACCGCCGCGGCCTTGGTTCCATCCGGCTGCTCACCGCCGATGAGGTGGACATCCAATATGGCCCGGCAAAACTCGGCCCCGATGCGCTGCAAATCACCGCCACGCAGCTCCAGCAGCATCTAAAAAAGAGCAGCCGGGAAATCAAAGTCGCCCTACTCGACCAGCGCGCCGTCGCCGGCATCGGCAACCTCTACGCCTCAGAAATCCTGCACTACGCAGGCGTCCACCCCCAAACCAGGTGCAACCGGCTTACCATTGCCCAGTGGGAAGCCATTCATCAGTACATCGGCAAAGTGCTCCACACGGCCATCAGATACGAAGGCTCCACCCTCAGCGACGGCACCTACCGCAACGCCTTAAACAAAGCCGGCGGCTACCAGAACCATCACCGCGTTTACGCCCGCGAAGGCGAAATCTGCCCCGCCTGCCAGAAAACCCCCATCACCCGCATCGTCCAGGCCCAACGCAGCACCTTCTTCTGCAAAACCTGCCAGACCCGCCGCCCCGCAGAAACTGACCTAAGGATCGCGCATGTCATCATCCGTTCCACCCAGATTCGCCCCCATCGTTTCCAAAGAACTCGCCGGCGACGAGCGGATTGAGTGGTGCGGCGCTCCAGCACCGCGGTTTTTTACGTCGTCATCAACATTACTCTTTCTGTTCGCGCTTCCAGTTGTCATCTTCATGATTTTCTGGATTAGCTTTGCGGCAAGGCCAGCGTTAGAAAGCGAAGAGTTCGACGTATTCCATCTGCTTATCCCCATACTTGGATTGCCAGGACTCATACCGGGCTTGGGGCTGCTCTCCGCGCCTTACTGGTCTTACTACATGGCGCGCCACACGATCTACGTGGTGACGCAGCACCGGGTTGTCACTTTCGTAACCGTGTATTCATTCCCTTTGAAATTTCCGCTACGGATCCGCAGCTTCGCCCCCGAAGACCTGAATGATATCTCCCGTAACGAAGCAATGGATGGATCGGGCGACGTCCTATTCGCGAAACGTCCCTACCGCGATTCGGAAGGAGCAGAAAGATGGCAGGTCTTCGGATTTTACGGCATACCAGATGTCCGCACCGTAGAAGATAAACTCAGGCGGCTGGCACAGCAGCAGCCACAATCACCCACGGTTGACGGCGACGCTCCGTCCGACCCTTGAAGCCTCAACCACGCCCCCGCAGAGTTCCCACCCGCGGACCCGCGTACTTCCCAGTTCCCAACGAGTCCCACAACCACCTTTACTAAGCCAGATATTGCGGTATCATTTCCCTACATGAAGATTGCAGACCCAATCTGCAACCACGGCGGAGTAGCTCAGTTGGTTAGAGCAGCGGAATCATAATCCGCGTGTCGGGGGTTCGAATCCCTTCTCCGCTACTGCTGAAAACAAGGGGCAGATGCTCCTTGCAGCCCTCTTAAGATTTCGGCTTGCGTGAATCCTGCGTGATATTGAGCATTTTATTCGCGCTGTTCACTGCCTGCCGCTTACCTTCGTCCTGCACTTTGGCGTAGACGTTCATCCTCGTTGTGGGCGTCGCATGGCCTGCAATATCTTGCACATCCTTCACGCTGGCGCCGCTGGATAGTGAATGCGTGATGAAACTGCAGCGGATCGCTTGGATGTTGCTACTCACGCGGGACACAGCAGATTCTATATTGGGAGCCGGCGAGTGGAAGATGAACGGTACGCGGTCCCGCCTTCGAAAATAACGTCTTTGTATCCCGGCTCCAGTTTCGGATGAATGCAAAATCTTCTTGCGCGGTTTACCGGCATCATCTTTCGCCGCTGGGCTGATCTGCTGTTGATTCCTCCTCAGCCGGCGGATTCCCGGGCGCCTTGTAGTGTGGCGTTCCTTTGAGCCATTCGTAACTGGCATACTGGTAAGCGTTCTTCGCCTGTCTACTCTTGATCACTCTCCATAATGGCGGCTTATTGTTGCCATTCCATGCTTTCCATCGCGATAGCATACGCGTAACCCGCTGTGGTGCGGTACTAGCAAGATCTGCCGACTCGGTAGGATCTTCTTTGATGTTGAACAACTGAACGCGGCCACGTTGAGCCAGCATTTTGTAGTCGCCTTCACGCATTACTCCGCTAATATCTTTGGGACTACCGCCTGTGTGCCAGTACAGAACGTCGTGCGGAGCAGCCGTTGATCGCCCGGCGATGTAATCGGTGATGTCCTGGCCGTGCAGTCCTGCCTGCCTTGCTTTGCCGCCAGCAAGAGCGAGCGACGTTGCCCCGATGTCGAGCGATGTCACAGGGTGGTTGAGCACGGATCCAGGCTTAATTTTTGCCGGCCACCGTACAACGAAGGGAACGCGTAGCCCATAGTATCCCTCATCGACGAGCTTGAGATCAGCGTCGCTGACCTTTCGAATCGCCTCCCAGAATAAGCTCCTCCACAACCAGGGTTTTCCTGGCGCAGGCTTCTTTGGACAGACAACTGAAAAATGCCCGGCCGCCGTCTGGATCCGGTCGTAGCGGTCGTAACCGCGGAAATCTGTTTTTGTGCCGGGAAAAAGCATGTCCTCCGCGCGGTTAGCTTTGCTCGGATTGATGATCTGTGCCGGCTTCGCCCCCTTCTGCAAAAACGAGACGACTGCGGATTGTGGAATGTTCTGCTTCGAGAACACTACTGTTCGCTGCGCATCGAGGATCTTCAGCGTAAACCCTTCCAGGCGTTCCCCGTGGCTGTCCGTCCGGTTGTAGATAAGGATCTGCTCGACGTTTGCACTGCGCCCCAGATCTACCTCCCACCAGGGATCGGTTCCCTTCAACCTGGTATGCGATACCGACAGATTGTGATAGCTGCCGTCGGTATTGCCATCTACGGCGCGCGCTGGATCACCGCTGAACGCCACCGTGGATTGCGTCGCTTTCTTTTTCAGGGCGATGTTGATTCCCTTTTCGAAGACGCCAGTTTCAGCCAGTGACAACACGCGATTCTTGCCAGGCAACTCGATACGAACGAACTGTCCGCGGACTGCCGGAAGCGGCAACGATCTGGTTGGCAGAGGCACGCTGGCGACGGGCCTGGTCGCCCTGGCGACCGGTTTTTCAGGTGTTCGTGTCGTCTTCGGTGCGGAATGCGGCCTGATCTGTACTTCCTGTACTGCCCACATCTTGCCAGCAGCGTGAAACTGGGCTTCCATGAAACCCGTTCCCTTGGCCAGTTCGACATTCTCTAACTCGACAGTGACTGGAAGCCTCTCATACGACTTCTCAATAGTTTTCCCCTGCCAGATGAACTTGACCGTGCCGGCCCTACCAGGATGCTGGCGATGCGGAACGATCGTGATATCGAAGCGATCGATCAGCGCGAGGTTGTTCATCCTCCAGCGGCCATAATTGGTGGGACGCCAGCCAGTGTTTTCTCCCCACCAGTCCTGCCAGGTAAAGCGGAAGTCGTATTTTTGAACCGGGTTGAGTTCAACCGGATAAGGCATGCCATTGTCGCGTTTTAGTTCTGCGGTTACATCGTCGAACCACTTTTCATATTCGCGGACGAAAGTCTGAACTCTATCGGGGTGTTGCTCTGCGAGGTTCGTCTTTTCGCGAGGGTCATTATCGATGTTGTAAAGCTCATAGTTGCCGCGCTTACTCGTGTTTTTCACGACCTTCCACGGCCCCTTCCGGATCATACAGTTGTTACCTTTTTGCGGCACGTTCGCGCGGTTGTGCTGCATGAAGAGATATCGCTGCGGAAGCTGGCTTACCTTTTCGGAAAGCAGTGGCAGGATGCTTCTTCCGTCTATCTTTAAACCGGCTGGCAGCTTGATGCCGCATGCGTCTGCGAGGGTCGGGAGAAGATCGATGTGCATTGCGGGATCGTTGAATTTCCGGCGCCCCCGGAAGCCCTTCGGCCATTGGATGACAAACGGTGAGCGTATTCCGTTTTCGTAGACGCTGCCTTTCTTGGCGCGTAACCCGGCTGTGTAGTAAGTCGAATTCGGGCCGTTATCGCTCATGAAAATGACAATGGTGTTTTCTCTGATTCCCATGTTTTCCACAGCGTTGAGCAGGCGTTGAAAGGCGCCGTCGAACTGGCTGATCATGCCATAGATTGGCGCCACCCATTTCCGCCCGTCCGGGTCGGCCAGTTTCTGTTTGTCGTAAGGCTCGCGGAATTTGTTTGCTACATCGAATGGCGAATGGGGAACATTCAACGGTAGATAGCAGAAAAACGGCTGATCGCGGTTCTGCTTCACAAAGCGGATCGACTCATCGATAAAAATATCGGTGCAATAACCTTTGGCTTTCGCAAACTTGTCGTTGTAAAGCAGCACCGGGTCCCAGTACGAGTTGCCGGGAAAGTCTGCAAACTGGCCGATGCCCCCGCCGCCATGCACAACGACCTTCTGAAACCCCTGGTCTGCGGCTCGCATCGGGTAGTTCTCGCCCAGATGCCACTTGCCAAAGATGCCTGTCCGGTAACCAGCAGCCGCAAAAATCTCAGCGATCGTGGTTTCCTGCGGTTTCATATTGCTGCGCCCAATGTATGTATCGTGGGCGCCCGTGCGGAAATGGTAGCGGCCCGTCATCAATGAAGAACGTGTGGGCGTACACATCGGTGAAACGTAGAAGTTTGTTAACTCGATTCCCTCTGCGGCAAACCGATCGAGGTTGGGAGTCTTCAGCACCTTGTTGCCGTGGAAACCCACTTCCCCCCAGCCCTGGTCGTCAGTCATTACCAGGATGACGTTGGGCGGGGGCTCCGCCGCAAAGACCTCGCCGTAGAACACGGCAGCTTGCAGTGCGCAGAGCAACAGGAGTAAAGAGCGGGCATGTATCATCAGTGTTATTTCATGTTGTTTTGAAAGTTACGTCCCACGCGGGTTGCGACCTCTAAGGTGCTGAGTCAGGCTCTGGCGGAACTGCTAACGCTGATTCTGTGGCTGTAATCTTCAAAGGTTTTGGGTCTTTAACAAAACCGGCTGGCCGGCTGTTCTCTGCAATGTCTTTTTCGAAGGTTTTTACGTAACCCGTGAGCATCCTGACAACTTCTGGTTGATCCTTAATCAGGTTCTGCTTTTCACCAATATCGTTGTCCAGGTCGCAAAGTTGCACAGCAGCGCCGTCTTTGAGATGAAGCTTCCACTTGCCCGACCTTACCGCGTTCAGTGAATTATCCCGGTAGTAGAAAAACGCTTTATGTGGCGTGCCTGATTTCCCGGTGAGGGTTGGCCAGATGTCTTTTCCATCGATTGTACGTTCCGCGGGTGGTGCAGCACCGGCCAGCCTGGCGAACGTCGGAAGCAGATCCATTGTGGTCATGAGCTCATTATTCATCCCACCAGCTGGGATCTTTCCGGGCCAGCGGATCACGGTTGGCTCGCGCATGCCGCCTTCGAACGTGCTGCCCTTTCTTCCACGTAATGGCGTTGCTTTCCCGATCGCCGGTCCGTTGTCGGAGGTGAAAATCAAAAGTGTGTTATCTTCGACGCCATGCTTTTTCAGTGCATCGAGAATCTGTCCCACTGACCAGTCGATTTCGCTGATCGCTGGCCGGAAGAGCTTTCTCCTTGTTGCGTAGTCAACGCGTTTCTCTTTTTTTAGCTTCGCTTTAACGGTTGCGGGAACATTTGCCATGAATGGTTCAGACACATGCAGCGGAGCATGCGGAACCGGGTGAGGCACGTAAAGAAAGAACGGCTTATCCTTGTTGGCTTCGATGAACTTGACCGCCCGCTGAGTAATGCGGCGTGTGAGATGGTCAGCATCCGGATCGGTTTCGATCACCTCTTCATTCTCCAGCAACGGCAACGGCGGAAAGTTGAAGTGCGACTGCCGTGGATGAAACGGATGAATGTCGTGGCTGTATGGTATGCCGAAAAATTCATCGAATCCCTGCCGGGTCGGTAGGAAAGCGGGCTGGTCACCCAGATGCCACTTTCCGAATATTCCGGTCGTATATCCCGCTGACTTGAGCACTTCGGCGATGGTCATTTCGCCCGGGTTCAATCCTTTTTTGTCGCCTGCGAGTAGAACGGCGAAGTCCGATCCGTAAGCCATATCGATTCGCCTGGGATAACAGCCGGTCATCAAACCCGCCCGGGATGGAGTACATAGCGGAGCGGCCACGTAGAAGCTTGTCAGTTTCATGCCCCCAGCCGCCATCTGGTCGATGCGTGGCGTGCGGACATGTTCGCCGCCGAAACAACTGAGATCGGCGTATCCCTGGTCGTCTGTGAAAATGATCACGAAGTTGGGCCTGGTCTGCCTCGCAGTGCAGCCTGCGCCGGGGGCGTTCGCGGTGGGATCGCCCGAACTGTTACGCGTTCCCGGCGGCAACAGTGCGGGATGCTCTTGCAAGACTTTCGCATCGAACTGGAAGTCGTCAACGGTAATGTGGCCCCAGCCACTTTGTGATTGATCCACAATCTTGATGAACATCTTTTTCCCGGCGTGCGGCGTAAGGTTCCACAGACGCTCCTGCATTTCCTGATCGTTGATTCCCCGTGCGTATTGAACTTCTTTACCGTCCGCCGTACAAAGCGCCGCATAGACCTTGGCTCCGCCGCCTCCGCCCACGCGGAACGTCATGTTGCCGCCGTCCGGTATGAAGAGCGGCGAAACGATAACTCCGGTCTGCGCGTCCATGCCACGCTCAGCGCTGGCTGCAGATTCCAGCGTTGTCAGGTAGTACTTACCCTGTTTGTTATATTCCCGCGCATTCCTGAAGAACTTCGTCCGGCTTCCAATGACGTGGCCGAACTTGCCTTCAACTACTTTCCAGGGGGCAAGTTTGCCCGATTCAAAATCGAACGATGCCCTCCGTTTGCTTGGCGTCGCCGCTGTTTTTCTGGCTGGCTTACGCGGGCTAGTATTCTTCTTAGGTCCGCTAGGTTTGGGGCTGTAACGCGCCAGCAGCGTGTTCAGTCTTTCGACGACGCCGGGATGAGCGTTGTAAACGTTCTTCGTCTGATTGACATCTGCGGTCAGATCGTAGAGTTGCGCGGGCGGCGCGTCTTTCCTGATTTTTCCGTCTACAATGTCGCTGTTCACTGAGCCCACAAAAGTTGCAGCGGGCGGCCCGGCGAATGTGTGGCTGTTGGGAGTTTTTCCTCCGAACCCACCGCTGCCTTGCCGCGGGATGTACATCCACTTTCCTTGCCGAACTGACAGATGCGAGCCCTTGTGCGGGGCGAGAATGAGATGTTCGCGGATCTGTTCCCCGGGTTCACTTACAAAGGCGGGAAGCATATCGACGCTATCCGCCTGTTGCGCTTTGTCGAGTTTCTGTCCGGTCAATGCCGCAAACGTCGCCAGCATATCGACGTTGCCGATCAACTGGTTCGAAATGGTTCCCGCCTTCACCTTGCCGGGCCAGCGGACAATCATTGGCACGCGATGGCCGCCCTCCCAGACGCCAAACTTAAACCCCAGCAGGCTGCCGTTCTGCCGGTGCCCGGCCCTAAACGCAGCCTGCCCGCCGAAGTTAAACATACCTCCGTTGTCGCTGGTGAAGATCACCAGCGTGTTGTCGCTTAGTCCGTTATTTTCGAGGCACGTAAGTACCTGGCCGGTGATCCAGTCAAGTTCGTGGATAAAGTCGCCATAAAGTCCGCATTGACTGGTGCCTTGAAAGCGTTTTGCCGGCGTGAACGGGTGATGAATGTTCGTTGTCGCCAGATACAGAAAGAACGGTTTGTCTTTTTTGCGCTGATTGATCCATTCAACGGACTTCTTTGCGATTGTTGTTCCGACCTGATAGTCGTTGAACAGTTTGTGGGCTTTCTTCGCCCCGCCAAATACATTGCGACCGCGATTCGCGGCTTCTGGCGGTATCGGCGTAATCGGTGTAGCGTTCTTCGCATTCCTGCCGAGATACACAAGCGGATCGTCGGGGTCGCTCCCCACCACACGATCGTTCTCTACATAGACATAAGGGGGAGCACTGTTAACAACAGGCATTCCGAAGTAGTAATCGAAGCCAAGATCCTGCGGACCGGGGCGTAGTGGTTCCTGCCAGCTGTTCTTTTCTTTGCCGAATCCCAGATGCCATTTGCCGATCACCGCAGTGTCATAGCCGCTACGTTTAAAGACGTCCGCTATCGTGGTCTTGCCGGTGTCCACAATCAGCTTTGAAGTGATGGGGGCAGGTCCCCAGACGCCTCTGCCGTCGTTTGCACGGACCGGGTATTGCCCTGTAAGTAGCGCATAGCGTGACGGCGTGCAGACCGCCGAAACCGAATGGGCATCGGTGAAGCGACGGCCTTCCACCGCCAGCCGGTCGATGTTGGGTGTCTGCACTTTGGTGGCGCCGTAACAGCCCAAGTCGCCGTAACCGAGATCATCGGCAAAGATCAGAACAACATTCGGCGGTTGTTCCGCAGCAAGCAAGCCGTATGGCGTTAGAAGTAGCAGCCCGGCTAGTTGAATCAGTTGAGTGAATTTCATGGTGTTACTTTGAAATCTGTTTTCGCTGCTTTTTGATCACATGCCTTTGAGGGAATTCGCGAACACCAATGTAGTGGCTTCATCGCCTAGTCATCAGATTGCTGGAAGCAATGCTCAATACAATGTCTTTGAACTTGAAGCCATTCCTTCCGGCTGCCTCAACAAGTGCTTCCACGGTCGCGTAATCCGCCGCTACAAGCTTTCGCCCTTTGGCGTATTCCGCTATGCGGACGATCAAACTTCGCGCAAATGGCTGAATGTCGCTTGACAGAATCTGCTTAAGCGCGGTTACATCCGTAAATGCTTTGCCAAGGTAATCTCCGTGCGTGCTGATGGACTGAGTCTTCGAGTATTTCGTGCGGTAGCGGCCAATGGGGTCGAATGCTTCGAGCGCGAATCCGAGCGGATCCATTCTGCGATGGCATTTGATGCAAGCCGGGTCGGCGCGGTGCTTCTCTAGCATCTGGCGCACGGTCACGGCGCCATTCAGATCCGGCGTTAGCGCCGGCACGGCCTTAGGGGGCGGCGGTGGAGGAGTGCCTAGCAACTCAGCCAGCACCCACACTCCACGTTCAATAGGAGACGTTTCAACTCCGTTAGCAGAAAGAGTCAGAATGCTGGCGTGCCCGAGAAGACCGCCGCGTTTCACATCAGCAGGAAAGGTGACACGTACGAATTCGTCTTTGTTTTCCTCTTCGAACGGTACGCCGTAATGGTTTGCAAGGCTCTTGTTGACGAACGAATAGTCCGAATCGAGGAATTCCCGCACACTGCGGTTTTTGTGCAGCACGTAGCGGAAGAACTGGTGAGTCTCCTCGAGCATTGCCGCTTCAAGTCCGGCTTTGTAGTACGCCCGGAACTCACCCTTCGCATCAGGAGGCATCGTTCCCAGTTTGTCGAGAGCAAGCCATTGCGTGGCGAAGCTTGTGCTGAATTGCTCTGACCGCGGGTCGTTGAGCATTCGCGATATCTGTCTGCGCAAGAGTGCCGGCTCCTTTAGCTTGCCTGCTCCGGCAAGACGGAATAACTCGTCATCCGGCATCGTGCCCCAAAAGAAGTACGATAGGCGGTTGGCGAGTTCATACGCATCGAGTTCGCCTTGATTCTCGCGAATGTAAAGGAAGTCCACGGAACTCATCATCGCAGCGAACGTTCTAATAGTCGCTTCGTGCCAGCTTGCGCCGCCGCGGCGTTGCTTCTCCATGAATGCAACATAGGGCGCGACTTCTTTCTCTGTCACTCGCCTACGGAACGCCCGCTTTGCAAATCTGAGTACCAGATCCCGCCGGGCGGCAGCGTCTGCGAAATCTGGAATTTTGTCCGTGTCATAGGTTGTGCGAATCGATGCCGGCGGCCACTCGTCGATAAAAGGGCCTTCGATTCGAAACGCGCTGATGCGGATGCCAGGGCCACGGTAAGGCTTCTTTGCCTCCGATGGTTTGAGCTTGCGCTGCCGGATGCCGGCGCGGACCTGAGTGATCGGCTTGCTGGAGCCATTGACGAAAGAGAAATAGGGGAAGTGGTCCTTGTCGATCCATGTATCGAAGGTAAAGGTCTGTTCAACGTTGTCCTTCAATTCAAATGTCTTCAACAGGTGCGCCGTACCAGAGACGCTTGCGGCGGCGTCCTGCTGGACGCCAAAGCCCATGATGACTGGGCCTTTTGCGGGGGCGAACCTGACGGGATACGCATCTCTATCGATGGCGGAGGCTGTAACCGAGATGGTGTAGCGGCCAGGAGTGGTCACAGTACGTGTCGCCCGCCCGTCGTACACCATAGCTTTGCCACCACACCGGCAGATGATGTGATCCTTGTGGTTGTTGATATAACGCGAACCGCCAACGCCCTTCATGCTTCCAGTTTTGACATCTACGACGCGCGACGCAGGCCGCGAGTTCCCGCTTGTGAACAACGCATGCCGGAGACTTTTATCCGCGGCTTGCATGTATTCCATAAGCAACTGGTTCGACATGACGAGCGATTCCGCCGTCGTGTCAAACCCTTCGTCAATCTCGTCATCGTAGACGTATTCCCCAGGATCGAAGATTCCTTTGTGCAGTCCCAGCAGGTCTCGCACGGTGTTGCCATATTCGCGTTTATTAAGCCTCCGGAGACCTGTGGCAGCGATGGTGGAATTCACCTGTGCACTCTTGAGCACTTCACGCATGAGCGTTTTGCGCAGAGCCGGTGATGGTTGCGGCTGGTCGTCCGGAGGCATCGATCGACTCGCAAGCTGTTCGTAGATGGCCTCGAGCGTAGCAGTGTCTAGAGATTTAACCTGGTCGAAGCGAAGCTCCCCCTCCTGCTTCTCTGGTCCGTGGCACGCGGTGCAGTACTTATTGAAAAAAGTCTGATTCAACGCGATATCGTCAGCGGCCGGAGCAAGAGCCGGAACACACAGGACAATAAGCAGCCCGCAGATTCGTAGGTCTATTGAAGTCATATGTCGCTACTTTAATTCCACTGTTCCGGTGGCGTTGTTAAAACGGTTGATTTCAACGCCGAATCGCTGCAACATTGTGGTGAAAAGATTGTTTAGCGGGGTCTGCTGCCCGTTCCGCTGCATGGCGTTCATGTGCGAACCGTGCTTAAAACCTCCACCGGCAAGAATGACCGGCAGATTCCGGTTCGAATGTCGCGAAGCATCACCCAGGCAACTTCCGAAAAAAACCATCGTTTCATCTAACAGGTTTCCGCCGGGCGTCTTCTTGCTTTTCAGCTTTGCCATAAACCGGGCCATCTGCTCGATATAGAACGCGTCGATGATACGAAGCTGACGCAGGCGGTCTGGCAGGTTGCCGTGGTGAGTAAGGCCGTGATAGCCGCCGGTGACGCCGTCGATTTCAATCACGTGGTTGTGCATGCCGAAACCGGCGGTGAATACCCGGCTGCTGTCCGACTCGATCGCAAGGAACAGTAGGTCGAACATCAACGGCGAAAGCACCGGGTAGTCCATATTTCCGTGCGCTTTCACGGAGTCATCAAAATCGACTGCGGGCTTGGGGATGTCCTGCCAGCGGCGGATGCCTTGAATGCGCGACTCGGCCTCACGGATTGCCGTAAGATACTCGTCGAGCTTTCTGCGATCCGCGGGGTTGGCGCTCTTCTCCAGCCGCGCGGCCTGACTTCGCACGAGGTCGAGAACGCTTCCCTGTTGTTCCAGTTCAAGTTGACGCGCGCGTTTCGCGGCGACGGGGTCATTTACAAACAGCTTGCGGAATAAGGAAAGCGGATCGGATTCCTCCCGCACTTTAATGCCCGAAGCTGTCCACGACGCTCCTTGAACTCCACCTAATGAAATGTGCACAGATGGAAATCGCGTCTGGTAGCCGGTGTGAGCGGCGGCCACTTGATCCATCGAAATGTTTTCGCCAGCGGATGCTTTCTTTGCATCAACGCCGCTGAGCAGCGAATTCATCGCCGCATGCTTGGTAAAGATGCCGGGATGATCCATGTGTGAAAAAACCGTAAAGTCTTTCCGCAATGGCGCAAGCGATTTTAAAGTCGGCGAGAGCTGGTAGTCTGGCTCGAAGGAACTGGGAAAGAAGGCTTCCGGGTTCATACCAAGCGCACTGGAAATACACACCATCCGCATGGTGGGTTTCCCGCTGGCAGGCGCCGCCCCGGCAAGCGATTCGAGGTACGGTAACGCAATCGAAACGCCAGCAGCACTCAGAAACAACCGGCGCGAAGCGTGCGTCGTTCGATGCTTATATGAGCGTGTCATGAAATAGCTCCGTTAACGGATTTCGCCGTAACTTCCAATTTAATTAGGAGACTGGCATTCGCGTTGTGCACCCGGCAACTGAAACCCTGGTGGATACTAATAGTTTACCTTCCCACCACGCACCGGCTGTTGATGCTCATTCTTCCACCAATGGTCAGGGCCTTCTTTTTCGATCTCTTTCCATACTTCGAACAGCCGCTTCTTCATTTCTTCCGTTTTCTCTGGCATCGTAGCGGCAAGATCCTTTTCTTCTTTCCAGTCCTTTTGAATTTCATAAAGCTGAAACTTCTCTAATGTTTCGTCGCCGACCAGTTTCCAGTCACCGATACGAAGCGCCACGCGGTCTGCTGGTGGTGAAACGTGAGTCCGCCAGAATAGCGGCGTCTTTCTCTTAACTGGTTTGCCCTCGAAGGCCGGAAGCATACTCACGCCGTCGATGGTGCGATCTTCAGGCAGCGGAATGCTGGTGATTTCCAGCAACGTAGCGAATATATCAGTGCCGATTACTGGGACGTCGCTAACCGTTCCCGGTTTAATATGCCCGGGCCAGCGAACGACCCCGGGAACGCGGATACCACCTTCATGGTCACTTCGTTTGCCGCCTCGTAAACCTCCGGTGGCGCCGCCGAATCTGGCTACCGGGCCATTGTCCGATGTAAAAATCAGAAGCGTGTTGTTGCTGACGCCTTCCTTATCCAGCGCATCCATTACCATGCCCAACGCATGATCGAGTTGGGTGATGTTGCCCATGTACTTGCTATTCGCATGCTTGTTGTAGAGGTCAGAAAAACGCGGGTCCGTCGCAATCGGCGAGTGCGGTTCGTGAAACCAGACCGAAAGCACGAATGGTCTGGTGCGATCGCGGACTTCGCTCAGCCAGCGCACCGCTTCGGCGGCAACAAGCGGCGCTGAGAATCCCTTCAGCTCGCCAACTGCTTTTCCATTCCGGACGAAGTTGCGGGGATTCTGGTGGCTTGGTTCCGCATTGTTGTGCGTCGCCATCCAGTAGTCGTAGCCGTGGTCGCCGGGCTGTGGATACTTTGAAGTGTTGAACTGCGGTTTGGAATTGAGATGCCACTTGCCGACGTGACATGTTTCGTACCCAGCCGACCGGAGGAGCTTCGGATAAGTAATCTCGCTGCTTCGGAGGTGAGCTTCATGATTGCCCGACAGGTGACGGTACACGCCATTCCGGTAGGGTGTCCGGCCGGTCAAAATCGCGGAACGCGACGGCGAGCAGACAGCACACGCCGAATAACACTGAGTCAGCTTCACTCCTTGCGACGCCAGCTTGTCGAGATTGGGCGTTTTAATCAGCTTGTGGCCGTACGTTGCCGAATCTCCCCAGCCCATGTCGTCAGCCAGAAAAACAACAATGTTCGGTTTGGCTAGCTCCGCTGCTCCGGCGCCCGGCAAGAAAGCGAACACCACAATCAGCAGGATTATTATCCGGGTCATAGAGTTTTCTACTGTGTTGTAACTTAAGTCTTTTTTCATCATAGGATTAGATCTGTTTCTATTTTGCTAGTCCTGCCTTCGATATGTGCAGCGGCGTGATACCCATTCTCAATGCGGGAGAACCTGGCCTCAGCCGGAAGTCGCCTTTTACAGGATCAACAAACAGCGGATCTGCAGCCAGACTATGGGCGTCGACGCCATCCTGTTGTTGCTTCTTCAGCATTTGCGCCCCCAATGTTGGATTGGCCGCGCAGAAGTAGATGTTGTGATCTGTATCAGCCTGCTTCGACAACGCCAGTTTTCGCCCCCTGCGATCTTCCGTGGTGCGGCCTCTGCCAGGCGGCAGTTCATCGATAAAAGTGCAGTTGTCTTTCGATGAGTAGAAGATATTGTGCTTGATGGTCGCGCCGGTCATTGGTCCCTCCCGCAACGACAAGTAATATCCGCGAGGCGGTGCAATAATATCGGCCACAATGTTGTTCACGCAGCGGTTGTTGAGCTTCAGAATGATGCCCTGCGCCGTACATTTATAGATCAGGTTTTCCGCAATGAGTGTATCTGTCTGACCACCGTCGGTGCGAATTGCGGCCTGCATTTTCATCGGCGCGACAAGGTGATGAATGTAGTTGCGGCGGATAATGTTGCCGGCGCAGAGTTGCTGTTCCTGTTAACTTCGACAGACTACGATAGCTTCCGTCATCGGTGTGCACCAACAATGCTTGCCGTTGATGATGTTCGCCGCTCTTTTTCTTCACGGTTGACGCCCATGATACCCCGATATCTCCTGCTAACGTTATTTATTGTTTCTGCCGTTTTTGCCCCGTCTGGCAATGCGGATGAGGCGCCTGCCAAGCCGGGGGTGTGGCCCGTTGAGCGGTTGAAAACGCAAACGCCTGAATACCGGATCGAAGACAGAACTGCGAAGGTCCAGTCGCTGATATATAGCGGCGAACCAGTTGGCGGTAACGAAACCGAAGTGTTCGCTTTCTACGCGTCGCCAAAGACACTCGGGAAGGCAACCGGCAAAACGAAGTTTCCCGGCATTGTGCTCATTCATGGAGGCGGCGGCACGGCTTTCGCCGACTGGGTCTGGCTGTGGGCCAACCGTGGCTACGCAGCTATTGCGATGGATCTTCATGGCGCGCGGCCGTCCGCCCCGGAATACGATGAAAAGGGAAATCTCAAACCGCATCTCAGAGCAAGCCGCACAGGCCGCGTTCGACTGGCCAAGAGCGGAGAAATGAACCAGAAATTTGAGTGCATCGGCGGCGCCATCGATGACGACTGGCCGTATCATGCTGTCGCCAGTGTCATGCGTGCTCACACGCTCCTACGAAGTTTTCCCGAAGTCGATGCCAACCGCACCGCTGTTACGGGCATCAGTTGGGGCGGGTATACGACCTGCCTGGTCGCTTCGCTCGACGACCGTTTCAAAGCGGCGGTTCCGGTTTACGGTTGTGGGTTCCTGCACGAAGGTGAATCTGTACAGAAACCATCTATCGACAAGCTGGGCCAACGCGCCGGCTTGTGGGTAAAGGCCTACGACCCCGGCAGCCATCTGCATCAATGCACCGTGCCGACCCTATGGGTAAACGGCACCCACGACAAACACTATGTGCTCGACAGCTATGCAAAGTCGTACGCTAAGGTGAAGGGCCCACGCACCATCCGGATTCAGCCTCACATGCGTCACAGCCATTCAGCAGGCTGGGAGCCAGCCGAAATCCAGATCTTTATCGATTCCATTTTGAAAGATGGTTCGCCGCTCGCTAAAGCCGGGAAAGTGACCGTCGCAGCAGATGGCTCAGTCAGTGCGGCGTTTCAATCTGATCATAAGATCATCAAAGCCGAACTACATTTCACAACGCAGACAGGTTTGCGCTCCACGCGTAAATGGGATTCCATTCCATGCACGATCGCTGACGGAAAGGTCGTCGCCAAAGGGTTGCCCGCAGAAGCTAACACATGGGTCATCACCCTGACCGACTCGCGTAACGCAATGGTTTCCACTGAGGTGGGCTTCCGTTAAATATGGCTCACTGACCGTAACTCCAATAAATACTCGAAATGAAAAACGTAAAATACGTAGTGCTTTGTCTGGCATTGTTCATCACCGCCTTCGCACTTCCCGGTTGGGTCAGTGAATGTACCGCGGACGAACGCCCCAACATTATTCTGCTGTTGGCGGACGATCTCGGATATAGAGATCTTTCATGCTTTGGAAGTCCGGCTGTGAAAACGCCGCATCTAGATCGCCTGGCTGACGAGGGGATGAAGTTTACGCGGTTTTACGCGGCATCGGCGGTCTGCTCTCCGACGCGGGCGTCGGTGCTGACAGGGCGATATCCGCTACGGTTCGATATCACAAAACACTTCAACGATGTAAACCGGTGGCTGCCAGAGTCTGCGACAACCGTTGCCGGTCTGCTGAAAGACGCAGGCTACAACACGGCGCATGTCGGGAAATGGCATCTGGGCGGTCTGCACGTTGGCAAAGACGGCAAGCGACTGGACAACCAGCCAGGCCCACGGCAGCATGGCTTCGACCATTACCAGACGCAAATCGAACAGCAACCTGTGCGCGGCCGCATGGGGCGGGAACGCACACTGTTCCGCGAGGGGGGAACGGTGCTGCTGCGCAATGAACAGCGCGTGCCGGAGGAAGATCCTTACTTTTCGAAGCATCTGACCGATGCCAACGGCGACTTTGCCGTTGAGATGATCGAGAAATTCGCCGCCGCCGGGAAGCCCTTTTTTATCAACCTGTGGTGGCTTGTTCCCCACAAACCCTATGAACCCGCACCGGCGCCGCACTGGGCGGCTACCGCCGCAGATGGTATCAGCGATGATCAGCACCGTTTCCGTTCGATGGTGCAACACATGGACGCCAAGGTGGGGCAGATTCTCAAGAAACTCGATGAACTGAAAATCGCCCGGAATACGCTTGTACTCTTCACCAGCGACAACGGCGCCGCGTTCGAAGGCTTCATCGGCAAGCTGAAGGGCGGCAAGACCGATCTGCACGATGGTGGTCTGCGTGTGCCCATGATCGTGCGGTGGCCTGCGGCGATCCGCGCTGGCCAGACGTCCAGCGGATTTGGCCACACGAATGATCTTCTACCAACCTTCTGCGACGCAGCAGGAGTCCAACTACCCGGCAAACTTCAGGTGGACGGCAAATCTCTGCTGCCGCAGATGAAAGGCGGGCGCCGTCTAAGCGTCGAAGATCGCGGCGCCGTGTTCTGGCAACTTGATCTGTATAAAAAGCTTCAACGCCACTACCCGAAACCCCAGCCCTATGCAACGGAAGTCGCCATGCGAGGCAAATGGAAACTGCTCGCACTTCGCGGAAAGCCAGTTGAGCTGTTCGACATTGAAGCCGACCCGGAAGAGAAGCAGAACGTTATTGACCAGCAGCCGGACCTGGTCAAATCGCTAAGCACTCAATTGAACAAATGGCTTAATGAGCCACGGACAAGGAAGTAGCCAGGTAGAGCGATCCGCTCGCAACGCAGGGAACGCGGTTCACCGGTGCGCATTCCGCCGCATCCCAATGTCCGCCCTCGCAGTGCGGCGGTCTGTATTGCGTTTTTGTGGCGCCCTCCGGCGGATTCATCGCGAACCGCAACTCGCGACCTGCCTTGCGTAGACATACCCGCACGGCATGGTTATATCATTGGTTGCTTTTTGCGGTGGCGCCGGACGTCGGAGCGCCGCGTTCTTCTTGGTAGCGAAGGGTGGTGGGTGTTGATTACGGGTGAGATTAAATCGCAGGTGGACCGTGTGTGGGACGCCTTCTGGTCCGGGGGGATTGCCAATCCGCTGTCGGTCATTGAACAGATCACCTATCTGCTGTTCGCCCGCCGCCTGGATGAACTGCATACGGCGAAAGAAAAAAAAGCCAACATGCTGGGTGAGCCTATTGAAGATCCGGTATTTACGGAAGATCAGCAGCACCTGCGCTGGTCGCGGTTTAAGGATCTGGAAGCGGGTGAGATGTTTACGCTGTTCCGCGACGAGGTCTTCGCGTTCATTAAGAACCTGAACACCGACGACGACAGCGCCTTCAGCCGTTCGATGAAAGACGCCGTCTTCATCATCCCCACGCCCAGCCTGCTCGAGCGCGTTGTCACCATGCTGGCCAAAATCCCCATGCATGACCGCGACACCAAGGGCGATCTGTATGAATACATGCTCGGCAAAATTGCTGAGGCGGGCCGCAATGGGCAGTTCCGCACGCCGCGGCATATTATCAAGATGATGGTTGAATTGATGCAGCCCACGCCCACCGATATTATCGGCGACCCCGCGTGTGGCACCTGCGGCTTCCTGGTCGCGGCGGGTGAGTTTCTGCTGGATCACCCGGAACATAAGAAGGCGTTACATAAAGAACAGCATCTGGCGCACTTCGAACGCGAGATGTTTCATGGCGGCGATTTCGATTCCACCATGCTCCGCATTGGTTCGATGAACCTGATGCTGCATGGCATCGAGCGGCCCAACATTACCAGCTTCGACGCCCTTTCGCGCGACGCGGCCCACCTCCGCGAGAAGTTCACGCTGATCCTGGCCAATCCGCCGTTCAAAGGCTCGTTGAATTACGACGAGACCGCGGCTGACCTGCTGCAAACCACCAAGACCAAAAAGACAGAGCTGCTGTTCCTGTCGCTGTTCCTGGCCCAGTTGAAACCCGGCGGCAGGTGTGCGTGCATCGTGCCCGATGGTGTGCTGTTTGGCTCTTCCAAAGCGCACAAAGCCATCCGGCAGGAGCTGGTCGATAATCAGAAGCTCGACGGCGTGATCAGCATGCCCAGCGGCGTGTTCAAACCCTATGCCGGCGTCTCGACCGCCATCCTCATGTTCACAAAGACCAACAGCGGCGGCACCGACCATGTCTGGTTCTACGACATGCAGGCCGACGGCCTCAGCCTGGACGACAAACGCGACGAAGTGGACCAGAACGACATCCCCGACATCCTCAGCCGCTACAAAACCCGCGACCCGCAACAACCCTCCGACCGCAAAGCCAAGTCCTTCTTCGTCCCCGTCGAAGAAATCCGCGAAAACAAGTTCGACCTCTCCATCAACCGCTACAAGGAAATCGAATACGAAGAAGTCGAGTACGATCCGCCGGGCGTGATCCTGGATGAACTGGAAGCGCTGGAAGCGGAGATTGCGAAGGACTTGAAAGAGCTGCGGGGGATGATCGGGTGAGTGATACGTACCCAAGTAAGCAACTCGCAGACGTATGCGAATTTATCCGCGGTGTTACATACAAACCTGCTGATGTGGTGCCTGTTGGGACCGCAGATTCCGTAGTTTGCATGCGCACAAAGAATGTCCAGAAAGAACTAGACGAAAGCGATTTACTAGCTGTACCAGAAGTCGTTGTCAAAAACGACAAGAAAGTGTTATCGAAAGGCGACCTGCTTGTCTCAACAGCCAACAGTTTTGAACTTGTTGGCAAAGCATGCTGGGTGCCTGACTTACCCTATAAAGCGACAGCAGGTGGGTTCATTTCAATATTCCGGCCGGATCGGTCAGTGTTGTGCCCGAGGTATTTTTATTACTGGGCAACTTGGGGAAAAACCAGACACGCACTGATGTGGTGCGGACGACAAACCACCAACATATCCAACCTCAATTTTGATATCGCCAAAAAATTGCCAGTTCCGCTGCCGCCGCTTGCGGAGCAGAAGCGGATTGCGGCGATTCTGGATAAGGCCGACGCCATTCGCCGCAAGCGGCAGCAAGCCATCCAACTCACCAGCCAGTTCCTACGCTCAACATTCCTCGACATGTTCGGCGACCCCGTAACCAACCCCAAAGGCTGGGAGAGTCGTGAATTAAGTGCTGTTTGCAAACGTATAAAAGTCGGGCTAGTTATTCGACCTGCCTCTTATTACGTTCAGTTCGGAGTACCAGCACTTCGTTCCTTGAATGTAAGAGAAAACCGAATTGACTCGACGAATTTCGTTTATGTGAGTGCGGAAGATAACGAATCAAAACTGGCTAAATCACGAGTTTGGAAAGATGATGTTGTTTTGGTGAGAAGTGGACAACCGGGTACCGCCGCCGTGGTTCCAGAAGAGTTTGACGGCATCAATGCCATAGACATATTGATCGTAACGCCCGACAAATCGCACTTGTCATCACATTATCTTGCTAGTTTTTTCAATTCTCCAGAAGGCAAGCGGCTTGCACTGGGTGAGCAACGTGGGCAAATTCAAAAGCATCTAAACGTCGGATCGCTCAACAAAATGAGGGTGCCAATACCGCCGCTGAAGGAGCAGTTGCGTTTTGATGCTTTATTAAGGAGCCATGTTGGATGCGAAAAGACGCAGAAGAAAGCTCGTCGTGCAGTCGACAACCTCTTCAACTCCCTGGTCCAACGCGCCTTTCGTGGTGAGCTATAATCGATCCTGAGACTTTCTTCTGGCAGCGGGGGCGGTGATGGCTTCGAACTTTGATTTTCTGCGTCCTGGTTTTGCGCAGTTGCATGACGATGCGTTGCAGGCAGAGCGGTCGGCGGTGCTGGCGCCGCGGACGTGTGCGTTTTATTGCCGCCGCACGATGGAGCGGGCGATCAAATGGCTGTATGCCCACGATGGCTATCTGCAGGCGCCGTATCAGGAAAACCTGGCGGCGTTGCTGCATGAGCAGACGTTCAAAGAGATTCTGCCGCCGGGGCTGTTCAATCAGTTGCGGATGATCCACAAGCTGGGCAACCTGGCAGTGCATAGCGAGACGGGCATCAATAAGAGTGACGCCCTGCATGTGATCCGCAGTCTGCACAAGATGCTGAGCTGGCAGGTCCGCGGCTATGTGAAAGGCGCCCCGGAGCCCGCCGCCTTTGACGAAAGCCTGCTGCCCGCCGTCGATGCGACCGCCGTGGCGCAGAAGACAACGCAGCAGTTGCTGGAGATGCAGAAGCAGCACGCCAGGCAGGACGCCGCCCTGGCCGCTGCCGAGCAGAAGCAGGCGGGGCAGGAAGAAGAAATCGCGCGGCTGAAGGCCGAGATCGCCGCAATCAAACAGGCCAACGAAACCGCCTTTACCGAACGGGTCGAGGGCGAAGAAGAAACCCGCGATCTGTTCATCGACATCCTGCTACGCGAAGCAGGCTGGGACCCGCACGGCGCCAACGTGGCCGAATACAAAGTCACCGGCATGCCCACCGCCAGCGGCGAAGGCAGGGTGGACTATGTGCTGTGGGGCGCCGACGGGCTGCCGCTGGCCGTGGTGGAAGCCAAACGCACGCGCACCAGTCCGGCGGATGGGCAACGGCAGGCGGAACTGTACGCCGATGCGCTGGAGAAGCAGACCGGGCAGCGGCCGGTGATCTACTTCAGCAACGGTTACGAAACTTCGATCTGGGACGATACGTTCTATCCGCCACGGCCGGTGCAGGGCTTTCATACCCGTGATGAACTGCAACTGATGGTCAACCGCCGGCGGACGCGGGGCGATATTACTTCGACCCCCGTCAACCGCGACATCGTGGACCGTTATTATCACGAAGCCGCCGCCCGCCGCATTATGGAGGCGTACGCCAGCAAGTCCCGCGCGGCGCTGGTGGTGATGGCGACGGGCAGCGGCAAGACGCGGCTGGCCGTTTCAGCGGTGGAAATTCTGATGAAGCAGAACTGGGTCCGCCGCGTGCTGTTTCTGGCGGACCGCACGGCGCTGTTAAGGCAGGCCAAACGCGCCTTCGTCCGCCACTACCCGCAAGCTTCGACCGTGAATCTGGTGACGGAGAAACAGAACACAGACGCGCGGATCGCCTTCTGCACGTACCCGACCATGATGAACCTGATTGACGAAGCCCGCAGCGACGGTCAAAAGGCGTTCGGCCCCGGCTACTTCGACCTGATCATCATCGACGAGGCGCACCGCAGCGTGTACCAGAAGTTCGGCGCCATCTTCAACTACTTCGACGCAATGCTGCTGGGCCTGACCGCCACGCCACGTTCTGAAATTGCCCGCAACACGTATCAACTGTTCGACCTGGAAGACCATGTACCGACCTTCGCCTACGAGCTGGAACAAGCGGTCGCCGATGGCCACCTGGTGCCCGAGCACGCGATATCCGTGCCGCTGAAGTTTATGCGCGACGGTGTGAAATACACCGACCTGTCTCCTGAGGAACAGGAGGAATACGAAGAGAAATTTCACGACGACGATACCGGCCTGCCCGCAGAGATTAACCCGGCTGCTTTGAACCAGTGGCTGTATAACGCAGACACCGTGGATAAAGTGCTGAAGCAGTTGATGCAGCAAGGGCAGAAAGTGGAAGGCGGCGACCGGCTGGGCAAGACGATTATCTTCGCCCGGAACCAGGATCATGCGCGGTTTATTGTCGAGCGGTTCGACAAAAACTACCCGCACCTGGCCGGTACGTTCTGCCAGCGGATTGACCACTCGGTGTACGACGCGGACGGGCTGATTGAGAAGTTTTCCGTCCCTGATAAGCCGCCGCATATTGCGGTCTCGGTGGATATGCTCGACACGGGCATCGATGTGCCGGAAGTGCTGAACCTGGTGTTCTTCAAGATCGTCCGTTCACGCACAAAATTCTGGCAGATGGTCGGCCGCGGCACCCGGACTTGCGAAGACCTGTTCGGACCAGGCATGCACAAGCAATTTTTCTATATCTTTGATTACTGCCAGAATCTGGAGTTCTTCGGCGGCAACCCGGAGGGATACGAGGCGCCGGTGCAGGAGCCGGTGAAGCAGAAGATTTTCAAGCGGCGTCTGAATCTGGCGTTGAAGTATCAGGCGATGAACGACCTGGATGATGCTTCGGCGGAACTGCGATCGGCCTGGCTGGATGCGCTGCACGGCGCGGTGCAAGCGATGAATGTGGATAACTTCCTGGTCCGGCCGCACCGGCGCCATGTGGAAATGTTCAGCGAGCGTGAACGCTGGGATCAATTGAGCGCAGGCGACGCGGCGGACATCGAACTGCATCTGTCTGGTCTGCCCACGCCGGACAACGACGACGAATTCGCCCGCCGGTTTGATCTGTTGTTGCTGAACCTGCAGCTGGCAGTGCTGGAAACCGCGCCGGAGCAGGACCGCTTGCAACAGCGCGTATGCGTTCTGGCCGCCAATCTTGAAAGCAAGCAGACCATCCCCGCGGTAGCGCAGCAGATGGAGCTGATTCTAGAGATACAGACGGAGGAGTACTGGCAGAACGTGACACTGCCCATGCTGGAGCAGGTGCGCCGCCGCTTGCGGGGGCTGATCCGTTTCACGGATCGCGACGGTCCACGGGAAATGGTTTATACGGACTTTGAAGATGAGATGGGCGAAGCCGCTGAAGTAGCGGGACTGATCAGGCGCGACGCCAACTTGCAGAACTACCATCTGAAGATGGAACGCTTTATCCGCGAGAACGAAACGCATATCACCATCGCCCGGCTGAAAAACAACGAGCCCATTTCGCAGGCGGACCTCCAGGCCCTGGAGGAAATCCTCTTCAGCGATGAGGGACCAGGCAGCCGGGAGGAATTCGAAAGCACTTACGGCACAGACCGCCCCATTGGCGAACTTGTCCGCACCATCACCGGTCTGGACCGGGCAGCCGCGAAACAGGCATTCTCCGGGTTCCTGGAAAAGGCGCCGTTATCGGGCGACCAGATTCAATTCATCAACACCATCATTGAGCACCTGGTCATTAACGGCGTGATGGAGCCCAAGGCGCTCTTCGATCCGCCGTTCACGCAGTTGCACGACGAAGGTGTTCTGGGCGTGCTTCCCAACCAGGCTCAAGATATCGTTGCAGTTATCAAGCAGATCAACGCCAACGCGGTAGCGGGTTAAGCCCATTAGCGGCGGTCTTCATAAATTGCCCGCACAACTAACCACGCCCAGTTTCAGAAACAACGTGATACGGACTGTTCTTGAATCTTCGTAGCGACGCTACGGAGCGCCGGCTTCGGGCGTCGCCCCCAGCAGACTGGCGATCTCCAGAAGTAGCCGCTCTGAAGCACTCAGTCCGGCGCGCTGGTTTATTACTGAGCGGGCCAGAGCGGGCTTGTCTGTGATGACCCCGTCAACACCGCGGCTAATAGCTGTGGACATTTGAGATCTATCATTGACGGTCCAGACGTAGACTTCCTTGCCTGTGGCATGGGCGGAGCGGATCAAGCTGCGGTCCGCAAAAGAGGCGTTTATTGCCAGAAAGTCGGCATCGAGGTTTTTCAGTCGTCCGGCGGCGACCGACATCAGCAGGCCAACCTTCCAGTCTGGACGAATAGCCTTCATCTTTTTGACGCCACTGATTTTTAGCGACATCGCTTTCACCTGATCGTCCATGCCGTGGTTGCGGACAATATCTGCGACCTGCTGTTCCAGCTGTTTTTCGTGGCCGTAGTATTTCAGTTCAATAAGCACGCCGGTCTTGCCGTCGCATTCAACAAGCACCTCGTCAAGCGTGGGCACTCGTTCGTTGCGGAATTGCGAGGAATGGTGACTGCCGATATCAATGTCCCGCAGATCATCCATCGTTGCGTTCCAGATCTTCAGATCCCGGCCCGCGAGCCGCATGAAGTCCTGATCGTGAAATACTACGACCCTGCCGTCGGCAGTTTCCTGGACATCGATCTCCACCCAGCCGGCGCCATCTTCAATCGCCTGGCGGATTGCGGCCATTGTGTTTTCCGGCGCCGAACTGGAAGAACCCCGATGCGCGATTACCTGAACATCTTCTTCAAGCTGGATGCTCTGCAACGCATACACGCCGATACCGGTGGCGAGCAGAACGCTGCCTACAACGACCGCAATAAAACGCATGCGTGTCAGCCGTAGTCCGGACCTTGAAGAGCTTGCTTCTTCTGGCAGAGGAATTGCATGAGCCGCCACTTCATCGCATCCAAGCTGACGATAGAAGCGGAAAAGCATCGTGGAGAAAGTTGTTGTGCTGAATAGGTTGACTGCTAGTCCCGTTGCGATCCAGAACATCAGGACGAAACCGGCGCGCACTGCCAGCACGTGAAGCGACGCCGTCGCGTCGGGCATGATCAGCTGGCCGGTCATCGCTACGACTGCCGTCATCCCTACCGAGATTGCGGTGGTCACGGCGAACCAGCCGGCGAGTCCCATGAATACAAAGCGACGGCGCCCGCGGAGTCGTTCCGAACTTCGCCGTAACGCATCTCTGGGATGCACATTCTCGAAGAGAATCAACGGCAACGCAAAAAACCATCCAGTAAACAAACGCAGCAGCAACGCGGCGAGACCCATGCTAAGAATCGCCCCCACGGCCAGGCACGTGACGAAAACCGGCGGCTTCTCGTTCATGTAATAGTTGATGTCATAGGCAGTCAGCAGCGTGAAATAAATGATTCCCGCAATGACGAGAAACGGCGCCGCCACGACGAGTGAAATCGCAACGATCCGGGTGGTCAATTGAAGCACGGGCCAGATCCGGCTGGCGGCGAACTTAAGAGCGGCAATGGGGCGGAGGTGCTGTTCGCGATCTCCGGCATAGACCATTGCAGTCAGCGCGGCTTGTTCAAGTGCAATGATCGCCAGCGCGACCGATCCCAATACGACTAGCGAAAACCAGCCGTATGGACCCAGAAAAAAATACACCAGATCCATGTCTGCCCGCGTCGCCTCACCGAAGGCCGCCAGCAGTCCGCGCAACAACAGACTCCATAACGGGGTGAGGATGATATAGGCGATGGTCTTGAACGCCACAGCCGTCAGCGTAAGTGTCTGCCAATTCGACCGGAAGTCATGGAATGTGTGGCGAAAGAGCGACCAGACGCCGGGATTCTCGGATGTCATCTTGGTAGAGTTTCTTTCTCAGCCTGCGGGCCGGAGTGGTAACGGATGAGCGAGCACCGCAGTTTACTGGCTTCGTTTTAGGTGACAAAGCTTTAGGTCCCGCTGTGTCATTCACCATGCGGCCGTTGCGAAATAACGTAGTTGCCTGGTGAACTTTGCGAGCCTTGACCGTTTGCATTACGCTGAACCACCTACTAATCAATCCTTGGAGAGTCGTGCCATGAATCGCGTTGTAGACCGCCGGCGTTTTCTGAAGACATCGTTTGCCGCGGGAGCCGCTGCGGGTGTGGCCCTTCCTGCTTTAAATCTGGCAGCGGCCCCAGGTGCGAATGACCGGCTGAATGTCGGGGTGATTGGCGTTGGCGGGCGCGGTGCGGCGGATCTTGCGGGAGTTGCCAGCGAGAACATCGTGGCGCTGTGCGATGTGGATATGAACCGCCTGGATCAGGCTGCAGGCAGGTTTCCCGCTGCTAAGAAATACGTTGACTACCGTAAACTACTGGAGCAGAAAGATCTCGACGCAGTCGTTGTCGCCACGCCCGATCATCATCACGCCCCGGCGACTATCCGCGCTATGCGACGCGGTTTGCATGTGTATTGTGAGAAGCCGTTAACGCACACCGTGCAAGAAGCGAGGCTGATAGCCGCCACTGCGAAAGAGATGAAAGTGGCGACACAGATGGGCACACAGAATCACGAGCACCCCGGCTATCTGCGTCTGGTTGAAATGATCGAATCTGGCGTTATTGGCGACGTGGGTGAAGTGCATGTCATCACCGACCGCCCTGGCCGCTGGTGGTCGCAGGGCGTCGAGCTTCCCACGACCAAGCCAGCCATTCCTAAACACTTGAAGTGGGATCTATGGACCGGGCCTGCTGCCACGCGCGATTATCATCCGGCTTATGTCCCATTTAAGTGGCGTGGCTGGTGGGATTTCGGCTGTGGCGCCGTCGGCGATATGGCCATTCATCTGATGGACCCTGCATTCTGGGCTCTAAAGCTCGGCGGCGCCGTCAAGGTCACGTCCGAAGGTCCACCTGTCCACGCACACAGTGCACCTACCTGGATGATCACGCACTTTGAATTTAGGGAACGCCAGAGCGGTGACAAAAAGCTGTCACCCGTCAAGGTTCACTGGTACGAAGGTACGGCAAATCCGCCGGCTGACATCGCCAATGAGCTGCCGATGAATGGTTCGCTTTTCATTGGTGACAAAGGCAAGATCGCCACCGCACATGGCGGGGCGCCCAAACTGCTGCCAGAAGAAAAGTTTGCTGAATTCACAGGACCAGAGCCGTATCTACCAAAGTCACCTGGGCATCACCAGCAGTGGATTCAGGCGTGCAAAACCGGCAGCCGGACGGGTAGCAACTTCGGCTATGCAGGCCCCTTCACAGAGGTGGTGCTCCTCGGCAATGTCGCTTACCGGGCAGGCGCCCCTGTGAAGTACGACACCGTGACTGGCAAGGCGGACAGCACTGCGGATGTAAGCGCGCTGCTGACCAAACCCTACCGCAAGGGCTGGGAAGTTTAGGGGATGCCTGCGTTACAGAATCGTTACGTCAGGTGCGGCGGATTGTCTGTATAGTGGCGGGGTCAAATCACTTCGCCACTTCTAGAAAGTCTGTCATGAGCTTGAAGAAACAGATTCTGATCCTTGTTGCATTGTGCGGCTGCGCATTAGTCGCGATGGAGACCCTGAAGTATTCCTGGGCGGACAACAACGTCGCCACCCCTGGCGAGCCTGTGGACCGGAAGATTTCCACATCTGGCGCCGTCACCCGGAGTGTAATGCCTGACACGATTTACTGGAACATTTCTCTGCGCGACCGTCATGGCGATCTAGCCACGGTGAAGAAGCAAAGCGATGAAAAACTGGCAGGCATCCTCGCGTTGCAGAAGAAACTCGGCATCGCGAAAGATGACCTGCAGATCTGCCACATGCAGCTTCGCAAGGGACAGGAGTCGCCTGACCGCGGCCGGACAAAAATCACCTACTACGAAATTACCCGCAACGTAACGGTCCGGCAGACGGATCTGTCGCGTTTTGACGAACTCTTCAGCGCGTTTGTTGGCACGGGCGGCGTGGATGTCAGCTATCGCGCGGCCTACGCAAAACCAGAAGACATCCGCAACGAGGTCAGGCTGCAAGCCTTGCAGGTTGCCAGGAAGAAAGCACAAGCCGCCGCCAAAGAACTGGGCGTGCAGCTTGGAACCGTTCGCACTATTCAAGACCGGCAGACAGCCCCGCCGGAAAGCAGCTACGGCGGCCGCAGTTACCAGGCTGAGGCAGCCGACCTGAAAACCGGCGTCGTCGCACCCAGTGCGATTGATATCACCTCGACGGTGGACGTCACGTTCGACCTGAAATAACGGACGCCAATTTAGTTGCAAGCAACGCCGTGAAGCCATAAACCCCTGCGATTCAGGGGTTTATCTTCTTTTGAGGTTCTGGCGTAACCCCCATCGGCGAGTTTGCCGCCTGGCAGAATTTAGCCGGTGCTGAATGTTGCTGTGTCTTCGGTCGCTTGTTTTGAGACTCATTCTCGTTATGGGGTTGCGCACAGGTATTTTGTGTGTAAGATAACCGTTTGGGTGATGCTTATTGAATTTGCGAGCAAAGAAGGTTATGCAACGATTTTTCGCGTTTTCTGTCGTCTCACTATTGTTGTTGATGACATGTGGTTGTGGCGGCGGATCTGGTAGTCCGGCTTCTAGTGGGAAGCAGAACTGGGTGGCCACCACGGGGCATATTGCAGACGCTTTGCAGCGGATTTCCGCCGGAACGGGTGCGGAAATCAAGTTGCTTTGCGGACCAGGTGTTGACCCGCATTCGTACAGCGCCAGCACCAAAGACGTGCAGGCAATGGCTACGGCGGACGCGATCTTCTACAACGGCTTTCATCTGGAAGCGAAGCTGCACGATCTGTTGCATCACCAGTTTGAAGACCGATCCTGGTCCATGGCTTCCGCCTTTCCAGAGACGGCGCGACTGGATTGGAAAGAAGATGGAAAGATTGACCCGGACGCGCCGTTCGACCCCCATATCTGGAACCATCTGCCGGGTTGGTCGAAATGTGTGGAAGGCCTGATCGCTAAGGTTTGCGAGATCGATCCCGCTAATGCAGATATTTACAAAAAGAATGGCGATGTATACCTGGCGGAGATTAAAACCACGCACGAAGCGGCGGCAATGCAATTTGCAGCGATCCCGGCGGAGCGCCGCGTGATTGTCAGCGCGCACGATGCGTTCAATTACTTTGCCAAGGTCTACGATTTTGAACCAGTGGCGGTCTTGGGCATTGGCAACGATGCGGAAGCAGATATCAAGACAATGAAAGAAGTGGCGGAAATCGTCAGCAAACGGAAGATCCCCGTCATCTTTATGGAAAATATTACCAACCCTAAAGTCACCGAGGCCTTAAAGGAAGCTTGTCAGGCGCGTGACTGGTCCGTAAAGATCGCCAGTGAACCCCTTTACTCAGACGCACTTGGAAGTGAACCGCCGGTTGATACTTTCATGGGCGCCTTCCAGGCGAACGTTGATCTGATCGTTACTTCGCTGGGCGAATAGGTCCGGCAGTTTGCGGATGCTTTACGAACGCTTGAGTCCTTCTGACCACCGGGTCCCGTAGCCAATGGAAACAGCGATCGAAACGCGGCAGTTGACCGTTGCCTATGGAGGCGTGACCGCGCTGTGGAACGCCGACGTAGACATTCCGCGTTTTGCCATGTCGGGCATCATCGGGCCTAATGGCGCGGGGAAGAGCACGCTGCTGAAAGCGGTGCTGGGTATTGTGCCGCGGCTGGCGGGTAGTGTGACGTTTCATCACGACATCGCTTCGAATGTGGCGTACGTGCCGCAACGAAGCACCGTTGACTGGGACTTTCCAACTTCCGTCTTTGATCTGGTGATGATGGGCACCTATGGCCGGCTGCGATGGTTTCAGCGGCCGGGCCGGGCCGAACGCGAAGCCACGATGCAGGCGCTAGAGAAGGTGCAGATGCAGGATTTCGCCGGCCGGCAGATTGGTGAGCTTTCTGGTGGTCAGCAGCAGCGCGTGTTTCTGGCGCGGGCGTTTGTACAGCAGGCTTCTATTTACCTGATGGACGAACCTTTCGCTGCTGTCGATGCGAAGACTGAACAGCTGCTGGTGGAGATTCTGCAGCGTGTGAAAGAAGCCGGAAATACGATTGTGATGGTGCATCACGATCTGACCACAGCTGGGCGTTACTTTGACCATGTGGTGATGCTGAATAAGAAGGTGATTGCCTGCGGACCCGTGGCGGAGTCTCTGACCCCTGGCACCATTGAAGCGGCGTATGGGATGGCTAACCCAAGGCGGGATAGCGATCCATGATGTGGCACGAGTTGTGGACGGACTACACGTTCCGCGTGGTGCTGGCCGGTAGCGCCATGATCGGCGCGGTAAGCGGCGCGCTGGGCTGCTTTGCGTATCTGCGGCGGCAGAGCATGATTGGCGATGTTGTCTCGCACGCCTCATTATTAGGGATTACCGGCGCGTTCTGGCTGGCGTATCTGATAACCGGCGCCGGCAGCAAGTCTTTGTGGCTGCTGATCCCCGGCGCGATTGTGATTGGCGTTGCGGCGCTGCTGCTGACCCGTGCGATTACGGGCGTCACGCGGATTAAGGAAGACGCCGGCCTGGGTGTGATGCTGGCGATCTTCTTTGGCTCCGGGTTGCTGCTGTTGCGATGGATGCAGCGGGCCAATCCGCCAGTGCCCGGCCATTCCGGCCTGGAAGGATATCTGTTCGGGATGGCGGCCGCCATGACGATGAATGATCTGCTGATGATCGGCGGGCTGGGCGCTGTTTCAACGGTGCTGGTGCTGCTGTTCTGGTCGCGGCTGAAGGTGCTGACCTTCGACCCGAAGTTTGCCGCAGGGCTGGGGTTGCCGGTGCGCGGGCTGGAACTGCTGATGTTATGTCTGATGGTGACGGGGATTGTAATCGGGCTGCAAATTGCAGGCGTGGTGCTGATGATCGCCATGCTGATTGCTCCGGCGAGCGCCGCCCGGCAATGGACACACGGCTTGGGGAAAATGGTGCTGCTGGCGGCGGGGATCGGCGGCGTCAGCGCTGCACTCGGTGCGGCCATTAGTGCGACGGGCGACCATGTGCCGACCGGACCGGCGATTGTGGTGATTCTGACCGGTGTGTTTGTCGTTTCCATTCTGCTGGCGCCGGGGCGTGGTCTGCTGCTGAGGGGGAAACGCAATGTCTATTGAATTGTGGACCCTGGCGATTGCCGTCGTGACATCGGTGGTCTGCGCGATCTGCGGAAGTCTGCTACTGGTGAACCGGCAGGCGATGATGAGCGAAGGGATCAGCCACGCGATGTTCCCCGGCCTGGTGCTGGCGTTCATGCTGCTGCGCGACCAGAGTTCTCCGTTGCTGATTCTTTCCGCTGCCGCCAGCGGTCTGGTGATGGTCTGGGTTACGCAGTGGCTGACGAGCACACGGCTGGTTGATTCAGACGCGGCGCTGGGGATTGTATTTGCCGGGATGTTCAGCGTGGGCATTCTGCTGGTCAGTATGAATTTGCGCAACACGCATTTTCACGCCGATTGCATCATCGACGGCAACCTCGCGCTGGCGCCGTTGGACCGGCTGAAGATTGGCGGCTATGACCTGGGGCCGAAGTCGTGGGTGACCATGCTTACGCTGCTTGTGATCTGCACCGGCTTCATCACGCTCTGTTACAAAGAGCTGAAGCTGATGCTGTTTGAACCACTGCTGGCGCGGCGGTTTGGTTTGAAGCCCGCCCTGCTGCAAATCATCTGGCTGACGCTTGTCTCGGTAACCACCGTGGCTGCGTTTAACATCGCCGGTGCGGTGCTGATTGTCGCGCTGATGATTGCTCCGCCCGCGGCCGCCTACCTGCTGTCAGACCGCCTTAGCGGCTTGCTGATCGGGTCTTCGGTGATTGCGGCGATCAGCGCGGTGGCGGGATTTTATCTGGCGCTTGATCTCGATATCTCGCCCACGGGGCCGGTGGCTTCCACGGCGGGGATGGTGTTTCTGATTGTCTTCGCCCTGGCGCCAAAACGCGGCTTTATTGCGGTCTGGTTCAGCCGGTTCAGGCAACAGCAGCGGACGGTTGAATGGCTGGTGCTGGAAACGATTGCCACCCGCCAAGCCGGGGAAGCAGACACCGCGGACCTGGGTCTTTATCTGCCGGGGCAGAAGGTCTCGCGTATCATCAACCGCTTGCAACAGCAGCAGCTGATCGAGCCGCGGCAAGCTGGCTATCAGCTGACCGAAAGCGGCGCCGCGTATCTGGCGGCGCGGAATAGTGCGCTTTAGGTGACGGTGTCACCCGTGAGCCTGTCTGTATTTGCCGGGCGGCACGCCCTCGGCGTTGCGGAAGAAAACGCACATGTATTCGTCGTGTTCAAAGCCGGTGCGCCGGGCGATTTCTGAAAGTGAAAGTTCTGTCCCGGTCAGCAGTTCTTTAATGCGGTCCAGCTTTAACCGGGTCAGTTCTTCGTGAGGCGAGCGGCCGAGGATCTTCTTGAAGCGGCTTTCCAGCACGCGGCGCGATAGCGGCGCCTGCCGCACCACATCGGCCACGTTGATGCCTTGCAAAGCGTTCTCGCGCAGATAGCGTAACGCCGCTGCCACGTCGGCATCTTCAATGGCGAGGATGTCCGTCGATTGCCGGGTCTGAATCCCCTGAGGCGCCACCAGAATGGGCGCTGCATCGACCTGTTCGCCACGCATCATCCGGTCGAGCAAGGCGGCCGCTTCGAATCCTGTGCGATACGTGTTGCAGATCACGCTTGATAAAGGCGGGTCGGCAAGTTCGCAAAGCAGCCGGTCGTTATCAACGCCAAGCACGGCGATTTCTTCCGGTACGGCGATATCCAGCTCACGACAAATCTCCAGAATCTTCTGCGCCTGGATGTCGTAGCAGGCAAAGATTCCGGTTGGCAGCGGCAGCTTGCGGAGCCAGCGCGCAAGGCCGCGTTTCTCACGGTTCCATGAATAGTCCGGGTCGTTGCGCGAGAGGGAGTCGTAAACGTGCGGGTGGAAGTGTTCTTCTTCCGCTAATTCAACGAAGCGGTTTTTCCGCCAGTTCGACCAGTTGAAGCCAGGATCGCCGCAATAGGCCAGATGCTTGAATCCGCGATCCAGTAGATGCTTCACGCCCAGGCCGGCAATCGCCCGGTCGTCTGTCTCCACCCAGGGAATGCCTGGCAGGTGCCGGGCGGCGCTGACATCCACCACCGGCAGTTTCTTTTTTCGCAAGGCGCAGCGATTTCATCGTTCTCAACACGCGCGATGATGCCGTCGCCCTTCCACCGCCCCAGCCATTTTGGCGGGCGCCCGCCACGTTCCTGCTCAGGCAGAAAGATAGACCATCGTTCGTGATGTTTGATGTAGTCAACAATGCCCTCCAGCACGCCGCGGGCGTACGAGTTCGACGTTTCAACAAGCAAGGCGACATTCGGCCGGAGCATGGAAAATTACTCAGTGTCTGGCGGGGTTTATGCAGTCGAATAGGAGGGGTGGCTGTTTTTTAAGCGTTTTCTGCAAGGATGTCACCGGGAAGATGGTGAAATATCTCAATTATCGTGCGCAATTTATCATAGCACTGTTTGCCGTATTTACCACAATAACACTCAATCGGAAGTATCACTTTCATTCATAAATTCTCTCAGGAATAAACAATGTCCGTAAAACACCCTTCGCTGCGGCGTGGCTTTACATTGGTGGAATTGCTGGTTGTGATCGCCATCATTGGCGTTCTGGTCGCGTTGTTGCTGCCGGCCGTGCAAGCGGCGCGTGAGGCTGCCCGCCGTTCGAGCTGCTCTAACAATCTGAAGCAGATCGGACTATCTCTGCACAATTATCACGATGTGAATGGCGGTCTGCCGATTGGTGCATCGGGAACCGTACCTGGACGCGGCTGGGGCAACGGCCGTGATGGCTGGGGCTGGATTCCCCGCACGCTGCCCTACATTGAACAGGGCGTGATCTACGATCAACTGGACAATCTGAACACCCCCATTAACGGATCGCCGACAAATGGTGGCGGCCTGCGGACGGGCTATCTGAATTCGCACCTCTGCCCTTCGGACTCTAAGGCGTTTGAAGAAGAAGGAATCGCCGAATGGCAGTCGCCGCTGCACAACTACGTGGGCTGTTTCGGCCGGACCAAATACGACGCGGCCGACTATGGCGTTGTTAGCGGAGGCAGCCACAAAGGCCTGTTCGAAATTGACAAGCCTGTGCCGTTTGCGGCCTGCACAGACGGTCTGAGCAATACGGTCATGGTCAGCGAAGTCATTACGCCCGAGTCCCCCAACATCTGGGGTTCGATCGGCCGCACGATGGTTTCGATGGGCGCCGGTTTCACAACGTACATCACGCCCAACTCCGCCGGACACGACCGGGCCAACCGCTGCTACACAACGCTGGGTGGTGGAGAGATCAACAAGTGCGACAACCTGGGCGACGATGCCTGGCGTGACAACATCACCGCAGCACGCAGCATGCACCCCGGCGGCGTTCAGGCAGCGATGGGCGACGGCTCTGTGCGGTTCTTCACAGAAACGATTTCCCGCCCGCTCTGGCAGGGATACGGCACCCGTGGCAATGGCGAAGTGCTAAGCGGCAACTAATCGCATAGCGTCATCTCTCAAGAGCGAGGAATCTTAATATGAAAATTGTTTCCAGCGCTGCGTTGTTTGCCTGCCTGCTGATGTTTCTAACGGGCTGCAACAACGGCCAAGGCACGGTGACCGGTAAGGTCACCTGGAAAGGTCAGCCCGTCACGGGCGGACAGTTGATGTTCGACCCGGTGGGTGGCGGCGAATCACCCGGCAAGCCGGGCGCAGCGACTATCGCGGAAGATGGCACGTTCGCCGTCAGCACCTACGGCAATGGCGACGGCGCGGTGATTGGCAAGCACGCTGTTTCTTATGTCGCCCCGCCTCCAAAAGTTGAAGGCGGTTCTGTTTCAACTTCATCGGGCGATCCCAGCAAGCCCGGTCGCGCGGTGGATTCACCTTATGAAGGCCTCATCTGCAAGCAGCAGGAGGTCGTTGTCGAAAGCGGCAGCAATGTGATCGACATTGAGCTTGTCAGTCCATAAGCCGCGCAGAACGCACAGAATTTCTCTTCAGTCCCACTAAGTAGCTAGAGTGAAAAGATGAAAAATACATTCAACGTCGCAATGGTCGGTCTTGGTTTTGGCGCCGAGTTTGTGCCGATTTATCAGGCACATCCAAACGCCAATGTGCATGCACTTTGCCGCCGAAACGAGGCAGAGTTGAACAAGGCGGCGGATCAGTTTGGCATCGAGAAGCGTTATACGAGCTATGCCGATGTACTTGCAGATGCAGACGTAGACTTCGTTCACATCAACAGCCCAATTGCCGATCACGCCCGTATGTCGCTCGAGGCGCTCGACGCGGGTAAGCATGTGATGTGCACCGTTCCGATGGCGACAACCATTGAAGAATGCCGGCAGATCGTGGAAAAGGTTAACCAGACCGGGTTAAAATACATGATGGCGGAAACGGTTGTGTACAGCCGTGAATTCCTGTTCATCAAAGACCTATACGACAAAGGCGAACTGGGCAAGATTCAGCATCTGGCTGCCGCCCATCCACAGGACATGGACGGTTGGCCGAGCTACTGGGAGGAAATGATCCCGATGCACTATGCCACGCATGTTGTCAGCCCATGCCTGGGTCTGGTGGATGGCTTGGCGGAGTATGTCAGCTGCTTCGGCTCCGGAACGGTCCGCGACGACATTGCGAAAAAATCGGGCAGTTCGTTTGCGGTTGAGACCTGCCATGTAAAGATTAAAGACAGCGATCTGACTGCGCACGTCTCGCGTTCGCTCTATGATGTGGCACGTCAGTACCGCGAAAGCTTTGACGTCTATGGTACGAAGAAGAGCTTCGAGTGGACGCTTGTCGAGAACGAACCTCACGTGATTCACACGGCCAAGAAGCCCGAACCAGAGATTCCAGAAAAAATTGAGGTGCCGGATTTCGCCCACTTGCTGCCAGAAGAGATTCAGAAGTTTACATTGCCTGCCGGAATTCACGACGCAGATCATCTGTCCTTCATCCAGGGTGGCGGGCATGGTGGTTCGCACCCGCATCTGGTGCATGAGTTCATCTCTGCGCTATGCGAAGACCGTGCTCCCTGGCCAGATGCCGTCACCGCAGCCAACTGGACCTGTGTTGGCATCTGTGCCCATGAATCGGCAACCCGTGGCGGCGAGATCGTCAAGCTGCCGGAATTCACGCTTGCCGCCTCGCAGTCGCGCAAGCCGGCTGTTCCCGTAAGCTAATCAGCTAATCCGCCGTCCCGCCGCATTCCCGGACTTATCCCACAAGGTCATCACCCATGAATTTGAGCCCTTCTTTAATTCGCCGCACGGTCGCCCTGTTGCTCGCATGCTGTGCGTTCGCGTGTTGCATGGCGACAGGTGCAACGCCCGCTGCTGCGAAGGATTTGAACCTGTTATTCGTTGGTGACAATGGGCATCATCAACCGGCGCGACGTTTTCAGGAACTCGCGCCGGCGTTGAAGCAACGCGGCGTGGCGATGAAATACACCGACCGCATGACGGACCTGAACCCGCAGACACTGGCCGCATTTGACGGTCTGGTGCTGTACGCCAACATCGATCGCATTGAAGATGCACAGGCCAAAGCACTGCTGGACTATGTCGCCGGCGGCAAGGGCTTCATTCCGTTGCACTGCGCCACATTCTGCTGGCGGAACAATAAAGAGATCGTCGCTCTAATGGGCGCGCAGTTTCAGCGGCACGGCGGGCAGGTTTTCACCACGCAGATTGCAGACGGCGATCACCCGGTGATGAAGGGTTACGGCAGCTTCACCAGCTGGGACGAAACATATATCCATCACCTGCACAACGAGAAGAACCGCACCGTGCTGGAATACCGCGTGCAGGGCGATCAGGCCGAAGGCAGACGCCGCGAACCTTGGACCTGGGTCCGTACGCATGGTAAAGGTCGCGTGTTCTACACCGCCTGGGGTCACGATCAGCGGACGTTCTCCAACGCTGGTTTTCACAATCTGATCGAACGCGGCATCCGTTGGGCATGCGGCGATGATCCTTCCAAAGTACCGTCTTACCGGGAGCCAGGGCGCTTTGCCGCACCCGCCATGACGCCGCCCCGCAAAGACGTTGCCAAGTTTGAATACGTTGACGTTGGCCCGAAGATTCCGAACTACACGCCCGGCAGCAGCTGGGGCAAACAGGCCGAACCTCGCAACCTGATGCAGAAGCCGTTGCCTGTGAAAGAGTCCATCAAACACTTCGTCACGCCGCAGGGCATGGCGGTTCGCCCTTATGCTGATGAACGTAACTTCCACGCTAAGCCCATCGCGATGACCTGGGACGAACGTGGCCGGTTATGGGTCTGCGAGACGGTTGATTATCCGAATCAACTGGGCGGCAACCGCGACCGCATCCGCATCTGTGAAGACACCGACGGCGACCACGTGGCCGACAAGTTTACGGTCTTCGCTGAAGGACTGAGCATTCCCACTGCCATCGTCATTGTGCGTGGCGGCGCCGTTGTGCAGAACGGCAGAGAAACCATCTATCTGAAAGATACCGACGGCGATGATGTGGCCGACCAGAAGAAAACGCTGATTACCGGCTGGTCCCTAGGCGACACGCATGGCGGCGTGAGCAACTTCCGTTACGGGCTGGACAACTGGATCTGGGCGATGCAGGGCTACAACTACAGCCGCCCACAGATTAACGGAAAGCCTACCCAGGCGTTCCGGCAGGGCTTCTGGCGATTCAAACTTTCGCAGTCTGATCCACCGGAGGTAACGGACCTGGAGTTCGTGCGGTCGACGGATAACAACACCTGGGGGCTGGGGATCAGCGAAGAAGGGCTGATCTTTGGTTCAACAGCCAACCGCAATCCCAGCATGTTCATGCCAGTTCCCAACCGGTATTACGAACGTGTCCGCGGCTGGGCGCCAGATACGCTGCATTCCATTGCCGATACGCACCGCTTCGATCCGATTACCGACAAGGTCCGGCAGGTGGATCAATTTGGTGGATACACGGCTGGCGCCGGTCATAGCCTCTACACCGCGCGTGCGTTCCCGCAGCAGTGGTGGAACAGCACCGCCTTTGTGTGCGGTCCTACCGGGCATCTTGTCGGCACGTTTGTGCTGCGTCGAGATGGCGCCAACTATAAGTCCACCAGCCCCATTAACCTGGTCGCCAGCGATGATGAGTGGTCGGCGCCTGTGATGGCGGAAACCGGACCTGATGGCGCCGTCTGGGTGCTCGACTGGTATAACTACATTGTGCAACACAACCCGACGCCGCACGGTTTCAAAACCGGCAAGGGCGCCGCCTATGAGAGCGATCTCCGCGACAAAAAACATGGCCGCATCTACCGTGTTGTTGCGACCAATGAAAGCGGCGACAACATTCACCCCGTCGCCAGTCTGGCGGCAATGTCCAACCAGCAGCTTGTCTCGCAGCTGAAGCACCCCTCATTCCGCTGGCGCCTGCATGCACAACGGCTTCTGATCGAACGCGAAGCCGGTGACATTGTGCAGCCTTTGCTCATGCTGCTGGCCGATGAATCAACCGATGCTGCAGGTTTGAACGTGGGCGCCATTCACGCGTTGCACACACTTAGCGGATTGGGCCTGGTCAAGTTTGAAGCAGATAGCGGAGTGTCAGAAGCTGTCACACGGGCTCTTGCGCATCCGTCGGCGGGCGTCCGCCGCAATGCCGTCGCCGTGCTTCCGCATAACGCTGCGGGTTTGAAGGCGCTGCTTGCAAATCGCGCGTTGTTTGCCGACACCGATGCACAGGTAAAGTTGCAAGCGGTTCTCACGCTCGCTGACATGCCGCCAGCGGACGAGGCTGGCAGGCTTGTTGCAGAGATGGCCTCCACCGAAGGCGACCGGGTTATCATCGACGCGCTGACGTCGGCCGCTGCGACGCATGCGGTTTCCTTTGTGCAGCAAGTCACATCCAACCAGGGGCAGCCTTCCAGCACCGTCCTGCGGATCACACGTCAGGTCACGGAGCATCTTGCCCGTAGCGGTATCGAGGCAGACAGCCTGGAACAGATTGCGACAAGTCTAAGCGGCGCCCAGCCAGCCCTTTCCAACGCGGTCGTGGACGGCCTTAGCCAGGGCATGCCTGCGAATTTCAAGATCAATGCAACGAAATCTCTGGATGCGGCCCTGGTTCGTGCGTTCCAGAATGGCGATACCGCAACAAAAGGCAAGCTGCTGCGGCTGACGTCGCGGATGAAGATGACCGCGCTGGACAAGTACGCCGGAGAAATCGCTGCGTCGCTGGTGGAAGTCATCGAGGATAGCGACGCACCATCTGAGAAACGCAGTGCTGCCGCGCGGGAGCTTGCCGGTTTCCGTTCGGGCGACAGCAGCGTTGTTGAAACGATTGTGCAGCAGATCACGCCGCAGACGCCGCTGGATGTTTCGGCAAAACTGCTCGCCGCGCTTCGTCTGAGTGAAGCCGCGGAGGGAGGCAGCGTGCTCCTTAAATACTTCCCGTCGATGACGCCGGCGGCAAGATCCGCCGCGGCCAGCATTGTGCTCAGCAAACCGGCGTGGACAAAAGCACTGCTTGCGGCAGCCGGGTCAAACACGTTTGATTTGAATGATCTTTCGCTGGAACAGAAACAGGCGTTGCGTTCGCACCCGGACCGTTCGCTCCGTGCCCAGGCAGAGAAGCTGCTGGCTCGTTCCGGCGGGTTGCCAGATGCGGATCGCGACAAGGTGCTTAAGTCGCTGTTGCACATCACCCAGAAAGCGGGCGATGTAGACGCCGGACGCGCCGTCTTCAAAAAGGCGTGCTCCGCATGTCACCAGCACGGCGAGATTGGCAACAAGATTGGACCCAACCTGACGGGTATGTCGGTGCATCCTAAAGCGGAACTGCTCACGCACATCATTGATCCGTCACGCAATGTGGAGGGCAACTTCCGCCTGTACAGCGTGGTCACGGCTGAAGGTGAGATTTTCAACGGCATGCTGGCCGGCGAAACCCGCACATCGATCACCATGATCGACGCCCAGGCCAAGCAGATAAATGTGGCCCGTGAAGATATTGAAGAGCTTATTGCTTCGCGGAAATCGTTGATGCCGGAAGGCTTCGAGAAGCAGCTTAGCGAAAAGCAACTGACCGACCTGCTGGAGTTCCTCACGGACAAAGGTCGCTTCGTACCGCTGCCATTGGACAAAGTCGCCACGGCGATCAGCACCAAGGGGTTATTTCACGAGGGTGATAACGGGCCGGACCGCATGATTTTCCCCGACTGGAAACCGAAGGTCTTCGACGGCGTTCCTTTCGTCCTGACAGATCCGCAAGGCAAGTCCAAGCCAAATATCGTCCTCTTATATGGTCCGCAGGGCACCCTACCGCCACGCATGCCGAAGTCGGTTTCGCTGAAGTGTGGAACGCCGGCCGCAGCGATTCACCTGCTCAGCGGGGTCGGCGGTTGGAGCCATCCTTACGACCGGCAGAAAACGGTCTCGATGATCGTCCGTCTTACGTATGCCGACGGCAGCAAAGAAGATCATAAGCTGCTCAACGCCGTCCATTTTGCGGACTACATCCGCCGGGTCGATGTGCCAGGCAGCAAGTTCGCATGGATGCTGGGCAGCCAGCAGATCCGCTATCTGAAAATCCAGCCCGCCCGCGCTGCCAGCATCGACACCATCGAACTGGTGAAAGGCGAAGACGGCAGCTCCCCCATCGTCATGGCGGTAACCGTCGAGCGGCAGGAAGGCGAAAAGCCAGCAGAGTAACGGCGCTGCCTCACAGCAAGCGATTCCCATCCGATTCAACAGTGCGGCTCGAATTAACATTCGAGCCGCTTTTTTTGCGTCAGGCGCTTGTGCACGCCACTTGGTATCAGGAAGGAGATTGGGGCTGCGTGGGGGAATTCCTGATTTTGGCGAATTCCGTGGATTCCCTCGTAACACCCTCATAGGCAACGGGGTTGTATGAGGTAAGTTGGCTCGTAGGGACATCTTTACATATTTTTAACAGGGAATTGGTATTCATGAAACAAGGTTTTCCATCACGTTCGAACCGCACCGGCTTTACCCTCGTGGAATTGCTGGTAGTTATCGCAATTATTGGTGTGCTAGTCGCACTCCTCCTCCCCGCCGTACAAGCCGCACGCGAAGCCGCCCGGCGCAGTTCTTGCACCAATAACCTCAAGCAGTTCGGCTTGGGTCTACAGAACTTCCACGACACATACGGCAATTTTCCTCCCGGCATGACCGATGACGACACCGACAATCTGGGTTGGGGAACGCACATTCTGCCTTTCGTTGAACAGCAGAACCTGTACGACCAGATGATCGCAACTCGCCCGGCTGCCCAGATTGCCATGATTCAGAAATCCGGCACCCACGCCAACGTTGACGGCAACGGTGACTGGTTCCGCACCCATCAAAGTGCGATGCAGCCATTTACCAAAACCAGCCTTGATGCATTCCGTTGCCCATCCAACGCTCTGCCAGAGTTCGATAACGATGGCTATGCCGGCTCCAGCTACGTCGGTTGTGCAGGCGGCACAAACGGTGCTGAGTCGGAACTTGGTGCGTGTGGCGGCTACCGCCCGTCGAATACTGGCGAATCGCGTGCTAATGGTATGCTGACCCCTGACAGTAACAATACCCAGACCTGGGCTTGGGGAATGCGTGATTGCACCGATGGCACGAGCAGCACGATCATGGTCGGCGAAGTGGGTGAAAGTGCGAATGTTAACCGCAGTAAAACCGACGATGGCAACTTCCCGTTGTGGGCTGGCGGTAACAATAATGGTGGTTGCAACACCACCAACGGTCTTGGCGCCCACATGCGTGTTACTGGTCCCAACTTCTACATTAACCGTCCGGACGGCAAGCTCTCTGACCTGTCGTTCGGCAGCTATCACCCCGGCGGCGCCCTCTTCGTGTTCACCGATGGTTCTGTTCACTTCCTGCCAGAAACGATGAACACGGTTGTGTACCGCAACCTGGGCGATCGTGCCGATGGTCAGGTCACACAGGTTCCATAGTCGCGACAACTGCTGCTAAATCTGTTACAGCGTACCCGGCTGCGATCTACGTAGCCGGGTCTTTTTATTGCTTACCAACTTTGACTGTGAGAATTATTTGATGAAACAGCGTATTTTCAGCATTCAGCCATTTCTTTTAATTGCCATTGTTCTTGGTTGCGGGTTAACCGGCTGCGGGAGTGGGGCCTCCCTGAAAGGCACGCTTACGATGGACGGCGCGCCTGTTCAAGGTGGATCACTGACGTTTGTTCCTGTGGAAGAAGGCAAACCAGCGTCAACAACGGTCAATACCGATGGCACATTCGACCTGACTGGCGTACCGCTGGGCAAGGTGAAAGTCAACTACAGCCCACCAACGGGCGAATCGGATGCGCACGGTCAAGCAGAGAAGTCGCCCTACGCCGGAGCGAAGCTAAACCCTGCTGAGATCGAAGTTACGTCCGGCGCAACGCTTGAGTTGAAGCTGGAAAAGAAATAGGCACGCTGCTTCACACTGCAACGCATTTCCTTAGCTCTCAGCGTACCGCGTCAGCAATGCGAGGGAGCCTATGCCGTAGAAGGTGTATTCGACATCTTCTGCCTGGTCCCACTCGGCGGCCTGGAAGCCGCCGTCTGGTTGTTGCAGTTGGGTGAGGAACCGATGGACGGCGGGTAGATCTATCTCCTGGGCGCCGCCGAGATCTTCGAGCGTCAGTAGCCCGGTGAAAGTGCTGAGTACATCGGCAATGGGGATCCGGGTGTTGGCGCGTAATCCGCCTTCACCGGTTTGCATGTCGTAGAGAAAGTCGATTGTGTCTTCGGCTATCTCCGGGCTGATCATGTCTAGAATCTTCAGGCAGCCGATGGCGGCGGCGGTGGGGTTGGTGCCGGCGCGTTTGCTGACACGCATCTCCAGAAAGCCACCCTCTTCATGTCGCCTGGAAAGTATGAATCTGCCGGCCAGTTCTGGTTGCGGCGTTGGCAGTTCTAATAACTCGTGCGAAAGCATAACCAGGAAAGTGTGGTACGTGCTGCTTGCCCGGCCCTGCGGCCCTTTGGCGTAGCCGCCGTCGTCGCGACGTAGCGTCTCGAAGTGGTCGCCGATTTTCTGTTTCCAGCCGCCGGCCAGATGGTCGAAGACATCGATACCGGCTGCAGATCGCAGCAGCGCGGCGCCGTAGAGCAGCGAGAGAAAGTCGACAATCGTTTCCTGGCCAGTCATCTTCTGGCGGATGAACCTGGCAGCACGTTCTGCCGGTTCTCCATCAAGCAGCCCCAGAATCGCCATGCTGCGCAGCGCGAATCCGGTGTAGTACAGATCGCTTTCGCCCATGCGGCCGGCGAACCCGCCATCTTCTCGCTGCTGTTTCAGCAAGAAGTCACTGTGGGCGTCGCGGATTCCGGCAGGAAGTTCGGCAACACCAGTAGCGAGCCGGACGGTAAGATCAGTCAGGTATGCGGACATATCACCAGGATAAACCGCGCTGCACCGCAGGAACACCCGTCCACGCCGCCAGAAGATACGCGAAGAACGTCTATGTCGCACGCAGAAACATCCGCAGCTGCCGGCGCCGGCGACCATTCCCGTCCGACGGCCCGCCGCTGGCCTCTTTGGTTGCAGATCCTGTTGCCGATGGCCGCGGTGTTATCGGCGACGCTGGTCGTGGTAAGCGTTCTTAACGCCTGGCTGGCGACCACCAGTTCGCAGCGGCGGATCGAAGAGCAACTGCGCAGTGTCGCCCGCACGTTTGAGAATACGAACTTTCCACTTGGCGTCACGGTGTTGCAGCAGACACACGGGCTGACGGGCGCACATTTTGAAGTCGCGACATTGGCTGGTGAGCATCTTGCGGCCAGCGATCCGCGGTTCACCCCGCCCGCTGCTGAAACGCCGCCGCAGAACTGGCAGGAGTTGAAGCTGGATTCGCAAGTGAAGGTCGGCGAAGAACGATTTTTTCACGCAGCGGTGGTGATCGACCGCCGGCCGGTGGGTGGCGGGCAGCAGGTGCTGCATGTCTTCTATCCGCTGCAATCCTGGATCGACGCCCGCAACCAGGCGATCTGGCCGCCACTGCTGACGGGGTGCAGTGCTTTGCTGTTGCTGACCGTTGTTACTGCAATGGTTGCGGCCCGGGTAACGTCGCCGCTTTCGCGTTTGAAACAGCAGGTGGAACGTATCGCGGGGGGCGACTTTCACGCCCTGGAGCCCGGCGACCGCAACGATGAACTGCGCGACCTGGGCGATAGCATCAACCGCATGGCGGCCATGTTGCGCAAGTACGGTCAGGAAGTCAGACGTAACGAACGGTTGCGTGCGCTCGGCCAGCTCGGCGGCGGCATCGCTCATCAAATGCGCAACGCTGCTACGGGCGCCCGCATGGCGCTGGATCTGCACGCGCGCGATCACGCAGTCGAAGATGATGAGAATCTTGAGGTCGCCACCAGGCAGCTAACGCTCATGGAGCAGCATCTGCGCCGCTTCCTGCACACAGGGGCGCCGGCGGGCGATTTCGCGCCGGTTGATCTGGGCGAACTCGTGCAGACCGTGCTGCCGCTGGTTCAGCCCGTCGCCACACATACCGGGATCGACGTGCGATTCATGCCGCCAACGGAAGTTGTGCCGGTATCGGGCGACCGTGGCGAACTGGAACAACTCTTAATCAACCTGCTTCTTAACGCCATCGAAGCGGCTCCCGGCGGCGGTGGACAGCCCGTCGTGCGGATCGAACTCTCGCAGCTCAACAACGCAGCCGCCCTGCACATCTTTGATAACGGCCCCGGTCCGGCAGACCCGGACGCACCGCTCTTCGACCCGCTGGTCAGCGAAAAGCCAGACGGCGCCGGCCTCGGGCTGCCCGTTTCCCGCGACATCGCCCAGCAGCATGGCGGTGACATAACCTGGCGCCGCGTCGATGAGGAAACCTGCTTCCGCGTTGAATTGCCGCTGCTGCAAGATTAGTTCATTCAACTGGGAATCGATATGCCGCAATCCCTTGCGAAACTTACGATACACCTCACGTTTTCCACTCTGAACCGGAAGGCATATTTGCGCAATTCAGCCTTTCGAAATGAGTTATGCGCCTACATGGCAACGGTGCTTGCGAACAACGCGGATTCGCCTGCGATTATTGTCAACGGTCATGAAGACCATGTGCATGCGTTGTTTACGTTAAGCCGAAAAGTACCGTTGATGAAAGTTGTTCAGGAAGCGAAATCGCGTACAAGCAGGTGGGCAAAGCAGCATCCTCATGGAACAGCAGGCTTTGCATGGCAAGCGGGGTACGCTGCCTTCTCCGTTAGCGAATCAAACCTGTTGCAAGTCAAGCAGTACATCGCGAATCAGGAGGAGCATCACCAGCGATTAACATTTCAGGATGAATACCGGGCAATTTGCAAAAAGCACGGCATTGAAGTGGATGAAAGGTATGTCTGGGATTAGGCCGGATTGTTGACCTGGAAATAAGTTCGCCCCGTTGGGGCTATTGGGGGTATGGTTTGCTTCTAGGAACCAGGGCTAACGCCCTTCGCTGACTTAATTACGGCCCTTCGGGCCTGGACGCTAAGGTAAAGCAAGCTGTGCGCGAAAGCCCCACCGGGGCGCGTTTAGGTCAGCGAAGGGCGCTAGCCCTGGAATGATGTGTGATGCGACAGGCGGCAAGGCGCGACGTCTCAATGAGCCCCATCGGGGCGGTTTTACCAGATACACATCAAAACGCAGCGTGTTGCAGGACCATGCAGTGGGTGCGGTATTCGATCTGGCTGCGGTCGTGGATCTGCAATTTCCAGGGAACATTGTCTTGTTCGGCGATGATCTGCATGGCGGCGTGTGGCTGCTCCTGGCGCCAGGCTTGAAGCAGTTCGCGTAGTACCGTAGGGCCGTCGCCCCGGTGCGGACCGCGTTGCGAATGACCGCCGATCCAGCTTTCGAGAGGCGTGGCGCCGCTGGACCAGTCGTATGGGCAGGTGAGAAGCAGCTTTCCGCCTGGGGCTAGTAGTCGGCTGGCGGCACGTAGAAGTTCCCACGGTGAGGGTGTCGAGTCCAGCACATTTAACGCAACGATGGTCTGAAAGGCATTCTCGCCGAAAGGCGCCGCGGTGGCGTCGGCCAGCCAGTACGTAGGCTCGACCACCTGCGGTGGCAGATCGAATTCCACGCGGTCGTAGACAACGCCCGTGCGGCGCAGCGGGAAACGCACGCGATGCTCGCGCGCAGCGGTTGCGGCGATCTTCAACAGGGGGAAGTTTAGTTCAATGCCGGTCACGGTCTGTTCCAGTCGCCGGGCCAGTTCCCGCGCCACGCCGCCGGCGCCGCATCCAATTTCTAGCACCGGGCCGTGAACATCGCCCGCCATCTCTATGCAGGCATCAAGCAGCCCGAAGATCGAACCATTGCCCGTTGGCATCTGCGTACCGTCGCCGTAGTGGCTGCGGCCATAGGTGCTCTGTTGCTGCCGGGCTGCGTCGAAGGGACCGCCGGGGCCGGCGCAGTCGGCAAGAATGCTTTCGAGCGATGCGGCCAGGTCATCCCGGGCGGTGACCAGTTGTAGATGTTTGCTTAGATACTGCCGGACGTCCGGCAGGACAAACGGCACGCCGTCGATCACGGGAAATTCATGCATGCAGGTTTCCCGTGTGCAGTGCAGCACCCCGTGCAGCAGATGACCGGCAGCTTCGACTTCCCGGATGGCGATCCGCAGTGGCGCCGGGCCTTGTGCAAGGCAGACGGGGCAGACCGCAGCAACGGTTTCGAAGGATTGTAGGAGCAACCGCAGGCTTCCTTTCGCCGTAGTAGGTTCCATTTTCTGAACTGGCAGATTGCAGCTATGCAGGTGCGTGTTTATAGTACACATCCGCCCGGATGATAGCGATAACCGCTTGATCCAAGGTGCTTTACCGCAATCTGCGGGAATTTATCCCGCGGGCCGAACCAGACCGCCACCCACTGCGTAATGCAGTCAAAACTGCGCCGCGCAAGCAGTGCTGTCGTGTCGTGACTTTTCATCCAAGGCCAGGCTCCTGGCCGACGACTTTCGCCCCAGATTCTCACCCCTGTCCATCGCTGTTAAGGGACCCTGCCATGACGGCCGAAGCCGCCCCGACTGAAGTAAAACCAAAGACAGCAACGGCGACCGACGTTGTTGTGGAAACGCAGGCACTTGGCAAGATTTACCGCGACTTCTGGGGTCGTCAGAAGGTGCAGGCGCTGAAAGCGCTGGATCTGGAAGTGCGGCGTGGCGAAATCTTCGGTCTGCTGGGGCCGAACGGTTCTGGTAAAAGCACCACGTTGAAACTGCTTCTGGGTCTGCTATTCCCCACCAGTGGGCGGGCTCTGGTGCTGGGGCAGGAAGCAACGGAAGTCCGCAAGAACGAACGCATCGGCTATCTGCCGGAAGAATCGTACCTCTACAAGTTTCTTAATGCAGAGGAAACGCTCGACTTTTACGGCCGGCTGTTTGATATGACTCCCGCGGTCCGCAAGCAGCGGATTGATAACCTCATCGCCCAGATGGGGCTGGGTTGGGCCAGGCACCGTAAGCTGAAAGAATTCTCCAAAGGTATGACCCGGCGTATCGGCTTGGCGCAGGCTCTGATTAACGACCCGGAACTGGTCTTTCTGGACGAACCAACTTCCGGCCTGGACCCGATCGGTACGCGGGAAATGAAAGATATTATCCTGCGGCTGCGGGACCAGGGTAAGACGGTCATTATGTGCAGCCATCTGCTGGCTGACGTGCAGGATGTCTGCGACCGCATTGCGATTCTGCATCAGGGCGAGTTGAAAGAGCTTGGCGCCGTATCCTCGCTGTTGAAGGTGCAGGATATGACGGAAGTGAAAGCCAGCGGCCTGTCGCCTGAGGCGGAAGAGGAAATCAAAGCGGTAATCGCTAAGCACAACGGCAACCTGCTTTCGATGGACAATCCGACAACCACGCTGGAAGAGCTGTTCCTGTCCATTGTCCGCGATAGCGAAGCCCGGCCCGGCCGCCGCGCTACTGAACGCAAGTAAACGCGCCGTCTCGTTCCGCCACGCACACCCACCGTTAAGCACGTACGACTGGTTCCCGCCCCATGTCATTTGACGATATTCAAACGCTGACCTTTGCCGAGTGGCTGCCCGAGGCGGCGCTCTATTTCCTGGCCATTCTCGGCGTGCTGAGCCTTGCCGGACTGTTCATCGGCTACCTGGCCGCTGCGATGCAGCATGGTCCGGTCGAAGGTGTGAATGTGACGGCGAAAACCGTCTTCAACGGCGTGTCAGAACTGATGATGTCGCCCCGCCGGATCTGGGCGTTGACGCTGTTGGCCATTAAAGAATCGATCCGGCGCTATGTGCTGGTGGTGTTTGTGGTGTTCGTATTCATCATCCTGTTTGCAGGGTGGTTCCTGGATTCGAGCAGCGACAATCCAGCGCGGGTTTATTTGAGCTTTGTATTAACGGCGTCAAACTACCTGACGCTGGTGCTGGCATTGTTCCTGTCCGCATTCAGTCTGCCATCCGATATCGAAACACGCACGATTTACACCATCGTGACAAAGCCGGTGCTGGCAATGGAGATTGTGCTGGGACGCATCTTCGGCTTCACACTGGTAGGCACGGCGATGCTGGTGCCGATGTGTATCATCAGCTACTTCTTCGTGACCCGCGGCCTGGCCCACAATCACGAAGTCGATGCGGTGGCGGTGGCCGGAAAACTAACTGCCGGAACAGACGTTGAAGTCAAGGCCGACGACACGACCATCAATAGCGGCCACCGGCACGAAGTGATTGTGGAGCCCGATGGCACGGTTCGCCTGGAACACGCCAAAGGGCACACGCATCCCGTTACCGTCAGCGGTGAGGGAGCGAACGCCGTTTACACGGTCGGCCAGCCGCGTGGACATCTGCAATCCCGCGTGCCGTTGATCGGTAAACTGCGATTTTTGGATTCGGCCGGCCGTCCCGGCAAGGGTATCAATGTTGGCGAAGAATGGGCGTACCGTAATTACATTGAAGGTGACTCGCTGGCCGCTGCCATTTACGAATTCGAAGGCGTTTACGCAGACGACTTCGCCCGCAGCTTGACCGAAGCGGAACAGGCGGCGTTAGATAAAAAAGAAAAGGATCGCAGCCCCGAAGAACAGACGCTTGCTGATTCGGCCAGCTTGAAACAGGGGCTGCCGCTGGAACTGACGCTGGCTGTTTTCCGTACGCACAAGGGAAATATTGAACGCCGGATCGTGGGCGAAATTGTCGTCCGCCACCCCGATAGCTCGAAGAAGCTGCAATCGGAGCGGCTGCCGTTTGTGTCTGAAGAATTCTCCACGCAGCGCATCTCGATCCCCCGCAAACTCAAACGGCAGGATGTGGATGGTCGCCTTGTGGATGTCGATCTCTACGATGATCTGACGCAGGACGGTAAGGTGGAAATCGTCATCTACTGTGCCGAGCGGGGGCAGTATTTTGGCATGGCCCAGCACGACGTTTATATCCGTGCTTCAGAAACATCGTTCGCCTGGAACTTTATCAAAGCACACATCAGCATCTGGCTGGTGATGGTCCTGGTCATCTGTCTGGGTGTCACCGGCAGCACGCTGATGAAAGGCCCGGTGGCGATGATCTGCACCTTCATGCTGATCATCATGGGCTTCTTCAAATCGTTTATTAACGATGTTGCCAACGCGGTTTTGTTCCAGCAGAAAACGGCTTGGGGGGGCGGTCCGATTGAGTCCATTGTCCGCATGGTGACGCAAAAAAGTATCATGGTGGATCTGGATGTGCCGGGCGAAGGCGCCATCAAGCTGATTGACCAGGCGATCATGGGGTCGGTCTATCTCACCAGCTTTATGCTGCCTGACTTCGCCAGCTTTAACACTTCAAAATTCGTAGCGTACGGCTTCAACATTGATGGCAGTACGCTGATGATTCAGTTTGCTCAAACCCTGGCGTTCTTCTTGACGCTGACGGTCGCAAGCTACTTCTTCCTCCGCACGCGGGAACTGGCCAAATGAACTGGACGCCTTCATTCACGCGAAAAGTTATTTACCTGTGCATCATTGGTGTGCTGCTGCTGTCGCTACCGTTCGTGGGGCTACCGTCCAGCATCACCAGCGGCGACGGCGATTCCGCCGGTTACCAGAGCATTCTGGCCGGACTGCGGGAGAAGCACGAACTGGCGCCTGGCAGCTTAGGCGAAATCGACCCGGCCAGCGAAACGATGAAGCTTGCCACTTTGGGCCTCCGGGGACTTGCAGCCAACATCCTGTGGAGCCGTGCGATTGAGCATAAGAAACGCCGCGAATTTGATGACCTGACGGCCACGGTGAATCAGATCGTCAAACTGCAGCCGCACTTTGTGGCGGTCTGGGACTTTCAGGCCCATAACCTTTCCTACAACATCTCGACCGAGTTTGACGATTACCGCCAGCGCTATCACTGGGTGAAAAAAGGCATCAGCTTCCTGATCGATGGCACTGAGTACAATCGTGACAACACCAAAATGCTCTCGCTGGTGGGCTGGTACATCAGTCAGAAGATGGGACGCAGTGACGAACAGAAGCAGTTCCGCCGCATGTTCCGCGAAGACTACGACTTCCACAATAGCATGGATCGCCATGTCGAATCGGACTTGGCCAACAACGATAGCTGGCTGATGGGCCGCCTCTGGTACCTGAAGGCGGAGTCCGCTGTTGAGAATGGCGCCCGCATCGAAGGTAAAAGCCCGCTGCTGTTCTACTCGCAGGCGCCGATGGCGCGGATCAACCATTCAACCGCTTTGTACGAAGACTTCCGGCCGGACGAAACGGCGATGCTTGCCTGGGCGCAAGCCGCCCGCGACTGGCGCGAATACGGCAGCCAGGACATTCTCACCTCGTGGGGCGTCTTTATTAAGCTGAACGAACTTGAGAAGGAAAACCAGAAGCTGGCGGACCTGGAAAAAGAACTCTACGCCTCAGCGCCGGGCGTGCGGGAGCAGTTGCTGGCCGACAAGGTCGCCGCCCTTTCCAGCGAAGACCGCGAATTGTACGAAACGCCCGAAGATGAAGTAGACCCTTCTAAGTCGTACGACTACGAAGCGGTCAAGGCCAAGGTTGAGCCTGCTCCGCTAGAGATCGCTGATCGCGCCAAAGACAAAGCCAAAGCGCTATCTATCGCAGAACGCATCGGCCGCCAGATGGTGACCATCCATCGCATTTCCAGCTACCGCGATCAGGTCAACTTCGACTATTGGCGGGCCCGTTGCGCTGCCGAAAGCCAGCGGGTTACACTTCGCGCCCGCCAGTTTGCCTACGATGCACGTGAAGCGAAAAAAGAAGCCCGTCTGACCGAAGCCATCAAGCTGTTCGAGCAATCCTTTGCTGAATGGGACAAGGTCTTCTACGACTTCCCGGTCCTGCTAGACGGCCAGACGGTGGATGAACTGGTGGACGAAATCGAAATCTACCGCCGCACATTGGACCAGGTGGACGAGCCCTTCCCGGAAGACTTCATCCTGGCCGAAGTGCTCGAATTCAAAGACACGCAGAACCCGGTCACAAAGTATCACCGCGGTAAGAAACCCGCCGATGAGAAGCCTGAAGGCGAACCAGCTGAAGACAAGAAGCCAGAAAACAAGAAGCCAGAAGATAAGAAGCCAACTGGCGAGACAGCCGAACCGGCAGACACTCCGGAAGATGGCAAAGCTTCTACGGATGAGCCAACCGCCGGCAAGAAACCCGCTGAGCCAGAGAAACCCGCGACGCCGGGCGATACGAAGCCGCCTGCTGGAGACGATAAGTCGAAAGAGCAAGGTGAAGACAGCCCGCCCGAACCTGCTGCCGATGTCCCAGCCACCGACGTTCCTGCGGACGCACCGCCAGAACCTGCGTGAGTGCAGATTACGCAGGGATATACCGCTTATAAGGTTTGTAGCGGTCGTGTGTCAGCCAGCGTAAACGGTTTGTGCGGGGCTTGGAGGTCGTAAGCGTAACCTATGGTTTAGGTACACCGGCTTACGCTTGCGAACCGTCATCTGCGTCGAACCTCTGCCATGAACCGCTTTCAGAAGCTACGTCTCTGTATAAGTTGCCTACCCTTGCTGCTTTTTGCAGGTTGTCTAGGAACCACGGAAGAGGCACTCGCGCCGGAAGATTTGAAGGCCCTGGAAGTGAAACGCAGCCGCCCGGAGAATCTGGCGGAAGTCGAACTTGGCGATTTCTTCGTCACCCGCCGGGTGAAAGATGAAGAGATGCTCTTTGTCGAGTTCAAGCTCTACGCACTTGTCGACGCCGACCGTCAGAGCGGCTTTGAAGAAACGCTGGAAAAACGCCGCGAGAGAATGCGCGACCAGGTGCTGCAACTCACGCAGGTTGTCAAAGAAGAACAGCTGTTTCAGCCCAGTCTGCGCATGTTGAAGACAGAAATCGCCACGGCCGTGAAAGACTCGCTGCGGGCGCCGCAGTTGTATGACGTAGGCTTCTACGCGTTCTCGGCAGAACGCGGCTAGGTCTGCAACTTCACCACTTTCTACCGCAATCGCCGGTGCATTTCCGAATTGCAATTTGCTGCCTTACGATTTGCAACCTAAATTTCTGTTGACCCTGGGTACGGTCCGCATTTTCACTTCTATCACGCAATACCGCATCAGGAACTGGCATGACGGCATCCGAAACAACCACTGGCTTTGTAGATCGCCGCAGCTATGAAGGTAACGGCAACACGCCTGTCCGCGAGCGTCGCCAGTTCACCAACAGCTACACGGAACTTTCGCCCGAAGCCCGCGAACTGGCTCTTGCCGTGGATGAATACAAGCTGCGCCACCGTCGCCGGTTCATCACGTATGAAGAAATGCTGACCGTAATCAAAGAAACCGGCTACTCAAAGTAGACGGCAGACGCTGACCCGCAATCAACGCATGCCGGTCAGCTTGTGCATCTGCAAGCTCAGCTCCCATTGCGGATGCTGCTTGCAGTACTGCTCTGCCAGAAGGGTATTCTGGTCGCGGTCTGGGCCGTCCATGGGTTGCAGGAAAAATCGGTCGAAGTCCCAGGCCGTAAACATCCCAGGGGACAAATCCCCCTGCGGATACACCAGCTTTAGTTCGTCGCCGGTCTTCAAGACACAGACGGCGCCTGCTTTGGGGCTGACGCAGACCCAGTCAATTCCACTGGGCGGCATCAGCGTGCCGTTCGTCTCGATGGCAATGCTAAAGCCGCGCTGGTGAAACGCGTCTATCAACTCCGTATCCAGTTGAAGCAGCGGTTCTCCGCCTGTGCACACCACAAAGGGCGTGTTGCCCGCGGCTGCTTCACTTTCCTCCCAATGCTGCAAGACAGCGTCCGCCAGTTGCCCGGCCGTGGTGAACTTGCCGCCGCCGGGACCGTTGACGCCTACGAAGTCCGTATCGCAGAACTGACATACCGCGTGCGGCCGGTCCGCTTCACGGCCCGACCAGAGGTTGCAGCCCGCGAACCGGCAGAAGATGGCGGGCCGTCCTGTGTGCGCACCTTCGCCTTGCAGGGTGTAGTAGATCTCTTTAACTGCGTACGGCATCCGCGCTGCTTCCTGAAGTTGGCATGCATAGCATTGTAGACCAACAGCAGGGAATCGTAAGGGCCGCAGAGGTTCGCCGGCTTAGGTCAGAATTTCCTTCACCACCCGTGGCGCCTCAACGCCGGTCAGCCGTTGTTCCAGTCCCTGGAACTTGTAGCTCAGGCGGCGGTCGTCAATACCCATGCAGTGCAGGATGGTGGCGTTCAAGTCGTTCAGATGCACGGGATTCTCAGTCACGTTGTAGCTGAAGTCGTCGGTTTCGCCATAGGTTACGCCGCCCTTCACACCGCCGCCCGCCATCCACATGCAGAAGTTGCGTGGATGATGATCGCGGCCGTAGTTCTCATGCGTGAGCGTTCCCTGCGAATACACCGTGCGTCCGAATTCGCCGCCGAAGACCACCAGCGTATCTTTCAGCATGTCCAGACGTTTCAGATCTTTAATCAGTGCGGCCGTTGGCTGATCCACATCCATGCACTGATTTTTAATCAGCCGTGGCAGCGAGCCGTGCTGATCCCAGCCACGATGCAGAATCTGCACGCACCGCACGCCGCGCTCCACCAGGCGGCGGGCGAGAATCGCGCTGCTGGCGAAGGTGCCCTTCTTCTGTACATTCGGGCCGTAGCTTTCCAGCGTCTCTTTTGATTCCTTAGAAAGGTCGGTTAGTTCCGGCACGCTGGTTTGCATGCGGAAGGCCATTTCGTACTGCGAGATGCGCGTGCGGGTCTGCGGATCGTTGTACCGTTGCAGGTTCTGTCCGTTCAACTGGTTCAGCGCGTCGAGCATCGTGCGACGATCTTCGCGGCTGACCCCAGGCGGGTTCTTGATATATAGCACCGGGTCGCCGCTGCCCCGTAGTGCAACCCCGTTGTGGCTGCCGGGCAGAAAGCCGCTGCTCCACATGCGTGTGAACAACGCCTGCGCCTGGCTTCCGGCCGGGAACGTGGGCGTGAACACGACAAAGGCGGGCAGGTCGTTGCTTTCGCTTCCCAGGCCATAACTCAACCACGAGCCAAGGCTGGGCTTACCGGGCACTTCGCTGCCGGTCATTACAAAGGTGCAAGCCGGGTCGTGGTTGATGGCGTCCGTGTGCACCGATTTAATCATCGCGATATCGTCGGCGATAGTTTGCATGTGAGGCACCAGTTCGCTCATCAGCATGCCGCTTTCGCCGCACTTTTTGAACTTGAACTTACTCGGCGCCACCGGCAGTCGCTTCTGCCCGCTGGTCATTGTTGTGATCCGTTGCCCGTTGCGAACGGAATCTGGCAGGTCTTTATTGAAGTAGTCCTTCAGGCCCGGCTTGTGATCAAACAGATCAATCTGCGACGGGGCGCCGTTGGTGTGAATGTAAATCAGCCGTTTGGCTTTCGGGGCGAAGTGAGGCAGCCCCGGCAGCGGAGGAAACGCCTGCTCCTTCGACGTAGGCTCACCCGCCATTGTTTCGTCTGCCAGCATCCCGGCTAACGCCACACCGCCGATGCTTAGCCCGGCAGCGTTAAAGAACTGCCGGCGGTTCACGCTTTGAAAGTACTCGTCAAACGGGTGCATGATGCGGGTTTCCCTCGTTGGCTTGTTGAAGCGGCTTGTGCCCGCCAGCTAGTTCTTGGTGACAAACTCATCCAGATTCATCAGCAGGTTGCCGATCATGGTGTAGGCGGCAAGTTCTGCGGGTTCAAGCTTCGCATCGGCTTTGCTCTCGCCATACGAAATCAGTTTGCTGGCGGCGTCTGTGTCGCTCTTGTAACGCTGAAGGTGTTTGTCCAACGTCTGCTGAACGATGTTCAGTTCCTCCGCCGATGCTTCGCGGGCGAGCGCTGTCTGCCACGCCCATTGAATGCGTGCGGCTGGTGTCTCACCGCCTTCGGTCAGCATCCGCTGGGCGAAATTACGGGCGGCCTCAACATGCTGGACATCATTCATCAGTTGCAGCGCCTGCATCGGCGTATTGCTACGCTCGCGACGGGAACAGCTTTGCTCCCGGTTGGGGGCGTCGAAGGTGGCCATGAATGGCGGCGGCGCCGTGCGTTTGAGGAACGTGTAAATACTGCGACGGTACAGTGCATCGCCCGAATCGCGTTTGTAGTACCGCGTGTTGCTGCCGCCGAAGGCGACCGGCTCCCAGATATCCGGCGGCTGATAGGGCCGCACCGGGGCGCCGCCGACCTGCCTCGCCAGGAGTCCGCTGACGGACAACGCCTGATCGCGCAATACCTCTGCGTCCAGGCGTAACCGCGGCGCCCGGGCCAGCAGTTGATTGGAAGGATCGCGTGATTGCAGTTCCGGCGTCACCCGCGAGCTTTGCCGGTACGCGTGGCTGGTCACGATCAGCTTCACAAGTTTCTTCACGTCCCAGCCAGTGTCAACAAATGTCACTGCCAACCAGTCGAGCAGTTCCGGGTGCGTGGGCGGTGTGCCTTGCGAACCAAAGTCGCCGCTCGTTTTCACAATCCCCGTGCCAAAGAACTGTTGCCAGAAACGGTTCACAGCGACGCGGGCGGTCAAAGGATGTTTGCCGCTGACCAGCCAGTTTGCCAGGTCCAGGCGGTTGTAATCGCGACCTTCGGGCTTTGGTGGAAGCGGCGGTAGAAAGCCCGGTGTGCCACGCGATACTTTTTCGCCCGGCTTGTCGTAGGCGCCGCGTAGCATCACGAAGCTTTCGCGTGGTTTCGGTAGCTCCGCCATGATAAGTGTGACCGGCACGCCTGCTTCCAGCTTTTTCTTCTCAGCTTCAACCGCTGCCTTGGCCGCTTTTGTTTCAGCCAGCAATTGAGTGGCGCCGCGATAAACATTCTGCATCCAATGCGCCTGAACGCGTGCTGCTTCTTCAGTCGTCCATTGATCCGCCTGTTTGCCGCGGACCAGTTGGCGGAGTCCTTCGGGCAGGCTGTTCACGCGTTTGCCTACGTTATGCTTCTTCCAGGCGGTGAAGGACCACGCTGGATCGTTTACCTTATCAACGCGTGAGTGCACACCCAGGCGGTCCCAGTACATGGCGCCGCCGTGCTGAGTGAAGGCGTAGCCTGTTACCTTGGCGCCGGCCGGCAGGCCCATCTTCTTCGCGTCTACTTCCAGCCGCACCCATTTACCGGTGGCGGGCAGCTTGCCCATATCCACCTTTTCCGCAGTGCCTGGCTTACCCCACGGAATCTTGTCCGCGGCGCCCCATACGGCGCGGTGACTCCAGCCCTTGGTGTGAAACTGAAGCATGATCGTGTCGGGTGGATTGTCCGGTTCGAGGTAACAGTAGGCAAAGACAACGCCATTCTCAGGGACTTCAATCGCGGCGGCGCCCTGCTGGTAGTAATCCTGCGCGATGCCATTTGCTTTGCGGTAAACAGCCCGTTCGCCGCTGTAAACCTGGCCGTCTTTTTTGCTGACCAGCTTCAACGCATCGCCCAGCGCGCCGGGCTGCGCACCTGTCGGGAAACTATCTTCAAACCAGACCGTCTCAACTTCTTCCGCTGCGGGCGGCGTGTCGGCCAGGGCGGGGTCGTGATAGTCCAGCGCTGCGAGTTTTTCCTCCACTTCCACATCAAAAGCAGCAAGCTTTTCATCAAGCTCCTTCACCTTGGCTTTGTGTTCCGCAGAGTGCAGTTTGAGCACCGGCGGCGTGTCTTTGCGGTTACCGTCCATGGCGGGGTCGGCCGCGCTGTGGAAGAAGGCGTACAGCGAGTAATATTCCTTGGCCGAAACAGGATCGAACTTGTGATCGTGGCATACCGCGCAGCCGGCCGTCAGCCCCATCCAGACCTCGGCGACCGTCGAGGTTCGTTCGACCGCGTAACGGTAAATCCATTCCGCCGCGATGCTGCCGCCTTCTCCGGTTGTCACATTGCAACGGTTGAAGCCTGAAGCGATCAACTGATCCTGCGTCGGCTTCTCAAGCAGGTCGCCCGCCAGTTGCCAGCGTGTGAAGTCATCGAATGGCAGGTTCTGCTGGAAGGCCCGCACCACCCAGTCACGATAAGGCCACATCGAACGGATGTTGTCCAGGTGCAACCCGTGCGTATCGGCATATCGCGCCAGGTCCAGCCAGTACCGCGCCATATGCTCGCCATAGGTTTTGCGGCTTAGCAGCGTATCGACCAGGCGTTCGTACGCGTCCTCGCGTTGGTCATTAACAAACGCTTCCACGTCCGCAGGCGTGGGCGGAAGGCCTGTCAGATCCAGTGTCAACCGGCGGATCAGTATGCGACGGTTGGCAACCGGCGCCGGCTTTAAACCTTCTTCCTGCAGTCGCTGCTGAAGGAATGCGTCGACCGGGTGCGATGTAACGGGCGGAACCGCGGGTTTCTGTGGCGCCACGAACGACCAGTGTTCTTCGTACTTGGCGCCGCTTTCGATCCACCGTTTCAGCAGGTCCTTGTCTTCGGCCGTCAACTTCTTGTGCGACGCGGGCGGCGGCATCACTTCGTCTGGGTCCGTGCTGTTGATGCGTTGCCACAAGCTGCTTTCTTCCAGCTTGCCGGGCGTCACCGCCTGACTTTCGTAAGCCTGCGCGGCGACATCGAGCCGCAGGTCTGCTTCACGGTTTTTCTCATCCGGCCCGTGACAGGCAAAGCAGTTGTTAGAAAGTAGCGGCCGGATGTCCCGCGTGAACGAAACAGGTTTCGCCGCCTGCAAATGCATGGCGCCAAACAAAAGAGAGATGCAAAATGCGAAGCCTGGCAGGAAATGGCGCATGGCGTTCATAAGCGTAAGAAGCCAGAAATGGTGGGCGGGACGTCAACTTCGTACGTCGGCATTATAACCCATCCAGAGCGGTAAAGCGGATTTGTATGCTTTTGTTGGGACTGTTGCTATCCACAAGGATCAGCGCCATCGCTTTACCGGCGCGGAAGCTTCCAGGGGGCGCCTCAGGCGTTTTCGCAGCAAAGTGGTAAAACGCAGCCGAGACGGGAACCTGATGCGTTATCTATTGTCCTGGAAAAGAGTGGATAAATTTTCCAGTAAAGTTGCACACGGCAGGCGCCGTATTTTCATTTCTTAAGTGTGTTGATGGGTTTTTTACCAGTACGTTTCCCGTTACTTCGGCGACGATTCGCTTTGATTATTCCCCTAGAGGGTTGCTCGACCGCTTGGGGTAGAAGAATTAGAATCAAATCCCATCACTTACACGCTAGCTCGTTCGGACCACTTTTGATGTCTTCCCAGGTTTATATCAACGGCCAGTACTTCGATCCGGCTGATGCCAGGATCAGCGTTTTTGACCACGGTTTGCTTTACGGCGACGGCGTCTTCGAAGGATTACGCGTCTACGGCGGAAAGGTCTTCCGGCTGAAAGAACATGTCGCGCGGCTTTACGATTCCGCCAAAGCGATCTGGCTGGAAATACCCATGTCGCGGGAAGAAATGGTCGACGCGGTAAATACCGTCGTGAAGAAGAACCAAGAGGCAGATTGCTACGTGCGGCTGATTGTCACACGTGGCGCCGGCACGCTGGGCCTGGACCCTAACCGTACCTCCGATCCGCAGGTGATCATTATCACGGCGCCGATTGCGCTGTACCCCGACGAACTGTATCAGAACGGACTGGAGATTGTCACGGTTTCCACCATCCGCAATCATCCCGCCGCACTGAACCCGCGTATCAAATCTCTGAATTATCTCAATAACATTCTGGCAAAGCTGGAAGGCCTGCAGGCCGGTTGTCAGGAAGCCCTGATGCTGAACCACAAGGGCGAAGTCGCCGAGTGTTCTGCCGACAATATCTTCGTCGTCCGTGATGGTGTGCTGACAACGCCGCCGATTGACGCGGGCATTCTGGATGGCATCACCCGCAACGCTGTACTTGAACTGGCTGCGGAAAAGGGCATCCCCTGCCGTGAGGCTGCGATGACGCGTCACGACGTGTTTGTCGCCGACGAGTGCTTTCTGACCGGCTCTGCGGCTGAAGTGATCGCCGTGGTGAAAGTCGACAACCGTGTGATTGGCGATGGCAAACCTGGCCCCATCACGCTCGATCTTTCCGCCGCATTCAAACAACTGGTGCGGTCATAGCCAGCCTTTAACCGGCAGGGAGAATCCTCTGTGGCAGAAGTTCAGACCGTCGCCAAAAAGATTATCGGCAACGTAGAGAAGGCGATTGTCGGCAAACGCCCGCAGCTGATTCTCTCGCTGGTTTCGTGGTTCTGTCAGGGGCACATTCTGCTGGAGGATGTTCCGGGTGTCGCCAAGACGATGCTCGCCCGCGCACTTGCGAAAAGCGTAGGGTGCACATTCAAACGCGTGCAGTGTACGCCCGACCTGTTGCCAACGGATGTCACGGGCGCCTCAATCTTTAATCAGAAGACGACGGAGTTTGAATTCCGGCCCGGGCCAGTATTCTCTCAACTGTTGCTGGCCGACGAGATCAACCGCGCAACGCCTCGCACACAGGCGTCGCTGTTGGAAGCGATGGCCGAAGCACGCGTGACGGTGGATGGTGTAACGCACGAATTGCAGCCGCCGTTTCTGGTAATCGCCACGCAGAACCCGGTCGATCATGAAGGCACTTTCCCGTTGCCGGAAGCCCAGTTGGATCGCTTTCTCATGCGGTTCAGCCTCGGGTATCCGACGATGGAAGAAGAACTGAAGATGCTCGAAATGCTGCAGCATGCCCATCCGCTGGATAGCCTTCAGCCGGTGGCTTCGGCTGAGGAACTGATCGCCTGCCAGCAGGCGGTTCGCAGCGTCAAGGTAGATATGAAAGTGCGGCAGTACGTGCTGGAAATCGTCCATGGCACACGCAACCACGAAGATCTTAGTCTGGGCGGCAGCCCACGCGCTTCGTTGGCATTATTCCGCACGTCGCAGGCGATGGCGGCCATCCGGGGCCGCGACTATGTGCAGCCCGATGATGTAAAACGCGTGGCGCCAGCCGTGATGACGCACCGCCTGATTCTTAAACCAGAAAGCCGCCTGCGCCGCGTGACGGCGGAATCGGTCGTCGAAGACGTGATGAACGATCAACGCGTGCCCGTCGCCGGCGATGAACTACGCCTGCAATAAAACTACGCTATGCTGCTGACCCAACACGAAATCGAAGTCCGCGTCCGCTATCAGGAAACCGATGGTCAGGGACGCGTGTATCACGGGAACTATGTCACCTGGTTCGAAATGGCGCGGATCGAACTGCTGCGTGCTTCCGGCTACAGCTACAAGCAACTTGAACGCGAAGGCGTGTTCCTGGTAATCGCCGACCTAAGCGTGCAGTATTTTGCCGCAGTCGAATTTGACGATCTGGTGCAGATCAAGGTGGCAACCGAGCGCAGTAAAGGCGTGCGGATCATCAACGTGTACGAAGTGCACCGGGACGAAACGCTGATCGCTACTGGCCGGACCGTCGCCGCCTGTGTCGATGCCACAGGTAAGGTCCGCCCGCTGCCCGAATGGCTACGGCTGCCCTAACGGAAATCGCAAGTCTTAGCTGAAGTGGCACAAAAAAAGACGCTTGCCACAAATTGCAGCAAGCGTCATATAGGTGACTGGGTTATGTCACAACCTAGTCGTTTTTCACTTCGAAGTCGGCGTCGATCGCATCGTCGTCGCTGCTGGCTGCTTCGCCAGTATCTCCCGCATCCGCGGCAGAGGCGCCGTCGCCTGCATCGCCGGTTTTTTCGTACAGCACTTTGCTGAACGCCTGCGAGGCTGCGTCGAGTTCAGCAATCGCTGATTTCAACGCATCTACGTCGTCGCCTTCGGCAGCGGTCTTCGTCTTGGCAATCGCCTGTTCGAGTGGCTCTTTGTCGCTGTCCGAGAGTTTCTCGGCGTTGTCGGCAATGAGCTTCTCAAGCTTGTAGATCTCCTGATTCGCGTTGTTACGCTGGTTGGCCAGTTCAACACGCTTGCGATCTTCGTCGGCGTACGCTTCGGCGTCGGCTTGCATCTTCTGCACTTCTGCATCGGACAGGGCCGAACCTTCATCGCACCTGACGGATGCCTCTTTGTTCGTACCAAGGTCTTTGGCCGATACGTTGAGGATACCGTTGCGGTCGATGTCGAACTTCACTTCAATCTGCGGCACACCGCGCGGTGCGGGTTGAATACCGCTGAGGTTGAATTCACCCAGCAGACGGTTGTCTTCGGCCATCGCACGTTCACCCTGGAACACGCGGACCGTGACCGCATCCTGATTGTCAGCCGCGGTGCTGAAGACCTTCTTCTTTTCCGTCGGAATGGTGGAGTTACGCTCGACAAGCTTGGTCATCACGCCGCCCTCGGTTTCGATACCCAGGCTGAGTGGTGTGACATCCAGCAGTAGCACGTCTTTGCGTTCACCAGCGAGTACGCTGCCTTGGATCGCAGCGCCGACGGCGACGACTTCGTCAGGGTTAACGCCCTGGTGCGGTGGTTTGCCAAAGATTTCTTTGACAAGGTCCTGCACCTTCGGGATGCGGGTCGAGCCGCCAACCAGCACGACTTCGTCAATTTCGCTGGGGCTCAGCTTGGCGTCTTTCAACGCCTGCATCACGGGCTTGCGACAACGCTCTACCAGGCCATCGATCAGCCGTTCGAAGTCAGCGCGGGTGATCTGCTCTTGCAGATGTTTCGGGCCGGATTCGTGAACGATGATAAACGGCAGGTTGATGTCCGTCTGAGGCAGCGTCGACAGCTCTTTCTTAGCTTTCTCGCATGCTTCCTGCAGACGTTGCAGCGCGGTGGTCTCGTCGCGAAGATCGATGCCATGTTCGGCTTTGAACTTCTCAGCCAGATGGTTGATCAACGCTTCGTCAAAGTCGTCACCGCCCAGGTGCGTATCGCCGCTGGTGCTGACCACTTCAAACAGTCGCTTGTTGCCATCTTCTTCGTCGCTCATGTCGACGACTTCCAGCACCGATACGTCGAACGTACCGCCACCCAAGTCGAAGACGATGATCTTTTCGTTCTTATCTTTATCCAGACCGTACGCCATGGCGGCGGCGGTTGGCTCGTTGATGATTCGCGCGACTTCCAGACCGGCGATCTGTCCGGCGTCTTTGGTCGCCTGACGTTGCGCGTCGTTGAAGTACGCTGGAACGGTGATCACTGCCTTGTTGACCTTGTGGCCGAGATACTTCTCAGCCGACTCCTTCAGCTTCATCAAAGTCTTGGCGGAGATTTCCTGCGGCGTATATTCCTTGTCGTCGATGCCGACTTTCACATAGTCGCTGGGGCCGCCTACAACTTTGTAGGGCACCATTTTTTCTTCGTTCTGCACTTCGTTGTGCCGGCGCCCCATGAACCGCTTCACCGAATAGACGGTGCGGGTAGGGTTCATCACCGCCTGCCGGCGGGCAGGATCGCCAACGAGAATCTCGCCGTTGTCTTTGAACGCGACCACGCTGGGGGTCAGCCGGTTGCCTTCGGGGTTGGGAATAACTTTGGGTTCAGAGCCTTCCATCACGGCGACAACCGAGTTGGTCGTACCGAGATCGATGCCGATAATTTTTTCGCCTTGCGCCATCTTGGTTCTCCTTCAAGGGTGTAACCACCGTGCTAGTTGACGCTACAACCAGGCGCCACGTGGTTCCTATATATTTCTCCGCAGTTCCCTGCGTTGTTGAGAGTTTTCAAACCGCAGCAACGACAAGCGCCGCGGACGTGTTATCAAGTTGATATGGACCAAATGCAAAGACCGTGCCAGTAGTTGCATGAAGAATTTGTGTTGTCGTAAGTCTTACCACAGTAACATGTTGCGGCGATGTGTCTGGCTGCGAACTCTGGGAGGACGGCTCGTGCATGCAAACAGCCTGCCAAATTGGCCGATAGCGTCATGGTGGTTGAAACGCGTGGAATGCGGTGACTCTGCGGAAAATACGCAGGGGGCGGGCTGGCGATGGTTGCTGGCCCCGTTGGCGCTGATTACACTGCAACCGCATTATCTGGCTGCCGCTTGTTCGCACATCAATTCTGCACTTTTAACCCATCCGTAGGCAAAATGGCGAAGAAAAAGAAGCCTGTGAAAAAGTCCTCTTCACGCAGGGCTACACCTGCCGCCATCCAGAAGAAGATCGAGAAGCTCGATCGTGATCTCGCCGATCTCATCGCGCAGCGCGGCGCGCTATCACAGCAGGCAGGTGAATTGCAGCTTGAAGCGGGGCAGCCCGTCTTCGATCCCGCCGCAGAAGCGGAAACGATCCGCCGGATTATCGCTGCCCACAAGGGCCCATGTGACGAACACGCCGTGGCCGCCATTGCCCGTGAAGTTGTCAGCGGTTGCCGTCAACTGGTGCAACCGCTGCGTGTGGCCTATCTGGGGCCAGAGTACAGCTACAGTCATCTGGCTGCGATTGAGAAGTTTGGCCAGAGCGTGCATCTGGTAGGCGTCGGTTCGATTGCCACGGTGTTTGAAAAAGTGCTCCGGCACGAAGTGGATTACGGACTGGCGCCGATTGAAAACTCCACCGACGGCCGCGTGGTGGATACGCTCAGCATGTTCGCCCGCGTGCCGGCGCGGATCTGCGGCGAAGTGCAGTTGAAGATTCACCATTACCTGCTAGGACGCTGCCAGCACGACCAGGTCCGCGACGTATTCAGCAAGCCGCAAGCGTTATCGCAATGCCGGCAGTGGCTGGCCCGCAATCTGCCCGCCGCCCGCACCCGCGAAGTCGCAAGCACCGCTGCTGCCGCTCAACTGGCTGCCGAACGTGAAGGCGCCGCCGCGATTGCCAGCTATCAGGCCGGCGTGAACCACGGACTGGATGTCATCGCAGCCGACATTGAAGATAACTCCAACAACGTCACTCGCTTCGCCGTGATCGGCCACGAACAGCCACGGGCAACACGCAAAGACAAGACGTCCATCATGTTTGAGATTCCGCATCAAGCTGGTTCCCTCGCCGATGCGCTCAACATCTTCAAACGCAGCAGCCTGAATCTGACGTGGATCGAATCCTTCCCGCAACACGATAGCGAAGAGAACGAGTACCTCTTCTTCGCTGAACTGGAAGGCAACGCCAGTACGCCAAGCATCAAAAAGGCGCTCGACGCGTTGAAGCGGAAAACCGACCGGCTGGAAATTCTCGGTTCGTACGCCCGGACCGAACCGGTTTAGCTTCCGCCCCGCGCTCGCGATGCGATCAATGCTTTAGAAAGTAACTGGCCGCCCCGGTTCCATTTCTCTTGGCGGCGCCGGGGGTGTCAGTTCTAAGGTTGGCACGGGCGTCGTGTGTGGGATGCCTGCCAGTTGCAGGAAGTTGGCAAGCAACGTGTAGCCTTGCGGCGTCAGCACGGACTCTGGATGAAACTGCACGCCGTGCAGCGGCAGCGTGCGATGCTGCATCGCCATGATGATGTTGTCGCAACGGGCTGTCACATGCCAGCAGTCTGGCAGCGTCTGCTCGTCAACGATCAGCGAGTGATAACGTCCTGCCTGCATCGGCGAAGCGATGTCGCGGAACACGCCGTCGCCTTCATGCACGATGTCGCTCGCCTGCCCGTGAACGGGGCGCGGTGCACGGACGATGTTGCCGCCGGTGGCTGCCGCCAGAATCTGATGGCCCAGGCAGACGCCCAGCGTGGGAATCTGGCCCTCAAGCTGTTGAACGATCTCTAAGGAATTGCCCGCTTCCGTTGGGGAACATGGACCAGGTGAAAGAACAATGGCCGCCGGCGCCAGTTTCCGCACCGCGGCTGTATCGATGGCGTCGTTACGCAGCACGACGGTGTCCTGCCCCAGACGCTTCAGGTAGCGTGCCAGGTTGTGGACGAAGCTGTCGTAGTTATCGATGAGCAGTATCACGTTGGCGCCATCGCTTGTAGAAGCCCTTGTGCCTTGTGCCAGGTTTCTTCCAGTTCACGCTGCGGGTTGGACTGGGCCACAATGCCGCCGCCAACCGGGAATTGGCGCCAGCCGCGGCCACAGGTAATCGTACGGATCAGAATACTCAGATCCAGCCAGCCATCAAAACCCAGATAGCCCAGTGAACCACAATACGGGCCGCGGGCCGTTGGCTCTAATTCAGCAATGATCTCCATCGCACGGACTTTGGGCGCCCCGGTGATGGATCCGCCCGGAAATGATGCAGCCACCAGATCAAGCGCCGTGGCGCCGGGTTCAAGCCGCCCCTGGATGACCGACACCAGATGCTGCACGTAACGGTAGGTTTCGATTTCGCAAAGTTGCGAGACATGCACGCTCTCTGCATCGCAGACGCGGGCCAGATCGTTTCGCAGCAGGTCTACGATCATCGTATTTTCCGAGCGGTCCTTCGCACTGCCACGTAGATCGTCACCTGCGAACAGATCAGCCACCGCATGTTTCTGCCGCGAACGCGTACCTTTGATCGGCCGTGCCTGCACCTGACGATCGAAGCAGCGTAGGAAGCGTTCGGGCGATGCGCTCACGATCTGAAAGTCGCCCGTATCCAGATAAGCCGCAAACGGCGCCGGGTTGACCTGCCGCAAACGCAGGTACAGTTCCAGCGGGTTCTCTGGTTCGGGATAAAGCAGCCGGTGTGAAAGATTCACCTGGAAAATGTCGCCGGCGTGGATGTAGTCGATCGCTTGTTGAACCGCTTCCAGGTACGCCTCGGAACTAAAGTTGCTGGTCAACTGCGGCAGCACGCCGGTGTCAAACTGCGGCGCCAGTTGGCCGGCTTGCAGCGGCGATGCACTTGCCTCCCGCGCGCTGACGGGTTGTGGCGCCGCGTCTAACAGACGCTGCATCGCTTCGATCTTCTGCCTCGCGTTTTCTGCACGCTGTTGTGGCGAAGCGGCGGGCAAACCGTGAGAGATAATCCACGCCCGGTCCTGATGATGATCGATCGCGATAATCGTATCGTAGATGCCCGCCGCAATCGCGGGCGCCTGAAATTCGTCAATGCGGCTGGGCTGAATACGCTCGAAGCTGCGATTCAGATCGTAGCCCAGCAGCATCACGGCGCCGCCCTGAAACGGCGGCAATTCCGGGTGATGCTCCGCCGCGAAGACCGCAAGCTGCTGTTGCAAAGGCGCCAGCCCAGCGGAGTCGCCAGCCGCTGAACACCGGAAGCTAAGCGGATTGGCGCCCAGGAACGAATAGCGGCTGAGCGCGGCAGCGCTGCTATCGCGGTCTTGCAGGTTGCAACTGGCGCTGTCGAGAAAAAAACAGTGCCGTTGCGACGCCAGCCGCTTGAAGATTTCGCTGACATCCGGCGCCGGAGTGATCTCAACCGCCAGCGGCAGGCATTCAAAAGTAGTAGGTTGCGCTGGACTCATGCCCCCGATTCTACGCCAGGCATCCACTGGCGGCGAGGTGTAATGCAAGCGCCAGAACGCAACAAAGCCGCCAGACAATCGCCGGGCGGCTTTGAGGTTGCTTCTGTTTTGCGTTAAACGCTTGTTGTGCGCTTAAGCATTAAGCATCGGGGCGTTCTGGACGGTCGCCGCGTGGGCGGTCGCCTTCAGGACGATCACCGCGTGGACGATCGCCACCGGGACGACGGAAACCGGGGCGGTCACCACCACCAGGGCGGCCCTGGCCGGGACGACCTTCGGCGCCAGGACGGCGGCGGCCCGACATCATCTGACGGAGGCCTTCGATGGCGGCGTTGAGTTCTTTTTCGTCCAGCTTCTGATCTTTATCTTTGTCAAAACGCTCCATCAGCATTTTGGCCAATTGACCAGGCTGTGGGCGGCCGCCTTCACGCGGGCCGCGATCGCCACCTTCACGTGGACCACGATCGCGCGGGCCACCTTCGCGTGGAGCGCCGTCGCGTGGGCCACGCTGGCGGCCTTCACCTTCGCGTGGTTGCGCTGAAGCTTCGCCAGCTAGAAGACACACGGCCAGAGCGGTTGCAGCCAATCCGAGAATTCGCATTCTAAAAACCTTCCGGTAGGGAGACGGATCTGTCTCAGTTGAATAGGAACCCCGCCATTTGCAGATTTCGAGTTGTTCCTGCAGCGGACATTCAACAAACCCCGCTTTTCTGAAAAAGAATCGCGGAATCTGAAAAAATCTGAAACAAAATCCGGCGTGCTACGGCAGACGCGGTGGAATGCGGTCGCGTGGATAACGGCCGTCGTGAAACGGCGGCTGAGAGCCGCTGCGGTCGTTGAACGGCCCCGTTCCATAAGGCGTCAGATTCAGGTTCAGCGGAGCACCGCCACCTCCTCCACCACCGCCAAAACCGAAGCCACCATAAAGTGGAAGCTGCGGACCCCAGCCGGGATACGGCACGGAGTACGGACGGTTGGGGAATCGCCATTCGCCATAAGGTGTAATGGGGGCGCCAACTTCATCCACCGTATGTAGATGGTCCGCCGAGGCGCCAACCTGCAGACTACTGCGGGTGCTGCGGTAGTAGCTCCGCCGGCCTGTTTCCGCCACCGCCATGGCGCGGGTCGGGCGGGCGAACTGATTTACCCGTCCGCGGGCGTCGTGCGTGTAATAAGACGGCGCCGCGTTCCAGTCCGCCCGGCAGACGACTGCGATATTGCAGATGACCAGAGCGATCAGCGTGTAACGTAGTTTGTAAATCATGGTGTTTCCGCCGCAGCTAATAAGAAAAGTTCCCTCCGTGGGTGGCTGACAACTGATTGCGTTTCTTGTGAGGTGAATGTTCGACTGCGTTTCTATTCCGTCCCAGGACGCCGGACCATCAGAATCTGCTGCTCAACGTCCCATTCGTAGGTGTGGCCGTCGGGCAGTTCCGGCAGTTCAATGCGTTGTTCTTTGATGATCTTCTGCATGAACTCTTCATGGCTTTGCGGGCCTTTACCGCCGCCGTGAAGCTGGGCGTAAAGGTTGACCGCGTGTGGAATCTGAATTTCGAAAACGACTTTTTCTTTGGCGTTGAACAAGGCCTTAGCCGGCGTGGCGACTGCCTTGGCGGTGAATTTGTCGTAGGAGTTGCCTTTCTTTCCTACGCCGACACCTGCCTTGACCACTTCTTCCGCAACAGGTGCGGCTGGCGCCGGGCTCTCGACCGGGGCGGGGTCGGATTGCACAACAACCGGGTTGCAACCGCTGGCGGCGATTGCGACGGCGGCCGTTAAAACGGCTGTTAAATTTGCGGCGGTTCTCACGCTGATTCTCCTGAATCTCCCGGCAGGCCGGGTTTTTGAAACGTCCATTCTTTCATTTCTTCCAGCACGTCATGCCGCGTCATGTCGTAATGCAATGGCGACAAGGTGATGAACCCTTTGGCAAGCTCCGTAAGGTCGGTCTCCTGGGAAGTTGGCTCCGGGGGAGGGTCGTTTGTGGCCCAGTAATACGTGCGGCCACGGGGATCTGTGCGGCTAATAAAGTGCTCTCCATACCGGTTGGTTCCCATCGGCACCACTTTGACGCCCAGAGGGTTGCTGGTGGCGACGGTGGGAATGTTCAGGTTGTAGAGCTGAGGTCCGTCTTTCTTAGATGCTAGGATTTTGCGGATAATCTGGCCAGCATATTGCGCTGCCGTGTCGTACTGTGCGTGCTCATCAAATTCAAGCGACACCGCCACGCTGGTGATGCCGAAAAAGGCGCCTTCGATCGCTGCCGCCACCGTGCCGGAATACAGCACATTGATGCCAGCGTTCAAACCGCCGTTTACGCCGCTGACGACCAGATCTGGCGGGCTGTCGAAAAACTCAAACACGCCAATCTTCACGCAGTCGGCAGGGGAGCCTTCCACCGCCCATCCTCGCTGGCGGTCGCCTTCAAATACTTCTTTGCAGACCAGGGGCTTCAAAAAGGTGATGGAATGTCCTACGCCGCTTTGTTCGGTTGCGGGGGCCACAACCGTGACGTCGCCCAGCTTCCGCAGTTCTGTTTCCAGCGCCGCGAGGCCGGGAGCGTAGATGCCATCGTCGTTGGTGAGGAGAATTTTCACGCGGGTCCGTCCAGTGACACAGGCGACTGAGGGGAATGCCGCCTGTGAGAAGTTTCAGTGTATTTCGAGATATCGCCACAGGGCGCCAAACCGCAGAATTCGTCAGAGGATTCCGGCGGATCACGGCGGTCTGTAACGGATTTGCGGGTGATTATAGCAGAGAAGCCAAAACCGCCAGCCCGCGACGCTGGAATAGCGTGACTACAACCAGTGTTGTTGCCACAGCTCAAGCATCAACAGCGCCCATAGCTGGCAACTGTGATCCAATTTGCCGCTCTGGTGCTGGTCAATCAACTGCTTAACCGCATCTTCACGGAAGATGCCGCGGGCAGTGGCGGCGCCGCTGAGGAGCGTTTCTTCGAGCAGTGGCTTTAGTTCGTGGCGGAGCCAATGGGCTACCGGCACGCCACGAGGCATTTTCCGTTGCTTCCAGATTTCGTCCGGCAGCAGCTTATCGAACGCTTTCGGTAGCAGCAGCTTGCCACGTCCGCGGTGATACTTCAGATGGCTGGGCAAGGCAGCGGCGAACTCCACCAGGCGATGATCCTGAAACGGCTGCCGGCACTGGAGACTGTGCGCCATAGATGCGATGTCGACCTTCGTGTTCAGGTCGCATGGCAGGTAGGTCTTTAGATCAGAGAGCGACGCCTGGGTAACGACATCGCGGCGGCCGCAGTGGCTCCACGCTTCTTCCAGAAACGCTGCCGGGTCGGCGCCGGAAAGACGTTCGAGAAACTCGTCCGTATACAAGGCGCCGCGGTGCTGTTCGTTGAAGATAGAGATCCAGTCGAGATAACGCTGCACGGGCGTCTGGTGCATCGCCTGGCTGAATCGTTTGAACTGCCGCAGCTTGGATGTTTGTGCGGAGGGCGCGGGAAGGTATTGCCACAATCTGCTGCCGGCGATTGCCTTCAAAGGGACGGCCCAATCCATCCAGGCGGCCATCGCTGCCGCTTTGTAACGCCCGTAGCCCGCAAATAGCACGTCGCCGCCATCGCCTGTAAGTGCGACGTTTACCTCCTGGCCGGTCTGCTGCGCCAGGCACCAGGTAAGAATGGCAGAGCTATCGGCGAAAGGTTCGTCATAATGTTCGACCAGGTCGGGCAGCAGCGCGACTACGTCGGGCGTTACACGGAATTCGTGATGGTCGGTCTTCAGATGCGTGGACACGATCCTGGCGAATGGCGTTTCGTCAAACTGCGGCTGGTCAAAGCCAATGCTGAAAGTCTTTACCGGCCCGGCAGACTGCTGCTGCATCAACGCGACGATTAACGAAGAATCCACGCCGCCCGTAAGAAACGCCCCCAGCGGAACATCGCTGCGCATCCGCATGGTGACAGACTCTGTCAGTAGCTGCTTCAGTTGTGTGGCAGCGTCTTCTGCGGTTATCGGCTGCTCCAGATTGAAGTCCGGCTGCCAGTACCGTTGCACCTGTAAGCCGTCTGCGTCAAACACGGCGCTATGTCCGGGCGGCAGTTTCCGGTAGCCGCGGAGAATGGCGCCGGGATGCGGCACGTACCGGTACGTTAGAAATTCATCGACGGAATCCGCATCCAGTTCGCGCGGAGCGCCGGGTGCTGCAAGCAGGCTCTTTAATTGACTAGCGAACCAGAGGCGGCCTTTTTCTTCGCGGTAGACAAGCGGCTTCTGCCCCAGACGATCGCGGCCCAGCACCACGCGCTGTTTGCGGGCGTCGTAGATGGCGATGGCGAACATGCCGTTCAGATGCTGAAAGCAACCGGCGCCTTCATCTTCATATAGATGAACAATCGCTTCAGCGTCTGATTGCGTGCGGAAGGTGTGACCGGCGCCCTCCAGCCGGTTACGCAGCGCGGGGTAGTTATAGATTTCACCATCGAAAATCACGTGCACGCTGGCATCTTCGTTGGCCATCGGCTGCACGCCGCCTGAAGGGTCAATGACCGATAGGCGCCCGCGCCCCAGCGCGACGCCCGGGTCGGCAGCGTACGGTGGTCGCTCGCGCAGCGGACGCCACAGGTATTCTTCGTCGTCAGGCCCACGATGCTGCAACGCGTTGGTCATTGCCTGCAACGTGTCCTTTGGAACCGCCTGTTCTTCGCGGAACCAGATGGCGCCTGCTATGCCAGACATGCATTTGTCTTCCGTTTGATGTAAGGTGAAGTCTGCGGGGAGGCTGACTTTCTTGTTTTCTCATTTTAGCAGGGTATTGAGATGATCCGATGCTTCACACTGTCGACAGCGCTTCTTTGCCTCGCAAGCACCGCGCTTGCCCAACCGGGAGTCTTGAAGAAACCCGTCGCCCCGCAGAAACAGCCTGTGCAAGCTCCGCAGGCCACGCACATGGTAACGATCAACGTGGTGGTAGCCAGCGTACATCACACGCAGGGAAAACCCGTTTTCAGTGACAAGGCGACCGGCGATGAACTGATGGATCTTGTGAACGATCTGAAAGCCGCGGACAAATTAGCAACCTACAACCGCATCTCTGCGGCAGCGCTCGAAGGCGAAAAGGGAATGGCGCAATCCGGCAGCACGGTGCCCGTTGTTTCGGGCAGGTCCAGCTTCGGCGGTCGTGGAACGACAAGAAGCTACTCGCAGACCTCGGTGGGTACGCTGGTGCAAACGATGTGTAAGGTCACCGGCGGGACCGTCATTGCCAATCTCAAGCTCGAAGAATCACGCTTGGTGCCGGCGCCAAAAGCGGAGGGGGAAGAAGCCGAAGCTGAACCGCCATCCACGGCCTCGCTGACCATCGACACAGTTGTGGCGCTCACGCCGGGCAAAGCCTCGCTGGTAACACTTCGCGAAGCTGCCACTGGGGATAAGGCCACCACGCTGGTCGTGCTGGCCACGGCTGCACTCACGCCAGCGGGCGATAAAGCAGCGAAGCTCCGCGCGGACGACGACAAGGAGGTGACGGTATTCTATCTGAAGTTTACCGAAGCCGACGAAGTCCAACGCACCATTCAGAAGGTGATGGGCGGCCGCGTTTCCATCGCTGTTGATGCCCGCACCAATGCGCTGATTGTGCAAGGGGATGAGAAGCAGGTGAAAGAGATCGAGGCTTTGCTGAAAGTCCTCGACAAAGCTCTGCAGAACGCGCCTAAGAAGCGATAGCCGTCCGTGCAAGGCCGCGATTCGACCCCAAAACGAAGTGAAAGGTCGAATCGCTTGTTGCCGTTACTAAGTGCGCCGGCCGTTTAGCTCTCCAGACGCTTCTTCACTTCTTGCAGGTTCTTGCGGGCTGCTTCCAGCCGCTCAAGGGTTTCTTTGGCCTTGGCGTCGCCGGAATCTTCTGCACGCTCTTTCAACTGCTTCACGGCTTTGCCGATTTCTTCGTCTGCTTCCTGCAACTGCTTGACGGCCTTCTCGGCCTGACCAGGTGGCAGCACTTTGGGGACACGGAAATTGCGTTGAATCCGGTTGGCAGGAATGAGTTGCTGCGGGCCACCCTGGATGCGAATACCCTGAATCTGAATGCGGTTGTTGTTGGCCGTATGCTTTTCGTAAAGCTTGTGGGCAGCGGGGTGTTTCTTTTTCAGTTCCGCTTCGTCTTTGGCTTTGTACTTTTCGGTGGTTTGTTTGCCGTCTTTGGTCTGGGTGATTTCCATCTCGATGCCGTTGGCGTCTTCGCGGATTTTCACCTTGTTGCCGTTCTCATTGACTTCAATCTGCTTGATGCCTTTGCCCTGTTGCACCTGAATGATCCGTCCACCGCCCCGGATCTGAATGTTGCCGATGCCATTGATGCCAAAGATGTTGTTGTTGCCAGGCGCAGGCTTTTCTTTCTCGGGTTCTAACGCACGTTTTGCACGACTGGCGGCGTTCTCGTTGCTACCTTTGGCAATAGCCTCGAGGGCCTTTTTCGCGGCGTCTTTCAGTTCTGCGTTGTCGCTCTTGAAATGGTCCTGCAAGACTTCCAGAGCGCGGACGCTGATTTCTAGAGTGCGGCTTTGAGCGGCCTTTTCGAGCGTTGGAACCGCTTCTAGACCGGCTTCGCTCAGCGCTTTCGATGCTGACTGACGTTCCTTGAACTTGTCAGAATCAAGCTGTTTGACCAGATCGTCAAAGTTTCCGTCGGCCAGCAGCAGCCCTGGCGTGAAAGCAATCAGCAGTAGCGGGAAGACGTAACGCGATAACATCGGTAAATCCTTTATTGAGGGTGACGTAGTCTGAAAGCAGGGCCGTTACGGGCGTATCCTACCTTGAACCGGGTTTATAGCCAACTCAAACCTTACAACCCCGCAGTATCCGCTCTGGCAAGGTGTGAAATGCAACGCAGTTTGCGTGTTTCTTGACAATAACGCCGATTGTTCAACACAATGGACTGTGGAACAGCAGTAAGGGGTAATCTCTGCGGGAGAGTAAGATGGAAGTATCTTGCATTCATTGTAATGGGCGTTTCACCATCACCGCCGAACAACTGGGCGGCACAGGTCATTGCCCGATCTGCCACGGCGAAATTCAACTCCCAGGCGGCGAAGAAGAACAGGCCGCGGGCGGTAGCTGGATTGACGAATCTATCTCCGGTGTGGTTTCACTCTTCTTTCATCTGGTCCTGGTGGTCGTTCTGGCGTTGATTTCTTACGGCGGCGGACCCGATGGCTTTGGTGAAGGACAGGACGTTTTCTTAGGCGCCGCGTCGGGCGTGGAATTGACGGAGAACACGGAAGAATCTTTGAGCGAAAGTTCGGAGGCCGCAGAGGAGGCGCCGGAGGAATTTGAAGCGGAACTAGAGCTGCCGTCGAATGACTCCTTCACCGATAGCACGGCAGTTGCTGAACTAGCCACACCCACGGCCAGTGGCGGTGGGGCCAAATCTTTTGACATCGGCCAGCCATCAGCAGGCGGCGGTGGAGGCGGCGGCGGTGGAGACTGGGGCGCCATGGTGCAGCAGCTGCGGCGCAACGGGCTGGATATTGTCATCGCCTTTGACTCGACCGGAAGTATGAGCGGCGAAATCAGCGTTGTGAAAGCGAATATCCGTCGCATTGGCACCACGCTGATGAAGCTGGTTCCGAAGACACGCATCAGCATCTGCACCTACCGCGACGAAGGCGAAGACTACCTGGTCAAAGGGCTGCCGCTGAGCAACAACATTCAGGAAATTGAAACGTATCTCAGCAAGGTGTTCGCCAGCGCCGGCGGCGACCTCCCAGAAGCGGTTCAGGAAGGCTTGCGGTGGTCGGTGGAGAAGAACGACTTCCGCACCCGCGCCAAAAAAGTGATTCTACTGTTTGGCGACGCTGAGCCGCATAGCCGTGACCGTAAGGAGTGTCTGGAGATCGCCTCCGACTTCCATTCGCAGCACCGTGGCATCGTAAGCACCGTTACCTGCCGTAGCGAGACACGTCTGCTGGACTTCGTGGAAATCGCCCAGGCGGGCGGCGGCGAGGCGTTTCTGACGAGCGATGTGAAGCAGATCATGACGCAGCTTCTGATCCTGGTGTTTGGTAGTGAATACCGCGACGAAGTGCTCGACCGTTTCGGTCTGGAATAGGGCCGTGGCGGGAATGATCACCGCGGTTGGCGGGAGTTGTGGATGGCGGTAGCAGGAATTGGCACCGAGATTGTTGAATGCCTGCGCATTGCCCAGATGATTGAGCAACACGGTGAGGCGTTTCTCACTCGCGTCTTCACCCAACAGGAAATCGCTTACTGCAGCGCACGCAACGCCGCCACGCAGCATTACGCAGGTGGCTGGGCAGCCAAAGAAGCCGTTCTGAAAGCTATCGGCACGTCCTGGCGCCGGGGCATCAACTGGCGCGACGTTGAGGTGCTGTATTCGCCCAGCGGTAAAACAACCATCGCGCTGACAGGCGGCGCCGGCGAAGCCGCAGCGGTGAAAGGCATTGATTCGGTGATGATTTCCATTGCCAACTGCCGGACACACGCAACGGCGTATGCATTGGCGATGGGATTACCGCCAGACGCGTGATCTGCGTCTACCCGTAGCCAAGTTCTTCCAGGTCGGTCTCGGTAAGACCATGATGGTGGCCCAGTTCGTGCAGCAGCGTGATGCGGATCTGTTCGCGTAGAGCATCCTGATCGATGCCGCCAGGGCGGCTTGCCAGCCGTAGAATGCCTTCGCGGTAGAGCCGCACAACATCCGACAGCACGCCCGACTGCTCCACATTGCGGAAGGTCAGCGGAATGCCCGTATAAAGTCCACAGAGATGTTCCCGGCGCCGTACGCCCACGCGGCGCATCTCCGCCTCAGAGGGATAGTCCTCCACGTACAAAGGCACGCGGTCCAGCAGGTCGTGCACCATGGGCGGCATCTTCGCCAGCACGGCTTCCAGCTGTTCATCAAAATAAGCCCGTAGTGCTACATCCATGGTCCTGTTCCTGGACTGACGTTGTTATGTCACAGGCAGCGGCGGGCGTCCGGAGATGAACTGCCGCCAGTTGTCTAGCTGATCTTTGTTGAGGGACGTTTCCCGCGTGATCTCCTGCTCGAAGATGTCTTCGACTCCTTCGATCTTCACGGTCACAGTCAGACGGCCGTTGCTCTCGTAGCGGAACCGCACCTCAATCAGTGTCTGGGCAGGTAGATTCGCAGGCAAGTTGCGAAGGACGCATTTACCGACCGGGTAGCAGTCGTCCGGGTTTTCGCTTTCCCCTTCAATGATCTGCACCAGAATCGATTTCTGATTGCTCCGCCGCGTGGTGAAGAACTGCGTCGCTGCGACGGGCAGCGGCGTATTGCGCGGAATCAGCACTGCGTTTTTGCGCTGCGACGTCTGTGGATCGGTGGCGACCACACCGAGGCTGTGCGAGTTAACATTACGAACAGCGAACTGTGGCGGTTTGCCCTGTTGTTTATCAAGCAGCAGCGACGCGTGCAGGGCGGCGCCATGCGCGACGGCTTCGTCGGGCGACAGCGTCGTATCGGCCTGGCGACCGGCCATTTCTTCCAGCATCTTCTGCACTGCCGGCATGCGGGTCGAACCGCCGATGAGCAGCACGCGGTCAATATCTTCCCACGTTAACGAAGCGGCTTGCAGCGTCGCTTCCGTGGTGAATCGTGTGCGTTCCAGCAGGGGCTGCGTCATCTGTTCAAACTGATCCCGCGTGATGGTCACACGCAGCGTGCTGCCGCCACAGTCGCAGAACACAGCCGCTTTGCTCCGCGCGGAAAGTGTCTGCTTGGCGTCTTCGCACTGTCGCCATAGCCTGCCGTTTGATCCAGCGTCTTCCCGCGGATCAACGCCGTGCGTGGTTAGGAACTGCTCCGCAACGTAATCCACAATTTTCTGATCCCAGTCGCGGCCGCCCAGCAGCCAGTCGCCGTCGGTCGCCAGCGTGCTGAACCGGCTGCCAGAGATCTGCATCACCGTGACATCGAACGTGCCGCCGCCCAGGTCGTAAACCAGGATGTTCTCAGCTGGGGCGCCTTCACCTGTCGGGTCCAGATAGCCTTGCCGGAACCCGAACGCCAGGGCTGCTGCTGTGGGTTCATTAATAATGTCCAGCACTTCGAACCCCGCCATGTAGCCGGCGTCTTGCGTGCTCTTGCGTCGCACCTCATCGAAGTACGCCGGTACGGTAATTACCACTTTGCTGAACTCGCCAAGTTCGCGTACGGCGTCTTTGCGGAGCTTGTTCAGCACCCAGGCTTCCAGCGACTCTGGCGGATACTCCCGTCCACCGATCGGCTTCTGATAGAACTGGTAGCCAAGCTCCCGCTTCACGCCGTCCGCCACATGCGAAGCATCAACGGACATCGCCTTCAACGCTTCGATGCCGACGATCACTTCATCTTCATCAAACAGCACCGCGCTGGGTGTAATCTTTTCACCCTCGGCGTTGCTGACCGTCAGGGGCCTGCCCGACTGGTCCATATAGGCGATGGCTGAGTTTGTGGTGCCAAGATCGATTCCCACGGCAAGATGCTGTTCGCCATCGGGTATCTCGACGGGTGTCAGCGTGTGCAGAATGGCCGGTGGCTCTGTATCTTGCAGCGACACATCATCGTACTCATCAAACGGCAAAGGCTGGGTGTCCGCCATGTTGACGAACGTCGGGTCTTCGGCAGGCTGATCTACAGCCAGTTCGCCAAGCTTGTGGCTGCCAGCCAGATCCGCCGCAACCGCCTGCAAGGCGTCGTGCACCTGCTGCATATCGTCGAACCGGTCCGCTGGCGCCTTGGCGACCATTTTCTGGTAAACGTCTTCCAGCTTCTGTGGAACGTCGGGCCGCAATTCCCGCAACCTGGGGGCGTCTTCAGAGCGGTGCGCCAGCAGGATTTTCATCGGCGTCGAGCCGGTGAAAGGCGGCGAGCCGGTCAGCAAGCGGTACATCGCGCAGCCTAAACTATAGATGTCTGTGCGGCGGTCCACCTCGCCGCTACCAGCCTGTTCCGGCGCCATGTAGTCGACCGTGCCGACAATCTCATTCTTCTTGGTCAGTTGATCCGCTTCTTTTTCGGCATAGCGGACCAGGCCAAGATCGAAGACTTTGACGACGCCGTGACTATCCACCAGAAGGTTGCCGGGCTTTACATCGCGGTGAATGATGTTGTTTTCATGCGCGAAGTGCAGGCCCGATGCGGCCTGCATCATATAGTCGAGCACGTCGGCCACGGGCAACGGACCGCGTTGCGAGAGCATCTTCGCCAGGTTCGGCCCGTCGATGAACTCCATCACCATATAAAAGATGCCATCCACTTCATTAGCGTCGAAAGCGGTGACAATATTGGGGTGCGAGAGCTTTGCGGCGGCTTCGACTTCGCGCTGGAACCGTGCCCGTGCTCCGGGCGAAAGATCCTGCCCAGTCTTGAGCATCTTCACCACGGCTGGGCGTTTCATGTGCAGGTGATGGGCCTTATAGACATCGCCCATCCCACCCGCGCCGATCTTGTCCGTAATAACGACGTTGCCCAGCACCATGCCGGTTGGGTCCGACTCTAACAGGCGCCAGGCCTGATACTGCGTAAGAATGCCCTTCCGCACCAGTTGCCGTGCAAACGAACGGGCAGGGGTATCTTCGTGCCCGGCGGGCAATTTGGCTTCGATCGCGTCAATCTCATCACCGGCCAGCAAGCCGCTGATACGCAGATTCCTGATGAATTCGGGAACCGGGATAGACATAAAGACGCGCCAGAATGGGTGGAAAACTTAAGTATACCGCGGTTTTAGGGCGTCTCACAATGACGCGCCACGGCTGATTTTTGTGGCGTGCCACTCCAAAAATACTTCAAAATTCGGATTTCTGCGGAAATTCGCTCAAGAAACCTGCTTGCGATCATCCTGTTGTCATCAAATAGAACGGGCGGTGTGTTCATTTTGAGTGCAATTTTTGCAGGTCTCGCCGAACCTATTGAAGATCAGGTTTTTTCGTAAGTCCTTGTTGATAAATGAATTATGGTGATCTTTGCCGCGAGTGGCATGGCTTATGCGTTCTCCTGGAATCAAACGCTTTTTGCTCCACACCATACAGGGGAACCCCATGAAGTTCATCAAAATCGCAGTTGCAGCTGTTGCACTTATCGCCGCACCCGTCCTGGCCGGCAATGCCTTTGCCGGTGGTCCAGGCTTTGGTTATGGCTACGGCTACGGGTCGCCCTATGCCTATGGCGGCGTGAACGCGAGCGCCAGTCTCTACGGCCGCAGCTATCACCCGCGCTCTAACTACAACTATGGCTACCGCGTACCTGTGAATCACTACCACCGTGCTCCTGTCCGCGTACGCGGATGTGCTCCGTACGGCGGTGGCTACGGTTATGTTCCGCGACGCAATGTTGGTGTCGGTGTCCACACGCCCGGCTTCAGCCTGAACATCGGCCGGTTTGGCTATTAGAGGCTAAACCACATCAGGCGGCATGGCCGCCACACAATCTAAAGGCTTGCAGCCCCCGCCCTGTCGCCGCCCCCTGGTTCGTATAGCCAGCGGGGTGGCGGCAATTTTTTTGCGCCGCCGTGTTTAACGGATACGTTCGCCTTGCGTTTGAGGTAGTATGTTCTGCTCAAGCAGTCAGAGCATACGCCACGCGGTTGTACAACAAGGTTGATAAGCAATGGGTGACTTCTTAAACAGACGAGGATTCCTGGCCGCGGTCCCAGCAGCGGCTGCCGCGGGCGCACTGGCAGCATCTAACGCGAACGCCATCGAACCGCTTGCCCGCAAACACGGCCCCGCGTTTAAGTTCAGCCTGGCAGCGTACAGCTACCGTAAGCTTTTCAATAGCGAATTCACCCTTTCGCACTTCATCGATGACTGTGCGAAAATGGGACTCGAAGGCGCCGAACTTACTTCGTACTACTTTCCCGCTGACGTTAAACCGGCTTATCTCAGGCAGTTAAAAGGCGAATGCTTCCGCGCCGGTCTTTCAATTTCTGGCACCGCGATCCGCAACGATTTTGGCGTCACCGACGCCGGTAAGCTGAAGCAGGAAATTGCGCACGTAAAGCAATGGATTGTTAACGCAGAAATTCTATCCGCGCCAGTGATCCGCATCTTCGCCGGGCATGTGCCCAAAAACGGCGATGAAGAAAAAACGCTGAACCAGATGGTCGAGTGCATGCAGGAATGCTGCGAGTTCGCCGGGGAGCACGGCGTTCATCTCGCCCTGGAGAATCACGGCGGCCCGACGGCCACTCCCGCAGGGCTGCTGAAACTGGTCAAAGGTGTCGATAGTCCGTGGTTCGGCGTTAATCTGGACACAGGTAATTTTCACACGGAAGATGTTTACGCTGACCTGGCCGCCGTGGCGCCTTACGCTATTAATGTGCAGGTGAAAGTGGTCACCTCATCCGCCGGCCGCAAGGATAAAACGCCGACGGACTTTGCCCGCATCGGCAACATCCTGCGCACGGCCAACTATCGCGGCTTCGTAGTGCTTGAATACGAAGAAGCTGGCGATCCGCGGGAAGAATCCGCCCGCTTCATGCAGACGCTGCGTAGAGCTTTGACGTAAATCAAACGCTGATTCAGCGCTGACTGAACCAGCGCCAGGGCTATTGCAGCAGTGCTAAGCACGGCTACCGGCGCCGCGTGCTTGCATCTTGACCCTCTTTTTACAAAGTGCTTTGGAAATTTGGGCGCCATTTTTACAATTTTGCACTTTGCCCGGGTTTGCACGATTTTGCGTGCAAATTTGTAAGGTTCTGCAAAATAACGGTTTAGGGCCGCGACGGGGAATTTCTCCGGGTCGCTGTTGCAGTAACGGCACGCCTTGTGCTAGTTAACGACCATCGTGATTCGCACAGACGACTCCCCAAAGCACACATCTAACAAAATTCACAGTCTATTACCTTGAGGAAATAGCAATGCAGGCAAGGACGCTTTCATTCGCCATTCTGACCGGTCTGGTCGCCGTCGCTGTTCAATTCGCTGGCAATTCCGCATCCGCCCAGCAGGCAAGCGGCCCTGTTGTCGCCGTGGTCGATATCGCCAAAGCGCTGAAGGCCCATCCTACTTTGAAGGCTCAGCAGGACGCCATCCGCGCGGAACTGAAGACTTACGAAGCTACCATCAAACAACGCAACGATAGTCTGGCAGAGCAGCGTAAGAAGCTGGAACTGTACAAACCAGGATCGGAAGAATACATTCGCCTGGATACCACCATCACCAAACAGATCACCGATGCACGCGTCGAAATTGCGATGAAAAAGAAAGACGTGCAGATGCGTGAGATGAAGGCCGCTTATGCTGCATACGTGCAGATTCAGAGCCAGGTAAAGGCGATCGCCGACCAGTATCAGATCAGCCTGGTGCTCAACTACGATAGCACCGCAATGAACGAAGATGACCGCATGTCGGTGCAACGCGGTGTGGCCAACGCTGTGGTTTATCAGCGGAACCTGGACCTGACAACCATGGTGATCAACGCTATCGCCAAGCGTTAATTCACCAACAACGAAAAACCTTCCGTGGGTGTGATGAAAGGCTGGGTGGAGCAATCCGTCCAGCCTTTTTTATTGTGTTACCGGGCGGCTTCTTTCCTACCCGTGCACATCTTCCACCGCATGCACATTGTCGTAGGCAAGCCCCATACTGTTATCCATTTCAAACGCGGGTAGCGAACCGAAGAAACGTGCGATCGCCGTCGGCAGCAGTTTGTACTCCACGGCGTAATAAGGCGCCGGCTCTTCGTGCTGCTTGAAGTGTTTTGCCAGTAACGGTTGCAGGTCCTTCCACGGTGTACGGGCGAAGTCGCGTGTGTCTTCGCGGCTGCGGCCGAGCAGCACATAGGTGGTCAGCGGCAGGTGAACGGGAATTGCTTCCGGCCAGACGCAGACGCTGGCCGCACGGTCGCCGTCTTTAACGAACATGATGCGTGGCAGGAACACTTCGTCGTTCATCTCGTCCAGCCGCGCGCGGCAACTGTAGTTCCAGGCCCATGCCGACTCAAGTTCCGCACGCGCGCAGGTGTAAACCGTTGGCTTCTCTGGCATGTTTAACATGGCCGAGTAAGCAAAGCGGTTGCCCGTGGTCCAGCCCGACAGAAACCCCTCGCGGCTGAAAGGACCGTCGCCCATGCCATCATTTTGCGGGTCGTGCACGTCCCAGCCGAACTTCTGGTCGAACGCCTCAAGTTCGATCGCGGCTTCCAGACCAAAGAAAGACGGCCGGAAGTAGTTCAGGTTGAACGCAACGCCCGCACCTGAAGCGTCCGCTCCGGCCGGTTCATCTTCACTGTCGGCGTCGTCCGTGGCGGCGTAGTGGAACGAGAAGTAGACGCCGGTTGAACGATTTTCGTAAACGGCGCCCTGGTCGTGCAACTGATAGTGCTCGCGACCTTCAAAGTAGGCGTGCAGCGCGGCAGGGTCGAAGGCTTCCGTCTGGAAATAAAGGTCGTAGCTCATGGGCGCCGTTGCAGGTTAGCGGTGTCGGTTGCAACGGCAAGCATAAGCGAAAGACGCAGACGATGTCAGCCGTCAGGCAAGCACCTCTTTCACCACTTTGCCGTGCACATCGGTCAGCCTCATGTCGCGACCACTGAAACGGTAAGTCAGCTTGGTGTGGTCGATGCCCAGCAGGTGCAGCATGGTGGCGTGCAGGTCGTGAATCATCAGCTTGTTCTCGACGGCCTTATAGCCAAATTCATCCGTGCTGCCATAGATGGTTCCGCCTTTGATTCCACCGCCGGCCATCCACATACTAAATCCGAAGGGATTGTGATCACGGCCGTTGGCGCCCTGGGCGAAGGGCGTCCGCCCGAACTCGCCGGTGAAGACGACCAGGGTGTGCTGCAACAATCCCCGCTGTTTCAGATCCTTCAGCAAGGCGCCGACGGGCTGATCCACCGCGCGTGCATTGTCCGCATGACCACGCAGCAGATTGTTATGCTGATCCCAGCGGTCATGTCCTACAGAGGGACAGGTTAATTCAATAAACCGCACGCCACGTTCCACCATCCGGCGGGCCAGCAAGCACTGCCGGCCGAAGGTCGCCGTGCCTTTGGATTTTTCTTCCAGGCCGTACATCCGCTGCGTGGCTGCCGTTTCATCATCCAGCGACGTCAGCCCTGGCATCTCGGTCTGCATGCGATGGGCCAGCTCGTAATTGGCGATGGCTGATTCGATCTTATCCACACGGCCAGCCTGCTGCATGACACTGGCGTCTAGCTTTTGCAGCAGCGCCAGTTTGTTGTCCTGCAGTTTGGCGGACGCTTCGGTCGGGCGGATGTTGGCGACAGGCTCGTTGCCCGCATTAAACACGCTGCCCTGATACGACGCAGGTAGAAAGCCGCTGTTGAAGTTATCCAGGCCGCCCGGAGGGATCAGGCCGCCGTTGATGGCGATATACGCTGGCAGGTTCTGACACTCTGTTCCCAGACCGTAACCGATCCACGCGCCCATACTGGGGCGGCCCTGCGTGCCCATGCCGGTATGCAGGAAGTAATTGGCGTTGGTGTGTTCAGAAAAGTTCGACGTCATCGAGCGGATCACGGCCAGATCGTCGACATTCTGTGCGATATGGGGAAACAGATCGCTGACTGGGGTGCCACATTCGCCGTAGTTTTTGAATTTCCACGGGCTTTGCAGTGTTTTGCCGATGTTATTGAACTGCGTCGGTTCAATCTTCATCGCGAACGGCTTACCGTTGTGCTTGCTAAGCATCGGCTTGGGGTCAAAGGTATCCACCTGCGACGGCCCGCCGTCCATGTATAGGAAGATGATGTTCCGCGCCTGCGGATCGTAATGCGGCTTGCGTGGCGTCTGCGGTCCAGCCGTTGCGTCTTCCGCATCTGCCGCCAGCATCGCAGATAGCGCAACGGCGCCGAAGCCGGTGGCGCATTTCGACAGCATTTCGCGGCGCGAAACAGGACGCGGCGCTACGCGGCCGCAGGGGTAGGGATTTCTTGCGTTACGGAACATACGTGGTCGTCTCTGGCTATCGCAGGAAGATGAATTCTTTGACGTTAAACACAACGTGGCACAGGTCGGTCCAAACACGCTGGTCGTCCGCTGCCTTCTCAACAGGTAAACCGTAAGCGGCAGCCTGGGTCTGCAGGAACGCGGTCGCTGCGGTAAGTTCTTCCGTCGTGGGGCGCCGGCCGATGGCCTCGCGGTAAATCTGTTCGATGCGATCTTCAGGCGACGCAGGTTTTGCCAGCACGCGTTTCGCCCACACGCCTGCCTGCTGCACCACGAATGGATCGTTCATCAGAATCAGCGCCTGGGCCGGTACGTTAGAAACGGTACGGCGCCCCATGCTGCTGAACGGCTGCGGCGTGTCAAACGCTTTCATCATGGGCGAGAGGAAGTTTCTCCGCACCGAGATGTAGATGCTGCGGCGTCCGTTGCCATCAAGCGGCCCCTGGCCGGGTCTGCCGCGGCCCTGCATAAACGGTGTCAGGTGCACGGGCACGCTGCGTCCGCCCATTGATTTGTCGATCCGGCCGGAAATTGCCAGGATGCTGTCGCGGATCACTTCGCCTTGAAGCCGCCGGATGCGGAAGCGGTGTAGCAGCAGGTTCTGCGGGTCTTTGCTGGTTCCCGCTTCGTCTGGCTTGCTGGACATCTGATAAGTGCTGCTAAGCATGATGCTGCGGATCATCTGTTTCAGCGACCAGCCTTCCGTTCGCAGGCGAACCGCCAGGTGATCGAGTAGCTCAGGATGTGTTGGCTTCATGCCCAGCACGCCAAAGTTATCCACAGAAGCCACGATGCCGCGCCCCGTCAGATGATGCCACAGGCGGTTTGCCGCCACGCGCGAGGTAAACGGGTTAGAAGGGTCGAGCATCCGCTGTGCGAGTTGCAGCCGACCGCTGCCTTGTTGAGGCGCTGGCTGTTCTTCGCCCGCGATACCCGTCAGCAACCGTCTTGGCGCCGGTTTGCCGGGTGTGCGGGAATTGCCGCGGATCAGCAGCAGCTCGTCCACGGCATCGCCATCCCACATCGCCATGGCGGTGCGTGATGCGGTTTTCACCTGGCCTGCTAAGTCATTACGCTGCTGAAAATATTCCGCCACAGCGCTGGTGCCAGCGGGTGCGATCAGCGCGGGCCGCCGGGCGATCCAGTCCAGCAGCAATGCGGCGTCTGCGGTTTTACCGTCTGCTGCACTGGTCAGCACCGAGGTGAATACTTGCTGGTACGACGTGGCAAGTTCTTCTACAGAGTTCGCTTTGCCCGCCGCTAGTTCGCTGGTCAGAAGCGCGGAGTGTTCAGGTAGCACGTTGCCGGGCGTGTTCGTGCTCTGCACTACCATATAGATTTCCAGCGGCTTATCGCCTTCCGGGAAGAACTCCAGGTGTGTGCTGTGGCCTTCGTAGCTGCCTAGCGGGTGCGCCAGCCAGCGTGGCTTGTCGCCCGGATGATTAAATTTCTTTATCAGGCTGCCATGCAATGGACCGTTAATCATCCGATGCGAATCAACCACCGCGTAGCTAGTCCCGGCGCCTCGCGCCAGCACCCAGACATGCCCCTTGCCGACGGTGAATGTCGGCGTCCGCAGCGTTTTGCCCGCACGGTCAAAGCCGCCCATCTTGCCGGCTTCGCGATCCGTATTTGCGATCTTCAATCCATAAAACTCTGGCCGGCGACTCGCGCGACCGGCGGTGACAAACCCTGGCGCCGGATTCTCGACATCGCCGCCCGGTTCGAATTCGCCGTGTTCTAAAGGTCCCTGGCCGAACGAAACACCGTCCTGCATCCAGCGGGTGCGGCGTGCCGTTCGATAGTCGGCGATGACCTGTGCTTCGGAATCGTTGGCCAGTGTCTGCAACCGTTTACCGGCGTCCTGTGTTTGCGCCTGCAATGTGGCGATTAGCTGTTTAATCTGTCCGGGGGCCACATTCTTCTGGCGGGCAATCTGCTGCCAGCCGTGCAGTGGATGCGCGGGGCTGGTGGCGCCCTGCACTTCGTCCACCCAGGCTTGCAGCGTGCCAGGCCGCAAACCTGCGTCCTTGGCGGCGGCCGCAATGACCTGTTCCTGCGGCTTGCCCTTGGCGGGTGTCTGCAACAGAACGTTGCGTGTCTGCTTCAGGTAACTTGCGATGTTGGCCGCTGCGGTTTTCCTGCGGTGGGCGAAGTCTTGCAGCCGGCGCTCGCGCCAGTCGTCGTCCAGTTGCTGAAGTTTTTCGCTGATCTTGCGGTTGTGCTCCAGCGTGTCAAAACGCACCTGCCGGTAGGCGGAGCTTTGCAGATAACCAGCCAGGGAGTAGTAATCCTGCTGAGAGATCGCATCGAATTTATGATCGTGGCAACGCGCACATGCGACGGTCAGCCCAAGAAAGGTCTTACTGAACACGTCGATCATATTGTCGAAGCGGTCGGTTTCGTCTTTGCGGATATCGACCGGCGAGTGCACCCATTCGCCCAGATGCCAGAACCCGGTTCCCAGCACCGACTCGTTATACTTCTGCTCTGGATGCAGCCGCGGATTTTCGAGCAGATCGCCCGCCACGTGTTCCGTCAGAAACTGATCGTAGGGCACATCTTCATTCAGCGCGCGGATGACGTAGTTACGGTACTCAAAGGCGTTGGGCGTTGAGTAGTCGAACTCGTGCCCGCGCGATTCCGCATAGCGGACCAGATCCAGCCAGTGCCGTGCCCAGCGTTCGCCAAAATGTGGCGACTTCAACAGCTGGTCAATTACCGTTGCAAAAGCCGCTGGCGACTCATCCGCAACAAAGGCATCAATCTCAGCAGGTGTCGGCGGCAGACCGGTCAGGTCCATATACGCGCGGCGTATCAGCACTTCTTTGCTGGCTGCTGGCGCCGGCTTCAAGCCGTTCTGCTCGAGCTTGCTGAGAATGAAGAAGTCCAGCGGATCCTTGGGCCACACTTGATCCTTGACGGCGGGCACTGGCGGGTTTTCCACCGGTTTCCAAGCCCAATGACTTGCTTTGCGTTGCTTAAGATCAAATTCTTTCTTCGCCACAGGCGCCGTCTGGGCGCCGCCACCGGGCCACGGGGCACCCAGCTTGATCCAGCGTGTGAGCACGGCGATTTCCGCAGCAGGCATTTTTGTATCGGGCGGCATCTCGTAGATTTCGCCGTAGTTGATGGCGTCGATCAGCAGGCTCTTTTCGGGTTTGCCTGGAACAATCGCCGGGCCCGTATCGCCGCCTGCCAGCAGTGCAGCGCGGGAGTCTACACGCAGGCCGCCTTCGGGCGTTTTGGAGTCGGCGCTGTGGCATTCGTAACAGCGTTTGACCAGCAGTGGCCGGACCTGTTTCTCAAAGAACTCATCGGCCTGTTCTTTAGAAAGCGTCGCATCCTCTGCCGCTTCAACGGGTGTTGCCAAGGCGATGCATAAAGTCAGAACGCTCAGAACGAGCCACCACGATCGATGCAGCGACATGCAGTATTCTCAGCTAAGTAGGTGGGATTATGGCGGAAACCCCTAATCTTAATGAAACAGCTTGCAAGCGTCAAAATAACGCGCTTACGCTGCCGGGAATTTACTTGCCGGATTTCCGTTCCGCCTTGATCCGTGGCGAGTTTTCAAAGGAGAACCGGGGCAGTTTATCGCGGTTGAATCCCACCAGATGCTTCCGGTCTTCCGCCGCGCGGAAAGCGGGCCTGGTATATCGCCAGGTTCTGTCGCCGAATGTTTCTTGAAGAAACTCCGCCAGGCGGGGATCGTATTTCTTGAGTTTCTCACGGTTCCAGATTCCGTTATGCACGCGGCCATCGTCGCGTGGCGTGTTGCAATCGAACCAGGACTGCGTCCCTTCCGCCCAGTACTCCTGCACGTTGGTCGCGGCGTAACTGTTGGCCCACAAGCCGTCCTTCATCGCCTGCTCGTAAAGTGTGTTGAGGCGGGACCACCACTTACGGTCTGCCCGGCGCAGGTTGCTGGCGATGGTGTGCGAAAACTCATGGATCGTAATGTTCTCCATGCGGTAGGGGTCACCGCGCAGGCCCAGCAGATTCTCTTCGCCGCAGGTCGCCATGGTGTACCCGCCCAGTCCGCGCGAACGCCGGTCGTGATAGGCGCCACGCGCGATCATGTGCGGCCGCTGGTTTTCGGGAATGTCCATCGTGTATTCGGTGGCAGCGATAATCCCGATGCGGACCTTATTCTCAACTAGCGCTTTCTTAATACGATCGCGTCCTGCCAGCATGTGATCCACAATCCACGCACATTCCAGGAACGCATAATCTGAGACATTTTCAGAACCGATAACCGGAATGCCCCCAACCACTACCGTATTCTTATAGAACGGATCAAGCCGGTATTTCTTCCGCAGTTCCGCAGACACGGGCTGCACCTTGAGCGGCGCCGGCGGCTGAGTGGAAGTCGCTTCTGCGAGAGGTTGATAGGCGGGTGACGCGGGCTGATCGTCTGCGAAGACAGGCACAGCCATCAATATTGCACAGGCAGTTACGATGAGCCGGAAAAGATGCATCTGATTGTTCCCCGTGAATGACGGAACCGCAGCGAATGGAGACATGAAGCCGCACGCGCAGTGTATCAAGTTCGCTGCGGCAAAGTCTTTTCGAGTTCTTTGGCCTTGTTCCAAAGCACACTGAACTTCGACCGGTTGGCTGTGTCCCTGTCTTCAAGCAGAAAACAGGTCTGCGTTTTCACCACGGCGCCAAGTGTCCTGCGTGCTGGGCGACTACGCGTACGGCTGCAATGTCGATTTTGCTTGTTCGGCAAGCTGAAGGCGTAAAATGGGCTACTGGCAGCAAATCTCCGGGGAGCAAGATATGTCGATCACTCTACTGCAGCGCGAAAAACCAGTCCTTGATGACTTCACCAGTGAAGATTTACTGGGAGACGAACTCGACACGCAGGCGAAGTCCGTCGGATACCATCGCCTTTATGAAGAGCGGCAGAAAGTCCGTAACCGCCATTCGCTGCTTCAAACGCTGACGCGTCTAGATACCCTGCCCTTTACGGACGGCAGCGTCGAGCGTTACAAGGCGGCATCCGAAGTTCAGCCAGACATGCGAGTGGTCATGTCGACGATTGCCGTTTTCTTTATCTCGCTGCTATTGAGCCTTGGGGCTTTGCCGGTGCTGGTCGTTTCGGCGCTGTTCGGATTTGCAACGGTGGCGTTCTATTCGGCGATTGTGTTTCTGGCGAACGTCGCGGCTTTATTCCTTTCGTGCTACGTCATTTTGCGGATCGATAATGAGAAGACGTGGAAGCTGCACCCGCTGTCTGAGTATGGAGAGCCGGTTCCAGAATTCGCACTGCAGACCGCAGTAGACATTAAGAAAGAGTTTCCCGATGCGGAATTCTATGTCTGCGCACTGGAAGTAAATAGAGTGATCGACGATCCATTCCTCGTACTCCGCACCCGCTTTGGCGACGAAGAACGCGACTACTATCTGGAAGTCTGGAACGAATCGCAGTTCGAGGGCGAGCGACAGGTTTAACCAGCGCTGCAGATAGAAACTGGCGGCGGCAACTGCCAGAACGATCATTTCCCGCTACCTTTCGTGCTACCATTAAACATGGCAGGCGAAATCTCAACGGAAGGTGTGTGATGAAATGGTTCCTGGCGATTGCCGCGGCGCTTCTGGCATTGGTAACAGCCTATCCGGCGTATGCGCTGGATTATGTCACGTTCAAACGTGGAAATGTGCAGCAGTTGACCGGTAACGTGCTGGTGGAGGCAGAAGATGGCGGTGTGCTGATGCAGACGGCCGATGGTGTGCTGCATACGGTTCAGGGTGACGAAGTGCAGAAGCGCACCAGCGATGCGATTCCGTTCAAAGCGTTGTCGGTGGATCAACTGGCTGAGAAGATGCTGGCCGAAGCGGGAGACGGGTTCAAGATACACACGACCGCGCACTATGTGATCTGCTACAACACGTCCGACGCATACGCGCAGTGGTGCGGTGGTTTGTATGAACGGCTCTACCGGGCCTTTCATACTTACTGGAAAGCGAAGGGCTTTGAGTTGCAAGAGGCGGCGTTCGCGCTGCCCGCCATGGTTTTCGACACCCGCGCGGCCTATGTCCGCTATGCAACGCGCGAATTCGGCGAGGCTGCGGGCGCCACCATTGGCTATTACAGCCTAAAGACCAACCGCGTTGCCATGTACGATCTGACGGGCGCCGGCGCCGCGCGGCTGCGAGGCGGCGGGACGACGGCGCAGGTCAACCGGCTATTGATGATGCCCGGCGCCGAACGGACGGTCGCCACCATTGTGCACGAGGCAACGCATCAACTGGCGTTCAACTGCGGACTGCAAACGCGTTATGCCGACCTGCCGATGTGGCTCAATGAAGGCATCGCGATGTATTTTGAAACGCCCGATCTGCGCAGTTCCAAAGGCTGGCGGAACATCGGCGGCGTGAACCGTACGCGATTGCCCGAGTTCCGTCTGGGCCTGCGGAACCGGCCGGCAGATGCGCTGCAGTCATTGGTCAGCGACAACAGCCGCTTCCGTAACACGCAGGCCGCGAAAACGTCGTACGCCGAAGCGTGGGCGTTGACCTACTACCTGCTGCGACGTTATCCCAAAGAGTTCGTCGCGTATCTAAAAATGCTTGCCGCGAAAAAGCCGCTTGCGGAAACCACACCACAGCAACGGGTCGCCGAGTTTGTCGCCGCGTTTGGCAAACTGGAAGAAGTCGACGCGGACTTCCTACGCGCGATGCGTCGCGTGCGTTAACTTTCTTCCGGGTGAATCAGCACCTTCGAGAAAAAGCTGGAGCCGTCGCGCATCATCTCCAGGGCGGCGATGGCGTCTGTCAGCGGCACGCGGTGTGTGATGAGCGGTTTCAGATTGAGCACGCCGGAAGACATCGCTGTCAGGCAGGTCCGCCAGTCGTCGTCGTCGCTGTACACGCTGAAGTCGGAATTCCAGACGCCCAGCAGGTCCACCTCGCGGCGCATCAACTGCGAGATTAACGGCGCCGGGATCGTCACGTCGGCAGCCGGATTGCCCAGCATCACCACGCGACCTTCGCGGCGGGTGCACTTCAAAGCGGCTAAGAACGTCGGCGGCACGCCAGCCGCTTCAATTGCCACATGCACACCGCGTCCGCCGGTGAGTTGATTCACGATCTGCTCCGGGTCGTCGCTGCGGCTGTCGTAAACATGCTCGAAGCCTAAAGAGCGGGCAAGCTCCAGCTTCTCTGGCACGATATCAAACAGCGCGACACTCGCGGCGCCCATCGCCCGCAACCACTGCGCCACCATCACACCAATCGGCCCGGCGCCCAGCACCAGCGCCGTCTCGCCCAGGCGGAAGTTCGATCGCCGCACCGCATGCAGCGCCACCGCGGCGGGTTCGGTCATGGCGGCTTCTTCCAGCGATACATTATCCGGCACACGCAACAGGTTGCGTTCCGGCGCCACGACGTATTCCGAGAACGCGCCGTCGCTCCGCGAACCCAGGTAGTCGTAACCTTCGGACTGTGCATATTTGCCCGTTTCGCACGCCGCGTTATCGTCGTTCCAGATCAAAGGAAAAACAGCAACGCGGTCGCCCGGTTTGTACTGCGTGACTCCTTCGCCACAGGCTTCCACCGTTCCTGCAAACTCGTGGCCGCAGACCGTGGGAAAGCTGTACGTGCCCTTGGTAAAGCAACGCGGGATGTCCGAACCACAGACGCCGCAGAAGCCGATGCGGACACGCACCTTGCCCGGCTCGACTTCAGGTTGCGGAATGTCTTCCAGGCGAAGATCGCCCACGCCGTGTAATACAACTGCCTGCATGTAACTGCTCGATATGAAATGTGTTTGCGTAAGGGCGACTCGCGTCTACGTGGTCGTTAAACCGTTGCCCCGAGTCCTTCTTCGATCGCGGCCAGCATCTTCTGTTTGTTTTCCGCCCAGGTGGCGCCCTTGCGGAAGATGCTGCTCGTGCCCGCAACCAGGTTCACAGCGCCGGCGGCGACCATGGCGGGGATGTTCTCGAAGCTGACGTTGCCATCCACCTGGATGGGCACGTTGCTATAGCCACGGTCGTCCAGCATCTGCCGGCAGGCTTTGATTTTCCGGATCGAAGCGGGCGTCATCTTCTGGCCGGCGTAGCCAGGGTTCACCGTCATTAGCAGCACGTAGTCGATCCGTTCCAGCACGTACTCGATGGCTTCCAGCGGTGTGGACGGATTGATAGCGACGCCTGCCTGTGAACCGTTTTCGCGGATCATGGCCAGTGTGCGGTCCAGGTGCGGGCAGGTTTCCAGATGCACCGAAATCCGCTCCGGCGCCGTCTCTTTCAACAGCCCCACAAAGAAATCGTTGTCCTGCACCATCAGGTGCACATCCAGCGGCAGATCCGTTTTGCTCTTCAGCGCTTCCAGCACGGCCAGTCCCATTGGCATGTTGGGAACGAAGTGTGCATCCATAATGTCCATGTGCAGCATGTCCACGCCGGTCGCTTCGACCTGCCGTAGCGCCGCTTCAAAGTTCAGCGGATCAACGCACATCATCGACGGAGCGATTTCGATGTGCGTCTCGTGCGGCCGGCCGTTGCTGGCGGCAAGGGAAGCGGCTGCGGGCGTAGGGCTGCCGGTTTCTGGGGCGTCCTCCAGATAAGCCGTTTTCAGAAAACGCAGCGATTCACGCAGTGATGCTTCCAGGTGATGGTCGCTGTAGTCGCGGCCCAGCTTAGGACCGCCGATTTCCAGATAGCCCGTCATGATATCCACCGGCAGGTCCGCCGCACGTTCCTGCAGCAGTTTGCGGAAAGCAGCGACCTGGATGATGCCGCGTTCCCGCTCCGCTTGGGTGAAGCCGAACGTTGAATTGTATTGCGGGTCAGTATTCTTTAGATGCAGTTCATAAAGGTCGGGGATCGTCGCTTCGAACAGTTCGAAGTGATCGTGAATAATCTTCCCGTTTTCGTCTGCATAACCGTGGGCGATGTCCGTGCAGTAACCCGTGCGGCTGGTGTTGCCGGCGTTGGCGGCGTGATACTCGCGCAACTCCTGCCCCATGCTGGCAATTTCGGTGGGCAGCGTGGGCGGCTCGGCCAGGCAGGACATCGGTTCGATCGTCAGCCACGGCACACCTTTTTCGTGGGCGAAGTGCATCAGCTCTTTCATGTGCTTCACGTAGCACGCGGTGCCGGCCTCTTTGGTTTCCATCTGATCGCGAAGGACGGCGCCGGGGTTGGAGCCGACACTGCGAACGCCGAGGATGGCGCCGGTTTCGATGTAGCGTTCAAAGTTCTTGCGGGCCACTTCTTCGTAGCCCGGCTCTGTGCGGAAGAAACCGCCGAGTTCGCGATGGGCGGTGAACATGCTGTCGATCACCACGCCGGCTTTGTCCGCTTCCTCGCGCAACTGATGAAAGAACGCATCAGGCAACTGGTAATGCTCAAAGTGTGTGCCGATCTGCACCCACTTCACGCCTTCTTCCGCCAGCAGATTGAACAGCCACGGGAAGGAATAACGGTATTCGATGGGGTCTGTTTTGACGCCAAGGCGGAATTCAAGCGGCTGAGCCATATCTGCTCTTCTTGTGGTGAGTAGCGTTAAACGAATGGCAGGATGATAACCGTGCAATCAAAATCAATCAAGTATGCTCAATGCGAAGGATCGCTTTTTTTGCATAAAACTAGTCATTTGTGAAGAAATGAAGTGTCCGGGCCTTTGCGGTCGCGACCTGGTCGTGCTACATTTTGATTGATTTTGATCGTTTTGATTTCGTGCTTATCCCGGTCCCGCTATGAAGTCCAGCCGCCAGGACCAGATCCTTCAACTGCTCACAGGGCGAAATTCGCTTTCCGTGGAGGAAGCGGTCGCCAGCACGGGCGCCAGTCCGGCAACGGTGCGCCGTGACTTTAATCATCTGGCGGAACAGCAACTGGTTGAACGCGTACACGGCGGCGTGCGGCCGGCCCGCACCGGCGACCATTCGTTTGCACTACGCCGAAACCAGAATACGGAAGAGAAGTACGCCATCGCCTGTCGCGCGGCAGCGATGTTGCAGCCAGCCGACGCTGTGTTTGTCGACGGCGGCACCACCACCCTGCAACTCGCGGCGTGCCTACCACCGGCGCCGTTGCGGATCATTACCAACTCGGTGCGGTTTGCTTCGGCTCTTGATGGTGAAGCGGCCACACGCGGCACGCTGGAAATTCTGGTAACCGGCGGCTATCTAGTGCCGCAGAGCGGGTTGCTGGCGGGGATTGCCGCGCGGAACAGCCTGGCGGAATATCACGCCAATTGGGCGTTTCTGTCGGCAGGCGGCGTTACGGCCGATGGGATCTTCAACAACAGCCAGCACGTGGTGGATATCGAACGGGTGATGATCGCGCAGGCGGCCAAAGTCGCCGTGCTGGCGGATCATTCCAAAATCGGCGCGACCGCGTTGTGCCACATTAGTGACTTCAGCCAGATCGACGTGCTCATCACCAACCGCCACCCTTCCACCACGCACCACATCAAACAACTGCGTAAAGTTGTGAACGTGGTGGAAGTTGATATGCCGTAGTTCGCAGCGGAACTACTTCACCGGCGCCACTTCGTTAACCCGTAGGTCAGGCGCCTGCCTGACATCGAACAGAAATCCATGTCAAGCGACGTCAGGCAGGCGCCTGACCTACGGGTTTGAAGCAGGTTGCACCTGCCAACGAGCGACGGTCAGACCACTATTTCACCGGCGCCACTTCGTTCAGTGCGGCGACCATGTTCTTTGTGGAAGCTTCCACCGCATCGCGCCAGCGGGCGTCGCCAAATTCGGATGCGTAGGGCTCGCGACTATGGGCGAAGATGATGCCGCGTGAACTGTTCACCAGCGCGCCGAGGCCGTTCTCGTCAAAGGCGCCGGCGACATCGGCGGCGCCGCCGCCCTGCGCGCCGTAGCCCGGCACCAGGATCCACACGTGCGGCATCGCTTTACGTAATTCTGCTAACTGTTCCGGGTACGTGGCGCCGACCACTGCGCCGGCGGAACCGTAGCCGCACTCGCCTGCATCTTCAGCCGCAAGGCGTTCCACCGTGGCGGCGACATGCTCGTACATCTTTTGGCCACCGGCTTCCAGGTCCTGAAACGCTCCGCCGCCGGGGTTGGAGGTTTTTACCAGTACGAAAATTCCTGCCGCATTCTCACGGCATGCTTTAACAAATGGCGCCAGACTGTCGTCACCCAGATAAGGACTAACGGTCAACGCGTCGGCGCCCCAGGCGCTGTCTGCGCCGAGATAGGCGGAAGCATAGGCGGCGGCGGTCGAATCGATATCGTTTCGTTTACCGTCGAGAATCACCAGTAGATTTTTGCTGCGTGCATACGAGATAACATCGGCCAAAGCTGTCATACCTGCCGGGCCAAGTTCTTCAAAGAAAGCGGCCTGCGGTTTTACTGCCGGGACCAGTGGCGCCACGATGTCGATAATTTCGCGACAGAACAGGCGATACGCCTCAGCGGGCGAGCGGTCGGCGCCGGGCTTTAGTTCGGACGGAAGGCTGCCAGCACGCGGGTCGAGCCCCACCAGAGCAGAAGAGCCACACCGGCGGACAGCAGCAGCAAGATTATCGGCGAAGTGCGACATGATTTAACTTCTAGGATGAAGTGGGACAGAGATTGCGGTGATGTCTAATATGCTGGACGTTATACAACAATTCGCCCGCCGCTTTGAGCGGGCTGCGGGTGGAGTCACGATGGTTCGCACGGGCGCGTGACGGCTGTTTATAATGCGGCGGTCGTTCACACCGTGCACAAGCTTCCCATGTATCTGGAGCCTTCGATGAATAAGCAAGTGATCAAGCGATTCGTTTCCGCCGTGCTGTGTATCGCGTTCACCGCAATTGCAGGCGCCGGGAATAGCTTGCATGCGGATGAGAAGCCGGTGATTCGCATCGGCATTATCGGGCTGGATACTTCGCACGTGCCCGCGTTCACCAAGCTGCTGAACGATCCCGAAGCCGCGGAAGACATTGCCGGCTGTAAGGTCGTGGCGGCTTATCCCAAGGGCAGCCCGGATATTCAGTCGAGCGTCAGTCGCGTGCCGAAGTACACGCAGCAACTGCGCGATATGGGCGTGAAGATCGTTGATTCGATTCCCGCATTGCTGGAGCAGGTGGACGCAGTGTTGCTGGAAACCAACGACGGACGGCCGCATCTGGAACAGGTCCGCCCCGTGCTGGCAGCGAAGAAGCCCGTGTTCATCGACAAGCCGCTGGCCGGTTCTTTGAAAGACGCCATCCAGATTTTTGCCGAAGCGGAGAAGCAAGGCGTGCCGTTGTTCTCCTCCTCCTCCTTGCGTTACGCGCCGGGCGCGCAGGAAATTCGTAGTGGGGCAATTGGCAAAGTTTATGGCTGCGATGCGTACAGCCCGTGCTCTTTAGAGAAAACGCATCCCGATCTATTCTGGTATGGGATTCACGGTGTTGAGACGTTGTTCACAGTGATGGGCCCCGGTTGTGAGACGGTGAGCCGCGCGAGTTCTGAGGGTTTCGACGTGGCGGTTGGCAAATGGTCGGACGGTAGAATCGGTACATTCCGCGGCATCCGCAAAGGCGCCAAGACTTACGGGGGCACCGCGTTCGGTGAAAAGGGAATCCAGCAGGTTGGCAAATACGGCGGTTACCGTCCCCTGGTGGTTGAGATCGTGAAGTTCTTCCGCACGGGTAAACCGCCTGTTTCTGCGGAAGAAACGCTGCAGATCTACGCTTTTATGGAAGCTGCCGACGAAAGCAAACGCCAGGATGGAAAGCCGGTTAGTATTGCCGACGTGATGCGGAAGGCCACGGGCGAATAAACATCGGACTGTCGCACAGCCGGGCCAAATGGCGATATACTTATATAAGGACAACTACACCGGCTTCCGCCATGAAAACGCACACGAAAAACCGCGTCTTCAGCGACATCGAGAACAATTAGTTCTGCAGTTGTCCGTAGTAAATGCTTGACCCACTTTTCCTGCGGATGATAAATTTGCAGAGCCGGGTTAATTGCTTCACAGCCAATAGGCTTATCCGCCCATGTCAGACATCACTCTACGCGTATTAGACGGATCGGACCGTGGTCGGGTTTTCGACCATCTGGGCGCCCCGATCACCATCGGGCGCGAAGAGGGAAATACGATCCAGTTGAATGATGAGCGCGTGAGCCGCTATCACGTCAAGATTCAGGAAGATCACACCAAACTGGTTCTGACAGATCTGGAAAGCACCAACGGCACTAAGGTAAACGGCGAAGATATCCAACTGCGTATTCTGCGCTTCGGCGACATGATCACCGTCGGACGCAGTGTGCTGCTCTACGGCACCCGAGAACAGATTGCCCGCCGCCTGGCAGCGCTGCGTGGTGAGAATGTGCCTTCCGACAGCGGCAACGGCAGCGCGGCCCCGCTGGCGCCCGAGGAGTTTGGCGTCGGGTGGGATCCGGATTCTGACTTCCAGTCGATGCTGCATTCCTTCGAGCCGCCTGAATTGCCAGAGCGGCTTAGCCCCGGCCAAGCGGCGCAGTTTGCTGAAGTGATCGAGTACTTTCACATCCGCATGCGGCACCTGATTAATTCGGTGGACGCCGACCGCAGCGGCGAACGGATCAGCGTTGACGCCCGGCAGTGGCAGAACATGGTCGATCTACAATCGCGGATGGCGGAGTATCTACGCCAGATCGGCGAACCGCCAGAGAACGACTTCGAGTTTTAATAGCTGCGGTGAATTGCCGGCGCGTTTTCTACGATCCGCCAGGGTGAGTTTCTGTATTGCCCGTTGCATCTTCAACGGCATCTCTTTCTAGATGTCGTCGCCGATGACAGCTCGATTGCACTGGGGGTATTTGCAACGCCATGAGGAACAGAATCATCAGCAGTGCGACGACGCACTCGAAGATGCTCATCCGCCCAAAGTAATACATCACGGCAAGAAACAGCAACGCGATTGCAAGCACCGCGAGGTTGGCAAGCAGTGACACCGGGCACCGCCTTTTGAAGTGAATTTTTTGAGGAGACGTTAAGCAACGAGAAGCTTGGTGGCTCACGTTATCTTAACGCCTTATCCCTGCGGATTCACTTCTTTTCGCAGCGGCCGATTAGAAGCCACGCGCGGTGGTGGTAGGAATGGCGGCGCCGTCAACGCGGTTCTGGCTTGCTTTGCCACGGCATTCGATGAACAGCAGTCCGTCCGCGCGTGGTGCGGCGGGTGTGGTGAAAGGCAGCGTGATGCCCAGTGCGTTGGGCTTCTCAGGGCCGGGGGTCGGGCCGACGCCGGCGCTGATCAGCAGCACTTTATCGGTCGGCCAGCGGAAGCGTTCGTGCAGACGGTAGCTGGCCATCTGCGGCACCTGCACCTGAATGCGTTGACGCTGGCCGTCCGGCTGCGGAACTTCCACAAACAGCGGCACGAACTTTTCGACCTGCTCCACATTCACTTTGATGGCTGCATCCACCACGCGATTATCGGGGGCGTACAGCGGGCTGATCTGAAAGGAATAGCCCGAATCTACTTTGCCCATTTCCAGTTCGTGGCTGGGCCAGGCGCCCGGCTTGATGCGGACATTCTTCACAAAGGTGCGCGGCTGCATGCGGGCGAGTGTCTGTGACTGACCGTTCTGGATCACCAGGTTAGGTGCGCTGTGTTCCTGAAAGTCGCTGCGGCGGGATAGTTCTCCGATGAGCAACGCGGCGTGTTCTTTGCTTAGCAGCCAGGCGTCGATGCCCGGCGTCTGCACGTTGACCGGTTGCAGCATCGAATGTGCACGCGCCCGCCAGTTGGGGCTGGAGACGGTCATCAACCGCACGCCCATGACAAACGATTCCGCCTGCGAAGCGACAAAGCGGTCAACCACGTCGGCGACAATTTGGTGCATATCTTCGGTGTGATAGACCAGCAGCCGGTCGCGGTTGGCGCTCATAAAGCCCAGCGGTTCAGTGAACCACACGGCGTGGCCGGTCTCGCGCAGAATCCAGTCTACGATTGCCTGTTCCGGCTTCGAGGTGCTGGCGACACGCGACGTATACGCCTTGATGGAATACTCGCGGAGCACCTGGCCAGCGGTGTTCGGCAGATCGCCATCCATCCGTCTGCCCAAGGCAGGTGTGCGGCCGGCAGCAGGTGCAGCAACAGGTTGAATGCCTGGCAGCGTGGAAGCTGCAGGCGCAGTGGCCGCCGGGGCTGTGGTCGCAGGTGCGGGAGCTACGGGTGTAACCGCGGCCGGTGTACGCGGCGTAAATGCCGGCGCAGTGGCCGCCGGTGCAGGAGCAACTGCCGCAGGCGCGGTTGTGGCAGGAACCGCGACGGGCTGAAACCCACCCTGTGCCTGAAGGCGATTGAAACCGCCCAGTGCGCCAAAGCTGGCAAATACGGCAACAAGCAAAATTGTTTCGCGACGATTCATTTCAGCCTCGCACCTTATTCAAAGCGGCCGTCTAACTGCGCAGACGATTTCTACGCCGGGGTGAGACACTAGCAGCGAGCCAGAGGCAAGGCAAGATGAATTGGAAAAACCGCAAAAAAGATTCAAGTCCGCCGTGCTGATCTTCCCGGAAGGGTTCAAGTCCCGGCCGGTTTGCGGAACAGTGCGCGGTATACAGGCTGGTTGCTTAACCGGGTGCGACGCTCGAAGTGGGTGTGGTAATCCATGTCGCCGGCGGCGGCGCGTTCGGGCAGATGCTGCGGCCCTTCGAAGGGCGTTTCGTTGGCGATCAGTTCCAGGCTGACGTCGAAGTATTCCTGCACGTCGGTCCAGAAGTGTAATTCGCCGCCTGGCTTCAGTACACGCAGCGCCTGCGTGAGAAATCCGGCGTTCATAATGCGGCGCTTATGGTGCCGCGCCTTCCACCAGGGATCGGGGAAGTAAACATGCACCGCAGCAAGTGATGCATCCTGCAGCAGCTGGTTGAACAGAATGTTCGCATCGCCGTGCGCCATGATGGCGTTTTCACGTCCGTGCTTGCACAGCTTGGTGGCGGCATGCCGGGCGTATTTGAAAGCGACCTCGACGCCCAGGAAGTTGCGCTCCGGGTGTTCACCCGATGCGGTCAGCATGAACAGTCCTTTACCGCTGCCAACTTCGACCTCGACCGGGTTGTCATTGCCGAATAACGCGGTCAGATCCAGCGGCTCCGACAGTTCTTTCACGGCAGTGAAGTGCGCGGAAAGGTCCAGTGAAGGATCAGCTTTTGGAAGCGCGCGGCGGCCCATCTTCGATTACCCGTCTCAGAATCGCAATTACGATGCGTCGCCGCCAGCCTGCGGCTTGAGTGCATCGATGGGCAGCGGAATGCCCTTCAGTTCGCCGTCCACGACCAGTTTGTCGTTACACACGCCCTGAAACTGGCAGACGATCATGCGGCCGCGGCGGACCTTGGTAAGCTGGCACAACAGAAACAGCCGGTCGCCAGGTACAACAGGTCCACGGAAGCGGACGTCGTTCAAACCGCCGAAACCCACCATTTCGCTGCCGAGCAGATCATACTTCTGCACGAAAAAGCTGCACATCTGCGCCATGGCTTCGAGCATGATCACACCAGGCATCAAGGGCATGCCAGGCATGTGACCATTCACCCAAAACTCGCCGTCCGTGATGTCTTTGTAGCCCACGCAGCGATTGGTGGACACATCTTCGAAGACGATAGCCGTCAGCTGTTCCATCTCCGCGCGTTGCGGATTCTTCGCCCGGATATCATCGATGGTTGCGATGATATTCGTGGGGTCGAACTCAGAAAAATCAACCAGGAACTTCTTCGCAGACACGGACCGCTCCACCAAAGGGATGCTGATTTGCCAGGCATCAACTAGGTTTTAATGTGTTTCCGTTTCGCCTTGCGTGCTTTACTACTGGCGGGACGACGGCCGTGATTGGCCTTTTTAATTTTGTGTTGTGGCTTAGCCATATTGGATAGTTCTTTTTCTTGAAACGAAGGTTTGCAGTAATAGTGAGGTTTAACCCCTCACCAAACTACAACTTAGCAGCAATCGTGATGGCTGAGAAGACGCTTCCGGCCTGTTTCGCGTATTGGTGGGCTTTGCGGAACGGTCTGGAGCTATTCAGGCTCTGGCGGCGCGTCGCCTTCCAGGCTCCAGCCTACGGGCTGTGTCCATGCCTGTTCGTGCTGGTGACCGAAGGCGGGATTGGGGTGATGCTCACTGGAAGTGACGACGGCCCGCACGTACAGTTCTTCGCCCGTTAGCTGATAGCGTGGCTGGGGGCCAGTAACCGTTGCGAAGACTTTACCGACGTCCTGGGAGTATTCGTAAGTGGTCGGCAGTGGCTTACCGTCTTTGGAAAGACGCGGTTTGACCGTGCGGTCGTAATTCTTCGGGGTGCCGATGAACTGCGTGGTGTACAGCACGTTGGGCTTGGCCTGAATGTCGATCTGCAATTCGCCTTTTTCCGTAACCTCAATCCGCTCTAGCGAAACGCCGCTGCTGGCGTAGAAGTCGCCGGCCTTCATCGCTTTGACCAGGTGTTCTGGCGTTAAATAGCGGCTGCGGACCTGCACCCAGCCGCGACCCGGCTGGCTGCCAGGGCGCCCGTTATAGGTGTGGCTATCGTCGGTGCCCACGCCGTACAGCGGGGCGGCGCCAAGGCGGTCGAGCCGGATGGTGTTGGCGATGTCCCACAGTTGCTCGACACCAGGGTGAGTGTGATCACCGTGATGGTTGATACTGGGGTGTCCGTTGAAGACTTCAAAAAACCGTTCGCGGATGACCGAGGCCAGGTCTTCCGCCGTCAACGCGTAGCCGAAGTTGGGGTGGTTCACGTGCAGCAGGATTTCCCGTTTCTCACGCTTTGCCTGTTCTTCGACCGCCCGTAGATTGTTTTCAATCGCCTGCCGCGGCGTGGCGCCGCCGAGCGGGAGAATGACCTGTTTGATATTGGTGGCGTTCATGTGAATGGGTTTGCCCTGCGACCGGTCGCTGATTTCTTCCCCCTGCACCATGATGAATTTGCCGCGTTCTTCCACCAGCGCCCGGAACTCTGTGAGTGGTTTCAGGCGGAAAGCGTAATCGTCTGTGCCTTCGGCTCCGCGTGTTTCCACCCAGCCGCCTCCGAAGCGCTTCTTATAACGGTCGATAATCACCTGTCCGCCACGACGAACGATCTCTTTCTGGGTGCGGTACTTTTCGCCTTCGCTCAGAATGTTGTGGTCCGACAAGGCCAGGAAGTTGTAGCCACGCGTGCGATACCACTCGGCAATCATCTCCGGGAAGTCGTTGCCATCGCTCCACAACGAGTGTGTGTGAATGTTGCCCTTCCAGTAACGCAGCGGCGGCTCTGCTGGCACGGCTTCGTCAGCCACAACGAACGAACACGTCAGCGACGCAGAAATCAGGATGAGAGGCAGGCAAAACGCAGCGGGGAATTTCACAGCAGACTCCAGCACAGAAGATGGTTGGACCAGCAAGGTGGGTATTTACGGCTAATGTAACACGGCTGGTCCGGCCTGTCAGAACGAGGCGCAAAAGCTTCATAAACCCGGCGCGAACGCAGCAAACGCGTGCGGATTGTCTTAGCCCCTCGTCACAAACCTGCTGCGGCTCTAGAATCTGGGTATGAATATTATTGTCAATGGCCAGCCGCAGGAGGCGGACAAGGGAGCCACCATTTCCGACCTGTTAGCAACCTTGCAGGTGGACCCGGTGCGGGCGGCGGTGGAAGTGAATGAGCAGCTGATTCCCCGCGAACAGCATGCCGCTCATGCTCTGCAGGATGGCGACCGGCTGGAAATAGTTACCTTAGCCGGTGGAGGGTAAATCCGATGTCGAGCACTGTTTCTAACCACCCAGGCAGCAACGCCGCTGCGGACTCTGCCAACGATGATCTACTGCGGATTGGCAGCCATACGCTCAACAGCCGTTTGATTGTCGGCACCGGCAAGTACGACGATTTTGATTTGATGCAGCAGTCGCTAGAGCTTTCCGGCGCGCATTGCCTGACCGTGGCGGTGCGAAGAGAGAAGCTGTACGACCCCAGCGGCAGGAATATTCTTGATGCGCTGGACCCGCAGCGTTACATTCTGTTGCCTAATACGGCCGGCTGCTACAACGCCACCGATGCACTCCGCACCGCGCGGCTGGGGCGTGAGATTCTTCGCGGCCTGGAAAACCCTGGCGCCAATTGGGTGAAGCTGGAAGTGCTGGGCGATAGCAAAACGCTGCTGCCCGACCCCATCGCAACATTAGAAGCCACCATCGAACTGGTGAAAGACGGCTTTGAAGTGCTGTGCTACACCAGTGACGATCCCGTGATGGCTCGCCGCCTGAAAGAAGCCGGCGCCGTAGCCGTGATGCCGGCAGGTAGCCCGATTGGTTCCGGACAGGGACTGCTTAATCCGAATAACCTGCGCATCTGCCTGGAATATCTGAAGGATGACGACCCGGATTACCCCGTCATCGTAGATGCAGGCGTCGGCGTTGCCAGCGATGTCGCCCAGGCGATGGAACTGGGCGTGGACGGTGTGCTGCTCAACACCGCGGTCGCCCACGCCCGCGATCCGAAGGGCATGGCGCTGGCAATGCATCACGGCGTGATTGCTGGCCGTCTGAGTTACCTTTCCGGCCGCATTCCGAAGCGTCTTTACGCCACGGCAAGCAGCCCGGAAGAAGGCCTTATTACCTCGCGGCCTTATCTGCCGTAACCGCAAATTTGCGTGTCACACCGCACGCCCGCCACGGCGCAATTCTTGACCTATGCTTTAGTGTCAGGTCTGCGCAGCAGCACCAGGTCGCCAGGGGCACTGGCAACGGCGGAGCGGAAATATGTGGTCATTCATCAAACATTACGGCTGGCTTGCCTGGTCGAAATCCATCACTACCATCGAAAACCTGGATCGACAGCAGTGGCTCGTGATTCTGGTCGTCGTCACCGTTGCTGGCTTCATGGTGCTGCAAGGTTTCGGTAACAAACGCCGTCTCTAAAGCTGCCGGCGTACATCTATTGAACCCTGTCCCGCGCGCTATCCGCGGCGGATGGATGACAGCAGGTTCGGATCTTTGATTTCTTTATCCTGTGCCAGCAGCAGCACTTTGGAGATGACTTCCGCGGTCTTCGGGTCATCGTCAGCAAAGGGCAGGAACATGCGGCCGCGATGTTGCGAATGAACGGCCACAATGGGCAGAGCGCCGCCGCCGGTGATGTGCGAAACAGCGCTGCCTAGATGCACGTTGTACTTGCCGAGTTCGCCTTTAATGTTGGCGTGATTCTTTGCGATCTTCACATTGTTGATGTCGAGCAGTTCCAGCGTTTCACGCAGCAGGCTGGTCCGCATTTCAATGGTCGATGCGCTGGCTTCGGGATCGACGCCGCCACGATGCGCGACACTGACCACCAGATCCATGTCACGCATCACCTCCGAGAACAGGACGGGCGGAACCTTCGTCAGCGGCATCACTTTCCAGTTGCCACGCGGGAAGAACTGCACGGTTTCCACCGTGAGTCCATCCACGTCCGCCGGCGTATAGAACGATTCCTGGAAGAACACCTGCGCGACGATGTTCTCCTCGTGAAAGACCTTCATCACGCCTTCTTCTGGTTGCGTGATCCACTGCCGGGCGCCAAACAGCGCCATCGCCTGCCGCGGGTTCACCTGCTGGCCTGCGTAACGACGCGATTGCGTTTTCTCCTTCTTCTCGGCGGCGGTCAGCGGGTACAGTTCGCGGAAGACCTGTTTGAAGGGTTGAATCACCTCGCGATCAAAACAGTCACGTTGCCAGTTCGCCCAGTTCTTTGCCGCGTAGAAATCCCAGGGATGCGCGATCCGCAAAGCCTCGCTTTTCTTAAGCGGCTCTTTCTTACCGGCGAAGTTTATCAGCGTCTTGCCGTTATCCGCCGGATAGCCGCTGACGCCGTCGCCAATCAGCACGAGGCGTTTGAGCATGGGCGAAAGAATCGCGTGCTGCATTAGTTCAGCAAGTTCGGCAGGCGTGAAAGTTTCGCCCCGCACCATCATCTGTTCAAGGGTGGGCCGCATCCGCGAAATCTGCCGTTTCAGCTCGGTGCGACGTTCGCGGATGGCCTTGATATCTTTGTTTTTGCGAGCGTCGGCAGGAACGTTTTTCAGTGGTTTGCCGTTCTTCACAATCGTCAGATTCACGCCGCCCGTTTCCGTGATCTCCAGCGAGACCGTTGTCGGCCCTGCCGTCACGCTGATCGACCCGTCGGCTAGGTCGGCCACGGCGCGGGCTTCCATCGCCCACTGCAGACGGACCGGGTCTTTGTAGCCAGCGGTGCGTGCCAGGTTCTGCTGCCCGATCTTTGCCGCGCGGCGTTCACTGGCTTGCTTCTGCTGACCGAACTGCCGGCTGCCACGGATAAATTCCTGCATGATTTTGTAACGATCCAGCAGGTCTTTCTCACGGCGGTTGCCGCCTGCCAGCGGTAGCAGTCCCAACGCACGCACTGCATCTTGATTGCGTTTCTCGTTGATGCGGCTGACCAGTTCTGTTTTGGTGAGTTGCCCCAGCATCGCATCGGCGAAGAGCTGCGCACGTTTGTGCCCGCCGCCGCTGGAAGCGTATTTGGCGGATTTATCAAGTGTCTCCCACTTCGACTTTTTCAGCTGCTGATAGACCTGATGGAACCAGTCCACATCCACGGCGCCGTCGAGCAGGTCCGCGCTTTCCAGCCGCGTGCGGGAACGGATTTCCGCTTCCCACGAACTGCGCACATCTGCGTCAACACTCCATTGGTCATCCTTCGTGTGCGCGTGAATCCACCAGACCGCTTCTTCCAGCCCTTCCCAGCCAATTGCCGCCTCAACATAGTTGGCCCACTGCGGCGCATAGAACGCCACATCCAGCCACCGCTGCTGCGGAATATCTGTCTGGCCAATCGCTTTCGAAAACCGTTCCAGCGAATCGCCGCGGCCGGGCTGTGAGACGCGGAGCAACCCGCTGAAGATCGCTTTGCGAGTGTCGGCGCCGCCTGTGTAACTACGTGCCAGCGGTTCTTTGCCAAGGCACTGCACGATCTTAATCAAGTTGTTCACGCCCCGTACGCAGCTGATGTTGCGCGCGGCGCCGCTCGCTTCAGTTGCGCCTTCACTCCGGGCGAATTCAACTTCCAGCACACGGTCGCGCGCAGCGTCTGCAAAAGCACTCAGCCATTCATGCTGTTTAAGAAACTCTGGCGGCTTGCGGGTGGTCAGTGTCTTCAGGTCACTGAAATCCTGATACGTGTAGTAACTGTCGGATGTAGGCCGCGGGCCAATCAGCTGATCGTAAACATCGGCGTCTGTCGCCACCTTCGTTTCATAGGCGGCGCAGAGCAGGTTCAGCCCCGGCCGTTTACGTTCGACCTCTATGTAGGTGCGTTTGCCAGATTTTTCGATGAACGGCTCGTCGCAGAAACGTGCAAGCTGCCACTGCCGCGCGTAGTCCGCCGGCTTGCGCTGCGACTCGTGGACGAGATTCAACATCAGCTCGAACGCCATCCAGCCATCGGTCTGATTCCGCCAGGTCTCGTCGCGCCACGAATTGGCGTTGGGTTTGCGTTTCAGCTCTGCCTCCGGCACCATCGCCAGCGACGTTTCCAGCATGTCCAATACGGTCTTCGCCGCGTTTTTGGGCATCGTCATCTTGCATAGCCAGTACAGCAGATCGCGGATGATGAGCGCGTATTTTGATTTGGGAAGTTTCGACGCGCCGAATGCTTTTGCCGCTGCTTTGGAACTCTTCGTGTCGGCGCCGTTCAGGCTCAGCGCGGCCATCGCACGAAGGAACTCCAGACCGTCGGCGTCCTTCGTACTGGCGGGACGCTTCACCAGCCAGTCTTCCCATAACTGCCTGAGTGGAAGCCCGGGCAGTTGCTCTTTAATGGGTTCGTGGATCGCAGGGCAAGGAAACTCCCAGCGGATGTTGCCTAGTTGAAGCTCTTCAACTGAATCATCCCATCGCTTGATTTCGACAGGTGTCTTTTTGTTTTTCTCTATCAAGGTGTGCAGCGCCTTGAGGACCGCCAGTGAGGCGGCGGACACCAGCTTGACTTTCTGCTTCCGTGGCGCCGGTATTACCGCGCGGGCGGCAGGATCCATCAGCCCCAGTGCGTTGGCCAGCACGGGGACTTCCCGGTCTGAATCGCTGATGGTTTCCACCATCTTTTTCTCGGCCGCCGTCAGCTTCTTCCGTGCGGCGACAAACGCCTGGCACATCGCGCGGCATTGGTCGGCGGTGCGATCGTCTTCGATCAACCGCAGCAGTAGTTCCAGGCCGGCGCTGCGCTGGGCGGCGCCGCCCGCATCTAGCAGACGGCCGGCGCTCTCCAGCGCTTTTTTATCACCACGGCCCAATAGCACTTTGTAAACGCCTTTGCGAAGGTCGGCGGATTTACGCGTCAGAAAGCCTTCGATCTCCAGCGCCTCGTCATCGGTGATCTTCAGCTTCGCAATCGCTGCCAGTGCTTCGCCGCGGACGTAACCGGCAGGGTCACCACCTAGTGCCAGCAGCGTGTCGCGTGCTTCGCCGCTGAGGTTTCTGCGTTTGCCCAGGCGTCTTGCCAGGTCGGCCCGCTGGTACTGCTCCATGTCGCGGATGTAAGGGAACAGTACATCGATCTTCCGCTTGCCAAGATGCTGCGCAAGTGTCTGCACAATATCCTGCCGCGTCAGCGTGATTTCGCACCACGGCCAAAGCAGCGGCTTGAAGGTTTCTTTCTTCTTCACCACCCTTGAGAGCAAGGGTTCGATACGTGCGAAAACATCTACTTCCGGACGCCGTTTGCCGAAGTCTTCAATGTGGCTGAACGCCTGCATCGCGACCGCTGCAACGCGTAGATCATCATCCGCCAGCATGGGCGCCAGGGCGATCCTCGCGTCGTCTATATCCAGGCGTTGAAGCAGAACGGCAGCGGCGAATCGCACTTCTAGAAGTTCGCTCTTGAGCAGCTTCTTCGCCTCTTTAATCGCCTGACTGACGTTGCGAAATGCAGCCACCCACAACGCCGTGTAGACCTTGCCGGCGTCTTTGTCCGCAAGCGCCGTTTTGCGGTCTTTTTCACTGGTAAGAAACTGGTCCACATCTTTCAGCAGATTTCGCACGACGGTCGTGCTGGCTGAATCCCACAGCAGTCCCAGCCAGACATCGGCAGCCCGGACCGTAGCAGCGAATCGCACAAGATTCTCGTCCACAATCAGCTTCACCATACGGGCGAAGGCGCCGGTGTGCGCTTCGTCAATGGTTTCCAGGATCGATTGCCGGAGACCTTCCTGCCGCTGCGCTGCCAGCAGCATCTTCTCCATATAGGTCCACGCTTCTTCGCGGGAACTAAGCAGAAAGGCGTAATTAACGTGGCGCCCCATGCCGGCGGTTTCGTGTTCACCTGAAGCGCCGGCGCGAAGAATCTCGTAAATGTCGTCTGCTTCCTGCGTGTTCTGGCTGATCACCGCTGCCAGCAGAATGCCTAGTTCGCCGGCTGCATAGTTCAGATCCGCCAGCGCCGCTCCCTGCTCTGCATAAAATGAAATCGGCTGGTCGTATGCTTCTGTCAACCGTAGCAATTCGGTCACCCACTGCGCACGACGGTTGAGCGTTATCTCTGGCTGGTCCGGCGCGCGGAACGGTTTGCGGACATAGTCGTCCTGATAGGGCAGCGTTTTCAGCATCTGCCACGCCGATTCCACATGTTTGCCAATCTGCGGAAACAGGCACTCAAACGCTTTGGCCCGTTCGGCCACGCTCATGTTTTCCAGGTGCTGGAAGGCCTCTTTCTGAAGTTGCTGCACCTTCTGCCAGGTCTTCACCTTCTTACCTGCCGCGTCCAGGCCGTGCAACGCGCGGCTTGTTTTCCGCAGCTTGACGGGCAGTTTCGAAATGGCCGCTAGTCTGACCTTCGTTGCGTTTTTCGTCTGGAATGGTGCGAGTTGCTTTTGAAGGGTTTCGTAGCTCATTGCGATGCTGCCAGTTGAAGAGAGTTCAAGATGGGTGTTAGTTCCGCCGGCGGGTGATATCATACATAATCATCACGCTGCGTGCTGACACTTTTACGTCACTCGCTGCCCTGTCTTTCCGCACTTTCATCCAAGATGAAACCTCCATGCCTTTCACCATCTGCCTGAACACAAGCACCATCAAACCGCAGCCGTTGATGGATAAGATCCGCCTGGCGGCTGAAGCCGGATTTCAGGGTGTAGAGATCTGGATCAATGATGTGTACGAACATATTGGCCGTGGCGGGGAAGTCAGCGAGGTTGAACGCGCCGTCGCGGACTATGGGCTGATTGTGCCGTGCACCATCGCCATGCGGCAGTGGGGCGAAGCTGTGGGGCTGGAATATAACCTGGCGCTGGATGAGGCGAGGCGCCGGATGGAACTGGCCGCGCGGTTAGGTTCGCCGTGGATCGTTGCTACGCCGCCCCGCGATCCCTGCGATTTAAATCAGGTCGCCGACCGCTATGGCAAGCTGCTGGAACTGGGACGCGAAGCGGGTGTGAAGCCGACGTTTGAATACATCAGCTTCTTCAAATCCGCCAGCCGGCTGGATCAGGCCTGGCAGATTGTGCAGCAAGTGAATGACGATGATGCGACGCTGATTCTGGACGCGTTTCACAACTGGAACAGTCATTCCACGATGGATCATCTGCGTGAAGTGCCGGTCGAACGCATCAGTCACTACCACATCGACGACGCCCCGGCCAGCAAACCGCCCGGCGAGCAGACCGACCCGGACCGCGTCATGCCTGGCGACGGCGTGATTGATCTGGCGGGCGAAATCGCCATCCTGAAGGAGAAGGGATACAACGGCACGGTAAGCCTTGAGCTGTTTAATCAGGACCTCTGGAAACAGGACCCCGCAACGGTTCTTAAGACGGGGTACGAGCGTGTGAAGCAACTGGTGGGATAGGCCGGTGGCGTTTCTCATCAGTGACCGGGAACCAGTACGATGCAACAGGCAGATGTGACAGTGATTGGCGGCGGAATTGTCGGCCTGGCCTCCGCCTATTTTCTGTCTTCGCAGACTCCGGCGCTGAAGATCGTTGTGCTGGAGAAAGAAGACGAAGTCGCCCAGCATCAGACCGGTCACAACTCTGGCGTGCTGCATTCGGGCATCTACTACAAGCCCGGTTCACTCAAGGCGGAAAACTGCCGCGCAGGCAAACTCGCGATGCAGCAGTTCTGCGAGCGTGAGGGCATTGCCTTCGACCTGTGTAGCAAGGTCATTGTCGCCGTCAATGAGACGCAGCTTCCCGCGCTGCAACGCATCTACGACCGCGGCCAGGCCAATCAGGTGCAGTGCGAAATGATCGATGCGGACCGGCTGAAAGAGCTGGAGCCGCACGTCGCGGGCATCAAAGCGATTCACGTGCCGCCGGCAGGCATCGTCGATTATTCGCAGGTCTGCCGTCGGCTGGCAGAGATTATCAAAGAACGCGACGGCGAGGTTGTGACCGGCGCCAAGGTGACAGAAATACGTCACACGGATGACCGCGTCGTGGTGCGTTCGTCAAAGCGTGAGGTTGAATCCCGTCTGGCGATTAACTGCGCCGGGCTGCACTGCGACCGGGTGACGAAACTCTCTGGCGAGAAACCTGCGGCGAAGATTGTTCCGTTCCGCGGTGAGTATTTTGATCTAAAGCCTGAGGCGCATCACCTCTGCCGCAACTTGATTTACCCGGTGCCCGATCCGAAGTTTCCGTTCCTCGGCGTGCACTTCACGCGGATGATCCATGGCGGAGTTGAATGCGGCCCCAACGCGGTGCTGGCTTTCGCGCGGGAAGGCTACGGCAAGCTAGATATCAACGTGGGCGATCTTTTTGAATCGTTGACCTATCCGGGTTTCCTGCGGATGGCCTGGAAACACTGGCGGATGGGCGCCGGCGAGATGTGGCGGTCGGCCAGTAAAGCCGCTTTTGTCAAAGCGTTGCAGAAGCTGGTGCCAGAGATCCGGGCGGAACATCTTTCGGCCGCCCCGGCAGGCGTCCGCGCGCAAGCGGTCACGCGTGAAGGCGCGCTGGTCGATGATTTTCTGATCCAGCCGGCGGGCCGCGTCATCAATGTGGGCAACGCACCGTCGCCGGCGGCGACGGCGTCGCTGAATATCGGCCGCCTGATTGGTGAGCAGGCGCTGGAAGTGCTGAGCTAAGGCACGTTAAGCAAACACCTGATTCGCCGCGGCGATGCTGGCGCCGGCTTCAAGCTTGTACCCGGCCCGCGAAAGCAGTTGTTCTAGTGCCGAAAGAAGCAGCAGCACATTTGCTGGCCGCGCCGCATGACCCATCAGCCCGATACGCCACACCTTTCCTTTGAAGGCGCCAAGGCCACCGCCGATTTCGATTCCGAATTCGTCGAGCAGTCCGCTACGGATCTTTGCATCGTCAACGCCCTCTGGAATAGTCACCGCATTAAGCATCGGCAGGCGGGCGCCTTCCGCCGCACTGTAATGGATGCCGATGGCCGCCAGCCCTGCCGCCAGCGCCTGGTGACAGAGCAGGTGCCGGGCGTGACAGTTTTCCAGCCCTTCTTCTTCAATTAGCCGCAGGGCTTCGTACAACGCGTACGTCATATTGATGGGCGCCGTGTGATGATACGCGCGGTCGTCTCCCCAGTAATTCGCCAGCATCGACATGTCCAGATACCAGCTTCGCACCTGCGTCTTCCGCCCACGGATAAAATCCAGCGCCTGTGAACTAAACGAAACTGGCGCCAGTCCCGGTGGACAGCTCAAACATTTCTGCGTGCCGGAATAAATGGCGTCGATGTTCCAGGCGTCTACCTCAACCGGCATTCCGCCCAGCGAGGTGACCGCGTCAACCGCCAGCATGCTCCCGGCATCGTGCACCGCTGCGGAAATATCCGCGATGGGCTGCGAGGCGCCCGTCGAAGTTTCCGCCATCACAATGCCTGTCAGCTTCGGCTTGTGCTCTTGCAGTGCAGGAAGTAGATCGTCGACCGTGAAGACTTCGCCCCACGGCTTCTCAATGGTGTGCACATCGGCGCCGGCCCGGGCGGCGACGTCGGCCATGCGTTTGCCGAAGACGCCATTCACGCACACCAGCACAGAATCACCTGGTTCAACCAGGTTGACGACCACAGCTTCCATGCCGGCCGATCCGGTGCCGCTTACGGCCAGCGTTAATTCGTTCTCTGTGCGGAACAACCGCCTGAGCATCTGCTGCAGGTGGTCCATCAATTCCAGATAGAACGGATCAAGATGTCCGACGGTGGGCGCAGCCAGCGCTTGTAGCACACGGGGATGAATCGCGCTGGGACCGGGTCCCATGAGTGTACGGACGGGGGGCTGCAACGGCGGCGCCATGATGAACCTCGCGGTAATTGACAGAATCGGGTGCGGCCTGATTCTATCAGCGGTCGCCGTCGCGTGCTGCCACCACGGGTTGAAATGTTAGAAGCAGGGCCAAGAGCGGGAATCGAACCCGCACCCCTCGATTAAAAGTCGATAACGGTCTGGCCGCGACCCGTTGCCGGATAAGTGTATGCTAAACCGCGTTTAGTGCTCTGCCATTGAGCTATCTTGGCCATCTATGCACGACTGCCAATGCGGCAAAGTCGTGTGGTGTCAGAAGATGACACGGCAGCGCATGGCAGGTTCGCACCTGGCATGCAATTTTACGAAGGCAGTGGATTCTAAGAATCCAGCCGCAGCTCGATCAGCAACTGGTTCACCGCATCCCGGTCGCGACGGTCAGGCAGCGTGCACTGCTCGAATGCGGTGTCCAGCGCTTCTTCCAGCGAGGCAAGCTCCTTCCGGTGGGCGTCCCAGTCCAGGTCCGGCAGCTCGATCTTTTCGCGTAGCTTGCGCTCGATTAATTCCGGAATGAAGGGCAAGTTAAACGATTCGTTCAGCGTGCGGATGTTGCCCTCGACGCGTCCCGTGCGCAACAGGTGAATGCCCGTCATCAGCACGCGATACGCGTACAGCAGCGCCTTGGCGGTTTTGACGGGCTGCTTCTCCAGCAGCTTGATTTGCGTGGCGAAAAAACCGCGATAGTGGTGGTAGTGGAACTTTGTAATGCAGCCGGCAGCCAGCGGTTTCAGCCGGTCGAGAAACGGTTGCCCGGCAACGACCAGCGGAGAAAAAATCTGCTCCAGGACATAGCCGTTATTCTTCAGCATCAGCGTGAAGTATTTGCGGGCATCGTGACTGACAAGGTCGATCTCCAGACCATCTTCCATCCAGGTCCGGTCCAGCGTTTCTTCCGGCGTCGCCAGCCCGACAACATCGCGCAGCGGCAAGAGGTGCGCACCACGCAGATCCACATCGCTATCAGGCGAATCAAATCCGTACAGGTGCGCGCCGCTGACCGTTACGAATAACGGTTGCACATCGCATTTTTCGACGACCTGCTGCAACTGAGTAAAATCAAGCATCCGTGGAGTCTTCCGGCGAAGACGGCGCCACCTTCTGCCCGCTGTCTTGGGAGTCAATCTTGCCTGAGCTTAAGTCACTTCCCGTGATGGCGCTCTTGCTACCGGCGCCGCTTCCGTCAGAAACCTTCGAGTTTTTGTTAAGCTCGCTGAGGCGTTTGAGATAGGTGGAGCGTTTGTGATCATCCAGCACACGCCGCTTCAGGATTTCACGAAAATCGAAATCGACGGTCTGTCGTTCCGCCAGCGGCTCTAAAAACTTCACCACTTCGGCCGCTGTCTGAAAACGGTTCTCGGGCTGTTTGCAGAGCATCTTATGGACAATCGCTGAAACACGCGCGGGCACGTCGGGGTTGCGTTGTTCGATGCGGGTCGGCTTCAGCTTGCGATGACCTGCGATTTTTTCACGCACGGTCGGCGCCGGGAAAGGCACTTCGTTACACAGCAGGTGATAGAAGGTGCAGCCCAGGCTGTAGATATCCGCGCGGCGGTCTACTTCGTAACTGTTCAGCGTCTGTTCCGGCGCGATGTAGTCCGGCGTGCCCATGCACTGATGCCCGAAAATCATCGCCATCGAGAATTCTTCGTCGTCCTCATCAATACGCGTCAGGCCGAAGTCGAGCAGCTTAACCGAGCCGTTGCTGGAGATGATCAGGTTGGATGGTTTGATATCCCGGTGCACCATGCGTTTCTCATGCATGTACTGCAAACCTGCCGCCGTCTGCATCATCGCGTCGCAGGCCTGCGCCCACGGCACGGGTTTTTTGCCCATCTCTAGCAGTTCACCCAGCGTGGGACCTTTGACAAAGTCCAGCACGGCATAGTGAATGCGGCCGTAGATATCTTCCGTGCTTTTCAGGTCACGTGTACGCAGAATGTTGGGGTGCTTCAGTTTCAGGCCGATTTCTGCTTCCAGCTGAAACCGCGCCAGCAGACCTGCATCTTTGCGGTGATTGGGCGAAAGCACCTTCAGCGCAACCTTCCAGTTGCTATCTGGCTCTTCCGCAATAAACACCCGGCCCATGCCGCCTGAGCCAACCAGCTCGATCAGTTTGTAACCATCCACAAACAACCGCTGCGGCGCACTGTCCAGCAGCAGTTCCGCCTGCAACCTGGAGATCAACCGCCGCTTCATGCACAGCTTGGCGGCTGCGACGGCGGATTCCTGCTCATCCAGTTTTAGTTTGCGGATCAGCTCTTCCAGCTTGTTAGGCGGGAACAGCTTGCTTCTACGCAAACGCTCGAGGAAAAAGCTGGCGGGACGGCTGGAGTCCATGACTTCCTGAAGATAAGTATAAAAATCCGCGAAGCGGTGTCGGGCAAAATCTGGGGGTTCAAAGAACCTGGCGAAAAGTGGCAGTTGTCAGAATTATAGACACGCTTTTGTTTCCAAGCCATACAGAACCCAAGTTGAATCCTAACGTGAAACGAACTGAACCCCATGCGAGCGTGGTTAGCTACGTTGATCATCTAAGAACTGCATACAGTTTCGCTTTGAAAGCCGTCGCGGTGCAAAGCGTTTCAGCATGTCATTCTTCGATTGCGGCGAGCAATTCGGGAAGAATTTGTGCCGCCCCGCCTTTTAGCCAGTAATCTCCGTCGGCTGGTTGCGGGTCAACAGAGATAACGGTGGCGCCGGCTGCCTTGGCTTCCACCGGCAGCATTGCCGCGGGCATGACCGTGCTGCTGCATCCGATTTGTAGCAGCACGTCGCACTGCGTGGCGGCTTCGCGTGCCTGGGACCAGGCGGGCTGAGCCATCCTGTCGCCGAAGAGCACGAGGTTTGGCCGGTAGACGCCGCGTCGCCCGGCGCCCAGCCACGGACGAAGCGCAAGTAGAAGCCGTGGCAACTTCAACACGCCCCGGCGGCACTTTTCGATCCGCCGCGCCATCTGCTGTAATTCGCGGCGCGAGAGCAGGTGACGGAAGCGGCCGTTGCGGTAAACAATCTCGAACAAGCTGCCATGAACTTCGTGCACCGTTGTGTTACCGGCTTGCTGATGTAATCCATCAATGTTCTGCGTGACAACGGTGACCTGCTTGTGATGTTCAAGCTGTTCGATGGCGATGTGCCCCGCATTGGGGCTGGCGTCCGCCATGGGGGCAATGACTTCTAGCGCGAATTCAGCCATGGCTGCCGGGCGCCAGATCGCCGTCTTCACAACGCCACGCCAGGTAGCGAAATCCTGCACGGGAAAACGCTGCCAGAAACCATCATCATCGCGGAACGTCGGAATGCCGCTCTCTGCTGACATTCCCGCTCCGGTGAACACCACCACGTGCTGCGCCGCCGCGATCACGGGTGCTACTTCTGCAATGGTTGCCAGGTTGTCCATGACGCGTGCGTCTTCATTCTTTCCAGCGTTCTGCCCACAGCCATCAGCTACGACGCTCGATTTCTTCCAGCGTCTTGCCGGTGCTTTTCTCATCCACGGCGCGGCAGGAGGCGGTTAGACGGTCGGAGATATCCCAGAGGTCTTCCTCCCATTCCGCACGTTCGATATCAGGTGGGCAGAGCTGCGTGAATTCGTTGATGAGCAGGATCAGCCGCAGCAGATGACGGAAGACGATGCCTTCCTGCTTTTGCAGCTTTTTAATGGTGACCCATTTGTTGAAGTTGCCGCCGAATTCGAGCAGTTCCCCGGCTGCCCACACCGGCCGGGTGTAAACGTCGTGAACGCCGGGGAAGTCGTAGTCAAACCACATCCGTAACTTCTGCGCCAGGGTGAGCACAAAGGGTTTGCGCTCAGCGAACATGCCGCCGCGGCGATCGTCTTCTTCCTCATCGTCGTCGCTGCCGCCCGCAGCGCCTAACTCCTCCGCAGTCGCCAGCCCCAGTTGCAGCAAATGCACATCCAGCCGCGTGGTGGCCAGCGTGCCGGGCGGCAATTCATTCGGCGGCGGCACGTGCAGGTGATAGGCGACGGAGCCGGGCATCTCGAGCATGCTTTCCATCGCCTGAATGCGTTCCGCCCGGTCGGCAATGCCCAGCTGGTTGATCACAAACACGCCATACAGCGGATTTACGCCGCGGAGCTGCAGCAGCAGATCAAGCCGGTCCGTCGGATAGGCGAACAGCGGTTTGTAAGGCGGCGGGGCGTCTGCCTCCGGTTCATCCTTCTTGCTCTTGGCTTTGGCGGGCTGAAGTTTTGACGCATCGTGCACGCTCTCGCCACTGGTGGCCAAGTCGAACAGTCCCGGCTTGGAAGGTTCTTCAGGCGGCTCCACCTGGCTGTGATCTTCTTCGCTGGGCGGCTGCTTCGGCGCCTCGGCGGGTGGCTCTGGCTCCAGGTCAACGTAGCCCGCCCGCCACAGCACCTTCAACATGCGGTCGAGCGTTTTCTGTTCAGACTCCAGCCGTTTAGGGTCCATCAGGCGGTTACTGATAAGCTTCCGCAGCGGCTTCAGGTCCGGCTCGGCATCCAGAATATAAGCCAGCAGGCGCCAGGGAATCGAACCGCGACTGGCCAGATCGCTGGAAGGTGCGTTGATGAGTTTTTCAAAGTGCGATTCATCCCAATATTGTTCATTCGCGCGGCGTTTAGGCATCTTCTTCTTGAGCGCCTTTTTGGCCTTCATCAGCTTCGGGTCTTTGGTGTCTTCGGGGATCGAATCATACTTCTCCCGCCACCGTGCGATCTTCACATCGTCTTCGTGCGCCAGGCAGAAGACGTAGCCTTGCGTATCAAACTGGGGGCGCCCGGCGCGGCCGAACATCTGTTTCGCGCTGCTGGCTTCCAGTACTTTCTTCTTGCCGGGCGGACCTTTCAACAAGTTGGGAATCACGACGCTGCGAGCCGGCAGGTTGATGCCCGCGGCAAGCGTTTCCGTACAGACGCAGACCGAAAGCAACTTCTGCTGAAACAGTTCTTCCACCACGCGGCGATACTTTGGCAACAGCCCGGCGTGATGCACGCCGACGCCGCGCAGCAGAATCTGTTTCAGCTTGGGACCAACGCCCTCGGACCAGCTGTAGTTCTCCATCTCTTCGGCAAGGCGTTTCTGCTGACCATCGTGCAGAAGCTGTTTGCCCTTGAGTTGTTCTGCCACGGTCCAGCAGGCTTCGCGGTTGAAGCAGAACAACAACGCCGGCGTGTAACGCGATTCATCTTCGCCGCGGGCCATCGCTTCCATCTGATCGCTGAGCAGCGTGTCGGGCAGATAGCTGAAGTTCAGCGGAACCTTGCGATCGTGGCTTTCTACCAGTTCCAGCTTGCGGCCGATGCGAACTTCCAGCCAGTTGGCGAACGACCTCGCGTTGCCGACCGTCGCCGACAGCAACAGCGTGCGGACATGCGCCGGCAGCATGCTTAGCCCGAACTCCCAGACGATGCCACGTTCGCGATCGTTGAAGCTGTGGAATTCGTCCATGACGACGGCGGTGACATCGTCGAAATTGAAGGCGTCTTCGTGCAGCAGCCGGTTCAGGAGAATCTCTGCGACAACCACCAGAATGCTGGCGTCCGGGTTCACACGCCGGTTGCCGGTGACCAGCCCGACATCATCGGCGGAGAAACCCCAGCGGACGGCGGCTTCCTGCATCTCTGCGAATTTCTGATCCGTCAGCGCAATCAGCGGCGTGGTGTAATAGGCGGTTTTGCCGGTGTGCAACGCCTCGAACATCGCCGCTTCGGCAATCAGTGTTTTTCCGGTGCCGGTCGGCGCACAGACCATCACGCCCTGCTTGGAAGTGAACCAGGCCAGCAGCGCTTCCTCCTGTGCCGGGTAGGGTTCAAAGGGCAATTGCTCCAGGTACATCGCTGCGATTTCATCGCGCGAAGGCGTCTCGTCGTGTGTCTGGTCGTCCGCCATGACCGATCCTTACGGGGTTCTCTATCAAGCAAGCGTCCGCCCATCCTACCAGTTCACGCGAACGCTGAAAGCGATGCTGGCGGCCGCGCTACTGCTGCTGCCGCTTGATAGACTGCTCGATTTCGAACTGCGCCCGCTTCAACAGTTCCGCAGGTGACTGGTTCACATCGCTCATGGCGGCGCTGCCGGCCGACTTGAGTTGCCGGTTGAGGGCCGGGGCGGAAGGGATAACGGGCGTTGGCAACTGGTTCTCACTGCCTGCCATTTCAACGAAGCGGGCGAACAGCGGTTGCTCTTTCAGATACGCTTTGAACGCAGGTTGCCGGGCGACTTCTGCTGATGCCGGTATCCAGCCTCCGGCCGCGCATGTGCGGGCGGCTTCTGCCTCGTGGCCGCCGGCGCCCGACCAGAACTTCATGAATTCCCAGGCGCCTGCCGCATTGCGTGCGTTCCGCGGGATGATGAAGAAGTTGCCATTGGCCCATCCCGCGTTCTGCTTTCCGCCGGGCGGTGGAGGCAGCGGGCACACCCCAAATTCAGCGACTGGCTTTCCCGCCGCGCGGCGTTGCTGCTCCGAAGCGGCAATATCGCGCACCCGCCACTGACCATCCAGAATCATGGCGTAGCGGCCGTGCGGCGAATCTCCTACCGGCAATAACGGAAACGTCTTGCCGGGCAACGACTGATCATCCTGGCGGAACCTTAGCACCTGCTGCGCGCCATGCCGGCGGCTGTAAGACTGCATCCATTCCAACGCAGCCACCATCTGCGGCGAATTAATCGCCGGCTGCCCTGCGGCTTCATCATAAACATTGCCGCCAAACACAGCGCCCCAGGCAAGCAGTCTGCGTGAGTCTGGCAGGTAGCCAAATCGCTTACGCTCTCCGTCTTCGACAAGCGATGCCCGTTCGCTGATCTCGTCCAGTTCCGCCAGCGTCGCCGGCGGTTGCAGGTCAAGCTCTTTAAACAAGGTGCGGTTGTAATACAACAATCGGATGTCCAGCCCGTTGCACAGCCCGTACATGCGGTTGTCATAAGTCGTGAGTCTGCGTGCTGCCGGGTAGAGCCACGTTTCCAACTCGCGCATTTCTTCTTCGCTGGCCACTTCATCCAGCGGCAGCAGCGCACCACGCTCCGCCCAGGATGCAATCACGGGGTCGTCCTGGTTGATCAGGTCCGGCGGATCACCACCAGTAACCGACAGAAAGACCTTCACGTCCAGATTGTTGCCGGGCATGGCGACGGGGCGAACGTGATACTTCTGCTGGCTGGCGTTGAACCGCCGCGCCACATCTTCCACCACATCGCGGTCGGCGCCGCCCCAGAAGTGCCAGAACACCACCTCCTGCCGCGCCGCGGGCGGAGATTGCAAGGCGTCTTTCTTATCCAGCAGTGGCGTTACCAGGACCACCGCAATGGCTAACACGGCCATTGCAGCAATGACAACGGTTCCCGAACGGTGGTAAAGAATGCGAAACATCGCCCGCTCTGTTTTAGTGAGAGCGGTTCACGACGAATTCTGGAATGGCGCGAAGCACGTCGGTCGCGGGGCTGTCATCCAGATCGCTGATGGCTTCCAGCGCCTTGTCGGCGTATTGCCGCGCCGTTTTGCGGGCGTATTCGAGCGAGCCGTATTTCTGCAGCCACGGCTTCAGTTCCGCGCGGACATCTTCACCGGCGCTGAGCAGTTCCAGTAACTGCTCGCGGCTGGCGTCATCTGCTTCAGCCAGAGTGTGGATCAGCGGCAGCGTCGGCTTCTGCTTTTCGAGATCGGTGCCGAGCGATTTGCCCGTTTGCGTTTCATCACCCAGCACGTCGAGCAGGTCGTCTGCAATCTGGAAGGCAATCCCCAGGTCGCGGCCATAACCCGCTAGGCGTTCGGTCTGTTCGTCGCTGGCGCCGGCGAAATGTGCCCCCAGGCGGCAGCAGCAGGATGTTAGTTCCGCTGTTTTGCCGTTGATGATCTCGAAGTATTCATCCTGGGTCAGGCGGTAATTGGCGCGGCTGGCGATCTGCTGCAGTTCGCCTTCGCAGACCACATTGGTTGCCTTGCCGATAAACTGGCAGGCTAAAGTGCTTTCCAGCGTGCTGGCCAGATAGAACGCGTGTGTGAAAAGATAGTCGCCCAGCAGCACGCTGGATTCGTTGTTCCAGCGGGCGTTAACCGTCGCCAGATGCCGGCGCTGATCCGCTTCGTCCAGCACGTCATCGTGCACCAGCGTGGCCGTATGAATCATCTCCAGCACTGCGGCCAACACCAGATGCTGACGCTGCAAGTTGCCTAACGCCTTGGCCGTCAGCAGCAATAGCGCGGGCCGCAAGCGTTTGCCGCCGAGCTTATTGCCGTATTGGACAAGTTCGTCCACGTAGGGATGTTTGCTGCGAAGCTCCTCGCACAGGATCTGCTCCACATCGCGCATTTCCTGCTGGATGGGTGCGTAGAGCGTCTTCAGGAGCAGCGACGAAGGCGGGGCTGGAGTGCCATTAACTGCGTTAGTCACGATGGGGTTCCTTATGCTGGCTCGCGGCCTTGATGCAGTAACTCTGTAGAATGCTGCGTTGAATCAGCAACCGGCAGGTCACGCTTCGTTCTGGTAATGGCCGCTACGACCGCCCGTTTTTTCCTGAAGGAGGATTGAATCTATCTGCATGCCGCGGTCTACCGCTTTACACATGTCGTAAACCGTCAGCGCCGCGGCCGAAACCGCGGTGAGGGCTTCCATCTCGACGCCCGTCTTCGCCGTAACTCTTGTAGTCGCCGTGATATGCAGCGTTGTATCGCTGGTGAACGCAAAGTCGACTTTAACAGACTCCAGCGGCAACTGATGGCACAGGGGAATGATGTCCGCCGTACGCTTGGCGGCCATGATGCCAGCCAGGCGTGCAACTTCCAGTACGTCGCCCTTGCGATGACCGCCATCGCGGATCAACTGCAATGTGGCTGCCTGCATGCGAATTTGCCCGGCTGCCTTGGCTGTCCGTACGGTGATGTCCTTTCCGCTGACATCCACCATGCGGCTGGCGCCGTTCTCATCAAAATGCGTTAAATCACTCATGCAAGGCATTTTACGTCAACTCAGTCGTTCGTCGAGTAGCCACTTTATCAACCGCACGTGCGCCCCGTGGGTAACCGTTTTTCCCGGTAATCGCCCGTGAATTCCGCTTTCTGCCTGCTATGCAGCCGTTTGCCGGGCAGTTATCCAGCCTTTCCAGTGCATTGGCCGTGGATTTTTGCAGATGAAATTCCAGAAGGGCGTATCCAGAAAAAAGATGTAGAGCGCCAGGCTTTGCCAGAACACAATTCCCATGGTCGCCAGCACCAGCAGATGAAAAGGCAGCATCACCGCCACAAACACCACCCGGAACCGTCGCGAAACCAGGCAAAGCGGAGCCAGGATTTCGAACAGTGTCACCAGCGGAAAGCCGATGATCATCGACCAGCGGAACAGATCAAAGCTAAGGAGCCAGGCGCCAAGGCCGAGGTCGTAGCCGCGGGGTGAATGCTGCGCGAACGTCATCCAGTTTTCCAGATGGTTGCCCGCAAATACGTGCCACCCGCCATTCATCACGCGGTGCATTCCCGTGAACATGTACGTCACGCAGAGCATAAGCACGATCGCCGTCAGCGGAGCCGCTGCCGTATGCCGCCCCCCTGATTTCGTCCTGGCAGAGGCTTTCACGTCAGGTTTGGCGATGCCCGCGGTAAAGTCAACGCAATCGAACCAGGTGACAATATAGGCCGACATCAGCAGCGTGATTTCTGCATGGTTGATATGTCCAAAGCCGCGCACCATGCCTTGCTGGACCGTCAGCAACAGGCAGGCAGTTATCGCAGCCGGCCTCCGCCAGATGCCACTTGCGGCCAGTCCAATCGCCAGCAGTGATACGATCTTCAGCAGCAAAATGCCGGTGGTGGAAAGCAGCGCGGCGCGAAGTGTATCTGGTACGAACGCGGCGAGGCCAGCAGGCTCAAACGATGTGGCGGGCAGCAGGGCCAGATATGCGAGCGGATCGAGCGCGACTGCCAGCAACCACAGCGACCATACATAGGTGCGTGCAAAGTCGCGGGCGGCAAGCGGCGCGTCAGCGTGCAGCAATCGCATGATCGTAGACCTCAAAAGTATGTGTCTTCCGCCACTGCACAGCCGGCGCCGGTTTCTGCCTGACATTCAATCTGGCGTGCCATAGTTCAACCCGCACTACTTTCTCATGAGCGGCAATCTGATTGTGCCGCCTGGCTAGCGCGCAGAGCATGCCTTGCAGACGGCGCTGCACTTCTTCTGCGTGCTCGGTGTGCTCCATTTCGATGGATGCCTTCCCCAGCAGTTCCAGGCGGTTGTGCAGACGAAGCGAACCATAACCGAGCGACGGGTAAAGCGTTCCAGGATTCAGCAGGATGCGTTTTCCGCTGGCGGTGACCCCCGCATACCTGGTGGCGGTAATATTCTTCGGATCCAGCGGTTTTGAGTACATGTGCCAACGCACCAGGGGAAACAGCCCGCGGTCTTCGCCAGCAATCTGCCCCGTCAACAGCGCTGTGAGCAGCAACGCGTAACCCCAGCGGTGCGGTTGGGGAATGCGGCTAACGAACCGCCGCACGACCGGCAGCATCGCCGCGGCCAGCAGCATTGCCAGATATACCAGGAATTCCAGCTGTAATAGTTGTGCAGCCGGGCGACGCCCGACTGTGAAGAGGCCGGCAAGCAACAGCGAAGCAAACCAGACACCAACGGCCCACAGAATACTGCGAGTGCGCACACGGCGCGGCAATTTCCTTAGCAGCGCGTGCATCGATGTTTCTCCAGCTTGTGACAGAATTAGCTGGAAAAGCGTACGTCGCAAAGCCACCGTGAGCAAACAGGCTTAAGGTGGAGCTTCGGCTTGCGTGAAAAATAGGCTGCTTTAGAAGCGGTTGCCGGTAAAGCCGCCGTCAACGTACAGTTCTGTGCCGGTTAGAAAGCTGCCAGCGACGGGCGACGCCATCAGCAGGACGGCGCCGGTTAGTTCTTCCGGCTCGCCGAAGCGGGCCATGGGCGTCTGCCCCAGAATGTTTTGAATCCGTTCGGGCGTTAGAATCCGCCGGTTCTGTTCGGCAGGAAAGAAACCGGGGCACAAAGAATTCACGCGTACGCCCTGTGTTGCATATTCGCGGGCGACATTCTTTGTGAGGTTAACGACTGCCGCTTTGGATGCGGCGTAAGCGAACACCCGCGACAGCGGCAGATGCGAGGTCACGCTGCCAATGTTGATAATCGAACCGCCATCGGCCTGCTTCGCCATTTGCGGTGCGAAGGTCTGACAGGCGTAATGCGTGGCGGTCAAGTTGCCATCGACAACCCGTTTCCAGTCTTCATCCTGGATGCTTTCGTAGTCGCTGCCCTGGTTCACACCAGCTGCGTTCACCAGCACATCCACGCCGCCATTATGGGCGCCCGCGGCCCGCATCAATTGTTGCAGCGAGTCGCGCGATAATGCATCAACCGGCTGAAACTCCGCCTTGCCGCCCGCATCCTGGATGGCTTTGGCACGCTCTTCACCGCGTTCCTGCGACCTGCCCGCCACCACCACCAAGGCGCCGGCCGAAGCAAGTCCTTCGCAGATCGAGCCGCCCAATACGCCCGTGCCGCCGATAACTACGGCTGTGCGACCTTCGAGGCCAAAGAGTCTGGTAAGAAAGTCGGACATAACTGGCAGTTCAATTGAGAGTGAATGGTCGGTGAATCCGCCGTAAATTCAGAAAATTGCAACGGCGCACCCACGTTTCGCTAGATGGCGTGCGCTGTTCCCGGCCCGGCAGAAGTGGAGGGCTGCGTTGCACAAGGTGCTACGTGCACACTCTCCCACGAGGGGAGAGAGAGGCAGCACCCGGGCCGTTATTCAGCCGGTTCTTTGCGTTTACGGATCCAGTCGGTATGGAAGGTGCCTTCCATATCTGTCCGCTTATAAGTGTGGGCGCCGAAGTAATCACGCTGGGCCTGCAACAGGTTGGCCGGCAGGCGTTCGCGACGATAACTGTCGTAGTACGCCAGCGCGGTGCTGAACGCGGGCACTGGCAGCCCCATCTGTGTCGCCAGCACAACCACGTGGCGCCAGGCTTCCTGGGCGTTGTGGACAGCGTCGGTGAAGTACGGGTGCAGCAGCAGGTTTTCGAGATCGGGGTTTTCGTCGAACGCTTCTTTGATGCGGTCGAGGAACTGAGCCCGGATAATGCAGCCGCCACGCCACAACAGGGCGCAGTCGCCGTAGTTCAGCGGCCAGTCGTGTTCTTTCGCCGCGGCCTGCAACTGGACGAAGCCTTGAGCGTAGCTGCAGATCTTCGACGCGTAGAGCGCCTGACGGATGCTTTCGATCAGTTCTTCGCGGTCGAAGTTTGGCAGCGTCGTGGCGTTGGCCGGCCCTTGCAGGATTTTGCTGGCACGGGTTCGGGCATCTTTCACCGAGGACAACCCGCGGGCGTAAACAGCCGTGGTAACCAGCGTGCTGGGAACACCGAGATCAAGCGCCAGCTGGCTCATCCATTTGCCAGTGCCTTTGGCGCCGGCGACATCCAGGATTTTGTCGACCAGGTAGCCATCGCCTTCTTCGTCTTTCACGCTGAAGATGTCGCGGCTGATTTCAATCAGGTAGCTCTGCAGTTCGCCGCGGTTCCAGTCGTCAAAGACATCGTAGATCTGATCGTTATTCAGACCCAGTGCGCCTTGCAGCATGAAGTAGGCTTCGCAGATCAGCTGCATGTCGCCGTATTCAATGCCGTTGTGCACCATTTTCACGTAGTGCCCGGCGCCGCGTGGGCCGACCCATTCGCAACACGGGATATCGTTGTTGGGGCCAACCTTGGCGGCAATCGCCTGGAAGATAGGTTTGACGATGGGCCAGGCTGCTTCGCTACCACCGGGCATCATACTAGGGCCAAGCAGCGCGCCTTCTTCACCGCCGGAAACACCGGTGCCGGAGAACAACAGGCCGGCTTCTTCAACGTGCTTGGTGCGGCGTTCGGTATCGGCGTAGTGCGTGTTGCCGCCATCGATGATCACGTCGCCGGGCGAAAGCAGCGGAATGAGCGTATCGATCAGAGCATCGACGGCTGGACCCGCTTTCACCATCAGCATGACTTTGCGGGGCGTCGCGAGATTGTCGACCAGTTCTTCCAGCGAATGGCAGCCGGTGAACTTTTTACCAGCGGCGCGGCCTTCGATAAATTCGTCCACCTTGGCCGTGGTGCGGTTATAGACCGCCACGCTGTAGCCGCGGCTTTCGACGTTTAAGGCCAGGTTTTCGCCCATGACTGCCAGGCCGACCAGGCCGAAATCACATTTTTCGCTCATCGTTTATTGCTTTACACGTCTGTTAGTTAGAAGGAGGCGCCATCCGCTGGCCAGGATTGATCCGTGCCGCCAGGGCAAACAGCTTAGCCGTTGACAGGCCACGGCGGCGTGGCGGGGAGATACTTGTCAAACTCGTCGAGCAGCATCTTCTGATAGTCGCCTGCGAATTCGCCGTTCAGGAATTTGTCGATGGATTCATCGTGAAAACGCTTCCAGCTGTTTTCTTCGTCGCCGGGATTGATCGGGTAGAACAGGCAGTTGTTGGCTGCCGCTGCGCGATAGTCGCCAGGGGCGTCGCCGATCATCAGCGTGCAGTTCTCGTCGTATTTCGAGGCGTTGCTGAGTGTTTCTTTTTTGTTGCCCGATTCCTGACCGCAGATTTCGACAACGTATTTATCGACGTCGTGTTCCGCCCACTCAGCCTTCAGGGCTTCGTTAGGGGTGGCGCTGCAAACCAGCATGTCAGCCACGTCCTTCAGCTTTTCCAGGCTTTCACGCACATGCGGGAACGGTGGGACATCGCGGACCATACCGGCGACATCTTCATTGACTTGCACGGACCATTCCAGGGCGTGCTTCAGTTCTTCGTGCGGGTCCGAGGCAACCTTGGCTTCCAGGGCGGGGTTGCCCAGTTTGGTTTCTTCTTCAATCCATTTCACCAAGGCTTGAGGGATGTCGATCTTGTAACCGCGGCTGGCTACTTCCGGGCGTTTCTGCAGCCATTCCAGCGTTTCGATCAGTGCAGGGAAGCGGTTAATGCCGCGGCTTTTGCTGTACAGGTTGACGAATTCCGCGGCTTCACGGGCGTACTTGCTGACGCCTTGCAGGTTGTAGTACTTGATGGTGTTAGGAATGAAACACTCTTTGTGCTTCAGTTCCATGGTGTCAAAAACGCAACCGTCCGAGTCGATGCCAACCAGGAACTTTTTGGTGGGAGTAATTTCGTACATGATGTTTATGGCTGAGGTTTAATCGTTGATTGTGGGTTGCTGTCGCACACCGGGCGTGCGAACGGCTTACGACTTGCGGTCAGCTTGCAGCTCGTAGGCGGGCAGTTTCTGGTCGGCGTATTTCTTCTCGAAGCGGGTCAAACGCTGGCGACCGTCAATCATTGGCAGCGACACCATTCCTTCGCCCAGCAAAGGCTTGCAGTATTTGACGAACTCATCGGTCACATCGTAGCCGTTTTCAGCGATCCATTCTTTCGGGAAAGTACGCTCGCTGTTGGCGACAAGTTCCAGCGGCACTTTGTCGTAGCGGACGGAATACACTTCGCCCGGGTTGCGGAGAATGGTGGCCATGTGGCCGTTGTCGCCGTCGGCAGCAAGATTGGCAGCTGTCTGGCCGGCGCGATACGCTTCGTCCAGGTCGACGGTCGAGGCGTAACCCATTGAGTGCCGCTGGTCTGTGCCCGGCACGTTGCCACGGGCGGCGCCTTTGGTGGCAAGGCCGACTTTGTTCAGGTAGTTCACTACCTTCTGGCCGACCGTCAACTGACTGGCGCCAAACGAAGTGTGGCCGAACGAGTCTTTGACTTCGCCCAGATCGCCCACATCAAAACCTTCGGAAACCACCACGATGCAGCGGCCGTCGCTGCGTAGCTGGTCGTTGACCTGATCGGCCATCTGTTCCAGCGAGCAGGGGCTTTCAGCCAGATAGATCTGCAACGGCATTTCGCGGTTGGGATCGGCCAGACGGGCGGCGGCGGGGATATAGCCGATGCGGCGGCCCATTGCCTGGAGCACCAGCACCGGGTCTGCCGGGCAGGAGCCTGCGTTCTCTTCGTTGGCGTATTGAACCGCGTGCATCCAGAACTTGGCGGTGGAGCCATAGCCGGGCGTGTGGTCGATCAGCTTGAATTCGCTATCGCCTACGTCATTGTCGATGGTCTTCGGGCCGCCGATACCGGTCAGGTCCAGGCCACGATCGCGGGCGAGCGCCGCGATTTTGTTGGCCGTATCCATCGAGTCGTTGCCGCCGATGTAGATGAAATAGCCGACGTTATGAGCTTTGAAGACGTCGATACACCGCTCGAAATCTTCGTCCTGGCCTTCCTTCAATTTGTACCGGCAGGTGCCAATCGAGCCGGCGGCAGGCGTGTACCGCAGCAGCGAGATTTCGTCCGGGCACTGGCTGGAAAGATCGAGCAGCTCTTCCTTAAGCACACCTTCAATACCGTGTCGCGCCGCGTAAACGGTGCCAATTTCGCTGCGGTCGCGGGCCGCCTCGACAATGCCTCGTAATGTGTTATTGATGACCGCGCTTGGTCCGCCGCTTTGGGCGACAACCAGATTTTTGGGTGTGGACATTCGCAGTTAAATAGGGTGAAGGACAGAAACGACAACGGGGCGCAGAAGAATCGCCGATGGGGGGATTCTACCGCTGCAGCATCGCCTGTTCAATGACACGCCCTGTGGCGGGTGGCTGGGTGAAAAACCACAGTGTCAGGCTGCTTGCACCAGTCCGCCGCAGGGGCCAGAATAAGCGGCGTTAAAACCCACAGACGGAATTGATTCCGGCTATTTACGGGGAGCTACTCTCCCCGCTCGCTAAGACTGTTACCTGTAAGCAACGGAGCCCCCAATGGCGCGACTTGTCACTTTGTTCACTGGACAATGGGCCGACCTACCCATTACCGAAATGGCCGCGAAAACAGCAGCCTTCGGCTACGATGGCATTGAACTGGCCTGCTGGGGCGATCATTTCGAAGTTGATAAAGCGCTGGCCGAAGACGATTATTGCGCGAAGAAACGTGAGCTCCTCGAATCCAACGGGTTGCGGTGCGAAGCTATCAGCGCCCATCTCGTCGGCCAGGCTGTCTGCGACAACATCGACGCCCGTCATCAGCAGATTCTGCCCCCTTACGTCTGGGGCGACGGCGATCCTGCCGGCGTTAACGAGCGTGCCGCAGAGGAACTGAAGAACACCGCCCGCGCCGCGCAGAAGTTTGGCGTGGATGTGGTGAATGGCTTTACCGGCAGCAGCATCTGGCACCTGCTATACGATTTCCCACCGATTCTGCCTGGCACCATTGAGCAGGGCTTCAAAGACTTTGCCGACCGCTTCAATCCTATTCTCGACGTGTTCGGCGAATGTGGCGTGCGGTTCGCCCTGGAAGTGCATCCGACAGAAATCGCCTTCGATATCGAGACGGCGAAGATGGCGCTCGACGCGCTGGATCACCGCGAAGAATTCGGCTTCAACTTCGATCCGAGCCATCTGGAGTGGCAGGGCGTAGATTCCGTTGAGTTCATCCGTGCGTTCCCGGACCGCATCTATCACTGCCATGTGAAAGACGCTATCCAGACGCTGAATGGCCGCAGCGGCATTCTGGCCAGCCATCTGAAGTTCGGCGATCATCGTCGTGGCTGGGACTTCCGCAGCCCGGGGCATGGCAGCGTGAACTTTGAAGAGATCATCCGCGCCCTTAACGACATCGGGTACGACGGTCCGCTGTCCGTGGAATGGGAAGACTCCGGCATGGACCGCGATCACGGCGCCAGTGAGGCAGCCGATTTCACCCGCAGCATCGACTTCCCGTCGAGCAATCGCGCGTTTGATGCGGCGTTCGACAAAGAAGAACAGTAAGCTGTTCGCCTTGAACTGAATTCAACGAAAAAAGCCGCTGGAATCAAAACCCCAGCGGCTTTTTGTATGGCTTCTAGCTGTGCGAATACAGCGTTTTAACCGTCGGTGTATTCAGCGCTGAAGAACTCTTTGCTGTCGTCGGTGCTTGGCTTGATGGTGCGTGAGCCTTCCTGCCAGTCGGCGGGGCAGACTTCGCCGTTCTTTTCAAAGAACTGCAACGCTTTGACCGTGCGGATCGCTTCATCCACGCTACGGCCGATGGGCAGATCATTGACCACCTGGTGGCGGACAACGCCTTCTTTGTCGATCAGGAACAGACCGCGGAGAGAAACACCGCCGCCGAGCAGTACATCGTAGCTGCGGGCGATGTCTTTGTTCAGATCTGCGATCAGCGGGTACTGCACCTTGCCGATACCGCCTTCGTTGCGCGAAGTATTACGCCAGGCCAGGTGGGTGAACTGGCTGTCGATCGAGCAGCCCAGCAGTTGCACGTCCAGTGCTTCAAATTCGCTGACACGGTCGGAGAACGCGATGATTTCCGTCGGGCAGACGAAGGTGAAATCCAGCGGATAGAAGAACAGCAGGACGTATTTGCCTTTGTAATCTTCCAGGGAGATTTCTTTAAACTGGCCATCGGCCATCACGGCTGTTGCTTTAAAGTCGGGGGCTGGCTGTTGAACGAGAACGCCCATGCTAATGTTTCCTCAAGTGAACAGAGTGTAGGTTGTTTGTATATCGCAACCGGCTTCGACAACTGTTATAGACAGCCTGCCAATCGCCGCAAGGGACCACCTCAAAGGCCAAGATAGCAGCCTGTGAAATCCTTCACAACCGGCCGCGACGAACCGAAAAAGTCGCGTGTTTCGTGACAGTCGCCATGTGGCTTGTCACGCAGAGAACATTGGTTCAACCATGCTTCTCGTTCAGCCCATCCACCAGCGATTGCACGCTCTGTTGCATTGTCTTTGTCAATTCGGCCACGCCGCCACGTCCGCCACGGCCGGCGGGCACTTCGATTGGTTCGCCAAATTCGATGGTGATTTTCCGCTTGCCGCGGACGGTTGGCAGGTCCAGGCCAAGGATGTCTTCTTCAAACTTGTCGATCGTTTCGGCAAGGCGTTCCACACTTGGCGAGCCCACCAGATAGTCGCCCGGATAACTGTAGAGCTGCATGATAAAGAAGACGTCGTCCATATCCGCCTCAAGCGCGCGGAGGTAACGCTGCCTTTCTGGCGTCAGTGGCGGCAATTCCTTGGTGGCGCCGTTCTGCTGGGAAGTGTCGCTATTGGCAGACGCTTCGTCTTTGCCCTCTGCTTTGCGGATGATCGCCTGGCGAAGGTTCTTCGCGCGGCTGGCGACGCCTTCACCCGCTTGCGGTGTAATGTCGTGACGTGATTCCACCTGCTGCAGAATGGCTTCAATCAGATTGCCAATGCGGTCGCGCACCCGCCCGGATTCCGTGCGGCCGAGATAATCCAGTTCCTTGAGCGCCAGCATGCCCTCGGCGATGCGATGGATGCGGTCGTTGATAGGCAGTTCCACCTGGGGGCGCAGGAAGACGCGTTCTTCCAGCACATCCATAATCTGCTGAAGCTTGGGCGTCGGATCATCGACGTACCAGAACTTGACGCCGCAAGGCACCGTGACGATTTTTCTTTCTGAACGCTTGGCGGCGGAAAGTGCAATCGCGGCCGCGCCTTCGCGGAAAGGAGTGACACGGTCTGTCACATGGTAGATATCGCCTTCCGGGAAGATGACCAGCGGATACGGCGATTCTTTGAGAATGCCGGTCGCCTGTTTGAACGCCTGCCGGTCGGTGCTTTCGCGGTCGATGCTGAAACAACCTAGTCGCTGCATCGCCAGGCGTTCTAGCGGCGAACTCATCGCGAACACCTGCCAGGCCGTCATAAAGTGCAGCGGCAGGTTGATGCGGTCGGCGGCAATGTACAACGCGGCGGAATCGTAATGGGCTGAATGATTCGGCGTGATCATCACGCCGTGGCCAGCCTCAGCTTGCTGCCTGAGGATGTCCAGGCCCGTGCATTCGATATCTGCGATCTGCTGCTGCCTGGCGAGCATCCGGCGGCGGTAGCTGCGGGTCATGCGGACCCAGATCAGATTCAATCTTGGCGGCCACCAGCGTGGCGGTGTGCCATAAGGTTGCCGGTTCATAATGCAGCGCCAGTTTGCCGGAACGGAAGGCGGGCGGCTGAATCTGCATCAGCAAGGCGCTCACGGCGCATGACAACGCCCGCTGTCGTAGGGGATTTTACGACCGCGGGCGTGTGAACTCAACGCTTGGGGGTGTGGCGTTCTGGTTTATTCTTCGTCGCCAGCGGGTTCATCGTCCGCCGCCGCTTCGTTGCTGCTGGCTTCTTCGGGTGAAATCGAAACGTTCACGGGGGGAGCATCTTCCAGCAGGTGATCGCGGGTATAGCCCAGGCCACGGATCACTTCCAGGATTTCGCTGCAGGTCGGGAACATGCGGCCGCTGGAACGCTTGTAATCATCCAGTGCCTGCATGAATTCGATTTCGTCGTTGCTGTAATCCCGTTCGCACGTTGTGGGATCGATCTGCCGGCGGCGTTGCACCTTACGGCGCGGTGCACTGCGGCGTTCTTCAGCGACGGGGCTGTTCTTCTTCCGGCGATCCTCACCTCTACGTTCTTCCTTGGCCCCACGACGGTCGACTTTAACTTCTTCCGGGCTGGTCGATTTGGCCATTACTCATTTTCTCCGGTTGCGCGAGAAGCGCGATAATGCTGCTGGGGAAGTCGCGATACTGGCAACATCGTCAGGCAGCCTGCGGAAAGTGTAACGGTCAGTAAAAACTTCCGGCTATTCCGGCTCGTACAGTGTGCGCAAGAGTGCGCAATGAAAGAAAAGGGCCGGTTGTGACGGTCCAGGTTATGGACAGTCAGCCTATTCCCTAAACAGAACCCAGCGCGAGCGCCTTCACTAGCCAGATGCTCAGCGGTACTTGTAGCGTTAACCCCGCTGTAAGAAAGTGTGGCTTGAGCCTACGGGTAATTACTTCCGCGATGCAGGCAAACGAGGAAATAGCGTGCAGAAAGGTTACGACCATACTGGCTTCAACACGTCTACCTCCCCCAAAAAAATCCAGAGCGGCGACCAAGGTGAACGCGAAGAAGATGAGAACAGAAACAGGACGTGGCTCGCGGAAGTAGAGAAGCGTTCCGATGCCAACTAGAACCAGTGGTGATAGAAGCAGCATTAGCATTGTTAGTGGCATCAATGATTCGCGCAGAATGAAAAATGGCCCCATGAAGACATTCCAACGCGTTTCTTTATCTTGAAGCACAATCAACACCACCAGTGCGATGCTCGCGACGGCTGAGAAGATGAGGAACGATCGCAGGCTAAACTGTCGTGGCGCCATCGGGCAAATCCTGGATAGGGTTGTCAACGCAACCCTGAGATTACGCCAGATGCATGCCGCGTACGCGTTGCGTGGAGTGTGCTTGCGGCTTCATCCGGGGGCGGGCGCCGGGGATGGCGCCGCGGAGCAGATCGAAGGCCACGCCTAAGGAAGACGTAATAGGGCGGAAGCCCTCCGGAACTTCAGCGGATTCAATCGTGCGGTCGATTGTCTGTTCGATTGCCTCTTCGTCCAGCATGCCCAGTTGCGCGATGATCATCTCGTAGGAATCGTAAGCCATCGACGGATCGCCGTGGAATTCAGTGGGAATTTCAGGCATGGAAACGGCCGGCGCGGGGCGCGATGGCAGAAGATGCTGCGCGAATAGCATGGTCGCCAGCACGGCTACGGAAACGCCGACGGTTGCCAACCAAGCCTGCCGCGACCAGAGGCCCTCGGCCGGCGCCATGCGCCGTTGGGGTGGCAGACTGACAGGGGCTGACGCTGCCTCTTCGCGTGTAGCCTGCGCCACAATGTCCGCAGCGAAACCGTCAGAAAGGCGGCCCTCAACCGAAGGGAATATTTCAGGTCGCGGATCATCCAGCCAGAGATAAGATTGCAGCAACTCCGTGCACGAAGGGCAACCGGCAGCGTGGCAGCAGAGCACGGCGTCCTTCAACAGCGGGCGGCGACTATCAAGCGTGTCGTGAATCCGCTGTTCAAAATCCTGGCAGCTGATGGAATCTGTGGATGGCATTTGCTTCTTTCCTCAATCACAACGGGCGAAGCCGGGCGGCGTCGCGGGTGGGTGTTGCAAAATTATGTCCGGGAAGAACGTGGGCATTGAATGGGGCCACGTTCTTCACGGCTGTTGAGTACGCCGCGCTTCTGTAGCCGGGCGATAATTTCGCGACGGGCGCGGTGGACCCATGTCTTGACCGTACCTAAGGGGCAGTCCAGGGTTTCACCAATTTCGGCGTAACTCATTTCTTCTTCATGGAACAGCAGGAACGCCTGCCGGTAATCGTCTCGTATATCCTGCAACGCTAACTGAAGTTCTTCCGCCAGGTTCGCGGCCTTGGTGCCCGCTTCCCCGGTGGCTGCTGCTTCAGGGATCTCTTCAATCAAACTCTGCACCGCAGGTTTCCGGGCACGCGAGGCCAGATGGGTCCGGCAGCGGTTGCCGGCGATGGCCATCAGCCACGGCTCGAAGGCTCGCGAGTTATCCCAACGGGCCAGGCTCTTCAACGCCCGGACAAAGGTCTCCTGCGCCACATCTTCTGCATCCTGCCACTGTCCGAGCATACGGAAACACAGGCCGGTTACCCGGGACTTGTAGGTATCTACAAGTTCGAGCATGGCTTGTTGTTCACCGGCTAGGCAGCGATCGACAAGGGTGCGGATATCAACGGTCAACAGAACCTCTTCGGTGCAACCAGGCCAGCAACGCAAGCAATGCGGGTGAACGGACCGGGCCCGTCAATTCCGCTGCTGCAATACGTTGTGGCAGTTCAAAAGTCATTACCCCGCCGGCAGTGCCGCAGTTTCACAATTTCTACATGAAAAGTTCTGCGCACAAAAAGAGCCAGCAGGGGCTGGCTCATGGATTTCAGAAAAGCTGGATAGCAATGCTACCGCCGGTTGAAGAACTTCCGCAGCATGTTCGACGCAGCTTCACGCGAGTCTTTTGTCAGGTCTGCCGCGCCAGGCGGTAGTTTGCCGGGCTCTTTCTTCTTCTTCGGATCATCGGGCACTTTGGTTTCCGCTGAGGCGTCTACCGTGTCATTGGGGTCTTCGTCGCTGCTGCGTTTGAGGATGATCTGCTCGGTTTTGTCCATCTGAAGGCTGGTGGTTTCCGGATCGCCGCCGGTCAACTGCTGGCGGGTTTTGTCCAGCTCATCAGCTTCTTCCAACCAGCTTGAAACATCGTCTTCATCGACTGCTTCACTATTGGCAGCGCTGCTACGGGCGACAACTTCTTTAACGTTCTGAACCTTCGGCCGCTTCTCGCTGGCAAGGCTGTTATCGATCAGAACCTCGAAGTTCAACTCGCCTATTTTCAGCTTGTCTTCCGCCTTGAGCAGGGTCTGCGCTTCGATCTTCTCACCGTTGATATAAACACCGTTGCGGCTGTTGTAGTCTTTGATCGCAACGCCTTTTTTGCCAACCAGAATCGCGCAGTGTTTGCGGCTGACGGTGTCCGTTTTCGGACGCAGATGACATCCTTCGGCTCTGCCGATGATGTACTTAGGGCCTTTGACCTTTATTTCCCGGCCATCAAGTTTGCCGCCGCATACCCGGAGCTTGACCTGCATAGTACTCATTCCTGAAAAAACGGAGCAGTAAATCGTCCTGCTGGACGGCGCAGTGCGGTAGGCAAGAGAATCGTAGCAGCGATATCCCTTTGAGAACCATCCCTTTCCAGCATTATTATCGACAGGATAGGTAGGTTTGTCTAATCCCCAATCCGGGGTAATCCATAAACCGCCTGGATGAAGTGTACCGCTTCATGGCTGTGTAGTCAAAGTAAACTCATATGCAGAAACAGTTTAAGTGCGGCTCACCGCTTGCGGGTCCATGCACTTTGAGAAAATTTTCCGGCGCCAATTTCTGCTGCCAGATGTAGTTCTTCATCCGCCCAATCGCCTTCAACCAGTTGCACCTGCAGACGCGACGCGAGCAGCGGCAGCCAGTGATGTGCGAATTCTAACGGCTCAAGGGTGTCGTGAGTTTCAGATAGAGACACTGCCCCCGGTAGTTCTGGTGCGAACGCCGACATCTTTAGCAGCACGCTGCCGTGTTGCAGCAAGGATTGATACCGTTTCCGCTGGGCGCTGCCTGTGAGTTTCACACCGTTGGCGACAATATCCGCATCGGTGCGACGCTGGAAACATAAGAATGGCTGTTCTGACGGTTGCTCTGCCGTGGCAATGGCAGCCGCATTGCGATAGGTCGTAGCTGTCACACCATAGGCGGCGAAGGTTTCGACCAGCGAGTCATGAAATGCATCGTAATAGGCTTCGGTCGAGCGGGTCGTGGCTTCGACGGGAACCGCGTAGCTGTACGTCAGTTCGTGATGATGCAGGATGGCGCCGCCGCCAGAACTGCGGCGGACGCACTCGCACGAACGACTTGCGTGGTGCCCTTCGCGGTCTTCGTATTTCTGAAAGTAGCCGAGCGATAGGCAAGGCTGTTCCCAGAAGTAAAGCCGCAAGGCGGGCGTGCCGGTTGCTGCCGTTGTCTGTAACAACGCTTCGTCACGCGCCATGTTCTCAATGCCAGATAGCGGCTTGTCGATGAGAAGCCGCACGGAGTTTACCGGCGCCGGTCCGGCGGCGCTGTCTGACGAAAGAGTTGAAATGACGTTACTCCGACGGGGTCCACCGCATGACCGGTTTGCGGGCGGCCTGCACTTCGTCCGCGCTGTTGATCGCCGTGCTATGTGGCGCGTGGGCCAGGTCTTCGGCAGATTCTTCCGTGATGCGGAACAGGGCGCGGGTGAACGCGTCGAGCGTGGCTTTGCTTTCGGTTTCCGTTGGCTCAATCATCAAGGCTTCCGGCACGGTCTGAGGGAAGTAAACCGTCGGTGCATGGAACCCGAAATCCAGAAGCCGTTTGGCCACGTGCATGGCCGTCACGCCCTTCTCGCGTTTCATCGGTCCGGCAGAGGCCACAAACTCGTGCATGCAACGGTCGCCGTGGGGAACCGGCAGGATGTGCTTTACCTGGCTCAGTAGGTAGTTGGCGTTCAGCACCGCATTTTCCGATACTTTACGCAGCCCTTCACCGCCGTGGGTGCGGATGTAGCAGTAAGTGCGAACCAGAACGCCGGTGTTGCCAAAGAAGCTACGTACGCGGCCGATGGAATGCGGGCGGTCTTCATTCAGGTAATAGCGGCCGTTTTCATCCTTGGCGACGACGGGCGAAGGCAGATACGGTTCTAATTGCGGGCCGACGCAGATAGGACCGGCGCCAGGGCCGCCACCACCGTGCGGGCCGCTGAAGGTCTTATGCGGGTTGAAGTGCATCATGTCGGCGCCGAAATCACCTGGACGGGCGATGCCCAGAATGGCGTTCATGTTGGCGCCGTCCAGATAGATCAGCCCGCCGGCTTCGTGCACCATATCTGCGATTTCCGCGATCTGCCGTTCAAACAGACCGAGCGTGTTCGGATTGGTAATCATGAACACGGCTGCGGTGTCATCCAACTGGCTGCGTAAGTCGTCGAGATCGACCGAACCGTCGGAGCGGCTTTTGATCGACGCGAAGTCGAAGCCTGCGATCGCGGCGCTGGCGGGATTGGTGCCGTGCGCGCTATCGGGGGCGAGCACTTTGTTGCGTAGCGGTTTGCCTTCTTCCTGGTTGTCGCGGAAGTAAGCTGCGGCGCACATCAGTGCGGTAAGCTCGCCATGGGCGCCGGCCGCCGGCTGTAAAGAGACGGCAGGCAGGCCCGATACTTCGGCCAGCATTTTCTGTAGCGAGTACAGCAGTTCCAGCATGCCCTGCAGCGAATCTTCGCTCTGATACGGATGCACATCCGCCATACCGGGTAGCGATGCCAGACGCTCGTTCCGCTTCGGATTGTACTTCATCGTACAGCTGCCGAGCGGGTAGAAGTGCGTGTCGACGGACATGTTCAGCGTCGAAAGATTGGTGTAGTGCCGCACCACATCCGGCTCGGCCAGTTCCGGCAACGCAGGTTTGCTTTCCGCGGTGAATTGCTCTGGAATTAAATCTTCCAGCGGTGTGTCCGTGGGCACATCGCAGGCAGGTAACTGCACACCGCGACGGCCGGGCTGTGACAATTCAAACAATAACTGGGTGGCTTGCTGGTTACGCATGGACGGCCTCCTTCTGCGTGGCGGCCAGTGCCGAAGCAAGGCCATCGATCTCTGCTTGCGTGCGTTTCTCAGTAACGGCGACCAGGAATGCGTCTTCCAGATCCGGGTACCACTGGCCGAGCCAGACCCCCGGCATGTAGCCGCTGCCTTCGGCGGTGCTAAGGGCTTCTTTCACGTTTGCCTGATTGTCGCGGACGACAAACTCCTTGAAATATGGCGCGTCATACGCCAAGGAGAACCGCGACTGCGATGTGATGCGATCCGCCGCGTAGTGCGACTTCCGCACACACAATTCCGCGGCCTGGCTCATGCCTTCCGGCCCCATTAACGCCAGGTAGATGCTGGCACGCAGGGCGAACAGACCCTGGTTGGTGCAGATGTTACTGGTCGCCTTTTCACGGCGGATGTGCTGTTCGCGTGTTTGCAGGGTCAGCACCCAGCAGCGTTTGCCGCTCTCGGTATTAGTCTGTCCGGCGATGCGGCCCGGCATGCGGCGGACGAATTTTTCGCGACAGGTCATGATGCCCAGATAAGGGCCGCCATAAGCCATCGGATTGCCCAGCCCCTGCCCTTCGGCGACTGCCACATCCACGCCCATATCGCCGGGACGTTTTAGCAGACCCAAGCTCATCGGGTCGAACGACTGTGCGACCAGGGCCCCCGCGTCGTGGGCGATTTTCACGATGGCTTCGACATCTTCCAGGCAGCCGAAGAAGTTGGGGTGCTGAATCAGCACGCACGCTGTTTCGTTATCGACGGCTTGTTCAATCTGCTCCAGCGACGTCACGCCATCGGGTGCCCCGACGGTGGTCAGTTCCAGCCCGACACAGGCAAAGTAGGTCTCCAGAATCTGCCGGTATTCAGGATGCACGCTTTCGGTGGTGACAACTTTCTTGCGGCCGCGGACTGCCGACACGCACATCAGCACGGCTTCCATCGCGGCGCTGCCGCCGTCGTACAGGCTGGCGTTGCTGACTTCCATGCCGGTCAGTTCGCAGATGAGCGTCTGATACTCGAACATCGCCTGCAGGTTGCCCTGGGCGACTTCCGGCTGATACGGCGTATAAGAGGTGTAGAATTCACCGCGGGAAGCGAGCATGTCGACCGCTGCCGGGATGAAGTGATCGTAGCTGCCACCGCCGAGGAAGCAGGGTTTTGTACCGGCGTGTTCATTCTTGCCGGCAAGTTGCTGCATGTGCTGCGTGAGGGCAAGTTCGCCAAGAGCGGGCGGCAGGTCGAGATCTCGTTGCAGCTTCAGATCGGCTGGAATCGATTCAAAGAGTGAGGCAATCGAGTCCGCTCCAATCGCTTGGAGCATCGCCTGCTGATCTTCAGCAGTGTTGAACAGATAGGGCATAAATCCGCAGGTCCCATAAGTTTGATGGACGGGGTTGCGTGGTGGGTGCGTTGTTCGCCATTTTAACGCCCTGAAACCATTTGGGTATGGGCAATGCACCGCACTGCGGCAATCCACCGCAACCGTGAGTCATAACCTGAAGGTGCTGGCGAAGTTGTAGCAAGTTTGCGGTGTGGGCAAGCAACCGTGATTAGGAGCTATCGCTGCAATCCGGCCGCGACATCCGTGCGGTATGCGGTGAAGGCGGGTAGGAAGCCGACGACGATTGCCAGCAGCAGGAGGCCGGGAACGATTACCAGTTCCGTTGACAATTCGCCGCCTGAGTAGATGAACCAGACGCTGCACGCGCAACATCCGATGCTCAGCAGCGAAAGTAGGAGGCCGGGCAGCCATTGCCCGTTTCCGGCTATCAGGCTGGAGAACAGTTGCCAGGCGCCCCAGCCCAGCAGCAGGACGGAACTGGCGGTCAGCAGTACCGCGAGAGAAATAAACCCGGCAACGCCCATTCCCATTGCCTCGGGCAGATTCACCGGCGGGGCCAGATCAAAGAAGCCGATTCTGACGCCCGTCCCCGATTCCACCACGCCGCTGACCAACACGTTTACAACGTGCGCAAATATCCAGCCAATCACACCGCCCGCCAGCGCCAGCAGCACGGATTCCAGCAGCACGATCATCATCACTGTGCCCCGGCCGGCGCCGAGCGCACGCATCACAGCGATTTCCTGCCGCCGGTCGTTCATGCTGTTGTAGATGCTTACCATAATGCTTACGCCAGAGACGACGCAGATCATGGCCGTCAGGCCAAGCAGCGCCCAGCGGATGGGGTTCACGATGACTTCGAACAGGTTGTAGATCTCTTTCACCGGCAGGGCTGCCTGTGCGGGCGAATCGCTTTCGTTAATCATCTGTTCCAGGAACACGCTGAGCATCGGGTCCGAGGTCCGCACCAGCACGGCTGTAACTTCGCGTTGTTCGGCCGGTAAACGGTCCATCGCGATTTCGATGGTGACGGGCTCATCGGGATCTGCGTCCGGGTCGATTTCGGCTTCGCCCTTTTTGATCGGCTTGGCGTGATCGGCCATCAGGTAGAAGCCTTCCATGTTGATAAACGCCGCGCGGTCCTGCGGTGTGCCGGACGGTTTGAGAATGCCCACCACCGTAAACTTCTGCGCGTGGCCGTGTCCGCCGGGTTCACCGTGGGCGGGTGAGAACTCGTCGCCGATCTTCAGGTTCTGCGTGCGGGCGACGGTCGAGCCGAGCACGGCCTCGTAGTAGGCGTGTTCTTCGGACCAGACTTTGAAGTTGCGGCCCTGAGCGAATTCGTATTTCGAACCTTCGTCAATATCGCGGATCAGTTCATCGAAGAAATCCGGCGTCGTGCCGACAACGCGGTAAGGGCCAATGTAATCGCCCAGGCACAGAGGGATGGCAAACTTGGTAAAGCCTGCGAATTTTCCGTCACGCAGCGCGGGGTTATTGGCGTTCTCCACCTTCTCCACGGCGCCCTGCACCGCAAGGCCGGCCAGGCCGCTGATACCTGTTGCCTGCCGTATCATGGCCAGTTCGCGCTCGGCCTCCCGGGCGTGAGATTCGATGGAGTATTTGTATTCTTCTTCGCGTTGCGCCTGCGATTTGAATTCGAGATAGTAATCGTACGGAATGTTCTCGACTGGTTCGCTGAGATAGAAGACGGAGTTCAGCACCAGTTGCAGCTTGCCGCCCTTGGTGGCGCCGATGATCATGTTGTAGCCCAGCGACGCGTTGTTGCGGAACGACTGCGATACAACGCCGTGGATCGAAAGCACGGCGACCACCATCATGACGCCCAACGCCATGGAAAAGATGGTCAGCATCGACGCGACGCCCCGCTGCTGAATGCTGCGGACGGCGATCAGGAATAAGCTCACGGCAGTAGTCTCATCATGGAATGTCCTGGTGGTTCACGCAGCCTTGCGTTACCTGGCAGTGAAGCGGTCCGCCGCCGCGCGGTTGATTTCGGTCAGACGGTCGACGCGATCGAACTGTCCGGCGACTTCCATCGAATGGGTCACCATCAGCAGGCTAATGCCTTCATCGCGACATGTATCGCGGATCAGGTCCAGAATCTGCTGTTGATTCTGCGGGTCTACATTCGCCGTCGGTTCGTCTGCAAGCAACAGCTTCGGCCGGTTCGCAAGAGCGCGGGCGACGGCCACGCGCTGCTGTTCGCCCACGGACATCCGGCCCGGATGGTGCGACGCCCGGTGCGAAAGTCCTACACGATCTAACAGATCGCGGGCACGTGCTGCATCTAACCGGCCGCGGGCGAAGGTCATGCCCAGCAGCACATTTTCGACCGCCGAGAAACCAGCGAGCAGGTTGAACGTCTGAAACACGTAGCCGATCTTAGCCGCGCGGATGCGGTCGCGGGCGGCTTCGCTGAAGCGGGTGATATCGATGCCGTCCAGTTGCACTTTACCTGAATCGGCCTGGCTGATGCCCGCAATCACGTTCAGCAATGTGGATTTGCCACAACCGCTGTCGCCCACCAGCACCATCTGTTCGGCGGCTGCGATCTGAAACGCCTCGATATCCAGCACCGGCAGTTCTTCGCCATTAGGCTGCGCGTAGCTTTTGCGGACATTCTCAATTTGCAACATGGGCTTCGGCACTGGGAAAGTCCATCAAGGAAGAATCAGCGGGCTGCTTCAAGCTACGCAGGAAGATGCAGGTTGGTTCGCGTGCAAACCAGAAAGAACCGGAAAACTTTGGCGGTTGATGCGTTATCGCTGCCGCTGTTTCATCGCGCGGTCGATGTCGCGTTTCACATCGTTGCGTTTGATGGTTTCCCGCTTGTCGTGCATCTTCTTACCTTTGCAGAGACCCATCAATACTTTGGCGATGCCCCGCTCGTTGAAGTACAGCTTCATGGGCGCCAGGGTCAGCCCGTTCTCGACCGCTTTATTGGCGAACTTCTGAATTTCGCGCCGGTGCACCAGCAGCTTCCGTGGTCGCTTGGGCGAATGGTTCCAGTGGGCGGCCTGGAGATATTCAGGGATATCGCAGTTGATCAGCCATAGTTCGTTATCGCGGACGCGGCCGTAAGCTTCGTCCAGGGATATCTTCGACTGCCGGAGGCTTTTCACTTCAGTGCCCGTCAGCACGATCCCGCACTCCAGCGTTTCCAGCACTTCAAACTTGTGGCGCGCCTTGCGGTTCTCAGTAATGTTGACGATGGCGGGCTTGGCCGGATCGTTTTTTTTCTTCTTGTTCTTTTTGTTGGCCATCTGATTTCTCGTCGCAGACGTCGCGGACCGCCACATCGAACTCATTGGCGGTTGGTGTTACTATATCGCTTTGCATTTCTCGCAGATGCATTTTACACAAACGCTTCGCACACGCAGTACGGCTGCGCAACAGGAATCACATCATGCTTCAAGGCAATGCAATTATCGGCCAGTCGGGTGGTCCGACCAGTGTCATCAATGCGTCACTATGCGGCGTGGTGGAAGCCGCAGCCAGCAAAAAGAAACAGATTGGCCGCGTATTCGGCATGCGGTTTGGCATCGAAGGACTGCTCAATAACTACCTGCTTGATCTTTCGGCCGAAGAAAAAACGCTCTGGAAGCAGTTAAAAACAACGCCTAGTTCCGCCCTGGGTTCCAGCCGGTTGAAGCTTCAGGATGAACACTTCCCGAAGATTCTCAAAGAGCTTCAGAAGTTCGACATCCGCTATTTCTTTATGATCGGCGGCAACGACACGATGGACACCATCCACCGCGTTGTCGAATACGCGGGCGAGCAAGGCTACGAGATGAAAGGTGTTGGCATCTCGAAGACGGTGGACAACGATCTTTTCGGCACCGACCACACTCCCGGCTTCCCCAGCGCCGCGCGGTATGTCGCGCTAAGCGTGCTTCAGTCGGGCCGTCTTGCCCGTGATATGCAGCGGGTGGATCAGTTCGTCGTGTTTCAGACCGTTGGCCGCAGCGCGGGTTGGCTGCCTGCCGCCGCCGCACTTGCCAAAAAGAAACAGGCCGATCCACCGCACATCATCCTGCTGCCAGAGCGTCCCTTCGACCGCAAAGCGTTTCTGGCGGAAGTGGAGCAGACGCAGAAAAAATACGGCTTCGTTTCCATCGTCTGCGGCGAAGGTATCACCAACCCGGATGGCTCGCCTGTGTCTGCGTCTTCGACGACCGACAAATTCAAAAACACAGAATTCGGCGCGATGGGCGGATCGAGCGCGGCGATGATTCTGCATCGCATCATCTCGGACGAGTTCGGCTGGCGCGGTGAATTCCAGGTGACTGAATCGTTGCAGATGTGCGCCTCGGACCGCGCCGTCAAGCTTGACTATGATGAAGCCTATAAGTGTGGCAAAGAAGCGGTGCGTCTGGCTCTGGCTGGCGAAAGCGGCGTGATGGTGGCGATCACCCGCGAGTCGAAAAAGAACGAACCCTACAAAGCAGGTTTATCAACCGTCCCGCTTAAAGATGTCGCCAACGCCGAACGGCCGATGCCCGATAAGTACATTTCCAAAAACGGTATGTTCGTCACCAAAGCGTTTCTGGATTACGCCCGGCCGCTTGTGGGTGAACTGCCCGAATTCGCAGAATTGACCATCAAGAAAGCGAAGCCGTGACCGTTCCTGTTCCTGAAAGACCTGCTATGAAACGTTTCTTTTTTGATCGTGCACAAACGGTTGTGTGCCTGGTTGCGTTGCTGAGCGTTGTTGCTTTGGCCACAGCTGCCGGGGCGGATGAGAAACCGTCGTTGAAGGACATCGTGTTTGCGAAGCCAGATGGGCACAAGCTTAAGCTGGACATCTTTATGCCAGCGAAGTCGAAGACCAAGCCGCCACTGGTGGTTTTTATTCATGGCGGCGGCTGGCGGAACGGGAGCTACAAACGCTGCTTAACGCCGTGGCTTACCCAGCACGGCTTTGCGGTGGCGAGCGTTGGGTATCGCTTGACCCATCAGGCCAAGTTCCCGGCCCAGGTGCACGACTGCAAAGCAGCGATCCGCTGGCTCCGCGCGAATGCCAGTAAGTATGGCTACGACACGCAGCGGATCGGAGTGGCGGGCACGTCGGCAGGCGGCCATCTGGCGTTGATGATGGGCGTTACTGCGGGCGACAAAACGCTGGAAGGTGATGTGGGCGGCAACACGGACGAAAGCTCTCAGGTGCACGCCGTGGTGGACTATTACGGCCCGTCGGACTTCGCCATGCGCGCCCGCAATCAACCCGTGAAGACAGAGCCAAAAGATTCGCCCGTCCGCCTGCTGTTGGGCGCGTCAGCGCGTGAGAACGTGGAACTGGCCAAGCAGGCGAGTCCGGCGTATTACGTCACCAGCAGCGCACCGCCGTTGCTAATCATTCATGGCAGCAACGACAAAACGGTTCGTCCAGCGCAATCGCAGCGGATGGAGTCAGCCTATCAGGCAAAGAAACGCGATGTCACGCTACACGTGGTTCCCAAAGCCGGACACGGCGGCAGCGCTTTCTTCACCAACGACTTACAGCAGAAAGTCGCCGCGTTTTTTCAGAACCATCTCGCGGCCAAAGAGTAACCTTCTGCGATGCCGCAACTACAGCCATCTGCGCATGCGGAAGAATGCGACCATGCCCAAGGCCGTCGCGACCATTAGGCCCAACGAAAAGTAGTAGCCATAATCCCACGTTAACTCAGGCATATTTTTGAAATTCATCCCGTAAAGTCCGCAGATAAATGTCAGCGGGATGAAGATGGTGGCGATGATGGTCAGCACACGCATGGTTTCATTAATGCGATTGTTGACGTTGGTCATGTAAAGATCGCGGAGGTCGCCCGTCAGTCCGCGATAAACGGTCACCAGGTCCAGGATGTGATTCACATGATCGGTGCAGTCGCGTAAATAGATGCGTGTCGCGGCGGTCATCACAGGGGTTGCTTCGTTGGCGAGTAGACCCAAAGCGTCGCGATGCGGACCGATCGCGCGACGCATCAGCAGCAGGTCGCGCCGGGCGGTGTGAATGTCGTCCACCGTGTCGTCATCGGGATCGTCAATCACTTCGTCTTCCAGCATCTCAAGGCTATCGCCGTACTGCTCCAGAATGGGGTAGTAGGCGTCGATCACCGCGTCGATGATTGCGTACGCCAGATAGTCGGCGCCCATGCTGCGGATGCGGCCCAGCTTCTGCCTGATCCGGCGCCGGACAGGTTCCAGACAATCGCCGTCTTTCTCCTGAAAGCTGACCACCGTGTTCTTTGTCACGAACAGGCTTAGTTGCTCCGTCTTAAATCCGTCGTCCAGATAAGGCATACGCACAACGACGAATAGCTTTTCACCAAATTCCTCCACCTTGCTTCGCTGATGAACGTTGACCACGTCTTCCATTGCCAGGCGGTGCATGCCGAAGATTTTGCCGAGGTCTTCAATGACCGGTGCATTGCCAAGCCCCGTTACATCCACCCAGGTGACTGCATTCTGTGCAACGGCGTTCCGCACATCGTCAACGGTGGCGTCCTGCTTTTCGCTCACTTCCTGCGGTCCGTAACCCATCAGATTAAAGTGCGTCGGATGCGCATCGGGAGACGAGCGCACCATGCCTGGCTGGGCGCCAGGTTTGGTCCGGCGGTGAATATTCTGATGGCGTCGACGGCGGCGTTTGGGCATCTTGGCAGTTCTTTCAGCACGATGAATGCAACAGACGCTGCCGATTATAGAACTTTGCCGGATTGAAGAATATGCGTAGCCGGCAGGCGAAGGCCGTTAGCCGATCCACAACGGCGCGTCGCCTTCGCTATCGCGGTTTTCCCATTCGTTGCGGACTTCCCGCAGACCATAAGCGCACAGTTCAAACTGGTCGCTCAGCCGCTGCAGCAGATCGCCGGACGTATCTTCCTCGCGGCTGCTCTCGATAGTGCTGGCGACAAAGTAGGCGTGTTTGCCTTGCTGGCAATAGTCATAGTAGAAGTCGTAGCTAGACCCTTTAGCCGGCCGCCGCAACGCCTCGGGATACAGGCCGGCCCAGAACAGCGCGAAGTCTCCCACGTGGCGGTGCACATCGCGGCGGGCGTCGCCGATGCGTGCTTCGGCTTCCTTAAGCATATCCGCCAGGTAAGACAGCCGTTGTCCGCGCGGGTTGCGGACTTTGTGCAGGCCATCGAGATGGACGAACCGGATCATCATGCCGCTGATGTAATCAATCAACGGAGGGTCTGCGACACCCAGACGGGTCTGAAAGATGTTCTCCGCAATGCCCGCGAAGAAACGTTGCAAAATGCTGTTTGAGTGATGCTCTTTCATACGATGACGCCTCACGCATAAGTAAATTTGCCATTTCAACTCTACTACCGTTTTTCAAGCCCGGTCAATAGGTATTTTCAACGTGCATGGAGCCTTTCGCCCCTGAATACCAGAGGTTTGGCCGTTAAAAACCACGCCGCTGCGACGCAGAGTTCCGTTAACCGCCATAACCTTCGCGGTAACGTGGCAACCAAAGAAGACGATGGTAAGAAGTCGATAAACAGAAAACGGACTGCCCCGTACTTCTAGGATCTGGACGATGGCCCGAAGACGCACACTGCTGCAAAAAGCTGCCGGACGCGAGAAGCCGCAGGCGCCAAAAAACGAGGGTTTTCTCGATTATCTGCGCAGCGAGTGCCACCTGGCAGAAAACACCGTGATGGCGTACGGTCGCGATATGCGACGGTTCCGCGAGTGGTTGGGCGGGCGGTCGGTGCGGCAGTTGACCATCACGGACCTTTCGGATTTTACGGGTTATCTGGCAGAACAGAATCTGGCGCCAAGCAGCATGGCGCGGCACGTTGCGGCCATCAAGATGTACTTCCGGTATCTGCAACTGGAAGGCGATCTGGACGATAACATCTCGGAACTGCTGGCCAGTCCGAAGCTGTGGGAAACGATCCCCAAGGTGATGTCGCCGCAGATGGTGGACCAGTTCCTCATGGCGCCGAATCAGGACGACGCTTTGTACCTGCGTGACCGCGCGCTGCTGGAACTTCTCTACGCCACCGGCTGCCGTGCTTCGGAACTTACGAATCTGAAGATCGCCGACACGCATCTCAGCGAGAACTACTGCATGTGTCAGGGTAAAGGCAACAAGCAGCGGTTAACTCCGCTGGGTCGCGCTGCGGTAGAGGCGACAGAAAAGTATCTGCGCGAATTCCGCCCGCAACTGGCGCCGCTGGAAGACCCGGGCTACCTGCTGCTTTCGCGTACGGGCAAGCAACTTCGACGCGAAGCGATCTGGGAACTGGTCAAGAAGTACGCACTGCGCGCCGGCGCGCCGGTGACGATCAGCCCGCACACGTTGCGGCATAGCTTCGCCACTCACCTGCTGGCCGGCGGCGCCGACCTGCGGCAGGTGCAGGAGATGCTGGGGCATGCGAGCATTGCAACGACGCAGATATATACGCATGTGGATCGGTCGCGGCTGCAGAAGATTCACAGTCAGCATCATCCGCGGGCGTAGCAGTGCTTAAATCCGGGCGTTAAACTGTGTGGCATTCAATTCGCCCAACCAGCCACCAGGAATGGTCTTCATGGCAAGACGACACGACCATTACGACGACGCCGACGACTATTATTACGACGACGAAGATGACGACGACTACCTGGACGACGACGAAGACGATTCGCCGCAATCCGGCTACGACGACGAGTATGAAGAGGATGAAGACGAAGAAGAGTATTCATCCGAAGACGAAGAATACCCCGAAGTCGATCTGCCAGAGCGTGAAGCCGGGCCGTTAGAAATCAGTGAACCACTGCGCCGCATCCTGGCGGAATTCCGCAGCGTTGCCGGCGGCCGGAAGGCGCCAAAGTTTGAAGCCCAACTGGTGACCGACGTCGAAGACGCCCTCGAGAGCCGTGTGCCGGATCCAGTGGTCGCGCTGTGGACCTCCCCGGTGGATGAGCTATTAGGGCTCGAAATCAGCACTGCCTACATCGTCGACAACACGGCGGACGCACATTCGCGCGGCGTTCCCAGCGAGTACATCGCCTTCGCCCGCCATCCCGACGACCACGCCTTCTACTGCTACAGCAGCCGCGAACAGGCGCTGGCCGGTGTCGTGTATGTCACCGAGTGGGATAACCTGGACAACGCCAGCAGCAACGTGATGAAACTGGAAGACTGGCTAGGCGAAGAACTGGAACGGCATCGCGAACTACTCGCCGAAGGCGACGCCAAAGAGCAGAAACGCGCAGACGCCCAGCCAACGCCCACGCAGCTAAAGAACTTCCGCCCGGCGCTGGATTAAGTTGCTGCTTGCAGCAACTTGGATTCAGGAGTGCGATTTCTTGAACCTTGCAGACCGCTCGATGCACTACAAGTGTGTTAAGCGGACTCTGCGCCTCTGGATCCATCTTTCACGGACCTTCGCATGTACGTTACACGGCTATCGATCGCAACGCTGCTGTTCTGCTCCGCCGTGTCAGTGGCAGCTGTCAGCGCCGCGGAAAAAGCCCCAGCCGATCTTCCCTCAGCGATTGGCCATTACATCGGGCGGAAATGGGTGGCTGAGGGTGTTACGCCGGTGGAGAGGTCGACGGACGCGGAGTTTATGCGTCGTGTTTATCTTGATCTGACGGGCCGTATTCCGCGGGTCAGTGAAGCGAGGAGCTTTCTCAACTCGACCCGCGGGGCCACATCGCAGCGTAATGCGGAACTACGTGCGTTGCTGGTGGACGACCTGCTGTCGCGTCCGTCGGCAGCAAGTTATTTCAGTGAGAAGTGGGCCCGTGTGCTGCTTGGACCGCGGCCGCCAAGGCAAGCAAACGATGCTGCCTTCCGTCGCTGGTTACGGACGGAATTCCAGCGGAATACTGCCTACGATGAAATGACCCGTCGCATGCTTACCGCACGGGGGCAGGTATATTCGAACGGTCCCGCCCTGTTTTATGGATCGCTGCGTAATGAGCCAGCGAAGGTCGCCGCCAATGCTTCGCGTGCTCTGCTGGGCGTGCAGATCGGGTGTGCTCAGTGCCACGATCATCCGTTCGATCACTGGAAGCAGGACGACTTCTGGGGATTCGCCGCGTTGTTCGGCCGCCTGCAACCGGCCTCGCCACGGCAGCCGTTCGCGTACATTGTGAAGGAACAGCCTAGCGGAGAATTGAAACACCCTGAAACCGGCGAAGTTGTTTCGCCCGTGTTTCTCGGCGGGAAGCCCTTGCCAAGCACCGTCCCGTCGCGGATCGACGCGGCTGCTGAATGGGTGACCGCTGCGGACAATCCGTACTTCGCTAAAGCGACGGTCAACCGTATCTGGGCCATGCTGATGCGGCGCGGGCTGGTGGAGCCTGTGGATGACCTGGGTCCGCACAACCCCTCCAGTCATCCGCAACTGCTGGATGCGATGGCCGCTTTCTTTATCGACAACAACTACAATCTGCGGGAACTGTTGCGGGGCATTGTTCTCTCGCAGACTTATCAGTTGACCAGCCGCAGCGATAAAGACCACGCAGATATAGATGAGAGGCTCTTTAGCCGGATGAAACCGCGGCAACTCTCGGCCACGGAACTGTACGACAGCATTGCCGTAGCCGCGTATAAGCCAGAAACAGAAGAGGGCGACTACTATCCAGCGTTGCCGACCGCCCGTGCCCGGTTTATCACGCGTTTTTCAACCGCCGGGGAACAAGATGCCACGTACAGCGGTGGCGTGATTCAGGCGTTGGCGTTGCTCAATGGTGAAGTTACCAGCGGTCCGGCAAGCGTGCAGTCCAGCCGGATGATCGCCGCGCTGCAAGGTCCGTTCTTTAACGATCAGCAACGCGTAGAGATATTGTTCCTAGCCACTCTATCGCGGCTGCCGACCGCAGATGAATCCACGCGGATGCTGAAACACCTGCAAGACACAGACGCAGCCACCCGGCGCCAGGCGCTTGGCGATATGTTCTGGGCGCTGCTCAACAGTGCGGGATTCGGCCTCAACCATTAAACTGCAAATACCGTCATACGTCCTTCGTGGCGAACAACGTGAACTTAGCCGAGGTGTAAACCATGTCCAGATTCAACCGGCGTCAGATGCTGCAGGCCACTTCGCTTGGTTTACTAGGCGCCAGTGCCAGCGGGTGGTTTCCTGCTTTTGCAGACGAACTGACCACGCAGGGCAAGAAGCCCAAGCGGCACTGCGTGCTGCTCTGGATGACGGGCGGCGCCACGCAGACGGACACGTTTGATATGAAGCCCGGCCATGCCAACGGCGGCGAGTTCAAAGAAGTCGCCACGAAGTCAGCAGGTTTACGCTTCAGTGAACATCTACCGCAACTTGGCAAAATGTCCGACAAGCTGGCGGTGGTCCGTAGCGTCAGCACCAAGGAAGGCGACCACGGACGCGGCACCTATCTGATGCGGACCGGGCATCAGCCGATGGGCGCCGTGCAGTATCCGACCGTCGGCGCCTCGTTGTCGAAGCATCTGGGCGGACGCTCGACCGGAATCCCGCACTTTGTCAGCATTTCGCCGTACCGGGTTTTCAATCAGGCGGCTTACGGACCCGGCTTCCTCGGCCCGCAGTACGCTCCGCTTACCGTCGGCGCCAGCGATAGCTATCAGCCCAATCCACAACAGACAGCCGAAGACTACGCCGAGTTGAAAGTCGATGACCTGGCGCTGGCTGCAGGGGTTACCAGCAAGCAGTTTGAAAAACGCGTAGAACTCTGGAAGTCTTTGCAGGATGACTTTCTGAAAACGCACAAGACGCGTTCGCCACAGGCGCACAACACGGTTTATCAGCAAGCGATACGTTTGATGAACAGCGATGTCGCCCGCGCCTTTGACCTGGAACAAGAGAAGGACAGCGTGCGCGAGGCGTATGGCAAAGGCCGCTTCGGCCAAGGCTGCCTGATGGCGCGGCGGTTAATTGAACGCGGCGTCTCGTTTGTAGAAGTATCGCTGGGCACGTTTGGTGGTGGTTCGGTCGGCTGGGATACGCATCAGAATAATTTCTCTACGGTGAAGTCGCTTTCGGCGGAACTGGATGCAGGCTGGGCGACGTTAATGCGCGAGCTGGACGAACGGGGCCTGCTGGAGCACACCACGATTGTCTGGATGGGCGAATTTGGTCGCACGCCCAAGGTCAACGGTGCCGGCGGCCGCGACCACTTCCCAGCCGCATGGACAACCGTCCTGGCCGGCGGAGGTATCCAAGGCGGTCAGGCGTACGGCAAAACCAGTGAAGACGGTCAAACAGTGGTCGAAGGCAAAACCGACGCGGCAGGTATTCTTGCGACGCTCGCCAGCGCCGTTGGACTTAGCCCCGATGATGAAAACATCTCAGCGATGGGCCGGCCCATTAAGATCGCCGAAGGCCAGCCTATTAAAGAGATACTCAGCTAACCTTTTGTTGGCGTCAGCAACCCGGAGAGTGCCATGCGTTATGCAATCGCGGCGTTAGTGTTGGGCTTTGCACTTTTCGGGTCCAACGTGCACGCCGCAGAGGAAATGTCGAAGCACCGAATTCTGGTGCTGACCGCCGGCGCGCCCTTGCTGGTGGACGTGCAGATATCGATCAACGGGCAACCCGTTGGCGCCGGTCAGCAGCGGCGTCTGGATGCATTGTTCTCGGGCGGTGACGGCGCTGTCAGTTGGGAGGACGCGATCAAGCGACGCGATTTCACCGGGCCGCGTCTTGCCTATACGGATCCGTCTGGTCCCTCGATGCGTGCGTTGATGAAGCGCTTTGACGAAAATCGCGACGAGATGGTGCAGCGGGAAGAAGCCGCCAAGCTGCTCGCCAGTTATTACGGCGCCGCGCCATTCTTTGTGCAGCGTGGCGGCAGCACTTATTCGCCGCAGCACCGACCTATTTATACGTTGCTTGATCTGGACAATGACGAGAATCTGTCACTGGGTGAAGTTGCTGACGCCGCCCGGATACTCAAGGGGCGTGACACGGACGATAACGACGTCCTTAGTCTGTCTGAACTGCTCAATCAATCGACGCTTGCATACCGGGCGGCAAGCCGTCGTACGACACGCAGTCAGGAGTGTGTCTTCGATATCTCAGTCGATACCAGTTGGCGAAAGTTACACACCAGCTTACTACTGACATACGCGGCAGCCACGACGCTGAAGCCAGAAGAGATTGGCGCCGCCGGCAAGCGTCTTGATGCGGACCATGACAATGTCATCAGCGCCGAAGAGCTGGAAGCACTGCGGAACCTGCCATCGGAACTTAGTTTGCAGCTGAAGTTTGGCGGGGACGGCATGACGTTTGACGTGCTGGACAGCTCAGAACGGTTGCAACGCGTAGTAGACAGCGGACAGAAGTCCACGCCATTTAGGCAGCTTGTTTTTAAGACCAAGGGGTGCAAGCTGCTGATCGTGGCAGGCGACGTTGCCCCGGGAAACAGCCAGCGACAAGCGGAAATGATGGTGTCACGGTTTGACACCAATAAGAACGGATACCTGGACGATGCGGATAACAGCCGCGGGCTTTCTGAAAGAAATCTCAAACTGTGGGATGCAAATTCGGATGGCAAAGTCTATGTGGAGGAGATCGCCACGCATTACCGGGAATTGCAGGAATCTGCCAACGAGAACTGCTCCGTAATGGCAGCCGACAGCGGCAACAACGCCTTCGCGCTGCTAGACCGCAATGCAGACAACAAGCTTAGCAACCGCGAGTGGAGCACCGCCGCCGCCCGGCTCAAGGCCGCGGACGCTGATAACAGCGGTGTGATTGAACCCGGAGAGACCAGTCGCACCATCCGGGTGGTGATCGCCCGCGGACGCATGGCGGCCAGCTATCTGTCGTCCGTCTCGCTTCGCCAACGTGGCCTTTTCAACCAGTTACGCATTCAACCGCAGCGTAACTCAGAGCCTACCTGGTTCGAGGCGATGGATCGCAATGGCGATGGCGATATCAGCCGCCGGGAGTTTCCCGGCGACCAGAAGCAGTTTCAGCAGCTAGACGAAAACGGCGATGGATTCATCACCGCTGCTGAAGCCAGGCAGTGAGTGGCGCCGGCATTACGCCGAACCAAGCGGGCCGTTGTCCCACGGCCCAGTGATGGCGACGGTGAATCCCGGCGTCTGATTATTGACGAAGAGCCATTGGCCATCTGCCGAGAACGTCGACCCTGCCCATTCTTCCCCGCGGTAATCGCGTTTCAACCCTAGCGGCTTGCCGTCGAGGATGACGTTGTTGGCTGCAAACGGGAATAGCCTGCCATCCGTTGTCAGGCCGTGCAACCGCTGCGGTTTGAAGGTGCCATCTTCGCACAGCACCAGTGCGCCGCTGCGGGGGCTGACCGTCATGTTATCGGGGCTGTCGAGGATCTTCTTGCCAGGTGATTCGAAAATCAGCCGTAGTGTCTGCGCCTGAATGTCGAAGACAAAGATCTGCCCTTTGTCCGCATCGCCGCCTTCCGTGGAAACGATGTACACCATGCCGCCGGCGCACCAGCAACCTTCCAGCCTATCGAATGTGGCGCCGCCCTTAGCCAGACCTTGCTTGTACACGCCGAGGGAGTCCTGGGTGCCGGGCGAGTGGCCACGATCAGGATCGTCAATCGTCACCCATTCCACATCAAATGTGTCACCGGGCTTAAGACCTTTGCGCAGGTCCGCTTTTTTACCTTTGACTTTCAGCATTTCCAGCTTCCCGCCTGCGGCAAGTCTGCCGGGCTCGTTGGGCGTGAAGCGGTAGAATCCTGCGGTGGTGCGGTCTTCGGTCTCGTAGACGATTTTTGTTTCGGGATCGACGGCGACCGCTTCGTGAACGAATCTTCCCATATCCTTGAGAGGTTCCGCCGTGGCTTTGCCCTGAGCGGGTACTTCAAAGATGTAGCCGTGCGGGCGTTCACACTCGAAGGGTTTGTTGTTGAGCAGGTCGCCAGGATCGACCACATATTCTTCACAGGTCAGCCAGCTGCCCCATGGCGTGGCTCCACCTGCGCAGTTATTCACCGTGCCCCCGATCGCAATGTCTACGCCGGTGAACCGGCCACTGCGGGGATCGAAATGCACCTTGGTGCAACCGCCAGCGCCCTTGGGGTCGTACGTGATACTTTCATCGGCGAAAGAACCCGTCGCGGCTTTAATTTCGTGATTGCGGCAAAGGGTGATCCGCGAGTCGCTGTTGTGAATGATGCCCATGCCATCGTGCAGTGCGGGCGTGCGGTCGCCACCTGGCATAGGCTCTTTCGCCCAGCTGAATGTCTTATACGTAAACCCAGCCGGAAGGCATATCAGCGGCAGGCCGGTTGTTTCGTCGTTAACTGGCGCCAGCGGCCCGTAACCGGGATGGGTGCGGTGCTCTTTAGCCGCGGCGCAACGCTGAACCAGGTTCTGGAAAATGGTCGACGTTGCGACAGCGCCTGCCATCAGGGAACTGGCGCCAATGAAACTACGCCTGTTCATATTCGTCATAGCGGAAGTTACTCACTAAAAGGGCGTTAGATTTTGAGTCGTCCTATCATGGCATGCAGGAACTTTTGTTGCGAGGGCGCGAAGCGGCGGTTTCGCGGTTTTCATTTTATCCTCACAAATTGCGGCCGGTATGGTCGTTCAAAGACCAGTTACGCAACGGACCGGTTATCAAACGGCAGCCGCAGCCGCTATAATCCACAGCTGAACCGAACAGAACTAAAATCGCACCGATTGGGGGAAACCCCAGACCCGTGTAAGGTTTTACATCCCCGGCTTTCGTATTTATGACGGAACAATTCTCTGGAGATTCCATCGCATTCGCACGGGAGTGCGGGGAGCAACTGGTACTGCGGCTGCACGGCGTCCAGAGCGATGATGAGCAATGGTCCGATGATTCGCGCGCGGCGGCGGGTGTCGCCCGTGCGATGGACGATTGCCTGGATCGTTTAAGTTCCACCGGGCTGTGGGGCAAAGAGAACGAAGTCGCCAGCAACGCATTCTGGGACGCCTGCGGTGAACTTCTGCAATGTGGTGACTTACAGAACCAGGCGCGGACAAAGCCACGCCGCATGGCGGGCGACTTCGAGATGCTCGAACGCATCTGCACCGGCTACAAATGCCAGCACGACCTGGGCCGCTATTTCGACAATTACTTTCAGCAACAGGCAGCGCCGCAGGCGGTCCGCAACCGTGTGGAACTGCTCGCCTCGGCGATCATCAATCTGGTTGCCGCCCAGGGGCGTTGCCACCTGGTAAGCATCGGTAGCGGCCCCGCATCCGAAGTGCGGCAGGCGCTGCAGAATCTTCCAGAACCGCAACGTGATAAGGTTACCGCAACGCTGATTGATATCGATGAAGAGGCTTTGAACTTCGCAGCAGAATCCATCCGCACGGCGGCTCCGCAAACGCAGGTAGAAACGTATCGCACCAACCTTCAGCGCTACGACCGTTGTAAAGATCGCCACGAACAGCTCGCGCCGGCCAATCTGATTTACTGCCTGGGACTGTTTGACTATCTGGAGGACGAGGGCTTCGAAGCGTTGCTTGCTGCGCTCTGGAACGGTGCGACACAGGGCGCTAGGATCATGGCGTTTAACTTCTCAGCCAACAATCCGTCGCGGGCGTTTATGGAGTGGGTGGGCGCCTGGCGGTTGATTTACCGTACACCGGCCAGCTTATACTATCGTGCGGCAGCTGCCGGGATTCCGCCGGGTGCGTCCAGCGTCTGTGCAGAGCCTTCGGGTGTGAACCTTTATCTGGACGCCGTTAAAACAAACTAACGGTTGATAACCGCGGAGGAACCTGGCAATGATTACAGTCCACCAGCTAACCAAGCGTTTTCAGGACGGCCCCCGCGAAGTGAAGGCCGTCAACGGGCTGTCGTTTCAAGTCGATGCAGGCGAAGTGTACGGGCTGCTCGGTCCGAATGGCGCCGGCAAGACAACCACGCTGCGGATGATCATGGGGCTGCTGCAACCCGATGAAGGGTATGCCGACGCGGGTGGTTTCCGCACAAGTGAAAACCCGGTGGAAGTGAAACAGCGGGTGGGGTTTGTCTCGGCCAGTGCCGGACTCTACCCGTGGCTCACACCGCGCGAAACGCTGCTCTTCTTTGCCGATCTATACGATCTGCCGCCGGACGTTGCCTTTGAGCATGTGAAGCAGGCGATTGAGGTCTTCGACCTGAAGCAGTTTGCCGACCGCCGCTGTGCGACGTTAAGCACCGGACAGGGGCAGCGGGTGAATCTTGCCCGGGCGCTGATCCACGATCCGCCCGTGATGCTGCTGGATGAACCCACGCGCGGCCTGGATATCACGGGTAGCAAGGTGATCTTCGACTTTGTGGATCATCTCCGCACGCAGGGGAAAGCGGTGATCGTTAGCACCCACCGGCTGGACGAAGCACAGCGGCTGTGCGACCGCTTTGGCTTATTGCATCAAGGCAATCTGCAGCACGAAGGAACGCTGGAGGAACTGCAGCAGGCTACGGGCTGCGAAAGTCTGGTAGAGATGTTCCTGAAACACGTCGCGGTTGCCAGCAGCGAAGCGTAATTTAGTCCGCCGTCCCACCGGGCCTGCTGGCGTGTTCCAGCCGCCGGTGAAGAATCACACCTCCCGCTGCCGCAGTAATGATCAGCGCGGCGCCGGCGAAGGGAATGAGTTCCATCAACAGTACGGCGACACCTAGGCCGATGCACTGCGGCGTGTGGCGGCGCCCCGCTGCGTACTGGCTCCATCTCCGGACGCCGCGCAACGAAAGTGAGAAGCCAATATAGTCCACACCAAACACGAAAGACGTGAATCCGACGCCGCCAACCAGAGCAACCGTATTGCCGACAAGGGGAACCACGTTGAAGCCCAACAGCAGCAGGTTTACACCCACCAGCAAAGCAAGATCCAGCAGCGCGTCGAGCAGTTGATGCCACAGCGAAATATCGCGTAGCTCTGCCTCGTCCATGCCAAGTTTAAGCTCTAACTCGTGCGCGAGCTGTCCATAGAAATAGCCGCATAGCGCGCTGCTTAATACATGCCACAACAGCACCGCGGCAGCTACGCAAAGAACAATCGCCAGCGCCGTCAGCAGAATCTCGCCCAGCCAGCCCAACCATACGTACCAGCCATCCTGCCCTGCTACAAACCAGCTGTGCCCGTTGACGGCCACCCAGCCAACCAGCACCACCAGCAGTACGGCGACCACTGCCGTGATGAGCAGATTGACAAGAACGGGCATCACCGCGTAACGCCATAGATGCGGAAACCGCCACAGCGCGCGGACACCCAGTGCGGGCGTCGTGAAGCCTTCTAGAAAGCCGCCAATCCAACCGCTGGCAGCAGGTCGTTCGCACAAGCTGCGCAGCGGATAGTCCGCCGCGCTAGATTCAGGATCACCCGCAACAGGGCTCATGCACCGCCCGCCATCCTATGGGTTGGCACGGGTCTGCCAGGACGGAAACGCTGCATACCGTTAACCTCGTGGGTCAGTCCGAGACTGGCCGCCAGTTCGGCAACCGCCAGACGAACCAGGTCTTCGAGCAGTTCGGGTGAACCCGCCACACGTGCATTGACAATCAGGTCGATGGCTGGCGTTTTCACTTCACTTGCCAGTGACAGTTCTACGTCATCGGTGGAGCCTGTCAGGTTGGCGATGGCCGTGTCCGTAAGGGTCTGCGCAAGCACCTTGAGGTGCGCCGGTTCGGCGTTGTTGGTCTTCAGCAGATCACGCAGCCGCTCGACCAGATTGACCACCAGGGCGTCTACGTCGATTTTGGCATCGTCCTGGGCTTGCAGTTGCGCCTGGCAGTTGAGCCAGCCGAGTTCTGCTTCACCCTCGGCGTAAACATCGTAGTCCACATCCATTGCCGGGCCGCGTGTGGGCGTCTGTTGCATGGCTGCAACGAACCCGTCGAAGTTCGTACCTTCGCGGCCGCTGATGGCAAGCACTTCTTTACCGGGGAAGCGTTGCTGCACCAGTTCCACCAGCTCGTCGCATTCCTGCTGACTTAGCCGGTCGACCTTGTTGATGACGACAACGTCGGCCTCTTCAATCTGCTTGAGAAAGATATAGGCTGCTTTGGGAGAGAAGCCTGCGTCGGTTTCTTCCCGCAGAATCTTCTGGCCGTGTCCGGGTTTCAGCAGGACGGCCAACGGGCCTGTCTCGTAGTCGCCGCCATGTAGCACGCGCAGTGGTTCGATGACGGTTGCAGCCAGATCGGTGCAGCTGCCGACCGGCTCAGCAATAATGATGTCGGGCACCTGCGCTTCGCTCAGCCCGGCAGCGGTGGAAATAAGATCGTCAAATTTGCAGCAGAAACAGGCGCCGGGCACTTCACCTACGTCGAAGCCCTGTGCACGCAGCGAATGCGTATCGACCAGATCGTAAGCCTGATCGTTGGTGACCAGGCCCACACGTTTTCCCTGATCCATATAGTGGCGTGCGAGGCGGGCGATAGCCGTTGTCTTGCCCGCGCCGAGAAAACCGCCGACCATCAGGAATCGTATCTTGCTCATCGTATGCTTCCGGAGTTGGATGTTTCATTCACAACCCCATTGTATACCAGATCAGAAATTAGCGGCTGTGCGGTGCGATACAAAACCAACGCCTCCGCCCGCTGGCATCGTCGCCCACGATTTGAAGATCCTATGAAGACCAGCAAGCGGGCGGCCTCTTTACGCAACCGGCGAAGAAGGCGATAGTTCTGCGGCCAGCCATTCCAGGTCGTCGCACTCGACGTGCTGCTGGAAGGTTTTCTTTAGGTGCCGCAGGTCATCATGTTTTAGCGCATGCCGGATGATGCTGGCCCAGGGATGTTCGGCGATGTCTGTCGGGGATGAAGCGTCTATCATTGCTGCTTGTTGAACCCATGTGCTGCGCAATAGTTGCTTGCTGCTGGCGGGAAGAACATGCAGCGCGAACGGTCTTTGCCCGGCAGGTGACAAACCCGTTGTCCACGAATACCGGCTGCGGACGGCGGGAGGCAGCAGATTGATAACGCCAGCGCAGACGCGTGCGGATTGCGGGCAGTTCACCACGACGGCAGTCCCGTGCATCAGCAGGGCATTGATGGCCTCGACGAGAACGGCCACGTTGTTTCCGTTTTCCAGGAGTTTCCGCAGCAGCGATTCGTCCAGCACCGACGCCCGGCCGGCTATCGCGATGGCGGGAAGTTGGGCGGATGGGTCTGCCTGTTCTTCGATGCGTCCGCTGAACAACGCCGCTTCGTAGATGCGAAAGGCATTGCCTCCAAATTTCTCTAGCAGTTGCGGCGTGATGATCAGGCTATGTGTATACACGCGCAGACCGCCGCGGCCGCTGTACTCCGCCGTTGTCGCCATCGTTCGCGAGACCGCCATCGCGCCGCTGGGCAACGGGTGGAAGTTCACACTTTCCGCCGCACCTTCGCAGAGCGCATCGTGGGCGGGACCCCATTGGGCTAGCGCCCGCTCGTCTGGCTGCGTGATGCCGGGACTGACGGAGGCCAGTTGATAGCCATCCATGCCCGTCCGGCGAATCGATGTAAAAATCGCCTGTTCGATCAAACCAATACCCCTCAATCCTGTAGACGCATCTGCTTAGTTCCGTGCGATTCGCCCTGCGTCGGGCTGTTACTTCACAACCTGGCTGGTCAGCCATTCGAATGGCTCAATCACGCCGCGCGGTTCGATACGCAACGGAAACTGGCGTCTTCCGCCCAGTTCGTGCCGGTAGCCGCATGCGCCGGCGACTCCGGTGGCGAAGTATTCGTACCGCTTGAATTTTTCCCGCACCTGTTTCCACAAGCCAGGCGCATGACGCTGCGCGAAGGCGTCTGCGTTGTCAAAGCAGGTCTCGCACTGGTCGGCCTTTGTCAGCACGACCGAGACAGGGCGGTTCGGCCAGCCATTGCGGGCGTCTCCATTGAGTTCGCACAGATAGCTGACGATCTTCATGGCGAAGAAGTCCTGCGTCTGCTGCCCTTCTTCCAGCTCTGCAGCATCCACCAGCAGCATCACGCCGCTGCACTTGGATAGAAACTGATGAATAACCGGATACGACCGCGGATGGTTGATCTCTTCCATCAGGGCGTCGCCCGCCAGGTCGGGCATCATCAGGTCAAACGTCTTCTTGCGCGAGCGTGGCTTGATCTGACTATGGACCCAGTTCCAGCGGTCAGGCTCGTTGGGCGTCTTATCGGGGAAGCGGCAGTTAGAAAGCGCCTCCATCGTGTGTTCCTGCATGGCAATGGAAAACGCGCCGCGGGCGACCATTTCCAGCCGTCCATTTTCACGCGACAGCATATCCGTAAGCACGCCCAGATATACCGTTTTACCGGCGCCGGCCGAACCAATGGCCGCAATCATCCGCGTGGGTATTTTCTGCTTGAGCGCCTGGTGGGTCAGCACCATCGGCGCTGCGCACTGGTTACAGAGTTCTGCGTTCTCAGGATTGCCGCCGCCACAGATGTAACAGGGGTGCGCCAGGTCGTAGTCGCTGTTGGCGTACCTGTACGAATCCATCTGCAAAATGCCTTTGCCGTTCATATCGCGGCCTCCATTTCGTAATCGTTTGTCGCGTTAGACGGGGCTTCTGCGGCGTCGCCTTCCAACGCCAGATCGTTCACGCCGATGGCGCAGCGGAAGCCGATGTTGTGCTTGCGGCTCAGCGCGTCGTCGCCGCTCTGAAACGTCGAGCTGCCTTGCATATCAAAGTAGGTGTCGTAGGCGCCGCCACGGATAGATTTCATGTGGCCTTCCCATTCGACAATGCCTTGTGACAGATCGCTGACACCAAAACTGGAATGCGTCCATTCCCACACATTGCCCGTCATTTGAAAGACGCCCCCGGCGGTTACGTTGCGGGGATGTTTGTCGACGGGGACGATTTCGCCAATGCCTTCGCCCCACATGTTCGCGCAACCTTTTTCCATGGCGTCGCCCCACGGGAAGCGGCGCTGCACGGGCCGCCGGCCACGCGCGGCTTGCGGCCAGCTGGCGGCCTTCACCCACTCTGCATCGGTGGGCAGCCGTTTGCCAACCCAGCTTGCATACGCGCTGGCTTCGTGCCAGTTGATGCCGGTCACGGGGTGATTCTCTTCGCCTTCTGCGAACTCACCATCGGCCCAGAACCGTGGCCCGGGCTCGCCCGTTGAATCCAGGAAATCGACGACCGTTTCCCAGACGCCCTCGTCCCACAACGATTCCTGATCGTAACCGCCGGCATCAACAAACTGCTGATACTCTGCATTGGTCACGGGATAGCGATCCAGCAGAAACCGGTCCACCGCCACCGTGTTAACGCCCGCGTTTTCTTTACGGTCAAAAGAAGTCCAGGTGGAAACGCAGACATCGCCGGCGGCGGTCAGTGACATGCCTTCGGTCAATTCCTCCATCGCCCGTTCCAGCTGATCACTTTCGAGATTGCTGATAATGCCATGCCGCAGTAGCAGCGCGTAGCGGCCACAGTCCAGCATCTGATCCACAAGGTCACAGGTGTCAATCTCTCGCGAGGGGTCGGGCTTCACGCGGATGACCTGTTTCTTCCTGGTGGGGGCTTCCGCTTCGGTTGGTTGGGGCGCCGGCGCTTTGCGTTTCTTCCGCGTGGAACTGCGGCGGCTTGCAACTTCTCCATCGTTCCCGTCGCTTACCCGCAGTCCGCGCAGGCGGACCACGATGTACCCGATGGCTGCCGCCGCAATCAGCATGCACGCCAGATAATTGGCAAGCCATCCGCAGAGCATCAGCAGCATCAGGCTGCCAGCTCCCGCTGCGATGTCTGTCTTCCAGTTTGTTTGCATCAGGTCTGTCCTCGTTTATAGGTTTCCACCTGCTAACGCTTGCGGCGTTTGCGGGCGGCGTCTTTCTGGATTTTTTCAAATTGAGCCATCACCGAGCTGACGACCGGATCCGACGTTTGCGAAGGTGCGGCGGGCGGCGCCTGCTGGTGGACGGGTTGTTCTATGCCGCCAGCTAACATTTCCGCCTGCCGTTCGACGAGCTTCCGCAGGTGCTTGAGCTCTTCGCCCATCTCCTGACGCTGACCTTGCAGTTCCTGTTTCTGTTCCGCAACGGTCGAATGCAGTTCCGCCGCGCGGCTGCGAACCAGTTCCAGTTCGTTTTCCAGCGCTTCACGTTCCTGCTGCAATTCCTGCAACGCCGCTTCGCGCTCCTGGGCGGTGTCCTTCAATGTCTGAAACGCGTGGTCCAGTTCAAGCGAGTCGCCGCCGGGTTGCTGCTGAAGTTCCTCGTTGAGCTGCTCAATCAGTTTCTGGGCGGCTTCGAGTTCTTCTTCCAGACGCTGATTCTCCAGCGAGTGGATGCTGGAATGATTGCGGTTCTGTTGTAGCTCTAGTTCCTTCTCGGCCATCCGCATCCGCAGGGCGTTGAGCTCGCGGATCTTCTGTTCAAACTCGGCGCGTAAGGTTTCTGTTTCTACGAGTGAATGCTCTAGTTGAGCGTCGAACTCATCACAGCTGGCGCGGAAGGCCAGCAGTGTTTCGTCAAGCGGTTGCCATAGTTCCGGCGATGAGGTGGCGGACATGCGGGTGAGACTCCCAGACGGATATATGCATTTTTGATAAGCGTGTGTGGGCGGACGTGATCGCGAAGCGCAGAGTGTGCGAAACGCGCCTATCGTTCGCCATGGAAACACTACGTCGCAAAGTGAGATTAGGCAAAAAAACCGTGTAATCAGCGAATACAGAGCTTTGCGGTTTTTGCTAAAGATTGCGGAATGGGGGTTAGCACACCCCGTTAGCGTGACTTACACTACAGGAGAACGTATAAGCGCGCATTGATAGCGTTAGCTTCTTCAAAACGCGGCCAGGGTCGTAGCTTCACGGATTTAGACACCGTCCTGGCTTGAGGACTGTAGATAGAGACCTATCGAATGAAACTATTTTTCCGCGCCACCATGCTCTGTGCTCTCGTAGCCAGCAGCCTTGTGGCCCAAGCTGACGAAGCGCCTGTGCTCGCGCCAGCGTCGGGCACCATTGTTCAGGCCCCGGGCGTCAGCGTTGTTGCTGATCCTGCCGGCGTGATTGTCGAAGCCCCTGGAGTCTCCGTGGTAACGGCGCCGGGATCGGTCGACGTTGTTGCTCCGACGACGGGCGTCCATGTTCAATCGCAGACCGTGCTTCACCCTGCACCGCAGGTTGTCGTTCCCGCCCCGCAGCCCGTGATTGTCGCCCCGGCGCCAACCCTGCCCGCGATGATTGGCACGCGTTGCGTGACCTATCACGATCACAAGCGCCTGCTGGCTTTCTGCCGCGTGAAGGCATGTGGCAGCCGGATTGATGTAGTGACGATCCAGGACCCACGCTGTGGCGACTGCATCGATCTGCCAATCTGCGTGCCCGGCCTGTGCCCTGAGGAGCCAGTTGTTTCGGCCCGCAAGCGTCTGCTGCTGGGTGGTTCCGTCGCAGTGATCCGTTACAGCAACGGCTTCGTTGTGAAGGTTGTGATTGACCGTGCCGGTAACCTGGCCGTACACAGCTTCAGCTAACACAGCTTGCTGACAGCGCGTACTTAGTACGCTCCGTAGTAAATGGAAACGCCCCCGGTTATCTGACTGGGGGCGTTTTCTTTTTGAGCGTTGTCTTCATTAGCTGGCGGGATGAGAACCTGCGAGCAGCGTAACCGGCTTGTGGGCGTCGTTATAGCGGTGCATCTGGTGGCGTTCTCTTAACGGTTTGCGAACTATTTCCAGTTTTTTTGAAAATTAATTCTGCAACGATTTCCGGGGTCGAAAATGGGGCTGCTTAAAAACTAGGCAGCGGCCCCTCTGCACATAAAGTAGGCAGTGCTGCTGCATGTGCAAGCAGTGCTGTGCAAGCGTCGCAAGTGCTAGCAGCGTAAGTACATAAGTGATGCTCTTGACTTCAAAGCTGCGATTCAGGTAAACCCGTTTTCCAAGTGATGGCACATGATTGCCACGGTTTTACCCGCAGCGGAATTCAGGCCTGTCTGAGCATCAGACTCAACCAGATTGCGACCTGAATCAGCTGCTTTAGATTCAGTTTCCTAGGGAAGGAACCGGAAATGCCAGGAACCTACGAACACAAGACAGATCGCGAAAAGGGACAGGACGCTCTTCGTTTCGCGATGGAGCTTTACCAGCAGACCCCCGACTGGATTACCTTCTTCCGCGAACTGCTTGGTGTCGATGGCGAAATCAACAAGCTGTTCACTACCCGTGAAGAGCTGGAAGAATTCAAGAAGACGGAAGAGTACGCAGAGATTCAGCAGATGGTTGCCCGTCTGCGTGTCGCTAGCACAGAATCCAAAGAAGACTCGAAAGAGCCAACCCGCGTGATTACCGTCCGCATGCCACAGAGCCTGCACGAATCGCTCCGCGCCGAAGCTCACGATCGCCAGACCAGCATGAACAAGCTTTGCATTTCAAAGCTGCTGCAAGTCATTGATGAACAGCTTGTTCCCAACGACTGATCTGCCCGGTAGCAGGCAAATGTCTGCCGCCCGAAGAGCTGCTTGCCGGCTGCGCCTCCCACGTGGAGTTTGTGGTGAGGTGGAAGGAAAGCTTCAAAGTGGACCTGTAAGCCGGGTTCTGTCCGCTGGTAGTAAACTGCCAGCGTGGCGGTCATTTATCTAGGGCGCCAGTTGCCTGGCGCCTCGAGCAGCCTACCCGGGAGTTGTTGCGGAACGGATCGCTCCGCTGCGAAGCGTGCTTCGCATTCTCCCTGTTTGGCCTTGCTCCGGGAGGGGTTTACCTAGCCAACCGGGTCGCCCCGGCTGCTGGTGCGCTCTTACCGCACCGTTTCACCCTTACCGCGCTGCGCACAAGGCGCAGCGGTAGGCGGTTTACTTTCTGTTGCACTGATCCCTAACCTTGCGGCTGGTCGGCGTTACCGACCTCCCTATCCTTTGGAGCCCGGACTTTCCTCCCGCGGGAAAATTCCCACCGGCGACCGTCCAGTCCACTTTGAAGCTTATACTTTCCGATTAGGATGTAGTTGTCCGTGTTTGGTTCATCCTCGTAATGTTTAACCGTTACAGGATGAATTGACCATTGCCTGCTGCCCGAAGTTCACGGCAAACGCTGCGGCAGTCCTGCCCGGTGATGGTCCTCCGCGATTTCACGGTCCTGGTTCTCAATCAATCGTATCGTCCAGACGGCGGCCTATGACCGTGGCGAATATATTTTCTTCGGTCAAGCTGTGGCCCCGGAAGTTTCGCGACTTCGTCTATTATCAGTTGCTGCACGCAGACGATCCACCGCACAAACTCGCGCTGGGCGTTGCGGTGGGAATGTTCATCGCCTTCACGCCAACGGTTGGCTTCCAGATGGTGCTGGTGATTTTCTTCGCCTGGATACTACGGGCAAACCGCGCCGCGGGGCTGCCGGTGGTCTGGATTTCGAATCCCGCCACCATGATCCCCATCTTCTACGGGACGTACTGGGTCGGCCGGATCATCCTCTGGCAGCCGTACAAAGGAGATGAATGGTGGGAACGTCTTTATAATCCGCCGCCGGGATGGTGGCCGGCGGTTAAGTTCTACTGGACGGAATTTGCAGACATCGCCGCGCCGCTGTGGCTGGGCAGCATCGTTGTTGCGCTTGCCTTCGCAATTCCGTCTTACCTGGCCACTTACTACGGCATCCGGGCTTACCGCCTGAAGCGGTGGGGGACGCTCACGCCGCCACCGGCAAAACGGAAACGACGCAAGCCACGCACCAAGCCGCGGAAGGATAACGTCGAACCGTCCAACGTCACAGAAGATGATCTGCCGCCCGGTGCACCCGCTGAGGAAGATGCCGGGCCATCATCCGATGAAGACGATTGAATCATCGCAAAGGTTCAGGACCCAGCGGCGGTAGCTCTTCCAGGAACGAGCCTAGCTTCAAAAGGTAATTAGGCTCCAGCGGGTCGTTGTGGCCGCCGCCGGGCGTCATGATGAACAGCTTGGAGCCGCTTGGGCAGGCATCGTGCAGTCGTTTGCCAAGCTCGAAAGGGACGACCCGGTCGGCGTCTCCGTGGATCTGCAACAGCGGCCCTTGATAGTGCTTGATGCGTTCGAGCGAATTCAGTCTTGTGCGCATCAGCCACCGCACGGGCGCCCACCAGTAGTGATGGGCGGCCACGTCTGGCAGGCTGCTGAAAGTGCGTTCCAGCACCAGGGCTCTGGCGCCGTATTCCCCGGCTAGCTCCACCGCAGCGGCGCCGCCCAGCGATTGACCCACCAGCACCAGTTCCCGCGGGTCAGCCCCGGTCCGCTCGCACAGCCATGCATGCGCCGCGTGTGCATCGATTAACACACCCTTGCCGGTGGTGCGGCCTTCGCTTTTCCCATACCCGCGATAATCGAAGGCGAACACAGTGCACTGATAATCATCACGCAGCGCCTGCAAGTATTCGCCCAGAAACCCCAGGTGGGCGCCGTTTCCGTGGGCGAACATCAGGATCGCCTTTGGCTCCGGGTGCTCAAAGTACCAGCCGTGCAGCTTGACACCGTCATTGGTTTCAAAGAACACATCCTCGCCGCCAAGCACTGTAACCTCCCAGTTCCCTTCATGGGCAGGAGGAGCCGGGAAGATCAGCGATTCTTCAAAGTACGAAAGCATGAGTATGACCATTAAGAAGACAACAAGCACCGCGCGGACAAACCGCCAGATAGTAAACCACCACGAGCTGGTGAAGTCTTTCTTTGCAGCTTGCGGCATGATGGCTTTCCTTCAACGCGTTTGATTCCAGCCATCATCATAACGCGCGGTCAAACTCTTGCCCGGCGGCGTCCTCAAGAAGGTACGACTAGCCGGCTTTGCTGCGGGGCGATGCAAAAGCTGGCGATGGCGCCGCTGTTGAATTCGAGATAGTCAGACTCAATCCCGTCAGAGAAGATCACGCCGCCTTCGGGCATCAGGCTTTCCAGTCGCAGTGGCTCCGTAGGCGTAACCTCGCCGGTCACCAGGCTGGTGCCGCTGGTGGGCGAACGGAACGGCTCGCGGACGACCCATCGCAGCGCGGCTGCATCCCGGCTTAGCGGCTGCGGAATAGTTTCGCGGACTCCGTGCGCACGGTTGATGCCGGCGGTCATGTTGTAGACGCTACTGAGCCAGCCCGTAGAGCCGGCGCCGGTGGCGATGATGACGCCGCTGGAAGATTGGCTCTCGGATTTCTGCCCGCTGTAAAGCACATAGCGGGCGGAAACATGTGTCTGACGGCCGATGTAAAAGTCATTGAACGCCAGCATCGACTGACCGTCTGATAGATCCACTTTCGCCAGCGTCACACGGGTATCGGCGGCTTTCCCTTCCAGAGTCCGCCGCACGGCGCGCCGCGCCTCACTGGCCTGGAACGGCAGCAGCACGCCATCGTACCGGTCCGGCATCGGGTTCACGCCGATCAATGGAAGATCACCCGCGTACTTGGCAGTGTTGGCGACCAGTCCATCCGGGCCGACTACCACCACTGCTTCGGTCATGCCGAAGTAATAGTTCGACACATAAGCCCGTGGCACCGGAACAACGGGGTAGCCAAGTCCTTCCAGTTCAGAGCGAATGCGTTTGACTACCGACTGGTATTCCTCATCCTCTTCAACATAGCGGTCAAACGTGGCTTCCTCCTGCAGCACGGCGCCGGCGTTCTGCTCCTGAAACTGCGACCGCTTGGATTTCATGCGGAACTTGGCCGAACCCTTGGTGCCCCATTTGGCCAGCAGTCCAGTCAGCCGCGTTTCTGTGGTCACCAGTGCAATGGAAGGCGACATGCCCATCGGCAATTCCTCTTAAACAAGCTGCGCAACAACTGCCTAATCTTCTGTCCGCTCTTTCATCAGCCGTAGGTCAGGCGCCTGCCTGACATCGTTTGAGGTGGTTCCCGTTGCGTTGTCAGGCGGGCGCCTGACCTACGGCCTTCCGTGACTCAACGTGACACTTACCGATGGTCGTAACACTAATCTTCTGTCCGCTTGTTCATCAGTTGCTGTAACAGTCCGGGCGAGATATCAAGATGCCCGATCTTCTCCGCTTTTTCAGCAAGCTGACCGAAGGCCATCGCAATCAGTTGTTTCGCATCGGCTCCGCCCGAAGACGCCGCGATTGTCTTCCAGTCCACGGCGCCAAGCGCGTCCATCGTCTGTTTCAGCGTCTGCGTGCGGGCTTCGGCCAAAGTCTTTTCGTTGCTTGCCTGCTGCGCTACAAGTTCTTCGCGGCCTTTTTCGATGGCGACATCGGCGGCGAGTTCGGCCTCGCGGACCTGCCGTTGTTTTTCCTGGATGACGCGCTGGTTCTGCAGTTCGCGTTCGCGGATTTCCTGTTCCGCCTCAATGGCCAGCTTACGCCGTTCGTGCACTGCCTGATCCGCCTTCTGTAAGGTGGCTTCACGTGTTTCGGCCTGCAGCGCCGACTCGACTTCCGGCGTGGCTTTGATCGATAGCACGCTCAGCGATTCGATCTGCAGGCCCAGTGTCTGCGGTTGCTTGTCAGCAGCGACAAAATCAACAAGCTGCTGGGTCAGTTCCGGGCCAGCCGTCAGCATCTCAACAATGCGCCGCTGACGGACAAACTCCTGCGATTCCACCTGCACCAGCCGGACCAGCCGGTCGCGCAGTGCGTCGGGGTCGTCCGACTGGTGGAAGCCCCGGGCGTCGATAGAGAAGTCAAGCTGCTGAGCCAGCTTGGCGGGTTCCGTCACGCGGAAGGTGATGTTTCCCTGAATGGTCACGTCCTGAAAGTCGAGCGTCTGCTGCTCGAAGACGAACGGCAGATCCTGACTTGCCAGGTTGATGCGTACGATGATGGAGTTGGGCCGGAAGAACAGCATGGAGATGCCGGCGCCTTCGGCCACAACTTTGCCGTTCTTGTAGCGGATCAGATACGTGGTCGGCGTCGACTTCAGATAAGAAATGCCAAACATCGTTGCGGTGTCACCTCAAGGGGGCCAGCTGATTGCCTGCTCTATATTAGCTGGACACCGCATAGAAGGCAGCGGTTCGGTCGGCGACCGGATGGTATTTGTGCGTGATTAAGGTGTGCGGGGAGAAAGCTTTAGTTGCAACGTCTGTTTTTTGCCGTCACGCGACAGCTCTACCTGGACAGTATCGCCAACGTCATTGTCGGCCAACACTTCGTAGATGTCATCCAGGCTTACAACAGAGCGGTCGTCGACCTTATTGAAAATGTCGCCGGTCTTCACACCCGCTTTCGCCGCGGCTGAATCTTCAGAAACCTCCGTCACCTTGGCGCCCGCGCGGATGCTCTCAATCTGCACACCAAGCACCGGCGCCGAAGCGGGCGGCCATTTTCCCCAGATTTCATTCCGACGCATTTTCTGAAGGTCGCGGGTAATGGCGTTGACCCGCGTGTACATGAAGCCGCCGTAACGGCTGGTGCGGAAGTGGATGCCAACAACACGACCGCCTTCGTCGAACAACGGCGCGCCGGTGGAATAGTCTTTCGTCTGATAAGAACCCCACACCAGTTGCCTGAACACACGGCGCACGCCATTGATGTACGTCACCGGCTTGTCTTTTTCCTGATGGGAGGAAGTGTAAGACGCACCGACATAAAGTCCTGATTCAGAGAGATCTTCCGCCTCGTTCACAGCGGCGAAGGGCAGCGGCTTTTCGTCGTTGATCTTAATCATGCCGAGGTCCAGTTCGCGGAAGATGCCTGCCGTTTTGCCCTGTAGCTGACGTCCGTCGTGGAGGTAAACTGTCACGTCTTTCCCTGGCGCCGCGATGACGTGTCCCGCCGTGAGAATTTCGCCGCCGTCGTTGATGATCACGCCGGTGCCTGTACGCCCGTCTGCGGTTTTGTAGGCGACCGTCGCGGGCAGCACCTTATCCAGGACATGCTGAACCAGTTCCCGGCGGGCGTTGCGGTTGGTGTCTTCCGGGGTCGAATCGGCGACGATCTTCCGAAAGTCGTCAGCTGTGCGGCCAAGATAAATATGGTCGAACAAGGCGTATTCGCCATCGACCGCGCTGAGCGTGATGCCGGTGATCTCTGCATCGCCAAACTCCGACCACAGGTCGCGCGTCATAACGATCCATTCAGACGGCAGGTTCTGCACCCAAACGCGTTTGGCTTCTCCCTTAACCGGTTCACCCGTCCCGGCGTCGTAGCGGATCGGTTCTCCCCGGCGCGTGGCGCCATTTAGCTCAAGGCTGATTCTGCCTTTGCCGAACTTGCGGAAGGCGAACCGCAGGTGCCGGAATTCGCCCCAGCCCGGATCGGCACGGATGAGCAGTGGTTCATCCAGCTCGTAGTGAAAATCTCCCGCGGGTGTCAACTTCAGACACTGCTTACCGCTGTGATGGTCTTCGTCAAACCAGACGGCCTTGCCCGCAGCATCGCCCGGGTTTTCCCCCTCGCCATTCTCGACGGCGACAAACTTCTGGCTGTCTTCTAGCAGCGGCGCTAGGGCGGGAAGGTGTGGCGAAAAACGGATCGCGGACCATTCAACGAATACGCGTTCACCACGGGGCATCTGGGCGATTTCCAGTTCCACTTCGTTGCCTGCGAAATCGTCGAGCTTTACAGCAATAGGCTCAGGCATCGGGTAGCGGCGGTTTCGCACGGGAACTTCGTATTCGCCAATGGCTTGGCCATCGATGCGGACTTCCAGCCTGGCGGCTTTGTTGTTCTGTTTCGTACTCGCGACCGCCAGCATCAGAAAGTTGCGGCTGTTGTCGGCGGGCAGTTCCACCTTCCGCCTCAGCAGTAAGGGATTGTCGCTGACAGACACAAGCGTTCTAAATCGCCCCAGACCATCATCCATGTCTTTGTAGTGATGCTCCCAGACAGGCTCGTTGCCCGCTTGCCATTCCCATTCGTTCCATGCGTGCATACTGCCGGGCGTTCTGGATTTTAGCCGTTGTTTGACATCTTCCGGGGTGAAGGTCAGCAGCGGTTCGAGCCAGTTCAAACGGTCGCGGATGTTCAGCGGATCGGCTCCTGCCGGGCGGCCTTCGTGCGCCTGATCGACTTCAAGCAGTAACGTCCGTGACTGCCCTTCTGGTGATTCGCCGGTGTCGAGCATTCCCGACGACAGATTCTCAGATTTCCCAGTGACAAATCCGCTGGAGTAAAGTTCTTTACCCGTCTGGTCGTCGTTCTGCACAACGCGGATTTTCACACGTACGCATCCTCCGTCGCCGGTTGTATCATCCAGGTTTGCAGATGTGGTGAAGGTCGCGGCGCAAGGCGGCAGCGGAAAGCGTAACGTGGTGGAGCCGTGGACACCGGCGCCCCAGGCAAATGCTTTGCCGTCGCCCGTCAGCATGCCGCCTGACACATTTTTGTCACGGCGCCAGGTTCTGGCGCCACCGAACGCGCTGCTGGTAGTGGCCGTAGGCGAAACACGAAGCAGCGGCGCTTCGTGGGCCGCAAAGAAGACGCGGCGCCAGATTTCGCCACTGGCGATCCAGATGATATCCAGGCTCCAGGCGGGCTGGGCGGCATGCACCCAGCGGTCAATATCCGCCGGATTTCCTTTGACTGTGGCGGTAAAACGCTGCAATGAAGCGGTTAGCCTGCCGCCGTGGATTGTCTCCCACTGGAATAGTGTGTCCTCGCCGTTCGGCGCCAGGATGGCCAGTTCATCGAACCAGTGGTCCCATTCAGAGGCTGCATTGCTGGGCATGTGCAGTTCGGCAATTTCCGCGAAGAACGCCCGTGACACGCCTGTGGCAGCCAGCAGTGTCACGGAACTTTCATTAAAACGCGCGGCGCGGAAATCCGCGGTGCGGCCATCGCGGTAAAAGATGCGCCCTGGCTGGTACTCTCTTTCACCTGTTTGTTGCCACACGATGCGACGTACAAACTTCGGCAGAACGCGGATGCGCGGCTCGACGATGGTTGTAGGCGGCCGGAGTTCAAAGGCAGGCTTGAGCACCAGATGCGCGGGGACAGGTTCGTAACTTGCGCGGGTCGAAACGTATTGTTCAACAACGCCGGGTAGACGGTCGCCGCTGAAGGTTTCGAGGAAAGCCTCCGGCGTGCGCTGAACGGCGGCTTCCCGGTCGTGGAGGGTGCGTATCGGATTGTTGTCATCAAACAGCAGTTTGCCGTCGATCCGGGGCGACTGATCTTCTTTGTACCAGTCGGTAATGCGGTCGGACTGAACCGTTTCGCCGTTGCGGAAAACGGCTGAGAATCGTGCGGGCGCCGCAGAAGCAAGTTGGGAGGTCGCCGTTAGCAGAAGCAGACAAACGCCCGTGAAATACCTGAACACTATGAGCACCCTTCAAGCTACCGGAAGCACGTAAATGTAGGGGAAGTATAGCAAAAAGGCTCGCCGCCGGAGTAATCCGTGGAGAGCCTTGTGCGTGGTAGGCCGTACCTATCAGATAGATGGTCGTAACGATCAGGTTTCGTTACGGGCTTTTTCAGCAGCTTCCTGGGCGCGTTTTTCAGCTTCGGTCAGAATCTGCTTCTGGATTTCCGCCAGCTCATTCGCAAGCGCCAGATTACGGTTGTAGAGTGCGCCAAGCTTCCGGTAGTAGGCGGCCTTATTCTGCTTCATCACGTCAATCGCTTTGGCGAGTTCAACCTGCTCATTCTGGTAGCCCTTGAGGTCAGCCCGCAGTGTCTCGACTTCGATTTCACGTTCCTTTTGCAGACCGCCGACCACGTCCGGATCGGGACCGCTAAGCTGTGTGACTTTCACCGTTAGCGCAGCGTTCTCTGCGCGAAGCACTTCAAGCTTGCTGCGCAACGCGTTCTGCCGCAGGTAGTGGTCGCGGAACTCTTCTTCAAAGTCGTGCAACTTGCGGCGGTAAAGTTTGGTGACGATTTTCAGCACACCGTCGCGTTGAAGTTCTTCAGCCGTTTCCAGGTCGAGGATTGCCCGCTGCTTGTCGCGGAACTGCGTGTAATTTAAGGCTTTGCCGTCTTTGGTGCTGTAATCGCTGTCGGCGCCGGCGGAAACGGGATCGTGGCTTTGCATCAGCGAACTGATCTGTGCCCGGCCTTGCGAGTCGTACGCGGTTTCACTTGATGAATCCTGACCGGGACTTTCAGCGTCGACGATGATCTTGTGGTCCTGCGTGAATTCCACTTCGGCGACCGTCTCGTCTTTGTTGGCGACAAAGACGCCGGGGTAGGCTGCCTCAAGTTCGGAAATCGGTTTGCCGTCGTGCAGCACGCTGATCTCGAAGTTGCGATGGATGTCGGCGATCTTCTTGTCGTACTCTTCAGGCGTCATCGAAGCCGGGAAGTATGCGTTCTTGGGCAACATACTTTTCAGCTTGGCAATGGTCGGAATGAACTTCTGCCGTTCTTCGTCGGTGAAGCTGTCGTCGGTGAAAACGTCGTGCCGGTCGATCGGCATCGTTTCGTACAGAGACCAGGTGAAACGTGGGTCAGCCGTTTGAGCGATACGCTTTTGCACCGCATCCAGCGGCCGTACTGGCGAAAGTGTGGCCGAACCAGGGGCGCTGGCGACGACCTTGAAAGATCCGACGTACTCGTTGGGAACGGGAATACCCTCTGCCGTGCGGATGTCACGGAAGACAAACAGCGTTGTGTCGGAAGGAATGACGGGTGGCGGTTCGGGTGCGGCCGGAGCTGCGGGGGCGCCATCGGCGGGTGCTGCCGCAGGTGGTGTGGGTGGGGCGGTGCTCGGCACGGGTACTGAGACGGTCATCTGCGTGCCAGCGGCGTTGAGAGCGCTGGGCTTCACATCCCGCCAGACGCGACCGCGACCGTGCAGCAGCGCGTTGTAGCGTTCCTGCGCTTCGGCCACGTTGTCCAGGTCCTGCTTCACCGCATCCAGATCGCCGGAACGCAGCTTCACCGCTTCGGCAGTTCTGGTGGCGACTTCTTTCTCGTAATAGCTATGCCAGCTCATCCAGGCCATGCGCGTTTTCAGCACGAAGCTTGCGTAGACCAGGAAGGGTGGGACAGCGCAGAAAACCAGGAAAACGGCAAACACATGGAAGAACTTCCACGACTTCAGGCAGAAAATGAGTGCTACCAGCATAAAGATCGCCAGGATGACGAAGCCAGCTTGTACAGCAATAACCATGTGAATTTCAGCGGTTGAAGTGCGGGGACGTACGAATCTTACTTAGTATAAGTCGCCAGATAAGGCAGCACGCCATGATTGCTGCTAGCAGGCAAATAAATGCCGGTTATCCGTCAAACAAGGTGATATAGGGCAGCCTATTCCCGATATTAGGCAGGGTTTCGCAGCCAGTCAAGCATTCAGAAGCGGTAGCACAGCAGCGTAAGTGCAGTCGCAGGTGGAACTTGTGAAACAGCCTCCCCGACCCTCTTAGATAATATAATCGCTCAAGTCCCGGCCGGTTATTCCCGAAATATGGATATGTAAAGCTTTGCGGGTTAGGAGGACTGCCGTTTGGCCGTCGACTTTACCGCCTGGCAATGTTCTGGTTGAGGGAACTCCATGCGGATGCATGTTCATCATTCTTTCAGGTTGCTATGCCTGATACTTGTCGCCGTGGCGATTGCCGCCACAGGCTGTTCGCGTGCGTTTTACCGCGAGCAGGCTGATCTCGACGCGTATACGCTGATCGAAGAGAAGGCGAACCATCCGCACTGGGATCTGGAGCAGTACTCCATTGAGCTGCCGTACGGATCGCGGATGTACGATCCGTTCTGCAAAGACGGGCCGCCGATGCCGCGAGACGATGCAAAATCGCACGAATTGATGCACTACATCGATGGCAAACGCGCTTTTCCCAAGTGGCACGCCAACGGCGATACACCTTACGTCGAAAACCCGGTCTGGGCCGCCCAGTTGCCGATGGATGAAGACGGTGTCGTTGAGATTGACGAAGATGGCGCCGTGCGGATGGCGTTGCTGCATTCGCCCGATTATCAGTCGCAGCTTGAAACACTTTATCTTTCAGCGCTCGACGTCAGCTTCGAGCGATTCCGCTTTGACACGCAATTCTTCGGCGGCGTGCAGGCGCAGTTCACAGCCGATGGCGTTACGCGCGGCGGCGGTGAATCTTCCAGCCAGTTGCAGGCCGGCACTTTTTCAACCGGGCCGCGGGGCATCGGTTTTCAGAAACTCGGCGCCACAGGCACCGAACTCATTGTCGGGCTGGCTAATTCCATTGTGTGGGAATTTTCTGGTCCGGATACGCAAATGGCTACGACGCTGCTGGACTTCGCCCTAGTGCAACCGCTGCTACGCGGCGCCGGCCGCGATCGTGTGCTTGAATCGTTGACGGTTTCTGAACGTAATCTGCTTGCCAACGTGCGGCAGATGGAACGCTTTAAACGCGCCTTCTATGTGGAAACGGTCACCGGCAGAAACGCCGGCCCTGGCCCCGTCCGCCGCACGGGTACATCGGCCGCTTCGTTTGCAACCGGCGACGGCGGTGTGAATCCCGGGCAGGTAGGCGGCTATCTGGGCCTGGTTCAGCAGCTACAACAGATCCGCAACCAGGAAACCAATGTCGCCGCCCTGCGGGGCAGCCTCGCGGAGCTGGAAGCATATTCGATGGCCGGCCGCATCAACAGCCTTCAGGTGCAGCAGGCCCGGCAGGCGTTGTACGGCGCCGAGAGCCGGTTGATTAGCTCCAAGACCAACTACGAATCTTCGCTGGATGCATACAAGATTTCGTTAGGGCTTCCGCCGCAGTTGAAGGTGGAAATCTCAGACCGGATCGTGCAGCCGTTTAATCTGGTGACGCCGGACATCCTGCAAACGCAGTCGGAACTCGGCAAATTGCAGAATGATATCGGCGATGTCATCTTGAAGGCTCTGGGCGAAGCTCCCGGCGCTGCTGCGAAGGACGCGAAGTATCAGTGCGATCTCGATAAAGTCGCCAAAGGCGCACTACCAAAAGAAGACGGTCCCGAACCAGAACTGGCGCCGGGCGTTGTCGTGCCGGAACTGCCGCCACCTGCGGCGCCTGAAGACGACGCTCCGGGCAGATTGGCGGGCGATCTGAAAATCGACTGGAACGAAAACGTCGCGCGGGAAGTCGCCAGCTTGAAGCAGCAGATTGAGAAGTTAAAAGAAATCCGCCGCAAAGTTTCGGAGACAACCGTACCTTCGGCCAAAGCGGATATCGAAAAGCTTGTGGAGGTCATGGACGAGCGTGTCGCCGACCTGGAGGAACTACGAAAGCGTCCACCACGGAAGTCGTTCGCGTATTCCGACGATGAAACCGTGCCACGCTACGACGTGAGTCCTGATGTGCTGAATATCGAGCGGCTGCGGAGAACGCCAGATTTGCTGCGCGACGCGCTGGCGTGTCTCGAACGTAAACTGGCGGATCATCCGCAATCGCTGGAAGAACAGTTGAAAACGCTCACAAAAAATGTCAACAGCATTGAGCAGGACGGCCCGGAACTAGGAACGGAAGCTCTGACCAAGGCGTTGCGTGAAAAAGCCTTCCAGCCGTTGCCGCAGTTGATCAAAGAGCTGGTGGATATCGTTCAGGAAATCATGCTCATTCAGGCTCGTGCACGGACAGAAACCGTGCGTCTGCCCGCCGTGGATCTGCAGCCGGCTGAGGCTCTGGAAATTGCCCGGCAGTACCGCCGGGACTGGATGAACACCCGGGCCGCGCTGGTTGATTCGTGGCGGTTGATTGAATTCAACGCTGACGAACTTGAAAGCTCGCTGAACATCCTGTTCAGTGGTGATATCGGCGCCGTGGGTGACAACCCGCTTAACCTTCAGGCCGATGCAGGCCGGCTGCGGGTTGGCGTGCAATTCGATGCCCCGCTGAATCGTCTGGCTGAACGTAACTCTTACCGGCAGGCGTTGATCACCTATCAGCAGGCCCGCCGCAGCTACTACCGTTTTCAGGATGGCGCCGCGCAGGGGCTGCGTGCGATCCTGCGGAACGTGGAACTGAACCAGTTGAACTTTGAACTACGTCGCGAAGCCATCCGCACCGCTATCGAACAGTTCGAACTGGCTCAGCTGGAACGTCCGCCGCGTCCAGGCGAACTGGAAGCCCAGCAGTTTGGCGCCACGACGACACGTGACCTTGTATCTGCTTTGAACGACCTTCAGTCCGCCCAGAATGACTTCCTGAGCGTCTGGCTCAGCTACGAATCACTTCGTAGGTCTCTGGACCTGGATCTGGGCATCATGCAGCTTACGCCCGAAGGCATCTGGGTGGATCCGGGACCTGTCGGAGGTAAGAACGGCATCCGTCTGCCCGAAGCCTGCCTGACGCCTATCGATAACCGCAGCCCGCTGTTGGATCTGCAACCAGTGCCAGAATCTGACACTGCACCGCCAGCAACCGAAGAACCTGCGGGAGAAGAGATTGAGACGCCGCCGCCCGTTAAAGATGATGGCGAAGTGCTGCTGTACGACCTGCTACAAGCTGCGGGTCCGAGCGTGACCGGCAAAGGCGAGTTGAAAGCAGCCGGCGCCAGTTCCGCCCAGGTGATTGAAAACGTGGAAGAACCTGCTGCAGAGAATCACTCGGCGATGCGTAAAGCGAAGCTGCTTTCCGCACCATCTGAAACCGCGCCGGTGAAAACTCCCGCAGAACAGAGTGTGCCTGACGCGCTGGACCCGTTGCGGCTTCTGCCCGCACAGCCTGCTGCTCCACCCGCGCAGAATCGCACGCCGCTTCTGCTGCCGCCGGTGCCAGGGGATGCATCGGATGAGAAGAAGCCGGCGAACGACTGGCCGCGGCGCGACACCGCCGTGAAGCCCGCGGCGTTTGATCTGAAAGCGCTCCTGCGGAAATAGCCGCAACACGTCAAAGCAGTTCAAGATCCGCTTTCATCCTGTTGATGAAATCCCATGGCGGCTCCCGGATAAACTCGAATCCAGGGAAGCCGCCCCACGCGAAGGCATGCCGCAGGTGCGCTACGAAGCTGCACCGGCGGCGTTCGTGCAGGACGAACGGGTCGATGCTATCGCGGTCGGTCGCCAGTTGATAAGGGCACCCGCCACTGAGTCCGGCTTTCTGCGTATCATCAGGTGCGAACGGAATGCAGAATGGGGCGCCGCTTCCGCCGGGCGTCTCTTCGCTGTCTTGCTGCCGGTTCCAGGCCGCGAACTCTTGCAGGACGCTTTGTGCATCGAAGAACACCACCAGCGGGTCCGCCAGCCAGATACCTTCCTGCTGCCCTACACCCAGACAGCCTGTATTTGGCCAGCTGGGGTGGCTGCCGATGAGGCTGACGCAACCAACGACTTCCAGCCAGGCTTGCAGGGCGACAGGAACATAGATGCCGCGCGAAGCGAGAAGTTGCACGTTCTTCGCCACGTCCGCCTGCGGCGGCTGGTGCGCCATCTCTGGGGTGACGAATTCATAGCCGCTGTCTTGCAGGCGGTCGACAATCGTTTCCACATTCCGCCGCGCGATCTGCATCATGCACCGCGCCTGATCCAGCGCGTTCGCGCGGAACTGGCTATCGTGCAGGGCATGGTCGGAGGTGGACGTGATCGCCCATTCCATCTGCCGGGTCCACAGTTCTTCGCTCATGGGGCATCAGGCTTCTTTGCGGCCTTGAGCTGCGCGGCGTGAATGCGGGCGACTTCCCACATGTAGCGGTTTACACGCGGGTTGGGCTTGTCATTCGCCGCGGCTGCCAGGATGTGCTTGCGGGCCAGTGTTGGTTGATCGTTTACTTCGTAATGCAAACCTAAATAGAGGTCCGCATAGAACATCCGCGCGGCGAGATCCTGCTCGGATGGTTCGCCTGCCTGCGCCGCCTTGAGCACGTCCGCCGGTTTGGCTTTGCCTTGATACAGCCGGTAGATCTCCATCATCGGGACGCGTGGATCGTTCTTAATGGGGAGCAGATTGCGGCGTGCTTTGTAGACGCCATCAACCTGGGCGACGCACAGATACCGCCAGGCGGAATTCTCGAAGTCGTTATCGTGATAGGTCTGATACAACGCAAACTGGTCGGCGCCCTTCTTAAATTCGCCCGCATAGTAGCAGGAGATTCCGCGTTCCCACTGCCGGGAGGCCGCCGCGGGACGAAGGGCGACGTATTGATCGAACGCTTTGACAGATTCCGCCGGTTTGCCTGCACAGAACAACTCACGGCCTAACAGGTAGTGGGCAACAGCAAGCTTCTCATCAGCGGCAACGGCGGCGCGGCCCAGCTGCACCGCCTTGGCATGATCGCCCGATGCTGCCGCCGATTGTGCCTTGCCGAGCAAGTCATACGCCTGTTGTTCGTCCGCAGACAGGCAGCCGCCGGCGATGAGCACCACGAAAAGCACTGGCAGCGGCCAATAAAACGGCGATATGTAAAATGGAGGCATCTGCTGAACCTGGGATGTCTAACTGGTGTCCAATCCGCCGTCGTAAGGCGGTATTCTCACACAATATATAATTAGCAAGCGTCGCATTGCCGGTTAACCCGGTTGCTCCTATAATTTGCAACTCAAATCTAGCAAGTGGCCCGGTGACTGCGCTGTATCGTTCAGCGTAGGGATTAGCCTGGCCCGGGTTAAGGAATATTGTGATGAAAAGTGACATCCATCCTGACTATCAGGAAACCGTGGTGAAGTGCGGTTGTGGTAACGAGTTTACCACACGTAGCACCCGCCCCGAATTGAAGATCGATATCTGCAACGCCTGCCACCCGTTTTATACGGGTAAGCTGAAGTACGTAGACGCTGCGGGCCGTATTGAGAAGTTCCAGAGCAAGTTCAAAAAGGGCAGCTACGGCAGCCTGCAAAAGGGCAAGAAGAAAGCCGCCGCCAAGCCCGAAGAAGGCGCCGCTGGCGATTCTTAGCCGACCTCTACGCACCGTCCCGCCGGTCAAGGCGCCGGGCCATTGGCTATAGCGCCGCAGACTTCGAGTTATGGTCTGACTGGTAGAACTCTCCGACGGTTTTGCAGTTTCCCGCCCTGCATGCTTCACAGCAAAGCGTGCAGGGCTGTGCGGGAAATTCTCTTCTTTCGCGCAAGTAACACGCATCTCGCGCTGTTATTGCAGTAGCATCAACGCAGTTCCACATTCAATTTCAGGCGGACAGGCCACATCCCTGACAGATGCGGCCAGATTTAGAGGCAACGGACCAATGGGTATTCGCGACGAACTAGAGAAACGGCTCGCGCGGTTCGAAGAACTTGAACAGCAGATGACCGACCCGGAAGTGCTTGGCGATGGTAACCGGATTGCCGCGGTCGCCCGTGAACACGGCTCGCTGGCCAAGGCCGCCAACCGTTTCCGCCGCTTCAAAGAGCTGAATGATCAGCTGGTGGAACTCAAGGAAATGGCCGCCAGCGATGACCCGGAAGAGCGGGAAATGGCGGAAGCGGAACTGGAAGACATCCGTGGGCAGCGGGAAGAGATCTGGGAAGAGATCCTCACCGAAAGCGTCGGCGGAGACGAGGCAGGCCGCGGTCGCTGCGTGATGGAAATCCGCGCCGGCGCCGGTGGCGACGAGGCCGCGCTGTTCGCCCGCAACCTGTTCGACATGTATAAGAAGCATGCAGAAAACCGCGGCTGGAAGTTTGAAGTGCTGGAGGCCAGCCCGACCGAACTGGGCGGTTTCAAAGAAATCTCCCTCAGTATCGCGGGCGAAGGCGTCTACCGTGAACTTCAGTACGAAAGCGGCGGCCACCGGGTGCAGCGCGTGCCGGAAACCGAAACCAAGGGCCGCATTCACACTTCCGCCGCAACGGTCGCCGTGATGCCCGAGCCGGAAGACGTTGAAATCAACATTTCCCCTGACGATTATCGCAAAGACACCTTCAGCGCCAGCGGTCCCGGTGGTCAGCATGTGAATAAGACCGACAGCGCCGTGCGGTTGACACACCTGGAAACCGGTATCGTTGTTTCGATGCAGGACGAAAAGAGCCAGCACAAGAACCTGGCCAAAGCGCTCCGTGTGCTGAAGTCCCGTCTGTTCGACGCTAAGCAACAGGAAGAGGCGGCTAAGCGAGCCGAGGAGCGTAAAACGCTGATTGGCTCCGGTGACCGCAGCCAGCGCATCCGCACCTATAACTTCCCGGAAAACCGCGTGACGGATCACCGTATCAACTTGACGCTGTACAAGCTGGATCAGGTCATCGCGGGCGATGTACAATCGCTGACAGACGGGCTTGTGGAGCACGATCGCCAGGCGCTGCGCGACGAAATGGGCGATCTCGATTCGTAATCAGGGATGTAGCGATGTCTCAGACGGAAGTATGGACGATCCAGCGGCTACTCGACTGGACCACGGACTATTTCAAAGGCCGCGGTATGGAGAACGCGCGGCTGGAGGCGGAACTACTGCTGGCTCACGCCCTACAGTGCGAGCGGCTGAACCTGTATCTGGAAGGCTTCAAAGAACCTGTCGCGGACGAACCGCGCGCCAAGTTCCGCGAACTGGTGAAACGCCGGGCGGCGGGCGAGCCGTGTGCGTACCTGCTGGGCGAGAAGGAGTTCTACTCGCTGAAATTCCGCGTCAATTGCGACGTGCTGATCCCCCGCCCCGAAACAGAATCGCTGGTGCTGGCGCTGATTGACCAGGCGCAGAAACTGTTGACGGCGGACGAAAGCCGGACGCTGACTGTCGCAGATGTCGGTTGTGGCAGCGGCGCTATCGGCGTCAGCGCGGCCCATTATCTACCCCGTACGCAGGTAACCTTGCTCGACATCAGCCCGGCGGCTCTGGAAGTTGCCGCAGGCAATGTGCACGATCATAAGGTCGACGATAAAACGCAGCTTATAGAAAGCAATCTGCTGGCCGCGTTGCCCGCAGATCAGAAGTTCGACTTCATCGTCAGTAATCCACCTTATATTACGCAAGAAGAATACGACGGCCTGCCCATCCATATCAAAGATCACGAACCACGCGTCGCATTGCTCAGCGGGCCGGATGGCACCGAGGTGATCGTCCGGCTGATCGAACAGGCTGCCACACGGCTGCGGCCCGGCGGCTGGCTGATGATGGAAATCAGCCGCACTATCGCTCCGCAAGTGCAGAAACTGCTTGAGGATAGCGGAAAGTTCCAGAATATTTCGATCAATAAAGAGCTTGTTGCCCGGGCGCAATTGCTTTAACGACGGCTGGTTGCACAAATAGCGGTGGACCAATCGCGTAAGGCTCGTTGGGATTCTGCGGACTCCCATTGCAAGATTACACGCTGTCGGGAGAATAACGGGTTATTGCACGCCGTTACGGCCCCATTCCAACCAAATCTTCTGGCACATCCGCCTGCCCCCAGCCCGAAAGGCTGATTAGACGTGGATAAACGATTTCTGACCTTCTGCGCCGGCACTGCGGCCATCTTTCTCACCTATTTCGCCGTTTCGCAGTTCTTTGCAGGCAACGAACCCGCTGAACCTGCCGCCGACGTAGCCGCTGCCGACGCAACTGCGGTCGGCGCTGACGCTGCCCCATCGGTCGATGGCGAGCCCGAACCGCCCGCCGACGGAGGCGCCGCCGACGGCAACGAGCCACCAGCAGATGACCCGAAGCCAGGCGAAGACAAGCCGGAAACAGAAGAACCAGAAGCGGCCAAGAAGCTCGAGCAGAAGTGGGTGGCGATCGGATCGATCGACCCTGACCTAGAGAAAAATCCATACCGCCTGTTAGCGACTTTCAATACCAAGGGCGGCACCGTCGAGCGAATTGAACTGGCCAATCCGCGTTACCGCGATCTGCAACTGAAGCACGGCTACATCGGCTCGCTGGCGCTGACCGCCACCAAAGACGGCGCCTTGATTCATGTGACCGGTGACGGCACGCCTGCCAAAGACGCAGGGCTAAAGCCAGGTGATCTGATTCAGGAAGTCAACGGCGCCGCGGTGAAGACGCCCCTGGAATTCCGCGGTGCGATGGAAGACACGCAGCCTGGCGATGTCATCAAACTGAAAGTGAAGTCCAAGGAAGGTAAAGCTTCCACCGTCGAGATGCTGGCCATCCGCCGCCCGGTTTCTATTCTCCGGCCGGAACCTTATGTCGACGCGGCGCCGCGTGCTGATTGGCTGCCCTTGTCGTACCGCATGACTTTGATGGGCGATAAGTCCACCAAGGCAGGCACCGTTTCTTCCATGCTCACTGGCAACTGGGAACTGGATGAGGAAGAAACCACGGGCGACACCGTCGTGTTCCGCCGCCTGCTGACTGAAAAGGAAAGTGCTGATGCGGGTCTGAGCGGAAAATGGGAAGTGGCCAAACGGTTTTCGCTAACGAAAGCCGCCGGCGCCGAAGAGGCAGAAGCAACCGCGGCTGAGGCGCCAACCGATGGCTCCACGGTTATTCCGCAGACCGGCTATCATCTAAACCTCGAAATCGAGATCACCAACCGCAGCGAAAAAGAGCAGAGCGTCCGTTACGCACTGTACGGTCCACAAGGGCTGCCATCAGAGGGCTGGTGGTTTCTAAATAAAATCAGCCCCAGCATCTGGGGAGGGGCCGGCGCCCGCGATATCGTCTGGAAGACCGTCGCCAACGGCCACACGCTGCTGGGTTGTAGCACCATCTATAAGAATGCCTGGAACGCGCCCGGCGATAACCAGCTGTTCAAGGCAACGTCGAATCCAGCGGACCGTGACAATTCGACCGTGAATTACGTTGCGGTGGATACGCAGTATTTCGCCTCGGCCATCCTGCCGGCAACCGGCGACAAGATGAAACCCGGTCAGCTGTCGGCCGCTTACGCGCTGGTGCTGGGCGAAGCTACCAAAGAAGGTGCCTCGCGTGCGAAGGCGGCCAACACATCGTTCCGCCTTGAGAGCATGGCCGCAAAGGTTAAACCAGAAGCCAGCATGAAGCAAAGTTTCGTGCTGTTCGCCGGTCCTAAAGAACCGCCGCTGGTGGATGAATACGGCCTGGGCGAAACGGTTTATTACGGCTGGTTTGGCATCGTGTCGAAGCCGCTGGTGCAGATTCTGGACATCTTCTACTGGATCACGGGCAGCTACGGTCTGTCCATCATTCTGTTGACGATCTGTGTGCGTGGCTGCATGTTCCCCCTGAGCCGCAAAGCCGCCCGCAACGCCCAGATGATGCAACATCTGGCGCCGCAGATGAAGGAGATCCGCGAGAAGTACAAGAACGATATGGAGAAGCAGCAGCAGGCGCAGAAAGAACTATTCGCGCGGCACAACTACAATCCGTTCGGCGGCTGCCTGCTGATGTTCGTCCAGTTGCCAATCTTCCTGGGACTGTACCGCGGTCTGTCAGTGGATATCGCACTGCGTGACCGCCCGCTGATTCCCGGCATGCCGTGGTGCTCTAACCTGGCGGCGCCCGACCAGTTGATTTACTGGGGAACGTCGCCGGAATATTTCCTAAGCGAAACCGGCTGGCTGGGTCCGTATCTCAACATTCTGCCGCTTGTCACGGTCTGCCTGTTCCTGGTGCAGCAGAAGCTGTTCACCCCGCCCGCGACGGATGAGCAGACGAAGATGCAGCAGCAGATGATGTCTTTCATGACGCTGTTCATCGGACTGATGTTCTTCAAGGTTCCCGCTGGTCTGTGCATCTACTTCATCACGTCCAGCCTGTGGGGCATCTGCGAACGTAAGCTGATTCCGAAGCCGGAGATCAAAGAGGCGCCGAACGACCGCATACGCAAAGGCCCATCTCCTGGCGGAGGCGGTGGAAAGCCCAAGGACAAAAACCGTGACAAACGCCGCTCCAAGAAGAAGCGTTGATTTACCTCAAACCCGTAGGGCAGGCGCCTGCCTGCCGCACGATGGACATCCTTAGACGAAGCCTTGCGGACGGTTGCCTGAATGAGCTACCGGGTTGAAGACACCATCGCCGCCATCGCATCGCCGCCCGGCGGCGCTGCACGGGGGATTGTCCGGCTAAGCGGTGACCGGGTCGGCGATTGCTTGTCGCAATGTTTCCGAAGTGAACCGGCCGGGTTTGAACCCCGGACGTACCAGTCGCAGGCCTGCGTGGTCGCGGGTTCGGTTACGACGAAAACGCTCGGCGCCATTCCTGTGGAACTGTTGTACTGGCCGGGCGAACGTAGTTACACGCGGCAGCCTTCTGCAGAGATTCATACGATTGGTTCGCCGCCGTTGTTGCAGGCGGTTCTGGCGGAAGTGTGTGAAAGCGGCGCCCGTCTGGCAGAGCCGGGCGAATTCACCATGCGATCGTTCCTCGCGGGCCGTCTGGACCTGACACAGGCTGAGGCCGTGCTGGGCGTGATCGACGCCCATGACCGCTCGCAACTGAACGCTGCGTTATCGCAACTGGCGGGTGGTGTAGCGCAGCCGCTTAACGCTTTGCGCCAACAACTGCTGACGCTGCTTGCCCATCTGGAAGCGGGGTTGGACTTCGTCGAAGACGATATCGAGTTTATCACCGCCGAAGAACTGGATCAGCAGTTAGCAGCCGTTGCTGCAGGAGTAAGCCGCATTGCTGAGCAGATGCAGTCGCGGGAAGATACCGCCACATCGCCGCGCATCATTCTGACAGGCGCACCCAATGCCGGCAAAAGCAGCTTGCTGAACGCGTTGGTTGCCGCAGACACCGCCATCGTTTCGCCAACGCCCGGCGCCACACGGGACTACGTGGAACAGCCGTTGCAACTTGGTGAGATGCAAGTGCTGCTCGTCGATACGGCGGGCATCGAGACAGAGGAACTGACAGGTTCTGACACCCAAGCAGCAACCATCTCCGGCAGTGCGCAACTGGCGACGCAGTCTCAGCAGAAAAACGCGGACCTGGAACTGTTCTGCCTGGATGCCTCGCGAAACTCCACCGCGTGGGAGCAGCAGAACCGCGAAGCCGTATCCCGCCGCGAAAATGCATTGTGCATTCTTACCAAGTCCGACCTGCCGCCTGCACTCGCCGCTGCTCCCGCAGAAGTTATGGTCAGCAGTACGACGGGTGAAGGATTAGATGCATTGCGACGCGCCTTGGCTGACCGGCTGCGCGCGTTGGCCGGTCCCGCAACAGGTGTCGCTGCCACGGCTTCGCGCTGCCGCGAGAGTCTGCGCGAGGCCGCCCGCAATCTGGAGACCGCACGCGAAGCCGCCATCGCGGGCATGGGCGAAGAACTGGTTGCTGCCGATGTTCGCGCGGCGCTGCAAGGCATCGGGCAGGTCACCGGTGTGATCTATACGGACGACATTCTGGACAAGATTTTCAGCACCTTCTGCATCGGCAAGTAGTTGGGGGACGCTGAATGTTGCATTCCATCAGCGTTGTTTGATACGATAGGCCCATCTTGGCCCATCCTCTTTCTCCCCAACCCTCCGCAGCGAGAAACCAATGCTTAGCTTTCATCAGGGACGTGGCTTGAACCGCCGGGAAGTGCTTCGCATCGGCGCCGCAGGGCTGAGTGGGCTAACGCTGCCCGCTTTGAACGCCAGCACGGCAGTTGCCAAAGAACTCGGCCCGGTCACGGGTAAGTCGGTGGTGTTTCTTTTTATGCAGGGCGGGCCAAGCCAGTTTGAAACCTTCGATCCCAAGATGAACGCGCCGGCAGAAATCCGCAGCGTCACCGGCGAGGTGAAAACCACCATCCCCGGCGTGACGTTCGGCGGCGACTTCAAGAACCTGGCGCGTCATGCGCATAAGATGGCGATCGTACGTGGCTATCAGACCAATGCGGGGCATGGCAGCCTGGACCCGCTGGTCAGCAGCAAAACGTTGAACGGTAATATCGGTTCGCTGTATTCGCGCGTGCAGGGTCCACTGAATCCCGTAACGGGCATCCCTTCCAATACGGCGATCTTCCCCAATGCGGTGGACCCTGATGGCCCCGGTCCTAGCTCGCGGTTTGGTGTGATTGAAACGGGCGGTTCGCTCGGCAAAGCTTATGCACCGGTTGTGCCCGGCGGCGACGGTGACTTCTTAAAGAACATGCAGCTCAATCTGCCACGCGATCATTTCAGCCAGCGCTATGAATTGTTATCGCAACTGGATAAGACGCGGCGCGACATGGACTCGGCGCAACTGGATGGCGTGCGGCGGCGGGCCTTCGATATGATTCTCAACGGCGTCAGCTCTGCGTTTGATGTGACCAAGGAAGACGCTGCCACCATCGAGAAATACGACACCAGCGGTTTCCACAACCCTGCCATCTGGCAGAAGTACAACAACCGCGACCGCTATGCCGCGCATACAAAAACGCTCGGTAAACTCCTGCTGCTTGCCCGCCGGTTGTGTGAAGCAGGATGCGGCTTTGTGAGTGTGAACACAGAGTTTGTGTGGGACATGCACGAAGACGCCAACAACCTCGGCCCGTTACGCGGGATGGAAGCCGTGGGCCGCCCGTTCGATCATGCAGTTTCCGCCTTCATCGAAGACCTGGAAGCCCGCGGTCTAAGCGATAAGATTCTGCTGGTCTGCGTCGGTGAAATGGGCCGGTCGCCGAAGCTTAGCAATAAGGGTGGCCGCGGGCATTGGGGCGCCCTGGCGCCGATGATGCTGTACGGTGGGGGCATCACGCATGGACAGGTAGTCGGCGCCTCGGACAAGGGCGGTAACCGGCCGGTTGATACGCCTTTGAACCAGACCAATCTGCTGTCCACCATTACCCGCACGCTCTACAATACGGGTGAGGTGCGATTGATGCAGGAAGTGCCCGTCGATGTCCGCAAATCCATCGAAGATGCGGTGAAGGTCCGCGGCGTGGTCTAAGCCGGTATCGCAAGCCGCCTCGCGCATCAAGAACGGAGGGGCGGTATGAACACGCGGATCACTCAATTCATCTATCCCGTCACCATTACCCTGCTGTGGTTGTTGTGCACGGGCTGGCTGTTCTACGCCAAGTTGCTGCCAACCCTGCTGGGCGGCGAGGCGCCGGCTTATACCAGCGAAATGCCCGCCGAGGGCGCCGAAGCCGAGCCGGTTTACTGGAAGATGATCTGGAAGGGGCGGCAGATCGGTTACGCGGCCAATCATGTTGTGGCCACGGATACCGGCGCCGAGATGCGAAGCCTCGTGCGGTTCGAGAAACTAGAACTGGCCGCCATGCTTCAGGAATTATTCGGTCCGCTGGCCGCGTTGATGGCGCCGGTGGATGAGAAGGCCAAGATTACATTACAGGTAGCCAACCGGGCGCACCTGGACGAAGATTCTGTTTTGCAGAAGTTTGAAAGCGTGGTGGATCTTCCCGGCGCCCCGCGGATGATTGAAGTGGAAGGCGTTTCCGACGGCAAAGGCAGCCTGGAAATCACGGCCAACATGCAAAGCAACGGCGACCGGCAGCAGATGTTTAACCGCACCATCGAGGCGCCTTCATCCGGCTCGCTTGGCGACGGCTTCGCACCGCGTGCAAGGATGACGGGTTTGAAAATCGGACAGAAGTGGACGGTGCCCGTCCGGCAGACGTTCTCGCCAACCCAGGCGATCCAGATGCTGGAAGCAGAAGTCACGCATCACGAACTTATCTTCTGGAATGGCGACACGATCGAAACCCTGGTCGTAGTGTACCGGCCCGAAGCCAGTTCAAACATCGGCGCCGCCCGCAAACCCAATGGCCGCATGTGGGTTACACGCAGCGGCGAAGTATTGCGCCAACAGGTGATCGCCGCCAATCTGATGGTCGAGTTTCAACGGATTGCCGATGGAAAAGCTCCACCCGGCGCCGAGGCTGCCATTGGCGAGCGTTTCCCCAATAACTTTGCAGATGCTGCCACCGCCGCCGGCAAATGATGCGTGCGGCGGATTGATCTGACGGGTGATTGCGGCATACTCTGTCATCTGCCAAGCCCCTTTCAGACCGCCCGCGGAAGTAAAGCGTTGAACGAATCATTCCGGTACGAGTTGCAACATCAGGATCGCGGTAGCGACGCCCGCCGCGGCGTTTTTCACACACCACGCGGCGCGGTGCAGATGCCCGCGTTTATGCCCGTAGGCACGCTGGCAGCAGTGAAGGGGCTGACCATCGACATGGTGGCCGCGACGGGCGCCGACATGGTGCTTTCGAACACTTACCATCTGGCCCTGCGACCTGGCGAAGATGTGGTGAAAGAGATGGGCGGGCTGCATGGGTTTATGGGCTGGAACGGGCCGATCCTGACTGATAGCGGCGGCTTCCAGATTTTCAGTCTGGCGAAGATCCGCAAGATTACCGAGGAAGGCGCCTCGTTTCGCTCGCATATTGATGGCAGCAAGCTGGAACTGACGCCCGAACGTGCGATTGCTATTCAGGAATCGCTGGGCAGCGATATCGCGATGGTGCTGGACCATGTCACGCCGCTGCCTTGCGACGACGCAACCGTCTGGGAAGCATGTCAGCGCAGCGTCCGTTGGGCAGCGCGTTGCCTGGCAGCGTCTACAACGCAGCAACAGGCGCAATTCGCAATTGTGCAAGGCGGACTGAATCCTGAGTGGCGCCGGTGGTGTGCGGCGGAACTGATGAAGCTTGACTTCCCCGGTTACGCGATCGGCGGACTGAGTGTGGGGGAAACGAATGAAGAAATGTATGCCATGTTGGACGCGGTCTGCCCGGTGCTGCCGCCGGAAAAACCGCGGTACCTGATGGGCGTCGGTAAGCCGGAAGATCTGCTGCACGCGGTGCGGCGGGGCGTTGATCTTTTTGACTGTGTGATGCCGACCCGCAACGGGCGTAACGCGTTGGCGTTCACCGATGAAGGCCCCTTACGTTTACGCAACAAAAAACATGCCCGCGACAAACGACCTCTTGAAGAACACTGCCCTTGCGCTGCGTGCAAGCACAGCCGCAGCTATATCAGGCATCTGTTCAGCGCCGGAGAAATGCTTGGCCCGGTGCTGCTTTCGCACCATAACCTGACCTACTATCAACGCCTGCTCCGCGGCGCCCGCGAGGCAATTGAGCAGGACCGGTTTGTCGATTATTTCAACCAGCGCATGGCGGGATGGGGGCTTTCTTAGGATAATGTTCTCTGGGGCCGCACCGTTACCCGGAAGTGTTATGCGCAGATTACTTTGTAGTTTACTGATAGCTGTTGCAAGCTGCGCAGCAGGAAACACGACAGGTAAATGCGGCGAAGGCGACATAACGCCGGTGGCGATGATTCCGGTGAAGATCAAGGCGAAATGCTGCTCCGCGGCGTTTCAGCCGGGCACCAATCACCTCTTTCTGGCTCACAGCACAACCAAGCTTGCCACGTACACCATCCACCGTCGTCCGCTGGAGCCAAGCCGTGAACTTACCAGTCAGCAGCGTCAGCAGGCGCGGCGGCTTGTAGAGGATTTAAACCATCCGCAATATACGGTTCGGGTGACAGCCACGCGGAAACTCCACGCGATGCAGCACGCCGTCGCACCGCTTCTGATCGCCGCGCAGGAACAGATAGAGCCGTTAGAACGGCGGATGGCTGCCACACGGTTGCTGCAACGATTTGAACACGAACGACAGCAGCGGATGCTGGCCCGTGTGCGCACCGCCAGCACTTTGGGCACGTTCGGCTATATGCAAGATATGGCTTTTTCGCCCGGTGGAAACCGGCTGATGCTGGCCGGCGCTAATCTCATCATGGTGCGCGATGTGAAGAGCGGCGAAATTATCAGACGCTTTTATACGGACCAGCGTTTTCACGATGTGAAAATGCTTGCCGGAGGGAAGCTGATCGCCGCGGCGGAACGCGATCAGGTGCGTGTCTGGAGCATTGCCACGGGGCGCCAGGTGCGCAGGTTCAAGCAGTTCATGGCCGTCGTGTACTGTTGCGCCGCAACGCCCGATGGCAACAAACTCATCATCGGCGGCGGGGCGAAGTATCTGCACGTTGTCAGTCTGCGGACGGGCAGACTCCTATCACGAATTGACGGGCTGCCCAGTTATGCGAACGATGTGGCCGTTTCTCCAGACGGAAAGATGGTGGCCGCGGCAGGTGTCAACGGCGCCATTTCTCTTTTCGACTTGCAGACTGGTGAGCTGGTGACAAGTCTAAATGATGATGTTTCAGACACTGTTCAGAATGCTAAACGCAGGTCGCACGCGTTTCGTATTGAATTTTCACCCGACGGCAGGTATCTGGCTTCAAGTGGTATTCATGGCAGCATTCTGTTGTGGAACCTGCGCACGAGAGAGGCGAAGCTGTTAGGCGACGTTGCATTGTATGAGCAACCCGCCATCTGCTTTTCATCCGACGGACGGTTTCTGTTTACCGGGAGTCGCACGCACGCGAAGGTCTGGCAAATCGCGCCGCCGGATCTGGATGACTACCTTTCACCCTGACGGATCACGGTGGAAATAGTCGTGTGCATTTAGTCTTCGACGGGCTGCTGATCTTCGTTCAACAGTTTGCCGTTGGTCCCGTAGTGACGGAAGGTTGCAACAGGTTTTCCAGCGTTTCTCTGAATGGATACGCTGAGGAAACCGCCGGTTACGTTCAGATAGCGGTGCATCGGCGAGCGTTTGTCGTTTGACCAGCCGCTGGCGTGCTTGTTGGAAGTTGGCCCGCAGGAGTATTCGCGGACGCCCGAGACGGGGTCGACAGAAACGTATTGCCAGTGCCGGTCGCCGCAACAGACGAACATGTTTTTCTGATTGCCAATAAACTCGCGAAGTTGTTTACCTTCGTAGGCGAAATTCTTATTCGCATGGTTATCGCCCTTGTTCACCCGGTCTGGCCCGACGAGAGGTGTGGGGCTGATCAGAATCTTGAAGGTCGCATCCGATGCAGCAACGGATTTGAAGAACCACTGCTTCTGCATCTTGCCCCAGATGGTCTTGCCAGGTCCATCCGCGGCGTTGTTGGCGCTGCGGAAATCGCGACCTTCGACCATCCAGACTTGCAGGTCTTTCCCCCAGCGGATGGTTCTGTAGGGCAGTTCTCCAACCGGGAACTGTTCTTTGAAGAGCGAAAGGCCTTGCTCCCAGGTCAGGTCGCCGTATGTCTGACCCGGCCAGCAGTCGTTCTTCAGCGTATCGTGATCGTCTTTAATGAAGTAGCTGGCGGTTGTGGTGTGGAACTCCCGTTGGTGCGGCAACGCGAATAGCCGGTTCCATTTGAAACGGGCGAGCGCCACGTTGGTCGCCAGAGGGCGCGGCTTGTCGTAATATTCGATATCGCCCGTATGCACGAAAAAGTCCGGCTTCAACTTTTGCATCAACGGATAAATCTTGTGCCCCTTTATGCCGTCGTCGCGGCGCGGGTAGTCGGAACCGGTGACAACAGTGAAAGACACCGGCGCGGTCTCTTCAGCAGCCGGCGCCGTGGCAAAGCTGCCATTGAGGCTTGCGCCAGCCGCGCCAGTTGGGGTGCGGCTTTCGATCAGCAGCTGGTAACGTGTGCCCGCGGATAGATTTTTCAAATGGAACTGCCGCGTGAAGTCGGCATCTTGCTGGACCGGTTGCCAGGCAACCACCGTTTTCTGTTCCGCATCGGCTGCGGGCCAGTAGGTCAGTTGCACGCTGCCGGCGGCGCCCGGCATGGCCGCCTCCATGTCGGCCAGCGTTTTACCTTCGGGCAGTTGTTCGCCGCGCCGCGGCCGGGTTTGCAGTCCCCATTCTGCGCCTTCGAAATCCAGATCCTGGCGGCTGGTTATCCGGGTCCAGATGATTGCGGTGTGCTGCGTGACTTCGCCAATCTTGATGCCGTTACCAAGATAAACTTCCGCCACAACGACAGAGGTGTTGAACGCGATTGCGAACAGAAAGAACGACAGGACACTGGCCGGGATTTTGAATTTCATAGGGCGTCTTTTCACAATTGTTGAAAGATGAGCTACGCCGAGTTTAGTCTGCCTTGAAATAGGGATGCAAGAAATCGTAGGCGCGTTGCACGGCTGTTGGCGCCTGGTGGCTGTGGTGGCTGAGGTCAACGTGCACGCCGCCACGGTAATTACAATCGCGGAGGGCTTCGAGAATGGGCGGGAAATCCACTTCGCCCTCGCCGAACATCAGGTGTTCGTGCTCGCCGGCACGCATGTCTGCAATGTGCACGTTCGCCAGATGTTGCGCGTAGCGGTGGACGAATGTGGAAACGGGCGTTTCGCCCAGGCAGCCGAGGCGCCCGGTGTCTAAGGTGAGTTTGAATGCCGGGGTATCAAAGTGTGTCAGTAGATTGTCGTACGATGACATAGTGTCGATGAACATGCCCGGTACGGGTTCGAACGCCAGCACGCTGCCGTTGCTTTCTGCGTAACGGACGACTTTCGTCAGGCCAGCGGTCAGACGTTGCATGGCAACGTCGCGCGGAGTTTTCTTTTCGTCTGCTTCGTGCAGGACGCCCGACCAGAGCGAGACGCAGCCGGCGCCAACTTCGTTCGCGATATCGATCGCGCGGCAGAGGAAGGTGATGCGTCGCTGCCTGGCGGGTGCGTCAGGCGTCATGAGGGTTGGCTCGTGCCTGGTGCGTGGATCGAGCAGGAACCAGGCGCCGGTCTCGATAACGCATTGCATCTCGTGCTGTTCAAGCCGGCGGCGGACACGGCGTAGCTGCGAACTGAGCCCCGCCTGGCTGTCGAACGGGTTGAGGCAGCTGTGGTCGAGCGTGATTGCCACGCTGCGATATCCCGTTTCCGCCAGTAGATCGATGGCATCCAGCAGCCTGTGATGCGCCATTCCTTGCGTGTTGTAGCCAAGCAGCATCTTCAGCCTTTACGTGGAATAGACCCAGCGGCCCAGCAGGAACATTGGCGCCAGAAGGGCCAGCACCACCACGCCCCAGACAAACTCTTTGGCGGAAACACACAGTGCTGCGTCGAGCATAATCAGCGAGAAAATACACTGTTTGATGGTCGCCTGCACTTTGGCCGGTTGCGGGTCCGCGAGCGCTGTAATCGCACGGCGGAAAAGGGTCAGCCCCAGGAGCCCGATCAGCAACGGCCACCAGAACCAGAACTCTTTCGGATGCAGCACGTCCTGGAGGCTGGGATAGGCAATCAGTAATCCGAAGCCCGCGACCATCACGCCAATGGCGCCGCCCAGATGCAGCCGGTTGCTGATCCTTGCTTCGGTCCGTGCGAACCAGGTCACACCAACAATGTAAACACCGATACCCGCCGCCGCCGCGATCTGCCACCACGAAAAATGCAGCGTCCAGACGGGTTGCAGAATGTCCGCCGCTGCCGTGCTCATTCCCAGTAGCACATTGAAGAACCGGCAGGCGCCCATCGCGACCGGCGCCACAACGGTTTTCTTAAGCACGCCGTCGTAAGCAACCACGCTAACCGCCAGCAGCACCGCCACCGCGCCGCTCCGCCAGACGATTGTTCCGCTGCCGGGGAAGAAGAAGCCCGCCAGTGCCGCCGCAGCGACGCCCGTCAGCAGCATCCAGTAGCCCAGGAAGGTCGCCCAACCCAACGGAATGCGACCGGAAGGCAGTGGTCTGTTGGGGCGCTCCTTCAGATCGACTTCTACATCGTAGACGTCGTTCAGCACCATGCCGGCGGTGTACATCAAGGCACTTGCCAGAACCAGCAGCACCAATGCTCCGACGCGGCCGGCGATGCCTGTTGTGATCGCAAAGCCGCCGGCGACAACAAACCCCATCAGGATGTCGGCAATGGCGGTGAAAACATTTGGCAGACGGAATAGACGCAGGTAGTCAAGCAGCCGGGAAGGCGCTGCGGGCGGTTTCGCGGGAGTGTCAGAATCTGTCATAGAGGGCCGTGAGGGCGGTAAAGGTCTGGCATAGTGACAACTGCACAACAAACAGAAACTTAAGCAGTTGTCAGTGCGCGAGCTGAACCGATGTGGAGTTGAATTGTAACGGCCGCATGTAGGGTGTCTATCGTATGAAGACCGGGCGCTTGAATTCAATTGCTGCTGGTGAACGCTGTTTAGTTGACACGGTAGAAGCTCGTTCCAATAATGGCGCTGTGGGGTGCGATTGGGCGTCACCTTTTCTTTTCTACCCCAGATTCAATAACCCGGCCCACGGCTGGTGGACTCTCATACTCGATTGTGGATGGCGAAGTAGAACTATGGGGCTATTTGATTCCGTCTTTGGAGCGTTTGGATCGGAACATCCGTTTGGCCCGCAGGATGGATTCGCCGGCGTGCTGCTGACTGCGGCCGCATGCGATGGCCATATCGCCGACGAAGAAGTGCACGGCCTGTTCACCATTATGGGGCGGATGCGGCTGTACCAGAATCTGACCGATCAGCGTTACAAGCAGATGATGGACCGTCTGGTCGGTATTCTCAAGCGAGGCGGACCGCAGACGCTGCTCGAAAAAGCCGCCCCTGCCGTCGCCCCCGAGATGCGAGAAACCGCGTTCGCCAACGCATGCGACATCGTGCTGGCCGACGGCGTGGTTGATCCCGCCGAAAAAGAATTCATCAACGATCTGATGGTCAAACTGGGCGTCGCACCAGATCAGGCTCTGACAATTGTGCAGATCATGGTGATTAAAAACAAAGGGTGACCACCGCCCCCCAAATTCCGCACGACAATCGCCAGTCATGCTGGCGATAGCCACTACCGCATGCCGAAAAATAAACGTATAGTCTAACTATCAAAGACGCCCCCTTAGCTCAATTGGCAGAGCAACTGACTCTTAATCAGTAGGTCCTAGGTTCGATCCCTAGAGGGGGCACTGGCCCGGAATGCTTGTTTGTAAAGCGTTCCGGGTTTTTTTTGCGCCCTGCCGTCCCGCTTGATTTCCATCATTCACGTTGTTTGGTATGGCGTCATTCGGGAATTTAGATTCTATCCCGCGAATGGTCCGGTGCGAGGTTTTCGGAAACTCCAACGCTGCTAGCCGATGCTACCTTGACTGCGGTGTGTGATCCGTCGTTGATGCTTGGGCTAGTCAAGCTGTTTAATTTTGCCGCCCTGGACAGATGTCGCTGACACATTTGTGTCACCGGGACGGACTCGCCCGGAACTTTTTGCGTTGCCTAATGCGCGGATGAAGATACCCGGAAGAAACCGCCCGGTGTGACGCAGGTTCTTAGACAAAGCTTTGACGATGACGAATGCTCAGCCACAGGCCGCAGAAATTAGTCGTATGGCAGTAGCGGGCTAGGGATAATGTGGCCTGTCTTCTACCGCGATGGCCTGAGACTTGCATTGCAAGACAGCCGAAATTTCTGGCGATTCAAATTGCCACGGTTTATTTGTTGTTGACGATTCCGTATTTGGAAATTTTGCTGTAGAGCGTTACACGGCTGATGCCCAGTTCGCGTGCAGTTGCGGTGCGGTTGTAATTTTGCCGCTCGAGCATTTCTTCGATCACCTGCTGTTCGGTCTGTGCCAGTTCCTGCGCGAGGTCGGGCTTACTTTTCTGCGCTGGCATTTCAAGGTCATCTGGCAGACTGCGGACATCGCCATCTTCGGCGAACAGCACCGCCCGGCAGATTTCGTTTCGCAGTTCCCGGATATTGCCTGGCCACGGGTACTGCTGAACCATGTCGATAAACTGCGATGAGATACGCCTTACCGGCTGATCTATCTCAAGCTGTGTCTCAACCAGAAAGTCCAATGCATAAGGAACGATATCCAGCGGGCGTTCGGACAGTGGCGGAATCTTGAATTCAATCTGCTTCAGACGGAAATAGAGGTCCTGCCGGAAAGTGCCTTTGTCGATCATCTCCTGCAAGGAAACATTGGCAGCGCATACGATGCGTGTGTCGATAGTAAGCGTATCGTTGGAGCCTACTTTTTCGAACTGGCCCGTTTCGAGGATCCGCAGCAGTTTGGCTTGCGGCTCCGGGCTTAGAACGTCGATTTCGTCCAGGAGGATAGTCCCCTCATTAGCGGCTTCAAATTTACCCTGCTTGTCGTAATCCGCACCGGTAAAAGCGCCCTTCACGTGGCCGAACATTTCACTGTCAATCAGTTGATCTGTAACGGCGCCGCAGGCAACAGTCAGAAAACGCTTGTTAGCGCGTGGGGACAGGTCGTGGACGATTTTCGCCAGCGTGGTCTTACCCGTTCCGGTGCCGCCAGCAAGTAGCACCGCCAGTCGGGTCCTAGCGACTTTACGGATGCGGTCAAAGACCTGGAAGAATGAAGGCGCGTAGGTGTAAAGCATGTCCGAACGCGAACTCACGACCCCAAGTTTGCGATCGCCATTTTTCTGGGCCACCTGTGAGGCGTGATTTAGCAGATGCACCGACGTAGCGGGTATGAATGTGCGACGACGGTAAACGGCTGTGGCCACCTTCGCAATCGCCAGCAGCGTCGAAGGGGCATGGTTCTCGACAGCCGCGATAATGGGGGCCTTACGCAACCCTGGCTTTTTGCGGAGTGTCTCAATAATCTCGACCGCATCGCTTTCAAAGCCAGCTCCGCAGTCAACAATGCAGTAGTCAAAACTGCCAGATGGCAGTTCTTTTAGGTCCCCTTTGAAAGGGGTAACTTCCACTGTCCAGTCGCTGCCAGCGGGTGAATCAAGTGCAGCGATAAAGTCTTTGTCAGTGCTAACAGCCAGAACGCTCTTAGGGGAGACGGTCATTACTTGCCCTGTTCTGTGACGTGGTTCTTATTGCTAGTTTGGAACTACCCATTTAGGGGGGTGCTCGCTTCGTATTAAGCTACACTAAATAGTGGGAATAGTGCAGGTTTTTCACGAAAAATTATCAATATAGGTAAGGAGATTAGGGGGCGTTTCCAAAGTCCCTCAGGAACTCCATCATCTGTAAAGCTGCAGGGCCCCACAAAATGATGCAAGCGGCAGGCACCAGGCACAAAGTGACCGGAAACAATAGCTTTACGCTTGCTTTATTCGACTGCTCATCAGCAAGCTGCTGACGAGATTCCCGCATCTCATCGGCGAACTCTCCAAGCGTTTCCGCCATGTCAGCGCCGAGCATCTGTGCCTGTTTGATCAATGCTGCAAGGGAGACAATTTCTGGAGCATCGGTGCGTTTGGCAAAGTTCTGAAACGCCACCGAAAGCGAAGAGATCGACGCGTGCTGCCTGACAATAAACATCTCAACGGCAAGGTCCGGGTGCGAGAAATACAACTCTTTGCTGATCCGGCCGATCGCATCCTGAAGCGACAAACCGCCGGTTACGCACATCGTGGTCATGTCCAGCGCGTTTGGTAGATCGCGACGGATGCGATTTACACGGGCGTCGCCACGGGCACGCAGCAACACGCGTGGCAACGCCCAGGCGATACCAGCAATGGAAAAACCTACACCAAGCACGCGTAGCACCATTGGTTCGTTATCCGGGCCCAGCGTCACGGCTACCAGTCCCGCCAGCACGACGATACCGATAACCACCGAGTTGCGCATTGCGAGGTAGTCGCGGCGGGCGTTCGCTCCATAGTAGCCGGCACGCAGCAGATCACGGTCAAGCTTGCCTTGGTCAGAATTAAACGGCATCTGCTCTGCGAGTGACTGCGCCCAGCTATCGTCATCGTTGCTGCTGCCGTTAACATCGCTGTCAGCACTGCGGAGTAATCGCTGCCGGACAGGGTCACGGTTCAACCGTGTGAACGCTTGCACGAGCACAAAGGTGAGGAGCCCAATGACGGCGAAAGCTGTTAATTCGAGAATCATATCGCTTGCAGTGGAATGTCTGGCTTGTGTGAGTAGACGATGACGCGGAGGATGGCGAACCAGCTAATAGTCATTCTTGAGAATCGCCAGGATCCACCCGAAGCCCACCAGCACTAAGCCGGCAGCGGCTGCCAGCATGACGCGGCCCCCTAGTGATTCGAAAAACGGCTCCACGTAGCTGGCATGAAAGTAAAACAGGTAAATACCAATACAGGGGATTGCCAGCGTCATGAAGAAGCCTGCGAAGCGACCGGCCGCCGTCGCAGCCCGGTAGCGGCGGTGGTAACTGATGCGGTTCCGGATCACGCGGGCTAACCGCCTCAAAGTAACCGGCAGATTGCCGCCTGTTTCCCGTTGGACGGCTAGCGTTGTTGCGAAAACTCGCATTTCTGGAATGGGGGCACGACCGGCCAGATCCTTCATGCTGGCTTCTAGCGGAAGGCCCATGTCCAGTTGGCGTGAACAGAGGCGGAATTCCGAAGCCAGCGGATCTGGCATATTTTCAGAAACCAGGGCGATAGATTGTTCGACGCTTTCACCCGCGCGCACGGCGCGGGCGATCGACTCCATGGCGCCCGGCAGGCTTTCGCGTATGAGCTTCAGCCGCCGCGATCTTTGGATGATGAAGTACGCCACGACGGCGATGACGCCGGCAGCCATGCCAGCTATAGCTAGGATCGGTTCATCATAAACTACCAGCAGTGCTCCGCCGATGGCGATGCCTGCTAATACCGCCATCCATGAGGCAACGCCCGGTTCCAGCTTTGAACCGGATTCTACCTGAATCGTTTCCAGTCTCTGAAGCCAGCGATCGAACGAGTCCTTGGGCGTCGCCGGCCGTACACGTTCAGGCAGAGCGTCTGTACCAGGCTGACCGGCTCGTTGGCTGACAGGATTCTGCGACGTAAAAAAGTCGCGGATCGCCATCAGTATCACTGCCGTGAATAGCATGGCAGCCAAAAAGAAAACAAATGTAAGTATGTCGATATTCACTGCATCGCCTTGCTGGATCTCTAAGGTTGCATGCGGCTACTGCGGCTGTTCGTTATTCTGTTGTTCAATGGGCGCCGTTGTTCCCAAAGTGCGGAGCATCCAGGGAGGAAGCGTCAAACGTACGCTTTTCGAACATGCCCTGGGGTAGGTTGATGCCTGCTGCTTCAATCCTTTCCAGGCAGGCGGGCTTGTTGCCCGTCGCGAAAAACTGCCCGGATGCCTGTCCACTGTGGACGCCGGTCTGTTTGAATCCGAAGATGTCGCGAAGCTCGTACTCGCCATCGCTTACCCGGACAATCTCAGTGATTTGAGACACCCGGCGGGCGCCGCCCTTTAAACGGCTGGTATGAACGATCAGGCTGATACCTGCCGCGATGTATTGCCGCACCACAGAGACCGGGAATTCAAAGCCCGTCATGGCCGACATCATTTCCAGCCGGGCAAGGGCGTCGTGCGTGCTATTGGCGTGGATGGTTGTCAGTGAACCTTCGTGACCGGTATTCATCGCTTGAAGCATATCCCAGACTTCGGCGCCGCGGACTTCGCCCACGATCATGCGGTCAGGCCGCATACGGAGGCTGTTCCGCACGAGATCCCGTTGCGTAACGGCGCCACGACCTTCCGTGTTAGGCGGGCGTGTTTCCAGACGTATCCAGTCGTGATGCCGCAGCAGCAGTTCGGCGGAGTCTTCGATGGTGATTAGACGCTCGTCTTCGCCGATTAACGTCGAGAGGCAATTCAGGAGCGTTGTCTTGCCGGCGCCTGTTCCGCCCGAAATCGCCATGCCCAGACGCGCTTCGACCGCAGCGCCTAGGAACTGCACCATCTCAGGGAGGATCGAGCCAAGTCCAAGCAGATCATCAATCTGCAATGGTTCGGCGCCGAACCGGCGGATGGAAAGTGTGGGACCGTTCAGTGACAGCGGAGGAATGATTGCGTTAACGCGTGAGCCGTCTGGCAGGCGGGCATCCACCATGGGGCTTGTCTCGTCTACGCGGCGCCCGACCCGGCTGACGATCCGTTGAATGACACGCAGCAGATGCTGGTCGTCTGCAAAGATAACGTTGGTGCGGTGCAGGCGTCCGCGCCGTTCGCTGTACACATTGTAAGGGTCATTTACCAGGATGTCGGTGATCTCATTGTCGTGCATCAACCGCTCAAGCGGGCCAAGGCCAAAGGTTTCGTCAAGCAACTCCGATTCAAGCCGCTCCAGTTCCATTTCGCTGAGGGCTTCCTGCCTGGCTTCGCACATCCGGCGGGCGACGGTTTTGACGTGTCGTGCGAATGCATCGCGGTCGATATCGTCGATCCGTGTCAGGTCAAGCGATTCCACCAGTTGCTGGTGAACAGAAACCTTCGTCCGCTGAAACGCAAGTTCGTTGGGGTCGACATCGTTTTCATCTCGTACGCTGTCTCGCGAGTAAAGCAGATTCACCAGAATATCTCCACGCAGTGGGTTGCTTAGGTTCTGTTACGCCAGCGCTTTCGCAAGCTTTCCGATCTGACGGGTTACGCGCGACAACGCTGCCGATTCGCACAGCAACTGACCGCGGTTGGCAGCCGTATTAACGCGAGCTGGGGCATCGCAGACGAAGTGCATATGGCGTTTTCCTAGGGCGTCTGTAATCTGACGCGTTGACAGTTGGCCCCGTTGTCCCCATCTATTCACAACAATCTGAATGTTGCCAGCGGGAACGCCTGCCGAGTCAGCTACTGCCAGCAGTTTCTGGGCGCCGCGCACCGAAGGAACATCAGGCCGGAGCACAATGAGCGTACGATCGGCCAGTTTCATCAGTTCCAGTTCGTTTTCAGCGCCGGTTCCCTCCGAGGAAATGACCGTATGCTGAAATGCGACCCGCGAGAGGATTGCGATTCTGAGTGTCGCTTCTACGTCGGTTACGCAGTTTTCGTCTTCGTCGATGGAAGTCGCTAGAAACTTCAAGCCGGTGCGGTGGCTGGTGACGCTGCCCAGCAGGCTGGTTCGATCGAGCGTTTCACTGCGGCCCGCGACTTCCCGCGTGGTGTACTCCGGGCTTTCGCCGAGCAGTAGTTCAGCATCGCCGCCACGAGTGGCAAATTCCAGCAGCCCCACTTTTTCTTTATGCATGCGGTTGTAAACGCCCGCCAGGTTCGTGGCGATAGTCGTGCCGCCGCTGCCTGGTGTCGCCGATGCGACCACGTGCACGTGGCCGCGGTCAAAAGTCTCAATGCCTTCCCACCCAGCCAGGAATTCATCCAGTCCGCGTCGTAGGTTGCTCTCGTCAATGTACGACGTTTCGGTGACGTCGTTCACTTTCTCTACCGCGTCGGTCGACCCGACCAGAACGGTCGGGGCGTGAGAAAGCCGGAGGGTCTGCCGCAGTTTTTCCCAGTCAACATTACGACCATCGCTCGTTTGAAGCATAACGAGGCTGGGCGCCGCGGCTGAGAGCCGCAAGGGAAGATCCTCGAACAACACGCAGTCTTCCGCCGAACACTGCAGCCCTGTACCAAGCACTGCGCGCCGCAGGCGTGTGGCGTCGTCGCCGATCTGATGTGCTACAACAACCTTCACTTGAAGTCTCCCCTTCTCTGTGCTGCCCTAATCATTTTGTGAGGGTGAGCTTTCCTAGCCATGGGTTCCGCGGCGCCTTGCCATCTGTAAGTGTGGTCACGCTGGTCATCAGGCAAGGTTGCACGAGAATGACCAGATCGCCCGTTTTCTCGATTCGCGTATCAACAACCTGTCCCGCGGCGAAGGCCACTATGACGTGCTGGTTACGTGGCCTATGGCCCGTACTAATATCCCCGTTGCCTCGTTTGTCTGGTCGCGTATTTCTTGGCTTCTGAAGATTTCTGCTGAGAAGCCAGATCCGTTTCTGGCCGCGGATGCTGTTTAGAGCATGCTTGATTACCTTCTGGTCTGCCTGATCGGGTTTTTGCGTGCAGTTGAAGATGGTTGCACGATGCGTTGCCGCGACCAGTTCTCCGCCCCAGGGCCTCAGGTCCGACGGGTGCAGGCCGGATACGACCTGACGTGTGAAAAGGTCTTCTTTCGCACGCGTGCCACCGAGAACAGGCCGCCATAGATTCCCTCGTTCATCTGCCTTTTGCGAAGACTCTTGCAGCGGATGGGCAAAACGCAGTTCGATCTCTGGTATCTGATCGCAGCCGCGGGCGACGGTGTTGGTTTCTGGATCGATACTGTAATGGTCGTTATGCCTATCCTCTACGGATCTGGCTGACTGCTCGAACCAACCGTACGGTGACCCCGTCGCTTCAGCGAGCAACGGAACAACGGGTGCGTTGATGAGTTCCGTGGGCCGTACACCGTATACGCGTTGACTCAACGAGGCGCGCCCCTGAGCCTGGATATCTGCATAGGGCAAGCCAAGCATGCTCCCAATGCCTAAGCCGATTGCATTGCGCCGTTCGCGGCTGCGGATGCAAGTGACTTCGATGGAGTTGCATTGCTGACTGGCTTCGCTAAACGGGATGAAATCGCTGTCCAACGAGATTGGCTCGGGCGCCCAGAGGAACTGGATATCACTGTCTGCTTGCAGCGGAAGCGGCTCGCCTGAGGAAATGTTCCTGTTCGCAAAGTCGAGGGTGGTCCGGCGTGCCTGCTTCACTTGCAGCCGGGTCCAGACGACGGGATCGCGGACTGTGGCGCTTGGATACAGTACTGCCGGGTTCATTAACTCACCGGCGCCGGCAAGAGCCGCAGCTTCGCAGCCGCTTTGCATCTGTTTGTGCTGGTAAGAAAGCATTCCCACGTCGATCAGCACCGCCGCCAGCGCCAGCAACAGAACGCAAGCCACAACCATCAATGCGACTCCGGCAGAACCGCGCCGGCGCCTTTGTTTTGAAGGATTGTGGGTTGGCGAATTCATAGCGATGGCTAAAACCTAATGTGGCAATAGGCGGACAAGGCAAGGGACACTTTAAGAGCCAGCATCCGCGGTCTCTGTGGCAAAGCGTTCGCCTGGAGCGCTATTTGCCGGGAAGTGGATTCAGGTAGAGGTGACGCCGCGTCAGTCTGCATCGACTTCAGGCAGAACAATGTCGGGATTGGTATCCGCGTCGTCTCTAGCTGGTGCGGTAGGCGCGAACATTGCGGGATTACCCGGGAAAGCATTCACCGTGCCGCGACCGCCCCGGTAGACAAGCGTGTATTTCTGTGGCGCCGGCGCTGGTTCGGGCGGCTCCGGTTCGGGCGTGGCCTCAATTCCAAGTAACTCTTTGAGCGTCAACATGTCTGTATCTGGAACCGGGGCGCCGATTTCGCCTTCGGGACGGATCATCAGGCTGAACTGACCCTGATCCCGTACTGTCTCCAGAATTTTCGCTTGTCGCAGATCGACTTCGAGGGTCACGGTTGGCTCTTTAGCAACGTAACCGACAACCGCCTGAAGCTCGGTCAGTTCCGGCCGCATCACATCGATCACCCGGATCCCCTGCATCAACGTAATAGAGCCTTCAGGGATGATCGTCTTGCCGTTATCTAGTTCCTGCGCGTCGGTGCGGAACATAACATCGACGGTTGTCCCGGGCTTCACAAATCCGCCACGGTGTTCCGGCACATTGATCGCAGAAGCACGGAAGCCCGGCCGGAGATCGGCAAAGCGGTTCGGGCCTTCGTTTACGGGATACAAACCCGTGGTCAGAAAGGGCTGCCCGATTCCCATTTCATCTTTCAGCGTCCGGCCGATAATATCGTCGGTCGTCAGCATAACCGTTGTTAGATCCCAGCCCTGGCTCTGCAACTGAGCGGAGGTCATGGGCATCATTCCGATGTCTCCTTTGTGAATTTTTTTTCCTGCCGGTAGATTCACGTTGGACATCGGCACAAGGACCGTTTCGGGTGGCTTCTGCGCGGCCTCGACATCTTGGGCGAGGTACGAACGGAAGAGGTAGGCCCCCACGAGACCGACGATGATGGCGACCACACCAACCTTGAGTGTAGCTGATGACACACTATGCTCCCACGACTAAGTCGTTTGCTAGTTCCTGTTTCACCAACAACATCCGTATCCCGGCGAAATCCCCTCAATGACACTTCGTCTTGAAGTGTGTGGATGAACAAAATTACTCGCGTCGCATGACGGTTCTGGCCACAAGTTGCCGCTGCCTTAGCGAAAACCCGAAACTTGCCAGCATATCGGGCGAAGCTGCCAACATGGGCATCTTCACTTCGACGCTTACCGGGTCGCCGCTGTTGGATCCCCGGTTAATCACGACCTCTGCTGCTTCGATGTAATCTTCGTGCCCTAATACTCTTTCAACTTCTGCCTGTATGGCGCGGTCATGGCTGCTGGTAGTGGTGGCAGGCAGCGTAGCAACACGGGTTGCGGCCCGGCTGGCCTCTTTTACGCGCGCCTGAGCCGAGAGGACGAGGGCTGCTTCCCCCAAGGCGACGAGGATCAGGATCAACACGGGCAGAATCAGCAGAAGCTCGATGCTTTGCAGATAGCCCTGACGCTGTCTTTTGAATCTCATCACTTGTGCGTTCTCCTTTGTGCACATTTCCCGCTACCGGGTTTTGCCCGCTATTGAGCCAGGTTGGCCATGGTGGTAAAGCCCAGCACCAGCCATGTCGCCACGGCCAGTGGAACGGCATATGGCATTAACCGGCGCTGCTCCATCGGCTTTTCTTTGCCCTTGCCCTTATAAGTAACTGAAGACTTCTTCAGGCTGTCGATGCTTTTCTTCACCCCCTTGGTAGCCGCGCGGTAAAACACGACGACGATCATCATCAGGATGATGACCACGGCAGACACAAAAAAGACCTGCAAGGTCATCCACCAGCCCAGCCACGCTCCCAGGGCGCCCATCACCTTCACATCGCCGCCGCCGCCGCCGCCAGTGGCCCACAAGACGAACAGAATTGAGAAGCCGATGGCAAAACCTGCCAGACTATTGAGCAGGCCCGTTTGAATTCCCTCTGCCGAGTACCAGAACGCGCCCGTCATTCCGCCCAGGATGCTGCCATTGACAACATGGAACAGCAGGCCGAGCGCGAAAGCTGTCACGGTAAGTGCGTTTGGGATCCGGCGGGTCCGAAGATCCCAGACCGCGGCAACCACCGTGAACACTGCAACGCTGATAAGAAAAACTGCCTGGATCGCCATATTTGAAGAAGCCATTAAGGTGGGGGGTGCTGTACGGCCTTTTGGTGTTATTTTAATCCCAGGATATACACACGTGGTGGCAATTCAAGGACATTCCAAAATTAAAATCCGGGGTGTTATTCTGCTGGTTGATTTCCGCCCAGAATCTCCGCAGTTCCTGCCCCAATTTGCATCGGCGCTGCCCAGACGGAAGGTTGATTTTCTTGCGTGGTGTCCGGCTCGTTCGACGGGTGGGTAGGCAATGACGGCGACGATTCCTGGTCCATTGGGCTGAAAAACTCTGCGGCTGTCATAGTCCCCTGGCTGGCGGATGGAACTGTGGCGCCGTCGGGTCTGAGCCTGAGGGTGCTGCTACCTGGGTCGGGTTCTAGTCTGGAGTGAAGCGCGAAAAGCCCCGGAACGATGCCGAAAGCGATGATCGCTGCGATGATGATCCAGTCTGTGGAGAATACGTTGCTAGCCTTACCAATCACCTGCTGAAAAAATGCCGGGCGAATTAACATCACTGCCCACCCAATATCACCAGACCCCTGAAACAAAAAAAAGCCGGAACGTCCCTAAAGAACGATCCGGCTAGTTGCTTTGCAGGAAGGTATCGGACAAATACCTTCGTAGGCGAATTAGCCTTCGTTCGCTTTTGCAACGCAGATAGTCACACAAGCGGAAGCATCGCCAACCTGACCACAAGCGTCGTCTTCGTCGCACGAATCTTGAGCGTCAACCCACGACTGGCCGTTGGTGGAAGAGTGGTGGCCGGTTGCACCACCGGAGCTGTACGACTGGTTCAGGGCGCCGATAGCGGAAGCGGTGTCAGCCAGTTCCGTTACCACTGCGGTCTGAACCGACGACAGGCCTACGATCACGCCGATCACGAGGATCGTGGCGATGAGCAGGAATTCCATCGACAACAGTGCACCACCTTCATCTGACCAAAGTTTCTTCAACATCTAAGTGCTCCACATCTGGGGAGTAATGTAAGGTGCCCGACCAACCATTGGAGAGGCGAATCATGTTTTGGGTTGGGCTAGTTGAGCCATCCCGCTTGACGTGGGGGCACTAATGCACGCTGCGGGCCAAACGCCTGTAAAACCTTTAATGTTTTTTTGAATTAGCTTCTAAGTTGTTGTGATCAAATAGTTTGTGGTGCTCGACTTTATCTCCGGCCTTGGGCCGCCGGAAACACGCTTTACAGTAAACCTCAGGTTGTTGGCGCAAAGATGTAAAGGTGACTTTACGGTTTACCGGGTGTCGTAAAGCGTGCTGTTGCGTTCGCCAAAAACGAAAAAAGCCGCAAGTGAAGGCTTGCGGCTTGGTGGAGTGATGGTGCTGTCCTGCTTCGTCAGTCGGATTTCCTCAATGGATTGTCCATCGGCTTAAGAGGTGGCAGATCTTCTTCGCTGATGGGGGTCGGCGTTGCCGAAGGTTGTGGGGAAACGGGAGGCATTGGCGGGCCGGGCAGGTCAATGGTTCCCATAGGCGTTGGAGTTGCAGGCATTGGGGCTGCAGGCATTGGTGTGGCAGGCGCCGGTGTCGCGGGCTTCGGGGTTGCAGGCATCGGGGACGGAGCTGAGGGCATTGGTTCCGGGGCGACGGGGGCGCCCGTCGCTGGATCGCGGTCGCTAGGTGATGCGGCATCGGGCGTAACTGCCGGCGGCGTTACCAGCGGTTCACCCATCGGAAGCGGGTTGACCTCTGCTGGCTGACGGCTGCGGAAACGCTGGGCCATAACGCGGTCAATCTGATCAAAGATCTTATTTGAATACGGGTTACGAGGATCACCGCCGTAGGCCCCTACAAAGGCCTGGTGCTGCGGCACGTGCTGATAGTTGTAGGGCCGGAAATAGTAGTAACCCAACGCGGGGGGACGGTAGGGCAGGTGCTGATGGAAGTTGCCCGGATCGTGAAGAAAGTCGCAGATGACCGGGTGATTGCAGCAAAAAGGCGTGTGCCAGTATTCGATGGCCGGACCCCAAATGCACGACAGATGACCGCCAAAGACAGGGCCACACAGCGTCTGGCAGCAGTGTCCCGGACAACTCGACGAAGCGCAGCCACTGGATTTGCAGGCATTCGTCGTGCAGCCGCTTCCTACACAGCGGCAGCAACTGGGCCGGCTCTTTGCTGCCTGCGGTGTTTCGAAGAAATGGGGTGTGGCGGTTTGCGGCGCCGTTTCAACAGCCACCACGCCCGTTCCCGCGGTGGTGTCTGACAAGATGGCCGGTGTCTGCCCGGCAGCAAACAGCGCGATCAGAAGCGTGGCGGACTTAAACATAGCAAACTCGATTGGAGTGGATGGCGGTGGGAAAGTCGCGGCCAGAAGTTGACACCGGGCGAGATGTAAATGAGGCGAAGGAAACCTGGCAGCGTGGAGATGCCAATGGTTACATCGGAATCACAGCTCCTGTTGTTGATCTAAAACACCCCAAAGGGGGTAGTTTCTATTAAACCCGCTGAGACGATTTTTCCGTGCTGTTGCAGGTTGAAATAAGGCCGAATTCGTTGAGCCGCCCTGCAAGAAGGGGGCATGTTGAAAAGAGTTGCGGGTAAATAGGTGTGTTTATCAAGTTCGGGGTAATTCCTGCGAACACCACTCGTCTGGTGGGTTGGATATTCCTACGAAAAGGGTTCACCCCCCCCACTGAGACTACCGATAATGAGTTCAAGCCCGGAATATCACGTGCATCGTGCACATTCCACTAAAGTCCTACCGCCCTCATCGCTAGGCCAGACGAAGATGAACTCAACCAATTTCCCTTTGATTCGCCTCTCGCGATTCGCTTCAGCGCTGCTGATTTTGTTTGGATCGGCTGCTGGCGCTCTGGCTCAGGCTCCAACCGCCGTTGTTGACCCTCCGCTCGACACTCCTGCAGCACAGCAGAAGGCTGGCAAACTTGTGCAGGGGTTCTTTGAAGCCGAAGTGAGCCTCAAGATCCGGCCTGGCCGCTCGAAACTGATGGCAACCAAACAGGACGTCGTCCGCGTTTCCATCACGGACCCGGCGATTCTCGAGTTTGTACAGTTCAGCCCACGTCAGTTTGAACTCATCGCCCGGCGTGCTGGCGAAACAACGCTCACCCTCTGGTTCGGCCAGGGGCAGGATGAACGGATTCTGCGATATCTGGTCCGGGTCGAACGAGACGAGTCAACCGAAGACCGGCAGAATCTGGAATATGGTCGACTGCAAGACCAGATCAACGAGTTGTTTCCTAACAGTTCCATCCAGCTAGTGCCCATTGCAGATAAACTCATTCTCCAAGGTCAGGCGCGCGACGCTACTGAGGCATCGCGGATCCTTGCCGTCGTGACTGGCCAGAGCACCGACCAGGATGGAAACCGGCTTGGCCCTGGTGTGATTGGTGTGGCTCCGACGTTGCCTGGCGCGGATGATCTGCCAGCGTCGCAAGTCATTAATCTGATGCGTGTTCCTGGTGAGCATCAGGTGTTGTTGAAGGTCCGCGTGGCCGAACTAACACGCACCGCCGCCCGGCAGATGGGCGCCGACTTTGCATTCCAGGCGGGTGACCTTGCGTTTGACTCGATGCTTGCGGCGGGCGGACTGCCGGCAGCGATCCTCAGCGCAAGTTCTGTCCAGTTCCGCCTCGAGGCGCTCGCTTCCAATGGCTACTCGAAGATCCTGGCAGAACCAAATCTGGTCACGCTCAGCGGTCAGCCCGCATCGTTCATCTCTGGTGGTGAATTCGCTGTTCCAACGGTCGTGGGTGTCGACGGTGTTGGCGCCGCCTCAACCACTTTCCGTGGATTTGGTACGCAAGTTAACTTTCTTCCAGTCGTGCTTGATAAAGACAAAATCCGGCTCACCGTTTCCCCTTCGGTAAGCTCTATTAACAACGCGAACTCGGTAGGTGGTATCCCAGGTCTAAATACACGCGGGGCCAATACCACGGTTGAACTACGCGAGGGCCAATGGCTGGCGATTGCAGGTCTTATTCAGGACGATCAGTCCGGGAGCAAAGCACGGATTCCGTTTCTCGGCGACATTCCTGGGCTGGATATGATTTTCAGCAACAAGACTGTCAATCGCGCCGAGACAGAACTGGTGATTCTCGTCAGTCCGGAACTGATCCACCCGCTTGAGCACGACCAGGTGCCATTGGTCCTGCCAGGGATGGATGTCAACGAGCCATGCGACGCCCACTTCTACCTGTGGGGCGACATCGAAGGAAATCAGGGCATTCACCATCGCAGCACGGTTTATCCGTTGCACCGTCAGAACATCGAACGCGCCGCACACCGGGCGCATGTAGAAGCCAAGATGGGCGCCAATTTTGTCGAAAGCGAACAGCGCTACATCCTCGGAGGCCCAAGCGGCTTCTCCGAGTAACCCAACCGTAACCGTTTTCCCGCCTGTTGACCTGCCTGACTCTTACCCTTCACGGGGAGTTCACCCGATGCATATTCAATTTTCAATCCGGCCCGTGCTGCTGCTCCTGCTTGCCGGGGCAACGGTTACCTGCACCACGGGTTGCCAGACCTGGCGTGTAGCCAAAGACGGGTATCAGACGCCAGGCCCCGTTCGCGGGCTGGGGACGATCAACGATCAGATTTTTCAGCTTCACGAAGAGAACTCTGAAGCCTCGGAATTCATCGTTTATGACCACGAATTTAACCTGCACACCGCCGTGTTGAATACTGCCGGACGCGATCACGTTAAGCAGATTGCCGCGCGGTGCCAGCAAGGGCAACCGTTTCAGGTCCTTGTTGAACGGAGTATGAACACCGTACGTGAGTCTTCGAAGTACAAGTACCCGGTCAACCCGAATCCGGCGCTAGACATGCGGCGCCGCGAGGTTGTGGTGTACGCGCTGAACGCTATGGGTGTGGAGAACGCAGAACAGATTGTGGTGGTTGCACCGGCCCCGAACGAAGGCCTTGACGCACAGGAAGCTTCCCAGGCTCAACAACGGCTTGGTTTTGGTGGCTTTGGCGGACTTGGTGGTTTTGGTAGGGGATTCGGCGGATTCGGTGGCGGATTTGGCGGATTCGGTGGTGGGTTTGGCGGGTTTGGTGGTGGGTTTGGCGGCGGTTTCTTCTAGACCGCTGTCTCACCGCCTAAGGGCGCCGGCCGTATTCGTTGAATGTTGACCAGACTACCACGCTGCATTAGGCGTGCTCGCTAATCAGGGAAGATAATCATGTTAACCCGCGCTGCTTCTGGAATCGTGATGAGCGCACTGGCGCTCAGTCTCGGCGCCTGTGCCACGACACAACAGGCCGCTGCTCCGCAAAGTCTGGCTAATGTCGACGCCAATGCCCTCCGGCAGCAGATGACGGTGGCGAAGCCTGAGCCGTCGTATTGGCAGCAGAGCAAAGAGTGGCTGACCGGCGCGGGTTCAACGTCCGATGCGAAGCCCCAGTCGCAGCCTAAGGTGAAAACGCCCGATGATGAGAAAAAGGGCCTGTTCGCAATGGCGCGTCTGGCTGAAAGTGAAGGCCACTACAGCGACGCCACGCGACTTTTTAAAGAGTATGCCGGAAAGTACCCGGATGAGTATCGCGCCCATCAACGGCTAGGCATCATCGCCGCCCGCCAGGGTAAATTTGAAGACGCCGATGGGCATTTCGAGCATGCACTAGAGCTTGCTCCCGATAATCCCAAGCTTCTATCAGATGCGGGTTACGCTTTGTATCTTCAGCACCGCCTGGATGAAAGCGAGCGGCTGCTAAAGCGTGCGTTCCGCATGCGGCCGCACGACTCAGCGATCTGTAAAAACCTGGCTCTGGTAGCAGGAAGTAAAGGTAAGTTCGTTGCCTGTCTGACGTTGTTCAAGCGTGTGGACACCGAGGCTCAGGCTTATGCCAACCTCGGTTACGTCTACGCACAACAGGGTAACTACGAAAAGGCGATAGAGCAGTACAGTGTCGCGCTGACGCTCGATAAGTCGCTCCGGCCTGCAGCAGAAGCGATGGTGCAAATTGCCAAGCGTCGCGATGCAAGCCGGGCGTTAGACCGTCAGAACCTCCGAGATGGAGAGATGATCGCCAAGAAGGATGGTCAGCCTGTTCAGACGCCGGAAGAACAGACGGTGGAGCCGTCGACAAACGACAGCCAGCCTTCCCCCATCGTTCTTGCCAGCGGCGAAGCAGCCACGCAAGCTCAGGGATCGGATATCGGCGTTGTATTTACAGAGATGACTCCTGCTCAATCCCAGATCGCACGTGCTTCGTTGCAGAAAAGGCATTACAGTCCCAGCGCTGAACGGAAATCGATTGCCCGATACGAAAAACTGATGCAGGCCACAGCTTCGCCGGCGTCCAGCGCACCATCCAAGCAAGAACCTCTTGTCGAGAACACCACGGTTGCAACTTCGGACAAGACGTTAACCACACGGCCCGGTAAACCGTTGCCACCCACTCCGCCGCCAGTCATATCTCAGCCATCCAGGTCAGAATTCCGGCCAGTTACGGTCGAACCCGCCAAACCGCTAGGTGTTGCCAGCTCTCAGGATAGACCCGCCGCATCGCGGGTGGATCCGGCGCCGGTGGTTATCAAGGAGGCAACGGAGCCCAGAAGCGTTCCAAGTGGTGAAAAGTTGGCGCCCGTCATTACCTTCGAGCAGTATCTGTCAAATAAACAGGCTGCAGCTTCAAGTGCTGGCTTGCCCGCCGCACCGGCTTACGCCCACACGCAGCCTACCTGGTCAGCCCATCGTAATCCTGCCAATCCATTGAATGTTGCAAGCCAGGCTTCAAAGACAAACGCAAAGGGGCAAACCAGGACCCAGTAGACAGATCATAAAACAACGTGCATTAGGTTCCGTTTAGCCACCGAACCGAAAAAAAGCCCCGGGATCGTTAATCGGTTCCGCGGGCTTTTTTATTTTGAACCATCTAAGCCGATCATGCCATTTCAATTTAGAAGGCGCAAAGCGGGGTTAGTCGCCACTGTGGATGGGGTGGTTGTTCTCCAGTGGAGGGGGCGCAAACCGTCGCAAGGCAGCGAACCTAGAACCTTCGGCGTGGACTGGACCGATAATTGCTTTCATAGCCGCCGTCTGCAATGCATTCTGAATTGAAGGTGGGAACGACTGACCCGGTGATTTTTAGTTTGGAGCCGTAACTCTCTCGATGCCTGCATCTAACCAAATTCAAGCGTATAACCTGGCTGTGCTCGTCGGCGGATGGTTGTTACTGGCAGGCGTCTTCTGCTGTCTTTTCGCACTTGTTCCGCCAATCATCATTAGCTTTGTATTTGCGACTACCTTCCTGCGTCTGGCCATTGAGGGGCAAACCGTTTCAAATGCGGCTTTGGCGGCGATCTGTTTCATCATTGGTTTGCGCCTGGGCGCACATCTGCTTTATCTCGTTGTTGCATTGGTGACCAATCGCTTCGACCGGGAGTCGGAAACGGTCAACGGGCTGAAGATCTCCAGGCAGAGCAATCCTCATATTATGTCCCTGGTTGCAGAAGTCGGAGGTGAACTTGAGACCCGCCTGCCAGACGAAGTCTGGATTCTTCCATGGGCCGAGTGTTACGCTCTGGAGCAACGCCGTCTGGGCATCTCCAGGGATGACCGCCGCCTGGTGTTGGCCGTCGGGCTGCCGCTGATCGAAATTCTTACCAATAGCGAAATGAAGGTGATCCTCGCGCACGAGTTGGCGCACTTCAGCGGTGGCGAAACTCGCAGCCGGGTGTTTATTTTCCGTTTCCTGGCTGCGTTGCGTGGAGTTATCTACGAACATGTTCTGGGGCCGGGTAGGTTTCTGGACCCTGTGTACTGGTTCGTGCAAGTCCTTCACCCGGTCGTTGTCGCACTTGCGCAACCACATCAGAAGCAGCAGGAGTACCGGGCGGATGCCTTGGCGGCGGAATTGCTTGGCAGTGAAATTTCGATTCACACGCTGCTGAAGACGTGGCTTATCTCCAATCAGTTTGACGCCATCGCAGCGAGTTACGACCCACAGTCCCAGGGGGACAATCTCTACCAGCATTTTGCCCAGTCGTGGAGTGAGTTCAGCCAGCAGGGGCACGCCTACCTCCGTAACCGGCTTGCCGAACTGGAACGCGATGTCCAGGAAGATCATCCGACCATCACGCAGCGCATCGCAGCACTGGAGAAACTGGCGCAGCCAGACCAGGCCGCCGGCAGCCAGCGCGTTGTAAACATGCTGCAAGATCGCGATTCCCTGGAACGGGAACTCCAGCAAATGCTATTCTCCAGTTTCCCCACCGCCGCAGATGACGAACATTCCCTCGAAACGGTCTAAAACGCGGAAACAAAACCCCTGGCTTCTCCCGCACCTGTTGGTGAAGCCAGTGTAAAGCAGGTTTTACAGGTGTAAGCCGCCATCTAACACTTTTCTGCGGTTCCGAGGCCGGGCAAACTGTGGTTTCGATCGCAAATAAAGGGCATTCTTAAAAAATATTAAAAAAAGCAGCCGGGGCGCAATGTTTGCTCTAGGTGGTTCTTCAATAAGATTCGCCCACGCTGATTGAATCAACAAGCCCAAGGTGTGCTGATGAAAAAGACCCGCTTATTCCTCTCGGTTTCCGCGTGTTTGCTCGCTTTAACGAGCATCTGCAGTGCCGACATACTGATTGATAACTTCGAGGATACTACAGCTTCGACCAGTGGTGGCTTAGGCTTACTTGGCATCACCGCCGTCGGTGGGGCGATACCTACCGCCACGGGACAGGACGGGACGCCAATGTCCCCCATTGCCGGAGTACTCGGTGGCATCCGAAGCGGTGAGGTAAACAGCATTATTCCAAGCGGTCTTGTAAATTTAGCTGTTTCGGATGCGTTTGACCGGGGGAGGTTTAGCGAGGGGGCTGGTGCCGATGGCACTGGATTTTTTACATATGATGGCGGCGGAGCCGGCCTGAATAGTGGCGCGGGTGTCGATTTTTCTGGCGAAGCCGCAGTTGTGGTTGACGTGGTAGAGTTTAACACAGGTGATGTAAACGTAACCCTCCAATTCATCGATGCTGACGGAGATGTATTCGAGCTTGAGGGAGTTGTCGATCAACTTGGTGAGCATTCCTTCTTGATTGACGACTTCCTACTGGCTGGAGGTGCCGGAGATGGCCTTCTTGATCTGACGAGCATTACGAGCTTTCAATTTGGCGTCACCAACGGCAATGGTCTGACGGCGCAAGATATTGGTATCAATAGTATCCGAACGGTCCCCACACCTGAACCTACATCTCTCGCACTGTGGGGCCTGGGTCTTTTAGGTGCAGGAATCGCGGTGCGGCGCCGCCAGCGTAGCGCACGTAAATAGCGGTTGCGTATCAGTTACAGAAAAATCGCGGCCATATGTCGCGATTTTTTTTGCGCAGTATCACTAACACGCCCGGTTGGTGAAGCGTTTCAAGGCATATCAGACCTGGGCAGTCCTTTCAGGTAACAATCCATGCAGGTTGCATACCACCTCTTAGCGTTCCTCTGCTGGATTGGCGCACTGGCCACGGCAATTCCCGTTGCCTCTTTTTTGTCTCCCGCGTTACTTGAGCGATCGTTCGCTGTCATCAGCGTTTCTGTTAGCCCGGATTTGATTAGCCAATGGCATGCGAACACGGGTGTCGCCCACTGGCTGATCCTCGCGGCCGTGCTCATCGCGGCGGGCGCTGTGTTCAACGTAGCTGCTGGGATTGCGCGTGTTGCCGGATAATGGCTGGGTTCGTCCGTTGCAACGCAATCGGCTGCTCACACTTCGGCTGATTACCGTCTAACGGTCTTCATCTTATAGAGGTAGAGCCTGCTTAAATGACGCAGATAGTTGAGCTGCTCTTTGAGGGTGAGCTTACTTTCGCCGTGCTGCCTGTCGCGGAAGCAGATGGGCACTTCGGCCACATTCTTGCAGTGGCACTTAACGATGAGTTCCAGGCCGATCTTGTAGCCAATCGGGTCTAGTTTCTCTGAGGTCAGAAAGGTTTCACGCCGCAGGGCGAAGAATCCGGCCATAGGGTCGCCAGCGGAAGTAAGCGGGCGTGCAAGCAGCGTTGCGGCTTTGGAATTGAGCCAGCGGAACAGGCCCCAACCTGCTTCGGTCTCGCCGCCCAGGACGTAGCGGCTTCCAATGACGAAGTCAGTCTTTGACTTGCTTAAAGCCTCGACAAGTTCCGGAATCTTTTCCGCCGGGTGCGAAAGATCCGCGTCCAGCACTAATAGAACGTCGCCACGTGCCTCGCGCATTCCTGCAATCACCGCACTGGAAAGGCCGCGTTCGGTCTTACGGACGATGAGTTTCAACGGGAACTCGGAGGCGAGTTTCTCGCACACCTCTGGCGTCGCGTCAGGGCTATCGTCATCGATCACGAGGATTTCTGTACGGATGCCCGCGTCGTTCACCGCTGCCGCGATTCGGGGCACCAGCAAAGGCAGGTTCTCCGCTTCGCCATATGTGGGAATTATGACCGATAGCTGGGGGTGGGTCGTGTCAATCATTGAAGCTGGCTAAAGATAGGTGAGGCTGTTTCGGCAGCGCAATAAAAAAGCCGACGCTTAAAGCACCGGCTTTGTTGGTTGTGACTGCGGGATGCGGTGACCTGGTTGAGCCTCAGCTACGCCTTGCGGGCTGCTGCCAGTTTGCGGCGACGATAAGTTCCAGCAGCGATGCCTACGCCGCCAATAAGACCCCATGCCAGCATGCTGGCTGGTTCGGGGTTGGGGATCACAGAAACATTGTCAATAAGTGCCGACGTGGCCTCTCCGTTTGTTACATTCCCCAGCGCAAACGTGATGTTACTTCCGCCTGGCGTGTTGAAATTAGCCAATGGCACGTTGGTAAGCACAACGGTGTTAGGACCGTTGACCGTCGGAATGGAGATAAGCTCCACGAAACCAACGAAGGGGATAAACACAAAGTTTTGAGGATCGTCACTTTCTATGGTCGCAACTAAGTTGCCGTCTACGAACACGTTGAGAGGGTCGGGCCCGCCGTTACCGCCAAACGGCAAATCCGTAGAAGTGATTGTCCAGTCGAAAGACACTGTTGCGGTCTGGAACGGGCTGGCGAAATCCTGACCGAGAGTGGAGGGAAGGACACCAGCGGGTGATTGCAGTGCACCGCCACCGGCTGGCAAAACGTTGATGGTCGAATCCCAACCAGACAATCCTGCTGAAAAATCACCATTCTCAATCAGTTCAGGATTCGCGAATGCGGTTGCTGGAACACAGAGTGCAACCAATGTGGCTAGTAGTAGTTTTCTCACGGCAGACTAATCCAAGGAAAGTTGAGTGGGGAAGTTGGTGGTAGAGGTCCGTGTAAGCAAAACGCGCACCAGTCTGTGCGTGGGATTCAGATTTCCCCGGAAAAATCTGATGTTCATCGTTGTTACAGCGGATTTTCAACGCGAACATTTGTTTTCGGCTGCGGCAAGTTCTGCCCTCGATTGGGAATTAGGTGAGGGCGTCTTTGCGCTAAGGTGTAAAGGTGCCCGTACAATCTGCTGGATTCTGAAGGGTAACTTTTGCGGCGGCTTGAAATTTGCTGTTGTTGGAGCCGGCTGGTTTGACCAGCCCTTTCTGGTTCCAACGATGTGTAAAGTGTTATGGCTCAAGTGGCAGAGAAAAGGCTCGCTTCAAGTCCGTCCGCGATTGGCGTGAAAATGCCTGCGGTGTATGTGTTACTTGCGGTGGCGACAGCCATTGCGGTGGCTGTTTACTGGACAACATTTGTTGAACTGGTGCGGATCTGGGACATCGATCCCAACTATTCGCACGGTTTCGCGGTTCCTGTTGCCAGCGTAATTATCGCTGTGATTGCCTGGCGCCGGCGGGAACAACCGCCTCAGTTCGGCCCTGTGCCAGGCGCCACGCTTGCAACCGGCGGTCTCCTAGTCGCTGGAGGTCTGCTGCTGCATCTGTTTGCCCTGTTTATTACCAATCTGCTGTTCGACGTTGTTTCGCTGGTGCTGGTGCTGCAGGGAGTTTTGTTGCTCGCTGGCGGTCGTCAGTTGCGAACGATCTTCAGTTTCGCCGTTGTTTTCCTGGTGTTCATGGCTCCGCTGCCAGCCGCGTGGTATCAGCCGATTGCCATTGCTATGCAGCAGATGGTGAGCGCCATTTCGTCGGCAATTCTCGAGATGTGCGGGATTCGCGTGTTCCGGCAGGGGTATCTGATGCATCTACGCGATGGCTTTACGATGGAAGTCGGCGAGGCATGTAGCGGTTTGCGGCAATTGACGGCAATCGCTGCCCTGGCCGCTGCCGTCGGATGGTTGGCCAATCGTGGCGTGGGCTACCGCATCATGCTCTTTTTGCTGGCGATCCCGCTCGCCATCCTTGCGAATTGCCTTCGCGTTTCCGCATCGGGGCTTATTCTGCTGTGGTTTGGCAGGAAATGGGCGGAAGGCGTGTTCCACATGCTTGAAGGCCTGGTCGTTGTCGCCATCGCCGCCGCACTGCTCCTGCTTGTCGCCTGGCTTCTTTTAGCCCTGTTCCCGGAGAAGAACCGAGACGAGGCGACACCCGTAGCCGAGACCTAAGATGTGCGGAAAGCCGCCGGTAACTGTACAGCCAAGCTTACAGGTTAGCGCAAATCGTAAAGGTGTAACGCGACGGTCCGCCTGGGTTTTTCCAATTTTTTCGCAACCACTTCGGGATAAACGGTCGAAGTTGCTTTACCCCTCTATTATGCTATTTGATGCCCTCAATTGGTGTTGTTTTTGATTTTGTTGGCGAAACCAGTGGCGTAGCGGATGCGCGATAAAGATTTGGGAAAGTGATGACACTCACCGTTCGACTTTCAATTGCCGTACTCCTGCTCGGCAGCGGACTGATCTTTCAGAAGGTTCTCTGGAGCCATCTGGCTGTCGCTGAAACGATCGAACCTGGCAAGCTAGAGCAGCCCTTAGGCTCGTTGCCAATGACGCTTGGCGATTGGCAGGGACAGGACCTGCCAATTGATGATGACCGGCTCTTATACGCAGACGCGCATCTGAGGCGTGTCTATGTGAACACGCATTCGGGGCAGCAGGTTTACGTTTGGATGGCCTACTCGACTGAAGGTGTTGACCGTGGGCATCATCCAGAGGTTTGCATGCGTGTGGCAGGTCAGCCTGAAGACCGCGATTCCCGTGAAAAGATTCACCCGCCGGGGCACGAGGCGCCCGTTCAGAAGTACCGGTTCGGGAATAGGGGTAGCTACCAGTGGGTCTACTACTGGCATTACACCTTTGAAACTCCGGACGATCCAAGGCTGGATACGATTCAGAAACTATATGTAAAGCATCGCAAACGTCCGCCGAGCATCACATTAGAGGTGTTCGCGGGGGAGAACTCCGATGACGCTGGCGAAAGAGCCGACGAATTTGTGTTTCTCCTCGATGCCGAGATGCAGTCTCACACCAGAGGGGCGACCCGCGGAAGCGAACGTCTGCCAGTGACCATCACGGCGGAGTGAGGCTTGAACCGCCATTGGGCGAATCAAGAGACTTACGAGACCAGTCAATTAATCATCTGAACAGCAACAGCATCCAGCTCACCATGTCTAAAACACGCATTGCCCTCAATCTGTTCCTTGTGGTTGTTCTTATCGCCGTATGTGTGGTGGGCTACTACGTGATGTTTGTGATCAATTCGCCCGGCTACCATTGGAACCAGGCGCAGGCCGCCATGGCCGCCGACGATCCATCGGCTGCGGAGATCAGCCTGAAAAATCTGGTTGAAAAAGACCCCGCTCACTTCGAAGGGCATCTGGCCCTAGCTGAGATCTTAAAGGTGAAAGAAAGTGGCCGCTATGCGACCAGCCCCGGCGCTTTGTCGCACCTGGCCCGCGCAGGCGAATTGAAACCAGATGACAACAAGATTCAGCGAGACCTACTGAACGCCTATCTCGGCAAACGGCAGATGACCGAAGCGGCGATCATCGCGGACAGACTGATTAAGGACAACCCTAAAGATTCCGACACGCTCTTCACGCTGGCATGGCGGTCCGTTAAAGCTAAGCAGCACGCTAAGAGTGATGAGTACTTTCAACGCTTAAGCGAGGTAAAGTCACTGCGTCCATTCCAGATTCTTGGCTTGATGGCGCAAAGCTTCCAGGACCGGGCCGGTAAAGAATCTGAAGAACAGCTGGCGGGCGTCTTTCAGCGGCTGGACAAAACAGCGGAGTCCGTCGACGCGAAAACCCTGGCGATGCTATCCAATCGCGAATTGCAGACGATGGAGGAACTGTTCCGGGTGGCGGTTGCCAAGTCGCCAGACGCTGCGACAGCACACAAGCACCTCCACGCCTTGATGGCGGGGATGGACAAGCTGGTTGCTGAGAAACGCCGTAAGCCGCTCGAGGCGGCCAAGCCCGTGGCCGAATGCCTTCTTGCTATGCGGGCGAAATTCCCGGTGGATGAGCAACCAACGGTCGTACAGCAGGAACGTAAAAAGGTGGTGCTCAAGGCAGACGGCATCTTAGAGTCCGCTATCGCCGCCGGAGGTGCAGCACCTGTTGTTTACCATCAGCACGCTGTGAATGCCTTCCGCACCAGCGATACGGCCACAGGCGTACGAGCGCTGGAGGAAGGGATCAAGGCGATTCAGGCGCAGGCGAAAGCTGGCAGCGGGGAGAAGAAAGAAACGCCCGCAGATATACAGCAGCGGAAAACCGCCATGCTAGAACTTCATCTTGCTGCCGCCCGGCAACTCGTATTTGACCGCGACTTCGCCAACGCAGAGCTTCACATTAAACCCCTTCTCAACGAAGAAGAATCCAGCGGCTGGGGTAATCTTCTCGCTGGGGCCATCGATACGGAAATGGGCCGGCACGAGAACGCTTTGGAGCACTATCTCGCAGCACGCAATCTACTGGGCAACTCTTTGATCGTCAGAATCACGCTTTCCAACACGTTCTCCAAACTGAAGCGGTGGCAAGATGCGTTGCAAGAGCAGAATGCACTGATTGCTCAATACGACAGTTTCTCTGAAGAAGAGGCCAAGTGGGCCAAGTCGCAGCTCGGTTCTAAAGAGAAGCTGCGCTATGACCGGCTACGCTCACTCCTGGCAATGGGGGAGTGGAAGGCGGCACAGCCTGATATTGAAGCTTTGAAGAAAACCCCTTTAGAGCCGAAAATGTGGGCCCTTGCGGTCGCCTACTTGATGTCCACGGGTCAGGAAGACGCCGCCAAGGCGCTGCTGGCGGATGCCAGACGCAAATTCCCTGACGACCTCGCACTGACACAGCTAGAGTTTAACCGGCTGCAAAAGGCAAACGACAAGGTCGCGGCCGGAAACGTGCTCTCCCGGCAGGCTGCTATTTCCAGAGACCATCTGCCAACACAGTTGCTGTTTGCTCAGTGGAAGTTGAAGAACGAGCAGTATGAAGACGCACTAAAGCTACTAACCAGTCTCGAGGAAAAATTCACCACTCCGGCGCAGCGGACGCAGATCATCGCACTGAAGACGCAGGTGCTGTACGCACTGAAGCGGCCGGAAGAAGCGATCGCCGCCATTGCTACGCTCCCCGACGATGCATCTGCGGCCGCCGGGGTGTTGAAGGCTGCGGCTGCTTTACGTGCCGATGATCCGAAGGCAGCCGCCGAAACAATAAACGCTGCCGCTGAGGCCAATCCTGACAGCCCCAGCGTTGCTTTGATGCAAGGTCAGCTGGCCGCCCGGCAAGGTGACTACGAAGCGTCCATTGCTGCATTGTCCAAGACGCTCGACGTCACCGACTTAAAACGCCGCGCCCATAGCGCGATGTTCCAGTCTCTGATGATGCTGGCAAAAGAAAAATCGCCCGCCGTTGCCGAGACGAAAATTGACGAGCTACTGGCTGCCAATCCGAAAAACGACGTATTGACGCTGGCGAAATCGGAAATGGCTTTCCGGCAAAACCGCTTCGATGACGGCATTGCGCAGCTTGACACCTTGCAGGATCGCAACCCGAAAAGCGCGCAAGTTCCTTATCTGAAGTCGCTCGCGTATCTTCAAAAGGGCCGCAATGCTGAAGCTTTGGAGGCGACACTGGCCGCCTTGAAACTCAGCCCGGACAACGCCGGCTTGCAGACGCATGCTGGAAAAGTCTGCCTGCGGATGAAACGTAATTCCGACGCCCTGGACTATGCCAAAGCCGCGCTCGCGCTCGATGGCGAACAATGGGAAGCTTACTTCGTTCAGGCCGATGCCTTGTTCCGTCTGGCGCGCAAAAACGAGGCTCTCAAGGTGCTTACTGCACTTGCCAAAGCGCAACCTAAGGCGCCTCGTACATACGTGGCCTTGGCTGGTATTTACGCATCGGAGAAACAGCCAGAAAAGGCGCTGACGGTTTACGAAACCGCAATCCGGCAGCTACCCGGGGTGCAGCAATTCAAGTTAGCACGGATCAGCACGTTACTGCGGCTCGAACGTAAAGAAGACGCTACCCAGGCTGCAAAAGAGTTCCTTGGTGATAAGCCCACTGCGGACAAGCTACTGCAACTTGCCCAGGTGTATTCCGCGCGGAAGCAGTGGGACGACGCCGAACAGTCAGCGACGGTTGCGGCCGAGCGTGGCAACGAAGACCAGCAGGTGCTGGCGTGGTTCGTCCTTGGCAATCTGCACATGCTGAAGCACCAGGAAACGAAGGATCGAAAGTACCTGGAAGCGGCCCGAGAGGAGTTCGCGAAAGTGCTGGAGCTTAGACCGCGGCACTACGTTGCTGGCAATAACCTGGCATGGCTACTGGCGATGGAATTCGAACAGCCTGAGGAAGCGGTGGAAGTTGCCAGGCGTGTTCGTGGCGATGTTTCTGTCGAACAGTTGCCGTTGAATTTCATTGACACACTGGCGGCCGTCTATCGCAAAGCGGGACGCACCGGTGATGCGCGGAAGCTGATTGACGAAGCCGCTGTATTCCATCCCGACACCGCTGTCATCCTCTTCCATAAAGGGATGCTGGCGATTGATGCAAAACAGACCACGCAAGCGAAACAGTCTCTGGAAGCGGCTCTGCGATTGGGTCTTACCGGCGACCAGGCTGCACGTGCCAATGACGCTTTGTCGAAACTGACGCCCTAACTTCTCGATTGCCGCAACGGTTCCGAATAACGTCCCGGCGTCCTTTATTTCACGTTAAGAGTTTGCAATGACGAAGGTCGAGCACGACATGTCCGCCATTGATCAGCAGGAAGATCTGAGTGACGCTCACATCTCGCCAGAGGTAGATCGTCAGCCGCCGCTTTCGGTAAAAATTGATCTTCGCTGGCAGCTTACGGCGGGGCATCTGGCGGTCACCATCTGCCTGACCGTGCTATTCATCCTGCTGAGCTACTTGCCGTTGCGTGGCACGGACCTCTGGTTGCACGTTAACTACGGCGGCTACATTCTTGAAAGCGGGGCGTTGCCTACGCAGCCCATCTTCGAACCATTGTCAAAAGGGATGAAGCTGGTTAATTCCGCCTGGTTGTCGCAGGTTATTCTTTCGTCTGTTCACTCGTGGGGTGGTCCACGGTTTTTGTCCGCGCTCTTCGCGTTCACGGGGCTGGCGTCGTTTGTTCTGTTGTCGCGCGCGATTTTTCTGCGATCAAAAAGCCTATGGCTGACGGCTCTGGGCCTCGTCATTGCGCTGATAACCGGGTGGAGCCGGACTGCGACAATACGGCCAGAGAATTTCGCACTGCTGTGTTTCGCAGCGTTGCTGTTTCTGATAAGCCGTTCACGCGAGAAAAACGCAGATGCGACTGGGAACGCCCCTGCATTCGACTACGCCTTATGGATCGGCGCTCCGCTTGTGATGTTGCTGTGGGTGAATTTGCATGGTTCTTTCGTCTGCGGCATCCTTGCTCTTGGCGCGATGTTTGTAGGGCGTGCGGGCGAAGTCTTCCTACGGACGCGGAGCATCGCGGCAATCTCGAGTGACTCCGCGACACGCCAGTGGCTATTCGTCACAGAGTTGAGTCTGCTGGCGACCCTGCTAAATCCGGCAGGCATTGATATGTGGCTCAATACGTTGCTGTTTGCGGCCAATCAGAATCTGGCTGGGATCGTCGAATGGCAGCCCATGGTGCTTAACGGTACGGGTGGCTTCGAGTTCGCCGGCGCGGTGCTGCTTGCCATCTTTGCCTTCCGTTACAGCCGTCGACGTGTGCCGCTGGGATATGGGCTTATGCTGCTGATGTTCGGGGTGGCGTGTATCTTCGGCGTGCGGATGTTGACCTGGTTCGCCTTTGTTTACGCGCTGGTGGTGACACCACACGTGGGCGACATGCTTCAGAAATTCTGGTCTGCCTTGGCTGGTTCGGCGGATCGTAAAGTCTCCACCGCGGGCGGCGCCGCGTCTCAACCTGTTACTGAAACGTCATCGGATGAGTCTGACCTGGCGGATGACGAGGTGGAGGAAGACACGGCGCCTTCTCCGCTTTGGGCGTGGAAGTACAGCTTCCTATGCATGTTATCTGTGTGGGTCGGCTTCGCGCTGACACCTATTAGCCACCCGGTTCTGGGCACGCATCTCGCGCCGATTGAGAAGGTGTACGACGGGCCGTCTACGCCTTTGCAGGCAACAGCCTATCTGAAAGAGAATCCACCAGAAGGTCAGGTCTTTAATCCGCAGATTTACGGCGATTGGCTGGTGATGAACGTACCGGGCTTTAAGCCCTTCGTAACAACAAATATCCATACTACGCCGCGACAGGTATGGCGGGATTACCAGCGGATCTACAACTTCGGGCCTGGCTGGCCGAGAACGCTGGAACGTTATCGCGTCAACATGATGATTTTCGATAAAGAACATCAATCCAACGCGAAGCGGATCCTGCGTACCAGCGAAGACTGGCGCCTGGCGTACGAAGATGACCAGGTGCTGATTTACAGACGCGCAAAGCCGCTGAAAAAATCCGGCGCCAAATCCGCGGGCAAGTCACCCAACAAGCAGAAAGACACCGGCGAAGCTGAACAGCCCGCCGGCGATGAACTACCACATGACGCCAGGCCGACGGATGGTTAATGCGTTTGCGACCACTGTTTCTTCCTTTGCAGTTTGCATGAATCACGAATGATAGACATACGAGTAAATCGCCGCGGTTCGACAAACCTCACCATTCTTGTGCTGGTGCAGGTGGTGTTGCTGGGGGGCATCGTTGTCGCCGGGGGGTACCGCGCCTACCAGGTCAGGAACGAGCGTCAGCTTCCGACACTACGTGAAGAGCCTCTAGAGGTCCGCCCGTTGCACGACCGTTTTCAGGTCATCACCGACGAGCAACTCCGCAGAACTTTGCTTAAACTCCGGCCAAAGTTTTATGGCAACGAAACTAAGATCGGCCACACTGACCACAATCTGCGGTTCTGGGGAGACGAGCCCAAGTTTGAAAAGCCGTTTGTCTCTGGGGCTGACTTGCGGGACTTACTGCTGGATCACCGGAAGTTTGCCGCGTTGTACGGTCCCCAACAACCGCCGCTGTTGATGGATACGGAAGAAGGCGGCCTGCGCATCCGTGAATTTGAAGGCAAAGGCAGTGCTTCGCACGATGACCATACGATGGCTTGCCTGGCGGAGGTGGGAACCCCACTTAGTTACGAGGTCATCACGCCGCAACGCAAGACAAGCTACCGTGCGATCGTAGAACAGTCACTCCGCGATTTTAGCCTGAATCAGGTGGAGTACGAGTGGTCGACGTTGACTTATGCGTTGTTTGTCAATCAACGGTCATGGGTGACGCACGAAGGACAAACGGTTGATTTTGATATGTTAGCCCGGCGTATTATGCGGCAGAAGATGCCACAGGGTGTCTGTTTCGGCAACCACCGGCTGCACTCTCTGGTCATCATTCTTCGTGTGAGTGATCAACTTGCAGAAAGCGGTGAACCGTTGTTGAGCGAGGTAGTGCGCGAAGAAGTAATCAGTTACCTCCAAGAGATGACAACTCGCCTGGTTCAGCACCAGCACGAATATGGTTTCTGGAACCGTAACTGGCCCACAGATAAACCCGCCAGCGCAACGCCAACAGACGAAATTGGCGATGAATTATCCAGCCGCCTTATTGCCACTGGCCACGCGCTGGAATGGTGGGCCTTTGCACCCGCAGAAGTGCTGCCGCCCAACCCGACGCTCGCCGCAGCAGGTCAGTGGCTTGTGCGGACCGTTGCGGCTTTAACCGATGAGCAGGTCCGGGAATACAACTCGTTCTTATCGCACGTTGGGCGGGCGTTGTCTCTCTGGCGGGGGAAATTCCCGCACGAGGTTGATTTGAATTCGTCCGGCAACTGAAATGGCCCGGTGCGCAAACTCCACCATGATTAGTCAGCAGATGATAGACATACTCAACACCAGCCGCCCGACGTACTCCTTCGACTCGTTCCCATTTCGGCGTTACGCGCTGGATCTACTCCTGGTTTATCTGGCGATTGCAAGTCTACTGGTAGCGTGGGCGAATGAATCGACCAAACCCGTTGCCACCGAACCAGTTGCCGTTGTAGAGCCGGCGCGCGGCGACCTACGCTGGCTGAGCCTGCACGGCATCGACGACCCGTACAGCGAACGCGGACAAGCGATGATCCGCCATCGGGACTCGCACCGTCAACAGCTAGAGAAGATCCTCGCCAAAAACGCGGCTGAAGAAGAGCCTTCCGGCAACCCGGGCGTGTAACGCCGCGGCGGTGGACTTCGACGGCGAAGCGTTTGGCTGCTAACGTGTTCAAGCTACTTACTGGCCGGCTTTAGCGTGAATAGCTCGCGGCGTTTGTCTTTGGCCAGATTTGCTCGTTCGATCAGTTCTGGATCGTATTGGGTCCAGGTTTCGCGGATCGATTTTGCGCGGACGTGGCGAAGCAGGTCGCCGTCGTGCCAGGTGGTCTGGTAGTCGCCACGTTGCCAGTCGCGGCGGGGAAGTTGCGAGTTCTTCTTGAGTAGTCGCCAGGCGCGGACCTGGAACCTCGCGTCTTTTGCGGACCAGTCGTAGAACAGAAGTTGGTCGAAGACGAGTTTGCCGTTCTCGTCGTAGAAGTGATTGATCTCAATGAGATCGACGGTGTCCGTCGCAATTGGTTCATCCGGATTGAGACCGGCTGCTGCGGCGGCGAACATTAAGGTGGTGACGATGGCGCCCATTTTGCCTCTCCTTGGCTTGGCATGATCCCCTGCCGGATCACACGCTAATTGCTGGTTGGTTCAGCTATCCATGCGCAGGTAATCCTTAGACCGGACAATGCTGGCGACTGAAGCCTGCAACTCAAGGCAGTCATCAGTGCCAGGCGTCTGGTTGTGAATCAGCCATTGCGAATCCCGCGCCAAATCGGAGAGGCAAATCAAGCATTAAGCGGCGCGCAATCTTTCGCAATGACGTAACATCCTATACAGGAATGGTTTCGAGCCAGCAACGCCATTTCCTTCAGCCAGAATTAACATCGTGCGGCTAACACGCATCGTGCCTGTGGCTCGCGCGACAGTTGCCTAATGCCGCGGCGCCAACCTAAATTACCGCGGATTACCACGCATTCTGCTCAAAATGAAAAACCGCCGTTCATTTAGGAAAGAACGGCGGTGTGGTGAGTTTTTGCTGGTTGTAACGCTGGCGGTTACTCTGCGGCCACGTAACAGCAAAGTGTGTGGTGTGGCAGCATCAGCCGGCCGGACGGAGCCGGTGGCGGGCCGTCCAGATCCGGGTGAATATCATCCGGCGATTTGCGGGCGGTGTTGATGAACAGCCGCCATTTTACGCCTTTCGCAACGGGCGGCAGAATAAACTCGCGGCCGACGGTCGTGGCGTTGACCAGGATCATCACGTTGCGGCCTTTCCCTTCCGGGTCGGCGGCAGCATCGGGGGCCTTCAGCAGGCAGGTCATCGTCAGGTCAGAGCCGCCCCATTCGACCGCCGTTCCCAGCGAACTGTACCAGCTTACGTCTGGAAGCGTGTCGTCGCTGCGTGCTTCGCCGGTGAGGAAGTCTTCCCGCCGGACGGTCGGCTGCTCACGGCGGAACTGAATAATGGCCTGGGTGAACCGCAACAGGTCTTCGTTCTTTTCGACCAGTTTCCAGTCGAACCACGAGATCTCGTTGTCCTGGCAGTAAGCATTGTTGTTACCGCCTTGTGTACGGCGGATCTCGTCCCCGGAGACCATCATCGGCACACCCTGACTGAGCATCAGCGTGGCCAGCATGTTTTTGATCTGCCGTAGGCGGAGTTCATCAATGTACTTGCGACGTGTCGGACCTTCGACGCCGTAGTTGTCGCTTAAGTTGTTGTTGTCGCCGTCGCGGTTATCTTCACCGTTGGCCATGTTGTGCTTCTCACGGTAGCTGACCAGATCGTTCAGCGGAAAGCCATCGTGCGAAGTGATGAAGTTAATACTGCAATACGGCGCCCGGCCTTTGCCCTGATAAAGGTCGCTGCTACCGGCCAGACGCGTCGTGAAGGCGCCAAGCAGGCCAGGATCGCCGCGCCAGAACTGGCGGATATCGTCGCGGAACCGGCCGTTCCATTCCGCCCAGCGTAGATCGCCGCCGAACGAACCTACCTGATAAGCGCCCGCGGCGTCCCAGGCTTCGGCAATGATTTTGGTGTCTGCCAGCATCGGGTCTTCAGCGATGGCTTCAACGACGGGCGTGTTCGACATCAGGTGCCCGTTACGGTCGCGGCTGAGGATAGAAGCCAGGTCAAAGCGGAAACCGTCCACATGGTAGTTGTGCACCCAATGCCGCAGGCAATGGAAGATCATCTCACGGACAATCGGATGGTTACCGTTAACCGTGTTACCGCAGCCGGAATAGTTTTTGTAGTAGCGGCGGTGATCTTCCAGCATGTAATAGACCTGGTTCTCTAGCCCTTTGAAGCTGAGAGCGGGTCCGTTTTCGTTACCTTCGCAGGTGTGGTTGAAAACGACGTCCAGGATCACTTCGATGCCGGCCTGATGCAGCGCCTTGACCATCTGCTTGAATTCCACCACATGGGCGCCCGGTTCATCGCTCGAAGCGTAGCCCCGGTGGGGTGCAAAGAAAGCAAGCGGATCGTAGCCCCAGTAGTTGCCGCGTTCTTCGGGCTCTCCGTTGATGTCCAGACACGGGAAGTCGTGCACCGGCATCAGCTCCACGGCGGTAACGCCCAGAGACTTCAAATACGGGATCTTTTCGATCACACCCAGATAAGTGCCGGGGTGCTCTACACCGCTGCTCTTGTGTTTGGTGAAGCCGCGGACGTGCATCTCGTAGATGATGGTTTCAGACAGCGGACGCCGCAGATGCCGGTCGCCTTGCCAGTCAAAATAGTCGTCAATGACGACGGACCGTGGCGGCCGGATCACACCATCGGTGTGTTTCTGAAAGGTGCCGGCCAACGCTTTGGAGTACGGATCGACCAGTCGTGCCTGACTGTTGAACAACTGGCCGTTATCGGGATCGTACGGGCCGTCGGCCTGCAGGTGGTAAAGTTGCCCGGGGCCAATGCCAGGCACGAAGATGCTCCAGACATCGCCCCACCTATCGGTTTCAGGATGAAACTCGATAATCTCATCGGGCTCGGTGTCTTTAACGTCGGCGTACAGCAGCAGACGCATTCCGGTTGCGCTGCGGCTGAAGATCGAAAACTGCACGCCGCCATCGTGTAGGATGGCGCCGTATGGCAGTGAATGATGAAATTGAAGGGCGGGGTGCGTTTGACGCATGAGCATGAACAGCCTCGAACAACACTCAGGTAGGTAGTAATGGTGAAGGACACCAAAACCCTACCACCCGCGCCGCATCCAGGCCTGTTTCATAGAGGTTGTTCCGTGGATTTCTGCAACAATCTCCGCCGTTTGCAAGCCCCAGCTAAAAACAGACGGCTTGCACAGCTATGACTGTGATTGAAACACTATCACCTTTCCTAATTGTGTCAATCGCAGCATGGCTGCCGGGGCCTACCCGCCTGCAATCTAAATCCTTCAAGCCTCCGGAATTTCTCACAAGCTCTTCCACATGATGGGATTAGGAGAACTTGCCGCACTGGCCACCGCAGCCGCGTGGGCCACCACAAGTCTGCTCTATGGAGCGTCGCGGCTTACCGCATGGCAGCTCAACATTGCCAAGAATGTGGTCGGTGCCAGCGTGTTCTTCCTGCAGCTTGTGGCGATTGTCTGCATTACTGGAAGGCCGCTCCTGGCGGCGTCGTGGCAGACGGCGGCGTTGCTCGGTGGCAGCGGGCTGGTGGGCGTGATGCTGGGCGATACCTGTTACTTCCGCAGCATTCAGATTCTCGGCCCGCGCGTGGCGCTGATTGTTTCAACCATGGCGCCTGCTTTTGGCGGGCTGCTCGGCTGGATGTGGTACGGCGAAAGCGTTTCGCTGCTCTGCTGGCTGGGTATCCTGGCCACCATCGGCGGCATTATTGTCGTGGTGCGCGACCCGGCCGCCGGCAACGAATCGCCGGGGCTGTATCCCGGCAAATTCAGCGCGGGCATCGTATTCGGGCTGTTGTCGGCGTTGTGCCAGGCCGGCGGCGCGCTGATGTCGAAGGTCGGCATGTCATTGGGCGATGGTTGCCAACCGCTGGAGGCTTCTTTCTACCGCATCGGCGCCTCCGCCCTGTTGATGGTCATCGCAACTCCGCACCTCGCCATCGCAGCATACCGCGGCGCCATCGAGCCAAAGACACGCCTACGCCTGTTCCCCGCCATCCTCATCGGCACCTGGCTTGGCATCTGGCTCAGTCAGATCGCCATCAAGCACGCACCCCTACCCGTCGCCCTAACCCTGATGTCCACTACACCCCTCTTCGCCCTGCTCCTGCTCCGCATCTTCCAGGCCAGACCCATCACCCCCATCGCCATCTCCGGCGCGGTGCTGGCCGTCGCGGGCGTCGCGCTGACGGTGTTTGCGCAGCATTAGCAGCGAACCTTTGCTGGTCGGAGAGGCTGAGCCGAAGTTGTTGACGGTCCAATGTAAAGCACGTCAGAAATTGCGATTATTCTGGGTGACGTGAAAAATCAGCTTCGTCCCGTAATGCTTCTTCCATCTGCTGACGCACATCAAGCCGTATGTGTTGGAGGCGTTCTTTGTCAGCGCGAATCTGCCGGGCGGCTTTGCCGATCTCTGTCCATAAGCGTGATGGGTTCCGTACAGGCGCTATCTGATGCTGGAACTTCTGTTCGCCTTTGGCGATAACCACAGGCGTTGTCAGCAGGTAGAGAACGCTTAGCAGCGCAGACAGTGCGAGGCAGCTTGTGCCAAAGGGCCTGGACCACACGCAAAGTAAGTTCTTCCAGCTTGCGTGCAATTTGCGGCGGCGGAATTTGATGCGTAGCAGCGTCGCTGAGAGCAACGCCCACAGGGGTAGGGTTAGGTAATCCCCGTGATACGCGCTGAATTGCATCACGGCCCACCACCACTCGGCGGAAGGCCGATAGAGCAGTTCAGCCATGCCAGCATTCAATCCGTCCCATCCGATAGCTGGTATCACGAGATCAAACGGAAACTGGGTGAAAGATTTCAGGTGGGGACGCGTTGCCGCCAGGATGGCCGAGAGAATGCTAAACGCAACAACGAGGCTAAGCATCGCGCGGAAACTGAATTTGAAGGCCCTTCGTCGCAACCACAAGTAGCCGCTACCAATCAACCCTACAACCGGGCTCGCAATCACCAGCATTGTCAGCAACCACGCCTGTGCCGGCGCCGGAATGATTCTGGCGGGCGCCAAGCCGAAGATTGTAAACGTGATTGCCACCGAAACAGCTAAGGCAGTCAGATTGCCCGCAATGCTGGGCTGCGGTAAACCCGCAGCGTCGCCCCACCCGGCGAGGAAAAATGTCAACGCCGCGGTGGCAAGCAGCAAAACTATGATGGGTGGAGATAGCCCCGAAATCAACGCGCATGCCATCAGCCAGGCCGGACTATCGAAAGAAGAAACGCCAGGCGACGGCCTGACGGATTGCTGCCCGGCGGCATCGACTTCGGCTGATTTTACCACCAGTTCATCGAGGCGGGCGGTTTCTTCAAGTCTGCGTATGACTTCTAGTTCAGCGGCCGGAACAAGCTGCTTCTGTTCGTTCACGAACAGGTGCAGACGGTGAACGGCGATCCGATGGAACAAGTGCGCGTTCTTACTGTTACGCATGAATGGGCTAGAGTTGCGGTACTGATCCGTGAGTTGTACACACTCGCGGTAAATGGCTAACGCCTGGTTCAGTTTCCCCTCAGATTCCGCCTGCAACCCGCGGGCCTCGTGGTAACGCCATACATCGCGAAGTAATAAGCTGAAGCGGACGTAAATCGTGTGGCTGGAGGCTGTGGAGGGAATCTCCGCAGCAGGGATCGTCGTCTGCCGTGCGAACTTGTCAATCAGCAGCGATGCTCTGTCGCTCGTTGCAAACAGCGGCTTGCCCATTGCCCGGTCAAAGTGCGCTATGCCACGTTCGAATTGTTCCTCGTCTTTGATAACAAGGTGAAGATTCTGGTCGCGGTACTCCAGTTCTGCCCCGGCATCCCAGCATAATTTCGCTGCAATGTAGTCGTAGAGCGCATTGTCCGGGTCATGCTGCATGGCTTGCTGCAACACTTCGCGGAACTGATCGCCTCTCGGCGCCCTGTCGGAGCTGTGGAGCGAATACCGTCGCAACAGTAATGCACGCAGCCGCCAGAGTTCAACATTGTCCGGCTGAAGCGTGGTCGCCTTTGCCGCCAGCGCGATACACTTCGCACTGCACAACGCCTCGTAGACGTCCTCAGCCTCGCGCAGCACGTCTCTGTCAATATCTGGAATCAAGCCTCCGCCGGGGGCTGTAGTGATGTTGGTTACATGCCGGGCGGAGTAATCGCCATCAGGCCCGTCCAGCACCAGTGCGGCCCCCATCACTGCTTCAGCGTCCTCTGCATCATCCGCGGAGAGATGTTCAATTTCGTCAAGCCAGTACGACGCTTGACTGGCAGGTTCTCGCCAAGCCACTCGCTGGTGCTCACCCGCAATCCAGCCCCATGTTGCATCGGTCCAGTCGATGCGAATCATAGTTATTCCGGTCTGTGTTTCAGACGCGTACCAAAGCAGCCGGCAACTCAAGCCGAAGATAAGGATAAGCACGCAACACCAGAACAAGCCATGAACAAACTTGTGCACACCCAAATACGTTCGACCTCTGCGGATAACTTCGCGGAGAGGTATATGCTTGCCCTGATTGCTCATGGCTTGACCTTCCTTCAGGTCTTCAAGGTAGCTACGCACTTTCGCCGTAATGCACCCAGTATCTTGCGGAGCGGAAGAGGGCGGCGGTGAGGGTGACGAGGGTGAGGAAGAGCATCCAGGCGATGGCCGATGCGTAGCCCATTTCCAGGTCCTGGAAGGCAGCGAGGAATAGGTGCAGTGAGAGGACGAGGGTCGAGCCGGCTGGTTCGCCCGTTCCTTCGCTGACGATGTAGACCTGCGTGAAGGCCTGCACGGATTGGATGAGGCTCATGACCAGGTTGAAGAAGATCAGCGGCGAGAGCATCGGCAGCGTGACGTGCCAGAAGCGGCGTGCGGGGCCGGCGCCGTCTAGTTCTGCGGCTTCGTACAGCGAACGCGGAATGTCCTGCAGGGCGGCCAGGTAGATGATCATGAAGTTGCCGACGCCCCATAGCCCCATCAGAATCAGCCCGTCTTTTGAACCGAAGCCGCCGGTGAAAACAGCTTCGCCCGGATCGCGGAACCAGCCATGTCCGCCCACGCCGGCGTAACTTAGCACGTAATTCACCAGGCCTTTTTCTGGATCAAGCAGCCACATCCACAGCACCGAAGCGGCCACCACGGGTGCGACCGATGGTAGATAGATCAGGGTGCGGAAAGCGGCTCTGCCACGCACCTGCCAGTTGAGCATCACGGCCAGCAGCACGCCCAGCGCAACCGACAGTGGCGCCGAGAGCAACGCGTAGTACGCCGTGTTCCACATCGCGGTGCGGAATTCGCCGCCGTGAAGGATTTCGCGCGCCAGGCGGGCGTAGTTGTCGCTGCCAACAAACCGTGGCGGCGTGAGCATATCGAACCGGCAGAAGCTCCAGTACAACGACGCGGCGAAGGGATACGCCGTCAACAGCACAAAACCCAGCAGCCACGGGCTGATGAACAGCAAGCCAGTTAATGTTCTACGCCGCTGATGATGCAAAGCGTCTTCCTGTTCTAAGGACGCGTAAGGTAACGCGGCGCCGTGGTTTCGGGTATCTTCATCAGCATCGGAAACACGACGTCGCTTGTCCAGCGGTCAGCGCGTGATGGTAAGCACGCGGTTAGGCCGTCAACCTAAGAATGAGCCACATAGCATGAGCAAAGTACGCTTCGGAGTTATCAGCACGGCGCGCATTGGCGTGGATAAAGTGATCCCCGCGATGCAGCAGGGAGACTATTGCGAAATTGCCGGGATCGCTTCACGTGATATGGGCAAGGCGCAGGCGGCTGCGGATAAGCTGGGAATCGCCAATGCGTTTGGCAGCTATGAAGAACTGCTGGCCGATCCGCAGATAGATGCGATTTACAACCCGCTGCCCAACCACCTGCACGTGCCCGTTTCCATTCAGGCACTGCAAGCCGGGAAGCATGTGCTGTGCGAAAAACCGATTGGCATGAGTGCGAACGAAGGACGCCAGTTGATCGAAGCGCACCAGCCGTACAGCCATCTGAAACTGATGGAGGCGTTTATGTACCGCCATCACCCTCAGACATTAGGCGCCAAAGATATTGTGGACAGTGGCGGCGTGGGCAAGTTGCGGACGATTCATTCGTTCTTTTCGTATCACAATGTCGATGCCGCCGATATCCGCAATCTGCCGGAAGCGGGCGGCGGCGGGCTGATGGATATTGGTTGTTACAACATTTCGGTGTCGCGGTTTATGTTCGGACGCCAGCCGGTGCGGGTTTTCGGGCATCTGGATTATGACCCCCAGTTCGGCACGGACCGCATGACATCGGCCATCCTGGACTTTGGCGAAGGAACCGCGACGTTCACCTGCTCGACACAGCTTATCCACTATCAACGCGTGAACATCTATGGAGATACGGGCCGCGTAGAGGTGGAAATCCCGTTCAACGCCCCGCATGAAAAGCCCTGTAAGATCTGGCATCAGCAGGGTGCTGAAGTGCGGGAAATTGAGTTTGAAACCTGCAATCAATACACCGTGCAGGGCGATCTGTTCGCCCGTTCGATCCTGGATGATACGCCAGTTCCCACGCCTATGACCGATGCCGTGGAGAATATGGAGGTGATTGAAGCGATCGTGCAGAGTGGCAAAACCGGCGGGTGGGTAAGTTTATAAGCCAGACTGCCGATAAGTGTTCAGTCAATCGCGTCGTGCAAGTACAATGATGTACGGCGGGATGTATTCACTTTTCTGTTCTGACTGAAAGCACGCAGCGCTGGAGTTCGCCGTTGTTTGAACTGGTCGCCATAAGCGAGAAGACAGCCGATGGCTGGCGGCACACGCTGGAAGACGGCCAGACCATCCGCCTGGGCCGCGCGCCGGCAGAGGGGTTGCGTACACCGTGGGACATGCGAATCTCGCGTGAGCAAGCGGACATTACGCTGCGCGGTAACCGGATTGAAGTTGAAATTGTCTCAACGGCCAAGAACTCGGCGGTCTTTAATGGCATGAAACTTCGCCGGCTGAATGTGGGCCTGGGCGAAGTTTTCACGATGGGCCGCACGCAGTTCTGCCTGGAGGCGGCCGCGGGTGCAGCGAAGCAATCGCCCGGCAGTGAGTTCCCGCCGGGCAGTTCCGCCGCCATTCACGATGAAATCGCCCGTCTTAAGGAGCGGCGCGAGCAAGAGCAGGCCTTTAGAACCACGGCGGAACGGGACAAGCCCGCCACAGCCGACAACGAACTGCAGGATCTTCGCGCGCAGGTGGAAGCTGCCAGACTACGCCGCACCGGCGCGGGTTCACCATCACTCCGCGACGAAGAAGCCCGCGACGTCCGTCCCCCGGTGCAGCCGCGGCAGGCGGACGAAGACTCAGATAGCAGCGTACGGAAACCGGGGCCGGCTGACGATCAGAATAAGGCGACGTCGATCCGCGATAACGTGGCGAAATCGGTAGCCGCAGCGGGCGAAGCCGCGGCGCTTGATGCAGACTTCGATAAGAAGAAAACCGCCCTGCCGGAAAACGCCAGCGAACTGAAGCGACAGCTGGAAGAACTTGAAAGGCGCCGGAATGCTGACTCGGCGACGGATTCCGAAAAACTGACGGATTCGCAGTACGATTATGTGCATCAACTGCTGCTGCAGTTGCATCGCGTGGAACAGCACGCTGTTGAGACCGATTCTGTAGACGACGCGCAGGATGAGATTAAGGGACTGCAATCGCGGATTGCGGAAGCTGCCGACCGGATCGCTGAACTTGAATCCGCGGACAACTTCCCGCCGCGTGAAGTTTCCGGTTCGCAGCAGATTGGCTACGGTTCCAATGACATCCGCCGTCGTGCCCGCCAGCATCGCAAACGAATTGAACGAGAAGGCGGGCGGCTTTCCGGTTCGGATCAGTTAACCGGCTCGGAAGCTGACATTCTCGAAAAGTTAGAGAAGCCTTCTGGCGCGGGGAAGAATCCGCCGGAACAGGAAGATGGCATCAAAGCCACGGCGCCTGATATTGCATTCGCGCAGGAGATGGCGGACGCGGCTCAGAAACCGGATCAGCCTTCGCCGCTGATGCGTTCCGACGTGCGTCCCGGTTTTGAACGCGATCACAAAGCGGGTTCAGGCGGTGAAGAGGAACCCGCTGGCGGCAATTCTCTAGACGATATGCCTGCCCGTTTGTTGTCGCTTCTGCCTGAAGATGCTCAGGATCTGGTGCTGGCTATTGCCAATGGCGCCGTGGTCAGCCCGGCGGATCAGGCAACGCTGGCTGCCGCGTTCACCAAGGCGCTGCATCAGCAAGCGGGCGATGGTTCCCGTCAGCTTGCACCCGTTGAGCAACTGGCGGCGGCGTTCCCCGGTGTAGTGAACCAACATCCCGTTTCAACGGAAACGCTAAGCGGTAGCCGCAGTTATGTACGCCGTGGCGAATGGTTTGGCGTGAACGAAGTGTTGCGTGGCGGCGTGTATCCGGCAACGTTGCGTGGATATTCGCCGCCCGTGACGCAGTCGCCGTTGACCCCTTCGCCGACGTTCCTTGTCAAAGTTCCGGCTAAGGCGATTGCTGGTTTGAAACCGCGTGAGCCGTTGCCCCCGGCGCCGCGTCAGCCGTGGTTTCAGCCGTTGCCAGAATCGCTGCGTGATCCTACGTTGCGTGAGGAAAACTGGTCCGGGGCACAGAACCTGCTTCTGATTGATCTCGACCGGTGCACCAAATGCGGCGACTGTGTAGAGGTGTGCGGGGATGTTCATGCGGACCACCTTTCGCGGTTGACGCTGCAAGGTCCGACAACGGGCCAGCAATGGGCTGTACAGAACTGCAGGGCGTGCGTTGACCCGGCGTGTCTGGCGGGTTGCCCCGTGAACGCCATCGAGCAATTGCAAGCGGGGCGGGTGGAGATCCACGACTGGTGTATCGGATGCGGACTTTGTGAGCAGCAGTGTCCGTATGATGCGATACATATCTATGACAACGCCATCGTCTCCAATGGCAGCAGCAACTGGCTGGTGGCGCCGTTGGGCGCCGCGCCGGGGTCGCGGTGGCGGCAGCTTGATTTTGACGATAGCCGCTGGCTGCCGGTGACCGGGCCATTCTTCTGGAGTCAGCCGCTGCGGACCAGTCTTTCGATGCAGTGGCCAGAACCGCCGGCAGGAGGACGCACGCCGCAGCTTTGTTTCCGCGTTCCCTTTGCCATTACAGCAGTTGAACGCGAACAACGGCTGACGCTGACGGTCCGCACCAGCGAAGACGTGCTCGTGTGGCTCAATGGTGTGAAGCTGGAGATGACTGGCCGTGAAATTCCCGGCGAAGGCTTCCCCTTGTTGTGGGAACTGAATATCGACCGCCGGTTGCTGCAAACGGGTGACAATATTTTGTCGCTGCTGGCGCCGTTTGGCGAAGAAGATCAGCCGCTGTTGTGGGCGAGGCTCTCGGCTTCGCCGCGTCACAGCTCCAATCTGCCGTCCGAAGCCGCGTTGCTGACGCCGCCGAGCCAATCAGCGGTTGTCTGCGATCTGTGCCACCATCGCGACGGCGGACCCGCCTGTATCAGCGGCTGCCCCGAAACGGCGTTGTTCCGCTACGATGGAACCGTTGAATAGGTCGGCACCGCGTCTATTTATCTTTAAATCGCCGTGTTGTCTTGCCAGTCGGTGGTTACCTATTCAAAATGGCGTGCTGTGTGAGCGGTGTAAACCTTTGTTTTCTGGCAACGCAGCCGGCAACACGAGTTTCTTACGACTTACCTCTGATTTTCATCTCCAAACCAACCTGAAATAGACGAATTTGAATAATGGCAGTCGGTGGTATGGACGATCGTAAATGTGAAAAATGCGAGGGGCTGGTCCCGCGCGGAATTGGGTTATGTTCCGATTGCGGATGGGAGAATGATCTCAAGTATTACGTCCGTACAACACCTGCGCCCGTTCCTACTGTTGACGAGATCAAGTCCGAAAAAGAACGTGAAAACTGGTACCTTGTTCTGCCGGCCAGCATGATCGGCTCCACCGTGTTACTGATGCTTACGATTGCAGGATTATGCAGCTATTGGGCAGAAGAGGCGCGGTTGTTGTTTTCACTGGCAGCGATTTCCGTATTTGCACACTGTCTTTTGCTGGGCACGCTTTCTTGGATCGCATCAAGTAATGAAGAAAGCATTGTTCAGGGTGAAGGCGGTTATCTTTACTTCTGGGCAAAGGCCCTGACGGCCACCATCGTCGCCCATGTTGTGTTCCTGTTTCAGATTGCGCCGATGGAACAGTTCAATACCTATATAAACGACGCCTTCGCCTTTTATCCTGTCTACGCCATCGGCTGGTCGATGTACTTCGTCGCAATTTCGGCTTCAGGCTGGTTTGCGGCGGTTAAGTTCTTCTTCAGTCATAATGTTATCTGGAGTGGTACGCTTGTGGCGATGATTCTGGCAATCGACGCGTCGGCGGCAGGGTTTGCGACATGGTGGTTCACGCCGCTTCAATTTCCAATCCTGGATTACATCCAGACGGTTTATTGATTCCGCGGTTGAAGACCGGCATGGCGATATAGTTGACGAGGCTTAGCTACTTCGTTCGCCGCCTAACATGCGGTCGAGGGCCTTTAGCGCAACGTGCCATGCAGGGCGGCCTTCGTCATAGGTTTCCCACCACTGCATGATTGCGGCGGTCAGATCTGCGGTTTGCATCTCTGGCGCGGAGATGCGCCAGGCTTGAATCGCATGCGATAGCGTCTGTGGTGTAAGCGTGGTCATCTCTAATTCTGACGCGGCCCGCAGCACAACGGCCGCCATCGCGGCGCCGGCAACCGCGGGAAGACGCTCTGGGCGGATGAGTTCGCCGAACATCGGCAGGTCGAGATTGAGCTGGGTCGCCAGCCAGGCAAGACGCAGCGTCTCAGGCAGTTCGTGATGGGGATTGGTCAGTACGGCTTCGACCGTGGCGGCGTTGTATTGGTGGTGAGCTTCACCGGCGCCGCCGCAGGCGGGATACACCGTTATAAAGCGGATGGTCGGCGCCACGATCAGGGGATGTGTCAGCCGTGCGGCTGCAAGCAACAGCCCTGGTCCGCGCGCTTCCCACTGCTCACGCAACGGACGCATGCGGTGGCTCATTTCGTCATCGTGCTGGGGGCGGATGCTTTGCAGGGCTGCTTCGGCGGAACCGATGGCGGCGGCCACATTGCGTAGCAGTTGCGGCTGAACTTCGCGGCGGCTGGTTTTCTTCCAGGCGATTTCCGCCAGTTGCTGATTGCCCGCATAGTCGGCCGCTAATCCGATGAGGTGGCGCCAGTAGTATTCTCCATCGGCTTGCAGGGCGATAATTGCGTTTTCTAGATCTGCCGCAGGCTGCTTCATGGCGCTGGCGAGTGCTTCGTCCGTCAATGCAAAACCGTCTCGCACGGTGCGGGCGATGTGCAGGCTGCTGGCGCTCTGGCTGACCTGCCAGTTGATCTGTGGGCGAGTATAGGTGGATGAATCTACGTTCATGATGATCCTCGGCGCGGCGATGGTGGATGACGCGGTCTGAAGAGCGGCGTTTCTGGAACTATAGCCCGGAAACGCCTGCCGGGTCGTGCGGCCGTGCGAACGGTTATGATTTATTTGCGGGATGTAAGCTGCGGGTCCAGTGCATCGCGAAGGCCGTCGCCTAAGAGGTTGAATCCAAGAATCGTCAGCGAGATCGCGGCGCCGGGCGCGATCGCAAACCACGGATTCGACCGCATACCATCTTTCGCCTGGGTCAGCATGCGGCCCCATTCCGGTGAGGTCGGGTCACCGCCGATGCCCAGGAATGAAAGGCCCGCGACTTCCAGAATCGCGGAGCCAAGGCCCATTGTCGCCAGCACCACGACCGGGTTGACTACCGCCGGCAGAATCTGCCCGGTTAGAATCCGCCATAAAGGCGCCCCTAGCGCGCGGCTGGCCATGACATATTCCAGCTCTTTCACCGTTAACACAGTCACGCGCACCTGGCGGGCGAACACCGGAGTGTTGACCAGCGCGACGGCGAAAATCACCGCAGGCCAGCCCGGTTGAAACGCTGCTGCGGCCAGCATGGCGATGAGGATTGCGGGGAAAGATAACGCCACGTCCACGGTCCGCATAATCGCCGAGTCGGTCACACCGCCGATGTAGCCCGCGATGGCGCCAGCCGGCACACCGATCAGCACTGCCAGTAGAATGGAGGCGAAGCCCGCCGTCAGTGAAATCCGCGATCCATGCATGACGCGTGTGAGAACGTCTTTGCCGTTGTCGTCGGTGCCAAGCACATGAGCTGACGTAGGCATGGACCACACTTCGCTTGCCCGATGATCAATGTCGTACGGGGCAAGATAGTCAGCCGCGATCGCGACAAACAGCACGGCCAGCACGAGTCCGGCGCCGGTCCACGCGGCGAAACTACCGGCAAACCGCCCCCACGCACGGGACTTAGCGGGTGATTTCGTGTTGGATGAAGTTGACGTCATAACGCGGGTGAACGGTGGTTCTGTTACTCCAGGCGGATACGCGGATCGAGCCAGACATAGCACAGATCAACAAACAGGTTGGCCGCGATGATAGTGGCCGCAATCACCATCGCGCCGCCTTGGACTGCGGGGAAGTCTTTGTTGATGACAGCCGTTGTCACCCACTGCCCAAGTCCCTGCCAGTCGAACACCGTTTCTGTCAGTACGGCGCCCGAAAGCAGCACGCCAATCTGAAAGGCCGCAATGTTGGCGACCGGCGCCGCCGCATTGGGGAAAGCATGCCGCCAGATCACGCGCCACGGCGACGTGCCCTTCGCCCGCGCCGTGCGGACGTAGTCCGCCGAAAGCACCTCCAGCATGCTGCTACGCGTGATCCGCGAGATGATGGCCATCGGGATGGTGCTCAAGGCCAGCGCGGGCAGGCACAGGTGCTGCAAACCGGCCAGGAACAGATCAAAGCGGCCCGCAACAAGCGTATCAATCAGCACGAACTGCGTTGTTAATTCAAACGTGGAATGCGACGGAAGCCTGCCCGAGACGGGCATCGAAGTGAAAACATCTCGCAGGCAGATGGCCAGAAAGAACACGGGCACACTCACGCCCAGAAGCGACACGATTGTGCAGAGATAATCCGGCGGCCACCGGCGCCACACCGCGGCCGCAACGCCCATCAGCACACCAGCAGGCAGCGCGATGAGCATCGCCGCAGTTGTCAGTTCCAGCGTGGCAGGCAGGTGCCGCAGGATTTCTTCCGAGACAGGTTTATTCGTGCCAATCAGCGACCTGCCCAGATCACCGCGGGTCACGAGCCCGTAGAAGTAACTGAAAAGCTGCTCGTAAACGGGTTTGTTCAGCCCTAGTTCTTCGCGCAGCTGTTCGATCTTCTCTTTGTCGGGGTGCTGGCCGAAGTTAACCGCGACCGGGTCGCCTGGAAGCACCCGCGCGGCGAAGAAGATTAACGAGATAGCTACCAGCAGCGTGGCGGCGGCCTGGCCGGCGCGGCCCACAATGTAGCGTATCACTTGGCGCCCTCGATGCGGACATTCCGCAGACGCACCATGGACGAGGGGTGTAGCTGATAGTCCTTCACCTTGCTTGCGCGGGCAATACGCACTTTGGTGCTAACCAGCGGAATCACCGGCGCCTCGTCAAAGACGATCTGTTGCGCCTTAAGATAAAGCTCGTAGCGTTTTTTCTGATCTAGTTCGCGTTGTCCTTCGATCAGCAGTTTGTGCAATGCGTCGCTGCGGAAGCGGCTCATGTTGTTGCCGTGGTCGCTGATGTTGTCGATATCGAGCAGCGAGTACAGGAAGTTATCCGGGTCGTTGTTGTCGCTGCTCCAGCCTGCCAGCCCCAGTTCGTGATTTCCCGCCATCATATAGTCAAAGTGCTCGTGCACATTCCGCATCTGGACCGTCACGTTAATGCCAATTTTCGCCAGCGAATCTTTAATAACGGTGGCAATGGGCAGCGGCTGTTGCATGTACGGTCGCGGCCGCGACATGGCTGCCAGTGTGAGATTGACCGGCAGTTTGACGCCATCTTCGTCGGCAGCCTGTTGCATCAAGCTCTTCGCCTTCTCAAGGTCGAATGCCCGGTCCTCAATGTCGTTGTTGTACCAGTCTGTCATGTTCCGCGGCACCATCGTTACTGCCGGGGTGGCGTGCCCGCCGTAGCCCACTTTGATCAGATATTCTTTGTCGATGGCGTGGGCGATAGCCTGGCGGACTTTCACGTTGTCCAGTGGCGGCTTCTCCGTTTGCAGGCAGAGGTAGCCGATGTTCAACGCGTCGACGCTCTGCTCTTCGATACCGTCGCGTTTCACCACTTCGTCCAATGCAGGCGGCGGCAGGTTGTCGGCGATGTCTATCTGTCCGCGTTCCAGCTGCTGGATGCGGGTGGCGCTTTCACTGACCGGAAGAAAGATCACCTGCTCTACACCGGCCGGACCCCGCCAGTGATCTTCAAACCGCTTGAGAGCGATCTTGCGTTCAGGGTCCCATAATTGGATCTGAAAAGGGCCGGTGCCCGACGGGTTGCGGGCGAACTCTTTGTTCAGCTCTTTAACCTTGGCTGGATTGACGATGCTGGTCGGGAACATAGCCAGATTCTGTTGAAAGACCGCACTCGGGTACTTCAGTTTAAAGACCACGGTGTGGTCGTCTTTGGCGGTGACGGATTCAATCGCTTTGAAATTGCTGGCGTATGGTCGAGCCTTGTTGTAGGCGTCCGGATGGTCATCCTGAATCAGGCGGTTGAAGGTGAATACAACAGCGTCCGCAGTGAATGCCGTGCCGTCGTGAAACTTCACATCTTTGCGTAACGGAAAGGTCCAGGTGAGGCCATCTTCTGAATGTTCGCCCAAGGTAGTCGCCAGCGATGGGACAAGGTCCAGCGTGGCATCGTCGTAGGTCAGCAGCGTGTCGTAAATGTTGACGATGACCTTCACGGACTCGCCGTTATCCGTGTTGATCGGGTCCAGCGTATCGGCGTCTGCTCCGCGGCCATACACCAGCACATTCTGCGGCGCGGAGGGGCCGCATCCTGATAGAGACAGAAGAGACATGCAGAACGCACTGCAAACAAGCAACGGAAGATAACGCACGATGAAAATCCCTGTCGTTTCCCACAACAACCATTTCCGGCAGGCGGTGTGGTTTGCCGGTGGCAGGTCAAGTGGGAACAGTTTGTGGCGACGATAGTGATTAGAGAATGCTACGATTACACGGTCGTTAGTTGACCGACGGCGGCGGGCCGCTCGTGCTTTCTCACCTGATGGATTGTAAGGTTTTCCGGCGTAGCTGACACCCGGAAAGCGGAGGGATTCATAGGCGCAGGATGTGAGGTTTTTCGCAGTTGGCCGTAGTTTTTTTTCGCACCGTCTGCGACTACCATAGGAACGGTCACGGAGAATTCAGGCGACAAGGGACCGGATGAACACACCGCAGTTGAACTGTCCGCTATGTTCGGGCGTCTTTCAGATTGAACTATCGATGGCGGGCCAGCAGGTGTCGTGCCCGCTTTGTCAGGGTGTGGTGTCGATCCCGTCGGACCTGGGCCAAGTTGCGCAGCCAGCCGTCAAGGAGATGGCCTGTCCGGATTGTAGTGGCGTGTTTGGTGTACCGCCCGAAGCCGTGGGTCAGCAGGTTTCCTGCCCTCATTGCCAGTCGGTTGTGACGGTGCCCGGCAGCGAGACGGCCGTGCCCGCGCCTCCACCACCGCCAGGTGCGGCGCCGCCTCGACCGGCTCCGGCGCCGCCGAAACCTGCTGCCGCCCCACCGCGGCCGCCGGGAATACCTTCGCCCCCAGCGGTCAGCGGTAAGAAAGAAACGCCTTTACCCGCACCACCACGTGCGCCGGGCAGCGCACCGGCGCCTGCTCCACCACGTGCGCCTGCACAGGCGCCGCCACGGCAGGAAAAACCAGTCAGCCCGCCGGGCTCCTCGATGATGCCGCCGTCGCGTGGCGAATCGCCATTACCTCCACCGCCGGCGAAGAAGCCGGCGTCGCCCGCAATTCCCACTGCGCCGCAATCTTCGTCGCCGAAACCTGCGCCGGCGCCACCATCGTCTAGCATGCTGCCGCCAGGTGCGGCCAGCAGCCCCAGCACGCCGCCGGCGCCAAGCTCTCCTCCCGCGCCACCAGTAGGTTCTGGCAGCGGGGCCAGCCTGTTGCCGCCCGGCGCGGGCGCCGCCTCAACACCGCCGAAGCCCTCTGGTGGTAGCGGTGTCAGCAGCTTGCTGCCGACCGGAGCGTCTTCTGGTAGTGATGCGGGTGGTGCTTCTGGTTCCAGCAGTTTGTTGCCTCCGGGCGCCGGTGGTTCGACGGCAGGCAAGCAGCGCGCGATTCCCGATGTGGATGAGGAGTCTAAGAAGGCTGCCGGGCCGGACATCGATACGGGCGATAAAACTATCAAAACGCCCGATGGCAAGGCGATTAAGCTGGAAGAGCCTGTGAAGAAAGCAGGTGTGGGCGAAGACGCGGTTGAATTGCGGCAGCGCACACCGGAAGAAAAAGCCCGCACCCGGCTGATCAAAAACGTGGTGATCTTCTCCATCTGCGCCCTGTTTCTTCTTGGCGCCTTCTATTTGCTGGTGATGACGGGGTCCTGAACGCCTTCGATACAGCGAATTTGAGAAAAACTGGCAGGAAAATCTAATAATTCCTGTTTTGGGGGCAAGAACTTGCGGTCAGCGGCAACAGTGTTGTAGTTACCCCGGCGGCAAGAGTGTTTCTCTGCATGAGCGTACCTGAAGAAAACAGCGTTATCGACTGGCGCGAAATGCTGATGACACACGCCTCGTGGTTGCGCACGGTGGTGTATTCGCGGCTGGGTACGCCGCACGAAGTGGACGACGTCATGCAGGAAATCGCCCTGGCGCTGATTGAGAAACCACCTGAAAATGTGGAGCCGCAGAAGGTGGCGCCGTACCTGTACCGCATGGCGGTGCGTCAATCGCTGCTGTGGCGGCGGAAGTCTGGCCGCAGACGGAAGAAGATTGACCGCTACGCGGGCCTGTGCGAAGCCGACTCGCCACGCGATTACGACCCGCTGGAGATGCTGCTGGCTGATGAACGCCGGGTTCTGATCCGCCAGGCGTTAAGCTCGCTGAACCACCGGGATGCAGAAATATTGCTGATGAAATACACCATGAAATCCAGCTACCGCGAAATTGCATCGCTGCTCGGCGTCAGCGAAAGCGCCGTCGAGACGCGTCTGCACCGGGCGCGGAAGCGGATGCGAACGGCTCTCGCGGCGCTCGAAGTGGTGGAAAGTGTTGAGGTGCATTGATGTTGAGGCCTGACGATGAATGAACATGCAGACCTGCACAGCCCGTCTGGCGAAAATCTTCAACTCCAGATCGATCGTCTGGTCGATGGCGAGCTATCGCCCGCCGACAGTCGCGCGCTGCTGAAAACCCTGGAAGAAAATCCTTCGCAGTGGCGGGCCTTGGCGCTTGCGTTTGTGGAATCGCAGGCATTCAGCGCGGATTTCGCGGATCTGGCGTCGCCTGCCAATCATGCCGCGGGTTTTTCAGCCGATGCGAAGGTAACTGCAATACGACCCGCCGCCGCACGCAGTCTGTGGAGTAACGCCGCGCTGGTTACGGCAATGGCGGCCAGCTTCCTCCTGGCGTTCACTCTAAGTGCAGCGGCGTACTGGGGGCTGCGTGGTGTGCAAGGCGTGGCGCCGCCTGAGATGGTCGCGCAGCCTGCTGATGACCTTCCAGAAAAAAGGCCGCGGCTGGCCGAAGATAAGCCGCGCAACAAATCAAACCTGGATACGCCGGTTCCCAATAAAATCACACCTGCGACGGACGTTCAATCCGATAGTCTGACCCTGATTGTCGATCAGACGGGCGACCGCGTTGAGTTGCCGGTCTACAACACGTCGCGTCTTTCGATCGATGAGATTCAGCAGCAATGGGCGCAGGTTTCCACCGTGCGCCCGGAGCTTGTCCGCAAGCTGGAAGCAGAAGGGCACGCGGTGACCCTGCGGACACACCTCCGGCAGGTCTGGCTGGAAGACGGTCAACTGCTGGTGGTTCCTATTGAAGAATTAGAAGTTACGCCTGTTAGCCTGGACCTGCGATTTCAGTAGCTCCAGTCAGGAATAGGTTTCCCCTGTTTTGAAAGGAAGAATGTTATGTTGCGTTACGCACCGTTATCGGTCGTTGCCGCCCTGGCCATGCTGCCCCTGAGCGGAATCGTACATGGTCAGGATGACCCGGTTGAGATCAAAGGCCCGGCGCCCCTGCTCAAAGATGTTGATGTGGATGTCGACGTGAATGGCGTGGACGTCGATGTGAAAGGTAAGGCAGGCGGTACGCGCGTGATTGTCCGCGGCGGCGATCCTGCCGCAGCCCCCGGCGCCTTCTGGTTGGGCTTATTCCTTCAGCCGGAACCGAAAGGCGGCGCCATGGTGGAGGATGTTCAACCCGGCTCGCCCGCCGCCAAAGCAGGGCTGAAGAAAGGCGATCTGATCGTGGAACTCGGCGATAAAAAGATCGCCGGACCTGCAGGCCTGGCCGAGGGTGTTAAGGCTACCGGCGGCAAGAAAACCAGTTTAACGGTGCAGCGCGGTAAAGGCCGGGTGAAAGTGGAAGTCACCCCCGCCCGCCGCAACATTGAAATTGTCGGTGATACAATAAAGTGGTTGAAGGATGTTGCACCCGGTCCTCACCGCCGCATGCTGGTGCTTGGCCCTGGCATGGTGTTCCCCCGCGACGCCGCCCGCATGGTTTCTCCCCGCCTGCCTGAGGACTTTAGCTTCCAGGTGCAGGGTCAGGGCGAAGATAAGCCTTCGAAGATCGTCATCAAGAAAGATGGCAAGACCTGGACGGTGACGGAAGATAAGTGGGAAGACATCCCCGTTGAAATCCGCAATATGCTGCCTGCCATGCATCCGCACGGCATCACCGTCACCGGACCCGTTGGCGATCTGAAGCTGCCACCACTTCCAGCGGCGCCGAAGGTCCGTGTCCACACCTTCGATGCTCCCGCGGCCCACAAGGTGCAGCGTCTGGAGAAGATGATCGAGCAGCTGATGCGCGATGTGAAAGAACTCAAGCACGAGCACATGCACGATCACGAGGGAGAAGATGCTGCTGAAGACGAAGACGCAGAGAGCACCGAAGAAGCCCGTGAGGACGCTGCCCCCGCTACGCCAAAAACGCTGGCCGACACCATCGAGAACGCTATCCGTGGCGCCCTTGGCGGTGTTCGCCGTGTTGAGGTAGAAGTCGATAGCAGCCGCAAAGCGACGGTGAAAGAAGCCGCTGAAGAAGCTGCGGAAGACGAGTAGTAACGCCCGGCAGCTGCGTTGCCTGCTTCCCTAATGCTGTGCAACGCGCGGACACTACCCGGCGCCGTTTCTGATAACACGGCGCCGGCGCTTGCAGGCGACGGCTTCTTCACGTTAAGGTGATAACTCACACCGGGACGATTTTCATCTTTCCTGGCGACGCTGCCGGAACCAGTGTTGCTGGCGCCCGGTACAGTTATCAATGTGGCGGTTGCAGCATCTTATCAGTCGGGTTGCAGACGCCGCGTGAAGGTTGGCGCGAAGTCCGCCGGCAGACGGCGTTTTTATGCTCGCATATCTTGTAATCCGTGATGGCGCGAAATGGTCGGATGTTTTCCGTCTTGTGCCAGGCCGTACCGTTACCATCGGCCGCGCACCCGGTAACGAAATTGTTCTTAAAGATGAACAAGCCAGCCGCCGTCATGCGGAGCTGTTTCTCACGGGCGGCGAATGGACTCTCCGCGACCTCGATAGCCGCAATGGCACCCGCGTTGGCGATCAGCGCATTCAAGGGGATTACACGCTGAAGGTGGGCGACATTATCTGCATCGCACACTCGCAGATGGAGTTCGTTGACGATCTTTCAGAAGCGTTGTCGGGTCCGGCGACGCCCACTAGACGCAGTGCGAATCAGGAGGAAGAAACCGTCGCCGGCGCGACGATGACGGATCTGGCGGGCGTTGCGGGGCTGAACGACTTCAGCGACTCAAGCATCTTTGACTCGCACGAGCCAACGCACATTACGCACCGGCGCAACGAGACGCGATTTCTGGCGGATCGGGACGATGACGAAGCCGGCGTACCGCGTGTGGGCATTGCCGCGCGGATGCTCTGCCGGCTGGCCTTCGAACTGGCTAACCAGACAGATGTGCGGACGCTGGCTAATAAAGCGCTGGATGGATTGTTTGAAGGCGTGAAGGTCGACGCCGGGGCCGTCCTCCTGGCGCCCGACGATGTTCCGATCGAACCCAATGGCAGCAACATGCAGGTGGTGGCGGCCCGCACCGATGTGCAGCCTTCGTACCATCGTGTGTCCAGCTTCATCGCGTCGTCCGTACTCCGCGATGGCGAAGCCGTGCTGGCCCGCAACGTGGCCGGCGATAGCACCCTGGGCACCCGCGATAGTAAGGGTGAGATTCACACAACCAGTGTTATCTGCGCGCCGCTGCGACATGAAAAAAGCGTGATCGGCTTCATTCATCTCTACTCAACCGAAGCGCAGCGTGTGCCCGATCCGGACGATCTGGAATTCACGTTGGCCGTGGCTGACAACGTGGCAACGGCGCTGCGTAATCTGCGGCGGCAGAGTGAGCTGGCAGAGAATCTTTCGACTACGCAGAATGAAATTGCGGAACTGCGTTCGCGGCTGGGCGTCGAGAGCGAAATCGTTGGCCGCAGCACGGCGATGGAGAAGATTCACGAAGACATCAGCCGCGCGGCGCCAAGCCGTGTCACCGTGCTGATCCGCGGCGAGAGCGGCAGCGGTAAAGAACTGGTCGCGCGTGCAGTGCATTATTCCAGCCCGCGGAAGAAAGGCCCGTTTATCTGCTTGAACTGCGCCGCGCTGTCCGAATCGCTGCTCGAAAGCGAATTGTTCGGCCATGAGAAAGGCGCCTTTACCGGAGCCACCGAACGCAAGACCGGCAAATTCGAAGCGGCTGATTCTGGCACGTTGATGCTGGACGAGATCGGCGAAATGAGCCCTTCCATTCAGGCCAAGTTTCTCCGCGTTCTAGAAGGCCACCCGTTTGAACGTGTCGGCGGCGCCAAATCTATCAAGGTGGACGTGCGCGTTATTGCGGCGACCAACCGCGACCTGGTCAAGGCGGTTGAAGCCGGGCAGTTCCGCCGCGACCTGTACTTCCGCTTGCATGTAGTGGAAATACTCGTGGCGCCATTGCGGAAGCGTCGTGCGGATATCATCGAACTCGCGCAGCATTTTCTGGAACGCTTTAATGTCGAGATGGGCCGGACGGTAACCGGCTTCACCCCCGCGGCGGTGCATCATCTGGAGAATTACCACTGGCCTGGTAATGTCCGCGAACTGAAGAATGTGATTGAAAGGGCCGTTGTGCTGACACGCAGTAACGTGATCGACACGCCGGATCTTTCGCTTTCAAGCCTGGCTTCGGCCAGTGAATCGGGCGAAGTCGCCAAGCCGGACACCTACCAGCCGATGTCGCTGGCGGAGATTGAAAAGCGGCACATACTGGCAACGCTGAATTCAACAAGCTGGAACAAGACCCGCACGTCGGGCATCCTGGGCGTGCCGCGTTCGACACTTGACCGCAAAATCGCGAAGTATAAGCTAAAGCGCGAAAGCGGTTTCCGGACCGGCTGACCAGAACATCGACGTTAGATGCTTCTTCGATCTCCAGCCGGATGCCGCCGCGAATTCTATCCCGCTCCCCGCCGCAATTCACGCTTCATTGCCGATGACTGTTCAACCTCCCAGAATCGTGCATTTGCATATTCCCAAGACGGCCGGCACATCGCTCAAGGTGGCGTTAAGGGAGCACTATGACCCTTCTAGATGTTTCCCTGCTGTGTACGAAACGGAGTTTGCATCGGTCAATCCGCGGGACTACGACTTGTTCTCAGCGCACATCGGGTTTGAATTGGCCAGCAGTTTGCAGGCTTCCATCATATGCCTGCTCCGCGATCCGGTTGATAGATTTATTTCTGTCTATTACTACTGGCGCCGGCTTGTGGCGACAGAGAATCGTACAGAGGTGGGGCCCGTCGCCGCCAGTTCCCTCAGCCTTGAAGAGTTTGTTGAACGATTCGACGAACCTGGTTTAACCGAGGAGTTTTACAACAGGGCGACCTGGCAGCTTGCTCTTAGTCATCAGCTTATCAGGCGTCGCGAAAACATTGCCATGACCCGGTCGGAGTTGCTCACGAAAGCGAAAGAGAACCTGGGCAAATGCGACGTTGTTGGGCGGGTGGAAAATATGCCGGAGTTTGTCAGGCAGTTGAAAGAAAAGCTGGGCGTCAGCCTGTCCGTTGATCGTTACAACGTGACCTCGCGCCCGTCAGTTGCCGAGGTGCCGCTTTCTACCCGGCGCCGCATCGCAGATTGGCTGCAGCTGGATTTAGAGCTGTATTGGAGCACGTTCCAATAAAAAAGACGGACGAGTTCAACTGAATGAACTCGCCCGTCACGCACTCCTGGTCAGGCGGAATCCGCACTCCCCAGTAGGAATCCACCTAGCCAAGGCATCCTTGTAAACGGTTGTCGCCGGGCGGCTTCAACGCTGAATACTGCTGGTGGTCTGACAAGCTTCTCTCCGGCGGAGAGACGGGCCGCCGGGCTTGAAACCACGGCGGCGAGTGCTGCATGCACTTCCTGATCGACTGGATTAGAATCCGCGATTCAGGTTGAAGAAGGGGCGACGTGCACCTTTGCTGACAGGCGCCGGTACAGGCTGCGGGGCGTGTTTGGGGGCAGCGGTTGCGGGTGGCAGTGTGGTCGGCATGACGTGGCTGCCTGGACCCTGGTCATAGCCTGCTGTGCCGCCACGGTAGACGCCGGGACCGTTGTGTAGATCAAGCTGGGCAGCGTGGTGATCGTAGCCACCGTCGCAGCAGCCGCCGCATTGAACCGGGGCGTGGTCAGCGTAGTGGTAGCCTGGGCGACCAAAGCCAATTCCGAGCCAGCCGCTGTATGTGTTCAGGCTCTTATCGCAGCAACCGCTGTGGGCGTTGCAGCTTTGCTTGGCGCCGCAACCGGCTCCGAAGCCGAGGCCTTTGAACAGCGACAGTCCACTGAAGCCACATCCACCCGCACAGCCTGCTCCGCATGCGTTACCGCATCCGCCGCAAGGGCCACAGCTGGTGTTGCCATATTTGCCGCGGAATCCGCAACCGCCAGCACATGGTGCAGGACCACAGGCCGGTGCACAAGGCGCCGGGCCGCATACTGGTGCGCTGCATACTGGGGCACAAGGTGCGGGAGCTGCACATGCCGGGGCGCCGCAGCCGCCACGCGTCCAGGGATTGCAACCGGCAAAGCTTAGTTTTGGTAGTTTGAAGCCCGAGAACAAAGAGCTGCCACAAGCAGCGCCACAAGGGCTCGCCACGGGTGCGGCACAAGCGTCGCCGCAGGGGCTGCCACAACCGCAGGTGCATGGCTTTGGGCCGCGTGGTGCATAGGCGCCGCAGCTTGTCGGCGCCGGGCAGGACTTGCGGACACGGCTGGCACAAGGTTGACGCTGGCACCAGTATTTTTTGTCCGCACAGTAGCTGTTCCAGAGTCCAGCGTTGCAAGGGTTCGGGCTGGTCGGGCACTGATCGCCAAAGGGAATCTTGTGATACTGCGAATTCACATCGTTCACGATGGGGCCAGCCGATGCGGTGGCGTTGTTGATGAACCCTTCAGCCGGTGCGGGCGTTACCGCGGGGGCCGCCAGTGGAGCGATGCCGGGCATCACAGCAGCGGGAGCAGGCGGCGGGATTACTTCGCCTTCAACAGGCGGGGCGCCGACGGGTGGTGCAATCGTGGGGGCGCCGAGGGCCGGATTGGAGCCCGCTGCATGAGCTGGCTCGACCGTTGCGGCGGGTGGTGCTCCAGCGGCGCCGGCGCCGGGAAGACGGATGGGGCCAAGATCGCTCGGCGACGGGCTTGCGTGACCGGCGTCTGCGGGCATCGGCGGCGTGCCGGGGCCGTACGAGCCACCATCAGTCGCGGCGGCAGGCGCCAGCGTTGGCGCAGCCAGTGGGTTGGTTTCGTCCGTGGCGGCGGCTTCATACCATTGAGCATGAGCGGCGCCACTTGCCAGGGCGACGAACAGGATTGCGTTTGCGAGATTGAACCACTTCATAACTATGGCTCCTGGGAAAGAGTCAACGGGGGAGTTAAACGGTTAGCGAAGAGTTACCTATCAGGTAGTCTGTTTCGCCACGAAAACATGCACCGCAAAAACGGGTTGAGCAAACGCAACCGTTGTTTTTTTGCACAACTTCCCGCCGCCATGTTGCGAAAAATCAACACCCGTACAGCCTGTGACGGTTATCCGGCCGCAAACTTTCCCCAATGAGTCACGGGGCTGTGCCGCACGGCGCCCTGGCGTACATTGAGAGTGAGGCTCGCGGCTCGCGAAGTTGTTAAATCTAAGGAAGACCATGACACGATTATTTGCCGGCACGCCGTTCGATGTGCCACCACGCTGCGACCGTTGCGACAAGCTGGAAGAAGAATGCGAATGCCCACCGCCGGAGCCAGAGTTTCGCGAACCTTCCCAGCAGCAGGTTAAAGTCCGCGTTGACCGCCGCAAACACAAACGGCTCTTCACGGTTGTCTGGGGCCTTAGCCCGGAAGAAACCGACTTGCCGGAACTGCTCTCACGCCTCAAATCAGCCTGTGGCGCCGGCGGCAGCATCCAGGAGGAGCAGATCGAATTACAGGGTGACCATCTAGAACGCGTGAAGAAGCTGCTGGCGGAGATTGGCTATAAGGTGCGGTGAGTTCCCTGTGAACCTGCAAGGATGGATATTCTCAATCCTGCGGGCCACGTAAGTAAGTTGAATTTCACGAGGGCAGAGCATGATTGCAGAACCAGAAAACGCCACGATAGACACCATTGTCCGCATTCTTCGCAAGAGCCGCAGCGTTCTGTTTGTGACCGGCGCGGGGATGTCCGTCGGATCAGGAATGCCTACCTACCGTGGCATCGGCGGACTGTACGAAGTGGATACTACGTCCGAAGGCTACGAGATTGAGGAAATCGTTTCCGCATCGATGCTGGCGGAGAACCCCGCGTTAACCTGGAAATATCTCGCCGAAATTGGCAAAGCCGCCCACGGCGCAGGTCACAATCGTGGGCATGAAATCATTGCAGAGATGGAGTCAGAGTTTCCGCGTGTGTGGACGGTTACGCAAAATGTAGACGGCTTTCACTCGGCAGCCGGTGCAAAAAATGTGATTGAAATGCACGGCAATATGAGCAGTGTCTCGTGCACTAGCTGCTCCTTTCACACAAAGGCCGACGAGTTGCAGTTTGACGAACTGCCGCCCCGTTGTCCGCGTTGCAATTCTATTCTGCGGCCGGATGTGGTCCTGTTCGGGGAGTTGATTGACTTCGGCCGCGCGGACCAGATGCAGAAACAACTTGAGATGGGCTTCGACATCGTGTTCAGCGTTGGCACCAGCAGCCTGTTCCCCTACATCCAGGCGCCCATCCATCAGGCAAAGCAGGCTGGCAATGCCACGGTGGAGATCAATCCGGGTGACACGGTCGTGTCATACGCGGTAGACTATTGCCTGCGAATGAATGCGACGGCCGCACTCGAAGCTATCTGGTCGCGTTACCAGCAACTGGCGTGAACTGGAACTAAAACGCTTCCGCATTCACCCAGCATCGCAGCGGTTGACCGTTCAATCCGGCCAGCAGGTTGTCGGCGGCGATTTCCGCCATGCCGTTGCGGCTGCTGATGGTGGCGCTGCCGATGTGTGGAGCGATGACGCAGTTGTCTAACTGCAGCAGCGGTTCACCGGCTGCGGGTGGCTCTGGATCGGTAACATCCAGACCGGCGGCGAAGATGTCGCCGTTCTTGAGAGCTTCGACCAGGTCAGGCTGCACATGCAGTCCGCCACGGGCTGTGTTGACGAAGACGGCGGAGTCTTTCATCTTTTTGAATGCGTCTGCGTTAAACATGCCCTTAGTGGATTCGCTGAGACCTGCGTGCACGGAGACGAAGTCCGATTCCGCCAGCAGCGTGTCAAAGTCCACCAGCTTGGCGCCCAGCTCTTTCTCCGCGGCTTCATTCGTCGACCGGTTGTGATACAGCACGTTCATGCCCCAGCCACCCCGGCAACGGCGGGCCATCGCGGTGCCAATGCGACCCATGCCCACGATCCCCAGGGTCTTGCCATTCAGGTCCAGGCCGATGTGCCCCATCGGATCCCAGGTTTTCCATTGACCGGCCTGGATAAAACGCGACGTTTCGATCAGCCGCCTGGATGCGGCGATCAGCAGCGCAAAGGCGATGTCGGCGGTTGCTTCGGTTAGTACATCGGGCGTATTGCCCACGCGGATGCCGCGCCGCGATGCTTCTTCAATATCGATGTTGTTGTAACCGACGGCGAAATTACTGACGACCTTCAACTGCTCACCCGCAGCGTCCATCAGTTCCGCGTCTACCTTCTCTGTCAGAAGTGACAGCACGCCGTGGCAGCCTGCGACTTTTTCGAGCAGTGTTTCGCGTGATGGCGGCAGCGGCTCACGCCACACATCCACCTCGCAGCCAGTGAGTTTCTCGAGACCGGCAGCGGGGATTTCGCGTGTGACAAAGACCTTAAACGAAGCAGAAGTGTTCATAGTGAGACGGCTTGAAAGTGTTGATCTGCGAGGGCGTAACGGTTACAATCATTACGTAATAAACCATAAAAGGTTGCACGCAGTAACCTTACTAAAGAACCTACACAAATTCGACAGCTCATGGCGCCCTGCCCATCAGTTGTTGATCCCGCCTGCTGCCTCTTCTGTGCAGCTACCCCATGTGGTGGATTGGCGTTTTCCCGCCAGCTGTGGCTGGCTTGTTACGACAAAACCATACACCTTCAGGAGCGTTCTTATGTCAGCGCGGCAGCGTGTCTCGCTTTTCGTTATATTGCCCCTTCTATTCGCCCTTGCGCCAGCATGTGTGCACGGGGAAGAAGCGGAAGCAGGTAACGGAAGTAAGGTCAGTTACTACAAACAGATCCGCCCCATCTTTCAGGCAAATTGCCAGGGTTGTCATCAACCGGCGAAAGACAAAGGCGACTATATTATGACGTCGTTCGCGTTGTTGCTTCAGGGCGGTGAAAGCGGCGATGCAGCCATCGTGCCCGGCAAGCCGGATGAGAGCTATCTGGTTGCTGAGATTACGCCCAGCAACGGCGAAGCGGAAATGCCCAAGGGCAAGAAGCCTCTGCACGAAACAGAAATCGAACTGATCACCAAGTGGATTGCCCAGGGAGCCCACGACGACACGCCCGAGTCGGCACGCACCCGGTTCTCGATGAAGAACCCGCCAAAATACACGCGTCCGCCTGTGGTTACGTCACTGGATTATTCGCCCGATGGCAACCTGCTGGCAATTTCCGGCTTCCACGAAGTTCTGCTCGTTACGGCTGATGGTAGCGATCTGGTCGGCCGCCTGGTGGGCATGTCCGAACGGATCGAGTCGGTGCGGTTCTCACCCGATGGCAAACGGCTAGCAGTTACGGGCGGCTTGCCGGCGCGGATGGGCGAAGTGCAGGTTTGGGATGTAGCTAAACAGGAACTGCTGCTTTCCAAGCCGGTTACCTTCGACACGCTGTACGGCGTGAGCTGGTCACCCGATGGCAAACTGATTGCCTTTGGCGCTCCCGACAACACAGTGCGGGCGATCGATAGCACCACGGGTGAACAGGTGCTGTTCCAGGGCGCCCACAGCGACTGGGTGCGCGACACAGTCTTCTCGACCAAAGGCACGCACGTTGTGTCTGTTGGCCGCGACATGAGCAGCAAGCTGACGGAAGTCGCCACGCAGCGGTTCGTCGATAACGTTAGCTCGATCACACCTGGCGCCTTGAAGGGCGGCGTGCAGACGGTTGCACGGCATCCGCAGCGTGATGAAATTGTGATCGGTGGCAGCGACGGCGTGGTGAAGGTTTATCGCATGTTCCGCCTCACGAAACGAGTGATCGGCGACGATGCCAACCTCATCCGCCGCATGCCGCCAATGGAAGGCCGCGTGTTTGGCGTCAGCGTCAGTCCCGATGGCAAGCGCATTGCCGCCGTGAGCAGCCTGGACGGGCGTGGCCAGTTGCACGTTTATTCCTACGAATTTGACACGGCACTGCCAGCGGACATCAAGAAGATCAGCGAAAAACGCGTGCAAAGCCGGTCAGCCGCTGAGAAGGCAACCATCGAAGCGTACCGCAAAAAGGACGTCAAACTAATCACCTCGCTGGCGCTGCCGGACACGGCCGCTTATGCCGTAGCGTTCCGCAGCGATAGCAAGGCAATTGCCACCGCCGGCGGCGACGGCATGGTGCGGATCGTCGATGCAGAAAGTGGCAGTGTGATCAACGAGTTTTCGCCCGTGGCTTTGTTCGACAAGAAAGCCGGCATGGCGGCTGTTGTGGAAGATTCCAGCGTTGATTTCATCCGCGATGTGAATCCCGTCCTTTCAAAACTCGGCTGTAACGCGGGCACGTGTCACGGTTCGGCCAAAGGTAAGAATGGTTTCAAGTTGTCTCTGCGGGGCTACGATGCGATTTTCGATATCCGCGCACTGACAGACGACCTCGCATCCCGCCGCGTCAATGTCGCTTCGCCCGACGACAGCCTGATGCTGCTCAAGGCGTCAGGCGGCGCGCCGCATGAGGGCGGGCAGTTGATTAAGCCGGACGGTGACTACTACAAGCTGATCCGCCAATGGATTGCCGACGGCGCCCAGTTGAAGCTGGACGTGCCGCGTGTGACTAGCATCACGGTTTCGCCTTTGAACCCGGTGATCGATCAGATCGGCGGAAGTCAGCAGATGCAGGTGATGGCGACTTACAGCGATGGTAAAACCCGCGACGTAACCGCGGAAGCCTTTGTCGTAAGCGGCAACACCGAAGTCGCCACGATTGACGAAGATTCGAAGATGACGGCCATCCGTCGCGGCGAATCCGCCGTGCTCGCGCGTTACGAAGGCGCCTACGCCGCAACCACGCTGACGGTGATGGGCGACCGTTCGGGCTTTGTCTGGGAGCAGCCAGAAACATGGGGCAAGGTCGATGAACTTGTCGCCACCAAATGGCAACGCCTGAAGATTATCCCGTCAGAACTAAGCACCGATGCGGAGTTCGTACGTCGTGTTTATCTGGATCTCACGGGGTTGCCGCCCACGGCGGAGCAGACCACAGCTTTTTTGAATGATAAACGCGAAACTCGCGTCAAGCGCGATGAACTTGTCGACAAACTGGTTGGCAGTGAAGCGTTTGTCGAATACTGGACCAACAAGTGGGCCGATCTGCTGCAGGTCAACCGAAAGTTCCTAGGCCCGGCCGGCGCCGCTTCGTTCCGCAAGTGGATCAGGCAGGAGGTGGCCAGTAATACGCCTTACGACAAGCTGGTGCACAAAATTGTCACTGCCAGCGGATCTAACCGCGAGAACCCGGCCGCGTCTTACTACAAGATTCTGCGCGAACCGGTCGACATCATGGAGAACACCACGCACCTGTTCCTCGGCGTGCGTTTCAACTGCAACAAGTGCCACGATCATCCGTTTGAACGCTGGACGCAGGATCAGTATTACGAAACCGCCGCGTACTTCGCACAGGTGGATCTGAAACGCGATCCAGCCAGCAAGGGCAACATCGGCGGAACGGCCGTCGAAGGCGCCAAACCGCTGTATGAAATTGTGTCGGACAAAACAGAAGGCGAAGTGATTCATGACCGCACCCGTCAGGTGGCGGCGCCGGAATTCCCCTTTGACGCGGAGTACAAGACTTCCGCGAAACCTACCCGGCGGCAGGAACTGGCAGCCTGGCTGACATCGCCTGATAACCCCTACTTCGCCCGCAGCTATGTGAACCGGCTGTGGGGTTACATGACCGGCACGGGAATCATCGAACCGATCGACGATATCCGCGCAGGCAACCCGGCGACCAATCCGCAACTGCTGGAACATTTGACTACGGAGTTTGTGAAGCACGATTTTGACGTGCAGCACGTGATGAAGGTCATCTGCAAGTCACGCACCTACCAGCTTTCGATTTCCACCAACAAGTGGAATGAAGATGACACGCTGAACTACTCGCACGCCAAGGCGCGTCGCCTGCCCGCGGAAGTGCTTTACGATGCGATCCACCGGGTGACAGGGTCTGTCACTCGAATTCCAGGTGTGCCCGCCGGTACACGCGCAGCCGCTCTGCCTGATTCGGGCGTGCAGTTGAACGATGGCTTTCTTGCTAATCTGGGACGTCCGCCACGCGAAAGCTCCTGCGAGTGCGAACGGGCCAACGGCCTGGAACTTGGTCCTGTGATGGCGCTCATCAGCGGGCCGACCGTGGGTAAAGCCGTTTCCGATCCGCAGAACGCCATCGCGAAAATCGCCGCCGATGCGAAAGACGACGCAGATTTAATCAATCGTATTTTCCTGCGGGTGCTCAACCGGCCTGCCACAACGGATGAGATCAATAAGGCTCAGCAGGTGCTTGAAGATCTTCCCGCCGGTCACCAGAAGCTGAAAGACGCCTTGGCTGCGTATGAGAAGCAACTGGCGCCATCCATCGCCGCTGCCGAAAAGAAGCGGGAAGCGGCAATCGCTGCGGCTCAGACGGCGCTCGATGCGTACGAAAGTAAAGTCGCTGACCGTGAGAAAATGCTTGATAAGCAACACGCTGACAAGCTTGTGGCGGCACAGGCGGCACTGAAGGCGTATATGAGCAAGCTGCCAGAGAAGCAGGCTGAGTGGGAAGCCCAGGCAGGCGAACCAACAACCTGGCAGGCGCTTGACCCCGTTGTTCTGACCGCATCGAACCGTGCGAAGCTGACCAAAGAAAAAGACCTTTCGATCTTTGCCAGTGGACCTAATGGCAAGGGCGCCTACACGTTCACCGCGCCCGTGCCTGCGGGCGTGACGGGCGTTAAGCTGGAATTGTTCGCGGATAAACGTCTTCCCAGCAACGGCCCAGGTCGTCCGCAGAACGGCAACTTTGTATTGACAGAGTTAACCGCCAAGTGGGCGCAGGCTGACAACGCGAAGAAGACGATGCCCGTGAAGCTGCAAAACGCGCAGGCGGATTTCAGTCAGGATGGCTATCCAGTCGCATCGGCCATCGACGGCAAGGTGGCGCCGAGCGGCAATGGCTGGGCAAGCTCGCCGAAACTGGGCGTCAACCGCACGGCCGTTTTTGAAACCGCTGCCAATGTTGACGATGGTTTGCTGACCCTGGTGCTGGATCAGCAGTATCAGGATGGCAAGCACACGATTGGTAGGTTCCGTATCTCCGTCACCACTTCGCCGCGGCCCATTCAACTGAAGGGCGGCCTGCCAGCCAATATCGCCGCGATTCTAAAAACGCCTCTTGCCCAGCGGGATGCGAAGCAGAAGAAGGCGCTGGCTGACTTCCACCGCAGCATTGATGGCGAACTGAAGAAGCTGCAACTTGCCGTCGCCGAAGCGAAGAAACCGCGGATGGTGGACCCGCAGCTTCAGAAGCTGCGCGACGCTCTCGCAACCGCCAGCAAACCGCTGCTGGTGGATCCCAAGCTTGCCCGGATGCGGCACGAAGTACAGCTTAGCGCCGACCAGCTTGAGAAGAGCCGGCTGACCATCGCACAGGATCTTGCCTGGGCGCTGATCAATACGCCATCGTTTTTGTTCAATCGTTAGACATCCCTTGTTGCCAGTCACTTACACCAAACAATTTTCAGGAGTTCTGAGATGCTTATCGTTCCTGGCCAGCAGGGCAAAGATGTATGCGATAAAAACGCCGGCGTTACCCGTCGCGATCTGTTACGCGTAGGCGGCGCCAGCATGCTGGGCATGTCGCTGGGAGGCATGCTGGAATTGCAAGCCAACGCCAAAGAGAACAACAAGGGCGGCGGTCCGGGGTGGGGCAAAGCCAAACGCGTGATTCTCGTGTATCTGCAAGGCGGCCCCAGCCATCTGGATCTATGGGATCCGAAGGAGAACGTGCCGGACAACGTGCGGTCCGCCTTCAAGCCCATCAAGACAAAGACAGACGGCCTGCAATTCACAGAGATTCTGCCCAAGCTCGCGCAGCAGACCGACAAGGTGACGATGGTTCACTCGATGAGCTACACGCCCAACGGCCTGTTCAACCATACCGCGGCGATCTATCAGATGATGACGGGCTACACCACGGACAAAGTCAGCCCGTCCGGACAGCTTGAACCGCCAAGCCCTAAAGACTTTCCGAACTTCGGCTCGAACATCATCCGCCTGCGGCCGACTTCTGAACCGATGTTGCCGTTTGTGATGCTGCCTCGCCCGTTGCAGGAAAGCAATGTGGTTGGCAAAGGCGGCACCGCGGGCTTCCTGGGCAAAGCGTTCGATCCATACACGCTGTATCCTAGCGGCGACGATATGGATATGAAGAAGATGGAACGGATCAAGGTGGATGACCTCAAGCTTCAGCCTGAGGTCTTCGCTGATCGTCTCCGCCGCCGCGCCCGGCTCCGCGACCTGATTAACAAAGGCATGCCGGATGTAGATCGCGCGGTCGAGGAGTTCAAGCTGAATAAGTATTACGACCAGGCGCTGCAATTGATCGTAAGTGGCCGCGCCCGCAACGCCTTCGCCCTCAGCGAGGAAAGCGAAGCCACCCGCGACATGTACGGCCGCAATACCTTCGGGCAAAGCTGTCTGCTCGCCCGCCGCCTGGTGGAAGCGGGCACGCGGGTCGTGGAAGTTGTGTGGCCCAAGGTCGCCAACAGCAACAACCACTCGTGGGATCATCACGTTGGACTGACCAAACGGATGAAAGACCAGTCCGGCCCGATGCTCGACGCCGGTCTATCAGGGCTGGTCAGCGACCTCGATTCGCGCGGATTGCTCGACGACACGCTGGTGGTCGCCGTGGGTGAATTCGGCCGCAGTCCGCAGAAGGGTGTGAGCACGTCTGGTAACGGCAACAGCGCAGACGGGCGTGACCATTGGCCTTATTGCTACACGGCAATGCTCGCCGGCGCCGGTATCCGCCGCGGCTTTGTGTATGGTAAGAGCGACAAAACCGCCTCGGCGCCTCTGGAAAACCCGGTTCATCCCGGTCAACTGCTGGCGACAATCTATCACTCGTTTGGCATCGACCCGCAGACGATCGTTTACAACCACCTGAACCAGCCGCGTGAACTGGTGAAGGCTGAGGCGATTACGAAGCTCTTCGCATAACCAACGCCTGCTGCGTGGAATCTGAAAACAGCTGCGAATGATCCGTCAAGGACTATTCGCAGCTGTTCATATTGCGCCTACAATGAATACACAGGTCAATTGAACACGCCGCGGCGCAGAGCTGCGACGTCTCAACCGTACTGGTAACTGGAAGGTTTAGATCATGCCACTTGCAGAAGACACCGTTCGTGAAGAATTAAAAAAGGTGATCGACCCGGAACTGTTTGTCAACATTGTCGATCTTGGCCTGGTCTATGTCATCGACATTGAGCCGCGCGAAGGCGAAGAAGATAAATACGACGTCAAGGTCGAGATGACCATGACCAGCCCCATGTGCCCTGCTGGACCGCAGCTGATTGGCAACAGTAAGCGGGTAATCTCCGAGCTGGAGCAGGTCGAAGAGGTGGAAGTGAAAGTCGTGATGGATCCACCCTGGACGCCCGACCTGATGACCGACGACGCGCGCGATAAACTCAACATCTTTTAAGCGTCTGGCCGAGGTAGTAACCGTTCTGCGTCTGACTCTGGCGTTACTTCTTTGCGAATTTTCGTTTACGAATACATCACCGGCGGTGGAGCTGGGATGGGGCGTGGCTTCCCGGCTTCTTTTCTGCAAGAAGGCGCCGCCATGGTGAGCGCCGTTTCGGAAGACTTCGCCGCTGCGGGCCACGACGTGCGTTGTTTGCAGGCGGATTTCGCCCGCGAAGCGTTGCAGTTGCCCGCGGACGTCTGCGGCGTGCGTGTCAGCAATGCAGCGGACCACCGGCAGCAACTTGCATTGTGTGCCGGCTGGGCTGATCGGGCGGTGATTATTGCCCCGGAAACCGGCGGCGTACTGCTGTCGCTGGTGCAGGAACTGGCGCCGCAGGTGCAACTACTTTCGCCCGGCGAGAAGATGGTGCAGATCGCCACGGATAAAGTTCTCACGAATCAGTGGCTGCGGAGTTGCGGTGTGCCTGTGCCGCAGCAACAGGAATATCCGTCTGGCGAACTGGTCCGCACGCAATTGCGGTTTCCATTTGTCGCCAAACCGCGGTTCGGCGCAGGCAGCGAAGGCGTTCATGTTATCTATAACGACGCCCAACTGGCCGCGATTCCCACGAATGAATTCTGGGCGTTTGAACAGCAGATAACGGGTACGCCGGTGAGCGTCGGAGTAATCTGCGGCAGCGAGTCATGGCTGGCCATGCCCACCTGTACACAGCATTTTGGCGGTATCGGTTTTGAATACCTCGGCGGTGAATGCCCGGTGGACAGTGCGCTGCACCAGCGCGCTGCGGCTCTCGCGGTGTCAGCCGTCGCTGCGTTGCCTGCGGGATGCGGCTGGGCCGGAGTGGACCTGGTGCTGGGGGATGACCCATCGGGCCGGGATGATTACCTCATCGAAGTGAATCCCCGCCTGACAACCTCGTATGTCGGCGTTCGCGATGCGATTATCGAAAACCCGGCGGAGTTGATGATTCAGCTTTCTGAAGGCCGCACCGCCACACCGCCTGTGCCAGCCGCCCACGTTACGTTTCAGCGTGACGGGCAGACCTCCCTTCAAGTGCTTTGATGAGATCACTGCTATGCGACTGCTGAAGCTTTCTCCTGCCAACTTTCTTCTCCACGGACTAGCGGCGTCGTTATGAAATGGCTGGCGCTGGATATCGGCGGCGCGAACATTAAGGTTGCTGACGGACGCGGGTACTGCTGCACGATCCCGTTTGCGCTGTGGAAGGCGCCGCACGATCTGTCTCAGGAACTGCGGATGGCGATCGCTGCTGCGCCGGCGTGCAAACACCTGGCCGTGACGATGACGGGTGAACTTGCCGATTGTTTTGAATCCAAAGTGGCCGGCGTGAACTTCATTCTGGACGCCGTGGTGCAAGCTGCCGACGGCCGCCACACGCGGGTGTATCTGACAAGTGGCGTCTTGGTTACGCCGCCCGCCGCCCGCCAGCATCCGTTGCTGGCCGCCGCTTCCAACTGGCATGCACTGGCCACTTTCGCAGGCCGCAGCGTTTCCCAGGGCGCCGGACTGTTGATTGATGTGGGCACCACAACCACCGATGTCGTGCCGCTGCTTGACGGGAGAGTAGCGGCGCAAGGCCATACAGATACAACCCGTCTTCTTCATGGTGAGATGATTTACAGCGGCGTCGAACGCACGCCCGTGCACGCCATCATGCGGCGGGTGACTTATCGCGGTCAGCGTTGCCCCGTTGCGGCCGAGTATTTTGCGACGACGCGTGATGTTTATATTCTGCTTGGCTCCGTGCCAGAAGATGCAACTTGCCGCAACACCGCGGACCGTCGACCGGCCACACGCAGGTTCTCGCGGCTTAGGCTGGGGCGTCTGGTATGTGCAGACGATGGCGCCTTTAATCACCGCGATGCGGCCATCATTGCCTCTGAGGTGCAACTCAAACAGATCAAGGTTCTGGTGGAATCGATCAAACGGGTTTCGGAACATTTAGGTCAGCCGCTAACGAAAGTGTTTGTTTCTGGTAAAGGTGAATTCCTTGCCAGGCGCGCCTTGAAGGAATTGAAGACGCAGCCAGAGCTTGTTTCGCTAGGGCGGCAACTAGGGCGTAAACTTTCCACATGCGCGACCGCCCATGCGCTGGCCGTGGTGGCTGCACGGAGTAACGGGTGAAATTACGCGTTGTAAAGACCGGCGGCAGCCTGCTGGTAAATCCGCAACTGGCTGCCAGCTTTCGCACCTGGCGGGCCGCACAACCGCCGGCTCTGGAAGTGCACATCTGCGGATGCGGCCTACTGGCCGACGCCGTCCGGAAGGTCGCAGCCGTTCAAAGACTGAACGAACAGATCTGCCACACTCAGTGTCTGAAGCTGTTATCGGTATCGGCCACGCTGTTTGCAGAGATTTCTGGCATTGCCAGAATTGCCGAACGGTTGGACCAGGTGAATGAGATCTTCGCCGCGGGAGCAACCGCGTGCATTTACAACGCTGTTGGAAGCTGGTCGGACGATCCGGCAGTGGGCTTCGCCCGGCGGGCGCCAGCGACCTGGGATGTGACCACCGATTCCATCGCCGCGATGCTTTGTAAAGCGGCGGGCGGTGATGAACTTGTGCTGCTGAAATCGGCGCCGCCGCCTTCGCAGATCCTGGAAGATGCAGCACAAAGCGGCTATTTGGACGCGTACTTTCCTATGGCGGCAGAGGGCGTCGCCCGTATCCGCTGCGTTGACCTAATGGCCGGTGCGGACGGATTTGCCGGGACGGAAATGCAATGGAAGGCGGGTTCATAGTGTTTCCCGCATGCCGTGAGCCACTGTTCCGCACGCATGTCGCTGATAGTCACCCGGCGAGGATCGCGTGGTCGAAGACGCAGCAGGCGTGTCAGCAGTTAATCTCTGCATTGCATGAAGCGATTCACGCCGATGCAGAACTCCGGGCGGCTGTTCTAACGGTGGCTGCATCAGGGTCGATGGGGCGAATGGAGATGAGTTCGCATTCAGATTGCGATCTCCTCGTCGTGCTCAACCAGCCTGCGGGGAAGGCGGTCCAGAAGCAGGTTGTGACACAAATATGGCGCCGGCTTACAACACTCGGCTGGCAACCACCCAAGGCGGATGGCATTTATGCATCGGCAGCAATCCGCACACAACTTGTGGAATGCTCGACCTTGGGTCAGCTTGAAGAAAGCCGCTTGACTTTTGGACAGCGGATTCAGCTACTGCTGGATTGCCAGCCTTTGTTCAATACAGAAGCATTTGTCGCGTTGCAGCGGGATATCTTAGAGCGCTACGCCACGGCCCGGCGCCCGGGATATCTGACGAATGAACTCATCGCGTATTATCGCTGCCTGCTTAACTGGCATGCACACCGCGATGTCGAGCGTCCCGCGAAATGGCGGCTGCGACAGGTGAAGCTTGGCCACAGCCGGGCGATGATGTACGCCGGATTGCTGCTGCATCTAGGCGATTGGGAGCAGACCTGCGATCACGAAACTTTGCTGAAAGTCTTGCAGCAGACGTCGCTGGAACGCGTTCTGGATCTGGCGGAACCAGACACGGCGCAACAGATTCTGCGAGAATACGGGTTCTACCTGGAGCAAATAGCAACGCACGCAGAGGATGGCTGTCAGCAGCACTTTGACGCGTTGATGGAAAATTCAAACGAGCTACGCAGCAGTCTGTTCACGGTGGCCATGCAGAACAACGTGGACAACAGGCTCGCGACGTCGCTGATGTAACCGGCCATATGCACAGACCTGAACGACGGGATGGAAGGAAAGACACGGGATGAAGAAACTCACCAGCGGCGGCGGTTGGCAGGCAATCTGGTACACATTCCGCAAGGCGCGGGAGTCGGGCGGATACTGGAAGTTCTGGAAGGCGATGCGTTCAAAGAACGCCTGCAAAACCTGCGCGGTGGGCATGGGCGGTCAGCGGGGCGGCATGGTGAACGAAGCCGGCCGCTTCCCTGAAGTCTGTAAGAAGTCGCTGCAAGCGATGGCCGCTGATATGCAGGGCGCCATTCCGCGGGACTTCTTCGAGCGCTACACGATCGAACAGCTCAAGAAGTTCACGCCCCGGCAGCTTGAACACTCAGGCCGGCTGACTCACCCGCTGCTCTACCAGCGTGGCACCCAGAACTACCGTCGTATTGAATGGGAGGAAGCATTTTCCCGGATCGCGGACAAGTTGAAATCGCTGACCGCGGATGAAACGTTCTGGTACTTCAGTGGACGCAGCTCCAACGAGGCGGGCTTTCTGCTGCAGCTGTTCGCCCGACTATACGGCACAAACAATGTGAACAATTGCAGTTATTACTGCCATCAGGCAAGCGGTGTCGGCCTTACCAGCGCGACCGGCAGCGGCACCGCGACGATTGTGCTGGACGACCTGGACCACGCAGATGTTGTCTTCGTCATCGGCGGCAATCCGCCCAGCAATCACCCGCGGCTGATGACCAACCTGATGCACCTGCGACGTCGCGGCGGCAAAGTGGTGGTCATCAATCCTGTGATCGAAACGGGGCTGGTGAACTTCAAAATTCCCAGCAGCGTGCGGAGCATGTTGTTCGGCACCGAAATTGCCAATCTCTATGTACAGCCGCACATCGGCGGCGACCTTGCATTGCTGAGCGGTATCGCGAAACAGATTGACGAAATGGGCGCTGCCGACCATCCGTTCCTGCAGGAACACTGCAACGGTGCGGATGAGTGGCTGGAAACAATCCGGCAACTCACCTGGGAGGACATTGAAGCGGGCAGCGGCGTGCAAAGAGCGGAAATCAAAAAGATCGCTGAAATTTACGCTTCTGCAAAAAACGCTGTGTTCTCGTGGACGATGGGTGTGACACATCATCGTCACGGTGTGCAGAATGTGCAGGCCATTGCCAATCTGGCGCTGATGCGCGGAATGGTGGGCCGCCCGCACGCAGGGTTGTTGCCCATCCGCGGTCATTCGAATGTGCAGGGCATCGGCTCGGTTGGCGTAACGCCCAAGCTGAAAGACGCCATCTTCGAGCAGCTTGAGTCGCACTTCGATATTAAGCTGCCGCAGTCGCCGGGTCTGGATACGCTGGGATGTATGGAATCGGCAATGGCTGGCAAGCTGAAAGCTGGCGTTTATCTGGGTGGCAACCTATATGGCTCCAATCCAGATTCAGCCTATGCCGCGGAAGCTCTGGAGAAACTCGACCTTTCTGTCTTCCTGAGCACGACGCTCAACACGGGCCATGCCCACGGACTGGCAGAAGAGAGCATTATCCTGCCAGTGCTGGCGCGGGATGAAGAGCCGCAACCGACCACGCAGGAATCGATGTTCAATTTCATCCGCTTAAGCGATGGCGGACCGCGGCGGTTAGAGGGGCCGCTGAGCGAAGTGGAAGTGGTCGCTACGCTGGCGCGGAAGGTGCTGGGTGATGACGGCGCCATCGACTGGGAGCTTATGCAACAGACATCCGCCATCCGCGACGCTATTGCCAAGGTGGTGCCCGGCTTCGAGAAAATCAACCGTATCGATCAGACGCGTGAAGAATTTCAGCTCAGCGGCCGGACCTTTCATAAGCCGCAGTTTAAAACGCCCAATGGCCGCGCGAATCTGCATTGCCACGAACTGCCTCCGTTGCTGGGAACGGGCGAAGGAGAACTGCGGCTGATGACGGTCCGCAGCGAAGGCCAGTTCAACACCGTTGTGTACGAAGAGCAGGATATCTATCGCGGGCAGGACCGACGTGATGTCATTCTGCTGCACGAGGACGATCTTCAGCGGCTGGGCCTGACTAATAATCAGCAGGTTACCGTTAAAAGCGAAACTGGCGAAATGAAGGGCATCTTCGTCCGTAGCTATGAGAACATCCGCCCCGGCAATGCGCTGATGTACTACCCGGAGGCGAATGTACTGGTCGCCCGCCGCCCTGACGATCAGTCGAAAACACCGGCTTTTAAAGGTGTGGTGGTAACGCTGACGGCGGAGCATTAAGCGGATACTGGCAGCCGGTGCTAGCACGCACTCTTGCCAGCAGGGTATTCCGCTATGGCGTTGATCGGCGGACGCCGTTATAAGTCTGTCGTCAATATATCTGCGATGAATCTCAGACGCTTTTTCAAAGCGTGGATCAACGGATTTATCGCTGTTTTTGCGATGGAAAAATGAGTTCAGCACGGACGCGTACGGACTTAGGGCAAGGACGCCCTGATGGTAAGGCGTGCATCAAAATGATGCGGCGTCTGCCCGTACTGATGGTATGCGCCGTCACGCTGCACCTTCTGTTCTCATCAGCCTATGGCGAAGAACGCGGGATGAAGCTGCGAATCGCCTGGGGGGGCGGCGATTCGCAATTGTGGCACGGCGCCATTCGCGTTTCCGGCGGAGAGATTACGTCATTCACACCGTTAGGGGTGGCAGCGGATACGCCCGGTTCTGCGTGGCTGGATCAGGGAGTATTACGCTTCAGACCGCGGAGTGCACGCAACTACGAAGCGGTGGATATTGTCGTGGATGCGCCGCTTTCGAGCGTGCTGGATCTCGATATCCGCGCGACCGGTAGTAATGTGCAACCGCCCCGCAATGTGCAGATGCTGCTGTCTGATCTGCTCGCTAAACCGTTCTCGGCGCCTATCGACGATCAACGCAACCGCGTGTCGGTGGCTCGGGCGCCAGGTGACCAGCTTCGCATAAAGATCGACCGGGAATCTCTGGTCTTTTCGACGGGCGAAGACTTTAACTTCACCGTCGATCCGCACCTGACGATGGCGCAGCCGGGAGATCTGCTGCAATGCGTTGTAACGCTGGTGAACGATGAAACCGGCGTCCAGGCATGGACTGCTTCGCGCGATGTGACCGTCGACAAAGATTCCGCCACGCCGCCGCCGGAAGAATTCAAACTCAAGCTGCCGGCGGTCGAAGGTGTTTACAGCTTCAAGGTGCAACTTGGAAAGAAGACCCGTCTGGGCTTCACAACGCCGTTCGGTGGTCTCACGCCGCTGGCGACACGCAGTATGCAGGTCGTGGTTCTTTCGCCCGAAGCGCCGGCTGCCACTGCCGCGCGATGGACAACCAATACAGAGATTGATCCGGCTAATCCTGCCGTGTGGGATCGCTTCTTCCGTTTGCCGCAATTTAATCTGCTTCCCGGCGCCAGCAAACGCCCGCTAAGCAACGGCATGACGGAAGTCCGCGATATCGATGGCGCCTCGTGGTCGGTCCTTAAAGAGGGCGGATGGCAGGCCTACCCGATGCCGGTGACAGGTTTGAATCAGCCGCATATTTTGGAAGTAGAAATCCCTGCAAGCCAGCGGCAGATGCTGGGAGTGAGCATTATCGAACCCGACGCTTCGGGCAACGTCGGGCCATTGGGCGTTGATACAGGGGTGTTCACGGTGGTCGAAAACGCGACCCGTGGCAGCCGCGCGACGCACCGCGTGATTTTTTATCCGCGCACCAGTTCCCCCCTGGTGCTGCTGACCAACCGGAACAAGGACGGCATTGCGGCTTTCGGAAAGTTGAAAGTCTTAGGCGGGCCGAAAGCTCTGCCAACCGCCACGGCGCCGCAAACGAATGGGCGGCTGCTGGCGGCTCATTTTGACAAGCCGCTGTTTGCGGAAAACTTTGGCTCACGCGAAGCCAAAGATGCTGTTTCGGGACGGAGTCTGGACGACTGGCTTACCTTCTACCGGGGCGCCCGCCGCCTGGCGGATTACCTGAAATTCACGGGGCGGAACGGCGCGGTTGTGCCTGTGCTTTGTGAAGGCAGCAGTCTTTATCCCAGCGAACTTCTGCAGCCTACGCCCAAGTACGATAGCGGATTGTATTTTGTCAACGGACAGGATGTGCGGCGGAAAGATGTGCTGGAACTGCTGCTACGCATCTTCGACCGTCAGCAATTGCGGCTGATTCCAGCCGTGCAGTTTGCTTCAACGCTGCCCGCGCTCGAGCAGCTTCGTCGCAGCGGCGCGCGGGTCGGCATTGATCTGGTGGATGTCAAAGGCAACTCACACCTGTTCCTGCGACCGGCAGGCGCCGCCGTGCTTTACAACCCGATGGATGACCGGGTGCAGCAGGCGATGACCGATGTGGTGAAAGAGCTGGCAGGCCGTTGCGCGGGGCACCGTAGTTTTGCCGGGATCAGCGTGCAACTGGGGCCGGGTTATTACTCGCAGTTGCCTGGCGTTCAGTGGGGCTACGACGACCGCACGCTTAAGCGTTTTGAAGCGGAAACCGGCGTGAACATCCCCGTAGTACGGCCGTCGCTGTACGAGCGACGATCAACCGTTCTACTCAAAGATCACAAACAGAAGTGGTTGCAGTGGCGGGCGATGCAGGTCGCAGGTTTACATCAGCAGATGCACGCCGCGGTCACGCTGCATCACTCCGGCGGATTGTTGCTGCTGAATACGTCCGGGCTGTTGACTCAGGAGACGGTCCGGAAGGCCATGCGTCCCACGCTGCCCGCCACCAGCGATCTGCAACAGCTGATGCTTGAAGCCGGGATCATGCCGTCGTTGTATCGCGGTCAGAAGGGCATTGTGCTGCCGCGTCCTTATAGTGAGTTTCCGGTGCGTAATGTCGCGGCCCAGGCGGCGGCGCTGGTGAGCCGCAATTCGTCGCCGGTGCATCAATTCTTTGGTCCCCGCAATACAGACGCCCCCACTTCTACACGCATTGCCGCCGTGGTGCACCGCAAGCCGCTGCCTGCCGGACTGCCGGAATTCGATGCGTTAAGCCCTTATGGCGCGGACAAGACGCGGATCTGGATGGCGCCGCATTTCGTGCCTGCCGGAGATTCAGCGCGGGCCGAACTCATTCACGCGATAGCGGCGCAGGACCCGGTGATCCTGCTGGATGGCGGCTGGAATATCGCGTTGGGCCAGGATCATCAGACGCGCCGCATCTTTGAAACCATGAGCCAGATGCCGCCGGTCCCATTCACCACTGCGTCGCCTGCCGGGGATGATGCGGGCCAGACAGTGATTGTCCGCAGCGCGATCGTCAACCGCTTGCCCGGTAACGGATCAACAACCGCCGGCCTCGAACCGGGGCGTTATGTCTACATGCTGAACAACAGCGCTCAGACCGTAACGCTTGAGTTTGATGCAAAAGCGCTACGCGGCGAATGGCGCAGCTTCGGATCACGCTCGATTCCCAAGCCAGAGGATTCAGCCGCCGGCGGCGAAACAGGCAAAACATGGCGGATCACGCTGGAGCCGTACGATATTGTTGGCGGTTACTTCAGCGATGCTTCGGCGTCCGTCGATGGCTGGTCTTATCAGGTCGAAGACCGTGCGGGGCTTGAGGCCTCGCTCCGCCGCCAGATGTACCGTTTAAAAACGCAGGTCAGCGCGCTGCACCGGCCCAGGCCGCTGCAATATCCTTTCAACGCCAGCTTCGAACTTCCGGCGGAAGGGCAGGAGTCACCCGGCTGGGTGCATAGCAGCACCGCAGGAGTCGAGGTGAATCCGGCCAGCGAAGGCTACGAAGGCAAGCAGTCGCTGCATCTGAAAAGCAACGGCGCCGTGGGCTGGGTGCGCAGTGCACCGTTTGCCGCGCCGCCGACGGGACGTATCTCGATGTGGGTCTGGTTGAAGGTGCAGAATGTCGAGACGCAGCCTGATTTACGGCTTTGCATCGAAGGTAAGTTGAACGGCAAACCTTATTACAAATACGCCCAGATTGGCGCCGGTCAGAATTCGCCCCGTCTGACAGCACGCTGGCAGCCGTATGTCTTTCATGTAGACGATCTACCTGCCAACGGGCTGTCCGATCTGCGGGTTGGTTTTGATCTGATGGGAGAAGGTGAGGTGTGGGCCGACAACGTGCAGTTGTACGACCTCTGGTTTTACGACAACGAACGCGATGAACTTGCCAAAAAGATCGCCGTTGCGGAATTTCAGCTCACTCAAGGCAGACTGCTGGAGTGTCAGCAGATGGTGGATGGCTATTGGCCACGGTTCCTCCGCACGCATGCGCCAGAGCGTCTGAAGCAATTGGCTGTACGGCCGCAGCGCGATACAGATGCGGAGAATACTAATGATTCTTCAGTAAATTCCAGCACGAAAACGTCGCCCGCAAAGTCTACGCCAGCCGCACAGCCGACCATGTTTCAGCGTCTGAGAAGCTACCTTCCAACGCGGATATATCCGTTTTAACCGGCAAAGCCATGCGAAGCTTTAACGGCTGTAAGCGATAGAACGTCCACCGTCGTGAAGATTACCGTAACCGGCAGCAACGATGCGAAATACCATTACAAACAGAGCGACCAGCGTCCGATGTCAATTCGACCGGCATCCAGTGCGTGCCCTGTCACGGCTGGTTGCGAATGTTCCAGGAAGCGTTGATCGTTATGAGTAACCGCCACTACACACTCCGCACCGCTCTGCCCCTGGCAGTGTTTATGTTGCTGTCGTTGCAGCTAGCTACGGCGCACGCTGCGCCGGGCGATGTTGATTACGATGTGGCGGTCAAGCATTACAACCGCCAGTGGTGGCAGAAAGCCGTTGACGCCTTCGACGCTTTCCGCCGGACCTATCCGCAACATTCGCGGGTCAGCTCCGCCGTGTTCTTCCAGGGCGAAGCGCTGATCCAGTTGGGCGACCATAAACGGGCCGAAGCCACCTTCCGCGAATTCGTAACGCGCGAACCGGCGCACGCTTACACGCCTCAGGCGCGGCTGCGGATTGGTGAAATGCTCTACTTCCAGCAACAGCCTGATAAGGCGCTGGAGGCTTTTGAATCCTTCCTGAAGAACCACGCCACCCACGATCTATGCAAATACGCCCTGCCCTATGCAGGCGAGCTTGCGCTGCTGGCCAAACAGCCCGCCGACGCACAGCGGCATTACCAGGACGCATTGAAGCGATACCCTACCGGGCCGATGGTGGACCAGTGCCGGTTTGGTCTGGCGCAGGCTTTTCACGATCAGAACAACCGCACAGACGCGCTGCGGTTCTACCGGCTGCTGGCCTCGACTCCCCAAAGCAGCCTAGCCGACAACTCACAGTTTCAGATCGGACTTTCGCATCACAAAGCGGGTGAATATCCGCAGGCGATTGAGGAACTGAAACGGTTTCAGAAGATCTTTGCAGACAGCGATCTGCGGTACGACGCCGCATACTGGTTGGCGCAGTCGGAGATGAAACTACGCCGCTGGAAAGAAGCTCAAAACACGCTGCAAGCGATCACACCGCCGTTGAAGCATCAACTGGCGCCCGCCTTTGCTTCGACATTGGGGCTGTCCTTTGAGAAGCAGGGCGATGCAGAAAACGCCGCGAAGCAGCATGCGTTTGTCATCGAAAACTGGCCCGGTACGGGTTGGGCCGCGGACAGTCTGAAGCAGCAGATTACGGCGAACTTCGCCGCCAGAAACTACAAGAAGACCATCGAGTTCGCCGCGCAGTTTGAAGAATCTTTCCCCGGTAACATTCACGCTACGGTGGTGCACCGTGCCTGGGGGCGGTCGCTCCTACAACTTGAGCAATACGAAGAAGCGGCGCCGCAGCTGCAGCAGGTGGCGGAAAACAGCGATGAGAAAACTTCCCCTTCGCAACGCGCTTCCGACCAGTACTATCTGGCCCGCGCACTTTCGGGCGCCGGTAACCATCAGCAGGCGCTTGCGGTGCTAGACAAGGTTAAGCCTGAAGATACCAGCGAAGAAATCGCCGCGGGCGTTCTGGCGGTTCGCACTTCGGCACTGATGTCGACCGAGCAATACGCGGAGGTCATCAAGCTGCTGGAAACACATTTGCAGGCCAACGACAACGCGGAAAATGCAGCCGCATCCGAAGCGCGTTTGCAACTGGCTCTGGCCGCCACACACACGTCGGACCTGAAGAAAGCGGATGCGACGCTTAAGCAGGTCGATGACAAAAACCCGCTGAAACTTGCCGCCATGCTGTTCCTTGCTGAGTCAGCTTACGCCGCCGAACAGAAAGAGATCGCACGGCACTGGTTCACGCAGATCATCGCTGCCGAGGCGCCGCAGGAATACCTGACGAAAGCACAAAGCGGCCTGGCATGGTTGACGGCCGACGCGGGCAATCATCAGAAATCCGCCGAGTTGTTCAATCAGGTGTTAAGCACCGACGCCAAGGGCGACGCCGCGGCGGAAGCCGCCATGATGCGTGGCCAGGCGCTTGAAAAATCACGCAAGCCGGCCGAAGCATTGGCCATGTACCGCCGCGTGATGGATCAGCATGCGGATAGCCCGTTTCACTCACAGGCGATGCTTGCCGCAGCGCGGCTTTATGATGATCTGAACGAAGACATCGCTGCCGACAAGCTGCTCGAACGGTTCCTGCGCGAAAACCCGGAGTCAGATCACGCGGCCGATGCGATGTACCGCCGCGCGTGGGTGCTGATTGATCTCAATCGCGAAGCGGATTCAGCCAAAGTGTTCTTGCAGCTTGTCGAGAAATTCCCCGCGTCCCGCTACACGGCCGACAGCCGGTATCGCCTAGCGGAACATGCCATACGCATGAAGCAGGAGACGCTGGCGATAGAACACATTGATGCCTTGCTGAAGATTGAGAACCTGAACGCAGCGCTCGCATCGCACGCGCAATATATGAAGGGGCAGCTTGCCGCCTCCTCCGCCCGTTGGGAAGACGTGCAAGAGCCGATGCAGGCCATCATCGACAGCGAAGCCGACAACAGCATTAAACTACCGGCGCGGTACTGGCTGGCAGAATCGCTGTATCGCCGCGATAAGTTTGACGATGCAGCAACACACTTTGACCAGCTCTCCCGCGATTTAGCCGGGCAACCAGGCGCATGGCGGGCGATGGTTCCGCTACGCCGGGCGCAGCTACTGGTGCGGAAAGAAAAATGGGAGCAGGCGCTGGCAGTGGCGGAGACCATCGCCACGGAGCACCCCGATTTCCGGCAGCAGTTTGAAGCAGATTATGTGATCGGCCGGTGCTACGCATCGCAGGCGAATTTCGACTTTGACAAGGCCCGCGCCGCATTCCGCAAAGTGATCGACTCGCCCACCGGAGGCAGCACCGAAACCGCCGCCATGGCGCAGTGGATGATTGGTGAAACCTACTTCATGCAGAAGAAGTACGACTTAGCTATCCGCGCGTATGAGCGTGTGGAAGTGCAGTTCGCCTATCCACGCTGGCAGGCTGGCGCCTTGCTGCAGGCAGGTAAATGCCACGAATTGAAAGGACTGTGGGGCGACGCCGTGAAGCTCTACGCCCAGGTTCTTAAAGACTACCCTGGCACGCCGTTCCGCGAAGAAGCCGCTAAACGGCTTACCGCCGCGCAGCAGCGCGCCGTACGCCGCCCCGTTCGCGGCGCCACCCGTTAATGTTTTCCTAAGATATCCGAAAACACCCTATACAACCGTTTCATCACAGCACGCGGGAAAGGATTCCGGCAATGCTCACCCCCTATATCATCCGGCTATGGATCGTCCGTGCAGCAGCCGCTGCCGCCGCCATTGGGCTGATTGCAGCCTCTCATCTTGTCTACGCACAAGGGCTAGTGCCGTCGGCGCCGCCTGCGGTTCCCGGGCCGCCACCTGTTGCAGCGCCCGGCATGCCTATCGCGCCGGTAGCGCCCGTTGAAGCGGCGCCAGAAACGACGCCAGTTGCAGAAGCAGAAGTGGCGCCCGCGCCAGTGGAGAAAGCAAGCGCCGCGATTCCAACGCGGAATCTGCTCGAAATCCTACGCGATGGCGGGCCGCTGATGATTCCGATCGCCATCTGCTCGATGGTGCTGCTGGTCTTCGTCTTCGAACGGTTCATCAGCCTGCGTCGTGGCCGCGTTATTCCGCGTCCGTTTGTGAAACGCATTCTGGAACAGGTCCGCGACAAAACGCTTACCAAAGAAGCCGCCCTGGAACTGTGCGAACAGAACAAAAGCCCTGTGTCCGAAGTGTTCGCCGCCGCCCTGAAAAAGTGGGGCAAGCCTGCGGTTGAAGTGGAGCAGGCGATCATCGATGCCGGCGAACGTGTGACCAACGGGCTGCGTCGTTACCTGCGGCTGCTCAACGGTGTTTCGACCGTTACGCCGTTGATGGGGCTGCTGGGCACGGTGCTGGGTATGATCGGCGCCTTCAATACGATTGCCGATGGCGACGCGATGGGCCGCCCGGAACTGCTGGCCAAGGGCATCAGCCAGGCGCTGCTGACCACCGCTGCCGGGATGAGCGTGGCGATTCCCGCACTGATTGCGTACCTGTTTTTCACCGGTCGTGTGGACCGGCTGATTATTGACATTGATAACTATGGCCAGGAACTGGTGGGAATCATTTCCGCTGAGGGACTGGAAGAAGCCGAAGCCAACGAAAAAGCCGCCCGCACTTCCCGCCGCAAAAAAGCTGCCTAGCCTGCGACCCCGCCTTCCTACCGTTTCCTTCCTACCAACCACGAGCAGAACCATGCCGCTCAAAACACATCGCGACGAAGCGCCGACGCTGAATCTCACGCCGATGATTGACATCGTGTTTCTGCTGGTGATCTTCTTCATGGTCGGCACGAAGTTTTCGGAAATGGAACGCCAGGTCGAGCTGAGCGTGCCGCAGGTGGGCGAAGCCACGGCGCTCGCGCCTGCGCCGCGCAAACGCGTGATCAACGTGTACCAGAACGGCACCATACAGATCGACGGCAAAGATGTTTCGCTGGCCGGGCTGCGTGGAATTCTGACCACCGCCCGTGAGTCGTACGACGGCGCCGGCGTGATTGTGCGCGGCGACCGGCAGACCGATTTTGAACATGTGGCGGAAGTGATTACCGCATGCCGCAATGCAGGTATTTCTGAAATGGGCATCTCAGTCCGGGTTGCCCGGAAGGAGCGTTAAGCCGTGCCTGCATCGTATGAAGACTTTATCAACCGGTTAATGACGGTCATGAACGGACCGGTCTTTAACTTCGTGCTGTGGGGCGGCCTCGCGCTGCTCTCGATTGCACTGCTGCTGGTGGGCCGCACCCGCTGGGGCCAGGCCAAGCCGCTCTCGAAGTGTGTGGCGCTGAGCCTGTTCGCCCACATTCTGTTTATGGGTTACGCCTACGGCACGCGGATGGCATTCGCTCCGCCGGAACCCGAGCAGGTGGAAACGGTGAAGGTGAACGTCGTCGCCGACGATCAGCAGGGCGTTGAAGAAGAGACCGAAGGTCAGGCCGTTAATCCCTGGGACCAGTTGCCAACCGAAGCTGCGATTGAACCAGAGATTGCGCCGCTAGAAATGGTGACGGCCGAACACAAAGAATTTGACCTTAAGCGCGAAGGCGCTGCCGTGGCGCCGCCGACAATGGGCGAAACAACGGTTGAAACGCCGTTGCCGGAAGGGCCGCAGATTATCGCCCGGGCGCCGACGCATCTTGCGGAACTGAAGACGGATGTTTCACCTGCTGAGGCGAAGCCAGCCGAACGGGCTGTTGCGGTGCGCAAAGCGCCTGCCCCCGTGTTGCAGCCGGTGGCTCCACTACTACCACGCTCGCGGCCACGCATCACAGAGCCACAACCGCTGCGTCCAGACGTCAAACCCGTGCCATCCAAAGCGCTGGCGTCTGCAACTGCCAACATGCAGCGGATTGCCGACGCTGCCATCGCGCCTTCGGCGGATATTCAAGCCGATCGAGAGGATCACCTGGAAGCAGGCATCGCAGCCGGGATGACGGTAAAGCGGCCCGAGTTTGAACCGGCGCCCGAGCGTGTCGACGGTTCGCCCCAAGTGACCCAGCGGCTTACAACGTCCAGCGCGCCGAACACCGGCTTTGTCAGCCTCCCGCGTTCACCGCGGCGGCTGGGTGACGGCGATGCTTTGCCCGATGTTTACCAGTTGCGGATGGCGCCTCAGAAAGTGAAGATCGCTGAAGTGTTCGGCGGCAGCGCCCGGACAGAAGCTGCGGTTGAATCCGCTTTGGCGTGGCTCGCTGCGAATCAGGAAGCGGGCGGCAACTGGGGCGCACAGCGGCATGGCGCCGGCAATGGCGAACGTGTGATTGATGTAGACCGTTACGCACCGGGTGTCCGGGCAGACAACGGCATCACGGGCCTTGCGCTGCTGGCGTTCCTGGGCGCCGGGCACACGCACATGGAAGGTAAGTACAAGAACAACGTGCGGCGGGCGGTGGAGTTTCTGATCCGCACGCAGAAGTCCAACGGCAATCTCAGCGGTAACGCCCAGATTCACGCCAGCATGTATTGCCACGGCATGGCGACGTTGGCGCTCAGCGAAGCCTATGCGATGACGGGCGACCAGATTCTACACCGGGCCGTACGCGATGGCATCGCTTACACCGTAAACTCTCAGAACGCTTACAACGGCGGCTGGCGTTATCAGCCTTCGGATGCCGGGGATATGAGCCAGTTTGGCTGGCAGGCAATGGCCCTGCGGAGCGCCGCGCTGGCGGGCATCAAAATTCCTGATCGCACGAAATCGCAGGCCCGGAAGTTCTTTAACACGGTCGCCACCGGGCAGCACGGCGGGTTGGCAAGTTACCGCGTAGACGATGAAGTTTCTCGCGTGATGACTGCCGAAGCGCTCGCCTGCCGGTTCTTTCTGCAACTGGACCGCAATGAAGCGGCCGAACAGGAAGCGGCGCGGTATATCAGCCAGGAACTACCTTCGACCGGCAAACCGAATCTTTACTACTGGTACTACGCGACAATCGGTATGTTCCAGTTGCAAGGTCCGCAGTGGAACGCCTGGAACACTGCTCTGAAAACTCAGTTGCTCGCCAGGCAGGAAACGACGGGCGGAATGGCAGGCAGTTGGGGCACCGATACCGAGTGGGGCAAGCATGGCGGACGTGTTTACACCACGGCGTTGTCAACACTCTGCCTGGAAGTCTACTACCGTTATCTGCCAGTGTACGGCGGAAAGGTTGCAGGCAAACCGGTGATCTACACGCCGCGGCGTTAGATGCTGATTCAGCCGGCTGAAATCTGGCGGAGATCGTCAAAGAAGTGCGGGTAAGTCTTTACCGTGCACGACGGGTCATTCACAACGACGCCCGGAATTCGCAGCCCCGCCAATGCCAGGCTCATTGCCATCCGGTGATCGTTGTAGGTGTCCACCGTGGCAGCACAATGTTCACCGGGTGTGATGGTGAGGCCGTCTTCGTGCTCTTCAACTTCGGCGCCAAGCTTCCGCAATTCGCAGGCAAGGTCGCCGATGCGGTCGGTTTCTTTATGGCGATTGTGAGCTACGCCCCGCACACGCGTGGGCCCTTCGGCAAACAACGCCACAACGGCCAGTGTCTGAACCGTGTCACTGATGGCGTTCATGTTCACATCCACGCCGCGCAGCTTGCCACCAGTGACGGTGATTGATGATTCTGTGTACTGCACGTCGCAGCCCATCTGCTGCAGCACGTCGCAGAAACCCGTGTCGCCTTGCAAAGAGTCTTTCGACAGCCCCTCTACGGTAACGCTGCCACCCGTTACCGCAGCGGCGCCCCAGAAGTAGCTGGCCGCGGATGCATCGGGCTCAACATCGTACTGGCAGGCCATGTAAGAATGGGCGCCGTTGGTTTTGAAGGTGTTGGCGTTTTCTGTCTGGACCTGTACGCCAAAAGATCGCATTACTGCCAGCGTGATATCAATATATGGCCGCGATACAAGTTCCCCTTGCACACGCAGCTCTACGGAGCCTGTCGCCCCCGGCGCCGCCATCAACAGGCCGCTTAAATACTGACTGGAAATATCGCCCCGCACCTCAGCAACGCCGCCGGTCAGGCCGCTGGTTTCGATACGGACGGGTGGGCAGCCATTGCCGTTTTCGCTCTCAGCCGTTACTCCCAGCATCTGCAGCGCTTCCAGCAGATCAGCAATCGGGCGTTGACGCATGCGCTCGATGCCGTCCAGGCGGTATACGCCCTTGCCGCAGGCGACCATCGCGGTGAGAAACCGCACCGTGGTGCCGCTGTTGGCCACGAAAAGGTCGACCGGCCCCTGCTTCAACTGGCCTGCCGAGCCGGAAACAATCAACTGCGTGTTTTCTTTGGAAGTATCGACCCGGACGCCCAACCGCTCCAGCGATTCGATCATGACCCGCGTGTCTTCGCTATCGAGTGCGCCTTTGATCAGGGTCTGACCTGTGGCAAGAGCGGCGCACACAAGGGCGCGGTTGGTGATGCTTTTTGATCCGGGCGGACGGATGCTGCCGTGAATAGGACCAGAAGTTGGAATCTCAAGCGATGTGGTCATTCGTCAGTCAATAAGTGGAAGCGAGATCAGCTCGCGTTCTTCGCTTTTGCGTGGCGCCGGAGGAGGCGGCAGTTCGCTCACTGGTATGGGCTTCGCGCCGAGCATCGTCAGCTTGGCAGTGGCGGCGAATCCTTTTAGGGTACCGAAGGTGGCTTCTACAGCGCTTGGCTCGAATCCGCAATGCACCATACAGTCTGCACAGGACGGGTTTCCGCTTTCGCGGCCGTATTCGTCCCATGCGGTGGAGGCCATCAGTTCCTCGAATGTATCGCAGTAGCCTTCATCAAGTAAGTAGCAGGGCTTCTGCCAGCCGAAAACATTGTAAGCCGGGTTACCCCACGGCGTGCATTCAAGCTGCCAGTTCCCCTTGAGGAATTCCAGAAACAGCGGCGACTGATTGAACTTCCACTTGCGCGGCGCGGCAGCCAGCAGCCGGCGGAACAAGTTCACCGTCTCACGGCGATGCAAAAAGATGTCCTGCTCCGGCGCCTTTTGATATGGATAACCAGGCGAGATCATCATGCCTTCAACGCCCATTTCCATCAGGTCGTCGAAGTGTTGTTTGATCTTCGCTTCGTCCACCCCGTGAAACAAAGTGGTGTTGGTCGTTACCCGGAAACCGCGATCCAACGCTTTGCGGATGGCGCGGACAGCGATGTCGTAAATCCCCTCGCGACAGACCGCTTCATCGTGAATGTCGCGTGGACCGTCTAGATGCACGGAGAAGGCGAGGTATTTTGAAGGGGTGAAAGAGTCCAGCGCCTGTTCGAGTTTGATGGCGTTGGTGCACAGATAAACGTATTTCTTCCGCTCCACCAGGCCATCCACGATCTCATCAATCTGCGGATGTAGCAGCGGTTCACCGCCGGGAATGGAGACAATCGGGGCGCCGCATTGTTCTGCCGCGTCGAAGCACTGCTGGGGTGTGAGGTTCTTCCGCAGGATTTCTTTCGGATGCTGAATCTTGCCGCAACCGGCACATGCCAGATTGCAGCGGAACAAAGGCTCGAGCATCAGCACCAGTGGATACCGGCGGTTGCCGCGCAGTTTCTGCGAGAGCACATACTTCACCACCGTCCACATCTGCGATACGGGTACACTCATGCTTCACTCCGTTGAGCGGTTAACAACTCGCTGGCAGCCTCTGAACCTTCCATCGCCTGGCGCCACTGGGCGAGGGCCAGCAGCGGGAAGTAGATGGGGTAATAGTGGTACTTCAGATAGAACACGAGCGGGAAGCCGGTCCCGGTGAATTCCTCTTCATCCCAGCCGCCATCGGCCCGCTGATTATCTAGCAGGAACCTTACGCCACGCGCTGCCGCTGCGGAATTGGCCTCGCCTGCGGCAATCAGACCAAGCAACGCCCACGCGGTCTGCGAAGCCGTCGGGGCGCCTTGGCCGCGAAGTTGTGGATCTTCGTAAGAGCGGGCTGTTTCGCCCCATCCGCCACAAGGCTGCTGATGACGGCGTAGCCATGCGGCGCCGGCCTGCATGGCGGGATCGTCCGTAGGCACACCGACGGCAGCCAGGCCAACCAGCGATTGCCAGGTGCCGTAAATGTAGTTGATGCCCCAGCGACCGTACCAGGCGCCGTCTTCTTCCTGCTCTGCGCGGATGTAGCTAACGGCGCGGTCAATGGCCACATCGCCCTGCCGCATACCCCAGGCTGCAAAGGATTCGATAATCCGCGCGGCGATATCCGGCGTGCTCGGATCGATCATCGCGTTGTGATCGGCAAACGGAACGCGGCAAAGGAATTCCGCATCGTTGTTGCGGTCGAAGGCGCCCCAACCGCCATCGTTGTTCTGCATCGAGAGCATCCACCGGCGGCCTCGCTCGCAGGCGGCGACGATCTTCTCCGCGGCGAGCGCCAGTTGTTTCGCTTGCGCAGGGTCCGCGACGCGCGAGTCCAGTATCAAAGCCGGGGCCTGAATCTGGCCGCCACTATATAAGTCTGTTGCAGCCGCATCGCCCAGTTGTTCACGCAGCGCCAGCAGCGCCATCGCTGTGTCGTCGTTGTCCGGGTAGAAGTGGTTGTTGTGCTCAAAGAACCAGCCGCCGGGCTCACCTTTGGCGTTCACCTGCCAGTCGCCAACCTGCGAAACTTCTTTGCTAAGCAGCCAATCAATGGCTTTTGCTGCGGCGGGATGTTCCGAGGTAATGCCCGCCGCCGCCAGAGCACGCAGCGCGATGGTGGTGTCCCAGACGGGTGATTTGCAGGGTTGCAGACGGAGGTCGGCTTGAGCGGCGTCGTTCTCCGCCGGAGCGGTTTCGCGGATCATCAGCGCATCGAGCTGGCGATGACACTCGCGGACTTCTTTGGAATTGTCCTTGTAACCGAGGCAACGCAGGGCAATGGCCGACCATATGATGGGCGGGAAGATGGCACCAAGACCGTCGCTCTTTTCAAACCGGGCTAGCATCCATTCTTCTGCCTTACGCAGCGCCAGCCGCCGCATGGGCCGCAGGCCGCAGGCTTCCGCCTTCTTCAGGCACCAGTCGAGGCCGCGGAAAGTATTCTCCCAGGTGATCCAGCGGCTGTCTTCGGCGGCGCCAGGACAACGCAGCGGCGGCCAGTTCTCTGGTTGCTGAACGAACAGTTCAGGGATGCCCAGATCTTCCGGGATTTCGCACACCGGGCGCTTTGCCCACATGACAGTCAGCGGCACCAGAATGGTCCGCGACCAGGAACTGATCTGATAGATGTTGATCGGCGACCACGATGGCAGCAGAATCACTTCCGGCGGGGCGGCGGGGCAGTGATCGTAGGAAATCTGCCCCAGCAGTGCGAGATAGAACCGCGTGAAGCTATTCACTTTGTCGGCGCCGCCCGCATCGCGGATCGCTTTTTTGGCCGCCAGCATGTAAGGCGCCTGCGGGTCGTGCCCGGTGAGTTTCAGGGCGAAATAGGCTTTGACGCTGGCGCTGATATCGATATCGCTGCCGGGAAACTGGCCCCAACTGCCATCTTTGGCCTGCTGCATCTGCAAGCGGCGGGCAGCTTCCATCGCTGGCTGCGAACGGTGCTGCCCCAGCCAAGCCATCAGCAGGATGTATTCGCTTTGCAGGATCGAATCGCCTTCAAGCTCTGCACACCAGTAGCCGTCTTCGTGCTGGTTTTGCAGCAGGAATTCGCTGGTCCGGGCGACGGCTGCAGAGACTTCCGCGGAAGTTGGCCCCGGAGCAGCGCCAGGCGCCGGTGCGTGGGGCGTTTCGCCTGGTTGTAGAGCCAGACGTTCTATCGAAGCGTTTTCCATCGGGCATTCGTCCGTGAAGGGCAGCAAACTGTGCGGCATCCAAACCACCGCGCGCCAGCGAAGCTAGTAAAATATTCCATCGCCGTGGAAGCGACAAGATCAAACCCGCCGGCAGATTCGTCGCTCAGCCGGGCATCCTCTGTAAGAGTTCAACGGGCACGTAAAATTTCCGGTAGCTGCGGCCATCGCTATAACGGATGCCCTGGCGGTCTTCCACCAGCACGGTTGCACGCTTCGTGATGCGGTTGACAAAGCCTTCGTACCGTTGCCCTTCAAACACAAAGCACACATGATCGCCGGCCTGGATGCCAAACTTGGCCAAGGCGCGTTCGCGTGGGGTAATCAATTGATGTGTGTGTTCTGTGTGGGCGAACCAGCCGTTAGCAATCTGCTGAAACCGCGCGCGGGAGCAGCTTGAATCTTTCCACAGCAGCATTTCCAGTAGGTGCACCATTTCGTGTTCGAACACCCGCTGCAACGCTTCAAAACGATCGTTGCACTGGATGCCGGTGACCGAGATCGAACGGTCAACGTCGTGAAATGTCTGGAACAGCAGCGTTGAAGACACCGCGATTTCAAACGACTGTTTCGCCTGATTCTTTTTCGGGCGCCGCCGAGTTACGCGGGTTGTCTTGCCGCCAGCGCTGGTCATCCGGCGTGAGATGCGGAACTCAAGCGGCGAGTCTTCCAGCAACTGTTTGCATTGGCCTTCAAAGAAAATGTCGTCGTACAGATTGAACAGCCGGTCCAGATCTTCCGCATGAAACGCCGTGAAGTTGCCGGCGTTCATGTGCCGTGATTCGCGTAGCGAGGTGCGGTAGATGGCCGTGGTGCGCTGGCGCACCTGTTCTGCATCTAGTTTGTGGGTTTTAAGAAGGCGTTTGAAATCCGTTGACATAACGCACACTGGCAGCGCTGATGAACACCCGCCGTCCGTGAAAGTAAAAGCTACAGATGCACCGCTAGCAGCCTGACTTCTTCGTCGACGCTGGCAGTCAGAGGCGGCGAAAGGAAGGGAATGGCCTCGCGTGTTTCGTATTTCTGCACTTCGGCCTTGAACGCCGCCACAATTTGCTGCAGCGCCGCGCGTTCGCTGGCGCCCGTGGCAGAGACATCGGGCAGCGTTGCGCACCGCGCCACGTATTGTCCATCTATCTTCGACACCAGCACCGTGCAGTCAAAAACGGGCACCTCTTCCGGCTTCCCGATAGGCGTGATCTTGTGCTCAGATTCTTCAGGCATCTTTTGTTCCGTTATCTCTACGTGTGCGGTCGCCGTAGCACGCTGCGTTCAAAAACTGGCTTTCAGGTTTGAGTTGTATTCCCGGTTATCAGCCAGCGACCGCGCGGTTGCAAGTGCCCTATGAGTTTGAACACGCGGCAGTGGGTGATTGCTTGAACAAGCTGCACAGCCGTTATCAGCGATGCAGAAGGAATTTCTGGAATAAAAACGCTAATCGTCATATTTTAACTCACGGCTTACCGTTCGACCTTCCGATAACACCTGACGACAGGCCAGCTGCGCACGGATTGGTGCAGTACCTGTCGACTCCCCCTTGTTGAAATGGAAGCCGCCAAGGGCTTCCGCCCGGAACCCCTCGATTATTGTAAAGGCGCTGCAACGATGCATGCGAACAACAAAACATTGTGGATGGTTGCACTGCTGGTGATGTCAGCGGCGCCTGCTGTCGCACAGGATCAGATTGCCTGGCAGTACGACCTGGAGCGTGCTAAACAGATTGCAGGCCAACAGAACAAACTGGTGCTGCTGCACTTCTGGGCGGATAACTGCCCCCCGTGTAAAGCGCTGGAAGCGAACGTGTTCCCGAATCTGCAGGTATCCAACGCCGTTTCGGCTGACTTCGTCCCTGTAAAAATTCACGCACGCCGTCAGCCCGACATTGCCAAGCAATATGGCGTGAACCGCTGGCCAACGGATGTGATCGTGACGCCATCGGGCCAGGTGGTGGCCAAGACGGTCAGCCCTTCGAACGCGCTGCAGTATGTTTCGTTTGTGAAAGATGTTGCCGCCCGCAATGGCGCACGCAACACCGCAACGCAGTTTGCCTCGAACGCTCAGCAGCAGATGGGCAACTTCGCCGCGAACACCGCCGCAGCAGCAGGCGGCGCCTTTAACCCGGCCGCCGGCAACCGTAGCTTCACGCCCCAGGGACCACCGCAACAGAACAACTTTGCCGCACAGCCGCAGGGTGGCTTCAATCCACAAGGCGCCTTCAACCCGGCAGCCAATAACGGCTTCAACCCGCAAGGCGCCGCCGCACCTGCGGGCAACCCGGTCGCCGCTACGCAGAACAACAGCTTCAATCCGGCAGCTGCGGCTGGCGGCGCCTTTGGCGCTAGTCAGAATGATCGCAACTACGATCGCCGTGGCGCCGAACAGGCCGCCCGCAAAAACGCACCTTGGCCGCCTAAGCAGGTCACCGCCGCAGAGGTAAACGGCGCACCCGAATTCAAAGCAACTACGCCAGCCGGCGCTGGTGGTTACCAGCCGCCCCCGGCAACGCCAGAGATGCAAGAGAACCGCTTTGCCACGCAGAAGGCCGCGACTCCATCGCCAAGCCAGTTTGCCTCGCAGCAGGGTGCAGGCGTCCCAGCCCGGCAGGCATCGGCTGGCGCCGGCGCAGGTGTTGATTCAACGCCATTGTGCCTGGACGGGTTCTGCCCAGTCACGCTGATTGAAGAGAACAAGTGGGTCCGGGCAAATCCTGCCTTCGGTCTGATTCACCGTCGCCGCACTTATCAGTTTCTGAACGCCGCGGCACAGAAGAAGTTCTACGGAAATCCAGACCGCTACGCTCCCGTCCTGTCTGGCTATGATCCAGTGATCTTCGCCGAAACCGGACAACTTGTCGAAGGCTCTCGCAAGCACGGCGTTTTCTTCCGCAATCAGATCTTCCTGTTCAGCAGCGAAGCTTCGATCACACAGTTTGAAGCTGCTTCAGAACGCTATGCCGGCGCCGCCCATCAGGCGATGCTCCGCAACGAAATCGGTCGCCGCATGCGTTAAGCAGCTTCGACCAGCAACGATCAACCAGGGGGTTGGGGGAAGCAGACGCCCGACGTGCAAGCGAAGGGCGAACAGGTCCTCTTGAAGCAAGCCGCGGTTTGCCTCAAGAGGGCCTGCTGCATTTTGAGTAGCCGCGTCGGTGCATTTACTCAAGCTTTACCGGCAGAATAAGTCCGCAGGTGATCTGATCGGCCGTCGTCAGCTTCAATGGATTATCGCCGTACCTGACGACCTTACCATTCTGATTGACGCCCGCCAGCAGGTAGTACGACCCTGCCTGCGGGTTCATCAGTTTGCCATCCAGCCGGATGAATAACGGCCGGTTAAATCCTGCCAGGTGAACAATCATGCCGCGCTCACCGTTGTCGCCTTCCACCACACGTTGCACCACGGCGTAACAGAATACACCCGCCAGCGGGCGACTGATGCTGCCAGCTGCGAATTCGTTTACCAGCGTGATGTTCGCCACGGCAGCGATACCAGTTTCGCCCAGATCTTTGCGCAGATCGCTTTCCACCTGATCGGCGATTTCCTGAATCTGCTGGTGCAACTTGTCTTCCGCCTTTTCGCCATACAGTGGAAAGCTGGCGGGTTGATGGGCGAGTGTTACAAGTACGGCAACCTGCTGAAGTTTGCTGTAGTCGTCCGGCGTCTGAGGCCGCCACCGCATCTTTCGCGCCTCTGCCAATAGGCGCCGGGCGCGGGTTGCTGAAAGTTGCCGCATGCTGGCCGCGGCTTGCGCTGCGGGAGTGGCGAAAGCAGACAGTGGCGCGACTTCGTCGAACGCGTTATCGAGCAAGTTCTGCACGTAAGAGCTAGGCAGCGCGTAGCTGAAGCGTGACCGCCGTTCGATCCACACGTTCACACCCACCACGCGGCCGTCTTTGTCGAACAAAGGACCGCCGCTATTACCTGGTGAAATGGCCGCGGTGTGTTGCAGCCACTGGTGCCCGTTGCCACCGTTCATGTGCTGCGCCAGAAACTGCTGCGAACTGCGCGGCAACGCTGCGGTATCGACCAGGCGGCTTACCCGTCCGTCGTAAAGCGAGAACGAAACACCGCGCGGATGACCCGCCGCGACCACCTCTGTCATCGGCGCCGGATTCTCATTTGCCAGGGTTAAGGCGGTGACAGGCGGCCCGTCTTCGATATGAATCAACGCCAGATCATCCTGCACCGCCACGGCTGCATAACCGCGGATGCGATAGGTGGCGCCTCCTTGAAACTTCACCCGGCCAGTCGTTGCGCCCGCCAGCACGTGGTAGCAGGTGACGATGCCTGCCGGCGTGACGAACCCGGCGCCAACGGAAGCTACCTCTCCGGGCGGCCCCATTTCAATCCGGACAACGCTGGCGTCTACGGAATCCAGCAGCGTTGCTTCATCGTCGCTGCTGGCCGTTGGTGCATCTTCGCTATGGGGGCTTGAGACTTCTGGAGCGGCGTTGGCCTCGTCTACTACTGGTGGCTTAGCCGCTTCCTCTTTGCGTTCGATAGAGCCAGCGCTCACGATCTGCTGGTACCAGTCGTGACGATTCAGCAGCAAGGCGCCTGCCGCCAGAACGATGGCGAGCAGGAAAATCAGAAAGAAACCGCGGGCCAACAGCGTGGCGGCGCCGGTGCGACGTGGTTCGCCTTTTTCAGCCACAACAACGTTGCCGGGTTTGTCGCTGGGCGTGGGTCCGGCGGTCACGGTCCGCGACCTGGCAGCGTAGGCTTACTGATAATGTGCACCGCGTCTAACAGCACCGGGTTTACGTTCCGCGTGGCGCCATCGACTTCCATCGGAACGAGAATGGCACGTTCGGTGATTTCCGTCCCGATAAGCAGCCATTCTGTCTCCGGGCGGACCTCCCGCAGATTGTCTTTGGCAGGAATGGCGACAAAGTCTCTGGTGTTGGGTAGGCGGAAATACAGCATGTCGGCGCCGTCTTCTGACGTCACAATGCCTTGCATCTTACCGTAGAGATACAGCCCCTTCTCACCCCTTCCGAACGACTCCTGGGCCAGTTCGTGGGTGCGTGTAATGGCGGCTTCACGCGGCCATTCGCTGGTGGCGAGCACTTGCAAAGCGGCGTTTGCTTCGCTGGTGGCGTTGGCGTCGGCGCCGGGCTTGGTGGCTTCGGTCATCATCCGCGCCAACTGCTGCAGGACCAGATACTGCTCTTTCGTCTGCGGTTCTAAGTCAAAGGCTTCAGCTGCATCCAGATTCTTGCGGATGTTCTCCGCCGTCGTTTTCATGACCTCCACTTCGGGCGGTTTGATGCGAACGACCGTGGGGTCTTCCGGGGACGAACCAGGCGTGGCGCCGGGCGGCGCTGCGGGCTTCGTGGGCGTGCCGTCGGGTTCTTCGATGGTGGCTGAGGCGCCAAATGGATTTGCGGGGTCATCGGTTCCGCCGGCCGTGGCTGCCAGCGAGTTTTTGATGCCGGATGAGCCATCAAAGTTTTCACCGGCACTGGCAAGTTTCTCTGGCCCCAGGCGCCGGTCCGGCTTGGCTGGATCAGCCTTAGCCAGGCTGGCTGCGATGTGCTTTGCATGCAGCGCGTAGACTTGCCCCAAGGCCGAACTGGCCGCCAGGTTGATGCCCGCAACTTCGCCCGTCCGCGTGACAAGCGGCCCGCCTGTGGACGTAACGGGCAATTCGCCTGGATAGCTGATCCACGATAACCCCGGTGTGGAGGCCGCGCTCATTAATTCAAATTTGACATCGCCCGGCAGTGACATGTTTTTGTCAGTCGAGGGTGTGGCCACATGGGTCCAGGCGCCGCGTGCGGTAACGGGCGCCCCGCAGGTGATGTGGTCGTCCGCCGTGATGTCGCCTTGTAACAACTGCGGCTGCGAGCGGATACGTAATGTTTCCGCCTGCACAATCGCAATATCCTGCTCCGGGTTATCGACCAGAATGGCGGTTGCTTCCGCTGTGGCGCCGACGCGGCCGACCGAGTCGGGGGCGGGAACGATGGTGATGCGTGAGGCGCCTTCCACGAGACGCCGGCTGGTGGCGATCCAGCCGCGTTTATCCACGACAAATCCGGTGCCGCTGTTGATTCCCTGGGGAGTTTTGACAATGACTTCCACAACAAACGGCCGCACGTTACGCCACACGCCTTCCGCTTCTGCGCTGGACAGACGGCGGGTAGCGGGCGCGGAATCCAGCGGCGCAGCCGGAGCAGGGCCTGCAACTGCGGCGTCGTCAGTCGCGACGGGCGTGGCAGGGTTGGCCAGCACCATCACGATCACGACCAGCAACGCCAGCAGCACGCCGCCCGTTGTACTCAGCAGCAGCATCTGCACCTTGTTGCTGCGCGGCGGTGGTGGCAGCCGTCTGGGAATGGGGCCGTCGTAGTCTGTTGCCGCGTCTGCAGGGGGAGCGGGCGGTGCAGGCGCCAGTTGTGCCTTATGCGTATCCGCGGCTGTGCCAACGGGGGCGGGTGGAGGAGATTCACTAAGCGGCGCTGTGAAAACCACTTCGCAATGTGGGCAGCGGCCTTTCTTCCCACCATACGCATCGGGCACGGCGAATGCGGCTTCGCAACCGGGGCAGACTACTGAAATCGCCATGGATGGCCCGTTAAACAGAAATCAAAAGCGTTAAATCGTACACTTTTATTCTACTCTATAAATCGTTTCAGCGAGGCGTTACTGAGCAGCGGACCGACTTCAGCGTTTTCACTTCATCACTGGTTAGCCGTACTGTCCGTTTGATCGTCACGTTGCTGGTGTATCCGTCATCCTCGTAGACCCAGAACGGTGAAAGAACGATCGACGTGCCGTTGTTGTGATAGGGTGTCATGGCGGCGGGCGAATTGCGTTCGAAGATCACCTGGTCGCTGATGATTGTTTTCCCTTCCCCATCAACAAAGGCGGCAGTCACCGTTGCACCGCGTTTTAGGGGAAATGTCGCCGGGACATGAAACCATTTCCACGTGGTTCTGTCTTGCAGTCCGTTGCGGGCGGAGTTAATCACAAGCGGAATCGTCTTGGATCTGCGATTCCAGTCTTTCCACCAGATGCGTCCAAATTTCTGTTCACTGGATATCGTAGACAAGGCGAAGAGTTTTCCCAATTGAATTGTGCCGTCTGGTCCTTCCTTTGCGTTGCGACCACCGATCTGCTTCTGCGTGGCCTCGTCGAACCAGGTGGTGAAGGCGCGCATATCGTCAATCATTTCGTTCCGGAGATAACGTTCCTTGGTTTCTGGGGTCTGGCTTGTCCATGTGAACTGCCCTTTGGCGTCAACGCTCTTGTCCAGCACTTCGATCAGTCTGCTGGTGACGGCGTCGTATTTTGCTTCATCAACGCTGATCTTTAGATCGTACTCAACAACGGCTTCCTGATTCTCACCAGCGCGAATGCGCGGACGCCCCGTAACTTCAGCGTGAATAACGCTGGCGGGATAGCCTGCCAGCAGTTTGCTGGTCAGCTGGGTTGCGTTCGTTTTGTTTTCCAGCTTTGTCGCCAGTTCTGCGAACATGTTGTCCCCGGCAATGGGTTTGACGGAAACATTCGCACCGCGTAACGCTGACAATAATTTGCGGCGTTCCACGCGCGCGGCGATGCGGATGTGAATCAGGCCGTCGGCGTGTTTGTTTTCGGATAGCGAGTCATACGAGGTCACAAAGCCGCCGCTGAGTGTGATCACTTTATCTTCGATAAGCTTATCGTTTTTGACTTGCACCTTCGCGTCGACAAGTGTGCCTACGACCTGCCGCACTGCTTGGTGAAAAGCGTTCTTTAAAGCCGCGTCTGTGGTAATCCCCACCCCGGTCGCAATAACGCTATCGCTGCCGCCCGTGTCCGCTGGATCAGCGATAGTCTGGCTGCCGACTGGTTTGAATGGCGATGTTATTTTGGGGGCAGTTGTCTTTTGCGCAACATAAGCTGCGTCCGCGGGGCCGAGTTGGCTGAGCGGAATCGCGACGATCCGCCCGTCGGGGCGTTTGAGGCGAACTGTCTTGTCGGCCGTGATTTCAACAAATTCCGCCTGAATCGTGAACTTCCCGCTAATGTCGGTCCACTCGCGAGCAGCGGCAACTGTCTGGAAAGAGAGAGCAATAAGCAAGACAAGCAACAATCGCACAACTTCGCCCCACAAAGAGTTTATGCCTATTACACGCTACCCGGCAGGTAATTGATGATACCACCATGCGAATGCCGCTTCCAACATGGATAGTTGGTTGCCATCCGGGGGTGGGTTTGCCTGCTGATTTCCCGTTTGCTGTGGTGCGCACAACCGCCAACGATCATTGCGGGCAAGCTAACGTGTAGGTAAAATGACGGTCATCCGGCGAGTACGGATCTGCATGTAATTCCTTCCATCACAACACCTTCAATTTCAGCATTCTGGGCCAAATCTAAATGAAAGCAAAGCTGGTTGTTGTTGGTGGCGACGCGAAGGCGGCCGAGATTAACCTCAAGCTCCCGACCATCATCGGGCGTGGTAGAGAGGCTGCGCTGACGTTGCCACACCCTTTGGTCAGCCGCCAGCATTGCGAGATTTACGAACAGGATGAGCAGCTTGTCATCCGCGACATGGGTTCCCTGAACGGCACCTTCATCAATAACCAGCGGATTGAAGAGCCCACGTTCCTGCCATCGGGCGATCTGTTGACCATCGGCGCCGTCACCTTCCGCGCTGTTTACGGCGACGACTTCGAAAATTCTGTCGCCGCAACTGACAACGGAGACAGCGCGAACATCCCTATTCCCAACCGCTCCGGCGCCCAGACAGTGGCCGCGAACGATAGCACCACGCAGGAGGGCGCCGGGATCGAAGAAGTGAACTTCGAGGAGCTGGAATCCGACGTGGACGAACTGGCTGGACTGGGAAACGACGCATCCAACGATGATATGACGGATGAAGTTGAGGAATGGGACGACATCTTCGAAGAACTGGAAGACGAAGATAAAGGCGCCTAGCCGCGGTTCCTGGCGTGTAGCTGCATGCCTTGCAGATTCCTGATTCACTCAAGTTGCAAACTTAATGGACGCGGTGCGATCGTCCGTCGTAAATGCGTTCTGTCTGTGGAGAAGTTTATGTCGGCCCCGTCCCGCATCTATCTGGCGCTGCTTGTTATCGCTACGGCGCTGTTCAGCTTCGCGTGCAGCCCTAGCCCGGCGCCCCTCAGTAAGGCGCCTGCGGAGGATGCCGCCCCCGCAGATGATGGCGATGCTCCGCAGGATGTGCATGCCGGTGTTGCAGGCAGCGGCGATGAAGCGGAGGCGGATACAAGCGAAAATCCGCCTGCGGAGAAACCGGCGCATAAGTACACCAACCGTCTTTCGCGCGAAACCAGTCCCTATCTGAAAGCGCACGGGCATAATCCCGTTGACTGGTATCCATGGGGAAAAGAAGCGCTCGACAAGGCGAAGAAAGAGGGCAAGCTGATCTTTCTCTCGGTCGGCTACGCCAGTTGTCACTGGTGCCATGTGATGGAGCGTGAAACGTTTGAGAATGAACAGATCGCAGCGTTTCTTAATTCAAATTACGTATGCATCAAAGTAGACCGCGAAGAACGCCCGGAAGTAGACCATCTCTACATGACCGCGCTGAACGTGTTCAATCAGATGGCGGGCCGCGGCGCCGGCGGCGGCTGGCCGCTTTCGATGTTTCTCACGCCCGACGCCAAGCCCTTTTATGGAACTACGTATCTTCCGCCGGCAGATGGGCAACGCGGGATTAAGACCGGCTTCTTCACGCTGGTGCAGACGCTGCTGAATTTTTACAAGGAACATCGCGAGCAGTTGACCGGCGATGCCGAACGCTTGACCGAAGCCACGCGCGAGGCCGTTAAAGGCATGCGTGCTTCATCTCTCACCGAAGTGGATGCACAGACGATGGCGGACGCCCGTCGCACCTACGGCCGCCAGTTTGATGATCAGTATGGCGGCTTTGGTTATTCGCCCACCGACCCGCAACTGCCGAAGTTTCCCGAGCCCTCGAACCTGTTGTTTCTGCTTGAATATGCAAAGCAGAACGAGGATGAACGGGCACAGGAAATGGCGATCAAGACGCTGGAGAAGATGGCCCGCGGCGGCATCTACGATCATCTGGCCGGTGGCTTTCACCGGTACAGCGTGGACCGGTTCTGGCAGATTCCGCATTTTGAAAAGATGCTCTACGACAACGGGCAACTGGCTTCCGTTTACGCAGCCGCCTACGAGCAACAGCCGCGGGAAGACTTCCGCCGCGTGATTGAAGGCACATGCGATTTTGTATTGCGGCGGATGCGGGATAAAGAGGGCGGATTCTATTCCAGCCTCGACGCCGAGACGGAAGACGAAGAAGGCGCCTTCTACCGCTGGACGAAGGAGCAACTTCAGGAAGCACTAAACCCGGACGAATACAAACTACTGGCCGCGGCCTACAGCGTGGACGGCGATCCGAATTTCGAACAGAAATACTACGTGCCACAACTGGGCGCGCCGCTGGCAGATATCGCCAAGGACCGCGACGTTGAGGAAGCAGAACTGGTCAAACAGTTGCAGCCTGTGCTGGAGAAACTTCGCAAGCTCCGCAACCAGCGCGAGCAGCCACGCATCGACACCAAGATTCTGACCAGCTGGAACGGTCTGATGATCGGCGGACTGGCGGACGCCGGTCGCGTGCTTAAACGCAATGACTATGTGCAGGCAGCGGAAGAGACGGCCACGTTTATTCTGGAAAACATGCGGATGAAGGACGGCCGGCTACTCCGCACGTTCAGTGATGGCTACGGCAAATTGAACGCCTATCTGACCGACTATACCTTCCTGGCGGATGGGCTGCTCGCCTTGCACAAAGCGACCGGCGATAAGAAGTGGCTGAAAACGGCTGAAGAGCTAACGGAGCTTCAGTTGAAGCTGTTTCTGGATAAAGAAAGCAACGGATTCTTCTTCACAACGGAAGACCACGAATCCATGTTCGCCCGCGCCAAACGGCAGTCGGACAATGTTGAGCCAGCGGGCAACTCGGTTGCAGCCCACAATATGCTTCGGCTTGGCAAGTTGCTGGACCGGGAGGATTTCACCAAGGCCGGCCGCGATACGATTCAATCCACGGCGTTTCTGCTTTACCGTTCACCCACCGCAGCGCCGCGGATCCTGCTGGCCGCATTGGAGTTTCCTGCCGCGGAAGAAGATCCCGGCGAAGCAACACCTGCCGGGGATGAAGACGGCGACAAACCTTCAGAGTCTGAATAGCTTGCCGCGTTAAAACCAGTAGGCGTTAAACCTGGACGGTGCTGTTACCAGCCATCTCGCGGCAGGTGGCGGCAATGCCCTTAGCATCGAGGCAGAGGCTTGCGAGCAGGTCGTTGCGGTCGCCGTGTTCGACAAACTCATCAGGAATGCCCAGGCGCCGGATGCAGCGGGTATCGAGATGCATCTCGCTGGCTGCTTCTAGAACGGCAGAACCGAAACCACCCTGCAAGGCGTTCTCTTCCACCGTCACGACAAACTCGCACTCGCGAAGTGCACGGCCCAGCATTTCCCGGTCGAGCGGTTTGATGAAGCGGGCGTTCACCACACCCACGTCGAGGCCCTCTTCACGCAGCGAATCTGCAGCTTCCAGGCAGTTGTGCAGCAAGGCGCCGCCGCTGATGATCACGCCGTCGGCGCCCCAGCTAAGAATCTCTGAACGTCCGAGTTCGACGGGCTGTTCCGGGCGATCGATCTCCAGGGCCGTCGCTTTCGGGTAGCGGATCGAACATGGCGACGGATGGTTGAGGGCGAACTCAAGCATCGCGCCGGTGTCGCGGGCGTCGCCCGGCATCATCACGACCATGTTGGGGAACATCCGCATGTATGATAGGTCAAACACGCCGTGATGGGTGGCGCCGTCAGGGCCAGCCAGCCCCGCGCGGTCGAGCATGAAAGTGACGGGCAGGTTCTGCAACGCCACTTCCTGGAAGATCTGATCGAAGCTGCGTTGCAGGAAGGTGCTGTAGATATCTACGATCGGCCGCAAGCCCGCTTTGCACTGGCCAGCGGCGAACGCCACCGCGTGGGATTCGCAGATGCCCACGTCGAAGAACTGCTGCGGATACTTGTCACGGACGCCTTCAAGCTTGTTACCCTGGCACATGGCAGCGGTAAGAACGGTAACCTTCTCATCTTTGCCAAGCTGCTCATCAATCGCATCGCGAGCGTAGTTGGTGAACGCGGCGCCGCCGCTCTTGGCGTGCGGAATGGCCTTGCCGTTTTCTTCTTTGAAGGCGGGCGGCGTATGGAAGAAGACCGGATCGGAAGCCGCCGGCTGGAAACCGTGTCCCTTCTCCGTCACCACGTGCAGCAGCACGGGGCCCTTGAGGTCTTTCACCATCCGCAGGTACTTACGCAGGATAGCAATATCGTGCCCATCGATCGGCCCGATGTAGCGGAAGCCCAGATCCTCGAACAGCATCCCGCCGTGGAGGCCCGCTTTCACGCCCTCTTTGATCTGGGCCAGCAGGCGTTCTGTCGGATCGCCTAGCACAGGCACCTTGTTCAGGACTTTCAGCACTTCGGATTTCAGCCCGGTATAAAATGGCGCCGTCCGCAGGCGGTCCAGGTAACTGGCAACGCCGCCCACACGTGGGCAGATGGACATTTTGTTGTCGTTAAGAATCACGGTCAGGTCAGACTTCAAACCGCCCGCGTTGTTCATCGCTTCGTAAACGATGCCCGACGGGAAGGCGCCGTCGCCAATAACCGCCACGCTGCGGCGTGCATTCTCGCCCAGTAGGTCGTCGCCGCTCTTAAGGCCCAGCGCCGTCGAGACACTGCAGCCGGCGTGACCTGTCATGAACAGGTCGTAGTCGCTTTCCGCTGGATTGGGATAACCCATCAACCCGCCGCGGGTGCGGATGGTGCTGAATTCGTGATAGCGACCGGTGATGAGTTTGTGTGGATAGATCTGGTGTCCGGTGTCCCAGATCAGGCGGTCGCGGCGGAAGTCGTATTCGCTGTGTAACGCTAGGCAAAGCTCAACGACGCCGAGGTTAGAAGCGAAGTGTGCCGTGCGCGTGCTCAGCAGATTACAGAGCACATCGCGGATCTCGCCGGCAGCCTGTTTCAGCTGATCGACGCTCATCGAACGCAATGGCTCTGCGGAATCTAACGTGGCCAGAATCTCGTGTGCAGTTGTCATTGCTTCCTTTCCAGGACGTAGCGGGCCAGCCCTTGCAGAGCTTCACCACGCTCACCGAAAGTTGCGGCGGCGTCGCAGGCTTCTTCAATCAGCGTCGCCGCACGTTGTTCGCTCTCTTCTATTCCGAGCAGACCGGGGAACGTCAGTTTTCCCTGCTCTGCATCCTTCTGCGTCCGTTTTCCCATCGCTGCTTCATCTCCTGAGAGATCAAGCAGGTCGTCCGTAATCTGAAACGCCATCCCCACGCTGCAACCGTACGTATGCAAAGCTGCTAACTGTTCGTCGGTTCCGCCAGCCACCACCGCGCCAAGCTTCAAGCTTACGCGGAACAGGGCGCCGGTCTTGCGGCTGTGGATGCGTTCAAGGTGTTTCAGTTTGTGTGCTGCATCTCCGTCAACTTCTAGTCCTTGCTCTGCGGCTAGATCATCGGCCTGACCGCCAACCAGGGCGCTGGGCCCGGCTGCCTGGGCGAGCAGTGCACAGCATCTGGCTGCGATGTCAGCAGGTTGAATCCCCGTTGCCAGGACTTCAAACGCCTGTGCCAGTAACGCGTCACCCGCCAGGATGGCCGTTGGTTCGTCAAAGGCGACGTGACATGTCGGCAATCCCCGCCGCAGGTCGTCGTCGTCCATCGCAGGCAGGTCGTCGTGAATCAGCGAATAGGTATGAACCATCTCCACGGCACACGCCGCGGGCATCGCTTTGACTCTTGAATAACCGCAGGCTTCGGCGGCCATTAACACCAGCACCGGACGCAGCCGCTTGCATGGAGCAAGCAGACTATGACGCATCGCATCGGCGAGGCGTTGGGGGCAATCGTCGTCGTAACGCGTGTAGCCGTCGAGCGCCGCATCGACTTCCGTGCGTAGCCCGGCAGCGTAGGTTTTGAACGAAGCAATGGAAGCCATGGATTGCAAATCTGTCGCCGGGCGGGGAGGGATTTAATGGTTTCTGGGTGCGAAGCGATGCGTTGTTTCGCGGTAAGTCAGCTCCATTGTTCCATTCTAAAACAGTCCATCGTCTTCGTCTATCTCGTCGCCGGAAGTTGTTTCTCTGGTGGAGTTTGCGCTGCGGCGCTTCTGCCTGGCAGCGGCTTTCGCTTCCAGATCGTCCGTGTTCTGTTCGTCAAACTCTTTGACCACCGGGTTGCCGTCGTCATCGACGCCGGTGAGCATCTGCAGCTTAAGCTGTGCCTGATTGAGTGCTTCGTGGCACTGTTTCAGGTGTTTGACGCCGTGTTCGTACAGTTCCAGTGATTCGGAAAGTCCGCGGCCTTCTTCCAGCGCGGTGACAATTTTTTCAAGCTCTGCCAGAGATTTTTCGAAATTCTGTGACATTTCTTCTCCGCGATTAAGCCGACCGCAGGCAAATTCAGGACCGCTTCACCACCTGGTTGGTCAGTATGCCAAGTGGTTCACATGCCAGCTGCACGGTATCGCCTGTTTTTAACCAGCGGTCAAGCTCCAGCCCGCAGCCGCCCGGCAAGGTGCCAACGGCAATGAACTCGCCGGGATAGAGCGTTTCGGACTGCGAAATGTAGGAAATGATTTCTTCAACGGAGAATTGCAGCGTGGCGGCCGTCACTTCCGTCCATACCTGGCCGTTAACAGTCGCGGTGAATGACAACTGCCTGGCGTCGCCCACTTCATCCGGCGTAACCAGATACGGCCCGATAGCGTTTCCCGTATCGAAATCCTTTCCTTTTGCGGGTCCCAGCCGGCCGGCCATCTCCCGGAGCTGCGTTTCACGGGCGCTGAAATCGTTGAACAGGCAATAGCCAGCGATGTGCTGTGTGGCGTCTTCGACGGCGATGTTCACACCTTGCTTGCCGATGAAAACGCCAAACTCCAGTTCGAAGTCCAGCTTCTCTTCATATGCCGGCCACACCACCTCGGCGCGGGTTCCAATGACCGACCGCGGATTGCCTTTGTAGTAGACAGGCTGCTCCCGGCACACGGCGGGCGTCCGTAGTAGCGGTCGCCCTAGGATACGCGTTGACCATGCATCAAGTTTTGCCACCAGCGGCGATCGCCAGCGCGCGACCGTGCGGGTGCAGTTGAGCAGATGCAGTTCAAAACTCATGCAGTCGCGGATCGAAACGGGCGTTGGCACCGGCGCAAGAAGCTTCAAGCCGTTTAACGCGTGCACACAATCGCCATGCGATTCAGGCCGGAGCCGGCCGGCCATTTCCCGCAGTGCATTCATCGCGGCCGGACCCGCTTGCAGCAGGGCAAGCATCGAGACGTACTCAGGCGCCGCCGCATTGCCTTCATGCGCGGAGAACGCGGCAACATCCAGCACCCGATCTTCCGCGACTAGCAGGCCTAGCCGCGGTTGGTCCGAAACTGCAAACGTAAGCAGTCTCACCCGCCAAGCAGCATTGAGAACCCCATGATGATGCCCCAGCCGATAAATGGTCCTATAAGCCCCAGAACAATTGCGGTAATCGCGTGTCCCTTACCGCCGGCCGCAGGTTCTTTGCTTGATTTGATCAAACCAACAATGCCACAGATAATGGCGGGAACCGAGGCAAGGCAGCCGAGGAATGGAATGATAGATGCGATGCCGAGGTAATAGCCAATGAGTGCAGCGGGATTGCCAGTAGGGATGACTGCCATAGAAGATCTTTCCAGTGTCAGAGAAAATGTATCAGAGCGGGGTAAACCAACCCCCGGATTATACTAGCTCTCTGGCAGTTTGGAAGCATCGATGGAGGCCGGTCGCGGGCAGCAGGCATCGACCTCAATTTCAATCAGATGGTGCGGGTCAATCAGCGCGCTGACTTCCACCATGGTGGCCGCCGGTGGGTTGGCGTGGAATGTTTCCCGGTGTGCCCGGCCCGCTTCTTCCCAGCGGTTGATATCCGTCACGTACATACGCGTGCGGTACACATCGGCCAGTGTGGCGTGGAATTCTGCCAGAGCCGACTCGATCTTCGCGAAGATGTATTTCGTCTGCCCGTAGAGGTCGCCAGGCGATTGAACCTGGCCGTTCTCGTCTGAGGCCGTTGTGCCCGACACAGCCACCAGGTCGCCTACCCGGATAGCCCGGCAGTAGGCGACATTTTTCTCCCAGGGAGAGCCGGTGAACACGCGTTGAGTAGAGGTCACCGGCACAGCCCTTTTGGCAATGAAATGTTGAAGCGTGGCAATTCAGGAACGGTATTGCCAGCGGCAGTTATTTGCCGACACCTACGTGGAAGCCGGCCGTGTTGAGGGCGTTAATAAGCTTCAATGCATCGAATTCGCCTTCTACCACAAACTGCTTGGCGCGCGGCTTGTTGGTGGCGGCTTCCACGCCGTCGACCGTTTTCAGCGCTTTGTTGATGGCCACGTTGCAACCGCCGCAGCAGTTGTGCACGTTGGTGACGACAAGACGCTTCACCTTGCCATCGGGGCCTTTGACGGCAGGCAGCGAGACTTTGTCGCTGTCGGTTTTGCCGTGGAAGCCAGCTTTGGCAACGGCGTTAACAGCAGCCTGAGCGACCTCTTGCGATGTAGCGGTGATGGTCGCCGAACCGGCTTGCTTGTCGACAGCCACTTCGGCGCCTTCGACACCTGCCACTGCCTTATTAACGGACTTCACACAGGCGCCGCAACAAAGATGCATTTCAGACAGCGTGACTTTCACTTCTGCCTGAACGGCGGTAACGACAAGGCACAGTGCAGCGAACGAAACAGCAGATACGATACGGTTCATAGAAAATCTCTCCAGAATTTGATTGAGTTGATAACAGGCGGTGCTTCAGTCAGACGAGTGGCAGATTACGGTCTGCGTAGACGTCTGATTAGCAAATTGCCTTGGTTGGCTGGAATTAACAAAAGATCTACGTCGCGCAGATCATGCCAGCCAGACGCACAGCCAGCAGGCGTTGCGCGTGGTATCAACAGGAGGTGGAGAGTCCGAAATCCGGCGCGAACTTAGTGCCGCGGCGGGGATCTTCTGATAGGTCAGATAAACGCCGATCCACGTCGGTGCGTGGTAATCAACGCTTGCAGTTTGCAGCATCCGCGGCTGATCCGCGGATTTGATGCAGCGGCACTTTTTGGCGGGAGAAGTGTCCGTGCTCTTATCGGCCTGACAACAGCTTTTCGCCGTCTCCTTCTGGCTGCATAGCGGACATGCCGCGTTTTCTGGCGGTTGCTCGATAACCGTTTGGCAGCACTTCGCCAGATTGTCCTGCGCGCAACAGCACGATGGCGCCGGCATGGGCGCTAGGATGGCGAGGATCAGCAGGATGTAGGTTAGAGCCTTCATTACCGTATTGTAGCGCGGTTGGCTTGTTATTTCCAGCAATTGCAATGCGGTTGAACCTGTAACCCCAGCACGTGAGGTGCATCACAGTGGTTAGTAGCCGATACATTCCGGATACGTCAACGCCAACCAGACTTGCCAATAGGCGTGACATTCGCCCCGAATTGCCTGCCGAAACCACTTCCCTCAGGCTGGGGATTTGTATAATTTAGAAGTATAGCAACGCAATTCACCCCTTTACTTATAGAAGGAGTCATCGTGGCCATCACGCTTACCGAACGCGCAGCTCAGGAAGTACAGCGGACCATGGACGAAAAGCCAATCGAAGAAGGCTCGTCCCTACGCGTAGCTGTCGCAGGCGGCGGCTGCAGCGGTCTTAGCTACTCTCTGAACTTCGACACCAGCTTTGACGAAAAAACAGACACCCGTTACGAGTACTTCGGCGTGCCTGTGGTTGTCGACAAGAAGAGCCTGCTGCTGCTGGACGGCACCACCATCGATTTCCTGGACGGAATCGATAAACGTGGCTTCAGCATCCAGAACCCCAACGCGGTCAAAACCTGCGGCTGCGGTTCTTCCTTCCAGGCGTAATTTTCCTACGCTTTGAAGTCATCAGAAAACACGCACACGCCCGGTTTCCCGCCGGGCGTTGCTTTTGCGCTGAAACGGTTTGGCCCATGTGCAGACTGCCTGTTTTAACATCTGCCGGGCAGCAAGGTGGATTCTTAAATTAAGCAAATCCCGTTTAAGTCCTACAATCGCATTAGACGATAAGAATGCAGCGGTGAGACTACGCAAGCGTCAGGACGACGTGATGCGGCTTACCAGCTTTTCGTCCTCTCCCGGACATCACCGATTGCATTATTAGCCGACCGGCTTGCTTCAGCAGTTGACGGTTCGGCCGCCCGGCTAATCACGGAGGTAGTTCCATGCGGCGCCTACTCGTTGCCCTGATACTCGCAACCGCCATCAGCACCAGTGTTGGGTGCTTTTTGCCCATCTATTCCGCAGACCCGACCCGCCGCGCCCGGCAGTTGATCTTTACCTCGGAAGACCTGCGGAACTTCCTGAACGAATGGGAACGAATCTGGTTCCTGGATCAGCCCGACCATATGACGCCCTTCCGTACCCACGGCGGCGTGATTTAGCGGCGCGAGGTCGTGTCGTTGGTTAGTTACGCGACGATTAAGCCGCATCCCCGTGGGGCGGCAATAGTCGTATGTCCATCATGCGCAATGGCCTTAGCGAGAGGTAGAGCACGCTCACTTCCAGGACAATTGCCGGGCTCCAGCTTGATACAACCACGATCAGCGGCAGGCTCGCCAGCAAAAGCAGCCACCCGCACCCATTAACCTTCTTCGCCAACGGCAACCAGGCACAAGGCGTGGCGAGCGCGGCGCAGACAGCAACCTCAATGACCCGGCTGCTAATCAGGCGCCATTCTATCGATCCAAAATCCCATGTGCCCGGTGGGTAAAACGTGCGCGCAACCATGGCGAATATGGCAGCGAGCACCGTCCACAGCAGCAGGTCCCGGACTTTGAAACGCCAGACATCCGCGGTCGCTTCTTCAAGATCCTCGCTTTCCTGGGGCTGTTCAGGTTGAGCGGGGCCGGTCTCTCTTAGACTTCGTGCCACAAGTATGGCGCACGCGGTCACGGCGAATTGAATCAACACAATCGCCGCGCCTGCCAGCGTGGCTTCTTCCTGAAAAGGCGGCGGCTGTTCCCATCCCAGCAGCGCAGACTTGCTCAGTGTGATTGCTGCGCCGCCAAATAGCAGAACAGGCCATCGCACCCGCGCCGGTGCCCGTGACAGCATGCACCAGGCAGTCAGCGTGGCAGGGGCGGCCACCACGCCTGCGTAGGATGGCGACATCAGTAGCAGATGCTCGCGGAAAGAAGCCAGATTGGCGTAGGTCGTGATATCAATCACGACCCAGCTTGTTGTATAGACCGCAAATATCATGGCGCCGGGGCGCCAGTCTTGTGCGGCGGCTGCGGGCGGGGCTGAATCGTGGCTCATTGGCGCCTTACGATTCGAGAATCTTGCCGGCTTCGAGTCGCTGCCGCCATTTTTCGAGCATCTCTTCGGTCAGACCCGAAGAACGTTCGATAGTCATGCTCGTCTTCGATTCAACGCCCTCTAGCGATGCTTCTACTTCCAGGCGGCCATTGTCGGCGTAGCGGAACTGCACGTGAACCGGCGTCTTCGCAGGTAGGCCGGGCGGCAGGTCTGAGACGATGCAGTTGCCAATCTCGGTGGCGTTGTTGCCGCTGGCGTCGCCGCCTTCAACAATCTTCACCCGCACGGACTGCTGACCATCGCGGGCCGTTACAAAACGGCGTTTGCCGTGGCTGGGTAGCGACGTGTTGCGCGGGATCAAAACACTACGGCGCTTCATGCCGGTACTGCGTTCGATGCCCAATACGCCCAGGTCGTGCGAATTGACGTTCTGCACGGAGATGCCTTCGCACAGTTTACCGCCTTGTTTGAGCAAGAGACCGGCATAGATGGCGGCGCCGTGGGCGATGGCTTCGTCGGGCGATAGCGAGCGGTCAACCGGCTTGCCTGACTCTTCCTGCAGCATGGCCTGAATCATGGGCATGCGGCTACTGCCGCCCACCAGCAACAGCCGCGTCACGTCGGCAAAGCTGCGTTTGGCTTCCCGCAGGACGCGTTCGACGGTCAGCAATGTCCGGTCTAGTAGATCGCCGCAGCGTTGCTCAAAGGTGTCTCGCTGCAGCGTGTGCTTCAGCCGGCTGCCGTTGTAAGAGAAATCAATGTCCGCCTGATCGCGTACCGAAAGCGTGTGTTTCGCATCGCGGGCGGCGTACATCAGCATCTGGAAGCCTTCTTCATTGCTGCGCGGATCATCGCCGAATTGTTCGACAAAGACCTCAGCAATGATGTCGCAGATACGCTTATCCCAGTCGATGCCGCCCAGTTGTACATCGCCCGCGGTGGCAATGGTGGTGAAAGAGCGGCCTTTCAACTCCATCAGCGTAACGTCGAACGTACCGCCGCCGAGGTCGTAGACCAGGATCGTTTCGTCTTCGTTGTTTTCTTCTTCAGTCGAGAAGAATCCCTTTTGCACGCCGTAGCAGATGGCTGCCGCGGTCGGCTCGTTAATGATGTCCATTACTTCAAGCCCGGCCAGGCGTCCCGCGTCCTGGGTCGCTTTGCGGCGTGGCTCGTTAAAGTACGCGGGCACCGTGACAACCGCTTTGGTGAATGGGCCTACTTTGCGTTCTGCATCTTCTTTCAGTTGACGGAGAATAATCGCCTGGATGACTTCCGGCGGCAGGCTTTCGCCGCCGATGGCTTTGTGAAACTCCCGCTCGCCCATGTCACGCTTGGCGAACTGGGCGGCGTGTTCAGGTTCGAACTCGGCGGCGCGGACCGCTTCTTTGCCCACGATCGGCTGTCCGCCATCAAAGAAGACGACCGACGGCGTGACCGTATCGCCTGCTGCGGTCGGAATGGTCCACGGACGGCCTTTGCCGTCTAGATGCGCTACGACCGAGAACGTCGTTCCCAGGTCAATGCCGACGGCTGGCGCAACGTCCGGCGCTGGCGCCTCGTAGCTGGTCCGCGTGGCAGCCAGCTGCGGAGTGGAATCTTCATCCAGCACTTCGGGATGATCCAGGTCGAAGGCATCCTCGACCGGGTCGGCCATGTTTTCATACTGCGTCACGCTGCTGCTTTTGATCGTGTCGCCTGCCAGCGGCAGATCCGAACGCGACGCCAGATCCGACGGCGCCACCGGGCCGGCGTGTGGCACCGGGCGGGTGGCGGCGAGCTTCAGCTTCGAGTCGGTATCCACACCGCCCTGCATCCGCATCGCGCGGGCCTTGAGGATACTGTTGATCGAGGCAGCGTTATCCATCCGCCACGCCTGATCCGCGGTGTCCAGTAACCAGTCTTCCAGATCGTCCGCCACCTCGGCTGCCGAGGCGTAACGATCTTCCGGCGCCTTCTGCATCATCTTGCCGATCATGTCGATCAGCCTTAGCGGCGTGTCTTCACGTAGCGAAGCAACCGGCGGCGGATCTTCTTCCAGATGCTTCTTCAGCCGTAAAGCCGGCGGTGTGTCCTGAAAAGGTGTCTTGCCGGTCAGGATGAAATAGAACGTGCAGCCCAGGCTGTAGATGTCTGCACGGGCGTCGATATCGTGGCTATTGCGCGCCTGTTCGGGTGAAACGTAATCGACCGTTCCCAGCACGCCTTCGCTATGCAGCGCCGTCAATGAAGCTTCGTCGCCTTGCTCCTGGCTGAGCACCAGCCCCAGATCCAGCAGCTTTACAACGCCCTGCCTGCTGACAAGCAGGTTGCCGGGTTTCACATCCCGGTGCACCAGACCGGCCAGGTGCGCGTGGTGCAGACCTTCAGCGGCCTGCCGGATATAGTCCGCCGCGTCGGTAAAGTTCAGCGGCCCTTGTTGCTGCACCATCTCTAGCAGGCTGCTGCCACGGATGTACTCCATGACGAAATAGTGCACCGCATCCTGCGGCGTATCGCCATGCGTGTCGTAGTCGTGGGCGTGGACAATGTTCGGATGATCCAGAGACGCCACCGCCTGCACTTCACGCTGAAACCGCTGCAGGTTCGCGCCTTCAACACTCTTAGCAGGCAGCGCTTTGATCGCGCACTTGTGCTCCATCCGTTCGTGGCGGGCCAGGAACACGCGATTCATGCCGCCCTTGCCCAGCAACCGTAGGATGCGGTAGTTGCCCAGGAAGTATCCTTTGTAGCGTCCGGCCAGAAGCTGCTCCGCCTGCCAGGCGGTGATTAGACGGCGGTCAACCATCTGCTGCGCGACAGGCGTCGCGTCATCGGCGGCAAGCAATGCCGGGTCGCACGCGGCTACGAATTTTGCGAGCTGTCCGCCGGAAATCAAACGGCTTTGCCTGGCCGTGTCGATCAGCTTCTGAACAGGTGCGGAATGGGGCATGAATATCGGGCGCCGCGCTGATTTAAACGCTGCAAGGGCGTACGTGAAATAGAAGCCCCACAGTATAAAGTCTGGTGCGCACCGGGCCAACTACTGCGAACTTCCATCCTCCCCACGCAACGATCGCGCATGCAAAACGCCGCGCATCTGGTAATGCAGCGGCGTTTTTGTTGTTGTCTGGTTGTAGCAGACGCTACTCCCTTTCACCGGGCTTCTGTGCGGTGCGGATGCCAGCTTCTGGCTCTGGCGGTGCATCGGCGACAGTCGGTTTGGCGGCGACTTTTGCGGGTGTGTTTTCCTGCAAGGTCTCCGTGAACTTCGCCAGGTAACGCATCGAGCTGTTGGGGCCGTTGAAGCCGACAACGGTTTCGTCCCAGCTGATGGCCTTGCTGACGATGCGGCCTTTCTTCAGGTCGAACTTCACTTCACCGGTGGTCAACTGCTGAATGATCTGCGATTTGATGCGGGCGTCGTTTACTGGCGAAAGGATTTCCGTGGTGACGCTGATGGTGGCGACATCGTCCACAACACTGCGCAGTTGATGCACGTGGCGGAGCTTAATGTTCTTGACCGTTTTGTCTTCTTTCCGCACGCGGACCTGTCCGTCCGAAGACCAGCGGTGACCGATTTTGATAGGGTGATCCGGCACAGGCATCGTCACCTGACCAAGACCAAATTTGATTTCTTTCTGATCGCTTTCGCGGATTTCCACCTGACCGCTACGGGTGACGACAAAGGTCGAAAGCGGTTTGCCGATGGTGTCGGCAATGCGTTCGTAACCGGCGGGCGGCAGCTTCTTCTCGCGGCTGTTGTAGCGGATTTCGGGGCGGTCGCTGATTTTGTGCCACATGTCAACATCTGTCACCATGTGGCTGAACTTGATCTTGCCCGTCTTGTCGACATCCAGCACGGTCCAGCGTTTGGTGGAAAGGCTGCGCGAGCGCGAAGTCTGCAGGTTGCCCAGGATCTTCGTTTCTGTCTGCGCCACATGGGTGACCTTCCAGGTCATTTTTTCACCTGGGTCCGCCAGATAACGCAGCGTGTATTCAGGCGACGTCTGGGCGGCCAGCTTCTGTTTGATTTTCGCCAGGGCGCGGGCGTTGGCGGCGGCCTTATCGCTGGCTTCGTCCGCCAGGAGCGGCACCGAGATGACGAGGAGAAGGAACGTCAGCGGAAAGAGTTTGGCGGGCTTCACTTGCGCATCCTTGCTTGCATGAAGTAATGGAATTAGCCGGTGCTGCCGGCAATGGGATAGGTTGTGCTACTGACCGGCGTCCGTTTCCTTCGCCTGCTGCTGCTTCCGCAGAGTGCGCTGGCGGAGGTCGCCGCCCCAGCCCAGCTTCTGACGAAGCGTCTGGTAGTAATGCAGTTCTGGCATCTCCAGCATCTTAAAGGTCGCCGCAGCGCGACGGATCACCACCCGGTCGTTGGGGGTCAACTGGCAAAGTGTGTTGCCATCGACCACAACCGACGTCTGGCGGTTGGTCGCATTGACCTTCATCTCGTAAACCCTGTCGGCTGAATCCACCACGGGCCGCACCGTCAATGTGTGCGGGCTGATGGCGGATATGACGAACGCTTGCAGGTTCTTGCTGACGATCGGGCCGCCCGCAGAAAGGTTGTGGGCAGTCGATCCGACGGGGGTGCTGATAATCAGGCCGTCGCAACTATATGTAGTCGCCCATTCTGAGTCAACGTAGAGTTCTATATCCAAAATGGAGAACGGCGGCCCGGCCAGAATCGCTGCCTCATTCAGCCCCAGTTCGTCGTGAATTACCTCGTCGTCACGCATCACCGCACAGCGGAACATCAGATGATCCACCACCGAGCAGTCGCCGCGACAGATCGCTGGCAGCAGATTGACCAGTTCCCCTGGCTGCAAAGCCGCTAGAAAACCCAGTTTGCCGAGGTTCACGCCGATAGCGGGCAATTCAAGCGGTTGAATCTGCCGTGCGGCGCGAAGCATAGAGCCATCGCCGCCCAGCACCACCGCGAAGTCCGCTTCAATACCCGTCAGGTCCGCTTCAAACTGAAAATCGCTGAGCACCACATCGGCGTGTTCTTCAATCTGCGGCTGCAGCCGCGCGGCTTCTTCCTTCACATTCTTGCGATCGCCAGATCCCAGCATCACAACGCGCAGGCGGCGCCCGCAATCGCTCCAGGCAGGTGGGTGGGACGAAGAAAGGGTCATCGGCATTCCTGGATAGTTGCTGGCCTCGTTTCAGCCATTTGCAACACCGCATGACTGACTGCGTGAAATGATACCACGCAGCGCACAAAAAAACCGCCGCACCAGAGGAAGTGCGGCGGTTGTAAGAATCTGTTCTTCGATTGCCAGCGTTAAGCTTTATAGCACCCCGGCGCCGGCGAAGTTGACGGACACACCCTGGAATGGAACCACACCATAGATACCGCGGGTGAATACCAGTTCGATCCACTCATCCAGTTCCTGGATAGGCAGCTTCGGCACAACGACAACGTCCGAGTCACGCAACCAGATTTCGTCCGAAGGCGCCGGACGGCGGCCGTACACGGCGCCGCGGATATCTAACTTGGTCGCCAGCAGACGCCAGTCTTCACCCCGGCGGAAGACAACGACCTGCCGCAGATTGGCGCCGATGGTCCAGCTGCCTGCACGTGCCAGAGCCATCATCAGCGTGGTAGGGCCTTGCATTTCAAACTGACCGGGCTGAGCCACTTCGCCCAGCACAAACAGCAGCCGTGGCGCCCGCTGCACGAGGACCGGCGTGACTTCGATGCCATCGACAATCTGCGCGTACCGCTCGTCGATTTCCATTTTCAGTTCATCAAGCGTCAGCCCGACGGCAGGCACCGAGCCGATAGCCGGCAGTTGAACATTGCCCGCCGGCGTAACGGTGGCGTTGCGGCTTTGACCACCTTGGCCTGCACGGCTATCAACAGTCGCCCGCAGATCTTCCAGGCGGGTGTTCACCTGGATGGGCGTGACGGTGATCGAAGGCACCTTGTAGTATTTCTTATACTTTTCTTCCAGATCCGCGCGTAGTTGTTCCACGGTCCGGCGGGCTGCCTGCACCTGGCCCAACAGGCGTACCGTGATGCTGCCATCGGGCTGAATCACCAGCGTGCGGTCTAGCTTGTCGTCCGTCAGCGATTCAATCTGCACCTGATCGCCGACGTTGAGTTCGTAGGGCGTAGAACTCTCGACGCGTGTCAGGCGGTAGATGAATTCCAGTTGATCGTCCACACGCAGCCGGTATTCCGGCGTGTGAGCCGAACGGTGCGGGCCGATGTATTCACCTTGAGCGAAAACCTGCCACGGAATTGGCGCCCGCGCGTCCCAGTGGGCTTCGCCGCAACCGGGCTGGCAGACGCCGGAAATAGAATCAACACCGTCAATCGGGTGCGGAGCAGCCGGGCCGAGCGCCTGGCACAATTGAATTTCCGGCGCCGCATTAGTCGCTAACGCGGCGTTGTTGATTTCGAGAACGCTGTCGCCGGCTGGCAGCACGGTGGGCGTAATACCTACCATGTTTCCCGGCGCGAGTGACGCGGTCTGTTCTTCGTAACCTTTACCCAGCGGCCGGTTGGGAATCGGGCGGACACGCGATATCCACGCCATCAAGCCGGTGCCCGTTAACAGCAGCACGACGGCCGCCGTCATCAGTTTTCTGTCTCGTAGCTGGCTTAACGCCCTACCGGTAACACTCATTTTGATTAGCTCCGTCTAGTGGTGTGTATTGTGGCGAAGGCTGCCAGGGGGCATCAGCACATCGCGTGAATGGATCGTCCATGTATCAGATCGTCTGACCGCTATCGCGTTATCGCCGCCACGGCGCCCACCAGGGCGGCGCCTCAGGACGGTTGGCCGTTTTTCCATCGCCTGGTTTCGCTGGTTCAACACGCGGCGGCGCCGTGCGTGGCGGAACACCGGCGGGGCCAGGATTGGTTTGAGCGAATTGTTTGGCGCTGACCCACTGCACCACACCGGGTCTGGCCGGTTGCTGGCGGGAAGCAAGCTGCATTTCGTAGCGGGCCTTTGTCGCCAGATCGGTTTCGCGAAGGTGATCGTGCACCACGGCGATGTTGTGCCAGCCCACGGCGGTCGGCCGTTTCGAGAGTGAATGGATCAGCACAGCGCGGGCGTCTTGCCATTGTCCGTATTTCGCCAGCAACACGCCCAGTTCGTTGGCCGCTTCGCTATTGGTTGGATCGGTCATCATGGCGGCCTGGTAGTAGGCCATCGAACGTGGTCCGGCCATGCGTTTCGATTCCAGATCGTTGCCGCCGATAATACCTTCGAGCTTGCCTAGACCGTACAGCGCCCTGGACGAGGCAGGTTGCTTGCCGCCGGCATAAGCCAGTTGCTGTTGTGCGTAGGTGTAATACTGCTGAAGCGCCATCAGCGGAGTGACGTTCTGCAACTGCGGATGATCCTTCAGGGCAACCGTGCGGTGAGACGAGATGATCGAAGCGACATTGAGATCCGCTTCAAGCTTGGAACCCTTGGGCGTGAAGTCGCCGGCTTCTTCCAGAGCGCGAAGCCCCCGCGCCAGTGCCTGCGTGTATTGCTGCCCGCCCTGGTTGGCGTCGAGCGCCTGCGAGATGATCCGCAGCGATTGAATAAAGTTGGCCCGCGCCGAGTAGTGTGCGCCGCGTGGCGCCAGGGAGAAGCCCTTCGCGATCAGTTGATTCGCGCGGTGCGTCACCGCTGCCATGGCTGCTGGATCGACGGGATTGCTGGGCCGTGATGCGATTGGGGCCGCTGTCTGGGTTTGATGTTGTACTGGCGATGGCGCCGCGGCGTTAAAGCCACCACTTCGACTAACATGCTTGAACGGAGAGGTCTGCGGCGCCGCTGCGGCCTGGTTCGGTTCAAACCGATGCTTGCCTGGCATGGCGGGCTGTGCCGCTGTCGGCGGAGTGTTGGGAACAAAAGAAGAGCCACGCGACGGGCGGGATTGCGACGCGTCTATTGGCGGGAGACGTCGTACGCCCTGGTCAACAAGCACCGAAGACTGACCGGGTGTTGTCACTACAGGCGGCGCCACAACAGGTGGTGTTTGAGGAGCAACGTCCATAGATGCTGCGCCGGGTTGCATAATGGGTTCTGCCTGTGGCAGCGGCGGCGCCTGGAAGTTGAATTTCACCGGTGTAATTTCAACATGCTGCTCTAACAAGGCGCCTGGGTACGTCTGGCTTGCAGCAAGCGGTGTGGCGTCAACCGGCGTCGATGGGGCGTTCGCGACCGGCTGCCACATCTGTGGCACGGCTACCGCGGTTGCGATTCCCACGCATCCAAGTGTGGCGAACATTGCCCGCCGGGCGGTTTTGAAGCGATCCATCTTACGTCCATGCATTTGAGTTTTGGGGGGGAGTGCCGGCTGGTCCTTTCAAAAATCGCAGCGCGGGATTTCACTGCTGAGAACATCGTCGAGCGTCCAGGCGCCAGATAACAATTTCAACGCCATTCTTCGCCGGATCACGCAACGGTGTGCGCGCACCCCGCAAACCCCGGATCAACCGAACCTTAAAGAATCGCCCACACGCACAACTTGGATCACTTGCAACAACCACAGAGATAGCAGAGCCCGTACAGATTCCGGCCAGAAATACCCTGCGCCGCACAGCCGGAATACGTCGCAAAACTGCTGCCGGGTAACCGCAACGGCGTTACCTAAAACAATCGCCCTTGATGCGATTAAGAAAATCGCCCTTGATGCGAACCCTCAAGTGGGAACGCGTTGAAGCCCGCTCGCTTCAGGTCCGTCACAAAACTAACGGGCCCGTGAGTGCAGTAGATGGTGGATGCGGCCGTCCTCGCGCAGATCTCCAGCAGTTCGTCATAGCCTGCATGGTCCGAAAGCGGCAGTGCGTGATCCACCTGAATCCGCGCGGGCATGGGCTTTTGCATTGCCCAGCCGGTCAACGCGAACGACACCGTGTTGCGTAATCCGGGCATCGGCGCCGCCCGTTGTGATGTGGGTGGCGCTACAACCGCCCAGCCTTCCCGCGGAGAGTCTTCGTAGAGTTCGTAATGCCCGAGGTCGCAGCCATGCTTCTCATAGATCTGGCTCATTTCGTAAACCAGCGGGTGTTGCTGCACGGGCACGCCGTGAGATGTGAGCAGCCGGGTGACTTCCTGCGCTTTGCCTAGTACATATGCGCGGATCAGGGGAGTTTTACCGGCAGCAAGCGTTCTGTCGATCAGGTCAAAGAATTCCGCCAGCACTTCTTCCCGCGGCGGAAACCTGTACCGCGCGTCTCCGAAGGTGCTTTCCATGATAAGCGTATCTACTACCGGCGGATCAGCGGCGGCGGCTGTCGCCGAGCCGGAAAGTTTGAAGTCGCCCGTATACAACAGGCTGCCCGTTTCCGACTCTGCCAGCAGCATCGCGCAGCCGAACATGTGGCCCGAAGGCAGCGTTGTTAGCCGCAGCGGCCCCCACTGCAGCGGCTGATGGAATGGCATTTCCACAACCCGCCGGTGCTGCCCGCGCCGTGCACGGTAGAAGTCCGCGGTGGGCGGCGTGCAATACGCCATTTCGTGCGGGGCGATATGGTCGGCGTGTGCGTGGGAGATAAACCCCCGCGGTAAACGACGACGGACATCGACCCCAAGATCGATGTCCGTCAGTTTTAGCCCGCGGTCGTAGTGAAACCTCAATGCGCCCGCTATGCTCCTTCGCTGCTGGCGGCGGTGGTTTCTGTCTCGGCCGATTCTTCACCTTCGGCGGCTTCGTCGGTTTCAGGCACTTCTGGTTCTGGAGGCGCCTCCTTGAGACCGGCTGCGATCCACACTTTGTTCAGTGCATCTGCAGTGCGAGCGACAATCGACTCGCGAGCCATGCCACTGAAGTGGCTGGAATGCGGATAAGCCGTAACCGGGCCATCGTAATCGTTGGCGGCCAGGTGCTTCACCAGACTCACAGAATCAACCACGCCGGTTTCGTGCGGCAGCAGACGGGCGGAAAGGCCATCTTTCTCAAGATTCGCATCTTCCGATAGATCCGCCAGACGGACACAAACAATGTCGTCCATCGACAGCGGCGTGATCTGATCCATCGCACCGTTGCCGACGTGCCAGTCCCACGCGTCTAGCAGAATGCCGACGTTGTCGCTCTTGATGCCGTCGACAAGCTTCAGCAGACCTTCAAAGTCGGTGATGAATTCGTGCTTCTTGCCTTCGCGTAACGCAGGCGATGCCTGAAAACCGACACCCAGCTTTACGCCGATCTGGCCGAGCAGTTCGGCGATTTCGCCCAGACGCTCGCAATGCAGATCGAAGTTGTCATTGTAGGCGAGTTCATCCGAGGCAGGCTTAACCACTGCCAGGCAGCGTGGCGCCTTGAGACCTTCCAGGTGTGAAAGATCGTTGCGGAACTGGTCGAACCGCGTTTTGTAACCGCCTTCGGCGCCTTCCCAGTCAAACGAGACGTGGTAAGAACCGATCTCTAGATCCGCGCTTTCGATGCAGGCCAGCGCGTAATTTTTGCCATCGCCTGCCGAGCGTTTCGCAAAGTCTGCGAAATTCAGGTCGAAACTCTTGAACTTATGGGTAAGCGTAAGTTCGATAATCTCGCTCTGGCGGCCCGAAATGCCGAGAGATTCGGCGTTAAGATTCATAAACATAGTTTGCTCTCCACCCGTAACCTTCCCGCAGACCTGGATATCTGGGGGATTTGCTTTCCAAGCGTCAGCAACATGCTACTGACGGTCGCTGGCGGCAGATTGGGCCGCACATGGAAGCAAACGCCAAAGTGTTTGCCAGAACGCATTTGCGACAACCCGCATTCCATTCCAGGCGCAGTATTATGGCAGAACACCCCTATCATTCAAAGGGGGTCGCTGCGGTGGAGTTCCATAGACTCCTGGCCTTGATGAAAACAGATCACATCACCAGCAGATGCGACGGCTGGAAGACTGCTACACCAGCTTCTGGAACCGATGATAAGCGTCGTTCCAGATGGCTGGGTTCTGGGGTGTGAACTCCTCAACGGGGAAGCTGGCGGCGATGATTTCGCGTGCCTGGGTAATGCTGCCCACATCGCCTGAGGAAACGGCTTGCATCATCACGTTGCCGATGGCGGTCGCTTCTACGGGCCCAGCCACCACGCGGCGGTTGCAGGCGTCGGCGGCCATCTGGCATAGCAGGCGGTTCTGCGTTCCGCCGCCCACAATATGTATGGTGGCAATGTTGCCGCCGGTTAGCGATTCCAGCCATTCAAGCACCATGCGGTAACGCATCGCCAGGCTTTCCAGTGCGGTGCGGATGACCGCCCCCACGGTTTCGGGCGCCGGTTCGTTGTGCTGGCGGCAGAAGGCGGCAATGGCGGCGGGCATATCTTCCGGGGCGGTGAAACTGGGATGATCCGGGTCAATCAAAGAAACCAGCGGCTGGCTTTCGTTCGCCCGGCGGACCAGTTCCTGCCAGCCGTATTCGTCGCCCTGCTCTTTCCAGATCCGCCGGCATTCCTGCACCAGCCACAAGCCGCCGATGTTCTTCAGCAACCGCGTGCGGCCGCCGACGCCGCCTTCGTTCGTAAAGTTCAGTTCACGGCAGCGGTCGTTGATGACCGGGTTCGGGGTTTCAACGCCCATCAAAGACCAGGTGCCGCTGCTAATGTAGCACCAGTCCGGCTGGTCCGATGGCTCGCTGGTGGCGGGTACGGCCATCACCGCGCTGGCTGTATCGTGTGTGCCCGGCAGCACGACATTGGCCGATTGAATGCCTGTTGCGCTGGCAATTTCCGGCCGCAACGGGCCGAGATTCGTTCCCGGCTTAGCAATGTCGGCCGCAAGGTCCGTGGGCAGATCAAAACGCTTCAGCAGATCAGTGGCCCAGTCGCCCGTTACGGGGTTGTACATCTGCGTGGTGGAAGCGTTGGTCTGTTCGATAACCTTCTCACCGGTCAGCAGCCAGTGAAAGATATCTGGCACAAGCAGCATCGAACTGGCGTTATCCAGTAGTGGCGAGTCTTGCAGTTTCATCGCCAGCAGCTGAAACAGCGTGTTGAACTCCATGAACTGCAGCCCGGTGGCGGCGAAAATATCTTCGCGTGAGACGATTTCAAACGCCTTCTCGAAGATGCCCGCTGTCCGCTTGTCACGGTAATGATACGGATTACCGAGCAATTCATCGCCGCGACCCAGCAGAGCGAAGTCCACGCCCCACGTATCAACGCCGACGCTGACAACGCGGTCGCCGTAGCGGATCGAAGCGGCGCGGAGGCCTGCCTGCACTTCGTTCCACAGCGCCAGCAGATCCCAGTACATCCGCCCGGCAGCATGCACGGCGCCGTTTTCAAAACGATGTACTTCTTCCAGCGTAATCTTCGATCCGTCAAACAGCCCCGCCAGCAGACGCCCGGACGAAGCCCCGATATCCACTGCCAGAAATACTTTCGATTCAGCCATTATTCCGCCAACTATATTCGCAACGCTTCATCCAACTTATTCACACCTGAGTGACCGGGCATTATGAAAGATGCCGGCGCGCCGCACTAGCAGGGGCAGGAAACAGGCATTGTTTTGGAGAATGCTGCTCGCTGCGATATGATGGCTCGCGGGTAGCCATCACATAAGGAGGTTCACGTGCAGCAGTCGAGCGGGCAATGCGGCTGGCGAATCAGCTTCCGCCGTGCATTTACACTGGTGGAGCTTCTGGTTGTGATTGCGATTATCGGCATTCTAGTGGCGTTGTTGCTACCTGCGGTGCAAGCCGCGCGCGAGGCAGCACGCCGCGCCTCTTGCCTGAACAATATGCGGCAGCTTGGACTGGCCGTGCACAACTTTCACGATGTGCGGCGGCGGTTACCGCCCTCGGGTCTGATTGGCAAGACCGGCGCCGACATGGACCCACGCACCGGGAAGCAGATAAGCTGGTTGGTGCTGACGCTGCCTTATCTGGAACAGCAGAATCTGGCGGATGATTTTGACATCACTCAGAGCGTGTTCGATCAGACGGCTGACCCACAGCAGCAGCAACCATCGGTATTGCTTTGCCCTAGCGATTCAGCACAGGGACAGTTCTTCCAGGATGCGACGCTGACCAGCGGGAAACGATTCGCCAAAGGAAACTACGCCGCATTTGTTTCGCCGTTTCACACAGAATTTCAGCACACCTATCCAGGCGCCATCTCCGCAGGCTTCACCCGCAGTCTGGCGTCTGTGACCGATGGTACATCGTCGACGATGATGGTTTCTGAAGTCCGCGTCCGGCAGCTTGAATCCGATCAGCGCGGCGCGTGGGCGTTGCCCTGGAATGGCAGTACGGCGCTGGCCTTTGATCTGCATTCCAGCACAACCACATTCACGGTCACTGACGCCGCATTGGGCGCCACGCAGCGGCCGAATTCGAAAGGGCCGAACTCGGACATGATCTACAACTGCGAGGACCGGCCAGGCGCTGATGCTCTGGGCATGAAGTGCGCTACGTACGGATCCACCAGTTCTTTTTTCTACCTCTCCGCGGCGCCGCGAAGTCAGCATCCCAGCGGCGTCAACGTGCTGTACGTCGACGGCCACATCGGGTTTTTGCGTGACGCCGTGGATGAGCGGACGATGGCGTATGCAATCGCCATCAATGACGGTCAGACTATTGAGAACAGCCCGTAGCCATTAGCGGTGGCGGTAGCCTGCCGGGGCGTGGGCAGGCCGGGCGAGTGGGGCAACAACATTCACGTTGCGACCCATGTGATAGTGGCCCATTTCGTATTGAACGTGTGGCTGCATCGGGCCGCAGGTTGCACAGGGCGCCTGCACTTCGACAACGGGCCGCGTGCTTGGGCAGGCGTTGCGCGAGTGGTAACCATCGCTGTAACCCCAGCCAACAAAGCGGTTGATCGTCTGCCAGTCACCGGCCTGAGCCGTAGCGGCCGACAAAGCAAAACCTGCAACAATTGCGATAGCAGCGGTACGAAGAGTAGCGTTCATAATGCACCTTTCTAGCGTTAAAAGCGCGCGGGGAGTCTCGATAGCGAGGTGGGGGAGCGCGAACGAACTTGTTTCGACAGAAAGATTCATCGGCTGCGTAGGATTTGTTGGCTGGGTTATTTAGTGCGGATGCGTAGTTTTTCCATCGCACGGCGTGCGTTAAGGGGGATTGCGACGGTTGTCTGGAGAGGCACTTTGTAAACGGCGCTAAAAAAACCGCCATAATCCACGCAACCCGCGTCCGTGCGTGGGGTTTGAAAGTGGAGACCGGCTGAGAGCAACGCCCATCGGCCGCTGCGGGCCACACAAGCTCTCGATTTTCTTCCGGCCATTTCAATTCAGTCGCTAACGCAGTTCCCACACATTCTCAAGGAGGCCCGCTCATGAATTTAACCAGGCTCGTTGTTGCCGGTTTGTTCATTGCCACATGCAGCACCACGCTGCAGGCAGACGAAAAATCACCAAGCAGAACCGACCGCCGGCCAGGCTTCGAACGCTACCGTGAAGCCATTAGCAAGTACGACAAAAACGGCAACGGTCGTCTAGACGGCGAAGAACGCGAGGCGTTCGCAAAAGCCTATCGTGAAAAACTGGCCGAACGTAAGAAAGAAAGTGACAAGACGGAAAAGAGCGAAGACGCTGCGAAAAAACGTCCATCCTGGGGCGGCCCGCCACGTGGACCTTGGCAACGGGATCGCGACGGCCGAGGCTCAAGGGACGGTGACCGCAAGGGCGACGAAGCCGCAAGCAAACGTCCATCCTGGGGCGGCCACTCGCGTGGACCATGGAAAGGCCCGCGTGATTGGCATGGTTCTAAGGAAAGCGACAAAAAGGGTGAGAGCAAACGTCCATCCTGGGGCGGCCACTCGCGTGGACCATGGAAAGGCCCGCGTGATTGGCATGGTTCTAAGGAAAGCGACAAAAAGGGTGAGAGCAAACGTCCATCCTGGGGCGGCCACTCGCGTGGACCATGGAAAGGCCCGCGTGACTGGCAGGGTTCCAAGGAAAGCGACAAGAAAAGTGTAAGCAAACGTCCATCCTGGGGTCGTCCGCCTATGCGGCCTAGCGGTCGCCCTGATGGCGACAGGCAGTCCCGTTTCAAAGAAGCGATGAAAAAGTACGATCGCGATCAGGACGGCAAGCTCAGCGAAAAAGAACGCGGCGAGATGTTCGCAGCCATGCGGAAACGCTTCGAAGAAATGCGTGAGCAAGCCAAGAAAAGTGAATCGGGCGATCGTAAAGGTCCGCCGTGGGCGAGCCGCTGGTCTCGTGGAGATTCAAAACCTGGCGAGCGTGCGAAGGATGACGCGAAGTCTCCTGAACGCAGCTACCGCGGTCGCGGACCATCGCGCGGCGATGGGGATCAGGGACGTTCGCGCAGAGAAGCTGACCGCGGTAATGAGAGCCGCAACAGTCGCGTCGCTGAGATGGTCGTCAGCCACGCGATGCGTGGTGACAGAAATGACGACGGCAAACTCAACGCGGATGAATTCCCCCAACGTACCGCCAAACCTTTCGGCTTCTACGATACCGATCGTGATGGCTACGTCACACGCGACGAACTTATGGCTGGTTTGAAGAAGAATATGGCCTCGCGCACCAGACGCTAGACTCCTTCCACAACATCTACTGCCACTCTACGGGAAGCGTTACGATAGTAGCGTTTCCCGTTTTCACTTTGAGAAGGTCAGATGTCAGAGCCTGCTTCCGCCGTCCTATTGCGTGTTGCGACATTCGCCGCCAGGAAGCACCGTTCGCAACGCCGGCGGGACATCGACAAAACGCCTTATATCAACCATCCCATCGAGGTTGCACATCTGCTGGCCGACGTGGCGGGCGTTGAAGATGTTGAACTGCTGGCTGCCGCGCTGCTGCACGATACGGTTGAAGATACGGACACCAGTATCGAAGAAATAGAACAACATTTCGGCCGTGCCGTACGGGAACTGGTCGCCGAGGTTACCGACGATAAAAGCCTGCCGAAGCAGCGTCGCAAAGAACTGCAGGTCGAAACGGCGCCCCATAAGTCGGACCGCGCAAAACATCTGAAAATGGCGGACAAAATCTGTAACATCCGCGGCATCGACACGCATTCGCCCGCCAGTTGGAGTCTGGAACGCAAGATCGAGTACCTCGACTGGTCGATGGCCGTGGTCGCCGGTTGCCGCGGCGCCTGCCCACGGCTGGAGCAGATGTTTGATGAGACCGTGGAGAAGGTCCGCGCCGCGTTGCTCGCTGACGACTAAACCGCGGCGTTACTTCTTGTCATTCAGCAGATCAAACAGAAACTGGTGACGTGCATTAAACAGCCGCCAATAGCTGAGCAGCACGACCAGCGTAACACCCATCGCTGTCGCGGAAGCGATGAGAAACATGATGACAATCTGATACTTCACCGCATCGGTGGGCGCAGCGCCAGCCATGATCTGCCCCGTCATCATCCCAGGCAAGCTGACGATGCCAACGACCATCATTGAGTTGGTAATCGGAATCAGGCCCGTCCGCAACGCTTCGCGGATTGGACTGCGGGCGGCTTCCCAGCGGGTGGCGCCGAGGGCGAGCGCTGTTTCTACTTCCGCCCGGCGTGCGGCCAACGCGGACGTGAATGTATTCAGCCCTAAGGAAATGCCGTTGAGCGTGTTGCCCAGCACCATGCCCAGCAGCGGAATGGCGTACTGCGGCTGATACCATTTGTCGATGCCTTGCATCACGCCAAACAGCGTGAAGCCGGTCACCAGCCAGGAACTGACCCAGATTGCCAGCAGCGTGTTCAGTGTGACGCCAGGGAACGCTCGCTCGTTCCGGCTGGATGCAGTCAGGCCGGCAACCAGCGTCATGCCGCAGAGAATCGCTGTCACCAGCCACCATTGTTCCTGGCGGAACACCCACTCCAGCACCAGCCCCAATAACGCAAGCTGCACCACCGTCCGCACCGCGGCGATGGCAAGCATGCGTTCCAGTTTCAACTGCATCAGCAACGAGATGCCGGCGTTAATCAGAATCAGCAGGGCTGCCGCCGCCACATGGTAGTTAGAGATCTGATGGTAGTTCACAGCAGGCTGCCTTCCCGGATCTGCACCACGCGTGATGCAACGCGGTTGCGCTGCATTTCGCTGTGTGTCACCCACACGACTGCCCGCGACTCCCTTCCACCGGCAGCAGCGGCGTTGACCCAGCGGGAAATCACTTCTTCCACTTGCAAAGCGGTCGTTTCATCCAGTGCGGCGGTGGCTTCGTCCAGCAGCAGCACCCGCGGCTGTAAGAGCATCGCCCGCACCAGCGAAACCAGTTGTCTTTCACCGCCCGAAAGATGACTGCTGTGCCGCTGCAAAATGGCGGCGTCGCGGCCCATCTGTGTAAAAAGCTCTGTCGCCGTATTCGCATCAAAGGTGCGGTGGCGATGAATCTGAAAACCGAACGGATGCTGAAGATTCGCCAGCACCGTTCCATCGAGCAGAGACGGCTGCTGGTGCAGATAAACCACCGTGCTGCGATACCGGGGGATTCCAGCTGCCGGAACCGCTTCCCCGCAGAAATACAGTTCTCCGCTGGAAAGCGGATCGAGCATAGCGATGGTGCGCAGCAGGAGAGATTTCCCGCTGCCGCTTGGACCTGCAATGGCAAGTTGCTCGCTGGCGTGAATCGTCAGCGAGATATCGTTTAGCAGAGACTCCTGCTTGCGTCCGGTCCGCGACACATTCTTAAGCTCGATCAAACCCTTGCTGCTCTATCGAGATGTCCCAACGTAGCTTCAACCGGCAAACTCATTGCCGACTTTACGGGCGCGAACGGGCTTGTCTAGATCGACGCCCAATTTGATGCCCGTCTCGACCAGAATGTTCCAGCCCGCGGCCATCTGCACGAACGGCGCCAGCGCGCCTTGGTCCGGCACCTGTATTGTCGGGAAGCGGGTTTCGCGCGAAGAGATGGCAATGACTTCCATACTGGCGCCTTCGACCAGCACCTGGTGGAACTTGTCTTCGGCAACCGGGTCCGGGTCGATCCAGATCACGACATCGCCTGCTTCCATCACCTCCTCAACACCGTGGACTGCATAGGTGCCTTCCAGGTAGACGGAGGCTTTGCGTGTGATTTCGTTGGTCTTCAGCGTCAACTCTTCGGCCACACCATCGTTCCGCCCGGCCCAGTAGATCACACCGGCCGATGCGATGCGGTCGATAATTGAAGCTTCAATCTCGTATTCCAAGGTGCTTTGAAACGCGTCGCCCAGCGCGGCCAGCAACGGCTGTAATTCTTCTTCACCCGCGACGGATTCCAGCAGCGCCCGGCAGAACAGCGCCTGTTCCACTACGCTCTTGGTCGCCGCAACGGCGCCTTCTTCACCGCAGGAAAGCACGAAGCCCTGCTGAGCCAACGACTCCAGCTTCGAATCCGCGAATGCGGTCAGACTATAAAGATGTTGATGCCCGGCGCCGGTCAACTTATTGAACAGCTCAATCACTTCCGCCGTACGTCCCGAGTTAGAAGCGGCCAGAACCGCCCATTTGTCCAAGGCGTATTCCTGTGCCTGCCGCCCGCCTTCTGTATGCAGGGTAAGTGGCCAACCTTTGCGGCGCGAATGGGCAATGGCGTGCTTGGCGGGGAACAGACGGCTGCTGCCTTCGCCCGTCATCAGCAGATTGCCCACTCCTGCAATACCGCTCGCAATAGCTGCTGGCCTGCCGGCGTCAAATTGCCGGATGACATCCGCCGTGGCAAGCATATCGCGGACCAGCCCGAATTCCTGGTATCGCGACGACTCGTTCATATCAACATCATCCTATGCAAAGAAAACCGGCGGCAGTAAGCATCATCTGTCGGCATTCTAATGCGAGAAGGAAGAACTGCCTATGCGCCATCATTCAAGGCGCCGCAAAGACCAGAATGGCCGCAGCGTCAGCGTCCGCGCGGCTGCAATCGCACAAAATGCCATTTTGCGCGGACAACAAACGCCGCCAAGAAAGCAAAAAACCCTCTGGTTCACAGAGGGTTCTTAAGAGGCGCCGACCGGACTCGAACCGGTAGTGACGGATTTGCAATCCGCTCCCTTAGCCATTTGGGTACGGCGCCGTTGGGATGTTTTGCAGGTTAGGTGATTTTAACCTGTTGGTCAATAACGGTTACAACGATCTTGACGGTTGTAGTGGATGGTTGAAACCGGGTGATAAAGTAGCTTATCGGCATAAGCCGGCCTTCGCATCAGTCTCTGTTGCGAAAACGTCCGTAATTTGCCGCTTTAAGCAACTGTATGTGTAAAGGCGACTCTACCGTTACCAGCAACTATGCCGCCTCTGGGAAGTCGCTACAAACTACCTAGTTCAGGCGAGCGGCGCATCGCAGACCGTAATGAAGAAAGATGGCCTCGCGTTTCGATGGTTAGAGCAGGCCAATGGCCGTGCAACCTGCACGACCGTCGGTACTGACGCCCCTGACTGCTTCAGGCGGCGGAACACTAACTGGCTGCTTTTATGGAAGAAACGGCTATGACCATTTTGACGATGTTTACGGACTGGCGACGCCAGTCCCAGTTGCCACAGGTTGCACAAGACGCCTCGACCCGCTGTCAGCAGCAGGCGTGGGAACTTGTTTCAGACCGTGTTGCTTCCATGCGGACGGCGGAAATCCGTGGCTATGTGCGGGCCCGCTGTGCCGGAATCGTGAATGCAGCCGCGAGCGACGCATCTAACCGCGAAAACCTTTCGAGCCACCTGCAGCAGAAACTGGCTGAACTGATCACTTCCTATCTTATCGATCACGTGACCGGGCAGCTTGCGCTACAGCCGGCCGTCATCCGTCGCGCTGCCTAAGAAGTACTGGTTCCACGTGGCGGCGCGGCTGTCGCGCTGCCGGTTTTCTGAATTCCCTGCGGCGACCGGCTGCGGGGAGATGTGGCCGTGATCTTTCGCAAAAGGGTTCAAAAAACAAACTTTTTTATTCTCACCCCTATTTAGTTTTCAGCGTGGTGGCATGGTCTTAGAATGCGGCCATGTCGATGGAATTTCCAAACGGCGGAATCCCCGTTCTTGCTCTCGCTTTACTTGGCGTCGCCCTGCTATGGGCGCTGCGCCTGTTGCACCAGCCAGGCAAGGACCGCGACACCATCATCACACCGCTTTCGATCGCGGGGTGGTCGCTGATATACGTTGGCGTGCTGGGCTGCTGCACCGTAATGCTTGGCCCGTTGTCAATTGTCGTCTGGGTGGCGGCCATTGTCGTGACGCTTATCGTGCTGGCGCGTTACACCAGCAATCAACGCATCTCGCTGTTATGGACGATCGCTTTAGCCGCTGAGAAAGGTGTGCCTCTGCACGAAGCGGCGCAGGCCTTTGCGGACGAGCGCGCCGACAGCTTTGGCGCCCGCGCAGAGAAGCTGGCGCATCGTCTTGAAGAAGGCGCCGCCTTGCCAGCCGCGTTGCAACTTAGCGGTCATCATCTGCCGGTGGAAGCAGATTTGGCTGTTCGAGTTGGAACCGCCACCGGGCAGTTGAGCCAGGCGCTCCATTCATTACTCGCGCACAGCAGCCAGCAAAGCCAGCGGTTGCAGAACGTCTTCGAGAAGCTTCTGTATCTGGTGCTGATGCTTAGCGTTGTGTTTTTCAACGTCATTGGTTTTCTCATCTTTATGGTGCCCGTGCTGGACGCGATGTTTACAGACTTCGGGCTGGAACTGCCACTTATTACTCGCATGGTGGTGATGGTCTCGCGTCACTTCACATGGGCCTCGATGCTGCTGGCGTTTCTGAGCGCCCTGACAATCTATGGCGGTTGCTTTTATTTCTTCTGCTTGTTTACGTCTGGCTTTGAACTGCCGGGAACATCCTGGATATGGCGGAAGTTTGACGGCGCCCTGATTATGCATTCGCTGGCAACCGCTGTGCGACGGAACCGGTCGTTGTTCGATTCGCTGGAACTGCTTAGCCGCGTGTATCCGAAGGCAAGTATCCGCCGCCGGTTGAACCGGGTCGTGGCCGCGATGAAGGAAGGTGGATCGTGGCCGCAAGCTTTCGCAAAGAACGGACTCGCCCGCCCTACTGACGCCGCGATGCTTGAGTCGGCCACGGCCAATAGAAATCTCTGCTGGGCTCTTGAGGAAACCGCAGATCGCGCCATCGGCCGCACGGCGATGCGTCTCAACACGGTCATCAACATCGCTTATCCCGTCTTGCTCATTGTGGTCGCCATCGCGGTCGCCGCATTAGCCGCGGCGATGTTCACACCACTGGTGCAGCTTATCGAAGGGTTGGCATAGTGATGATCTTTACAGCACCATCCGCACCCGTCCGGCGTAAACGCCGCGGCGTTACTCTGGTTGAAACGACGGGCGCCCTCGCCATTATCGCCGCCGCGCTGACGTTGCTGACATCCACGCTTGCCATCACCGCGGCGCAGCGCCGCGCAATGAGCCACCGCCAACTTGCTGTGCAGGAAGCAGCCAACGCTTTAGAAACGCTGGCGGCGATGCCCTACGATCAGTTGAACAAAGACGCTGCCGACAGCGTGCAACTTTCGACTGCCGCCGCACGACTCCCGTCTGGTGCATTGCAAGTCACCGTCGAAGCCCTGGAGGGGGCGCCAGAGGGAAAACGGATCAGCAGCATTGTGACCTGGAATTTCGCCGGGCAACCGCAACAGGCCGGGTTGACCGTCTATCGCTATCAGGCCACCAGGCCTTCAGCCGCGGAGGAGGATAACGATGCCGGTTAAGACGCATGCTTCGTACTCGTTCCGCCGTGGCCATTCGCTGCTTGAGATGCTTGCCGTCATCGGGCTGGTTTCTTTCCTGATGTGGATGATCGTTGGCGTGTTTGAAATGTCCGCCAAGGTCCGCCGCGGTGTACAGCACGAAACAGAAACCATTAAGTCCACCGCCCGCCTATCGCGTGAATTCCGTAGCGATGTGCACGGCGCCTTGCGGATCACCTGGGCAGAAGCAGGAATGATCCCGGAGTTTAAATCCAACGCGGCCAGTGACGCTGTGGGATTGGTCGTGCCACCCGTATCTAGCGATGCGGATTACGGTGTGATGCCGCTGGCGCCACGTAATGACGAACCAGCCTTAGGCGATGCGGAGGATTTTGACAGCCCACCAGAGCCTGCAGAACTAACCACTGCCGAGAAGGCCGCGGCAGGTAAAAAAACGCCCGCCTTGATGCGAGTTGCCACGCGGTTGGATCTTACGATGCGCGATGGCAGCGTGATACGTTACGTGACAACGCCTGGCGGTCTGGAAAGAAGCGTTCGTGATGCGAAGGGCGAACGCATCCGCCGGAATGTAACGCGTCTCGCCCCGGCAGCGTTCGCGACGCTGAAGCTGGAAGAAACCGGCAACCGCCCGCTGGCCGTTCTCGTGTTGAACTACCCGGTTCCGAAATCGCAGCGTCATCGCGATGAATTAACGTCGTCGCGACAGATGCGGATTGTGGCAATGCCATTGCACCAGGAGGCGCCGTAATGCCGTTGAACGCATCACCACCTTCGACACAAAGCAGCACGCGGCAGCACCAGCCGTTTAGACGCCGCGCCGCAATTATGGCCGGGGCGGTCGTCACGTTGCTCATTGTGGCGGTGACCGGCGCCGCGCTGATTCACGCCGTGGCGCAGCAACGCGCGCAGAGCCGCACGCAGCTGCACACGCTCCAGGCGATGTGGCTTTGCGAATCCGCGTTGAACCGCGCCGCAGCGAAACTTCAACAGGACGGTTCTTACACGGGCGAAGAATGGCAGACGCCCGCCAACCCGCCCGCACAGATGCAAGCTGGCAAAGCCGTTATTGAAATTGAAAAACAGAAGGACGGCGCCCGGCGGATTTCCGTTGTCGCCACGTATCCAGCCACCGCCGTGCATCAGATCCAGCATAGCGGCCAGAGGCTGATCCCAGCCGAGATCCCAGCCGACGCGGAGGGCCAGCCATGATGCAGCCACTGGGAAATATCACTCAGCCGCAAACGAGGACGCGCAGGTCGTCACGGCGTAGCGGGTTTTCGTTCATGGAAATTCTGCTGGTAATGTCCATTATCACCGTGCTGGTCGCCCTGCTGCTGCCCGCCGTGCAGGCCGCCCGCGAAGCCGTGCGAAGAACTGCGTGTTCGCGGCACCTGACGCAGATGATGCTCGGCGTTCAGCAATACGAAATGAGCCACGAGTGTTATCCGGCAGGTGTCACTCACAACAAACGCCCCATTATCGAGGCGCCTGTTGGTTATCATCACAGCTGGGTCGTCCGCACCCTGCCGCATATTCAGCAGCGGAACACGTTCAATCACGTGGACTTTCAACAGAGCGTGTATCACCCGGCGAATTCGCCCGTCCGGCAACTCGGTTTCGAAGTGATGCACTGTCCCAGCGACGGCGCGCCATTCGGCGGGCGGAGCAACTACGCCGGCATTCACCACGACCGCGAGGCGCCGATCGATATCAGCAACAACGGGGTGTTTATTCTCAATCACCCCATCAAGGCGCGTGATGTTTCTGATGGCCTGAGCTATACGATGTTCATCGGTGAAAAGATCATCGACCGTCGCGACCTTGGCTGGATGTCTGGAACCCGGAGCACACTTCGTAATGCGGGTTCCATCAACGGCTTTACCGCCCGCTTGGGGGCGCCGACCTGGGAAGACGAAATTCAAAACCAGATCTACAGCCTTGCCGACGCGGACAAATTGAAGAAGAGTCAGCGGTCGAAAACTGTGGGCGGTATTTCGTCGCGGCATCCGGGCGGCGCGATGGTGGTGCATGGCGACGGCTCTTGCCGGTTTGTAGCAGAGACGGTTGATATCAGAGCTTTTAGAATGCGGGCCTGCCGGCATGACGAGCCCGTGTCTATTGATTGGATTCCTTCGGATGACTGGTAAAACACGATGAACAAGCTACGCATAAGAACGTGTCACTGGCGGGCAGCATTTACGCTGGTGGAGCTACTGGTCGTGATCGCCATCATTGGCGTGCTAGTCGCTTTGCTACTGCCAGCCGTGCAAGCCGCGCGCGAAGCCGCCCGGCGGATGGCATGCTCCAACAACATCACGCAAGTCGCCATGGCGACGCAGAATTACGAGCTGGCTCATGAAGTGCTGCCGCCCGGCACGGTTGATAAACCGGGCACGAAAATAGCGCACAAGCCGGTGGGGATGCATCATAGCTGGATCACCCAGATCACGCCGTATCTGGGGCATCGCAACGTCGCCCGCCGCACCGATTTTGAAGTGAGTGTTTATCACAAAAATAACCTCGCGGCCCGGCAGTACACGATGGAGGTGCTAAGTTGCCCCAGTGATCCTGGCCCAGTCGAGTACCGCACAAGTTACGCTGGTGTGCACCACGATATCGAGGCGCCAATCAGCGAGAGCAACAACGGGCTGTTATTTCTGAATAGCAAAGTCGCCTACGACGATGTACTCGACGGCACGTCCCAGACGCTGCTGGTCGGTGAAAAACCGCGGACCTACAACACGCTTGGCTGGATGTCTGGCACGCGGGCAACTCTACGCAATCTGGGCTGGGCCGTGAACACGACCGAAAACGCTAGCTGGCGTAGCGGTAGCTTTGGCGTGTCATCCAGTCTGCCAGGCATGCCGGAGGATGAAGGCGGGCTTGAATTTGAAGAAGGTTTCGGTCCAGGTGACCTGGCGCCGGTTGATCCGTCTGAACCTGCCGCAGACGAAGGCGAATTTGAAGACGATTTTTTCCAGGGCGAAGAAGAACTTGGCGGGGTGGTCGAAGAAGATACGCCTGAAGTCGACACCAAAGACTTCCCGGAAGAAGGATCGGCTGCGCTAGTGGGCGGTTTTGGCAGTTCGCATCCGGGCGGGCTGAATATGGCGTTCGCCGATGGGCGTGTTAAATTCATCTCCCAAGCTGTTTCGCTGACTGTGCTGCAACAACTCGCCCACCGTGCGGATGGAAAACTGCTGGATGAATCAGAGTACTAATCCGCGCAAACCCGGCGCCAGTCAGCGGCCGAAGGAACGCAATCCGTGGTCCGAACCCGAGCCGGAGCCTGAACTACAGCCACGCGCTGCAGGAAGGCAGCGATGGGCGTCGCTGTCTAGCTCTTTCATTATCATGGCAATGCTTGCTGTGATGGCGGGGATGGCAGCGCCCGCGGTCGCCGAGATTGCAACCCTGCCGCCCGACCGCGTGCAGCCAGCTGTATTCCTGTTTGGTCTCTTGGGATTGCTCATCGGACTTGGGGCAGGCGTGTGTCACTTGCGGAGTCTAATGGGCTTGGTCTGGGGCGCACCAACCGGATTTCTGCTTGGGATTTACACCGGGATTCTGGGGTATACGCCGGTAGATGGCATCGAACGGGCGGTGCTGCCTGCTTGCCTGGGTTCTGTTGTCGTGGTGGGCCTCGCGGCTGTTATCCGGCTGGCGCGCGGCGACGATCGTAGCAATGGCTCTGACCCTGGCAGCCCCTTCGACGAACCGCCCGGAAGCGGATCAGCCGGCGACTGACAGACCGCCTCAGTATCGCTGCGATAGCTGAATGACTCTGTACCGGCTGCTGTCTAAAGGCGCCGGTAGCAAGGGTCATTTTTACAGGAATGTTTGAAACTATTTCAAACTGATGTTGACCTGCATCGCAGCATCTATTACTTACCCCCGACGCTTAAACCTCACCGGAGTGTGTGGAGGCGCTGCGCCTGTGGAAATCAGAAAATTGCAGCCGTCCTGCGTCGAATTCCTGACAAATGTAAACGTTTTCGCTGCAGAAGCCGATGCAGTGTGAATAGTAGACTTATCCCACAACTTTTCAATTACCTGATTTTGCTTGCTGCGTAGCAATGTTGCTGCGTAGGTCTGTACGTTTTTTCCAGGTTCCTTCGATAAGAGCCGCGCCGCATAGCGCTGAACCGGCAGCATTTCGTCTGCGGGCAGCGCCGCTTCAGCGCGTTGCGTCGTGTTCAATGGAACCTTTTGAAACGAAGTCCACCGGGCGGAAGCAGTCCGTCAGTTTGCTAGGCAAAGTCACCATTCCGCCGCCCATTCGGGCTGGTGCAATTTGAAGAAGGAGCAGCAAGTTGAAAGCGAACGTGCGAAGGATCCTCGGATGCATGGCGGCAAGCCTTTGCTTGCCCGCTTTGCAAGTGTGCGCTGCACCGCCGGCGGTGTGGCCAGCAGCTATCTCTGCGGGGTCCGCAACAACCCAGTTTGGCGCCGCAGCGCCGCAGGCCAACTCCACCGGGCTGCTTTCGCAGGCTCAGTTGGCTCTCCGCAATAACGACTTTCAGACCGCTCAGCGTCTGATCGCTATGGCCGAACGCAACGGCGAACGCCCGGCGCCCGGCGCTCCTACCGCCGCGCAGCTGCGTCAGCAGCTGTCACGCGCCATGTCCTTTGGCGGCCCTCCGGCAGGTACACCAGGCGGCCAGGATTTCCAGGCAGGCAACAATGCACGCCCTGATTTCAATGCGGGTGGTTACAGCCGTCCGGGAACTCCGGCAGCCAGCTATCCAACGCCGCCGCCAGCGCCATCCAATGGTCGCCCGTTAGACAACGGCGGCTCGTTCGCTCCTTCGCGTTTTCCATCAGCGGCTGGCGCCTCGCCGCAGTCGCTTAGTCCGCAGATGCGGGCCGCCCGTGATCAGGTTCTACGCCTGACCACGCAGGCTCAGATGGAAATGGACAAAGGCAACTACCCTGCCGCCGACCGCCTTGTTAATCAGGCGCTGGGGATGGGTGTACCTGAAGAAGCTTTCGAACCTCAGATGCCTAATCCAGGCCTGTTACAGCTGGAAATCCGTCGCGGATTGCAGCGTGGCAATGTGGCTCCAGCCGGCTTCAACAACAATCCAGCTCAGCCGCAATACCCAGTCAATCCGGGCGTCTATCGTCCGCAGAACGACAACACTCGCGTACGCCCTGCCAGCGACGCCCAGCTAAACCCTGCCAGCCCACCAGCCCGCCGGTTCCCCGCAACGGGGCCAGCCGCTGAAACCGCCTACCAGGTGTATCAGAAGGGTATGGAAGCAATGCAGGCCCGGGATCGTGAAACGGCGCTCAAGCACTTCACAGAAGCCTGGAACCGCCGCAAAGAGCTTGATCCTCGCACGCAGCAGGTTGTTCAGGAACAGCTGACTGTTCTGCAGACTGCCGCAGCCGTCAACCGTCGGGATGTGCCAGCCGCTGATTCGCCTTTGACAGAAGTCGCTAATCAGCAGACGCTGCTCCGTCAGCAGTTGATGCGTGAGATCACTCGCGAACGTGCGGAAGCCGAACGGATGCGCAAAGACGATCCGCGTGGCGCTCTGGCCCGTCTCAACGCGTTGCAGAAAAAGCTGGCCGAAGCCAAGCTTGATCCAGCCGTAAAGAAGAGCCTGACGAGCGGCGTCGATCGCGCCGCACGCGAGATGGAGAAGTACATCGAACTCAATCTCGCCAAGATCGAAACGCAGGAGCGTAACGACGCTGTTAACCGCGTTATCGAAAACGAACGGCAGACCAAGTACGAAACGCAGAACGAACTGGCCCGTCTGGTCAATCAGTTCAATCAGCTGATGGACGAAGAGCGTTACTCGGAAGCCATCGTGCTTTCCAAGCAGGCTCGTGAACTGGCGCCAAACGACGAAGTCGTGCAGACGATGATCTGGAAAGCGAAATTCGCACACCGCATCATCACGCAGTCGCAGATCCGTGAGCGTTACGAAGAAGGCTTCAACGCGGCACTGACCTCCGTTGATGAAGCAAGCGTTCCGTTTGATGACCGCGAGCCTTACATCTTCGGCGACGCCCGTGAATGGCAGGAGCTGACCACCCGTCGCCGTGCAACGCTCGAGCGTCAGGCCAGCCGCTATTCCAAGAACGAACTAGCGATCCGCGCCGCACTGAAGAAGGAAGTAGACGCCCGCTTCATCAACCGTCCGCTGGCGGAAGTGATGTCCGAACTGGCGAAGATCGCCGCGGTCAACATCTTCCTGGATCCTCAGGGAATGACTGCCGAAGGCGTTACCAGCGCCACGCCTGTGACACTGAACCTGACGCAGCCGGTTTCGCTGAAGTCCGCACTGAATCTGATCCTGCAGCCCCTTCACCTGGGCTACGTGATTCAGAACGAAGTGCTGCGGATCACCAGCGAACAGGCTCGCGAGAGCGACGTTTACAACGAAGTCTACAACGTGGCTGACCTGGTCATCCCGATTCCGAACTTCGTGCCAAGCTACAACATGGGTCTGCCCGGCGCTATCGCCGCCGCCCACAACGCCATTGGTCATGGCGGCCACGCAGCCACCGGCGGCACGGTGCCACTGACGCTGGCCTCCAGCACCAACGGCAACACCGACGGTAGTGTGCTCGCACAGATGCAGTCCAGCGGTCTGGTGCCAAACGGCGGACGCGGCCAGCAGACGGTCGGCGCCGGCCCTGGCGGCCTGGGCGGTGGATCGCAGGCCGACTTCGATTCGCTGATCGATCTGATTACCACCACCATCGCTCCCGAAAGCTGGGATGATGTAGGTGGACCAGGTTCGGTCTCCGGTTTTGAAACCAACCTGTCGCTGGTTGTCAGCCAGACGCAGGAAGTTCACGATCAGATTGCCGACCTGCTCAAGCAGCTCCGTCGTCTGCAGGATCTTCAGGTTACGATTGAAGTCCGCTTCATCACCGTCAGCGACAACTTCTTCGAACGTATTGGTGTCGACTTCGACTTCCAGATCGAAGACCAGACGGGACTCACTCCGGCACAGGCTAGCGCTCTGGCGTTCGGCCCGAACGATGGTGGACCGACGGCAACCGTTGGCCTCGATGTTCTGGGTGTACCGACGGCGGATCTTGACCTGCAGTTCTCCCAGGGTGGCTTCGCGTCAACGATTCCGCAGTTTGGTGGATTCGATGCCGGTACAGCAGCCAACTTTGGTTTTGCGATCCTCAGCGATATCGAAGCTTACTTCCTGGTGCAGGCGGCACAGGGCGACACACGCTCGAACCAGATGCAAGCTCCTAAGGTCACGCTGTTCAATGGTCAGCAGGCGTTTATCTCGGAAACCGCACAGCGTCCGTTTGTGACCAGTGTGATTCCGGTCGTCGGCGACTTTGCTGCGGCACATCAGCCTGTGGTTGTTGTACTCAGCGAAGGAACCTCGCTAAGCGTGCAGGCAGTGGTCTCGAACGACCGCCGGTTTGTGCGGCTGACGCTGGTGCCGTTCTTTAGCAGCATCGGCGAAGTGCAGGAGTTCACCTTCGATGGCAAAACCACGACCAGCGGAGGTACTCCAGTGGCAGATCCTGTCACAGGACAGATTGTCCTGCAGGATGGCGCCACAACCTCGACCGAGGGCACCACGGTTCAGCTGCCAACGTTTAACTTTACAACGGTGACAACCACGGTGAGTGTGCCCGACGGCGGCACGGTGCTGATGGGCGGTATTAAGAGTCTGAACGAAGGCCGCACCGAACGCGGTGTGCCGATGCTCAGCAAGATACCGTATGTCAACCGGCTGTTTAAGAACGTCGGCATCGGACGCGAAACGCGAAGCCTGATGATGATGGTCACGCCACGCATCATTATTCAGGAAGAAGAAGAAGAACGCGCCGTCGGCCGTCCGCTGACGAACTAGCTTCTAGCAACTGCGTTCATCAAATAGCGCTTACGCCGCACAGCTTCATGGGTTGTGCGGCGTTTTTTTGTGTTCTGCGGTTACGAAGGCTTACGCGCAACGGCGAGCGTGTGGCCCAGCACTTCGCTGGCGATATCCATCTCCAGGATCTTCGCCGCAGCCTGCCAGCCTGGCACCGCGTTGACCTCCAGGACAAACAACCGGCCATCTTCAGCTGGCAGCACATCTACACCCGCCACGCTAACACCGGTCGCCCGCGCCGCGGCAAGCGCCATGTCGCGTAGCCTGGCCGTTACTTTCAGAGGCTCCGTTCTGGCGCCACGGCTGACATTGGTGCGCCAGTCGTCTGGATTCCGTCGCTTATATCCCAGGACCCGGTCGCCGATCACAAGCAGCCGGAGATCGAAACCGCGATGCGGCAGAAACTGTTGCAGGTAAAGAACCGCCCCTAAGGGCACGAGCGATTTGAACACGCGATGCGCGACCGCCTCGTCGTCAATCCGGCAGATGCCCCGCCCCTCACCGCCAAAGAGCGGCTTCACCACGACATCGCCGCCGTGCGCGGCAAAAGCCTGCATGCCTTCGTCCACCGTCTGACAAACACGCGTGGGCGGCACTGGCAGACCGGCGTCTTCAAGCAGCGTTAACGTCAGATATTTGTCGATCGCGATTTCAAGACTGCGCGGTGGATTGACCACCGTGGTTCCCGCTGCCTCAACACGCGCCAGGGCGTTCATGCGGAAGACAACCTGCTCCAGGCTGCCGGGCGGCATGGTGCGCACAAGCACCGCGTCAAACGTCTGCAAGCCACCAGCGAGAGGGCAAGAGACAACCGATGGCAATGCCGGCTTCATCCCCAGGTTGGCCCGTAGGGATGAGAATGCGGCGGCGGTTACGGTACAATCTCCGCGCTGTTCAGCAGCGCGGGAAAGATCGCGGAAATACCAGCTGTTGGCGGCGCCAAGAACAGCAATCCGGGACGCCGGCATTACTCGTCGTAAGCGGCGTCAGCCTGCTTCTTCTTCAACGCCTTAATCGACTCAGGTAGCGATGGGCTGGCGATGCCAAACGCGCCGCGACCTTCGTCGTAAATGCGGAACTTAACATCCCGCTCAATCAGAGGCAGGTCTGCGTCCCAGTACTTGTGCTTGGCGACTTTGGTGGCTGGTGGATTAAGCGGGCGGATGACCCGCAGGCCGACTTCCAGACCTTCGCCGGTGGTGAACCACCAGGGGCTTTTCGGTTCGTTGGGATCTTCTTCACGCCAGTCATCATCGTGCGAACCGAACCGTGAATAGCTTTTGCAGTCAGCATGATGCGCGGTGAAAGATCCACCACGTACACATCGTGGGAACAGCTTCGTGGGCCACTGCGTTGCCTGCTCCGTGGTCAGCGGCTTGTCGCCGGCTTTCTTGGCAAGGTCTCCGTAACCATCGCTGGAGTACGAATCCAGCACCCACTCCGCCACGTTGCCATACATGTCGTGAATGCCCCAGGCGTTGGGCTTCTTGGTTCCGACGAAGTGCGTTTTGTCGTCTGAGTTCTTCCCGTACCAGGCATAGTCACCAAGTTTCGCCGGATCGTCGCCAAAGAAGTAGGCCGTGTTCGTGCCCGCACGTGCGGCGTATTCCCACTCGGCGCTGGTTGGCAGGCGGTAATATTCGCCCGTAGTCAGCGACAGCCATTTGGTGTACTGCTTGCCCGCAAACTGACTCATCGAGAGCGCGGGTTGCTTCGGGTTCTGACCCTTCTGGTAGGTAAAGCTTGAGTCATACAGGTTGGAGGGCGCCGTCACCGCGTCGATCATTTTGTCTTTGGTCAGGGGAACCATGCGGTACGTCTGAAAGCCCTTGAACACGTCGTGCAGCGACATGAAGAACTGATACTGCCCCCAGGTGGTTTCGTACTTGGCGATCCAGAACGGATCAACTTTGACTTCTACCGCAGGGCCCGAGGATTTACTGCCGGCGTCGCCCATCTTGAAAACGCCGCCGGGCACGGGCACCATCTGGAACTTCACGTTGCTACCAGGCAGCGTATCTTCGTAAGGCACCATGTAGCCGCGGTCAGTCTTGACGAAAGGGCCACTGGCAGGCTTTTCCTGAACAAGGCCAGGAACGGCCTTCGTCTCTTTTTCTTCCGCGCCGGAAATACCTGTCAGCACGGTAAGGGTTGCGAGCGTGGCGAGGCAGCATGCCAGAATTTTGCGGTATTGCATCAAAAACTCACTCTTCTAAGTTGAACGATCTGGCGGCGGTTGGTGGTAGATGAGAAACCGCCGGCTAAATACGGGTAGGTTGGGTGGGGTAGGTGGTGGTAATATGACCTCCCTAAGTATAGGCCAAGCCGTAACTTTTTGTAATGAGATGGCGAACCTTCTATGCCGCCAATGCCCGAAAATCTGACGGATCTTGCGCATAACGCCGTTCAGCAGGTGGTTGACTCGCTGCCAGCCAAGTGGCGTCAAGCAGAATTGCGGGTGCTGGCAGAGGTAGTTCCGCCGGGGGGAAACGGCAGAGATGGGGCTTTGGATGATGCTGCCGATGAGGTCGAACTTGAAATCCGCATCTTTAATCCCGTCGATCCCACCCGGTTGATGATCCAGGCAGAGCAGCAGGTGATTGATACGCTTGCCGAGCTGTACATTGCCCATTATCGCAGCGGCGACCGCTGGAATATGTTCTCCGCCGTGATGGACCTGGACCGCCACGACAACTGGAATGTGGAAACCTGTTTCCAGCTTGAAAAAGACGCCGGCGCCGCCGGACAGTCTGAATTGTCCACGCGTTTTCTAGACGCCACGCCGCAGCCCGGCCCGGAGATGTCGCAGCCGCTGGAAGAGTTGTTTGCACGGCACGCGGCCCTGTCTCTGGAGAAGCATCTGGTTTTCGATAGTCTATTTCACGAAGAATCCGACTGGGAGTTCGACGCGGCGACCGGCAGGTTGTTGCTGGGCGGCGCCCAATTTGAAGTGCAGGTGCTGGGCGTCTTTTCCGAATCAACGAACCAATGGCGCTGGTCGTGGGACTGCCACGACGAACTGCCCGGCACAACGCTTCAGGCCGCTGTGCGGGTGCGTGATGTGGGCGCCAAGCTTGGCATTCCGGAATTCACAGACCCCGTTCTCAATGCCGACGCGGCCGATCCCGAAACATTGGCGATGACCGCCTGCGGCGTGTGCGGCGCCGGGTTCTGGCTGGAATGCGAGCACGATGGTGAGTCTGTGTTTGTACTGGGCAATGCGGCCGCGGTTACGGCCCGCCTAAGTCACCAGCCGGCAGATATCGTGGCGGTGCTGCACCGGCTGGTCGCCAGTTTTGATGTGCGGCACTTGCTTTGCCTGCAGTCTTATCTGGTGGAAAAGGGTTTTCGCCTGGCGTACGATAATGATCGCCTGACGGCTGAATCCGCGGACGGCCGGAAAATGACGGCTGAGTTTCAGCATGGGCGGCTGCGCGACATCACGGTGCAGAATGCATCGCGCGGCCGCACTTAAAGACACGACCAGAACCATGTCCAACCGCCTCACGCTTCGCAAGCTGATTGCCTATTGCTGCGGCATGGTGGATGGTCGTACGAGCCGTATGATTGCCAGCAGAATTGAAGAAACACCCCACCTGCAGCGTATTCAACAACGCATCGAAACACTGCTGGCGACGAAGGTCGCCAAAGCGGGCAGCTACAAAGAATTAAGCCGGCACTACCTCGACCCTAACTTCACAGCAGCATATCTCAGCAACGATCTGCACGGCGCCATGCTGCTGCGGTTTGAGCAGCACTGCCTGAAGTGGGACACCGTGCTGGAAGAAACCACCGCATGCAACATGATTCTGGCGGAAGTTTTCGCCGACCCGCCATCCGACCCCGATCAGCACGCAAGTTTAAGAGCCCGTCTATACGCCCTTGGAAAATCAACCACTGGCAAAGAAACAGAGTAACGCCGCATCGCGAAACTCATTCGTTTCCTACTTTGGATTGTCGCCCAGCTTTTTCATCAACTGCTGAATTTTGACCGTGTAGGCCTGTTTGATTTTAACAGCCGCAGCGTCTTCAGAATCGATCAGGTTTTCACGCTCGTCCGGGTCCACCTTCAGGTTGTAAAGTTCCGCGCGGCCGGGATTCTTGAAGTCGATCATCAACTTCCAGTCCGCTGTCCGATAGGCGCGCATGTGCGTTTTGGCGCCGTGCTTCATGCTGTATTCCGCGTACAGGGAATCGTCCCAGGCGATTTTTTTACCTTGCAGCAACGGCAGGAAATTCCGGCCGCGCAGAAGTGTGTCCGGCTGCGGCTTTAAGCCCGCCATTGCCAGCAGCGTGGGGTACCAGTCCAGATTGCTGACAACCTTCTGCACGGAACTTCCCGCCTCAATCACGCCCGGCCAACGTACTGCGGTAGGGACGCGGAGCGATTGATCAAACAGGTTAGGACGCTGCAAACTGCCGATGTGCGGCCACTTCTGGGGTGGTAGTTTTTTCAGTTGCCACTGGGCGTTGCCCTTGTACCACACACCGTGATGGCCAAGATTGTAACCGTGGTCGCTGGTGAAAATGACCACCGTGTTCTGTGACAGCTTTTTGTCATCCAGTAGCTGCAGCAATCGCCCTACATTGCGGTCGACACTCGCGACGCTGGCGTAGTAAGAACGGGTCATCTGCCGGATCTTTCCAGCATTCAGGTTAGGGATGTCAGGTTCAGGAATTTTGACATCCAATTCCTTGTAAGGCGCCCAGTCTTCTTCCCGCACCGGTAGCCAGGCCGCATGTGGCGCGCGGTAGTGCATACATAGCAGGAAGGGTGACTTCCGGGGCTGGTTGATGAACTTGATCGCGTAATCGGTGAGCACATCGGCGGTGAAGCCGGGAAAGACGCGTGTCTCGCCATCCAACTCAAGCACTGGGTCTTTCGGTCGTGTCCCGCCACTGCGGAATCCCATGAAGTAATTAAAGCCGTTCTTTGTCGGGTGAAACCTGTCGGCGGTTCCCAGATGCCATTTGCCGATCAGCGCCGTATCGTAGCCCGCTTCCGCCAGACGCTCGGGCCATGTGACCATTGCCGGGTCTAGCCCAGCTTCAGGTTCGCTACGTGGATTGATCCAGTCCGTTATGCCCAATTCCGTCCCATAACGGCTGGTCATTAGCGTGGCTCTTGAAGGGCTGCAAACAGGCGTTGTGACAAACGCGTTTTGCAGGTGCGAACCCTCACGGAAGATGCGGTCGATATGCGGTGTTTTCAGTTGCGTGTTGGCAATGCCCACCGCCGTCGGCGCCTGATCGTCGGTGTAGATAAAGACAATGTTCGGTGGTCCTTCCGCCCGTAGTGTCAGCGGAACAAGCCAGACCAGGCCCGTCAGAAGGCATAGCGAAATATCAAAGAACCGGCGCGTGGATCGTGGGTAAGTTTTCATTCAACGCGATCTGTAACAGGTGGATTTCAGCGTGCTGGCTGTAGCCTGGGGTTGGAAGCGACTAGAATATTATACATCTATCCCACCGGCTCTCACCCGCCAATTCACTTATGACCTTCATGCGCAAATTCGCCTCAGTCGCCGTGCTCCTGCTGTTGGCCGGCAATGCCATCGCGGAAGAGAAGATTGACTTCGACCGCCAGATCAAGCCGATCCTTTCGGACCGCTGCTTCGTCTGTCATGGCCCCGACGGCAACCGTCGCGAAGCGGACTTACGCCTGGATACCCGCGAAGGCGCCTATGCCGCAGCGGAATCGGGCAATCGCTCGCACGTGATCAAACCGGGCGAACCAGAAAACAGCGAGTTACTGTTGCGTGTCACCGCGGCCCCCGATGACGATCTGCTGATGCCGCCCGCAGACTCGAATCTGACGCTTACGGCAGAAGAAAAACGGTTGCTCAAACAATGGATCCAGCAGGGCGCCCCGTGGAGCAATCATTGGTCGTTCGAACCGCTGCCGGCCAAGGTCGAGGCGCCTGTGGTAAAGGATAAGACGTGGCCGCAGAACAAGATCGACGCCTTTGTGCTTTCGCGTCTGGAACAGGCAGGGCTTGAACCGGCGCCCCGCGCCACGCGTGAGAAGCTAATCCGTCGCGTCAGCTTTGACATCACCGGCATTCCGCCGACGCTTGAAGAAATCGACGCGTTTCTGGCCGACGAGCAGCCCGGCGCCTTTGAACGGGTGGTCGACCGTCTCTTAAAGTCACCACGCTATGGCGAACGTATGACGGCGGACTGGCTCGATGCGGCGCGATACAGCGACACCTTCGGCTATCAGGTGGATCGCGACCGTCGCGTGTGGCCCTGGCGAGACTGGGTGTTGCAGGCGTTCAATAACAACATGCCGTACAGCGATTTTATCACGCAGCAACTTGCGGGCGATCTGCTGCCCGGCGCCACGCAGCAGCAGATTCTGGCGACCACATTCAATCGCTTGCATCCGCAGAAAGTGGAAGGCGGCAGCGTGCCGGAAGAGTTCCGCGTGGAGTATGTGGCCGACCGCATGCAGACGTTCTCCACGGCCATGCTTGGTGTCACGATGGAATGCTGCCGCTGTCACGACCACAAATATGACCCGTTCAGCCAGAAAGAATATTACCAGCTGTTCGCCTTCTTCAATACGATCGACGAAGCCGGCCTCTACTCCTACTTCACACAATCCACACCGACGCCCACCCTGGCATTGTATGACGATGCTACGTCGAAACGCCTCGCCGCAGCGAAGCAGAAATTAACCGTTGAACGCCGCGCACTCGCAGAGTTGCAAACAACAGAGCAAGACAACTTCAACGCCTGGCTAAACAACCGCCCGGCGCCGGCGGACGAGATGCCCGGCCGCATCGCCATGGAAGATTTTGAGAAGTCAGGCGTCGGCGGCAACGCAAAGGTCGACGCCCGTGGCGGCAAAGCCGTCAAGCTGACAGGCGACGACGGCTTCGGGCTGAAGGTTGGCAACTTCAAACGCGACGATCCGTTCAGCGTTAGCCTGTGGATGAATACGCCTGATCTGAAAGAGCGGGCGGTTGTATTTCATCGCTCGCGTGCGTGGACCGATGCTGCCAGCCGGGGCTATCAGTTGTTGATTGAAGACGGCCGGCTGAGCGCTTCGCTTATACATTTCTGGCCGGGCAACGCCATCCGTATCCGCACGAAAGAGACAGTCGAGATCAACAAGTGGCTGCACGTCGCATTCGTATACGACGGCTCTAGTCAGGCCGCCGGTCTGAAGCTTTATCTGAATGGTCAGCCAGCGGCGACGGAAGTGGTGCGTGACAATCTCTATCGCAATATCACGGGTGGCGGCGACAATATTACCATTGGTCAGCGGTTCCGCGACAAGGGATTCACCGGCGGGATGGTGGACGACTTCATGGTCTTCGACCGCCAGTTATCTGGGCTAGAGGTAGCACATCTGCACGATGGCAAAGCCCTCGACAACCTCTTAACGGCGCCTGCCGGCGAGCTTACACAGAAGCAACGCGACCAGCTGTTTCAACACTACCTATTAACGCAGAGTGATAATTACACAAAGCAGTTCGCTTTAACGCAGGTCGCCCGCAAGCAGGTGAGCGCCATCGAAAACGCAGTCGTCGAAATCATGGCGATGCGTGAAATGGACCAACCTAGGAAAACCTATCTGCTTCACCGTGGCGCCTACGACAAGCCGCGCGATGAAGTGACGGCGAGCACGCCGGATGCGTTGCTGCCATTCCCGGCAAAGGGTAGGAAAGACCGGCTGGGTCTGGCCCAGTGGATGACGGACCCGGCACATCCATTAACTGCGCGGGTGGCGGTGAACCGGCTGTGGCAGATGCTGACGGGGAAGGGGCTGGTGACAACGCCCGAAGATTTCGGAAGGCAAGGTAAGGCGCCAACGCACCCGCAACTGCTCGACTGGCTCGCACGCGACTTTGTTGCCAGCGGCTGGGATGTTAAACGCGCAGTGAAGCAGATTGTGATGTCCGCCACGTATCAGCAATCGACCACCGGCCGCCCCGCTTCGGTTAAAGCCGATCCAGAGAATAAGCTTCTGGCCCGTGCCGATAGCTTCCGGCTGCCGGCGGAAATGCTCCGCGACAACGCGCTGGCGGTAAGCGGACTGCTGGTTGAAAAACAAGGCGGCCCGCCGGTGCGGCCGTACGAACTCGCTTTGTCTTTCAAGCCGGTCAAACCCGATAAGGGCGCCGGGCTGTACCGCCGGAGTCTGTACACCTACTGGAAACGCACCGGCCCGGCGCCGGTGATGATGACCCTCGACGCAGCGAAACGCGATGTCTGCCGTGTCCGCCGCGAGCGGACGGCGTCTCCCCTTGAATCCCTAGTGCTGATGAACGGGCCGCAATTTGTAGAAGCCGCCCGGATGCTCGCTCAGAAGTCTTTGCAGGCTGGAGAAGAGGCGCCCGCTGCACTCACTCGTATCTTCCGCACGCTCACGAGCCGTCAGCCAACGAGCAAAGAGTCCGCCATTGTGAAGCGGCTGTTTGAACAGCAGCTTGAGAAATTCGAGAAGAACCCGGCAGAGGCAAAGAAGTTTCTGTCGCAAGGCGAAGCCAAGCCCGCGGCTGATATCCCGCCTGCACGCCTAGCTGCCATGGCCGTTGTAGCAAGCGCGCTGATGAATTTTGATGAATGCGTTACCCGGCGATAACTGCCGCGTCTTTCAAACACGGACACCATTATGCAAGAACACTGCAACAACATCGAATCGCCGGTCGGTCTTAGCCGACGTCAGCTACTGCAACGCGCGGGCTTAGGTCTGGGCAGTGTCGCGCTGACTTCCTTACTCACCCGCGACGCCCCCGCAGCCGATCCGTTATCGGGCGGCTTGCATCACCCGGCCAAGGCTAAGCGGGTGATCTTCCTGTTCCAGTCAGGCGGCCCTTCGCAGATTGATACCTTTGATTACAAGCCGGAACTGACGAGGCTGCATGGGCAGGAGCTTCCCGATGAAATCCGCAAAGGACAACGTCTGACCGCGATGAGCGGCAACCAGGCTAGCCTGCCGCTGGTGGGATCGCCGTTTAAGTTCAAGCAACATGGCGAAAGCGGCGCGACGATCAGCGAGCTGCTTCCTGAAACGGCTTCGATTGCGGACGATCTGTGTTTTGTCAAAAGCATGCACACGGAAGCGATTAACCACGGGCCGGGCGTCACTTTCATGCAGACAGGTTCGCAGTTCCCTGGCCGTCCCAGCATGGGCGCCTGGCTGAATTACGGCTTAGGTGCTGAGAACGAAAACCTGCCCTCGTTCGTCGTGATGGTCACCCGTGGCAAAGGCGGGCAGCCGCTTGTATCGCGACTATGGGGCAGCGGTTTTCTACCTTCGCGGATGCAGGGCGTACGGTTCCGTGCCGGCGCCGAGCCGGTGCTCTATCTGAATAACCCGGCAGGCATCGATCGCGAGAGCCGTCAACAGATGCTTTCCGCTTTGGGCGATCTGCATAAGATCCAGCTGGAAGATGCGCCTGACCCTCTGATTGAAACACGCATCGCGCAGCACGAACTGGCGTTCCGCATGCAGGCTTCGATCCCGGAGGCGGCTGATATTTCTAAAGAGCCGGAGCATGTGATCAAGGCGTACGGCGACGATGCGAAGAAGCCCGGCTCCTTTGCCGCCAACTGCCTGCTTGCCCGGCGTCTGGCGGAGCGCGGCGTGCGGTTCATTCAGCTTTATCATCAGGGCTGGGATCAGCACGGCGGGTTGCCCGGCGGTCTTCGCAGGCAGTGCAACGAAACCGACCGTCCCGCTGCCGCGCTGGTAAAGGACCTGAAGCAACGCGGACTGCTGGACGATACGCTTGTGATCTTCGGCGGAGAGTTTGGCCGCACAAACTACTGCCAGGGCAAGCTGTCTAAGAACTTCGGCCGCGATCATCATGGCCGCTGCTTTACGCTGTGGATGGCGGGCGGCGGAGTGAACGCGGGGCACACGCATGGCGAGACGGGTCCGCTCAGCTACAACATTGCCAAAGACCCCGTGCACGTACACGACCTGCACGCAACCATTCTGCATCTGCTAGGCATCAACCACGAGAAGCTGACGTTCCGCTATCAGGGGCGCCGGTTCCGGCTGACCGATGTACATGGCGTCGTGCAGCGTGGCATCACGGGCTAAACGAATCACACTTCGCGTGCGACCTGACGTAAAAACTGCCAGCCGCTTTCCCATGAGTTTTCGCCTTCCGCCTGCCAGACGTTGGTGGCGATGGCCTGCACGGGAAGGTTGCGGGTGTTGAGTGGCAACAGCAGCAAGATTTCCGGGGCGAACATCGGACCATCGTGCATTAGTCCTACGCCTGAGGTGCTGATGTCGCGTGTCATGACCGGTAGCAGTTCGCCTTCGGGGTGCCCTAATTCATCCAGCGCGATGTAGTTGGCCGGTAGAATGGCGGGCGTGCGGCCTTCGGCGCGGTTGGATGGTATGGCTGCCTGGAAGCGTGCAAACATCTGAAAACGTGTACTGGCAACGGGCAGAGATTCTTTGCTCAACGTAATTCCTGCAAGCATTACCCGCTTACGCACGTCGCGCGGGTGGGCGGTATCGATGGCCGCCTGAAACTCGGCGCCGCAACAGACACATTCCCAGCGGAAGACCAGGTCATCGCGGCGCGGAATCCGCAGTGGGAGGCTCTCTCCACAAGTACACGGTTGTAGGGCTGGCAGTTTCTGCGTCTGGGGCACGGTGATGATTCGCTGCTTGAATCTTAGTTGAATTGTCCACGTTCACTGTTTGCCCCAGTGCCCAATCAAAATCTAGCACCATCTTCAAGAGATGCGCGGCGATATCGGATATTCCCTGATATTTTCGCTCCCTCTCCGGTCAGCGGGAATCGCGTTGGAATGGTGAATTCGCAACGGTCATCTGTGTTGAGCAGGTTGTCCTGCGCTGCACCTGGAAGCGTTACTGGCGTAATCGCGAAGCTTCGTGCTGCGTTTTGATTTTCGCAGTTTTATGTGCTACTGATTCAATAGCCTTGAGATCCACGAACGCCTGCGAGATGGGCGTTCTTTTAAATGCGTCACTCTGGAATGCCCGCAATGAAATTAGAAAGCGACGCGGAACTATTCGAGATGCTCAACGAGATTATCGCCGCGGAGCTTCCTGAAACCCTTGCCATCAAAGACAGGCGGCGTTCCGACCGGCAACTGTTTCAGTGTCAACAGTTGATCGCGCCTCAGTTCACGGAGGAATTACCTTCGGCGGCGCAGTTTGCTTCGATTGAATGTCATGATCTTTCGCCGCGGGGCTTTGCGTTCTACTCAGCCCACAAGCCCACGTATTCGCGGCTGGTTGTGGCTTTTGGCGATGCGCCGTTTATCTTTGTGCTGGCCAGAATCAAGAACGTGCGTAGCTGCCAGCAGGGTGGCCGTTCCATGCATACGGTGGGTTGCCAGTTTATCCGCAGGCTGTCGTAACTATCTCCGCAGCGCTAATTTAAGGGCGATGTTCACGGCGGCCGCCTTCGATACAAACGAAAAAAGGCCGGCTGCAGAACGTGCAACCGGCCTGATTTTCCAGGAGCTTGTCAGCCCGGACTATTCCTTCGCTTCTTCGGGCTGTCCGAAGAAGATCGTCGGCCGCGAGCTGCCACCGATGTCGTTGGCGTTGTAGATGTATTCGGCGCTGAGCGACTTCTTGATGAGGTCCACCGACTGCGCCAGATGGGCGGCGGTGTAGGCATCGAGGTTGCCGCGTTTCATTGCCTGTTGCATCTTGCCAGAAAGCTTTATCAGTTCTGCACGGGCCAAAGTAGCAACGGGCTTCTGCGCGGCGCCCGACACGCGGCCAGGCATCATCAGGTCAATCAGACGCTTGACCATCTCGCTTTGCAGATTGCGTCGCAGGCTGGAAACCATTGGCTTCCGCGGCGTGAACTTACCGCCGGCTTTCTGATCCAGTTCGCTGAAGATCTCATCGCTAAGCTTCGAGATAATCTCGGGCAGCGTCAGAGCGTCTTCGCCGGCTGGCGTGCGATACTCGTTGTCGTAAACGCGTTCTAGCGTCGTCGGGTTCAACAGCATCGTCAGGGCGGAAGCCTGCACACCCATCACGCGGTCGTGCACCGCCCAGGTGGATTCCTGGTTCGAGCTGCGATCTCCCGACCACTTATCAACGGTCATGTAGCTCAGCAGTTCCGGTGTCAGGCCATAGGCATCATCGCGGAACGTGTTCTGAATCACAAAATCGAGGGCGTCGCGTTGCTGTTTCATATCAACAACCTGCAACGGCGCCTCGGCGTCTTTGTCGCCCTTCTTATTGCGCGACACATGCACGCCGCCCAGCCAGTTGGCCATGATGCCAACGGCACGCGTCTGCATAACCAGGGTCAGCCCGTAACCGCGGCGGATGCGCGAGAAGCTTTCGCCATCTTTCACGTAATCCTTGAGCAGACGCTTGCGGTGATATTGCGAGAGCCGGACCTGATCCTTGGCGTAATCCAGTGGGTTCTTGCTGAAGTCGTACCGCCGTACCAGCGGGTCAGGACCGTAGGCGTCTTCGTCCGTGCCGTAAACCAGTTCAGGTTCAGCGGATCGTTTCAGAATGGGCTCCAGGTCTGAGGCGGAAGTGTAACCGTACTCAATCGCCCACATGTCGTAAGGGCCAACGCCCTGCATGGTCCAGTCGCCTTGAACTTTACCGCCTTCGACGTTGATGTTCACGGACATGTAATCCATCACGGAGCCGGCCAGCGGCTTCTTGCCCTTCAGCTCTTCGCTGTTGATCTTTTCAAGTTCATAGATCGAAGAAGCTTTGAAGTTATGACGCAGTCCTAAGGTGTGACCCGCTTCGTGCGCCACCAGGTGGGCCAGCAACGGACCGACGAATTCTTCGGGCATGCCGTCAATCAGGTTTTCCTTTTTCTCTTCTTTCTTTTCTTTCTCTTCCTCTTCTTCGTCGTCTTTGTCCTTATCGTCTTCCTTGTCTCCGTCTTTTTCTTCTTCGTCTTTCTTTTTGTCTGCTTTCGCTTTCTCAGCTGCAGCAGCGTCCAGCTTCATCATCTCCATGCTCATACGCATCAGAGCGACGTCGAAGGCTTTACCCTGCGCGGCCAGGCACATACCGTTGACCTGGCTGACGCGGCCAGCCAGACCGTCGAACGGGTCGTCGCCAATAAGCTTCGTTTTCGGACGCATGAATGGATGGTTGCCGTAAGGCTTGTACGCATCGCGAGAAATTTTCTCTTGCATGTAAGCACGCTGGGCAGGATGCGCCAGGCGGATGCGGGGGTCCCACTGCGGATTCTGCGCGAGCCAAGATAGCTGCTGCGGGCCGAAGCCTTCCATCGCAACGCGTGGCAGTACATCTTCAAACTGGAACTTGTAGTGCCGGATCCAACCATCGGTCAGAATGATATCCGCGTCTAGAATCTGCCCCGTGTTGGGATCGACGCGGCTCGGCCCGATGGCGGTGCCAACGTCGTTATTCAGCCAGCGGACAAAGTTGTAGCGGACATCTTCCGGGTCCTTCTCCATGTGGGCGCCGGTTTTTGCATCCTGGTAGTAGACCTCGATGGCGTCGACGATGCCGATCTTCTCAAAGGCTTTGTTCCACGACAGCATGCCCTCACGCACCCAGCGGCGGTAACGCACGGGGGTGGTGTGTTCGATATAGAATTCAATCGCTTTCTTAGGCGGGCTGAGTTTCAGCTTGGGATCTGCTTTTTCCAGGTGCCAGCGGTTGATGAAGCGCGTGCGTGTTTCGTCGTCGTCATACTTGGAAAGATCAGTGTACGACGTGGTGAAATAACCAATACGCTCGTCCGCCTTACGTGGCTTGTAGCCGGTGTTGGCGGGAATGGTGCTGATGGAGTAATGCAGCGTGTGCAGCTGACGCGATGCATTGGGCAGTTCGATTGCGATTTCGATATTGTCGGGAAATGCTTTGACCTTGGTCAGCTTGTACAGCGAAAGCATCGACTTGTTGAAAGCACTACCGCCGAAGAACACGGGAGCTTTGGTAATCAGCATCGAATCCAGGTCGATTACGGGTCCGCCGCCAGGGCCTGTTGTGACAATGGGTGTATCAAGCAGCACCCGTCCGGTGAATAATCGGTTGACCGAGGATTTCACACCAGCATCGTCGCCGCCACGCATTTCTAACTGCGGTGCGATCAGCGCCAGGCGGTTGTTGTACCGGCGCCAGTACACGTAGATGTCGCCCTGTTGAAGCCCAGCGTAGGGGTTGCCGCTGGCAATGGTCAGGGCGATAAAATACTTCTCGCTGGCGTAATTCTTGGGCAACTCAGCAAGCAGCTGGTTTTCTTTCTTTTTCAGGTACAGCGTGTACATGCTCTTCGAGCCGTCGATGGTCGAAACGACCTTCTCATAGCCTTCGAGCACTTTATCGTGCGGAGGCAGGCTCTGCGCGTGTGCATCAGAAGTTGCGGCAAATAGAGCCAGCATGCCTGAAAACAGGCCGGTCATCGTTAACGCCCATCTGTGGGTATAAACGGATTTCTGCATGGGAAGGATTACTCCGGCGGCGGGAAGGGATAGAAAGCCTGGTAGTTCAAGCTTACCACGTAAAATCGTCCGGTATTTCTACGTAGGATGTTTAGATATAGTTTACCGCACGACTATCGGCGGGGTATCCCGTTTGTACGGATAAATTGCCATTCTGACGCAGAAACCCGCTTCAAAACGTCGCTGATCCGCACGGATCAGGAAGATACGTGGGCAAGCTCGGTGTGGAAGGGGCCGTCTGCCATCAGGTCCAGACTTGCCGCCAGACGTTGCCGGTCCTGTTTACGTGGCAGATCATGCAGCGCCTGCAGCACACGCGATGTCTGTTCGCCCAAAACGGTCCCCGTAAGCGGGTGGCCCAGCCCCATCATCCATTTTGCCCGTTGCAGGTCCGCGAATTTCGCCGGGTCATCCTGCATGGATGCAAAGAGTGAAGTGACGGCTGCCTGCGCGGTGGACACTTCCTCCCAGTCGCCTCGCTCCGCAGCCGCGAAGATGTGGAGATACTGATGAACGGCGAAGGACATCGGACCAGATGTCACCCCACATCGTTGCCTACTGTCGGCAGCGTGCGTGCGGCCGTCGCGAAGGGCGGATGCAATGTGCGGGTCCCAGCCCTGGACGATTTTCAGTTGCGAAAGCGAGGGTGTTTTCAGAAATCGCAGCGTGCTTTCTTCGTAGCTGGCTTCGGTCACTTTGATGGCGACGATGTTTTCCCCTCCCTCACCTTTCAGCAGCAACTCCGCGGCGCCGGGTGGCAGCGGAACACCACTGACATCAGGAATGGAATACAACCCCGTTGCCAGCCCGGCCGCGGCTGATGCGGCGACAACAGGCCGCATGTTGGCGGCGATCTGTTCCTGCGTGGCGCCGGCGGCCAGATCCGTTCCAGGCCTGACGAAAATCACTCCGTAGCCCAGGTCCGCGCAAAGCTTTGTCAGTCGCTCATTCGCTTCCGCGCCATCTTCCGGGCGGAGCAGCGCCATTCGCACCAGTTTGTCATCAGCACGCGCGGCGACTGCCAGCCAGTGTTCAAGTTCTGCAACGGTTCGCAGATGGCCGTGCCCGGTTGAGGCCGCGATTAGAACCGCTTCGGCGCCCGCAGTTGCTAAGGCGTTGAGAAACGCGACGCAGCGATCATCGTCCAGTTGCCTGCGTGGCAGGTCGCCAGTTACGGGATCGAAACAGGCAACTGTGGCGGCGGGATACGAACCTACCGGGTCATTCAGCAGTTCTTTTAACATCTTGGCTCGCGGGCGATGGTCATCGAAGCACTCTGCGGCCTGCATGTTAGCGTGGCAAGAAAGCAGACGCCACCTGCGGAAGAATGGGTTTGCCCGTTACGGGGCTGATCACGGCCGGCTGTGCTTCGGCGCCACGTTGCTGCCGTAATAGAAGGCGATGCCGTTCGCACCGTTCACGATCTTGCGCCTGTTGTTTGTGCGCATCGTCTAGTTGCAGCAATAGGATATGTGCGGCCACATAGCGTTCCGAGGGCACTCCCTTAAACCTCGCTACCGTCAGGAGGATTTCATCCAGTTCATCTTTCCGCTGGTAGTAGGGTTTGCTGCACGCGTTGATCATCTTCCGCATCTGGATCAGGTAGAAGTACTGATCTTCATCGATATTGACTTCTACGGCTTCCACGACCGCGTCAAGTTGCCGGCGTTTCTTCAGCATGGCGAGATCGCTGGCTGACAGGATGGAAAGAATGTGGTTGTCACGCACCATCTCATAAAGATGCAGGCCCAAGGCCCGGTCGCCGATCCATGCGCGGCTATCCGGCGGCCAGTTGGCCAGCTGCCCTTCTAGGGTTGCTTCAAGCTTGCGACGCAACGCGGGGCCTGTCGCTGGGTGCGACGCCAATTCCGGCAGCATCTGCAGACATTCTGCACGCAGTTGAGCCGCCGTCAGTCGCGCTGTGAGGTGCGGCAGCTCTGCAAGCAATTCAATGCCTCGCATGGCCGCCATCCAACCATCTGCGGCCGCTTGCAACTCGCCCGCGTCCAGCTGTTCACGCACGTAACAGCCTTGCAGCGTGACCGCAATCTGTGTGACTGAAATGGGCGTCAGTGGGGCAAGGATTCCGTCAGCCAGATCAATGAAGACCGGCGAGTAGGCCCCGCGCCACGCCTCGACAGCTTTCTTCCGTTGCCCGTTCCATTGCAGCTTGAATGCCTTCTGCGCTTGTAATACGTCGCCTGGTTGATTGGCCGCAAAGGGATAGATCTTTAGAATTTCTTCTTCCAGCAGCGGCAATTTGTCTGCGGGAAACAGAGCGTTATAAGCTTCCGCTGCCTCCTTGGCGGCTGGTGAACTCGACGAAGCCGGCTTCAGCGCCAGCGGTGTCGCTTTCTCGCTGACCAGTCGCGCATATTCCGCCTGAAGCGCTTTGTTATGCGTTGCTTTCAATCCCGACAGATCAGCAAACGCGGCCGGCTCGACGGGCGGGGTGACGCCGCCGCCACAACCAGACAGCAGCAGGACAATCGGCAGAATCGCGGAGCAGTAAACTGGTAAATGGCCGGACATCGTGCAACCGGGGCTGTGGGCAAGGGATACAGTCCACATTGTGTCCGCTCGCACAGTTGCGTGGCAATATCAATGAGCGCGTCAATCCCGCGCGGCCGCTGCGGCGAAGTCGCTTACCTTAGCCGGGATGTCCGGGTAGGCGACGAAGATTTCTCCCGAAGGATTGCTCAGTTCGTCAAGGATGATGCTCGCCAGTGCGTTGGAATCGCATCGTGGCGGGGCGTCCAGAATCAATTGCTGTTTGAGACCGTTAAAAACAACATGCCGGCGCAGAACCGCCACAAACGAAGCGTTTTCGGGTGCGTCGCACGTGCGGCCGAATCCGAATTCACCACCAAGGGAGGTTACGCAGACAAACGTCGCTTGACTATCCAGCCCTGCTTCGCGCGTCAGTTCCCGCCAGCGTGCGGCGATTTTTAGCGGAGCGTCGATGCCCAGTTCGCTTCTCATCTGCCAGTATTCGCCGTGCGGCTGCTTAGCCAGATCGCGGTCGCGTCCGGTCATCATAAAGAGGTGCGAGAACGGCGCCTCCTGCCAGATCCATTCAAGTTCCGCGATGCTTTTGGCCGGGTCGCGGTAAACCGGCAGATGCTCAACCGTGGCGGACATTCCCTCAAGCTGTTCCCGCAACGCGTGTGCATCGGGATTGTCGCCAACCAGTACCGCACGGTCGATCTGCGTCTCTTGACCGGCGCCCTTCACCAGTGGCCGGTCAACCAGGTTCAGCACCCGCCGCGTCGGAGTGTGGGGAGCGATGTCTTCGACCGTCGCGACAGCAGGTTCCGGGGAAGGCGTTGCGTTACCATTTGGAATTGATTCAATCCGCGGGCTGATAGGCGGTTGTTCTGGCGCAGGTGGCAGATCAGCGCGGATGGGCGCCGAGGGAATGAACCGCCGCGTATCCGGATAGAAACGCTGCATGTAACTCCAGTCGGTGATCACGACTTCGCTTTCGGGCAGCCCCGCTGCAATTTCGCGCAGTACATGCTCAGCGCCTTCAGCCACAGGCATGAAGCGGAATTTCTTACGCTTCTTGGCCTGCTGATATTCCGGCCGCACGGCCATGCCCACTTCACCCCACGAATGCCATGCGAAAACAGCGCTCTGACATTGGGGCCGCTCATGGCGTAGCCAACGCAGCAGACTCACCAGCGCCTCGTTGGCAAGGCTGTAATCGGTTTGCCCCACGTTGCCGAAGCGAGCGCTGATCGATCCGAAGGCAATAAAATGTTGCAACGGATCGTTAAGTGTCATCTGCATCAACGCCGCGGCGCCGTCGACCTTCGGACCCAGCGTGCGGCTGACGGCCTCCGGCGTTTTTTTGCTGAAGCGGCTGGAGGCTTCGTAACCCGCGCCATGCAGCACGCCTGTGATGGCGCCGTCCTGCTGACGGATGCGCTGCAACACATCCGCCAATGCGGCACGGTCGGTGATGTCGCAACAGTGATACGTCGCGGTGACGCCCAACTGGCGGAGGTCGCGGAGATTCTTATCCGCTTCGATCATTTTTTCGATCCGTCGCCAACGCTGCGCTGGCACCTCGCCGTGCGACAACGCGTCCTTCTTATTCTGAGCCCGCAAATGCTTCAGTTGCTCTGCCGATAGGTCACGCCATTGCGGGTCGAAGTCCTGAAGCGAAGTAGTTCCCAGAAGATGAAGCCGCACGTTGTGCCGCCGGGCGATCTCGCGGGCTACAAGCGGGGTGATGCCTCTGGCGCCGCCCGTCACAACCCAGGCGCCGGTTTGTGGCAACGCCGCTTGATGCGAATCCGCAGCAGGCGCCGGCGCCGGCCTCAGCAACCAACGCTGCCCATCTGCGGCGAACGCGATCTCAATTTCTTCATCCCCGGCGCACAGTTCACCTTCGACCAGCGCGGCGGTAGTCGCAGCGTCCATTTCTTCACTAACGGTGATATGTTTGGCCCGGAAAGTTGTCTGCCCGGAAGCGTCCACTTCGTACTTCAGCGACTTGATCAAACCTGCTAGGCAGCCTGCTAGTGGATGCTTGGGCGCCTGCTCCAGGTTGTCGCCAGCGACCACGGCGACCACCGATGCCTGGCCGGCCAGTTCGCCTTCGAGAACATGTTGATGCCACTTCTGACAGATGCGGAAAGGCAGTTCCACCATCTGGCGCCGGGCTTCGTCCCACGCCGCCGGGTCTAACGGACAGGAACTCGCGTGCAGCGGTGGAAACAGAAACAGATGCGGCCTCGCAGCCGACTGGCAATGCCGGTCGATGGCGTCCATCAGTTCATCTTCAGGCATACTTGCTGGCAGCAGATCCGCGGTGATGTTGCGCCCGGTCAGTTGCCGGTGCAACTCCCGTGCGCGTTCATCTTCGCCCCAGATCAGCACACCGCCCAGTTCTGCCATCGTCGGTTGCGGGTAACTGCCGGGCACGAATCGCACGATGAAACGGCTGCATACATCGGCGTCTTCATTCGCCTGTTGCGCGTCCGCCGTGAGGTTGGCTTGTTCTCTGGCTGCAGCAATGGCATCCCAGGTTGATTTGCGGCTTGCATCTGGCAGCGAAACAACCGCTGTTGCTCGAGAGTTATCCGCGGCGGTTTCTTTCAACCCATCCACGGCGTCACGCAGCAGTTTTCCGATATCGATCTTTACGAACGAGTCCGCGTCGCCTTCATGGCTGGCGCCGCGTGTGAGATGGACCTCGCCCAGCGCTGGACGCATGACGATGCTGATATCGTTATCAACGCGACGGATCGTGTTCATCGTAGGAAACGCCGTTACGCGGCCACGTACCCCGTCGTATTTATCACGCAACGCGTTTTGAATTTCAGCAACGCCATTGCCACTTTCCAGCAACTGCTCGAACCGCGAAAGGCGGACAAGCGAGTGCTGCGGCGTTTCGGCAAGCGGTGGAAACAGCCGTGTGTGATTGGCGACTGCCAGCCGCTGTACTGACCGTTCGACCTTCACTTCGCTGCCGTCGTATTCGATGTATGCCAGGTCGTCGCGTGTATGGTCGCTGACGCACATCCCCCACGCACCGGCGACAGGATTAGCCCGTGCGATTTCAATCGTCTCGTCGAGGTTTGCCGCACGACTGAGGATTTCACTGACCACCACTGCATGGGCGCGTCCGCGGAAGGTTGCTTCGCGCCGTGGCCGGTCCAGCAGCATCGCGCTGGTGACGGCGATTCCTTCGGCATTGATTCCCGTGATGCCGGTTGACTGGCCCGTTAACGGGAAGACAGCGTGCACGATGCCATCATCGTAACGACGGATCTGGATTGAACGCTTGAGAACGCCACGTAGTTGCAGCACCAGCGCGATGTCTTCATTGGCCGCGTGAATCAGGCCCGTCTGCGGACTTGCTGCGGCGCTTTGCAGCCACTGAATGCAGCCGGCGCCAAAGTCTGGATACAACCGCAGGTTATGTTCAACCACTTTTTCAAACGCCACGCCGGCGCCAGCGGCAATGCCGCGCATTTCTTCTAGTTGCGCCGGCCCGAAGTAAACGTCCGGCTCCGCCGCCTCCCGGCTGATATCAGGTAGTTTCGCCCAGGGTTGCTTTGCCACGTCAACATACGCTTGCACAACCTTGTGCATCTGACCGGCTTGTGCCCGGCCAATTTGAAGTCCGATGTCGTACGGGCTGCCGGAGAGCAGATGCAGGGGGAGGTCTTCGATGTGTGCCGGGATTGGATCGGGGCTGACTACGTCGCGTTTATTTTTCAAGGATGGGTTACCTGTTGTCTTCGGTGCCGTCTCGCTTTCAACATGCTGGCCAAGGACTAGATGGTAAACCGCACCGCCTTCGTCACAACTGACCAGTCCTGCCTTTGACTCCGGGCCGGCATGGTCCTGCAAGTTAATAATCGCGTCCAGAATTCCCAGCATGCCGGAAGCGCCGAGCGCGTGGCCGACCTGTTGCGAAACGGGCATCTGCTGGACGGAACCGGCTGCCTGTTCCAGGGCGGTCTGAAGCGTGGCGTCCCGGTCGGCGATACCCGTCGGGATGATGTAGCGGTGTGCGAAGTCATCGCCAGAGAGTTGGCAGCGCTGCTTGGATTGACAGATGGCGTCCTGTGCGGCCTCGCCCAGATTGGGGTCGAACGTGGCGCTGACGTCGTGAATTACCGCGTGAATCTTGTCGCCATCACGGCGGGCGGCGTCCAGCCGTTTCAGCAACAGCACACCGGCGCCTTCGGCAGGGAAGAACCCCTCGGTGAAATTGCCGGCCAGCGAAAGCTGCTCGTAGCTGCACAGACCCAACTGCCGTTGCCCGCCCACGCAGATCACCGTTTCGCAACTGCCATCGCGCAGGGAATGCACGGCCGAGAAAACGGCTGCCAATGAAGATGCTTTGCCGGCGTCCATCGCCAGGGCGCCGCCCATCAGGTCGTACGATTTGGCGACACGGGAAGCGAGCGTGCTTGTGGAGAAGCTGCCAGTATCGTCCAGCAACGCGGGCATTCGTTCTAACAGTCGCTTGGCGAACTCCTCGGTAACTTTTTCAATCTCAGTGGCGGGCAGGCCGTCCTGGCTGAGAATCGCCGACAACTCTTCGCGCAGTTCGGGCAGGCGAATGCCGACCTGTAGATCATCGGCAAAGTCGCTGCTGAACAGCGTGCCCACAACCACACCCATACGTGAACGGTCAAAATCCGCGAGGTTGATCTGATCCAGCGCTTCATCAACCGCTTGCAGGATGATGAACTGCAGCGGATTGGCGCCGGCGATATGACGCGGCGGAATGCGATGGCGTTTCCAGTCGTATTCGAAATTCTCCAGCAGTCCGCCAGTCCGCGACACGCTGCGATACGGCTGCGGGCGGCTTGGATCGAAGGCGATGTCCGCGTCCCAACGTTGTGGCGGGATATCCGACTTCATCACGCGTTGCGAACGACGGAGTGCACGCAGCTCTTCGATATTGCCGGCGCCGGGGAAAACGCAGCTCATGCCGATGATGGCTACTGGCTCTTGCGGCGCTTCATCGCGTTGGCTAACGCTGGCTGGCAGGTGGACGCTTACCGGCGTTGCCGTGGCTGTTGTTTGATGCTCTTCGACCACAACATGTGCGTTGAGTCCACCAATACCAAAAGCGTTGACCGCCGCCCGTCGCGGTGTTTCGCCTGGGGCCCATTCCAGGTGCGACGCGGGCACGAAGAACGGCAGTTGCCGCCAGTCGATCTTACTGCTGGGCGTGCGGAAACTGGTCTGTGCCGGGATGAGCTGATGCTTCATCGCAAGCAGCGTTTTGATCAACCCGGCAACGCCTGCCGTTTCCAGCGTGTGGCCGATGTTGGCCTTCACGCTGCTGATGGGGATCTTGCGGCCTTTGTTGCGGAGGCTTTCGCCAAGCACTTCTCCCAACGCGGCAATCTCTGTTGAGTCACCCAGCGAAGTCGACGTTGCGTGTGCTTCGATGTACTCAATCGACGCGGGGTCGATACCGTGCTGATAAGCCCGCCGGATGGCCGCCGCCTGTCCTTTCTGCCGTGGGGCCCAGAGGCTCTTGCCACGGCCGTCGCAAGAGACACCGATATCGCGGACCACGCCCAGAATGTTATCGCCGGCTTCGATCGCAGCCTTTAGGGGGCGGACCGCAACCACGGCGTAACCTTCGCCCGGCACAAGGCCGTCCGCAGCTTCGTCCAGTGGCGAAGAACCTGTCGCTGAAACGGCCTGCGCGTGGCTGTACACGACCAGGTTATCCCATTTGCTGTACGTCGCGCCGCCGATCAACGCCATGTCGATTTCGCCCGCATCCAGCGCCTGACGGGCCAGCAGCAACGCATGGAGTGATGAGGCGCAAGCCGCGTTGAGCGTGATCGACGGACCGCGTAAGTTCAGCACGCTTGAGATCAGCGAAGTCAGCATGTGCGGCCCGACATGCGGCGCGCCGCCTGTGGTGCGATGCGGCAGACGCTGGCGGAACCTTTCGGTCAATTGGCTGGCGGTGCGATCCTGTAAGTCTTTAGGTAGGCCGTCTATTTCATGCAGCAGGGCGGCGACCTGTTCGACCAGGGTCGCCATCGTCAGGTCGCCGATCAACTCGGAGCCGCGCGTGTGACCGATGAAAACACCGGTGCGGCTGGACGGAAGATTGAACGGATCTCTGCCTGCATGCTGCAGTGCTTCGACCGCCGTCTGCAAGGCAACAACATGGCTAAGATCGTTGTTACGGGCGGCGTCTTCAGGAAACGAAAACTCCTGCCTTTCAAACGGCGTGTAGTCGCAAAGTGCGGCGATGTTGGAATAGACCTGCCCCCGTACGCCACGCTCCGGGTTGTAGTACAGCCGCTGATCCAGCCGGTTGGGCGGGATCTCGCCAATGGCGTTTTCGCCTGCCAGCAGCATCCGCCAGTATTCTTCAATGGAATTCGCCCCCGGCAGACGGCACGCCATTCCAATGATTGCGAGGGGTGTTGGTAAGTCTTGAGGCATGAATCTGTTAGATACGAATAACCAGGCGAAGACAGCGAGGCATATCGAACGGAAAACGCGGCGAAAGATAGTCTTCAGCTTAATCAGTAATTAACAACCACGTGGCTATTCCACCGGCCCGATGCTACACTAATTCAGAATACGATTCGAGAATACAGGCAAAACACGCAATACAGGCAATTATTGGCGTCCAGGTGACTTAATGGTTGATATTTCGCTCTCTGGTGTGCAAGAGACGCTGTTCATTCCCCTTGTCTGCCGGGCGATAGAGACGAAGCGCGCTGATGCCATCTGCCAGGACCTCAAGGCAGTTGAGATTGTCGATTCTTTGAATGGCCAGCTCAAAAAGTTCGAAAATGCAGGCACCGTTCACCTGGATGTGGCTGTCCGCACAGAGATTTTCGACGAAATGGTTTCGGCCTTTCTGGCCAGGCATCCAAAATCTATTGTGGTGAATCTTGGCGCCGGTCTGGATGCCCGCTTTCACCGGCTGGACAACGGCCAGGTCCGCTGGTTTGAACTGGATCTGCCCGATGTCATTGCTCTGCGACATCAGTTTTACAACGAGTCACCGCGCCATCGATTTGTGGCGACGGACTTATCCAAGCCTGACTGGATCCAGGAACTTGGCCGCACTGACGAGCCGGTTCTGTTGATTGCTGAAGGGCTCTTTCCGTATCTCACGGGTGAAACGGTGCGTGGCCTGTGCGAGCATTGCCTGGAATATCTGCCCGGTTCTGAGATGCTGGCGCAGTCGATTTCGCCCAATCTGGTCAACCGGCAGGCAATCATTCCGGGGGTGAAACAGACCGCTGCGGAATTCCGCTGGGGCATCAAATCCGGCCGCGAGTACGAGAAGTGGGACAAGCGGATCGAATTTGTCGCCGACTGGGCGTTAACCGCCCGGCACCGGGAACGCTGGCGTGAGGAAACCAGGAAATGGTGGTTCGTGCCGTTTCTGGAAAGCACCATGCGGCGCGACCTGAAAATCTCTCAGTTGAAGTTTCATGCGAAGGACTTTCGCGATTGAACAAGCCAGACCATCAGCCGGAAACGACTGAGACGGACTCAACGGATGCCGGACCACCGCCATCGCTCGCGCGGTTTGCATTGCTGACGGCAGGTCCGCGTGATCTTATCATCAACGCGGTCATCAACACGCCCATTGCCTGGTTCTTTTACAGTGCGGCTGAAAGCGTACGCCTGGCAGGCGATAGTTCGGTGATGTCGATGCTGATCCCGATGACGCTGATCCTTTCGTTTCTCACCACCTTCTTTGGATACTTCGCAGGAATTCAAAGGCGGAAGGCAGGGCTGGCCACACCAGCCTGGCGTGAGGGGACGCCCTGGTTCAAACAAGCGCTGCTGTGGAGTGCGGTCTGGGCGGCGATGGCCGTGACGGCATGCGTTGTTGTGGACTGGGCGGTGCAGACGCTGGCGCCGGAACTGGCTATGCCTGGCTGGGCAGGCGTGGTGCTGATCGGGGCTTATGCGGGCGTGTTAGCGTACGTGCTGCATGCCCGCGCGGTGATGGCAGCGGCGCGGATGGGTGCTGAGTAAGCCGCGTGCGATAACGCGTAGCGTCAGCGTTTCTCTGCGATGCGTCTGGCCGTGAATGTGCGCAGCAGCGGTATTTTTGATTGGCCAAGGAACTTGACGGCCTGCGCCGGACTGGCAGCGACCGCCGGTTCGACGCCGTACCAGATCATCAGCGGGATGTTCTGGTCGCTTGCATCTTCCTCACGTGCAGCCAGCGCCGTTGCCAAGGGCCAACGCGCTTCAAGCGGCATGCGCTGCAACATGGCCGCCAGATAAACACGCACCAGCGCGGACCCGTCGCTTCCCGCCATCTCCACGAAACGCTGCCGCGCCTGGGCGGAAGGCGGCGCCAGATCGCATAAGAACCGCACGGCCCAACTACGGACATGCTCATTCTTGTGGGCAGTCAATTCCAGCAGATACTTTTCATCCAGACCATTCACTGCATTCAGCGCCCACAGTATCCGCAACTTGCGGCTGATATCTGGATGGGCTGCAAATGCGTTTTTTAATGTGCCGGCGGTATGCGTCATATTCTCACCTGCGACGGCCCGTTCGTGCAGAATGCGACGGGCGTGACGCACGTGCCACTCAGAACCGGCGAATGTTAGATGCACCAGTTCATCCGACCGTAGTTTCGCGAGGTCAAAGGCGGGCAAGGAAGGCTTCTGCCCGAAAGTGATCTTGTAGATCCGGCCGCTCGTGCGATGAACACCGTCGTTGTCGTGGCATTCGCCGTAGTCCTGCCAGTCGATCATCATCACGCCGCCATCGGGTCCGTACTTCATCGAGAGTGAACGGAACCAGACATCGTTGGCCCGCAGGAAGTCGGGAGCATGTTTGCCCACATAGCCTGAACCGCGACGCTCTAGCACGTCGTTATTGATGCGGTGGCCGTGGATGTTGTTCATAAACAGCGTGTGGCGGTACTGCTTCGGCCAGTTGTTTCCCTGATAGATCATCAGGCCGGTGTGCGCGTGTCCTCCGCCCCGCACGTCATGCTCCCCTTTGCCGCCGCGTGAACTCTGCCATTTGCCGCCGGCCCAATGGATATGGTCGCATGTCGGGCCGATGCGTCCGTAAGCGTAGGGATTATCTACTTCATTAGGGCGGCGTTTATAGAGGGCGCCAGGCAGTAGATGCCAGAGATGCTCCAGCACGCAATTCACGAAAAACGCCTGGCCCATATCGTTAAAGTCCAGGCCCCAGGGATTCACGCCGCCCTGCGAAACGATCTCGAACTTCTTCTCCGTGGGATGATACCGCCAGACGCCGCGCGAAATGACGGTGCGTTCTTCATCCGGCGTACCTGGTTTGCCCACCCGCGATGGATTGGCGTTGCCGATGCAGCCGTACAGCCAGCCATCGGGTCCCCAGTTCAGGTTGTTGATGACATTGGCCCGCGTCTTCATCGACCAGCCATCCAGGTGCTTTACCGGCGGCCCGTCGGGCACATCGTCGCCATCCGCATCGGGGATAAAGATCAGATCGGGCGTGTTGCACACCCACACACCGCCGTGACCAAACGCCAGCCCCGTAGAGTAGTTGCCTTTGTCCCAGAAGATTTTCCGCGAATCGAAAACGCCGTCGTTATCTTTATCTTCAAAGATCAGAATGCGGTCGCGGCCGGTTTCCTGCCATATCGGATACGAGTAGTTCTCCAGCACCCACAGCCGTCCACGGTCGTCAAAGGTCATCGCAATCGGCTGCGCCACGTGAGGTTCGGCTGCGAACAGCGTGGCCTTAAAACCGGGCGGCAACGTCATCTTCTCTAGCGCGGCCTGTGGTGACAGAGGTTCGTCACCCGGCTTCTGCGTATTCTTCACACCATCGGGCAGACCGCTGGTTTTGGGAAATTCCGCGGCAGCATGGCTGGCAATTAGCAGCGTCAGCAGAACGCCGGCAAGCCATGTGAAGTCTGGAACGTAACACTGCTTGGGCATACTGAACCTATCAACACTTTGAACGCAGATTTGACAATGAAACTGGGGGACTAGCTAACTTCTGGCACTTCGTAACCCTTGCGGTAATCACGCGTGAGCATCTGGTTGGCCTGGTCGTCGCCAATGAACTTCTCCGTCTTCGGATCAAACTTCAGCACCCGGCCCAACATGTAAGTCCGTTCTGACAGTTGCAGGTCAACTGCCTTGAGATTGTCGACGACTTTGTCAAACGCTTCGACGACCACTTTGTTATCGCCCAGCGTTTTCGCCTTCTTATCAAACGCAACCTGCTCACCCAGCCGGTACGAGATATTGGGCAGGTGGCACAACGCACTTGAGTAATGGCCGGTGTGTGCGTCGCAGTTGCTGTCTTTGGGATTGCCGCTGCGGATGGTCGAAATCCAGCTGCCGAAAGGTCCGCCCGAAACGACGTCGACGGACTTGGTAGGTTTAACGCGTTCTGACTTTCCGCCGTTTTTGGGCGTGAAGGTGCTGCCGCGGATGACGCCTTCGGTGGTGTAGAACTCGTTGCTGACATTGCGCGGCGGCGCCTTGGGATACTTGCGGCTATCGACCAGACCGCGAGTTTCGAACACCAGCAGCACGCCGTTGAAGTCCATCACCGAAAGCTGCATGTTGGGCGTCTGCCCCTGATCCTGTTCCGGCGGCGTGAACCGTCCGCCGAGGCTCCAGATTTCGTTGGGCAGCGTGCCGTCTTTGATCGCCCAGCGGGCGACATCCATCTGATGCACGCCCTGGTTGCCGGTATCGCCGTTGCCAAAATCCCAGAACCAGTGCCAGTTATAAGGATGCAGTTTGCCGTGATATTCCTGGAACTTGGCCGGGCCGAGCCACTGCGAAAAATCAAAGCCCTTGGGCGGCGCCCCGACGTTCTTCTTGCCGATGCTCCACCGCGGCTTGCAGCAGTAGCCTTTTGAAATCAGCAGTTTGCCGTACTTCTCTTCATGGATCGCCGCCATCACATTGGCCGTTCCACCGCTGCTGCGGGTCTGCGTGCCGTGCTGAATGACGACATTGTATTTGTCCTGGGCAGCAGCACACTGGCGGCCTTCAAACACGTTATGGCTGAGCGGTTTTTCTACATACACATGCTTGCCACGCTGGGCCGCCCAGACGGTGATGAGTGAATGCCAGTGGTTGCAGGTGGCCACCGTCACCGCGTCGAGGTTCTTATCATCCAGCGCCTCTAGGATGTTCTGCATCGTCTTAGGCTCGTTGCCGCCCTTGGCTTTCACCTTCGCCTTCTTCGAGTCAAACAGCCGCGAATCCGGATCGATCAGATGCGTCACATCCACATTCTTCATGCCCGCCAGACCATCGATATGCGAATTGCCACGGCCATTAATCCCGGCCACACCCACGCGGATGGTGTCGTTCGCCCCGATAATCTTCCCGGAAGCCTTGGTCCCAGCAATATTAAACAGCGCGAAACCGGCGCCAGCGGCAGCCGTCGTTTTCAGAAAGCTACGGCGATCATTACGGGACATGGGCGACACTCCTTCGGCGTGATGAACGGGTGGGACGACGGTATTACATCACACCACGGGGGCCATGTCCAACTTTCGATGGATTGTCGAAACGCATGCCCACGGGCGCCGGTTTCGCATGAGCCCAATCCGCGGATGTATCACTGGCTTGTCTGCGGTTGAGTAGGATTTTCTTGACGCGTGATCTAATCATTGATATCCCTGCATTGATGAGAATCGCTCACACTTCGAACGGATCAAGGCATTAATCGTTCGCACATTTGCCAGGACGGGTAAGAGCTATGGGACAGTACGCTGAAGCGGAATGGTACAAGAGGCGAGTTGCCCAGTGGGTAGCGCAGTATGGGGCTGTGCCACCGCCGTGGGTTTTCGCTGAGAACTCGCATCCATACAGTATTCGCTGGCGTATGGGCGAAGGCGAAACCCTCGTCATGGTGTTTAACGAATGGTGGGAACAAGAAGGCAAAAGTGAAGCAGAACGTATCGACTACTTCCGCAAGTGGCCGGCTCCGCCACGCTGGATGCCATGGATGGCAGACGCGATCTGGGATCTCGAACCCTGGAATTCCGAAGGCGAATTCGACTACCAGCCATATTTCAGAAAGCTCACCGACCTCGGATTCCAAGGTGCCGACGATTACGAACGCGACTTGGATGACAAGAAGTGGCTCGACATGGAGAGCTGACGCGTCAGCATCGACGAACAGTTCGCTGCAGACGGTAACGCGTTAATGAAGTGTTGATGTCCTATCCGCTTCGCGTTACAGGGCGAAGACGTTTACCTGCGCGATGAACGACCATTCGAAGAAGCGGTCGGTCGTTCCGTTGAACGAAAGGTTGTCATCTACGTTACGAGTGTCGCGCAATGGAAACGCGAAGCCGAACGTGATGGTCGCGTGGTTACAGAGCGTGCTGGTCATGCCCACGGTCAGGTCGAGGTTGTCGGTGTGCCCCAGTGGCGCGTCGCATGGCGCCGGCGTGGTGAGATACGCTAGCTCGACCATCGCTGCCAGGCTTGTGAAAACGGGGGCTTCCGTATCTTTGTACAGGAAGTAGCCAAAGGAGGTGTCGACCATCAGCAGATCCGTTTCACGGATATCGCTGGTTCCGAAAGCGGCGGGCATGAAGGTGATCGTCTCGCCAGCGGTTGCGATACGATAGGACACAAAGTTCTGCACAAAGAAATCGCCTGCCTGAAAAAGGCTCGCCAGGTAGGGTGTCAGGAACCAGGTTGACTGGTCGTTGCGGAACGTGAGAATCGGTGCTGCGCTGCCGCGTTGATCTGACGACGTGGGCGCTTCCACCCGCAGACCGCCGGAGAGCGTCGCCCAGTCGTTTTCGCAGAGTCGCGTCTTCATGCCAAAGGCGAGGTTCCCCATCCGGCTGGAGCCACCGTTCTCGACGGCGAGCGTCTGAGACTGGTCGGTGCTGTGCTGCACCGGAACGATGAACTCTGCCGAAAGCAGACCGTCGAACATTGCCTGCTCGTATTGCAGCGTGTATTCGTGCAATTCGCGGTCAACGAACTGGCTAGGACCGCCGCCCGTCCGGCTAAATGTCTGCACATCGCCCAGCAGTTTGTACGCAAACGCGATCCGCGTGCGCGGAAGGGGACTGTTGTTTTCCGAAACACGGCTGAAATGCCGGTGATAGTAATTGTTCGTTAGGACGGCGCCATCCTGGACAGGAGCGAGGAACGGCTGCCTGAGCGTGTGGCCGCCGCCGATCATATTCGGGATAAGGGCTTCTGTAGAAGTAGACGGCTGCGTGAATGACGCGAATGACCCGTCAAATAGCTCCGCCCTTGCAGAGGTTGCCGCGAGAAGGGTGAGAGCAACGCTCGCCACAATTAAACGCACGAAATCCGCCTTCAACATGCTGCCTATCCTTGGCTGTGCGGAAAACCGGCCGCTATCGCCGGTAATCGTAAACCCGAACTCGCAATGCACCGCTGTCACCACGACAAGCGGCGTTAATGGCTATCACATCCTGGGAATCGGATATCCCCACGCGAAACTTGAAACGGCCCCCCTGTTGGCGGCAGCGTTTCCTGACTTTGCCCAGCTTCCGTGCCTTCGTTCAGCTGCGATTGCATTCACGCCGGCAGAACGTGCTAGCAACAACATGACTGCAACGTATGAATCACCTGTTAGAGACCGCGATGGTTCGCGTTAATCCCCAGGAATATGATCGTCCACCTTGGCCGCTTGGGGCTACGTCTCGTAAGTAATCACGCCATGCTGTTGCGAGCGGGAGATGCGGTCGCTGGCGTAGAGCCCTGCGAGGACGAACTCGACGCAGGAGGCGCGCATCGCCTCGTCTTCGGCAGCGTTTACCTCGAAGGCGACGTCCCAGACCGGGGGTACGCGTTGCAGGCGTTTGGCGTATTCGGCGGAAGGCAGCATGTCGCCGACTTCGATCTTCACACCTTTGCCGAAGATTTCCGTGATGGCTTCAAAGCCGTGCTTTTCGACGTATTCTTCGAACACGATGCCAATCGCCTCGGCAATCACCGCGTCCAGCACCTGACGCTCGCCCATCTGGTGGCTGCCCATCAGATCCAGTTCCAGCTTGCCGAGGCTGGAAGAATAAAGATGCCCCAGATCGCTGATCCGTGGCACCGCGGGTTTCTCGCCCAGAATCACGCCGCGCTGGCGGGCAGCGGCGATCATGGTGCGGTAGTTGGCAATGCTGAAACGGGCGGAGACGCCGCTTTGCTGGTCGATGTACTTTGATTTTCGTGCCTGAACGGTGATCTGCTCGATGATCTCCCGCATAAAATAGGGCACGGCGACGGGGTATGCGTCGCTTCCCTCGCTGCCGACGCTTTCGCGAGCCTCTTGCGTGGTGATTTCGATACCCTGATCGCGGTCCAGTGGATAATGGGTGTGAATGATGGAGCCAATGCGGTCTTTCAACTGCGGGATCACCTTACCGCTGCGGTTGTAGGTGGAAGGGTTGGCAGAGAAGAGAATCAGCACGTCGATATCGAAGCGAACGGGGTAACCGCGGATCTGGACGTCGCGTTCTTCCAGAATGTTGAACAGCCCGACTTGAACCAGTTCATCCAGTTCCGGCAGTTCATTCATCGCGAACACGCCGCGATGCATCCGCGGGATCAGGCCGAAGTGCAGTGCGCCTTCGGTCGACATGCTCACGCCGCCGGCGAGTTTTGCCGGGTCGATCTCGCCAATGATGTCTGCGAATTTGGTGCCGGGGGAGAGGCGTTCTGCGTAGCGGTCTTCCCGGTTCCACCAGCCAATGGGCACCTCAGCTTCGGAGTGCTCCGCGACAAACGCTTTGCAGACGCCGCTGATGGGGTTTAGCGGATCATCGTGAAAAGGGGCGTCCGGGATGTTGATAAACGGGATCGCGTCGTCCAGGAAGCGGATCAGCATCCGCATCAAGCGGCTTTTGCCCTGCCCTTTTTCGCCCAGGAACAGCATATCGTGGCCCGAGAGCAGTGCGAGATTGATCTCCGGGATCACGGTGTTCTCGTAGCCCACCATGCCGGGGAACAGTTCTTCGCCGCTGGCGAGCGCCTTGAGAAAGTTGTCGTAGATTTCCTGCTTGACCGTTTTTGACTGCCAGCCGCTTTCGCGTAGTTCCTGAAGATTGCTGGGGCGGGGCGTGCTGCTCATTCGTGAACCTGCAGTTTAGGGGGGAGCGTAAGGGGTGCATGGCTGCAACCAGTTGCGGCTGCCATCGCCTGCTCTGTGCCAGTTCCGGCGCCGGCGTTATTATAGGCGGTTGCCAATAGAAGGCAGGGTGCGAAAGCGGCCGGCGGCGTAGGGGGCGTTTTCTTTTCTGCGTTAGCCGCGTATCTTTATACAACCAATATCACCAGTATATGGCTGTTACGTCTGCTTCCTTCCTACAACGGAGTTTGCAGAGCGCAGGCCGTCGTCTTTGCCATACAAAAACACTATCACGGAACCGGTCACTTGTCAGACGAACAATCTACGGTAGAAACCGACACCGAAGCGCAGGAAGAAACCAAGCAGCTTGACCTGAATGTTGAGATTGACAAGCCAAGCGCCTGCGAGCGGCATATTACCGTCACCATCGCCCGCGCCGATGTGGACCGGTACTTCGACAACGCTTACGCAGAGATCATGCCCAAGGCGGAAGTCCGTGGCTTCCGGCCCGGCCGCGCTCCGCAGAAGCTTGTCCGTAGCCAATTCCGCGAACAGGTTACCGATCAGGTCAAAAGCAACCTGCTGATGGACAGCATGACGCAGATCAGCGATAGCTTCGAGTTTTCGCCGATTAGCGAGCCAGACTTCGATCTGGACGCGGTTGTGCTGCCAGAAGAAGGCGACATGACCTTTGAATTTGATCTGGAAGTCCGGCCCGAATTCGATCTGCCCGAGTGGAAAGGCATGAGCCTGGAACGCCCGGTCCGTGACTTTACGGAAGAAGATGTTAACGACCATCTGAAGCGTGTGCTGTCTTCAATGGCGACGATGAGCGAAGTGGAAGGCGCTGCCGAAGCGGATGACTTCATCACATGCGACATCGTGTTCACCGACGGCTCCCGCGAGATCAGCGAGGCTAAAGGTCAGCGTCTGCAAGTCAAACCGCGTCTGACGTTCCCCGACGGCGAAGTGCTGAAGTTTGACGAGCTAATGACCGGCGCCGCCACCGGCGACCGTCGCGAAACAACCGTCACGATTACGCCCGATGCGCCTAATGCGGACCTGCGTGACAAAGAAATCACCGCCGCCTTCACCGTGAAAAAAGTCGAGCGGCAGGAACTGCCTGAGCTTGATGAAGAGCTGCTGGGTAAAATCGGCGGAGGTTTCGATAGCGAAGACGAACTGCGTGAAGCTGTCCGCAGCGAGATGGAGCGTCAGCTTACTTATCACCAGGACCGCGAAATCCGCGAGCAGATTTCCGCCCTGCTGACCGAATCAGCAACCTGGGAACTGCCGCCCGATCTGCTTTCGCGTCAGTCTGAACGCGAACTGCATCGCACCGTGCTGGAGCTGCAGCGCAGCGGATTTGGCAGCGAAGAGATTCAATCGGTTGCCAACGACCTGCGGCACAACAGCCGTGAGTCCACCGCGAAAGCGCTGAAAGAACACTTCATCCTCGAACGCATCGCGGAAGATCTGAACATCGAAGCGACCGATGATGACTACGATGACGAAATTGATCTGATCGCCGATTCGCAGAATCAGAGCGCACGCAGCGTCCGCGCACAGCTTGAGAAACGTAACGCGATGGACACGCTGCGGAATCAGATTGTTGAACGCAAAGTGCTGGAAACGATCAAGAAAGAAGCCAAGTTCTCCGACACCGATTATCAGCAGCGTCGTAGTGACACCACCGCGACCAACTTTGCGATTACGGGTGAACACGACGACGGTTCGATTCCCGCTGCCAAGCACGATGACAGTGGCGCCGCGCCATCCGGCGCTGCCGATGTGCCTGGCCGCAGCGAGTAATAACCTGCCGACGGAAGTCCTGCCTGACGGATGGCAGGCGCCGGTTACGAAACAAACTTTTTGAAGGATCTACCGCGATGAACCACCTACCGCCGCCGATCGACGCAGCGTCGTATTCCGCCAGCGCCTATCAGATGCAGCGTCAGATGACGCTGGGCGAACGTCTGCTGGATGACCGTATTATCTTCCTGCAAGGCGAGATTCACACCGGCAACGCCAACGAACTTGGCATGAAGCTGCTGTATCTGCAAAGCCAGAACCGCCGCAAAGACATTCACTTTTACATCAACTCGCCCGGTGGCGATGTGGTCGCCACGCTGGCGATTTACGACATCATGCAGATCATTCAGTGCCCCGTGGCGACCTACTGCGTAGGTCAGGCAGCCAGCGGCGGCGCGGTGCTGCTGGCTGGCGGCGCCCCCGGCAAACGCTACGCCCTGCCACACGCCCGCATGATGATTCACCAGCCTTACGGCGGCGTGAATGGCCAGGTGAGCGATATCGACATTCAGGCCAACGAAATCATCCGCACGCGGCAGACGCTGAATGAGATTCTGGCCGAGCACACCAAACAGACGGTTGAGAAAATCGCCAAAGACACCGACCGTGACTTCTTCCTCAGCGCTGAAGGCGCCGTCGAGTATGGTCTGGTCGATAAAGTCCTCGAAGCTCCGCCTGTTGAAGACGACGATGACGCGGCATAGTTAGCGATCAAGCTGCTATCGCCCCACGGATGTCCGCTTTCTTATACCGCATTCATCGGAGAATGAACGATGCCTTTAGTCCCTTACGTAGTTGAAAAAAGTGGTCGCGAAGAACGCGTCTACGATATTTATAGCCGCCTGCTGAAAGACCGGATTATCTTTCTTGGCACCGGCGTCAACGACGATGTCGCCAACGCGATTGTCGCGCAGATGCTGTTCTTACAGTCGGACTCGCCCAAGGATGACATCCACCTGTACATCAACAGCCCGGGCGGCAGTGTCAGCGCAGGCATGGCGATTTATGACACCATGCAATTCATCACCTGCGACGTTGCCACCTACTGCATCGGCCAGGCTGCATCGATGGGCGCCGTGCTGCTGACCGCAGGCACAGCTGGCAAACGCCACGCACTGCCCAACGCCCGCATCATGATCCATCAGCCGCTGGCGGGGATGCAGGGTGTTGCGGAAGATATTCTGATCCACGCCCACGAGTTCAAACGTGTGAAGTCGCGGCTCAATGACATTATGCTGAAGCACACCGGGCATTCGGTGGAGAAGATCGAGAAAGATACCGATCGCGATCGCTTCATGACGGCCGAAGAGGCGCAGGAATACGGCCTCATCGACAAAGTTATCGAGCACATGGAAATGAAGTAATAGAACCGCCATTCTCAACCGGCGTCTGGCAACACCACTGCACGTTTGTGCTAAACTACGGGATGTTGCTTCCGCCGGACGCGGCGATTTTGCCCGCGTTACGAATGCTAAGAATCGTGCGACCTCCATCACGAGGTCGCATTTTTCGTTACTCAAGAAGAACTACGGACACCACCCTTTCTCTGTCACCTCTTAGCAGCGGCGACAGGCTTACACGGAAAGTGCGAACAATGAATAACATCCCGATGACACGGCGTGGCTATAACAAGCTCAAAGACCAGCTGGACCACATGGAACAGGTTGAGATGCCCAAGATCGTGGAGAAGCTCGCCGCTGCGCGTGAAGAAGGTGATCTGAAAGAAAACGCCGAGTATCACGGCCAGCGCGAAGCTCAGGGGATGCTGCAGGCGAAGATCAATGAAATCGCCGATAAACTGGCCCGCGCAGACATCGTCGATACTTCGAAGCTGCCGAAAGATCAGGTCGTTTTCGGCTGCACCGTGGTTGTGAAGGATCTGGACTACAACGACGAAGAAGAGATCACGCTGGTTGGCCAGGGGGATGAAGACTACGACACTGGCCGCTACCTGATTACCAGCCCCGTCGGGCAAGGGTTGCTGGGTAAAAAGAAAGGGGACGTTGCAGAGATTGCAGTCCCCCGTGGCACGCTCAAGTATGAGGTGATGGAAATCCGTTTCGAAGAAGACGACGAAGAATAACGCCGCTTCAATTCTTCCTGGGATCAGTCGCCAATACTGCCGCCGGCCGGCGCCTTTTGGGCGGTGGGACCGTTCCGGTCAAACGAATAACCGTTGATGAAGTTCTTCGAGTAGGCTGGCAGTCCGCCCTTGGCCGCGTCTGCGGCTGCATTTTCTAAAGCAGGGGCGGTTGTTCCAATCGAAGCACTGCGGTTAGAGCCAGTCGCCTTCGCGGCGGGCTTGCTGGTTTCGCTTTTTACTGGCGGCAACGCTCTAATTTTCTGAACGGCCTGAGCCTGCTGCACCTTCGAGTCACTCTTTGCATCGTCCAGCGATAAGTGCGCTGCAGCCTGTGCGATTTTTGTCGCCTTCACTGGCTCAGCTTTCTGCCGGGCCGGTGGAGTGGAGCTCTTTTTAGCGATCATCGTTCTGTCTTTTAGCGGCGCCAGGCTACGCTGCAGCGTACCTGTTTTCGAAGCCACTTGAAGCAGTCCGTTGGCAGCCTGCTTCAGGTTAGAATCGCGTTCCAGCGCTTTGTGGTAGTTGGCTTCCGCATCGGCAAGATGCCCCATCTGCGATTGCACAAAGGCAAGATTCGCGTAGGCGCCTGCCTCGCTTGTTGCTTTGCGGAACTGGGCAAAGCTTTCTTTCATTTTCCCCTGGCGGGCAAGGACCAGTCCCAGGTTGTTGCGGGCAGGTTTATAGGCTGGATCAAGGCGGATGGACTCTTGCAGGCACTGATTGGCGGAGGTGTAGTCTTCGCGCAGGTAATGGACGTAGCCGAGATCTGCCATCATTTCCGCGGATGGTTCGCCATTGGATACGGCCTGATTCAGGTGCTTCAATGCATCTTCGAACCGGTCATCTCTGGCGGCGATAACGCCCATCCGGTGATGTGCGACCACATTCTCCGGGTCGGCTTTGATCACCTTGCGATAGACGGCTGCGGCTGTTCCCATCTGGCCGTGCCGCTCTTGCAGACGGGCCATGCTCAGTTCACGCTGAAACTGGGCGCCGGAGCTTTTCTTTGCAAAGCTGGCGGGTAGTAGCGAACTCATTCCGCCCGTATGCGTTGCACATCCCACAAACGCGGGAAGTAACAGCATGCTCACTGCTAATGTCTTGACCAATCTCATTCGTTTGCATCCTTGCCGGCGAATGTGCCAGATGTATTGTTTGCAGAACCTGCCTGTTACCGGCCGCCAAAACCGCCGAATCCGAAACCGCCAAATCCGAAGCCGCCGCCGAATCCACCACCGCCGCCGCCTCCGCCCCCGCGGATACCGTTGGAGTAGGCTCGCGAAGCTTCCGTTGCGGTCTGACCTTCGGCAAATGCGGGCGCCACAACAACACGTTGTTCGGCGTCTCTCACACCCATGGCTGAAAGTGCGGCGACCACCACAGCGCGGCGCTGCGCGTCTAGATCTTCGTTCAGGTGCAGTGGCAACTGATACGTTGTGCCGGGCTTGGCCGACGTGCGGCTGCGTTCCACCACCACGGGGAAGGCAGAGCCGCTATTAAGCTTTGCGGCGATCTGCTTGACGTGATCTTCGCCGTCATCGTTCAGGCGCCATCCGCCTGCTGCCAGACCAACGCCCGGTTTGTTAAGTTCAAACTCATGCATATAGACAACAAACTTCGAGGCTTCAGCGTTTATTTCCTGCGTCATGTTCATCTGGTCAATGCACGTGCCCAGCACTTGTGGCGGAGGACCTTGCACGCGGGTGACAAGGCTCTGGCAGCCCGTGGCCAGTGTGAGGCAGAAGGTGATTGCCCCCAGTGGGATGATCCATGTTAGTTTTTTCATGGCTGGCTATCCTTTCAGGTTTTTCCCGGTGCGGACCGGGTAAGTCTGTGTCATTTAGCGGGAAAACCCAGAAGGGCCATCGAGGTAGTAGTTTTCAGTCGCGGGTACAGCCTGCTGGATGATGGGCTGACCAGTCTCGTATTGCACGCCTTCGCCATGCATCTGCCGCAGTTGCTGATGCTGCAGTGCAGGAAACACCGTGCTGCGATGGTGATGGCCAGGCAGCCCTTCAATCTGCTGGTAGAGGAAGAAGTCTTTATTGGTTGGGTCCGTCACTTCCATACCTGGCAGCAACGCAGGCACCTGTTCAGCTTCCATCGGATGCACCAGTTCAGGACTTACAAGCACAACGAGTTCTGTCTCGTTGCGGTTGGTCGTTGTGTTGCTGAAGGCGGCGCCGAGGATTGGGATGTCGCCTAGAAACGGAATGCGGCCTTTGCTGCCAGTCTGTTCGTCCTGGATCAGTCCGGCGACGGCCAGCCATTGTCCTTCGCGGAGATCAACGGTTGTGGTAACCGCACGGGTATCGAGCCCAGGAATACCATTTACCGAGTTGCCTTGGTTAAGCGTGCTGAACGAGGGCGCCACCTGCAAACGCACGCGATCTTTATCAATCACCGTTGGGGTGAAGGTCAGCTGCGTGCCGAATCCGCGGAAGGCTGTCGCCACGGCGCCGACGCCTTCGACACCTACCGTGGTTGGTACGGCGAATTCACCCCCGGAGATAAACGTCGCAGGCTGTCCGCTGAGAGTCACAAGCGTAGGTTCAGCCAGAATCTTGCCCGTACCGTTGCTGCTAAACGCCCGTAGGAAGAGTGATACGTCGCCGCCATCGAGAATCGCGGAAATGTTGGCGCCGCCTGTTAATAAGGACGTGGCCAAGCCAAGGCTGTTCTCCATCGCGCTGAGATTCATGCCCAGTTCACGGGCAGCCGTGCGGGTAAGCTCGGCGACACGGACCTTCAACATGACCTGCTGTTCACCGGGAACGTGCAGCAGATTGACAACAGAAGTTGTCTTGAGATCATCGGCGCCTGGTATCGTGACGGCTGTGCCAAGACTTACTACCGAGTTAAGGTTTCCCGCCTGGTCCGTGGACTGGCCGCCTAGAATGGCGAGAATCTGAGCCGCCTCCTGCGAGTCGCGAGCCTGACCGCGGACAATCAGTTTGTCAGCGACAGGGATCAGCTGCACCTGGCTGTTGGGGAACATCTCATTGACGCGTGTCTGCAATTTGCCGAACTCGGTTTCGGCGCGGATATCCTCGTTTTGATCCGCTTCCACCCGCACCAGATACCGCAGAATGGTTTCGGTGCCATCTGCTTCGGTGAACCAGATCGTCAACGTGGTCTGCCCGGACTTTACGCCAATGATTTCGAGCTCTTTGGGGCCGAATTCATTAACTTCCACCACTGACGCGTTAGTGATAGCGACACGCGCCACGGGAAGTGCTGTGCGGATGACCTTGGATTGCGAAGGAGAAACCCGGAAGATCAGTTCAGGAACGAGGACTTCCTGAATAAGCTTCGATTCCTTTTGAACGATCGCCGCGGAGGGCGTGTTCAATCGCTCTAGTTCGGCGCGGCTGGCGATCTTTCCACCCTGTTGGGCCCATAAAGACACCGGCGCCACTGCCAGCACCGCTGCTGCTGACATGCCAGCGATTGTTCGTGTGAGCGTTGTGCGCTTCATCAAGGTATCCCTCAAAAATTCTCTACCAGTTGTGCTCGTGCACACATCTCCTACATCTGGTTTTCGGTAAATCGCGAGCCGGGTTTTAACCGTTTTCCCGGTCGTAATGACTTTGAGGCATGTATTACCGGAAATCCGTAGGTAATGTGCGTAAGACAGCCGCTTTTTGAGGCTCACGACTCGAATAGTGAAATTGCGGGTGCTAAGGGGACGAAGGTTATCACACAGTGTCCCAGGTCAAGGCTTATCGACTCTCTGTAAAGGCATTCCCGTGCACGCCAGACTTACTTTCTCTGCTATCGCACTGATGGCGATACTCTCGACCACGTCTTTTACACCGCACACAAGTGCTCAGGACGTCGCTAAGGCTTCAGTTTGCGAGTCCTGCGCCAGCGAACCAAGTTGTGCTGGCTGCGCAGATTGTGGATGCCATGGCGGTGGACTTCTAAGCAACCTGAAAGGGCGTCTTGCATGCTGTTGCTGCGGGCACTTCCCCATCCCCTGCCTCGCTTCGGGGAACATGCCGCAACGTCAGCAGTATCACAACGGCCCCAACGGCATGTACTACTTCCGCCCTTATAACTACATGACGATCACCCGCCAGCAGGGCGAAGCAACCTGGGCAAAGCGTCCTGGCCTTCCCTATTCAAACGACGTATTCAAGAATGTCTATGCACAGGTGGAGGCAGGAGGCGGTCAGCCAGTGTTCATGGCTCCTCAACCAGAACTGATCGACGCACCCGTTAAAGATGTGCCTGCTCCTGCCGTAGGAACGGGCGCTGTAAACCCCGGTAAGGCTCCACTGCCGTTGCCTGTAACGCCTGTTCCCAGTCAGGCGACGCCAGATCAGCCATCGCCAGTCTCACCCGCGCCTGGTTCGCCCATGCCGCGTCCCATCACACCACCGCCAGTGTCGCCGTTGCTGCCTGGCCCGCCCACTCCGTAACCCAGCGTTTGTTCGCCGTTTGCTATAAAGGTGCAAGGAAGTCACAATGTCTAAGACTGTCATCAAGATCGACGATAAGCACGTCCCCGTATATCAGGTGTTGTGGGTGGCTGACCTGCCCCACTTCTGCGGCTCTGAAGAATGCGAACAGGAGGGCCGCTACGAAATTGCCCTTCCTGGTAGTTCCATCTGGGCCAATGGCGAAGAGCGGGACAATGCCCTGATTGCCATCGACCAGTGGGGTAAACGATCTGCGTAACAAAGCCCTGAGAAAGCCCTGGTGAATTTGTGTCTATCCGTCACACCATCACACGCGCCCAGGCGCGAAGCATTGACCAGCTGGCCATCGAGCAATTTGGTATGACGGGCCTGGTGCTGATGGAAAACGCCGCCCGCGGGTGCGTGGACTTTCTGACTTCTAAAAATGTGCACGGACCGGTTCTGATCGTCTGTGGTAAGGGCAACAACGGCGGCGACGGTCTAGCTATGGCCCGCATGCTGGACAATCTCGAAATCGCCGTGCATGTTGCGTTGTGTGCAGATGCAGGTTCTCTGCAAGGTGATGCGAAGGCAAACTACGAGATTACTTCGCATTGCGGTATTCCGATTCAACCGATCGATGGGGCGGGCGGGATCGAAAGCATCGTCGCTACGCTGAAGCCTGAATGGATCGTTGACGCGTTGCTTGGCACCGGGGCATCCGGGGCGCCCCGCGGCTTGTTTAAAACAGCCATTCAGGAAATGAACGACGCACCTGGGCTCAAGCTGGCCCTTGATGTGCCCAGTGGGCTCGACTGCGACACCGGCGCAGCGCTGGGCGCGGTGTTTAAGGCGGACTTTACCTGCACCTTTGTGGCTGCCAAACCTGGCCTGTTGAATCCAGAAACCCCGTGTGTGGGACAGTTGAATACGGTTGGCATCGGCGCACCGCGGCGCCTCGTTCAGTCTGTCGTGGGGCATCAAAATTGACACGGCGCCGGGCAATCAAATAAACTGTGGTTGATCGCGAATTTCCTTCCCGCCTGCGATTTCCCCCCACACTCTGCCCAGAATTCAAGTTATGCCACGATCTCTCTGTGCGGTCCTGCTGAGTTTCCTCCTAAGTGGCGGCCTGGTGTACGGCGCCGAGCCTGTTGCAAAACTGGAAGCTGCGGCCAGCGGCAATCAGCAGCAGGGAATCGAGTTCTTTGAGAAGCACATCCGGCCCGTTCTGGTCGCCAACTGTTACGAATGTCACTCAACAGAAGCCGACGCCAGCGAAGGCGGCCTGCTGCTTGATTCACGCGAAGCCATCCGCCGCGGCGGCGAGAGCGGCCCGGCGGTAACTCCCGGCAATACCGGTAAGAGCCTGCTGCTATCAGCACTGCGTTACGACGGCCTGGAAATGCCGCCCGATAACAAATTGCCGGCCGATGTGGTGGCCCGTTTCGAAGCCTGGATCAAGATGGGCGCCCCCGACCCGCGCGAGCCAGCCAGCGGCGAGCCTGTGAAGCAGCCAGCGGCGGAGGGCATCGACTTTGCCGCCGGGAAGAAATTCTGGTCCTTTCAGCGTCCGCAGCTTCAGCCGTTGCCAGCGGTGAAGCAACGCGACTGGCCGGTCAACCGCATCGACTATTTCACCCTCGCCCGGATGGAGCAGCACAAACTACAACCTGCCAGTGCGGCGCAACCGCAGCGTCTGGTGCGGCGGATGTACTACGACGTGACCGGGCTGCCACCAGCTCCCGCGGAAATCAGCAAATGGACCGCAGCGATTGAGCAGGCTGCCACTCCGGCTGAGAAAAAGCAGGTGCTGTCTTCACTGGCCGATGAACTGGTGAGTTCGCCACACTACGGCGAACGCTGGGCGCGACTCTGGTTAGACGTGGCGCGGTATGCAGAAGATCAGGCGCACATTGTCGGCAATAACAAATCGCTATTCTACCCCAATGCGCACCTCTACCGTGATTGGGTGATTAACGCCTTCAACAACGACCTGCCCTATACCACCTTCATCCAGCAGCAACTGGCGGCGGATTTGGTAGACAAGCCATCTGAAGACGACAAGAGCGGCAACGAGAATCTGGTCGCGCTGGGCTTCATCGGATTGGGGCCGAAGTATTACCGCCGCAATTCGCCCGAGGTGATGGCGGATGAATGGGAGGACCGTGTCGACACGGTAACACGCGGGCTGCTGGGGCTGACGGTTGCCTGTGCCCGTTGTCACGATCACAAGTTCGACCCCGTAGAGACGGAAGACTACTACGCACTGGCAGGCGTCTTTGCTTCCACCCGGATGGTCAACTTCCCGCTGCCCGGCAAAAAGGCGGATGGCAAGAACGGCGAAACAAAATCGCCAGGAAACGCCATGCACATCGTCACGGACCACAAGCCGCACGACATTAAAGTGCATATCCGCGGCAATGTGAAAACGCAGGGCGACACCGTTCCACGGCGATTCCTCAAAGTCCTGTGTGAAGACGAGCCGCAGCACTTTCAGCAGGGCAGCGGCCGGGCGGAACTGGCTGCCGCGATTACCAGTCGCAACAATCCGCTGGCGGCCCGCGTTTATGTGAACCGCATCTGGGGCCAGTTGATGGGTAGCTACCTGGTGCCTACGCCCAGCAATTACGGGCTGATGGGTCAGCAGCCAACGCATCCACAACTGCTCGACGATCTTGCTGTGCGGTTCATGGACAACGGCTGGTCAACCAAGTGGCTTGTCCGTGAGATTATCGGCTCGCAGACCTATCAGCAGTCTGCCCTTGGCGATGCGAAGTCGATGCAGGCCGATCCAAGTAACACATGGCTGGCCCGGATGAACCGTAAACGCCTTAGCGTTGAAAGCTACCGCGACGGGGTGCTAGCCGTTTCCGGGCAGTTGCAGCCCGAAGTTGGCGGACCTTCTATTGATGTTGCTTCGCCGGATGTGCAGCGGCGGTCTATCTATGGCAGCGTGAGCCGCTTTCAACTGAACCCCATGCTGGCCATGTTCGACTTCCCGGACCCCAACACGCACTCTGCCGTCCGCACCGAAACCACGACGGCGCTGCAGAAACTGTTCGCGCTGAACAGTCCGTTCATGGTCAAGCACGCCACGCATCTCGCCACACGGCTAGAAAAGGCGCACCCCGGCGACCTTGCCGCGCAGGTGAATCTTGCCAGTCTGCTGGCTTTCGGACGTGCGGCGGAGGCGCCGGAAGTGGAGTGGGCCGTGCAGTTTGTGGATGCTGCGGGCCAGAAACAACGTGACCAGCGACGTATTCAATTCGCCCAGATCATGCTTATTTCCAACGAGATGATGTATGTCGATTAACCCGCAATCACTCGCCACCATCAGCCGTCGTCAGATGCTGCAATCGGCAGGGGCCGGTTTCGGCATGCTGGGCCTCGCCGGCGCATTACAGCCCGCAATGGCTGCTGGGGCTTCAGCAACTGGCCGGGTGGTGCACCATGCGCCGCGGGCTAAGCGTGTGATCTTCCTGTTTATGAATGGCGGACCGTCGCACGTAGATACGTTTGACCACAAGCCGGAACTCGTCAAACGCGACGGTCAGAAACCTGATAAGACGCACCTCAACCGCGGCGGCGGATGGATGGGTTCGCCTTTTAAGTTCAAAAAGCATGGCGAAAGCGGGGTTGAATTCAGCGAACTACTGCCCAATCTTAGCAAGTGCGCCGATGACCTGTGCGTGATGCGGTCGATGCATACGGACGTGCCCAATCACGAACCGGCGCTGCTGATTATGAACAGCGGCAACCAGCAGCCGGTCCGGCCGTCGATGGGATCGTGGGTCTCGTACGGACTGGGTAGCGAAAACCAGAACCTGCCTTCCTTCGTCGTGCTGTGCCCTGGCAATCCCGTGGTCGGCCCGCAACTGTGGTCCAACAGCTTCCTGCCTGGGCAGCATCAGGGCACCAGCGTTAATTCGAAGCACACAGACGTGGAGAAGCTGATTCAGAATCTGAAGCATCCCACGCTCGACCGCAATGCGCAGGCACAACAGATTGAACTGTTGCAGAAACTCAATCAGCGTCACATGCAACTTAGGCAGCAGGACGCTCAGCTAGATGCGCAGATCCAGGCGATGGAGATGGCCTTCCAGATGCAGTCCGAGGCATCGACCGCCTTCGACATCTCCAAAGAACCAAAACACGTCAAAGAAATGTACGGCGATACCGTATTCGGCCGCTCCTGCCTGATGGCGCGCAAGCTGGCCGAACACGATGTGCGTTTCACTCAGGTCTACTATGTCGACGGCGGCAAACAGCCATGGGATTCGCATTCGGACAATAACAACCGCCAGAAGAAGCTGTGCGCCGACAGCGATAAAGCCTCCGCCGCGCTCATTACCGATCTGAAACGCCGCGGGATGCTGGAAGACACGCTGGTGGTCTGGGGTGGCGAATTCGGCCGTACGCCCTATGCTCAGAAAGGTAAGAAGCCCGGCCGCGATCATCACAATACCGGCTTCTCCATGTTCATGGCGGGCGGCGGTGTGAAGGGCGGCCTGACGTACGGCGCCACCGATGAGTTCGGCATGCACGCGATTGAGAACCGTGTGCATGTGCACGACCTGCACGCCACCATCCTGCACCTGCTGGGCATCGACCACACGCAACTGACCTACCGCTATTCTGGTCGCGACTTCCGCCTGACCGACGTGCACGGCAAAGTGGTCCGCGATATTTTCGCCTAGCAGAAATGCCTAGCGGAATTAAGTACCGCAGAACGTCGCGCAGACAACTTCTTCCGGTCGCGGCGCCGCTTCGAACTCGCCGTGCTGTGGTTGAATTTCGAACGGTCTGGCAAGCACTTCGTTGAGTTGATGGAACGGGTCGAAGTCGCCTTCATAGGCCGCCTGGATCACGGCTTCGATCCGATGATTGCGGGGAATGAAAACGGGATTGTGCGTGCGCATCAATTCCAGCGATGTCTGCCTGTCCTCAGGCTCCAGGCGTTTCCGCCAGCCCGATAACCAGGCGGTAATCGCAGCGGGGTCGTTGAACTGTTCAAGGACGGGCTGATCTTCGCCGGTCTGCAACGCATCCGGCAGATGGCGGAACACCAGCGTGAAGTCCGCCTCGCCGCTGGTCATGGCGGCAAGCAGTGATTCCACCAGAGGCCAATCCGCCTCACTTCCATCTGCGACGCCAATCTTCGCGCAGAACCGCCGCTGCATCTCCTGCTGGTGCAACTCAGGAAACGCCTCCAGCGCTTGCTCGGCGATCTTGATCGACTGCTTTTCGTCTTCATCAAAGAACGGCAACAGCGTTTCCGCCAGCCGGGTCAGGTTCCAGTGGGCGATGGGCGGTTGATTAGCGAAGGCGTATCTACCTTGATGATCGATCGAGCTGAACTTCCGCGCTGGATCAAAAGCGTCCATGAAAGCGCATGGCCCGTAGTCGATTGTTTCGCCAATGACGCTGCAGTTGTCGGTGTTCATCACACCGTGAACGAAACCAATCTGCATCCAGTGCGCCACGAGCGCCGCCTGCCGCTGGATCACGCTTTTTAAGAAAGCCAGGTACGGGTTCTCCTGCTCCGCGGCTTGCGGGTAATGCCGGTTAATGACATAGTCCGCCAGCAGCTTCAGGTTGGGTGTATCACGCCGGGCGGCGAACCATTGAAAGGTTCCCACGCGGACATGCGACCTGGCGACCCGCGTGAATACGCCGCCGGGCGTTAGCGTTTCGCGACGTACGTTCTCGCCCGTACTCACCGCCGCCAATGCCCGCGTCGTTGGCACGCCTAAAGCGGCCATCGCTTCGGAGACGATGTATTCGCGCAGCACAGGGCCGAGAGCGGAACGCCCATCGCCACGGCGTGAAAACGGGGTGGGGCCCGAGCCTTTAAGCTGAATGTCGCGGCGGGCGCCGTCCTGATGGATGACTTCTCCCAGCAGCAACGCCCGGCCATCGCCAAGCTGCGGCGAGAAACCGCCGAACTGATGACCGGAGTAGGCCATTGCCACCGGCTCTGCCCCTTCCGGCACTAGGTTGCCCGCCAGCACGGCCACACCTTCAGCCGATTCAAGCTGATCCGCGTCGATGCCAAGTTCGGCAGCTAGCGCGTGGTTCAGCCGGATGAGCATCGGATCGCTCACCGGCGTGGGCTGGGCTTTGGCGTAAAAAGCTTCTGGTAGGTGGGCGTACGTATTATCAAATGGAATCAGCATGAAGTTCAGTGCAGATGGCGGCAAGTGCTAAGGCGGAGACCCTTCCGTTATAGCAGCTTATGGCTTGTCGCCAATCGAACGTCACTTCCCGGCGGTGCGGATCGATCTGCTGGGCGCAGACTTCAGACCCGTCGTGTTAAGCGTGACGACGCTGTAACTGTGGTCGCCCGATGGAGCGTCATTTTTGATCTCGTACCGCATGGGGACGAGGGGTTGCGCAGGTGTGTCGCTGTACTGCAGATTCTGAAACAGCGGCCTGCCGAAGCGGTTCTTCCCTTCGATTCTGGCGAGTTCTTTTCCATCGCGTAGGATGATGAAGCCCGCCACGCCGCTTTCGAGGTCGCCCTGGGCGCTCCAGGTAAGGACGTTCCCATTCAGCTTTAGATTACCCGGCGCCGGTGGCGGCGTGCTGTCTTCCACCTTGGTATCTATGCGGTACTGCATCCACTTTTGAGCAATGGTTGCGTTAGGAAGCCAGACAGCTTCCAGCGGATTGCCGGTGAACTTGCCGGCAGGAGCCGCCTTCATGCCCGTGGGAATCGCCAGCCACGCGTCGTCAACAGGCATCGGCCGTAGTGGCTCGCCCGCTTTTCCGGGAAGCCGCGCTGCGAGACACGCATCGAGCCAGGGAATGGCCAGATACCGCTGGTTGCCGCATTCGTGCGCGGTGAGCGGATCGATTGCGATTCCTACCAGGCCGCCCTGACCACGCATGGCCTTGAAGTAATCCTGATTCGCAGGCCACACCCGCGCGAAGCGGCCGTCTTTGACCGTCACGCCTTCTTTGGTGCCAGGGTTGCACATCACAGGCGTTTTCAACGCAGCTTTGTTGACATCATACGGTTTGATCGACGGACGGTTCTCAAGCGGTTCGAAGATAGGCACGCCGGAACGCAGCCAGGCTGCCGCCACGCGCTGTGGATACAGCAGCACCATGCCGCCGGCCCAATGGCCCCCACCGCTGTGCCCCCACAATGCCCACGGTACGGTGGACAGTTCCGGGTGGCCTGACATTTTGCCCAGATCGACCAGGCTCTTCTGGAAGGCCGCGGCGGAACCGTTACGCGGATCGCACCACATCTGGCAATCTGCTTTTTGCGGCTGCTCATAAGATGGAGCCAGCAGGGCACAGTCATGCTTACGCGCCAGCGCCTGCCAGTGCAGGTCGTAGGCGCCGGTCAGCCCGGACTTGCACGAACCTTCACCGCAGCCGTGCTGATGCACGACGACGCCGCGTAGCTGCTTCACGCCTTCGGGAATCCAGACCGTGTATTTCACGGGGAAGATCAGTTCGCCTTGTTTGTCAGAGGCTTCGTACCGCACGCGGTAATACGGCGGCTTGGCCTCCGGCGCCACATCATAGGGCGGATTCTGCGCGAACCCTGTAAGCGGCGATAGCGTGACGCAGCAGAACAGGAGGGAGAGAAGCAAACGTGTGCAGTCTTTCATCGTCAATTCCAGAGGTAGTGAATTCAATAATCCAGCGGCGCCCGCTTAAGTGGGGCACTGCGGCCCGATTCTTTCAGTTGCTGCAAGAGCTTCTGCATCGCGATCCGCCGGTCTGTCTCTTTGAAGAACAGATTGGTGGTTTCACCAGGATCGGTTTTCAGATTGTACAACTGCCCCGCGGCTCCGGACGCTTGTTCGGGTAAGGCGTAGGGTTTCATCACGCCTTTGTCGTAACTGTTACCGCCTGAACCCTGGTGATCGAGATATTTCCAGTCGCCCTGCCGTAGTTGAAACTCACCGCGGAAGCTTTGCGTCAGCAGGTGCGGCCTGATTGATTTGCCCGCGGGCTGAACGCCGAGCATGGCAGGCAGCATGTCGAAGCTATCGACGGCGTCTTTTTCCGCTAGTTGGTAACCCGTCACACTGGCCAGCGTGGCAAAGATATCGGTCGTGTTGGTCATTTGATCGCTTACCTGCCCGGCAGGAATTTTCCCCGGCCAGCGTACGATAAACGGCACGCGGTGCCCACCTTCCCAGCCATCGCGTTTCACACCCCGCCAGCCGCCCGCGGCGTCGTGCTGATGATCGCGCCGCATCCAGTCTGCATGCAGCGTTTCGGGTCCGTTGTCCGAGTTGAACATCACGATGGTTTCGTCGTCGATCTTCAATTCTTTGAGAAGATCCAGCACGCGGCCAGTGAGCACATCAAGCTCCCAGACAAAGTCGCCCCGCGGACCTGCCTCGGTAGCGCCGTTAAACTCCTTGGCTGGCAGCACAGGGGCATGGGCGATTTGCGTTGAAAGCACGGCGAAGAAGGGTTTGCTGGGCGACTCTTTGCGGTGGCTCTTGATGAACGCCTTTGTCTTTTCAAAGAACAGAAGGTCCGCGTTGACGAAGTCGTAGCCCGGCGCCTTCCATCCTTCATCATTGTCCCACCGCCATTTGCCGCCCGGGTTGGGCAGCGTGTCGCGTTTGTGCCGCTGATTGGCCTTGGCGACGACCATGCCGTTTTCAATGTAAATGTAAAGCGGATCGGTATTCGGGCAGTTAGGCGTAACGAAAGATTCATCGAAGCCACGACGGTTGGGCCCGTCAATCAGCGGCGTGCTCTTTTCGTAATCGATCAGCAGCGAATTCTCGAAACCGCCGCCCAGGCGTTTGTTGTCTTTGTCGTACCAGGTAAGGCCAACATGCCACTTGCCGAACACGCCGGTGCGGTAGCCCTGCTTCTTCAGCATCTGGGGCAGCGTCAGCGTTCCCGGCTTCAGATAGCTCGGACCGCCCGGCCCTTCAAAGGCGCCCCCGCCACGGCCCGTAGAACGGTAAATCTGTTGCCCGGAGAACAGCCCGTAACGCGAGGGCGAGCAGATGGTGGACGGGCTGTGCGCGTCGGTGAAGCGGATGCCCTCTTTCGCCATCTGGTCAATCCGCGGCGTATTGTAGGCTGCTTTGGGGTTGTAGCAGGACACATCTCCATAACCCAGATCGTCCGCATAAATGATCACGATGTTGGGGCGGTGTTCCGCGGCAACGCTACGGATTTCTGGCAGTGTCGTGATCGCCGTCGCCAGTACCAACAGCAGTAAGGCGGAAACAAAGCGTTTCATACCGGGGTCCATCTTCTTCGAGGTTAAGCGAACAGATTGTCGCGTGATACAACGCTTCGCCTACTTGTAATAGGCGGGTTTACGCGGTTTCACGCCTAGCTTCTCATAATTGAAACCAGCCTTCAGCGGCTTGTATTCGCCAGGTATGGCGACGGTCCGCTTGGCATCGATCCTATCTTCCATTCCCAGGCCCCAGTACACGGCGTTGACTGTGATCCGCCGGACGCCTTCATTCTGGAAGTCTTCAGCCGAGCCCATGGTGAAGTGGAAGATCCGCGACTTCCGCCCCTGATTTCCCGTCCACGTTTTTGTCCAGGCGACCGGCAACGGCTCTTTCTTCAGGTTCGGCGGCGCGTCTTTCTTCAGATTGATCAAAGGCTGGCCGAGCACCAGCGCTGTACAGTCATCAGGCATTGGGGCGTTCTCCGTATGGCAACGATAGACGTCGGAAGTGCCCCAGATATCGCTGACGCCCCGCAGCACCGGGTGCGACGCATTCTTTTTCACCACGATGCCACGCGTGGATTCGCGATGCCAGCCGCCATGATGGCCGCGGAATGTGCCTCCCAGCAACTGCTGAAGCGATACGCGCTGGCCGTCTTTCTTATAGCCCATGTCGCGCCAGAAACCATGATTCGCTGTCCGCAGGGCGATCAGCGGTTTGCCCGAATCAAAGTAGTCGTGGAAGTGCTTGAGATCTTCCTCCTTCAGTTGCATGAACCGCGACAGCAGAATCAGGCAGTCCGCCGTAGCAAGGTGCTGAAGCCCGGGTATGCGGTGCCGCCGGGTGTTGTCTTTGAATGGCGCCGGCAATGTTGGATCGACTTCACCCTCGTCGTTGACTGAGAACAGCACCGTGCAGCTATATCCATGATGCTCCGAGAGCACGCGGGCCAGCATTGGCATGGACTGCTCGCTGCGGTATTCCTGCTCTGCCGCAATCAGCACAACATGCTTACCCGCACCGGGGCCGTGACCGCCAGGGTAGGTCAGCCACAATTCACTCGATGGCACAGGGTGCGAGTTACCCTTCGACTCCGCCATCGCAAACAGCGGCAACAATAGAATGAGCACCGGGGCAATAAGCCAGACGTTAGACCGCAACCACGCGGCTTGCAGAAGTTTCATGGTGTATCACGCTTTGAGAGTGTTTCCTTGAAGCGCCAGAGAAGCTCTGGTGCACGAAACGGTTGGCGGGATCATTTGCCGGGTCGCCACGGCTGCGGCCCATCAGGCGTTTTGGGCTGCAGGAATTTCGCGTCCACGGATTTGTACCAGGCGTGAAGTTTGCCACGCATCTCTGCGACACGTTCCGGGTGTTTGCTGGCCACGTCGATGCGTTCGCCGATGTCGTCCTGCAGATTGTACAGGTGCACCCGTCCGTCTTCGTAGCGTTCTATCAACTTCCAGTCGCCGCTGCGGATAGCGCCGCCAGGGAAGCCGCCCTGATTGCTGTAATGCGGATAGTGCCAGTAAAGCGCGTCGCGTTCGATCGTTGCTTCACCCTTTAATAACGGCTTGATATCCACGCCATCAATGGGGCCGCAACCCTTGGGCGTGGCGCCAGCGGCAGTGACAAAGGTTGGCATCAGGTCCGTACTCATCACGGGCACATCACAGACGCTGCCAGGTTCTGTCACTCCTGGCCAGCGGATCAGAAACGGTTCGCGGATACCGCCTTCATAAACCCAGCCCTTGCCGCCGCGTAGTGGCAGGTTCGATGTGGGCGAGCCTTCCGAAGTTGACAGCCCGCCATTGTCGGATGTGAAGCACACGACGACATCGTCACGTAGGTCCAATTCATCGATCTTCGCCAGCACTTTTCCAACCGCAGCGTCCATCGCTTCCACCATCGCCGCATACACAGCGTGCTTCTGCAAGATGCGGACTTTCCGTTTGCCTTTGCCCAACGGCCACACCATTTCTTCTTCGCCAAACTCCTGGCCGTTGATCGCTTCGGCCTTCTTCTTGTATTTCGCCACAAGGTCCGGCCGCCCGATCAGCGGCGTGTGCACTGAGTAGAAAGAGAGCAAGGCGAAAAATGGCTTCGTCTTGTTGGCTTCGATAAATTCGCAGGTTTCGCTTGCCAGGCGATCTGGCAGATGTTCGCCATCGGGTCCGTCGGATAAACGCGGATTGCCATAGGGCGAAAAGTATTTCTTCCCGCCGTAGGGGCCGCCACGCGAGAAACCGCCTTTGTTGACGTCGTATCCATGTTTCTCTGGCCAGAACTCTGCGGTGGGGCCGAGATGCCATTTGCCGGCGAAAAATGTTGCATAGCCCTGCTGCTTCAGCGCCTCAGCAATGGTCACTTCCTCATGATCCAGCTTGTCGTGCAGCGGAGCTGATTTGAACATCCCGCTGCGACGCCCTGAAAAGAAGTTCGTGGCGTCTTTCCGCGTAGGATAACGGCCCGTCTGAACGCCGAACCTTGTTGGCGAGCAGACCGGGTTTGCCGCGTAACCGCTGGTGAATTTCATTCCCGAAGAGGCCAGCTTGCTGATGTGCGGCGTCTCGTAAAATGCGTTTTCGTTGTAAGGCTTTACGTCCATGTAGCCGAGGTCATCCACCAGGAAGACCACAAAGCTTGGCTGTTTAGCGGAAACAGACGCTCCCGGGCAGCATAGGAAGAACAGGCAGAACAGTGCGCATGGTAAAACAGATCGCATGGATTGGACCTCAAAACATCGTGGCGACAGCAGTGTAGCCCCGATTCTAATCAAACGCTCAGCCCGGCGCCGGGAGTCAGCGACGTTTGGTCCTTCAGCCGCTGAAAATGGCGAGTGAGGGTTATGACGCGGACAATTGATTTTTTGTCCGGCACACGGACGCGACCTGATTTCTGAAGCCTGTTATTTGACGTAAGTCTCTGCGATACGGTAAGATAAGGTGATCGGCCGGCCGGTTTTTCCAGAGTCGATCCGCACGAAGTCTCGAAATATATGCGTTTAATAACGCATCTGAGTACATCCGCGGCATCCAGACGCTTTAGGTAGGAAGACCCGCGCGGGCCAGCGCGAACACATGAGGAGAACAATATATGCTGTGGCGAAAAAGTCTTGCCCCTCTGTCAGGGGCGTTTGCAACACTTGCGGCAGGCATTTTGCTGACGGGTGCCGTCTATGCTGCCGAGCCGGAAACGACCAAAGCGGAAGCAGTCCCGGTCGACTTCAACATTCCGCAAGTCGGGAAGATCAACGAGAAAATCGCGGCTCAATGGGCCGATGCACAGATCACGCCCTCCGCCTACGCAAATGATGGCGAGTGGTGCCGCCGGGTGTATCTCGACGTTATCGGGCGGATTCCGTCTTTTAACGAATTGAGGGATTTCGTCACCAGCAAAAGCCCGACCAAGAAGGTCGATCTGCTGAACAAACTGCTGTACGACGAAGACTACACCGAAGAATACGCCCGCAACTGGACCACGTTATGGACCAATACGCTGATTGGCCGCAATGGCGGCAACGATCGCCGTTCGCTGATTAGCCGTCCCGGCATGCAGAAGTATCTGCGTGACTCGTTCGCCCGCAACAAGCCTTACAACAAGATGGCTTACGAGCTTGTGACGGCCAAAGGCGCAACCACGCCTGGGCATGAGAATTTCAACGGCGCCACCAACTTCCTGGTGATGAAGCTCGAAGAGAAAGCCACTCAGGCCACCGCCGATGTATCGAAGGTGTTCCTAGGTCTGCAGGTGCAGTGCACGCAGTGCCACAACCATCCGTTTAACGAATGGAAGCAGCAGAAATTCTGGGAGATGAACGCCTTCTTCCGTCAGACAACCGCCCTGCGGCGCTTTGTCGATGGCACCCGCGACATCGAGTACGTGGAACTGGACAACCAGGATTTCGCTGGCGAAAGCAACGATCCCGAAGAAGCAGAAGTTTACTACGAACTGCGTAACGGAGAGATGCGTGCCGCCTACCCTGTATTTGTCGACGGCACCTCCATCAAGTCGGTTGGCTACGTTGACGAAGTGGATCGCCGCACGGAACTCGGCAAGTTGATGATGCAGTCAGAGTATCTCGACAAGATGGCCGTTAACCGCATGTGGGCCCACTTCTTCGGCTACGGATTCACCAAGCCGATTGACGACCTCGGCCCGCACAATACGCCAACACACCCTGAACTGCTTGAATATCTCGGCGCCGAATTCCGTAAGAACAGCTACAACCAGAAAGAGCTGATCAAGTGGATCGCACTGTCGCAGCCATATGGACTGTCCAGTCGTTTGAACGACTCTAACAAAGTCGATGATCCTTCGCTGGGCGAAGATCCGAAATTCAGCCACTTCTACATGCGGCAGATGCGTGCGGAAGAGCTGTACGAGTCTCTGCTTGTTGCCACTCAGGCTCACAAAACCCGTGGCAGCTATGAAGAGCAGGAGAAGCAAAAGAGCGAATGGTTGCGGCAGTTTGTCGTAGCGTTTGGCACCGACGAAGGTGATGAGACTACCACCTTCAATGGCACCATCCCGCAGGCTCTGATGCTGTTCAACGGTGAACTGATTAAGCAGGCTACCGACGGCAAACAAGGCAGCTTCTTGCATCAGGTTGCCAACAACCAGAAGGCGTCGAACAAACAGCGGATCGACTACCTGTTCCTCGCTGCGTTGAGCCGCCCACCATCTCAGCGTGAGATGGGCATTGCCAACAAACTGCTCCAGGCCCGTATGCTGGAAGCACGCCAGAAACGCGATGCCAAACTGCTGGCGGAGGCAAATACGGCGGCGCTCCAGGATATCTTCTGGGCGATCCTCAACAGCAACGAATTTATTCTCAATCACTAATCGCGGGCGGACACGGTCGCAAATTAAAACGCGGCCTTAACCCACGCGTATCAATTCAAAAATAAAGAAAAGGAACATAACCATGAACTTCAAGACTCCAACGGGAATGAACCGGCGGCACTTTATGTCGCATCTGGCTGGCGCCTCGGCGGTGACGGCGACGGCTTTGTCGATGGGCCACAGCATTCAGGCCAATGCGGCCGATCTGAAGAAACGCCGTAAGAGCGCCATTCTGCTTTGGATGGGCGGCGGTCCTTCAACCATCGATATGTGGGATCTCAAGCCCGGCGCCCCGACCGGCGGCCCGTTCAAACCGATCAGCACGTCGGGCGATGTGCAGATCAGCGAACATCTGCCGATGATGGCCAAGCAGATGCACAACATGGCGATCATCCGTTCGATGAACACCCGCGAAGCCGATCACGGCCGCGGCCGCTATTACATGCACACCGGCTACGTGCCCAACCCCAACATGGAGCACCCCAGCTACGGCGCCGTGCTCTCGCACGAACTGATCGACCAGCGGAAAGAGCTGGAGATCCCGCCCTTTGTCAGCATCGGCGGCAACAGCGCCGGACCGGGCTTCCTGGGCATGGCCTTCGCGCCGTTCTCGGTCAGCAGCACCGGCCAGGTCCGCAACCTGAAAATGGGCGTCGAGCAGAGCCGTCTGGAACAGCGGATGGCCGCGCTTGAGCTGGTCGAAAAAGGCTTCATCGGTCAGAAACGCGGCTCCGCCGCTGAAGACCACATGAAGATCCTGAAGAAGACGCTGAATCTGATGACCAGCAAGCAGATGGACGCCTTCAAGGTCAACAAAGAAGATCCAGCCATCCTCGAGCGTTATGGCGACAACGCCTTCGGCCGTAGCTGCCTGATGGCCCGGCGTCTGGTCGAAACCGGCGTGCCGTTTGTGGAAGTGGACAACGGTGGTTGGGACAACCACCAAGGAATTCACACCACGCTGAAAGACAACAAGCTGCCGATGATTGACCGCGGCATGAGCGCCCTGGTCGAAGATCTGGAGCAGCGTGGTCTGCTGGAAGATACGGCCATCATCTGGATGGGCGAATTCAGCCGCACGCCCCGCATCAACGGCAACGGCGGCCGCGATCACTGGGCCCGCGCGTGGAGCGTGGTTGTCGGCGGCGGCGGCATGAAAGGTGGCATCGCCGTAGGCGCCACCAACGCAGACGGCACCCGTGTGGACACGCAGCCCTACACCTCGCAGGACGTGATGGCTTCGGTCTGCAAGGCCCTGGGCATCAACCTCGAGACCACCTTCACCGCCAACAACGGCCGCCCCATGAAGATCGCCAACGGCGGCAAAGTCATCAACGAACTGTTCGCGTAGAACAGCGTCCACAAAGTACCGGGCGGAAGCCAAAGCGAACCGCCGCTGACTCACCAGGATTCAGCGGCGGTTTTTTTGTTGTGTTAGCCGGGCGATGTTTTCATATATCTGTATCGCCTCGATGTGCCAGGCAGTGTTAGGACAGCACGCCCTGGACCACTGCTCCGTCGACATCCGTAGGCGTGTAGTCCCGCCCGCCGTAGCGGAATTGCAGCTTCTGATGGTCGATACCTAGTAGGTGTAATATCGTGGCGTGCAGATCGCGGGCGTGCACCTTTTCTTCCTCGGCGTACCAGCCAAGTTCATCGGTGGCGCCGTGCCGGATGCCGCCTTTAACTCCGCCACCCGCCAGCCAGTACGTAAATCCGGCGCCATTGTGGTCGCGGCCGAAACTCTTGTCTTTCATGTCTTCGATGGCCGGCGTGCGGCCGAATTCTCCGCCCCACACAAGCAGCGTTTCATCCCATAGGCCGCGCTGTTTCAGATCCGTCATCAGCGCCGCAATCGGAGCGTCAACATTGCGGGCGGCGCCGGCCAGGTTGCGTTGCAGGTCGTTATGACTATCCCAGCCGCCTTGGCTGATCTCGATGAAACGCACACCCGCCTCCGCCATCCGCCGCGCAAGCAGGCACTGGACAGCGAAGGGGCGGGCCTTCTTACCGATGCCATACAGGTCGAGCGTGTGCTGGCTTTCGTCTTTGAAGTCAAACAGCTTCGGCACGGCGGACTGCATGCGGTAAGCCCGCTCGTAAGATTCGATGACCGCGTCAACCTGAGTATCGTCCTGCTTGCTGCGGAACTGCTGGTTCAGACTTTGTATGTATTGCAACTGGCGTTGCTGCCGCTCACCGGCCATATGACGATTCGTTACGTTGCGGATGGCCTTCGATAAATCCGGGTCCAGCCCCACATTCCGCATGATTGTTGAGTGATGCTGCGCGGGCAGAAAGGCATTGGAATAACAACCGGCCGGGATATTGCGATCGCGCGGGTTGACGACGATATAGCCGGGCAACTCTTCGGTTTCGGCGCCGAGTCCATACGTAATCCAGGACCCCATAGAAGGCCGCGATAAGCGGAAGTCGCCCGTGTGCATAATCACGCAGCCGGGCGTGTGAATTCCCGTCTCGTGATGCATGCTGTTGATCAGGCAGAGATCATCAGCGTGCCGGGCAATTTCCGGGAAGAGTTCGCTGATCCACAGGCCGCTCTCGCCATGTTGCGAAAACTTGAACGGCGATTGCTGCATCACCGAGTCTTTGTGCCCGGTGCCCCCCGCTTTGGGCTGATCATACGGCGGCCGCTTACCAGTGTATTTTGCAAGGGCAGGCTTGTAATCGAACGTGTCGACGTGCGAAGGGCCCCCTTCCATGAACATGAAGATGACACGCTTCACCTTCGGCGTGAAATGCGGTCGAGGGGTCGTTGAGCCTGCCCGCGATTGTTGCTCCAACGCCTGGAAGGCAAGGCTGCCGAAACCGGCAGCACTAAGCTGCAACGCACGTCTGCGGGAAATGTGTTGATGCATTTTTTCCTGTTGCCTACCGTAAGAAGCGAAATTCGGAAGATGCGAACAATGACTGGCAGAACGCGGCCCACGCCGCCTGCTTGCCGCTTGTCTGCGGGGCATCTTCAACCGTAACTGGCTGCTGGAACGCGTTGATAAAGCTCAGAGCCGACGCGGTTTCCTCTTGTGAAGGCGCCCGGCCAAAAGCCTGCAGAAACGCCAATTCAATCCGTCCGTTGTCATTGAGGTTCTCTGCTAGAAGCCGCCTCGCCATATAGTGGGCGTGTCTGGTTACAAACCGGCTGTTCATCATGAACAACGCCTGCGCCGGCACCGAAGGTGTTTCCCGCCGGCCTACCACAAGGTCTGAGGGTGGGAAATTGAAGGCATCGAAAACATCAACCGTATGGCCGCGTGCGACGGGTAGATAAACGGCGCGGATCGTAGTTGCGTCGGCAACCGCAGGGTTGGTCATCTGGCTGACAGCGATCGCGTTGTCAAACCGGTCAGGCCGCCTTACATCCAGTTGGCCGCTCGCCGCGAGGATTGCATCGCGGAGCGCTTCTGCATCCAGCCGTTTCGGGCTATGCCGCCAGATCAGTCTGTTATCAGGATCCACCAGCCGCTGATCTGTTCCAGACACGGCGCTCAATTGATAGGCCCGGCTGAGAACGACACGTCTAATCGTCTTCTTGATCGACCGGCCATCGTCGATAAATTTTGACGCCAGCCATTCCAGCAGCAATGGATGCGTGGGCGGCTCACCCAGCGTTCCAAAATTGTCCACCGTGCGCACAAGTCCGCGTCCGAACAGATGGTGCCAGATGCGGTTCACGATGACTCGCGACGCCAGTGGATGCTGGCTGACGACCGCCGCAAGCTGCAACCGCCCGCTTTCTTTCGCACCGATTTCTGGTTGTTCTGCGCTGGAAGTAAGCAGCACCTCTGGAACGCCGCGGGGCACTTCCTGGCCAAGATTACTGTCACTGCCACGGATGTGGATCTGTGCATTCAGCCACTTGTTGCCTTTGGCGGCGCGATCGGTGACGGATACCCCTTGCAGCACATCGGGCGGACCCGCCTGCCGTAGTTTCTCAAGATCTGCGGTGGCTTGCTTTAGTTGTTGGAGTGTTGTGCGGGCCTTTTCCTTCCGGCCGTTATCCGTGAACCGGGCGATGGTGTCTTCCCAAGCTTCGCCTGGCAGCCGGCTAAGGTTCTGTTGTTCCGCTATCTCTTCCAGTCGCTCGTTTGCCTGCACGATGCTGCGAGAGGCCGTTGCGACGGCCCGTTCAAACGACTTTACTTTTTGCAACCTGCTTTTTTCGACTCGCGGCGTCGCGGAAGCAAACGGCTTGCCATCGAGAATGGCGGTATTCTGCATGATTCCGGCGAGTGCGTAGAAATCACGCGTGGGAACGGGGTCGAATTTATGGTCATGACAGCGTGCGCAACCAATAGACAGACCCAGCATCGCGCGGCTCATCACGTCAAGCTGCTCGCCAATTACTTCCATCCGCGTCGCGTCGTTTGCTTTGGAACCCATGGCCAGGAAGCCCGCTGCAACAATCCGCTGCCAATGCTGTTCATCGGATTGCGATTCAAGCAGGTCGCCGGCGATCTGCTCGGTGAGAAACTCGTCATAGGGTTTGTCGTCGTTGAAAGCATCGATCACATAGTCGCGGTATCGCCAGGCATCGGGCCAGATCGTGTTTTTTGTGGCGCCGTTTGACTCCGCAAAACGTGCAATATCCAGCCAGTGCCGCCCCCACCTCTCGCCGTAACGGGGCGAAGCCAGCAGATGATCCACCAGCGCTGTCAGGCTTTGCTGATCGACTCGCCCGCCTTTGCCCTTCGATAGCCGGCTGGTCCAGGTCTTCAATTCCTCTGGAGAAGGAGGAAGACCCGTCAAATCAAAATACAATCGCCGGACCAGCGCCACCGGCGACGCATCTGCAACGGGTTGTAACTTTGCATGTTCAAGCCCCGTGATGATGAACCGGTCGACATCCGTCGCTGGCCAGTCAGATGTTGGGGCAGGTACGGCGGGTTTGTGAATTGGGCGGAAGGACCAGAACTTGCGCCCCGCTTCAATGTCGATCTCTTCTTTCGCGGCCAACACGCCGCCCTGACGTGGATCCGGGGCGCCCATCTCAACCCATTGCACAAGATCAGCGATGACGCTTTTTGGCAGCTTGCCTTTGGGAGGCATTTCGAACTGATCGTGCCGGATCGCAGATATTAACAGGCTTTCGTCCACGTCTCCTGGCACGACGGCCGGTCCGCTTTCTCCACCGGCGCGGATGCCAGCGCGGGAGTCGAGCCTTAGAGCGGCTTTGAGTTTACCGGCTTTTTCCGCCTCGGCTGAATGGCACTGGTAACAATGCTGGACAAGAACAGGGCGAACCTTTGCTTCAAAAAACTCAATACCCTTCGCGTCGTCAGCCCCTACCTGATGGGCGACACTAAATAGCAAGGCCGTGGCAAGGGTCATTCGGATTGCGAGCATGTTTGCCTCTTGCAAGTCAGTTGACATACCCGCGATGCTGACTACGGGTGTTGAACGAAGGCCGCAGCCATTACCTCGACGGAGCGGAGGCGTATTTTGAAATATCCCACAGTGTTACCCGCCCGCCTGGCGCAAGCACCGTCAGCTCGTCGCTATCAGGCGCGAACTCAAGTCCGCGGACCGGGGCGCCGGTTTCCAGCACCGGCAGTGCCTGATTGTTCACGATGTCCCACAGCCAGACCTGCCCACTGGGAGTCGATGCGGCGACAAACCGTTCCTGGGCGGAGACGGAAATGCGTAGAAACGCTAGGCCGGGCTCCTCAAACTTATTGACCATGTTACCGGCTTCTACATCGTAAACAGCGACACGCCCTGCGAAACTGGCGGCAAGTAATCTGCCGCTGCGCGAGAAATCCATACTGAAGGGAACCTCGTGCTTCAGCGGCCAGGTGGCGGTTACTTTGCCGGTGGCAATTTCCACCAGATCAAGACGGTCGCGACGAACCGCGATTGCGAGTAGACGGCCATCGGGCGACCCGGCGAGTGCGCTCACGAACCGGCGGTCGTAGTCTTTCGCAAATGCCGCCCACAACTTTTTCTCAACGCGCCAGACCCGGAATTCACGGCCAACCTGGAACGCCAGCCAGTTATCCTGGGGAGAAATCGCGGCGATGTGGCCCGCAGGATTCCAGTCTGAGGTGCGGGATTCCGTCTTGCGGAACTGCCGCTTGAGATCTGCGACTTTGCGGAATGCGTCAACGGGTTGCCTTGTGGTGGCGTCCCAGTTGACCAGTTCTTTGCTGGTGCGGTTGTAATAGACAAGATTCGCCCCGTGTTGCAGACGCAGGTCGATACCCTTTTTGCCGTTTTCGTGCAGCGGAACAACCTCCAGTCGTTCGTCGTCGTGCCAGTAAAATGCCTGCCACCGTGTTGCCCCGATCATCGGGCCACCGTCGCCGGAATAACCGATCGATCGCAAGCCGCGGAAGACAACTTCACGATCTGGCGTGGTGACCACAAGCGGCCGGGGGCTAACCTGCACCGGCGCCTGGGCGTTCTGAACAATGGCAATAGAGCCGGCCTCGATAGCGATCCGTTCATCGTCGCCATGGAGCAGTTCGACACGCCCGCTTTCGAGCTCTAGCCGTGTGCCGGCGCGGGCGTCGGCGGCCAACGCAAACTGCGTCCCCACAACACGGACGCTTGTGTGCGGTGTTTCAATAATCAGCGGCGCATGCGAGGGTTGTGGCGTGACTTTGGCCGAGATCATGCCGGCGTCCAGCTTCAACCGCTTGCCCCTGCCACGGGAAGGTTCGAGGGACAGTCGCGTAGATCCGAGTGCGATAATCTCGGCGCCGTCTTCGTAACGCAGCACAACGCGGCCGTCTTCAGTGGAGGTTACAACGGATTCACCCGGCCGCAGAATCGCACCTTTCTCAGCAGCAATCTGCTCACCGCCTGCCGAGGTGATGAAGGCCGCTGGTCCGGCCTGCGCAATCACGGGTGACTTCATCCGCTCGTCACGCGATTGGCCATCCGTATACAGCCACCAGCCTGCCAGCAGAAGCACCGGCAGCACTGCCAACGCAACCATCAGCGTCCTCTTCCACGCGAGTGTCGCCTGTTTCGCAACCACTGGTGCCTGCTTCTCCTCGGGCGCACTGGCGGCGTCTCCTGCCAGAAACCGGCGGTGCAGTCCCGCGTGTAGATTCACATATTGCAGGTACGCGGTGCGCGCCGCTGGGTCTGCCACCAACCGCTCTTCAAGCCGCTGTTGCTGTTGGGCTGTTGCATCGCCATTGATCACCGCTTCGATGAGGCTTTGCAGAGTTTCTGACTGTTCCTGGCTCATCACGAAGACTCCAGGCCAAGGCGGCGTTCGATGCACTGCTGCAATGCTGAACGGATACGGTTGAGGCGTTTGTAGACGGCGTTGGGCGTCTGACCGATGGCTTCTGCAAATTGTTTGATCGTGCTGGATTCCTGATAACAGCCTGCCACCGTGCGACGGTCTTCGTCACTAAGTTTCTCGATGCACTCACCTAAAGCCCGCCGCTGGGCGGCAAGCAGTTCGCTTTCGCGCGCTGCTTCGTCGGCGAGCAGTTCCATCAACTGTTCACTGAAAACGTGGCGGTCGCGGCGGATTTTGACCAGGTAGTTCATGGTGGTGAATTTGGCGACCTGAAAGGCCCAGTTGCGGAAACTTGTGCCGGGCTGGTACTGCTCGAACCGCCGCCACATGGTGAGACTCGCCTGCTGCACAATATCCTCCGCAAGCTCCGCATCGGGGACCAAAGTGAGCACAAAGGAGTGAATGGCAGCTTCGTGACGCACGAACAGAGCAACGAATTCCTGATGGTTTTCTGCCGGGTCTCCGTCTGCTGTCTGATCCATACGTTTCGCCTCTTACGTACTAATGTGCGCCTTGCTGACAATTAGCCACGGATTTTACGGGCTATACAAATTTTTAATTTTTTGCGGCTGATCCGGCCATCAGCGGACATTAGTGGTTTAGAAGGAACCCGCCAGAATCAGCTCTGTGGCGAATTGCCGCAACAGACGCTCCATCCTGACTACCACGTGTATTTTGATGCAAACAGGCAGTCCAGATAGAAACGATCGCCCGCATGTGCGTCTCGCGTCAGGTAGACGCCTTGCAAGACGTTGGGTTGCTGAGATTCACAGCGTTATTTCTCTTCTGCTTGTATTAGTAGCCGTGGCGGTTCCGCCCGGCGCGTTGCGGGCGGACGAGGGCGTGAAGTTTTTCGAAGCGAAGATACGGCCCGTACTGGTTCAGAAGTGCTACGCTTGCCATTCCGCTGGTGCAGCAAAGAGCCGCAAGCTGAAAGGCGGGTTGCAGCTTGATACGCGGGCAGGAATCCGCAAGGGCGGAGATAGCGGGCCGGCAGTTGTGCCAGGCAGCGTGGCGAAGAGTCTGCTTGTTGAATCGCTGCGGCGTGAGTCCATTGAGATGCCGCCTGACGAAACGCTGCCGGAGAATGTGATTGCTGACTTTGTCCGCTGGATCGAAATGGGGGCCCCCGATCCACGCGATGGCGAGCCCGTAGAAGCTTCGTATGAAATCGACTACGCAGAGGGCCGTAAGCATTGGGCGTATCAGCCGCTGACAAACGCGGCTATTCCTGCGGTCAAAGACAATGCATGGTCCAGCCAGCCAGTTGACCGCTTCATTCTCAAGTCCATCGAAAACGCGGGGTTGCAGCCGGCGGGCGACGCCACGCCACTATCGATGCTGCGACGCCTGTGTTTCGATCTAACGGGCTTGCCGCCCACGCTAGAGCAGGTTCAGCGGTTCAGTTCGCTCGAATCTGGCAGCCACAATGCGGCCTACGAGAAACTGGTTGACGATCTGCTTGCGTCTCCCCGGTTCGGTGAACAGTGGGCGCGGCACTGGCTGGATGGCATCCGCTATAACCCGCAGTTGGAGACAAGTGCTTATTACCGTAATTGGGTGATCCGCGCGCTGAACGACGACCTGCCCTATAACGAATTCCTTCGCTGGCAGATCGCGGGTGATCAGTTGAAGTTGAAGAACGAATCGCAGCAGCGAGACGCTCTGATCGCCACCCAGTTTATCGCTTACAACGCCCGCGAAGATGATTTTGTGGAGTCCAGCCTGGAAGTGCTCGGACAGCAGGTCTTCGGGATCAGCTTCAATTGTGCGAAGTGCCACGATCACAAGTTTGATGCGTTCTCGCAGGAAGACTACTACGCACTGGCGGGTATCTTCACCAGCAGTGAAGTTCCCAAGTCCGTCCGCGATGGCGTAGAGCTACCTGGCAGCAGCACACGGATTGTCACACTGAAGGACCGGGAGCCGAAACGCATTGGCGACACCTATCTTCTATTAAGTGGTGACAAGAGTCGCCGCGGCGAACAGATTGCCCGGCGTCTGCCCGAAGTCTTCTTCCCTAAGAAGCCGCCCCGGATCACCAGCAGCGAACAGAGCGGACGGCTGGAGCTTGCTGGCTGGGTTGCTGCAACGGATAACGCGCTTGCGGCGCGCGTGATCGTGAACCGCATCTGGCTACGGCTGATGGGTCGTGGGATTGTGCCGACGCCTAACGACTTTGGGACAAATGGCGACGCGCCTACCCATCCGCAACTGCTGGACTATCTGGCTTCCCGGCTGATTGCAGAAAACTGGTCGCTAAAAAAGATCATCCGCGAAGTCGCTCTCAGCCGCACCTACCGCCAGTCTGTGAACCCGCAGCAGGCAAGCCTTACCGCAGATCCCACCAACGCGCTCTACACGCGGGCGATTCCCAAGCGTTTGCAGTTCGAGCAAATTATGGATCAGTTGCTGGCAGTGGCGGGCAAATTGGAACTCGGTATGGTCGAGCCCGTTCCGGCCATTAACAAATGGCCGCAGCAGCGCCGTAAAGATAAGAGCTATGGCGGCCCGCGGGCCATCTATTGCCGCGACAGCGGGCAGGAGCGAGTGACATTTGACGGTGCCAGTACGGAACTGCTGACGGTCGAACGCGCGCGGTCCGTAACGGCGCCTCAGGCCCTGCATTTTCTCAACAGTGAAATGGTGCGGCGGCTCTCGGAAGACACCGCCCAGCGTATCAAGACACTAGAACCACAGGCCGCTGCTGACAGGCAGATTGAACTTGCTTACCAGTTGATGTTTGCACGTTCCCCCATCGCTGCTGAGCGGGAACTGGGCGGGGCTTTTCTGGCTAGGCATGGCCTGAACCGGTACATCCACGTTCTCATGTGCGCCAGTGAATTCATTCACCTGAACTGAACCCGGAATTGATAGAAGGTGTGAATGTGCATGAACTAAATCCCACCCGCCGTCAGATGCTCGCCGGACTCGCCGGGGCCAGTAGCATCGGGTTGAGCGCACTGCTGGCGGATGACGCTGCGGCTGCAACCGGCTCGCAGAAGCCGCATCATCCGCCGCGGGCTAAGAGCCTGATCTTTCTGAATATGCAGGGCGGGCCTTCGCAGTTTGAAACCTTCACCTACAAGCCGGAGCTGAATAAGAATGCGGGTAAACAGGTGAAAGTCGAAGGCGCGCGGAACGCTGGCAGTTTTGTGATGCCGCACGCCTTCGGAATGAACCAGCATGGAGAAGCAGGTCATTACGCCAGTGAACTGTTCCCGCACATGGCCGGCGTGATGGATGAACTGTGCATCGTCGAGTCGATGTATTGCGAAGACAACAACCATCCCGGCGCCCAGCGGGAAGTGCTGACCAGTTTCAACCGCCGGCCGATGCCCAGTTTCGGATCGTGGATCAGCTACGGGCTGGGCAAGGCCAACCAGAACCTGCCTGCGTTTGTGTACCTGGCAAACGGCCAGCATCACGGCTCTGGGTTTCTGCCAGCGCAACATCAAGGGATGCCTGTGGGCAAAGGGCTCCGCAACATCCGGCCGTATCTTCCCGCAGAGGTGCAGCGGGATCAGCTTGATCTGCTCGGTGAACTGAACCGGCTGCAGATCAATCAGCGGGATGATGCCAGCGAATTGAATGCCCGGATCGAAGCTGCCGAGCTTGCCTTCCGCATGCAGATGAGCGCGCCGGAAGCCGTGGATCTCTCGCGTGAAACGGCGGCAACGCTGGCGTCTTACGGCGTTACCGGTACGAAGAAGCTGTCGCGGCTTTCCAGAACGCTGACCGAAAGCACAGCAGATTTCGCGACGATGTGCCTGATCGCCCGCCGCCTGGTGGAACGCGGCGTGCGTGTGGTGAGCATCTCCGTTGGCGGCCGCCGGGGCTGGGATCAGCACAGCAAATTGCGGGCAGGTCTGAAACACAATGCTGCGGTTATCGATCAGCCGGTTGCCGCGCTGCTGCGGGATCTGCGTCAGCGGGGCTTGCTGGACTCCACGCTGGTGCTCTGGGGCGGCGAATTCGGCCGCACGCCTACGGCGGAGAACGCCAAGGAAGCAGACGGCCGCGCACATCATCCGCGCGGCTACACCATGTGGCTGGCGGGCGGCGGCGTTAAACGCGGCTTCACCTACGGCAAGACCGATGAACTCGGCGCCAAGGTGGTTGCAAACAAAGTGCACATTCACGACCTGCACGCGACCATTCTCTGGCTGATGGGGCTCAATCACCGCAAGCTCACGTTTAGATACGGCGGCCGCGATCAGACGATTGCAGATATTCACGGAAAAATCGTCAACGGAATTTTCGCATGATTTACCACCGCAGTCGTCAGACTGTCCCACCTGAATCCTTCTGCTGCCAGATATGAAAGCTTGTCCTGTGAAATCCCCGCGAATCTCAACCCGCGTACATCGCCACCTGTCGACGCAGGTTTTCTGTCTGCTGGGGCTATTGCTTCCGGCATATGCAAACGCCGGCGATACGGTGGACTTCCGTGACACCGTTAAACCTTTCCTTCAACAGCACTGCACAAGCTGCCACGGCGCAGACGATCCTGAAGCTGGGCTTTCGCTGCACGCGCTGGAGGGAAGCATGGGCGGAAAAGAAATTGCCACCTGGAAGAAGGTCGCTAGACGCCTGGCAATCCGGGAGATGCCGCCTGAAGGGGAGCCGCAGCCAGACGCTTTGAAGTCCGCCCGCATTGTGAATTGGATTAAAAAGGAGTTAACCAAAGCTGGCGAAGATGTCAGCGAAATCGGCGCAGAGCTCGCGCTGCCGGGTTATGGCAACCGGGTGGATCACGACGCTTTGTTCTCCGGCAGGATTACCGCGCCGGTTGCTTCGCCCGCACGTATCTGGCGGATACGCCCGCAGATCTACCTTTCAACGGTGCCGCGGATTTCGAAAGACGCGCGTGTCGGACAGCCGTTCTCGACCAGTAGTGCTGCTGGCTTCAAGGACTATTCCGCGTTGTTTGTGGTGGATGAGCCGACGATCAATCAACTGTTCCGCAACGCCAGTCAGCTGGTTTCCATTCAGTGCGGTGAGTTGCGCGGTCGCCCGGTGAAAGAGTTTGCTGCGTTGCTCGAAGTCGCCGGTTCGCCGGACAAACGCACGGCGGCGGTCGCTGCGGCTATTAACCGGCAGTTCCAGATGGCGCTGCTTCGCGAACCCTCGGCGGAAGAGCTGCAGAAGTTCACCCAACTGATGGAGAGGAATATCGATGACGCTGGTCCGCGTATCGGCGTTAAGAGCACGCTGGCGACGATTCTTATGTTGCCCGAGGCCATGTACCGCTTTGAACTGGCCCGTGGCGATGTTGACGAGCACGGCCGCGTGATGCTTGCCCCGCGTGAGATCGCCTATGCAATCGCTTTCGCCCTCACTGACAAGGCGCCGGACGCGGAGTTGCTCAAAGCGGCTGCTGCAGACGAGCTTTCCTCCACGGACGAAGTGCGGAAACAGGTCGAGCGGATTCTGAACGATCCCAAGGCGGACAAGCCGCAGATCATGCGTTTCTTTGATGAGTACTTTGACTACACAGCCGCCGAAGACGTGTTCAAAGACCTCGGTCGCGGGCAGTGGCGGCCGGAAATTGTCATCAACGATACGCGGCTTCTGATCCAGACTATTCTGGACGAAGACCGTGATGTACTGAAGCAGTTACTCACCACCAGTAAATCATTCGTCAACGCCCGCTACGACACGAAGGCCCGGAAGTTTGTTCCCGTCAAAGCTTTCAAAAAGAAGCAGCCGAAGAAGGACAAAAAGACCGGCAAGCTCATCCCTGTGCCCCCGCGCGATCCGCTGCAAAAGGCTGCGGTGCACGACTGGTACGGGCTGCCGCTTGACTGGGAGTGGAACAGCAAACAACCGCTCGATTTACCCAAAAGCGAACGCGCGGGCGTTTTAACGCAACCCGCGTGGCTGGCCGCTTTCGCTTCGAACAATGAGAACCATCCTGTGCAGCGCGGCAAGTGGGTCCGCGAAAGGCTGTTGGGCGGTGTTGTGCCGGACCTGCCTATCTCCGTCGATGCGAAGCTGCCCGACGCCCTGCATCATACGCTGCGGAAACGGATGGACATCACCACGGAATCTTACTGTTGGCAATGTCACAAAAAGATGAATCCACTGGGCCTGATGTTTGAAAACTACAACTTCCTCGGAGACTATCGTAAAGCCGAGCCTGTGCTCGATCTTGAGGCCACCGCAAAGAATGTTGATAAGAAGGGGCAGCCACAAGGTCCCGTCATGCGGCACGTGCCGGTCGACGCTGCGGGGAAAGTCACCGGCAGTGGTGATCCGGAAGTGGACGGCGACTATAAGAACGCGGTCGAACTGATGCACGCGTTGGCAGATTCACCACGCGTCCGGCAGGTCTTCGTCCGGCATGCGTTCCGTTTCTGGATGGGGCGTAATGAAACGCTGGCCGATGCTCCAGTCCTGCTCGCTGCCGACCGGGCCTACGTCGAAAGCGGGGGTAGCATGAAGGCGCTTATTACTTCGCTGCTGACCAGCGATGCATTTCTTTATCGCAGGAATCGGGACGCCGAGGCCACCGGGCAGCGTTAAGCTTCCCGCCGTGCCGTAACAAATTCAACTGAAATATTAAGTCAATCGAAAGTATGAAGGATCAAAGGGTATGAAAGTCAATCGCCGTAATGTTCTAAAGGGTCTTTCGCTCAGCGCCGGTGGGGCTCTACTTTCGCCTGTACTTGGCCAGATCCAGGCGCAGGCCGCCGGAGTTGCCCGCTACCCGCAGCGGTTTGTTTTTGTGGTGGAAGGCAACGGTCTGCCCTGGAAACAGATTACCCCGGTCGATATCGAACGTGGAAAAGAAAAGAACCGCGACCGCGTCATAGATACACCCCTTACCCAACGTGAACTGCCACCGGCCTTGCAGCCCATCGAAGCCTTTCAGGACCGGCTAACGGTTATCAACGGTCTGTCGGGGAAGATCGCTGGCGGCGGCCACTCCAATGATTTCGGCGCCTTGGGCTGTTACAACTGCGGCGGCGGTGTAGGTAACAGCGGATCGCCCACAGGCGAAACGATCGACGTGGCTCTGGGGAAGAAACTGGGCGGCGTTTTCACGCACGTTGGATTAGGTATGACCGGCAAGCCGGAGCAGAATGTAATCTACAACTGTTCCGCCTGGGCCAAAGGAAAGCCCATGCCGACCACGTGCCATCCATCGGCTGCTTACGCCAACCTCTTCGGCAGTGTGGCTGGCGGCGAAGCCAAGGCCGGATTCAAGGCGAAGACGAACGTGCTCGACTTCCTGCTCGATGATGTCCGCAAGCTGCAAGGTCAGGTCGCCGGCGCCGAGCGGCGGAAGCTCGAAGCCCATCTGGAAGCCTACGAAGCGATGCGCGACCGGCAGAGCCGCCTTAACGAGATTGAAAATACGCTCCGCAAACAGGCGCCGGTCGTCAGTGACAAGTATACGTCAGCCGTTGAAACCGACCGGCTTGATGCCCAGTTCGATATCGGCGCTGCCGCATTGATTGGCGGATTGACCAACGCGCTGACCATTTCCTCCGGCGCCGGCAACCCGTACTTTGGCGTTAAATTCACCGGGCTCGGGATCGACTTCGGCAAACACGGAATTGGCCATGGCGGCAGCTACAACGGCATGACCGCCTGGGAAATGGGCACGAAGATCCGCGCCTTCCATTTCGAATTGATTGCCCGCCTGATGAACAAGCTGGATGCCGTTCCTGAAGGCGAGGGTTCGATGCTGGACAACACAACCGTGGTCTACCTGTCGGACGCGGCCGAAGGTCATCACAGCCGTTGCTGGGAATGGCCCTTCGTCCTGTTCCCGGCGAAGAATAGCGGCATGAAGTGCGGTCGCTACATCGAGTATCCGTACTGGGGCAACGACGGTCATCGTGAGATCGGTAATCTGTATACCACGCTGCTGCACGTAGCCGGTGAAAACCGCGATTACTTCGGCATCCACGACCCCATGCTCAAAGGTAAAGCCACCGGCGACGGACCGCTGGCGGAACTTCTGGTTTGATCTGCTGCGAGGTTCATACCTCGCCTTGTTATCACGAAACTTCGTTAGCACGAACGCGCTATGTCCAAGAGAGCATTCAATCTGTCACGCGCCGTAGGGCTGAGGGACCCCTTGAAGCTGTTCTTCGTTGCGTGCTGGCTGCTGACGCCCTCTTTGTGCGAGGCGGGTGCACCGTCGTTCGATGTGGATATCAAGCCTTTGTTCCAGTCGAAGTGTCTGCACTGCCACGGCGAAAAAGTGCAGAAGAACGGGCTCGACCTGCGGACCCGGGCCGGGCTGATACAGGGAGGTAAGACGGGCAGCGCAATGCAGCCAGGATCGCTACGCGAAAGCCTTATCTGGACGTTCGTCGCCACAGCGAAAATGCCGGCTGACGACGGAGAACTGACATCCGGTGAAAAGGATCTGCTGCGACGCTGGATTCTTGCCGGTGCGCCGCAGACCGCCAGTGAAGCTGCGAAGGTTACGGCCAAGACAAATCAAGAAGCGACGGTGGTCGCAGACGTTCGCGGCGTTGAGGTCATGGCCGGGCGTATCGACGAGCAGATTTCTGTCCGGTTGAAGGAGGAGGATGTCTCCGCCGCGCCGAAGGCCAGCGACGCGGAATTTCTTCGCCGCGTGTACCTGGACCTCAATGGCCGGACGCCCAGCTTCGATGAAACGTTGAAGTTTCTGGAAAGCAATCATCCGCAGAAACGGGCGGAACTGATCGAGCAGCGGCTGGCATCGCCGGAATTTGGCGGACACATGGCGATTATCTGGCACAAACTGCTAATCCCCAAATCTGCCGGCGCCTACTCGCGGATCCCACACGATAAGTTCCGCAACTGGCTCTCAGGTGAATTCAATGAAGACCGCCCCTGGAGTGAAATCGTCAGCAGCCTCGTAACTGCGGAAGGCTATCTGCCCAGTAACAAAGACAACGCCAATAACCGCAAGAAGGACGCCAAGCTGCAGCCGCAGAATGTCGCCACAGCGTTTATCAACGCCCACAACACCGAAGGCCGGCCGCAGCCCAAAGGCATTGTCGCGTCGGTGTCGCGTCTGTTTCTGGCGCAGTCCATCGAATGCGCGCAGTGCCACAATCATCCGCAGGCGAAATGGGAGCAGACCGATTTCTGGGCCGCTGCTGCGTTCTTCGAACGCGTGCGATACGAAAGAGCGGTGTATGGCGATACGAGCATCGGCAAGCTGGTTGAGCCCATCGAAGGCAATGATCTGATTTACGAGGATAAAGCGAAAGCACGCTACTCCTTTGTCAAAGGTGTGTACGACGAAGCCGTGATTGACATGGAGGACCCCAACGGGCAACTCACCGGGCAGATGATCCGGGCGAAGTTTCTGGACGGTCCGCAGCCGGAACTCGATCCGCAGAAGTCGTACCGGGCTAGTTTCGCTGGCTGGGCGACCTCGAAAACGAATCCGTACTTTGCCCGCGCCATGGTAAACCGTGTGTGGGCGCAACTGCTTGGACGCGGTTTCGTAGAGCCGGTGGACGACATGTCAGAAGATAACCCGCCCAGCCACCCGCAACTGCTCGCGGACCTCAGCGCTGAATTCGCCGCCACCGGCTTCGATGTGAAGCACTTGATCCGTTGCATCTGTAACAGCCAGACCTACCAGCGGACCAGCGCCCCGCCGGGCGGAAAACCCGCATCGCAAAAACTGTTCGCCCACCAGTCGCTTAAGCAAATGACAGAGTATCAGCTATTAGCCTCCTTGCGGACCGTGGCGCCTACATTCGCCGCCATGCTTGAGGAAGATGCCCGCGACAAAAACCCCGGGCTGGAAAGGAAAGCGTTTCTGGAAGTCCACGAAACCGATCCCAGTTCCGCCACGGAGCATACCCGCGGGTTACAGCAGGCGCTACGGATGATGAACGGCGATGGTCAGTTGTTCAACCGCGAAGCCCTTTCCGCGGCGGTTTCCAGTAAGGCCACCATCGAGCAGAACATCACCAGCATTTACCTTCTGGCCCTTAACCGGCGGCCAGAGCCCGCCGAACTGATGTCGATGAAGCAGTACGTCGAATCTGCGACGGAAGAGATCAGCAAACTCGACAAACGCCGCCTTCCGCAACGGCGGAAGGATCGCCCGGACAATACGCCCGACGCCTACGCCGACATCCTGTGGGTGCTGCTAAACAGCGGCGAGTTCATTTTCAATCATTGAGAAGACGAGCGACTCATGAATCTCAACACTTCCCGTCGCCAGCTCTTAGGAGCTATGGCGGGCGTTTCACTGACCGGGTGGCTACCGCAACTGGCCGCGCGGACTTTCGCCGGTGAGCAGAAAACGGTCCGCCCGCGCAGTTGCATCCTGTTGTGGATGGACGGCGGTCCTAGCCAGACACACACCTTCACCATCCCTGAGAAAGATCCCGACTACAAGGCGATTTCCACCGCAGTTAGCGGCATTAGGATCAGCGAGCACCTGCCGCTACTGGCCGCTTGCATGAACGATCTGGCGATTGTCCGTACGATGTCTACCGGATTGAACAATCACAAGCCGGGGCAGTTTCTCATGCATACGGGCTACCGTTCCAGCGTGGCTATCGACTATCCCAGTTTGGGCGCCATCGTGGCGAAGGAATGCGGGCAGGCGGGAACCGGGTTGCCACCGTACATCAACCTGGGGTCTTCGCAGGTTCCCCAGAAGTTTCAGCGGTCGGGAGCCCTGGGTTCTGACTTCAGCCCGATGATGCTGAAGGGTAGTTCCATCGCAAACCTCAAGCCGCCCATTCCGGTCCGTGAGCAAGGGCGTCTGCGGCTTTTGCAGCAGGTGCATCAGGCGGAAACCAGCCGGTTCGGCGCGGCTGGTCTCCGCTCCCATGCCGCCAGCTATCGTAAAGCGATTGATCTGATGCACACGGATAAGACGGTTGCATTCAAATATAAAGATGAACCGCAGAAGGTGCAGGAGCGTTACGGCAAAACAGGCTTCGGCGCACAGTGTCTGCAAGCCCGCCGGCTGGTGGAAGCTGGGGTCGCCTTTGTCGAAGTGAACTGGGGCGGTTGGGATCACCACGGCGGCGCTGCGGAACCCGTCAAGAAACGCAGCCCTGAACTCGATCTGGGATTTTCCGCTTTGATTGAAGATCTGAAGGAGCGCGGTTTGCTCGATAGCACGCTTGTGGTCTGGATGGGCGAATTCGGTCGCGGCCCACTGGCCAAGCTCGGCGGCGGCAACAATCACCATAAAGGCGCCGGCCACTATGCCCGTTGCTGGACCACCGTACTCGCCGGCGCTGGCCTGAAAACTGGCCAGGTCGTGGGAACTACGACGCCGGACTGCGTGGATGTGAAAGACCGGCCCGTCAGTGCAGGCGACTTCTTCGCCACCATCTGTAGGGCGCTGAAGATCAATCACGAAGATACCTACGACGCAGCGGGCCGGCCCGTGCCCTATGCAGAAACCGGCAGCGAACCCATCAGCGAACTGTTCTAAAGGCGGACGATGAATATTATTCTGCGCAATGTTTTTCACCACGTGCCACTAGCTTGCTTCATCGCAGCCGTTTGTGCAATTCTGTTCACACGCCCGGCATCGGCTGAAACGCCGCCCGACGGCGGACCGCTGAAGGGCGTCTGGCAGATCGTCGTTTTTCAGGATGACGGCCGCGACCGACTTGCACGCCTGGGCGCCGGCCCGCCCCGCAAGAAAGACACCGCGCCTCGGATCGCCAAGCTGGTGTTTTCAGCGACTGACTGCTTTCTGATCCGGGGTGACGGGCGCCGCGAAATGGCCAGCGGCCTGACAAACGCCGGCTGGAAGTCCTATCAGTTAGACCCGTCCACAACGCCCTGGTCGATTGACATTGAAGGTTTTGCCGGCAAGGACAGTGCAAAAACGAGAACCTACCGGGGCATCTACGAAATCGATGGTGACCTCCTGCGAATCTGCTACGCCGAATCCGGCTCCAAGCGACCCACAAAGTTTGAATCGGATGGTAATAACAATCTATTCCAGTGCAAACGTATCTCGCATGAACCCGTCGCTGCGCCGTCGCCAACCAGCCAACCTAACTCCAAAAAGTAAAACCATGACGCGTGCGTTTCCCGCTTTTGTTCTCTGCGTGCTATTTGCATTGGCCGCTGCTCCTTCCTGGGCGACTGCGCAGGAAAAACTGAGCTATCACGCGGATGTGCTGCCATTATTCCGCAAGCATTGCCTGGACTGTCATGGCGGCGACAAAGCAGACGGCGAATACCGGGTCGATTCGTACCTGAGTCTGATCGATGGCGGCGAATCTGGCGATACCGCAGTCGTTCCCGGCAAGCCGGAAGAAGGCGTTCTGCTGAAGTATCTGACCGGCGCACTCTCGCCGCGGATGCCCAAAAAGCGTAAGGCGCTCAGTAGCGAAGAAATCGAACGCGTGCGGAACTGGATTGAGCAGGGAGCCATCGAAGGAGAGCCGGAACCTGTGTTCAGCGATGACCAGATCGCGTTCTTCGAAACAAGCATCCGCCCGCTGCTTGCGAAGCATTGCATAGAATGTCACGGTTCTGAGAAAGCACGCGGCAATCTGGCGTTTACTTCGCGCAAGGATTTGTTGCTGGGTGGGACAAAAGGACCGGCGATTGTACCGGGAAAGCCAGCGGCAAGTCTGCTCATTCAAGCGGTGCGGCATACAGGTGATCTACGCATGCCGCGCAACAAACCTCAGCTTGGCGAAGAAGACATTTCGCTACTTGAAAAATGGATTTCGCAGCAGGCGCCCTGGCCGGCAAGTGAAAAAGTTGATCCGCCGAAGGTGCGGAAGCGGTTTGTTATCTATGAGTCCGATCGTACGCACTGGGCGTTTCAGCCCGTTGTGAAGCCAGAGACGCCTAAGGTAAAAGACACGGCCTGGCCGCGGAACGCCATCGACCGCTTCATAATGGCGCGGATGGAGGCCGCCGGTGTGCCGCCCGCCGCACAAGCATCGCGGCGTGCGCTGATGCGGCGACTTTCCTTCGATCTGACAGGTCTGCCACCGGCGCCGGAGGATTTCGACAAGCACCTGAACAACTCTCAGCAAGATCCATCGCTGGCGCAGTACGTGGACCAGCTAATCGGCTCGGAAGAGTTTGGCGTGCGTTGGGCCCGGCACTGGCTGGACCAGGTCCGTTACCGGCCTGACCGTGGTAAGTCTGAACAAAACGATCCGTATCGGCTGTGGGTGATCCGGGCATTGAATCGCGACTTGCCGTATAGCGACTTTCTGAAAATGCAGATTGCGGGTGACCTGCTGCTCGCGAAGAACTCGGAAGAAGTTCACCTGGATGGTCACATCGCCGTCCGCCCCTGGTCGCTGAAATCGCGTCACCATGAGCAGATAGATCTGCTGGGCCGCACCTTTCTGGGCGTCAGTCTGTACTGTGCCCGTTGCCACGATCACAAGCACGAGCCGCTCAGCCGCAACGACTATTTCGCCATCAAGGGCATTTTCGAAAGCAGCCGCGTGATTCAGATTCCACTGCTAGAGAAAAAGCCGGAGTTTGACGCATTTGTCACCGGCCTGGAAAGAGTCGAGCACAACGAAACGCGGATGAAAAAAGAGCTGAAGAAATTTTCCCGCGTGGCCGCGCTAGTTGATCTGCAACAACGTCTTGCCAGCGAACGCGAGAAGCTGAAGGGATCTCCGGGCGACGCTGCCAAAATCCAGAAGAACATCGATAAGCTTCTGAAAGACGAAGAAAAGCGTCTGGCGGAAATCAAGAAGCAAGGGCTGAAGCTGGACGATCCTGGCGCCGTTGAATACATGCGGCTGCGGAAGGAAAACAACACGTTTACGGCCACCTGGAAACACGTCGATCAGATTGAAGCTCTGGCTGACCAGAGCGATGCGGACAAGATCGGCGACGCTATTCCTTTGGAGCCAGGGCAACAGAACGAAGGCGATGACAAGCAGGCGGTGCCGCGCCGGTTCCCCGTTATTCTCGCCGGCGCCGGGCAGACGCCGTTGGGAGAACGCACTTCGCAGAGCGGCCGGTTGGAACTGGCCGACTGGCTTGCCAGTCCGCAGCACCCGGTGACGGCGCGGCTGCTGGTCAACCGCGTGTGGTACTACCTGCTGGGAGAGGGACTCACACCGTCTCTATCCAACTTCGGCCGCAGCGGACAGCCGCCCACGCACCCTCTGTTACTAGATTATCTCAGTGCAGAATTCGTTAGTCACAACTGGTCGCTGAAGCAACTCATCCGGCAGATTGTGCTCTCTTCCACCTACCAGCAGACGTCCAGACTTGAAGTTGCTCCGGGCGAACATGCCCAGCGGACGAAGCTTTTTGCCGTAGCGCGCCGGCGGCGCCTGGAGGTTGAATCGATCTATCGCACGATGGAATGGCTAGAACGCGATCCTGCATCGCCGGGCAAACAGCGCCCAGCGCCCGTCGATGTTGTCAGCGAAATGCGGCTGCTCTTCGATGGCGCCAACAGCAATCTGATAGTGCCACGGCGGGCGTCTTCGATTTCGCCGCTTCAAGCCCTGTTTCTGATGAACAGCAACCACATGAAAGAGAGCACTGCCAGGTTTGCCGCCCGCATACACAGGCTGCCAGAGGCGAATCGGATTCCGCAGGCATTTCTATTGCTATACGGGCGTGAAGCGACAGACGCCGAAGTTGCAACCGGCAACGAGTTTCTGGCAGCGTGGGAACCTCAAGTCGTGGCAGAACCGCCGAAGAACAAAACCGGGCCTGCGTCGGAAGACGTATCACGCTGGCAGGCGTACCTGCAGGTGCTGCTGCTTTCGAACGAATTTCTGTATGTCGACTAAACCGTGGCTGAACGGTTCCACATCCTCCCCCTTTTGAAATAAGTATGCCGAAGCCATGACACTATCCAATGACAACAACGTGATGATCTCCCGCCGTAGTCTATTGGGAAGCGCTGCCAACGGATTGGGCGCCATGGCGCTGACTTCCATGTTGCAGGACTCGCTGTCGGCAGGCGAACGGCCCAGTATCAACGCGCGGCCAGCGCATCATCCACCGCGCGCAAAGCGGGTGATTTTTCTGTGGATGAGTGGCGGCCCTTCGCAGATTGACACGTTCGACCCGAAGCCAGATATCAACAAACTGGCCGAGGAAAAAGAAAATGTGACGCCGGCGCCGTTCAAGTTCAAACAGCACGGCGAAAGCGGCATGTGGATCAGTGAACTGCTGCCCAACATCGCCCGGCATGCAGACGACCTGTGCGTCATCCGCTCGATGCGCGGCGATACCAATACCCACGAACATGCCCAGACGTTTGTGATGACGGGCGTTCCCCAGAACAAAACACCGGTGCCGTCTATCGGGCACTGGGTCGTGTACGGGCTGGGTTGTGAAAGCGAAAATCTGCCCGCATTCATCTCGATCGGGCAGAATGTCAATCCGGACGTTACCCAAAGCTACTTCCTGCCCGCCTGGACGCAGGGCGCCGTCATTGGCGATGAACGGGCCAAAAAATCCAAACAGGGAAAGCCCGCGCCGCTGATCCCGAATCTGAAGAATAGCTGGCTCACTCAGCAGCAACAGAGCAAGCAGTTAGAACTCTTAAAACGCATGAACGAAGAGCACGCAAACCGCCGCCCAGCCGACGACCGGCTGGCGGCGCGGATCGGCGCGTTTGAGCGGGCGTTCCGCATGCAGGTGCAGGCTCCTGATGCCTTCGATATCTCACGCGAGACCGCCGCGACGCTGAAGATGTACGGCGCCGAACAGCCCGAAACTGCTGAATTCGCGCAGCGTTGTATCATCGCCCGGCGGATGGCGGAGCGCGGCGTGCGGTTCACGCTGGTTCCCTACAGCCGCGCGCCCGAGTCGCAGAAGCTTGCCCGGACATACGGCTGGGACAGTCATGAACAGAACAACACGCTGACACCTATTCTCTGTAAACGGCATGATCAGCCAGTCGCCGCCCTCTTGACCGACTTGAAGCAGCGAGGGCTGCTTGATGACACCCTCGTATTCTGGGGCGGCGAATTCGGTCGTACGGCTGGTTCGCGTGCAGGCAAAGCGGGCCGTGAACACAACTGCAATGGCTACACGGTATTCCTCGCCGGCGGCGGTGCGAAAGGCGGCCTGGTTTACGGACGGACGGGCGACACGGCCAACGGCATTGTCGAAAACGAGGTCCACGTCCACGACCTCAACGCAACCATGCTCCATCTACTCGGTCTGGACCACGAGCGACTTAACTACCACGCCAGCGGCCGCCATTTCCGGCTCACAGACGTGTACGGCAACATTGTTCCAAGCTTGTTCGCCTAAGAAACATCCTCACCGCGGCAAACCGGAACGACTGTGGTGTCCATTGATTTGCCACCCCGTACACGTTTCCAGTTCAATTCAGCGCTGCGAATAACGGCGATCACGCCGGAGAGGTCATTCACTTCTCTCAGCAAGCCCAGACGCTTCCGTCAAGGCAACTTCAGCGACTAAGCCGTCCGTTGCTTAGTGCCCGGCATAGTGATGTAGCAACTGGTTGGGTTGCAGTGCCAGGCAGAACCGCGCGACTATCGCCGCATCTGTTTTCTTCTCACGCACGCCCTTCGCTATAATTTGCTTTCAACTGAATGCCGTTATTTGAAACGCCCCACATCGCCGGACTGGTACTGAAACCTGGAATACCCCATGAAACTCATCAGCGTCCCTGGAATCACGGATCACTGCCGGTATTTGCTTCGGCATTTATTACACGGAATAGCTGCACTCATACTTATCGCAGCCGCTGCTCAAGCGTCGCTACTCGCTGAATCTAAAGCGTATTCTGCTGAAGAAAAAAGGGCGCCAAACGTTGTGCTCATCATGGCCGATGACCTTGGCTATTCAGATTTGGGTTGTTATGGCAGCGAAATTCGTACGCCAGTGCTCGATAAGCTGGCGCGGAGCGGATTGCAATTCACACAATTCTATAACACCGGTCGATGCTGGCCGACGCGGGCTTCGTTGCTGACGGGTTACTACCCGCAGATGGTGCGTCGCGATGTGGTGCCGGGCGTCCGTAGCGGCGGGCGTGGCGTGCGGCCGTCGTGGGCGCCTTTATTGACGATGCAGTTGCGGCAGCAAGGTTACCGCTGTTACCACTCAGGGAAGTGGCACTTGGACGGCATGCCGCTGGAGAACGGTTTCGACCGATCCTATTACCTGCGGGACCAGGGGCGGTTCTTCAATCCGCAGGTGCATTACCGCAATGACAAGAAGTTGTCACCTGTAAAACCGGGCGGTGACTTTTATGGCACCACCGCGATCGCCGACCATGCCATTGAAGACTTGAAGGAGCACGCCACCAGTTACGCGGAGCAACCCTTCTTTCTGTATCTGGCTTTTACGGCTCCGCACTTTCCGCTGCACGCGCTGCCACAGGATATCGCAAAGTACAAAGACAAATACGCGGATGGCTGGGAGAAAGCCCGCCAGAAACGCTGGCAGCGCATTCAAGCCGCCAATCTGGTCACGACGCCGCTTTCAAAAGTTGAACCAGACGTCGGACCGCCATACCACTTTCCCGACGCGCTGGAAAAGTTAGGGCCGGGTGAGGTGAACCGTCCGCTTCCCTGGGCGAAGTTAACGCCGCAGCAACAGCAGTTTCAAGCTGACAAGATGCGGATTCACGGCGCCATGATTGACCGTCTGGATCAGGAGGCCGGTCGTGTCCTGAAGCAGGTTGAAGCGATGGGAGCGGCGGAGAATACCGTGACATTCTTTCTTTCTGATAATGGCGCCAGCGCCGAAATCATGGTCCGCGCCGGAGGGCATCGCCCGGATGCGGCGCCTGGCTCGGCAGGTTCATACTTGTGCCTGGGGCCTGGCTGGTCTAATTGCAGTAACACCCCTTTCCGGCGCCATAAAACCTGGGTGCATGAAGGTGGCATTGCCACGCCGCTGATAGTGCACTGGCCCGCCGGCATCAAGCAATCCGGTCTGCGCACCACGCCCGCGCATGTTATCGATATCGTGCCGACGATTCTCCAGATCGCTGGAGTGAAACAGCGGCAGGATTCGGAACAGCCCACGGCGCCAGGCCATAGCCTTGTGCCAGCTTTCAGCAGCGATCACAAGATCGCACGCGACTATCTCTGGTGGCTGCACGAAGGGAACCGTGCACTGCGGCAGGGAGACTGGAAGCTGGTCGCTGCGAAAGGCGATCCCTGGGAGCTTTATTATCTGGCTGAAGACCGATGCGAAACGCGCAACTTGGCGACGGACCATCCAATGAAGGTCAAAGCGCTTGAAGCCCTGTGGGTGAAAGAATTTGAGCTTCAGAAAAAACTGGCGACAGCCAGGCAGGAATGACAATAATCTGTCAGTGAAATCCCGCAACAGCCTCTATGATCTGCTAAACGAATGAAACCACCTCGCCCTCTGGTGCACCCCCGCGACGAAATCATGCGGACGATGGATCGTATTTACGGTTACCGTATGACAACAACGTCTGGCGGGAATCTTTCGATCCGGGACGCAGCGGGCGATATCTGGATTTCGCCTGCGCGGGTTGATAAAGGGAACTTGACGCGGAAAGACATTATCTGCGTCCACCCCGATGGCAGCGTCGACGGTCCGCACCCGCCTTCTTCCGAGTTCCCGTTTCACCAGGCTATCTACAAGGCGCGGCCTGATATTCAAGCAATCGTGCACGCCCATCCAGTCGCGCTGGTCGCCTTCAGCATCTGCCGTCAGACGCCGGACACCAGGCTGTTTCATCAGGCACATTCGGTTTGCGGCAAGACGGGCTTTGCCCCTTATGCTTGCCCTGGTAGTGAGCAGCTTGGCGCTAATATCGCCGCGACGTTCGCCCAGGGTTGTGATAGCGTCATTCTTGAAAACCACGGTGTTGTGGTGGCGGGTGAGTCGCTGTCGCAGGCGTTTCAGCGTTTTGAAGCATTTGAGTTCGCCGGCAAGACATTAATCAAAGCCAGGCATCTGGGCGAAGTCCGTTACCTCACAGACGAACAGCTTGCCGAAGCCAGTCGTCGCAGCGTCGACTTCGACTCTTACCGGCCCGGTACGGCTACGGCGAATGAAAGGGAACTCCGCCAGCAGCTTTGCCAGTTCCTGCGCCGCGGTTGCCGTCAGCGGCTGTTGATTAGTACGGAAGGCAGCTTTTCAGCACGGGTGAGTAACGGGTCGTTTCTGATTACGCCTACGCGGCAGGATCGTGAACAACTGGATGTGGACGATCTGGTGCTGATCGACGGCAATCGCCGCGAAGCTGGAAAATTGGCAAGCCGCGCGGCCAAGGCGCACCAGGCAATCTATGAGAAACACCCAGCCGTGCAGGCGATCGTCTTTGCGCATCCGGTGAATGCGACGGCCTTTAGCGTGACGGCTTCGCGGCTGGATGTCCGCACTATTCCAGAAAGCTATGTATTCCTACGCGATGTGCAGCGGGCGCCCTACGGCGCGCACTATGGCGACGATGGCACCATTGCCAACTATGTTTCGCAGGCAGCCCCGGCCGCTATCCTGGAGAACGATGGCGTTGTAGTAACCGGCCGCAGCATTCTCGATACGTTCGACCGTCTTGAGGTGCTAGAAAGCACCGCGGAAGCTGTTATCAATGCGAAGACCATTGGCCCGGTTTCGCCGATGCCCGATGCGGTCATTGATGAGCTGCGCCGGGAGTTTGGTCTGTCCTAAGGTGGTAGCAAGTCAGGCCGTGTCGTTCAGCACGGGAATCATCGCATCATGCAGATCCGGCGTTGATGCTGCAGCGAACCGCGGATCGGTGACGGCGTAAGGTTCGCCCGAGATGTGGGAAACGGCGCCGCCGGCTTCCTGGACAATCAGCACTCCGGCCGCGACATCCCAGGGCTTCACGCTGGTTGCCCAATACGCATCAAGACGCCCGGAGGCAACATAACAAAGGTTCAAAGCCGCGGAACCAAGCCGCCGCACCGCCCGGCACTCTAGCAGCATGCGGACGAACCGCGCGATCTCCGGTGATTGCGGATCGAGGCTGGTCGAAAAACTCGCCGCTGCGAGCGTCTTCTCCAGTTCCGTGCAATCGCTCGACTGAATCGGCTGCCCGTTCAGAAAGGCGCCGCCACCGGCCGTGGCGGTAAAACACTCGTCCATGATGGGATCAAAAACAACGCCTGCCTGCATCACACCGCCGCACTCCACCGCAATAGAAACGGCGAAAGTCTGCAGCTTATGGACGTAGTTCGTTGTTCCATCAAGTGGATCGACGATCCAGCGGCATTTGCTGCCCCCGGAGTGAGGTTCGATCGGCGGCAGTCCGTCTTCTTCGCCGACAAACTCATGATCAGGAAATTCGCCGAGCAGGATGTCGCGGATGACTTCCTGCGCCGCTAGATCGGCCTCTGTCACCAGATCTTTGGGGCCCTTTTCACGCGCTGTAACGCGTGGTTGCATTTCAACAAGCAACTTGCCGGCAGCCCGCGCGGCTTGGGTGGCTACTTCGATCATGATTTCTGTTCTTCACGTAGGGCAGTAGAGCTTACGGTGTGAACCTATCAGCCCTGGTCCGTTGTGGGTAGGGCGGGAAAACTACGCATCGGCGCGGCGCCGCGTTATAATTGCCGCCGGAGGGGCCATCCGCTTGAAAGGATACCGGCATGCGTTCGCAATACATTTATCCCGTTGTCTTCTGTCTGATGCTTCTCATCGGGATCACCGGAAAGGCAGAGGAAGAGAAACTCTCTCAACGCGATAAGATTGTCGACACGTTTATTGACGCTGACGTTGGTAAGCTCCGCGGCGAAGAACGCCGAAAAGCTTTTGCAGCGTTCCGCACGCTGAATTCAGACCTGGCCATTCCCGCCGTGGTGCGAGGCGTCAACATTGCGGCGGAGATGCGGAGTTCCTGTCCCATTATGGTGCTCGCGCGCAAATTACAGGAGCTAGTCAGGCAAAGCGAAGATGCAGAACTTCTTGCCAAGGCGGCGGCCAATCTCAATAAGCCGGGTGAGAAAACGCACTACGGCAGTTACCTGGACTCGCTGAAGGAATTCATTGAAACCCGCCTACAAGTGCTGGAAGGCCGTAGTGGCGAACTGCGTCTGAAAGGTGGCGGAACGGCTGGTCAATTGCGACGCTCGCTGAAGCCTCTTAACGAGTGGACCGTGCAGGATCTGATAGACGCCAGCAAGGTAGAGCGTGGCGCCAATCTGGTGCGTGTGCTGGAAGAAATGAAACGGCGTAAAGGCGGTGAGTACACCCGCGCGATGCTGCAAGCTATTGAGAACGTACCAGCCAAGGAAAAAGAGCTTGCCCGCGGCCTGCTTGTGCAGCGCCTGACGCGTCTGACGGACAAGCAGCTGGTCAGTTACCTCCAGACGCCCACCTCTACGAAGAAGGGTTATCCCGAACTTCGCTCCGCTGCAATCAGGGCCATTGATTACAAAGAATCCAAACTCTATCTGCCCCTGATCGGGCGGCTGTTGGACCCGGACGCTACGGTTCGCACCCACGCGCACGATGTTCTGGTGAAAATGACCGGCGAAGACTTCGGGCCTGAATCGGATGCACCACTTTCTGAGGCGTTTATTGCGCAGAAAAAGTGGTTGGCGTGGGAGAAGCAGCAGACGCCCTAGGCGAGATGGCAATCGAACAATGTCTGTCCGGGGCGTGGTTGTACGAAAGTCAAAGTACGTTGCAGCCGCTTTGTGCGCAGAATCGCTGTTTGAATGCGCTTTTTGCATGTGATTTGTGAGGGTTGCGCTAAGAATCAATTTATGTCCCGGTGCGGTCGTCTTACCACACCAGGGCATGCCCCATGCACCGCTCAGGCTGCGTGCGGTTTTGGTGTCAATTCCTGCTGGAATTGGCGGATATTTATCAGAAATATCATAGAGGCGTCGCGTTATCCGTGATGCGTTTCGCTGATGCGCAAATCGTCATGTGTGCGTAGTAAATGGGCCTGTTGGCAAAGGAGGAAAACCAGCAGACTGGGTGGCACTGGCACGCGATTCAGGGGAAACGCGGCAGGATATCTTTCGGTGCACTCTGTACGAGAAAAACAATGAAGCGTCAAAAGCAACAACACAAACGGATTGGTCGGGCGGGATTTACGCTGGTGGAACTACTGGTCGTGATCGCCATTATCGGCGTGCTGGTTTCGCTGCTGCTGCCAGCCGTCCAGGCAGCCCGCGAAGCAGCACGCCGCAGCCAGTGCAACAACAATGTCAAACAGATATTGATTGCCATGCACAATCACCACGACACCCACCGCAAGTTCCCGCAGGGAATTTACACGACAGGCACAAGCGCGCGGGGTGGAGCGTGGTCCGCCTTTGTCCTGCCTTTTATGGAGCAGGATGCCTTGTACGACCGCATGACGTTTGACGAAGAAGGCGCGAATTGGGGCTCCAGCGGCGGCATCTCGGGCGCAACACTCGATTCTTCTAACGCAACGACTCGTAATGTCGCCGCATTGGAAGCAGAAGTTCCAGCGTTCCGCTGCCCCTCATCGCCGCTGGACGAACACATCACCGATCAGTCTACAGACCGCTGGACGGTCCTCGAGCGTTATCCCGCCAACTACCTCGGCTGTGCATCGGGTGTTGTAACCGATGATAGCGGCGATTTCCGTGATCTAGATGGCATGCTGTTTACGAGCAGCACGACCCGGTTTAGCAGTATGACCGATGGCAGTTCAAATACTCTGCTGATCGGTGAGGCGTTACCCGACCGCTTCGCCGATTTCTCGACGTATGAATCGTCCGACCGCAAAGATCACTGGTTGTTCGGCGGCGATGATTCAGATGTGCTGCGAGACCATTCAGAGCATCTAGGGTCGACGGGGGTGCCGCTGAATGGGCAAAACGAACTTTCTTTTGGCAGTGCACATCCAGGTGGTTGCCAGATGGGCCTGGCCGATGGTTCAGTGCATTTCGTCTCTGAGAACACGGCTTTCGATGTGTTACGCAACCTCGGCAGCCGCGCTGATGGTAACGTGACATCGTTGCCATAAGGGCGCGATGAACCGACGATATTGCACCCGTCAACCTTCCTTTCACAACCACGGAATTATGTGCTCTCTGAGAATGCGTCTGGCTTCCATTTTCTTACTTGGCGTAACTTTTACTCTAAGTGGCTGTGGAACCAGTTACAGCACCACGCCGGTAAGCGGCGTTGTCCATTACAAAGGAGCTCCGCTGAAGGCAGGGGCGTCCGTGCGATTTATTCCGCTTCGTAGCGGAGATACTCCGGGAAAGGCTGCATACGGTGAAATTGGAGCGGACGGAGCATTTACGCTGTCCACCTATGCACCAGGCGACGGAGCCCTGTTAGGCGAGCATCGCGTGGAGGTGACCCAGAAAAAGCACGTTTCTGAAGCCCGCTACGAAGGCGGAAAAGAAAGCAAACGTCTGGTTGAGCCGGCGCGGGTCGTCCCTGTCGCAGACCGTGTGCCATCGGTTTACGGCGGCGCAGATTCGCCGTTGCGAGTGACGGTTACGGCCGGTATGTCTCCGCTGGTTCTCGAACTCACGTCTTCTGAGGGTTAAAATGCCAGTGGTGAATACGCCCGTATAAGACAATGACCAGCAGGATTACAAAGTGGCCGCTAGACGCGTTGCGCTTCTTGTGGAAACCTCATCTTCGTGGGGCAGAGGTATCCTTGCGGGCGTGGCGCGTTTTTCGCAATCTCTGGATCAGCCTTGGCTGTTCTTCGTGGAGCCAAGGGGCAAATACGAAAGGCTGATGCTGCCCGAGGACTGGGAAGGGGATGGCGTTATTGCACGCGTTACCCATGCCGGGCTGGCAGAGCAGTTGATCCGCCGGCAGCTGATGACCGTAAATGTCTCGTGGTACAACTACGGCGGACCTAATATCGCACGTTGTACGGCGAATGAGAAACAGGCGGGCGAACTAGCTGCGTCGCATTTTATCGAACGCGGTTTTCAGCATTTCGCCTACTGCGGTTCTCCGCGCCGGAAGCACTATATCGATCGCTTCGGCGCCGCCTATGTCGAGGCGCTGAAGCGGCGCGGGCATGCGTGTTCTGTTTATGAACCCGAGCATGTTGACGACGGCGCTCACTGGGAACGGCAGCTACAGAGCCTTGCAGCATGGACGTCAACGCTGCCACGGCCCGCTGCATTGCTCGCTTTCGACGCCATCACAGGGCGGCAGGTCTGTGAAGCGTGCAACTACTGCGAATTGCGGGTGCCCGAGGACGTGGCTGTGCTGGGCGGCGAAACCGACGATCTATTCAGTTTGCTCTCTATCCCACCGCTCTCTACGATCGACGACAATCCCGAGGCGGTTGGCTTCAGTGCCGCCAAGCTGCTCGACAGTATGATGCGTGGCGGGACACCCGGCCCGGAAACCACCTATCTACCTGTGCACACCGTTAATTGCAGGCAATCTACGGACATATCCGCCGTCGACGACGCCGTCGTCAGACAGGCAGTTTCCTACATCCGCGAAAACTGCCGGAAGGCAATTCAGGTAGCAGACGTTGTGAACGCCATCGCAGTATCAAGAAGATCGCTGGAGCAGAGATTCCGGCACTCTCTGGGCCGTTCGCCCGCTAGCGAAATCCGGCGGATGCGCGTTGAAGTCGCCCGGCAGTTGCTCACCCAGACCGCGTTGCCAATCGGCACAATCGCTGGGCGCTGCGGATTGCAGGGCGCCGAAACTCTTTCGCGGGTGTTCCGCCAGGAAACAGGTGTCACCCCATCCGCCTACCGCGAGCAGCACCGGGCGTCTAAGTAGCACAGAACACCCGTTGTATGAGGCGGTAAAATGCAGGGTTGCTTCGCTTTTTAATTCTGCACGAAAGACACGGTGCGAATAGCCATATAGGTGTGCTGAAGGCCACGCACTTTATAGAGTTTGCTGGCGCCGTACGGATGGACTGCTTTGGCGGAGATAGCAAATCCGGCACAGCCCTCGGCCTTGATCTTAAAGACGCGGTCGCCATTCCCGGCCTGGGCGTCTATAAAAATTCCGTTGCCTTCGTAGACCCGCCGCATGTCCTCGGTCAGCGGTTTCCAGGCGGTCAACGCGAAGACTTTACGGCCTTGTTTCACAAGCTTCTGCTTGATCCAGCCGTCTACGTCCTGGGAATCCTGCGATTCTTTGGCTGTGTGTACAAACCGCACCTCGGCAACCGGCTCAGGATTGGCGGAAACGGTTGCAAGGCAAAGAATTAGCGCGCAAAGCATAGTAGATACCTATCAGAAAAGGGTAGCCGTAAAACATGTGTGTTTTTGACGCGTGCAACGGAAGATAGTTCCGCCCCGCCGCTTTAGACGCCGTTGACAACAAGTCTGCAAACGACGCAAAGGCGTCGTGTTAATCCATAAATGGATGTGGTATAGTACGGTGTGGGCATCCTGCCCGAATAATCCTTCCTTTTTTCCATTTCTGTTTTCTCTGGGGAATGAATATGTCAACACATCGTCGAGGGTTTACCCTTGTTGAACTGCTGGTTGTCATTGCGATCATTGGTGTTCTAGTGGCTCTGCTGCTGCCGGCTGTTCAAGCCGCGCGAGAAGCGGCGCGTCGTAGTTCGTGTAACAACAACCTGAAGCAACTCGCTTTGGGTATGCATAACTTCCACGATACCTACAACAAATTTCCGAGGAACCGCTACGGCGGGTCCGATTTCGGCTGGAGCGCGTGGCACTCATGGGGCGCCAGCGTAAAAATGCTGCCTTACATCGAACAGCAGAACCTTTACGACCAGTTTGATCATATGGGTGCTACGCGAGACTGGAACTACCACTACAACGGCCCGCTGACAGTAAAGGTTGATACCTTTATCTGCCCGTCGTCACCCGCCGCCCCGGAACGTAGTGTGGTTTCGTGGGGTGGACCTGGCTCGAATTATGCGTGGTCTACGGGTAGTTCAATTCACACCGTCTGGGGAAACGCATCTAATACGAATGGTATGATCATCCATGCCGAAGAACTGCGGATGGCGGATGTGACCGACGGACTTTCGAACACGATTCTTGCCTCGGAAATCCTGTCGGGCACCGGCAGCAATAGCGGCGCGGGCAAGTATCCCTTCGACATTTTCTACACCAACGACGGCGTGTTTAACTCCATCGTTGATAAGCAGTGGCCAACTGCGGTGGAACTGGAAACAATCGGCGCCGCTGCCGAGAGCAGCCCATCAGGTGTGCGTGGCAACAACGGCGCGATGTGGGGCTGGTATGCACAGGGCCACTCTGCGTTCAACGCATCTGCCCCGCCGAACTGGCGTTACCCCACGGCCGGCGCCAACTGCTGCCCGGGTGGTGGACACGACTGGAGCATGAGCATTATCCCAGCACGCAGTATGCATCCTGGCGGTGTGAACACGGCAATGGGCGATGGCAGCGTGCAGTTCATCACGGATACGGTTGACCTGCTAACTTATCAGCGACTTGGCAACAAACAGGACGGTGTTCCTGTTTCGCTCCAATAACGGCAGGAATTACACGCATGTTGCATCTGAGAATTCTTAACGCCGCTTTTGCAATGCTGACGCTGTCAGTCCTCTGCATGGCGGCGGGTTGTTCCGGCGGCCCAAGCGTGAAGACGATTAAAATCGCTTCACCGGCAGAGGCTGCTCTTGGAGAAGCAAAGCAGATCCTGAACCGTTACAGCGACGGAGCGCCGCCGACGAGCGAAGTTGACTCCTTCCCGCAACTGGTCCAGAAGATACGCGAAGACGCCCCTGCCAAGGCGGATGTTGTGGAAGAAGCTTTCAACGCTGTTCAGAAGAACCCAGGTAGCCGCAAGTCCGCTGCCAGCAAAGCACTTAAACAGCTAAAAGAGCTGGAAGCAAAAGAACCTGCAGCAGAAGGCGGCTAGTCCGGTTCTTCTGTCTGAATCGCACGCACGACGCCCCTCCACCAGGAGGGGCGTTTTTCATGCGCTGAAGGTTACGGCCAGCAGGTCACTCTGCCGTTTTATCTTCACGCGTGAGATTTTTCCGGGAAGCGCGCTGGGCGGGGCCGCTGGTATCAACGCGGATGGTTGAAGCATTCTCTGTCGCTGTCTCTGGTTTACCGGGCAGCGTCAGCGAATTGTACAGGCGGGCGACTTCCTGGTTATCTGGTTCAAACGCGATCCACTCCTGGAGGACCAGTTTCGTCGCCTCGATATCCTTTGTCGCCGAAAGCGATGCGACGAGATTCCGCAGGCAGATGCCTTCCCGGCAACCAGCATCAAATGCGGCGCGAAGGTGCGGGATGGCGGCAATATGATTGCCCTGTTGCGAAAGGCAGGCGCCACGCACGGCGCTACGCATCGCAGCGGCGCCGGGTTCTTTGTGGGCGTTCAGGTCCAGCAACGCTAGGGCTTCATCGCGTTTATTGTGGGCGGTATACCATTCGATCAGCTGACGCTTAAGCGGCGCGTACTGCGGAAAGCGGCTAACGGCGTCTTCCATGGCCTGCCCGGCTTCCTCGCTACGGCCCAGCATCTGCAGCATGGCCACGTAGCAGGTGGCGGCAATTTCGTAGACGTTTTGCAGGTGCCAGATCTGCGGGTTCAACTGCCCATGTTCGTAGGCCAGATGATACGAACGCAGCGCCAGTTCACCGCGGCCCTGCGTGTGCAGATAACCGCCCATCGCGCAGAGCAGTTGAATATCAAGCGGGAAATGCTCGACCGCTTTCACGCACAACGCCATCTGATCTTCCTGGCTGTCAGGCGTTTCATCCAGCACCGTCAGCAGCCCGTAATAGGCTTCCAGTTGATCGGTGGAGCCAGGCGCCGCTTCACGCAGGCTACGCTGATAGAACCGCGTGGCGTTGGCAATATCGCCAAGGTGCTGCGACGCTTCGGCCAGGCAATTGAGAATCACCGGCGCCGGGCCATTGGCTTGAATTTCCATATCCGCCAGTTGCACGTTCCGCTTGGCCCGTTGTGTGCGGCGGTCTTTGTCGTGATCACGGTTTGAGCGTTTGATCCGTTGCGGCAGACCCTCGACGGTGATTTGCAGTTTTTCAAGCGAAGCCGCCATGCTTTCGCGGACGCGGCCCTGGAATGCGATGCCTGCGGTATTGGGCGCTAGTCGTACAACGGCAATCTGTTCGCCGTCAATCTCCGGCGGCTGTACGGGTGTCTGCACCAGCATGGCGTAGGCGCAGGCTGTATCTGCTTTGTTCTCAATAAATTCACGCAGGCTGGCAGCGTCTTCGTCCGTGAATGTTTCACCTGCATCCAGCCATAGCACCCAGGCGCCGTTGGCGTAGCTTAGGCACTGATTGCGTGCCGCGGAGAAATCGTCGGCCCAGTTGCTCGAAAGCACTGTCGCGCCATGCTGACGGGCGATTTCCTGCGTATTGTCCGTAGAGCCAGTGTCCAGCACGACGATCTCGTCGCCAATCTTCTGCGCAGATTCCAGCGTGGCGGCAATCACCTCCGCCTCGTCCCGGACGATCATTGCAACGGTAGTCTTTACGTTCTTATCCTGTGCCATCAGCTTCATCCCTGTTCATACACATCGATTGCCCGCAGCGACTACAGACCGGGGCGGAGTGTAGCCACTATCGACATGTGCGAAAAGACAGATTCCCGCAGCCCTAATGGGGGGCAGAATGCGGCTTAACGTACGCAGCCTACGTTAGGTGCGTACGCCGTGGCAGAACGGGTCGGCCGGGTTGATGACCAGTGTTGATTCTGCGTTTACATAGGCAGTGCCGGTGACCGAGGGCAGGATACGATCACCCTGCATCTGGTACGTGCCTTCGAAGATGCTGCCAATCACGCTTTCCTGCCGCCATGTTTCGCCCGGCTGCAGCACGCCGCTGGCTTGCAGACACGCTAGTTTGGCGCTGGTGCCGGTGCCGCAGGGAGAGCGGTCGTAGGCGCCGCCGGGGCAGAGGACAAAATTGCGGCTGTCAGCGGCGGAGGACGAAGGCGGACCAAACAGCTCGATGTGGTCAATTACACCGCCATCTTCGCCGGTGACGCCCTGTTTCTCCAGTGCATGACGAACCGCCCACGCGCACTGCGTGAGTTCAGGGATGTTGCTGGCTGCGATTTCCTGCTGGTGGTCGTTGACCAGGAAGAACCAGTTGCCGCCCCACGCAATGTCGCCGTGCATCACGCCGTAACCTTCGACATCCACCTGCACGGCAGCAGCGCTGCGGTAGCACGGAACGTTGGTAACGGTCACACGTGCGTCGTCGTGCAGATGTGCGGTGACGACGCCCACCGGCGTATCAATCCGGTGCAGTCCTGGCTGAATCATGCCCGCATGTGCCAGCGTCACGGCTAGGCCGATGGTGCCATGAATGCACATCTGAATGCAGCCCGCATTGTTGAAATACAGAATGCCGGCGCTGCAATCTGGTTCTGACGGTTCGCACAACAGCCCGCCGACGATGGCGTCGTACCCGCGCGGCTCGTTCACTACGGCGCTGCGGAATGTATCGTGCTCTGCGGCAAAACGCTGCCAGCGCTCGCGGACCGTGCCGCCGCCCAGATCCGGGCCGCCCTGCATCACGATGCGTGTTGGCTCTCCGCCGGTGTGCGAGTCGATGACCTGAACGCGTTGGGTCTGACTGAGATTCATAGCGGTCGTACTGTTGGAAGGTAGGTGCGAGATCTACGTTCTATATCAACAGATCGATCGTGACCACTATGAACAACCCCATGCTGATGATTGAATTCACATTGAAGAACGCAATGTTCACCCGCGTTAAATCGTCGGGCCGGACAAGGGCGTGTTCGTAGGCCAGCAGGCAAGCGACCGCGGCAACGCTGATCCAGTAGATCCAACCGAAGCTAAGTTGCGGCCCGCCCCACTGGTGGGCAAGGGGAAGTGCAACCAGCGCCACGATCATGGCGAAGTGACAAGCTGCTGCCAGTCTCAACGCGCCGGTGACACCCAGCATCGTAGGCACGCTGTGCAGCTTCGCCTTCACGTCATACTCATAGTCCTGGCAGGCGTAGATGATGTCAAACCCTGACACCCACAGCAGCACGGCGGCGCCCAGCACAACCGCGGGCAGCATGTCCGCCGGGTTCTGCATCACGGCTTCACCACGGATTGCCACCCAGGCACAGACCGGGGCCAACATCAGCGAAGCGCCTAACCAGAAATGGGCGAGCGACGTGAATCGCTTCGTGTAGCTGTACGCACACAGAAATACCAGCACCGGACCTGCCAGGATGACCGGCAGCACATTGGGAAGAAACAACAACGCGCCGGCAAAGAAGATAGCCACGGAAACGAGCATGAAGCCCGTCACACTACCAACGCTGAGTAGACCCGCGGGAATATGCCGCTTGGCCGTCCGTGGGTTGCCCGCATCAATCTTACGGTCTGCCAGCCGGTTAAACGCCATCGCCGCGGTCCGTGCGCCGACCATGCAGATAACAACACCTGCCAGTTGCTGCCAGCGGAAGCCATCACCGCCGGGCGCCAGCCACGCCATTACCGCCGCCAGCAGCGCAAACGGCAGGGCGAAGATTGTGTGACTAAAGCGGATCATCTCCAGGAAATTTCGCAAACGTTGCAGCATGATTAGTCTTCTTTCCGCTCTGCCGGCGTGCCCCACCTGCGCATCAACGTGTGTTCGATTCCCAGCTGGTCGAGGATCCGCGCGACGATGAAGTCAATTAGATCCTGGACGCTGTTGACGCCGTGGTAAAAGCCAGGGCTGGCCGGCAGCACAACAGCGCCAGCCTCGCAGGCGCGACGCATATTTTCCAGCTGGACGATGGAAAGTGGTGTTTCCCGCGGCACCAGTATTAGTTTGCGGCCTTCCTTGAGTTGTACGTCCGCCGCCCGCGCTATGAGGTTCGCACTTGAGCCATGCACGACGCTGCTGAGCGTGCCGCCCGAACACGGACAGATCACCATGCCGCCCGTGATGAACGATCCGCTGGCAATCGAAGCCATAAAGTTATCGTGACGGTGGTAATGCAGATTGCCGTGATACTCTTTCAGTTCCGGCAGCAACGATGCAGCTTTGAAATGCTCGACATCGACTTTGAGATTCAGTTCCTGTTTGAAAACCAGCGCGGCCGAGGGGCTGATGGTCAGGTGCACCTCGTGGCCGCCAAGCAGCAGCACTTCCAGGAGCCGCACCGCGTAGGCAGAGCCGCTCGCGCCCGTCACGCCGACGACCAGCGGTGGCGACGTCATGAGGTCCCTCCCGCCAGGGACGGCTCGGGTGCTGCTTCGTCTTCGCCTTGTTTCACGGAAGCTTGCTCAAGCTCACCCGGCTTCACGCCTATATAAAGTGTTGCCACGCCGAACGTCAGCGCCTTCCAGCGTGTCTGTTCCAGCCCGGCCTCTTCCATCATCGCGCAGAGTTTTTCATAGGAAGGGAATTCGCCCACGCTTTCCGGCAGGTAGCTGTATGCATCCTGATTGTTGCGGGCGAACATCTGACCGACCCGCGGCAGGATGTGGCTGAAGTAGGCGCCATAGACGCCCTTGGCAGGTTGCCAGCGTGGCATCGAAAACTCCAGCACGCCCACCGTCCCGCCCGGTGCACAGACGCGGGTCATCTCGCGTAAGCCTTGCATGGTATCGGCGACGTTCCGCAGCCCGAAAGCAACGGCGACTAGCTGAAACGTGTCGTCGTCGAACGGAAGCTGCTGTGCATCGGCCTCCATAAAGGTGATCTCATCGGTCAGACCGGCGCGCTGCTTCTTCTTCTCACCAATGGCCAGCATTTCCGGGCAGAAGTCGGAAGCCGTCACCTCCGCCTGCCCGCCCGTATGGCGGTGGAACGCAAACGCCAGGTCGCCAGTGCCCGTGCATACATCAAGAATCGGACGGCCCGGTTGCGGGTCGAGAATCTTAGCCGCCCGCCAACGCCAGTAGCGGTCGACGTTCAGCGACAGCATGTGGTTCATCAGGTCGTAGCGTGGTGCGATTTCGCCAAACATCTGGCGGACGCGATCGTTCGATTTATCAACAGTCATGGCGCTGCAGCCTGTTGCCAGTTTTGATTGCGAGTACGGTTCTATGTTGCAAACCGCAAGTGGTAGAATAACTTAACTACCCGTTGCTGTTGAGATGGGCCAACGCACCTGAACAAGTGTCGCAAGACCTATTTAAAGCAACCAATTTCATCCAGAGACATTATGATGCAAGCACTACTGATATTGATGGCGGTCCTCGCCGCGCCGGAAGCCGCCGATGGATTCACTTCCATTTTTGATGGGAAATCCCTGGACGGCTGGGAAGGAAAGGCCGGTGTTTTCCGGGTCGAAGCCGGGGCCGTCGTGGCTGGGTCTTTGAAACAGCGTATCCCGCGAAACGAATTTCTCTGCACCACCAGCCGGTACAGCGATTTTGAACTGCGACTGGAAGCACGTTTGACCGGCGCCGGCGATAACGCCGGGATTCAGTTCCGCAGCGAACGCATCCCCAATCATCACGAAGTGAAGGGCTATCAAGCGGATATGGGCCACATGGGCGAGCGCAATATCTGGGGCGCCCTGTACGACGAATCACGGCGCCGGAAATTCCTGGCCTATGGCGACAATGCGAAATTGCAGAAAGTGTTTAAGAAAGACGGCTGGAACCGCATCCGCATCCGCTGCGAAGGGCCGCGCATTCAGATCTGGGTGAATGACCTGCAAACGGTGGACTATCGCGAAACCGCCAAAGATATTCCGCAATCCGGCGTCATCGCCTTACAGATCCACGGCGGCGCCCCGGCGGAAGCGTCGTACCGCAACATCCGTTTGAAGCGTCTGGATAAGCCGCATAGGGCCGAAGACGAATCTGCGATAAGATAACGCGATTCCTGGCGCCGGACTATTCATCCCGCAACAATCTGCCGATGACAGGCAGGCGCCAGTCCTTTGACGCCATTCGCTACTGCATTCCTCTGGAACCGTTCCATGCCATCGCCGCCGCGTTTTATTTATTTTGATATGGGCAACGTGCTGTTGTGGTTTGATCACCAACGCGCTGCACGGCAGATGGCGGATGTGACAGGTGTTTCCAAGGAACGCATCTGGGAAATCGTCTTTGATACCGGCATGAATCTGGAGTACGAACGCGGTGATCTGACCAGCCGCCAGTTCTTTGACAAATTCTGCGAACAAGCGGGCGTCACGGCCGATTACGACGCTGTCGCCTTCGCCGCCTCTGACATGTTTTCTTTGAATGTGCCCATGGCGGCGGTCGCCACATCGCTGAAGTGCGCCCGCAAACGGATTGGGATTCTTTCCAACACCTGCGAATGGCACTGGGACTTTATTGCCCCCAAAAGATTCCGTGTCATCCGCGACCTGTTTGAAGTGCATGCGCTGAGTTATCGCATGAAACTGCTCAAGCCAGAGCCAGAGATTTATACGGCCGCGGCGGAGCTTGCCGGCGTCGAACCGGGCGAGATCTTTTTCACCGACGACCGGCCAGAGAATATCGAAGCCGCACGCGAGGCAGGCTTCGACGCGGAACCGTTCTCCACGGCCGCCGCCACCGTCAAGCAATTACGCGAGCGCGGCGTGCAGTTTAATTATTAAGGCGATATCGCAGACGCTTCCGCCACTTATCAGCCGTTTGCTTAATTCACGGCAACGCCGGTATCGTCTGCGTCGCGGGGTGTGAACTGAAAGTTCTGGCTCTGCCGGAAGAATTCCAGCGGGTTCTCGTACGTGACTTTGCGGATCAGGCTTTCGGGATGGCCGCGGCGCCGCATCTCTAGGATGAGATCCGGGATGGCGGTCGGCTTCGAGGGCCCCCAGTCACCGGCGGAATTGGGCATCAAGCGTTCAGGACCGTACATCTCGATCATATCGACGGCCCTTTCGGGCGTGCATTTGCTGACCGGGTAAAGTGTCATTCCGGCCCAGAAACCTTCTTCCAGCACGTGGCGGATGGTGTGCTCTTCAACATGGTCCACCAGCACCCGGCTGCGGTCGATGCGGCTGTCATCGCATAACATATCCAGAATCATCCGCGTGCCCTGGTATTTGTCTTCCAGGTGTGGCGTGTGGATCAGGATCTGCTGTTTATACTCCACTGCCAGCTCTACATGCTCCTGGAAGATGATCGCTTCGTTACGGGTGTTTTTGTTCAGCCCGATCTCGCCGATGCCCAGTACATTGGGCAGATCGAGAAACTCGGGGATCATCTTGATGACTTCCCGGGAAAGTTCGACGTTTTCGGCTTCTTTGGCGTTGATACACAGCCAGCAATAATGCTGAATGCCGTACTGGGCCGCCCGTTGCCGTTCGAAGCCCGTCAACTGCCGGAAGTAATCGTGAAAGCTCTCTGCCGTGCCGCGATCAAAGCCGGCCCAGAAAGCAGGTTCGCTCATGGCGACACAGCCCATCTTCGCCAGCGTTTCGTAGTCGTCGGTGGTCCGCGACACCATGTGAATATGCGGGTCGATGTAATTCATGCTTCAACAAATCCGTTGGAAGGCGGGGGCTGTTTGGAGGACTCGCGGGCGAAGGCTTAGCGGCCAGCTGGCATGTTCAATGTTTCTTGCCAGGCATCGTCGTATTCCCGCGAGAATAGCATTTGTAACTGCTCTGCCCGGTCGCCGGATTCTTCTTGAAGAATACGCATTGCCTGGGCAAACTGCTTCGTGCGCGGGTCAGCGGCGGTTTCACCTTCCGCGCGATCGATGCGATCTAGTGATGCCGCAATCTCTAACATTTTACACCGCACCAGCAGATATTCCCGGTCGAGCACCTCAGTGGCGGACATGGGAGAGGTTTGGGGCAAAGACATGATGCCTCCTCAAGATGGGTGGTGGGGTAAATCGCGGTGTGTGTTTGTAGTTTCGCCGGGGCGCCGGTGGGAATCAAGGGCCGCGCGATGAATCCACCGGCGCGTGTTTCCAGCCGGTCCATTTGTAACGGTTAGAACTAACAGATAATCCGCGATTAACAATTGCGATAACGCGAAAGTTGACTTCTGCGGCAAATCTGCCGGATTGTGCAGCCAGGCGCCAATGTCTGCCCGATATTTTCCTAGGTAGTGCGCTGTCGCAGAAACAACGGCATGGAGGGGAATGCCCGGTTTCTGGTCAACGCGCGACGGGTCATCGTGGGCAGACTCTGCTTCCCCGTAGCCAGATGACCTTCCGTGCAGAATTAAGGAAGGAAGGAAAACTGTGACCGTCGGTATCGAAATCACGCTCAGCGTACTCTCCAAGGCAACCAACGAAGCGGCAACCTCCGTGCTGCTAACCGCACTGGATTCTCCGCACCGGGCGTTGCAGGAAGGCGCCATGCGTGCGCTGGCCATGCGACGCAGCCTGATTGCTGAACAGGCCCTGCTGCAACGCTGGCCTTCGATGAGCGATCGTGAGAAAGAAATCGTTGCTGAACGCGCGGCGTGTATGTCGGCAGCTATTCGCAACGCAGTAGTCGGAGCCGACCTTGAGTTGTGCGAAGCGGGTTGTGAAGCCGCCCTGCTCACCCGCGACTACGACCTGCTGCCAGTGCTGCTGACCGCCGCCAACGATCACAGCAGCCCGAATCATGTGCCGGCGACCACGGCCGTGCTGGACATGGCCAAAGCCATCTATCAGGAATCGACGGCGCCGCGTGACTATTCCGATCGCCGCGATCCGCAACTGGTTCGGCGACGCGCCGTGCGGTCGCTGGAAGAATCGATCACCCGCAACAGCCGCAACCGCGATGCGGTGGTTCTGGAAGCCTATCTGATTCTGGTGGAACGCAGTAACCCCACACTCAACCGCATGTTGAAGTCGCCCCGCGAACCCGGCTACGACGCCGCAATGCGTACGCTGAGCACCAGCGAACGGCCCGGCGTAATGCGACTGCTGTTGAGCTTCCTGGACGATCATCATGCACCGGCCGGATGCATCAAAGCCATCGCCAGTCGTGAGGACGAAGCTTTTGTGCGTTGCCTTCTGGAGAAGTCTCAGGACCTAAGCCAGCAAGCCAAGGCGAACGTGCAGCGTCTCGGTTCGCTTAGTTGGCTGAAGAATGCAAAGACGTTTGTGGACCAGCTTGATGAGTCGCTGCAGGCAGCGGCGGTGAAGCTACTGGATGCTGCCGGGCTGAAAGATGACCTGGCCTATCGCACCATCGCCCATATTCTGCGCTTTGGCAAAGCCGATGCTAGACGCGCTGCTGCGGTTTCGCTGGAACGTTTTCCCGGCGACGACGCCAGCCAGCTGGCGCTCGACACGCTGGACGACAACGATGCGCAGGTCCGCGCGAACATTCTCAAGCAACTACGACCTCGCGGTATCCCCGGCGCTATCACCATGCTGCTGGAAGAGATTGACTCGGAATACGAGGTGATCCGAAACGCGGCCCGGGGTTGTCTGGAAGAATTCAATTTCGAGCGGTACGTCAGTTCATTTGACGTCCTGGAAGACGATGTCCGCGCAAGCACCGGCATGCTGGTCGGAAAAATTGACCGCGAAGCTGCTTTCCTTCTACGCAGAGAACTCAAGGCGCCGGTGCGTGCACGTCGCTTGCGCGCATTGTCGATGGTTGCCTACATGCAGATGCTCGGCGAAGTGGAGGCCGAGATTATCGAAATGATGGCCGACCCGGACCACTTTGTCCGTGTGGAAGTTGTTCATACGCTTGCCTTGTGCAACAGTGACGCCGCGAGGCAGGAATTACGCGCCGCACTGCTGGATGATAGCCAGATGGTGCAGGATGCGGCCGAACGGGAATTACAGCGTCTGGCAGCGGAAGGTGTCGAGATACCAGCGCCGGCCGGCGAAGAGCCAATTGCCTAATTCAACACAACTGGTAGCATAGGCGGTGTAGGCATCGCTTTCCTTCCTCCCCTCAGCTTCATCCTGAAGCGGGAAACTACTCCCTCCCATGTTAATTTCACTTTTGATTGCAGCTATTTCATTTGGCGCATATTCCATCCGGCGGGCGGTCAACCGCGGCCAGGAATGATGCAGCCAGCCACATGCTGCTACGAGGATAGATGAAACGATGACCCACCTACTCGCTTGGCAAGGCACGATTGAAAGTATGAGCAGCCACTTCCGTAGTGGCTCTGAGCGGCCGGGCTTGCTGCCTATCGCTATTCTCGTGCTGGTTCTTGCCACCGCGGGCGTAGGAATCTGGTTGCTGTCGCGGTACTTCAACCGTAAGTATCAGGGCGGATACAACAGCCCACGCGCCCTATTCACAGAACTGTGCACGGCCCACGACCTTGACTACCAGGACCGTCGAATTCTGAAACGCCTGGCAAAGTTCCACGGCTTCAAACACCCGGCGCGGATTTTTCTGGAGCCGGGACGCTTTGAAAGCAACAACGTGGCCGATGCGCTGAACGAAGATCCGGAGATCATCGAGAAACTCCGCGATCAGATCTTCGGCCGCGAACTGAACACCGCCGCCGTTTAGCGCCATGCTGCCGAAGCGTGCTTAGCTTTCAGCAGAAATTTCCGCCATCACTTCGTCGGCGATATCGAAGTTCGCCGACACGTTCTGAATGTCGTCGTGGTCATCCAGCGCCTCCATCAGGCGGAGCACGCTGCGGGCGTTCGACGCGTCTAGCTCGATCGTGTTCTTGGGCATCTGGGCGACGCGTTTGGTGTCTGCTTCAATCTCTGCGTCTTCCAGCGCCTGCGAAACGTCGCTGAAAAGTTCCGGCCCGCAGGTGATCTGAAACTGCTCACCCTGCCGGGTTACGTCGTCGGCGCCGGTCTCCATAGCGATTTCCATCAACTGATCTTCGGTGGCTTTATCGGCATCGATCAGGAAGAAACCCTTGCGGTCAAACATCCAGGCTACATCGTTAGAGCTGCCAAGTTTGCCCTGATTGATTTCGAACAGCTTGCGCAGCTCTGGCGCCGTGCGATTACGGTTGTCGGTCATTGCTTCGCACATGATGGCGACGCCGGCCGGGCCGTAACCTTCGTAGATGACTTCTTCAACATTGCCGCCATCCAGTTCGCCGGTGCCTGTTTTAATGGCCCGTTCGATTTTGTCTTTGGGCATGTTGGCAGCTTTTGCATCAGCCACGGCGCCACGCAGACGGTTGTTGGCGTCTATATCGCCGCCGCCCATCCTGGCAGCCACGATTATGGCCTTCGCGCATTTGCTCCAGACCTTGCTGCGTTTGCTATCAATCAGCGCTTTTTTGTGCTTAATGCCAGCCCAGTGGGAGTGACCTGCCATGTTTCCGCTCTCTCAACAAACCGTTGTTTTCTGAATGTGCCGCCGTTATTTGGACTCGAGGTCCGCAATCTTCTGTTTCACTTCGGCGACATACTTCGCATCCTCTTTTTCATCAAAGGCTTTCAGCGCCATTTTCAGCGTTTTCAAACCCTCATCCTTCTGGCCGTTGCCCAGATAGGCGTCAGCCAGATGGTACAGAATCACGCCGTCGGGGTCTCCGTCAGCAGCCTCAACGGCCTTGAGCATCGTCTCGACGGCTTTGTCGAACTGTCCCAGGCGGTAGTAGCCCCAGCCAAGGCTGTCCAGATAAGCCATGTTTTCCGGTTCCTGGGCAATGGCTTTCTTGACCATCTCCATGCCGCGGTTGAGGCGTTTGTTCTGATCGATCCATAAGTACCCAAGATCGTTCATTGCGCCAATATCTTCGGGGAATTCGTCCAGCACCTCTTCGAGCCATTCCTCTGCTGCCGGCAGATTGCCCAGTTCTACGTTAATGTTCGAGAGCACCATACGTGCTTCGCGCATCACCTCGCGTGTTTCGGGCGAATCGTACTTGTCGTCGAATTCTTCGAAGACCAGTTCATATTCCGCCAGAGCCTTTTTGTAATGCTTGTTGTAGTAGTGGACCCACCCGACCCGCGTGGCGAAACGTGCGTTATCGGGATCGAGTTCAGCCGCGGCGCGGGCCGCCTTGAGGGCGGTTTTCGTATCGTCCGCCATCTGGGCGGAAGTGGCCAGGTAGAAGTTGAAGGCGGCGTTGTTTTCCTTCTGGACATTTTCTTCGATCGCCTCTTTGAAGACCGCGGCGGCGCCGGCCGCATCGTCTGCACGTAGTAGCGCCAGGCCGTGCGAAATCATCACTTCGGCGGTAGGCGGTTCGGTATCTTTCTTCGCTAGTTCGTAGAATTCGTTGGCCTCATTGGCAAATTCATTCGCTAGGGCAACTTCGGAAATCGCCCATGCGCCGCCCGCGGGCAGCTTGTTCTGCTGGTGAAGTTTGCGACCGGTGTCGATTAACTGCTTGGCGAGTTTTTTGTCCTTCAGCATCTCATTGGTTTCGTCGCCGAGTGCTTCCAGAGAACTGGCCTCGCGGATGCTGAATGCCAGCGTCTTAATCAGGTCTTCTGGTTTGTTCTGCTTCTTGTAAATCTCTACCAGACCCTGAAATCCGCTCAGTGCCACGTCCTGGGTAAGCGCGGCGTCGTACACTTTTGCCGCTTCATCCAGCTTGCCTGCATCGCGAAGTGCGTTGCCGTAGAAGTACGCCAGTGCAGGATTGGTCGCATCATCTTTGTACAGCTTGCCGAGTTTCTCCAGCAGCTTGGCTTCCGCCTGCTTGGCGTCTTTCTCCGTTTTGGCGAGCGTCCGTTCCAGCAGGTCGTAAGGTCCGCCGGCGCTGGTGTCTAGCTTGTCATCAAAGTAGACCTCTAGTTTCTTCAGCACCTCGTCATAATTCTCGCGGCCGAAGGCGACGCGTGCCTGATGATAGGCGAAGGTGGCGGCATCGGGTTTTTCTGCGTTTGCTTTGTTGAACATCTTTTCAGCGGCGTCGTACTTCTCCGCTTTAAGAAAACTCTCGGCAAACAACAGGTAGGTCCGCTCCGGTTTGCCGAGCACCAGCTTGCGGGTGTTTTCGTTCAGGTTGTACGTTTCGGGATTGGCCAACGCATCGACCACCTGCTCGAATGCTTCGGCAGAGCGTTTGAAATCCTCGGTCAGAAAATACAGCCGCCCCATATCCAGCCGCGTCATTACTAAGCCCACGTCGCGCGGACGGTCCAGTTGCAGTTCCAGCGACTTTTCAATCAATTTCAGCGCCCGTGGCCATTCACGCATCTGGGTCAGGTGATTCGCCAGGCGGCGTAGCAGCACGGGATCTCGCGGATCTTTCTCGGCGGCAATAACCGCATAGCGGGCTGCCTGCTGATTGCGCTGCAAGCTAAAGGCCAGCGGCACAATCTCGCGCAGGATCGAAGTCATCGCCGGATTGCGGCGATAAGCACGCTGAAACTTCTGCAACGCTTCACCGTGTTTCTGCCGCTGAAAGAGCATTCGCCCATGCGAGTACAACGCGGCGGATTCCAGGCGGTCCTGCTGTTTTTCACTACGCTCCGTCGCTTTCGGCTTCAGCGGCTCGACGGGATCGGCGAAAAACGGATCTTCAAATTGCAAAGGCGCCGGCGCGCCGTCGGTGGGCTTCTCGTCCGCGGCTGATTCAAAGGGGACCAGGCCAAAAGGCAGCAAAGCGAAAGTGGTCGCCAGAAGCAGTCGGGTTTTCATGTTTCAAACTCGCAAAAATGTATAGTCCGCAACGACGCGACGAAGATCGTGGCCTGAGGCTATGCCGTCCGAAATCGTTAATATCCGTTCAAGTGAAGGGGTGCTCCCCTTCCTTATAGTTTAACAGACGACATAAAACAGGACTATCTGCACGTTGCCCGTATCTGGGCGGCTATAATGAAGTGTGGTCATCCCCGGTTCATCAACGGACAGCCTGCGTTTTATGTCGCTTCACTCTCCCAGACTGCTGTTTGCACTACTCGCCCTGCTGGCGACGGCCTGCCCGGCGCTGGCTCGCGAGTGGTCCGATAAGAGCGGCCGTTTCCGCATCGAAGCCGACCTGGTGGAGCAGACTGCCTCTGCCGTGATTCTTCGCGAGGCGAATGGCCGCAAATTGAAAGTGCCATTGAGCAGCCTCAGTGACGCCGACTTACGCTACCTGGTATCGTTGAAAAAAACGGCCCCAGCATCGCCGGCGGTTTCTACACCACCCCCAGGGCAGCGCACGAATCGGGTGCAGCCGTCCACCACCACACTTGTCCGCGGGCTGGAGATCATCAGTCACGATGCTTCGGGCACCGGCATTCTGGGCAGCCTCGCCGTGCCCGCAGAATGGCCTGAACAATCGGTCAAGGTTGGCGAAACACGCAAGTCAACGGTGGTCAAACGCGTGGCCTATAAGCAACTGGCGGGCGGTTCAAAACTGATGACCCTGTCGGTGCCGAGATTGCGACCTCGCAGCAACGCGAAAGTGGAAGTCGATTTTGAAGTGACCCGCCGCCCGATTGCACTTCCAGCCGACACTGCCAGTTTCAAGGCGCCGGCCAGTCCATCAGCAGCCTTGCGGCCCTACTTGTCGTCTAGCCCTGGCATCAATCTGACGCATCCAGACATCGTGCGGATCGCCAAGGAAATCGCCGCTACCGGCGGCAAAGATTGGCAACTTGCCAGGGCGATTTACGACTGGGTGAAGAAGAACCTGAAGTACACCCGCGGAAAGCTTCGTGGCGCCGTCTGGGCGACGCAGCATGGCGAAGGCGACTGTGAAGAATACACCTCACTGTTCATCGCACTGGCACGCGTCAACGGCATTCCTGCCCGGGTGGTCTGGGTGCCGGGTCACTGCTATCCAGAGTTCTATTTAGAGAATAAAGAAGGCGGCCGCTGGTTCCCCTGCGATCCGCTCAGCACCGATGAATTCGGCGCCTCAACCGCATTGAAGCCAATTCTGCAAAAGGGCGATAATTTTGCGGACCCTGGCAAAAGCACGCGCCGCCGGTATCTTGCTGAGACGATCCAAGGCAGCCTGCGAAGCGGCGGCCGTCAGCCAGAAGTCAAAGCGATTCTGCGATCCGAGAAGTAATGAGCCAACCAGCCGCGGAAGGACACGCACGGAAGCACCGCGCCGATACACCAACGGCCGCCTATATCCATGTGCCCTTCTGCCGTCATCGCTGTGGTTACTGCAACTTCACACTGGTCGCAGGCCGCGACGATCTGACGGGGGCCTACCTGGATGCGCTGCAGGGCGAACTTTCTCTGCTGGACACGCCCCGTCCCGTACGCACCATTTTTATCGGCGGAGGAACGCCATCGCATCTACCGCCGGAGAGTCTGAAACAACTTCTCCAAATAGTTGCAAAGTGGCACCCGCTTGAGCAGGACGGTGAATGGAGCATTGAGGCGAATCCATCCGACATCACGCCGCAGCGCGTCGAACTGCTCACTGCCGCGGGCGTCAACCGCGTTAGCCTGGGCGTGCAAAGTTTTCATCTGGCGAAGCTGCGGCAGCTTGAACGGGACCACACTGCCCAGACCGTGCACCGCGCCGTGGAAATGCTCCGCACCTCAGGCATGTCGATCTCGCTGGATCTGATTTTCGCCGCCCCCGGTGAAACGCTTGAGCAGTGGGAAGCAGACCTTCAAGCCGCCTTGGAGCTGCAGCCAGAGCATCTTTCCACCTATGGTTTAACCTTTGAACGCGGCGCCGCATTCTGGGCGCGGCTGCAGCGCGGGGATCTGCAACAGGTAAGCGAAGACCTGGAAGCCAGCATGTACGAATCCGCCATCGCCCGCCTTACTGCCGCGGGTTATGAGCATTACGAAGTCTCCAACTTCGCCCGCCCTGGGCATCGCTGCCGCCATAACGAAACGTACTGGAAAGGCGACGGTTACTATGCCGCCGGGCCTGGCGCTGCGCGGTATGTAGACGGCGTCCGCGAAGTGAATCACCGCAGTACAACCACCTGGATCAAACGCATCCGCACGGGCGAATCGCCGGTGGCGGAAAGCGAGCAGTTGCCACCGTTGGAAGCCGCCCGCGAGCGCCTCGTCTTCGGTCTGCGGCGGACGGAAGGTGTAGATATCGACTTGTTCAAAATGCAGACTGGCTTTGATATATGGCAATGCGGCGGACCTGCGGTGCAGACGGCGCTGCAACATGGCCTCCTGCAGACGAAGGGCGCCCGCCTGTGTCTGACTCACGCCGGATTGATGGTTAGTGACACACTGTGGTCACAGGTTCTTGCCCAGGAAATTGCAGGCGTTTAAACCATGTATACGCAATTCACCACCGGCGGATCGACATTTGTCTTCAACGCACCGCTTATCAAGATTTCCCCAGACGCACCGGGAGCGGCCTTCTTAGCTGCAATCGGCGGCGCCTATGAGAGTGAAGAGCGGCACCTGGTTGTGCGGCTACTAAGAGAAGCCAAGAACCTTCGCACAACCGTCCAACAGTCGCCGCCTACGGATAAACAAACGCGTTTTATTGCAGCGCTCGTTGAAGTGATCGCCTTTCTGGAAAACACCGATGAGAACGGCGTGACGCTTTATTCCTCTGACAAACGACCGTAGCGCGGAACCTATTCTCGACGCTGCCGGCGGCGTAGCAGGTAATGCAGCAACGGCGCCCACCATATTAGATCGCCTACCAGCACAAGCGGCCAGAGCTTGATGGAACCCGCGCCGATCCACACGCTCAGCAGCCAACCGGCAGGGCCGCATATTTTCGTTAGCAAGCCGATACCAACAGCGATGTCGCCGTGATCAGGCTTCCAGGCAGCATAGGCGTAAAGAAAGCCGCAGGCGCCGACCAGCACGGCCGTGTAGGGCCACGGCCACGGATTTCCTGGCGGATCGATGGCAAGCAGCGATTGAAAGAACGCTTCCGGGAAAATCCCGCTGATCGCCGCGAACACGAAGTTGTACGTCGCCGCAGCGGCCAGCATCACACGGAAATAAGTCTTCTGCATGGCCCGTCCGCCGTCTATCGCGGTGACTGTTGCCGGGCGGCAGTGCGTGGTGGTTCGTCGCCGCTGGGCGGCAACGTCCGCAACGCGTATCGCTGGTTGACCGTGTTGATCATTTTGCCGAAGTTGGCGCGGATCGGCGGCAGCACTTTATCGAGGCTAGCTGCCAGGCGTTCCATCCCCGGGCCGTTGGCTTCGGCCGACTTGTGAATCTTGCTGACGAAGCCTGCCGTTTGAATGAAGTTAAAATCGGCGGTCCGCGCGAGCATCGGGAACATCGTTTTCGCCAGCAGGCCGGCGCCGACATTATCAAGCCGCATGAACACGTCGAGGCTACTGGTGACGGTCGGCGCGTTGTTTTTGTCGCGGCCGTAGGTGGACCGCAGGATCAGCACGCACTTGCCCGTCATCTTCCGGCGGAACATGGGCCCTTCGTAAACGCCATCGGCGAAAACGATATGCATGTTAGGCGTGCCATAGATCAGTTCTACATTGGTGATCGTGCCGACACCGTCCGAAGCCTTGGCCGTGTAGGCGCCGGTACGTGTGACGGTGGCCTCGGTAATCTTCATCTTCTCCCAGATGTTGACCGTTACTTCCGGATGGCGGACCAGAAAGACAAACATGTCTGGATCGCACTCGATGGTCTGGGAGGGCATCCGCCGGTACAGCGTGGGCGAATTGAGAACGGGCTTTAGTTTGGCCTGAACATTCGCGTTGAGTTGTCTGAATGGGATCGAGCGTAACGCTTCGTTGCGATAACGCTGGTCGGCGGAACCCGACGGCGTATTCGCGGGGGGCGTATGCATGTTGCGGCTGCGCGGCTGCACCCCGTAGGGCTGCTGCGCGGCGGCAGTCTGCGGCACTGTGGCGGCTATGCCCAGCACGGCAAACATGCATTGCGCAAATATAAGTTGAAAGCGTCTACGCATTTTTCCCCCCTGGAAACTGTGCGTTATATGCGCCGGCCGGATCTAAAAACCGGTCGCCGCCCGTGCGGGATATATAGTGCGGCACGTTCTACGGCCAGCGGTCCGAAGTGGGTCGGATGGTGTTGAAGGTTTCAAAACCAGGCGGTTGCGGCCCGGTTTTGTGCTGGCGGTGATATCGTATCGCTTGATTCATCATCCGGCGGTGGCGCCGGTTGTGTTAATGTTTCGGCAGATTCCACAAGTAAAGGTCAGCGAAAATCGGGACCGGCTGAATTCGGACCCGATTGACGTTGATGCGTTTGCGGTCTGTTTGCATAATCGCCCGCCAGACTTTCTGGCAAGGATTGGACGGTGACTCTTTGCAGGCAGCCAGAAATGACGCTCAATTCACGCTGGACATGGACCGTTATCGCCTTGCTGACCGGCTTCCTGCTGCTGGCCGCTACCGGCTTCGGGGTGTTGACCAGCGGCATGACTTCGCAGCAACTGGCGGAAGATCTTTCCAGACAGATCGACGCTGCGCCAGCAGAAGAGGCGCCCGCGTTGCTTGCGCAACTAGCTACCACTGGCGATGCTGCGATACCACTGCTAGTACGGCATTTGAACAGTCCCAAACCTGCTACCTCGCTTGCCGCCCGCACCGAACTTAGTCAGATGCTTAACCGCTGGCGGATGTTGAAAGCGTCGTCTGCTTCGCCCAAGGCGGCGCTTCTGGCGAAAGAATTGGCCCGGCAGTGCCAGGATTTCTCTCCAGCTGGCCAGAGAATTTCTGCGGATTTCGCCTCACGTTTGCTTGCCTGGCCGGTAGACCGCTCCGCCATCGATGGCGCCCAGCTTATTGCCCATTGTGGCGAAGTTCTTCGCGCGGGCGATGGGATTCTGGAACGCCGCCGCCCGGCTGCCGCTACAACAGCAACGCTGCCGCAGAATGATACAGGAACAACTCGAAGGCTGCGCTATTCAGACGCCGTGCTCCGCGACCCGCCCGAAGAAATCCCGGTTGATATCGTGGGCATCCCCGCGTTGCCACCGTCGGTCGCACCCGTCGCGCCTCAACCGGTCCGCACTGCCCCGCCAGGTAACCCGGTAGGCAGCGTCGTACCAGGGGCGCCGCCAAGAGCGTTGACACCAGGAGAGACGCCGGAGGTGACGCCTGGGGGAACTTCGCCGCCTTCGCAGCCAGGTGAATTGCCGGGCGCCTATCCAAGCGGTGCTCCCCGCCGGCTGGAACCGCGCGAAGATGCTTCATCTTCAACAGATATCAAACCCGTCCAGGCGGCTTCTCCTCTACGGCTGGTTTCTGCTCACCTGCCACAGCGTAACCGCGACGCTGCTGACTTCGAAGGTCTGCCGCTGTTTGAAGTGGTTTCCGCCTTGCAGTCGCCGTCCGCCTCCATTGTAAGCGGCGCCTTACGTGAACTACGCAAGCGGGGTTTTGGACCGACCCAGATCCGGCTGGCGGAATGGTTTGTGGATGGCGATCCGGCCAAACGTATGGAACTGCTGCGTGCTTTGCCCGAAGCGGAAATCATTGACGCCGGGCAATGGACGCTGTGGCTGACCTACGACACCGATCCGCTGATCCGCAAAGCCGCCGTTACTTCGCTTCAGGGGAACCGCAGCGCCGGCGCGGCAAGGAGACTGGCGCAGATGGAACTTGAGGAAGCCAACCTCGAAGTCCTTCAGCAGGTGAAACGCATCCGCGCAGCCAGCCGGCAGCACACCAACCTGCGCTAGCCGCATGACGGACAGGTCTTGCATCTGTTTCGCCGCCCTCTCAAATGTCCAGTGCGTTCGTGCAGCAGGTTAACAGGGTAGGCACTTTGTTAGAAGTATGAAACGCGGCAACGTATTATGCCCCTCGACAGTTTGTGGTTGTTGCCTACATTGTATGACGGCAATCCGCCTTTTTGCGACAACATGGGCAACTTGAAGACGCGACGCGACAGTGCAGTCTCTGAACGGTGGTAAACCACGAATTAGCTTAGCGCTTGGTCTTTCCTGGCTGTACAAACGGCACGTCGATGTGTTTGCAGGCATTCAGAAGTACGCCCAAGCGGCTGGTTGGCAGACATTGGTTGATGAATTTCCTGCCGAGTCGCTGCCACACGCCCCCGGAAAAGAATTGCCGGTGAATGGTATCATCGCGCGAGCCTCGCGGAAACTCGCTCGTCGCTCGCAGGCTTTGGATCTACCTGTTGTGAACGTGTGGCTTTCCTCGCCCGTCCGTAATCGTTTGCCGGGGGTTTTCCCGGATTTTGCTGCTGCGGGGAGGCTACGTGCTGAACATCTTCTGTCGCGTGGGTTGCGGAATTTTGCCTCACTGTCTTTTACGGATGATTTAGCGAGCCAGTTTGAAGTCGAGGCCTTTCAACAGGAAATCGCGTCCAGCGGCGCGAACTGCGAACACGCGGAAGTGCTGTCTGGTTATTCCAACGCATACAATATGCAGCAGGATGCAGAGCACGTGATGGACGCCTGGATGGACGGCTGGGAACTGCCCGTTGGCGTGTTCGTTTACGATGACGTGCTAGGCAGACAAGTGGCGCAGATGTGTCACCGTCGTGGCTGGCGGATTCCCGAAGATGTCGCGATTGTTTCCGGCGCCAACGAGGAAGTCGTCTGTCAGCGGCCCCGCCCTTCCCTCTCCAGCATTGAACGCGGTTATGAGAAAGTCGGCTACGAAGCAGCCCGCCTACTGGATGAACTGATTCAATCCTCTGACGCAGGCAGTAAGAACAGTAGTGATCCGCCGCGGCACATCCTGATTCCACCGCAGGAACTGGTCATCCGCGAATCGACAGACTTCTTCGCCGTCAGTGACGAATTAGTGTCACAAGCGTTGTCCTACATTTCCGGCAACAGCCATCGCGGGATCAATCAGGACGACGTCTCCGCCGCCGTCGCCACCGGCACCCGCACCCTGCAGCGGCGTTTCCGCCAGGCGCTGGACCGCTCCATCGCCGACATGATCTGCCACGTCCGCATCGAGCGTGCGAAACGCGACCTGACACAAAGCCAACGCAGCATCCAGGAAATCGCCCGCGACACCGGCTTCGGCGACCCCATGCGCATGTACCGCACCTTCCGCCGCGAACTAGGCATCACCCCCACCGACTACCGCAAACAGAGCCAGACGCGGAACGGGTGATCTGGACAACTCGAAGGTGCGGCCTTTCCCGGCAATTTTCTTCCCAGCATCACAACCGCCGAATCAGATTTAGCATGAACTGGATGATGCGGGTGTAGTGGTTGATGCGGATGCGTTCGTTGACGCCGTGGATGCGGGGGAGGTCTGTGGGGTGCATCTGGGTGGGCATGAAGCGGTAGACGTCGTCTGCGATTTCTTCGTAGTGGCGTGAGTCGGTGGCGCCGGTGATAAGACCGGGGGCGACGATGGTTTCCGGGAAGGTGCTGGCGATGCTTTGCTGCAGCGTCTGAAAGGCGGGGCTGCTGGTGCTGGATGTGGGCGATGCGTCCCAGCCGGGTAGGTCGCGGTTGGGTTTGACGCTGACGCGCGGGTCGTCGATCACGCGGATGATGCGGCGCATGGCGTCTTTCCAGGAGTCGCCCGGCAGCAGCCGTAAGTTGACAACGGCCGTGGCGGTTTTGGGCAAGACGTTTTCTTTCACCCCGGCGCGAAGCATGGTGACGGCGGTGGTGGTCCGCAGCACGGCGGCGCCCGATGGCTTGGCAGCGAAGCTTGAGCGGATCAGCGGTGCGGTGAGCCAGCGGTTGGATAACGCAGTGCGGGTGGTGAAAGAAGATTCCGGCGCCAGGAAGTCGAGCGTCGCGGCTGTGGCGGTAGTGATTTGCAGCGGAAACGGATCGGCTTCCAGCCGTGCAACAGCAGCGCACATGATGCCGGCAGCGGTCTGGTCGGGTGGCATGGACGAGTGGCCGCCGGGCTGATCGACGCGAAGCTTCAGGCTGAGGTAACCTTTCTCCGCGATGCCGACAAATGCCACCGGCTTATCAACGCCAGGCACAATGTCGTGCAGCACGGCGCCGCCTTCATCCAGGACGAAGTGTAGTTTCTTATCGCCGAGGCGACGCTTCAAAAGCGCCGCAATCTGTTTATTGCCGCCGCCGCCGGATTCTTCATCGTGGCCCAGAGCAATGTAAATGGTCCGCTGCGGCTGAAAACCGTCACGCAGCAGATGTTCGCAGGCTTCCAGAATGCCTCCCACGCCGTCTTTGATATCCAGGGCGCCGCGGCCCCAGATGAATCCATCAGCCACTTTGCCGGACCACGGCGGTTGCTTCCATTTAGAAAGCGTTTCCTTTTCCACCGGCACCACATCCAGATGCGACATCAGCACCACCGGCGGCAGTTCCGCGTCGGCGCCGGGCCAGGTGTATAGCAGGCTGTAACCGGCCACGGTTTCGCGCTGCATGACGGTGTGCACATTCGGAAACAACCGCTGAAGCAGCAGGTGCATCTCCAGGAAGGGCTCTGTCGCGAATTCATCGCCGGCGGTTGTTGCAGAGATGGTCTTCGTGCGAATGAGCATGCCTAGCCGGACAGCGACATCGCCGGAATCAATCTCTGCGTTTTCTGTCTTTGCAACGGAAATCTGACGCGAAGGTTGCCGCCAGACGTTGATCAGGCATACGGCGACAAGCAGAAGCAGGGCGAAGAAAATCAGGGCTGCCGCGCGAAGCGTCCACCACTTCCAGGTGCGGCGGGTTGGAGACGGCTCGCCCGCGCTGGAAGGGTCTTCGCCAGTTTCATTCATCGCGATTCAACTCTTTGTCTGCGAGCTGCGCCGGGCGGAAAGTACGAGCAACCCGGAGATCACCGGGATGGCAATAAATAGTAGTAACGCAGCGTCGTAAGATTGCAAGTAATCCCGCGCAAGTGCGACAGGCAGCGGCCCGATGGCAGCGGCGAAAATCATGGCGGCCGTGCTCGCGCCGCGGATGGCGCCCTGATGACTTCGGCCGTAGTAGGTCAACCACACCACCATGCCCGTGCTGCGCAAAATGCTGCCATGCAAACCAAGCAGCACCGCGTAAAGGATGACCAGTAGCGGCAGCGGCAGGCACCACAATAATGCACTGGCCGAAGCCAGCATGAACATCGCCGCGGCCAGCATTGCTCGCCCCTGCAACCGGTCCGTCAACCAGCCGGCGCCTAATGCGGTGGCGGCGCCGACGGTGGCTTGCAGCGATAACAGTGCCATCGCCCAGCCAGCAGAGATGCCACGGCTTTCCATCAGATTCACCTGATGAAAAATCAGCCCGGTGCCGACCATGCCGCTGGTGGCGGGCGCGGCCAGCAGTTTCCAGAAGGTTGCATCGCGCAGCACCTGCCGGGCTGTCCAGTGCCCCGCAACAGGCGCCTGCGGTGCGCTGGCTCCGGGTGTTGCCGCGGAGGCGATCTTCACTGTGTCTGGTACGGCCGTGCGCGGATCGTCGCCGTCCGGATGCAGACCGATATCTTCCGGCCGGTTGCGGACAAGTAGGATGGCGGCCGGGAAGATGGTGATAAACACGACGGCGCCCAGCAGCAACCAGCCCTTCTGCCAATCGAGATGCGCGATGATCTGGCTGTTAACAATCGGCACCGTAATCACCGAGAAGCTTCCGCCCAATCCGACCAGCGCCGTTGCCAGCCCGCGGCGCCGTTCAAACCATTCGCCCACCAGCCAGTTGGCCGACAGCGTTAAGGCGCCCTGCCCCGATGCCCGCAATAGCGCGAAGCTGATGACCAGCATCAATAGTCCTTTGGTGCTGGCTAGACCAACGCAGGCGGTAGCCACCACCACGGCACAGACCGGCAGCACGCGGCGGGCGCCAAAGCGGTCTAACAACCGCCCGACAAACGGCAGGCACACGCCGCTAAACAGCGTGGCGAACATGTACGCCGTTGAGTAAGCCGTTTCCGTTAATCCGAGCGACTTCCGCATCGGATCTTTGAACGCCGCCACCGAGAACGATTGCCCCGGCGCCGACATAAACATCGCCAGCGCGGCAATGGCCACCATGGTCCAACCGGGAAAGTACCGCCAGAGTTTTGCCTGCATGGCAGGCTCAGCGGCTGCTTCATCCAGCGTGTCGTGCAGCGCTTCAGTCGGTCCGGTGGTCAAACAGTCGTCCTTGGGTGGGTCGCGAAATTAATTCGCTTCAATGCGGTAAAGGTGCGTGCTGGTCCGCAGGAACATGGTTCCTTCGATGAAAGCGGGCGAGGCCAGCGTGCCGCCGGGCAGCGTATTGGTGGCGAGTTTCTCAAATGCTTTGCTTGCGGAGATAACCGTCATCTCCCCCGTTTCATTCAAGAAGTAAATCCGCCCGGCAGCATGCACCGGCGATGCGGAGAAGTTGCCGCGGAGACGTTCCTGCCACAGCACTTCGCCGGACTTGGCATCGGCGCAGGTGGCGATGCCGCGATCACTGACCATATATAGCCGGCCTTCCAGCAGCAGCGGTGAAGGGCTGTGCGGCGCCGCCTTGCTGGCCCGCCAGGCTTCGTGCGAATCTGTAACATTGCCTTTGCCGCCGGTGCGGATGGCGTACAGGCTGGGGCGGTCGAAGCTTGAGGAAACATAGACCATGCCATTTTCATGCACAGGCCGCGGTGTCACGGAGTAACCGCCCGGATAGTCAAACCGCCAGATCTCTTCGCCCGTGCGCGGGTTATAGCTCGAAACGCCGCCGGCGCCGGGGCTGACCACCTGCGGCTGACCATCGACTTCAATCACCAGCGGCGTGCTGAAGGCGAACTTTTTACCTTTGTTGGCTGGCCGTTTTGTTTTCCAGCGGACGTCGCCGTTCTTCTGATCCAGCGCTGCCACAAACTGCACATCGCCGCCATCGCAATTCACGATCAGCAGATCTTCAAACAGTACGGGTGAACCGCCAGGACCATGCACGGGGCGGTATTCAAACGTGTGCTTCCAGATGATTTCGCCCGCGGTCGAAACGCAGGCCGTGCCGTACGAACCGAAGTGCGCAAACACGCGGTCGCCTTTGACAATCGGCGTGGGCGATGCGTGGCTGTTCTTTTTATGGATACGCCCGGCTTTTTCTAATTTGAACAGCTCAATGTTCTGCTTGACCTTTCCACCGACAGCGTCAATGCAAACCAGACGCAGCGAGCGTCCTTCGTCCGTGGCGGTCGTCAGCCAGATATCGTTGCCCTGCACCACGGGCGACGACCAGCCCAGGCCATCGATGGGCGTTTTCCATTTGATGTTTTTCGCATCTTCCGCCCAATTCAGCGGCGCCGTTTTTACATTGGCGTGGCCCTGCCCGCCGCTGCCACGGAATTCTGTGTAGTCAGCCCGGACAACAGAAACGCTTGCAAAAAGGACTGACGCAGCCGCAGATATCAGCAGAAGTTGGCGCAACATCATGAGCAAAATTCCGGTGGGAGGTTAAGGTGGGAAGGCCGTCCGGGCGAACTGCCCGCAGCGAATGAGTTTAACCTCGATCGCTGCAGGTCCGCCAACTTTTCCGCATCGTGATGCACTGCGGAATACCACGCTGCTAGTCGTCCGCCTTGGTGGCTTTGCGGATGGCCAGTTCTTGCAGTTGCTTGGCGTCTACTTCGCCAGGGGCGCCGGTCATCATGTCGGTTGCCCGCTGTGTTTTGGGGAACGCAATGCAGTCGCGGATGTTTTCCAGTTTCCCAAACAACATCACAAGCCGGTCCAGGCCCAAAGCAATACCGCCGTGCGGCGGCGCGCCGTATTGCAGCGCGTCTAGCAGGAAGCCGAAGCGCTCTTTGGCGGTTTCTTTATCCATACCCAGCAGTTCGAACACCTGCGACTGCGCCTCGCTATCGTGAATACGGATGGTGCCGCCGCCTGCTTCGTAACCGTTAATAATCAGGTCGTAGGCTTTTGCACGGCACTCGGCTGGCGCCGTTTTGAGTTTCTCGACATCGCCATCCAGCGGCGCTGTGAACGGGTGATGCATCGCGACCCAGCGGTTTTCTTCTTCGTCGCGGTCGAACATCGGAAATTCAACCACCCACGAAAAGTGCATCGCATCCGGGTCGTACAGCTTCAACTCGGCGCCTACACGTTTCCGCAGTCCGTTGAGCGTTTTGCAGGTAACTTCCCACTGATCGGCGCTGAACAGGAGCAGGTCGCCGGGTTCGGCTTCCATCCGCTCTTTGATCTGCTGAAGAATCTCCGGCTCGAAGTTCTTTGCAATCGGTGAAAACAGCGTGCCGTCGTCTTCCACACGGAACCATGCCAGACCCTTGGCGCCGAAGTCCTGCTGCACGTAGGCCGTCAGTTCGTCGATACCTTTGCGCGAATACACTTTGCCGCCGCCTTTGGCGTTCAAGCCGCGGACGAATCCGCCGCCATCGGCTACGCCGCGGAAGACGCGGAATTCTGTCTGCTTTGCCAGATCCGTGCAGTCCACAATCTCCATGCCGAACCGCAGGTCGGGGGCATCGTGCCCGAAACGCCGCATGGCTTCGTCGTAGGTCATGCGTGGCAGCGGCAGTTGTACGTCTATGCCAAGCAGTTCTTTGGCGAGGACGACGACCAGTTCGTCGATCAGGCCGATGATGTCATCGGAGTCGATGAAGGACATTTCCAGGTCGACCTGCGTGAACTCTGGCTGGCGGTCGGCGCGGAGGTCTTCGTCGCGGAAGCAGCGGGCGATCTGAATGTAGCGGTCGTAGCCGGCGATCATCATGATCTGTTTGTAAAGCTGCGGCGATTGCGGCAGTGCATAAAACTGGCCGGGTTGAACGCGGCTGGGCACCAGGTAATCGCGGGCGCCTTCTGGCGTGCTACGTCCGAGGATGGGTGTTTCGACGTCCAGAAACTCATGCTTGTCGAAGAAGGAGCGGATCAGGTTGGTAATGCGGCTACGTAGCAGCAGCGTCTTCTGCATCGGCTCGCGACGCAGATCTAGATAGCGATGCTTCAACCGCAGGTCTTCGCCCGGTAGATCCTGTTGCGAAGGCGTGAATGGCGGTGTCAGACTGCTGCTGAGGCACTTCACGGAGGTGGCGCGAAGTTCAATCTCGCCTGTGGGGATCTTTTTGTTGGTCGTGCCTTCGAGACGCGATGACACTTTTCCAGTGACCTGGACGACGTCTTCACTACGTAGTTTCGACGCGGCGTCGACGATTTCACTCCCGGCTTCGGGCGCCGCCACGACCTGCGTTTTGCCGTAACGGTCACGCAGGTCGAAGAACACCATGCCGCCATGATCGCGGGCGCTGTCGACCCATCCGCAGAGGGTGACTTCCTGGCCAATATGGCTGCCGCGCAGTTGGCCGCAGGTGTGAGTCCGGTACATGAAGGTTTCCGCGTTGAAAAATCAGGCCGCCAGTACCTGCTGCAGGCTGGTTTCACAGGCTGTTTCAGCCGGCGGCTTTGGGAGTAAAGGAGATGGTTTAACGTACAGCCCGCGTATTCTAGACGGACTCCCGGATTGCCGAAAGGTTCGGTCGGCGCGGTTTGTGCGGACGCTACGATGGTGCATCGTCGTCCGGTGTTAGATCGTCGCCGGGTGGTTCGAGTTCATCCAGCATCCTGTCGTACTCTTCCGCGGAGATGTCGTCCATGTCTCTGGGGGGCGGGCGTTTGAAAGTGCGGTCGGTAATCGCCCAGTAAATTGAGATATTGCCGCACATGAGCAGCGCGATACCGGCACCAATCAACCAGCTGCTGAGGATTCCCTGGGTGAAGAATAGAACCGCCTGAACCACGATCAGCGCCAGTCCCGTCAGCCAGCACAACGGTCCAGCCAGGAGGCTTGAGGAGTAAACCGGGGTCGGCGGTCCGTTCTCAGACATAAGGGTTTCTACCACAAGATAATCTGACGCCCTGCGACGTACGAAAAAGCAGCGATTGCGGGCTTGATAGTGCGGGTTCAATGCCCCACAATCGCGGTACGTGTTTCTGAAATCTGCCCGGCCATCCATGAGAGACCGATTTAATGCATCCTCTTTTGTCGCAACACAATCTGTACTTTGTGAAAGAGCATGTTGGCTTTTTTAAGGCCGCCAACAACTACGATGTGTTAGACCCTAACACGAATGCAGAATTGTTGCATTGCCGCGAAGAGAAACTGGGCTTCATCACCAAGATGCTCCGTTTCAGCGATTACAAGCGGATGACTCCGTTTAATGTGGAAATCAAAACGCCGGATGGTCAGCAAGTGGTGCGCGTCAGTCGCGGTGTTTCGCTGTTCCTGTCCAAGGTGGACGTCTTTGACGAAAACGATCAGCGTATCGGTGGTTTCAAGCAGAAGCTGTTCTCTATCGGTGGCGCCTTCTCGGTGCTGGATAACAACGATCAGCCACTTTGCGATCTCAAGGGTAAGTGGACGAGCTGGGATTTCCGCTTCATGCACGGCGAGCAGCAGCTGGCCCGTGTGACCAAAAAGTGGGACGGACTGGCGAAAGAACTGTTCACCTCCGCTGACAATTACATGCTGGAGATCGACCCTTCCGTTGAGCCAAACAATCCAGTACGGCAGCTGATCATCGCAGCCGTGATGTGTATCGATATGGTGCTGAAAGAATAAGCCACCGGCGATAACCATCTTCGCAGCGCATTGCCCCGTAAGGCACAACCTGCGTAACGTAGTTTCAAACCTCAGCCGCCCGGTTCCTTAGGCGGCTGGGGTTTTTTCGTGCGCGGACAGCAGGTTGGGCAAAGACATTTCTGGTTTTCTCTACAAACTCCGTAGCACTCACCAGCATCGCGTTACTTTGCGGCGGCATGAGATACGCCCCGGCGGTATAAGGGTGGAGAATCGCAGATTATTCCAGAACCTTTCTTGCAAAGTGCATCCAGATTGTGGCACAATGATAGTCCTATTCCCGGTATTCCGAATCTCATCATCTATGGATTGCGAATGTTCCACCGCTTGATTGCAGTCGTGCTTGTCCTCAGTTGCGTTGTTGTTGCTGGATGTGCTGCGAAAAACCCGGAGCCGGTCACTTATCCAGTATCGGGTACAGTGAATTTCGATGGTAAGCCACTGGCAGAGGGGAAGATCAACTTTTCGAGAATATCGGAGAGTTTCACCAGGACCTTCGATATCAAAGACGGGAAATTTGAAGGTGAATCCGTTGAAGGCAAGGTGGATGTCAAAATCTTTGCCTACAAGGAAGGAGAAGTAGACCCAATGTACAAGGACGACCCTAACGCTGAAAAAACGTTGGAGAATTACCTTCCCGCAAAATACAGCACCAACAGCAAATTGACTGCTGATGTGACCACTGCCGACAACACTTTTACCTATGACCTTGAGAAGTAAGCTTTGGCGGTTGAAATCGCTGCGGCAACTTAGACGCCCTTATCCCGAATCGCATTCGAGCCCGTTCGAGGTTCCTGATGCGAAATTATCTTTAGTCTGTTTCCCGTTCCTCATTCTTATCTGCAGGAGGCCATTTGTATGGTCCGTTTCCACAGGCGGTTTAGGCCGCCACGCGGCTTCACCCTGGTTGAACTACTGGTGGTGATTGCGATTATCGGCGTGCTGGTTGCTTTGCTTCTTCCCGCGGTTCAGGCGGCTCGCGAAGCAGCGCGGCGGTCTTCTTGCGGCAATAAGTTAAAACAGATGTCGCTGGCGCTTCATAATTTCCACGACAAATACGGACGTCTGCCGCCCGGCGGCGCCAGTGATATCCGGCCTTTCACCACCGGTGGCGGTGGTTGGGGCAGCTCTTGGCACGTGTATCTGCTGCCAGAGGTTGAGCAGCAGAATCTGTTTGACAATATGCGGCTGACAGGTGGATCTGGATGGGGCACGAACGCCAACCACAACAAGAACGCGACCAACGGCGCCGCGCTGGATCACTTGCATTGCCCTTCATCACCTTTATCGAAGTTTTGCTCAAGTCCGCATGGCGGAGGTACTCTGGCTGCGTCCACCTATGTCGGCAACAGTGGTATTGTAAATAGCTTTGGTGGTTTGAATGAGGCGCGTAACGCTCAGCCTGGCGGCGCAACCAACTGCTGTTCGGGCGGAATTATGAGTTGGGGCGGCGTGCTGTACACGAATTCTAAATTGAATTTCTCCAGCGTAACCGACGGCACCTCTAACACGATCGCCATCGGCGAGCAGGGGGACTGGCTCCGTACACAGAACGGCGGAAAGCATGACCGCCGCAGCTCCGGGCTGCACGGATTCATCATTGGAAGCAGCCGGGGTGGCGAGCCCACGACGGGCTGGACCAACGATTTACGACAGTTCAACTTCACCACAAACCGCTATCGTATCAACCAGATGACTGGCTGGACCGATGGCAATGGAAATTGCGCAAGTGAAGGCATTTGTCAGAACGCAAGCACCAACCTGCCCTACAACTCTACACATCCAGGTGGAGCGCAGTTTGGCTATGTGGACGGTTCGGTGCACTTCCTTCCGGAAACGATCGACGACCCCACCTTTGCCCGTCTGCTCACGCGTGACGATGGATTGGTCATCGCAACTCCGTAATCGCCGTATTACAACGGCTAGTAAATAGAAACACCCAGCCCGCGATTTATCGTTGCGGGCTGTTTGTTTTGGGCCGTGTGTTTTGACGTGGCGAAGGGTTATTTTCGCCCGCCTTTTTCGTAGGCGTTCACGATATCCTGCACCAGACGGTGACGGACGATATCTTCGCCTGTGAGTGTGACGATGCTCACGCCTTTGATTGTCTTCAGCCGTTCCAGCGCGTCGCGCAGACCGCTGCGGGTGTTGTCCGGCAGGTCTACCTGGGTCGGATCACCGGAGACAACAATCTTAGAGCCTTCACCCATCCGCGTCAGAAACATTTTCATCTGCGAAATCGTCGTGTTCTGCGCTTCGTCCAGAATGATGAAGGCCTCGTTCAGCGTCCGGCCCCGCATGTAGGCCAGCGGTGCGACTTCGATCACCAGCTCTTCCATGCAGCGCTGAATCTGGTCATAGTCCATCATTTCGTGCAGTGCGTCGAGCAACGGCCGCAGGTACGGATTGATCTTCGCCTGCATATCGCCCGGCAGATAACCGAGACTTTCGCCCGCTTCCACGGCGGGCCGCACCAGAACGATTTTGCGGATCGACTGATGTTTCAGTGCTTCGACGGCCATCGCGACGGCCAGATAGGTTTTCCCGGTGCCTGCCGGGCCAACGCCAAAGACCACATCGTTTTCGCGGATGGCATCCGTATAACGCGCCTGTCCGGGCGTGCGTGGACGGATCTTTTTGATCGAATGCGTAATGTCGATCGCTGTAAGCGGCCGCAGGGATTCGTTGCCGGTCACCTGCGCAAGCACCAGTGAAACATCGTCGGGCGAGACAATTCCGCGCCGCATCGCGACGCTCTTGAGGTGCTCAAGCGTCTGCACGGCCTGTTCGACCGCCTCCGGCTCTCCGCTAATGCGTACTTCACCCTCTCGGTGCGTGATGCTCACATCTAGCAATTCCCGGATCACACGCAGGTGCTGATCGCGCGGACCGAACAACGGCAGAGCGAGTTGGGGTTCTTCCAGTTGAATTATCGAATCGGACATACCATCGGACCAGGGTGAATGGCGACATATGCAGTGGTGTGGCGTCGCCGTTATTTTTTCTTTTTCGCTTTGTACTCCGCCAGCACGGCAGCAGGGGCTTCGTTAAACAGATCCCGGCAGCCACCACAGCAGACGTAGTATGTTTTACCCGCGTGCGTTACTTCAATCGTTCCCTTACCACCCGTAACCACGCACTCGACATAACCAGCAGACTTGCCAAATTGACTTCCCTGACGTGTATAGCCGGTTTCCGCCAGTCGGCGGTAGGTGGTGCGCGACTTGGCTTCGTACAGCACAATCAGGCGGTCGCCGTCGGCAACGGTTCGCATGGTGATGCGGGCAGGCGCCCCAGCAGGCGGGTTCTCAACAGCATCAAGCACTAATTTATCTTCGCTGAGTTTACCGCGATATTGAACGGCGGCGCCGCTGGGTGTTTTCGCGGTTAGTTCAAACAGACCGTTCTGCCCCGCTTGCAGTTCGCCCTCCCTGAAGAATTTTCCGTCCTTCGCCTTAAACGCAAGAAACGCACGTCCTTCATCAAAACGCCACGCCCACGCATTTTTTTCAATCCACGCTCCGGTTCTCGATCCGCGTCGCACCTGCCCCACGCCCTTCCAGTCTCCGATAAACAGCTGCAATTGGGCTAATGCGCGCTGATCAGCCTCGCGACGGCTAGTTTCGCCGGCGCCGGTTAGCAGGAGAAAAGTGAATGGTAGAAAGCAGTAGATAAGGCGTTTGCGGGGCATGGTCGTTTCCTTCGATCGCTGCTGCTGGTTAATGATTCACGGGGTGAACGTCACCATGTGAACATTAGAAATAGACTCAGACGTCAGCTGCGAAGACTTCAGCCAGCGAACTGGCGGTGAAGTTTGAATGTTTGACGTCCATCTATTTTAACCGGACGATGGCGGATAAGTTGTGGACGACGCCCGCTTTTCGCCCATCGCCTAGCAGGTCATAACGGCTTGCAGAACCTTTCCGTCAGACGTGATCAAGGAATTCAGTTAATGCGCATCGTGCTATGCTTCCCCACAGAGCCCCATCATATTCAGCAGATTCAAGCCGCCGCTCCTGATGCGGAAGTTATTGACGCGGGACAGGAACGTATAGCGGATGAGTTGCCTAAGGCGGATATCTTCTGTGGGCACGCAAAAGTTCCGGTGCCGTGGGAAGAAACCGTGGATGCAGGCCGGTTGAAGTGGATACAGTCTTCGGCCGCAGGCATGGACCATTGTTTAACGCCGCCTGTTATGGCGTCCGATATCCCCGTTACCAGCGCATCCGGATTGTTCGCCCGGCAGGTCGCCGAACAGACGCTGGCACTGACGCTCGGACTGGTGCGAAGTATGCCCGTGTTTTTCCGTGCGGCGGAGAAACGCGAATTCATCCGGCGCCCGACGGATGATCTTTATGGCAAAACGGTCGGCATCGTCGGTTTTGGCGGCAACGGGCGCCGGATAGCGCAGGTGCTTGCGCCGTTCGAAGTGCGAATGGTCGCAACGGACATGTTTCCGCAGGATAAGCCGGACTATGTGGATCAGTTGTGGGGCGAAGACGCACTTGAAGAACTACTTGTGGTTTCCGACATCGTGATTCTCTGCGTTCCCCTGAACCTGCAAACGCACCACATGATCTCGGCGCCACAGTTCGCGAAGATGCGTCGCGGCGCCCTGATGATTAACGTGGCCCGCGGACCTGTCGTGAAAGAAGCTGATCTCGTAGACGCTTTGGTTACGGGGCAGCTTGGCGGAGCGGGGCTGGATGTAACGGAAGTTGAACCGCTGCCAGAGTCCAGTCCGCTGTGGACCCGCGAGGATGTGATTATCACGCCGCACGTGGGTGCACAATCGGCCAATCGCGTGAACGACTCGACAGCGTTTTTCTGTGAGAATCTGAAGCGATTTCAGAAGGGCCAGCCGCTGCTGAACCTAGTTGATAAAGAGCTTGGGTTCCCGCGGCCGGAGCATCGCCCTGCGCCGTGAGGACCAGTTACTAAAGAGAACAGCTCTGCCTGAAGTGATCCCGGCTGGAATCGAACCAGCGCTCTCCTGCATGTCACGCAGGCGTCTTTGCCGTTGGACCACGGGACCAGCAACTTCTAGTTGAAGTAGCTAAGTGAAGTAGCCAAGAGGAGACTTGCACTCCCACGTCCTTACGGACACGACGGTCTAAGCGCCTCGCGTCTTCTGCTTCCGCCACTTGGCTGATAGATAAGACGCACGGAGGCCGTTGTGGTTCGGAGGAAATCCGAAACCGGTGAACGCAGCGGTTTGTTCCCGCGGATCAGCCGTAAAGCTTGGTGGCTTTATCGTGATTGATCCGTGGCGCGCGGATCAAACCGCCAGAAAGCTGTTCGCCGTTGGGGTCAACGTAAACGCGGCCCGTCTTCAGGTTCTTATTGTGATTTAAACCGATGGCGTGCAGATTGAAGATGAAGGCGGTATCCGTTTCTGACTGGAACCAGTGCACATTGTCCTTGAGATCCGTGATGCTGGAATATTCGCCGGGTTTGAAACTACGATCAATCGTCGGCTTGATAATGATGTGATCTTTCTGATCTTCCATGCGGTCGTAATGCCGCCCACGGCAGGAGCCGCTGAGCATGATAAACGCGGTCGCCATATTGTTGTGCCCATGCGGCACCACCGACCTGCCTTTGCCCAGGGCGAACACCTGCTTGCCATAAGCCAGTTTCTGCGGGGCGCCCTCGATCTGTTTGAAGCTGAACCGCAAGCTCCGGGCGCCACGGGCGGGCGGTGTGGCTTTGCTTTTGAGTTTCTCAAAATCGATGAATTTCAGCAGTTCCGGCAGATTAACCTGAGCGTACAGCTCTTCAATTTTCGCCTGCCACTGTGGCTGCGTGATCTTTTCATCCTTCAGATCGAAGCCAAGTTGATTCACATCTTTGAACCAAGGCAGCACCGCGGGCTTTATCTCTTTGGCAAAAGCGTCTTTCTCATAGATCGTTTCCAGCAGGGAAAACGTGAGTAGTGAGCCCAGCGACACCTGCCCCATCTGCCTTCGCGTAAGATTCGTCATTCTATGTCTCCTGCCATGATCCGTTTACAAGCCAAAAACACGGGGCCACAATGACCGTGGCTGATCATACCGCCAGCGTGTTCACGCCGCAAAAAAAATCTGGCCGGTTTCTGGTGCGGTTTCTGAGCCGGGCGAATTGCAATCAAGGGGGAATCGTGTCACGATACGACAGATAGAAATCATTAGTCCGCCCCGTTTACATCCACCCACATGTATTTCAAATTTCAATGCCCCAGTTGTGACCGCTCGTTGAAGGTTACAACTCAAATGGCGGGCTCTCGACGGGTTTGCCCGTACTGCCGCAACACGATACTCGTTCCGAATACTCCGACGGCCGCGGCGCCGCCCCCGAAGAAGACCGGCAGCGCAGCGATCGATACCGGACGCCCCAGCGTATCGACGGCGCCTAATGTTTCCACCGGCGCCAAAGCCTCTTCGGCTGGCGCTACACCGGCATCGGACATGGGCAACTCTTCGATCAGCGGCAATGTCAGCCTGGTGACTAGCGGGCTGATCGGTCTGGTCTGCGCCATTGCGCTGTTCGCCGCGCTATATCCGCTGTATATGCTTGATATGCGTCTCGGCAAAATGTTCTGGGACAGTATCGGTATCAACTTCCCGACGACATTGCTGATGTTCTGGTCGTTCGCCATTCTTGGACTGAAATGGCGCCAGATCGCGCAGCAGAAGTCGGCGATGCTGGTCGACCTGCTTCCCACGGAAATATCCGAAGAAATTACCCTCGGCTCCCTCAACCAGTTTGTTGAACATATCCGCAGCCTACCGGCCCGCGCCCGGCGTAGTATTCTCGTTAACCGCGTATTGCGTGGTATCGAGCACTTCCGCGTGCGGAAAAGCGCTGCCGAAACGGTCACGATGATGGAGTCGCAATCGGCCATTGACGCGGCGAATGTCGCCGGTAGCTACACCATTCTGAAAGTGTTTATCTGGGCCATGCCCATCCTGGGGTTCATCGGTACGGTGATGGGCGTCAGCAGCGCGGTAAGTGGCTTGTCTGCGACGCTTGAAAACGCTGCGGACGTATCGGCCGTCACTAACTCGATGAAAAGCGTGTTTGGCGGGTTGGGCACGGCGTTCGATACAACGCTGCTGGCGCTGATCATGAGCATGATCGTGAAGATCCCGACTTCCGCCATGCAGAAAAGCGAAGACGGGCTGGTCACGATTGCTGACGAATACTGCAACGAAAACTTGCTGCGTCGGTTGAACGATGGCCGCGAAGGCGGCGCCGAGCGCGGTGCGGGCGGTGGCAGCGGGGTGGATACGGCGGTGTTCCGTGAAGCGGTCGAGGCGGCCATGGGCACGCATCACGCGGAACTTGAGAACTGGCTGAAAAAGCTGGACGCCATTGGTTCCAAACTCACCAACCAGGTGGCACGCGGCTGGTCAGATATCAGCGCGAAGATGCAGGAGCAGGCGGGCCAGCAGACACAGCAGTTGCAACAGCAGCTGGAGGAGATGACCGCCGCTACGGCCGCTATTCAGGAGAAGCTGACAAGCCTCACCGAGCAGGCCGAAGCGTTGCAGGAGAATGTGAACGCTTCCGTCCAGACATCCTCTGACACACTTCAGTCACACTTTGAAGGTGTCGAGCGTGGTTTAACGGGGCTGAATACAGTGCTCGAAAACCTCGGTGAAAAACAGGTGGTCGTGCAGCAGGTAGAGCCGCCGCGACGGGGCTGGTTCAGTTTCGGCAGGAACGGGAAATAGCGTCATGCGCAGGCCTCGCCCTACTGACGACGACGATGTTTCGCTCTTCCCGTTTCTCAGTATCATTGCCGCCGTGATCGGCGTGCTGACGCTGATGATTGCAGCGGTGACGCTGGGGCAGATGAATCAGGATGATGTGAAAGGCGCCATCGAGAACGCGATTGCCAAAGACATTCTGGACAAGAAGATCGCGGCGGCTTCTGGTGAAATTGAAAAGCTGAAGCTGACCATTGAGGACGAAAAAAAGAAGTTACTCAGGAGCGAAAGCCGCCGTCAGACAGAACTGGTTAAAACCCGCGCTGAACTCGACGCCCTGCTCGCCAGACTGCAAGCCAAACGGGACCAGATTGAGCAGCAGCGGAAAGTTAAAATCGTCATCCCGGAGGCGCCCGCATCGCAGCGCGAAACGGTTGCTGATCTGCGGGAGCAGCTCACAGAAATAAAAAAACGCCTGGCGCTGCTGCAGAAACAGATCGCGGAGCGGAAGAAGCCGCCGGAGGAAGCCGAGGTTTCCATCCTGCCTGGCGGTACGGGCATCAGTTTTGTGCCGCAGTTTGTAGAATGCGCTGCCGGTTCCATTGTGCTGCACACAGAGTCGCCGCCGCTGACTATCCGCACCGGCGCTATGTCCGCAAATAAGAAGTTCATCGCGTTGCTTGAGAAGGTAGCCAACCGCAAGGATCACACCATCATTTTTCTCGTGCGTAGCGATGGTCTAAGCACCTACCGCGCGGCGAAGAAACTTTGCGATGCGAACAATGTCCGCAATGGTAAGTTACCTGTCGCGGGACAAGGCAAGCTGGACTTCAGCCACTTCAACAAAAAAGACTGACCGATCAACCACTCTCTCACCCAAAGCGTATGTCTGACGAACCGGTAAGCGAATGGTTGCGGGCGTTGAAGAAGGGCGACAACAAAGCGGCGTCGCAACTCTGGACCTTCTATTATTCCCAACTGAAGCGGATCGCCCTATCGAAACTCAAGGGCGCCTCGATGCGTGTGGCCGATGAAGAAGACGTTGCGGCGATTGCCATGGCGACCTTCTTTGAAAGGGCGAACACCTTTCCAGATCTGGAAAACCGCCAGGATCTCTGGAATCTGCTGGTGACCATTACCGAGCGGAAGGCGTATAACCAGATCCGCCATCAGACACGGATCAAGCGTGGCGGCGGCAAGACGCGCGGCGATTCTGTCTTCTTGAATACGGGAAGCGGCGAGAATAGTCCCGGCGCCGATCAGTTTGCATCCGATACGCAGACGCCCGAATTTCAGGCGATTGTAACGGAGAACTTTCAGGAACTGCTCGACCTGCTGGACGAAGACGAGGCGAAGATCGCCCTGCTGCGCTTCGATGGTTTCGTGAACCAGGAAATCGCCGCTGAACTGGGCGTCAGCCAGCGCACCGTCGTACGGGCCGTGAAGTCGATCCGCGACAAGTGGAGCGTGGCGATCTCCAACGAAGAAACGGAACCGGACGACGCTTAGCTCTACGTGCTTTTGCTGGTCACCACTCCGGTCAAGGCGTTGTCGTAGCCGGCGGCTAATCGCTGCCACGGATATTTCGCTGCAACTCGCCGCATCCTCGCGCCATGTTGTTGCTGCAGCGTGTGCGGAGAGTTTGCAAAGGACTCAAGCCGCCCGGCCAACTGCTCAGGGCTGCCGTCGTAGAACCACGGGTCGGCGTCGCCACTGATTTCTAATGTCTCTGGATATGCAAGACGCCGGGGTACAAGCGGCACGGCGCCGGCGGAAACAGCCTCGACGATCGAGATCCCAAAGAATTCGTGATTCGCGGTCGAGACAGCGACATCTGCCTCTTGCAGGACGTGCAGATAATCTTCGCGGCTGGGCTGAAAACCCCAGTGGACGATCTGCTTTCCAAAACGCTCTCGCGCGGCGGCAAAGTCAGGTGGTGTGTTGCGGAAGGATTCGCCCACGACGCTTAGGCGGAAATCGACGCCGCGATCCTGAAGCAGATCTAACGCCCGGAAGAAGTCCGCCGGGTTCTTGTCGTATTCCCACCGCGCGGCCCACAAAATATGCAGCGGACCCGGGCGCCTTTCCCGCGGTGGTGAAATGTCCGTTACGCCGGGGAACATCACTCGCGTGCGATGGCAACACGCCTCCCACTGCGTCAGCGGGGAGAAGTCTGGCATCCGCTTTAAGAAGCTGGTCGCTGCTGCCTGAAACTCTTCGCGATGAAACGCAGAGTTGAACCAGGTTTCATCAGCGGCGATGGCCGTCAGAATATTGGTGAAGCCGTAGTGTCCGTCGCGAGCGTCCTGGGTCTGCACGGGATACGTTAACTGGTTTTCGTGAAAGTAGACGACCGCCGGTATCCCTGCCAACCCAGGCGTGAAGCCAAGAAAATCTGGCAGCGAAAGCATATCACTGCAAAACAGTACATCCCACCGCTGCCCGGCGGCCAGTCGCTGATTCACTTCTTCACTGAACGTAAGCGGCGCGTGTCGCATGCGCCACCGCCATTTGTAAGCAGGCAGCGTCAACAGCGTCCACGTGTGGTCACTGCGGCTGATCCAGTCATCAAGCAGTGCGCGGTGACTGCCGCCGTAATACGGCTCCAGTGCTAACACACGCAGCGGCACCGGACGTTACGCCTGACCGGCTGCGGCCGGATCGTTCTGTTTGACAATCAGCACGTTATCGCCCAGGTCCAGATCTTCTTCCTGCTGCTGGATTGGCTGGCCGTCTTCATCCAGTTCCACGTCCGCTTCCGCGGTTTTTAACTTAGCCAGCGCAACCAGCTGATCGTAGAGAATGTCCTGCTCGGCCGCATTGATGCGACTGACAGAGTCGGCGATCACGCCCAGGTACCGCATGAATTTACTGCGGCGTTCGCCCTCCGCTTTCACCTTCAACCGTTTGCGTAGATACATCGAAAGTTTACGGCCGGCCGCTTGCAGACCCAGCCGCAGTTCCTTTTCAATCTCCGGGTAATCCGCGACGGCTTCTTTAGACTCACTCGTGAAGGGCACCCACACGCTGGCAATGTGCACCATGATGGTCACAGGTGCATTGGGCAACTGTCCGCGGGACTGGCTCAAACCGTAAGACCGCCAGTTGGTCCCCATGACCGCTTTGGTAATCGAGCAGGCTTTGGGCTGAAACTGTAACGGCACCCGGTTGGCAAACCGCATCACCTGCATGCTCTGCCCTTCATCCAGATTGACGTTGTGCATCGCCGCGTGCAGTTTATCGACATCCGCCTTCTTCAGCTTGGCGGGCGACTTGCGTGTACCGATGCGCGTCTCTTTCAGAATCTTGTCTGCTGCGTCCGGACCCAACCCGCTGAAGCTGGTGACCAGGAATTTCCGTAGCGTCCGGGCGTCGCTTTCTTCAAGCATCTGGTCGAGCACTTCACGCGTGACCTTCTGCGAATTGGCGGAACCGCCGTAGGCGAGCGCAACTTCGATCTGAAACGGATTGCCGCGGTAAACATTGGGCGGCCTGGTGGCAGCGGCGTAAAACTCGCCGGGAACTACCTGGTGCAGACCTTTCAGTAGCAGTTGTTCGCCGATCGGCGAAATACAATCGGTCGATGGCGCCCGGATCTTGGTGTTCTGGATCGATTGATACAGCGCGTCCGCCTTGTCGCGGTCGATGCTTTTTGTCGAAGCCCGTGTCGTGACATCGGCGCCCTCGCAGATGCGCCGCGCCACAGCAGGCGTAACGCAAGAGAAAGACGACGTAAGAAACTGCGCCATCGTACTGCCGCCATTCATGTCCTTGAGCATGGACTGCAGACGGCCTAGCTCTACGCCGTAGGGGTGCGGCTTGATTTCCTTGGGTTCAACGGGCAGTTCAGTCGTCGAGCGGTCGTACGTCGTCTCTTTGTCGTCCGGGTCTTTGTAATGAATCGTGACGTGCGGGTTCGCGATGGCGGTCTGTTCAAGATATTCATCTACGCTGCCCCGGCCACGCTTATGCACGCCCTGCAATTCAATGGTTACACGCGTTCCACTGACCACTTCCTTGCCCACTTCAGGCGGCGCGGCAGCAGTCGTGGGCGGTGGAGTTGTGGCGAACAGCTGGCCGTTATCGGAATCGGTGGATGCTTCGCCATCGACGCCTGCTTCTGACGCGACGGTCTCGTCGATTTCTTCTGCTACTGGCGCCGGGATGGGATAGTGCGTCTCCCACTCGATGCCGTGTTTGGCGATGTATTTGCGGCCTTTCTCGCCCGGCGGCACGTCAACGCCATCGCCCTTATTGTTGAGAATCTCCGGGTTGTTCGTCTTAGTGTCGATGCGGATTTCGTAGTAGTGGGCCGGTTTGCGGACCGACACTTTCGAGATGATTTTGACGGGCTTACCGGTAGTCAGCACGCCGTACATGCCCGCCGCGCTGATACCGATTCCCTGTTGCCCGCGGCTCATCCGCAGACGGTGAAACTTCGAGCCGTACAGCAGTTTGCCGAAGATCAGCGGTATCTGTTTCTTGACGATGCCGGGGCCGTTGTCCTGGATGCCCACCTTGTAACGACGGTCGCCTGTCTGTTCCAGGTGCACCCAGATTTCGGGAGTGATGCCCGCTTCTTCGCACGCATCCAGGGAGTTATCAACGGCCTCTTTCACGGTTGTGAGCAGAGCGCGCTGATCGTTTCCAAACCCCAGCAGGTGGCGATTCTTTTCGAAGAATTCGCTGACAGAAATCGAACGCTGGCCTTTGGCCATAGATTGCGCTGTCGCGCGGCGTTTACGTCCGTTGCTTGCCGCTTTTGCCATAACCTTATCTGTTTCCCTGGTCGTATCTGCTGATGACTGCGATTGTTCCGGTTGTGCGGACCTTGCCGTGTGAAGATGGCCCGGGCGCCATGGCGCACGTGTTCTGATGTCCATCTACGGGCTGCCCGCATAACTTAACATTTGTTGAATTCTACGGGTAGTTCAGGTCGGGTCGGTGAAGCTGCAACGATTAGCCCAGAATCTTTCACCTTGCGGCGGGCGGAGCGCCGACGTTGCTTGCAGCGGGAGAAGCATGCGCAGCTTGCGTTGCTGTCCCCGTCTCAACCCACCACGCAGCGGCCCCTTCGCTGCCCACGCCTACCCTCAGACCTCCCGGAGCGATTCCATGACTCGCATCCTTTCGATATCCGTGATGATGGCCGCCATTGGCATTGCCGGGCTGTGCCACTGCGGGCTTGTAAACGCTCAAGACGCTACCGCCGAAGCCGACATCAACGCCGGCGCGGCGAAGCAGATTCCAGCAACGCTTCCCGCCGGACCTGCCTCGCAGACGCCCGTACCAATTCAAAATAGAGCGCCGGGGAACGTTGACCCGATTGCCGCTGCCGGGCTTCGTCCTTCGCCGCAATTGTTCAGCCAGTACTACGCGCACTCGCACTTCGGCGGTCAGCCTGCCCAGATGTACGTGTCGCCGCTGCCCGTGCCACAGTTTACCGGCCACACCTACTACACGTATCAGCCTTTCTACCCGCACGAAATGCTGTATCCGCACTATCGTGAGTACTACAACTACCACTCGCTGAAGCAGGCGCCAGGCGTTGGCTACACGGCGTACAACCACACGCAGGTACGCTGGCAGCGTGGCGGACTTCGCACCACGAATTTCCGCCGTCTCATCAACGGCAGAGAGCCTCACATCCAATACTGGAAATACGGCAACGGTATGCCAGTGCCCGGCGTAGGCGGCGAAGTTCAAGTGCACGCCGGATATGCCCAGTAGCGGATGCCCCACCCCCGGATCCCCCCCTTTCGATATTAGGAGGTTCTAACGAGCCATGTTCAAAACACTTATATTCCCGGCCTTGATCGGTGGTTGCCTGATGGCGCCCGTTGCGGCCACAGCTCAAGAGGTTGACGTCAACGTCACCTCGCAAGGCGTCACCAGTGGTGTACGCATTCAGGAAGGCGATGTTCCGGCTGATGTGAATGCAGGCGTCGACGGCGGCGTTGAAGTTTCGCCCGTTGAATCTTCGACCGCGCCCGCCACACTGCCCTCGAGCAGCCACGCGGCGCCGGTTGATTCGCATACGCACCACCACCACGGCGAAGTTGTCGACGGCGGTGTTGTTCATCACGGACACGGCATTCCCGCCGTGGGCGGTCACTTCGCCGGCAAAGGCGCCGTCATCGCGCAGAAGATTGCTCTCGCGGCGAATCCTAATGGATGGTATCCACCCTACGCGGCTCATCCCTGGCATGGCCACTATCGCCACACGCAGTACAGTCAGCCACTGGCCCTGGTAGTGCCTCCAACCGCCGCTAAGCAGACGGCATGGAGCTGGGGTGTTGGCAACACGACCTCGCAGCCAATCTACCACCAGTTTGGTCGTCAATATCCAGGCGCCGGACCACAGGCCGTTGGCGGTCCTTACTGGATGCCCGGGCAGCAGTTCGCCCCGACACCGATCTGGCCCAGCCACACCGATCAGTTCGGCGTGTACTACATCCGTGGCCCCTGGTAATCAAGCGTAAGTCATTTGACGATAGCTCGAAAATACGCAGCCCCGCACCATCGAAGGTACGGGGCTGTTTTCGTGTGTTGCCATCGATATCCGGGACGCGATTCAGAAATCCTGCTGCCACTTCTGACGCAGAAATCCTTTGGCCGCACGCCAGCGGTTGCGGACGGTGCTGTAAGGCAGGTCCAATACGGTGCTGGCGATTTCTTTCAGCTCCAACTCTCCATAGTAATGCAGCATGAACACCTGATGCGCGCCGGGTAGTTCCTGCTTTAACTGGTCCAGCATTTCGTCCAGTTCCAGTGGATCAGGGCCGCTGTTGGCCGTATCTTCTTCCGCGGGCTCATCCGCCGGTGTCAGCGCCTGGGGCCGCTCGCGATCGCCCTTGCGGCCGTGTTCCATACGCCAGTAGTCAATCACGATCCGCCTTACTTCGTCGGCGACGATGCAAAAGAAGTGTTCGCGATTGTTCCACGTAAGCTCGCGCCGGACGAGTTTCAGAAAGGCGTCGTTCACGACAAGCGTTGTCTGCATCACAGGCGAGCCGGTTTTCCCTTGCAGTCTCCGCGACGCGATCCGGCGGATGTGCGGTTCCACCAGACGATAAAGCTCGTCCTGCACCTCAACATCGTCAGACGCCCGGCCCAGTAGCAGTGTGATGTCGTTTGAATCCTGGTTCATGGGGACACGATTCCGGGGGTGTTTGTTTCGGGCGGCATGAGGCGGGTGTTGTTTGTTGATGCTATGCCGGTTGGCGCCGCCCAGCAACTCACCGTGGTGGCGAATGGAAAACGATTTGGGGGTATTTGAAATTTCTTTTTAAAGTTTTTACCGCTAGCCAGGGTGGCTGCCGTGTTTCTTTGTGAGGCCACAAGCAACCGGCCACCAAAGGTTGCACGACACGCCCGGCTGATGAGCCTGGCAACTCCCCATCCCTGGAGATTCGAGATGAAATCGCTAACCAAAACCCTGCTCGCTTTTGCTGCTGTTGTTGCCATTTCCACCTTCGCCCATCAGGCACATGCTCAGTGGAATCCTTTGAAGCAGATCAAGGACGCTGGTAAGCGTCTGGACAAATCCGTCCGGACGGAAGCTGGCAACGCGGCCAACTCTGTGAAGCGGGCACACGGCCTGAACTACCAGGTCCGTATTGTGAATCCCTCAAACTCTGGCTCGCGGACACTTTTTTACACCTTCGAAGGCGCCCCGCAGGCACTGACCAACGGTAAGATCCGCACGCACCGTGGCACCAAACACGGCAACCCTGTTATCGCTTTCGGGAATGGCAACGGCCAGACGGTCCGCTACGGACTGCAACGGGGCCGCACTTACGAATTCAAGTGGAACCGCGGCGTTCTTCAGCTCTACCGCCGGTAACCAACGGGGTGCAGACAGCTTCTAATGAATCAACGGGCCGTCCTTTTGGGGCGGCCTATTTCTATTTAAATCTGCTGAATTTTAAGGAGGCGGGCGTATTTGGGCTAAAGTCCGGCGCTTACGATCTAGAGTTCTGGAGCGAGAAAACTGGGCAAAAATCGCGGGCTATTAGATAAAGGCTAAAGTCGGATCCGCGGCGCAGTCATTTTGACCATATGCAAATCAAATTGAGGTCATTTTGTTTTGTAAGGTTTTCGTGGCGGGTACGCCGTGTTTTTTCGTAAAGTGTTTAATTGAAGGTGTTTATTAAAATTTTGGGGTGAAATCGAAAAGATGGCACGGCGGTTGCGACTGGTAGTAGTACACACACGCACTCTTTACCAGAAAGTTTTTGAATGTCTGCAATCACCACTCTTATTGTCATTGGCGCCGTCGCTCTTGTTGTGGCTGTTGGCTACACACTGAAGCCTGTCCGCCCCAGCGATCCGTTTTCGATCTAAGTAGATCGAACCTTCAGTGTTGTCCCATCAACACGAGTGAATGATTGAATCTTCTCCCCTCACGCGTTTACACTGTTCCTGGTGCTGCCTTTATCGTTTCGAATAGGCTAAACAGGAAACCAGATGCTTCGCGTGATTCTTTGGGCGGCAGTGCTCTCGCCCTCGCTGTTCCTGGCTGTACATGCTGGCCAAGCCGGTGCTGACGAAAATCTTCCGCAGAAGATTGATTTTGTCAGGGATGTTCAGCCCATCTTCCGCAAGCACTGTTACAGTTGCCATGGCGTAGAAGAACAGCAGGCGGGGCTACGCCTGGATATCCGCAAACGGGCGCTGGACGGCGGTGATAGCGGCGCGGTCATAGAGCCAGGCTCATCTGCAAAGAGCCGCCTGATTGCTGTGGTAAAAGGCGCCGACGAAGATACCGGGGTCATGCCGCCGGAGGGCGAAGGGGCGCCTTTGACCAGAACGCAGATCGCGCTGCTAACCAAGTGGATCGATCAGGGCGCTGCCTGGCCTGCTTCGGCAGATAACGCGCAGCAGACCGATCACTGGTCCTTTCAGAAGCTGACCTGCCCCGCCCCACCAGAGGTAGAGTCAGCAGAAATCCGCAACGCGATCGATGCCTTCGTGCAGCAGAAGCTGAAAGCGAAGGGGCTTGAACCTGCGCCTGCGGCAGATCGCCCCACGCTGATCCGCCGGTTGTATCTGGATGTGCTAGGCCTGCCACCCTCGCCCGCGGAGGTGCAGGCATTTGTTGCCGACAAACGCATTGGCGCGTACGAACTGCTTGTCGAACAGGTGCTGCAATCCAGGCACTACGGCGAACGCTGGGGCAGGCACTGGTTAGATCTGGCCCGGTACGCCGATACAGACGGTTACGAAAAAGACCGCCCGCGGCCGTTCGCCTGGCGGTACCGGCAGTGGGTGATCGACGCGATCAACCGCGACATGCCGTTTGACCAGTTCAGCATCAAACAGCTTGCCGGCGACATGCTGCCCGGGGCCACCGCCAGCGACCGTATCGCCACGGGCTTTCACCGCAACACGCTGCACAACACCGAAGGCGGCGTCGACCGCGAAGAAGACCGCGTCAAAAAAACCGTCGACCGTATCAACACCACCGGCGCCATCTGGATGGGCCTAACTGTCGGCTGCGCCCAATGCCACTCGCACAAATATGACCCGCTGACCCAACGCGAATACTACTCCCTGTATTCCATGCTCAACAACATGGACGAGCAGGACATTACGGCGCCGACTGCGGAAGAGGTGGCGGGACTAGCAAAGCGGATGGAGGCGTACGAAACGGAACTTGAAAGACTCGAAAACAAATTAAAGGCATATGACCGCGACGAATTACCCTCAGCGTTAAAGTCGTGGAGGCGTGACGTTGAAAAACAGCAAGACGCCTGGGAAATCGTCACGCCAACTGATTTTAAAACAAGCGATAAAACCAAGCTGACGCTTCTTGCCGACCAGACTATTCTCGCAGAGGGCGGCAAAACCTCGTCTGCCGTCTATGAACTGAAGTATTCAGACAAATTCTTGCGCGGCATCACCGCAATCCGCTTGGAGGTGCTACCGCATCCCTCCCTTCCGATGGGTGGCCCGGGATTTTCCAGTGGCGGCAACTTTGTGTTGACTGACTTCAAAGCCACACATCAGTATGTTCCAGAACTTGATCGCCGACGGTATTCGTTACAGCGCGAAGACGAACGTGCGAAAAGACGGGTGCTCGAAGGCGCAATAGAGCCGCCAGAACCGCCCTACACGCTGCCTCTGCCCGACCTCAAGCTAGAGTTTACATCCGCCAAGGCAACTTTCTCTCAGAAGGGCTGGGAAGTTCAGAAAGCCATAAACGCTGACATGCACGATGGCTGGGCAATTGCACCACGAACGGGCATGCGGCAGGTTGCGATCTTCAAATTCGCCAAACCTGTTCGATCCGATCGATTGCGGCGAATCACGCTGAAGCTGTCGCACAATTACAAGGGTGAGTCTCACAACCTCGGCAGATTCCGGGTGTCGTTTTCAAACCGCAATGGCGAGTTACCATTCGGGCAGCCCGCTCGCGTAATGAAATTACTGTCAACCGGCAGCGATGCGATAGTCACTCCCTACTTCCGCACCATCGACCCAAAGCGTCTCAAGCTGGTCGATGCCATCAACAAGCACAAATACAACAAACCTGGTGCCAAGGCGTCGAAGGCGAGGGCGGTGGTGGAGCGTTCTGCGCCGCGGCAGGCTTATGTGCATTTGCGGGGTGACTTCCTGTCGAAGGGGGATGATGTGGAGCCGGGTGGGCCGGCGTTTCTGCCGGAGTTGCCGTCGCGTGGTGCCAAGCCGGACCGGCTGGATCTGGCGCGGTGGTTGTTTGCGGCGGAGAACCCGCTGACAGCCCGCGTCACCGTGAACCGCATCTGGCAGCGTTACTTTGGCCGTGGACTGGTGAGGACGACGGACGACTTCGGGTTGCAGGGTGAGAAGCCTTCGCATCCGCAGTTGTTAGACTGGTTGGCGTGCCAGTTGCGCGATCATGGTTGGAGTCTGAAGCATATTCACCGTCTGATTCTTAACTCTGCCACCTACCGGCAGAGTTCCATCGTGCGGCCGGAACTGAGTGAGATTGATCCGCTGAATACGCTGGTGGCGCGGCAGCCACGGCGGCGTGTGGAAGCGGAGATCATCCGCGATCTGGCGCTCGCATCCAGCGGGCTGCTCAGCCGCAAGGTCGGCGGCCCCAGCGTGCGGCCCCGGCAGCCCGCCGGTTATTCATCGCTGACCTATGCGGGCAGCGCGAAATGGACGACCAGCAAGGGCGAAGATGCGTACCGCCGCGGTCTCTACACCTTCTTTCAGCGAACATCGCCGTACCCGATGTTGATGACGTTCGATTCGCCAGACGCCACCGTTTGCATCGCTCAGCGGGCCCGCAGCAACACGCCACTACAAGCGCTGACGTTGTGGAACGACCCTGTTTTCTTTGAAGCCGCTCAGGCTCTGGGCCGGCGAATCCTGGTGGAAACACCGGCGAAAGATGAGACGGCGGGCAACCTCGACCGGCGCCGGCTGGAGTATGCATTCATGCTGACGCTGGCCCGCAAGCCGGATGAAGTGGAAACCAGCACGCTGTTGAAAACTCTCAACCGCCAGCGCGAGATCAGCAAAGAGAACCCCACGGCAGCAACTGCCCTATGCGGCACAGGGCCGTTGCCAGGTGGCGCCACGCAGGAAGAAGTGTCTGCGTGGATTGTGGTGGCGCGTGTGCTGCTGAATCTCGACGAATTTATTACCCGCGAGTAAAGGTGACCGTATGAATCCCGCTGAACCCTCGCAGCCACGGCGCCAGTTTATTGCTTCCGCCGCATCAGGCATTGGCGGCATCGCGCTGGCGTCGCTGCTGCAACGCGACGGGCTGTTATGCGCCGATGAAACGGCCGCCAACCCACTCGCCGCCCGCAAGCCGCCTTACGCGCCGCGGGCCAGGAACTGCATCTTCATCTTTCTGGCTGGTGCGCCGAGCCATGTGGACCTGTATGATCCCAAGCCGGTGCTAAACGATCAGCATGGCGAGCCGCTGCCAGAGTCACTGACTAAGAACGTGCGGTTCGCCTTTATTAAAAAGGAATCGGCGCGTCTGTTGGGTTCGCCCCGCAAGTTTACGCAGCATGGCCAGTGCGGGATGGAGCTTTCGGACCTGCTGCCCAATATCGGCAGGCATGCCGACGATATTGCGTTGGTGCGGTCGATGCACACGGATGCGTTCAATCACCATCCGGCGCAACTGATGCTCAACACAGGCGTGCCGCGTTTCGGGCGGCCGAGTATGGGCTCTTGGTTGAATTATGGGTTGGGGTCTGCTTCGGACAATCTGCCGGGCTACGTGGTGTTAACGGCGGGGCGCGGCAGCAGCGGTGGTGTTTCGAACTGGTCCAGCGGTTTTCTGCCTTCGACCTATCAAGGCGTGCTGTTCCGCAGTGAAGGCGAGCCCGTGTTGAATCTGAATAATCCGCCCGGCGTCACCGCTGCCACGCAGAAGCTTGGCCTCGAAGCGATTAACGCTTTGAACAACCGGCGCCTGCAACTTGCGGGCGATGATGAAATTGCCAGCCGCACTTCCGCCTACAACCTGGCCTACCGCATGCAGGCAGCAGCGCCGGGGCTGATCGATCTGAAGAATGAATCCAAAGCGACGTTAGACGCTTACGGCGTGAACCGTGCGGAACCCAAGAAGTACAACTTCCGTGGTGGCGGTCCGAATGTTTACAAGCAATTTTCGACCAACTGCCTGCTGGCGCGGCGGATGGTGGAGCGCGGTGTGCGGTTCGTCACGCTGATGCACGCCTCATGGGATCATCATGCGAACCTCACGCCGGAACTGACCTATAACGCGGGGATGCTCGATCAGCCCGTCGCCGCCCTGCTGCAGGATCTGAAACAGCGTGGCATGCTGGAAGATACGCTGGTGGTCTGTGCCGGCGAGTTCGGGCGGACGCCGCTGGGCGAAAACCGTAACGCGGCAAAGAACAATACGGGCCGCGATCATCATCCTTACGCGTTCAGTCTCTGGCTGGCCGGTGGCGGCATTCAGGGCGGGCAGGTCATTGGCAAAACGGATGACATCGGGTGGGCGCCCGTTGAATCACCCGTGCATGTCAACGATCTGCACGCTACCATTTTGCGGTTGTTTGGCTTTGATCACCTGCGGTTCACCCATAAGTTCAAAGGGCTGGATGTCAGGTTGACGGACCAGGGCGGCAAGGTGGTTGAGAAGCTGATTGCTTGATTACGAGGGATCTTCCTCAGCCGCCGGCGCCTCCCAGACGCTTACAACTGCGGGTGCATAAACACGCGTGTCCCAGGGACCACCGGGAAGCTGTTCTGTATCGAAACGCTCGTCCGATTCAACCACCACCACGCTGCCGGGCGGCGCCTCGGCGACAAACTGCCCGATCAGGTCGAGCATTTCCTCCGCGCGGCTCATGTAGAATTCGTACGGTGGCGAGCAGAAGACCAGCCACGGTGTACCGGGCAATTCTGGCTGTTTGGCTTTCCAGTAAAAGGTGTCGCTGGAATGGACCTGCGTGATGTCGTCGAGCTTGAGGTTGCTTACATTGCGGCGGACGACATCCGCGGTGCGGAAATTCCGTTCGATCATGGTGGCGCCCACTGCCCCGCGGCTGATCGCTTCGATGGCAATGGCGCCGGTGCCGGCGAACAGGTCAATCACGTATTTGCCGGCCGCGCGGACGCCGACCAGATTGAAGGTTGCCTCGCGGACGCGGTCTTTCATCGGGCGCGTGCCGGGGTCGCCGTTGTATTCCAGACGGCTGCCACGTAGTTTCCCGCCGATGACACGCAGCACGGCAGGGCCATCGTTGCTGTTTTTGCCGCCGGGTTTGTTGAGTTGCTTGGCACGATTACGTTTCGGCATATTTCGAGTGTTTGGTCAGATGAAAGGAGCGGCGCCCGGTGAACCTCCGGGCCGGTCAGAGCGTACAGAAGAAATGGCCTCCTGCGCGGTCTTCCGTAGGTGTAACTGTCGGCTTATGTTATGCTTCTGCCATTCCTATTGTGGCATAGAAGGAAAGATCGCAGGAGGGTGGCGGTAAGAATCTGGCGCCGCCCGCAAACCCTCGCACCTATATATCAGAGACACACGCATGCCGCGTCTATCCATCGCAATCACCACCTGGGCAGTGTCCGCGCTATTGGCCGGTCTGCTGTTAACAACCGCCGTCAGCGCGGATGAACCGCCCGAACCCGGCGCCAAAGAGACTACTAAAACGGCAGAGCCCGCCGGCGCCGAGCCAGCGGAACCAGAAAAGCCAGCTGAGAAACCGGCGCCTGCCGCAGACAAAACACCCGATGATGAGCCCGCTGGGGACGATGCTCCCGGGGGCAAAGAGCCAGGCAGCGATATGGTGGACGCTGCGGCGGCGTTGAAAACTTATCAGGCGAAAATTGCTGAGTGGAAAGAGGTCATCCGGACGCTACGCGACCTTCGCACCACTTATCAGTTGTCAAACGATGAGGAAGAAATCAAAGAGATTCGCGAGAAATGGCAAGCCAATATCGAAAAGGGCAACAGCCTGATTGCAGGTGTTGAGAAGGCCGCCAGAGATGCTTACGCCGCATCGCCAGGGTCTAACCGCGAGGTGACCAGATTTCTGGTGAAGGTGTTAGAAGATCATCTCCAGCGGGATGACTTTTTGAAGGCGGAGCAACTCGCGTTACTACTGGGCAAAGATAAGTCGTACACCTACCAGGCGAATCTGGCGGCGGGGCACGCGGCGTTTGCGTTGAATAAGTTTGATCTGGCGCGGGAACGCTTTGACAAAGCTGCCAAGGTGCAACCACTGCCAGAGGCCTTGCAGGCTTTTTCTTCTCTTATTGATGAGAACAACGAGCTCCCCGATCTGCGGGAACAGTGGAAAGAAGAACTGGCTTTACGCGAAGCCGAAGCAAAGCAGGATGACCTGCCACGGGTGCGGATAACGACCAACCGCGGGCCGATTGTTCTGGAACTGTTTGAAGATCAGGCGCCAGAAACGGTGGCTAACTTCGTGGAACTGGTGGAGAAGGGCTTTTACGACGGCGTGGTGTTTCATCGCGTTCTGCCCGGCTTCATGGCGCAGGGCGGCGATCCGCAGGGCACCGGCGCAGGCGGGCCGGGTTACAGCATCCGCAGCGAGTTCAACAAGAAGAACGCCCGCAAGCACTTTAGCGGCGTTATTAGCATGGCGAACAGCGGTCCGAACACGGGCGGCTCGCAGTTCTTTCTGACCTTCGCCCCGCAGCCGATGCTTAACGGGCGGCACACGGTCTTCGGACGCATCATCAATGGACAGGAAGTGCTTCCGTTGATTCAGCGGCGCGACCCGGATGGAACGCCGCCCCTGCCAGAACCTGACAAAATTGTCAAAGCGGAAGTCATCCGCAAACGCGATCACGAATACAAAGCGAGTCCCATCAAGGGAAAGTAACTAAGAAAGGATTTCACAGATGCACATATATTTAACGGCACTCTCAGCAGCGCTGCTGGCAGCGGTTCTCTTCACCCCGCAACACAGCTACGGACAGGATGGGGCAGCACCGGCGGGTGATGCTAAAGAAGAGACCGCCAAGGAAGACACCGCCAAGGAAGACACCAAAAAGGACGGTGAAGACGAGGCGCCGGAAGTACCCGTAGAAAAAGAGCCGGTAGCTTCGGCTGCCGTCAAAGCCTTCCGGGCTGAAAAGGAAAAATGGGACAGCAAAGTCGCCGCGTTGGCGGAGCTGCGTGAGAAAGTGTTTAAGGCGTTGCCCAGCCGCCGGGAATCAACTCTTGATGCATATAAGAAGGCAGTCAGCGAAATCAACAGCATGTTGCCTGAATTGAAGAAGGCCACGCTGCTGGCGTACAAAGATTCCACCAACACGCACGCTGATGTGCAACGGGCGATGCTCGGACTGCTTGCCAACGCCATTCGCGAAAACAGATTCGTCGAGGCAGATAACCTGGTCACGCTGTTGCAGGATGCAGACACCGGCAACATGGCGATGCTGGCAGGTCTTTCGCCGATGTTCGCCAAAGACCCGAAAAGCACCGAAGAATTTCTGTGGCGGGAACAGGCACAGCCTGCTGACCTGGTGAAGACCTGCGTGGACGAGATCAAGTTGCGTGCGAAAGAGGCGAAAACCGACGATCTGCCACGTGTGAAAATGACCATCCGCGGCAAAGGCGATGTGGTTATCGAACTTTACGAAAACGAGGCGCCAGGCGCGACGGGCAACTTCATCTCGCTGGTGCAGGAAAAGTTCTATGACGGGCTATCCTTTCACCGGGTCATCGAGGGCTTTATGGCGCAGGGCGGCGACCCGCTGGGCAACGGCACGGGGGGGCCGGGCTATCAGATTAAGTGTGAATGCCATAAGCCTGAATACCGGCGTCATTTCCGCGGCGTGCTGAGTATGGCTCATTCAGGACGCGATACGGGCGGCTCGCAGTTTTTCATCACGTTCGCCCGCCCCAGCCATCTTGATGGCCGGCACACGGCGTTCGGCCGCGTGATTGAAGGCATGGATGTTGTGGACAGCATTACCCGGCGCGATCCCACAAGGCCTTCGCAGCCACCTGCCGACGTGATCGACAAAGTGGAAGTGCTCCGTAAACGCGACCACAAGTACGAACCCAACAAAGTCACCGCAACGCCTGATTCTGGCGACGAAGAAGGTGACGATAAACCAGCAGGTGAAAAGGCGTCAGACGACAAGACTGGCGAAAAGACGGATGACGAGGGCGCCGACAAGGAGAAGCCTGAAGAGGAACCAGCAAAGCCCGCAGAAAAAGCAGGCGAGTAACCAGGAGCGACATTACAAATAACGCATGCGCCCGCTGGTATTCCGGCGGGCGTTTTCTTTTTTCAAGACGAGTCTGGTTGAGCAGGCGGAAGTGTTTCGCCTTTTGAATTTGATTAGAATGCGTGTGGAATCGCACGTTTTGCTTTTAGTCCCACCCACAAAGCTATTCGGATATCTTTATGAAACTCGCAGGAACATGGGGCGTTGTTGTGACGCTCTTTCTCGCATCATTCGCGACGGCGGCCCCGCTGCAACTGAAAAAAGGCGACCACATCTGTCTGGTGGGCAATGCACTGGGCGAACGCCTGCAGCATCACAACTACTGGGAATCACTGCTGCACGCGCGGTTGCCGCAGCACGAACTTGTGGTGCGCAATCTATGCTTTCCGGGGGACGAACCACTCGCCCGCCTGCGGTCGTTGAATTTTGGCTCGCCGGATAAACATCTGGCCCACAGTAAAGCCGACGTGATTCTTTTCTTCTTCGGCTATAACGAATCGTTCGCTGGCGAGCGCGGCTTGCCGGCTTTCAAAAAGAGCCTGCAAACGCTTATTGCCGATACAAAGACCAAAAACTACAGCGGCGCCGGCGCACCGCGGATCGTGCTGATTTCGCCGATCGCCTTTGAAAACACCGGCGATGAGAATCTGCCTAGCGGCGAGGTGCGGAACAAGCGGTTAAAGATGTATGCGGACGCGATGCAGCAGGTTGCCGCTGAAGCCAGCGTGGGGTTCGTCGATCTTTTTACGCCTTCCCAAAAGCTGTTCGCAGAGACCAAGGCGAAACTTACTTACCACGGTGCCCACCTGAACGATGCGGGCTATGAGGCGTTGGCTCCGCACTTTCTGGACGCGTTGCTGGGCGACGCTACCAGCCCAGTTATCAACCTGGAAAAAATCCGCCAGGCTGTGGACGACAAAAACTTCCACTGGTGGCACCGGTATCGCGCGGTGAATGGCTATTCGATTTACGGTAAGCGTGGGCGTGCTGGTTCGGACGGCACCTACAACAACACCGATGTCATGGAACGCGAACGTGCAATCCTGGATCAGATGACCGCCAACCGCGACGCACGGATCTGGAAAATCGCACAAGGCAAAGAAGTGCCCGCAAAGGTGGACGACAGCAACACGCTGCCGTTCATCAATCCGAAAACGAATGTCGGCGGCCCGGATGACCGTAACCGTAAGGCCGGAAAACTCGGCTCGCTGGACTATCTGACCGCAGCTGAGCAGCAGAAGAAATTCAAACTGGCGCCCGGTTACGAGATTACGCTGGTCGCCTCGGAAGAGCAGTTTCCAGAGCTTGCTAATCCTGTGTCGATGAACTTCGACAACAAGGGGCGGCTGTGGGTCTCGGTGATGCCGTCGTATCCGCAGTGGAAACCCAAGAGCCAGATGGACGATAAGCTGCTGATTCTGGAAGACAAAGATAACGACGGCCGCGCGGACGAGTGCAAAGTGTTCGCTCGCGGACTGCATCAGCCCACGGGTTTTGAAATCGGCCACAACGGCGTGTTCGTCGCGCAGCAGCCCGATCTGCTTTATCTCAAAGATACGAACGGTGACGATAAGGAAGACGTGCGTGAGCGACGGCTCGTTGGCTTCGACACTGCCGACTCGCATCATGGGCTGTCTGCATTTGAATGGGGGCCCGGTGGCGGGCTGTACTTTGGCGAAGGCACGTTTAAGCAGTCGCAGGTTGAATCTGTGAATGGCCTGGTGCGGATGGGCGATGCGGGTATCTGGCGCTACGACCCACGTAACGGCCGGTTCGATGCGCATGTTTCTGTGGCGTTCGCCAATCCGTGGGGTCATGTTTTTGACCGTTGGGGGCAGAACTTTATTGCGGATGCATCGCCTGGTAATAACTACTGGGCAACGCCGGCTTCTGGCTACGTGGAGTATCCCGACAAGCATCCCGGCGCCGGTCGTGCGAAGGCGCTGGACTGGCAGGGTTCGCGCAGTGATCAGCCCTTCTCGACCTTCCTGAAGAAACGTATCCGGCCATCCTGCGGCTGCGAATTTATTTCCAGCCGGAACTTCCCGCCAGAGGCGCAAGGCAACTTCCTGGTGAACAACGTCATCGGTGAGCGGACCATTCTGCAGCATAAGATCCGCGAAGCTGGCTCCGGGTTTGCCGGTGTGGAAATCGAACCGCTGGTTTCCGGAGAAGATGGCAACTTCCGCCCGGTTGATTTGCAATTCGGCCCCGACGGCGCGTTGTATGTGATTGACTGGCACAACGCACTGATCGGGCACTTGCAGCACAACCTCCGTGATCCAAGTCGCGATCATAGTCACGGCCGTATCTGGCGCATTCATTACACGGGCCGTCCGCTGGTGAAGGCGCCTGAGGTCGCGGGCGCTGCTACCGCCGACGTTGTCAAACTGCTTGCCGAGTATGAAGACCGCACCCGTTACCGCGTACGGCGCGAACTCGCGCAGCGCGAAACGGATGAAGTGATTCCGGCCGTCAAGAAGTGGGTCGCGGAACTTGATCCGCAGGCGCCACGGTTGCAGCATCATCTGCTGGAAGCGCTTTGGGTGCATCAGGCCCACAATGTGGTTGACCGGCAACTGTTGACGCGGGTGCTGAATTCGCCCGATCACAAAGCCCGCGCCGCAGCGACGCGTGTGCTGAGTTACTGGGTGGATCATTTAGATAAACCGCTGGAACACCTGGCTAAACTTGTCAATGACGATCATCCGCGTGTACGGCTGGAAGCCGTGCGGGCGTGCAGCTTTGTGCATTCACGCGAGTCTCTGGAAGTCGCGCTAGGGGCGATCGATCATGAAGTGGATGAGTTCCTCGACTACACACTTAACGAAACCATCCGTGTGCTCGAAGCAATTATCTCAGGCACCTCCGGCGGCCCTTTTGAAGGGGGTAACACGGCGCTGGTGCATGGCAAACAGCCGCGGATCACTGGCAGCGAAGACGCAGGGCCGATTGTCTTCCTGGATAAGAGTCCGAAAGTCGTTGAATTCCAGCTTGCCCGGTTACCAGCTTCGCAGCTTCTTGAAATCGAAACGGCTGCTGGCGACCCGAAATTCAAACCCGTGTTTCAAGCAATCCTGACCCGCAGTGGCGTTTCGCGGCAGGACCGGGCAGAAGCCGCCGTCGCGTTGGCAGCGATGAATAAGTCGACCCTGACCCGCGAACTGCTGCTAGCCGCGGGCCGCGTGAATGCGAAGGATCGCGGCGCCCCGGGCGTTGTCCGGCAACTGGCGTCGATCCTAGTGCAGCAGCCCGCAGCAACGTTGCAGCAGCAGAAAGCAATGTTAAGCGAATTCGCTGTCAGGGCGGAACAGGCAGTCAGTTCGACGGCGTTCGCCGGGCTGCTCGCAGCGGGTGAACTTGAGCAGGCGTGGCAACTGGGCGGAAAGCCAAATTCATTGGTCTCTTTCCTGACTGCCGTGCCGCTTACACCCTCGGCGGAAACCCGCGCGAAAGTGCGGCCCTGGGTAGTAAGCAGCTTAGGCAAAAAGAACAGTGTAGGAATACGCAGAGCGGCGATTACCGCACTGGCGTCGATCCCCGCGCAGCAGCAAGAGACCTTCACGCTGGTGGCGCCGTTGCTGAATGACGGCCGTGTTCGCGCCGCCGCGGTTCGTACGCTGGATGCAATTCCGGCGCAGCACCGCCCAGCGGCTGAAGCTACCGCAGCGGTGGCGACGCTGGTGAATCTCGCCGAGAAAACACCGGCAGCCCGCCGTACCACACCTGCGTTTCTGGAAGCGATGCACCTGGCTGGCGAATTGCTCGCCCGGTTGCCCGTGGAAGATGCACGGCGGTATCGCAGTCGCTTGCGGGAAGTTGTGGTGCGTGTCGTGCGGATCGGCACCGTGCACGAAGAGATGCGTTATGACACGCCATTCTTCGCTGTGGAGGCAGGCCGGCCCGTGCAACTGGTGCTGGTGAACGATGACCTGATGCCTCACAACCTGGTGATCACTAAGCCCGGCAAGCTCCGCGACGTTGCGATGCAGGCCGCCACCATGAAGCCGGCGCCCGACAAAAAGGGGCGGCAATATGTTCCTGCCAGTAGCGATGTTATCCAGGCCACAGCGATGGCGAAGTCGCACGGCCAGCAGGTGATGACCTTCAACGCACCGAAGCAGCCTGGCGAGTATCCCTACGTCTGCACGTTCCCCAATCACTGGATGCGGATGTACGGCGTGATGGTGGTTGTAGAAGATCTGGACGCCTGGCAGAAGAACCCGGTGAAGCCCGCTGACCCGCTGGGCATTACGCGGGAACTAGTGAAAACCTGGCAGCCAGAAGACTTCAAGGCTGATCTTGTGGCTGGCGTTTCAGGCGCCAGCGCAGAGAGCGGTCAACGCATTTTCAAAGAAGCTACCTGCCTGCTCTGCCACAAGGCGGGTGGCGAAGGCGGCGCCGTCGGCCCGGATCTGGCGGGCGTGTTCGGCCGGCATAAGAATGATGTCGCTGCCGTGCTGCGTGAAGTGCTGGATCCTTCGCACAAGGTGGACCCTAAGTTCGCATTGTATAACGTGGTGACCAGTGAGGGCGAGTTTATCTCGGGTGTCATCACCGCGCAGAATCGCGATTCCATTACTCTGATCAGCAACGCGGACAACCCGACGCCGCAGACGATTGACCGTGAAGATATCGAAGAATTGATTAAGTCTTCTACGTCGATCATGCCCAAGGGCCTGATGGACAGGTATCAGAAGGATGAGATTTTCGCGCTGCTTGCTTATCTCAAGAGTCTGCCTGCTAAAAAGGAAGAGGCGAAGTAACTCCGCCCTGACCCGTCTTCAAACCAAGTATTCAAGGCGCCGGAATGAAGCTCCGGCGCCTTTTTCTTTTTGCTGGTTCATAGCAAGCGAAACGAATTCCGGGTGGGCAGTTTCGCGTGCGGCGGATGTGGTGTTTATACTAGGCGGGTTCTAATCAGCATTGGGAAGCTTCCAGTGTTCGTTAACCCATTGAGGAACTGGCATTATGCACGCATCGCGGCTTTGCGTTTTATCTTTTGTCCTGGCAGTATTGGGCCTTCCTACGGGCATTTTGGCTCAGGCAGGTGAGTTGTCCGGGAAACGCCCTAATATCATTCTGGTGATGACGGACGACCAGGGTAAGGGCGATTTAAGCTGCCTGGGCAACAAGGTGATCCGTACACCGCACATCGACGCGCTCTACAAAGAGAGTCTGCGGTTTAACGATTTCCATGTCAGCCCAACTTGTGCCCCGACCCGGTCGGCGATTATGACGGGCCGCCATGAGTTTCAGAATGGCGTCACGCACACCATTCTTGAGCGGGAACGCATGACGCTGAAAGCCACCACCGTGGCCGAAGCGCTCCGTGATGCGGGTTATGCAACGGGCATCTTCGGCAAGTGGCATCTGGGCGATGAAGAACCTTATCAACCGCATAACCGCGGTTTTACAGAAGCGTTTATTCATGGCGCCGGGGGCATCGGGCAGGCGTACCCGTGCAGTTGCGCCGACGCGCCGCCGAATCAGAAGGACCGTTACTTTAATAACGTGATCCGCCATAACGGAAAGTTTGTCCGCACCAAGGGGTTCTGCACCGACGTGTTCTTTCAGGCGGCCCTTGGCTGGATCAAACAGCAGAGCGACGCGGACAAGCCCTTCTTCGCCTACCTCACGCCCAATGCACCACACGGGCCGATGATCGCGCCGGAGAAGTACAAGCAGCGTTTTCTGGATCTGGGCTACGATGGAAACTCGGCAGGCCGTATGGGCATGCTGGAAAACATCGATGACAACATGGGCCTGCTGACGCGGAAGCTGAAGGAATGGAAGCTTGAAGAAAATACGCTGCTGATCTTTATGACCGACAACGGTCAGGCAGGTCGCAGCGGGAAACTGAATGGAAAGCGTGTTTCGCTGGACAACTACGGCTACAAGACAGGCAAGGGTTCTTCTTACGAAGGCGGCGTCAATGTGCCGGCGTATTGGCGCTGGAAAGGTGTGTTGCCTGCGGCGAAAGACGTCAGCGCATTAACCGCGCAGATTGATATCTTTCCGACTTTCGCCGCCTTAACCGGCGCGAAACTTCCGGCAGATCAGGTGACGGGGCGCAGCCTGCTGCCGCTGCTTGAAAATGCAGACGCCGCGTGGCCTGATCGCTTTCTTTTCACACACGTAGGTCGCTGGGCAAAAGGCGCCGATCCAGATAAGTCGAAGTTCAAAAAGTGCGCCGTGCGTACACAGCGATTCCGGCTGGTGAACAACGCAGAGCTGTACGACATTGCTAACGATCCGTTCGAGAAAACGAACGTCATCGAGAAGCATCCAGAGCAGGTGAAGCGGATGCAGAAGGCGTACGATCAGTGGTGGGCGAAGACCGTTCCGATGATGGTCAACGAGGATGTCCCCAACGCTCCTCAGAAACCGTTCTTCGTGCTCTACGAAAAGGAAACGGCAGATGGCCCCTTGCCAATGTGGCAGCCGCCAAAGCTTGACCCATAGGTTGCGGCGTCAAAAGACGAGTGCTGCGGGTGCAACGTCTCAGCAACTGTCAAACGCGTCTTGTCGAAAGCTGCCGGCGGTAGCACAATGGTTAGCGGGCAAGGCAGCAACACTTTCACGCAAGTGAGAAACTGGTGGACGATATCGACGGGATTCTTGACGCGTTTGAAGAACGCTGGCGCCAGAATCCGCCACCACCTTTTGACGAAATCGAAAATCTGATTCCGCAGAACGGCGCCCAGGTTGAAACGCTGACGGAGCTGCTGAAGATTGACCTGGAGTATCGCTGTCGCTGCGGCGATGAGCTACCGGAATTGCAGGCGTACTTTCAACGGTTCCAGCGATACGAGTTGAGCCGCGAAACCCGGATCGATCTGGTGGTGGAGCACTACCGCGTGCGCAGCAGATGGGGCGACCGGCCGAAGCACGATGATGTGCTGGCGGATTTTCCTGATTATGCCGCGGAGCTTCCTTTGCTGCTGCTTGCCGTCGATCAGGAATTAGAGCGGGAAGATAGTACGGGCACGCACTATGATCCGCCCTACCTGGATACTCCCACGCTGACTGCAGAAAACCTTCCTGGCACAGAGCACGACACGGTGGCTGATGTCAGCGGTGTTGCGGGCAGCCACTCGCATTTTCTGGCAAGCATTGAGCCGTTCCGCGATTTACCGGCGGATACAGTTTCGGCTATCGCGCAGGAGATGGAGCCTTGTGAGTTTCAGCAGGGCGACCTGTTAGTCCGGCAAGGCGATGCGGCGACACGTCTGCTTGTGGTGCTGCAGGGCTCCACCGAGGTGCTGTTGAAAGACGGCACCGGCGCCAATCAGAGCATTGATCAGAGTGGACGTGGCGCCGTGTTTGGCGAGATGTCGCTGATGACCGGCAAGACGGCCGCTGCGGATGTTGTGGCGTTGTCGGACGTCAGCGCTCTAGAGATTTCGCTCGAACAGTTCAAACGGCTGCTGCAAGATCATCCACCCGTGGGCGTCGCGTTCGCGCAGCTTATCGCGCAGCGTCTGGGCCGCGGCGAGGTAGACGTGTTCTACGACAAGACCATTCACAACTTTCGCGTGAAACGTCGTCTAGGCCGCGGCGCCATGGGCGTTGTGTACGAAGCAGAAGAGCTGAGCACCGGGCGCCGGGTCGCACTGAAAATGATGAAGCACCGCCTGGCGTACGATCAGCGCAGCGTGAAGCGATTTCATCAGGAGGCAGAGATCGTCGCCCGTCTGCGGTCGCCCAACATCGTGGATGTGTACGATAGCTTCGCTGCCTACAGCACCTTTTTTATGGTGATGGAACTATGCGAAGGGGCGTCGCTTGCGCAACTCATCCGCACGCATGTGATGCTTCCCGAAGACCAGATCCGCGCGATTGCCGGGCAGCTTGCTGCGGCGTTGCAGCATGCCCACGCACACGATGTGGTTCATCGCGACTTGAAGCCTGCGAACGTGCTGCTGCAACGTGATGGCGTGGTGAAGCTTTCAGATTTTGGCCTAGCCAAGTCGTTCCTGTTGCAGGAAGACAGCAATCTGACATCGACCGGCGAAATTCTGGGTACGCCCTGCTACATGCCGCCCGAACAGCTGATCGGCTCTCCGGTGGATCACCGGGCCGACTATTATGGCTTGGGTTGCGTGGTCTTCGAATTGTTGATGGGCAAACCCTTGTTCCGCGAAAACGATGTGATGAAGCTTCTGCAGCTTCAGATGCAGTGGGACCTGGACAAAGCACTCGCAGAGTTCACCCACTTCAAGCCGCCTGCGATCCGCAAGGTCAGCGATGAACTTCGCGATCTTCTCGCCAGAACGCTCGCTTTCGAAGCAGACGACCGTCAGGTCAATCTGGCGGACATCGCCACCTGGGCGGCGCCGCTTAGCAAGGAATTCGCTGAGTTGCCTAAGTAGTGACGGCGTGTTCTGTGTCTTCGCAGTGAACTCGCTACCCCTCTTTGAATAGCAATGAAACGCAAGAATGCGGTGACGTGTTTGGCTTGCCCTCTGCCGTAAATTACACTGCTTGTTTCCACAGGCTGTCCGAAGTCCTGCATTCTTTCCCACCTACCGAGAAATCAGATGCCCAAGTTACATCCAACGCGTCGCGCGTTCATTAAAACCACAACAGCCATCGCCGGCGGGTACTGGCTGGGTACAACGCCTGTGGCGCGTGCTGCTTCGGCCAATGAGAAGCTGAATGTTGCGTGTATTGGTGTCGGCGGCCGGGGTTCGGCAAATGTGGGCGGCGTCTCGAAAGAGAACATCGTGGCGATGTGCGATGTGGATGAGAAGAAGGCCGGCGGACGCTTTCAGCAGTTCGATAAGGCGCGGAAGTTTCAGGACTTCCGCAAGATGCTCGATAAGCTGGATAAGCAGATCGACGCCGTTGTGATTAGCACGCCCGATCACACGCATTTCCACCCGGCCCGGCAGGCGATGCTGATGGGTAAGCATGTGTACTGCGAAAAGCCGCTGGCGCATTCGGTGTGGGAAATTCGCGAACTGACAAAGATCGCCAAGAAGATGAACGTCGCCACCCAGTTGGGCAACCAGCGGCATGCGAACCCCGGCATGGCGCGCACCGTTGAAGCTGTCCGCTCTGGAATGATTGGCGAGATCAAAGAGGTTTATTGTGCGATTGGCGGCACACGCGGCATGCCCTCTATGCCCAAAGAGTTTCCGGCCGTGCCTGCGCATCTGAACTGGGACCTGTGGCAAGGCCCTGTTGCTGAGCGCAAATATGCGCCGGATTACGTGCCCTACAAATGGCGGTTCTGGTGGGACTATGGCACGGGCGAAACCGGCAACTGGGGCTGCCATATCCTCGACATTCCGTTCTGGGCGTTACAGCTGAAGTATCCCAACCGTGTGGATCTGGATGTGAAACCGGCCGCCGGTGAGATCGATCCGTTGCGTACTCCCAAGACGATGAAGACTCGATTGGAATTTCCTGCAGAGAAAGGACACGCGGCGTTAACGCTGCACTGGTGGCACGGTTCGTTGTTGAAGGTCTTCAAGGAACATAAGACGCAGTCGTACGGAAATACGTTATTCATTGGCGATAAGGGCACCATCGCTGCCGGGTTCAACGGCTACAAAGTCACGATGAAAGATGGCAGCAAACCCGCGGCGCCGGAACAGACGATTGCAAAATCTCCCGGCTTTCATCAAGAGTGGATCAACGCCTGCAAAGGCGGCAAACGCTCTAGCTGCGACTTTGTCGACTATACCGGACCACTGGCCGAAGCGGTCATTCTGGCTAACACGGCCTACCGCGCGGGCGGCGGGTTCGACTGGGATGCGGCTGGCTTCAAAGCCAGCGGCAACAGCAATGTCGATCAGTATCTGATCCCCGAATTCCGCAAGGGATGGAAAGTGGACGCGGTGTAGCGGACACGCTTCCAGGTTGCACATTCACTTAAATCACTCACTCAAAGAAAATACGCAATCGATTAGCTATGAAACACATTCTCACCATTACGACGGTTTGCCTGGTAACACTCTCATCGCTGTTAGCGGCAAACGCGGACGAAAAAATGACGCCGCTGTTCGACGGCAAAACGCTGGACGACTGGGTGCAGCACGGCGGCAAAGCAAAGTATGAAGTGGTCGACGGTGTGATTGTTGGCACGTCGGTGCCCAATACACCCAACAGCTTTTTATGCACGAAGAAGCACTACACAGACTTTGAGCTTCATGTGGAATTCAAAGTAGATCCCGCGTTGAATTCCGGCATTCAGATTCGCAGTAACGTCGCGGATAAGCCAACCGAAGTTGTCACGAAGACCAGCTCCGGCAAAGTAAGAAAGCGCAAGATCGCCGCGGGCCGCGTGCACGGTTACCAGGTGGAAATCGATCCCTCGGCGCGGGCCTGGTCGGGTGGCATTTACGATGAAGGTCGTCGCGGCTGGTTGAACGACCTTTCAAAAAACAAAGCTGCTCAAAATGCTTTTAAGCAGAACGAGTGGAATCAGTACCGGATCGTCTGCCAGGGCGATTCGATCAAAACCTGGATCAACGGTGTTCCCGCAGCGGATCTGAAAGACGACCTGACTTCCAAAGGTTTCATCGCTTTGCAGGTGCACGGCGTGCGAAACCCTGCGCAGGTTGGCAAGCAGGTTAGCTGGCGGAATGTCAAAATCAAAGAACTGTCTGCCAAGTAACCCGCGGCAAAAGTAATTCAATGTTCAACACTGCCGCCCTGCGTTCTCTGACCCGGGCGGCTTTTTGCTGTGTTGCCAGCCATCTATCGGGTAAGCCTGCAATGAAACGTGAGGATAAGCTCATACAGAGATTTGAGGACGCCGCTGCGCGCATCATTCAGGCGGCAATAGTGGATCCTAATGAAATGGACGTAGCACTCTGGGACGACTTGTTCAATATTTGCCGAGAAGTGAAATCTGAAACCGCCGCGTCACCAACTTTGTCTAAACCATTATGCTCGTCGCTCTATGAGTACTACACCGGCATCGCTGACGTCGTTGATGGGAACGATTGCTGTTACGCGCAAATGCATGAGTTTTCACTTTTGGTTAGCGAGGTATTCGATAGATGTTGACGGTTGACGCAAAATCTCACGTTGTAACTTTCGTCAAAGCCAGGTGTGGTTCATCCTACGTACCTGCCCTACCTAACGTCGAATAGTACGAATGGACGGCAGGCTGCCCGGTGTAATTCGGTCCCGCAGCGTCAGAGGCGCCGAGGTAGGACCAGGTGGTGTTGAAGTTCGCGCCGCTGTTGCATCGCAGAAGATGCTGACGCGGTGCGTATTCAAAGTTGTTTTTTCTTAGCTGTTGCAGGACCTTTCGTGATAGTGACTGGTATTGCGCATCAAAAATGGATTGCGGATCGAACGAGGCCAGCAGCACGCCGCCGGGCTTCAACCAGGTCGCAGCGTCCGCTATCACTTGCAGTTTGTCGCCGATGTAATGCAAACCGTGAATGCACGTAATCAGGTCGAATTGCCGGGGCGTTTCAAATCCAGGCAGACTACTGACAATGAACTCCGCAGATTCATCCGCCTGAACAGCGGCAAAGCCGTCAACAAGATCGACGCCGCAGAACACGGACCCGGCGTATCCGATCCGGTCGCGGAAGTACCGGGCGCCTTCGAGAATTGCCCGGCCCTCGCCACAGCAAAGGTCCAGCCAGGCGACTGGTGGTGGAAGGTGAGAAAGAAAGTCGAGCGGATCGAAAGGCAGTTCGCGGGCGTAACTGTTTACGCCCGTTGCGACTCGCTGCCGGTTCATTGTTGAATTGGCGACAACCGGCGAATCGTGTAATTCCGCGTCGGTTAGCAGTTTGACGGACATGTCGTCTTCGTTCGTCAGATTTGCGCCGTACGTCGCGGGCGGCTAGTCATTCACCTTGGCGCCGCTGATGAGTTTGATGAAACCGGCGTTTTCATCGAACTTGCTTAGCTGTTTGGTCAGCTGCTCCATCGCATCAACGTGATGCATCGAAGTGAGCGTCCTTCGCAAAGCGGTAACCGCGTGCAACGTGTCTGCATCGTGCAGCAGTTCTTCGCGCCGCGTGCCCGATTGCGTGATATCAATCGCGGGCCACACACGCCGGTCGGCGAGTTTGCGGTCGAGCACAAGCTCCATGTTGCCGGTGCCTTTGAACTCCTGGAAGATCAGTTCGTCCATCCGGCTGCCAGTGTCGATCAGTGCGGTGCCAACGATGGTCAGCGAACCACCTTCTTCAAACGCCCTCGCGGTTGCAAAAAGCTTCTTGGGAATGTCCATCGCTTTGATGTCGACACCGCCGCTCATGGTGCGGCCGGTGTTGCCCACCCACTTATTGAACGCGCGAGCCAGGCGGGTGATAGAGTCCATCAGCAGGAAGACGTCTTTACCCTGCTCCGCCAGCCGGCGGCAACGCTCGATCATCAGCTGCGACAGCCGGACGTGGCTTTCAACATCTTCGTCCAGGCTGCTGGCGACAACTTCGCCATTGACGTTGCGTTTCATATCGGTGACTTCTTCCGGACGCTCATCAATGAGCAGCACCATCAGTTTGACACCGGGATAGTTCTCGGAAATGCCCTTGCTGACATGCTGCAGCATGATGGTCTTGCCAGACCGCGGCGGCGCCACAATCAGCGCTCTTTGTCCCTTGCCCAGCGGTGTGAGAAGATCCATCACACGCGTCGTCAGCGGCTCGGCGCCTGTCTCCAGGCGGAACCACTGATCGGGGTTAATCGGCGTCAGTGTGTCGAACGAACGCACATCGAGATACTTTTCCGGCGGCATGCCGTCAACATCGACCATTTCCCGCAGTCGTGGTCCTTGCTGTTTTCTACCAGGTTGCACCAGGCCACGGATAATCACACCTTGGCGAAGCCCGTATTTTTCGATCATCGTGCCAGGCACGAAAGGATCGGTGCGTTCGCGGGCGTAGTTGTTTTCGGGCCGACGCAGGAAGCCGTAGCCGTTGGGATGCATTTCCAGCAGTCCGTAGCCCGGCTGCAAGGAGCCATCTCCTGAATCTTCAAACTCGTGCTGTTGATTCTGGTTCTGGTTGTTGCCGCGAGAGTTGCGGTCGTTCCGGCGGCGTCTGCGGCCATTGTTGTTATTCTGGCCGCCATGGCGCCCTTGCGAGCGACCGCCTTGTTTCTGCCGGAATTTCTTCTTCCCCATGGGAATCACCTAAGAGGTATCACCGAATGTGAAGACGAGGACCGCGGAACATTGTGCAATAGATGCGGACCATCGTTAACGTAGAAAGGTCTTAACTTGTAAACGCAACGCTAATGAACGCCGCAGACCTAGCGGAGCGACATTAGCGAACTTGGGGCATTCCGCCCGGGAAACTTGGGCATTCCGCCCGGGAATCTAGCCAGAATCTCTGGCTGTAAGCGTGTTACCGCGGCTGATCATCAGACTCCATTTAACCAGCGACCCCGCCCAGCCAGGCGTGAGTCGTTTCAGTTCTCAAGGCCACATTCCGTTGAAACTGGAGCATTCTCCATATTCGCAGGAACATCGCCATCAATCCTGTGGCGAATCGCTGGGGCAACGGTTAAGGCGGCCCGCGATGGCGAACAGGATTGCTTCACTTCTACACCAGAAGCTGCCAGTGATGTGCTCCATTAGCCACCACAAACTTCCAGAACTAATCCAGGGCGCCAACTTGAACGCGTTGCGTTGTTAAGCTTGAACTGCCGAGGGACGCTTCGCCGTTAATTTTGATTAAGCGGACTGAAGAAGCACTAAATCCTCATTTCGCCGGGACATTACCCTGTTGGGGTATACCAGTGAAATTGTTTGTGAGGACCGTTCCTTGATGCCACGGCGCTGCGCGCACGTGTGGTGTCGAAGAAGTATGTAGGAAAATATTACCGGCATGAACGGCTGTGTCAAGCGAACCTACCCCGGTATCTTTATATTTCTAGTGTTTATGCCGTTGGAAGCCGCTCTGGCAGTTTTGGACTGCAGTTTCGAGAAACCTTAATAATCAGGATGCTATCAGATGCTGAAAGAGTTCCGCGATTTTCTGATGCGTGGCAATGTGATGGATTTAGCAGTCGCCGTGATCCTGGGAGCGGCGTTCTCCGCCATTGTCTCGTCGCTGGTTTCCGATGTAATTACGCCCGCAGCGTTGAACCCCGTGATGGAGTCGCTGAAGGTAAAGGAGCTAGAGAAACTAAGCTGGAATGGAATTCTCTATGGCAAGTTTATGGCTGCTGTGCTGAATTTCGTCGTTGTCGCCGCCGTGATCTTTGTGCTGGTCAAAGTCACCAACAAAATACAGACGGCCTTCATCAAGAAGAAAGAAGAGGACAAAAAGCCCGCGGCGATCACTCAGGAAGTAAAGCTTCTGACTGAAATCCGCGATTTGTTGAAAGAACGCGGGTAGCCGGCCCCTATCCCGTGATTGATTCGCGTCTATCGCCGGCCGAAGATCATGTCGTACACGGCGGAACTGCGTGCCGGCTCGGACCGTGGGCTGCTGAATTCGCGCGGCCTGCCGCCTACGATTTCTGGTCCTGCGTCCTGATCCGGGTAAGGGTCATGGATGGTTGCATTAAAACGCTGCTGCTCCTGCGTGCCTGGCTGGAAGAGCCTGGGCCGGGCGACATTGCATCCTGTGAACACAGAGATTGCAACGCAAAGAACAGCAATCTGGCGCCAGCGAGGTGACATGATAACTCCCACACAATGCCCGGAGGCACGGTCATACCGGGGTGATGGTGATCTGAGTGCAGAAAAGAAGGACACTCGTTGACGCAACCCGTGCGGCGGAACGATAGGGGAACGTGACATCCTTTTCAATACAGATCGTCGGCGCCAGCAACTGCATCGCACCAGCCAGAAGCTAGCATTGGTAAGCGATGATTCAGAAACCCGATATTGGGCTGAGTTGGACTATGACGGTTGTAGCGTTCTTAATGACCATCAGAGAAAACACCATATCGTGTGTGGGGTATGTCGATATTCACCTACGACGGGCGCTGAAAATGGCGCCATAATTAACCAGGCGTGGGCAGGTGCGGCTGAATAATACGGCCGCTCGGCCTTGTGGGCACAAGGGCAACAGTCCACCTCAACATTCGAGGTTGATGGGCAGACGAGGGGCAAACGATGAAAACCTGGCAGACAAAAACAGCGGGAGTGGCTGCGCTTATTTGTGGAAGCCTATTAGCCACCAGCACTGGCTACGCTCAGCTGACTGGCTCCCAGGACATGAAGGTTGTTGTCCCCTCCGTTCTTTCAATCACTGCGCCCGTGGCCGCCATCTGCGAAAACCACGACGAAACGGATGCAGACTTCGCACTCTCCACCCAGCAATGGGTGGCGAACTGTAATGGCGCAGCCGGTGCGACGGTCATTTTCTCATTGGATCAGCCATTCACCAATATGGCGGCGCCTGCATTTAAACGTGATGCGCGGATCACGGTTTCGTTGGATGTCGCGAACACAGACTCTGTGGCCACATGGCTGGTAGCGGCTCCGGTGTCTATTAGCACCGACTATGATCTCGCCATTCCTCTGAATACGGTTTCAGTAGCTGCCGCTTCGATTCTTCCAGGAGTCGCTACTTTCAATGTGACGGTCGAATTCGTAACGGATGACTATTCAACGCTACCGAGCGGAACGTACGCGACGTGCGTTAGCGCGATCATCACCGCAAACTAAGCGATCGCTACTCGTGTAGTGTCGTGTTTTCATCCCACGCAAGGAGGCGATCGGAATGGAAGCGGCTTTAGAATGTCCGAAGCGGTGCGCGAAACTTATCGTACTGCTGATTATTACGGGCGGAGTCAGCCTGTTCCTGCTGCCCCGTCTAGCCGTCGCTCAGGTCTCTGTTACGGCCCCCGCGCAATTGTGCATCGCTCACGATATGACCGCGGGCGATCAGACCTTCAGCAGCGCGATCTGGCAGGCGGAAAACGGTAGTTCCATCATCGGCGCCACCTTGGCGCTTGCCTGTGGTCCATTCGTTCACGAAACGCTTTCAGATCGACGCGTCGACGCGCAATTGACCTTAAGTGTGCAGTCGCAGACTGCCGGCGCAGGTTGGATTCCCATTGTATCAACCGCAACCACCAACATCGGTCTAGGAAGTTTGACCGCTGTGGTTGTGGCCGCTTCTGTGCTTTCTGGCAACGCCGCCATTCAAGTGCAAGCAGCCTTGAAGGGCACGGATCCCGATACGCTGGTGGCCGGCGAATACCGGGCCACTGTCATCGGGACGATCACTGCGAATTAAATCAAAGGCGGTATCCGATGAAGGGCAGGCATCTGATGACACAACTCAATTATTACAGCCGCGTTGGTTTAATGAATCGCGCACTGCTGTTTGCGCTGCTATTAGTAGCAACCTTAATCCAGGTGGGGTGTGTTTCAACGGGGACGCAACTCCCGGCTGAGAAAAAGAGCCTTGACGCCATCTTGCGTGAAACGGCATACAAGTTTGACCGGCCTCGATCACAGACCACGACCAGACGCCCGCGGCAGCGGGAGTTCGTCCGCCGGGAGCCTGATCACTACTTCGGCGCGCCGCGTCCGGGAGTTGCGGCGCAACCCGTCTTCAAGACGCGGCGCCACCAGTCTCACCGGCTGGCGTCGTTCCAGGGATTTGAACTACTCGAAGGCGGCCGGGCAACGGTGATTCCCTCCCAGTTACCAAGGCCGTCGGAAGGCTTGCCAGTTTCTGACACATTTATTGAGAGCGATCTTCGTCAGGCGATTCAGTCCATTGCCACGCAGGCCAAGGTTGACGTAGTGCTGGGTGATGATGTTCACGGGGTAGCGGACGCCGTGTTTCAGAACGAACCCTTCGAACGTGCACTTCGGCGGTTGCTGACGCCGGCGGGCTGCGTCTTTCGTAAGAGCGACGGTACCTACCTGATAGGCACGACTGATCCAGAGTCCGAGATGTTTCCGTTGCTCTCGGGCATTTATGAATACCGCACGATGCACACCGCTCCAGAGAATCTGGTGAAACTGCTTCCGGCTAGGCAGCAGAGATTTGTGCGGATCAGTGACACGAGTAACCTGATTGTTATTGAAGCGCCAGAGCAAACTGCGACGCGTATCTTGCAGAGTTTGAAGTACGTGGACCGCGCGCCCCCGCAAGTGGACCTCACGGTGATGGTATGCGTTTATTCGCCAGAAACAAATTTCCGTTTCGGATTTGATATGGAACACGGCGTAAATCTGACAGGTGAGGCCGCCAGCGTCGCGCTGTCGGGGCTTTCGCTAAGCGGCGCCGTCGGCCCGAGCGGGGTTTCGGCATTGAATAACTTCACCAACACGAGTCTTGTCCTGAAGGCGCTGCAGCAGGAAGGATATCTCTCGATCAAAGCGTCTCCCAGCGTCATGGCTCGCGACGGAGAAAAGGCAACGATCCAGATTGGCCGCGAATCGTACTTCAGTGTTCAGCAGGCCGGCGTGACGCAGATTTTCCGCAACGATATTGAGCGTGTTGAATCCGGCATCATGCTTGACTTAACGCCAACAATCCGCGGAAACAGAGTTGCGATCCGGATTGACCGCGCAGAAGTCAGCGAAGACATCCGTACCGGCGAAACAACCGGCAACGGTCAGTTCCCGGTGATTAACCGTCGTCGCGTTTCGACCTCTGTCCATGTAAACGACGGCGAGACGGTGGTGATCGGCGGACTCAAGCAGAATCAGGTCGTCGATAGCGTTTCAAAGTTCCCGTTGCTGGGAGATATCCCCCTGGCCGGGCACCTTTTCCGCAGGATCGAAAAGCAGAACACGACATCAGAAATAGCTATCTTCATTTCACCACGTATCGTGCGAACGGAAGAATATGTCGAAGAAATCTCTCACGATCAGCCGCTGCCGGGCCATCGTTCTGACGGTTGCCGTCGTTATAATCCTCCACACAACGGCGAACTTGAATGGTCAGAACCGGCCCGCGAAGACTTCCGCTAAGCGGGAGGCCGTTGGAAAAAGGTTTGAGATTACACCGCTTCTTAGCGAATTGTCGCTGCGCGCAGGGCAGACCGCTTCGTTTGAATTTGAACTGAAATCCGATGGCCCTGGCCGGTACAAGGTTCAGCCTGTTGCGATGCGGCAGTTGCAGAGCGGGCTTCTTATGCCTGGAGATAATCCTACTCCTGAGAACATCCGCCTGATCAGCCCGCCGGAAATTAAGGTCGCCGCCGGGCAGATCAGCAAGATCCGCGGGGAAGTAAAAGCGCCTTCCAAAAACGGAGTCTTTCTTCCTCTCGGCATCCTGGTAACACAGTTGCCGGACGAAGAGGTCGAAGCCATAGGCGGTACAGCGCGACGGGCGGGGGTCAATTACATTGCCCGTTACCTCCTGCGTGTTGAAGTACGCACGCCAGGCTCTACGTTCGGTCAGCAGAAACTGAAGTTCCTGGCGGCAGGAGTTATGTCAGAAAAGGGAATGCCTGTACTGCGAACGGTGATGACGAGCGAGGCGCCGGGGGCTGTTGAATTCTCTGTGCAAGCTCAGCTACTGCAAGATGGTCAGCGGGTGGGCCGCCCCTTTATGCTTTCGATGCCTGTGCGGGAAAGTGAGACAACGGCGCGAAAGTACGCCGCACGGATTATGCCGAAGGCGAAAATCTATATGCAGTCGATGCTACCCGGCCCCATCATCTCTGGCGATTACGAATTAGAACTGGCAATTGTCTGGCAAGGCAGGCGTTACGGGGTCGTTAAGGGAAAGATCCGTCTGCAAGCGGATGACTTCCCGGCGCTGGACGGGCGGCACATGGTGCTTCTTAACAAGTTGCACGTCCAGAATCCGCAGATCGCGTTCGATGCCAGTCAGGGTGGAAAACGGCTGACTTCTTTGCGGATGGAGAATCGCGGTTCCGAAGCCGTTACGGTAAACCTGAAACTTCCGCCGGACGGCTGGTGCTACGTGCGGCCCTCGCAGCTAACCATTCCGCCCGCGTCCACTCGCGGTGTGCTGATCGGGCTGAAAGGACGGCAGCCGGACCAAGCCGCCTATCAATCGCTGGTGCTGACAGCTTCGATGGGCGAAGGTGAACAGAAACGCACTGCAGTGCGGACCCTGCCCATTGCATGGCTGCCCGCGGATGCGGAGGTAAAACCTTTGATCGTAGGTCCTTTGAAATGGAATGCGGCGGACAAGCGATTCCATATAAAGGTGACCAACCACGGCCAGCGGCATCAGACGCCGCAGTTACGTGTGCGGCTCGCATCGGCAGAGGGGCAGCAGGCTGACCTTCAAGCGGGATTCGGCGTCTGGGTGCTGCCTGGACAGACAACCACGCTCGTTCTATCGCGCCAGCAACTTCCTGCCGGCGACTATCACTATGACGGTGAGATTGAGTCCGCCGGCAAGACGCAGCGTTTCCGGGGCGAAGTAAGCATTCATCCTTAGCCCGCGATGCAAGCACTAATAGCATTGCATTTTGCTGTGCGTCAGCGCGCTATTGCCGCCACGGCGAAGAATCTGTTAGAACCCTCCCGCTGGTCCAAGGTTTCTTCATCTGGAACCGTTATCAAACCACAGGGGGAAAGGATTCCGCCATGAGTAGCCATACGCTGAAGTCTCTTCATGAACGGGTGGGCGGCGAACTGCACGGTGACGCTAGCACGCAGATTACCGGTGTCGCTATCATCCGCGACGCGACGCCCGGAGACATTACGCTGGCGGGCGATGCAAAGTTCAGCGAGTCTCTGAAAGACTGCGACGCTTCCGCCGTGATTGTCGCCAAAGGCGTATCATCGCACGGGCTGCCCTGTATTGAAGTGGAGGATCTTCACGCTGCGTTTATGATCATCACGCAGCTATTCCGCCCGGCGCCACGCGTTCCGGCCCGCACGATCAGCCCCGCGGCGCACGTTAGCGACACAGCCCAAACAGGCGAAAACCCATCGATTGCCGCCAATGTCGTTGTCGAAGATGGCGTGGTGCTGGGCGACAACGTCACGCTGCACGCGGGTGTTGTGGTGATGGAAGGAAGCGTGATCGGTAATGATACAACGATCTTCCCCAACGCCGTGATTTACGAAAACAGCAAGATCGGCGACCGCTGCATTATTCACGCCAGCGCCGTCATCGGCGCCTATGGTTTTGGTTACGATTCAAGTGCCGCGGGCCATGTGCTATCAGCGCAGCTTGGCAATGTTGAGATTGGCAACGATGTAGAAGTCGGCGCCTGCGTGACGATTGATCGTGGCACGTACACGCCTACGACGATCGGCGACGGCAGCAAGCTGGATAACCAGGTGCAGATCGCGCACAACTGCCGCATCGGCCGCCACAATATGATCTGCTCTCAGGTGGGAATCGCGGGCAGTTGTACAACCGGCGACTTCGTTGTGCTGGCCGGTCAGGTGGGCATCGGCGATCACATCACCATCAACGACGGCGGCGTGTGCGGCGCCCAGGCAGGTATCATGCAGGACGTGCCCGCAGGAACCACCGTGATCGGCAGCCCCGCACGACCAGCCCGGCAGCAATTTGGCATCTTCGGCGCCATGGCGAAACTTCCCGCCATGCGGCGCGAACTGCGGGCGCTTTCACGCGACGTGGCTGCACTGCAAACCACGGACGCCACGGAAAAAACCAGCGACGACGCCCCGGCGGAACGCGACGCCGCTTAGTTTGAATCGTCTAATGATCGAACCCATGCTCGTGAAAGTTGACTGCTGATGAACGCCCAACAGCGAACAGGCATTGTCGCCGGTTGGGGCCGCTACCCCGTTGTCATTGCCGAGGCTCTTAAGCGGCAGGGTCGTGAAGTCTACTGCGTCGGCATCGCAGGCCATGCAGATCCTGTGCTGGCCGACATCTGCGACGGCTACACGGTAAAAGGCGTGGCGAAGCTGGGCGGCGCCATCCGTTATTTCCGCCGCCACGATGTGGAACTGGCGACCATGGCGGGCAAGATTCATAAGAAGATAATGTTCGACCGCTTCAGCTGGTTCAGGCATATGCCGGACCTGCTCTGCCTGCGGACGTTCTATCCGCACTTTATTACGATGACCCAGGACCGCGCTGACGACACGCTGCTGACGGCGGTGATTGACGCGTACGCCAGGTATGGCATCACCTTCGCACCTGCGACGGACTTTGCACCGGAGTTACTTGTGAAATCTGGAACACTCACCACCAGGCGTCTCTCGGCAACGCAGCAGAAAGATGTGGAGTTTGGCTGGAATCTGGCCAAGCAGATGGGCGGTTTAGACGTGGGGCAAAGCGTGTGCGTTAAAGGCCGCGCGGTGCTGGCTGTTGAAGCCGTCGAAGGCACCGACCAGTGCATCCGCCGCGCCGGTGAACTGTGCGCCAAAGGCGGCTTCACCGTAGTCAAAGTCGCCAAGCCGCAGCAGGATATGCGGTTTGATGTGCCGACCATCGGCGCCGGCACGTTGGAATCTATGAAAGCGGCCGGCGCCACCGTTCTGGCCGTTGAGGCGGACCGGACGATTGTGATTGACCAGCCCGACCTGGTAAAACTGGCGGAACAGTACGGCATTACCGTCGTCGCGTGCGAAGATCCTGCCAGCCTCGTCGATCTCCCACGCGCCGCATAGTGGACGCCTGTGAGGCGTCTATGAAATGCTATCTAGCGGGAGAGTCTGATGCTTGATGTTCTCGCAGAGGTTGAAGCTGAGTTACCGGTTCTGTTGCAGTCCAGCGAGAGCTGGGCTTCACTGAATATTAATTATCATCCGCCCATGGTCGAACGGGTGCACCGGCGCTGGCGGGAATATCGCGTTTATCTGCACCGCATTCATCCTTGCCAACCGGGCGAAGCTCTGTTCCACCCGCATCCCTGGCCTTCGGCCATGCGGATTCTTTCGGGCGTTTATGAAATGGGTGTCGGATACGGCGCCGGGAACAGCACTCCGCCACAGGCGGCGCGGATTATCTCTGCGGGCGACATGCGATACGAAATGACGGACCCAGACGCCTGGCACTACGTGCGTCCAGTTGATGCCGTGGCGATGACGCTGATGGTGACCGGCCCTCCCTGGGATCGCTGGTCGCCCGGTAGTCGCGAAAACTTACAGCCGCTTGCCAATGATGCGGTGGAAGAGATTCTGACCAGTTTCCGGCAGTTCTATCCGACGTTACCGTGCTGAATGGCGCAGCTTGAATTTATGAGGTGCGGTTGGCAGTTGTCGCAGCACGCGTTTTCTGCATAATCCGCCACGATCCCAAAGTTTAATCGTCACAGGCGGAAATGGCGGCAATCTTCCCGCAATGACAGCAGCCGCGCGGGACGATATCATAAAAGCCGGTAGAGAACGTCCCCACCATATATCACGCGGCTTCGATAATGCAGCAGGTTCCCGAAATCGTCATCACAGGCATTGGTCTGATGTGCCCGTTGGGCGCAGGTAAAGATGCCGTGTGGGAGTCTCTGCATCAGGGCCGTAGCGGTGTACGCACACGCGGCACGGAAGACGGGCAGGACTGGCCGCATAAAATTGCGGGCGAAGTACTCGACTTCAGCCCCAAGGACTACATCAAGCCGCGGAAGAACATCAAGCTGATGTGCCGCGAGATTCAGCTTGCCAACGCCGCTTCCATCCTCGCTATGCAGGATGCCGGTCTAGAGGCGGGACAGTTTCCGCCGGAACGTCTGGGCGTTGTGATGGGCAGTGAGCTGTACTTCAGCGAGATTGATGAACTGGCGCCGGCCTACCGCGAATGTCTCGATGAAGACGGTAACTTCGTGTTCGACCGCTGGGCTGAAAGCGCGAAGCGGAACCTCTATCCGCTCTGGATGTTGCAGCACTTGCCCAATATGGCTGCGTGTCATATCGGCATCCGGCACGATGCACGCGGGCCGAACAACTCCATCACTATTGGGGAAAGTTCCGGCGCATTGGCGATGATGGAATGCGCTTCCATTCTGCACCGTGGCGGCGCCGATATTATGGTGACGGGCGGTTCAGGTTCGCGGACGAAGCTTTCGCCCATGGTTTACCGTGGGCTCGACATGCTGACCAAAAAGTTTGACGATCCGGCGGCAGCATCACGTCCGTTTGATGCAGATCGCGATGGGATGACCGTCGGCGAAGGAGCGGCCTGCCTGGTGATGGAAACCCGGCAGCACGCTGAGGCACGCGGCGCGAAGATTCTGGCGACTTATCTCGGCGCCGGCCGTACGGTCGCTGTTTCCCAGGAAGACCGCGAAGCGTCGATCAACCGCGCAGCGTCAATGGCATTGCAGTCGGCAGACCTCGCAGCCGCGGACATCAGCTTCATCAGCGCGCACGCCACTGGCAGCATCGAAAACGACAAGATCGAAGCCGGCGCCATCCGCACACAATTCGGCGACACCCCCGTTACGGCGCTGAAGAGCTTTTATGGCAATCTTGGCGCCGGTTGCGCAGGCGTCGAAACCGCTATCGCAGTGGATGCGATCAGCCGTGGAGAGATCCCCTTCACGCTCAACTACGAAACGCCCGACCCCGAATGCCCGGTCAACGTCGTCGCCGGCGCCATGCAACCCACCACCGGCCCCGCGGTTGTACTCAGCCAGTCAGACACCCGGCAGTCCACCGCGATTGTGCTTGGCCCTGCATAAGGTTCTTTCGGCCAAGGAAGTGTTGCATTGTTGAAGGCCGTCATCTTCGACCTGTTTGGCACACTCATCTGGCTACCAAGGAATTCGCGACCGTACCGGGAACTCGCTAACCAGTTACCCGGCATGCGGCTTCGTAAATCACTGGTTGTCGCTGCACCGACTTTGGCGGATTACTGCACCGTATTGAACCATACGGCGCCAGCCGGTATTGCGACATTGCAAGCAGAGTTGGAAGCCGATATCGCCGCCGCCGCGTTGTTTGAAGACAGCATCTCTGCGCTCAAGCTGGTGCGTAATGCTGGTTTAAAGGTGGGGCTGATTTCGAATCTCGCAACGCCCTATATCGAGGCGTACAACCGCCTTGGTCTAAGACAGTTTATTGACGTCGCCGTGTTCTCCTGCGAAGTAGGCTTTGCGAAACCAGCGCCTGAAATTTATGACGCGGCGCTGACCCGGTTAGACATCGCTGCGGAAGATGCGCTGATGGTGGGCGACAGTCAACGTGCTGATGTGGACGGCCCCGCCCCGTGCGGCATGCAAGGTCTTCTGCTAGACAGGCGAGGTTCGGCAGGTGTGAATGGTGTCATTCAAAGTCTGAATGAAATCGCCCAGCACATCGGAACATAGTAAAAAAAGGCGCCAGGCTTTGACACCCGACGCCGTTTCGATTCAGTTCGCTCTTGGGTCTATCCGCTAGTTGATATAGCGGTTGAACATGTTTTCGAGCATCTCCTGACGGCCGCTCTGGTTGGGGGAGATTTCGCCTTTCTCCAGCATGTAGGCTTCTAGTGTGCTGAAGGTTGCTTTGCCACTTTCGATCTCGGCGCCGACTCCCGTGTCCCAACTGGAGTAGCGGTCTTTTACGAATGCATCGAAGTCGCCGTCGGCGCGGATGGCGGCTGCGATTTTGAGGCCGTGGGCGAAGGCGTCCATCCCGCCGATGTGGGCGTGGAACAGATCGACCGGTTCAAAGCTTTCGCGGCGTACTTTCGCGTCGAAGTTGACACCGCCGGGGCTGACACCGCCGTACTTGAGCAGCATGAGCATAATTTCGGCGGTGAGATAGACATTGGTCGGGAACTGGTCAGTATCCCAACCCAGCATCAGGTCGCCCGTGTTGGCGTCGATCGAGCCTAACGCTCCCTGATGGCCTGCATAATCTAGTTCGTGCATCATGGTGTGGCCGGCCAGCGTGGCGTGATTCGTTTCGATGTTCAGCTTGAACGAATCCAGCAGATCGTAGGCACGCAGGAAGTTGATACAGGCGGCCGCGTCGCTATCGTACTGATGCTTGGTTGGCTCTTTCGGCTTGGGTTCGATCAGGAACTGGCCGGTGAAGCCGATTTCCTTGGCGTAATCGACCGCCATCTGCATGAACCGGCCTAGGTGATCCAGCTCGCGTTTCATGTCCGTGTTCAGAAGGTTCTGGTAGCCTTCGCGGCCGCCCCAGAAAACGTAGTTTTCGCCACCTAGTTCTTTGGTGACTTCCATCGCCTTCTTCACCTGAGCGGCGGCGAAAGCGAATACGTCGGCGTTGCAACTTGTGGAGGCGCCGTGCATGAATCGCGGATTGCTGAACATGTTGGCTGTGCCCCACAGCAACTTGATGCCGGTGCGCTGCTGCTCTTCTTTGAGAACTTTGGCCACCGCGTCGAAGTTTTTGTTCGACTCCGCCAGAGTGTCGCCCTCCGGCGCCACATCGCGGTCGTGCCATGCGTAGTATGGGGCCCCCAGCTTCTCGATGAATTCAAAGCAGACGCGCACCCGGTTGCAGGCGTTTTCTACAGAGTCGGTGCCGTCTTCCCAGGGGCGGACCATCGTGCCGGGACCAAAGGGGTCGCTTCCTGTGCCGCGGAAGGTGTGCCAATAGACCACGCTGAACCGCATGTGGTCTTTCATCGTCATGCCTTCAACAACTTCGTCTTCGTTATAATGGCGGAAGGCGAGCGGATTTTTAGACGATGGTCCTTCGTATTGGATTTTGTCGACGTCAGGAAACGCAGCCATACCTGTTTTCTTTCATGCAAGTGTCGCGGATATATGTGGAAATGAACGGGTATAATCCCAGAATTCCCACCAGCCCGCAAGCAGCACGCATGAGCCCAGGCGACGGCAAACCAACGCTATTTGACCGCGTTATTTCAGCGGGCGGCGTTTTAGCATGGGCGTCAGTTCCACAACAAAATCTTCCGCATCTTTGAATTCGCGATAGACGCTCGCAAAGCGGACATAGGCCACCTGATCGGCCTCCGCCAGATGCCGCATGACAATCTCACCGATTTGACGGCTGTGGATTTCGTCTTCAAAGTCGGCGTAGATTTCCGACTCGCAGGCTGTGATGATGTCGTTAATCTGTGCGTCGGTGACCGGCCGTTTCCAGCAGGCGCGGTCGAGGCCGTTCTGGATCTTCTCCCGCCGCAGCGGTTCGCGGGCGCCATCCTTTTTGATGACACGCATGACGGCTTCTTCCAGCCGTTCGTAGGTGGTGTAACGCCGTGAACAGCTTAGGCATTGCCGGCGGCGGCGTGTAGCAAAGCCATCTTCCGCTGCGCGGGTGTCGGTAACGCGATCGTTATCGCAACGGCAATAAGGGCATCTCATGGCCTGTCGGTCCTTCGGTGATGCACAAGCAAAACTTGTTCCGCATGCGCACAAAGTGAACTGGGAACCTGTTTTATGGCGATAAACTGGGCAATTGTCAATCGTGTAAAACTTGTTCGTTACGACTTCACTTGAATTGGTTTCTTTCTGACGGCAGTCCCACTATGGTTGCCATGCTCCCCCAACCTGCGGATACTGCGCATGAGTTGCCCGGAAAATTGACGGAAGAAACCCGTTGAGGATAGACGCGATGCCTGACATAGCTGATGGTGAAACCGCCGAGATGCAGGGTTCGGGCGCCAAGCCCTACGTGTTGAAAAATGTCGGCGGCGTTTATTCATGTTCGTGCCCTGCCTGGCGGAATCAGTCGCTGCCCATTGAACGCCGCACCTGCAAGCATTTGAAGAAATACCGGGGTGAACAGGCTGAAGCAGACCGCACCGGCAACGCTGCCCCGGCCGCCAAAAAGTCATCCGCCAGTAAGAAGAACGACGCTCCGCCAATTCTTCTGGCAAACCGCTGGGAAAACGACATCGATCTGGCCGGCTGGTGGATGAGCGAAAAGCTGGACGGCGTCCGCGCGTACTGGGACGGCAAGCAGTTTCTTTCGCGTCAAGGCAATCAGTTTCACGCGCCGGACTGGTTTGTGGAGCAGTTGCCGGATACGCCGCTGGACGGAGAACTCTGGCTGGACCGCCAGGAGTTTCAACGCACCGTGAGCATTGTCCGCCGGCAGGATAAGAGCGATCACTGGAAAGAGATTACTTACGTGGTGTTCGATGCGCCGGCTGTGGAAGAAGCCTTTGAAGACCGGCTGGAATTCATCCGCGACTTTATGAACGAGCAGAAGCCGGAATTCGCCAAGGCGCTTCGTCACGATGCATGTCGTGACCTGAAGCATCTGCAACGTGAACTGGCGAAGGTTGAAAAAGCCGGTGGCGAAGGGCTGATGTTGCGCAAGCCCGGCTCCAGGTACGAAACTGGCCGGTCTTCTTCCTTGTTGAAGGTGAAGTCGTTTGTCGAGGCAGAAGCCCGCGTCGTGCGGCACAAGGCAGGTCGTGGGCGGCACAAGGGCCGCCTGGGAGCGCTGGTCGTGGAACTGCCCAGCGGCGACGAGTTCTCCGTCGGCACCGGCTTCTCCGATGCACAACGCGAAGATCCGCCCGCCGTTGGCAGCGTGATTACCTACCGCTATCAGGAACTGACCAAAGCAGGCATCCCGCGTTTCCCCTCTTTCGTTGGTCTGCGGATCGATGGTGATGGAACCGATCCGGCCCCGGCAAAACGCGGCCGGAAGAAGAAGTCTTAGTGCGAATTCGCCTTTCCGTGTTACGTGGCGGGGCTGTTGCTGCACTATGGTATCTGCCGATGCAACCGTATAATGCCCGGCTTGAACACCATTCTAAGGCGGTACGCTGCGAGACACCTGGAGAGTAAACATGCGCGATGAACTGGGAGCCGTGCGGGCGGTTTCGTGGAGCGAGGTGCTCCCCTGGCTGATGATCTTCCGCACCTTCCGGATCGCACTCAATCCATCTTCCATCATTCTCGCCCTGACCGGCGTGCTGTTAACGCCTTTGGGCTGGATGGCTTCTCAGGCCGTTTTTGCACCCGAAACGGTTTTGAACGAATACCCCGGCTTCCGTAGCGTGGTTGAGAGCAACAGCCGCTGGCCGCTTAATCCAGACCGTAGGAGCGTCACGGCCCTGGCCACGCGACCGCGGCCCGCGGACCTTCCTGAAGATTCCGTCGTTATGCCACCAAGCAGCGAAGACGGTGAATTTGCCGTCGTTTATGGGGCGCCAGTAGAAGATGAGTTTCTTCACGTCGATATCTACACGGCCGTTTTAGAGTGGTTCACCGCGCCGTTTGTGCATCTATTCAATAGCGGTCTTGGCTTGTGGCAGTTTGGCTACTTCCTGTCTGGTGGACTTTGGACGCTGCTGTTGTGGGCGTTTCTGGGTGGCGCCATTACGCGCATTGCGGTGGTGAAGCTAGGGCGGGAAGAACACGTTGGGCTGTTCGATTCGATCAAACACGCTGGCAGCAAGTTTCTGTCCTATGCCGGGGCGCCGCTGATTCCGCTGCTTGCCGCCGTGCTGATTCTATCCCCGGTCGCGCTGCTTGGCTTAATGATGATTGCCGACGTCGGCGTGATTATCGCCGGTGTGCTCTGGGTGATCGCACTGATTGCCGGGGCGGTTGCTACGCTGATTTTATTGGGTCTGTGTTTTGGCTGGCCGCTGTTGTGGGCGGCCATTGCGGCGGAATGCTCGGATTCGTTTGACGCCGTCAGCCGGTGTTATATGTATGTGCTGCACCGGCCTGCCCAGTATTTGTTCTATGTAATTGTGGCCGCGTTAACCGGCGCCTTCGCCTGGATCCTGGTCGCGATGTTTGCAGAGGCGACGATTGAGCTTACCTATTGGGCGGCTTCGTGGGGTGTTTTCTGGAGCACCGATGCAGAGCGTCTGCAGCTTGTCCGGGGCGTTGTTGCTGAAGGTGAAGCATCGTCGGCGCTGGCAGCTGGTCAGACCATTCTGAATATTGCGGACGGTCTGGTGCAAAGTATCGCGACAGCGTTTGCCTTTAGTTTCTTCTGGTGTGCAACTTCGGCTATCTATCTGCTGATCCGCCGGGACGAGGACGAGACAGAGTACGATGAAGTGTACCTGGACGACGCCGACTTGGAGCATGGTCTGCCGCCGATACAGACCGAAGAGCCGGCTGCCCGGAATGCACAAGAGCCACCTCCGCAGAGCGAAGACGACGTGCAGGACGGTTCTTAAAGTTGCCGGCGCACTGTCAACTGGAATGTGACGCCCACCACGATCTCAACCAGTCCTTGGCCCGGTGGATGTTGCCGACCGGGGAACTCCAGGGGTAATGGCGGTAGCTGTAAGAAATGGCGGTCCGCGTTAACCAGTGCCGTTTGCTGTGCAGAAAACCGGCGCCGAGATCTATTTGCGTGTCGCCCCGCTGGAAACTATCGCGAATCATCTCGTGCATCATCACGGTGCCCGGACTGAGCTTGCGGAATTCCGGGTCGAAGCCAGACCGTAGCCCGAACACGCGGCCTTCGTGCACGTAGTTGTAACCGAACGCGACGGGCTTCCCGTCGAGGCGGACCAGGTTGATTTCTACGGAGCCGGTTCGTGCCGCCTTTTCGTGCACCGCGCGGAGGAAGCCTTCGACACTTGGGTGCGAAAGGGTGACGCCTTCTTCCTCGCTGCCCTGCCAGGAGCGGGAGGCTAAGTCGATGCATTGATCGAACAACTCCCATCCCGGATCACCGTCACCTTGAACTGCGCCGGGCGGGCGCCAGCGCTGAAACTCGAATTCGCCAGCTGCTTTAAAGCGTCGCAGCGTACGGTTCACGTTGCCGCGGAATTTGCCGTTGCGGCTGGCCATGTATTCTTCAAAGTTGCCGTCGATGTCTACCAATGCCGATTTGCGCCAGGCCCTTTCCACGCCGCTGGCGCCAGCCATCTGCATCGCGCGGAAGGTTCTGCCACGATCGGCGCCGTCACGGTCCACCCATCGCAGGTCTAAGGCCTGCCAGTCGCGCCGAGATGCTTGTAGGTGCTTCAGGCAGGTCAGCAAAGTGGCAGCCGGGTTGGGACCCACAGGGCCGTAGAAGTTGCCCCAGTCATGCAGCGGATAGGTAAGCACACGGATGGGGCCGGCAGTGGTTGTTTCCCGCACCACAGTCAGTGGCATCGCGCCGATGGCACGTTCGCCACTGTAGGCGATGAGTAAACGCGGCCGGTCATTCGCGCCGGCGTGCTCCCAGTAGGTCTTGAGCCAGTCAAACGACTGAAAGTAATTGGCGCCAAGCGTTTCGCCATGCAGCGCATTCCAAAGCAGATAATTGTTGTCAAACTCTTCCGGCGAGTTTATTTCGACAACATGAGGCATAACGGGTCTCCATCATTCACGGGTTTGTGCGTGCAGGAACCGATGAAGCAAACCCTGCGCCGGGTAGCAGCCGCGCGCATCTTCAACCTATATTGCAAGGGTTAAACGCCTTCCGGCCGGTTTCTCGATACTTGGCGATGATGCACGGCGGCATCATTCAACCGGCCGGATGTTCACTTTTTTCAACCGTTATGAACGAACTACTCAAGGCCATCATCCAGCAGCCGCACGACGATCAGCTCCGGCTGATCTATGCCGACTGGCTAGAAGAACACGGCGATCCCCGCGCGGATTTTATCCGCGTGCAACTCAGTTTGAAGAACACGGAAAACGGCTCGCCCGGTTATCGTCAACTCAAACATCGCGAACACCAGTTGCTGCGTGAACACGGCACGCAGTGGAGTTGCGGTGTGATTGCCGGTGTGCCCACCGCGGAACAGTTTGACCGTGGCTTTCTAAGTCACCTCGAAATCCGTGCCAAGGCTCTTGCCGGGCGGATCGTCATGCTAAGGGAGCAGCCGGTGGTGTCGTTGCGTTTAACGGGTTCGCATCTTCCCAGCGTCCCGGAGCTGTTCAACAAACGATGGTTTCAGCGGCTGCGCGTGCTGGACTGCAGCGGCTTCCGCGCAAATCCTAAAACCGTCCAGTCAATTGCCCAATCGGCTAATTTCTCGAATCTGGAAGAACTGCGGCTTGGCAGCGGCGATCCAGGCAAAACAGGTCTTCGTGCGTTGCGGCAAGGTAAGCTGAAATCATTGAAACGGCTGGCGATCCAGATCAAGACGCAGCACGAAGATGACTGGTATGCGTTGACCCATAGCGACGCATTCCAGCGTCTGGAGCGACTCGAAGTCTCGGTCTCGGCCAGTCGCGATGATGAACACGAAGCCGCCAGCGTTGTTCTAGAAGGTCTGGCCGCCGCGTCTCCTCTGCCAAAGTTACGCGAACTGCGCTTTGCTTACCTTCCGCGTGCGATTGAATGTTTCGCGCGATTCTTTCACCAGTTGCGTTTGCCTTCACTTGAGACGTTAGACTTCGGCTCCACGCCGTTGCGCGATGCAGAAATCGAAGCGATTGCGAACTGTGACGGCCTGCCGTCACTCAGGCGGTTGAACGTCGGGGCGGCGGTTGTGGGGAACGCGGGTGCGCGCGTGCTGGCGCAGTCGCCCTTGTGTGAACAGCTGGAATGGTTGCTGCTGCCTTTCGATACAGGTCGTATGCGGAGCGAAGCAACGCAGCGGGCGCTGCGGAGGCAGTTTCAGGAGTTTGAAGCGTTGCGACAGGGCGATCTGTTCACCGGTGTGGCAGCCGCAACGCAGTCTTCCACGCTGTAAGCGCGCTGGGTGCTATCCACCAGAAACGACCTTGCCGAGTTTCTCCGCCAGCCGGCGGAGCGCGATGCTGGCGTCTTCATCGTCGATATGCACATGAATCAGCGACGGCCCCGACGTGTCTTCCCAGGCGGCTGACAGGGCTTTATCGAACTCACCTTCGGTGCGTGCTTCATAGCCGGCGCCGCCACCATAAACCGCGGGCAACATACTGTATTTCCAGGGATTGATCTCGTTATATTCCCAGTCGCCCGCATGCAGAAACCGCTCGGTTCCGTAGCCGTGATTGTCGAGTACGATCACGATGGAAGGAAATTTATGCCGCACCAGCGTCGAGAATTCGTTGCCGGTCATCTGGAACGCGCCGTCGCCACAGATCACCACGGCGCGTCCACCGGGCCGCGCGACCTGCGCGCCTAATGCCGCGGGCACAGAAAACCCCATCGACGTGTAGTATGCGGGGCTGATGAATTCTGTCCGGCCCTGGATGTCTAACTCCGTGGCGGCGAATAGCGAATCGCCGATGTCGGCAATGATGGTCGACTCGCCATCAATCTGCTGGTTCAGCCGTGCGATCAGCCGCGCGATGGTGAGTGGCTGGTCCGCTTCAAGCGTATACTCGCTGCGGCGGTGCTTGAGCGCGTCTGGAACGGGGCGGCTGGCGGGCTTAATTTCTTTGGCGGTCAGCCCGCGGATGAATTCGCCCAGTTGCAGCCCCTGATAATGCGCGCGGCGGATTCGGCACTGTTCGCTGGTGGCGTAAATGCATTTGGCCGGATCGAGATTAGCCGTATAGATGCCCAGGTTGATATCCGTCATAAACGCGCCCAGCACCAGCACGCAGTCGCTGTCTTCCACAAAATGCGTTACCTCTTCACGCCCCATCGCCCCTTCATACAAGCCCGCGTAAAGTTCGTGCGATTCGCCAATCACGCTCTTACCCAGAAGTGTGGCGGCGATCGGAATTTGCAGCTTCTCCGCCAGGGCTAACAGGTCATCCTGCAGGCCGAAGCGGTGCAGTTCAACGCCGGCCAGAATCATTGGCTTCTTCGCAGATTCAAGCCACTCGGCTGCTTCATTGATGGCTTCTTCCAGCACTTCTGGATCACCAGCCAGTTCAATCTCCTGAAACGAGTGACTGATATGTGGCACAACGTCCACCATGTCGCGCGGAATCTCAATATAAACCGGCCGCTTGAAGCGGTAGGCGGTGTCCAGAACACGGTCGATTTCGCGGAACGCCGTCATCGGATCGGTAAGTTCTGTGGTGGCGACGCATAACTTCTGAAACACGTCCAGCTGCGTATGAAAATCACGCACTTTATGGTGCAGCAGCGGATTGTTTTCGCGCTCCTGCAAGCCCGGCGAACCACTGATAACCACCACCGGCGATTTCTCTGCGAAAGCGCCTGCCACCGAGTTACAGACGCTGAGTCCGCCCACGCAGTAGGTCACACAAAGCGCGCCCATGCCGTTGATGCGCGCATAAGAGTCGGCGGCAAAGCCCGCGCAATCTTCGCGTGTGCAGCCCACCACGTTCACGTCGCTGGTTTCCAGCAGGCTGTAAAAAGCCAGCACATAGTCGCCGGGAATGCCAAACACGTCGTGGATTCCGTAGTCCTGCAAGCGACGGATCAGATACTGCCCGATTGAGATACGTCCCGTGGCCGGATTCTTTCGCGGTGTGTCTGGCATCATTTCCTCCAAGTGGTCTGAAAACCTATTGAGCGTAAAGCATGGTCCTTTGTTACGCGCCGCTACTCAAAATGTACGCGACCGTCCGCCTGACGGGTAGCTTCGCGCGTCGCCGCTTGAAAGTGCATGGACCATATCCGGGTGTTACAATTGTGGTTTGGGAATTTTAAGTAAAGCTAACAATACTGACGGTTGATCTATGTCGCGTCTGCTGCCACGCATCATCCTCACGCACGTTCTTTCTGGTTGTTTACTCGCCGCAATGCATTTTCCGGCTGGTGCCGCACCACTAGACAAAACGCTGCTGAAAGAAGATGCCGCAACGCTTGCTGCTGACGCAGTGCAGAAAGGTGATGCTGCCCGTGGCGCCATCGTTTTTCACCAGCCGTATCTCACCTGTACCCAGTGCCACAATCCGGACGCCAGCGGCAATCGCCTTGGTCCCGATCTGGCGGCTGCTCTGGATGAAGCGAAGCAGTCGCCGGTTCAGATTGCAGCCCACATGACGGAGTCTCTGCTACAACCCTCCGCCAAGATCCGCAAAGGCTACGAGCCGGTAACGGTTGTCACCGAAGAGGGACAAGTCGTTAACGGCTTGATCGCGTCAGAAACGGACGCGGCAATTGTTGTTCAACAGATGGATGGCGCCAGGCAGCGGATAACGATTCTTAAGAACGAGATTGAACAACGCACCGCCAGCGCCGTTTCGGTGATGCCCCAGGGACTCGCCGCGTTGCTGACAAGCCGGCAGCAGTTTCTGGATCTGGTGAAATACCTGGTGGAAGTCCGCACCGGCGGCAAGCAAAGGGCGCTCGAATTGCAACCGCCCGCATCCTTACTCGCACCAGTGAAACTCCCTGAATACGAAAGCCATCTGGATCATGCAGGGCTGATATCCACCTGGAACAAGGACAGTTTCCGCCGCGGTGAAGCCATCTACCAGCGGCTTTGTATTAACTGCCACGGGACGAAAGAAAAGCCTGGATCGCTCCCAACTTCACTGCGGTTTGCCAGCGGTAAGTTCAAGAATGGCAGCGATCCGCATTCGATGTATCAGACGCTGACCCGAGGCTTCGGGCTGATGGTGGCGCAGACATGGATGGCGCCGCAGCAGAAATACGACGTGATTCACTACATCCGCGAAAAGTATCTCAAGCCCCATAATCCTTCGCAATACCTCGCCATCAGTGACAGCTATTTGTCATCACTGCCAGAAGGTGACACCCGCGGTCCGGCGCCGGTTAAGTATTCGCCCTGGAGCGATATGGATTACGGCCCGTATCTGGTGGGCACCTACGAGGTCGGTAAGGACGCGTCGAACTTTGCCTACAAGGGCATCGCCACGCGGCTTGATCCGGGACCAGGCGGCGTGTCGCGCGGTCGCCATTGGATGATTTTCGATCACGACACCTTCCGCACTGCTGCCGCATGGAGCGGCAAGGGCTTTATTGACTGGAACGGAATTCACTTTAATGGCCGCCACAACATTCACCCACGCATCGCGGGCGATGTGCAATTTGCTAACCCGACGGGGCCGGGATGGGCGAACCCGGAAACAGGATCGTTCGAAGACCCACGTCTCATCGGACGCGATGGCCGGCATTACGGCCCCCTCCCGAAAAAATGGGCCGCCCTGAAGGGCTTCTACCGGCATGGTTCGGATTTGACGGTTTCTTATACGGTGGGTGATACCAGCATTCTTGAACATGGCGGCGTGGTTGAGACGGCGGATGTGCCCGTTTTCACCCGCACGTTTAATATCGCCCCACGAACACGCGAGATGACGTTGAACGTGGCGCATGTTGAAGGCGCCGGTCTGACGGCCATCCGTGAGAACGTCGTCACATTCGGGCAGACCTCGCAGAGTCCCGCCAGCAACACTGCGAAGCCGGTCGCCTTCGACGGCGCCACTCAGGTGATGGTCGCTAAGGCGGAAGATTTCGACGTGACCCGCGACTTTACGCTGACGGCCCGGCTTCGCACAAAGCAGGACGGTGTCATCTTTTCTAACGCGGCGCCTCAAGGTGAATGGGCGCCCGACTGCGTGGCGTTGTTCATCCGCGGTGGGAAGCTTACGTACGATATTGGCTGGGTGGGCGCCGTCCGCACGCGGCAGAACATCGCCGATGGCAAGTGGCATGATATTGCCTGCACTTTCGAGGCCGCGTCTGGGACGGTCACGTTGTATGTGGACGGTAAACAGGCAGCCACGAAAGAAATGGCGCCTAAAGAGCGGCTAAAGAATTCAGCGGTAAGACTGGGATTCGCGGCGCCAGATTTTCCAGGAAAGAACCTTTACTTCAACGGTGATCTGGCCGAAGTGCGATTCTTCAAGGCAGCCCTCACCGCGCAGCAAGCCCAAACCGATGCCGCGGCGAAATCGCTCGTTGCCCACTGGCTGCCCGCAAAGGCCAGCACCGGCGCCCTCAGCGACACGACAGGTAAAGGGCACGATGGAAAGTCTGTTTCCACCTCGTCTAGCAGCGTCAGCGGTTCACTGATCGCGGGTGTGCAGCCGGCAGTTCCAGGCGCCAAATTCGTGACGGGCGATGCGTCTTTGCGGTTGCAGATTCCGGCCGGTAACAAGCCCTTGCGTTTCACCTTATGGATTGCCCGGCAGAGCGAAAAAACGCCGCCCGCCGCGTTCGTGAAAAGCTTCAGCATCCCGGCTCCCACCCGCGATCTTTTGACCAAGACAAAAGGCGGCCCGGCGTTGTGGCAGGCCAAGCTTAAATCGGTGTCGGAGGTTGGCCAGGGGAACGATGCATTTGAGAAAGATGTAATCAAACGCCCGGTCGATAACCCCTGGTTCGCCCGCATGCGGCTGACGGGTTTTGATTTTCTTCCCGGCGACCGCATGGCGGTCAGCGCCTGGGATGGCAGCGTGTGGATGGTGGAGGGAATCAACGATTTAGAGAAGGGGCAGACCTGGCAGCGTATCGCCTCCGGGTTGTTCCAACCGTTGGGCGTGAAGTATGTCAACGGGCGGATCTATGTTTCCTGCCGCGATCAGATTGTCATCCTTAATGATCTGAATGGCGATGGTGAAACGGACTATTACGAGTGTTTCAATAACGACCATCAGGTTACGGATCACTTCCACGAATTTGCGATGGGTCTGCAAACCGATGAACAAAATAACTTCTATTATGCCAAGTCCGCCCGGCACGCGCTGACGGCGCTGGTGCCACATCATGGCACACTATTGAAGGTCAGCGCGGATGGCTCGAAGACAGAGATTCTCGCCACAGGATTCCGTGCAGCCAATGGCGTCTGCCTGAATCCCGATGGCTCGTTTATTGTCACGGACCAGGAAGGACACTGGAACCCGAAGAACCGCATCAACTGGGTGCGCAAAGGCGGCTTTTACGGCAACATGTACGGTTACCACGATGTAACGGATTCGTCCGACGCGGCTATGGAACAGCCACTGTGCTGGATAACCAATAAATTCGACCGTTCGCCTGCGGAACTCTTGTGGGTGGACAGTAAAAAGTGGGGCGCCCTGAATGGCACGCTTTTGAATCTTTCGTACGGGTATGGCAAGGTCTACGTTGTTCCGCACGAAATTGTGAAGGGGCAACCCCAGGGCGGCATGGTCGAACTGCCAATCACGCCCTTTCCTACGGGCGTTATGCGTGGCCGGTTCCACCCGGATAATGGTCAGCTTTATCTGGCTGGAATGTTCGCCTGGGCAGGCAGCGCGAATCAGCCCGGCGGGCTCTACCGCCTGCGGTACAAAGGCGAAGGTGCACGCCTTCCGCTGCATGTGAGTGCGACAACGACCGGCTTGTCTATGGAATTCAGTGACGCGCTGGATGCTGAATCGGTCAAAGACGCCGCGAATTATTCTGTGAAAATCTGGGATCTGAAACGCACGAAGAGCTACGGCTCTAAGCACTACAACGAGCAGAAGCTGGATGTCACCGCTGCCTCGCTTGACGCCGATGGCCGCACGTTGAAACTGCAGGTCGCTGGGATCAAACCCACCTGGTGCATGGAGGTGCTTTACTCACTGAAAGATGCTGACGGTAGACCCTTCACGGGCGTCATGCACAACACGATTCACCAACTACAGGACAAATAATGCAACTGAGAAGTGCTGTAAGGCTCTTGCTGGCGTTCATCTGCGTAGCGGGCGTTGCAACGGCAAACGCTGATGACACACCTGTGTCACCTGCTGGCGATCTGGTCGTTGAACTGGTGGCGGCTTCGCCGGACATTGTGACACCGACGGGGATTGCCGTGGACAGCCAGGGCCGGTTGCTGGTGGTGGAAAGCCACACGCATTTCCGCCCGGAAGGATACAAAGGCCCTGAGCGCGACCGCGTATTGCTGATGACGCTAGATCCGCTGACAGGCAAAGCGGCGAAGATCACGACGTTCTTCGCAGGCCTGACTCACACAATGGATATCGCGGTCCATCGGTCGGGTGACGTGTATCTAGCAACGCGTAACGAAATCATCCGGCTGCGTGACACTGATAACGATGGCCGCGCCGACAAACGGGAGACAATCGCCAAGCTGGAAACCGATGGCGTGTATCCTCACAACGGACTGTCAGGATTGTGCTTTGACCTGGCAGGCAATCTGTTCTTCGGCATGGGAGAGAATCTCGGCTTTGCCTACACCTTGCGGGCGAAAGATGGTTCGACGGTCAGCGACGAGGCCGAGGGCGGCAACGTGTTCCGCTGTACGGAAGACGGCCGCAACTTAAAACGCGTGGCGACAGGCTTCTGGAATCCGTTTGGCGTCTGCCGCGATCCGTTTGGCAACATGTTCGCCGTGGATAACGATCCATCTGCAGCGGGCTGCCGGTTGCTGCACGTTCAGGACGGCGGAAACTACGGCTATCAGTATCGGTACGGTCGCAGCGGGCTTCATCCGTTCATTGCCTGGCGAGGCGAGTTACCTGGCACGCTCCCCATGATGTCCTACACCAGCGAGGCGCCGTGCGAACTGATTCACTACGGCGAAACGGGGCTGCCTGAGAGTTATCGCGGCAAGCTGATTGCGGCAAGCTGGGACGAACACCGGCTGGAGTACTTCCAGTTGCAGAACACTGGCGCCAGCTTCCGCGCAAGCCGCAAAACGCTAGTGCAGGGTGGTGAGAACTTCCGGCCCGTGGGCATCGCGGTTTCGCAGCAGGGTTGGCTCTACGTGTCTGACTGGGTCGACCGTTCGTACAATCTACATGGCAAAGGTCGCGTTTGGCGCATCCGGCCGCGTACATCTTCGCTGAAAGAGTTAACGGAGCCACCCGTCAAAGCAGACCCGGAGGCAGGTCTGTTGGCCGCCAGACGCAGCGTGCGGGAACGGGCGGCCCTGGAACTAGCTGCCGCCGGCAAATGGCAGATTCTCTGGAAAGCCGTAGAGTCGGCAAAAGACCCGGAGGTGGCAGGTGTGGCTCTGGAATTGGCTCGTACACAACCGGACGCGACGGACATCTTGAAGGATTTGAATGTCGCCAAAGCCACGGAGAATCGCCCCGAAGCGTTCCGTGCGATGTTATGCCGCACCTTGGTGCAGGCCGGGTTACAGGAGAAAGCTGTTCAGTCATTCCAGGACGCGTCCCTTCTTGTGCAGGCGGAGCTTATTCCCGTCTACGCAACGCAGGACGATGTGAAGCGGTTGGCTGAAAGCCTGGCATCCGAAGCGCCGTTCATCCGTAACGCGGCGATTACAAGTCTAGCGCGCAAGCCAAAGCTCTGGCAGAAACTCGCAGCGACGCGTGGACTAAATGAAATACAGCGTTGCGGCGTGTTGCTGGCGGCGCGGCGGTCTGGTTCAGGTCACCGGCTGGAGCATTTAACAGCCGCACTTTCAGACGCGAGTCCGCTGGTGCGATTCCTGGCGGTGAAATGGATTTCTGATAAGAAGCTGTCGTCGTTTCAACATTCGCTCAGTGAAATGAAGCGGCAGGCTAACATCGATGTCCGCCTGATGGTGGCCATCGCCACGGCAGAGGCCCGTCTCGCGGGTAAGGTTGCTGACGAAGGCAAGATTTACGCCAGCCTGATGGCGGAACTCTGGAAGCCAGACACGCCTGCCGCCACCAAAGCGGCGATCATCCGCGTGCTACCCGCCAAAGGTATTAAGGGGCTGAACACCGCCTCGCTGTACAAGCTGCTGGAAGTCGATTCTGTTGACCTTCAGATTCAGGTGCTGCGATACCTGACAGACGCCTCGAAAGGTTCGCACCAAACCGTTGCGGCACTCGTTGCCGGTAACCATCCGGCGGAAGTACGTGCTCATGCTATTGCCGCGCTGGCTGCGGGTGCGGATCAGCATCTCGATTTACTGACGCAGGCCGCTGCCGCCAAGGAACCTATTGTCGCCAGGGAAGCACTTCGCGCCCTTTCTGGCGCCAAACCCGGCGATGCCCAGTTGACGGCCATTAAAAAGCTGAAAGAAAAAAGTCCTGCATTGAAACCGCTCGTTGACCGGATCGCGGGCCAATGGGAACCGCAGGGGCGGCCTGATGTGGCTGATGTGGATGGCTGGATGGCGCTGACAACCGGCAAGGCGGATGCCGCTGCCGGGGGCCGGATTTTCGCTTCGCGGAAACTGGCAGGATGCATTGCCTGCCATCGCATTGATGGTCGTGGAGCCAGTGTCGGCCCTGACCTGACACATCTGGCAAGCCAGAGTGAACGGCGGGCAGTGCTGACGTCTATCCTTCAGCCCAGCCGCAATGTCTCTCCGCATTATTCCGCCTGGATTGTGGAGAACAGCGACGGTGAGTTGCAGACCGGCGTGTTGCAGCACCAGACGCGTCAGGACCAGACCTACGTCAATCAGAAGGGCGAAGCGTTCACCGTCCGCAATGAAGATATTGAATCTGTGACCGCAAGCGCGCAGTCCATCATGCCGGCAGGCTTGCTCGATCGGTTGACGGTGCAGGAAGTGCGTGATCTGCTCGCCTACCTCCTGACGCGGCGGGAGTAGTTTGCGGCTATGGATCAAGCTGGGCAACGGTGGCCGGCTGAAAGTCTTCGGCCTGCACTTCGAAGTGAAGCTGCCAAGGTTCCGCCGCATCATTCGGCGGCTCGACTTTGCATCGCTTTCCGGTGGATGTCGCCTCGATCCTCTCCTCAATCGAATCCGCCAGTGCGCTAAGCCGGTGCGCTGGTCCGCAGATAATACCGCCCCCGAACCAGGCAAATTCCTCAAGCTGTACAACGACCGGCATAGGGGCCGAGGCGATCTCTATCCGGGGCGGTCGCTCGCCGGCAATGGGCGGTTGCATTTCCGCTACCTGACGAAGCACACGCGGAAGCGCCAGCAGCTTCTCGCGAGCGCCGGAGAATGTCCACGTGGCGTTCACATCATCGCATTCGCTGTAGAAGCCCGCATGAGCAATCTGCTCTTTCAACGCCTCGCGGAAGCGGTGGTTGAGGCTCTCGGCTGCGGTTTCCAGCAGCTCCGTGCGTCGCTCAACGGACAATGCCTCCAGGAAGTCCAGGGCAGCTAGTAGCAGCTTTTTCAGGGTGGGCAGCGTTTGCTGCTGTTCACCCGGAGCGTGGTGTTCGAAGGTGCATTCAACGGGGTTGAAGTACACCTGTCCGAACTCGTTCTGCTGAAACAGCAACCACCCCGCGTCGCGTCGTTCTGGCGTTGGCAACAGGGCGAACTGCAAAAGTTCCGTGGCTTCGCCCGGTGGCTGTTCATGTAGCGAAGCTTCCACGGCCTGACGCAGATCGCTGCGCTGCTGGTCCGTGGACTGTTCCTGCTGGGTGACTTGTAGTTCTTGCAGCAGGTAGTTGCGGACTTTTTCCGGTGTGGCTGGATCGTGCAGCGGGATAGGCTGGCTGGTGCGGTTTTCTCCGAGCTGGAACGTCAGCGACTTCAAACTGTCGGGCGTTTCAGCGTCTGGCCCGATGTGAAAGCTCTGCATTTCTTCGGCTGGAAGTGTGCCGTGCCCCTGATGCTCATTGGTCCAGTGCAAGCCGTCTTTATCCAGCCAGACATTGTCTTTGCGGTTGGCGACGGCATGGGCCGCACGCCAGTAAACCAGCCCGAAGGCCACTGCGGCAAAGCACAGCGTGCCGATCAGCCCGCCCATCCGCATCTCGCCCCCGAAGACGTACACCACGCACAGGCAGATCGTCGTCGCCAGCAGCACCCGCAAGGCGCCGCGGCGGAATTCGCTGTTTTCGTGCGGGATCGGGATCCGCCACGAAAGGCGTGAGTTAGAGAGGTTAGGTTCAGTCACAGTCAATCTCAATATCCGCCGCAGCCGTCCGCAGCAGTTCTTCCAGTTCGTGCTGCCCGCAGTGGAATTTGATGCCAATGGCCAGCGCAAGCAGCGTCTTGCCGCCCAGTTGCTTCACGCCAATTTTCACCAGGTCTTTGTGGGTGCACAGCACCGCGTCCACCGGCAGGTCTTTGGCCCACTGCTGTAGCGACTCCATATCCATGCGATTGTAGCGGTGATGATCGGGAAACTCACGGAAATCTGCGATATCCATCCCGCAATGCTGGAGCGTTGCCCGGAACATCGAAGGATTGCCGATGCCACAGAAAGCCGCCACTTTCTTATCGCGTAAAGAATCCAGTGGCGTTTCGGTTCCTTCCGCGTCAAGCAGTGTCCGCGGGTGATGCGAAGCTTCGAACCAGACCGCCTGCGGCTGCAATTTTTCAACCTCGCTGCGGATCTCCGTCCGGCGGGTTTCGCTGACCGCGGTTGAATGCGTCAGGCCAACTGCATGTGCACGCTGCAAGCCGCTGATAGGTTCCCGCAGTGCGCCGCGTGGCAGAAGATGGTTGTAGCCGAAGGGTTCTGTGGCGTCGATAAGGACGATATCGACGTCGCGATGAATCCGCCGGTGCTGAAAGCCGTCATCCAGGACAATCAGCTGCGTCGCGAGTTCTTCAATCGCTACGGTTGCCGCCGCGATACGGTCGGGATTCTGCACGTGCGGCACGTCCGGGAGCTTCTGTTCCAGCTCCAGAGCTTCGTCATTTAGGGCGCCCTTTTCAGCGCCATAGCCGCGGCTGACCAGAGAAACGCGGATATCCATCTGGCGGTAGAAGCGGGCGACCCATTCCACCATTGGCGTTTTGCCCGTGCCGCCCACGGTCAGGTTGCCAATGCTAATGACGGGCACGGCAACCTTTTGGGTTTTGTTACCCTGGTCGTATGACCTGTTTCGCCACTTCACCGCGACGTAATAAGGGGCTTCTGCTAAAGCGAACAGCGTCCGCCAGGCGACGGCGCCAAGATCGCGGCGCCGCCCGCTGATGATGTCGTGGAACTGTTCGGGGGTAAGCAAAGCCATGAGGCCGCACCGCGTAGATCGTGCGGCTTCAAAGTGACAGTTGTGGCGGCTTAGGACATCTTGTCGCAGATTGCCTGTGCCATTTCGCGGGTGCCAACGGCGGTCGGGTCGTCGCGGTTTGGCTTCAGGTCGTACGTGACGTCTTTGCCTTCTTCGATAACCGCAGCGACGGCGTTTTCCAGCTTATCGGCAGCTTCCATTTCGCCCATGTGGCGGAGCATCAGCATGCCCGAGAGGATCAACGCCGTCGGATTCACTTTGTTCTGGCCTTTGTATTTCGGCGCCGAACCGTGTGTCGCTTCAAACACGGCGCCTTCCGGGCCGATGTTGGCGCCAGGGGCAACCCCCAGGCCGCCGACGATTCCGGCGCCAAGGTCGCTGACGATATCGCCATACAGGTTAGGCAGAACGAGCACGTCATACAGTTCCGGCTTCTGAGCCAGCTGCATGCACATGTTGTCAACGATGCGTTCTTCGAATTCGATATCGGGGTATTCTTCCGCGACCTTGGTGGCGGTTGCCAGATACAGCCCGTCCGAATACTTCATGATGTTGGCTTTGTGAACGGCCGTCACCTTCTTGCGGCCATTCTTCTGGGCGTAGTCAAACGCACAGCGGACGATGCGCTCAGTGCCGCTGACGCTCATCGGCTTAATCGACACGCCGGTTTCATCCAGTCCGGATTTGATCTTCCGGTCGGCAGGCAGCGAGTTGATGAATTCAATCAGCTTGGCCGTTTCTTCTTTGCCTGCTTCAAATTCAACACCTGCGTAGAGGTCTTCCGTGTTCTCACGGACAATCACAATATCTACAGGCAGATGGCTGAAGAAGCTGCGTACGCCTTTGTACTGCTTGCAGGGGCGGATGCAGGCGAATAGCCCTAGTTCCTGCCGCAGATAGACGTTGATGCTGCGGAAGCCGGTGCCGACAGGAGTGGTGATCGGCGCCTTGAGTGCGCACTTGGTGCGTTTGACACTTTCAAGCGTGGAATCCGGGATCGGCGTGCCGGTTTTTGCCATCACATCGACACCGGCCTCCTGCACATCCCAGTTGATGTCAACGCCGGTCGCATCCACGCACGCCCGCGCGGCTTCAGCCAGTTCAGGGCCTGTTCCATCGCCGGTAATCAGGGTGACTTCGTGCGCCATAGATCCAGTGTCTCTATATAAAGGTGTGGTTGTAAGTAATCCGGCGCCGGTGAGCGGTTTTTTCGCTCTGGCAACGCAAAAAAGCTATCACATGCCGTGATAAGCGTCAACGCACCGCAAGCCGCGCGGCGGCGTGTTACGATTGAGCCTGCTCCGCATCATAAATCTCACAGGGAAAACAACATGACTCGCTTTTTCAGAATCTGGCCGTCCGTGGCTCTCCTTGCTGCCTGGTTGATTGCAAACGCATATTGCGAACGTCCCGCCGCGGCGGAAACGGTCAAGGTGTTCGTGCTGACCGGGCAGTCAAACATGGAAGGCAAGGGACTGGCCGCCCATCTTGATACTTATAAAGACGATCCCGCTATCGCGCCCACGTACGGCATCTTGAAGAAAGATGGCGCCTGGGTTGAGCGGGATGATGTGTGGATCACCTATCCCACGAAAAGCCGCGGTGCGATGGCCGGTCCCTTGACGGCCGGTTACGGCACCAAGGGCGAATTCTCCATCGGCCCGGAATTTGGCTTCGGCCATACGGTGGGAGAGGCGCTGGATGAAAAAGTCCTGATTATCAAAGTCGCGTGGGGCGGCAAGAGCCTAGCGGTTGATTTCTTTCCTCCCTCGGCGGAGATGCCGTCAGAGGAATCGCTGAAAGAGCAGCTCACACGGATGCAGAAGAAAAAACCGGCGACCACTCTGGACGACGTGAAGCAGCGTTACGGTCATTACTACAGGCAGCTTGTGGCAGAGGTTAAGAAGGCGCTGGCCGGTTACAAAGAGACGTTCCCCGCGCTGAAGGACACGGATTACGAGATTGCGGGCATTGTCTGGCATCAGGGCTTCAACGACATCATCAACCGCGATCTACGTGCGGAAAAATACAGCCGCTACACGCAGTTGCTGACCCTCTTCATCAAAGACCTGCGGAAAGATCTTGATGCCGGCAAGGCGCCGTTCGTCATCGGTGAGCTCAGCACCGGCGGTATTCCTAACCGTGGCGACTTCCAGATTGCTCAGGCTGCCGCTGCAAAAGCGGCGGAGTTTAAAGGCAACGTGATGTTTGTTCCAACTGCCGAATATTACGACACCGTGGCGGACGACCTGTTTAAGAAGAATTTCTGGAAAGGCACCGAAGAGCAGAAAGCGCAATGGCGGGCAGTGGGCAACGACCGTCCCTATCACTATCTTGGCTCTGGCAAAACGTATTACCTGAAGGGCCAGGCTTTCGGCCGTGCGATGCTGAAGATGCTGAAGTAACTCTCTGCTTTGCGAAGATACCTGGCGAAACGACTTTCGAACGAATGGATTTAAGATGCCGCGTGTGTTAGTAACCCCCACGATGCTTCGCAATCAGCCTGGACCTTTTGCTGATATTTTGCAGCAAGGCGGTTTTGAAGTTGTTTTCCCGCCAGAAGATGTCAACACCTTAGAGCCAGCTGTGATTGAGCAACTGCTGGCGGATGACATCGACGCCATGCTGGCAAGCACCGAACCGCTGAGTGAAGCGATTCTCCATGGCAGCACGCTGCGGGCGATTGCACGGATGGGCGTGGGTTACGATTCGATCGATATCCCCGCGGCGACCGCCGCCGACATTGCCGTGACGATCACGCCAGGTGTTCTGGAAGAATCTGTCGCGGAGCACACCATCGCGATGCTGCTGGGCCTGACCCGCGGCATCGTGCAGCGTGACCGTGAGGTTCGCGCCGGCAAATGGTCGCGCGCGGCGATGCCAAGGCTGGCCGGGAAAACGCTGGGGATTGCCGGTCTGGGCCGCATTGGCAAGGCTGTGGCGCCGCGGGCGATTGGCTTGGGAATGAATGTGATTGCTGCTGATCCTTGCCTGGATGAGGCTTTTGCTGAACAGACGGGCGTTAAGTATGTTTCGTTTGACGAACTATTGACATCGTCTGATGTTGTCAGCATCCATGCCGCCTACATGGCCGAGACGACGCACCTGTTCAATGCGGCGACACTTGCCCGCATGAAGCCGGGCGCCATCCTGGTGAACACTTCCAGGGGCGGGCTGGTGGACGAAGCTGCACTGTACGACGCGTTGAAATCCGGGCATCTTTCAGGCGCCGCGCTCGATGTATTTGAGCAGGAACCACCGCCGGTGGATCACCCGCTGCTTTCGCTGCCGAACGTCCTAACTTGCACGCACATGGGCGGTCTGGATCTGCAGTCAGAGATCGACGCCAGCAGCCTTGCGGCGCACTGTATTGTCGATCTTCACAATGGTCTGCGGCCGGATTCGTGCCTGGTCAACAGCAAGCTGCGTGCAGACTGGAAATGGTAGCCGCCGCTATTTTAGAACGCTGACATTCAGCGACCCCATCCGCCAGGCGCCCGCATTTTCAACACCCAGGTGCGGCGCGCTGGTGATGGTGAGCTTCTGTCCGGCGAGCAGAACGCCCAGGTCGCTCATTCTGCCCGTCTGGTCATTGGCGTCGTTATCGGCATCCAGGCAGTAGATGGCAAGCGGAGATCGCTGCCCCACCTTCACACTGCCACCGCAGACGCCTTCGCCGGCAATGAAGCTGATGGACTCGATCAGCACATCGGCGCTGAAAGAGATTTCAAGTGAGTCGCCGCCCGTAACGCGGCCGGTATCGTCGCTGTTGACGCCCAGCCCCTCTTCGTCCGCATTGAACACGCCAGCGACAGCCTTTCCGCCGCGGACTGCCGCGACGGTCATCTTTAATTCCGCCTGCCCTTCTTCTGCGTGCGTCACAACGACCGCAGGCGTGTCCGGCTTCTGAAACTGATCCGAAAGAACCACATCCGTAAGGCCGGCAATTTTCTGTTGATGGTTCACTCGCCAGTTGAAGGAGAGATGTGCGGTGGTTTCCATCGCCGCGTAGCGATGCCCGCCACGATTGCGGTGTAGCAACGCGACGTTTTGCAGATGTGCAATCAGCTCCTTCTGGTAGTCGGCCGAAATGCGGTTGACGTTTTCCCGCGGATCATTTGCCAGGTTATAAAGCTCGCGGTTGACCGTCATGCCTTGCCGCAGCAGTGCAGGACCAAGCAGCAGTTTCCAGTGTCCCGCTGCGACGGCGTCACCTACTTGGGGATCGTTGACGCGGATGGCGGACATAGCAGCGTCGTCTTCGGTTTCTTTATGGTCATTCATGAACAGTGGCTGCGGCGGCAGCGTTTTTCCCTGCCACGCCGCCAGCACGCTGCGGCTGTCTTCGGCGCCAATTTCTCCACGCCGTAGGTCAGGCAGTTTGCTGCCGGTGACTGCCGCGAAGGTTGCGAACAGATCGTGCAGTGCCATCATCTCGCGGCTTTGGCTCCCCACAGTTTTGTCGTCGCCATCACCGACATTACCCAGCGGCCAGGCAACAATGAAGGGCACACGATGGCCGCCTTCGTAGACAGAACCCTTGTTGCTGCGGAACGGTCCTGTTGCCGTCGAGGCGGTAATCTCGGCGCCGTTGTCGCTGGTGAAGATGACAATCGTGTTTTCAATCAGCATTTTTCCGGGCCGCCGCGGGTCCTCGTTCTGTGCGAGGTAGTCAAGCATATAACCCAACGCGACATCGTTTTCGTACACAAAATCACCACGTTTGCCCGCCTTGCGGCCAGACAGCATCTTCGCGGCGCCGCTAACCGGAGCATCTCCAATTTTCTCATCGGGCGTATGAGGAGTATGGTTGGAATTGCAGGCGTAGTACAGGAAGAAAGGCTGCTGGCGGGTCTTCCCGGCCGTGATGTGCTGCTGGATAAATTCGCGTGCGTTGGCGGCGTGACGGCTGCCAAGTTTTGAAAGACGGTAGGCGTTTGCACCATCGCCCACAAGCTGCTTGCCGTTGCCCGTTGCGCCAACGATGGTGCGGCCATCAACGTGGCCTGGTCCCGTTGTCTGCGTTGGCGTGTTCTTCTTTTTCTTTTTCCCTTTACCATGTGTCTCGTCTGGTCCCGAAGTGCCGTGTGACCGGGACGTAAATCGGCAGAAATCAAAGCCGTGATCCAGCGGAGTATCCGCCATCGGCTTGGTCAGATCGGCATCCGCCCAGCCCGCAGCAGGCGAACCATCGGTTTTGCTGTAACGTAGTCCGACGTGCCATTTTCCAACCATCCCGGTGCGGTATCCGGCGTCGCGCAACAGGGTGGCAATAGTTGGGCGTCCACGTTCAATAAGTGGATCACCCTGGACGCCAAACAGCACCCAATGTTTCAACCGGCTCCGCCAAGGATAGCGGCCCGTCAGTAGCCCGTATCGTGTGCCCGTGCAGCGGGTCGAAGATGTATGGGCATCGGTGAACCTGACACCCATCCGCGCCAGACGCTCCATCTGCGGAGTGGCTAATTGTTCGTCCAGTGAGTTGCCTGTGAACCGCCGGTACGCGCTGGTGTCGCCCATACCCATATCGTCCGCCATCATCAGCACAATATTAGGCGGAGGGTCCGCGGCAGAGAGCGTTCCGCTGGCAATCCAGGCCACTAGCAGCACGACGGCGAATGAAACAGGAGAAAGGCGTTGCATGTTATCCAGAGCGTGCAAAGGAACGGCTCCAAGCTAGGGCGACCGGTTCTTGTGGTCTTGTTGTGGGTGTTGGGCAAGGGTCGATTATAGTAGCCCATGCAGCGGCAAAGAAGTTGCGACGTCTATCGCCCGGGTTGTAGACTTGAACCTTGCCGGTAGTACTTTGATTCTTTCCAACCCAAGAGCAAATCCCGCAATAAGCCATGCGAATTCTGCTGCTCACACTACTTCTCTCAACCTTACCTGCAGCCATCTGCGGCGCCGCGGAACCGCTGCCACGCGTGTTGATACTGGGAGACTTCGTCTACAACGAGCCGTCCAGAACGCTGGCCCGTGAGCAAAAGGGGCGCCTGGAAGTCGTTTACCGCACCGTCGACGCCCCGGAGGTCGCCAGCAGCACCGTCGTGCGGGCGCGGCTGAAAGAACTGCTTGGTGATCAGAAGTGGGATCTGATTCACTTCAACTGTGGGCTGGCCGATCTGGTGCACCGGTTGCCGGGCAGCAAATCCTTCCGGGTGATGGCGCGCAAAGTGGGCGGCGTGCGGAACACGTCGCCTGACCAGTACGAAGAAAATCTAAAAGCGATTGTCAAGCAGTTAAAAGCCACCGGCGCCGTGATTGTGTGGGCCAGCACGACGCCCATCCGCAGCACGCCCAACGACATCTTCGAGATGGGCGTGGAGCAGCAATATAACGATATTGCTCAACGGGTTATGCGCCAGAAGGGCGTGGCCATCAACGATATGTACGCGCATGTGAAGGCCGCGATTGATATGAACAAACCCGCTTCGCACGGGTTCGATCCATTTTCCTTTGACCGTAAGCCCATCCACGGACCCATCGCCGCCATCATCTATAAGGAACTGAAAATTCCTGTGGCGGCTGAAGATCAATAGGCTACATACACGTGGCTTTACAGCGCTGAGGCGACTGCAGGCTCATCTTCCCGCTTGACTTCCTGTCGCGGCTGGAACGGCTGGAAGTCGCCTTGTTGTCCAAAGCTTACGCCCAAGGCTCTTGCTGCCTGGACTGCGGACCCCGAAGGATCAACGGTCGAAAGCTGGTGTACGGCTTCTACGATCGGCGTGCTTTCGATGTGCGGTGGTGCGTAGCAGACCATTTCTCCGAACCGCTTTTCGATGATCAACCGCACCGCATGTGCGCCGAACTGGGTTGCCAGAACCCGGTCAAACGTCGTCGGCCCGCCGCCGCGTTGAAGATGACCCAGCACCACGGCGCGTGTCTCGCGACCGAGACGGCTTTCAATCTCGGCCGCAACGCGGAAGCCAACGCCGCCCAGACGCGTCTGGCGGTCTTCCTGCCGGCGCTCTGCCACCACCATGCCGCCTTCAGGTAATTCAGCGCCTTCGGCAACGACAACCAGCGTGAACCTTTTGCCCATTTTTTCGCGTTGCAGGATCTTCTCGCAGACGCCTTCAAACGTCCAGGGAATTTCAGGGATCAGAATCACATCGCCGCCGCCGGCAATGCCCGAATGCAAAGCGATCCAGCCAGCATGGCGCCCCATCACTTCCAGGACAATGACCCGGTCGTGGCTGGCGGCGGTTGTATGCAGCCGGTCCAAAGCGTCGGTGGCACAGGCAACCGCGCTGTCGAAGCCGAAGGTAAAGGCTGTGGAAGAAAGATCGTTGTCGATGGTTTTCGGAACACCAACTACGGGAATTCCGGCTTCGTGAAATTGCTGCGCGATGGCCAGCGAACCATCGCCGCCGACGCAGATCAAACCGCACAGACCGAGTTGATTACAGGTAACCTTAACTCCATCGAGCAAAGCGGGATCGATCTCCAGCCGGTCCGAGACACCCACTGTGGCGGCAAAGCGGCCCTTGTTAGTGGAGCCTAGAATGGTGCCGCCCTGGTTGAGGATGCCCGTCGTGTTCGCATGGCTGAGCGGCATGTAGCACACCGGCTCGACCAGACCTTCGTAGCCTTTGCGGAAACCAACCACATCGTAACCATGCTGATTAGCGGTTTTTACTGTGCCGCGGATGACCGCGTTCAGCCCTGGGCAGTCGCCGCCCGATGTTAAAATTCCGATCCGCCCGTTGGAGAAAGTCATAAAGCATCCCGCATTCATGGAAATGTGATGGTCCGGCGGCTACACCACGCCGCCTTTGCGAAAGTCTAGGATGCAACTTGCATGTGGGGCATCCAACAGGTTCCGTTTACATGGCTGCGCCGGTTCTGCGGGGCGCCCGCAGGTTGTTGCCGGGAGGAAGTTGTTGATAATGACGGTTGCACGGCGGTGGTCCGTGCGTGTACGCCTTAATTGCAGAGGATTTCTATGAGAGGCTGGGTCCGTTTCCAGCTGGTGGTGGCAACATTACTGGGCATGAATGCGTTGCCAGGTTGCAACCCTCCGTCCGTTCACTCGTTACCTCCGGTCGAAGCCAATCACCACGAAACTGCGTCCGCCAAGCTTCCAACTGTCGAAGTAAACAGCGGTGAAGATGTTGCGGAGCATAACGGGCCGAGCGAAAATCCAGCAGCTTTCGAGGCGGCTCCCTACCGGCCGGCGCCGGGTGTATCTGGCGTTATTAAATGCGTTGGCTCTGACACGATGAATAACCTCATGGCTCTTTGGCTGGCAGGCTTTGAAAAACAATATCCAGACATCCGCTACGAGATTGAAGGCAAAGGTTCTGGCACGGCGCCACCCGCGCTGATTAGCGGCGCCGCTACCTTTGGTCCGATGAGCCGCGCGATGAAGCCGTCGGAAGTGGACGAGTTTGAAAAGAAGTTCGGCTATAAACCTACGCAGGCGCCGGTCGCGATTGATATGGTGGCGGTGTACGTGCACCGTGATAACCCGGTCAAATCAATTTCGATCCAGCAGCTCGACGCTATTTTTTCCAGCACGCGTAAACGTGGCGGTGGCGAGATTGTCACCTGGGGTGATCTGGGCTGTGGAGGCGAATGGGCTGACCGGCCGCTGAGCGTCTACGGCCGCAACTCAGCTTCAGGAACATACGGGGTCTTCAAGCAGAAGGTGCTGCTGGAGGGCGACTTCAGCAACGATGTTAAGGAACAGCCTGGCAGCTCTGCGGTGGTCCAGGGGATCGCCTCGGACCGCGGTGGCATCGGCTACAGCGGCATCGGCTACAAGACGGCCGATGTGAAGACGGTGCCGCTCTCGGTGGACGGCGCCCCGGCCGTGAAGCCAGCGTTGCAACAGGCGTACAATGGCCAGTATCCGCTGGTGCGGATTCTCTGGTTGACGCTGAATCACCGTCCTAATAGCCATCTGGATCCACTCCGTCGAGAGTTTGTGAAATACATCTACAGCCAGGAAGGTCAGGCGGCGATCACCCGGGATGGGTACTTTCCTGTCAACAACCTGCTGGTGAAAAAGTCACTAGCCAAACTCGGAATCGACCCGTAATTAGTGATCCTAGCCACTTCAACTTCGCGTCTTAGAATTTATGGAACCAGCTGCACGCGAATCTCAGATTGTTGCGCGGGGCTTAGCGAGCCGGCGCCGCAAAATAAAACTGCGCTGGAGCGTGCGGCTTGGGAATTTCCTTGCCCGGTATCTGATCACCGTGGGCGGTATCGGTGTAATCGTCGCGATATGCCTGGTGTTTATTTTTCTCATTAGCGTTGTTGCCCCGTTGTTTCTTCCCGCCACGGTCAATCCCGTGGCGCCGGCGAAGAACGCTGCTGATAGTCGCACCGCAGTCGCTGTTGCGGTGGATGAGTATCAGACCATCGGCTGGAGCCTGCATCGTGACGGATCGCTGGTTGTGTTCCGTTTAGATACGGGCGCCACCATTACGCAAAAGAAGATCGTCACGGACGCGGCGATTACCTCTGCCGCCGTGCATCCACTGCCTGCCAGTGGCGACGATCAATTGCGTCACGCGGTTGTATTGGGCCTTAGTAACGGAAATCTGCAAACAGGACGCATCAGCTTCACCAGCAGTTATCTTGAAAGAGCTGATCTACCTGCCCGCTTCCGCACGATGCAGACAGAAGATGTCGCCGTTCTGAATGAGGGTGTGCTGCAGATGACACCCGCCGGGCAGTTGCGGCATCAGAAAGTTGAAACGACGTTCGCTGAGCCAGTGAAAATCAGCGGCACAGCAGTGGTGCGCGTCGGCTGTTCGACTCCGCAGAATGAGATATTGGGAGAGGAAAAAACGCTGCTGCTTGCGCTTGATGAAGCCGGCGTTCTGCGGCGCTCACTGATATCTGCAACCTTCAATGAAATCACCGGCCAGTGGCGCCGGAAGGTGCAGACTGCCGTCGTGTCATTCCCTGCGCGAGGCAAGCAATTGCCCGTGGCTTTGCATGTCACGGGACGTCGCGAACACGGGTTTGTTGTCTGGCCCGGCGGTGAATTGCAGCACTATGACTTCCGCCGGACGGCGCCAGAAGAACAACCTGTTGAAACGATCAATGTGCTCAAGACTACCGACGCGGTAGTTACAAGCTGCGCTATGGTGCTGGGGGGGGAAACACTGCTGGTGGGCGATTCCGCCGGGCGATTATCTGCGTGGTTTGTCGTGCGTCAGGCAGATGGCGGCTGGCGTTTGCAGCAGACGCATGAGCTACCGCAAGGTGCTGCTGCGGTGACGTCTCTTGGCGTATCGCAGCGCAGCAGGCTCGCCATGGCGGGTTATGAAGATGGTTCGGTCGCGGTGTTTCATGTGACAACATCGCAGCGGGTGGCGTCTCTTGATAAAGCTCTGCCGTCCAGAGTTCAGCAGGTGTTGATTGCTCCCAAAGACGACGGACTGGTCGCATTCGCTGGTCAGCGCATCTGGCGGAGCAGGTTCGATCCGTCTCATCCAGAGGCGACGGTTGCCTCTCTCTTTCTGCCCGTCTGGTACGAAGGTTACAGCCAGCCGACGCATCGCTGGCAGGCGACCTACGCCAGTGCGGCGCCAGAGATGAAGCTGGGGCTGCTGCCGCTGATTTTTGGCACGATCAAAGCGACGTTTTACACCATGTTGTTCGCGGCTCCGTTGGCTTTGATGGCAGCGATCCACACTAGCGAGTTCATGCACCCGGCGCTGCGTAACACGATTAAGCCAACCATTGAATTGATGGCGAGTCTGCCCAGCGTGGTGCTGGGATTTATGGCGGCCATGATCTTCGCGCCGCTTGTTGAACTGTATGCACCAGCGGCGTTGGCAATCTTTGTCACCTTTCCGCTGGCGTATCTCCTGGCGGCCTACGGATGGCAGCTTCTGCCGCAACGCGTTGTCACAGCCGTTCGGCCTTACCGTCTGGTTTTCCTGCTCGTTCCCCTGCCGCTGGCGATTCTGCTGGCGTTGTGGCTGGGGCCGTGGATCGAATACCTGCTGATGGCGGGCGATATGAAACGCTGGCTGAACGGGCAGATTGGGACGGGCGCCGCGGCTTGGATGATACTCTGGCTGCCACTTTCTGCGTTTGCCATGACGGTGGTGGTTGCTCTTTATGTGAATCCGTCGTTGCGACCGTTCCTAAACCGGTTATCGCGTACGACCTCTGCGTTTCTGAACCTCTTGAAGTTTGTCCTAGCAACGCTGCTGGTGTTCGCGCTGGCAGGCAGCGCCGCTTGGTTTTTGAATGATCTGGTAGGGTGGGATCCGCGGGGCGCGTATGTCGGCACGTATGAGCAACGCAACGCTTTTGTGGTGGGAATGGCGATGGGATTCGCCGTGATACCCGTCATTTACACACTTGCGGATGACGCCCTTTCCACCGTTCCGCAGCATCTTCGTTCGGGCTCGCTTGGTTGTGGCGCCACGCCCTGGCAGACAGCGATCCGTATTGTGATTCCGACCGCCATGAGCGGCCTGTTTTCTGCATTGATGGTCGGACTCGGCCGGGCGGCGGGCGAAACGATGATTGTGTTGATGGCGACCGGAAATACGCCGCTGATGGAAACAAACATGTTCAACGGTATGCGGACGCTATCCGCCAACATTGCTATCGAACTGCCAGACGCTGTCACGGGTAGCACGCATTACCGCACCTTGTTTCTGGCTGGTTTGACGCTGTTTGTTCTTACCTTTGTGCTCAACACGATCGCTGAGATCGTGCGCACACGTTTCCGCCAACGTGCACACCGGCTGTAGGTAACCGTTAGGGTTTATGTCCATCAGTTCTTTCTCATCCATCGCGCCGCGTTACCGCCGCAGAGGCCGGATTATCAAAGCCGGCCTGTCGGTGTTGACTTCGGGCGAACCTGCGGTGTGGCTTACGGGCGGCGCGTTGATGGTCTGCGTCGCGATGATCGTGGGGTTAGTCGCGTACATCGTTTACAGCGGACTAGTGGCGTTCTGGCCTGTGCCGGTGGTGGAGCTAAAGCTACATGACGGCGGCCACTGTCTGGGGGCGCCAATCCGCAGCGAGGAGTACCAGCTCACGCAGCAGATGACCACGGATATGAGTCCCGCGCTCCAGACGCCGGCCAGAGCGTATTTGCAGGATAGACCAGCCGCCGCTGCGCATCGCACACTTTTCCGCACCGGAATTCAGGCGGAATCTGCAGCGCAGTACCGGTGGATCAGTGACTTTGAAGTTGCCAAACGGAATACAAACCCCTGGGCCGTTGCTATTGAAGAGGCCGATGGCGGTAGGATTTACGGCTACCCTGAATCGTTCCTCGTGAAACATCCCCGCGTTGCGGGCGATGCAGAAGTGAAACTCGGCGCGGCCATCGCGTTCTTTGAGAAGTACCGGCCACACCTGAATAGAGAGCAACAGAAGCGACTCGACAGCGACCTGGCGCTTGTTCGTGCAGAGTTTGAGCAGCTGCAACTTTCCCGTTCTCGCGAGTTTATCGCGGCGTTTCATTCTGGTCCTGAATCGGCGGATTCAGATTTAGCAACCCGGATTCAGGCGGTGTTGTCTGACGGCCGGATTTTGCAGGCTGGAGATGGCGGCATCAAGTTGCAGACGGGTGACAATGTTGTCCGCGTAATCGAAATCTGGGAAGGCGCTGAAAAAGCCTGGCGCCAGTATCAGCAGCATCATCCAGGCTCGGTGCAGCGGACGCGGCGGATTCAATCGCTGGCGAAACACCGCATCGGCGCCCTTAATCAGCTTGAGCAGCAACAACGTCTGACGGTGCGCGAGGCGGAAATCCGTGCAGAAAGTGATCGCCAACTGCCGCCTGGGCGCCCTGTTACCACGCATGCAGACCTGCTTAAAGAGTTGCAGCAGGAACTCGCGTCCTACAAGGCGGAAGCCGTCAGAGAAGCAAACATACGGCAGTGGATCAAACAACACTACGGCGAAGCCACTTCGCTCGCGGAACTCGCTAATGAGGTTACGGCGGTTGCCACAAAAATCAGAGCCAGATTTTCAGCAACGCCGCGCAAGTTATGGCGGACCCACCAGCAAGAGATCATCAAAACGCCTACTTACGCACAGCAGTCGGTCGCAGGATTCCTCGCAACTGCGCGCCAGACAGCGGGTGAGAGGCAACGCATCGCCAGCGAGATTGAATCGCTGGAAAAGGAAAATGACCGTAGCAGACTGGTGATAAGTGCGATGCCAGAGGCCGGAGAGTCCGCCAGGAATCTCCGTGAGATCAGGCTAGATCGTGTGGTGCGCGCTTACCGCGCGAATGGTCTTACAACGTACGGTCGATGTGAAATCTATTTTGCCCGTTGGGTTGAATTTCTTACTACAGGTCCAAAAGAAGGAAACAGCGGTGGCGGTGTTTTTCCGGCAATCTGGGGCACCGTTGCGATGACGATGATCATGACAGTGATTGTCGTGCCGTTTGGCGTTCTGGCTGCTTTGTATCTGCGTGAATACGCGACGAGCAGTCTGCTGGTAAGTGGTGTGCGGATTGCGATTCACAACTTGGCTGGCGTTCCGAGTATCGTGTTCGGCGTGTTTGGTCTAGGTTTTTTCTGTTACATCTTTGGCGCCTACATCGACGGCGGACCAACGGCGATGGGCGTTGAACCATGGCCGCCTGTTACCTGGTTCGTGTGTCTGGCGGTGCTGGCGATCGTTGGTGCTGGCGGATTCTTCCTGGGGATGGTGTCGCGCCGGACAAACCGGCAAGGCAGGTTCTGGCAATGGGCGCCTTATCTCTGGTTTGGCGTCTGGCTGGCGACGCTGATTTTGATCGGACTGCTGGTGGTGAAAACGCCTTATTTCAATGGCTTCTTCCCGGCCAAGTTACCAGCGCCCACGTTCGGCAAAGGGGGACTTTTCTGGGCGTCGCTTACATTAGCGCTGTTAACGGCGCCGGTGGTGATCGTGGCGACGGAAGAAGCGTTGGCGGCCGTTCCAAACTCGTTGCGTGAAGGTTCTTACGCGTGTGGAGCCAGCAAGTGGCAGACGATTAGACGGATCGTCCTGCCACATGCCGCGCCTGGAATTGTAACGGGCGCCATTCTGGCAATGGCGCGTGGCGCCGGAGAGGTAGCCCCGCTAATGCTTACGGGCGCTGTTAAGCTGGCGCCGGATCTGCCCGTGGATGCATCGGCGCCGTTTATTCATTGGGACCGTAGTTTCATGCACCTTGGCTTTCACATTTATGATCTTGGATTTCACAGTTCCAATGCCGAGGCAGCTAAGCCCATGGTGTTTGCGACCACGTTGTTGCTGATTGCAATTGTTGCGATACTTAACCTGTCAGCTGTATGGCTCCGGGCACGGCTGCGAAAGCAGTTTCAAAGCAGCCATTTTTAAGCGTCCGCCGCAATTCACTTTGATTAAGCAATCCATGTCAGACGAGGGGCAGTCGCCGCACAACATCGAACCACAAACCGCACCGGCCGGCGATGCAGCAAGCCCGCCGCAGAGCCGGTTAGAACGCATCGCCAGCGGCGAAGTGATTGAGCCGGTGATCCACAAAGAGGTCTATGGTTCCGAAGCGATTCTGGATGTTGAGAATTTCAATCTGTGGTACGGCGCCACCCAGGCGCTCTGCAACATCCGGCTGCCTGTTCCCACCGGCGCCGTTACCGCGCTGATCGGACCGTCTGGCTGCGGGAAGAGCACACTGTTGCGATGTGTGAACCGCATGAACGATACGATCAACGGCGTGCGGATCGAAGGCGAAATGCGGCTCGCCGGAGATTCTATCTTCGACCCGCGTGTGGATGTCATCGAATTAAGAAAACGGATGGGTATGGTGTTTCAGAAGCCCAATCCGTTCCCGATGAGCATCTATGAAAATGTCGTGTATCCGCTGCGGATCGACGGCGTTCGTGACCGCACCACACTGGATACGGTCTGCCAGCAGAGTCTCCGCGGCGCTGCACTGTGGGACGAGGTGAAAGACCGTTTACACGAAAGCGGTCTAAGCCTGTCCGGCGGTCAGCAGCAACGCTTGTGTATCGCCCGCGCGATCGCCGGGGCGCCGGAGGTGTTGCTGCTTGACGAGCCATGCTCTGCACTCGACCCGCTGGCAACAGGCAAGATTGAAGAACTGATACGCGACCTACATGGCGAGTTTTCAATTCTGATTGTTACACACAACATGCAACAGGCATCGCGTATCAGCGACTTCACCGCATTCATCTACCTGGGGCAGATCATCGAGTACGGTCCTACGTCGCAGATGTTCACCAAGCCACACCTGCCAGAAACGGAGGCCTATATCACGGGCCGTTTCGGATGATGCGACTCAACCAGCAGTGCTTTCGCCCACGTTAGCGTGCAGCCGGTTGAAGGTTTAACGCTTGACCGGTTTGGCGACGTGTCGCGAGCCATCGGCTGGTGTTGTGGCAGGCTTTACGTCAACCTGATCGCCTGGTTCGAAGATGGCGAGCCTGGGTTGCAGTTCTCCGCGCCGGACGGGCACCTCCTTGGGCGCTTCGATGCCGATTTTGACGCGGTTGTTGCCAACCGAGATGACCTTGATGCAGATCGAGTCGCCGACCGAGATGGTTTCGCCGTTTTTCCGTGTCAGAACAAGCATCGTTATCTCCTGATAAACTTAAGTGCGGCAGCGCCGCTTGCATCCTTGCTGTGCCACTGACAACGGCATGGTTTTCCTTGTGGTGACCAGCCGCCGTTGACGGACTGTTACCCGTTTGAGGTGGTGGTCACTTCGCCGTTGTCAGTTATCGTGTTCGCACGAAAAAAGCCCGCAACAAGTGTTACACCGGGGTGCAAAGTGGTTGCGGGCTTTCATAGCCGTTATGTTAGTCTGCCGGTCGTGGGCAGATCCTTAACAATCACAATGGTTATCACAGCAATTCTCAAATTGCAACTAGAAAAAGCGGCGTCCCGCATGGAAGGCTCAAGAAGCATATCGGGCGGATTCCTACCCGCTGCATTTCGGAAGACGCTAACCTAACCGGGATAAGGACTTCAGATTCAGGCAACTTGAGGAGATTTGTGTGGAAAATTTTAGTAGTTTTTTGCAGATTGACCTGCCCGGTTTGCACCGGGATAACGCAGGAACCTTCCCACTTGTGCTATCACCGGCAGACAGCAGTTTGGCTCTGGAACACCATCTGCAGAACCTTCATGCAGCGCGTCAGCAACTGAATGCAGATGCGGCGGCGCATGGCGCCGTTTTGTTCCGTGGGTTTCCGTTACAGACGGCGGAGGACTTTGACCAGTTCATCCGGGCTTTCGACCTGCCTGCCTTCAAGTACGACGACTCGCTGTCAAACGCGGTACGCGTAAACCGCACGGATCTGGTGTTCACGGCCAATGAGGCGCCGCCGGATGTCACGATTTATCTGCATCACGAAATGGCACAGACGCCGGTCTATCCGAGCAAACTTTTTTTCTTCTGCGAGAAAGCTGCGGAGTCGGGCGGCGCGACGCCGTTGTGCCGTTCTGATCATCTGTTCGCAGAACTCGAATCGCAGGCGCCGGCGTTTGCGGCGGCCTGTCGTGAGAAGGGCCTGCGGTACACCAACACCATGCCGCCAGAGAACGACGCAGGGTCCGGCATGGGCCGTAGCTGGCGGAGCACCTGGCAGGCGGAGTCGCGGGAAGCAGCCGAGGCGCGGATGGAAAAGCTCGGTTACACATGGGAGTGGCTGGAAGACGGATGTCTGCGGGCGACAACGCCAACATTGCCAGCCGTGCGGGAACTGGATAGCGGACGCACTTCTTTCTTCAACCAGTTGATCGCTGCGTTCCACGGCTGGAAAGACGCCCGCAATGACCCTTCAAAATCCATCACGCATGGTGACGGTTCTCCCCTGGATAAAGACGGTGTTCAGATGGCGGTGGACCTTGCCGCGCAATTCACCTTTGATGTGCCCTGGCAGGCGGGAGATGTGGCGCTGGTGGACAATTACGTAACGATGCATGGTCGCCGCAGTTTTTCGGGAACACGCAAGGTGCTGGCTTCGCTGGTTGCCTCTTAAAACGGCTTGTTCACCGCGGCAGAGTTGGGCGGCTTGAAGGCGGGCGGAATTGCTGCCTACAATGTGCCGCAATTCATACTTTCTCAACGGTCACCTTATACGGTATGCCAGATTTCACCCACCACCTATTTGTCTGTGGTAATCAACGTCAACCAGGCCACCCGCGTGGCTGCTGCGATATGGACGGCTCTGGCGTTTTGCGCGACAGCTTTAAGGCTGAGATAAAACGCCGTCGCCTGGGGCCGCTCGTACGGGCAAGCAAGGCGGGTTGCCTGGACCAGTGTGAGTGTGGCCCCGTAGTGGTGATTTATCCGCAGTCGATCTGGTATGGCAACGTGACGGTTGAAGATGTGCCGCGGATTATAGAAGAAACGGTCATCGGCGGCCGCATCCTGGAAGATCTGCTGATTGACGAGAGCATGCTGAACACGAAAGGCAGGGGGACGCCAGCAGGCTAACTGTTGTGAAACTCACCGGTCGTGTTGCAGCCCATTTTATGTTTGTCGCCGTAAGAGCTTAAACCCATGCGAATTGTCGTTCTCGGAGCTGGCACCGTCGGAACCTCTATTGCCGACCTGCTTTGCCAGAACCGCCACAGTGTGACCGTGGTCGACTCCGATGTGGAGCACGCCCGCCGGATCAATGCGGAATTAGACGTTCGCGCCGTTCACGGCTCGGCGTCGCAGTCGAGCGTGCTGTTTCAGACCGATATCTCCAGCGCTGATATCTGCCTGGCCGTGACAGGCGATGATGAAGCGAACATTGTCAGCGCCAGCATGGCCAAGGCGATGGGCGCGCGGCGTACGTTGGCGCGGGTCTACGCGCCTGTTTTTTCCGACTTGAGCACGTTTGACTATCAGCGTCATTTCGGGATCGACCGCTTCCTTTCGCTAGAGCATCTATCGGCGATGGAACTGGCCCGCGGCATCAGCAACCCCGGTTCGGTCGTGCTGGAAAATTTCACGGGCGGCGACCTGGAAGTGCAAGAGGTGCTAGTCAGTGAGAAGTCCGACCTGATCGATCAGCCGCTTAGTCAGCTGGATTTCCCGCCTGGGTTACGTGCGGGTTCTATCTACCGCGAAAGCCGCGTCTGGATTCCCGGCCCCAGTGACGAAATCCGCGCGGGCGACCGTGTTTCGCTGATCGGCACCCATAATGTTGTCCGGCAATGGAAGCAGCGGTTTCAGGTGGCGGCTGACCCCAAACTTTCGGTGGTGATCGCCGGCGGTGGTGAAACAGGATTGCACCTGGCCCGTAAGCTGGAACGCGATGGTTTTGATGTGACCGTCATGGAGGAGTGCGAAGAACGCTGCGACTACCTTTCCAGAAACCTCACCAGCGCGACGGTCGTGAATGCAGACGCGACCCGGCGCATTGTGCTGGAAGAAGAACGCATTGGTTCGGCCGATGTGTTTGTTGCGTGCACGGGCGACGACGAGAACAACATCATGGCGGGTGTCGAGGCGCGCGAAATTGGCGCCGAGAAGATCATGGCTGTGGTGGGCCGGCCCGATTACGCCAATGTGGTGGCGAAGCTGGGAATTGATCTGGCGGTCAGCGAACGGGAAGTTACCGCCAAGCAGGTGCTGGGCTTCTTGAACAAAGGGGCAGTTATTTCGCGGACAGCGCTGCCAGGCGGGCGGATCGGTGTCTTTGAGATTGAAGTGCTGGAAGGCGCCCCTGCCACCGAGCATGTGCTGGCGAATCTTCCGCTGCCGCGTGATTGTCTGCTGGCGGCTGTTGTCCGGCAGGACTGCTCGCGCGTGCCACAGGCCGACGACCGCCTGGAAGTAGGTGATACGGTGGTGGCGCTGATTGACGATGCTGCTGTGGAAGCCGCGCTCGAACAGTTCACTGCCTGACCTTCGCCATGCTGCCGGAGAAACCACGCAGCGGATTTCACCTTAGGTAACACGTAAAGATGAATTACCGGCTTGTCGCGAAAATGCTTGGCATCGTCGCGCTGCTTATCGGCGGCGCCATGATCTTCAGTCTGCCATGGGCTTTTCCGCTTTTCTGGTATCGCTGGTCGTTGGCAGTGCCAGAGAAATTTGAACTGGGCGGCTTCATGGCGCTGGTTATCAGTATTGCCCTGTCAGGCATTCTGGGAGCTGCGTTGCTGCTGATCGGGAAGACGGCAAACGGGCGGATGTACCGCAAAGAGGCGATGGCCGTGGTCGGGCTAAGCTGGGTGCTGGCGACCATTCTGGGCGGGCTCCCCTTTTATTTCTGCGGTGTCAAGTATTCGCCCTGTGTGAGACTTTCAGGAGTCGTTGAGGGCGACAGTCTGGGCGAAGCAACGGGCGGCATCAAGCCGATGGTTTACAACCGCGGATATGGCCGCTGGCGATTGTGGAACTCGCAGAAACAACTTAACGCCGACGAGTATCGTGTGCTGAACACGCTGCTGGAGGCCGGTGCTGCTGGGCTGAGCACCAGCGAACTGAGTAAAAAGTCGGACGTTGAAGATCCGGCGGCCGTGATCAAAACTTTGAAAGATGCGAACGAAGACTGGCAGTACGCCCTGGTCGCACCAGGTGAAAGAGCCGCCCCGGACGACCGCAAGAACCACTACCGCATCGAATGGATCTCGATGGGTATTTCTGACAGCCTGTTTGAATCGCAATCTGGCTTTAGCACCACCGGCGCGACGATTATCTCTGACCTGGAAGACCCGGTTCTGGTGCCGCATTGTATTCTGTTCTGGCGAAGCAGCACTCACTTTCTGGGCGGTCTGGGCATCATCGTGCTGTTTGTGGTGATCCTGGGTCAAGGTTCCGCGGGCAAAGCACTGATGCGGGCGGAGATGCCCGGTCCCTCGAAAGAAGCTGCTACGCCTCGCATGCGCGAGACGGCAATTATCTTCACCGTTATCTACTGCGTTTTGAACGTCAGTCTGGCGTTGATACTCTGCATCTGGATGTCGCCTTTCGATGCGCTGTGTCACGCCTTCGGCACCATGGCGACGGGTGGCTTCAGCAACTACAACGCCAGCCTGGGGCACTTTGATTCAGTGTGGGTCGAAGGCATCGTCACGTTTTACATGATTCTGGCAGGTACGAATTTCATTCTGCTGTACTGCGTGGTCATCCGGCAACCGGGCAAGTTATTCGGCGATACCGAATGGCGGACTTACCTGGCAGTGATTGCTGGCGTGACCCTGGTGATCATCATTTTCGGTCTGCGGTTTGATGACTTCAAAGAAAATGAGAAGACCACGATTCTGCAGGAGATTGGCTACGCGGTGCGTTACGGTTTGTTTCAAGTCGTTTCGATTATCACAACTACCGGTTACGGCACGCATGACTTTGACCAGTGGAATAACTGTGGACGCGGCATGCTGTTTCTACTGATGTTTGTTGGCGGATGCGCCGGCAGCACAGCAGGTGGGATGAAGATGATCCGGCACATGCTGTTTGTCAAAATCCTTGGCCGGGAGGTAGAACGATCGTACCGGCCACGTGTTGTCAGGCAACTGTTTCTGGGCGGTGCGCCGGTAGATGATCCTGATCTGCCGCGGAATATTCTGGTTTACTTCGGGCTGATTATTTTCATCTTCCTGCTAAGCTGGCTCTTCATCGTGACCTTTGAGCCTGATCTAACGTGGGGCGACTCTCCGCAGCACAAACTGATTGATAGCGCGAGTAGCGTGGCGGCGACGTTGAACAACATCGGTCCCGGTCTGGGCACGGTCGGGGCGACGCAGAATTACGGCCACTTCAGTCCGGTCGTGAAGTTTCTCTTTGTCTGGCTGATGATGATCGGGCGACTTGAGATCTTCTCGATTCTGGTGCTGGTGATGCCCGGCTTCTGGCGGAACCGTTAACATGGATGTGGCCCGCCACTGTTAAGTTGTAAGCGGTTTTGCACAGAGTAGAAAAGTTTTCTCACGCGGATGGAATCCATGACGGACTCAGAAAACACAAGCCTGGATAACGACGTCTTCACGATTCCGAACCAGATAACCGCCGCACGGTTCGTCCTTTCCATCGTGGTGTTCATTCTGATCCCGCTGGAGCAGTACGCGGCCGCGATGGTGGTCTTCATCCTGGCGGCGGCGACGGATTGGGTCGATGGCTGGTGGGCGCGGAAATACAATCAGGTTTCCAAAATCGGCCGCATGTTTGATCCGTTTGTCGATAAGATTATTATCTGCGGCGCCTTCATACTGCTGGCGGCCACCGAAGATAATGGCATCAACTGGATCGGACCAGACTCGGGCATCATGGGCTGGATGGCGGTGGTCGTCGTCGGCAGGGAACTGCTGGTAACTGCCATCCGCGGCTTCATTGAGCAACAAGGCGGAGACTTCTCTGCCAATTTCGCCGGCAAGCTGAAGATGGTGTTTCAGTGCGTTGCCGTTTGTGCGAGTCTGGTCACGTTAAGCTGGACCCATAACCCCACCGATGTGCCGCCGATGTGGCTGTATATCGTGCTGCACGGCAGCGTCTGGCTGGCCGTTGCTTCAACGGTTTACTCCGGCGCCGGCTACGTGATGGCCGGCGTGAAAATCATCGGTGGTACGCCAAAGAATGCGGACGAAGCTTGAAGCAAGCGACGACCCGCAGTGTTAGAGTGAGCCTGCTTCTTCCAGACCCAATCGCTTCATCTTCTTGTAAAGCGTTGTGCGGTTGATGCCCAGCGAATCGGCCGTGGCGTTGCGGTTCCAGTTGTTAGACCGCAGCACATCGAGAATGATCTGCCGTTCCGGGCCTTCAAGTGCTTCTTTAAGCGTACGCGTTCCCGTCGCCGGCGTCGTATGCGTATTGCCCGCGGTAAGGTGCGGCGGCAGATCTTCCGGGCGGACGTAGTCACTCTTGCCCAGCAGCACCGCACGTTCGATCACATTCTGAAGTTCGCGCACATTGCCTGGCCAGGAGTAGCTCTGCAAAGCTGCCAGTGCTTCATCCGTAATGCCCTGCACCTGCTTACCAGTATCGTGGCAGACCTGTTGCAGGAAGTGTGTTGAAAGCAACGGAATGTCGTTAAAGCGTTCGCGAAGTGATGGCATCTCCAGGTTGATGACATTCACGCGGTAGTACAGATCCTGTCTGAAGCGTCCTTCGTCAACAGCTTTCTTCAGGTCTTCATTCGTTGCCAGCACCACACGGCAATCCACCGAATGCGTCTTCACGCCGCCAACGGCTTCAAACTGAAGTTCCTGCAAAACACGCAGCAGTTTGACTTGCATCGCTTGCGAAGCGGTGCCGATCTCGTCGAGAAAGATTGTCCCTTCATCTGCCTGGAGGAACTTACCCGGCTTATCGCTGACGGCGCCGGTGAAGGCTCCTGCCTTGTGGCCAAAGAGTTCGCTTTCCAGCAGATTCTCTGGCAAGGCGCCGCAGGCAACTTCGACAAAGGGTTTGTCACGGCGATCACTCCGCCGGTGCAAGGCGCGGGCGATCAGCGATTTGCCCGAACCGCTTTCGCCGGTTATCAGCACGGTTGCCCGCGTATTGGCGACTGAGTCAATTACGTCAAAGATGCGTTGCATCCGATGGTCGCGGCCAACGACGTTTTCCAGCCCGTACCGCAGATCAAGCTGCGCCTTCAACTGCTGGTTCTCTTCAATCACTTGCTTCTGCGAGAGTGCACGATTGATTGACATCAGCAGTTCTTCGTCAATCAATGGTTTAGTCAGCAGATCGAAGGCGCCCTCGCGCAAAGCTTCAACCGCCGTGTCGACGGTGCCGTATCCTGTCAGCAGAATGACGGGCATTCCCGCGTTCTTCTTGCGGCACTCGGCAAGCAAGTCAAACCCGTCGCCATCCTGCAGACGTATGTCGGAAAGGACCAGTTCAAAGTTACGCTGCTTGACCGCCTGTAAACCGGAGCGGAAGGAATCGGCAACCGAAACTTCGTAGCCTTGTTCCTGCAACCAGTCATGCATTGACTCGAGAACTGCTTTGTCGTCATCAACTAATAGCAGCGAAGGAGTTTTCATGCTTCGAGTCCGCGATAGAGTTCTTCCGGCGATACGGTCAGCAGCGGCTGAACCTTGTTGTGAAATATCTACGTTACAAGTAACACGTCGTCAAAAAGCTACATACGGCCTTCGCCCAGGCGGCTATCCGGCGCCATCCGCAGGGAGGATTGTACGTGTTATGATGGTCAGGATGAGTAACAGCTACTTTGGAATCCTGCCCACCAGAAGACAGACATGCGTGCATTAGTACTCCACCAGACCAAGCAGCCATTAACGATTGAAGAACGCGAAGTCCCGCAACCAGGCGCGGGCGAAGTTGTGATTAAGCTTCACGCCGCGTCGCTCAACCGCCGCGATTACTGGATGACGCAGGGCCTCTATCCAGGCATGCAGACGCCTGTGGTGCTTGGTTCGGACGGCGCCGGCGTTGTAACGGCAGTTGGCGACGGTGTGGATCAGCAGTGGCTCGACAAAGAAGTGATTGCCAACCCCGGCTGGTACTGGGGAGACAACGAAGCGGCGCAGCATGATGACTTTCAGATCCTGGGAATGCCGCAAGACGGCACATTCGCCACGATGCTCAAGGCGCCTGTGGAGTATCTTCACGAGAAGCCGGCGCATCTTAGCTGGAGCGAAGCCGCCGCATTGCCGCTGGCTGGGGTTACGGCGTATCGCGCGCTGGTTCAACAGGGCGGTGTTGTGGAGGGGCAGAACGTGCTGGTCACCGGCGCCGGTGGCGGCGTAGCGACGTTTGCGGTCAACTTCGCCGTGGCGTTGGGTGCCAATGTGTTTGTCACATCTTCTTCAGCGGACAAGATCCGCGCGGCTGTTAGCAGCGGCGCCCGCGATGGTTTCAATTACCGTCTGGAAGGCTGGCACAAAGAGGCGATCAAGCAGTACGGCAGTATGGACCTGATTGTCGATGGCGCCGGCGGCGACGGCTACGGACGCCTGCTTGAGCTAGCCACGCCAGGTGGAAGAATCGTGAATTATGGCGCCACGGCCGGTGCGCCTTCGCGGTTCGACATCTTTAAGTTGTTCTGGAAACAGTTGCACCTGATCGGCTCTACGATGGGTTCACCTGCAGACTTCGCCGGTATGCTCGATCTGGTCGCCAAGCATGAACTGAAACCAGTCGTCGATCAGACTTTCAAACTCGATGAAGGGAACGAAGCCATCGCCCGCATGCAGAAATCGCAGCAGACGGGCAAGATTGTGCTGGATACATCGCAGTAAGTTACGCGTGTCATCCCGTCGCCAGAATGATTGTCCGGGCGGACTGCCCGCTGACACCCTTCCTCAAGATTCCGTGAGTACGCGTTGTACTGGTCGAAAAAAGTTGTCCTTATTACCGGTGCGTCTGCGGGACTTGGCTATTCGATTGCCGAGGCTTTCTGCCGGGCTGGCGCCTCGGTTGTTGTCAACGGTCGCGATGCGGCGCGCGTTGATGCGGCCGTTGAGAAACTATCGGCAGACTTTCCGGAAGTCACCGTGCGCGGCTTCGTGGCGGATGTAACCACGGACGAAGGCGTCGATGCGTTGATGGCGGATGTGAAGCAGCATGGCGGACTGGACGCGTTAGTTAACAACGTCGGCGTTTCCGCGCGTGGCAAAGTGCTGGACGTAACGGTGGAGCAGTTCCGTAACCTGCTGGAGATAAATTTCTTCACGGCGGTAAGGTGCACCCGCGCAGCAATGCCCTTGCTAAAGCAATCTGGCGGACATGTTATTTGCATCGGATCGTTGGCTTCAAAAACAGCCTCGCGTTTTCTTGGGGGCTACGCGGCAAGCAAGTTCGCCCTGGCGGCGTACTGCCAGCAGCTGCGTCTGGAAACGGCGGAAGACGGCGTGCATGTTCTGCTGGTTTGCCCTGGCCCCATCGCCCGCGCCGATGCCGGCACACGCTATGCGGCGCAGAGCGGCCATTTACCGGCAGAAGCAGCAAAGCCTGGTGGTGGCGTCAAGCTGAAAGGAATTCCGCCAGAGCGGATCGCTGCAAGAATTCTCTCCGCATGTGAACGGCGGAAACCGGAGATTGTGATGCCCGGACGCGCTCGACTGCTGTTCGCCATCTCCGCTCTGCTGCCAAGCTGGGGCGACTGGATTCTGAAAAAAATGACGTCAAAATAGGCGTCAACGGTAAGCGGTCGTGCGTGGCGGTCGCTGTTCTTTGACCACTTCATTCCCTTTTTTGTGACGCCATAATATGACGAAGATGATCTTTCAGATTCTGGCAGCCTGCTGTGTGTTTGCGCTGCCTGCCCTTACTGGGGCTGCGGAGACAACGCCTAAGAAGCCCAACTTCATTGTGATCTTCTGTGACGATCTGGGGTACGGCGATCTGGGCTGTTACGGTCACCCGACCATCCGCACGCCGCATCTTGACCGCATGGCGCAGGAAGGCATGAAGCTGACGCAGTTTTACTCCGCGTCGCCCGTCTGCACTCCCAGCCGCGCAGCGCTGATGACCGGACGCCTGCCGGGCAGAACGGGCATGTGCAGCAACAAGCGGCGCGTCCTCTTCCCCGATTCGAAGGGTGGACTGCCGGCAACCGAGATTACGATTGCCAAGGCACTGAAGAAGAAAGATTACACCACCGCCTGCATTGGCAAGTGGCACCTCGGCCATCTGCCGCAGTTCCTGCCACTATCGCATGGCTTTGATGAATACTACGGCATCCCTTATTCAAACGATATGGATCGCACGGCCGAGGCGCCAAAGGGTCGCGCGTCGTTCGACAAGCCCGAGGTCCGTTTCTGGAACGTGCCGTTATTGCGTGGCAACAAAGTGATCGAACGCCCGACCGACCAGACAACCATCACGCGCCGCTACACCGAAGAAGCAGTCAAGTTCATTACCGCCAACAAAGACAAGCCCTTCTTCCTTTACATGCCGC